>CAWJJB010000007.1:0-3539228 GCA_963843115.1 uncultured Gemmatimonadales bacterium | reverse complement strand
GTTCGGGGCTGCCCATCAGTGTCACGGAGTAGCAAGCGACTCCGTCACTGCGGTGGGCAAGAGGCCGAACGCCGCTTGCGCGAGGTTGATGGCGGTGGCCGGACTCCCGTCGGGATTCCAGACGTCGGCCTCGGTGAAGGCGCCGTCGGCGGTAGGCGCCTCGGGCACGGGTGGCCGCAGGCGCTCCGCCGCGAGGCGCCCGAAGCCGCCGCGCGCGACCAGCGCCCGTGCGGCCGCAACGACGTCCGCCGGATGGTCGGGAAGGTCGTTGAGCGATACCCCCAGCCGGTCGGCGCACAACTGTCGACGGAAGGCCAGGATCTCCTGTGGCCGGCCCTCCTCCACGCGGTCGTCGAACATGGTGACGGCGTATGAGCTGTCGTACGAGAGTCCACGTCGCCAGAGATGGGTGGTGCCCACGATCGCCCACGCGTCGTCCACGATCACGGTGGTGGTCGCCAGCTTGAGGGTACGTCCCGGCCCGGCCGAGGGCGAGAACACGGCCACCCGCAACTGCCGCGTCGGGGAGGCGAGACGGTCGAGTGCCGCCCGGGTGAGCTGGTCGCGGACACGCTGGAATGCCTTCGGCAACCCGGCGTCGAAGAACACGGGAACGCAGACGAGCACGCGCAGCCCGGGACGGTCGGCCATGCGGTTGAGGAGCACGTCGAGCAGGTGCATCGGGTCGCCCGACTCGCCGAAAGACAGGTCGTCGAGCGCTGGCGTCTCGATATAGATGAAGTCCTCGGCGCGTTCGATGGCGCGCCTCAGGGCGGTGGCACCCTCGCGCGCGCCACGCGCTGCGGCGAGGAAGCGCCGGTCCAGCGCGCGTGCGATCCGATCGGCGGGATCGCCGATGCCAGCAGGAATGGCTATCCCGAGACCGGTCAAGGCGGTGCGGATCGCAGCCAGCCCTTCACCGAAGGGATAGCCGCCGCCCCCGATCAACGCAGCGAGCTCCGACAGCCCGACTTCCGCTTCCATGCCTGCCGCCACCGTACGCAAGCCCGCCGCCCACAGACTGTCGGCGGATGGTGCGGTGGGCACGGCGAGGTCGTTGGCCGCCACCGTCGTGACGAGGTCGACGGTGTTCCCGCTCAGGCGGTCGCGCACGTACTCGGCGATCCCGCGCACGGCCGGACCTTCCACCCGGGCACCTACAGCTACCACATCGGGTCCGGCCGGACAGAGGGGATGACCGTCCTGGTGCGGTGGCAGACCGTGCCGGTTCCCGAGGGCGGGACCACCGCCCACCGCCGCACGAGAGGCGCCCGCCGCGGTGGCGGCCGCCACGAGTTCACGGCGCTCGAGCCCGGGATATGGCTGACCGGCCTGCCAGGCGCCGGGCAGCGTGCGCGTCGTGCGGCGCACCGTGACGCCAGTCGCCGCGAGCGCAGCGTCATCGTCGCCGCTGGGCTCACCTTTAAGGGCAGGCGCGGTGAGCCGGAGGGCGACGTTGGCGCTCGCTGCCGCAGCGAAGGTGCCTGGAGCGCGCATGACGGGCGTGATGGTGGCCGGGTCAACCAGGGAGACGCTCCCACCACCGAGGGCTACCACGTGCGTGCCGGATGCGACGTTCGCGCCGGCGCCGAGCGTGGCCACCTCGCGTCCCTCCTCGCAGAGGAGGAATGGACCGGTGGCGCTCGCAGCGGCAACAGCGGAGCCACCCACCGGTGCCGGTCGGTCGAAGCGCTGGTCGGCGAAGTGGCGCCGGCCCTGCCGTGTCACCACCAGCACGCTCGCGCCCAAGGGCGTATCGGGTGCGGAATCGCCATCGGGGAGCGAGGCCACGACGCGCGCGACGCCGTCCGCGTCCACCAGCCCTGCACCACCATCCAGATGGTAGCGCGTGCCGGCGGTGTGATCGAATCCCTGCGTCCAGCACCGCACCCAGGCACCCGCGGCCTCGCTACCCACGTCGACGGTGAGGAGTGCGCGTTGACCGGCCACCGTTCCGCCCGCATCCGTACCGCCGCCCACGAGCGCCTGCGCGGTAAGCGTGAGCTCTGCCGGCACCGCGAGATCGGGCAGTGCCCCCGTTACCGGCCCCCAGTCGAGGGTGAGCGCCGACGCCACCAGTCCCGACGGAACAGCCGTGGCGCCGTCCTGCAACCGCAGCGCCTCGAGAGCTGTCGTGGCCACGTCGTCGGGCGTGCGCAGCAGCCCGGGGCGTGTGGCGCGGTCCACGAGGATGCGTGTGGTTGCCCGCTCCTGGTCGGCAGCGCGGGTGCGCACCGGTTCGGCTGCATCGGCGGCGGCGTGGCGCGGCTGGCCGGTGAGATGATGCTCGATGCTCACCACGGCCACGCGGGCGTGATCCCGCCGGAGGATCGGATCGAGCGGTCCACCGTTGAACACTGCCGCGCTGTCGCCGAAGCGTCCGTCTGGCAGCACGGCGAGCCGGGGCAGCGGGAAATCGTCAGGAGCGGCAGCGGGAGCGGCGCCGAAGGAGAGGTTGACGGCGCCCGAACCGGTGCCGTCGTGAAAGCGCACGGCGCCGGTGCCGGTCGCGCTGCCTGCCACGGTGACGCGGGCGAGTTCGTCGGGTAGCAACGGTCCGCCAAACGGGTTGACGAGCTGCACGGTGAGCCGGTCGGCTCCCGCCGCCACCGGCGCCGTTCGACCATCCACCCCGTTGGCGAACAGGTCCACGAAGCCGTTGTCCGTGTGCGTCGCCAGGTACAGCCACCAGCAGGCCACCGCTCCCGGATCCACGGCATGACCCAAACGGTCGAAGGTCCAGAGCCGCACCGCGGTGTCGGTGGGAAACTTGAGCAGGAACTGCGACTCTCCGGCCGTCTCCCCCGGGCGAAAGGGGTCGCGCATGGGTGAGACCCCGTTGGCGAGCTCGCCGGCGCCGGCAGCGAGTCCGAGGTATGCGAGCTTCTTCGCGTCGTCGTCGACGGTTGCCGGATAGGGAAAGGGCAACCGACCATCAAACCACGACAGATCATGGACCGGACCGTCCATCTCCAGTGCCATCGTGCGTATGATCGGCCGCGTTGCCCGATCAGCGACTATCGGGTTGCCGAGCGTCGGGATGGTGCGCATGAGCGCGCCCAGTCGCTCCGATGCCTGTGGCAGGAGCTCGTAGGTGGCGACCAGCCTGGTGTTGGTGAAGGCCAGTCCTTCCGATCCGCGCAGGTGGGCCAGGCCCGGTGGACGCGGGTCGCTGGCTGCGTAGAAGGAGAGAATGCCGGCGGCGGGTGGTCGCCACTCCACACCGCCGCCCAGGGTGAGCGACACCGACAGATCGTCATTCGGGAGCGGAAGCTGAACCGTATCGGCGGAGAACCAGGGCCCGAGCACCGGGCTGTGCAATCCCAGGCTGCGAGGGGAAGGCGTGAGGGTGATCATCGCCGTCAGCTCCTCGTCACGGAGGTGGAGGGTGGGCTCAACCGGCCGCCGGGATCCAGCGTGACGACGCGCCAGCTCGTTCCGGCCGGTGGGTCCGCGCTTACGGCATCCACGAAGTGGAAGGTGCGAGCCAGGTCGGCCCCGGTGGATGCTGTCGGGTCGTCGGCGAGCACGACGCCAACGCGGATCTCGCGCCCCCCGGGCAGACGGCGGTAGACGTCGAAGCGGTAGCTGCCCATGGCGCCGCGCCGGAGCGGTTCGGGGTGCGTCCAACTGATGGTCGCGTCGGTGCCGCTCATCGCGAGCGCGAGGTCGGTGGGCGCCGCGGGCGGATCGGGTGGGATGAACGCCGAGCTCACCGGTCCACTGGCGGGGCTCCACTCACCTGGCTGGGTGGTGCCCGGGGGCGGCGGCGCCTGCACCTCCACGCGCCATGACATGCGGGTCCACGGCGGCAGCGATCCTCCGGCGAAGCGGTCGGTGCCGGCATCCACCAGTTCGATCTCCTGCGGTCCATCGGTGGCGGGAACGGCGGCGGGTACGTCGCCCACTGCCACGATCGGCATGCGCAGCGGGTCCGAGTCGGCCACGCTCCGCCGCAACCGCCAGCGCGCCGCCGGCTGCGGCCCGCGCACGACGGTGGCGGTGAATCGCGCTTCTCCCTCTTCGGTGAACTCCACCAGGTCCAGGAGCGGACGCGGCGGTGGTCCACCTGATGGCACGGCCACCGGGAGCAGGGTTGCGGCAGTGAAGGCGCTCTCCACGTTCTGTTCGCTGAGCGCGACGATCTTGTAGAAGGCGAGCACGCGCAGGGAACCCGAGAGATCGTGAGTGTAGCGCAGGTTGGTGCCCTGGAGCGGCTCGTCGGTGAGGTTGTTGAACAGGTCGCGGGTGAAGACGGCCGCATGTGACGGGTGGCTCCAGGCCGCACCGCGAGACGCCGCGTCGGGTGCGGCGTCGACGGCGGTGACGACCGCTTGCGCCGCGGCGTCCCCGGCGGCGCCGCGCTCGGCGAGCGCCGAGCGCAGTCGCGTCTCGTCGGTGGTGTAGACGCGGTAGCGGGCGTTGGGTGCGCCGGTCCATGACAGCACCACGCGCGCCCTTCCCACGGCGTCCGGACGGGCGCTGTAGCGGAGCGTCGGGTCCATGACGAGCGCGGCTGGCGGGCGCGGGTCCACCAGCATCTTGCGCTGCTCCTCGGATGGATCACCGTATCCGTCGTCATCGAACCAGTGCGCCACCAGCCTCGCCTCCACACTCCCGGTCCGTGCGATCATGCCCGCCGGCGGTGTGACAGTGATGTAGAATTTCGGCGGATGCGCCGCGGGCAGGTTCACCTCTTCGTTGACCGTGACGCCGCCCACGGTACCTGAGACGCGGGCGCCCACCAGCGGTCGGCTGCCGGCGGCGAGGTCGTGCGCGCGGGGCACGATGAGCGCGGCGCGCAGCGTGCCGAAGCGCGGCGTGTCGTTGAGCGGCAGCACGGGGGCGAGATCGTACTCCAGCGACAGCACCGGGGCGGGTGGCCTGGTGCGGGGCTTGGCGGCGACGGCGCGGGTGCCCCAGTCGCTCCAGCGGCCCCACCAGTCAGCCTGCGCGATGCGATACTCCACTCCCTCCGGCGGCGCCGAGTCGTCGGCGTACCGGCCGCTGCCAGTCTCACTGGCGCCATCGGGAACGGTGGGCACGAGGGCCAGGGCGCGTCCGCTGCCGGGGTGGCGCGCGTTGAGGCTCACAAGGGTGCCGGCGCCGATGCTACTTCGCGACACCGCCAGCGTCGGCGCTGCGCCGAGTCGGGTGAGGGGCAGGGTTATCTCGCGCAGCGCGGCCGGCGGCACCACCTCCGCTACCCAGGTGCCGAGCGCGTCGCCAGTCGGCAGGGCCTGGGTGGTACCACTCACGCCCACCTGCTCGGCGGGCAGCAGCGGCGTACCGACGAGTGGCGCCAATGGACGCGTGGGCGACACACCGCGGAACACGAGCAGGGGCACGGTAAAGTCGTATACCGGGAGCCCGTCGGCTGAGAGGTGCGGCACCGGCAGCGGCAGCCCGGTGACCGTCGCGGGCGCTGTCATCCGGCCGCCAGCCAGGAGCAGCGATATCAACTGGGCGAGATCGAGCTTCGACGTATCCACGGCGAGGAACCCGCGGATGAAATAGAGCTCGAAGGGTCGTGTCACCGCGGGCAGTTCGTCCACGTCCATAAAGCCCAGCCAGCGCGCCATGCCGGGGTCGACGGTGCCGGACAGCACCGTGTCCAGACTGTTGAGCAGTGCCGTGGCGACGGTGGCACCATGGGCGACACCTTCACTCAGGTTGATCGTGCTGCCCAGGTCGTGCTGGCGCGCGGCGAGATCATCCACCAGCTGCTGGAGATGTGGCTCGATCTCACGCGTAAGGGGTTCGACGCGCATCCACTCGTCGTCATCGGTGGCCGGTGATGCGAACGCTGCCGAGGCGGCGGTGGGGTCGTCGTGCAGCCCCAGGCGTCGCGGCGCGCCGCGGCGCACTCGCTTCTCGGCGCGTTCGCGCGCGACCGGCAGGCCCTGGTAGCGGGGTGCCGACTCGCAGGGCAGGTCGAGGACGCTGGTCGGCTTCAACTTCAACACCGAACTCACGTCGGCGGCTATCCAGGTTGCAGCGCGCACCACGCCCTGTCCCGAGACGACGACGCCGTCAATGTGGGACGCAGCCACCGTGTATGGCGACGCGGTGCGCTCGCCGATGAAGCGGCGGCCCGCCGCCGTGTCGACATAGGCCGACACGACCAACCCCTCCGACGGTTCCGTCGGTGCCGGACGATGCGTGAGGACCGGCGGGTTGTCGCGGCCGCCCTGCACGTTCACGGCGATGGCGACCTCACCGCTGCTGCGCAGGAGGTGACCGGTTACCGGATTGTCCGGCGTCACCGTGAAGGGGAGCGTGAGCACCCGTCCATGCGCATCCACCCAGGCGATGCCGGTGCGCGTGCCGCGCCCGATGACGCTCCGCACGACCTGCTCTTCCACCCGATAGACGAGGAATGGACAGACGGGCAGCCCGAGCGGTGGCGCCACGTACACCCGGAGATGAATGCCGTCGGTGAGGTGGGGATCGCCGGCGCCGTCGATGCCGGCGGCGCCCATGGCCCAGCGAGGAGGTAGCGCGCTCATGTCCGCTCCTGCAAGACGACCAGCGGAATGGAGTTGATGCTGCGGGACGCGATGCGTGTCCCGGCTGGTTCGGTGATGCGCAACTGCAAGCTGGCCAGCTCCGGGACCTCGATGCCAACCGAACTGGCAAGGAGCACGCGCGTGGCCGATTCGTTGGAGCGCACCGGCACAAGTGTGGACGGCTCGGCCGCCGGCATGCCCGGGATGCGTGCCTCGAGGATGGAGAGGCGGGGTGGGTTGCTCACCGGATCGACCAGCCGGGGCGCGCGCAGTAGCGCCTCGTCACTATCAAGGAGCAGCCCTATCAGGCGCCATTCCTCGCCCACCTCGAGCCAGAGTGCCACTGTCCGCGGGCCGGTCGCCGGCGCGAACGGGTCGAGCCCGATGGTACTGAGCGCCGCGTCGAGCAGCTCGTCGTCGGCGAGGTGCACGTCGGATGGCGGCGCACCGGTCACCAGTACGTCCAGTGGATAGAAGGGATTGGGTGTCGTGAACCCGAAGCCGGTGGCCTCAATGAGCTCGGTGACGTCGCGGTAGCGTGAGGCACGGAAATGCGAGAGCCCGATGTCGATCGCGTCACCGCCCGCCAGCGGCACGGCCTGCACCACGAGATCGTAGCGTGCCCGCGGTTCGAGGTCGGCGGTGACCTGCAAGGTGGCCCCATCCACCGGTGCGTCCTCCAGGCACGGGGCCGCCACGGCGGCGGTGATGAGCCGCTGGTCGGCCAGATTACGCAGCTCGAACGGGAGCCCGCTCCACACAAACGGCTCCAGCACCGGGAGGATGACCGGTGGTATGCCCGATGGCGGCGTGGGCGGCGGATCGGTGCGTCGCACGATCACCTCCAGCCTGTAGCCGTAGCGGTCGAGCAGGTCCTCGATCCACTCCACCTCGAACCAGACGAGCATGGGGTCGGCACGCAGGAGGGATGGCACCTCGGCCACCGGATCGAAGCCGCGCAGGTAGCGGGCGAGTGCTCGAGGATCGAACAGTTCCTGCTTCGCGAAGTCCCGCAGTTGCACGTCGGGAAGCGTACCGGCATCGGCTGTCCGGAAGTGGAAGCGGGGTGCGTGGCTGGTGACCGTCACGCCGGTCGGTGGTGCGGCGAAGTCGAGCGACGACGCCGACGGTGGCGTCTGGGTGGCCTCCTGGCCCACCCACACCGCCGCGCGATAGGTCACCTGCACGGCGTAGCGCATGTTCGGGTCGAGCAACTGGAAGCGATCGATGGTCGTCGTCTCTTCGGCCGCATTGTTCCACATGTCACGCAGTTCGAACCGCGCGGCATCGTCATTGTCGGCGGCGAGGATGGCGTCGTGCCGGATGCCGCAGACGCGCACCAGGCCGATATCGAAGTAGCGATAGGGCATCACCTGGAATGCTGTCCACGGTCCCGGGATACGGGGCCGGTAGCGCAGGTACGCGCAGCCGTGCCGCCCCTTCACCGATACACTCAGCAGCTCGCCGGGCCACGGCTGCGGCTCGCCCTCATGGGTTCCGATCACGATCGGCAATGGCAGGCGCGGTATCCCCTGCCGATTGACCGCGTCCGACGGGCTGGCGGACTGGAACATGGACATGATCTTCTCCACGATCTTCTGTTCGCCCACGAACGTGTCGGTGTCGTAGCAGAGACTCACCAGGTGCCCCACACCTGGAGCCATCTTGACCTGCACTGACTTGATGCCAGCGCCGCGCAGGGTGATTGCGTGCACCATGCCGGCGCGACCCCTGGAGGTCTCTCGCGCGACGACACCACCGTCGACGTCCAGCCCGAAGGCGTCGATCGTGGTGGCCTCGAGTGCGCCGAGTTGCAGCGAGACGCGATCAGTCTCGAGGGGCAGCAGTGCCTGGAGCGTACCGTCGCTGAACGTCAGCTCGGCGGTGCCGTCGGGTGCGCTGAGCGGGAACCTGTTGGCCACACCGAGCAGGCCGCGCCCGGCGCTGAAGCGGACGCTGCCGATGGTCATCTCCCTGCCGCGGAAGCGCTCGTTGCGCTTCAGTTGGGCCATGTTCAGGCAGGTCGTTTCGCGTCCGCCGATGTCCGGGACGGTGAGGCACACGGCGAGGAGAAGTTCCGGCTCCGTCACCTCGGGCACGAAGGTGCCCCGGATGCCCAGGCTCATCGCGGTGAGCGAGGCACGGGTGAAGCGAGGCAACCGCCATGCATGGGTGAGTGCTACCGATTCGCCGGCCGGCGTGAAGGGAGACGGCAGCGCGCCCCTCGCCCCCGGCTCGAAGGCGAAGCCGAAGACCGGGGCCAGCGCCGCCAGCGCAGGGACCGGGAGGTGGGGAGGCACGCCCTCCACGCCCGACACGAAGAAGTCGGGCGAATACGGCATCTGGCCGCTCGGCGGCGCCGTGAAGTTCACCCGCCCCTGGGTGATTCGCTGGCCGGTGCCGCCAAGCACGCAGTAGCGCGTGGGGCGAGGCGCCGGATCGCAGACGCGCCCGAGGTTGTCGGCGGGATCGGACGACAGCCCGTCGCCACCCTCGATGTGCACGCGCGGCCAAGGTGCCGGATCCCAACGCAGGAGTGCGAGATCCCATCCTTCGTGGGTGGACGCGGGCGTGCTCCCCGCCTCAGGCACAGCGGGACGGAATGTCGGCATCCACCAGACGGCCGGCCAGTCGTGGGTGTCGAGGACGGTCTCACTCCCGTCGGCAGCTATCTGGACCAGTTCCACGGCCTGCAGCTCGTACAGGTAGCGCACGCGATTCGTGCCCGACCATTCCACACCGCCCCACCCCTGACTGGGGGTGGGAGCGAACCCGGTGGTTGCGGCCGGGATGCTGGAGCGCGCGCGGTGAGCGAAACGCAGCACTGGCACCGTGTCCGGCCACGCGGTGTGTGCGTCACCCAGGCCCGCGAGCGGCTCCTGGCCCGCACCGACCACGCGGGTGAACTTGTCGGCCAGCACCAGGCTGGTCACGAGCGGATCGGCCGGCGGCGCCTCCAGCACGGGGGTGGAGCCGACCGTAAAGTCGACGCAGCCCTTGATGCTGAAGAAGAAGAAATCCACCTTGCCGCAGAACTTGCCGACCAGCTGCGACCCCGCCTCGGCGATAAGCGCTTCCAGTTCGCCGGAGGCACTGAGACTGACGATGACCAGGCGAAGCTCGCCCGACACGTACAGCCCGCCGGCGAGCACGAACGGCCGGGTACCCAACCCGACCAGCACGCTGATCGACGCCTTGAGGTAGATGGAGCCGCCACCCCACTTGACGCTCAGGCCGGCGCCCATCCCGATGGAGAACCCCTCGAAGTTGAGGGTGTCGCGCTTGCCGAGCTTCCGAAGGTGGCGCTCCTCCACCATGAAGAATGCCGTCGCCCGGAGATCGAGTACGTCGGGGAGTATCTGCACGGTGACGGGTCGGTCGGGGCGGTCATCGCCGCCGTCGGAGCCGACACGGACGTAGCCGCCCTGCGTGCTCGTCTGCAGGGGGAAGTAGGCGCCCACCGGTACCTGCAGCGTGAGGACGCGCGGAATCACGTAGTCGGCGCTGATGGCGACGCCGATCGCCGTGGGATCGATGGAGACGATGCCCAGCAACTGCAGCCCGCTCCCCGCGGGCGCAGTGGAAGCATCCTCCTCGGCCGCACCCACCGGCGGCTTTATCAGTACTGCCTCAATGGAGAAGACAACCGAGATGTCGGGGAAGCCGATCGTGAGCATCCCCTTCGCGTTGAACGTGAACGCGGCGTCGGGAAGGGTGCCGACCATCGCGCCAAAGCCCACCGCAAACTGGTTGGGCTGCGGGCTGTACTTCTGGAGCGCCGGGCGCCGGTGCCAGCCTATCTCGCGGGCGTAGATGTCGGTTTCTGCGAGGCCGTCGAGATTGCGGGTTCCATTGGCCACGAAGCGACCGGCAAAGCCGAAGAGCCCGAGGCCGGTGCTGCCCAGGGGGATGCCGGTGGCGAACTGCACACCGCCCTCGATGTGCACCATGTTCGGGTCGCGGTAGGCGAAACTGCCCCACGCCTTCAGCTTGGCGGGGATGATGTCCAGCTCCATGCTCGCCCCGAATCCGTCCGGCAGGATCATCAACTCGCCGGTGCCCTTCACCGCGGCGGGCACGTTGATGGACGCGGTGATGCCGCGGATGCCCACGGAGATCGACGGCGTGGGGGTGTCGGTGTCGATCTCCAGCCGGATCGTGGTGCGCGAGATCTTCACCACGCCCAGGTCGAGGGCGAACTCCAGGTCTACCTCCACCCAGATCGAGCCAGCGCCGACGCGGATCGCGGTGATTCCCAGCAGCTTGCCGAGTGCACCGGTGATGGACCACCGTCCAGGGTCGGCCACCTCGAACTGGGCGTCCTCGAACACGAAGCGCACCCGTTCGAGCAGCGGCTTCGTGGTATCGTGCTCGTACTCCAGTCCCACGTTCCTGTAGCGGACCTTGATCGGCTCGGTGGTGGACACGCCCACCGCGCCGCCCAGGCTGGCACTCACCCCGAACGAGGCGGTGTAGTCCACGCCGAGGCGAACCTTCATGCCCTCGCTGGCATCGATCGCCCGCAGCCGTACCTCTCCCTCCAGCTTTTCGACGATGACCTTGCCGTCCTTGATGACGTGATGGCCGTCCAGCTCCAGCGCGGCGGCGGCGGCAGCGGCGGCGATGAGGGCGGCAATGCGCACGCCGGCGCCGGCCGGGTCATCGGTGGTGATGCCGCCGAGCAGCGCCGGCGCCAGGGCGAGGGTCACTGCCACCGTCTCGTCGACGCGACTCGCGGCATCGGGCTTCACGATGGCGAAGAGTCCGTCGGCATCGCCCATGGAATCGAGCGAGAGCAGGAACGAGGTCTGTCCGCTGCGCTGATCGGTGGTGAAGCGGGCGATGACCCGCCAGAGGTCGGGACCGGTCGCCGGATTCGGATTGACCGGTGCCACGGTGTTGCCATCCGACAGCCCCGGCACCTGCACGTCGGTGGACACCCACTCGAGCGTCAACTGGGCCAGCGTGGGCACCCAGTCCACGTCATTGACAATGCTCGGCGAATCCCAGACGGCCTTCGCCTCGACGCGATACGGCAGTTGCGGCGTCGTCGGGTCGTGCGGTGCGGTAGTCTCGGGGTCCTCGCCGGGCACGAGCGCGCGCATCAGGCCGGCGCCGCGGGTGGCGTTCTCGCCGCCGTCCGGCACCGGCGGGGTGGTGGCCGGGTCGGTGAGAATGGCGTAGATGTCCACGCCGCGCGCGGCAACGCGCTCGGGACGGGACTGCGTGTCGCCCCAACTGGCTCGGGTGGCGTCGTCGTAGTCGTCGAGGATTCGCCAGGCTTCGTCTATCTCGGCGCGGATCGGGCCGGTCGGCGCGAAGTTCGTCGCGCTGGCGTAGGCGGCACCGTCGGGGCCCGGCACGATCCCCTGTTCGCCGATGCCTTGAATGCGGGACGCCGCGACGCCCGCCGCGACCAGCATGTCGCGTCCCCAGGTGAAGCGCTCATTGGCGAGGTCGCGATTGCGGTTCTCCGTGGCGAGCTGGATGTCACAGCACCGACCGATCACGATGAACCGGGTATCGCCAGGCAGCGACGCTACCCAGTCGGCGATGTCGGCCGTGGTGGGAGGCGACCCGACGAGCGCGTCATCAGGTGAATCCAGCAGCTCGGTGGTGCCGGAAAAGGCCGGGTACGGCCTGGGCGGCCCGAACGGCAGGGCGTCGGTCCCAGTGATGCGCCGCCACGACGTCGGCACGTTGTCGTTGAAGTTCATCAGGACGAACAGGTGGCGGACCGGCGGCGTTGTGGGCGGCGGCGGTGTCGTGGGGTCGGTGGGATCGGTGTTCTGGCCGATCGTCACCTCGGCCAGTGTACCTGGCGGCACGGCAAGCACGCCGCCGCTCAGTGTCGCCGGGGCGGAGGCGGCAACGCGCGCGTCGGTCGCGTGGAACGCCATCAGGTCCCACGAGTTCTCCACCGCCCGGATGGCGGCTGGCACGTTGTTCGTTCCGACCACCTGCCGCACCGGCCCGGTGCGGTGCCCCACGAAGAGCGGCCCCACGTCCACCACTTCAATGCGACAGCGCCGAACCCTGCCCTGGCGGTCGGTGAGCGTGACGGTGTGCGTCCCTTGCGCCCAGCCGGTGTCGAGATCGAACAGGTACCCCTGACCGCTGCGGGTGCTGCCTTCGCTCTCCCACTGCCAGCGCAGACCGTCGCGGTCCCGGTCGGTCCACTCGTGCCCGGGCTCGACGGGGGGCACAATGGCCGAGAAGGTGACGAAATCGAGTGCGATGCCGGGCCCGCGGAGGAACACGACCTCGTCGAACTCATGGGAGAACCCGGTGTTGGCGTAGCGCACGCGAATATGCGGCAGCAACGGGGTGGAGTCGGCACTGCGCACGAAGGCGAAGGTGTGTTCGGTGGACACCAGGTTGCCTTCGGCATCGGGCTGGCGCTGGACCACCACCAGGCTCGGGCCCCCGGGCGCCATGGGCACATCGAACCATCCGGAGTCCGGCCCGGTGGCGAACTGACGGTCGGGACGCTGGAATGCCGCGTTGGTGGAGGGTGTCGGGAAGCGCGCCATGATGCGCGCCGTGGGCCCCGTTTCCGCGTGGACGGTGACGGTGTGGGAGCGACCGGCGCCGGATGGCCCACCGAGCTCCACCACGTGACCCTCGATTTCCTGATAGAAGCGGAGGGTGAGCGCACCGCTCAGCGGCACGCCGAACTCGAGCTGCCCTTCTCCCTGCAGCGATGCGGCCGGCTTCCATCCCACGAGCAGGTCGCGCACGCCGAAACTCACATCACCAATGAACGGGATGTTGCGCGGAAGGAAGAGCGTAAACTGCCGAACGGAGATCCCTTCGAAGTCAGGTCCGTGCTCGCGCGCGGTGATGTCGGCAGGCGTGAATGCGTCGGTGAGGTCGAGTATCACCTGGTCGACGGTGAGCCCGAAGCCGCTCTCGTGGAGCAGCAGGTGCGGCGGCGAGAAGCCGGTCTCGATCACCATGCCGCTGGGCGCGTCGGGGACGAACGGGTCGGGGTCGGCGATCAACCGCACTTTGGTGCCGGAGGCGCCGCCCTCAATGCGTAACACGCCGCGGGCGTACAGCTTCACCCGGCTGGGTCCGGCCGGTGCCGGTCGTATGAAGGCGGGCGACGACGGCGACGCCGGCACCAGCTCACCGGGCCTGCCGAACGGGATCATGACGGCGACGCGATCGAGCACGAGGTCAAGCACCCAGCCGGTGGGCTCGCCCTCGAGGTCGGTGCCAGCGCCGCCAGCCGCCGCGCGCACCCAGCCCAGCTGGAACGGCACACCGACGTTCAGTCCCGGAATCTCGACCGGAAAGTCGGGACCGAGGGCGAGCCCGACGTCGCTGGCACTGCTCACCCGCCCTTCGTGTACGAAGTATGCGCCTGACGTGCGAGTGGTCAGCTCGGCGATGTTGAGCAGGTCCATGAATCGCTGGACCGCATCGGGCACGAACCCCTGTGCGCCGGGAGGTACCTCAGCGATGAGATCAAGGATGCTGGCGCCGCGCGCGAAGGCCATCTCACTCCTCCCGGCGCAGACGGCCGCTGAGGGTGAGGGAGGCGCGCACGGTGTCGCGCAGCGCGGTGCGGGTTGGAATGGCGCCACGGATGTCGATCATGCCGGGCGCGGCGACGGTGGAGGCGGGCCAGAACCGGACCAGGGACGCGGCGACGGTTCCGTCGTCGAGCGCCGGACGAGCGGTGCCGGGCCGCGTGGTTCCGGGAACGCGTACCAGTCCCGGCAGCACCGGCGCGCCCGGAATTACGGAACGTGCAATGGGGGTATTGACCAGCGCCGGCGGTGCGGAGGGCGTCGCTACCTCGGGTGGTGCGGAATAGCCTGGTGCGAGGGGCGCCAGGAGCCGCGCCACGTGGGCGAAGGCGGCGGCATCGTCGTTCGGTGCGTCGTCCGCTTCTGGTGGGGCGGGAATGTCGAGCTCGATGCCCCTTGTCAACTCATCGATGTTCGGAGCGCGGGGCGATATCCGGCTCCGGAAGGGGAGCAGTGACGTCAGTCCGCTCGCTTCGGCGGCTGCGTCGAGAGCTACCTGACGTACGCGCTCGGCAAATGCTGCGTACCGGGCGATCGCTGTGGCACTCGACTTTCCGCCCTCGGTGTAGAGGAGTGCCAGCCCTACTCCCGAGGCTGATTCAGGGAGCCCTGACGGTACGAGGTTGCGATCCCATACCAGCGCCGCCGTGCCGGACTGCGGTCCCGGAGCGTGCACGCACGGCGACGCGGTGACGTCGCCGAGCAGCGCACGCATTGCGTCTCCGTCGACAGCGAACCATACGGGCCAGACAAGCGGCTCATGCAGCGCAACCGCGCCCCGGACCTGTACTCCATTGAATTCGAGCGTCACTCGCATGGGCTAATCCCCACTGCTGGTGAACGCCGCGCTGCCCCGAAAGTGCCTTGGCCACAGTCGCGATCATGAGTCGGTCAGCTATCGTGAAGGTACGGCTTCCTGGCGGGACCTGCAACGGTTTCTTATGCAACAATCCGTGAAGTGCATACAGCAGGTTTGTTCAGTCGGTGATGCCCAGGGAGGCGCGGGATGCGGCTTCAAGGAGTTCACCAAGCAGCAACGGGACATCGCGGTTCATAGCTGGCTTATCTCACCGGCGGAAAGCGGAACATCCTTGACTGTCGCTCGTACGCGTGCGCCAGCGCCAGGACCCGCAGGTCATCGCCCGGCAAGCCAACGACTGAAAGGTTGAGCGCCGGCATGCCGTCGGCATCGTAGCCCGAAGGCACGGAGACCTCGGGGAGGCCGAGCCAGTTGTTGTATGAAAGGGTGGTCTGGATCTTCGGCCACTTCCCGTCGATGGGCGTCGCATTGAACGGCATGGTGGGCCAGACCATCGCTTGCACTTCGGCCTTCCGCATCGCATCGGTGAGCTGCGTGACGACGCTGGCGCGGGACTTCGCGAACGACTGGCCGGCCGGGTCCTCGATCATGGGCGCCTCGAGGTACTGGGTCGCCTCCTCGAAGGTCTTCGGCAGGTCGGAGTAGAACGCCTGGAATGCCGGATAGCCCTTCCGCATGTCGCCGCGCGGGTCATCGCTCCGTCCGGCGAAGTACAGGTAGAGCGCGTTGACGGTCGGTGGCGGGGTCCAGTCGTTCACCGCGACATCGCCCCGTTCCGTGGCGGCGGCGGCGAAGAGGTCCTGATAGTTGGGTGCCGTGACCGGTGCATCGAAGGCATCGACGATGGCGCCGGCCGCCCTGAGGTTGGCGACGGCGCGATCCCAGGCGGCCACTGCTTCGGGTGCCATCTGCCCGCGGGGGATGTTGGCCTCGACCAGGCCGATCCGGACGCCCTGAAGGGCGTCGTCTCGAAGCTCGAGCGGCGAGGGGCCGTTCCAGGGCGTGGTGAGTGCCAGGGGATCGGCTTCGTGGGGCCCCGCAAGCGCCGCGAGGACCAGCGCCGAGTCGGCGACGAAGCGCGAGAGCGGGCCATGGGTGTCGAGGTACGGCCAGGTCGGGATCACACCATAGCGAGGCAGGAGCCCGAAGGTCGGCTTCACCCCGACGACTCCGGTGAACTGGGCGGGAATGCGATTGGAGCCACCGTCATCGGTGCCCATCCCCACGAAGGCGGTGCCGGTGGCAACGCAGACCGCCGAGCCGGCGCTCGACCCGCCGGGGGTGCGGGTGCCGGTCGGGTCGTACGGGTTGAGGACCTGCCCGGTATAGCTGCTGGTTCCGTTTCCGTGAAAGGCAAAGTCGTCCGCGGCGGTCTTGCCGAGCACGACGGCACCTGCAGTACGGAGGCGAACGACCTCGACTGCATCGCGCGGCACCGGTGCCGGAAAGATGCGAGCCCACTCCGCATTCGAGCCGGTGGTGGGCAACCCCTTCATGTCGTAGATCGACTTGGCAAAGAGCGGCACGCCGTCGAGCGGACCGAGGAGCGCGCCGTCCTTGCCACGCTGGTCCGAGGCACGGGCCTCGTCGAGCGCCGTCGGCGAGAGGACGTCGATGGCGCGCCAGCGGGTGCTCGCCGCCCTGCTCCGCTCGAGGGCCTGCCGGGTGACTTCCTCGGAGGTCCACTTGCCGAGTCGTACGCCCGGCCTGAAACTGGGCAATGGTGCCGTCGAGCGGATCGGGTGCATTCGAGTCGAGCTGGGCCCAGCCGGAACGGGCGAGTGCGCTCATGGTGGCGGCAAGGGCTGCGAGTCGGGTGAGGGCGTCACGTCGGGAGAGGGGCATGGGAAGGGGGGAATGGCTCCGGACGCGTTATCGGAACAGGTCAGCCGTCGGAAGGGCCAGACGCACATCGGGCAGCGCTCGTGGCGTCCAGCGCAGGGTATCCCCGGGAACAATGGGTGTTGCATCAGTGCCGGTCCACGTCGAAACGGTGCCGGCAGTTGGATCAACCAACCAGACGGATTCAACACCGAGCGCCTGATAGGCTTGACGCTTCCATTCGGTGTCATAGATGCGGGTGGATGGGCTCAGGACCTCGACTGCGAGCCACCACTCCGTGATTCCGGTCCAGCTCGCATCAACCATCGACGGCGTCGGGTACACGAGGATGTCAGGCTCGAGGCTGACGTTGCGCCCGGCGATGATGCGCCCAGGGCTCGCAACGCGGCCCCGATCGGGGACGACCACCGCCAGGAGCAAAGGTGCCAGCAGGCGGCTCAGGACGGCCTGATGGCGCTCGGCGGGCGCCGGTGTCACGAGGAGGATGCCGTCGAGCAGCTCGTATCGCTGCCCGTCGTTCGGGAACGAGTCGACGTCGTCCACGGTGTAGCGTGGTACGGCAACTGGCATGGCCACAGGCTACGCTCGGCGGCGGGGGAGGCGCAAGGGGACACGCGCCAACATCGGGGTCAGGGCAGGTCAGCATGTCATCCTGCGTACGCGCCGCGGTGCGCGAAGCTACCTTTTCACCCTGGCTTCGCGGACCATGTAAACGAGGAGAGTGCGAGTGACCATGCCGAGGCGTTTCTGCGATCGCCGCGACCACGCTGGCCATCCTGCTCGCCGCCGCCCATGCCCCGGTGCCGGTCGACTGGGTGATGGTGGCGAAGATCAGGGAGGAAGGGCTCCAGCGCTCGCAGGTCATGGACTATGAGGCCTACATGACCGATGTGCTGGGGGCCCGCCTCACCCTGTCCGAGGGGATGAAGCGCGCCCAGCAGTGGGTGCAGGGCGAAATGACCCGGATCGGGCTGGTGAATGTCGCGGCGGAGCCGTTCATGGACTTCGGGGTGACGTGGGACAACGAGTTCGTCTCCCTCCACATGCTGGACCCCGACTACGCGCCGATGGTGGGGTATCCGCTGTCGCACACGCCGAGTACGAATGGATCGCTGGTACTGCAGGCGGTGATCGCCGACGTGCAGGTGCGGGGCGACCTGGCAAAGTATCACGGAACGCTCAAGGGCAAGGCGGTGCTGATGTCGCCGCCGGCGACCATCGACCTGACGCCACTGACCAATGGCATCCCCCGGCTTACTGACGCCGAACTCCGGGAGAAGGAACAGGTGGTGATCGCGCCGCGACGCCCGGCGCCGCCGGCCAGGAACCCGGACCTCCTCACGGCGGAGGAGAAGATTGCCTTCTACAAGGCGGAGGGCGCCGCGGTGGTGCTGCAGTGCGAGAGCGGCTGGCTGGGCGCGGTACGGGGATATTCCCGGCCGGGAGCGCGGTCGGATGGGTATGCGCGCGCCGGCATCATGGCATCACCGGTCATCGTCGCGATCACGCCGGAGCACTACAACCGGATGTATCGCATCCTCCAGCGCGACATCCCGGTGAAGGTCCAGGTGGAGGTGCGGAACCGGGTCGGTACCGTGGTGGAGCAGGCGGTGAACATCGTGGGAGAGATTCCCGGCAGCGACCTCAAGGATGAGATCGTGATGATCGGCGCGCACTTCGACACCTGGCAGGCGAGTCCCAACGCCAGCGACAACACGTCGGGTGTGGCGGTGGTGCTCGAGGCGGCCCGCATCCTGAAGGCGGTGGGTGCCGCGCCGCGGCGCACGATCCGTATTGCGCTCTGGAGCGGCGAGGAGCAGGGGCTGCTCGGGTCGCGGGCCTACGTTCGCCAGCACTTCGGCAATCCGCGCGATACCGCGGTGGGAGTGAAGCCGGCGTACGAGAAGCTCTCGGTGTACTTCAACCAGGATTACGGCCCCGGCCGGTATCGCGGCATTTACCTGCAGGGCAACGAGGGCGCGCGGGCCCAGCTTGCGGCCTGGATGGAGCCGTTCAGCTGACTTCGGCATGATCGCGGTGTCGAACCAGGGCGTGGGCAGCACCGATCATGTGTCGTTCGATGAAGTGGGGTTGCCCGGCTTCCAGTTCCTGCAGGACAATGTGCCGGGAACGGGGGGACACACGAACCTTGATTTCTACGACACCATCCAGCGCGAAGACCTGATGAGAAACGCGGTGGTGATGGCGTCGTATGCCTGGCACGCCGCCATGGCAGACGCGCCGATGCCGCGAAAGCGATTCTAGCCGGCGGGCGCCGTGGACCTTACCAGCCTCCAGAACTGATCCTCGCCGATGATCGTCACCTGGTGTCCCTTGGCGGCGAGGCGGCCATCAGTATGCTGCAGGACCCTAGTCTGTAACGCCCCGATCTTCGCCGTGAAACAGCAGCGCCGCATGGGCGAAGCGGAGTTCCCTCTTGCAGCGTGTCGATGGCCATGGATACTAGTTGAGCTTCCTGCAGATCAAGGGCTCGTCAAACCCTTCTACCACCAATTTGTACACGTCGCCGTTCTTGAGGACCATGACATCAGGTTGTAACTCGAGTACAAGCTGCAACGTAATGCCCGTCACCTCATACACGTTGCCGGACGCAGTCTGGAAGACACTCCCTTGTTTGACGGTGCCACTGATGCTGCCTTGCAGACTGGTCTCTTCATAAATCGTCCACGTGTCCGCTAACGTATTCCGCGAAGACAGGGGCGAAGACTTCTGAACTGGTGATCCCGCATTGCCACCGGAGATGGGCGCAACATCTAGGGTTTTCTTGCCCACGATCAATCTTCCGCGACCTGGGCAAATCGTGACGGACGGGTAGTACTCATACATATACTCATATTCATACTTCACTTGCCATACGGATCCATCTGCCAGCTTGAAGATTTCATCATTGTTACCCATGAATGGGGCCGGTGACAGTATTGAGGACCGGTAGCAATCCTGTGCCAGCACCCTTGTGGAGGTAAGGGGTACAAGGAAAAGTGCCGGCAGACACCTAAGAACGCTTCTCATGGTTGGTGCGAGTCCGACAGCGAGTAGAGCGAAAGCGCGGCTCGAATTCAAAAGCATATCATCCCGCGTCGTGTCCTGGTGGACCATCAAGCTTGCTCACGATTGCTTCGCTGGTGATCGGAGCATGTACGTTCGTTACGGTCTTCCTAGTAGAACCGCTCATTCCCAAAGCTTCGCGAAGTGACCTCACGGGTCCAAGACGACACTCGCCTCGGGCCGTTCGAAGGATGCCAGGAACTCGCATTTCTCGCAGAAACTTTGTCCCGCGGACATTCTGGAGATCCTCGTTCTGGTTGAGTGCCATCCCGATAAGAAGAGTCTCAAGAAACTGAATGTCTCGGGGCCCGCTAACGCCCGGCGAGGCAAACCGGCCCGTGGGCGTAAGCTTGGCGAGAAGATGCAGCTGCGGCTCACCGGAAACATGTTGCTTGGCGTAGTTGTACTGAGTCAACTTGTGAAGGGCAAAGCACTCTTGGCAGAATGACTGCTTTTCGGCCAAGCCCACATACCACGCGCGCCTTCGAATCGAGAAGACGTAGCACCCGCAGGCGTCCGACAACCCCTTGGCTTCCGCCTCGATGTCCGACCAGAAAGCACGCAAGTGACCGCGAGTCTTCGATATGAGCCTGCCATCCCGCCGGATGGGGTACGGCCCGAAAACCTTGTAGTTCATTACAACCTCCGTTGAGACGCTGCCCGTGAGGTGCCCCTAACTCTCTGGTAAGTGCGGTCGGCCAACTATGGAGGAGGGGGGCGCCGCAAGTATAGGAGGCGGTACGTGCAGCCCATATGGGTCAATCGTCCCATAGTCGTGGTGCCAACGGGCCCGGGCCAATGGCTTACCGCGAGAAGTCGCGCATTTTCTGGACGGCTAGACGCGCCCCCGACTTCGAGGCCACCGTGAAGGGATAGGCCACGTCTATGGTGGCGCCAACGGTGTCACGGACGTCGCCGGACGGGCCACGCCCTGGTATAGGACGATTGACCCAGTGGGCTGTCCGCGTCCTGATCGTCTCCGTAGCTTCTCGGCACCGCCCCGTATGAGGAGAACGATATGCCGGTTCGGCAATGCCCGCTTTGCGATTCGGCCCCAGTTGGGGAAACTCCCACGGATGGGGACCGCACACACTATCGGTGCGACACGTGTGGTGGGTTTGAGATAACTGGCACAGTGGCGCGTCTACTTGAGATCGGCACGTTTCCGAAGGAGAACCGCTACCGCCTTAGTGCCCGCATCCGCCGTGCAACCATGGGCGGAGCGCTCCTGATCATCACAGAGAATACCATTGAGGATGTAACGAATACCGCGCCGCCGGAGCACGCGCCACTCGACGTGCTTGACGAGCTAATGCTGGTAATCCACAAGCGAACCCCGAGCTTTGCGCAAGCCGCCATCATGCTGCCAACGGACTACCCCCTCTGGGGATTGCAGGGCTCGCGCGAGCTGGCATCGTATTTTGGCGCGCTGAAGGAGCTTGGGTACATCAGCATCAAAGAGAAGCCGCCAGCAGGAAGCTGGCATTGCAAGCTGGAGATGAAGGGCTGGGAGCGGTTGGCAGAGCTACGCAAGGTAGGGCGAGCCTCCGCACAAGCATTCGTGGCAATGTCCTTTAATACCGAGCTTGATGACGCCTACAGCAAAGGCATTGAGCCTGGCCTCTTGGATGCTGGGTGGACAGCATATCGCGTAGACAAACAGGAGACAAGCGAGAAGATCTGCGACCTCATTCTCGCCCAGATAAGAAGGAGTGGCTTGCTTGTCGCTGATTATACCGAGCACCGTAATGGCGTTTACTTCGAAGCAGGCTTTACTATGGGGCTCGGGCTCCCATACGTGTACACAGTTCGCAAGGACCATATGGATAAGGCCCATTTCGACACTCGCCAGTACAGTCACATTGTTTGGGAAACGCATGAGGAATTGCGGGAGAAGTTGGCCAACAGGGTGCGCGCCATCGTCGGCCCACCGAAGAAGTTGGCATAGGTTCGCCATAGGACCAGCGTCCCGAAGGCCTACGCTAGCCTGGTAACGGCGCGACTTCCACCTTCCGCAACATGACCGATATCGTGCTGAAGCTGCCGGTAGGCGAGGATGGGTACTTCGGCGGGAGTGCCCGCACTGCAAACGGTACTTCAAGGTCCGCCTGCGCGCCGGGCACAGCGACGTAGCACCGCAAGGCTACTGCCCGTACTGCGGGAAGGCGGGTGGCGCTCGTGAATTTGAGACGGTTGAACAGGAGAAGACCCTCGACGATCAGATTGAGAACCATGTGCAGGAACAGTTGAACAGGATGTTGATGAAGTTGAACAAACCGCGCGGACCTCTGATCATTACGCCCGGCCGCCCGAAGGCTGTGCGGGTGTTTCCGGAGAAGCACCTAGAGACACACCGGACGTGCCCGCAGTGCGCTCTGGAGTACGCCGTGTACGGCAAGTTTGCGTTCTGCCCGGACTGTCGAGTGGACAATACACTGCAGCTTCTACATGATGACCTGGCATTGGCAGAGCGACAGGTTGTACTGGCGGAAGCAGCTACGGATGTGGACAATGCCCGCATGCACCTGGGCAACGCACTCGGTACCTGCGTAAGCGGTCTGGACGAGTTTTGGCCGCACAGCAGTTGAGCTCCGCGGGGCACAGAGCACAAAGCCGAAGCTAGCTGCGAAGATTTCATTTCAGCGCTTGGACGACGCACAGCGGGACCTGCTGATCCTATTCGCCCTCGACCTGCAAACCGCAACTGGCGCTGCTGTGTGGACGACAGCCAATCGTGGCTTCCAGAAGCGCCACCTAATTGCGCACCGTAGGGGCGTGGTTGACCAGAGGTACCTGGACCTAACGGGAGACCCTGTGACCCTCCTCGGGCGGCTAGTGCCGATGAGCTTTGCGGAAGCTCGTGCGGTTGCTATTGCCGTGCAGACCCTGGGCGAAACATTGATTCGGCTCCTTCCTCCGGTGCTATAGCCTATGCCCGAATTGATAACCCTACTGCTCTCGGGCCTTGGCGCAGCGTGCGGCACCTTGGCGATGAGTTACTTCACCGAGAAGGGGACGAACGCCGCTATTAGGGAAGACATTGGCAGGATTACTGAGGAAGTAAAGAAGGTTGAGGTTAGAGTGGCCGAGGTGACCGGCTACCTATCCGAGAAGGGAAGGAACGCCGCCACTAAAGAGGATATTGGGGCAATTACGGAGGAGGTAAAGGAGGTCGAGGCCAGATTCTCGGAAGCCCTAACGCGCCTGACCCACGACTATGGCCTGTTCGCCAAGAGTCGCAACGATGCCTATGCCGATCTGTATTCGCGGCTGCAAGTCGCCATCGAAGCGACTGAGCGGCACATTTCGCCGACGCTGCCGCTGTTTACGGCGATGGAGAATGACGAACTGAAGGCCATAGCTGCCAGCCAGTACATCAAGAAGCATGAGCGCGAGGCATATCTGTTGAAGTTCGATACGGGGGACCCGACACAAATTCGTGTCTTTGATGCGGAAGACATGTACAGATTGCGGCAGCAGCGTCGCGCTGCGCACGCCCACGAACGCGTACAGGCGGCGATACTGAAGCATGCTTTGTATCTGCGTGGAGACATTCGGATTCTCGCCAATGAATTGATGACGGAAGCCTCGTGGCTGAACCAGATCCTGAGTAACTGGGACAAGGGCCCGAAGCCGCTCGCCAAAACGGCGGGACACAACTCAGAGTGCAAAAGACTCGGCGACCGGTTGGTTGATCTGATGCAGGCCGAAATGGAGGGGTTCCCGCCCCTAGCCTGGCCATAGCTGAGGGCGATGACACGCCGTAGGCGACGCCCCGTTCTCATCTTAGTAATCTTCGCAGCGGGTGGACGGCTTTTGGACGGCCGCGAGGGGCGTTCTAGCGCTTTAAGCCAACGCTAACCGTCGCTAACAAAACAGTCCCCGCTCACCGAAGTGGCAGCGGGACCTTAGTTTACCGGGCGTAGGCATGGTGGCCGAGTGGTTTAAGGCAGCGGTCTTGAAAAGCGCTGACAACTCTGCACCTGAGCTTCTGCACACCGTGACCGAAGACAGAAGCGGGGCGACCAGTCCCCTGATCGCCCCGCTCTGATTCCCTACCCTGCCGCTCAGCCAGCCTTACGCGTCCCGCTTTTCCTTGATGCGGGCAGCCTTGCCGCTCAGGGCGCGGAGGTAGTAGAGCTTCGCGCGACGGACCCGGCCGCGGCGCACCACCTCGATGCTCGCGATCGACGGGCTGTGGATCGGGAAGATGCGCTCGACGCCAACGCCCGCGCTGACCCTTGCGGACGGTGAAGTTCTCGCTGATCCCGCCACCACGCTTCGCGATGCAGATGCCCTCGAACGCCTGGAGGCGCTCCTTGTCTCCCTCACGCACGCGCACCATGACGCGGATCGTGTCGCCGGCACCGAAGCCCGGAATGTCGGTGCGCAAGCCTTCGCGGCTGAGTTCGATGAGATCCTGCATGTTGCTATCCTCGCTGATGGGCGCGTAGGGCGCTTAGGGCGCGTACGGCGCGTTTACGCAGAGGGCGCGAAGGGCGCGAAAGGCGCGCCGTACTTCAATGCTTCACTCGCCGTGCTCATCGGCCGTCCACAAATCAGGCCGGCGGTCCTTCGTCAATTCTTCAGCCTTCTGGCGGCGCCACGCGTCGATCTTCGCATGGTTGCCGCTCAACAACTCGTCCGGAACCTTCATCCCGCGATACTCAGGCGGCCTGGTATAGCTCGGCGGGCTGAGCATCCCATCGTAGTGCGAGTCGCTGCTGGCCGACTCGTGATCCCCAAGCACCCCGGGCAACAACCTCACCACCGCGTCGATGATGCAGAGGGCCGCCGGCTCCCCACCGGTGAGGACGAAGTCTCCCAGAGACATCTCCTCCGTCGCCAACCCCTCGGCCACGCGCTGGTCCACGTCCTTGTAGTGGCCGCAGAGCAAGGTGACCTGGCTCTCCAGGGAGAGCCGCACTGCATCCTCATGCCCGAACTTCTTTCCCCGCGCCGAGAGGAGGATGACCGGGCCGGTACGCGGACCCAGGCTCTCCACCGCCTCGAAGAAAGGCTCAGGCTTGAGCACCATCCCTGCCCCACCACCATACGGATAGTCATCCACCGTATTGTGCTTGTCGTGCGTGAAGTCGCGAAGCTGAACCAGCCCGAACTCCACTTTTCCAGCCTGCCGCGCGCGTCCCGTGATACTGGCCGAGAGATACGGCTCGAACACTTCAGGGAACAGCGTTACGACGTCAATCTTCAAGGAGCCCGTCCGGCGGTGACACGATCAACCGCCTGGCCTCCCGATCTACCTCGGGAACAAACTCTTTCTTGAACGGCAACAGGAACTCACGCTTCGGGCCCTGTACCTCGATCATCAGCCCGCTCGGCAGGTCGAACAGCGCGGTGACAATGCCGAGCGCCGTGCCGTCCTGGTGCCGTACCGCGAAGCCCTCGAGCTCGTGGAGGTAGACCTCACCCTCCGCGGGGGGCGCCAGCTGCGTATCGGGCACCGAGAGGAACAGCCCGCGCAACGACTCCGCCACCTCGAGCTGATCGATGCCGACAAACTTCAGCAACCACTCGCGATGGTACGGCTTGCTCCACTCGACCTCGAGCGGCTGGCCGACAAACTCCCCATCGATGTCCTTCAGCCACAGCTTCGCACCGGCCGCATAGACATCCTGCGGGTCATCGGTGAGCGGAAAGACGGTGACGTTGCCCTTCAGGCCGTGCGGCTTCCGGAGCCGACCCACCACCAGGTGGCCCAACGCCACATGGCGGAGCGGTTCCGTCATCGTCACGCGCCCTGCAGGACCCCGGCGTTCTTCAGGATCGCCGCGACGGTTTCGGTCGGGGTGGCACCCTGGGTGATCCACTTCTTCGCCTTCTCGACGTCGATGACGACCTTGTCGGCGGGCGTGGCACCCTTCGGGTTGTACGTGCCGATGATCTCGATGAACCGGCCGTCACGGGGCGACTGCTTGTCGGCGATGACGATACGATAGAGCGGGAGCTTCTTGCGACCGACGCGGCGAAGACGAATGCGAGTAGCCATGCTGTTTTCTCACTTCCTGTTTGTGTAGGACGAAACTCATACCACGGTCGCGGTAACCCGCGAGCTAGCCCGGAAACCCACCCCTGCCGCCAAACGGAAGTCGTACGCCCGGCTTCCCCGCCGACTTCATCAGCTTCTGCATCTGCTTGAACTGCGACAGCAACTGGTTCACCTCTTGAACCGTGCGCCCCGACCCCTTGGCCACGCGGATCTTGCGCGGGCCGTTCATCAGGTCGGGGTTGCGGCGCTCCTTCGGCGTCATCGAGAGCACGATCGCCTCGACATGCTTGACGCGCTTCTCGTCGAGATTCGCGTTCTTGAGCGCGGCGGCGTTGACGCCGGGCAGCATGCCCAGAACATTCTTGAGCGGCCCCATCTTCTGCATCTGCCGCATGGACGCGAGGAAGTCCTCGAGGTCGAGTGACTTCTTCTGGCCCATCTTCTTCGCGAGGCGCTCCGCTTCCTTCTCGTCGACGGTGGCCTGGGCCTTCTCCACGAGCGAGAGGATATCGCCCTGCTGGAGAATGCGGCCCGCCAACCGGTCGGGATGGAACGGCTCGAGCGCGTCGAGCTTTTCGCCAACGCCGATGTACTTGATCGGCGCCTTGGTGATGCCGTACACCGAGAGCGCGGCACCGCCGCGGCTGTCGCCGTCCATCTTGGTCAGCACGACGCCGGTAATGCCGAGCGCGTCGTGGAAGCCCTTGGCGACCCGGACGGCGTCCTGACCGGTCATGCCGTCGGCGACGAAGAGCACTTCATGGGGGTTGAAGGCTGCCTTCAGCTTCTTCAACTCGCCCATCATGTCTTCGTCGATCTGCAACCGACCGGCGGTGTCGACGATGACGGTGCGCGCGCGTTCCTTCTGCGCTGCGGCGATGCCGTCACGGACGATCTTCACCACGTCGGTCTGCCCCGGCGCCTGGTACACGCCGACCTGCACCTGACTCGCCAGCGTCGCCAGCTGCTCGGCGGCGGCGGGACGATAGACGTCGGCCGCGACGAGGAACGGCGCCTTCTGCTCGAGCTTGAGCCGCTTCGCGAGCTTGCCCGCGGTGGTGGTCTTGCCGCTGCCCTGCAGTCCGACCACCAGGATGATGGTGGGTGGTACGGATGCGAAGGCGATCGGCGCGGTCTTCTCGCCGAGCAGTGTGACGAGCTCGTCGTACACAATCTTGACGAGCTGGTGACCGGGGCGAACATCCTTGATCTGGAGGACGCCGACGGCACGGGCCTGGACGCGTTCGAGAAATTCGCGGGTGAGCTCGAAGCTGACGTCGGCTTCGAGGAGGATCCGGCGAACTTCGCGCAAACCTTCGCGGACAGCATCCTCAGTGAGGACGCCACGACCGGCCAACTGGCGCAGTGTGGCGGTAAGCTTTCCAGAGAGTTCGTCGAACATAAGCCTCGGAAGATAGCGAGCTTACGTCGCTTCTTCAACCGGTCTGGTGGGGCTGGCCCTGTCGGGAGGCCCCGCCTCAAAGGTCCTCGGGGCCGCCTTTCTGGGGTTCAAGCTCAGGTCCAGGCGGCAGCCAGACCTTTTCGGCGGGGCACTCCCAACCTCGGCCAGCCCACACCCCGACCTTTTTCGGAGCGGCACCCCTCCCTCGCACCGATTATGGTCGCCCTTGCACGCCAAGAAGCGACACGCTACTGTGAGATTGTGAAAAACATCACAGTTTCTGTATCTGATGACCTCTACCGGGCTGCCCGCATCCGGGCCGCCGAGAGGCAGTCGACGGTATCTGCCTTGGTGCGGGGGTTCCTGGAGGCGCTGACGGACGACGTGAGCGCGCACGAGCGGCTGAGGCAGGAGCAGAACGAAATCATCGCGCGGATACGGGCTGATCACCCCGGTTTTGGTGCAGCTGACCGGCTCTCACGGGACGAGATTCATCGGCGCGATGCGATTCGTTGATACGAACGTCCTTCTGTATGCGGTGAGCTCGCGGGCCGAAGAGGCTCCCAAGGCCGAGCTGGCGCGGGCACTGCTGAACGAACCCGACCTCGGGCTCTCGGTGCAGGTGCTGCAGGAGTTCTACGTACAGGCCACGAGATCAAGCGCACCATCTCCCATCAGCCACGAATCAGCCGTCGCGTTCATCCGAACGCTGGAGCGGTTCCCCCTGCAGGAACAGACGGCCGGGCTGATGCACGCCGCTTTTTCCACTGGCTCCCGGTATGGGATCAGTTATCGGGATGCTGCAATCGTGGAGGCGGCACGGATGCTGGGATGCCATCAACTGCTCACCGAAGATCTGCAGCACGGGCAGGATTTTGCTGGAATAAGGGTGGCAAACCCGTTCGCCTGACGACCTCCCGCCCCCCCCCGCCGGTCTACCCCCAAAGAGATAGTCGAAGACTCCCAGTCCTAGGGACGCGCCCGCCCCGTCGCCGGACCTATTCTGGCTGCTCACAGTTGTGCGAGCGTCAGGAGAGACACCATGACCCCGACACTGGGCACCGTCGCCGAGCAGCGACTGGCTGAACTCGGCATCGAACTGCCCATGCCGCCGGAACCGTTCGGCGCCTACGCAGAAGCGGTCCAGGCAGGCGACCTCCTCTTTCTGAGCGGGATGCTGCCTACCGAGGGGCACATGGCGAAGGTCGTGGGGCGGCTGGGGGCAGAGCTGGACGTGGAAGCCGCCCGGGTGGCGGCGCGGCTCGCGGCCCTGAACGTCCTGGCGGTGACGAGGGCGCACCTTGGATCGCTCGATCGGGTCCGCCGAGTGGTGCGGCTCGGGGTATCGATCGCGACGTCGGGGGATGTACGGGACCAGCCGAGGGTGGCTGACGCCGCGTCTGAACTGCTCCAGGATGTGTTCGGGCGGGAGAAGAACCCGTGCCGGCTGGTGTACGGCGTGGCGAGCCTTCCGCTCGGCGTTCCAGTGGAGCTGGAAGTGATTCTTCAGGTAGAGCCGTGAAGACGGCGGTGGAATATCCGACCGCGTACCGCACGGCGCAGGTAGATGGGCTTTCCATCTTCTACCGGGAGGCGGGCCCGAAGGATGCCCCCACCCTGCTCCTGCTGCACGGGCTGCCGTCGTCGTCGCGGATGTTCGAGCCACTGTTCGCGCGACTGTCTGACCGCTACCACCTGGTGGCGCCGGACTACCCGGGCTTCGGGCACAGCGACTGGCCGGACGCGAAGGAGTTTGCCTACACGTTCGACCACATCGCCGAGATCATGATGCACTTCACCGAGGCGATGGGGCTGTCGCGTTACACGCTGTACATGCAGGACTACGGCGGGCCGGTGGGATTCCGGATGGCGCTCGCGCATCCAGAGCAGATCGAAGGACTGATCGTGCAGGATGCCGTCGCGCACAACGAGGGCCTGGGAGCGAACTGGCAGACGCGGAGGGCGTTCTGGGCCGATCGCACGGCGAATGAAGATGCGCTGCGCAGCAATCTCCTGTCGTTGGGCACGACGCGGACCCGCCATGTGGGGAATGATCCTGCGGAGGAGCGGTACGACCCGGACCTCTGGACGGACGAGTTCGCCTTCCTGAGCCAGCCGGGGCAGGCCGATATCCAGAGCGACCTGTTCTTCGACTACCGCACCAATGTCGAGGCCTATCCGAAATGGCAGGCGTGGATGCGCGCGACGCAACCGCGGCTGCTGGTGCTCTGGGGGAAGTACGATCGGTCGTTCGAGCTGACGGAACCGGAAGCGTACCGGCGCGACGTTCCGACAGCGGAGGTGCATGTGCTCGAGGCGGGCCACTTCGCGCTGGACACCGCGGCGGACCAGATCGCCGAATTGACAGGGGACTTCATCCATCGAGGGAGGAGCAGTTCATGAAGCGCAAGCGGATGCTGGCGATTGCCGTGGGGGTGCTCGCGGCGAGTGCCGTTGGCGGGAGCAATGTGTCGGCCCAAGACAAGAACACCCTCAAGGTGCCGGGTGGACTTTCGTTCGCCGAGTTCAAGGGATACGAGAGCTGGGAATTCATCTCGCTGAGCAAGAGTGACAAGGCGGTCGCCGCGATCCTTGGCAACAAGGTGATGATCGACGCCTACAAGGCGGGCTATCCGGGCAACGGCAAGCCGTTCCCGGACGGAGCGAAGATGGCAAAGATCCACTGGACCCCGAAGCAGAGCGCGACGGCGCCGGGGCCGACAACGGTCGCCGGCACCCTGCATGACGTGGACTTCATGGTGAAGGATGCGAAGCGGTTCCCCGAGGGGGGATGGGGCTATGCGGCGTTCGAGTATGACGCCGCCAAGGGGACGTTCACGCCGGCAACGGCGACGTCTTCACCGCCGCAGCTGAACGATGCAAAGTGTGGATTGGGGTGCCACACGATCGTGAAGAAGCAGGACTACGTGTTCACTGAGTACGCGAAGCGTCAATAAGGCGACGTCCAGGGGCTATTCCGCGGGGAGGTCCAGCGACAGCGTCGTTCCCTTCCCCGTGGCACCGGCGATCTCGAGCGTGCCACCGGCGCGGGTGGCGCGTTCACGCATGCCCTTGATGCCCCAGTGGCCGCCGTTCGACGCGATCTGCTCGGCACCAGACTCGAGCCCGCGGCCGTTGTCGAGGACCGAGAGGCGGAGCCGGCGCGCCTCATAGACCAGCTCCACCGCGATGCGACTGGCCCCGGCGTGCTTCACGGCGTTCACGATCGCCTCGCGCCCGATGCGGAGTGCCGCGGTCTCGGTCGCGATCGGCAACCGGCGCGCCGGACCGGCCACGGCGAAGTGCAGGTCGATGTCCAGCCCGGCAGTGGAGGTGCGCGCCGCCGACTCGATGGCCTGGGCCAGGTCATGATGATCGAGCTCGGGGGCGCGCATGTCCCACACCATGAGGCGGGCATCGCGAAGAGTCACGTCGGCGAGGTCGAGCACACGGGCGAGGGTGGCGTCGGCTTCGGCCGGGGAGTCGAAGATGGAGTGTCGCGCGCCCTGGAGCTGGAGGGTGATGCCGGTGAAGCCCTGCAGCAGCGTGTCGTGCAGCTCACGCGCGAGCCGGGTGCGTTCGGCCAGCGCGGCGTCGAAGCCGGCCTGAAGCCGTTCCACCTTGCGGCGGGCGCGGGCACGGAGCCACGCCACCAGCGATCCTGCTCCGGCACCAAGGACGGCAAGTACGAGGGCGACCCTGAACCACCAGGCCTGATACCAGGATGGGGCGACACGCAGCGCGACGCTGGCCTCGGAGGCGCTGGGCACGCCGTCCTCATTCCAGGCGCGGACCCGGAAGCGATAGTTGCCGGGGCGGAGCTGGGTGTAGGTGGCAGTGCGAGTCGCATTGCCCTCCACCCAGTTGGCGTCCGCACCTATGAGCTGGTACTGGATGCGCACCCGTTCGGGCACGCGAAGATCGGTCGCGGTATAGCGGATCTCGACGCGATCGGGATTGGGGGCGATGGACAATGCCCCGTTGAGGGGGATGCGGTGACCGGAGACCGAGGCCTCCTCGATGTGTACCCGGGGCGGCACGGGGCTGGTGATGCTGGCGCGTGGATCCACCACGCGCAACCCTCCCGGTGTGGCGAACCAGATCCTGCCGTCGGTAGCCTTGAAGGCTGGCGCCGCGTTCCGCCGCGCGAGCCGGCCGAGTGGCACGCCGTCGAGCACGTCGAAGAACTGCGTTACAACCTCGCTGTCCAGTCCGTCGATCCGCGCATTCAGTGCGGCGAGGGCAACCTTTCCCACGCCGCCTTCGCTCGCGAACCAGAGATCGCGCCCGTCGGCAATGAGCACGGTGGATTCCAGTGGAAGGATCCGCGCCATGGCCGGGACGGTCAGGGTATCGAGACGACCGTTGCTGATGCGAAGCAGTGTTCCCTGCACTGTGGCGCCCCAGATGGTGTCAGTGCCCTGCGCGGTGAGGCTGGCCACCGTGCCTGTCAGGCCGGACGCGGCATCGAACCGCGATACAACGGTGTCGCCCTGCAGTTCGACGAGGACAGGCGACGCTGCCTCGGCTGCCCACAGGTGACCGCGACCGTCCACTGTCACGCTCGGAATCCACCATTCCTGGCGCATGCCCGGCAATGAGATCGGCATGTACCGGCCGTCCTTCAAGCGGCCCAGGCCGGAGCCGTAGGGTGCGACCCATGTGTGGGTGGAATCATCAACAACCTGCCTCGCCGCCGGGTCACCCCGCGCCGGGTCGAGCACCACCGGGCCGAGGCGGCCGTGCCGGAAGAGTCGGAGTTGGCCGGTGCCCTTGCCCGCGAGCCAGATACCGCCGTCGTGCGCGGCTCCGATGGGCACAGCGGGCTGCCAGGATGCGGTCGGTACCGGGGTGGCAACCACAGGTCCGGTCTCCCGACGAATAATCCCTCCGTCCAGGTGATACACGCGCCCGGTGCTCGCTTCCGCGGCCCAGATGGAACCGTCGCGGTCGCCGTAGATCATGCCGGGGGACTCGAATGGCAGTCCGTTCTTCCTGTCGATGACCTGGAAGGGCGCGGCGCGGAAGCGGTCAAGACCGGCGTCGGTCGAGGCCCAGACGCTCCCCTCCTCGTCCACCAGAATCTCCTCAGTCACCACGTCGGTCAGGCCATCGTCCTCGGTGAACTGTTCCAGCACGTTGCCCTGCAGTCGGAGCACTCCCTGGCCCCGGGTGGCAATCCATAGACTGCCGTCGGACGCCTGCTTCATGTCGCCGGCCTGGATCGCGTTTCCGGCGAGCCTTACCCGCATCCAGCGGTCATTCCGCAGGGACTGCAGGCCGTCGCCCCAGACCCACAGGGTGCCATCGCGATCCTGGAGCAGCGGCCGGACGGACACATCGAAACCGGTGTTCGGGTTCGAGTAGTGGCGCGCCTCACCGGCGCCGACATGCCAGATACCACCGGTAAAGGTTCCGATCCAGAGTCCACGACCGGTGTCGGCCACGACACTGATGACCCCTGTATCGGGAACGCCGGCGGGAAGGGTCGGGCGCACCAGGGCTCCGTCTCGCAAGGCGAAGAGTCTTCTTCCACCCATGAACCACAGGTTTCCCGCCCGGTCTTCCGTCATGCGATAGATGGGCGGCCGCATGGAGTCGGGCCCGATTGTCAGGCGGAAGGACCCGTCGAGGTATTGCACCACCGCCCCATCGGGCCGGGCGATCCAGAGGACACCGTTGCGATCAACGAGCAACGGGCGGGTCTCACCCACCACGGTGCTCACCAGCTCGCGTGACTCGGTGCTGTCCATGGTGACGAACCGGACCCCGTCAAAACGAATCAGCCCGCTCGATGAACCGAGCCAGAGGTAGCCGTCAGGGGTACGGGCGAGCCGGGATCCCGCGCCGATCCGCAGGCCTTCGCGCTCACCCCATGCCGCGTGATGAAGCGAGCGGATAGATGGCCCAGCGGCCTGGGCCCGGGCCGTACTGATGGGCACCGGCAGGGCGCAGATGGCGACTGCGCCGACGATGAGGAGGTGGTGGAAAAACTTCACCCACCAAGCTGTGGACACACATTCGGCGGCGCCAGATGTCGCGTTTTCATACCTCTTACGGGCGATGCCGAGCCCGGTACCGCCGTTGTATGGTTTGCGCATGCCAAACGGCTCCATAACGATCCTGACGGCCGACGACCATCCGCTCATTCGCGGCGGCCTCGCGGCGTTGATCGCGAACGAACCCGACCTCACGATCGTCGCCGAGGCGTCGACCGGCGAGGAGGCGTTCGAGCGATATGTCGAGTTCCGCCCCGACGTGGTGCTGATGGACCTGCGCATGCCGGTGATGGATGGGCTCAGTGCCATCCAGGCGATCCTCGCGGAATATCCCGATGCGCGCATCGTGGCACTGACGACGTACGACGGGGATGAGGACATCCACCGCGCGCTGGAGGCGGGGGCGAAGGGATACCTGCTGAAGGACATGCTGCGGACGGAGGTGCTGAACGTGATCCGGGCGGTGCACCGGGGGCAGCGGGGCATCCCGGGGTCGGTGGCGGCGCGGCTGGCGGAGCACACGCCGAGGATCGAGTTGACGCCGCGGGAGCTGGAGGTGCTGGGGCACGTGGCGCGGGGGCTCAGGAACTCGGAGATCGCGACGGCGATTGGAAGGACGGAGGGGACGGTGAAGGTGCACCTGAAGAACATCCTGCAGAAGCTGGATGCGGATGACCGGACGGAGGCTGTGACGACGGCGTTACGGCGGGGATTTATTCATCTGGACTAGGGTTCGTTTTTGGTGCTTCGGTCGGGGCCGCTCCTCCAAAGGTCCTCGGGGCCGCCTTTCCAAGATTCACGCTCAGGTCCAGGCGGCAGCCAGACCTTTGTCGGAGCGACTCCCGCCCTCGCACCGTTTATCCGCATCCCTTCGCATCCATTGGAGGTAGTGAAAGACTCGCCGTTCAGGCGATGCCGGCCGCATATCCGTTCCGTAGCTTGGGGTCCGGACACTTCTTTCAGGAGTCGGGACCATGAGCTACATCACCACCAAGGACGGCACGGAGATCTACTACAAGGACTGGGGCACCGGCCCGGTGATCACTTTCTCGCACGGCTGGCCACTGAGCTCGGACGCGTGGAACGGCCAGATGCAGTTCCTGATGCACAAGGGCTTCCGGGTGGTGGCGCATGACCGCCGAGGGCATGGCCGGTCGAGCCAGGCCACGAACAACAACGACATGAATGGCTACGCCGACGACCTCGCGGCGGTGATCGAGGCGCTGGACCTCAAGGATGCGACGCTGGTCGGTCACTCGACTGGTGGCGGCGAGGTGGCGCGCTACATCGGCCGGCACGGGACGAAGCGGGTGGCGAAGGCGGTGCTCATCGCGGCGGTGCCACCGATCATGGTGCAGTCGGCGGCCAACCCGGAGGGACTGCCGATCGCGGTGTTCGACGACCTGCGCAAGAACCTCGTGGCGGATCCCTCGCAGTTCTACAAGGACCTGGCGACCCCGTTCTACGGGGCGAACCGGCCGGGAGCCAAGGTGTCGCAGGGGGTGCTGGACCAGTTCTGGCTCTGGAGCATGCAGGCGGGCCTGCACAACGCCTATGAGAGCATCAAGGCGTTCTCGGAGACGGACTTCACCGAGGACCTGAAGAAGTTCGACGTGCCGACGCTGGTGCTGCACGGCGAGGACGACCAGATCGTGCCGGTGAAGGACTCGGCGAAGAAGTCGGCGCGGCTGATCAAGGGTGCGAAGGAGGTGTACTACCCCGGCGCGCCGCATGGCCTGACCGCGACGCTGCAGGACAAAGTGAACGCCGAACTGCTCTCCTTCATCAAGTGACCCCACCGTCAGTCCTGTCGGTGCAGGTGGGACGTCCCCGCGACGTGGAGTGGCGGGGCGAGGTGGTGAACACGGGGATCTTCAAGGACCCGGTCGAGGGGTCGGTGAGGGTCCGGGTGCTGAACCTGGACGGCGACGAGCAGGCGGACCTGACGGTGCACGGCGGTCCGGACAAGGCGGTGTACGCCTACCCGAACGAACACTACGCGCCCTGGCGGGCGGAACTGCCCGAGCTGGCGTTCCCGCCCGGCGCGTTCGGGGAAAACCTCACCACGGCAGGGATGCTGGAAGATGAGGTCCGGATCGGCGACCGGCTCCGCATCGGCAGCGCCGAGTTCGTGGTGACGCAGCCGAGGATGCCGTGCTACAAGCTGGCGGTGCGGTTCCAGCGGCCCGACATGCTGAAGCGGATGCTCCGGAGCGGACGGACGGGGTTCTACCTGCGGGTGCTGCACGAAGGGACGCTGGCCCCGGGCGACCGCATCGAGCATGTGCCGGCCGGCGCCGATGCGATCACGGTGACAGACGTGGTGCGGCTCTACACGGTGGATGCCGACAACCGGGAGCTGCTGGAGCGCGCGGTGCAGAACGCGGTGCTGCCGGCGGGGTGGCGGTCGTACTTCCAGACACGGCTGTGGAACGCGGACGGGGAAGCGGGACAACATGAGTGAAACACGCATTGCAAGGCCAGGCCCTCAGCGGGAAAGCGCCACCACCAGCGAAATGACGAATGCGTTTCCGATACGGCTGATCCCGCCGGGGTGAATGATGTACTGAACATCGGGCTGCACCGCGAGCCAGTCGCGAAGCTGTGCCAGGTAGGTGAGCTCAATCGCCGTTTCGCCGGTGACGGCAGCGGGCAGGCGCTGGAAGGCATCGCCATTGAACGCAGTGGCGACGGCGAGTCCGAGCTCGTCATCCCTCCGCCTCGCGACCGGGCTGGTGAAGGTGAGCCCGGCGCCGAGGTAGGCGCCGACATGATTTACGCGACCATCTCCCAGGCCAAGCTGCACGAAGCCGGTGAGCGGGCCTGTCCCGCCGTCCGAGGCCGCGACCAGGGTCTGGTCGGCAATCAGGTAGACGCCACCGCTCCCCTGCACCGCCGCGGACGGGAGGTTGGGCGCAACGAGCCGCTCGAAGGTCGCGGTGTAGTACCAGCCGCCGAGCGCGACCTTGCCGGTGTAGGGTCGGCGGGTGCCGCGGCCCACATGGAAGCGGCGCTGGCGATTGATGTCGACTGGCTCCGGGCGTCGCAGAAGCGCCAGTTCACCTACGAGAAGCACCCCATTTTCGGGGCCGAAGAGCCGAGCCCCGCCGGGACGGATGAGTGGCTGCCCATCGAGCAGCGCCAGTCGCATCACCACATTGGGCGAGGGCTTGAGGGCGACCCGGCCACCGAGCGACGTGTACGGATAGATAGACGGACCCGCGAACCCGCTGCCGGCGAACTCGGGACCGGTGCCGAAGGAACTGTTCTGGAAGAGGGTGGCCGACTGGAGCCGGTAGAACTCGGCGCTCACATCGTAGACCCCGGCGAGCAGTGAGGCGCGTCCTGCGAGGAGGTTCTGCTGCAGCCACGCTTCCTCCAGCCGCAGGCCGTCGGGCGCCTCGATGTTGCTCACCCCCTGGATGTCCCCAGCGTACGTACTCGGCTGTCCACCGAAGTTTCCGAGAAACGACACATACGCGCTTGCACCACGCCAGCGGAACAGCGGCTCGAGCTGGAGCGTGGCCTGCGCGCCGACGAGGCCGAGGCCGACGACGCCATCGGAGAGTCCACCGGCGATGCCGGCGACCTGACCGTTGAAGCCGAGAACGCCGGAGAAGGGGCGCAAGGCCGTGTCTGCCTGCGCAGCCAACGGTTCGGCGGGCGCCAGCGTGATCGCAACCACTGTGGCACAGTAGAAAACGGATCGCATGCGGTCAAATGGGTCAGGTACGGTGCGATGTCCACGGAAACGAAGGTATGCCGCGAGAGCCGACAAGTTCGCCGCGCGGTCATGAAATGGCATAGAACCCCATCGCTCCCCCGAATGGGGGATACAAAGACTCCCCGAAAAGGGAATGGTTCCATCGCCCGGCGTTTTGCATCTTACCAGGTGCCGCCAACTGGCCATAACTCCAGGGACCGCGGCCGGTGGGGTATTCGGCTGCAACGAAGGTATATGGCGACCTCGAGGAGTACCTGGTGAGCTTTCCATATGTGGAGGTTGTGATCGTGGCTGCGCTCAGTGCACTGGCGACCGGCGTCTCGGCGCAGACGGCGAGAGAGATCAAGGGTCCGACGCCACTGGTGGCGATCGAGAACGAGCCGCCGGCGAAGCTGATCGTGGATCCGCCCCTGGCGGAGCCATTGTCGCGGAAGATGGTGTTCATCCAGTACCGGACGGAGAACCTGCGTGTCGTCCCGGTGTTCGGGACGGGTGCGCTGGATGTGTCGCCGAGGATCGGGCATGTGCACATCACGGTGGATGGGGCGCCGTGGCATTTCGTGGATGCGAGCGGCGAAACGATCATCCTGGTGGGATTGCCGGCGGGGGAGCACAGAGTCCTGATCGAGCTGGCGAATCCGACGCATCAGGTGATTACGAGCGAAACGGTGACGTTTACGGTGCCCGGTTAGGGCGCCGGATATCTGGTGCTTCGGTCGGGGGCGCCCGTTGTTCGACAACCATTCTCAGGGAACATGTCCATGCGATACGCCTTACGACCCATCCTCATTGCTGCGCTTGCCTACCTGCCCGCTCCGCTCACTGCGCAGGAGCAGGCGAACCTTCCGCAGCAGATCGCCGATGTCCTCGTGCAGCTCAGTGGCGGGGTGCATACCGGCTACCGCTTCATGCATGCGAAGGGGCTGATCGTGACAGGGACGTTTACGCCCGCGCCGACGGCGAAGACGGTGAGCAAGGCAGCCCACCTGCAAAGTGCCACGGTACCGGTGATGGTGCGGTTCTCGGACGGGACGGGCAACCCGATGATCCCGGATCCGGACAAGAACGGGTCACCCCGCGGGATGGCGATCCGGTTCATGCTGCCGGGCGGAGCGTTCACGGACATCGTGGCGATTTCGCACAACGGGTTCGTGGTGGGAACGGGTGAAGAGTTCCTGGCGTTCCTCACCGCCATCTCGCAGACGACGGCCACGAGTCCGCACCCGAGCCCGATCGAGAAGTTTCTCGGCACGCATCCGCGGGCGCTCAAGTTCGTGCAGGACGTGTCGGTGCTGTCTCCCAGCTTTGCGAACCTGGCGTACTTCGGGAACAATGCATTCGTGTTCGTGGATGCGACGGGAACGAGGCGGGCGTTCCGCTACCAGATCCTGCCGGAGGCCGGCCTCAAGACACTGACGGTGGGGCAGCTGGCGAAGGAGGGGCCGAACTACCTGTTCGACGACATGACGGCACGGCTCAAGGCGGGTCCGGTGAAGTTCAAGCTCGTGGCACAGATGGCGAATGCGACCGACCAGACAAAGGATGGATCGATGGTGTGGCCGGACGACCGGAAGATCGTGGAGCTGGGAACACTGACGCTGACGACGGTGGCGCCGGACAATGCGACGTTGCAGGTGAACTCGGCGTTCAACCCGATCTTCCTGACGGAAGGGATCGAGCTGTCGGATGATCCGCTCGTGCCGCTGCGGTCGGCTGTATATGCCCTGTCGGTGGCGCACCGGCACTAGGAAACCGGCCAGGAGCACAGGCGGGCCGGCGGCGTGATGACCTGACGGCAACAAAAGAGCTCCGGCGCCGCTAATCCCGGCGCCGGAGCTTCTTCGCATGCCTCAGACTCCCGCGTGGGCCTTTTCCCGACCGGCCTTCGGCGCCACCCGGTGGGACTGGATGAAGGCCAGGAGGTCGGCGTTGAACTTGTCCTTCTCGGTGGCAAACAGGCCGTGCGGCGCACCGGGGTACACCTTCAGCTCGGCACCCTTGACCAGCTTCACCGACTTCCGACCCGACGCAACGATCGGGACGATCTGGTCGTCGTCACCCTGAATGATCAGGGTCGGCACATCGATCTTCTTGAGGTCCTCGGTGAGGTCGGTCTCGGAGAATGCCTTGATGCACTCATATGCACCGACGTAGCCCACGGTCATCGACCAGGTCCAGAATGCATGGCGGACGCCCTCGGAGACCTTCGCCCCGGGGCGGTTGTAACCGTAGAACGGCAGGCTGAGTTCCTGGTAGAACTGCGCGCGATCGGCGGCGAGGCTGGAACGGAGCCCATCGAACACGTCGATCGGCAGTCCCTCGGGGTTGGCGGCGGTCTTGAGCATCAGCGGCGGGATTGCCCCGACCAGCAGCATTGCCGCCACCCGCGAGCTGCCGTGACGCCCGACATAGCGGGTGACCTCGCCGCCACCGGTGGAATGTCCCACCAGGATGATGTCGCGAAGGTCGAGCTCCTCGATGACCGCCGCGAGATCGTCGGCGTAGGTATCGAGATCGTTGCCGTGCCACGTCTGGCTCGAACGCCCGCCCCCGCGCCGGTCGTGGGCCACTGCCCGGAAGCCGTTCGACGCGACAAGGTACGCCTGGTCGTCCCAGACATCCGCCGTCAACGGCCAGCCGTGACTGAATACCACCGGCTGTCCCATTCCCCAATCCTTGTAGAAAATATTCGCGCCGTCCTTCGTCTTGACCATGGCCATGATGTTACCCTCGTCAATTGGTTCACCGATCCGCGTCCCGGCCGAATGCCGGCCCTGCGGGGAGGTGCACCCAAGGTGGGGCGGACGGGACCGCAGGTCTTGGACGACACTGCTTCCCCAAATGGGGAACAGCGCCCTACGGCGTGAGCCACGCCGGGGCGCTGGCCCCCGGGTCCACCTTGAAGCGAATCCACATTCCGGAGACGCCATGACCCGGCACGCCGCAGAAGATGCGGAAGCTGCCGCTCTCGGGCGCGGTGAAGCGCATGGTGTCCTTGCCGCCCTGCGGCAATCCCTCGAGCAAGCCATTGGTATAGGCGTAGGTGATGGCCGGCGCCACGCCCTCGTTGGGCATGGGGTCCTTGTCGGCGATGATCTCGGCACTATGCGGAACGCCGTCGAGGTTCACGAAGTTCATGACGACGGTGCCGCCTGGCGGCACCACGAGCGTCGCGCCGCCGGCCGCGAAACCGTTGAAGTTGAACGGCCCGGCCTTCCCCGGCGCGCCGGCGCCCAACGTGACGCTGACGGTCTTCGTGGAGGGATCGAACGAGACGAAACTGGTCTTCGCCACCTGTGCGGCGCCGGGAAGCGCCCAGAGAACGCCAGGCGCCACGAGAAGCAACTTGATCGGGTTCATGGGTATCACCTCATGTCAAAGAGAAGCTGCTGCACGATGACACAACGTGGGTGAACGCCCTGGCTCGCGATTGTACGGAAACACCCCCCCGAATGGGGTAGGAAAAGACTCCCCGGGCCGGGAATGGTCGCATTCGTCGGTGAGCCGCACCTTGCAGTGGTGGCGCGTGGCCATTCCTCGATCGACAGGAGCTTCCCGATGGCAGCGAACATGAATGCCCGGTTCTGGTATCCGGCGGCCGAGAGCGCCAGCGACATGGTGTGCGCGTCGTTCGAGACAAGTGACGGCCCGCCCCACCTGCATGAAGAGTGGCAATTCGGCGTCGTGGAGCATCCCTCGAGGCTCTCGGTCGGCGCGTTCCGGCGGAGTGTCGTCGAGGAGGACGACGTGACGGTGGTGCCGCCGTTCGAGGTACACGGCGAGGGGGGCAAGTGGGGCGTCGCGCCGAGGTGGCGGATGCTGTATCTGTCGCCGGCCACGGTACGGCACCTCGCGGGCGACCGATTGGTGCGCGTGGGGACGCCGGTGGTGCGCGACCGGGTGGCGGCGCGGGCGTTACGGCTCCTGTTGTGCGAGAGCGCCGATGGCCTCGTGACGGGCGAGGAGTTCCAGCGACGAGTCACGGAGTGGCTGACGCAATTCCTCGGGCAGCAGGTCTCGCCGGCACAGGTACGCAGGCGAGCGCACGCGGTCGAGCGAGCCCGGGCCTACCTGCAGGAACGGCCTACCCAGTCCGTCACGTTCCGGGAAATCGGGGCGGTGGCTGGTGTTTCGTTGAACTACCTGGTGCGCTCATTCTCGAAAGAGGTGGGCCTTCCTCCGCAGACGTATCACGCACAGGTGCGGCTGGCCCGCGCCCGGCGTCTGCTGGCCGAGGGAAAGCCGGCGTCATGGGTGGCGTACGAGTGCAAGTTTTCCGACCAGGCTCACCTGACGCGTCGTTTCAAGGAGTGCCACGGTGTGACACCAGGAACTTTCCAGTCTCGGATGTGAGGGCAGGCGATTCCTGATGCTGACCGAGGAGGTATTCCCGTGAGCGTCTTCCAGGTGGAGCATACGACGGTGGCCACCGGTCTCACGTACCCGGCACTGCTTGCCGCGTTCGAGGGCGAACTGAACCGGCTGGAGCCGAGTACGCTCGCGCCGTATGTCGCGCGGAAGGCGCCCTGGAGCGAGGTGGACCAGGCCGTGGCGCGCGTCGCTGGCCGGCACGGCCTGATCATCCTGGGCCAGGCCAACCAGGGTCCGCTGATTTCCCTGTCGGGCCGGACGTCGCAATGCTCGCTGTTCCTGGTGGGCAACCCGGTCATGGCAGCGGGCATCATCGCGATCGATGTTCGCGCGAGCTTCCTGGTGCCCTTCAGGGTGTGCCTGTATGACGACGGGGGCGCCGACGGCGCGAGCATTGCCTACGACCGGCCCTCCTCGTTCCTTGCCACGCTCGGCCGACCGGAGCTGACGGCAACGGGCCTTATGCTGGACGAGAAGATCGACGGGGTGGTCGCTGCTATTACGGGTAGGCGGATGGGCGGGTAGGCGGGTAGGCGGGTAGGCGGGTAGGCGGGTAGGCGGGTAGGCGGGTAGGCGGGTAGGCGGGTAGGCGGGTAGGCGGGTGGGCGGGTGGGCGGGTGGGCGAAAACGTCAACGATTCTGTAGTATTAATCGTTGACGTTTTTGCGTTTATTAGCCTATGTCGTTCCCCTTGAAGGAGTTAATATGGCAGCCACCAGAGCCATACGGGTCACCCAAGAGGATCATGAGCGCCTCCAACGCCTGACGAAACAGACCTCCATGAAGCAGCATGAAGTGATCACCCGTGCGCTGGATTTGCTCGAGCGCGAGGTCCTGCTGGACAGGATCAATGCCGGATTCGAGGCGCTGCAGGGTGACCCGGTGGCGTGGCGAGAAGAACTCGACGAGCGGGCACTTTGGGACCTGGCCAACCCACCGGAAGCGGGCCGGGATCATTGACCGCACCCGCGCGTGGCGAGATCTGGTCGGCGCAGCTCGATCCGGTACTGGGGCACGAGCAAGGAGGAACGCGTCCGTGCCTGGTGCTCTCGGTAAACCAGTTCAACCAGGGGAAGGCGGACCTGGTCGTCGTGCTTCCCGTCACCAGCCGCTTCAAGGGAATTGCATCTCATGTGAAGGTGCCTGCGGGCGAAGCGGCCCTGAATGCTGACAGCTACATCAAGTGCGAAGAGGTCCGGTGCATTTCGAAGCAGCGACTGACACGACGCTCGGGTGCGGTAGAATCGGCAACAATGCGGTCGGTGGAGCAATTCGTTCGACTGATCCTCGGGCTCTAACCAACGCTCTGGCGCCGTCACCAGGTTTGGCGTTCAGCCGCCATCAATTCCCCACGACATCCCGGATAGCCATGACTGCCATGCGCCCACTCGTCGTCCTGCTCGCGGTGCTCGCGGGATGCGCTGCTCCCGCCGAGAAGACGTCCCCTGCCCCGGCGTACCTGTATGTGTGGTCGGGTTCATCCGACAGCACCCAGCGCGCGGCATTCATGGCGGTGTTCGACCTCCGCCCCGGCACAGCCACCACCGGGAAGATCGTGAAGGTGGTGTACGCCGGGCCGGGTACGAGTCCGCATCACACCGAACACCAGCTGGAATCGGACGGGGTGCTGTTCGCGAACGACTTCGGTACCGGAACGACCTACCGATTCGACCTGTCGACACCAGGTGACCCGAAGCTGCTGGGCTCGTTCACTTCGGCAGGGCCGTTCGCGTATCCGCACAGCTTCGTGCGTCTGGCGAATGGCGACCGGCTGGTGACCTACCAGAAGAAGATCGACGAGAGCGAACCGGGCGGGCTGGCGGAACTCACGCCGGACGGGTCGGTGGTCCGGTATGCGAGTGCCGCCACGACGACGGTGGATTCGACCCAGCTGGTACCCTACAGCCTGGCGGTGCTGCCGGCGATGGATCGGGTGGTATCGACGAGCACAAGCATGACCGAGATCGTCGGGGTGAACGTGCAGGTGTGGCGCCTGTCGGACCTGACGTTGCTGCAGACGCTGGCGGTTCCGCTGGCAGATGAACACGCCACGCACAGCCCCGAAGCGCAGCACCTCATGGATTCGGAGCTGCACATCTCGGGGCATCACATGCTGCCGGGTGAGCCGAGGACGCTGGCGGACGGGAAGACGGTGATGTTCGGGACGTTCACCTGCGGGCTCTACCGGATGACCGACATCGCGACGGCGCCGAAGGTGGAGTTCGTCTATTCCTATCCCGGCCTGTGGTGCGCGGTACCAGTGGTGGTCGGCAACTACTGGGTATGGACGATTCCCGAAGCGCATGCGGTGGTGTCGCTGGACGTATCGGACCCGGGCAAGCCGCGGGAGGTGTCCCGGCTGGTGCTGGGCGAGACGGTGGAGCCGCACTGGATCGCGAGGGATGAATCGGGGACGCGTCTCGTGATGAACACCGGGGGGCACGGCGGCGATGCGCGGATGTACCTGCTGCGGATCGACCCGGAGACGGGCGCGCTGAGCCGGGATCCGGAGCTGCCCGTGCTGGAGATGGGGATGGTGGAGGTGCCGGGGATCGGGGAGGTGGCGGCGAAGCCGCACGGGGCGGTGTTTGGGAGGTAGGCGGGTAGGCGGGTGGGCGGGTGGGCGGCGGGCGGGCATCACTTACCGCATACCGTGAGTATGCTATACTCATGTCATGAGTAAACGCCTGCAGGTTGTGCTCAGCGACGACGACTATCGCGCGATGGAGCGTCTCGCCAAGAGCCGAAAGATGACCGTTTCGTCCTGGGTGCGAGAGGCGCTCAGGTCGGCCCAGCGCCTGGTGCCGGGAGCGAGGCCGGACCAGAAGATCGCCGCGGTGCGAGAGGCGGTCCGGTTCGGTTATCCCACGGCCGACCCGGCACAGATGCTCGCCGAGATCGAGCGCGGGTACCTGGGGTCGCCCGAGGAATGATCTTCGTCGACTCCAATATCCCGATGTACCTGGTTGGTGCTCCCCACCCGCACAAGACGGACTCACAGCGTCTCCTCGAGCGCGCCATCGCCGATGGTGAGCGGCTCGTGTCCGATGCTGAGGTACTCCAGGAGATCCTGCACCGTTACGTCTCGATCAATCGCCGCGATGCGATCCAGCCGGCCCTGGACGCGCAGCAGCGGGTCGTCGATGAGATCTTCTCAATTACACCGACCGATGTCGAGCGGGCAAAGACCATCGTGCTGGGTCACGCTTCGCTGTCAGCGCGGAATGCGCTGCACGTGGCGACGATGGAACGGAATCGCGTCACGCGGATCATGAGTTTCGACGAGGGTTTTGACCGATACCCAGGCTTGGAGAGGCTGGGGCGTTAGGTGGACCGTCGTGCTCTCCACCACCCGATTCGCCAAGGCGCATCCCTGGCGCCGGGCGAAGGGATTGCGCTTCAATGAAGAGGTGCCGGATTTCCGGGTGGGCGCGCTGAATGGCGCTCTCCATGCGGTCAATCGCGGCTTCCCGTCCGGCGGCGGATACGCCATTGCGAAACTGGACGGTCAAGGCGAGCAACACCGTGTCGGGGCCGAAGTGCATGGTGAGGGGACGCTCGATGGCCTGTACGTCGGGATGGGCGCCGGCGATCTGCCGGATGCTGTCGAGCGTCGCTGAATTGGCGCCCTCACCGACGAGCAGGCTCTTGCTTTCGTACGCGAGAAATCCGGCCGCGGTACAGAGAATGGCACCGATCACAATGGAGGCGACGCCGTCCAGGGCGGGATTGCCAAGGCGATGTGCCAGGAAAATGCCGAGGAAAGCCACGAGGAGGCCGAGCAAGGCGGCGGCGTCCTCGAAGATGACCACGAAGGTCGTGGGGTCCTTGCTCGTGCGAATGCTTCGCCACATCCCCTGATCGCCCTTCTCGGACAGAAAGGCCTTGAGGGCGATGAACAGCACGACGGCCTCAAAGATGAACGCCATCCCAAGCACGACGTAACTCCACTTGGGATCCTCCAGGGGTACGGGCGACAGGACGTGGAGAATTCCTTCATAGATGGAGATGCCGCCACCGACGCCAAAGATGGTCATGGCCACGATAAGGCTCCAGAAGTACACCTCCTTGCCATAGCCGAACGGATGGGCCGCGTCGGGAGGCTTGCGGCTCAGGCGAATGCCCAGCAGGAGCAAGCCGCCGTTCCCGGTATCGACCAGCGAATGGATGCCCTCGGAGAGCATCGCGGAACTACCAGTCAGCGCGGCCGCGACAAACTTGAGCACGGCGATGGCGAGGTTCCCGGCGATCGCCGCGTAGACGGCCGTCCTGGACGACGCCATGCTAGAGCGGCCCGCCCTGGGCGCGCCGGAGGTGGATGAGAATCATTACTCCGTAATACATCGCTGGCGCGAAGATGGTGCGGGGGTGGGCGGGTGGGCGGGTGGGCGGGTAGGCGGGTGCGGCGCAGTGCCATTGCAGCCAGGCGAAGCTAAAATACCGATCTGGATCCGGAATGCGTTTGTCCCACAGAACAAGGACTTCGTGCCATGTCCCTTCCCGCCAAAGAAGAAAAGATCCACGGCAAGACCGGCCTCAACATCTTCGTTCGCTCCTGGCGCCCCCAAGGCGCAGCCCGCGGGGTAGTCGTGCTGGTGCCGGGGTTCAACTCGCACAGTGGCTATTACTTCTGGGTCGCCGAGCAGCTCAAGGCGATGGGACTCGCGGTGTACGCGCTCGACCTGCGCGGTCGCGGGCTGTCGGACGGCGAGCGGTTCTTCGTGCAGAAGATGGCGGACTACGAGGATGACGTGGAGAGCCTGGTGGCGCTGGTGAAGTCGCGCGATGCGGGCTTGCCGATGTTCATGCTGGGTCACAGCGCCGGCGGGGTGGTGGCGTGCATGTACGCCTTCGACCACCAGGCGGAGCTGGCGGGGCTGATCTGCATGAGTTTCGCCTTCCAGGTACCGGCGCCGGACTTTGCGCTGGCGGCGCTCAAGGGGCTGAGCCACATCGCTCCGCACGCGCACGTGCTGAAACTGAATAACGAGGATTTTTCGCGGGACCCGGACGTGGTGGCCAAGATGAACGCCGACCCGCTGATCGCGCACGAGTCGCAACCGACCCTCACGGTGGCGGAGATGGTGCGGGCGGACGAGCGACTGAAGAGTGAGTTCCCGCGGTTCACGCTGCCCCTGCTGATCATGCACGGCACCGCGGACAAGGCGACGAAGCCGAGCGGGAGCCAGCTGTTCTTCGACTCGGCGGGATCGGCGGACAAGACGCTGAAGCTGTATGACGGGCACTATCACGACATGCTGAACGACGTGGGGAAGGACATGGTGATGGGGGATATCAAGGAGTGGATCGGGAAGCACCTGCCGGGCTAGAGCGGTCCCGCCGTTAGCTTTCGGGCATGACCCTGGCCCCGTTCGAACCGGCCCCTGCGTCTCCCGCCGAATCGCCTGCCGTTCCGCTCCCCGAGGTGCGGAACGAGGCAATCAAGGCCGCCGAGCTGGCGGACATGAAGCGGAAGGCGACGGGGCTGCTGTGCCTCGCCGCCGTGGTGTTCCTGGTGGCCATCTACTACGAAGTGCGATACCCGTGGGTCAGCTGGGTGCGGGCCGGCGCCGAGGCGGCGATGGTTGGCGGGCTGGCCGACTGGTTCGCGGTGACGGCGCTGTTCCGTCACCCGCTGGGCATTCCCATTCCGCATACGGCGATCATCCCCACGCGGAAGGAGCGGATCGCCCGGATCCTGGCCGATTTCTTCGAGCGCAACTTCTTCACCCGCGAAGTGCTGGCCGAGCGGCTGCACCAGCTGGGGCTCGCAGAGCGCATGGGTGCGTGGCTGGCCAACCCGGACAACTCTCGGCTCATCTCGACGGCAACTGGTGCGGGCGGCGGCGGGTGCCGCCGAGGCGGTGCCACCGGATGCGGCGCGGGCATTCGTGGACCGGAGCATCGTGGGTCGGCTGCGGGCGATACCGGCGGCACCGGTGGCGGCGCGGGCCATCGAGTCACTGATGAGCGACGGCAAGCACCAGGAACTGCTGGACCGGATCCTGGGGGTGGTGAACGGCGTGCTGGAGAAGAACGGGGAGTTCATCCGGAAGCGGATCGGGGAGGAGTCGCCCTGGTGGGTGCCGGACGCCGCGGAGCAGAAGCTGTACGAGAAGATCGTGGGGGCGCTGGAGCGGACACTGCTGGCGATCGGGGAAGACCGCAATCATCCGCTCCGGGGGCAGTTTGACGTGGCGTTGCGGGAGTTCGCCGAGCGCCTGAAGAGCGCGCCCCAGACGATCGAGCGGGCGGAGGAGATCAAGGAGGACCTGCTCAAGTCGCCGGCGGTGCTGGACCTGAGTGGCAAGCTGTGGGGCGACGTGCGGTCGACGCTCAAGCGGTACGCGGATGATCCGGAGGGGGATGAGCCGCCGGAGCTGGAGCGGGCGATCCAGTCGTTCGGGGCGGCGATGCTGGGCGATCCGGAGCTGCGGGAGCGGATCGACAAGGCGATCGCGGGCGCGGTGGCGGGGCTGGCAGAGAAGCACCGGTCGCATGTGGGTGAATTGATTACGGAAACGGTATCGAAGTGGGACGGGGCGGAGACGGCGCGGCGGCTGGAGCTGCAGGTAGGCCGAGACCTGCAGTATGTGCGGATCAACGGGACGCTGGTGGGGGGACTTGTGGGGCTGTTGCTGCACCTGCTGAGACAGGTCCTGTAACCGGCGGCTGAAGGCTGCGGCTGCTCGCGGCTCTCGTGGGCGACGTCCTGGATTCCACGCCCAGGGCCCGCCCAACAGAGCCGCTCCGCAGCCGCAACCTCCATCCGCCCGGCCGCGAGGACCTTTTCGGAGCGGCACCGGGCCTTCGCACCCTTTGCGCCCTTTGCGCCCTTTGCGCCCTGTGCGCCCTCTTGCGCCCTGTGCGCCTTCGCCCACACCTTGCGCCCCCTGCTCCTTCATCGGGATCTTAGTTCATGCGGAAGCACCAGACTCACATGACCGGCCGTCGGCTGCGGGATGCGCTCCCGCAGGCGCAGGAGTACGCGTGCCTGGTGACGCCGGACGGGTTCCTGGCGCGGGTGAGTCCGGACATGGAGCGGGACTTCGGGCCGGCATCGGAGGGGCTGCACGGGCAGGCGTTCAGCGCGCTGGTGCACGAGGAGGACCAGGTGGCGGTGCGGGCGGCGCTGTCGTGGATCCGGGACGATGGCGCGCCGGTGGTGTTCGAGTGCCGCTGGCACCAGAACGACGGGAGCTGGCGCTGGCTGGAGTGGACGGTGGCACGTCGCCCGGGCGAGACGGTGCTGGTGGCGGTGGGCCGGGACGTGACGCGGTGGCGGGAAGACGAGGCACTGGCGCTGGGGCAGTCGCGGGTGCTGGAGCAGATCGTCAGCAATGCGCCGCTGAGCGAGATCCTGGGCGCGGTGTGCATCACGCTGGAAGCGACCTCGGACCGGATCAAGGCGGCGATCCACCTGGTGGACCAGGCGACGCGCACGCTGCAGCTCGCCCCGGGCACCGACCTCGAAGACAACCTGAAGCACCTCCTCCGCGCCATTCCGCTGGACGATGGACCGGGTGCCGCCGCCGCCGCCGCACGGCGGCGGGAGCTGGTGGTGACCGCCGACCTCGCGGGCGACACGCTGTGGACGGGACAGCGGGAAGCGCCGCTGATGTGCGGGCTGCGCGCGGAATGGGCGCTGCCGGTGCTGTCGCCCACCGGCGACCTGCTCGCCGTGGTCGCCGCGTACCTGACGGTGCCGGGCGAACCGCTGCCGCGGGAACGGCAGGCACTGGGCACGGCGGCAGAACTGGTGCGGCTGGCACTGGGCAGCGAGCGGCGGAGCCACCAGTCGTCATTGCTGGGCGATGCACTGCTGTCGGCGGGCGACGTGGTGCTGGTGCTGGACGCCGGCGAGCATGCCGATGCCCGCCGTATCCGCTGGGTGAACTCGGCGTTCGAGCGGCGGCTGGGGCTTTCGCGGGCCGATGTGCTGGGCCGCCCGCTCGAAACACTCACTGGCACCGACACCGACAGCACCGCGCTCGACCGGATCGAGCGCGCGCTGGATGCGGGTCTCCCGGTGCTGCAGGACTTCCTGGCGTATGGCCGGGACGGTGCTGCCCCGATCTGGCTGGAGCTGGACGTGAGCCCGGTGCGCGACGCGCATCACATCGTCACCGGATGGGTGGCGGTGGGGCGGGACATCACCGGTCCCAAGCTGGCCGATGAAGCGCTGGCGCGGAGCGAGGAGCATGTGCAGCGCGCCCTCGCCGCGGCGGGGATGGCGACGTGGGAGTGGGACGCCGACCGGCGAGCGCTCGACTGCTCGGAGACGTTCGGCCCGCTGTTCGGCCTGCCGCATGGTGCGGCGTTCGCGAGCTTCGCCGAACTGCTGGAGCGCACGCATCCCGACGATCGCGCGGTACTGCTGTCGGCGCGGCGGCGGCTCTATCGGGGGCAGAAGGTGCGCGAGGTGGAGTGGCGGGTGCTGCTGCCGGAGGGCGAGATCTGCTGGCTTCGCGCCCGGCTGCAGGCGGAGCGCGACCGGGGCGGATGGCTGCGCCGGGTGGCGGGGGTGATCGCCGAGTCGGAGGAGAAAGAGGTGGGCGTACCGGCCGAGGTTCCGGCTGCGGAAGAGGAACAGGTGTCGGCGGCACCAGAGGAGCCGGCACTGGAGACGGTGGGCGCGGAGGGAACCGGGGCGCCGCTCGACCTGTCCGCCCTGGTGGCGCAGTGGAGCCCGTCGTTCCGGCGGTACACGGTGGGTGCGGCGTCGCTGCACCTGCGCCTGGCGCCGGGGCTCGCGTCGGTGGTTGGCGATGCCAACGCGCTGCAGGGCGCCGTGCTGGAGCTGGTGAAGAACGCCGCCGAGGCGCTGGAAACGAGCGGGGGCGTCATCTCACTGGCGACGGGGACGGTGGAGGCGACGCGCGCGTTCCTGGCGTCGGCGTACTTCGACGACGGGTTGCCACCGGGCCGGTATGCGTACATCGAGGTGTCGGACACGGGCCGGGGCATGGATGCCGCCTCGGTGGCGCGAATCTTCGAGCCGGACTTCTCGACGCGCGGCGAGGGACGCGGCGCGGGGCTGGCCACCGTGCTCGAGGTGGTGCGCGCGCACCTGGGCGCGATCCAGGTGTACAGCAAGCCCGACATCGGCAGCACGGTGCGGGTGCTGGTGCCGACGGAAATCCTGCTCCGCTCGGGGCGGAACGGCCATCACGTGATCGGCGATGTTGCCCCGGTGGACGTGACGCGTGAGCGGCTGGTGGCACTGACGGCGTCGCTCCGCACCACCGACCTCGCGAGCTGACCCACCGGCAGCTGTTCCGGGTCGTGGCGGCATCTGGCGCCCTGCTGTACCTCCTCACCGCCCTCACCAATCCGGGCATCATCGCGATCGACGATTACGGCGACGTCATCTCCAAGATCGTCCCGGCCCAGTCGCACTCGGTGGGGGAGATCGCCCTCACCGCCGGGTTCCGTTCCCCGTTCAGCAACATCATCCATCTCGGCATCGTGAGGTCAGCGTACGCGCTGGGGGTGACACACCCGCTGGCGCAGTTCCGCATCGACCTGGCCGTGATCGGGCTGTTCTCGTTCTTCCTCCTCCTGTGGTCGGGGGTGACGATGTTCGGCGGCTACGCCGAGCCGGAGCGGGCGCGGCACCGGGTGGTGTTCGCGGGACTGCTCGGCTTCTACTTCCTGGCGCCGCTGCTGCTGACGCGCCCGATGATCGAGTCGATGTCGGCGCCGTTCCTGGCGGCGGCGGCGGCGCTGGCGTGCCGCTACCAGGCGACGGGCCGGCGTACGATGCTGCTGCTGTCGCTGGCGGCGATCGTGATCGCGGCGATGCACCGGCCGCAGGCGGGCGCGTGTGTCCTCGCACTGGTGCTCCTGGTGGTGTGGCTTCGCCGCTGGCGCGACCTCGCGGTGCTCGCGGTGGCGGGCGCCATCGCCGCCGTGCTCTCGGGCCTGCTGGACTACTGGCTGCTCGGGGAATTCCACGGCACGCTGCGGCGCTACCTCGCGATCAACGCGCAGTACTCGCGCGGGTGGGAGCGCTCGCCGTGGTACCTCTATCCCCTGCTCTTCGCCGGGCTCAGCATCCCGCCCACCTTCTTCCTGCGCTATCGCGGATTCGACTGGAAGGCGCGCTACCAGCCGCTCCGGCCCGTGGTGCTGTTCTTCGTGACCTTCGTGGCGGTGCACATGGCGATCAGCCACAAGGAAGAGCGCTTCATGATCCCGATGCTGCCGCTGTTCCTGGTGCTGCTGACGCCGCTGCTGGCGTGGCTCATCGAGCGGCGGCGGGAGTATCGCTGGCGCCTCTGGTACTTCGGCGTGGTCAATGGCGTCCTGCTCCTGCTGGCGGTGACGAGTGCGCCGCAGCGCGCGGCGCTGGGGGTGGCCCGGTACGTGGACGCCCACGACGACATCGCGGTGGTGTCGCGGGTGGGCGACTTCATGCTGGTGCCGGCGGCGTTCATCTCGCATCCGGTGGCGCTCCGAAGCACGCCCACGCTGGACGAGGTAGCGCTCGCCTGCAACGGCGTGGTGACGACGCTGGCGCTCACGACCACCGGCCGGGCGGTGGTGGCGGATCCGCGGCTGGAAGAGGTGGCGAGGTTCCAGCCGGGCCCGCTCGAGCGACTGATCGTGGCGATCAACCCGCGGCACAATGCGCGGCGGGGTCCGATCGCCGTGCTGCGGGCGAGAGCGTGCGGACTAAGGTGAGGGGTGAGGGGTGAAGGGTGAACGGTGAACGGTGAACGGTGAAGGGTGAACGGTGAAGGGTGAACGGTGAAGGGTGAACGGCGAGCGGTGAAGGGTGAACGGTGAACGGTGAACGGTGAACGGTGAAGGGTGAAGGGTGAACGGTGAACGGGAAATGTGTCGGCGTACTGCTGCTGGTGGTGGGGGTATCAGCTCCACCTTCTCCCGAGTATACGGGGCCCGAGAAGCCAGTACGGGCGACGGTGCCGTGCCGGGTGACGAAGGTGACTGACGGCGACTCGATCGTGTGCGCCGAGCAGGGGCGGGTGCGCCTGCTGGGCATCGATGCGCCGGAACTGAACCAGAAGCCATTCGGGAAGCAGTCGCGCGGGGCACTCGCGGCGATCATTCCGCCGGGGTCGACGGTGGCGCTGGAGCAGGATGTGCAGCCGAGGGACAAGTACGGTCGACTGCTGGCCTATGCGTGGCGGGAGGGGCGACTGGTGAACTGGGAGGTGGCGCGGGGCGGCTGGGTCGTGACGCTGACGTACCCGCCGAATGTGCAGTACGTTGAGCATCTCCAGGCGGCGGTGACCCTGGCGCGGCAGGAGGGGCTGGGGCTGTGGGCCATCGACGGATTCACGTGCCTCCCGTACGACCGGCGGCACGCGAAGTGTTGAGCGGGAGGGAGGCAGGAACTTGTCAAGATGGCCTCGTGGCGCCATCCTGACACAGTACAGGTACGGCGGGGGTATCATTGAACCCGCGAGGCGGGGCCCGTATGGGCGTCCAGAAGGTCCAGCAATTTTCTTCAGGCACTATTCCCGAAAGGCAGGACTGCACGACATGGCCACACTGCTCAGCAAGCCGCTCAAGCGGGCACTCAACATCGGCGGCGCCGACTATGTGCTGATGATCACGCCGGAAGGGTTCACGCTGACCCCGAAGGGCAAGCGCAAGGGCCAGTCGTGGTCGTGGGGCGCGCTGCTTGGCGGTACGGCCGGCGAGTCGTCCTCGGCGAACGCGTCCACCGAGCCGTCCGGCGACGATGCCGGTTCCGGCATGGGGTCGCCCAGCTACTAGCACCGCATTCCCTCCGGAGCGGGAACCGGAGGGATCGGCACGGGTATGATGAGGAGAAGGCAAAGCGGCCAGCAATGGCCACCTTGAGGGGCGAGTGCCGGTGGCTCGTCATTCGAAGGCGCACCGTGGATCCTCACCGGATCCGGTGCGCCTTTCTCTTTTTTCCCGTGCACGAACAGGAGACACGCCATGACCAGGACTGCCACCGAAGCGATCAACAGCTACCTGACGGACATGCTGGCCCTGGAAGAACACATCGGCGTCGCGATCAGCGCGCAGAACCGGGCACTGAAGGACGAGCCCGTCGTCCTCACGTCGGCGCTCGCGGAGATGCGGATCACCGTCGAGGCGCACACGCGCGCGCTTCGGCGCATGATCGAGGCGCGCGACGCGGGGTCCGGCAATGCCATCGCGGACCGCATCAAGGAGGCGGGTGCCACGCTCGCGGGGCTTGGTGCCGCCGCGGTGGACCTGGTCCGGAACGAGAAGGTGCCGAAGGACCTGCGAGACGACTACACCGCCTTCGGCCTGGCCACGGTGAGCTACGTGATGCTGCTGAGCACGGCGATGGCGCTGAACGACGATGAAACCGCGGCGCTCGCGCAGCGTCACCTGCGCGACTACACGACGATCGTCATGACGCTGAACAACATCCTGCCCTCGGCGGTGATCGCGTTGCTGCGACAGGAGGGACTGCCGGCCCATGAGGAGAAGCTTCCGGCGATCGCGCGGGCGCTGGAAGGGGCGTGGCGGGACCCGTACCACGTCGTGCCGGAGGTGGATGAGGTGAGTGCGGCGTAGGTCGTCTTGACCCCGGGACGGGTGCCGTCGATGGAGGAGGGAGCCCTCAACCTGCATTCCGGTGCGCCCTTCTGGCTGCTCGCGTCGGGATTGGAGGAGTTGTCCGCACCCCTGCAGCATCAGGCCGATGTCGCGATCATCGGTGCCGGGGTGACGGGAGCCCTGGTGGCGGATGCGCTGGTAGCCGAGGGCATGCGGGTGGTGCTGATCGACCGCCGGGCCCCGGGCGAAGGCAGCACGGCGGCGAGCACGGCGCTGCTGCAGTACGAGATCGACCGGGAACTGCGTGACCTGATCGGCATGGTGGGCGAGGATCATGCGGTCCGCGCGTACCGGTTGTGCGCGCAGGCCATCGACCGGCTGGCAGAAACCTGCCGCACACTCGAGGATGACTGTGGTTTTGCGCGGCGGTCCAGCCTCTACCTTGCCTCCCGCCGTCGCGACCGGAAGCAACTGGAGGAGGAAGGCGAGACCCGGGTACGATTCGGGCTCGATTCGGTCCTCTGGAGCCGGGCTGAGGTGGAGGCGAGGTACGGGTTCCCGAGCCATGGCGCACTCTTCACCACGGCCGCAGGCATCGTGGACCCGGTGCGGCTCACGCGGGCCCTGCTGGCGCGCGTCGTGTCGCGAGGCGCCGCCGTCCTGAGTCGTACGGTGGTGCTGGAGGCAACGGCCAACGCTACCGGCGTGCGGCTCCTGACCGATCGTGGCGTCGTCGATGCCGGCCAGGTGGTGTACGCGATGGGATACGAGGTACCGCCGCCGCTGCGCAGTGACATCGTGGACCTGAACAGCACGTTTGCGCTGGTGACTGAACCGCTGGAGGACCTGGGGCGCTGGGGTGGCGAGTGCCTGGTGTGGGAGACGGCGCGCCCGTATACCTATGCCCGGGCTACCGCCGACGGCCGCGTCATCTGTGGCGGTGCCGACGAGCCCTTCAAGAGCGCCAGGCTGCGCGACCGCATCATGCCGAGGCAGGTGGCGCGCCTGGAGCGCCAGGTGTCCCGGCTCTTCCCGGACCTGGCACTGGAGACCGCGTTCAGCTGGGCCGGCACCTTCGGGGAAACGCAGGATGGCCTGCCCTATATCGGACCCAGCCCGTTCATGCGGCACGCATTCTTCGCGCTGGGGTATGGCGGCAACGGGATCACCTTCAGCATGGTTGCCGCCGATATCCTGCGGGACCTTTGTCTGGGCCGCTTCAACGCGGACGCGCAGATCTTCCGACTGGACCGGTGAGACCGCGCTCCTGCCCCGGGTCGTCACCTGGCACTGGAGAACTCCTCCTCAGCGCAACTCCTGCAGGTACGTCGCAATCGCCCGCAGCTCGGTGCCGCTGAACCGGGTCATCGTGGGCATTCGCACCCCGGGCTTGAGCGACTGCGCGTTGGCGATCCAGGCCTCCATGTTGCCGAGCGAGTTCGGCAACATGCCGGCTGCAATGGTCGAGCGCGAGCCGACATGCGTGAGGTCGGGTGCCACGCCGGCTGCTGCCGGGGTACCGCGCACGGCATGACAGAGTGCGCAGGTCCCGGCGGTGACGAGACGCTCCCCCATGGCGGCCAGCGTGTCCGATGGTTCGCTCGCGACCGCTCGCTGGGCGGCCAGCCAACGCTGGAAGGATGCCTCGTCCTCCGCGACGACCGTCAGCGCCATGTGCGCGTGCTGGGTACCGCAGTATTCGGCGCATTGACCGCGGTAGGTGCCGGGCTGGGTGACGATAAACCGGATCTCGCGGTCTTCGCCGGGGATGAGGTCGCGCTTTCCGCGCATGCTCGGCACCCAGAAGCTGTGAATGACATCGGCAGACGCCAAGTCGAGCCGGACGACCCGACCGACCGGCACGTGGATCTCGTTGGCCGAGCGAAAGCGTTGCGCGAGGACGGGATCGCGATATTCGACTTCCCACCACCACTGGTGCCCGGTGAGCTTGAACACCACGTCCTGCCCTGCCGCATCGAGCCGCAGCCGATGCAGCACGCCCAGGCCAACGAGCAGCACCGCCAGGAGAAGGGCGCCCGGCAGCATGATGCCGCCCACGGTGACGAAGGCAGTGCTCCGGGGAGAAGGGTCGACGGTGGCATCGCCCTCACCATTGCGACGAATGCCGGCGAGCAGGAGGGCCAGCACCGTTGTCGTGACGACGGCGGCCACGATGACGAGGCCCCACGTCAACCACGCGATGCGACTGGCTTCCGGGCCGGCCGCGCCGAAGATGGACATCGGCGCGTGACAGCCGACCAGCGGGGCGACCGTCACTGCGACCGCGCCCCCCCACGGGCCGAACGGCGCGCGGCGGCGCCCGTCAGTGCGGCGCATCGGGCTCATCGGGCGTTCGCATCGAGCGGATGTAGGTGACGATGCGCCATACCTGATCGGGGGGAATTTTCGCCCCCCAGGCCGGCATTCCCTTGTCACGCCCCTGCATGATGGAGGAGTAGATCGCGTCGTCGTCGCCGCCATAGTACCAGCGTTCGTCGCGCAGGCTGGGCCCCATCCCCCCGCCACCATGATCGCCGTGGCATCCGCTGCAATTGAACCAGTTGAAGAGGCGCCGCCCGTCGGCGAGAACGTTGCGATCGCCGGCATAGGGATTCACGACGACGGGCTGGGGCGCGTCGGCACCAGGCTGGGGGCCGATAAAGAACGCCGCGCCGGCGGGGGCGTCGAGCGCAGCCACGTGGCGCCCGGCGTCGGTGCAGGCCGCCATCACCACCAGGACCGCCGGAACCAGCATGCGCGCGGCCCTCATTGCGTCACCGCGCGCCGGGCCGGAGCGACGGATGGAACGCCGTAGTCGGTCAGCAGCCGGCGGATTTCGCCGGCGCGGCGGTCCAGTTCGCGCTGCAGCATCGCGCGGGTTGCGGTGTCTGCCGGGCGGGCGCCGGCGGCAATGGCAAAGGACATGGCCCCGGCATTCCCCGGCACGGGCGTGACGGGATCGAGGACCAGGGGCACCGGCGTGGCATGCCTCGCGTAGTACCCGGCGAGCGGACCCCAGGCGATGGCGACGTCCACCTTGCCGCCGGCGACGGCGCGCAGCAGGTCGGCCGGGGGATCGCGCCGGGAGTAGTCGCCATAGATGCTGTATCCCACGAGGTGATGCACCAGGCCGCGCCGGGCGAGCTCGATGGCGGGCGGGGTGCCGGCGTAGTCGGTGCCCACGGCGTGGAGGCCGATGGTGAGATCGCGCAGGCGCGGATCGTCAAAGGAATGGATGTGAAGATGGCGGTCGCGACGGGTGACGAACACGTAGCTCGAGCGATAGTAGGGGCGCGTGAGGGCGGCAGCGGGATACCCGGCCGGCAGCCCGAGCACGACGTCGCACTCGCCCGCGAGCAGCGTGCGTCGCACGAATCCGCGGCGCTCCGGCCACCAGGTGTACTGCACCCGGGCGCCAATGTCGCGTGCGATGATCTCCGCCAGCCGGTTCTCGAAGCCCTGGCCCGCGCGATTCGAGAAGGGGAGGTTGTTCGGATCGGCGCAGACGCGGAGCACGCGCGGCGCGGGCGCGGCACCGGTGAGCAGCGTCAGGCTCAGGATGGCGCACAGCGAGGATGCCGACCACCTAGAGTGAGAAGACATAGAGGACTCCTCCCGGCGTCGTCTTCTGCTTGATGTCGGGCACGGCCCCGGCGACGCCCAGTGCGGTGTAGGGATCGTCGATCGACACATCGGGAAAGGCGACGGCGCCCATCCAGCCGCCGACTCCGGCATAGACGGCGATGTACTCCCGGCCGTCGGGTCCGGTGTACGCAATGGGGTTCCCGACAATCCCGGATGAGAGCTTGATCTTCCATTCCACGGCGCAGGAGCGGGCATCGATGGCCTTGAACCAGCCGTCCATCGTCCCGTAAAAGACCACGTCGCCGGCGGTCGCGAGCACGCCGCTCCAGAGCGGCAGGTCTTCCTTGACGCTGCACACCCTGGCGGCCGCCACCGGATCCCAGGCGACGAGCTCGCCGCGATAGCCGCCAGGACCCGGGTACATCTTCACGCTTGCGCCGAGATAGGGCGTGCCGGCGATGTAGTTCGCCTCGGTGCCCTCGTAGTTCATGCACACGTTATGGGCCGGGATGTACACCAGGCCGGTGCGGGGGGAGAACGCCGACGGCTGCTGGTCCTTCGCCCCGGTGGACGAAGGGCAGATGCCCTCGGTGACCACGCCGGTGTGTGTCCGCTTGGCGGGATCGATGGCGTGGAGCCCGGTGGCGAGGTCGATCGAGGTGGCCCAGGTCACCGGCTGGTAGGTGGCGGCGGCGACCAGTTCGCCGGTGGCGCGATCGAGGGTGTAGACAAAGCCGGTCCTGCCGGGATGCACAAGCAACTGGCGCATGCGACCGTTCACGGGCATGTCGACGAGGATGTTCTCCATGATCTCGTCGTAATCCCAGGCGTCGTGGGGCACGAACTGGTAGGCCCAGCGGGCGTTGCCGGTCTCGGGGTCGCGCGCGAAGAGCGTGATCGACCACTTGTTGTCCCCGGGGCGGAGGTCGGGATTCCATACCCCCGGATTGCCGGTGCCGTAGTAGATCAGGTTGAGGGCGGGATCGTAGGAGACCCATCCCCACACGGTGCCGCCGCCGAGCTTCCACTGGTCGCCGGTCCAGGTGGCGGTCCCGAGATCGGTGCCCTGGTCCTTGGCGTACCAGGGATGAAAGTCAGGGCCGAGGCGCACGTCGGCGTCGGGGCCGGTGGAGTAGGCCTTCCAGAGAATACTGCCGGTGGCCAGGTCGAGGGCCGCGAGGTAGCCGCGCACGCCCAGTTCGCCCCCGGCGTTGCCGACGTAGACGCGGTTCTTCACGACGAGTGGTGCCATCGTGAACGTCTCCCCGATGTTGATGTCACCGACCCGTGTCTTCCACACCTCCTGTCCCGTTTCCGCATCGACCGCGACGGTCTGGGCATCGAGGGTGTTGTACACGATCTTGCCGTCGCCATACGATGCGCCCCGATTGACGACATCGCAGCACGCGATCCCGATGGCGCGCCGGCTCGGATGGGGCGCGTAGCTCCATTTCACCGCGCCCCCCGGCACGGTCAGGTCGATCGCCTCGAGGATGTTGGGGTAGGGCGTTACGACGTACATCGTGTTGCCGATCACCAGGGGCTGTCCCTCGTTGCCGTTGAGGGAGCCGGTGGACATGGCCGACACGATCTTCAACCCCTGCACGTTTTGCCCGTTGATCTCGTCGAGCGTGCTGAAGCGGGAATTGGCGTAATCGCGTCCCGGCAGCGTCCAGTCGCCCGGCTTGTCGCCCCGATCGGCGCCCGCGGGGAGGCTGGCACCGGGGGAGCCGGTGGCCGCGAGACGCGAGACGGTCGAGTCGGTCACCGGCGCGGGGGCGGCGCGCATGGCGGTGCTGGTATCGGCTGGAGACCGGTCGCGCGCCGGCGCCGCGTTGCAGGAGGCGACGGTGAGGCCCAGCAGGAGAAACGGGAGGCGAGAGTGCATCATGGGGCCACCGTTCATCGAAGGGTGTAGAGGTAGGCCGCCATATCCCGCGCGGTATGGACCCCGACCTGGAGGTTGGGCATGGCCGTTCCCGGCTCGATCGCCTGGGGATCGCGGATCCAGCGTACCAGGTTGTCGGCGGTGTTCGGGACCTGTCCCGCAATGAAGGAGCGGGTGGCCAGGCCATCGAGCGGTGGCCCGACACGTCCATGCGCAGACTGGACGCCGTGAATTTCGTGACAGCTGCCACAGCCGAACCCCGCGAGGGCGACTCGTCCGCGCGCCGGGTTTCCACCGGCCACCATCACGGCGGGGGCCGACGGTCGGCATGCGCCTGCCATCACGATGCAGCCGGTGACGACGGCGACCAGCAGGGGAACGGGCAGCGCGCGCCCCGGCGCGCGCATCCAGCGGAACGCGAACCAGGCCGATGCGGCGAGATAGACCAGCCCGCCCGGCACCCACATGATGAGGCCGGCGAGCTGCTGCTCCGGCAATGACGTGAGCGCCGCGGTGCCGGTGGCGGCGGCGTACCATGGCCGCGACGCGAAGAAGAGCACGGCGCCGAGCAGGGTGCCCTGGACTGCCGTGGCAAACATCAGGGTGAAGCCGGTGGCGTAGCGGGGTGACCGTCCCGGCTCGGGCCGCAAGGCCACCCACCAGAGCAGCATGGACGTGCCCAGGAATCCGGCATGCTCGAGCGCATGCAGCACCGGGGACCGGAGCGCGGCATCGTAGGCCGCCGGGAGGTGCCAGCACCACATCGTGACAGTGTGCAGGAGGAAGGCCCAGAGCGGCGCAGACCGGCGCATGCGGAACGCCGCAAGATGCGGAACAAACCACCGGACGGTCGCCTGGCGATAGCGGGGGGGCAGCGCCCAGAGCAGGGACACGACGGGACTCCCGAGCACGAGCAACGGTGCCACGACGGCGACCAGCAGCAGGTGCTGCACCATGTGCATCGAGAAACTCGTGTCGGCGACTCGATCGAATGGCGGCAGGAGTGCGACGGCCAGCACCACCAGTGCCAGCAGCGCGCATGCCGCCTGCCGCCAGGAGACGCCACGCCCCGCGCCGGCGGCCCACCAGAGGCGGGCCACGCCCCCGATCCAGATGATGGCGACCGCGCCCAGGAGCATCATCATGGCCGGAGGTGCGGCAGGAGGTACAGGGTGGTGAACAGCACCAGCCACACCGCGTCGACGAAGTGCCAGTAGAGCGAGACGGTCCGCACCCCGATGTGTGATCGCGCGGTGAAGTGGCCCCGCATGGCGCGCGCGAGCGTGAAGAGCAACAGGAGCAGCCCGAAGGCGACATGGGCGCCGTGAAAGCCGGTGGTGGCGTAGAACGCCGACCCATACGCGTTGGTGCGGGGCGTGAACCGGGCCAGTTTCTCGTGATATTCCTGCCACTGGAGCCCGAGGAAGGTGCATCCCAGCACGATGGTGCCGACGAGGGCGAGGCGCAGCGACTGCTGCCGATCCCGGGCGATGGCACGCCCGGCCAGGTGCAGCGTTGCGCTACTCCCGAGGAGTACCGCCGTCATCAGTGCCGGGACGAGCAGGTCGGGCGGGCCGATGGTGGCGGGCGGCCACTGGGGACTGCGCGCCGCGAGGAAGAAGTAGCTGCCGAGGAGATAGGCGAAGAAACACGACTCGGTGACGCACACCAGTGCCATGGCCCACCAGCCGACCTCCTGCCCCAGTGGATGGGGCAGCGCGATCGCCTCGGGCTCCGCAAAGACCGGTGACGGGGTGGCGGTCATGTGTCGTCCAGTGCTGCCAGCGGCTCGGGGCGCCACATCCAGAGCGCCAGGGCCGCCAGCGTAATAATCCCGCCGGCGATGGCGACGGCATACACCCGCACCAGCAGGCCGGTGATCGCCACGAGCATGGCCAGCGCCGAGACGAGGGTCCACCCGCTCGCGTCGGGCAGGTCAATGACGCGTTGCATGTGCGCGTCGTTCACGGAGGTGAGCGGGGTCCAGCGACCCTGGTCGTATGCCGGGCCCGCCGCCAGCGTTCCGTCCCAGGCGGGGTTCCGGCTGGCGACGACGGGAATGCGGGCAAAGTTGTAGTCCTCAGGTGGCGAATTGGTGGTCCACTCGAGGCTGTTGCCACCCCAGGGATCCGGTCCCGCCACCACGCCCCGGTTCCAGCTCGCCATCACATTGGCGAGGGTGATGACAATGCCGAGGACGAAAACGCCCGCGCCCACCGTGGAGAGCAGGTTCGGGATCTCCAGCCCCAGGCCGGGCACGTAGGTGTACACCCGGCGGGCCATGCCCATCAGCCCGGCGATGTGCATGGGGAAGAAGGCGAGGTTGAAGCCGGCGAACATCACCCAGAAACTGAGGCGCCCGAGCCGGGCGTCGAGCAGCCGGCCGCGCATCTTGGGAAACCAGTAGTAGACCGCCGCGAACAAGCCGAAGAGCGAGCCGCCCGCGAGCACATAGTGCAGGTGGGCCACGACGAAATAGGTGTCGTGGGCCTGCCAGTCGAAGGGCACCACCGCGGTCATGACGCCGGAGATGCCGCCGATGACGAGATGACAGATGAAGCCGAGGGCGAAGAGCATCGGGGTGCGCAGCACGACGCGGCCGAACCAGATGGTGGCGATCCAGGCAAAGACCTGCACCGCGCTCGGGATTGCCACGACCATGCTCGCGGTGCTGAAGAAGTCGAGCGACACCGCCGGCAGGCCCACAGCGAACATGTGATGCATCCAGACGCCGAACCCGACAGCGCCGGTGGCCATGGTGGCGACGGCCACGAAGTCATGTCCCACGATCGGTCGCCGGCTGAAGACCGGGATGATCATCGACAACATTCCGGTGGCCGGCAGGAACACGATGTAGACCCACGGGTGGCCAAAGATCCAGAACAGGTGCTGCCAGAGCAGCGGTGCGCCCCCCCGGGCGGGATCGAAGAAGGCGAACTGCCATTGCCGGTCGAGTTCGAGGAAGACCAGCGCCACGGTGAGCGCCGGCAGCGCAAACAGCACGGCGATGGAGGTGGTGAGCGAACTCCACAGCAGCAGCGGCATGCGCCGGAGCGACATGCCGGGGGCGCGCAATTTCAGGATGGTGACAATGAGGTTGACGGCGCCGACGGTGGTCGAGATGCCCAGGTAGACCAGTCCCAGCGCGTAGAAGTCGATGTTCCGGCCGGGGCTGAACTCGGAGCCGCTCAGCGGGGCATAGTTGAACCAGCCGGCGTCCGGTGCCTGACCGAGGAAGAAGCCGGCGTAGAGGAAGATGCCGGCGAGCAGGAACGCGTAGTAGCTGAAGGCGTTGAGCCGCGGAAACGCGAGTTCGCGGGCCCCGATGAGCAATGGCGCAAGGTAGAAGCTGAACCCGGAGAGCACCGGCTGGATGAAGAGGAACATCATCGTGGTGCCGTGCATGGTGAACAACTGGTTGTACATCTCGGGCGAGAGCAGGCGGGCTTCGGGCCGGGCGAGCTGCAGGCGCATCACCGCTGCCTCGAGGCCCCCGAGGGCGAGGAATACCGTGGCGGTGACGATGTAGCGGATGCCGAGCTTCTTGTGATCGACGGTGAGGAGGGACGCGATGAACGTGGGTGCCGTTTCCCACAGGGCCCTGAGCCGGTCGCGACTGGCCGGTGCGTCCTGGCTCACCTCCGCGGCGATGATCGCCACTTCGCCTCCCTCCCTGAAAAGCCCAGACGACAAAAAAGGCGCGCCATGGCCCCGAGTGGGGTTCCATGCATCGCGCCTTCTCGCAGGGGGCCGCCTCGCCCCCGGTGACAGGCAGGACCGATCGACCATCGGCCCGCGCTACTTCCGATATACTACGACCGCCACCCGGCCCGCGCAATAGCGCATCAGGATCCCGGTGGCAGGGTATCATGCGACCAACCTTCACCTGGGGAGCCGGCCATGACCTATTCGCGATTCCTCGCCATGATCGCGACATCGGCAGTGACCATGTACCTGCTGGGCTACCTCAATTCGTACTCGATGGATCATCTCTACTTCAGTGAAACGCGGCTGTACATGGCGCTGATCATGGGGGCGAGCATGGCCATCATCATGCTGCTGTTCATGCGCGCCATGTACACCGACCGGCGGAAGAACATGGCCGTGATCGCGGGAAGCATCATCGTGTTCGCGGCGGCGCTCATGCTGGTGCGAACGCAGGCCACGGTCGGCGACGTGTCGTACATGCGCGCGATGATCCCGCATCATTCCATCGCGATCCTGACGAGCCGCCGCGCGCACCTCACCGATCCCCGCGTCCGGAAGCTGGCCGACGGCATCATCGAGGCCCAGGTGCGCGAGATCGGCGAGATGCAGGCCCTGATCCAGGACCTGACGAACGCCCCAGCGCCCCGGGCACCCTAGCCCGGGGGCTGGTTCATCCTCCTGGCATGCTGCCGTCGCGGTCCTACGGCTGCTTCATGTCCTCCTTCGCCTTCTGGGCGTCGTCCGCCGTCTTCTTCATGTCATCCGCGGCCTTTCTCAGCGTATCGCCCTTGGCCGTCACCGGCTGGTTCGCGGCGGGACTGGTCTTCCCCACCCCGGCGCCGAGGGTGGACTTCCCAGTGGAATCGACCACGCCCGATTGCGTCTGGGTCTTGCACTCCTCGGCCGACTTGCCGAGCGAACGGCAGGCACTGTCGGCCTGCTGGCTGGTAGGCTGCTGCGCACTCAGTGGCGCGGCGATGACGAGCGCAAGCGCCGAGCCGGCTCCCAGCATCCATTTACGGCTCCTCATGGTGTGATCTCCCTGGTTGTGGTTCCATCCGCGGGGCGGGGTGCGTGTGCCCCTTCCCCCGCGATCTCGACCTTCTCGTGATCATTATCCTGGTCGGGATTGCCGCCGGTGACGGCACTCTTCACCAGCGCAATGAGCGAGGCGACCTTCCCGCCGGGCGTATCCCAGTACTCCGCCTGCTCCACGTCCACCTTGAGGACGCGGATGCGCGGGTCTTCGGGGCCTTCCCACCAGGCCTTCATGAATGTGTTCCAGAACTTCTGGATGCGGTCACGGTCGTTCAAGATCTCGGCCTGGCCGGTGAGGGACACGTAGCTCTCCTTCCCCGGCGAGGCGTAGGTGACGGCCACGACGGGGTTCCGCGCGATCTCGAACACCTTTGCCGAATCGATATCGGTGAGGAACCAGGCGGTGCCATCGAACTCAGCGTCCTGGGTGGCCATCGGACGGCTCCGGGGCCGGCCACTGGCGTCCATCGTGACGAGCATGGCGGTGCGGATGTCCTTGATCAACTCGGCGATCCGGTGCACGCCTTCGGACACGGTATACGGCTCGTTCATGTGAAGCTCCCCTGATCCTGGTCCTCGGTGTCGGTGATCTCCTGCCACGCGCCCTCGGCTCGCGCCGTTGCCTCCGCTGCGGCGTCCTCGAACACGTTGAATCCCTCCGTCCGCAACTGGTAGACAACGGCCGACGGGATGAGGTCCTGGAGCGCGGTAATCACCTGGGCGTAGTCGCCCAGGCACTCGGCGGCGAGCCGGGCGATGTCATCCTCCTCGAAAGCGGAGGCGGTGGTGAACAGCATGAGATAGCCGGCATACGCCAGGCTGGCGGCGGTGTAATTATCGCGCAGGTTCTTGGGCAGCTTCTCGGTCCGGACCAGATCGACCGCGGCGGCTCCCAGGCCGGCGACGACGGAGCCAGCGCGCTTGATTGCTTCCCCGATGCGGCCTGCCTCGGGTGCCAGGCTCCCATCGAGCACCTCGAGCTGTGCAATGTGACGCTCGATGTACGAGAGCACACGCCGGAGCTGGTGCATGACCTCCGGCTGCTCGGCGCTGACGGCCTCCAACTGCGCGCGGATGGCCTTCTGGATGTGCTCCTCGAGGGCCAGCATGTCGGTGACATAGCTGTGCAGTGCCTCCCCGCGATCGGGCATGTTCCCTCCTTCAGCGTAGTGGTCTCCGCCGGGGCGCAACAAAAAAAGCGCCCCGCCTCGTGTTCCGAGGGGAACGCCACTCTCAAGGCCCCACCAACAGCCCTGCGACGGCATGGGGCCTGAGCCCCGATGACTTTTCCTAAATACTCAGGAGTGGAGCGGAGCGCAAGCGATTGCGCGCCGCCCCGTCGCTCCGTTTCTAGTTTCCGCGGCTGGCGCCCTGTTCCGACTGTACGACGAGGTTCATCGTCGTACTGGCGTCGGCCACCCCATTGCCCGCCGCCGTGACCGTGATCGGATAGGGACCTACCGGTGTTTCCGGGCCCACCGTGACGGTGGCCGTCGCCGTCGCCGTATTCGCATCGAGCTGCCCCGGGTTCAGCGTGATGTCGACCGACGCGGGCTGACCGCTGGCCGCGAGGGTGACCGGTCCGGTGAAGGTTCCATTCCGCGTGACGGCAACTTCCGCCGTCCCGCTCGCGCCAGGAACAAGCGTCAGTTGCGTGGGCACCACCGCCACCGAGATGGCGTTTGCCGGGCCATTGTTGTCATCGTCGCATGCCGAGATCGCCACAGCCCCAGCGCAGGTTGCGAGCGCCATGAGCAGCATGGCGCGCCGGCTTCCCGCGAACGTTGTCTTCATCAGTCAATACCTCAGTCAAGGTTCAGTGCATCGGCAGCCATGGTGCGCCGATTCGCGACACCGCCACCTCCCCGTACTACACGCACGCTGGCGAGACGTCTCACGCGTCCCCGAAACTCAAGGGTGGGCGCCGTGGTAGTAGGTGAAGGGGTTTGCATTCCAACTGGAGGACCTGACGGACATCATGCCTACCGACCGGATCGCCGAGACCTCGATCACCATCAACCGTCCACGCGAAGCAGTGTGGCACGCGCTGATCGACCCGGCCGCCATCAAGCAATACATGTTCGGGACCACGGTGAGGACGGACTGGCGCGAGGGTAGCGCGATCCTCTGGAAAGGGGAGTGGAAGGGCCATGCCTACGAGGACAAGGGCACGATCCTCACCGTCGTGCCGTACCGGCGCCTGGCCTATTCCCATTTCAGCCCGCGCTCCGGATTGCCCGACACCCTCGACAACTACCACACCGTGACCATCGCGCTTACCTCCGACGGCAAGCAGACCGACGTGACCCTGACGCAGGACAACAATCCCAGCGACGAGGCACGGCAGCATTCGGAGGTAACCTGGATGGGCATGCTGATGGCCCTGAAACGCCATGTGGAGGAGCAAACACGGCACTGATACAGAGCGGCATCTTGCGGTCCGGATTGGCCGATGCTAACGTGCAGGTTCAGGGACAAAAGCAGTACCCTTGCCGACGAGGAGCAACGTCCTCGCCGTGAAAGGCGCCAGCAGACTTCAAGTCTGCGGCGCCTTTTTCCGTTCACCAACCAGCGCAGGAGCCTTACAATGGCACTCGATACCCTCCATGCCCTCCTGATTGAACAGCTGCAGGACATCTATTACGCGGAGAAGCAGCTGGTGAAGGCACTACCGAAGATGGCGAAGGCAGCCACGTCCGATGAGCTGGTCACGGCGTTCACTGACCATCTGGACCAGACCAAGGGGCACGTGGAGCGCCTGGACCGGGTGTTCGACGCGCTGGGGGTCAAGGCGACGGCGAAGAAGTGCCCGGCCATCGAGGGGCTGATCGAAGAGGCCTCGGAGATGATCGAGGAGGAGGGTGAGGCCTCGGTGATCGACGCGGGGCTGATCGCCAGTGCGCAACGCGTCGAGCACTATGAGATCGCCGCCTACGGCAACGTGAAGACATTTGCGGAAGCGGTGGGTGCGACCGAGGTCGTTGCCCTCCTGGACGAGACGCTCAACGAAGAGCATGCGGCGGACGAGCTGCTGAGTTCGATCGCGCTGGAGACGGTGATCCCGACGGCCATGAGTGCCTCAGTGGGCAACATGGACGAGGGCGAGGAAGGTGACGAGGACGGGTCGTCGCGTCGCGCCGGGAGCAACCGGCGCGCCGCCAGGACCTAGCCATGACGTCCCGGGCCATCACACTCACCGTGCTCCTGGTAGCGGCGGGTGCATGCGCGAAGAAGAGCCAGGAAACAACCGACGCCATGGCACCGCTGCCTCGCGACACCGCGCAGGCGGCGATGCGGCATGCCGATTCTACGCAGATGCGGACGGACTCCCTGCACGTGCAGGGCGACTCGCTCCGGATATTGCCCGATTCCATGCGCAAGGACTCGACGGGGATGTCGTCAAATCGCTAACCGGCCGGGAACATTCCCGGCCTACCGAAGGAGGAACGCATCATGTTGATAGGCATCGCCGTGGTGTTGCTGGTGGCGTGGCTGCTTGGCTTCGGTGTCTTCCACGTGGCGGGGAGCCTCATTCACCTCCTGCTGGTGATCGGCGTGATCGCGCTCATCTGGCATTTCGTGTCGGGCCGGCGCACAACTGTCTAGGGGCGAGGCGAGGAACGGAATGACCAACGAGGGTCCCATCGGCCTTGCGGGAGCCACGATTGCGGGCGAGGAACTCTGGCTGCTCGCGGAACGGGCAGTCTACTGGCCGGCGCGCCATACACTGCTCGTGGCCAACCCGCATTTCGGCGCGGCGGCACCTGGTGTGGGGGGGTCCTTCGGGCCGATGGGCACCGCCGCCCCGCTGTCAAGACTGTCCAGGCTCATCATGGTCACCGCTGCGCGGCGGTTGATCTTCCTGGGCGACCTGCACGGGGCCGGCGGGCAGAGCGAGGCGATGTGCGCCGCGCTCGCCGTGTGGCGACAGTCGCACGGCGCGATCACGATGACGCTGGTGCGGGGCAATCACGATATCGGTGCGGGCGATCCCTGCACCGGCATCGACAGGATCGACGGCCCCCTCGTGGAGGGCCCTTTCGTGCTGGCCCATCACCCGGTGCCGGTCGCCTCGCACTATGTGCTGGCTGGCCACGCGCATCCCGGCGCCATGTTCCGCGGCCGGGCCCGACAGCGGGAGCGCGTGCCAGGCTTCTGGTTCGGCCGGGAGGCCGGCGTCCTTCCGGCATTCGGGGAGTTCGCAGGATGGCCCGACATCACACCAGCAGAAGGGGAGCGGGCCTGGGTGATCCGGGACGGAGAGGTCATCGAGGTCGCGGCCACCGCCCGGATTTCAGGTCCTCAGGCTGCGGATGAGGGGGAGCGGTCCGCGGACCGCTCGAGGCGTGCGCGTGCGGAGATGCGGCAGGGGGCGAATAGCTGAGATCACCAGCAGGCTGAAGCCGAGCATCCAGGCCGCGCCGACCATGCCATAGATGTCCCGCAGCTCGGCGGTACGCAGGGTTGCACTGCGGATGGCGAGGAACTGCCATGCTGCCCCGCCGAGGCGCCCGACGTCGGGTGCCTGAAAGGTCACAAGCGACCAGATGACGCAGCAGGTGGAAAGGATCAGCGCCCCGCCGAATGCGAGGCCGAACCCGGCCCGGCCGCGCAGCAGCAGGACCTGGACCACGGCGCCGACCGCCGCCGACAGCACAAGCATCGTCGACAGCGACATGAGTGCAGGCGAACGCACCTCCACCAGCGCCTGGTGAACGCCCAGGGCCAGCGCCAGCGCGCCCAGCATGATGGTGACATACCTGACGAACGTGAGCATCGTCACAGCCTCTCAGTGCAATCCGGTTCAGAGCAATGATACCCCGCGAGACGGCGAACGCTGCGACAGGGAGTGGAGGGCAGAGCGCCGTCTTGTCAGCCCGGGCGGCGCTTGATATGATGAACAGCCGGCCGTCGCAGACTGACATCGCGAGCTGCCGGGTTCGATCATGCGAGAAGTCGTCTCGTACGGATGCGGACGCGCGCCGGGCCAGTGGGCCGAGTGTGCGGCCGCATTTTTCATTGGGAGGATGCCATCATGCCACAGGGTGACAAGTCGTCGTACACGGAGAAGCAAAAGCGCCAGGCGGAGCACATCGAGGAAGGCTACGAAGAGAAGGGCGTCTCACACAAAGAGGCCGAGCGCCGCGCATGGGCCACGGTGAATGACCGGTCGGGCGGGGGAAAGAAGTCCGGGAGCGGCCGAAAGAAGAGCCACAGCCGCAAGCGGTCCACAAAGGGGAGCGGTGATTGAGCGCTGCGGGCCAGACGCGGGGCCTGCGCCTCATCACCGACGCGTCGCCGGGTATCTCCCGGCGGCGCGCGGGCCGATCGTTTTCCTATCTGCGCCCCTCCGGGGCGCCGGTGCGGGATGCGCGCACGCTTGAGCGTATCCGCAAGCTGGCGATCCCGCCGGCGTGGACCGATGTGTGGATCGCCACGGATCCGCGGGCACACCTCCAGGCCACGGGGCGGGATGCCCGACGCCGGAAACAGTACCGCTACCACGCGGAATGGAGCGAGGCACGAGGCGCGGAGAAATACCAGCGACTGGCGGCCTTTGCGCGCCTGCTCCCGTCGATCCGGGCGCGCGTGCGGCAGGACCTTCGCCGGGGGCCCACCACGCGCGAGCAGGTCCTGGCACTGCTCGTCACGCTGCTGGAAGCCACCTTCGTGCGCGTCGGCAACCAGGAATACACGCGGGCCAATCGCTCGTACGGCCTGACCACGCTGGAAGACCGTCATGTCCGCGTCTCGGGCAACACGATCCGCTTCGTGTTCCGGGGCAAGGGTGGAAAGCAGCGACAGGTGGAGCTCAAGGACCGGCGACTGGCGCGCCTGGTCAAGCAGTGCCGCGACCTCCGGGGAAAGCACCTCTTCCAGTATGTCGATGCGAAAGGCCGGCGGCGGCCGGCGCATTCAGTAGACCTGAACGCCTATATCGGCCGCCTGGCGGATGGCCGCTTCACCGCCAAGGACTTCCGCACGTGGGGCGCCACGCTGACGGCGGCAGCGCTGCTGGACGAGCGGGGCGACATCCTGATCGGGGTGCCGGGTCGGCGTGCGCTGCTCGACGACCTCGCGCAGGTGGCGGAGGAACTTGGCAACACCGTCGCCGTGTGCCGCAAGAGCTACGTCCATCCCCATGTGCTCGCCGCCTACCAGGATGAAAAGGCCTGGACGCACTGGCAGCGGACGCGTCGGGGCCGGAGGTATCGCGGCCTGGCGCCGCGTGAAGCGCGTCTCCTCCGCTTCCTTGAGACGAAGCCCCGCTCCGGGGCGCAGGCGGCCCGATCCCTGCGTACGCCGGGCCTGAAGGCGAGCTAGCGCGTGGATCGCGACGGCGTATGTTTTTCAGGATCCCCTGGATCCCCCTCTCATCTGAAGGCGCCCATGGCGCACTTGAGCAGGGCGCCGGCAGCGGGCTACGCCATCGGCATCATCGCCGCCGTGGCGGTGACCGTGGTTCGATACGCTCTCACAAATTACCTCGGCGATACCGCCGCCCTCGCTCCCTACGTGCTGCCGGTGATGTTCGCCGGGTGGTACGGCGGCCTGCGCCCAGCCCTCGTTACCACCGGCGCCAGCGTCCTCCTCTGCGTGTACTTCATCGTCCCGCCACCGCTCTCGCTGACGGTTGCCGGGGGACCCCATGCCGCAGGGCTCGCGATCTATATCGTGTGTGCCGTCGTCATCAGTGCGCTCTTCGAGTCACTGCATCGAGCGTGGGACGCTGCGCAGCTGCAGCAGCACCGGCTGCAACGGGAGGCGGCGCGGCACGAGGAGGCACGCGTCCAGGTGCAGGCGGCCCACGAAAACATGGGGGACGCCTTTCACCTGCTGGATGCGCGCGGGAGGTTCACCTATATCAACCCGACCGCGCGGGCGATGTTCGCCAGCCAGGGAGTGGACGCCGACGCACTGATCGGACAGCAGGTATGGCAGGCGTTTCCCGCGCTCCGGGAAACCCCGGTGGAGGCCGAAGTGCGGCGCGTCATCAGCGAGCGGGGCCGGACGGCGTTTGAACACTTCTACCTGCCGTGGCAACGGTGGTTTTCCGTGCGCCTGTTCCCCAGCCCCGATGGCGGTGTTGCCGTTCACCTGACCGATACCACCGCCCTGCATGCACTGACGAAGGAACTGCGCGCGAGCGCGACCCAGCTGGCGCTGGCGGTCGATGCAGCCAACCTGTCGGCCTTCGAGTGGGATGTCGCAACCGGTGTCGTGACCCGCCTTGGCGAGGTTCCTCCTGATGCGCCACTGGGCGCCCGGTACACCATCGCCGACATGGTGGATGCCGTCCATCCCGACGACCAGGCCAGCGTGCTGGGCCGCCTGGAGGCGACGCTCCAGGGAACGTCGGACGACTTCATCTCGGAGCACCGCTCGAACGACAACCCCAAGCGCGAGTGGTGCTGGACGCGAACGCGGGGCCGGCTCACCCGGGACGCCTCGGGGACGCCGCTCGCGATGATGGGCGTCGCGATGGACATCACGGAACACAAGCGACTGGAGGAAGCGCTCCGCACGGCGGACCGGCGGAAGGATGATTTCCTCGCCACCCTGGCGCACGAACTGCGGAACCCGCTGGCGCCGATCGGGAACGCCCTGCAGCTTCTCAAGGCGCGGGGGCCGGTCGACGAAGACGTAACCCACTGCCGCGACGTGATCGACCGGCAGGTGGCCCAGTTGGCCCGGCTGCTGGACGACCTGCGGGACGTGAGCCGGATCTCGCGCGGCACGCTCGAGCTGCGTCGCGAGGCCACCAGCCTGCGAGCGATCCTGGACCGCGCCGTCGAGACGAGCCAGCCGTGGATCGCGCGACGCGGGCACAAGCTCTGTGTCGACCTGCCCGACGGGGACGACATCGCAATGCGCGGGGACAGCTTCAGGCTGACGCAGGTCTTTTCCAACCTGCTGAACAACGCGGCGCACTACACCGACAACGACGGCGCCATCACCGTCCGGGCGCGGCGCGAGGGTGAGGATGTGGTGGTTTCGGTATGTGACAACGGCATCGGCCTCGATGCCGACAGCCTGGAGTCGGTCTTCGAGATTTTTGCCCGGGCCGCCCCGGCGCGGATGCGCTCGAGCGACGGGCTGGGGATTGGGCTGTCGCTGGCGCGGAGCATCGTCATGCTGCACGGCGGATCGCTGACCGCCTCCAGCGACGGACCGGGCCGGGGGAGCGAATTCCGGGTGCGCATTCCGTTATTCGCCGAGGCAGCGTCGCACGGTCACGCGGCGCGCCTGGACGCAGCCCCCACGCCGGCGGAGGATGGGTGCATGTCTCCGTGGCGGATAGTCATCGCTGATGACATGCGTGACGCGGCGGACAGCCTCGCCGAATTGCTCCGGCTCCGGGGGCACGAGGTGGCCACCGCCTACGACGGCGCCGAGGCCATCGCGCTGAGTGAGGCGTTCAGGCCGGAGGCGGTACTGCTCGACCTCGGCATGCCCCACGTGGATGGATACGAGGCGTGCCGCCGCATCCGCGGCACCGCATGGGGTACCGAGCTGCCGATCGTCGCCCTGACGGGATGGGGACAACCGGTCGACCGGGAGCTCAGCCGTTCCGCCGGCTTCAGTGCCCACTTGGTGAAGCCGGTCGACTTCCAGACGGTAATCGCCACGCTGGACGACCTGCGCCAGGCACGCACTCAATCTTCACATTGAGTGAGGGGGCTGGAGGTCGCGTTCCTGCGGGTGTTCCTGCAGGGCCACACTGTGCCGATCATGGGGGTGCCTCCTCCGCGGCCGCGATTTCCTCCATGGTGCGCCCGGTCGCGACGGAGGTGTCGTAGTTCTCCGTGACATCTTCACCAGCGGACGCATAGTCGTCACGCTGCTTGATGAGCAGCCACTGCTGGGCCTTTCCCTGTCGCCGGGTGCGCACCAGTACCCAGGTGCCCGTGAGGCGCTTGCCGGCCAGGGTGAACTCGAGGGTGCCCTTCGCGAGGCCGCGCCGCAGGGCCGCCACCCCGCCGGGCTCGTCCCCGCCGAACGTGTAGGTGCCCCGGTCCCAGAGCATCACGGTGCCGCCACCGTACTCCCCCGCGGGAATCACGCCCTCGAAAGTGTTGTAGTCGATGGGATGGTCCTCCACCTCGACTGCGAGCCGCTTCACGGCCGGGTCGAGGCTCGGCCCCTTCGGAACCGCCCAGCTCTTCATCACGCCATCGAGTTCCAGTCGGAGGTCGTAGTGGAGGCGGCTCGCCTCGTGCTTCTGGATGACATAGGCGAGCTTGCCGGCGTGCTTCCGGGTCGTGCCCTTCGGTTCCGACGTCACCGTGAAGTCCCGCTTTCGCTCGTACTCGGCGAGCGGCGGGGACTTCGTCTTGCTGGTACCCATGCTGGTTCAACTCCCTTCGATCTGGTCGATGGTGCATTGTCGTGGCGCCTTGTCGAGGCGCCAGCGGAGGAACCGGGTTCCGTGGCGGAAGCGGCCGGCGGTGACATGATCGTAGGCCACCTCGACCACGAGCCTCGGTGCCAGCGGTTCAAAATCAGCACTTCGCCCGCTGTTCCAGCGGCTCTCCCTTCCGGGTGCGCGACCGGTGAAGCCGGGCGGCTTCACCAGCTTCTCGAGCCGCTGCTTCAGTCCCTTCCGGACGCCGGCATCAAGGCCGGAACAGAACCCGACGTGATCGAGGTTCCCGGCCTCGTTGTACAGGCCCAGCAGGAGTGAGCCGATATCACCGCCGCGCGAGGCATAGCGAAAACCGCCCACCACGCAGTCGGCGGAGCGCACCGGCTTGACCTTGACCATGCCGTCGCGATTGCCCGACTGATACGCCAGGTCCCGCCGCTTGGCCACGACGCCATCGGTGTCGCCGCCGGCGCCCGCGAGCCAGCGCATGGCCGTGGGCCGATTCCTGGTGACACGGGAGAGCGCGACCGCCGGCGGCGTGAAGAAGCGCCGGGCGAACCGTTCCAGGCGCTCCCGGCGACGGACGAGGGGCTCATCAGTGTGGCGCACGCCGCGCTCGTCCACGAGGAGGTCGAAGACCTTCAACTGGGCCGGCCGTTCGCGGGCCAGGCGTTCGATGCGGCTGGGCGCCGGATGAATGCGCTGGAGCAGCTGGTCGAATGCCAGCCGGCCATCGACCTCCACCACGATCTCGCCGTCGAGCACGAACTTGCGCGCGCGGAATGCGAGGAGGTGCTCGACCAATTCCGGGAAGTACCGCTCGAGCGGCCTGCCGGCCTTGGATTGCAGGCGCAGCACGGTGTTGTCCCGAAAGACGAGGCAGCGGAAGCCGTCCCACTTGGGCTCGTACTGCCACTCGTCTCCCCGCGGGAGGACATCCGCGGTCGACGCTTCCATGGGGGGATAGGGAAAGCGGATGGGCAGCTTCACTGGAGCCGGGCCAGGTCGAAGCGCCCGCGGGTGGCGAGGAGCGGCTTCCAGAGGTCGCCGGTTCGGCGAAGTCGGGCGCCGATGTTGTCGATGCGGAAGTCGGCGACCTTGAATCCCCGCTCCACTTCCTGCCACCTCACCGGGGTGGAGACGGTGGCCAGTGGCTCGGGGCGCAGTGAATAGATGGATGCCAGCGTCCGGCCCCAGGCATTCTGGTTGTAGTCCACGAGGACAGTGCCCTTCGGCCGATCGACGACCTTGAATGCGGTGGTCATCAGGCGCGGATGGGCCGGCACCAGTTCGAGGGCGATGGCCTTCGCAATGGTCCACACCTCCTTTTGTGTCGGGCCGCGCCGGATGGGGACGTAGACGTGCATGCCCGAGGCACCGCTCGTCTTCGCCACCGGGCGCATGCCGAGCCCCTGGAGGACGTCGCGAAGGTGCAGTGCCGTCTCCAGGACCCTACCAAAGGCGGTACCCGCCACCGGATCGAGGTCGAAGTGGATGTAGTCGGGACGGTTGGTGTCATCGCAGCGGGCATACCACTGGTTCAAGTCGATGCACCCGAGGTTGACCACCCAGAGCAGCGAGACCAGGTCCTGCACCATCGGGAAATCGATGTCGTTGCCGCCCTTGTGGCGGATGCGGCAGGTCTCCAGCCAGGCGGGGGCCGATGGCGGCGTGCGCTTCATGAAGAAGCACTTTCCGGCGATGCCGTTGGGATATCGCTTCATGACCATCGCGCGATCGGCGAGATGCGGGAGGAGATATGGCGCCACATCGACATAGTGCTGGAGCAGGTCGCGCTTGGTGAGGCCGAGCGAGGGCCAGAACACTTTCTGCAGGTTGGTCAGGGTCGCCGCGCGCCGGCCCAGCTTCACCTGCACCTCGTCGTCGTGCCGGGGGAGCCGTATCCTCCGGGGTGACGGGTCAGGCATGGCGCCGCCCGCTGCGGATGTCGGGCGGGAGGCTCGCTACCGGCAGGTATGGAAGCTCGCGACCGCTCTGGACGGCCTGCAGGAGCATGGCACCCCGGCTCATGTCCCCGAGCCCGACGAAGGCGGCGGGATAATAGAGCCGGTCGGGAAGGAGGTCGCCGAGCACACCGAGATACTTGCGGGTGGCGATGCTGCCGAGAAATACGACCCTGCCGGCGGGGAGCCGACGGACATCCCGTTCGAGTGCATCCCGATAGTGATGATCATTGGCGTCGATGCGCAGCTCGCCGAAGGTGCGCAGGTCAGCGGCGGTGACCGGGGTATCGATCGACAGCAGGCCGCGATTGGTGGTGATGACGTGCACGGGGGCTCCGGGCGAGCCAAAGCGCGCGGCATAGGCGAGCTTGCCGCGAAAGTAGAGGCCGCTCACAAAGCTGAACACCTCTCCCAGGGGCGCGCCACGCGGGCTCCTCAGCCGGCGCGCGAGCGGGAACTCGGCGGCCTCGCCCAGCAGAATGCCGGCACGCCGGCCTCCGGCGTGGGCGGGCGACAGCAGGAACAGTGTCGTGCCTTCGCCGGCCACGACCGGTGGTGCCTCGCGTGGTGTCGTCGATCCCCGCACCGTCGCATCCCTAGAAGCGAATTCGCACGCCGGCGTTGATCGGGATGAGCGTTACGTCGTCGGGGTCCTCGAAGATGGCGTGGAAGCGGCCCTCGAGAAAAAAGCCCACCGGCGAATTGACCACGGCAAAGTCGACACCGACACCGGCATTGACCCCGAAGTCACCATCATAGATGCCGAGGCCGCCAATGACGTAGGGGCGGAATGCGTCGTCCTTCGAGGAAAACTCATAGAACACGTCGGCGGTGGCCTGAAAGAGCGTCGAGTTCAAGTCGATGAAGATGAAGTCGAGCTGGAGCCCGACAGGCCAGCTGGGCGGTGTCGCGCGGAGGCTGGCGCCGATGTCCCAGCCGGTGTCGAGGTAATCGGGGCTCGTGGGAAAGACCACGCCGATCGTCGGCCTGATCTCGAACTTGTACTCTCGCGCCGCCTGCGTGAGCGGGTCGCCGCTCGCGGGCTTTGCGGGCGCATTGCCAGGCTGCTGTGCCGAGAGCGCCGGCGCACGCATGACCGACGCCATGGTGAGGAGCGCCATCGCGACGAGGACGGCCGCACGGTTTTTCACGAGATACCTCCTTTGGTCAGGACATCCGGCGCGAGGCCATCGCACCGGCCTTCGGCGAAATTCACGTTGCTGCTGATACCCCGCGATGCTGCAGACGACGCGATGTCGCAGCCCGGCCCGAGACCGGACTGCGACGGGTCATGCGCTTCAGCTCGCGCTGCCGACGGTCGAACGCGACGCCTTGGAATGCTGGTCGCTGTCGGAACTGCCGGAAGAACGACTGGACGAACCGCTGCTCCGCGAGGCGTTGCTGGAGGAGCCCGACGCGCCGGATGCCTGAGAGTCGGACTGGACCCGGATCTGGTTCTGCACGTCCTTCACCCCGGTGCACTCCTCCACGCATCGCTCGGCGGCGCGCTTGGCCTCGCGGCTGTCGACGGTGCCGGTGAGCGTCACCTCGCCGTTCCGGACCTGGACCTGGATCTCGCTTGCATCCAGTTCGCCGTCCTGGGACAGCGCCTCGCTCACATCTTCGCGGATGCGCTCGTCGCTGCGCTGATATCCCTTGGGTCCCTTGCCGGCATGCTCGCCGCGCGACCTGCCGCGCTGCCGCCCCTCGCCCTGCCACGGCTCGGCATACTCCTGCTGCCGTGACTCGGGGCGCCAGCCGGATTCGGAGGTCCACTGGCGTTCGCCGCCCCATCCGCGTTCCTGACCACCGTACTGGCCGCCGTACTGATCGCCGTACTGGCCGCCGTACTGACCACCATACTGACCGCCATACTGACCGCCGTACCCGCGTCCACCGTAGCCCTGCTGGCCCATTTGCCGCTGGCCCATGTAGCGCTGCCCGTACTCCGGACCCCGGCCGCCATACTGCTCGTCGTATTCCGAGTACTCCATGCCCCTGCCGCCCATATACTCGCGGTCACCGAATTCGCGCCCGGCATAGCGTCCCTGGCCAGCGCCGCCCTCGCCAAAGCCTCCCCGGCTGTACCCGTCCCCACCGCCCTGGCCATACTCGTCCTGCCATTCGCCGCGCCCGCCGCGCGGCTCGAAGTCACGGTTCATCCCCCCCCGGCCCTGCCCTTCCCAATCGGCGCCGCGCCACTGGCGGCCCCCCTGCTCGCCGCCGTAGTGCTCGCGTCCCTGGCCCGATCCGTACCAGTCGTCGCGCTGGGAGGAGCGGTAATCGTCGCGATACTCGAGATCGCGTCCACCCCGACCTGGTTGATTGCCCCAGCGCTCTGACGGATTGTCCCACCGATTGTCCTGCCTGTTGCGGCCGCGTCCCTGCCGCCCGCGATTGTAACCACCCATGATGGCATCCTCCTGAAAACTGAGTGACAAAAACAAAAAACGGGCGACTCGTGTCCCCTGAAGGACCTGAGTTCGCCCGGCTCTCGAGAGTCGATGCTCTCGCGACACGGCGGAGCATGACATGCTCCGGATGTACCGATAGATTTAACCCGTCACAATTCGTCGCGCAAGGCACTGCACCGGCCGGCAGTCCTTGCGCGAGCGGCAGGCCCGCGGTAGCATGAGCCAAGCGGAAGTCGCAGAGGATTTCCAGTTCGATCAGCGAGAGATTTGTCTCGACTGCATGCGGACGTGCCCCGGGGAGCTCCCCGGCGTACGCCGCTTTTTTTCTTTTGTATCCGGAGGACCAACGCGATGAACGGGTGGCTCACCCCTGGAACGGAACCGGGAGCAGCGGAGCGGTGGTCGATCCTCCTGGCGATGACCCATTGCGCCCTGACGACCTGCAGCGGCGAGGGCGCGCTCACGGCCCGGACGGCGATGATCGAGCATGTGGATGCGAACGGCAGCGGGCTGGCAGTGCGGCTGCCGGCGGACGGTGTGCGACCGGATGTCGTGGCGAACCCACGCATCACGCTCGTGGCGCTGCCGGCGCCGGGCAGCATGGCGCTGGCGATCGTCACGGGACTCGCACGGATGCGCCCGGCGCGCGCGATGGCTGGCGATGAAACCACCGCACTCCTGGATATCGCAATCGTCCGGATGGAGTACTGGGGTGACAGAGCGGCCGCGACGAGCGCGCCGGCCGGCATGGCGGTGCCTGCGTCGCCGAGGAGCCTGACGACGGCATGATCCACCACCGGGAGCGCGGTGCGGGCGCCGGGGGGCGCCCGCGATTGCTCACGGGGCAGCGCCAGCTCGCGGTAGTGGCGGGCTATTCGTGGGAGCCGAACTCACTCCGGGTCCAGCTGTACCTCGCCTGCGGCACGTTGCCGAGCGGCCGGCTGCGGTACTCCGGCCGCACGGCGCTCGATCTCGGCACGACGGCCGCGAAGCGCGAGTTCGCGGCGCGGGTTCGCCCCCTGCGCGCCGGAGCGCACCACCAGGGGATTGCGTCGCCACTGCCGCCGCACATCGTGCCGCTGGCCCCGCGGCTGCTCGCCGACGTGGCGCACGAGGGATGGTCGCCGGCGGGCCTCATGCGGCATCCCCGGCTCTGCGCCCTGCGTGATGACGAGGGGCCCGCCGCGGTCTAGGCTGGGTGCTGCGATCAGGCACTCCGTGGCAGCCCCACCGGCACCGGCGCGGCGCGGGAGAGACAGACCCGCTCGAGCTGGGAGTAGTTGACATGGCTCACCAGTTCCACCCCGTGCCGCCAGAGCCGCTCCTCGACGATGCATTCGCGCACCGGCAGCAGCCGAACCACAATGCCATTGTCGTCGCCCATATGACCTCCGACAAAAATCCAAAAAAAGGCGCTCGAGACACCCGGAGGTGTATCAAGCGCCATCTACAAGGGGACCGCCTGCATCCCCTGGCCTGACGACCGGACAGGATGCCCGGATTGTTTTTTCTTCCACTTTCACGGTACGGCGTGCCGGCCGGCGCGTCAAGCCGGCTATTGATGCTCCAGCATCAGGGTGAGCTTGCGACGGAGGTCGCGCAGCGCGGTCGACTTGAAGGATGAGCGCGTCTCCTCGAGCACGTAGACCGTCTCGCGAACGGCCTCCATGAGCTGCAAACCACGCGGGCAGTTCAGCACCTGGCAGGTGTAGGGTGGCGCCGCTTCGTCGCTGCCAGAGCGATCGGCCAGCTGCTCCACATCGGTGAGGCTGCCCATGACGTTGCGCAGGGCCAGGCGCATGAATGCCGCCGGTCCTGCGCCGGTCATGGGTGACGTGGCTTCGGCGAGGTCGTGCCGCCACTGTTCCAGGCGCTCGTCGGCGCGCCGATAGGCGCGGTACCGCGCCACCGCTTCATCCACCCGGCGCGCGAGGTCACCAAAATCGACCGGCTTCACGAGATAGGCGGTGACGGGCAACTCGATGCAGGCCAGCGTGGTGCGCAACGAGGGATAGCCGGTGATGATGATGATCGGCAGGTTGCCGTGGCGGCGCGCGATTCCGCGCACCAAGGCCAGGTCATCGTTGCCCGGCATCTCGAGGTCGGCGAGCAGGAGATCGAACTGCTCGCGTTCGGCGAGGGCGAAGGCCGAATCACCATCGCCCGCAATTGTCACCCGATACCCTTCGGCGCGCAGCAGCTCCGCGGTCGTGGCGGCGAAGCTGGCGTCGTCATCAGCCAGCAGAACGTGGCCCTTCGTCGTTTCCATGCGTATCCCCTGCCCAGTGCGCCAGTGGCCAGCGGGTCGTGAACACTGCGCCCGCCCCACAGGCTGCATCGCCGATGGTTATAGAGCCCCCGAACGTTTCCAGCACCTCTCGCGCATACGGGAGGCCGAAAATGAGGTCGGATCGCCGCGCCGTTCCCGTGGCCGGCCCCGCCGCGTCATGCAAGAGTGATTCACGCTGTGCCGCGGGGATGCCGGTGCCCTGGTCCTCAACCTCCAGGACGAGGTGTCCCATGTCGCGGTGTCCGCGGACCCTCACGACGCCACCGCCGGGGGATGCGTTCAAGGCGTTCCTCAGGATGGTATACACCACCAGTCGGGCGACTGCTTCAGGGGTCGCGACGCGGCGGGCAGCGGGATCGATCTCGACGTCCACCGTGACATCGTCCCGGCTGTTGCGAAGGGTATGCAATGCCGCGCCGACCGCATCGGGCATGCTGCAGACGTGTGTCGAGCCGTCGACCCAGTGGAGGGTCTCGTAGAGATGTCGCACCACGAGCGCAATGTTCGCCACCTCCCGGTCGATGACATCGGCGTAGCGTTCGCGAGCGGCAGCGTCGTGGCCCAGGCGCCGCATGAGAAGCGCCGCGTTCTTCAGCCCGGCGAGGGGGTTGTTGATCTCGTGGGCCACCCGGCTCGCCAGCTGTCCCAGCAGGTGCAGTCGCTCCGACTCGAATTGCCGCCGCGCGGACGCCCGGGCGCCGGTCACGTCGCGCATCTCCAGGAAGAGTTCGCCGGGCTGCATGGACTGGTCGACTTGCCGCAGGGAGACCTCCATGATCCGGGCCGGCTCGCCCTGGACCCGGATTGTTACATCCGCACGGGCCTGACCGCCGCTCCGGGCCTGCCGCCACAGATCATGGAGGGCGTCCCCGTCATGATCATCCCGCAGGCGGGGGATCCTCCCCCCGCGCGGGCCGGGGTCCTGGTCGAGGAACGCGAGGATCGCCGGTGACGCACCGATGAGGCGGTCATCGGCGGCAAAGCGTGCCTGCAAGCCCTTGAGATCCTTGTTGGCGCCCATATGACGGCCCTTCATCGGCAATCCCCGAAAAAGATCTTGACGTCGCCCGGCGTCCCTGCCATGCTAAGAGCAGGGGGCGACGCCTCCCGGATCAAGTAGCGGTATCATCGGCGGTACGCAAGCCGAGTGAATCGCAGCAACCTTGCCGGTGACGACACTGGATCACCGAGCGAAGGCGCGGCCCCTGACGGGGCGCCGCGCCTTTTTGTATTCAGCCAAGGAGCATTGCATGGAATCGATCACAGAACCCTCACCGCCGTTTCCGGCGCAGCACCAGGAGCGTCCCGGTCTCGAGGCGGCGATGGAGCCGCGGCCGCGGTACGAGGCGCCGTTGTATCGGGAATCGGGCAAGCTGGAGGGGAAGCGGGCCCTGATCACGGGCGGGGATTCGGGCATCGGACGCGCCGTGGCCCTGCTGTTTGCCCGGGAAGGCGCCGATGTGGCGATCTGCTACCTGGCGGAGGAGGCCGCTGATGCCGAGGAGACGGCGGCGGCGATCCGCGAGGTGGGGCGGCAGTGCGTCCTGCTGGTCACCGACGTGACGGAGCCGCGTCAGTGCGCTCGCGCGGTGCGCGATGCGGTGGCGGCACTTGGCGGCCTGGACATCCTGGTCAACAACGCGGCGTTCCAGCAGCACCAGGATGACATCCTGTCGATTTCCCCGGAACAATGGGACCGCACCTTCCGGACGAACATCTACGGCTACTTCCACATGGCGCGCGCCGCGGTACCCCACCTGGCGCGGGGGAGCGCGATCATCAACACCGGTTCGGTCACGGGCATCGAGGGCAGCGAGGACCTCATCGACTACTCGGCCACGAAGGGGGCAATTCACACCTTCACCAAGTCGCTGGCGCAGAGCCTGGTTGCGCAGGGTATCCGGGTGAACTGTGTCGCCCCCGGACCGGTCTGGACGCCGCTCAACGTGGCGGACAAGCCGGCGGACGAGGCGGCGATGCACGGAAGCGAGGTTCCGATGGGGCGGCCGGCGCAGCCGGAAGAGATTGCCCCGACCTATGTCTACCTCGCGTCGGAGGCCGATTCGTCATATGTCACCGGCGAAGTGATCGCGCTTCTCGGCGGCCATACGGTGGGCGGCTGAACCATCCACCAGAGGAATCGCATCATGAAAAAAAGCATGCTGACACTTGGCATCACCCTGCTGGCCATCGCTGCCTGCACGCGGCCGGAGTCGCGCGAGCCGATGCGCACGCCGTCGGCCATGGACACGGCCCGCATCGATACGACGGGGATGCTGCGGGACACGATACGGCACGACACGATGATGGCGCCATCATCGCAGCCGACCCCACCGCGTTGATGGCCGGTCGGGCCAGGGACCGCGGCCGCATCTCCGGTGCGGCGCCACACCGGCTGGCGCAGCTGATGGTATGTTCCAGCATTCCCTGGTGGAGGCACCTGCAGTGACCGACGCGGCCATGCCACGACCCGACGCGGATTCGGGAGACGCCACCGGGCCCGAGCTGGCGCTCTGTCCGGTGGCGGGCATCGGCGCGTCGGCGGGGGGGCTGGATGCGTTGCGCCGGCTGATGGCGGCGCTCCGGCCCGACACGGGGATGGCGTTCGTGGTGGTGGAGCACCTCGACCCGACGCGCGAGAGCCTCCTGGCGGAGATCCTTTCGCAGTCGACCGACCTGCCCGTCCAGCAGGCAGAGCATGGCCTCGTCATTTCGCGGGGCCGTGTCTACGTCATTCCGCCCAACGTCAACCTGGGCGTGCAGGATGGCCGCCTGCATTTCACCCGGCGATCGGAAACGCGGGCACCGCAGCACCCCATCGATTTCCTGTTCCGTTCGCTCGCGGAGCAGCAGCCCGGCCAGTGTGCGGGCGTGGTCCTGTCGGGCACGGGGGCGGACGGCACGCTGGGTGTGTGCGAGATCAAGGGTGCCGGCGGGCTGACGTTCGCGCAGCATCCCGACACCGCCCAGTTCGACGGGATGCCCCGGTCGGCGATCAACAGCGGGTTCATTGACTTCGTGCTGTCGCCGGAGGAAATCGGGGCGCGCCTGTCGACGCTGGACCAGCATCCCTATATCGAGCATCCCCCCGGGCGTGGGCCGCCCGTGCCGGACGCAGACATCCTGTACCGACGCGTGCTCAGCGCAGTGCACCAGGCGACGGACGTCGATTTCGGCATGTACCGATCCGCCACGCTCATGCGCCGGATCCTTCGGCGCATGGCGGTGGTCGGCGTGCGGTCACTGGAGGATTACGCGGCGCTCCTCGAGTCGACACCCACCGAGGCGCATCGGCTGTTTCGCGACCTCCTGATCAACGTCACGAGCTTCTTCCGTGATCCATCGCTGTTCGACGCGCTCGTGACAACGGTGTTTCCCCGCCTGATGGAGGGCCGGACGCCGCGCATGGCCGTGCGGGTGTGGGTGGCGGGTTGCTCCACGGGGCAGGAGGCGTATTCGCTGGCGATGGTCCTGTCGGAGTTTTTCGACGGCATGCCGTCCCGGCCGCCACTCCAGATCTTCGCCACCGACCTGGCGGAGCAATCGACGCTGGATTTTGCGCGGGCGGGCGTGTATCCCGAAACGATCGAGGCCGAGGTGACACCGGTTCGCCTGCACCGATTCTTCACGCGGACCAACGGCAGCTACCAGGTGGAGAAGAGCATCCGCGACATGTGCATCTTTGCCCGGCAGAACGTGACGACCGACCCGCCCTTTTCCCACATCGACCTCATCAGCTGCCGGAACCTGATGATCTATCTCGAGAGTCCGCTGCAGCAGCAGTTGCTGCCGACCTTTCACTATGCCCTCAACCCGAGCGGGTTCCTCGTGCTCGGCACGTCGGAAACGGCGCGGGAGGGTTCGGATCTCTTTGAGCTGCTCGACCGCCACCACAAGATCTACGTCCGGCGCGACTCGGTGCGCCGCCTGCCGCCGCCATGGGTGTCGGGGACCCGCCGTGCGGCCGGCGCGCCGCCCGGGGTGGCCGTCTCCACCGCCGCGACGCCCTACGACCTCCAGCGCGAGGCGGACCGGGTGCTGCTGGGGCGCTTTGCGCCGCCCGGCGTGCTGGTGAACCGCACATTCGACGTGCTGCAATTCCGGGGACGTACGGGCCAGTTCCTGGAGAGCCCGACCGGGGAACCCACCCGAAGCGTGCTGAAGCTGGCGCGGGAAGGCCTTTTCTTCGAATTGCGCACCGCGCTGACGGAATCGTCGAGGACCGGGGCCGTGGTGGTGCGCGACCCGGTGCCATTGCAACTCGATGGCGAAATGTCGCGGGTGCGCATCGAAGTGATTCCGGTGAGCCTGCCGCAGCTTCCCCAGGGGGGGTTCCTGGTGCTGTTCGATACCCAAGTCGACGGTGCTGAGAGGCCCCCTGCGGTGACGGGATCGCCGGAAGATCAGGCCGGGGAGAACAGCGAGCTGGTTCATCTCAGGCGGGAAGTGACCTCGCTGCGCGACTACATCCAGTCGCTCATGGAGCAGCAGGACGCCAGTACCGAGGACCTGCGGGCGGCCAACGAGGAGATTCTCTCCGGCAACGAGGAACTGCAGAGCGCCAACGAGGAACTGGAGACGGCCAAGGAGGAACTGCAGTGCGCGAACGAGGAACTCGTGACCGTCAACGAGCAGCTGTCCCAGCGCAACGACGAACTGGTCCGGTCCAACAGTGACCTGCTCAACTTCCTCAGCAGTTCCGGGATTCCGCTGTTGATGGTGGATAACGACCTGCGGCTGCGGCGCATCACCGAACCGGCACGGCGAATCCTCGACCTGCACCTGCCGGACGCGGGCTTCCCGATCTCCTACCTCCAGGCGGTGCTGCCGGTGGACAACCTGGCCGAACAGATCGTGCACGTCATGGGGACCTTCGAGACGATCGAGCGCGAGATCCAGGACGGGGCGGGCCGGTGGTACGTCCTGCGGATCCACCCCTATTGCACGTCCCATGCGAACGCGGAGGGTGCGGTGCTGGTCCTGCTGGACATCGATGCGCGGAAGCGCAGCGAAGAGGGGCTGCGCCATCTGGACCGCCGCAAGAGTGAATTCCTCGCCACGGCGGCCCACGAACTGCGCAATCCCCTGGGTCCGATCCGGCAGGCGGTCGACGTGCTGCAGCACCATCCTGCACCGCCAGAGATGCAGGAGGCCACGGCCATCATGGACCGACAGGTACGGCAACTGGGCAAGCTGGTCGCCGACCTGGTGGACATCACGGCACTGGGTCACGAGCACATCGTGCTGCGCCGGGAGCGCCTGCGGGTGCGTGACGTGCTCCCGCTCGTACTGGACAGCTGCCAGCCTGCCCTGACCGAAGCCGGGGTCCAGCTGGTGACGGCGCTTCCGCCCGAGCCAGTGTTCCTGATGGCAGACCGCGCCCGGCTGGCGCAGATCCTCATCAATCTGATCGACAACGCGGCACACTTCAGTGACCGCGGCGCCTCCATCGCCTTGCGGGTACAGGCGCAGCCGGGCGATCCGGGGCAAAGCGTCCCCGGGATCCTGATCGAGATCAGGGACACGGGAGCCGGCATTCCCGCCGATGTCCTGCCGCACGTCTTCGACCTGTTCGCGCAGGGACCGCACCAGCCGGCCGGCAGTCATCGCGGATTCGGCATCGGGCTCAACCTGGTGCACCGGCTGGTGACATTGCATGGCGGCACGGTCTCGATCGAGAGTGCCGGCCAGGGCAAGGGGACGGTGGTAACGTTGCGCCTGCCCGGCTCCACATCCAACGACGCCGTGGGAGAGGCGACGCCCGGTGCTGCCGAGAACGGCCAGCCCGGGGCCCGACGCATCCTGCTGGTGGATGACAACCCGGACCAGACTTCCACCCTCCGCATGCTCCTCACGCTGGAGGGCCACGAGGTGCAGGTGGCCGCCGATGGCCGATCGGCTCTCGAGCGCGCGCGCGCGTTCCTGCCGGATGTGGCCATTCTCGATATCGGCCTGCCAGACCTGGATGGCCATGAACTCGCGAGGACCATACGGCGCGATCCGGCCTTGCGAGACACGTTCCTCATTGCGCAGACGGGTTGGGGCAGCGCCGCGGACCGCGCCAAGGGTGTGGCGGCCGGCTTCAACGTGCACCTGGTCAAGCCCGTCACCTTCGAGGAACTGAAGGGGGTGCTGCGCGACATTCCGGGGGCGACACCGGGCTAGCGGGAGAGGCGAGCGGCGCCGCGCAACAAAGCCGGCCGCGGACGGTATGACGAAAGGGGTTATTGCAAGGACACAGTTGTCCACGGCATTCGGGCGCGGACGAGCTTCAGTTCCGGAGAATCGCTTCGGAAATGGAGGCACAGGGCGGGGCTGGTTCCCGTCGGTGCCTTTTTTTGTCCTTGCAACCTGCACCATCTCTCACCGGAGGATTTTGCCATGCTTCGCTGGGCCCTTGGGTTCCTCGTCCTGGCCATCATCGCCGCCGTCTTCGGTTTCGGTGGCATTGCGGCCACGTCGGCCGGGATCGCGAAAACGCTGTTCGTGGTGTTCCTGATCATCGCGGCGGTCACCTTCCTGATGAGCGTCTTTGCGGGCAAGCGCATCACATAGGCCCGCTTCCACTCCGGCCCGAAACCAACGGCCGGGCAGCGTGGTAGTGACTAGTGGTGGCGTCATCGCCACCCGGCTTTGCGCGGAAAACTGAAGTGCATCACCACAGCCGCGTTTCACGCTGACCCGACTCGAATGAGCGAGCAGGTGAATCCTCCGGCGACGCAGGCGCAGCGCGGGCGACCACACCGCACTGCGCCTGCGGGCCGTTCAGGGGGCGCGGGTCGCGCCGTGGCCGCCGTGCGGGGAGGGCCTCTTCAAAAGCCCCCAAGCCTGGTGATCCTGCCACGCGTGCCCACGGCCCAGCCGGCGCTGGGCGACGCAAACCCGACACTCCAGTAGTTCAGGGTGTCGATAGTCACCCACGTCTTGCCGCCATCGGCGGACCAGGCGGAGCCGCCAGGCCCGACGGCGACGACGGTCGGCCTCTTCGCCCCTGTTACGTACGCACCGCCCCACGCACCGCTCGCCAGGGGCAGGCGGCCCTGGAGGGTCCAGGTGAGCCCGCCATCGGTGGTGGTCGCAATGTTATCGTCGCCGGGTTTCGCGGTGGTGCCGCCGCCCAGCGCCATGCCGTGCTTCCGGTCGCGAAAGGCCACCGACTGGGCTCCCGACCCGGCGCGACTGGTCAGTGGCAACGTTGCCGACTGCCAGGTGCGGCCGTAATCAGCCGACAGTATTACGCGGGAGCGGTTGCTGTCGGCGGCCACGATCCAGGCGCGACCCTCGGTGCCGGTCGTGAGGCAGGTCCCACTCGCGGCAAAACTTCCCTCGCCGGCGGGCGCCGCGGGCGTGGTGGCGGATGGGGTGGCGTTCCAGTGGAGGCCGCCGTCATCGGTGGTGAGGATGCTGGTGTGACCCTTCACCACGTCGCCAACGACGACGGCACGGCTCGCATCCCAGAATCCGAAACAGTCGTAGAACGCATCGGGATCCTGGTTGGTGTACTGGAGGGTCCAGGTGCTGCCGGCATCGGCGGTATAGTAGATGCGCGAGTTGGCGCCGGGGCCGATGCTCAGGACCCAGGCGTGGTACGCGTCGAGGGCGTGAATGTCGCGAAACTGGAGGGAGTCGGCGCCGGGCACCTTGCCGGCGTGCCAGGTGATGCCGCCGTCGGTGGTGCGCAGCACGGTGCCGGCGGTGCCGCTCACCCAGGCCACGGAGTCGGAGACGGCGCTCACGGCGATGAGCAGGGCACTGGTGTTGCTCTGCTGGGCGATATGCGCGACCTGCGCGGGCGTGGGGGGCTGGCTGCCGGCGTGGGAGCAGGCGGCCACCAGGGTGGAGGCAAGGAGCAGGCGGCGCACAGGGAATCCGTGAATGGGTGAGGGGGGAAGATAGGCGAGGCGCGCTGCGGACGACGCGACAAGGCCCGGCAACCAACGATTGCCGGGCCCTGAGCCTTCCTTTCCATGCCGAACGCGCCTGCTACTGCGGCGCGCTGGCAACCTCGTCCTGGATCTGCACGATCTCATACTTCCCCGGCCGCCCGACGAGCACGAAGGTGTAGCTCGTGCCTGCCTTCAGGTCGACACCTGAAAGGGTCGCCAGGGTGCTGTTCTTGTTGTCGGGCTTCACGACCAGCGTGCCGGCCATCGGATCCACTTCCTTCCATCCCCCCTCGGCCTTGAAGTTGACGCCGTCGAAGAGGGGATCCTTCTGTCCCCGCACGAACAGGTCCACATCGGTGTCCCCCGCCATCCCATTGATGAAGCGCGTGCGGGCCTTGCCATTGGCCATCGGCTTCAGTCCATCATCCAGGACGCGCAGGTTCAGGTCGTCCGGATCCTCGGCCGGCAGGGCGACCACGGTATAGTGCCCGCCGTCGGCCAGCTTCTCGTGGTTCGAGGCGAGGCTCTCGCCATCGGGCTTGTCGCCCGCCTTGATCTCGATGTTGAACAGGTCGTCGGGGATTTCCTTGTAGGCCGTCGCCGACTTGAAGGCGACATTCCGGAACGCGGCGCTGTCCCCGGCATATATGGTCACCGCCGGGCGTTCCGGGATGGCGTTGACTGCCCGGATGAGGGCGTGATCGCGCTTTTCCACGGCATCGCTCGAAGGCGCGACGCTCGTCTGGCCGCCCGCCTTCGACGTCACCGTCCCGGTGTCACGACTTTGCCCGCAACCAGTGATGGACGCTGCCAGACCAAGGGCCAACAGCCCCACCAGGTGTCCGTTTGTCTGCCGCATACTCGTTACCTCCTGTCTGGATGTTGCGCTCCCAAATGCAAAGGGCGCGACGAGGCCGTTCGGCCACTTCGCGCCCGCAGTTCCCGTCGACTACCGGTCCTCGGAACGTGCCTTCGCCGGTTCACGGCAAGGCGGTCTCTCACGTTATCGTACCCTATATACCCGGCTGGACGCGTGGTGATTCCCCGGTCGACAGGACCGGGAGCGCAGATGGGGGCCTGCGGGGTACCAGCCAAGGAGGCCTTCGAGGCCATTCCCACATCGGGCAATGAACAGAGACGTCGACCTGCTCCACATCACCGACCGGGGGCTCTTCTGTGCCGCCGGGGACTTCTACGTGGACCCCTGGCACCCGGTGGACCGCGCGCTGATCACGCACGCCCATGGGGACCATGCCCGATGGGGGTCGCGGCACTACCTCGCCGCGGGCGAGGGAGAAATGGTGCTGCGCACGCGACTGGGGCCGCAGTCAGCGATCGAGACGGTCCCGTTCGGGGAACCGGTGACGATCAACGGGGTTCGGGTGTCGTTTCATCCGGCAGGGCACATCCTGGGATCGGCCCAGATCCGGGTGGAGCACGGCGGGGAGGTGTGGGTGGTCTCGGGGGACTACAAGACGGAGCCGGACCCAACCTGCACCGCGTTCGAGCCGGTGCGCTGCCGGGTGTTCATCACCGAGTCCACGTTCGGCCTGCCGATCTACCGCTGGGCGCCGCAGGACGAGACGTTCGGCGAGATGCGTGACTGGTGGGTGCGGAACCGTGACAACGGGAGGGCGAGCGTCATCTTCGCGTATGCCCTGGGGAAGGCGCAGCGGATCCTGGCCGGATTGGGTGATACCGCGACCGGTCCGATCTACACGCATGGTGCAGTCGAAGAGCTGAATCGCGACTATCGCGCGTCGGGCATCCTGCTTCCTCCCACGACGCATGTGGCGTCGCTCCCCAAGCGAACGGATTTCAGGGGCAGCCTGATCGTGGCGCCGCCGTCAGCAGCGGGCAGCACGTGGCTCCGGCGGTTCGGCCCGATCTCGACGGCGTTCGCCTCGGGATGGATGACCCTGCGGGGAGCGCGCCGGCGCCGGGCGCTGGACCGGGGGTTCGCGCTGTCGGACCACGTGGACTGGCCGGGCCTCCTCGCCGCGATCGATGCGACCGGCGCGGAGCGAGTGCAGGTGACTCACGGGTTCCGCGAGCCGGTGGTGCGGTGGCTGCAGGAGCGGGGACGGCAGGCGGAGTCGGTGATGTCGCACTGGGAAGGTGACGAGGTGGCGGAACAGGAAATCGAGCGGGATGCGATCGAGGGAGATGGGCCGTGAGGGAGTTCGCCCGCCTGTTTACCGCGCTGGACGAGACGAACCGCACCAGCGAGAAGGTGGCGGCCATGGCGGCGTACTTTGCCGCCGTGCCGGCGACCGATGCGGCCTGGGCGGTCTATTTCCTCTCCGGGGGAAGGCCGAAGCGCCTGATCCCGGTCCGGCGGCTTTCGGCGTGGGCCATGGAAGAGGCACAGGTGCCGGCCTGGCTGTTCGACGAATGCTATGCGGCGGTGGGCGACCTGGCGGAGACCATCGCGCACCTGCTGCCGGTGTCGGACGCCACGTCCGCGCTGCCGCTCCATCGCTGGGTCACGGAGCGCCTGCTGCCGCTTGCATCGCAACGGGAAGAGGAGCAGCGCGAGGTGGTGCTGGCCTCCTGGCGGGAGCTGCACGGGACAGCGCGGTTCGTGTGGAACAAGCTCCTGACGGGCGCATTCCGGGTGGGGGTGTCGCGGCAGCTGGTGGTGCGGGCGCTGGCCAAGTCCAGCGGGGTGGACGAGGAGACGCTGTCGCACCGACTGAGCGGGCAATGGACACCATCGGCCGAATGGTTCACGGCCCTGGTGACGGCGGACACGAGCGATGCGGACCGGTCGCGACCGTATCCGTTCTTCCTGGCGTATCCGCTCGAGGGCGAGATCTCGGCGCTGGGCGATCCTTCAGCGTGGCAACTGGAGTGGAAGTGGGACGGGATCCGGGCGCAGGTGATACGTCGCGACGGCGAGACCTGGATCTGGTCGCGCGGCGGCGAGCTGGTGACGGACCGCTTTCCCGAGCTTGCCGTCGCCGCCGCTGCGCTGCCCGACGGGACGGTGATCGACGGCGAGATCATGCCGTGGAAGGGTGGTCCCCTGCCCTTTGCCCTTTTGCAAAAGCGGATTGGGCGGCTCAAGCTCGGTCCCAGGATCCTGGCCGATGTGCCGGTGGTGCTGATCACGTACGACCTGCTGGAGCACGACGGGGAGGACCTGCGAACGCGACCGCTGTCGGAGCGACGCATGCGGCTCGAGGCGCTGCTCGGCGCCGCGGTGCTGGAGGACCGGCTCATGCCTTCTCCCGTGGTGGAGGTGACCTCGTGGGAGGAGGCGACGGCGGCGCAGGCGCGATCGCGGGAGCGACTCGCCGAAGGGCTGATGGTGAAGCAGCTGGACAGCGAGTACGGCGTGGGCAGGCGGAAGGGTGGCTGGTGGAAGTGGAAGGTGGAGCCGTTCAGCGTGGACGCCGTGATGCTGTACGCGCAGGCGGGGCATGGGCGGCGGGCATCGCTGCACACCGACTACACGTTCGGGGTGTGGGACGGGGACACGCTGGTGCCGTTCGCGAAGGCGTACTCCGGGCTTACGGACGCCGAGATCGCGACGCTCGACACCTGGATCCGGCGGCATACGCTGGAGAAGTTCGGTCCGGTGCGGCGGGTGGAGCCGGTGCAGGTGTTCGAGCTCGGCTTCGAGGGGATACAGAAATCGTCGCGGCACAAGTCGGGTGTGGCGGTGCGGTTCCCTCGCATCCTGAGGTGGAGGACGGACAAGCCGGCCGCGGAGGCAGACCGGCTCGAGGCGTTGCGCGCGTTGCTGGAGGGTCGGTCGTGATACACGGGACTGCCACTGCGGCAACATGCTGGTTCACGTCCAAGGGGTGGACGCCACTCGCGTTCCAGCGCGAGGTGTGGGAGGCCTATCTCGCAGGCGAAAGCGGGCTGATTCATGCCGCGACGGGCACTGGCAAGACGCTCGCGGCGTGGTGGGGGCCGCTGCTCGAAGCGGCCGGAGAGAAGAGGCCGAGAGGCAACCTGCCATTCCGTGTGCTGTGGCTGACGCCGCTTCGGGCGCTCGCGGGGGATACGCGCGAGGCGCTGGCACTGCCGGTGGACGACCTCGACCTGCCGTGGACCATCGAGACCAGGACGGGCGACACCTCATCGGCAGCGCGGGCGCGACAGGGGCGGCGGCTGCCGAGTGCGCTGATCACCACGCCGGAGAGCTTCTCGCTGCTGCTGACGCGGGAGGATGCCCCGGCACTGTTCGGTTCTCTTCGCGCGGTGATCGTGGACGAGTGGCACGAGCTGATGGGAAGCAAGCGGGGCGTGCAGGTGCAACTGGCGCTGGCGCGGGTGCGGGCCCTGCAGCCGAGCGTGCGGACGTGGGGGTTGTCGGCGACGATCGGCAACCTGGAGACGGCGCGAGACGCGCTGCTGGGCGCAGGTCACCCGGGGCGCATCGTGCGGGGCGAGGACCCGAAGCAGGTCACCATCGACTCGCTGATTCCCCCGCTGATCGAGCGCTTCCCCTGGGCGGGGCATCTCGGCACCCAGATGGTGCCGCAGGTCGTCGGCGGCGATCGAGGAGGGACGGAGCGCGCTGGTGTTCACCAACACGCGATCGCAGACGGAGATCTGGTACCGGGCGATCCTCGAGGCGCGGCCGGACTGGGCCGGGATCATAGCACTGCACCACGGTTCACTGGAGCGGAAGAAACGGGAATGGGTGGAACACGGCATGCGCACCGGCGCACTCCGATGCGTGGTGGCGACGTCATCGCTCGACCTCGGCGTGGACTTCTCGCCGGTGGACCGGGTGCTGCAGGTGGGAAGCCCGAAAGGGGTCGCTCGCCTGCTGCAGCGCGCGGGGCGGAGCGGTCACCAGCCCGGCGGCGTGAGCCGGGTGACGTGCGTGCCGACGAATGCACTGGAACTGCTGGAGGTGGCGGCGGTCCGGGACGGCATTCGCGAGGGACGGATCGAAGCGCGGCTGCCGGTGGAGCGACCGCTCGACGTGCTGGCGCAGCATGTGGTGACGGTGGCGCTGGGCGGGGGGTTCAGAAGTGAAGCGCTGCTCGCGGAAGTGCGAACGACGATGGCGTACGCCGCAATCACGGATGAGGAGTGGGCATGGACGCTGCGCTTCGTGAGCGTCGGTGGCGATGCGCTGACGGCGTACCCGGAGTATGCCCGGCTGGTGGTGGAGGATGGGGTGTATCGAGTGCGCACGCAGGAGATCGCGCGACGGCACCGGATGTCGATCGGCACGATCGTCAGGCGATGCGGCGGTCACGGTCTCGTATGTCCGCGGGCGCACGCTGGGCACGGTGGAGGAATCGTTCATCACGCGCCTGTCTCCGGGGGACAAGTTCTTCTTCGGCGGGATGCCGGTGGAGCTGGTGCGGATGCGGGACATGAAGGCGTGGGTGCGCCGGGCTTCGTCGATCAAGGGAGTCGTCCCGCGGTGGATGGGGGCCCGGATGCCGCTCTCGGGAGAGCTGGCGGACATGCTGCGGCGCCGGCTCGGCGAGGCAGCGGAGGGGGTGTTCCGCGACGCCGAGCTGGAGGCGCTGGAACCGCTGCTCCGGGTGCAGGCGAAGTGGTCGGTGATCCCCCGCCCCGACGAGTTACTCATCGAGCGCGTGAAGAGCCGTGACGGATGGCACCTGTTCGTGTTTCCGTTCGAGGGAAGGCTGGTGCACGAGGGCCTGGCGGCGCTGCTGGCGTACCGGATGTCACGGGTGCGGCGGATCACCTTTACGATGTCGGCCAACGACTGGGGCTTCGAGCTGCTCTCGAGCGCGGCACCGCCGCTGGAGGAGGCGCTCGCGTCCGGCTTGTTGTCTCCCGACACCCTGGGCGAGGACATCAGGGCATCGCTCAACGCGACGGAGATGGCGCGCCGGCAGTTCCGGGAGATCGCGCGGGTCACCGGGCTGGTGTTCCCGGGCTTTCCGCGGTCGGGGAAGACGGCGCGGCAACTGCAGGCATCGAGCGGATTGTTCTTCGATGTCTTCACGCGGTACGACCCGGACAACCTGCTGCTGGGTCAGGCGTATCGTGAGGTGCTGGAGCGACAACTGGAGCGGAGCCGGCTGGGCGTCTCGCTCCAGCGGCTGTCGGCGTCACGGGTGGTGGTGACGGAGCCGGCGCGATTCACGCCGCTGGCGTTCCCGCTGCTGGTGGACCGGACGCGGAACAAGCTGTCGAGCGAATCACTGGCCGACCGGGTGAAGCGGATGCAGGTGGCGCTGGAGCGGGCGGCGGGATGACGGGCTCACGGATTGGTGGTGCGGTGGCAGCGACGGTCGCGGGCGAGGCGTTGCTGCTGCTGGCCGATCGCGCAGTGTACTGGCCCTCTCGAGGAATGCTGCTGGTGGCGGACCCTCATTTCGGGAAGGCGGCCGCGTTCCGGTTCGGGGGACTGTTCGTGCCGAAGGGAACCACGGCGGCGGCGCTGTCGCGACTGTCGCTGTTGCTGACGATGACCGGCGCGCATCGTCTCGTGTTCCTGGGCGACTTCCTGCATGCGCGGGAAGGGCGGAGCGGCGAACTGTTCGCGCTGCTGTCTGCATGGCGGCGTTCACATGGGGCGGTCGACATGCTGCTGGTCCGGGGGAATCATGATCGTCGCTCGGGAGATCCGCCGAGTGAGGCGGGGATCGGGGTGACAGACGGGCCGGTGGTGGAGGGACCGTTCGCGCTGGCGCATCATCCGGTTCCGGTCGAGGGGCGCTATGTGCTCGCGGGTCACCTTCATCCGTGCGTGACGGTGCGGGAACGCGGGCGGGGCAACCGGGAGCGACTGGCGTGCTTCTGGTTCGGGCGGGACAAGGGCGTGTTGCCGGCGTTCGGGGAGTTCACGGGGTGTGCGGAGATCGGGCCTGGCGTGGGGGACAGGGTGTGGGTGGTGGCGGGATCGGAAGTGATCAGCGTACCTCCTGGCATCGCGAGCGCCTGATGGATCCATCGTGGCCAGGCCGGAAGGACTATCTGTACCCGTTGCATGTGCCCGCACCTCACGGCGTCAGGACGACCTTGATACAGCCGTCCTTCTTGTCGCGGAAGGTCTCATAGAGCTCGGGTGCGTCCCTGAGCGGCCGCCGGTGGGTGATGACGAAGGATGGATCGATATCGCCGTTCTCGATCCGCGCCAGCAGCGGCCCCATGTAGGCCTGCATGTGGGTCTGGCCGCTCCTGATGGTGAGGCCCTTGTTCACTACCATGCCGAACGGCATCTTGTCCACCGTCCCGATGTACACGCCGGGCACCGACACGGTGCCGGCCTTCCGGCAACAGTAGATCGCCTCCCGCAGCACGTAGCCGCGGTCACTGCCGAGGTTCATGGCCTGCTTCGCGGCATCGACGGCGGCGCCCACGCTCCCATGGGCATGTGCCTCACAGCCGACGGCATCGATGCAGCGATCGGGACCGCGGCCGTCGGTCAGTTCCTGGAGGGTATCGTAAACCTCCTGGTCATCGAAGTTGATCGTCTCGGCGCGTCCATACCTCCGGGCCATCTCCAGCCGCTCGGGTACGCGGTCGATGGCAATGACACGGCCGGCGCCGAAGAGCCAGGCGCTCTGAATGCACATCTGCCCCACCGGTCCACAGCCCCACACCGCCACGGTGTCCCCTTGCTCGATCCCGGCATTCTCGGCGGCCATGTAGCCGGTGGGGAGGATGTCGGAGAGGAAGAGCACCTGCTCGTCGGGCAGGCCGGACTCGATCTTCTGCGGTCCGACGTCGGCGTAGGGGACGCGGAGATACTGCGCCTGTCCGCCGGGCACGCCACCCAGCAGGTGGGAATAGCCGAACATGGCGGCGGGTGCGTGGCCCAGGACCTTCTCGGTCTTGTTCCGGTCGGGATTGGACACATCGCAACAGGCATAGAGGCCCCGGCGACAGAAGAAGCAGTCGCCGCAGGCGATGACGAAGGGCACCACCACGCGATCGCCTCGCTTGAGGTTCCGTACCTGCTTCCCCACCTCCACCACCACGCCCATGGGTTCATGCCCCAGCACGTCACCCGACTTCATGGCCGGCATGAGGCCATCGTAGAGATGAAGATCGGAGCCGCAGATGGCGGTGGCGGTGACCTCGATGATCGCATCACCCGGCTCGAGCAGCACCGGATCAGCCACGGTGTCCACCCGCACGTCACTCGTTCCATGCCACACGACTGCCTGCATATGTCCTCCAAGGCGGGAGGTGATCCCGCCGGTAGGGTGAGTGTGCCTACTTCGCCTCGACGGCTGACCCCGGCTCTGCCAGCTTGCGGTGCATCTCCGCCTTCACGTCCTCGGGCGTGACCTGCGCCATCACTGCCTGCACCTTGTTCTTGAACCCGGTGACCACGTGATCGCTGCCCTCCATCATGGCATCGAACGCCTCGCGCGCGACATCGGCAGGATCGTCCTTGTCGTCGCTGGCGCCGACCCGGGTGTCCTCCATGCCGGCACGCTCGAAGAAGTTGGTGTCGGTGGGACCGGGCTGGAGTGCCGTGACGGTGACGCCGGTGTCCTTGAGCTCATTCCGCAAGGCATGCGCAAACGAGAGCAGGAAGGCCTTGGTCGCGCCATACACCGCCTCGAACGGCGCTGGCATCTCGGCGGCGATAGAGGAGGTGATGAGCACCCGTCCCTGACGGCGGCTCACCATCCCGGGCACGAGCCGCTTGGCGAGGTAGACGGTTGACACGCAGTTCAGGTTGATCATGCGGATCTCCTCGTCGAGGTCGGTGACGAGGAAGGGCCCGCCCACGCCCACGCCGGCATTCAGCATCAATGCCGTGACAGTCCCGCCGTACTCCATCGTCCTCTCGCAGAGCTGATCGATGCCCCTCGCGGTGGCGAGGTCGGCCTGCACCACCTCCACGTCGACACCCTCCGCACGAAGCTCGCTGCCCACCAAGTGAATGCCGTCATCCTCGGCGGCGATGATCACCGCAAAACCATGGTCGACACAGCGGCGGGCGAGCTCGCAGCCGATGCCGCTCGACGCGCCGGTAATGACGGCCAGTTCCTTTCCCCTTACCTCATTCATGGTTGCACCCTCCTTCAGTTCTTTGAGAACGGCGCGCCCTGGGGGTAAGGCGCCGCACCCCCGTCGCTGACCTCCTGCCACACCTGGGCATAGTCGCTCAGTCACTCGGAGGCGAGACGCGCGCCCCGGCAAGCACAAAAAAATGGCGCTCCCCCGCAATGCGAGGAGGAGCGCCACTCTTAAGACCGCTGACTTCCGGTCTTGCGACGGCTGCGGGCACCGCCCGCGAGTCACTGTACCCTAGATAACGATGTTGCTTTGCGATGCGCAAGTAACGATCGCGGAATTGTGATAAATGTCCTAGCAGATATTTCCCGAATTGACCAAATTACGAGTGCAGGACGGCAAGCGGCTCATTCCAGAGGGGAATGGGACCAGCCTACGATGGGGTACATGACCTCGATCGGGCGGGCGCGAACGGCTACCAAGCCGAACGCGCCCTTTTTCTGTGCTCAACTGTCAACTCTTGAAGGAGGATTACAACATGCGGGCCAAGTTCATTGCAACAACCGTAGCGGCGCTGCTCGTGGCGGCTTCCACGGCGCAGGCGCAGCAACCCACCGGCCGCGATACGTCGATGAGCCGGAGCAGCAGTGACCGGGACTCGATCCAGACCAGCGGGAGCCAGGCGAACCGGGACAACCAGAATTCGTCCGCGACGCCGATCGACATCAACACCGCGACCCGGCAGCAGCTGATCGACGCGGGCTGGGGACAGTACGCCGACGCGATCGTGGTGGGGCGTCCCTACAAGGACATGAACGAGCTCAAGGACAAGAACATCGTGCCGGACAGCGCGTTCGACCAGGGGAGCCGGCGTTTCAACACCGGTGACTCGAACAGGATGGGAAACCAGGGGCGGAACAGCAACCCGACCTCGCAGAGCCCGGGGACCACATCCAGCCCGGCAACACCTTCAACCACCAGCCCGACTTCACCATCGAGCGGCGGAGCCGGCTCACCGACCCACTAAGTGACCAGCGGAGCGGAGCAAAAGGGGAACGAGACCTGGTCTCGTTCCCCTTTTTTCGTGCCCCCGTGTTCTTACCCGAGCTGGTTCAGCTCGCGCTGCCGACGATGGAGCAGGACCTCGACATCGAATCGTCCTTGTCCTTGTCGCCGCCGCTGCCCTGCGCGGAATCGTGACCGGTGCCCCCGGGCGAGGTGGGTGCACCGGACTGCGAACCCTGGGCCCAGGCGCCCAAGTGCCGTGTCGAAGCGCAGCGCCAACTGATACAAAGCGGGTCTTGTGAGAGTGCGCGGTCCACGGTAACGTGTGACCGGTACAACAATGCAGGACCTTGACGACGAGGAAAGCAGTTCCTCGCAGTGAAAGGCGCCGGCAGACGTTCATCGTCTGCGGCGCCTTCTTTTTTCACCCTTACGCAGGAGCCATACCATGGCGCTCGACAACCTGAATGGCCTGCTCATCGAGCAGTTGCAGGATATCTACTACGCGGAGAAACAGCTGGTGAAGGCGCTGCCGAAGATGGCGAAGGCGGCCTCGGCGCCGGAACTGGTGTCTGCATTCACGGAACACCTGGAGCAGACGAAGGAGCATGTCGCGCGGCTGGAACAGGTCTTCGAGGCCCTGGGCACGACGGCCAAGGCGAAGAAGTGCCCGGCCATGGATGGCCTGATCGAGGAATCCTCCGAGATGATGGAGGAAGAGGGAGAACCGAGCGTTCTGGATGCGGGCCTGGTTGCCAGTGCCCAGCGGGTGGAGCACTACGAGATCGCCGCGTACGGCAACGTGAAGACGTTCGCCGAGGCGCTGGGTCTCGATGATTGCGTGGCCATCCTGGACGAGACGCTGAACGAGGAAAAGCAGGCGGACGAGCTGCTCAGTTCGATCGCGGTGGACTCGATCATCCCGATGGCGCTCAGCGCGGGAAGTTCGGAAGAGGGTGAGGACGAGGATGCCATGGAGGACGAGGGTTCGACGACGTCTTCCAAGGCGAAGAACGGCAGCAAGAGCCGTCGCAGCCCGGCCCGGAAGTAGTCACGCCGGCGGGGCCGGGCGACCGCCTGGTTCCGCCAGCGACCGAGAAACTGCCGCCGAACTCAGCGGTATAAATGGACAACGTCCTGCGACCGCCCTTTTCGGGGTGGCAGTGGGGGGGCGCAGCCAGGGGATACTGGCTGCGCCTTTTTACTCCTGTCGCTGGAGGCTTCGCATGGCATCACGCGCAATGCTGTATCTCGGACTATCGTGCGGACGTCGCAGATGTCCGACGCGGTCTTGCCGCGGGGTGGGGGGCCAAGAAGAAAGTCAATGTTGATCACGCTCGGTATCATCCTGCTGATCGCCTGGGTGCTGGGCTTCACGGTGTTCCACGTCGCCAGCGGGCTCATTCACATTCTGCTCGTGCTCGCCGTCATCGCGGTGATCTGGCATTTTGTCTCAGGTCGACGGACCACGGTCTAGCGGGCGGTCCGCCGGACAATGAGCCGCTGTGGCGTCAGGTGAACGAGGAAGCGCAGGCGCACGCGTGGATGCGACAGGCCCTGGCGGTGGCAGCCGAGGGCCTCGCCTCGGGTGAAGCCCCGATAGGATCCATCGTGGTGTCGGGGGACGGCCGGGTTGTTGGTGCGGGCTGCAACGCAACCTACGGCACCGGAAACCCGATCATGCACGCCGAGATCGTGGCGCTGAATGCCGCGGCTGGCAGCATCTGTCCCGGTACCCGGGGGCTGACGCTGGTCAGCACCCTGGAACCGTGCGTCATGTGTACTGGCGCCGCCATGGAAGCCGGTATCGACCATATCGTGTACGGGCTCGACGCCCCGGCTGATTGCGGCGCCGGTCGCGTTCGGCCGCCGGAGAGTCCCGGCACCAGCATGCCGAGCATTCATGGCGGCATCATGGCGCGCCACAGCCGGGAACTGTTCCTGTTCTGGATGGAGGTGCACCGGGATGACCCGAGCCGCGCGGTGCAAACGGCATTCATCCTGCAACTGCTGGGGCTGACGGGGCAGAAATGAACACGGCGCCCCGGGGCGGGGGCGCCGTATCCGGCAGTGCTTTCCCCGGATCGCTCAGCGGCGAAGCTCGCTCCGGCGCCTTTCGTGCTCTTCCCGGAAGCCGGGAATCCATTCTGACAGCATTCCCGCCACCACCGTTCCGGCGGTGGCCTTCAACGCGTCCCCGACATGATCGAGGACGCCGGGATCGCGAACCACATCCGGGCTGATGGGCGTGACCGGGCCACTCCTCATGGAGGAACCCCGACCGCGGGAACCATTGCCCAGCTGGGCGAGCAGCATTCCAGTGCCGAGCGCCGCCGCGGCAGCGAGGGCGGGATGCTTCTGCACCTGCTCGCGCCAGTCGAGCGCCGATTCCGCCCGGTCCTTCAACTCAGACAGGTTCCGGCCCAGCTCGCGACGCTCCTGGTCGACCTGTCGGCTCAATTCAGCAACGCTAGCCATGGGCAACTCCGTATCAGGTATCGAAATTGTCGGCGGCGTACCGGCGGATCGAGGCAACACCGATCGCAATGGTGAGCGCCGCAATCACTGCCGTGCCACCGGCGACGAGCAGCGCCGCCTGCCAGACCTTCATCTGCTCGGCGAGCCGCGCGACCAGGCCGAGCAGGAGCAACAGGGTCGTGAGCGCCGCCAGGATGGCGCCTATGGTGACCAGGGCAGATCCGCGTGCCACGCCCCTGGCGGTCTGGCTCACGGTGGCCTTCACGAGCTTCACCTCGGTGCGGATGAGGCGCTCGAGGTTACCCGCGAGATCGCTCATCACGCTCCCGATGGAGCGCTCCCCCGTTTCCGTCATGGGATGTGACATCAGTCCCGCCGCAGTGCCCGGCCCGCCAGGTAGCCGAGGGCCAGCACGGCCAGCAGGGAGCGAGTGGGGTGGGCGCGGACGGTCGACTCGACGTCGGCCAGCATGTCCCTGGCATCCTTGTCGCGGATATAGCGCGACGCGTTCTCGACTTTCTCGGCCACCTCGTGGGTCGCCCGGCTGACACGCTCGCCGCCATCGGCGATGGAATCGGCCTTCTTGTGCAGTCCCCGGGCGGCGCCCTCCAGGCCCTCGGCGACGTCGATGCGGCGATCGTCGATGGAGGCCACGGCCTTCCGGCCGAGGTCGCTTCCCTTTTCGCGAATCCGGTCCGTCACGTCGGCGACCTCGTCGAGCGAAGAGTCCACCGCGCTGCCGATTCCGTCGTCCATATGCGTGCCGCTGTCGTGACTCATAGAGCCTCCGCTGAGTTTGTGTCCCGTAGCAAAACCAAAAGCGGGAGCAGAGCGGCTGCCGCCGCCTCACTCCCGCCAAAATCGGACCCGAACTTCCGATCGGTCGGATGACCTTCGCGGCCTAGCCGCGTGGTCACCCACATTATACATCGGTACAAGGTGGAACGGCAACCGCGGGAGGGGAAACAAACGGGCCGCCCGGGGTATCTTCACACAACACCAAGACACCTGGACCTTGACGGCGAGGAAGATGTCCTCGCAGTGAAAGGCGCAGCGGGCCACGACGGCCCGTCGCGCCTTTTCGTTTTCGTGCCATACCACTGGCGGGGGAAGCGCCCAATGACCTACGATCTCATTTGTCTCTCGCACCTGCGCTGGGATTTCGTGTACCAGCGGCCGCAGCACCTGATGGCGCGCGCGGCGAAGGAACGCCAGGTGCTCTATGTCGAGGAGCCGATCACGACCGACGGCACCGAGGCGACGCTGTCGGCGCGCCCGTCGCCCGACGGTGTCACCATCGTGGTGCCCGCAATTCCTGCGGGGATGCCCGCCGCCGAGGCCTCACGCGCGCATGCGGCAGCGCTGCGCACGCTGGCCGAGTCGGCCGGCCTGCAGCAGATCGCCACCTGGTACTACACGCCGATGTCGCGCGGGATTGCCGCGGAGCTGGAGCCGGTGGTCGAGGTCTACGACTGCATGGACGAGCTCTCGGCGTTTGCGGGTGCACCCGCCGGCATGCGGGAGCAGGAAGCGGCGCTGATGGCGCGCATGGACGTGGTCTTCACCGGCGGCCGGAGCCTGCACCGCGCGAAGCGGCACCTGCACTCGAACATGCACTGCCTGCCGAGCGCCGTGGATCATGCGCACTTCGCGGCGGCGAGGGGAATGGTGGCGGAGCCGGCGGACCAGGCGAACATCCCGCGGCCGGGCGCTGGCTTCTTCGGCGTGATCGACGAACGAATGGACCTCGCGCTGCTGGCCCAGGTGGCGGCGCTCCGCCCGGAACTGCAGATCGTCATGATCGGCCCGGTCACCAAGATCGACCCGGCGATGCTGCCCCGCGCGGCGAACCTGCACTGGCTCGGTGGTCGTACGTATGCGGAGCTGCCCTCGTACATCGCGGGATGGGACGTGGCGCTGCTGCCGTTCGCCCGCAACCAGTCCACGCGCTTCATCAGCCCTACCAAGACGCCGGAGTATCTCGCGGCGGGGCGCCCGGTGGTATCCACCTCGATCCATGACGTGGTGCATCCCTATGGCATGCAGGGCCTGGCACGCATCGCGGACCGGCCGGAAGCGTTTGCGCTGGCGATCGACAGCGCGATGGAAGAGAACGCGCGGGAGCGGCGGCGGCTGGCCGACCGGCTGCTGGCCCATCTGTCGTGGGACGAGACGTGGGCGGCGATGGACAGCCACGTGATGGCCGCCATCCGGGCGAAGCGCTCGGCCGGTGCGGGACGCGCGGGGCACACACCGTGGCGCCGGCGTCCGTCGGGACAGACGGTCGTCACCCGCGGACGGGCATGATGTTCGACTACCTGATCGCAGGCGCGGGTTTCAGTGGAGGCGCTGCTATCGGCGTTCACCCGGCTGGTGGGCGCGGTGCACGAGTCGGGGGGCCTCGCCGGTTTCTGCTTCACGCAGTTGACCGACACGTTCCAGGAAAGGAATGGACTCGCGACGGCCGAGCGCGAGCCCAAGGTGGCCCCAGAGCGCATCGCCGTGGTGACCCGCGGCCGGCGCCGGGCTCAGGCCATGGATGTGGACCCTGAGCCAACACAGGAAAACTGACTGACGGAGGAAACGACCATGGAAACGCGCATTCGCATACTCGGGCACTCCCTGCACCAGGCCATCGTGTTCCTGCCGCTCGGCCTCCTCGCCGGCGCGGTGGGGTGTGACGTGGCGTACCTGATCACGCACGACCGCACCTGGGCACTGATGGCATACCGGCTCATCGCCGGAGGACTGATCGCGGGGCTCGTGGCAGCCGTACCGGGATTCCTCGACTGGCGCGGCCTGCCGGAGGGCAGCCGGGCGCAGAAGGTGGGCCGGGTGCACGGAGCCGGCAACCTGCTGGTGGTGGTGCTGTTCGCCGTCAGCTTCTTCATACGACGCGACTTGAACGCGCACATTCCCGGCACGGTGGCCCTGGTGCTCAGCTTCGCTGGATTCGCACTGGCGGGCGTGACAGGATGGCTGGGGGGCGAACTGGTGAGCCGGCTGAGCGTCGGGGTTTCCAGCATCGCCAACGTGAATGCCCCCAGCTCGCTGGCGGACGAACGGCGCGGTGCGTTGGCGATGGAAGCCGGGGTGCCGGGATCCCTGGGCGACGACGGCATCGTGAGGAAGTGAGCGAGACCGTGCTGCAAACGGCGGCGGCGTGCATTCGCGCTCGGACGCTGCCGTCGGGTCGCCGCACGCCCCTGCCCGGGTTATCATCACTGACGCTCCCAACCACATCCGGATGCCTGACGCCGCTGACCCGCTATCACCGATGCTGGCCCGTACCACGGCCCAGTTCGAGCCGCTCTTCCGCTCGCTCGTGCACAAGTACGGGCTCGAGCCGGCGGAGTACGACGAACTGGTGCAGGACGTGCGGATCCGGCTGTGGCGGGCCCAGGGTTCGAGTGAGCAGATGTCGGGGGTGTCAACGTCTTATGTGTGGCGGACGGCGATGGCGGCGGCGATCGACCTGCTGCGTCGGCGACGGACGCTGCGGGAGACGACGATGGCGCATGGTGCCGACCTGAACCTGCTGCCGGATGCCCGCGCGGCGGCACCCGACCGGGATGCGGAACATGGCGACCTGGTGACGCGGGTCGCGGCGGTGATAGCCGAGCTGCCGCAGGCCCGGCGAGTGGCGGTGCGGATGCACCTCGCGGGATACCCGAGGGAGGAGATCGGCCGGATGCTGGGATGGACGGAAGCGAAGACGAGAAACCTGATCTATCGGGGATTGACGGAGGTGCGGGCCCGACTGACCGAGCAGGGCATCCAGCCCAGTGGGTCGGCATGAACGACGACGAACTGGCCGGGCTGTATCGCGAGGGAATGCAGCGCGCCGCGGCGGGCCCGGATGACGGCGTCAGCCTCGATGCGATGCTGCGCGTGGTGCGGGGCGAGGCCGATGCGGCGGAACGGCTCAGCACGCTCGACCGGGTGATGGCCTCGGACGCGCTCCGCAAGGAATTTGCGCTGCTGTCGGCGGTGGCAGAGGGCGAACGGCACACCGCGCCGACACGGCGGAGCTGGTGGCCACTGGCAGCGGCCGCGGCAGTGCTGCTGGTGGCGGGCGGGGTGACCTGGCAGATGCGCGAGCGGGCCGGTGACGACGTGGTGCGGGGTGACCGTGGCACGATCGAGCTCGTGTCGCCGCGCGACGTGCTCCCCGCGGGGCGCCTGTTCACCTGGCGGGCGACGGCCACAGCGAGTCGCTATCGCCTGCAAGTGCGCGATGCGGCGGGCGGTGTGGTCTTCGATTCGCTGACGAGGGACACCACGATGGTGCTGCCCGACAGCGTACGGCTCGCGCCGGGCACGGAGTACCGCTGGTGGATCCGGGCGGAACTGGAGGATGGCGGCCAGGCGCGGTCGGCCCTGGTGCCACTGTACGGCGGGTCGAACTAGGCCTGCGGCGAGCGGGCGCGCCAGGCCAGCAACAGGATCCCCACCGACACCGACGTGATCAGCACCCCGAACGCGAGGGTGCCACCAGGCCAGGCGATCCCCACCGGGCTGGCGAGCACCGGTGGCTGCACCGCCGGGTTCCCCACCAGCACGAACGCCGCCCAGGTGGCGGGCGGCTCCCCGCGCGCGATCGCTGTGCGCTTCGCCGTTGCCAGGGCATCTCCCACGGATGTGCCGCCAGTCGCCGCGCGGTAGAAGTCTCCCACGAAGCCGGCCGCGTCCCGGTCGTTGACCGACCAGAGTGTCGCCAGCACACTGCGCGATCCCGCCTCGAGCAGCGGACCGGCCAGCCCCTGCACCCCTTCCCCGCTGAACACCACGCCGCGCGCGGTGCGACAGCCACTCAGCACCACCAGGTCGGCATCGAGGTGCAGCGCCGCGAGCTCAGCGGGGCTCATGAGCCCATCCTCCCCTGCCCCGGCGGCGAGGACGAGCGCCGTACCGTCGAGCGACTCGTCATCGACCAGTGCATGGGTGGCGAAATGGAGGATGCGATAGTTCGCCGCGTTGCTCGCCTTGAGGTACGACTCACTGGCATCAGCGCCGAGCCGAATGACGCTGGCGGACGCCATGCGGCCGGCCTCGCGTGCCTCACGCGCCGATGCGGGGAGCAGCGGCAGGCCCGGCTGCCCGCGGGAATCGATGCCGGCAAAGGCGAGCAGCGTGGTCGCGGCCGTGGAGGGGGTACGTTGCCAGAGCCGCGCCGATATGGTGGCGGAAGGCGACAGCGACACCTCATAGCGCTCGGCGACGCGCCGGCCATCGCCGAGCACGAGGGCGTCAAAGGGCAGTCGATGCAGGGGACCGTCGGGCACGAGCACCAGCCGGTGCACGGCGGCGGGCAACAGCGCGAGCACCGGTGCCAGGAGACTGCGTCCGGCGCGCGCCGGGAGCGAGTCGCCATGTTCGCCCGACTCGACGAGAGCGAGCATCGTCTCGGTCAGTTCGGCGAGCGCGGCCCCGGGCGGCAGGAGGGCGGCCTGGATGCCGGTGCGGGTCACAATGAACGCAATGGAGGAATCGGCAGCGGTACTCACCACGAACTCGACGAGCGCCGTTGCGTCATCGGGGATGGCATCCCTGAGCCCTGCCGCGGCGAAGGGCACACCTGTGCCGTGCCGCGAGGCATGGGCACTGGAGTCCGCCGCAGTGGCGAGCGTCGTGACCTGGAGCATGCGGTCGCTCAGGTCGCGGGCACGCCGCCGCTCCGCGAGGGCGAAGGCGGCCCCGGTGCGGCCGCCCCGCACAAGGTCGCCGAGCGCGCCGACAAACCCGAAGTCGGTGGCGAGGTCTTCCTCCCGGACCGCATAAGCGGCGAGGCGCAGGTCGGCAGTGCCGAGCGACTTGCGCCAGGCATCGAGCGTGTCTGCCGCACTAGTCAGTTCGTGCACGGCGCGGTCGAGGTCTCCCTGACGCGCGTACACCGCACCGAGCATGGTGTGGGCGACATAGCGGCGGGAGCGCTGCGGATCGTCCTCGAGCACCGCGATGTGCCGGTCAAGGAGCCGGCGCGCCTCGTCGAGGTGACCCTGCTTCAGGGCGACCAGGGCGTATGGGTGTGCCAGCCCGTTGGCATAGGAGACATCGCCGGTTGCGCGCGCCAGGGCGGATGCGGAATCGAGGTGCCGCAGTGCGGCCGGCCAGTCGCCGCGGGCTATCTCGAGGTCGGCAAGGGATTTCTGCCCGAACCTGGGCCAGGCGCCGCCCATCGCCTCGGCCCGTGCGAGCGCCTGTTGCAGGAGCGGCTCGCGCCTCGGCGTAGTCGCCCCGCATCATCGCAGCGCGACCACGGGTGGTGGTGGTCATTGCCAGGCCCTGTCGATCACCCTGCAGGGTGAAGAGGCTCTCTGCCGTTGCGGCGTAGCGCAGGGATGCGCGCGCGTCACCGAAGAACTGCGCGGTGTTGGCAAGGTTGAGCGTGGCCCACGCGAGCACGGCGTACTTGCGTGACGCGCGTGCCAGGACCACCGCCTCGTCGAGATCGGCGCGCGCCAGGCCGAACTCGCCGATGGTGGACAGGGTGTAGCCGCGCCACTGGAGCGTGATCGCGCGACCACCGTCGTCGCGCGCCAGCCGCTGCAGCTCGGCGACCTCACCCATGATGCGGGTGGCAGTGAGGGCGTCGAGCCGTGCCGCGTGGCGCGCCATCACGTGGAGGCAACCAGCCTCGGTGCGCCGGTCGCCCACCGACCGCGCGAGCGCGATACCGCCCTGTGCCTCCCGGGTCGCGGTCGAGTCGGAGAGCGACTCGAGCAAGTCGGCGCGCCGACACTGGATAACGGCGCGAAGCCCAGGGTCAGCCGGCGGCGCAAGCGTCCAGGCACTGTCGGCGAGCGGCCGCGCCGCCGCGAAACCTGCGATACGGCTTCGGGTCGCTGCGAGACCGGACAGGGCCTCGGCCAGGGCGGCGGCGTTGTGGGTTCCGGTCGCGAACGCGGCGGCAGCGCGGTAGGCGGAATCAGCGCGGGTCCAGTTGCCAGCGGCGAGACTCGATCCGGCGAGCGCCAGGTGCGCGGCGGCGAGTGTGCCGGCGCTGGCGTCACTGCGTGCGAGGAGCTGCGTCGCGAGGGAGTCGGCCACTCCGTACTGGTAGCGCAGGCTCGCAAGCGCGACCCGTCCCAGGAGGGCGAGGGGATCATCGCGCCGACTCCAGCGGGCCTCAACGGCATCGGCACTGTCTCCCTCGACGGCGCGAAGTGCCACGCGAGTGATGGCGCGGGCCGAGTCGGCGGGCGGGCGCGGAGATGCGGGCACACCGGCCCACAGGGCCGTGCCGAGGAGGAGGGCCAGGGAAGTCATGTACGGGATATGCGGCGGGCGCGGGGTGGTGTCTAGGGGGACGTAAGGGCGTGAGGGGTGAGGGGTGAGGGGGGGGGGGAAGATAGGAAACATGAGAAGGATGGGGCGCGGAGATCGTTCCTGTAGAGTCCCCGTCAGCGAGGCCTCATGGTGCGGTTCAACCTTCCCTTCCCTTCACGACTGGCCGCTGCGGTGGCGGTGGGCGTGCTCGTGGCGTGCGGGACGAGCGGTATTGTCCCGACCCCCTTCGCGAATATCGTGGTGCACGTCAGGCTCGCCGGCACTGGTGCCGGGGCGGTCGAGTCCACCATCTCCGAGGTCGACATCGCCTGCGCCTGGGCGGACGGCACGGAAAGCGGAACGTGCGACGACAGCTTCGACGACGCCGGCGCGGGCGGCGCCTTCAGCCTCATCGCCCTGCCAGCCGACGGCAGTGTGCTGACATCGTGGAGCGGCTGCAATCAAGTGTCGGGCACCCTCTGCTCACTCACCTTCGATGCGTCCGGGGACACGACGTTCAACGTCACGGCCACGTTCGACATGGCGGTGGTCCCCTTCGGCGTCAACTTGCTGCAGAACCCGGGCTTCGAGGATGCCGACGTGGTGGTGGCCACACTGCCCAGCAGCGCGGGGCGCTGGCAGGGCGACCTTTCGGCGCGGACGGGGAGTGACCAGGGGATCACGCCGAGGACGGGATCGTGGATGCTCAAGTTCGGCGCCACCGGCCTGGTGCCCGGAGTGGGGCTCTTCACCTCACAGCAGTGGCAGACCATCGACCTGTCGGCGTTCGCGGCATCGATCGACGCCGGGAAGGTGCGGCTCAATGCCGGCATGTGGGTGAACCGCGTGTCGGGTGATGCCGAGACCGATACGCGCTTCGACCTGCGCGTACTGGTCTTCCCGGGCACGCCGGCAGGTTTCCCAGCGGACTACCCGCCGGCGGCGGGGCAGATCCGTTCGACGACGATCAATGCCGAGGCGGGCAGCTGGCAGCAACTGCAGGTGCAGTTCGACGTGGTGCCGGCGGGAACGCGGTATGTGGCGGTGGAGATCTATCCGTATGAGGACGTGGTGGATGACGGGGAGTTGCCGGAGTTCGACGGCCACTATGCGGACGATATCTCTCTGGTGCTTACGGAGTTGCCGTGAGGGTGCAAGCTGGCAAGGGGCCTCGAGGTGAAGCGAAGCCGTTGCATGGTGGTATGACGTGTACGGGGTGACGCGGGTCACGTTCCCGGACACCTACCAGAAGGAGTACACCATGATATACGGACTCGTTATCGTACTTTTAATTGCCTGGGCGCTCGGTTTTGGCGTCTTTCACGTGGCGGGCGGGCTGATTCACCTGCTGCTGGTGGTGGCGGTGGTGGCTTTCGTGTGGCAGCTGATTTCGGGACGTCGCGCGAGCGTCTGAAGCGCCGCCTGACCTTCATCCGCATCCTGGCCCCCGTGGCGTCGCCTCGGGGACCAGGACGCTTTTGACGATCACTGCCCCGGGGAGTTTCCGTTATTGCACGATTGTGGTGTCGTTACGCAGTCCGTTCACTCCACGCGCTATCGATATCCTCTGCGGCCTTCTTCAGGATATCCGCCACCTTCCTGAGGGACGGATCATCCGGTCCCCGGCGCCAGGCGCGCTTGAACGTGGTGCCCGCCAGGTGCGCGAACGCGGTATGCACCTCGCCCATGCCGCCGCCGGCGAAGTCACGCACTGTTTCCCGCACGCGGTCGAAGATCTCGTCGAGCACGTCGCGATGTTCGTCGAGGTACTTCTCGCCCTCCGGCGTCACGTGATAGACCTTCTTGCCATCGGTGTCGACGGCGCGCACGTAGCCCTCGTCCTCCAGGAGCTGAAGGGTCGGGTACACCGTGCCGGCCGACGGGGTGTAGTGCCCCCGGAATTTTTCCTCCAGCGCCTTCATGACCTCGTAGCCGTGCCTCGGCTTTTCGCGCAGCAGCCTGAGGATGACGAATTTCATTTCCCCTGATTCGAACATCTGGCTTCGGCGGCGTCCCCTGGGACCGCCACCGCCCGTCCAGCCGCGCCATCCCCGCCCGAAGGGGAAATCGGCGCCGAACCCCCAGTCATCGCATGACTTACGCATCGTGCAGCCCTCGCTATTTCGTGAGACATAACGCACGATATATCGTAAGATATATCTGCCGTCACGTCAAGCAGGAGCGGCGGCATCCGGAGTGGTTGAACCTCTGGACGGGAGCTGACGAGCAGAGAGACTCCCCGCCTGCGGTCGATCGTCCCGCCCGGTGTCGAATTGAGGCTCACATGCGGCTCATAGGTGTACGGGTGGGGTATCTCTCCATCCTGTCCACTCGCGACTTTGCGACGATTGCCGGAGGTGTGCCATGCAGTTCATGCTGATCGCGTACGAGGAGAAGGCGGTGTTCGAGGAGCGGAACGATGCACGGGCGCCCGCATACTGGGGGGCGTGGAGCGGGTACGTACAGGCGCTGCGCGAGGCGGGAGTGATGGTGGGTGGCAACGGGCTGCAGCCACCGGGCACGGGAGCCACGCTCCGGATCCGCGGTGGCAGGCGCGAGGTGAGCGACGGGCCGTTCGCGGACACGAAGGAGCAACTCGGCGGCTACTTCGTCCTCGAGGTGCCCGACCTGGACGCGGCCCTGGATTGGGCGGCACGCTGCCCAGCCGCGGCGAAGGGAGCCGTGGAACTGCGGCCGGTATTGCCGCCGATGAACCAGTAGTCGCGTGGTGGATGCACGGCAGGCGGCGGAGGACGCGGCCCGGACGTCCTATGGCCGCCTGCTGGCATTCCTTGCTGCGCGGGCGGGCGATGTGGCGCAGGCAGAAGACGCGCTGGCCGAGGCCTTTCTCGCGGCGCTTCGAACGTGGCCGGCACGGGGCGTTCCGGCGAAGCCGGAGGCGTGGTTGCTGACTGCGGCGCGGCGCAACCTGATGCATGAGGTGCGGCACCGCGGCGTGGTGGAGGCATCGACGCCGATCCTGCGCGAGGCCTCGGCGGCGGCACAAGAGCGGGTGGCCGATGACGACGGATTCCCGGACGAGCGCCTCAAGCTGCTGTTCGTATGCAGTCATCCGGCCATTGATGCCGCCGCGCGAGCACCGCTGATGCTGCAGGTGGTGCTGGGCCTGGACGCGGCCCGCATCGCATCGGCGTTCCTGGTATCGCCAACGGCGATGGGGCAACGACTGGTGCGGGCGAAGGCACGGATCCGCGATGCCCGACTGCGGTTCGAGGCGCCGGACGAGCATGAGCTCCCCGAACGACTCGACGCGGTGCTGGAGGCAATCTACGCCGCGTATGGCAGCGGATGGGATGATGTGACGGGCGGCGACCTGCGCGCGCGTGACCTCGCGACCGAGGCAATCGGGCTCGCGCGACTGACGGTACACCTGTTGCCGACGGCCGCGGAGGCGCGCGGGTTGCTCGCGCTGATGCTGCATTGCGAGGCCCGGCGCGGGGCACGGCGAAGCGCCAGCGGAGCATTCGTGCCGCTTTCGGAACAGGATTCGACGCTCTGGTCGCGTCCGATGATCGAGGAGGCGGAGCGGCAGCTGAGTGCGGCGGGTGCTGCGCGACAGGTGGGGCACTTCCAGCTGGAAGCCGCGATCCAGTCTGCGCATGCGAGCAGGGCGCCCGGGCGTGGCGCGTCGCGGGAGGACATTGCGCTGCTGTACGAGGGCCTGGTGCGTCTCGCACCGACGATGGGTGCACTGGTCAGTCGCGCGGCGGCGGTGGGGGATGCGTCTGGCGCGGAGCGAGGGCTGGCGTTGCTGGCGGAGATTCCGGAGGCGAAGACGATGACGTACCAGCCGTACTGGGCGCTGCGGGCCCACCTGCTTTCTGCACTCGGCCGGATCGAGGAATCGGGTGCCGCGTACGAGCGGGCGATCGGGTTGTCCGAGGATGAGTCGGTCCGGGCGTTCCTGGTGGAGCGGCGGATGGCGCTACGCGACCGTTCCGTGCTATCTCGCGGTGCGGCCCCCGTGCTTCGGCGGCGCGGGAAGGGCAACGGCACCCGGGATGACGGCGCCAGGGAGTGACTCCCACAGGGTCCACGTCTCCTTCCCGATGACATAGCGCAGCGCGGCGCGGCCGTCCACGGTCATCGTGTCCACCTGCGTCCTGTATCCCGGCTTCGCCCGCGCCCTGAACTTCTGCCCGGTCGCGGCGAGGAACCAGTCGCGATAGCGGGGCTCGTCCCACACCGAGATCCAGACGAGGGCAGGTCCGCCGTTGCCCTCGTCGAGCCGGAAACGATCGCCTCCCCAGCCGAGCGGGAGGGCGGCATCGCTGGCCTTCCGGCCGATCAATTCCTGCATGAGCAGGCGAATATCGAACTCGCCGAGCACGTCTTCATAGCTGCCTGCCACGGTGTCGCTGAACTGGACATCCATGGGCTGGTCACCCCGCGCGTATCGCTCCGGGTGGATGATCTGCTCGGTGGAGCGCGGCATGCGCGGACCATAGGGGAGCGTGTCGCTGAACCCGGATTTGTTCCACCACAGCATGAACTCGGCGCCGGCAAGATAGGGAAAGAGCAAACCCTCGCGCAGCACGGCGGGCACGGCGGTCATGCCGCCGCCGGAGAGCATCTGGTCGCCGGTCTTCCGGAACTCGTCCCAGAATTCCTGGCTCTGCGCCATCTCGGCACCCTGGAGCATGACGATCGAGGCGTAGTTGGCCTGTCCCTCGAGGATGGCCTGGGCCGCTGCGGAGCGATCGTTGCTGCTCTTGTCCTTGAGGATGGAGTCGAGCGGCATGTACTGGTCCTGCAATGCGTGCACCAGTTCGTGCGCCACCGTGAGTCGCAGCACCGGGAAGTCGGCCCCGGCCACGCCGTAGAGGGTGGATGAATCGGGATCGTAGTACCCGGCGATCTGCTGGGAGAGCATGTCCTCCATGAGGGCGCGAAGATCGACCGAGTCGGGCAGCAGGCCGATGAGGGTGTAGGCACGGGTCAGCTGGAGAAAGCGCTCGGGGGGCATCTCCTGGGAGAGCTTGGCGCGCACGAAGGCCCGGACATCGTCGCGGCTGCGCAGCGCGGACTCGGGGCGTCGCTTGAACTTGAGGCCGGTGCTCTGCTCGACCGCCGGCATGAGGCTGTCGACGAGGTGGGCGAGATTGCGGTCGGCGTCGGTTTCCCTGGGCTTGCCGCGGCAGGCGACGGCCGTGACGAGCCCGAGGAGCAGGAGCGCTGCGCGGTTGCGGGCTGGTGCCGCCAAGTCAGGCACCCATATAGGTGATGGCGTACCACTGCACGATCTTCGTGCCGAAGAGGTAGGCCACACCAGCACCGATGGCGAGAAAGATCCCGAAGGGGACGAGCTTCTTCCGTCCGAGGAGCGTGAGCGGAAGGAAGATCACGGTGCCGATGAGTGCGCCGAGGAAGATGGTCAGGAGCACGCCGGTCCAACCCACGAAGACACCAACCATCGCCATCATCTTGATGTCACCGCCGCCCATCGCATCCTGCTTGAGGATCACGCTTCCGAGGAATCCCACCAGCCAGAGGATGCCGAACCCCACCGCGCCGCCGATGGCGGAGAAGACGAGCCCATGCACCACCCCGGGCATCCCGTTCAGCAGGTATCCGCCCACCACGGTGAGGATGAGGCCCAGGGCCAGCCCGCCGAGGGTGAACTCATCGGGGATGATGTAGGCGCGCGCGTCGGTGACGAGGATGCCGAGCAGCAGGGTGAAGAACACCCCGGCGCGCACGGCGGCGATGGTGGGACCGAAGAGCCAGACGAAATAGATCCAGATGATGCAGGTGGCGAGCTCGACCAACGGGTACATGATGGAGATCGACTGCTGGCAGTGGCGGCACTTTCCGCGGAGCAGCAGCCAGGAGAGCACCGGGATGTTGTCATACCAGGCGATCTTTTCGCCGCACTTGGGGCAGCGCGAGCGTGGCCGCCGCACCGATTCCTTGGGCTCGGCGCCCCAGGAGAGGATACAGACATTGAGGAAGCTGCCGATGAGCAGGCCGAAGACGCCGGCCACGATGTAGTAGAAGGTGAGATTCATTCCGTCAGTCGGCACGCAGGACCTCGTAGAGAAGTATGCCAGCGGCGATCGCCACATTCAGCGACTCGGCACCGGGTGCAAGGGGAATGCCCACGCGCCGGGTGGCGCGGGCGGTCATGGTATCGCCCACCCCGGCCCCCTCGTTGCCCACCACGAGCAGGATGGGTGCCGTGCGGGCGTCCCGGGGCACCGGCTCGCCGGCGGCATCGGTGACCCAGACCTGGGCCTGATGCCGCCCCGCCCAGACGGTCAGCGTCAGGACATCGGTGGCGATGCAGGGGAGCCGGAAGAGCGCCCCCATGCTGCCGCGGATCACCTTGGGGTTGGCCAGGTCGGCGGTGCCGGGAAGGGCCACCACGCCGGCGGCACCAAGTGCCAGGGCGGTGCGCACCATGGTACCCACGTTGCCGGGATCCTGCACGGCATCGAGCACCAGCACGGCGGCATGGGGTCCGGGGGTGATGTCGTCGAGGGACCAGTCGCGGGGCTCGATCACGGCGAGGACGCCCTGCGGGTGATCGGTATCAGCGAGTGCCGCGAGGGCGCGATCGTCCACCTCCTCGAACTTTACGCCGGCGGCGGCCAGGGCGCCTTTCAGCGCCTCACCCCGACGGGTAGCTTCGAGCGCGGGCGAGACCATCGCGCCGCGGATGACGATGCCGGCGGCGAGGGCTTCCTCGACGAGGCGCACGCCCTCGGCCACGCCCAGGTTCCGGCGCTCGCGTCCGCGGCGACGCTGCAAGTCACGAATCAACGTTTCGAGAGCACTCATGCGTGTTGCGCTGTCGATCGCCGGATCGGACCCCAGCGGCGGGGCGGGTATCCAGGCGGATCTCAAGACCTTTCATCAGTTCGGTGCCTACGGCATGGCGGCCATCACGGCGCTCACGGCACAGAATACCGTGGGTGTACGCGGCGTGCACGTGGTGCCCGCGGACTTCCTGCGCCAGCAACTGGAGGCGCTGGCGGCGGACCTGCCGCCGGACGCGCTCAAGACCGGCATGCTGGCCAGCGCCGAGCTGGCAGCGACGGTGGCCGACTGCATCACGAGCTTCGGGTGGACGCCGCTCGTGGTGGATCCGGTGATGATCGCCAGCTCGGGTGACCGGCTGCTCTCCGTAGATGCGGAACAGGTGATCCGCACGCGGCTGCTGCCACTGGCCACGCTGGTGACGCCGAACCTGGACGAGGCGGCGCTCCTGACCGGGCTCGAGGTGCGCGACGTGGCGCAGATGGAGCGCGCGGGCACGCTGCTGCTCGACTCGGGTGCCGCCGCGGTGCTGGTGAAGGGCGGACACCTGGCGGACGATACCATCGTGGACCTGCTGGTGACGCCGGACGGGACACGGCGATTCAGTCACGCACGGATCCACACGACGTCCACGCACGGGACGGGGTGCACACTGTCGGCGGCGATCACGGCCGGGCTCGCGTCCGGGAAGGGACTGGAGGGGGCGGTGGAGGCCGGGCTGGACTATGTGGTGCGGGCGATCGAGAGTGCGCCGCGGCTCGGTCCGGCCATGGGCCGGTGAGGCATGACGTGAGGGCGTGATGACGTGAGGACGTGAAGAAGGCAACGAGCCAGACCTTTCTCGGAGGGGCACCCCGCCCTTCGCTCCTACTTCACGTCCTCACGTCCTCACGTCCTCAAGTACTCACGTCCTCACGTCCTCACGTCCTCAAATGGCTCCATGTGAATCAGCACCCCTGACACTTCGGGCACCGCACCGCGGATCGCGCCCTTCACCATGCCGCTCAGGATGTGCGCCTCGTACAGCGACAATGTCGGATCGGCCTGGACGTGCAGATCCACATAGTACGACGTGCCGGCGCGGCGCATCTTGAGCTTCTCAGTAGCGAGCACGCCGGTGACGGACTGCGCGGCATGTTCGACACGGGCAAGGAGCGGCTCACCCGGTGCCTTGTCCATCAGCTCCTGCAGCGCGGGGCGCATGACCTGCACTCCATTGTAGACGATGACACAGGCGGCGAGGAGGGCGGCCCAGTCGTCGGCCTGCTCCCATCCCGGGCCGCCGATCAGCGCGATACTGATGCCAATGAACGCGGCAACGGAGGTGATGGCGTCGCTGCGATGATGCCAGGCGTCCGCCCGCACGGCAGTGCTGCCCGACGCGTTCGCTGCGCGCGACACGCGACGGAAGAAGATCTCCTTGAGCAGCACCACGCCGACCAGCACCACGAGGGTGAAGGGTGCGGGGGTGTGGTGCGGGATCATGATCTCCCGGATCGCCTCGATGGAGATCCCGATGGCGGCCGCCACGAGCATCACACCCACGGCAGCGGCAGCGAGTGCCTCCGCCTTGCCATAGCCAAACGGATAGAGCGGATCGGCGCTTCGGCGGGCGACACGGAGGCCGCTCCAGACGATCAGCGACCCGAAGATATCGGCCACCGACTCGATGCCGTCGGCGACCAGGGCATAGGACTGCCCGATGATGCCGGCGAGGATCTTGACGATCGCCAGCCCCATGTTGAGGAGCATGCCGGCCTGGGCGAGGCGCACGCCCTCGTGGGTCGCGGAGTCCGGATCCTGCGTCGGTCGGCGGCGATCGGGGGTGGTCATGCCGGCAGTCGTTCCACAATGCCGGTGAAGAGCGACACCATGTCGCGCTGGACGGCGCGCGCCGTCTCCATCACCTCGGCGTGGGAGAGCGTGCCGTGGCCGATGCCGCTCGCGAGGTTGGTCACGGTGGACACGCCCATGCAGCGCATCCCCAGTGCCCGGGCGGCGATCACCTCGGCCACGGTGGACATGCCGACGGCATCGGCGCCCATCCGCTCGAGCATGCGCACCTCGGCGGGAGTCTCATAGTTGGGACCGAGGAGGCCGGCGTACACGCCCTCCTCGAGCGCCACGCCACGCTCGCGGGCAACATCGTGCGCGAGGGTGCGGAGCCCGGGGTCGTACGGGTCGGACATGTCAGGGAAGCGTTCCTCGCCCGGGCGCACCGCGCCGGTGAGGGGTCCCTGGAACTGGAGATTGATGTGGTCGGCAATGAGCATCAGCGTGCCGGGCCTGAAGGTGCGGCGGATGCCGCCCGAGGCATTGGTGAGCAGCATGGTGCGAATGCCGACGGCGGCAGCGGTGCGGACGCAGAGGGCGCTGGTGGCGGCGTCGTGTCCCTCGTACATGTGGAATCGGCCGCCCTGGGCGAGCACATCACGGCCACCGAGGCGGCCGAGGACAAGCTCACCCTTGTGACCCTCGACGGTGGGGATGGGGAAGCCGGGGATGTCGCGGTACGGCAGCCGCGTGGCGTCGGCGAGGTGATCGGTGAGGTCGCCGAGTCCGGAGCCGAGGACGACAAGGGCCACGGGGCGGCGGTCGCCCAGAAACGCGCGGACGGCGGCGACTGCGGTCATCGGGGCGTGGTCCGGTTGGCGCGCTTGGGCGGGGTGCCCCTCCTCGAAGGTCCTCGGGGCCGGCTTTCTGGAATCAAGCCCAGGTCCAGCCGGCAGCCAGACCTCCTCGGAGGGGCACCCCACCCTTCCCGCGCGAACGTGCTCACAGCAGCAGTCCTGCGAAGGCCGCGGTCATGAAGCCGGCGAGGTTGGCGACGACCATGGCGCGGAGGCCGTAGCGGGCGACCTCGCCGCGGCGCTCGGGCGCGAGACCGCCGATGGCGCCGATCTGGATACCCATCGCCGAAAAGTTGGCAAAGCCGAGCAACACATAGGTGCAAATGATGCGGGCGCGGGGGTCGAGGGCAACACCTGCACCGAGATCGCCGGCGAACTGGCTGTAGGCAACGATGTCATTGAGCGTCACCTTGATCGCCACGAGGCCACCGACGTACCCGGTATCGGGCCATGGCACGCCGATGATCCACATGAACGGCCGGAGCAGCTCGCCCACAAGGAGCTTGAGGCTGGCGTCGGGGTGGCCCGCCAGTGCGCCGACCCACCCGAGTCCGGCGTCGACCAGCGCCAGCAGCGCGATGAAGGCGATGACCATGGCCGCGATCCCCATGCCCAGCTTGATGCCCTGCAGCGCACCATTGGCGGCGGCGTCGAGGATCCCGGTGTCGGTGACCTCGACGTCCACGTCGAGGGACCCGGTGGTGGCGGGCGTCTCGGTCTCGGGCATGAGGATCTTGGCGAGCAGCACCGCGGCAACGGCATTCATGCAACTCGCGGCCATGAGGTCGCCGGCGATGCCGGGAATGGTCCGCTGCAGCATGCCGACGTACACCGCCATGACGGCGCTCGCAGCGGTGGCAAAGCCCACCACCATCACAGTGACGAGCTCCGACCGGGTCAGCCGGGCCAGATAGGGACGAATGATGAGCGGCACCTGGGCATTGCCGAGGAAGATGTTACCCGCCGCCGCCACAGTCTCTGCGCCCGAGGTGCGAAAGGTCCTCTGCATGACCCAGGCGATCGCCTTCACGAGCCGCTGCATCACGCCGAGATAGTACAGCACGGACATCAGGGCGGAGATGAAGATGATGGTGGGAATCACGTTGAAGGCGAAGAGGGCGCCGACGCGCGCGACATAGCCTGCGCTGGTATCGAGCGCTCCACCGGGTCCGGGGGTGCCGACCGGCACCAGGGGCTGCACCAGGTTGCCGAAGACAAAGCGCGCGCCCTCTTCCTGGAAGCGGAGCAGTGCGGAGAACAGTCCGGCGAGACTGGTGAACGCGCCGCGGCCGAAGCCGGTGCGCAGCAGCAGGACGCCGAGCCCCGCCTGCAGGGCGAGCCCGGCCGCCACCCGTCGCCAGTTGATGTTCCTGCGATCATGCGACAGCAGCACGGTGAGGAGCACCATCACGGCGATGCCCACGGCGCCCACCAGTCGATGCATCAGACCAGCATTCCGGCCAGGCTCGCGGACATGAAGGCGGCGAGGTTGCCGGCGATCATGGCGCGGAGCCCGTAGCGCGCGATCTCGTGGCGACGCTCAGGGGCCAGGCCGCCGATGCCGCCGATCTGGATGCCGATGGAGGAGAAGTTGGCGAACCCGAGCAGGGCGTAGGTGCAGATGATGGCGCTGCGCGGCGACAGGGTGACGCCATTGCCGAGATCGTTGGCGAACTGGGCATAGGCGACGAACTCGTTGAGCGAGGTCTTGAGCCCGATGAGGCCACCGACGTAGCCGGTCTCCTGCCACGGCACGCCCATCACCCAGGCGAGGGGGCGCAGCAGCTGGCCCAGGATCCACTGCAGGCTCATGCCGGGCGAGCCTGCCAGTCCGCCGATCCATCCGAGGCCCGCGTTGAGGAGCGCCACGAGGGCCACGAAGGCCATGAGCATCGCCGCCACGTTGATGGCGAGCTGGGCGCCCTGGAGCGCACCGTTGGCCGCGGCGTCGATGACGCCGGAGTCGGTCTTCTCGGTGTGGAGGTCGAGGGAGCCCTTCGTGACCGGCACGCCGGTTTCGGGCATGATGATCTTGCTGAGCAGCAATCCCGCCGGTGCGTTCATGACGCTGGCGGCGAGCAGGTGCCCGGCGATACCGGGGAAGTATCCCTGCAGCATGCCGATGTACGCCGCCATCACGCCGCCGGCCACGGTGGCGAAGCCGCCCACCATCACCGTCACCAGTTCGGACGCCGTCATCTGCCCGACAAAGGGCTTGATGAGCAGCGGCGCCTCGGTCTGGCCCAGGAAGATGTTGCCCGAGGCGGAGAGGGTCTCGGCGCCGGAGGTGCCGAGGGTGCGCTGCATGCCCCACGCGATGCCCTTCACCACCAGCTGCATGATGCCGAGATAGTAGAGCACCGACATCAGGGCGGAAAAGAAGATGATGGTTGGCAGCACGCTGAAGGCGAAGAACGCGCCGGTGCTCGCGACAAACCCGGCGGTAGTGTCGAGGACGCCGCCGGCCCCGGGCGTGCCAACCGGCACCGTCTGCTGCACGAGGTTGCCGAAGACGAAGCGCGCGCCCTGTTCCTGGAAGCGAAGGAGCGCAGTGACACCGGCGCCGACCTTGTCGAAGAAGATGCGGCCGACGTCGGTCTTCAGCACGAGGACGCCGAAGGCGGCCTGCAACGCGAGCCCGGTGGCGACGAGGCGCCAGTTGATCCGCTTCCGGTCGTAGGAGAGCAGGACAGCGAGGGCGAGCATGGTAGTGATGCCGAGGAGGCCGATGAGCCGGCTCCCGAGGGGGGTATCGAGGCCGGCGCGGGCGCTCGCCATGCGCTCGGCGGCCGTTGGTGCCTGCAGCAGCAGGAGGGCCAGGGTCACAGCGTCGACAGCTCGTCGCGCACCTGCGCCACGAGCTCCTCCCGCTCCGACCACGGAAGGAACGCCGACTCGAAGCCATTGAGGATCATGCGGTGGATCTCCGGCTGGGTGAACCCGAGGGCGTTGTGCGCAAGCCAGTATTCATCGGTGAGGGAGACGCCGCACATGAGCCAGCTGTCGGTGCAGAGGGTGACGTTGAGCCCGCGATAGAAGTAGTCGCGCACCGGATGCTCGGCGGCGGAGGCCACGGCGTGGGTCAGGAGGTTGCTGGTGATGTTGATCTCGACGCCGATGCGCCGGTCGCGGACATAGGCCTCGAGGCGCGGGTCCTCGTAGAGCCGGGTGCCGTGCCCGATGCGATCGGCGTGGCAGCGATCGATGGCCTCGGCGATCGACTCGGCGCCGGCGGCCTCACCGGCGTGGACGGTGATGCCGAGCTGGCCCGCCAGCGCGATATCGAAGGCGGCGTGATGCACGCCGGGCGGGCGTCCCGCCTCGCCACCGGCAAGGTCGAAGCCGACCACGCCCTGGTCGCGGAAGCGCACCGACGCCTCGGCGATCCGCACCGAGGCATCGGGGGGATAGTGCCGCAGGGAGCAGTTGATCGCCCGGGCCACGACGCCGAAGTCCTCCTGGCCACGGGCGAGGCCGCGCAGCTCCGCGGCGATCGCGTCGTCGAGGGGCAGGCCGCCGCCGGTGCTCAGCAGCGGGCAGTAGCGCACCTCCAGATACCGGAGATTGTCGGCGCGAGCATCCTCGCACATCTCGTACGCCACGCGCTCGATGGCCTCGGGGGTCTGCAGCACGGCTATGGTGGTCTCGAACTTCCGCAGGAACTCCTCGAGGTCGTGCGCGCGATCGACGAGCATGAACTTCCGGATCTCGTCGGGGTCGGTCGAGGGAAGCGTGGTGCCGGCGGCGCGCGCGAGCTCGATCAGCGTCTCGGGGCGGAGGGAGCCGTCGAGATGGACGTGGAGCTCGGCCTTGGGCAAGCGCGCGATGAGGTCGCGGGTGAGGGTCAAGGCGTGAGGTCGTGAGGGCGTGAGGATCAGGACGTGAGGGCGTGAGGGCGTGAGGACTTGAAGACTCTGAGAATTGAACCATGTCCAACAGAATCGTTCACGCCAACCTCAACCCCCCTCGCGTCGGTGGCGCGCGCGGTGCCGGCGCGCAGTGCGGCACCGAGCTCAGCGTCGAACGCCGTGACGGCATCGGCGACGGTAGCGGGTTCGACGACGTCCACCGGTCGTTCGTTGACGAAGAGACGGACGGTGCTCATCGCTCCTTCTGCACGAAGGAGGTGGTGGTCGGTGCGCGTACCGGCTGGGCCAGGCGCTTGAGGTAGAGCTCGATCACCTCGAGGTCGCCCATCGACTCGCGCTGCTGCGGCTTGCCCACGAGCATGGCGTACCCGGTGCCCCCGGCGGCGAGGAAATCATTCACGGCCAGGCGGTAGGTGTCGTTGTCCTTGAACTTCCGCTTGCCGGGAAACGCGATGTCGGTGACCCGCTGACCGGGTGGGCGGGTGCTGTCCCAGGTGACGGTGATGCCGGCCACGTGCGCCGTGGGCGTCCCTGTCTCCAGCGCATGCTCCAGCACGGCGCGAAGCTCCTTCCCGGTGAGGAACACGACGACGATGCGGTTCCCGAACGGCTGGAGGAGGAAGATGTTCTCGTAGGTGACGACGCCGGACGGCAGGCTCGCGCGGATGCCGCTGTTGTTCATCAGGCCGACGTCGGCGCGAAGCAGGTTGCGCTGCGCCTCGGCGACGAAGTAGCCAAGGGGAAACTGCCCATCCTCTGCATCCTTGGTGAGCGGTGCGGCGAGGGTGGCGATGCGGCGCGACGCGAGTGGCGCCGTCTGCTTCTGCACCTGGTAGACGAGCTCGCCGAGCGCGCTGTCGGGCGTGACCTGGTCGGCATAGGTGGTGCGCACATCGATGTGGCCGCGGAAGCCTCCCTCGGGACGACGCACCAGGTCGGTGACCCCGATGGCGGTGCCGCTGCTCCGCGCCTCGACGATCGGGATCCCATTGACCTCGGTGGCCACCTTGACGTGCGTGTGACCGGCGACGATGAGGTCCACGGAGCCGGCGGGCAGTGCCTGCGCCAGGTCGAAGATCTCCCCGCGGCAGCCCGACTGTTCGCAGAACCCGCCCTCGTGCGCCAGGATGATCGTGACACTGGGCCGCTTCGCCTTCACCTCGTCGAGCACGTCGGCGATGGCGGGAACGCCGCTGCGCCAGAGAAGCTGACGGGTGTTTCCGGCGCGGACCATGTCCTTCGTGCGCCCCGCCATGTAGCCGATCACGGCCACCCGCAGGGTATCCACCTGCAGCATGACCCAGGGCTTCACCCAGTCGGGCCGCCGACCCGACACCGAGTCGACGAGGTTTGCCGCGAGCCAGGGATAGTTCGACTCGGCCATGCGCGCCTTCAGCGTATCGATGCCCCAATCGAGTTCGTGATTGCCGATGACGGCGGCGGCGATCTTCATCTGGTTCATCGCCTGGATGGTGGGCCGCCCGTAGAGCAGGTTCGACTCGAGGGTGCCCTGCATCTCGTCACCCGCGTCGAGCCGGATGGTTGGGCAGCGGCACTCGGCGGTGGCACTGTCCATCGTCGCGTCGAGGGTCGCCACGCCGCCGAGGTCGCGCCCCTCCGACCAGGTCGTGGGCCGGGGCAGGAGTGCGCCGTGGAGGTCGCCCATGGTCAGCACGCGAAGCAGCACCGAGTCCCGCATGCGCGTGGGGCGCGGCTGGGCCAGGGCGGCGCTGCCGAAAAGGAGCTGCACCTGCTGTTCGGCGGCGGGTGGCGTGATGCGCCAATCCTTCGCGGCGTAGTCGGCGGGATCGAGCACCTTCTTCCGCTCGACATCGGCGATGAGCAGTTCGCGCACGCCCTCACCGCGATCGTAGACCACCGGTGCCCCGGCCACCATGGCGTAGCCGCCGGCGCCGCTGGCCCGGTAGCTGTTGATCGCCATGGTGAACGAGTCGCCGGGCGCCACCTCGGCGCCCTTGTAGCGCAGGTTCCGGATGCGCGACCCGACGGGCTGGGACAGGTCGATCTCGTACGTGACGCCGCTTACCATGTCGAAGTTGTATCCGGCGACGGACCCGCTGACGCCGATCTTCCCGTCGCGCAGGGTGTAGTACCGGGCACTCTGCTCGAGGTAGGCGCGGAGCTGGGCGCCGGTGATGCGAATGGCCTTGAGGGTGTTCTCGTAGGGGTAGATCCCCGCGATCTCGCCGCGGGAGATCTCGCCCCCGGTGATCCCGCTCTCCAGCCGGAAGACGGAGGTGGCGGAAAGCTGGGCGCCGGTCTTCTGCGTCTGGACCGACTGGATCCAGTTGGTGAGCGGCACCGGACCGGCGCGGCCATAGCGGGCCGGCATGGCGGCCACGGCGGTGGCGATGGGCGCGCCGAGCCAGCGACGGGCGTCGTCACCGGGGCCGGCGAGGAGGTTCTGGATGCGCTGGTTCACCGGTACGTCGGCGAGCGGAACGATCGTCGGGATGACGGAGATCACCTTCCAGCGCCCGCTGCCGCTCCGCTCGAGCAGCACGTGGGTGACGCTGAGCGACTGGGCCCAGAGATTGGGCTGGGTGAAGTGGGTCTTCCCGATGACCGAGTCGCGCATCTCGTGGTGGGTGTGTCCCACCACCACGAGATCGGGGGCATCGGGGATCCGGGCGAGCGCCGCGGCGTCATTCTCGAGCCCGATCCCGGCGGTGTCGTAGGTGGCGGCCTCGCTGAGTCCGCTGTGCACCAGCATGATGGACAGGTCGGCGTCGAGCTTCATGCTCCGGGCCATGGCGGGTGCGGCGGTGGCGAGGGGCGTCACCCGGATCTTCCCCGCCAGTTGCTCCCGATCCCAGAGCATCACGCCGGGGGTGGTGAGGCCGCCGACCGCAACCCGGATGGGTCCCCGGCGTATCACGGCATGCGAGGGGAAGAGCAGCGTGTCCGCCGGCACCGTCCAGATGTTCCCGCTGACATACCTGAACCTGGCGCCGGCGGCGGCGCTCTCGAGGAAGGGCACGCCGAAATCGAAGTCGTGATTGCCCGGGGTCGCCGCATCGTATCCCATGGCGTTCATGGCCTCGACGATGGGGTGTGGCGAGCGGGGTTCGTGGGCCAGGAAGGCGGCGAAGGGACTGCCCTGGAGGAGGTCGCCGGCATCGACGAGCAGCACCTGCTCGGGGTAGAGACGGCGGAGCGAGTCGACGATCGTGGCGGCGCGGGTCAGGCCCCCGGCAAAGGGGCGCTCCAGCGCGTAGTCCCAGGCGATGGCATTGCCGTGGACGTCCGTGGTGGCAACGACGACGACGCGAGCGGTGTCTGCCGGTGCGGCGAAACTGAGGCAGGCCAACAGGATGGCATGGACCATTTGGTGGTAATATCCCCGGGTCGGCTGGTAGTTGGAAGCGGTGTGTTTCCGGGGGCGCAAAGGGGCCAATGTCGCAATCGTGTAACCCCTCTTGCGACACCCTCGTCGGGGAGCGTATTCGTTTTGGCGCATATGGCGAAACCCACACCAACGGAACTGCTGCAGGCGGTCGCCGAGCCCACCCGGCTCCGGATCCTGAACTGCCTGGCGGCGGCGCCGTTGTTCGTGGCCGACCTGCAGGAAGTGCTGACCCTGCCGCAGCCGACGGTGTCGCGTCACCTGCAGGTCCTGCGGAAGGCGGACCTGGTGCGGGACACGCCGATCGCGCCGTTCGTGCTCTACCGCCTGAAGCGGGACGGGAGCGGGCCGCTGGCCCGGATGCTGGACTCGATCCTCGCGACGCTGGCGGAACTGGAACCGACCCGATCGGAGCGGCGACGTGCGCGGGAGCGCAGCCGGGCCGAGTATACGACACGCGTGAGTGAGCCGGAGGGCGAGACTTGAGCCGGCCGAGAGGAGAGCCATGACGCATCGCATTCTCGTGGTGGACGACGAGCCGGATATCACGGCGCTCGTGGCGTACCACCTGGCCAAGACCGGGTACCGGGTGTCGACCGCCACCAACGGGGCCGATGCGCTCCGGTCGGCGCGGGAGGAGCGTCCCGACATCGTGGTGCTCGACCTGATGCTGCCGGGGCTGTCGGGCTACGAGGTGCTGGCCGAGCTGCGGAAGCGGGACGAGACGCGCGATGTGGGGGTGATCCTGCTCACCGCCCGCCGGGAGGAGGCGGACCGGATCAAGGGCCTTTCGCTCGGGGCGGATGATTACCTGACCAAGCCATTCTCCCCGCATGAGCTGGCCTTGCGCGTCGCTGCGTTGCTGCGGCGGCTGGCGTCGCCGGCGGTGTCGGGCGGCTCCACGATGGCGGCCGGCCCGATTACCATTGACCGCGCGGCCCACAAGGTGCTGCTCGACGGCCAGGAGCTGCAGCTCACCTCCACGGAGTTCAAGCTGCTGCTCACCCTGCTCGAGCGTCGCGGACGGGTCCAGACCAGGCCGCAGCTGCTCGAAACGGTGTGGGAGGCACAACCCGATATCCAGACCCGTACGGTGGACATGCACGTGCAGCGGCTCCGGACCAAGCTGGGTGAGCATGGCCCGCTCATCGAGACGGTGCGCGGCTTCGGCTATCGCTTCCGGGCCACGGACAAGGTGAGCAGAACTCGGTGAAGTTCGCCGGACGGCTCGTTGCAGGTACCGTCGTCGTCCTCTTCTTCACCGTCGCCATCCTCGTGTGGACCGCGGGGCGATCGCTGCAGCGGAACCTGGAGGACGAGCTCGAGCGAAGCCTGCAGCTCGAGGCGCGCCTCGTTGACGCCGCCGTGGTCGCCTCGGGTCGCCCCGCCACCGTTGTCCGCAACCTCGAACGCCGCAGCTCCCATCACATCGCGTTGTTCAATCGCGCCGGCGAGATCATCGCCACGGGCGACACCGCGCGCGCCCCCGTCCCGGGCGTGGACGAGCTGGCGTTCCCGGAGGTGCAGGCGGCGCTGTCGGGCGGCGCCGGCCGGGATGTGCGGCGGGCCGACGCGATCTCGCCGCTCGAGATGCACGTGGCGATCCCGACCGTCGATGGCGCGGTGCGCGTGTCGGCCAGCCTGGTCCAGGTGGACGACATCGTGAAGAAGGCACGCCGCGCAATGCTGGGGGCGGCGCTCATCGCGCTGCTGGTGGGGTCGGGTCTCGCCTTCATCGCGGGCCGGTCGATCGCGCAGCCGCTGAGCGACCTCGCCGGCGCGGCGCGCGCCATTGCGGCGGGTTCCCTGCCCCGCTTTCCCCGTTCGGGCATCCCCGACATCGACAGCCTCGTGCAGGCGGTGCGCCAGATGCATCGCCAGCTCGACGAGCGCTTCGCCCAGCTCAAGGGAGAACAGGCGGCGTCGGCGGCGCTGGTGGAGGCGATGCTGGAGGGCGTGATCGCCGCCGACGGCCGGGGACGGATCACCACGGCCAATGCCGCGGCCCGCCGGCTCCTGGGCTACGAGCCGGGGCACCAGCTGCCCGACGTGCGCCAGCTCTTCCGCTCCAAGTCGGCGCGCGAGATCGTGACGGCGGTGCTCGAGGGCCAGGCGATTCAGGATCGCCAGCTCGACCTCGACGGCAGCACGCTCCTGGTGAATGCGCGCCCGCTGGAGAATGACGGGGCGGTGATGGTGCTGCACGACCTCACGGAATTGCGCCGCCTCGAGACGGTGCGGCGCGACTTCGTGGCCAACGTGTCGCACGAGCTCAAGACCCCGCTCACCAGCATCTCGGGATACACCGAGACGCTGCTCACCGACACGCCGGACGCGGTCACCGGGCGTGAATTCCTGAAGATCATCCTGAGCAACGCCCACCGGATGCAGCGGCTGGTGGACGACCTGCTCGACCTGTCGCGCATCGAGTCGGGCCGGCGGCAGGCGCGGATGGAGACGGTGGATGTGGCCGGCGCATCGCGGGATGTCTGGGCGACGCTCGCCGAGCGGGCGGCGGCGCGAGGGACGCGGTTCGAGCTGGACGTCGAGCCCGCCGCGGCGAGCGTGGAGGCTGATCCCGATGCGGTGCGCCAGGTGCTGACCAACCTGGTCGATAATTCGCTCCGCTATGTCGGTGCCAGCGGCGTGGTGAAGATCGCCGCGCGCAGGGTGGCGGACGGGATCGAAGTGAGCGTCAGCGACAACGGGGCGGGAATCACCTCGGAGCACCTGCCCAGGATCTTCGAGCGGTTCTATCGGGCCGACCCGTCGCGGTCACGGGAAGAGGGCGGTACCGGGCTGGGGCTGTCGATCGTGAAGCACCTGATGGAAGCGCACGGGGGCCGGGTGTCGGCGGAGAGCGAGCTGGGGGTGGGGACGGTGATCCGGGTGTGGTTTCCTGGGGGCGTGAGGGCGTGAGGAGGAAAACAACTGTTACCTGACAGTCAATTGGTTGTGCTAGTGGGGAATGACCTTCCTTGGCATGACAAATCCTTTCGACATGACCTCGCCGCGCCCGGAGGTCCTCATGCGCGGGCCGCTCGACACCAACGCCGTGAACCACCTGCTCGACCGGATTGCACAGGCGCCCGACGCGCCGTCGGTGCTGATCGACTGTTCCGGCGTGTCGAGCGTCGATCCGGTGGGCACCGCGCGACTCTGGGTCCTCGCCCGGGAACTGGAGCTGGCGGGACGGGTGCTGCGGATCATCGGGTTGCCGGAGCGCTTCATCCGGCGACTCCGGCTGCATCCGGTGCTGCGGTTCGTGGAGCAGGACGAGAGCGTGTTCGCCGATCCGTTCAGCGCGGCGGTGAGTTCGCGGTAGGCGCGGGACGTGAGGGCGTGAGGCGTGACAAAAAAAATGATGAGGTTCATCACGTCCTCACGTCATCACGTCCTTAATAATTGAACTGCGCCTGCAGTCGCATGGTGCTGCCACTCTGGTGATTTTCCGGCTGCACCGCATCCTCGAAGGTGCGGTCGCCGAACATGTAGGCTGCCGTCATCGTGAGTCCCCGCAGCACGCCATACTGAACACCCACCTCGGTTTCCTTGATCAGGTAGTAGCGCGCATCGAGTTCATTCTTCTTCCCGCCATCGTAGTACTGCCAGCGGGCATAGGGGAAGAACAGCCGGTGGAGCACATGCGCGCGGTACATCGCCATGACGTATCCGCCATTGAGCGGCTTGTCACCGATCGTGTTGGTCTCGGGATCGTAGGACGGTCCCTGGCCCCAGGTCCATTCCGCCTGCAGCCCGAATGGCATCGGCGCCAGGAATAGGCTGACGGCGACGCGCTGGTCGAGGTAGCTGTCGTCCTGCTCCCCCACGATATTCGGCGTGCGCAGGAAGACGGGAAGCACATACCGGCCGGTGAACGCCTGCACGCCGAGCTCGAGGATCTGGTGGTGTGGCAGGCTGAACGGATATGTCACCCTGGCCCCGATGGTCTTGTTGTCGTTCAGCTCGCCTCGATTGATCCCCTGCCCGTTGTAGACGCCGATCATGACGATGCCGTGATCGCCCGACCCCTTGTAGCCGCTGTCCACCAGCGCGCGCAGTTCCTTGCGGACGGGCGCCGTTCCCCAGATCGCGAACAATCCGAGATCGCGCTCGCCCGGCGCCCCGCTGGAGATCGCGTCGGAGCGGTCGAAGGGCAAACGCACGCTGCTGGACTGGAGGTTCTCAAACCCGTACGGCACCTTGGCGAGGCCCAGCCGCGCCTGTCCGGTGTGCTTCTTGTCGGCGAAGACATCGCCGTAGAGTTCGCGCAGCTGGAGGAAGTTGAGGTCGTTGGCGACGCCGACGACGAGATCGGTCTCCAGCTTCATCTGCACCTGGCTGGAGAGCCCACCCTGGATCGTGATACGCGCGCGACGGAGCGAAATGCCGCCTGGATAGCCGACCGCGCGGTCGCAGGCGGAGCAGACGTAGTCGGGATTGCTCGCGAAAAGACGGTTGTAGCGGACCTGGGCGTAGCCGCGGATGAGGATCCGGTCGTACCATTTCTTCGGCACCACCGGTGCCGGCTGCGAATCGGGCTTGCTGGGGGCTGCCGGCTGCGAGTCTGGAGGGGCCTGGGCCACGAGCGACAACGGCAGTGCCAGGACGGCGATCAGGGCGAGGCGGGCAGCGCGAGGCGCAACCGTCGACGGCATCAGGGGCGATCTCCAGGGGGCCAGCGGTTCGTCGTTACATGGATGTGACAAACTGGCGCGCAGTCCGTGACCCTGCAACTTTCCTTTCACCCTCGTTACAAAAGCCGTCACCCTCAAGGAGTCCCCATGCGGGCCCACTCGCGCAGTCGCCACCTCGCCGTCCTGCTGGCCACCCTCACCGTCGCCGGTTGCGGCGACAAGGCGAAGGACCAGGCCGCCGGCGCTGGCGGCGCGCCGGCTTCCACGTCGGGCGTGGCCCTCACCGGTGCCGGCGCCACCTTCCCCAACCCCATCTACACCAAGTGGTTTGACACCTACGCCAAGACCACCGGCGTACGGATCAACTACCAGTCGATCGGGTCGGGCGGCGGGATCCGGCAGTTCACCGAGGGCACCGTCGATTTCGGCGCCACGGACGGACCGATGTCGGACGAGCAGATGGCGGCGGTAAACGGTGATGTGCTGCACGTACCAACGGTGCTCGGGGCAGACGTCCTCACGTACAACCTCCCGGCCATTGGCAGCGGCAAGCTGGTGCTCGACGGCGAGGCGATCGCGGGAATCTTCCTGGGCCGGATCAACAAGTGGAACGATCCCAAGCTGGCTGCACTCAATCCGGGCCTGAAGTTGCCCGACACCGACGTGATCGTGGTGCATCGGTCGGACGGCTCGGGCACCTCGTTCATCTTCACCGACTACCTCTCCAAGGTGTCCCCGGAGTGGAAGGCGAAGGTGGGTGCCGCGACCTCGGTGAACTGGCCGATCGGTCTGGGGGGCAAGGGCAATGAGGGAGTGACCCAGCAGGTGAAGCAGACTGAGGGCGCCATCGGCTACGTGGAGCTGATCTACGCCGCGTCAAACGGGCTCGCCTTTGCCGACATCAAGAACTCAACCGGGGCCGTCATTACGCCCAACCTGAAGTCGGTGACTGCCGCCGCGCAGAGTGCCAATTTCACCCCGGACACCGATTTCCGGGTGTCGATCACGAATGCTCCCGGCGCGGAAGCCTATCCCATTGCATCGTTTACGTGGCTCCTGATCAAGCCGTCCAACCCCGATCCGGTCAAGGGAAAGCAGATCCACGACTTCATCACCTGGATGCTGTCCCCCGATGCCCAGCGGATGGCAGCGGACCTCCAGTATGCGCCGCTGCCGGTTCCCTTGATCGAGCTGATCGAGAAGCGGATAGGAGGGGCGTAGTTACACGTCCGTTACATATTCGTGACGGAACGGGACCTGCCCCCGGGTACGTTCCCCCCAAATGACTACCGCCGTATCCGCCCCCCGCGCAGCAGCCGCTCCGAGCGGGGGAGCGTACTCGCTTGAACATGCCAGCCGAGGCGATCGGATCTTCAAGGCACTGCTGATGGTCGCCGCGGCGGCCATCCCGGTGCTGCTCGGTTTCCTGGTCTACGAGTTGTGGGTTGGTTCAGCCCTGGCGCGGCAGGCTTTCGGCTTCAACTTCGTCACCACCAGCGAGTGGGACCCGGTGGCCGACCAGTTCGGGGCGCTGCCCCTGATCTTCGGCACCCTGCTCTCCTCCTTCCTTGCCCTGCTCATCGCCGTGCCGCTCTCGCTCGGCGTGGCGATCTACCTCACCGAATTTGCCCCCCGCGCCGTGCGGCAGCCCATCGCGAACGTGATCGGGTTGCTGGCGGCGATCCCGAGCGTGGTCTACGGACTCTGGGGCATCTTCGTGCTGATCCCCTTCCTGCGTGCCACGGTGTTCCCTGCGCTCAAGGGCGCGTTCGGGTTCCTGCCCTTCTTCGAGGGGCCGATCTACGGTCCGTCGATGCTCTCGGCGAGCATCATCCTCGCGATCATGATCATGCCGTATGTCATGTCGGTGTCGCGCGAGGTGCTGCTGGCGGTGCCGGGCAGCCAGCGCGAGGCGGCGCTGGCCCTGGGTGCCACGCGCTGGGAGGCGGTGGTGACGGCGGTGGTGCCCTACGCCCGCACCGGTATCATGGGCGCCGTGATCCTCGGGCTCGGCCGTGCGCTGGGCGAGACGATGGCGGTCACGATGCTGATCGGGAACCGGCACGAGATCGCCGCCTCGCTCTTTGCGCCCGGCTACACCATGGCGGCGGCGATCGCCAACGAGTTCGCCGAGGCGGCGACGCCGATGCATTTCTCGGCGCTGACCTACGTGGCGTTCGCGCTGTTCGTCGTCACCGTGCTGGTGAACGCTGCCGCCCGGCTCCTGATCTGGCGCGTGGCCCGCGGGTCCGGCGCCGGCAGCTCGGCGCTCTGACATGAATCGCCGCGTGTTCCGCCGGATGAAGAGCGACGTCATGACCTTCGTGCTCGTCGCCTGTGTCGCCGCCGCCATCCTGCCGCTGCTGTTCATCCTCGGCACCCTGCTGCTCAAGGGCGCGGGGAGCCTGTCGCTCGACTTCTTCACGAAGATGCCGGCGCCGGCGGGCGAGGACGGCGGCGGCGTGGCCAACGCGATCGTGGGGACGCTGCTCATGGTGGGCACGGCGTGCCTGATCGGCATCCCGATCGGCATCGGTGCCGGCGTGTTCGCCTCGGAGTATCCCGGCAACCGCCTGTCGATCGTGAGCCGCTTCGTGGCCGATGTCCTCAACGGCACGCCCTCGATCGTGATCGGCGTGTTCGCCTGGACCTGGATCGTGGCGCGGCAGAAGCACTTCTCCGGGTTGGCCGGCAGCGTGGCACTCGCCATCCTGATGGTGCCGATGGTGATGCGCACCACCGAGGAGATCATCAAGCTGGTGCCGCATTCCCTGCGCGAGGCGGCGCTGGCGCTGGGCTACCAGCGGTGGCGCACGACGCTGCAGATCGTGCTCCTCACGGCGCTGCCCGGCATCCTGACCGGCGCCCTGCTCGCCGTGGCCCGGATTGCCGGCGAGACGGCACCGCTCCTCTTCACCGCACTCGGCAGCCAGTACATGGGCACCAACCTCAACCAGCCAATGGCCTCGCTGCCGCTCACCGTCTACACCTACGCCACCGGCCCCTACGAAGAGTGGCATCGCTACGCCTGGGCCGCGGCACTGGTCCTGATCCTGCTCGTGCTCATCCTCAGCATGGGCGCGCGCTTTGCCACGCGCCGGATGGCGAGGCTGGGTGGCTGAGGTGACGGCGGCTCCCGTGAGCGTGGGCGGCGTGCCGAGCGCGCCCGCCGTGGCGCGCCCGAAGCTGGAGACCGACAAGCTCTCCGCGATGTACGGCAAGTTCACCGCGGTGAAGAACGTGTCGCTCGGCTTTGCGCCGAACCGGGTGCACGCGCTCATCGGCCCGTCCGGCTGCGGCAAGTCGACCTTTCTCCGCACCCTCAACCGGATGCATGAGATGTCGGCGGGTGGCTGGATCACCGGGCGCGTGCTGCTCGATGGTGAGGATGTGTACGGCTCGCGCGTGAGCGCGATGCAGCTGCGCAAGCGGATCGGCATGGTGTTCCAGCGGCCGACCCCCTTCCCCACCATGACCATCTTCGGCAACGTCGCCGCCGGCATGCGGGTGAGTGGCCGGATGAAGGGTGCCGAGCTGCAGGAACGGGTGGAGCGGGCCTTGGAGCAGGCGGGGCTCTGGAGCGAAGTGAAGGACCGCCTGCACCAGAGTGCGATGGCGCTGTCGGGCGGGCAGCAGCAGCGCCTGTGCATTGCCCGCACCATCGCGCCGGCGCCGGAAGTGGTGCTGCTCGACGAGCCCACCTCTGCGCTCGACCCGCAGGGCACCCAGAAGATCGAGGAGCTCCTGTACCACCTGAAGACCCAGTTCACGATCGTGATGGTCACCCACAACATGCAGCAGGCCGCCCGGGTGTCCGACACGACCAGCTTCTTCTACATGGGGACGCTGGTCGAGTCCGGTGCCACCCGCCAGATCTTCACCGCGCCCCGCGATGAGCAGACCGAGGCATACATTACGGGACGATTCGGGTGACCCCAGCGCTAGAGACCCCAGCGATCATGACCAGTGCGCCCAGGCCCACGTTCACGCCCCGCGCGCCCTCCACTACCGAGGGGGGTGCAGCTCCTGCGATCACCGTGCGCGACTTCGACTTCGCCTACGGCCGTCGCGAGGTGCTGAAGGGGCTCAACTTCGTCATCCGTCCCCGCGCCGTGACCGCGATCATCGGGCCCTCCGGGTGCGGCAAGTCGACCTTCCTGCGCTCGGTCAACCGGCTCAACGACCTGATCCCGGGCACCCGGCACAAGGGCGACATCCTGGTCGACGGGATGTCGGTCTTCTCCCGCGACACCGACCTCGTGGTGCTCCGGCAGCGCGTCGGCATGGTGTTCCAGCGCCCCAACCCGTTCCCGAAGTCCATCTTCGACAACGTGGCCTACGGCCCCGCGCTCAACGCGCTGGTGCCGAAGAGCGACCTGCCCGACCTGGTCGAGCGCACCCTGCGCCAGGCAGCGCTGTGGGACGAGGTGAAGGACCGGCTCGAGTCGCCCGGCACGGGCCTCTCCGGCGGACAGCAGCAGCGGCTCTGCATCGCGCGTGCCCTCGGCAACCAGCCCGACGTGTTGTTGATGGACGAGCCCTGCTCCGCCCTCGACCCGATCGCCACCCAGCGGATCGAGGAACTGATCCGGACGCTCAAGCAGGACTATACGATTGTCATCGTTACGCATAACATGCAGCAGGCGGCGCGCGTCTCCGACTTCACCGCGTTCTTCGACCAGGGTCAGCTGGTCGAGTATGCAGAAACCGAGCGCGTCTTCACGGCTCCGGTCAGTCCGCGCACCGAGGCCTATATCACCGGGAGATTCGGATGAGCTTCGAGACGCACCGCCACTTTCATGACGAGCTCAGCGCCGTCAAGGTGCGGCTGTTGACGATGTCGGGCGAGGCCGAGGCGGCACTCGGGCTCGCGGTGGAGGCGCTGCTCGAGCGAGATGCCTCCAAGGCCCGCCAGGTCATCACCAACGATCGCGCCATCGACAACATGGAGATGGAGGTCGAGGAGCAGTGCATCAACCTCCTCGCCCTGCAGCAGCCGATGGCGCGCGACCTGCGCATGCTCACCTCCGCGCTGAAGATCGCCAACGACCTCGAGCGCGTGGGCGATCACGCGGTGAACATCGCCCAGTCGGCGGAGCGGCTCGCCGAGGCGCGCGCCATCGCGCCGGAGCCGGAGATCGTCGAGATGGCGCGCCTGTCGCGGGAGATGCTGTCCGACGCGCTCGAGGCCTTCATCCGCGGCGATGCCCAGGGCGGGCGCGATGTCTGCCTGCGCGACGACAAGGTGGACGCCCTGCACCGCTCGGTGTTCCGCATCCTCCTCACGCACATGATGGAGGACCCGCATACCATCAGCACCGGGATGGAGCTGTTCCTCGTCAGCCGCAACCTCGAGCGGGTGGCCGACCTCGCCACCAACATCGGTGAGGACGTGGTGTTCCTGGTGGAAGGCAAGTCGATCAAGCACCACGCGGAAGACCGGGGCGAGGACCGTCCCGTGGTGGCGCGGCACCTGGTGCCCGAGTGACCGAGGATACGCTCGCGGTCCTTCCCGAATCCGCCGCGCCGGCCGCCGCAGCACCGGCCGCCGTCGGCCGCGAGCGTCTTGCCGCCCTCGACGTCGGCTCCAACTCGATCCGGCTGCTTGTGGCCGAGTACGATCCCAGCGCCGGCCTCACCGTGGTGGACGAGGTGAAGGACCAGCCCCGCCTGGCGCAGGGCGTCGCCACCACCGGGCATCTCGACGGCGCCGCCGTGGAGCGCGCGATGGCCGGCCTCGCCCGCATGCGCGTGGTCTGCCAGCGGCGCGGCGTGCGCCGGATCGCCGCCGTCGCCACCTCCGCGGTGCGCGAGGCATCCGATGGCGAGGCCTTTGTCCAGCGGGTCCGAGATGAGCTGGGCATTCCCCTCCGCATCATCGACGCCGAGACCGAGGCATCACTCTCCTGGCGCTCGGTGGCGCACCACTTCCGCATGGATGGGGCACGCACCATCGTGGCCGACATCGGCGGGGGCAGCCTCGAGCTGATCGCCGCGGTGGATGGCCTCGTGGAGAGCACGGTCTCGCTCCCGCTCGGTGCGGTCCGCCTCACCGAGACGCACCTCAGCAACCGCAAGGATCCGCGGCGCGAAGTGGAGGCGCTGCGCAAGCATGTGCGGAAGGTGCTGCGGAAGGGATTTCCCTGGCGCGAGTGGGCCAGTCCCGTCTTCCTCGGCTCGGGCGGCACCTTCACCAACCTGGGCCGCATGGCGATCGGCCGGCGCGGCCTGCCGGTGCCCGACAGCATCCATGGCACCAGCGTACCCACCGGCGAGGTGGAGCAGCTGCTCGAGTGGCTCTCCACCCGTACCCCCGAGCAGCGCCGCAACGTGGTCGGGCTCAACCCCGAGCGCGCCGACATCATCCTCGCCGGCCTGGCCGTCACCGCCGAGCTGCTCGACCTCGCCGATGCCCGCAGCGTCACCGTCAGTGCCTTCGGCCTTCGCGAGGGACTGCTGCTGGAGATGGCCGGTGCCACCACCCCCGCCGGCAGCGATCCGCTGCGCTCACTGCGCGAGTTCGTCGAGCGCTGCCAGGGCGACCGGCGCCATGTGGAACAGGTGCGGTACCTCGCCCTCCAGCTCTACGACCAGCTCGGCGAGGTGCTCGGCTGCACCAGCGAGGAGCGGCCACTGCTGGAGGCCGCGGCACTCCTCCACGACGTGGGCCAGCTCGTCAGCTATCGTCGCCACCACCGGCACAGCTACCAGCTCATCATGCACGCCGACCGCCTGCCGCTGGCGCCCCGGGATCGCGCCATCGTCGCACTCGCCAGCCGCTATCACCGGAAGAGCGGGCCCAAGAAGAAGCACGAGGAGTTCGGCGAGATGGACACGCCCGACCAGGCGATCGTGCGGCGCATCGCCAGCCTGTTGCGCGTCGCCGATGGTCTCGATCGCGGCCATACGGCAGTCGTGGAGAAGTTGCAGGTCGAGCTCACCGACGACCACCTCACGATCCGCGTCGGACCGCGGCTGGCGAACGCCGACCTTTCGCTCGAGTTGTGGGGCGCACAGCGGAAGAGTGACGTGCTGGCGAAACTGCTGGGACGGGAAGTAGTCGTGGTATCCTGATCAGTAGCCCTCCGGCGCCGGGGCCGGATCAGGAAGCTTCGCAAAAAGTTCGCTGAGCGTTGGCGCGTCGCTCCCCACGATCGCCGTCATTTCGGCCGTGGCGGAGCAGCCCAGCCGGTTGGCACCTGCCGCCAGGAACCGGATCGCCATCTCGCTCGTCCGCACGCCCCCCGACGCCTTCACCCCCATCTTCGCCCCCACCGCCCGTCGCATCAGGCGCACCGCCGGCTCCGTGGCCCCACCGGCACCATGAAACCCCGAGGACGTCTTCACGAACGCCGCCCCCGCATCCATGGCTACGAGCGAGGCCTGCACGATGTCCTCGGGCGATAGCAACGCCGTCTCGAGGATCACCTTCACCGGCACCTTGCCCGCCTCCGTGATCACCGCCGCGATGTCCTTCGCCACCAGGTCCCAGTGCCCCGCCCTCGCCTCGCCCAGGCTCATCACCATGTCGAGCTCCGCGGCGCCATCCGCCATCGCCAGGCGTGCCTCGTCCGCCTTCGCCGCCGTCGCCATCGCACCCAGCGGAAAGCCGATCACGGCACAGGTTCGTACCTCCGACCCCTCCAGCGCCTGGCACACTCGCGCCACCCAGCGACCATTCACGCACACCGAGGCCACACCGAGCTCGCGCCCCTGCTGTGCCGCATGGTCGATGTCCGCCGGTGTCGCTTCCGGCTTCAGCAGCGTGTGGTCGATGAACGCGGCGATGCCGCGCTGTGCCGGGTCGCCCAGCCATGCCGGCACCTTCCCCGTCCACTCGTGCGAGTCGGGCAGTGCCAGGATCTTCGCCACGCGATCGGGAGATGTGGTCACGGTATCGGGCTCGCTGGGTGGGAGTCGGGAGGTGCGTCGGTCCACGGCACGCGGGGCGAACGGTAGAAGTGTATTCCCATGGCCGTCATTCGGGCACCGTGGGCGCCCAGGCGCCGGCTGAACTCGCCCCACTCCCGGTCGCCGGCCGGCGACCACGCCACTTCAGCGATCGCCAGCAGCCGGGGATACAGGAGGAATTCTGCCTCCGGCCATGTCGCCACGGTCTCGGTCCAGAGCGGCGCCACGATGCCCCGCACGAGCGTCGTGTCGAGCGCCGGGATGCGCGTGACGGGATCCCACATGTAGGCGGTATCCACCTCGACGTAGTTGGCCCAGTTCTGGCCCAGCGTTGTCGCTGAATCGTACTTCATGTCGAGGTATACCCGCGTCGAGGGCGACAGAAGGACGCGGGCTCCCTGCGCGGCACCGAGCATCGTCATGTCGCCCGACCGCCAGTGCTGCACCAAAGTGCCGGAGTCGAGCGGCGCCTGTGCGATTTCCTCCCAGCCGATCATCTCCTTTCCCTGGGCCCGCACGATCCGCTGCACCATCGCGATGAACGCGACATAGTCCTTCGGCATCGTGGACGACGCCTCGTCGCCGCCGATATGGATGTATCCGCCCGGCGTCATCGCCGCCAGCTCACCAATCACGTCGGTGACAAACTGTGTCACGATCGCCTTCCGCGTACACAGCGAACTGAACCCCACCGCGATGCCGCCGTACGGCACCGGCACCTTCCCGTTGCAGTTGAGTTCGGGATATGCCACCAGGGCAGCGTTGGTATGCCCCGGCATGTCGATCTCGGGGATCACGGTGATGAACCGCTCCGCCGCATAGCCCACGATCTCGCGATACTGGGCCTGGGTGTAGTACCCGCCCGCGCCGCCGCCTACCGCCGAGAGACCACCCACCGCCGCCAGCCGGGGCCACGACACGATCTCGATCCGCCACCCCTGGTCGTCGCTGAGGTGGAGCTGCAGCACGTTCATCTTGTAGCGGGCGAGCTGGTCGATGAACCGCCTCACGTCGGCGACGCTGAAGAAATGCCGCGCCACGTCGAGCATGGCACCGCGCCACGGGTACCGCGGATAGTCCCTGATCACCCCAATCGCCACGCGCCCTCTCGCGCCCTCCGCGCCCTCGAACGCTAGCGGCAGCAGTTGCCTCAGGGTCTGCGCGCCGTAGAACAGCCCCGCCGGCGCGAGCGGCCTCCACCCGCACTCCCGTCTCGGTCACCCGGATCTCGTATCCCTCGGCGCCGAGCGTCGAGTCGCCGCCCAGCACGAACGACACGCCGCTCCCCGCCGTATCACTGCCGACGGGGAGCGCGAAGATGGAAACCGGATCCTTGAGGGTGAACGTCCCGGTGCCCGCTACCGCCGACACCGGTTTCGGAATGATCCCCGCGTATGCAAGCGCCGGATCGGGTGCTCGCTCGCACCCCACAAGCAACGCGGCGCCGAGCACAGCACGGAGCCACCTCACGTCCTCACGTCCTCACGTCTCACGTCCTACGACTCCCTGTAATGCCCCCGCACGAAGTTCTGCAGCGCCGCCCGGTGCTCGGCCACCAGCTCCGGGTTGCGGAACACCATCACCAGCACTGCGCCCGCGGTAAATCCTCCCACATGCGCCCAGAACGCCACGCCACCGCGGTCCGCGCCGATCGAGCCGTACCCGCTGAGCAGCTGCATCAGGAACCAGTAGCCCAGCATCCAGTAGGCCGGCACCACGATCCGGGTGAAGAACACGAACAGGAAGAGGAACATGTGGATCTTCACCCGGGGGTACAGCACGATATACGCCCCCATGACCCCGCCGATCGCGCCCGACGCACCCACCATCGGCACCGCGCTGCTGGGGTTCAGGAACGCCTGCGTCAGCGCCGCAATGAGGCCGCACAGGATGTAGAACAGGAGATAGCGGCCCCGCCCCATCGAGTCTTCCACGTTGTTCCCGAAGATGTGCAGGAACCACATGTTGCCGATGAGGTGAAGCCATCCGCCATGCAGGAACATCGAGGTGAGGGGCGTCCACCAGGGGCTCGAGTCGCCCAGCACGCACGCGACGCCGGGACCCACCGGCACCTGGGTGCCCGCCGCCAGCCGCTGGAAGAGCTCGCCCGGGATCATGCCGAGCTCGCACACCGACTGAATGAGACGGGGCTCGGTGCCCATGCCCTGCACCAGCACCCAGACCGCCACGTTGAGGGCAATCAGCCCATACGTGACTACCGGTGCGCGGAGGGTCGGGTTGTCGTCGCGGATCGGGAACATGGGGACTCAATATACCCGACGCCCGACGCCACCGACCCTCGGCGCATCGCTGATGCTACTGCGCCACAAGGTCCTGCCACTGCAACGCCGTGTTCGCCGTCGGCAGCCAGCTCGCCTCCAGCGGATCGCCGACATAACTCGCGTACGGCGCGATCTCGTACGTGGTAAGGTTCCCCACCCACCCCGACGACGCATCCACGCTGCGAAGTGACCCGGAAACTGCTGCCGGCAACCTGAGCCCCGCCACCGCCTTCATCCAGCTCACCAGCGTATTCCGGGTGTTGTCGGTGAGGTATTCGTGCGTCAACTGGGGTTCCACGGCGAGCTCCCAGATTGCACCATCGGAGCGGTTGGCGAGAATGGTTTGCGTGATAGTCCTGTTGTCTGCCACCTCGTCCAGTTCGGCCAGCTTGAAGAAGCCCGGCACCTGCTGGGCTGCTGCCGACAGAGTGCTGCTGATGCCCGTCGGGTGCACGAGCGCGAAGGCCAGGGTGCGACTGGCTTGACGTTCCGCCAGCCCGGTTGCACCCGGGGCGCCCGCGTCTGCTGCAAACAGGATCAATGGCGCCGACGCCAGTTCCGCATGCCCGCTCGCGGCGGCTTCGGCCTGCAGCTCCGCAAGGATTGCCGCATCGTCTGAAGCCACGTTCACCCATCCGTTCTGCCCGGAGCCGAGCACGGCGAAGCCCGAGTCCCGGGCCAACGCCCTGAGCTGCTCGCCCAGCGTGTGGAAGGCGGCCCTGTTCACGGGATTCGAGGCTGATGAACGGCCGTCGCTTAACGACCGCATGTCGGGCCCGCCCAGCCCGACGATCACCGCCCGCACCTGGACCACGTTGGCCGGCACATACAGTGAGAATAGACCAGACTGATAGACCTCCTGAGTCGCCAGCGCGATGTCCTGCGCGTTGCTCCCCTCCTGCACGGTGATCGACGCCGAGTAGGCGACATAGCCCGCCCGGCTGCACCCGACGGTGGCCGTGCCGGTCGGCACGCCGGCCAGCTCGAAGTGACCACCGGCATCCGATGTCGATTCGATGGAGCCAACGCTGACGATGGCGCCGGCCACCGGGGCGCCCGAGGCCGCGCTGGTGACGGTGCCGCTGATGGTCCCGGTTGACGAAGGGCCACCGCCGCCGTCCCCTCCACAGGCAAGGGCCAGGCAGGTGAATGGCATCAGGAACCAGGCATGTCTACGCATCGTGATCAACCTCCAGCAAGGGATGGAACCCGGCGTGTCGCGGGCTGTCGGGATCTGTCACCCTGCTGCGGGGTCGTCATTTTGGCGTTATTTTTCCATTACCCTCGCCAAAGCACCCATGTACTCGCTGATTACCCTTGGTCGCCTGTCGCTGGAACAAGATGGTGCGCCGGTTCCCGGTTTCGATGTGCACCGGAAGGGCGTCGCCATTCTGGTCATTCTGGCTGCCCAGGAGCGGGCACGCCGGGATCGGGTCATGGCGCTGCTCTGGCCCGACAGCGATACGGAGCACGCCCGCGGTTCCCTGACCCAGGCACTCCACCAGCTGCGCCAGGCACTGCAGGCCTCCGACGTCGTTCGGGGATCGACCGAACTCCAGCTGAACCCCGCGACAATCACCACGGACGTTTCCTTGTTCACCGAGGCACTGGCCCGGGGCGACGATGCATCCGCCGTGGCGCTCTACGCGGGCCCGTTTCTCGATGGGGTGTACCTCAACGGCTCCAGCGAGCTCGAGCACCTGGTCGATGGGGTGCGGGCCGATCTCGCCCGCCGCTGGGCCGGCGCCGTGGATCGACTGGCCAGTCGGGCAGAAGCCGCCGGCGACTTCGGGCAGGCGGAGGAGCTGTGGCGGCAGCGATGCGAGCGCGACCCGGCCGACGCGCAGAGCACCATGCGGCTGATGCTCGCGCTGGACCAGTCGGGCCAGCGCACCACCGCCCTGCGTCACGCCATGCAGTACCAGCAGCGACTCCACGATGAATGGGACCTTCCCCCGGATCCTGCCGTAGCACAGCTGGTTGCCGAGTGGCGCACGCAGCCGCCCCCTCGCGTTGCCCAGCCCCCTGAGCAGCAACCGGAGTCGACACCGTCCCCGCTGCCCCCCGGGCCTCGCCCGCGCACAGCCGCGTTCCTGCTCTGGCCGGTTGGCATCGCCGTGGCGCTGTTGCTGGCCAGCGCTGCCACCTGGACCACCCGCAAGCCGGCGCCGGCCCACGATCCCGCGCTCGTTGCCGTTGCACCCTTCCAGGTGATGGACACATCACTCGCCGTCTGGCGAGAGGGGCTCGCCGACATTCTCACCCGGGACCTCGACGGCGCCGGACCGCTGCGCACCGTGACGGGGCCCATCCCCTTCAAGGACTGGCCCGGCGGGGCCAACCGGAGCGCAGCCGACAGCCTCGGCCGGCGCACCGGCGCCGGACTCGTCGTCTATGGAAACGTCGCCCGGCTCGAGGCCGACACCCTGGCCCTCCGGGCCACGGTGCTCAACCGGGACGACAACACCACCGCCGATCTCGAGGTCCGCGGCCCCGTGTCTCACATGGGTGAACTGAGCGATTCCCTCGTCGTCGGTATCCTGAAGCTCCTGGGACGCGAGCAGCCCATTGCCTCGGCACGACGTGTCTCCATCGGCGCGCGCTCGCTCCCGGCGCTCAAGGAATTCCTCCGCGGTGAGCAGTACTATCGCCGTGCCATGTGGGATTCGGCTCTCACCAGCTACGAACGCGCCGTGGCGCAGGACTCCACTTTTGCGCTCGCCCTCCGTCGTCTCGCCTACGTGTCGGCATGGGGCGCCAGGTCATCGGATGCGAACGTCAATTTCTTCGAGCTCATGCCGAGGGCGGTGGCCCTCAACAGGGGACTGGCGCCACGCGACAGCCTGGTGCTGCTGGCCGATTCGTTCCGGACGTTTCCCAGTGGTTCGCTCGACGCATCGACACGGATGTCCAACGCCGCCCGGGCCCTGGAAATCCTGGAGGAGGCAGCGCAGCGGTATCCGCTCGATCCCGACATCTGGTATGAACTCGGCGAGGCAGGCTTCCACACGCTTGTCCCGGTGCAGCCGCCCGCCTCGGCGAATCCTTGAGGCCTTTGACCGCGCCATCGATCTCGACCCCGACTTCGGCCCCGCGTACGAGCACGCCGTTGAGCTCGCGCTGGCACTGGGCGACACTTCACGTGCCGCTCGCTATGCACGCCGGGGGGCGGCACTCGGCACGGGGTCGACCGCGCTCCAGCTCGCGCAGCTCATCTTTGATTCGGGAGTGAGCTCGCCCGCGACGACGCGGGCAGTGAGCCAGTCGTCGGCCTCCATGCTGTTGAGTGCGGGCGCAGATCGCCTGCGCTGGGCCACCGATTCCGACGAAGCGGCGCTGGTCCTCCTTCGGCTGGTGGCGGAAGGAAAGGCCCCCCAGTCTGGAGCAGACATCTACGTCAGCGATCCCCTGCTCCGTACTCGCCACCTGGCCCGGGCGCTGGCGTTTCGTGGACATCTGGCGGCCGCCGCGGAGGCGCTGCCCGCTCGACAGCCCGCTTCGCGAGTACGGGCCGCGTCACTGAACCCGTTCCTGGAACTCGCCCTGTTCGGCGCGATCCCCGATTCCACTGCCGGGCGGATATTCGCCGGCGCCCTTGCGCCGGACGCAGAATGGGGTGGAACTCCCGGTCGGATCCTGCCGCGCTACCTGAGGGGTGCGCCCTGGTGGCTGGCCCGGGGTGACAGCGTGTCACTGATGCGCCTGGCCGAGCGCGCGGCGGAGGTGGCACGTGATTCGGCCGGCGTCGCGGCATCGCGCGGACGGTACCTGCACGGCACCGCGGTTGCCTACCTGGCGCTGGCCCGGGGCGATTCGCTCCGGGCGGCCAGGCTGCTTGGTGCGCTGCCCGACTCCCTCTGCGCAGTCGCCTTCTGCTTCCATGAGAAGGTGACACTCGCGCGGCTCCTCGCGGCCCGGGGCGACTATCGCGAGGCGGCCGGGCTGCTCGATCAGTGGGGCTACTCCAACGGCGACACGCCATCCGCGGTCCTCGCCGCCCTCGACCTTGCCCGCATCGCCGAACACATGGCCGATACCGCGGTGGCCCTGCAGCGCTATCGGTTCGTCGCGGAGGCGTGGCGCCACGCCGACCCGTCGCTGCAGCCGTACGTAGCGGAGGCGACCAGTGCGCTCACCAGGCTCAGTCCTGACATCAGGCGTCCCTGACGTACATATTGCCTGCCATGCGAACCCCACATCTCCGTAGCGTCCTCGCCGCAGGCATTTTCCTCCTCGGCGCCACGCCCGCAGCCGCGCAGGAACAGCTCGGCGTCATCGTCTTTCCCAATTCCGGCAGCGCCGCCGCACAGCCGGCGTTTCTCCGTGGTGTGAAGCTGCTCCACAGCTTCGAGTACGAGGATGCCGCCACCGCCTTCCGCGAGGCAGAGGCACAGGATCCCGGCTTCGCCCTCGCCTACTGGGGCGAGGCAATGACCTGGACCCACGGGCTCTGGAACCAGCAGAACGTCGACTCGGGGCGTGCAGCGCTGGCCCGCCTCGCGCCAACGCCCGCGGAACGGCAGGCCCGCGCCGCCACGCCCCGTGAAAAGGCCTGGCTCGCCAGTGTCGAGATCCTCTATGGCGACGGCGCCAAGGCCCAGCGCGATACCCTGTATTCCCGGGCGCTCGAGCAGCTCTCCGCCGCCGATCCCGCGGACAATGAAGCCCTCGCGTTCTATGCCCTCTCGCTCATGGCGCTGAGCCAGGGCGTGCGCGATGTCCCCACCTACATGCGCGCCGGTGCCCTCGCCCAGGAGGTCATGCGCCGCAATCCCGATCATCCCGGTGCGGCGCACTACGTCATCCACGCCTTCGATGATCCGGTCCATGCGCCCATCGGTCTCTATGCCGCCCGGCGCTATTCGCAGATCGCGCCTGGCGCCGATCATGCGCAGCACATGACCACGCACATCTTCCTCGCACTCGGCATGTGGCCCGAGGTCGTGTCCCAGAATGCGGTGGCCGCCGGCCCCGACAGCGCCAGGTGGCGGCCGGGGCACTATACCAGCTGGTTGCAGTACGGGCTGCTGCAGGAGGGACGCTACGCCGACTCGCGCAAGCTCCTCGAGCTCACGCGGGCCAACATGACCAACCCGCCATCACGCGCGACGCGCTACTACCTCGTGCTCATGCGCGCGCAGCAGGTCATCGATGCGGAGGAGTGGAACGACCCGGTGCTCGGATGGAGCGTGGACACCGCCGGGTTGGGCACCTCGCCGCAGGCCATTGCCGCCTTCACCACGGGGTATGCCGCCTATCGACGCGGAAATACCGACGCGACCGCGTCTGCCCTCGAGGAGATACGGCGGATCAATGCAGCAGCCAGGTCCGACGCGTATGGCAGGACCGAGACGGCGACGGCACTGGAGCAGGAGTTGCACGGATTGGTGGAGATCAGCGCCGGTCGCACCGCGGAGGGAATCAGGATCCTGCGTGAGGCCACGGCGTTCGAGGATGGGCTCGCCGCCGAATATGGCCCGCCCGATATCGTGAAGCCGACGCACGAACTGCTGGCGGAAGTGTTGCTGGCACAGGGCCAGGCCGCCGACGCGCAGGCTGAGTTTGCCCGGGCGCTCGCCATGGCGCCTGGGCGCTCGCTGTCACTGCGAGGACTGGCCCAGGCGGCGCGTGCTGCCGGCGATGCCGCCACCGCGAGCCGCGCCGAAACGGCGCTGAACCACAATTGGAGCGACGCCGACGCTGGCGTCGCCAGGCTCTCCGTACACTAGCCCCTACCTCACGCCCTCACGTCCTCACGCCCGGCGGTTACCACCATCCATACCCGATCGGCACCGCCGTGTCGATCGTCACCCCGCTCCACGGCGCCGGAAGCACGGCGCCGACGCTCACCGACGACAGCCTCGCCGGGCCGGCGCACGCCGAGGCGTACAGCAGCGTGATCGCCGCCAGCACCCGTATCGCGCGCACCGGCCTGCGACTCATCGCGTCCCCATTTCTGCCGCGGGCGCATTCCACTCCTGCAGCGTCAGCGCGGCACCGGTCGGGTCGGCGATGATCGCCACCGTTCCCTTTTGTACGTCAGCTCGCGGAGCCATGATCACCCGGGCCCCCAGTTCCACCGCCCGGCTCACCATGGCAGCCACGTCGTCCACCCGGACCGTCGGCAGCCAGTTCGGTCGCACACCCTTCACTGGAATCTGCAGCATGCCCGCCACCGGCATCGAGTCGCGCAGGAACACGTTGGTGGTCTTCCCCGCCACCTGCTCCGCCCGGAGTTCATAGCCGAAGAGGCCACCATAGAATGCCGTGGCTGCAGCTACGTCGGTGGTCCACAGGTCGACCCACAGCCAGTCGGTGGTGGCCGCCTCGACCGATTCGGGCTCGTGCCCCGGCTTCATCAGACCGAAGGCCGCACCTTGGGGATCGGTGAGCAGGGCCGTGTCGTCATCCCAGCTGCCGGTCTTCTTCGCCGGTACGATCACCCGCGCGCCCGAGTCCTGCGCCGCCTGCACCGATACCGGGACGTCGTGTACCATGAAATACGTGATCCACTGTGACCCGCTCGCCTTGTCCGCCGAGAGGGCGATCCCGCCCATCGCCACGCCGGCCCGCTCCGCCACCACGTACGTGACACCCTTCCCCGAGGTGGGCGCCCGCCACGTCCAGCCGAACAGCTGGCCGTAGAACAGCTTTGACGAGTCGAGGTCGGGCGTGATCAGGTCATGCCACGCCACGTGTCCCGGCGCGACCTGCGCCGAACCGGTGAGCGGCAGGGCGGCAGGCAGCAGCCCACCCAGGAGAACCGCGGAAACCAGCCTCACTCGTCGGTGGTCGCGCAGGACAGGCTGTCCCCGTGCCAGGTCAGCATCGCTCGGCGACCCTTGTTCCAGAAGGTCACTCCCGACCCCTCATAACGCGCCCCGCTGGCCGCCACGACCTGCGGCACCACCACCGTGGCCTTGCCTCGCACGAGGGTGACCTTGGCCTTGGCGCCACCGGTGAATGTCGCGAGCACCCGGCTCCGCGCCCCCGCAGAGTCGGTGCACAGGAAGATCGCCTCCACACTGTTGTTCCCCGCTGGTGCGGGCGCCTCGACGGTTTCCGGCGCGAACTCGTAGATGCCGTTGTCCGTGGTGCTGATGTAGAGCTTGCCATCCACGATCACGTACGATTGCATCGACTGGAAGCCACCGAGATAGCGATCCGAGAGCGAGCCGGGAGGGCACATCGCCCTCGTCGTCGCCAGCGGGCCAACCGCCAGGACATTGGGCGGGGTCGCCTTCCAGGTACCCGACCCCCTGTTGCAGTCGCCCACCACACTTGCCCGCCCATCCGGAGCAAACTCGACGGTGTACTCCGCCCCACGCGCCGGCGTCAGCACCGTGTCGCTCGGGGTGCGCAACCGCACGAGTCGCCAGGTGGCCCCCTCGAGCGCGCTCGGCGCCGCGGCGGCCACCCGCTCAGCGTCACGCCGCGCACTGTCGAGGGACCAGCGGTCCTTCGCCTCGTCCATCTGTTCGCCCTGCGTCGGCTTGGGTTTGTCCTTGCCGCCACATGCTGAGAGCATCGCCATCAGCCCTGCTGCAATCGCTACCTGTCTCCGTCTCTGCACGCAAACCCTCCCTGGATCAGCAGGGCGCGCGGTGCCACCTCGATCACCGCGCGCGACTCTCCCATCAGTTCGCCATCAGCCGTCATGAACACCTCGCCCGCCGCCTCGATCTCCAGCCGTCGCGTTCGCACCATCTCCACCTCGGCGAATCGACCGTGGCGTCCCGAGTACGTCTGTGGAAGCAGCGCCAGCGCGCGCACCCGCCAGGGGTCTCGAATGAGGCAGCAGTCGAGCAGCCCGTCGTCGGGCGACGCCGCCGGCGTCATCCGGATGCCGCCGCCGTACCGGGACGTGTTTCCCGCCGCGGCGAGAAGATAAGGCCCTTCCCGCTCCCCGAAATCACCCCGGATCCGGAATCGCGGCGCGGGCCACCATGGCAGCATCCAGAGGGCACAGGCCAGGTAGGCGTGGCCGCCGAACATCCCGAACCCGCCCTGGTGAACCCGCCGCGCCACCGCCGCATCGAACCCCGCCGCCGCCACCGTGAGGAACAGGCGACCATTGAGCACCCCGAGGTCCATCGGCTGCCTGACATCGGACAGCATCGCGGCAACCGCCGTCGCCGGGTCGGCCGGCAACCCCAGCGCACCGGCGAAATCGTTGCCCCTGCCCGCCGCCAGTACGCCCATCGCACATGAGGTGTGTGCCAGTCCACTCGCCACTTCGTTGAGCGTCCCGTCCCCGCCCACGACCAGCACCCGGTCGCATCCCTGCACGACGGCCGCGCCTGCCAGCTCGCGCCCATGCCCCGGCGCCTCGGTCGTGAACATGCTCGGCGCTGACCCCCCGCTCCGCCAGCAACGCCACCGCCGCCCGCGCCGCCCCCACGGCTCGGCCACGGCCCGCCACCGGGTTGGCGATCACGACCACCGTCTGCATCAGCGAACGTTAACCGGGCGGGCACCATGGCGGCCCGCCCCCACACCCCCCATCTTCCCCGCACGTCCTCACGTCCTCACGTCCTCACGCCCTAAGTCCCCATCCATGCCTGACACCACCCCCATCACCCACGTCTCCGACACCGCGCTGTGGGTCGCCTGCTACCGCGCCCTGGAGACGGAGCGCCCCGACGCCATCTTCCGCGATCCGTACGCGAGGCGCCTGGCAGGCGAGCGCGGATTCAAGATCCTCGACGCGCTGCCCGAGGGACGCAAGATGTCGTGGCCGCTCGTCACCCGCACCGCGGTGATGGATGAGATCATCCTGCGCTGCATCGGCGCCGACGGTATCGACACGGTGCTGAATCTCGCCGCCGGCCTTGACGCCCGCCCCTGGCGCCTGCCGCTCCCGCCCGCCCTGCGCTGGATCGACGTCGACCTTCCCGACATGCTCGACTACAAGCACTCGGTGATCGGAGGTGAGCGCGCCGCCTGCGTCTATGAACAGGTGCGAGTGGATCTCGCCGACGGTTTCGCCCGGCGCGAGCTCCTGCGCTCCGTAGGCGCCGCATCCAGGCGCGTGCTCGTGATCACTGAAGGACTGCTCATCTACCTGCAGGAACAGCAGGTCACCAACCTCGCACGCGACCTGCACGACATCCCGTCGATGCAGTTGTGGCTCACCGACCTCGCGAGCCCCGGGCTGCTCAAGATGATGGAGAAGAACTGGGCGCCCGCCGCGCGCGCCGGCAACGCACCCTTCGTGTTCGGGCCCTCCGATGGCCCGGGATTTTTCGCGGCACTCGGCTGGCGGGAAGTCGAGTATCGCTCCACGTTCTTCGAGGGTCGACGGCTTGGTCGTACCATGAAGTTCAGCTGGCTCTGGGCCTTCCTCGACAAGTTCTCACCGCCCGCTCGACGCGAGGCCGCCAGGCGTTTCGCCACCATCGTCCTGTATCAGCGTTCATGACACCGCACCTGGTCGCCCTGGCAGCGTCGCTCCTCGTCGGGGACACGTCGGGTGTGTTTATCCTGCACAAGATCGGCAACCCGATCGGCCGCGAAACCTGGCACATCACCGAGGAGCGAAGCGGCACCCGGCGTCTCTCCACCAGCTTCACCTTCACCGACCGCGGCACCCCGATCACCCTCGTCTCCACTCTCGACTACGCTGCCAGCGGCCGTCCCACGCACTTCACCCTGGGTGGACAGACATCCCGCATGTCCACCGTCGATCTCGACGTGACACTGCTTGGTGATTCCGCCACCATCCGCGAGGACAGCACCGTCACCACCGTGCTCGCCCGGGGCGCCTTCCCCGCGCGCGGGTACGCGCCGATGGCGATCCAGCAGGCGATCATGCGCGAGTGGCTCCGCCGCGGACGCCCGCGGACGCTCGACCTGGTCCCCGCGCGACACTGGAGATCACGGCACGGGGCACCGACACCATCCACGTGGCTGACCGGTCCACCGTGCTGCAGCGGTTCAGCGTGGCCGGCTTGATCTGGGGACGTGAGACGCTCTGGCTGGATGCCCGAGGCGACCTGGTGGCCGTCGCCACCGTGGACGCCGAGTTCGACCCGGTACAGGCGGTGAAGGAGGGCTACGAGTCGGCCACCGGCACCTTCGTGCGGCTCGCCGCCGGTGATGCGATCGCCGCCCTTTCAGGATCGAGTGGCAAGGCAACCCGGCCTGATACGCTTCTGGCGCTTGTTGGCGGCACGCTCATCGACGGCACCGGCGCGCCACCGGTGCCTGATGCCGCGATCGTGGTCAGCGGCGCGAAGGTCCTGGCCGTCGGGCCTCGTGCCGCCGTGCGCATTCCGCCCGGCGCCCGGATCATCAATATCAGCGGCCTCACCATGATGCCGGGCCTCTGGGAGATGCACGCGCACTACGCCCAGGTCGAATGGGGACCGATCTACCTCGCCTCCGGCGTCACGACCGCGCGCGACGTCGGCAACCAGTTCGAGTTCCTCGTCGGCGCGCGCGAGGTGCTCAACAGCGGGAGCGGCATCGGCCCCCGCCTCCTCTCCGCCGGCATCATCGACGGCGACGGCCCCAACGGGATCGGTCTCGCCCGCGCCGGCACCCCGGCCCAGGGCATCGAGTGGGTGCACCGCTATCATGATGCCGGCTTCGAGCAGATCAAGATCTACAGCAGCATCGCCGACTCGGTCCTCGTGGCCATCACCGCCGAGGCCCACACGCTCGGCATGACCGTGACGGGACACATACCCCGCGGCATGGATGGATTTCAGGGCGTGACCGATGGCATGGACCAGGTCAACCACATCCAGTTCATCTATGCCATGGCGCGCACGGCCGGGGACTCGACGCCCTTCCAGGTCGACTCACCCGCGGCCCAGCAGGCGATCGCCTTCCTCGTGGAGCATCGCACTGTCATCGATCCCACCATTGCGCTCTACGAGCTCAACGCCCATCCCGCCGACCAGCCGGTGAGTGCCTTCGAGCCCGGCGTGGACAAGGTGGCACCCGAACTCCGCCAGTCCCTGACGCACACCGGCGCACCAGCGGCGCGCGCGGCACAGGCCCGGGAACAGTTCGAGGCGTTCCTGGCCATCATTGGCGCACTGCACAAGGCCGGCGTGCCCATCGTGGCCGGCACCGACCTTACCGTGCCGGGCTACAGCATCCACCGCGAGATCGAGCTCTATGTACAGGCGGGCTTCACCCCCATGGAGGCGATCCAGGCCGCCACCCTCGTTCCCGCCCGCGCCATGGGGATGGACAAGGAAAGCGGCACGCTCCAGCCAGGCATGCGTGCCGATATTCTTGTCGTGAATGGCAACCCGCTCGAGCGCATCAGCGATACCCGGAACGTCCGGTTCGTCATTGCCGGTGGCCGCTACTTCGAGCCTGCCCCACTCTGGCGCAGCGTCGGCTTCATCCCTAGGCCTCCTCACTCCTCACTCCTCACTCCTCACGCAGCTGCCTTCCCCGCCTACCCGCCTACCCGCCTACTTCACCGCCGCCGTGACGTGCCCGACATCAAACCACTGCGTGTAGGGCGGGCTCTGCAGTCCCGCTCCATACGTCGGCTCCAGTTCCAGCCGGTTCTGCTGCGCCGTCTGTCCTGACGAGTAGAACATCACGTTCGTCCGTTCCGTGTACAGCGGCTGGTCGTTCATGCCGGTGTTGAGCAGGGCCTGCACCCCGTCCACCCACACCCGCAGCTGGCCGTTGGCCACGCCCGGCGTGTTCGCAACGACCTGCATCCGGATCGTGTGCCAGGCATCCCGCGTCAGGTTCACGTTGGTCTTGTAGGTCACCGTCGGGTTCTGCAACCCGACCGACACCCGCGCGCTGCCCAGCGCCGGGTTGCCCGAGACCTCGGCCCCGTTGTACTGCAGGCTCTGGAGTGCGATGAAGTGGTTGTTCTGCGGCTGGCGCCCGAAAAAGAAGAGCTTGATGCCGTCATTGCCGCCGTTCACCCCGTTGTTGTCCCAGTTCGCCGAGAGCTTGATCGTGAAGGTCAGGTCGATCGACCCCGTGTTCGACGGCCATGGACCGCCCCACTCGAAGTTGATCGGCGCATAGCCACCCGGCAGCGAGTTGAGGAACCACACGCGCGCCGCCCCCGGACTGCCGCCACCGGGCTGGGTCGCGTCCGTCACCGCGGTCAGGTTGGTGTAGAACATCTGTTCCCATGGCCGCTCGTACGCCGTCCAGCCGAGGTAGCTGTCGGGGCTGTGGGGCGGTATTTGCGCCATGTCATAGTCGAGGACGGTGCTCCACCCGGCACTCGGCGGTGGTGGCAACGGTGCCGGCGCTGGAGGCGGTGGTGGGGGTGCCGCGGCACCGCTCGCTCCATTGACCGTGAACGAGACCACGTATGCCGACCGGCCCGCTGCATCCGCCCGCAGGTTGTACGAGTGCACCACGCTTGCGGCACCAGGCGCACTTCCCAGCACGCCCCACAGGCCGTCGGGATCCTCGCCGCTGGAGCGCGTCGTCTGGAACCCCGGCGTTGCCGTGATCCCGTTGCCGTTGGCATACATCCCCGACGCCGCCACCGCCGAGATCGTGAGCCCGTCGGAGCTGGAATACACCGTGACCGCGCGCGTCGCCACCGATGTGGCCGGCGTGATCTCCACCTCAGTCACCGCGTTGTTGGGAGTGCTCGTGTTGGCGCTCCGCACCGTGAACACGCTCACCCGCACCGGATCGTAGCCCGACTTCGCATGGGTGATCGCGATGGTCTGCGGCCCGGTGGCGGGGCCCACCAGGCGGAACACATCCAGCGAGGCATTGAGGGTGCGCTCCGCGCTCTTGATCCGCGTGAAGGCCCGTCCGCCCAGCGATACCCCGCTGATCGGCGCGTTCCCGCCGCTGCCGTTGAACACCACCGCGTACACCAGTGTCGCATCCGACTCGACATTGATCGTGCCCCCGAACGGCGACACCCAGCCGTTGTCGCTCAGCGTCACCAGCGTCCCGAAAGTCGCCGTGCCGGCAGGGGCCGGGACCACGTCCGGCTCCGACGGCGCCGGGGGCGGCGTCACCGGCGGTTCCGGTGCCGGAGCCGGCGGCGTGGTTGACCCTCCGCCGCCATTGATACTGAAGGCAATCAGGAAGGCATAGCGACCCGCAGCATCGGCCCGGAGGTTCCACGAATGCGTCACGGCGGCGGCGCCGGGTGCGCTGCCGATCACGCCAAACCCGCCGTCCGCATCCTCACCGGTGGCCACGATCGACTGGTACCCCGGCGTCGCTGACACACCACTCCCGTTGACGTAGCTCGGCGAGCCGACGACCGCCGATATCGTCAGGCCGCCGGTAACCGAACTGATGCTGACTGTGCGCGTCGCCGTGGCCGTGCCCGGCGTGATGTCCACCGACGTCATCGGCCCATTGGGATCGCTCGTGCTGGCACCCCGCACCGTGAACACCGTGACGCGGACCGGATCGTAGCCCAGGCTCCCCCGCGCCACCGTGATCGCCTTGCTGCCAGTGGCTGGCGCGATCAGCCGATAGATGTCGAGTGACGATGCATTCGGGCCAGTGGCGCTCTTCATCTTCGTGAGTGCCTGCGACCCCACTGTGACGCCGGTCACCGGCGCCCGCCCTCCCGATCCGCCGAACACCACCGCGTAGACCACCGTCGCGTCAGTCTCCACCTGGATCGTTCCCCCGAAACTGGCCTTCCATCCCACGTCACTCACCGTCACGGCGTTGCCAACGCTCACGCCCCCAGTCACCGCCGCAGCGATGGTCACGGGCGCCTCGATGGGGGCTGGATGACACTGTTTTCGGTTGGGTGCTGCAAGCGAGGGCTGCCGCGGATCAGCGCGGCCACCAGGTGGTACCGGATTTTCATGAGATCTGCTTGCTGCAGGTGGGCCAGTGAATGCGGACTCGACAGTATCGCGCATTTCGCTGTTGCGCACAGTGACTTGCGTTACCGACTGCTGTACAGGATCTGCTGTACAGGAATCCGACTCCACCTCATCCCTCACTTTGCCCTTCACGTCCTCACGTCCTCACGTCGTCACGTCCTCACGTCGTCACGTCCTCACGTCGTCACGTCCTCACGTCCTCACGTCCTCACGTCCAGCGCGCAGCGCTCCACATTTGCCCTCATCGCGAAAATGGGGCATCCTACATACATGACGACACCGATAAATCCCCCGATGACGGCCGAAGAGACGCGCAGTCCGACCGACGCGGAACTCGACATCTACGGTCTCACCCATATCGGCAAGGTGCGGAAGACCAACCAGGATCACTTCCTGATCGCGTCGCTCCGGCGCCACGTTGATATCCATATCACCAGCCTGCCGCCCGAGACCCATTGGCCCGCCGCCAAGCGCCTCGCCTATATCGCGATGGTCGCCGATGGCGTCGGCAGCACCCAGGCCGGTGAGGAGGCGAGCCGGCTGGCCGTCGAGCGCGTCATGGAGTACGTCAGCCACAGCCTCAAGGCCTACTACGCCGCCGGGGCCAGGAACGCCGCCTTCTCCGATACCCTCGCCGACGCCGCGATGCAGGTGCACTCCGCCATCCTGCAGGCGGCCGCCGACGACGAGGCGCGGCAGAACATGGCCACCACCCTCACCCTGTGGCTGGGCATCTGGCCCCGCGCCTACCTCCTCCAGGTCGGCGACAGCCGCTGTTACATCATGCACGACGACAAGCTGATGCAGATCTCCCGCGACCAGACCATGGCACAGGAGCTCATCGACCAGGGCATCCTCAGCCGCACCGACGCGCCCCGGACCCGCTGGGCCAACGTGCTCTCCAGTGCCATTGGCGGGCATCAGGCCGCTCCCGTGGTCACCCTCATGGAGCAGTTCTGGGGACAGGTAGGATTGCTGTGCAGCGATGGACTGACCAAGCACGTCTCCGACGAGCGCATCGCCGAGCGGCTCCGCACCATGACATCGGCAAAGCAGGTGTGCCACGACCTGGTCAACGATGCCCTCGAGGATGGCGGTACCGACAACATCACTATCCTTGTCGGGCGCACGGCAAAGAAGAACTGAGGCGGGTGGTCGGGTGGGCGGGTAGGCGGGTAGGCGGGTAGGCGGGTAGGCGGGTAGGCGGGTAGGCGGGTAGGCGGGTAGGGGGAGAATACGTCGGCGCGTCGAACGGGGATGGCTCCCGAGGCTCTGTTACCCGGCAGCGGCGCAATCGAACTCCCCTGCCCGCACCCCTGATCGTCGAACTGTTGGGATCATGACTCGGCCGCGCCGGTACGAGAGCCGAAGGAGCCTCCCCGGAGACGCGCCAGCGTCCGGCCACCCCGGAGACGCGCCAGCGTCCGGCCACCCCGGAGACGCGCCAGCGTCCAACTGCCTTCAAGCAGACGCGCCAGCGTCCGGCCTTCCCGGAGACGCACCAGCATCCAAGGAAAATCGGTGAAAATTCGCCTCTCGGTCGCGCTCCTCGCCTTCGCCGCGGCACCGCTCAGCGCCCAGGTTCCCGCCTCCACCACCGCGAACCTCAAGCTCATCTTCGACTCGACCTGGTTCTCCCCCCAGCGATTCGGGCCCGCTCGCTGGATCGAGAAGGGCGCCGCCTACAGCACTGTGGAGCGCTCCCCCAGCGTGAAGGGCGGCCGCGACATCGTCCGCTACGACACCAAGTCCGGCGAGCGAAGCATCCTCGTTCCCGCGGCGAGCCTCATCCCGCCCGGCGACTCGGTGCCGCTCGACATCGCCGACTACACCTGGTCCGCCGACGCGAAGCGGCTCCTCATCTTCACCAACACCGAGAAGGTGTGGCGCGAGAACACCCGCGGCGACTACTGGGTGCTCGATCGCGACGCCGCCACGCTGCAGCAGGTGGGCAGCCAGGCACCGGTGTCATCGCTCATGTATGCCAGGTTCTCCCCCCAGGGCGATCGCGTCGCCTACGTGTCCCGGGGCGACATCTACGTCGAACGACTGACCGATCAGTCCGTCACCCGGCTCACCACCGGGGCCGACTCGCTCCACGTCAACGGCATGAGCGACTGGGTCTACGAGGAGGAGTTCTCCCTGCGCGATGGCTTCCGCTGGTCGCCCGACGGTGAGCGGATCGCCTTCTGGCATTTCGACATGACCGGCGTCGGCACCTTCCTCATGATGAACAACACCGACTCCCTCTATCCCTTCACCGTGCCGATCCAGTATCCCCTCGTCGGCACCACTAATTCCGCGGTCACCGCTGGTGTGGTGAGTGCCCGGGGCGGCGACATCACCTGGCTGCAGCTCGCCGGCGATCCCCGTCAGGACTACCTCCCCTGGATGGAGTGGGCCGGCTCGAAGGAGCTGCTCCTGCAGCGCATGAACCGCCTGCAGAACACCGACGCGGTGCAGCTCGCCGATGCCGCCACCGGCGCCGTACGCACCGTCTTCACCGAGACGGACGCCGCCTGGCTCGACGTGGTCGATGATGTCACCTGGCTCAAGGACGACAAGCGCTTTCTCTGGCTGAGCGAGCGCGACGGCTGGCGCCACGCGTGGATCATCTCGAGGGAGACGGGCGCCGCGCAGCTGGTGACGCGCGGCAGCTATGACGTGATCTCCATTGCTGCAGTCGACCAGAAGGGCGGCTGGCTCTACTTCATGGCATCGCCATCGAACGCCACCCAGCGCTACCTCTATCGCACCCGGCTCAACGGCAAGGGCAGCGCCGAGCGCGTCACGCCCGCGACGCAGGCCGGCAGCCACGCCTACAGCGTGTCGCCCGATGCGAAGTGGGCCATGAATCGCTGGTCCACCTTCGATACCCCGCCGGTCACCGACCTCGTCTCCCTGCCCGACCACAAGCTCGTGCGCACCCTGGTGAGCAACACCCAGCTCGCCGATCGGGCGAAGCAGTTCGTCACGCCGGGCGAGTTCTTCCAGGTGACGCTCAACGATGGCACCAGCCTCGACGGCTGGATCATCAAGCCGCGCAACATGGAGCCGGGAAAACGCTATCCGTTGCTGATGTACGTCTATGGCGAGCCGGCGGGGACGACCGTCACGGACAGCTGGGGCTACGCCTCACGCCTGTGGTTCCAGGCCATCGCCGATGCCGGCTACCTGGTGGCCAGTGTGGACAACCAGGGAACCCCGGCGCCCAAGGGACGTGAATGGCGCAAGGCGGTGTACGGGCAGATCGGCGTGCTCTCCAGCGCCCAGCAGGCCGATGCCGTGCGCGCGATGGAACGCACCCGCCCCGACATCGATCCCACCCGTGTCGCCATCTGGGGCTGGAGCGGCGGCGGATCATCCACCCTGCAGGCGATGTTCCGGTATCCCGATGTCTACCAGGTGGGGTTGAGTGTCGCCTCCGTCCCCGACCAGCGCTTCTACGACACCATCTACCAGGAGCGCTACATGGGGCTCCCCGATTCCAATGCCGCCGCGTACCAGGCCGCGTCCGCGATCAACCAGGCGGAGGGCCTCCAGGGTCACCTGCTCATGATCCACGGCACCGGCGACGACAATGTCCACTACCAGGGCGTCGAGCTCATGCTCAATCGGCTCATCGAGCTCAACAAGCAGGTGGACTTCATGTCCTATCCCAACCGCACGCACTGCATCTGCGAGGGCAACGGCACCACGTTGCACATCTACAGCACGCTGACGCGCTACCTGATGGAGCATTTGCCCGCCGGCCCGGCGGTTCCGCCGGCACTCCCCTAGAACGGGCGCTGAGGCAGGGCTGGTCTCGCGAGGACCTTCGGCACGGCGGTTGGTACCTGATGCGGCGCACAGGTCCACCGCCGGCAGGTCCTCTCTCGACCAACCCTGCCTCTCGCGCCCGGAACGAGGACTGATCCGGGGCCGTCGCCCGCGGGGAGCTACGACGGCGCGTCGAACGGGGATGGCTCCTGAGGCTCTGTTACCCGGCGGCGGCGCAATCGAGCTCTTCTGCCCGCACCCTTGATGGTCGAACTGTTGGGATCATGACTCGGCCGCGCCGGTACGAGAGCCGAAGGAGCCTCCCCGGAGACGCGCCAGCGTCTGTCCTCCCCGGAGACGCGCCAGCATCCGGCCTCGCCGGAGACGCGCCAGCGCCGGTATCTTCACAGTTCAATGCCGACAACTCCGTTCCTGCTGGCCGGCTCTCTCCACACCGGCAACTCGACCGCCGAGATCCGCTCCCCCTACGACGGCGCGGTCGTCGGCCATGCCGCACTCGCCGCCCGAACCGACGTCGAGCAGGCCATCGACGCCGCCGCCGCGTCAGCCCGAGCCGCCGCCGCCCTGCCGTCGCACGAGCGGGCGGCCGTCCTCGTCCGCATTGCAGACAGCCTGGCCGCACGGAAAGACGAGATCGCACGGCTCCTCGCCGCCGAGGCCGGCAAGCCGGTGAGCCTGGCCCGCACCGAGATCGAGCGCGCCATCTTCGTGTTCCGCCAGGGCGCCGAGGAGGCCACCCGCATCGGGGGCGACGTGATCCCGATGGACCTCGCGCCGCACGGCGAGCACCACATGGCCATCACCCGCCGCTTTCCCCTGGCGCCGATCTCGGCCATCGTCCCGTTCAACTTCCCGGTCCTGCTCGCCGCCCATAAGCTCGCCCCCGCGATCGCCTGTGGCGCCACCATGGTCCTCAAGGTGCCGCCCCAGGACCCACTCGCGACGTACCTGCTGGCAAGCATCATTCGCGAGGCCGGCTATCCCGCCGGCGCACTCTCGATCTTCCTCTGTTCCAACGACGACGCGGCGCCGATGCTCGATGACCCGCGCGTGCGCATGGTCACCTTCACCGGCTCGGCCCGTGCCGGCTGGGCCATCCGCCAGCGCGCCTTCACCAAGCGGGTGACGCTCGAGCTGGGCGGCAACGCCGCCGTCATCATCGAGCCCGACGCCGACCTCGACCGCGCGGTGCAGCGATGCGTCGCCGGCGGCTATCTCTACGCCGGGCAGTCGTGCATCTCCACCCAGCGGATCCTGGTCCACCAGTCGCGCGTCGCGGAGTTCACCGAGCGATTCGTGGCCGGGGTGGCCGCACTCCGCACCGGCGATCCATTCCTCGAGACGACCGACGTCGGCCCGATGATCGACGAGGCCAGCGCGAAGCGCGCGGAGACGTGGATCGCCGAGGCACTGGCCGGGGGCGCCCGGCTCGCCGTGGGCGGCACCCGCACCGGCGCCATCCTCCAGCCCGCCGTGCTGCTCGACACGAAGGGCGACATGCGCGTAAACTGCGAGGAGATCTTCGGGCCAGTCACCACCCTGCGGCCCTACACCGACTTCGAACAGGTCATCGACGAGGTGAACGACTCCCCCTGGGGACTCCAGGCCGGGCTCTTCACCAACGACATGCGGCGGATCCTGCGCGGCTTTGAGCGGCTCGAGGTCGGCGGCCTGGTGATCAACGACATCCCCAGCTTCAGGGTGGATCACGCACCCTACGGCGGCGTCAAGCAATCCGGACTCGGCCGCGAGGGCGTGCGCTACGCGATCGAGGAAATGACCGACCTGCGACTGCTCGTGCTCAGCGACACCTGACCCTCACGCCCCAACGGAGTTGCAATGCGATCACTCGTTGTGACGGTGGCCCTCTCTGCGGCCTTCGTCCTGCCCCTTCATGCCCAGCGCACCGGCTCGGCACCCTGGCGCGACAAGCAGGTTCCCCACGAAGCCGGTTTCCGGGTCTTCATCGTCCCCGACATGGAGGGCATGGGAAGCACCGTCGACAGCCGCGAGGTCCTCGCGGGCAATGAGGGTCCCGCCTACAAGGACCGGTCGTCCCCCGACTACTGGAATCACTTCCGCTCCCTCCTGACCCAGGAGGTGAACGCCACCATCAAGGGTGCCCGCACCGGCGGTGCCGCGAGCTTCGTGGTGAATGAGGGTCATGGCGGCAACCTCTTCGCCAACGTGCTGCCGTGGGAGCTCGACAGCAGCGCGATCCTGATCCGCGGCTTCCCCAAGCCGCTCGTCATGGTCACCGGCATCGACAGCAGCTTCGGCACCCTGATGTTCATCGGCGCCCACGCGAACGCGGGGAGCAAGGGCGTCATGGCGCACAACTTCGCCTTCGACTCGTTCACCGTGAACGGCAAGGTCCTCAACGAGGTCGGCATCAACGCCCTGATCGCGGGAGAATTGGGCATCGCCGTCTCCCTCGTGAGCGGCGACGACGTGCTGATCGCGGAAACGAAGCCGATGCTCGACAACGACTTCGTCGCCATCATCACCAAGTATGCCGTGGGTCGGAGTGCCGCGATCACCTACAGTCCGCAGAAGGTCCGGTCAATGCTCCAGGCCGGCGCCACCGAGGCGGTGCGACGCGCGAAGAAGGGCGGGTTCAAGCCCCTCATCCTCGACAAGCCGTACCAGGTCCAGTTCAAGCTTCGGCGCAGTTTCCCCGACAGCGTCGTGACCCAGGTGGCCGCGCTGTCCGAGTTCAAGCTCGACAAGGTGGGCGACCGCACCTTCACCCTCAGCACCAGCAGTGCGAGGGAGATGGGCTGGCTGCTCGATGCCATCGAGGAGATCGTGATCCGGTGAGGCGCCTCTTCCTGGCATGCCTGCTTGCCCTGCCCGCCACCGCGGCGGCCCAGGCACCCGCGACGCCCGCTGCGGCGACCCCGCCGCGCGACACCACGCCCCCGGGGGCCGTCTACGGCGTCACCGAATACCAGCTGGCCCGACAGAAGCTCGAGCAGGTCATGCAGCAGGACGGCTTCAGCGTCTACATCATTGCCGACATGGAGGGGCTCGCTGCCGCCGTGCGCAATGCCACCGAGATGCGCCCCGGGTACCGCGGTGGCAATGAGGAGGAACACCAGCGCTTCCGCGAGGAACTCACGGCGGAGATCAACGCCCTCATCGCCGGCGCCCGTGCCGCCGGTGCCACCCAGTTCATCGTGAACGAGGGCCACGGCGGGACCCTCTTCCGCAACGTGGTGGTCGAGGAGCTGGATCCAGAGGCCATACTCATCCGCGGCTATCCCAAGCCGATCGTCATGTCCACCGGGCTCAACCCCATGGTGGACGCGATGATGATCGTGGGCGCGCACGCCAATGCCGGCACCCCCGGCATCATCTCCCACAGCTTCGCCTTCGATTCTTTCACGGTGAACGGTACGATCCTGAATGAGGCGGGCATCGCGGCCTTCATTGGTGGCGAGATGGGCGTGCCGATGATCCTCGCCAGTGGCGACGATGTGCTCACCGCCGAGACCGTCGTCATGCTCGGTCCCATCGAGACCGTCACCACCAAGACCGCCTTCTCCCGCTCGGCCGCTGCGGTCAAGCCCATCGCTCAGGTCCAGCGTGAGCTCCGCGCTGCATCGGCCACTGCCGTGCGCAACGCGAAAGCCGGGAAGTACAAGCCACTCGTGATGGAGAAGCCCTACCACGTGCGATTCTGTCTCCGTCGCAGCTATGCCCAGGACGAATGGGTGCGCGAGACGATCGGCCGGTTCGATGGCGTGCGCGCCGACGGTGCACCCGGCTGCTTTGCCTACACCACGTCGTCAGCCGAGGCGGTGGGCAACCTGCTCAACCTGGTCGAGTGGACGGTGCTCAAGCCCTGAGGGCGCGAAAGGCGCGAAGGGCGCGAAGGGCGCGAAGGGCGCGTCGCACGGGGATGGCTCCTGAGGCTCTGTTACCCGGCAGCGGCGCAATCGAACTGCCCCAACAGGCATCCCCGATGGTCGAGCTGTTGCAATCACGACTCGGCCGCGCCGGTACGAGAGCCGAAGGAGCCGCCCCGAAGACGCGCGAGCGTCTGAGCCTCCCCGAAGACGCGCCAGCGCGTTCGCCCCTGTATCTTTAGGCTACCCCATGACCGCCATCGACCGCCTCACCACCGCCCTGAACGACCGCTATCGCCTCGAGCACGAGCTCGGCCAGGGCGGCATGGCCACCGTGTATCTCGCCGAAGAAAGGCCGCCTCACGGAGTTCGTGTACCTCCAGAACTGGCCGGGGCTGTTGCAGGGCCAGGCCAAGGCCGGCGCGCAGTGACTGACCGCATCACCGCCTCGATCTCCTTGATCTCCCGCGGCGCCTGCGACAGCCACTCCACCCCTTCCGCCGTCACCAGGTAGTCGTCCTCGATCCTGACCCCGATGTGGTTGTACCGCTCCACCATCGGCCGCACCTTCGCAATGAAGGCGCGGTTCCTCGGCGTGTCCGCCAGCATGTCCAGCAGCGCCGTGCTGATGTAGACTCCCGGCTCGATGGTGAACACCTCATTGACCTGGAACTTGCCCGTCGGCGAGTATGAATACCCACCCGCATCGTGCACCTCGAGCCCGATCCCATGCCCCGGCCCATGCGCCATGTAGAGAAATGCCTGGCTGCACACCACCGGCACTCGTGCGCAGCGCGCGGCGTCGGCCCACGGCGGGTCGAACGTCGCGTCAGGACCTTCCGTCAGCCCCAGTTTCGCCAGCTCCGTCGCCATGATGGCGCGGATCGCCTTGTCCCCGTTCGCCACCGGCGCTCCCGCCTTCGCCTCGCGCTCCGCCGCCTGCTGCGCTGACCGCACGATGGTGTAGATCGCCGCCTGGTCCGCCGAGTATGTGCCGCCCACCGGGATCGTCCGCGTCACGTCGCCGGCATAGCCCTGGTACAGTGCGCCCATGTCCATTACCACGATCTCGCCCGCCTGCATCACCCGGTCGTTGGCGCGATAGTGGTAGCTGGTCGAGTTGGGACCCGAACCGATGATGGCGCGGAACGAGGCCCCGCTGGCCCCTGCCATCCGGAAGGTGTAGTCGGTGAGTGCGTGGATCTCCCCTTCGTTCACGCCCGGCTGCACCGCCTTCATCGCAGCAACCTCACCCTGGGCCGAGATCTCCACTGCCTTCTTGAGCAACGCCAGCTCGGCAGGACTCTTCACCACCATCAGTGAGTCCAGCATCGCGTCGGCACTGCGCACTGTGACGGACGGATGTGCCGCCCAGAAGCGCTGCACGAAGTACCGCTCCGCACTCAGTGAGTCGGTTGTGCGATAGTCCCGGCTGTGTGAATCGGTCACCGTCCACAGCGTGCCCCTCGCGGCGAGCTCGTCCAGCACAGTCCGGAGTTGGTCGGTATTCCGCAGGCCCAGGCCGGTGCGGCGCTCCAGATCCGCCGAGTCCGGCGCGAAGCCGTCGTAAAGCGCACGCCGCGGGTCGATCGGCGGCTCGAACAGCATCTGGTAGGTCACCCGACCACCCTGCACCGCCATCACGAACACCGCATTCATGCGGTTGAAGCCGGTCAGGTACTCGAAGGCTGGTAGTTGGTGGAAGTCGGCTTCGTCCGTCATCGGCTCGCCCGCGCCGTACGACAGCAGTACACCGTCTCCCAGGTGCGCGGCCACACTGTCCCGTCGCGCCGCGTACTCGGCCGTCGGTATCTGCGCCGCCACGGGACCGGCAACAAGGGCCAACGCAATCGTCAGCAATCGAGTCATCATATCCTCAAGGAGTACTCGCCCTACCCGCCCACCTGCCTACCCGCCTACCCGCCCACCCGCCTACCCGCCTACCCGCCCACCCGCCCACCCGCCTACCTGGGAAACCCCTCCGGCAACCCACCGTCCACCGTCAGGATATCCCCCGTCGTGTACTTGAACCGCTCGCTCGACAGCAGCACCGCCAGGTCCGCCACCGCACTCGCCGGAATGAGCGACGCCCCCATCAGGTTCCGCCTCCGTAGGCCTCGAGCTGCTCCTCCACTGAGATCCCCTTCCCCGCCGCGCGCTCCGCCACGAACTTCAGGAACAGTGGTGTCTCCACCTGGTCGGCATTGATCGCGTTCACCCTGATGCCATCGCCACCCAGTTCCACTGCCGCGACCCGGATCGCCTGCAGCATCGCCGCCTTGCTCCCGCCGTACGCCGCCGCATCCTTCCCCGGCACCAGCGCCGCCTTCGACACCGATGCCACGATGCTGCCGCCCAGCCCCTGTCGCCGCATGATCGTTGCCGCACCCGCCATCCCCATCACCGCGCCGAGATAGTGCACGTCGAGCTGCTTCTGCAGGTCGCCCCGTGTGAGCTCCGTGAGTGGCGCAAACCTCGGCGCGAGCCCCGCCGTGTAGAACAGGCTGTCGAGCCCGCCGTACTCCCGCACCGTCCGGGTGAAGAGCAGGTGCAGGCTCGCATCATCCCGCACATCCACCGCGACACCAATTGCCCGATTCGAGAATTTCGCTACTACCGCCGCCGCCACGCGCTCAGCCGCGGCGAGATCCAGGTCGGCCACCACCACATGCGCCCCCGACTCGGCGTACGCATGCGCCGCCGCCTCGCCGATCCCGCTGCCAGCGCCAATGACCACCACTACGTGCCGGGCCAGGAGCATCGACTTCCGCTCCCGTGCGATCTCCTCGTCGATCTTCCGCCGCTCCAGCGGCCAGTGCTCGAACTCGAACACCTCCGCCTCCGGGATAAACTGGAACGCGTCCACCGCCTCTGCATTCTCGATCGCCTTGAGCGTGGCACGGTAGCAGACATTGGCGATGACGGCGTTCTTCTTGTCCTTGAACACCGTGACCATGCCCAGGCCCGGCACCAGCACCACCTTCGCCCAGTCACCCAGCGGCGCCTCGTCCGGCGCGGCATGGCGCTGGTGGTACGCCTCGTACTCGGTGCGCGCCGCCGCGATCTGGGCCCGCGTCTTCGCTACCAGTTGCGCCTCGGGTGCGTTGAGGTCGAGGTCGAGCCATACCGGCCGCGTCCCGGCGCGCAGGATGTGCTCCGGCGTCGCCACCCCGCGCGCGCTCACTTCCGGCAGCCGCTCCGAGGCCAGCGTGGCGAGCACGCTCTCGCTGTCATCCAGGTGCAGGATGACCCGCTCCGACCCGCCGAGCGCGCCGCGGATCGCCGGGAGCACCGCTTCCGCCGCGCGCGACCGGGCATCGGTGTCGATGACCGCAACACGCGGGGGCCCGAGCACCAGCCGCCCACGCCGGCTCGTCTTGAGAAAATCTTCCGTGGCCGCGATCGCCTTCATCAGCCGCTCATGACACTCGTCGGCATCGTCGGCCCAGATCACCAGGCCATGGTGCGCCAGTGCCAGCCCGATCGTCCCCGCCGGGATCCGGTCGGCGATGAGGTCCACCGACCGGGCCAGCGGAAAACCCGGCCGCGCATATGGCACGTAAGCCACCTCACCTGAAAACACTTCCTTCACCAGCCGCTCCGCCAGGCTGTCCTTCACGTTCGTCAGGCTCATCGTCGCCACGTCGTGCGTGTGCACGATCACCCGGTGCGGCAGCAGCGAATGCAGCGGTGTCTCCACGCTCGGCGCCGGCCCCTCCCGGCCCAGCATGCAGTCGCCCATGAACCGCATCATCTCCACGTCGCTCATCGACGACACGCCGCGGAGACCCGCCAGGCCCTCCAGCGACAGCCGCGAAAAGCCCTTCCGCTCGATCGAACGGAGGTCGGTGCCGCTCCCCTTCACCAGCAGCGCCGGAACCATCCGGCCGCTCGCGTCCGGCAGCGTCGTCTTGATCGAGCTGTTGCCGCCGCCCGGCTGCACCAGCCGCGTCTCCCGGCCGATGATGTTGGAGAGGGTGACGAGCTGGTCCAGCTCGTCGGCAATCGGCGATGAAGTGGGGGAAGTCATGGCCGAGAAGATACGCGCTCGGGCGCTCGAGGGGTGCCCCTCCCTATCTTCCCCCCATGACAACTTTCTCCGCCCTCGGCCTCGTACCCGCCCTCGTCGACGCCCTCACCGCACTCGGCTACGAGGAACCCACCCCCGTCCAGCGCGAGTCCATCCCCTCGCTGCTGGGCGGGCGCGACCTCCTGGGTCAGGCCGCCACCGGCACCGGCAAGACCGCCGCCTTCGCCCTCCCCCTGCTGCAGCGACTCTCGCCCGAGGCCCCTGAGCCTTCCCGGCCCGCGGTGCTCGTGCTCGTGCCGACCCGCGAGCTCGCCATGCAGGTGGCCGAGGCGTTCCATCGATACGGTCGCGCCGTCGGCGCCCGGACCGTGCCCATCTACGGCGGGCAGTCATTCAGCCAGCAGATCTCCGTGCTGCGGCGCGGCGTGCACGTCGTTGTCGCCACCCCGGGGCGCGCACTCGATCACATCCGGCGCAGCACCCTCGACCTCACCGGCGTGCAGGCCATCGTGCTCGACGAGGCCGACGAGATGCTCGACATGGGGTTTGCCGACGAACTCGAGGCCATTCTCGAGGCGGCACCGACCAAGCGGCAGACTGCCCTCTTCTCAGCCACCCTCCCTGCGCGCATCGCCAAGATCGCCGAGCGCCATCTCGATGATCCGGTGCGCGTCCTCGTGCTCCGCGAGAAGACCGCTGCCGGCGCACTCCCCAAGGTGCGCCAGACGGCCTACGTGCTCGCGCGCGGGCAGAAGGTCGCCGCCCTGGGCCTCGTCCTCGATCTCGAGGCACCCACGCTCGCCCTCGTCTTCTGCCGCACTCGGCATGAGGTGGACAGCCTTGCCGAGAGCCTTGCCGGTCGCGGGTACCGCGTCGAGTCGCTGCATGGGGGACTGAACCAGCTCCAGCGCGACCGTGTCATGAAGCGCGCTCGCGGTGGCACCGTTGATGTGCTCGTGGCCACCGACGTCGCCGCCCGTGGTCTCGACATCGAGCACATCACCCATGTGATCAACTACGACGTCCCCGAGTCACCCCAGACCTACATCCATCGCATTGGCCGCACCGGCCGCGCCGGGCGCGAGGGCGTTGCTATCACCTTCGCCGAGCCGCGCGAGCACCGGCTGCTCCGAAGCATCGAGGCGCTCACCAAGCAGAAGATCACCGTGGCACCGCTGCCGACGGTACACGACATCAAGGCGAAACGCCTGGAGATCACCCGCGCCGACATCCGCGAGACCATCGCGGCGGGCGGGCTCGACAAGTATCGCGTGGTGGTAGAGACGCTGGCGGAGGAGTTCGACGTGATGGACATCGCCGCTGCGGCGGTCCAGCTTGCCCATCAGGCCGAGGCGGGAGAGGAGCCGATGGAGATTCCACCCGCGCCGGAGCCCCGGAAGCGGGAGCGCTCTACGGCAAGCGAGAAATACACGAAGCACGGCGAGAAGACGGAGCGCCCGGCGAAGAAGCCGGCGCGGAAGGGCCCGAAGATGGTCCGCGTCTTCATCGGCTCCGGCAAGAATGCCAACATGCGCCCTGCGGATCTCGTCGGTGCCATTGCCAACGAGGCCGGCATCGAGGCCCGCAGCATCGGCACGATCGAGATCAGCGAAAAGTTCTCCCTCGTGGAGCTGCCCGAGGACCTCGCCGATGATGTCATCACGGCACTTCGCAGTACCACCATCAAGGGGAAGAAGCAGACCGTCCGCCGCGACGCGGCGAATCGCCGCGGATCGTAGCGCGGCCGCGTCTCTGGGGTGGCTCCTCCGGCTCTCGTGCCGTCGCTCCAACTATTTGGGCGGTGAGTCAGCCCCGATCACGAACGCGCCGGGCAACAGAGCCTCCGGAGCCATCCCCATTCGACGCGCCACCTTCTGAAGCCCTATAGCCAAATTGGAGCGGTCTAGAGGCCCCACCGCTGGCATGCGGGATGGGGCGCTCGACCCGGTCGCCGCTTTCTCTTGAGGCTGGGGCACGCCATGTGCAGGGTATTGGCAGGCTGGTCCAGCTACCGATTCTGACGCCCAAGCGCTTGGTGATCACGAATGCCGACTACAGATCCGACGTGCCGGGTGGCCTAGAGTGACGACACCCGCACCCGACTGCGCGACCGAGCAGGACCAACGCTGGCGTGCAGTGCGGGAAGTCGTTCTTGCTCGCGACGGCCATGTTTGCCGGTCCTGCGGCGAGCCATGTAGGCGAGGCGAAGCGGACGTCCATCACCTGATCCCGCGTGCCGCCGGAGGAGCTGATGAGGCCGCGAACCTCGTCACGCTTTGCGACGGTTGTCACGCGGCACATCATCCGAACCTCCAGGGCACGCTGGCCCGTCGAATGATCGAGCGCTGGGGCTTACGACTGGCCAGGTGGCTGGATCGTCAGCACCAGCTCGACAATCTTGATGACTCCCTCGGTGCCGCACTTCGACTGCTCGGTGCGACCCGCCTTCGCGCTCCACAGCTGGATGTTGTCCTGGCCGCTCTTCGCGGTGAGTCGCTCCTCTTTGTAAGCGCTACTGGATCGGGCAAGTCGCTCTGCTTCCAGGTGCCCACCCTGCTGAGGCAGGGTTGTGGGTTCGTGATTTCGCCCTTGAAGGCGCTCATGAACCAGCAGGTCGCTTCGCTAAACCTCAATAAGATTCCGGCGACTTTCATCAACGGTGACCTGGCGCCGCAGGAGAAGAAGATTCGGTATCAGTTGCTGCGGGACGGTGCGGTCAAGTTCCTCTACTGCACCCCGGAGCGCTTTGACCGTACGATGGTGCGCCCGTCCGAAATTCGGGAGATCATCCGGTCACGACCCAGCTACCTCATCGTCGACGAAGCACACTGTATCGACCGGTGGGGCAATGATTTCCGCCCAAACTATGGCAGGTTGGGTGCCGTGCGCCGCGCCCTTGGTAGCCCGCCAGTGCTGGCGTTCACGGCGACGGCAGGCACAGCAGGCCAGGGTCGCATCCTGGAATCGCTCGGCATTCCCGACGCACGAGTGATTGTGACCGGTGTGGACCGGCCGAATATCAAGCTCGCACGTCTTTTCGACGTGGCGGAGGACCAGCGGTATCCCATCATCAAGAGGCTTGTGAGCCTCATCGCCGACGGTCGCGCCATGCTCTTTGTACCCACCGTCAACGTCGGCAAGCAGCTGCAGGAAGGCCTCCGGCGTGTGGGCCTTGATGTGCCTTTCTACTATTCAGGATTCGGCACGGCAAATGACCGTGAATTGCTGCTCGCCCGCTTCACGGGCCGGGCCGAGCCGCGCGCGCCGGTCGTGATCTGCACCAGCGCATTTGGTATGGGGCTCGACGTACCCGATGTCCGGCTGGTCGTACATTGGCAGCATCCGGCATCCGTAGAGGACTATCTCCAGGAATTCGGGCGTGCCGGACGCGACAACCTCCCGTCCGTTGCCGTACTGTTCACTGACCTGAAGGACGTGGGATTACTTCGATACATGGCCGAGAAGACCGTCGAGACGGCAAACATCGATCCTGACCTGGTGATTGAGACGCTCGATGTCAGGCTCAGTGCCATCGGTGACATGAGGCGGCTGGCCATGTCACGCGATCGCTGCTTCCGAGATGGGATCGTTGAGTACTTTCAAAGCTCCCGGAAGGATCTACGGAACTCCCTTGCTGTCAAGCTCGTGGATTGGCTCTTCTCGCGGTCAATGTCCGTCCGGCGTTCCGACGGATGTTGTGACTATCACGACGGCGTCGACGCGGCCACCGTTGTCGGCTGGGCCGCACAGATCCTTGAGGCTCGCTCGCGCTTCCATCTGGACATCATCCTGCGCCCAGCGAAGGATCTTCTCAGAGCCGGTCAGCGCCAGCTACAAGCCGTCTCGGGTCGCAGCGCCGACGCGGTCTGAGACTCGGCGCGTCACTGGGGCGGCTTGTTCGACAAGGGAATGAGGTCCGGGCGCCCGTAGAAGGTGCGAGGGCGGGGTGCCGCTTCGACAAAGGTCTGGCTGCCACCTGGACCTGAGCTCGAACCTCAGATAGGTGGCCCCGAGGAGCCTCTGGAGAAGCGGCCCCCGTCCGAAGCACCACATGTCGGGCGCCCGCGGACGAGCGGCCCCCGCCCAAAGCACCCAGCTATCGGGCGCCGTGGGCGTCGGTCCGACCACGCAATTATCATCCCCTCCTAACTCACACCAGGGCGATCTCTGAATTCCTCAGTTGCCAGGCTCACCGCCGCCCTCGCCAGCCGCTACCGCATCGAACGCGAACTCGGCCAGGGTGGCATGGCCACCGTCTATCTCGCGGAAGACCTCAAGCACCACCGCAAGGTGGCCATCAAGGTGCTCCGCCCCGAGCTCGCCGCCTCGCTGGGCGCCGACCGTTTCAGCCGCGAGATCGAGGTCGCCGCCCGACTCCAGCATCCTCATATCCTCGGCGTCCTCGACTCCGGCGAGGAAGACGGCTTCTTCTACTACGTCATGCCCTATGTCGAGGGTGAGACGCTGCGCGATCGCCTGACCCGCTCCGGCGAGCTGCCCGTGTCGGATGCGGTGCGGCTCCTCTCCGAGGTCGCCGAGGCGCTCTCCATCGCTCACCGGGCCGGCGTGGTCCATCGCGACATCAAGCCCGAGAACGTGCTCCTCTCCGGACGCCATGCCATGGTGATGGATTTCGGCGTGGCGAAGGCCGTCACCGAGGCCACCGGCGAGCACAACCTCACCAGCGTCGGCGTGGCACTCGGCACGCCGTCGTACATGGCACCGGAGCAGGCATCCGCCGATCCCCAGATGGATGCGCGCGTCGATATCTATGCCGTGGGCGTGATGGGCTATGAGATGCTCACCGGCCACACCCCCTTCCCCGGCCTCAATCCGCAGCAGACCCTGGCGGCGCACGTCACCCAGGCGCCGATCCCCGTGGGACAGCAGCGCGCCGGCCTCTCGCCGGCGCTTGATGCCGCCATCATGCGCTGCCTCGCCAAGCGCCCGGCCGACCGCTTCCAGACCGCCGACGAGCTGGTCACGGTGCTCGAGCCGCTCACCGCGTCGAGCGGCGGCATCACCCCGACCCACACACAGCCGGTGCCATCCCTGGCGCTGGCGCCCGCGAAGAAGCCTCTCCGCACCTACGCCATCGCCGGTACCGCGCTGCTGGCACTGGCCGCGGCGCTTTTCGCATGGAAGCCCTGGAACCGCACCGCCGCGAAGCCGCTCGACGCGAATCTCGTCGCCGTCATGCCCTTCCGCGTGGCCGGCGCCGACCCGAGCGTTCAGTACCTCCGCCAGGGCATGCTCGACCTGCTCCAGGCCAAGCTCACCGGCGAGGGCGGCGCTCGCGCCGCCGACACCCGCTCCGTCCTCGCCGCGGTGCGCGATGCCGGTGGCACCGACACCCAGGACCTCGACGGCAGTGCCGTCACCGGAGTCGCACGAAAGATCGGCGCCGGCCGCGTGCTGCAGGGCAGCATCGTCGGACCGGCAGATCATCTCGTCATCAGCGCGACCCTGCTGGCGATGCCGGGCGGCAGCACCGTGGCGCAGACCAGCGTCACCGGGCCGAAGGACAGTCTTTTCGTGCTCCTCGATCGCCTCACGGCGCAGCTGCTCGCACTCGGCGCCGGCGCCAGCCAGAACCAGTTGAGTGCGCTCACCACCACCAACCTCGACGCGCTGCGTGCCTATCTCGACGGCGTCACCGCCTACCGGCGCGCCGCCTTCCAGGTGGCGACACCGCTGCTCGAGAAGGCGGTGGGGCTTGATTCGACGTTTGCCCTCGCACTCTCGGCCCTGATCGAGTCCGATGGCTGGCACAATTCCACTGGCGACATGAACCGCGTGCGCCGGCTCGCATGGCAGTACCGCGACCGGTTGAACCCGCAGGACCAGCTCTTTCTCTCCCTGCGACTCGGCTCCGCGTATCCCATGCAGACTCCATGGAACGTGCAGATCGCCGACGCCGAGAAGGCCGTCCAGAGGATCCCCGAGAGCGCCGACGCCTGGTACTATCTCGGCGACGCACTCTTTCACTTCGGCCTGCTGTCCGATGTCCCCGAGCCCCAGGTCCGTGCGCGCCGCGCCTTCGAGCAGGCATTCCAGCGCGATTCGCTCTACGGCGCCCCCGTGCAGCATCTCGCCGCGCTGACCTTTGTCGCGGGAGATACGGCGGCGCAACGAGTCTGGACGAAGCGGCTGGAATCACTCGACGCGTCGGCAGAGGGCGTCTACAACGCCCGCTGGCAGCTCCTCTCCGGTACGCACGATGCGATGGGTGTCACGGCATTTCTCCCGGTGGTCGACAGCATGCCGGTGACGGCTCCTGGCGGGCTCGTCGTCATGAACTCGATGGACAGCACCACCATCGCGCATCAGGACGACTTCTTCGACATGGTGCGACGCAAGGCAACGTCAAAGGCCGAGCGGAACGAGATGGCGTTCAGTCGCGTGCTGATGCTCATGAATCGTGGCCAGGCCGTAGAGGCGGGGCGCTGGCTCGACACATTGAATGCCATCACGCCTGGCAGCGATGCGGTATTGCGGCTGCTGGGCGGCCTGTATGGCGGTGGCCCGGGGCTCGACACGACCAGGCTGCCGACCGAGCAAGTGGAGTTCTGGCGACTGTCGCAGGGAGACACCATCGCCGGCAAGCGGGTCGTTGACCGCTTTCGCCCGCGCGCGGCGGCCGACACCCTGCACCGCAACTGGTACGCGATTGCGGCCATCGCCGAGGCGATGCTCGCCGTGAGCCGGGGGGATCCGAAGGCCACCCAGCTGGTGGACCACGCCGATTCACTCTGGGTCGGGCGCGAAGGCAACCAGTTCTGGGCGTCCATTCAGCTGGCGCGATTGTATGCGGCCCAGGGTCGCACCGATCGCGCACTGCGCGCGGTCAGGCGTCGCTGGCTGCCGCTGGGCCAGCCAGCCATCCATGTGCTTGCCGAGTCCTACCGTCTCGAGGGGCAGCTCGCCGCCAAGCTCGGCGATCGCCAGGCAGCGATCAGTGCCTACAAGAACTATCTCCGGCTCAGGTTCGATCCCGATTCATCCCGCATCCCCCAGCGCGACAGTGTCCGCGCCGAGTACGCGGCGATTGCGGACGTGGAGAAGCAGCGGCAATAGCGGATCGCCCGGGCGCGGAACGCGGGAGGCAGGGTTCGTCGAGCGAGGACCTGCCGGCGTCCAAAGCAATCGGGCGGCGCGAGCCGCCCGAAGAAAACAACAGCCGCCGTGCCGAAGGTCCGAGCGAGACGAGCCCTGCCCCCGCGTTTCCCAGGCTCACGCGCTACCGGAACATCCTGCGCCCCGTCCGTACACCGCCATCGCCGTCGTCGAGAAGCATCGGCAATAGGAAGCCGGCCGACCAGCGCGTCGCTGGGGCGGCTCCTTCGGCTCTCGTGCCGTCGCTTCAATCACCTGGGCGGCGAGTCAGCGTCGATCCCGAACGCGCCGGGCAACAGAGCCTCCGGAGCCATCCCCATTCGACGCGCCGTGATCGGGTCCGGAACGCGGGAAGCAGGGGTCGTCGAGCGAGGACCTGCCGGCGTCCAAAGCAATCGGGCGGCGCGAGCCGCCCGAAGAAAACAACAGTCGCCGTGCCGAAGGTCCGAGCGAGACGAGCCCTGCCCCCGCGTTCACTAACCAGAACGAGCCCTGCCCCGCGTTCCCAGGCTCACGCGCTACGGAACGTCGTGCGCCCCGTCCGTACACCGCCATCGCCGACGTCGAGAAGCATCGGCAATAGGAAGCCGGCCGACCAGCGCGTCTCTGGGGCGGCTCCTTCGGCTCTCGTGCCGTCGCTTCAATCAGTTGGGCGGCGAGTCAGCGTCGATCCCGAACGCGCCGGGCAACAGAGCCTCCGGAGCCATCCCCATTCGACGCGCCGTGATCGGGCCCGGAACGCGGGAGGCGGGGTTCGTCGAGCGAGGACCTGCCGGCGTCCAAAGCAATCGGGCGGCGCGAGCCGCCCGAAGAAAACAACAGTCGCCGTGCCGAAGGTCCGAGCGAGACGAGCCCTGCCCCCGCGTTCACTGACCACGAGCCCTGCCCCCGCGTTCCCGTACACGGCGCCGCTACCGAAACGTCTCGCCCCCTGTCCGGTCATCCACCACGAACCGATCCCGCGCCGGCATCTTCACCGCCGGCAACGTCTCCGCATTCATCACGGCGCTGTCCGCGATCACCCCGTTCGCCGCCAGCAGGTACGCCACCACCGCATAGATCTCCGGCGCCGTGAGCGAGCCCGGCGCCGTCAACGGCATCGCCCGGTTGATGTAGTCGTACAGCGTCGTCGCATACGGCCAGTAGTTCCCGATTGTGTGCGTGATCCTGGGGTCGGTGTCGAAGCTGAAGTCGGTCGGGTCCTTTCCCACCAGCTTCGGATACGCCGGCGGCATGCCCTGCCCCGCATCCCCGTGGCACATCGCGCACTTCCCCTCGAACACCACCTTTCCCTCGGCGACCGTTCCCTGTCCCGGCGGAAGATTCGTCCCCGCCGGGTTCACGCTCACGTTCCACGCCGAGATCTCCTCCGGCGACGGCGCGCGACCGAGACCCCACGGTCCCTCCAGCAACGTCTCCTTCACCTCTGGCTTGGAGCACGCGACAGCTCCCAGCAGGAGCAGCACCCCGAGCCGCCTCATGCCTCCACCTCGTACGACACCGCGCCATCACTTCCGACGCGCCATCCGCGGACGTAGTTGAAGTGATAGTCCGTACCGACGCCCCGTACCCGCCGGAACTCCGCCAGGCTTGGCTGCACCGCGCCCGTCTCGTCGGTGGCACGACTCATCAGCATCGCCGGGTTCCCGCCCCAGTGCCACATCTGCTCGAATCGCACCGGTGCCAGCGGCAGGCTGGTCCCCTTGAGGCGCGCCACCCGCCAGCTCTTGCCGCCGTCGGTGCTCACCTCCACCTGCGTGATCCGGCCGCGACCCGACCATGCCAGGCCGCGAATGGGCCACCATCCCTTCTCCGTGAGCTGCTGCGGAAAGGCCGGCGCCGTGATCACCGACTTCACGTCCATCACGAAGCTGAACTGGCGCGCCTTGTTCCCGGGAAGCGGGTCGGTGTATTTCGAGGTCTCGTCCTTCGACATGTTGGGCTGGTCGCTCAGTTCCAGGCGCCGTACCCACTTGATGTTGGAGTTGCCCTCGAAGCCCGGCAGGAACAGCCGCACCGGGTACCCGTTCGACGGTCGCAGCGCCTCGCCGTTCTGCCCCCACACCAGCAGCGCATCGTCGAGCGCCTTCTCCAACGGGATGCTGCGCGACAGGCGCGCCGCGTCGCCCCCTTCGGCGACAAACCACGTGCCCTTGGGCTTGATCCCCACCTCACGAAACAGCGTCGCGAGCGGCACGCCGGTCCACTCGGCGGTGCCGAGCAGGCCATCCACCTGTTGCGGCGTCATCCCCGGCTTGGGTGTGCGGTACGCCGTGCGCCCATTCCCCGAGCACTCCAGGAAGTACGTCCGGGTCACCGAGGGATACCGGAGCAGCTGCTCCAGGTCGATCATCAGCGGCCGGTCCACCATGCCATGGATCAACAGCTTCCACTTCTGCGGATCCACCAGCGCCACCCCGTTGTGGTTTCGCTCGAAGAACAGGTCGGACGGCGTGATCGTGCCCGACAGGTCCTGCAATGGCGTCATCGCGGCGCCGGTGAGCACGCCCGCCGGGGCGCGCTCCGGATCCACGAACGGCGACCGTATTCCCCGCGCGGTGGTCAGCATCCCCGGCACGGTGGTCGGATCGGGCGGCACCACGACGGCCGCACTGTCGGCCTGCTGCGCCAGCAGGCGATGCGCGCCCAGGGCCGAAGCCCCGGCGAGGCCGGCGGCACTCGCGAGCAGGGCGCGGCGCGACACGTCGCCATCACGACGGGGACCATCTTCCTTTGGACGCTTCATGCTTCCCTCAGTTGCGGCGGGTCACCGGCACCGGTGCCGGAACGATGGAGAGATTCGGGTTCGCGCGCGGCAGCAGCGACGGCGGCGGATTGGACGCGACGTGCCCCCGCGTCGCGTACGGAACATCGGAGGGCGCACCACCCAGCGGCCAGTCGTTTTCCTTTCCCGGCGAATCGGGACGCGGATGACTGTTGATGAAGGCCGACAGGTCGAACGCCTCCTGCCACGAGAGCGACCCGCCCTGGCCCAGCGGCATGTTGTGCTGGATGAAGCTCGCCGCCCGTTCCCGCCGTGCCATCGAGGCCCCGATGCTGTAGCTCCGCGGCCCCCACAGCGCCGGGAACGTCGCCTGCCCCTGGCCATCCGCGCCGTGGCAGACGCTGCACTTTGTGGCAAAGAGCGCAGCCCCTCGTGTGGTATCTGCCGCGAGCGTGTCGGCGGCAGCGAGGATTCCCTTGGTGCCCGCGATCTTCGCCCCGATCGGTACGCCAATGGAGATGTATGCGAGATACGCCTGGATGTCCTGCATCTCCCGGCTCTCCACCGGCAACCGGCTCCCCGCGAGCGAACGCGTGAAGCAGTAGTTCACGCGATCGGACAGCGGAACCACTGCGCCCGGGCGACCCATGAACTTGGGATAGCGCGCAAACGCGCCGGTGAGTGGCGCCGCTTCGATGCGGAGCCCGTCTTCCAGGTGACAACTGGTGCAGTTGAGGCTGCTGCTGGCGTACTGCGGAAGGCTGTCGCGCGTGTGACGGAGCAGGTTCAGCCCGCGCCGGATCGCGTTGCCCAGGCTGTCGTTCGGGATGCTGTCCACCGACGGCGGCGCCCATCCCGCGAGCCCGTAATCGACTTGCTTCACGGTCGGCGCCGAGTCGGCGACGCTGCTGTCAGCAGGCGGCGCGGGACGCGGAGCCGAGCACGCGGCGACCATTGTCGCGATCAGGGCGGTGCTGAACGTGGCGCGGCTGGTCATCACGGTTCGCTCGCAGGGTGGCGACATCGGAGTATATCGCGCCGGTACACCGAATGCTCAGGAAGAGGCGCGATCCGAGGCAGCGCGATGAGCCCGGTGCCCCTCCGAAAAAGGTCTGGCTGCCGGGTGGACCTGAGCGTGACGTCCATGTGCCCGGCCCCGAGGACCTTTTGAGGAGGGGCACCCGGCCCGAGCGCTTCACCCGGCCCGAGCTGCTCAGTGCCGCTCCACCGCGATCAGTCCGAGCGCCACCCGCCGCCACCCCGTCCACACCTGCGCCCCCGTACCCTCCCGGATCATCATCTGGCTCGATATCCCACCGTCCAGCAGCACCGCACTCGACGAGCCGAGCGCCCCCATCACCGCCGCCATCTCCGGCGTCGTCAGCCCCAGCGGGATGTTCGCCAGCACCCCACCCATCCCCTCGAACCGCGTCATCGCGATCAGCACCTTCCCGTCCCGCTGCACCCCCAGCGCCAGCCGCGCATCCCGATGATCGCGGTCCACCCCCAGCCCGTCGGCTTGCAACGCGCGCGGAACCTCGCCGTCGCCACTGAGCAGCGTCGGATACGACTGGAACGCCGTCGCCGTCGAACCCCGTACCATCCCGATCGAGTCGGGAGACACCAGCCGCACCGCACCCGATCCATCCACCACCACCGCCGGTGCCAGCGGCCCACTGCCCGGAGCCTGACGCTCGATCCCCTCCTGTACCATCCAGCCCCACGGCTGGTCCACGAACTGCCCGGCGTTCACCGCGAACACCGCATCGCCCGGCGCCTCGTCCACGCTCCACCGCCCGGCGAAGACCCGGCCGTCCGCCGGCTTCACCAGGCGGAACGTCAGCAGCGCCGGGTCGAGCCGTGCCACGATCACCCGCACTCGGAACGCCTCGCCGCTCCCCGACAGCGAGAACTCTCCCCACTCCACGCCAGCCGACGCCGTGCGCCACGTCACCCGGTCGGCGACTGCCGGCAGCGCTGCCGTCCACCGCGCCGGCGCCGCCTCTCCACGCCACCAGGTTTCCCACCCGCTGGGCGCACGCACTGCCAGCGCCGGCTCCCGCATCGCGGCGGGAACCGGCACCCCCATGAGTGCGACGGCGACAACGCCCGGCGCCAGCCTCAAATCGGTGCGCCCGCCTTCTGCATCGCCATCACGTTCTCCCGCACCTTCGCGAGCTGGGCGTTGATCGCATCCGCCTCGTCCTGCGGAATCTTCCCCGGCTTCACCTGCGTGTTGCTCTGGGCATAGCCGATCGCCTTCTCGCGCGTCACGCTCCAGGTGGCCAGCGGCATCCCCGCCGCATCGGCGCCCGCCTGCTTCAAGACCTCCGCCGCCGTGTTGGCTCCCGACTTGGGTGCCACCGGACGGGTCTGAACCTCGCCACATGCCTTCTTGATCTTGGCGACGGTCGCCTGGTCCAGGTCCGAGGCCTGCTGCGCCGCGTTCGCCGCCCCCATCCCCCGGGCCGAGACCCCCGCCATCGTCTTCTGGAAATCGGCCAGCGTCTGTCGGTCAGCCGCGGTGGCCGTCCCGTTCTGCACTCGCTCCGCCGCCGCCTGCGCAGCCTTCGCCTGGGCCTCGAGCGCCGCCTGTTCCGATTCACCCACCTCGGCACCCTGCCCTGCCGTCTCCGCCTTCTGCTGCGCCGCTGTGCGAGAGGGCTCCGCCTCCTTCAGGACCTTCTCCCTGCACTCGTCGTACTTCTGCTCGGCCTTTTCGTACGCCGCCACGTCCTTGTCGTACTGTTCCTGCGCCTTTGCGGCATTCTTCTGCTGCGCCTCGGCGTCCTTCGTGGCCTGCGGTGCCTTCGCGACCTCGGCGGCGAGACCAGTGTTCACCTGCGTCAGCTGCTCCGACGTCAGGTCGATGTTGTCCACGTAGCGCGGCGGTGAGGTCGGAACCCCGGCCGCACCGGCCGCCGCCGACGTGGCGGCCTTCTTGAGCTTGCTGAACTGCGCGTGCGATGCGGAAGGAGCGAGCACCACGGCACCTGCGCCGAGTGCCGCAATGGCGAGAAAGCGACGAAACATGGATCGGGCTCCGTGAGGGGGGTTGGTTTCGTCGTTATACTAGCGCCATATCGTGAACTGGAGAAGCGGCGTGCGCAGGCTGCACGCCCGGTCAGAAAACCATGGTCCCCGGAGCCGGTCGGCTGATGCCCAGATCATGCCTCCTCGCTGCTTTGGTCCTTCTCGCCGGATCGGCACCGGCCAGGGGGCAAGTGGAAGGGCCTCCGCGTGCGGCCTCGGCCCGCACCTTGATCACCCTGCATGACGCGTGACTCGCATGGTACCTGGGTTCCATTGACGATATCCCGGGTTTGGGGCACCTTCACTGTTCTGCAAGGTTTGTCTTGAAGGCCTTACTCGACTTGCCAGGAGTACAGTTCCATGACCGCCAGGTTCAAGGGTGTAATGAAGCTCGACATTCGTGACTCCAAGCAGGATTGGGCCCCCTATACCCCCAAAAGTGCCCCTGAAGGCGCGCCGAACGTCCTCGTCATCTTGTACGATGACACGGGCTTGGCCGCCTGGTCGCCATTCGGCGGCGCCATCAACATGCCGACCTTGCAGCGGCTCGCCGACAACGGACTTCTGTACACGCAGTGGCACACCGCCTCGCTCTGTTCACCGACGAGGTCGATGATACTCACCGGTCGCAATCACCACCTCAACGGCATGGCTGCCATCACCGAGGCCACCACCGGCTTCCCCGGGGCGAATGGCCGCATTCCCGATGAGTGCGCCACCGTTGGGCAGATTCTCCAGGATGGCGGCTGGAGCACCTTCTGGATTGGCAAGAACCACAATGTGCCCGAGCAGGACGTTTGCTCCGGCGGCAGCAAGAAGCGGTGGCCTCTGCAGATGGGCTTCGACCGTTTCTATGGCTTCATCGGCGGCGAGACCAACCAATGGTATCCCGACCTCGTCGAAGACAACAGGTTTATTGAGCAGCCATACAGCCCCGAGGAAGGCTACCACCTGTCCAAGGACCTGGCCGACAAGGCCATCGGGATGCTGCGCGACCAGAAGGCGAGCAATCCCTCCAAGCCCTGGTACCTCTGGTTCAATCCCGGCGCCAACCATGCCCCGCATCACGCGCCAAAGGACTACATCGCGAAGTACAAGGGCAAGTTCGACAAGGGTTATGAAGCGTACCGCGAGTGGGTCCTGCCCCGCATGATCGAGAAGGGCGTTCTCCCGAAGGGCACCCAGCTCACGCCCTTCAACCCGCTTCCCGAGGATGTGGCGAACCCCGGCGACTTTGTACGCCCCTGGGACTCGCTCAACGCGGATGAGAAGAAGCTCTTCTCCCGCCTCATGGAGGTGTACGCCGGATTCTCCGAGTACACCGACGCCCAGGTCGGTCGCATCATCGACTACCTGGAGCGGAGCAAGCAGCTCGACAACACCCTCATCTTCTACGCTGCTGACAATGGCGCCTCCGGCGAGGGCAGCCCCAGCGGCTCGGTCAACGAGAACAAGTTCTTCAACGGCTATCCCGATGAAGTCAGCGAAAACATGAAGCTCATTGACGTCCTCGGCAGCCCGGACACCTACGAGCACTACCCGACCGGATGGGCCGCCGCCACCTCGGCTCCGTTCAAGATGTTCAAGCGGTACTCCCAGTTCTCCGGTGGCACCTGCGATCCCCTGGTTGTCTCCTGGCCCAAGGGCATCAAGGCCAAGGGACAGGTGCGCCACCAGTACCACCACTGCACCGACATCGTCCCCACGATCCTCGAGGTCTGCGGGCTCAAGATGCCCAAGGTCTACAAGGGGGTGGAGCAGTACCCGCTCTCCGGCGTGTCAATGAAGTACAGCTTTGACGCCAAGCCCGACGGGAAGACGAAGAAGAAGCGGCAATACTACGCCATGCTTGGCACCCGCGGCATCTGGGAGAACGGCTGGAAGGCTGTGGCGATACACGCGCCGCTCACCGGCAAGGGCCACTTCGACGAGGACGAATGGGAGCTCTATAACGTCGACAAGGACCGGGCCGAGTCGACCGACCTGTCGAAGAAGTATCCGGACCGGCTCAAGAAGCTCATCAAGGCCTGGTTCGAGGAGGCGAAGGAGAACTTCGTGCTGCCGCTCGACGACCGCAGTGCGCTGGAGGTGCTCGGCACGCCACGGCCCTCCGAGGAGAAGCCCCGGGATCGGTACTTCTACGCTCCTGACACATCCCCGGTGCCCGAAGGCGTGGCCGTCAACGTCCGTGGTCGCAACTACAAGATCATGGCCGAGGCGGAAATCGAGGACGGCTGCTCCGGCGTCATGTTCGCGCACGGGTCGCGGTTCGGAGGGCACACGCTCTTCATCAAGGACATGAAGCTGCACTACGTCTACAACTTCCTCGGCATCAAGCCGGAACAGCAGTTCGTGTCCGAGCCGCTCAAGCCCGGCAAGTACCTGTTCGGCATGGAGTTCATCCGGCAGAAGGGCGGCAAGTATGGGGAGTCGATCGGCGTCACGAAGCTCTATGTGAATGACAAGGTTGTGGCGGAAGGCCCCATGAAGACGCAGCCGGGCAAGTTCACGCTCTCGGGTGACGGGCTGTGCGTCGGCATGGACAGCGGCGACGCCGTGAGCGAGGAATACACGACGCCGGGCAAGTTCAAGAACGGGACGCTGGCTGGTGTGGCCGTGTCAGTTGAGAAGGCCCAGTACGTCGACCTGGAGAAGCTCGCGGCAACCGCGTTCGCCATCGACTGATGCTGCGGCTGCCGAAAAGCGAAGACCTGACCCTCCTCCGGGGAGTCGCATCTGGAAGAAATTCTTCGTAGCCTGGCCGAGGGAGCCTCCCTCGGCCTTGAGGCACTGGCACTCCTCGTCATTGTCATTGGGGCAGTCGAGGCCGCGATCGGCGTCTTCCGCGTCCTGCTGCTGCGGGGCGCCACCGGCACCCAGAAGCGCGCCGTCTGGCGCGACTTCTCCCGCTGGCTCATCGCCGGACTGACCTTCCAGCTCGCCGCCGACATCGTGCAGACGATGGTGGCGCCGGGCTGGGAGGACGTCGGCAAGGTCGCCGCCATCGCCGTCATCCGGACTTTCCTCACCTACTTCCTCGACCGCGACATTGACGCCATGCGCGAGCGCGATGCCTCAACCGGAGGCGAACATGCAGAGCGCGCCTGACGCGGGCTCCCTGCTCAACCTCGGCGCCGTGTTCACCTTGATCGTGGTAACGCTCGGCCCAGTCAAGATCCTGGGGCCGTTCGCCTTCCTGACGAAGGACGCCGCCGGCAAGGTGCGGCAGCAGATCGCCGTCCGGGCCTTCATCTTCTCGATCATCACCCTCCTGGTGAGTGGCGTGGCCGGCGTCACCCTGCTGGAGAAGTGGCACATCTCCCCCACGGCACTCGAACTGGCGGGCGGGGTCATCTTCCTCATCGTGGGCCTGCGTATCGTCCTGGAGCAGTACCAGCCGACGCACACCGCACCCGAGCCGCTGCCGGAGTCCCCCACCGCCGCGGCGCTCAAGCTGACATTCCCCACCATCGTCACGCCCTACGGCATTGCCGCCGTCATGGTGTTGCTGGTCAACAGTCCCGACGCATCGCGCACCACCGCAATTGCGGCCGTCGTGGCGGGTGTCCTGGTCCTCAACCTGCTCGCCATGCTGGCGGCACGCGCCATCATGGGCGGTGCCACCCTGATGATCCTGCGCATCGTAGGCGCCGTGCTCGGGGTCCTGCAGGTGGCCCTCGCGATCCAGCTGATCATGCACAGCCTGCGTACGCTGGAGGTGCTGCATGCCTGAGGCGACCCCCGACCTCCTCGCGAAACCGGGCGACGAACTCTCCGCGCGCCGCACCGGCATGTCGTTCCAGCGCACCCGCATGTCCGCCGACCGGACGCTCATGTCGGTCATGCGCACGTCCCTGTCGCTGATCGGCTTCGGCTTCACCATCTTCCAGTTCTTCCGGAAGCTCTCCCAGTCCGGCACCATCAGCGCCGACCGCGCCGCGCGCAACTTCGGCATCGCACTTGTGCTCCTGGGCATCGCCATGCTGCTGGTGGGCATCGCCTACCATGTTCGTTTCATGCTCGACCTCCGGCATACCCGCGAGCAGATGAAGATCGAGGGGCTGGTTCACGCCGAGAGCACCTTCCCCGCCTCGCTCAGCCTCATTGTCGCGGTGCTGCTGCTCTGCCTCGGCATCTTCGCCGTCGTCAGCATGACGTTCGGCATCGGCCCCTTCAACTAGGAAGCCTGCCATGCCGTACCACCTGCTGGCCAAGCCAGCCGGCGCTGCATGCAACCTCGGCTGCGAATACTGCTTCTTCCTCTCCAAGGAGAACCTCTATCCCCGGGAAAGCCCGATGATGGACGAGGCGACCCTGGAGACGTACATCGAGCAGCTCATGCAGTCGTCCACTGGAGCCGAGGTGCACGTCGCCTGGCAGGGCGGCGAGCCGATGCTGCGCGGCATCGAGTTCTACCGTCGCTCGGTCGAGCTGGCGGAGAAGTACCGGCAGGGATCGCAACGCGTGGTCCATACCATGCAAACCAACGGCACCCTGGTCGACGACGAATGGGCCGCGTTCTTCAAGGAGCACAACTATCTGGTAGGGCTGAGCATCGACGGCCCGCGCCAGATGCACGACGCCTTCCGCATCACCAAGCAATCCACCGGGAGCTTCGACGACGTCATCCGCGGATGGAACATCCTCCGCCGCCACAATGTCGACGTCAACGTCCTCTGTACCGTACACGCTGCCAACGCCGACCATCCGCTCGAGGTCTATCACTTCTTTCGCGACGAACTGGGCGCCGAATACATCCAGCTCATCCCCATCGTCGAGCGCGCCACACCCGACACCATCGACATCGCCAATGAAGGATGGGGCGGCCAGCGCGGGCGGGACCGGCCGCTCTACAAGCAGGAAGGAAGCCTCGTCACCCGCCGCACCGTCGGGGCGGAGCAGTTCGGGGCGTTCCTCATTGCCATTTTCGATGAGTGGGTGAAGCGCGATGTCGGCAAGGTCTACGTGACCACCTTCGACGTGGCCCTCGGCAGCTTCATGGGCCAGCATAATCTCTGCATCGTGGCGCCCACCTGCGGCGACGCCCTGGTCATGGAACACAACGGCGACGTGTATTCCTGCGATCACTTCGTGGAGCCCGACTACAAGCTCGGCAACATCAACGACACGCCGCTCGGCACCCTCGTTGCCTCCGAGCGCCAGCGCCGCTTCGGAAGCAACAAGTACGAAACGCTACCGAAGTACTGCAAGGAATGCCCCGTGCTCTTCGCCTGCTACGGCGAATGCCCTCGCAATCGCTTCATCGACACCCCCGACGGGGAACCGGGCCTCAACTATCTCTGCGCCGGGTACAAGGCGTTCTTCACCCACATCCGCGAGCCGATGAAGAAGATGGCCGGCCTCCTCCGCGCCGGACGCTACGCCGACGAGATCATGGAAGAGGCGTGAGGGCGTGAGGGCGTGAGGGCGTGAGGGCGTGAGGGCGTGAGGGCGCCAAGATAAGGTGAGCGGGCCTCGATGCCCCTGAAGGCAGCGTCCGAGCGCCAGGGAGCACGAGTTGGGGTCCGGCCTCCGGGGGCGCGAGCGGCTGCCGGAAGGGGCATCGAGCCCCGCTCACCGCTCTAATTGGCACGCGCAGGTCCGCAGCCCTATCATCCACCCGTCCCCCACCCCCGAGCCGCCGCTGACCAGCCCGATCCCCACCTTTGCTTCCGCCCTCGACGACCGCTATCGCATCGAGCGCGAGATCGGCCAGGGCGGCATGGCCACCGTCTACCTCGCCGAGGACCTGAAGCACCGCCGCAACGTCGCCATCAAGGTCGTGCATCCTGAGCTCTCGGCGGTGATCGGCTCCGAGCGCTTTCTCAAGGAGATCGAGCTCACTGCCAATCTCCAGCACCCCCACATCCTCCCCCTCTTCGACAGCGGCAGCGCCAACGGCCAGCTCTTCTACGTCATGCCCTTCGTCGAGGGTGAGTCCCTCCGCGATCGCCTGGCCCGCGAGAAGCAGCTTCCCATTGAAGACGCCGTGCGCCTCGCCAGGGAAGTGGCCAGCGCCCTCGACTACGCCCACCGCCACGGCGTCGTCCACCGCGACATCAAGCCCGAGAACATCCTCCTGCACGACGGGTCGGCGCTGGTGGCCGACTTCGGCATCGCCCTCGCCATGCAGCAGGCCGGTAGTGGCCGCATGACCCAGACCGGCATGTCGCTCGGCACGCCAAGCTACATGTCCCCCGAGCAGGCGATGGGCGAACGCGAGATCGGTCCCCGGAGCGATGTCTATGCCCTCGGCGCCATCACGTACGAGATGCTGACGGGAGAGGCGCCCTTCACCGGGCCCACCGCCCAGGCGATCGTGGCCAAGGTCATGACCGAGGACCCGGCATCGATCATCCTGCGCCGGAAGACCGTCCCGTCCATTGTGGAGCAGGCGGTACTCACCGCATTGCAGAAGCTGCCGGCTGATCGCTGGGCCACCGCGAAGGAGTTCAGCGACGCGCTCGACGGGAAGGGCACGCAGCTGACGCAACGGCTACCCGCTTACCCGCCCTCCCGCCCGGGTTTCCACCCGCCCACCCGCCTGCCCGCCTTGCTTGGCGCCCTCGCCGCCCTCTGTGCCGCGGCCGCGATCTGGGGATGGGCCCGAAAGCCCTCCGCGCCGCCCGCACCCCTTGCTCGATATGAGATCAGGCTCCCCTACTTCGCCACTGCGCGACTCTCCTATACCGGGGGTTCCGTCGCCGTCTCCCCCGATGGTGCCACCATCGCGTACGTCGGCCGGAAGGAACAGGGCGTACGCACCATCTGGGTCCGCAATCGCGCATCGCTCGAGGCGCGCCAGCTCCCCGGCACGGACCTCGCCGACGCCCCGTTCTTCTCCCCCGATGGGGTCTGGATCGCGTACTTCGTGAATGGCGACATCTGGAAGGTGCGCGTGGAAGGCGGCGCACCCACGCGCGTCACCGACTCCGCCAACGTCAACTTGCCGTCCGGCTTCTGGGGCACGGACGGTACCATCGTCTATAACGGGAACGCGTTCGACCTGCGGTCGATCGACACCCGGGGAAACACGGCGAATCTCCAGGTAGCCGAGCCGGTGGGTGCCACCGCCTGGGCCTTTCCCGCCGCGCTTCCCCGCATCGACGCCATCCTGGCCACGGCGTGCACCAACAACTGCGCCACCATGGCGGTGATGGCCATCGACCTGAAGACGCATGAGGCGCGCGAACTGGTGGCTGGCGCGGCAAGGGGGTGGTACGTGGCGCCCGGATACCTGGTCTATGCCCGGCAGGACGGCAATGTCTACGCCCAGCCCTTTGACGCAAAGACATTCGCGCTCAGCGGTGCGCCCATTCCGCTGGTGGCCAACGTGCGTACCGTCCTGGGCATCACGCCGGAGATGGCGTTCAGCGACAACGGCACCCTCATCCATCTCGATGCCGGGGCCACGCAGGAACTGCAGGTCGTGCGGGTCACCCGCGATGGTCGGCACCAGCTGCTCGACCCCGCGTGGCAGGGCAGCTTCAACTCCATGGCCCTGTCGCCCGACGGACGGCAGCTCGCGCTGAGCGTCGTGCAGACCGGGCACACCGATCTCTGGATCAAGCAGCTCGATCGTGGCCCGCTCACCCGGCTCACCTTCGAGGGCAACATCAACTATCGCCCGGTATGGACACCCGATGGGCGCTCGGTGGCCTTCATCTCCGACCGCACCGGCCGTTCACTGCCCTACGTCACGCGCGCCGACGGCAGCGGATCCACCGTACCCCTGGCCATTCCCGACACCAACCAGGTGGATGAGATCGTCTACTCCCGCGACGGCAGGTGGATCATCTACCGTGTCGGGGTGACGGCTGGGGTGCGCCGTCTCATGAAGTATCACGTCGGTGACTCGGCCAGCATCGCCATCGAGCCCGGCAGGTTCGACCAGTACATGCCCGCGCTGTCGCCCGACGGCCGGTGGCTCGCCTATGTCACCGTCGAGTCCGGACGGGAAGAGGTGTACGTCCGCCCCTTTCCCAACACCGACGATGCACGCTGGCAGGTCTCCAGTGCCGGCGGCTCCTCGCCGATGTGGGCGCGTGCCGGACGCGAGCTGGTCTTCGCCGACACTGCCAATCGCGTCGTCTCGACGGCCATTGCTCCAGGAGACGCGTTCGCGGCTGGGCCGCCGGTCCCGCTCTTCATCCTCGAGTCGCTGGTGCTGCCGCCATTTCACCAGGGCTTTGGCGTGGGCGCCGACGGGGCGGACTTCATTTTCTTCGAGGATCGCGCGAGCAGTGACAAGCAGGGACGCTATGCCGTGCTCACGCTCAGCTGGCTCGACGGACTGGGCAAGGCCTCCCGCGAACAGGACAACAGGTAGCTCAGCAACGTCCTCGACGATGGACGTACGGGAGGGGTAGATCTACCTTGCCCGAACAATCGGGTGCTGCGCCCAATCCCAAGAGGGAGGCTTGAATGAAGAACCGGTGGCTCATCGCTGCATCTGCCGTTGGGATCCATATCTCCATCGGCTCGGTCTATGCCTGGAGCGTCTTCAACCTGCCGCTCGAAAACGCCTTCGGCTGGACCAAGAGCGAAATCGCCATCACCTTCAGCCTCGCGATCTTCTTCCTGGGAATGTCTGCCGCCGTCATGGGCCGTTTCGTGGAGCGCAACGGCCCGGGCAAGTCCGGCCTGGTCGCCGCCCTCCTCTGGGGCACAGGACTGATGGTCGCCAGCCTGGGAGTCAAGCTGGGCAGCCTCCAGGTTCTCTGGCTCGGGTATGGAATAATCGGTGGCATGGGCCTTGGCATCGGCTACATCACCCCGGTCTCCACCCTCGTGAAGTGGTTTCCGGACCACCGCGGGCTGGCCACCGGGCTGGCCATCATGGGATTCGGTTTCGGTGCCGCCATCGGCGGCCCGGTCTACAACTACATCATGTCCGATGTGGCCGCGAAGAAGTTGGGCATGCCGGAAGCGCAATACCGAGCCGGCATCTCCAACTACAACGCCGCCAAGACCATCCTCAAGACCATTCACGTCAAGGATGAGTCGGCGGCGAGCTACGACATGGAGCAGTTGCTCGGTGCCGTGAAGGCCGGCAACAATGAAGCGGTCCTCGGCATGCTGCCGGCGAAGGCGACACAGGACGCCGGGCCCTCGCTCGTGGCACTCCAGTCAGCGCTCAACAATCCTGACCTGGCACCCTTCTGGGAAGCGAGAGGCTCGCAGAAGTTCATGAGCGCCATCGGGTCGGGGATTTCTGCTGCCTTCCTGTTTGCGGGCGTGGCCTACCTGATCATCATGTTCCTGGCCGCCCGCTATATCGAACGCCCCCCACCAGGCTTTATGCCGGCCCGCATGAAGGCCGACGTCGATGCCGGCAAGCGGAAGGTGATCCCGGACCTGGCGCAGACCACCGCGAACGAAGCGGCCCGGCAGGCGCCGTTCTACGGGTTGTGGATCATGATGTTCATCAACATCGCCTGCGGGATCGGCATCATCTACACCGCCTCACCGCTGGCCCAGGAGAGCATCGGGCTCACCCCGGCGGAAGCCGCCGGCGTCGTGGGCCTCATGTCCGTGTTCAACGGGCTTGGCCGCCTGGGCTGGGCATCCTTCTCGGACTACCTGGGCCGGGCCAATACCTACACCGTGTTCTTTGCCATCCAGATTGTCGCCTTCTGGTTCCTGCCGAGCATCACCAGCATCATCGTGTTCCAGGTCGTGCTCTACCTGATTCTCACCTGCTACGGTGGTGGGTTCGCCACGCTGCCGGCATTCATCGGCGATCTCTTCGGTACCAAGGAACTGGGCGCGGTTCACGGATACGTGCTCACCGCATGGGCGATGGCCGGGGTCTTCGGCCCACAGATGGTCGCCCGGCTCTATCAGGCCACCGGCTCCTATGAGAAGGTGCTGCACATCTTCTCTGGTGCCTTCGTGGTCGCGCTCATCGTCAGCATCATGATGCGCATGCATGTGAGCCGGGCCCGCAGCCGTTTGGCGACGGTGAGCGGCCTGACTGACCTGCACCGCACTGCGGAAGCTTCGGATGCTGGACGCAGCCACGGGCCTGGATGATCTCCGGGTCCCACCCGCCAATCGGCTCGAGAGGCTCAAAGGGCGCCGCGACATGATCGCTTCGTGAAGACCGATACCATCCTGGCCGGGGCCGTCTGGCTGGGATTCGCGCTTCACCTCCTCGCCGCCCTTGCCGCGCTCCGTCATTGGACGACCGCCCCGGCGGTTGCCACCGCAAACTTCCTGTTCGGACTCGCCATCCTCAGCTACTGGGGGGTCCGTTGGTTCGGTTACCTGTTTCGCGGCGTCACGTGGTACGTCGCCGATCAGGCGTTGCCCGCCTATGCGCTGGCGGTGTGCGTCGTGGCAGGTTTGGCACTCTTCAGCCGGTTCCCGAGCATCACCGCCAACTGGGTCATTCTTGCCCTCGACGGATTGGCGCTGCTGGCGGCGGGCATGTTCTTTACCTTTTTCCGGATCACTCGCCTCACCTGAGCCGCGTGCCGGGCACCGGATTCGTGCTCTTGTTTCTTCCGCTGCCATCCACCGGGCAGGGCAAGCTCATCATTCGGACAGACGGTACGAGGAAGCGGCCTCGCTTGAGGCCTGTCGGCCTCGATGCCCCGCTCGTCGAGGAACGCTCGTGAAGGTGGCCACCTGGAACGTCAATGGTATCCGCGCCCGCGCTGCGCAGGTTCAGGAGTGGATGGACCGCGAGCAACCCGACGTCGTGTGTCTGCAGGAGCTGAAGGCCGAACTGGCGCAGGTCCCGGACGTCGTGCAGCGACCCGGCTATCACGCCTTCTGGCACGGCTGCAAGGGGTACTCGGGTGTGTCCCTCCAGCTGCGGAAGGCGATGTTCCCCCTTCCGCCGGTCTACAGTCATCCGCCCTTCGACTTCGAGTCACGGATCGTGCGGGTGGACGTCGGAAACCTGGTCATCGCATCAATGTACGTACCCAACGGCGGGAAGGATTTTACCGCCAAGCTCACCTTCCTCACCCGCCTCATCGAGTGGACGGGGCAGCTCCGGGCCGAGGGCCGTGAGGTCCTGCTCTGCGGTGACATCAACATCGCGCGCACCGAGATGGACGTTCATCCGAGGGAGCGGAAGCCGAACGCGGTGGGACAGCTGCCCGAGGAACGGAAGTTGTTCGAGACCCTGCTCGACACCGGGCTCACCGACATCGGCCGCGCCGTCGACCCCGACAACCCCGGTCTCTTTACCTGGTGGGCACCTTGGCGTGATATGCGGGCCCGCAACATCGGCTGGCGACTGGATTACTTCCTCGCCTCACCCGCGCTCGCCGGCGGCGTGCTCAGTTGCGTCGTGCAGGCCGATGTCGGCACCAGCGACCACGCTCCCGTCATGCTGACCACCCGCTGATGCGCCTGCCGGCGGTGCCGCTCCTGTTCCCAGAAGCTGGTCGGCGGGGCACGGACCCAACGAGGACGGACATTCTCGGATTCCCGACCTCCTCACAGGCGTGAGCCCGGAGGCCAAAATGGCGTTTCGCGGTCCTCGCCGCGACCGACTGTCTTCTAGTTGGTTCCGAGGAAGCGCTCGACGATCTCCGGCAGCATCGGCTCGACGGCGAGCGTGTAGTGGGTGGTGTTCGGCACGATGGCGAGCTGGTTTGCGGGCCGCAGGGAGCCATCGATCCCGGCATCGCGCTGGCCCCCTCCCAGCGCCTTCCAGAACTCGACCATGTGGTCGGGCCGGATGGCGTCCGCGTCGGCAAAGACCAGCAGTGTGCGAGCCTCGCACCTTGGCGACATCGGCGCTCCAGTCAAAGGGCCGTTTGGTCATGTCGCCGACCTTCCTGAAGAGGTTCGTCCAGTCGACATCGGGATAGGCCTGCCCCAGCGGCGATGCCTTGACGCCAGGGCCGATCGCGGCAGCGTTGGCCTCCAGCTGCTTGAAGGCCGCCACCCCCTCCGGATAGAAGCCGTCCTGCCGCATCGCCAGGGATACGAGCACGAGCCGGTCGACCACGTCCGGATGGCGAATGGCGGTCTGCAGCGCGACGCCGGCGCCCAGCGAGTAGCCCATGACGTCGGCCCGGCCGAGGTGCAGGTGGCCGATGAGGGCGGCAACATCGTCGCCCATCGTTTCACTGCGCAGTGGCCGGTCGGTGTCTGGCGTGTGCCCATGGGCCTGGAGATGGACGGCGATCACCTGCCGGCCCTTGGCCAGCTCGGCCAGGTTGTCCCCGAAGCTGCCTGGGTCGATGCCCCCGTGAAGGAGAATCAGCGGCTTGCCGGCGCCATGCACGCTGTAGAAGAGGTGCTGGCCGTTGACGTCGGCGAACGTCGCATTCGGCATCGCGGACGTCTCCTTCCTCGCCGCGCTGCCCGCATCGCATCCAGTCGCGGCCAGCACGGCGGTCGCTGTGGCAATCATCAGGAAATCGCGCCGGAGCATGTCGTCCTCACGTCGCGCCGGATCGGTGGCCGACCAGCATGTCGTCGAGGCGGGTGTAGCTGTACTCCATGCCGTCGGTCATGCCGGTGGAGACGGCGCCGTCACGCGCCTCCTTCGACACGTAGGTCATGTTGCAGACGAGCGTCGTGACGCCGTTCTGCTCACTGAGTTCAAGTGATACGATGCAGGGATCGTTAGCCGGCATGGCGCCGCCGATATCGCCCGGGCCGCCGACATCACCCGGGTCGAAGTATTCTTCGTGAACGAGCTTCGACGGGCCGTTGACCTCGGTGTACGTGCCGAAGAAGCCGAACTGCTTGCCGTCGTCGCGGCTTCTCCACTGCCACCTGTACTTGCCGCCGACGCGGACATCCATTTCGCACACCGGCATGTCCCAGCCTTCATAGCCGGACTGCCATTGCTGCACGAGCTCGGGCGTGGTATGCGCCTCCCACACCAGTTGGCGGGGCGCATTGAACCTGCGCGTGACGCGAACTTCGCGATCACTCGGCAACGTCACTTCTGCGGGCTGCGGCATCATCTTCTCCTTGGTGCTGCATCGTGATTGCGCGCCGACGGTTTGGCTTGGAGTGTGTCGAGCAACGCATCGAGGCGCTGGTAGTTCCGTTCGAAAATCTCGCGGTAACGTTCGATCCAATCCACGGCATCCTCCAGGGCCTTCGGTTCCAGTTTGCGTGGACGCCGTTGCGCATCGACGTCCACCGAGATGAGGCCGGCGCGCTCGAGCACTTTCAGGTGTCTGGAAATGGCGGGCTGGCTCATCTCGAACGGCTCGGCGAGGGCCGTCACGGTGGCCTCTCCGGTCGCCAGCCGCGCCAGGATGGCGCGGCGCGTGGGGTCGGCCAGGGCGGCGAAGGTCAGGTTGAGGCGTTCCGCGAGTTGCATAGCCACCTAGTTACATAAAGATACGGTTATATACAAGGACAAGACAGGACCGTCAAGGCTTGTGGGTCATGTTATTGAGGTTATTTAGGTCCTGGAAGCTCGGTGACCGGACGCGCTCTGCCCTCTGGCTGGCTGGCACAAACATGGGTGGCTAATGAACGGGATTCCCTCAGGATCAGAACTCATCCGGCCGTTTCTTCCCTGCAAGGACCGCGCGGTCTCGACACGGTTCTATGAAGCGCTGGGCCTGCAGAAACTCGCGGACGGTGATGACGTCACCATCTTTGCCGCAGGCTCTGGAGGCTTCCTGTTGACGGACGCCCACCATGAGAACCTGGACGGAATGCTCATGATGCAGTTGATGGTAGATGACCTTGGTGCATGGTGGGGACACATCGATGCTCTTGATTTGCCGGCCCAGTTTGGCGTGCCGGCTCCCCGCGCCCCGGAGCTGCAGCCGTGGGGCCTGCGAATCTCATTTGTGGTCGATCCGAGCGGGATCCTCTGGCACGTGGCGCAGCGGCGTGAGGGTGCGGTCCAGGATTAACCGTATGTTGAGGTGACATGACCCTTCCCTCCACCGAGTTCCTCGACCTCCAGGCCGCCCTCGCCGGCGAGTACTCGCTCCAGCGCGAGCTCGGCCGCGGCGGCATGGGAGTCGTCTTCCTCGCGCGCGATGTCCAGCTCGATCGCGACGTCGCCATCAAGGTCCTCCCCGCCCACCTCGCCGGCACCACCGCGGCGCGTGAGCGCTTCGTCCGCGAGGCCCGCATGGCGGCCGGACTCTCGCACCCGCACATCGTCCCCATCCATCGAGTCGGCGAGGCCGGCGGCGTCGTCTTCTTCGTCATGACCTATGTCGATGGCGAAACCCTCGGCGAGCGGCTTCGCACCCGCGGGCCCCTGCCGCCGCCCGAGGCGACACGCGTGCTCCGCGAGGTGGCCTGGGCCCTCGCGTACGCCCACGGCCGCGGCATCGTGCACCGCGACATCAAGCCCGACAACATCCTGCTCGAGGCCGGAACCGGCCGTGCATTGGTCACCGACTTCGGCATCGCCCACGGCGGTACCGATTCCTCGGTCACTACCGATCCGCGAAAGATCATGGGCACCGCGCACTTCATGAGCCCCGAGCAGGCGGCCGGCGACACACTCGACGGGCGGAGCGACATCTACGCACTCGGGGTGGTGGGGTACCTCGCCGTAAGCGGACGCCTCCCCTTCGAGTCAAAGAACCTCCCCGCCCTCCTGGTGAGCCAGGCCTCCGAGCAGCCGCTCAGCGCGATGCTCGCGGCCCCCGGGCTCCCCACGGCGCTCGGCGCCGCGATCGACCGCTGTCTCGCGCGCGATCCTGCGGAACGATTCTCCGATGGCGAGGCCCTCGCCGCAGCACTCGCCCCGGCCCAGGACACGCGGCCCGCCTTGCCACCCTCGCTGCGCGCCTGGCTGGCCGTGCGGAATCCACTCATGGCGCCCTACCTGGCGTGGTCCGGCATCTTCGGGACCGCGACCGTGGCCACCATCATCTCCCGGCTCAGCGGTAATTACGCAGGCGACCTGAGCTTCCTCGCGGCAATGACCGCAGCGCCGCTCCTGCCCATCATCGGGTTCCACCTCAACCAGGCGCTCCGGCAGTTCCGCGCCGGGCACACACTCGCCGACCTGCGGTCCGCGCTGCAGGTCGCTCGACGCGAGCAGGCCGAAACCGAGGCCCTCGCCAGGGATACGAAGGAGCCCCTCAGCCATCGCATCCTTCGAGTGGCAACGGCCAGCTCGTTCGGGTGGGGCGTGGTCAATTTCGTGCTGATTCTCGCCGGTGCCGTGCATCCGAGCGAGTTCGGTCGAACCGGCATGATCTTCACCATCGCACCGCTTTTCACCACGCTGGCCCTGGGTGCCGTGAGCAATGCACTCGATGTGCAGTTCATCCCGGCGCGCATTCGGAAGTCGTGGCAGGAAGGCATTCGCGAGCGTCTCTGGAACAGCCGCGTCGGTGGCTGGGTGGCCCGCCGGCTCGGCGCACCGGAACGCTCGATGCTCGCGGGTTCGGCGGCGTTTCGCGCGACAGAAGCGGCACTTGGCGTCGCCGCATCGGAACTCTTCGCCGCACTGCCGCAGGAATACCAGAAGCAGCTCGCCGGGCTGCCAGCGATCGTCACGGCACTCGAGGCCCGCGCCGCCGAGGCGCGCGCGGAACTCGACCTGGTCGCCGGCCTGGCGCCGTCTGATGTCGCCAAGGCCGAGCCGATCGCGGCCCGCAAGGGAGCGGCCGCGGAACATCTCGCTCAGAGCGTTGCCGCACTTGAGGGGATACGCCTCGACCTGTTGCGGCTGCATGCCGGCGCTGCCGATCTGGCTCCGCTGACGACGCTCATCGACGCTGCGCGGCTCATTGGCGAGGACGTGGGCCGGCTTGCCGATGCGCGAGAGGAGGTTGATCGCATTTCGGGTCGGCCTCACGGCCCAGATCGAGCCCGTACGCCGACGTGAGCCGTAATCGTCGTGACCGCCCCGAGCTACGGCGTCACGAATACCTTCCATGCCCCCGCCACCTCGGCGTTCACCAACCAGCTCGCCTGCGATGCATCGTCGGGATAGCTGGCGAAGGGCGCCGTGTCGTAGGTCGCCCTGTTGCCCAGCCACCCCGACGATTCTGCCACGCCGCGCAACGCGCCGCCCGGCGATGCCGGCAGCCTGAGCCCCGACGCCGCAGCGATCCATTGGATCAGCACAGCCCGCGCGTCGGCAGAACTGACGTAGTGCTCCGCGTCCGGCTCCAGTGCCAGCTCCCAGATCGCGCCGTCAGCACGATTGTCCAGGAACACCTGCGTGGTGGCCGCGTTGTCCACCTGCCCGTCGGCTCCGGACAGGTTGATGTATCCGGGCACCTGCTGCACCGCCGCAAACAGGAAGTCACTCATTGCCGAGGGGTTGCGCAGCGCGAATGCCGCCACCCGCGCGACCTGACGAATGGTCAGGCCGAATGCCTCCGGTCCACCACCTGAAATGCCCAGTGGGATCAACGGTGCCGTAGACAACTCCGGGTGCCCGCTCAGCGCAGCGCCGGTCTGCAAGGCCCCAAGCAGCAGCCCATCGTTGGTCCCCTCGTTCGGCAAGCCCGACAACCCCGTGCCCAGGATCGCAAAGCCAGAGTCCTGGGCCAGCGTCCGGAGCCCGATCCCAAGAGCTTGGGTGGCGGCTTCAGCCGCGGGGCTTGGTGCTCCGGCAGGCCTGCCATCGACAAACGCGCGAGTGTCCGGCCCACCAAGGGCCACGATCACCGCCCTTACCTGGGTCACGCCGGCCGGTACGAAGAGGGCGAAGTCCGTGTACCCGTATGTCTCCTGCGGTGAGAGCATGATGTTGTGCGCGTTGCTTCCCTCCTGCACCGTGATCGTGGCCGAGTACGGCTGAAAGCCCGGCCTCCCGGCTCCGATCACGACTGATCCTGTCCGGACACCCGTCAGCTCGTACTGGCCATTGGCATCTGACGGGGCCTGCAATGTCCCCGCCGCAACCGTCGCCCCGGCGAGCGCGGCCCCCGACAGCGCGCTGGTGACAGTGCCGCTGATCGTCCCCGTCGATCCGGACGGGCCTCCATCGTCCCCGCCGCAGCCCAGGATCGATACCGTACCAAGCACGAAAAGCCAGGAATGCCTGCGCATCATGACCGCCCTCCAGCGCTGGATGGAACCAGTGTGATCAGGATTCGGGCATCACGGTACCAGCGGGTGGGGCAACCCGGCGTTAGTTTGGGGTCATTCCACCCGAAAGCCCATGTATTCGCTGATCACGTTCGGCCGGCTGGTGCTGGAGCAGGACGGCACGCCCGTCCCCGGTTTCGATGTGCACCGCAAGGGCCTGGCGATACTCGCTATCCTGGCGGCCCAGCGCAGTGCAAGCCGGGATCGGATCATGGCGCTACTCTGGCCCGATAGTGACGCGGAGCGTGCGCGCGGTTCCCTCAAGCAGGCACTTCACCTCCTCCGCCACACGCTGCAGGCAACCGACCTTGTTCAGGGCTCGTCGGAACTGCAGCTCAATCCCGCCCGGATCACCTGCGATGTAACGCAATTCATGCACGCGTTACACCGCGGCGATGATGCCTCCGCCATCGCCATCTATGCCGGTCCCTTTCTCGATGCCGTGCACCTGAACGGCTCGACCGAGATGGCGCACTGGGCCGACGGCTGGCGTGCTGATCTCGCCCGCCGCTGGACGGGCGCGGTCGAGCGGCTGGCGGTGAGGGCAGAGGACGCCGGCGACTTCCGGCAGGCGGTGGAACTCTGGCGACGACGGTACGAAGCGGAACCGACCGACGCGCAGGGCGCGGTGCGTCTCATGCTCGCGCTCGACCGTTCAGGACAGCGCACGGCAGCCCTGCGCCACGCCACGTTGCATCAGCGACGACTGCGCGACGAGTGGGATCTCCCGCCCGACCCCGCCGTCACCAGGTTGACGGACGAGTGGCACGGAGCTTCCTCGGTGCCTTTCGCGTTGCCAGCGCCATTGGCGCCCCCAGCGCCCGTCACGCACGCCGCACGCTCCGTGCGCCGTGCGCCCTGGCTGGTCAGGACCACCGCACTGGTGGGGGCGCTGCTCGCTGGCGCCGCGTGGGCGCTCCGCACACCTGCACCGGCGCCCGATTCCAGTCTGCTCGCCGTGGCACCCTTTCACGTGGTGGATACCTCCCTGGCCCTGTGGCGTGAGGGCCTGGCCGATATGCTCACTCGCGATCTCGACGGCGCCGGGCCCCTGCGCACCGTCACCGGGCCACTCCCGTTCAAGGACTGGCCGGGCGGCGGCAATCGCCGGGCGGCCGACGCACTCGGCGGACGCACCGGTGCCGGTCTGATCGTTTACGGGAGTATCGTCCGGGTCGGCACGGATACCGTGGCCCTGCGTGCCACCGTGCTCGATCGACCGCGCGATGTTGCTGCCGAGTTGGAGGTCCGCGGTCCCGCTTCGCGCATCGGCGAGCTCAGCGATTCGCTCGTCGTCGGCATCCTGAAGCTCCTCGGTCGCGAACACCCGATCGCCTCGGCGCAACGGGTGCCCATGAGCACCCGCCCCCTCCCGGCACTCAAGGAGTTCCTGCGGGGTGAGCAGTACTACCGCCGGACCATGTGGGACTCGGCGCTCTCCAGCTATGAGCGCGCCGTGCGGCAGGACTCCACCTTCGCACTCGCAGTCCGGCGCATGGCGCAGGTGCGTGCGTGGGGCGCCCTGGCCCCGGAACGACAGTTCAACGTCGATCGCCTCGTGGGAAGGGCCGTCGAACACAACCGGGGTCTCGCACCGCGCGACAGCCTCCTGCTGCTCGCCGACTCATTCGGGATCGCCTTCAGGCGGCGCGACGCTGCGCCACGCATATCAGATGCGGAGCGGGTACTCGCCCTCCTGGAGGAAGCAGTGCGCCGCTACCCGCTCGATCCCGACGTCTGGTATGAGCTCGCCGAAGGGCGATACCACCTGCCGCCACCAGTAGGCGCCCCGGCCGCGCGAACGCTGGAAGCCATCGACCAGGCCGTTGCACTCGACCCGGCCTTCGGCCCGGCGTATGAGCATGCCGTGGAGCTCGCGTTGCAGGTGGGAGACGAACAGCGCGCCATCCGGTACGCGCACGCTGGTGCCGCCGTCGCATCCGGCACCGATGCGTCGGCCCTCCAGCTCGTCCAGCTCATCGTCGATTCGGGTCTGAACGCCGCGCCCGTAGCGCAGGCGATGCACCGAGCATCGGCAAATTCGCTCTTGCGTGTCGGAGCGGACCACCTGCGATGGGCCACCGACTCGGATGAGGCCGCGCTGGCGGTGCTCAGCATCCTGTCTGAGGGCCACGCGACATCGGCTAGCGCTGGGCCGATGGTCACCGACTCCGTGCTCCGGACTTGGCACCTGGTCTGGGCGGAAGCCTTTCGCGGGCATCTCGAAGCGGCAACCGCGGCATTGCTCGGCGCACCACAGCCCGTCGCAGCCCGCGCTGCGGCGCTGCGGGATCCATTCCTCGAGCTCGCCCTCTTTGGCGCCGTGCACGACACTACCGCCCGGCGCGCCTTTGCCGGCGCCTTTGCACCTGGGGCAAGCTGGGGTGGCGCCCCCGATGCGGTGCTGCCCCGGCATCTTGCGGGCGCGCCCTGGTGGCTGGCGCATGGTGACACGGCGTCACTCATGCGCCTCGCGGTGCGAGCCCGCCAGGTGGCACACGACTCGTCCGGCGTAGCGGCGCTGCGGGGGCACTACCTTCACCGCACCGCCATGGCATACCTCGCGCTCGCGCGGGCCGATTCGCTCCGCGCAATCACGCTCCTGCAGGAGACTCCCGATTCCCTGTGCATGGTCAGCAACTGCTCCCACCAGAAGATCAGACTCGCGCAGCTCAGGGCTGCCCGGTCGGAGTATCACGTGGCCGCAGGCCTCCTCGACCTATGGAGCATGTCCGGTGGGAATACGCCGACCGCCGTTCTCGCCGCGCTCGAGCGTGCGCGCATCGCCGAGCAACTGGCCGACACCGCGCAGGCGGTGAGCCGGTATCGTTTCGTCGCCGGGGCATGGCGCAATGCCGACCCCCAGCTGCAACAGCATGTTGCGGAGGCCTCGGCAGCGCTCGGTCGACTCCTGCATTGACTGATTTCCGAACTCGCGCCTCGACACCCCGGGTCCGTGAGACCATACTTCGGGCGTCAATGACACTCCCACCAGCTCGAATCCTCGAGTGACGAGCGCGCCACCACGCCTCCTCGCCGCCCTCGCCGACCGCTACCTCATCGAGCGCGAGCTGGGCCAGGGCGGCATGGCCACCGTGTACCTGGCCCAGGACCTCAAGCACGAGCGCAAGGTCGCCCTCAAGGTCCTCAAGCCCGAGCTCGCCGCCATGCTCGGCGCCGAGCGCTTCGTGGTCGAGATCCGGACCACCGCCGCCCTCCAGCATCCCCACATCCTGCCGCTCTTCGATTCCGGCACCGCTGACGGCTTCCTCTACTACGTCATGCCGTTCATCGATGGCGAGACGCTCCGCGGCAAGCTCGACCGCGAAACCCAGCTCGGCGTCGATGAGGCGGTGAACATCACCACCGATGTCGCCGATGCACTGCAGTATGCCCACGAGCACGGTGTCATTCACCGCGATATCAAGCCGGAGAACATCCTGCTCGCCAACGGCCGGCCCATGGTCGCCGACTTCGGCATCGCGCTGGCGCTGAGCGCTGCGGCGGGCGGCCGCATGACCGAGACCGGCATGTCACTCGGCACGCCGCACTACATGAGCCCGGAGCAGGCCACCGCCGAGAAGGAGCTCACGCCCCGCTCCGACATCTACTCGCTGGGCAGCGTGCTCTACGAGATGCTCACCGGCAACCCTCCCCACACAGGGGCCAGTGCGCAGCAGATCATCATGAAGATCGTCACCGAGGACGCCGCCCCGGTGACGAAGCTGCGGAAGTCGGTACCGCCCAATGTCGCCGCCGCCGTGGACAAGGCCATCGAAAAGGTGCCGGCTGACCGGTTCGCCACTGCCGCGGAGTTCGGGGCGGCGCTCGTCAATCCGGGCTGGGTCCCGACGGGTGGCACCGTGCGCATGCAGGGCATGGCCGGGACCTCGTCCGCCGGGGAGGGGCGGTGGCGACAACGCGCCCTGGCGGGCGGCGCACTGGCGGCGCTGCTCCTGCTCGCTGCCGTCTGGGGATGGCTCCGACCCACCAATCCCGGCAGCGTGGCACCCGGCGAGCTCGTGCGTGCCACCCTGGCACTGGGAGACAGTGCGACCATCCAGTCCATTGCCAACCTGCGGCTCGCGATCTCCCCTTCCGGGCGGCGTGTCGTCTTCGTCGGGGCCGATGGACCGGACCAGCAGCTCTGGATCCGGGACCTCGACCAGCCCAACGCGCGCCCGCTTCCCGATACCAAGGGTGCCTTCGATCCGTTCTTTTCACCGGATGGGGAGTCGATCGGCTTTTTCACCACGGCCGGCGCGCGCGCCGTGCTGAAGGTGATTCCCGCGGCCGGAGGCGTGGCCCGGACAGTGGTGAGTGACTCCATCGCCGCGTTTGGTGGGGGCGACTGGGGCGACGACGGGAACATCTACTTTACCACTGACCAGCGAGGCCTTGCCCGGGTCTCGGCCACTGGTGGCACCGTCACCCCGATTTCATTTCCTGACACCGCCAATGGGATCCGGGAGCACGACTTTCCCGACGTGCTGCCCGGCAGTCGCTATGCCGTCGTGATGTTGTGGATGGGCTCCGTCGGGACGAATCACATCGGCGTGATTGACCTGGCCACCGGTGTCACCACCGACGTGGCGCCGGGGTCCTTCGCGCGCTACGTGCAACCGGGATTCCTCGCCGTCGGGACATCCGACAATCGCGTCATGGTCGCGCGCTTTGATCGGCGAAAGGGCAGGCTCACCTCCACGCCGACGCCCCTGCTCCAGGGCGTAGCGACCGACCCGAATAACGGCACCCTCCAGTTCGCCGTGTCAGAGACCGGCACCATGCTCTATCAGGAAGTTGGCCGCGGCGGCGATGTGCTCCTCTGGGTGGACCGGACCGGCAGCGCGATCCCGGTCGACACCACCATGACCGGGCAGGTCTCGAACGTGGCGATCTCGCCTGATGGGATGGCGATCGCCGTGAGCAGGGACGAATCGGGTGCGGAAGGGGTCTGGGTCAAGCAGCTGAAGACGGGGACGTACAGCCGGCTTTCTACCGATGTCTCCTCTGCGGCCCGGCCCACCTGGACCCCCGACGGCCGCAGCGTAGCCATCATCGGAACGCGCGAGGGTCACCACATCGCCTGGTTGCGGCGCGCCGACGGAAGCGACAACCTCCGTCCCGCAGTGCCCGGGACTACGCCACTGGACGAAATCGAGTTCGACCGGTCGGGTCGGTACACCGTCATGCGATCGGAGGGCGCAGGAGTCGGAAGTCGGCGCCTGCTGGTGATCGAGAACGGCGTCGACAGCGCTCCGCGAGTATTGATCCAGTCGCGCTTCGATCACTACTCCCCCGTGCTCTCGCCCAACGGCCGCTGGCTTGCGTATGTTTCGGATGAGTCTGGCAGCCCGGAGGTCTACGTGCGGCCGTTCCCCAATGTGGACTCAGCCCGCATCGCGATCTCTGTGGGGGGCGGGCTGGAGCCCATGTGGCGGCGCGACGGGGCCGAACTCTTCTTTCGCACCACCCGCGGCGAAATGTTCGCCGCACCGGTCAAGCCAGGAAGCTCCTTCGACCATGGCACGCCGCAACTGCTGTTTTCCCGTCCCGCGATGAAGGTGGATGCCTACCATCATGCGTACGACGTGCACTCCGACGGCAAGCGATTCGTGATGGTGTCGTCGGTCGGGGGGCTCAGCACCCAGCAGTTGAACGTCGTGTTCAACTGGCGTGCAGAGCTCGAGAAACTTCCGAAGCAAAGGTGATGGATACCCCTTCCCGTCTCGAGGCTGCCCTCAGCGACCGCTACCGCCTCGAGGGCGAGCTCGGCCAGGGCGGCATGGCCACCGTCTACCTCGCCGAAGACCTGAAGCACGCCCGCAAGGTCGCCATCAAGGTCCTCCACCCCGAGCTGAGTGCGGTCATCGGCGGCGAACGCTTCCTCGCCGAGATCAAGGTCACCGCCAGCCTCCAGCACCCGCACATTCTCGGCTTGATCGACTCCGGCGACGCCGATGGGCTCCTCTACTACGTCATGCCCTTCGTCGCCGGCGAGTCGCTCCGCGCCCGCCTCACGCGCGAGAAGCAGCTCCCCATCGACGACGCCGTTCGCCTGGCGAAGGAAGTGGCCTCCGCCCTCGACTACGCCCATCGGCAGGGCGTCGTCCACCGCGACATCAAGCCGGAGAACATCCTCCTGCAGGAAGGTGCGGCGCTTGTCGCCGACTTCGGCATCGCGCTCGCCGTGCAGCAGGCCGGCGGCAGTCGCGGATGACCCAGACCGGCATGTCCCTCGGCACCCCTGCCTACATGTCGCCTGAACAGGCAATGGGTGAACGCGACATCGGCGCCCGGAGCGATATCTACGCGTTGGGTGCGATGACCTACGAGATGCTGACCGGCGAGCCGCCCTTCACCGGGCTCAACTCCCAGGCCATCGTGGCCAAGGTGCTGACCGAATCGCCACCACCGCTTCGTCCCAAGCGCCCCACCGTGAGCCCCGCCATCGAGCACGCGGTGCTCACGGCGCTGCAGAAGCTCCCCGCCGATCGGTTCGGCAGTGCGAAAGACTTCGCGGACGCCCTCGGACGGCAGGGGCGGGCTATGCGGCGACCGTGGCTACCCGCCAACCCGCCTACCCGCCCGGCTCTCTACCCGCCCACCCGCCCACCCGCCTTGGCCTCATCGCCGCCGCCGCCCTGATCGCGATCGCCGCCGGCCCCGCATCGGCCGGTTCCGCCACCGCGCGCCCAACGCCCCCACATCCTGGCAATACCTCTCCTTTGGTGAGGGACCGCCGCCCAACGTGCGCCTGCCGGGCCTCGCACTCTCTCCCAACGGCGAGAACCTGGTGTACGCCTCGGCCACGGCGCCGTTTCAGCTCTGGTTGAAGAAGCGGAGCGAACTCCGCTCACAACCAATGCCCGGCACCGATCGCGCCCTCTACCCGTCATTCTCGCCCGACGGCCAGTGGGTCCTGTTCGTAGCCGACCAGCGCCTCAGGAAAGTCCGCACCGATGGCGGGTCACCCATCACTCTTTCCGATTCGGCGGCCGCAGGCTTCGGGGGTGCAGCGTGGCTCGACGACGGCACGGTGGTGTTCGTCGGACCGAGGCTGACCGAACTTTCGCAGGTGAGCGAGGCCGGTGGCACAAGAACCTCCGTGATGCACGACCCCGCGTTCGCGGGCTTTGGCCTGGGTTCCCCCGCCCCGCTGCCGGGCGCGCGCGGCGTCCTCTTCACCGTGTGCAGCTCGGGCTGCGTCACCATGGCCCTCCACGTCTTCAACCTTCGCACCGGGAAGACCGCCAAGCTGCTCGATGACGTGGTTCAGGCGTGGTACCTGCCGATGGGCCAGCTGCTCTACCTCCTGCGCGAGGGCAACGCCATGCTGGCGCCGTTCGACCTCGACCGCCTGGAGATCACCGGTCCCGCGACGCCCGTATTGCAGGGAGTCTATGCCGCGCTCGGCACCAGCTGGCTCGCATGGTCAGCGTCCGGGACGCTCGCCTACATGGAGGGCGTGGGCAACGCGAACGAGCTGGTGGTGGGACAGGTGGACCTGAACGGCACCTTTGAACCAATCGACACCGCCTGGCACGGCGGCTTCAATTCGTTCGCGCTATCGCCCGATGGCCGCCAGCTCGCGGTGGGAGCCGGGCTGGCCAGCGGCACCCTTGGTATCTGGATCAAGCAGCTCGACCGCGGCCCCTTCACCCGGCTCACCTTCGGTGGCCAGGACCGGCGACCCGCCTGGTCGCCCGACGGCCGCACGGTGGCGTTCGTCAGGGACACAGTGAGCGGCAGCAGCATCTTTGCGCGACGCGCCGATGGGAGCGACGACGCGCACCTGCTGGCGCGGTCCGACCGGGCCGTCCAGGAGGTCGAGTGGTCGCCCGACGGCCGCTGGCTCGTGGCCCGCACCGACAACGGGGCGGCCGGACTCGGCGACATCATCGGGATTCACGTAGGCGGTGATACCGCGCCGGTCCCGCTGGTGGCGAGCGAGTTCACCGAGCTCCATCCGGCAATCTCACCCGATGGGCACTGGCTGGCGTACACCTCCAATGAATCGGGCTTCAACGAGGTCTTCGTGCGACCCTTCCCTGCTACCGGCGAGGGGCGCTGGCAGGTGTCCACCGGAGGCGGCGAGCAGGCGCGCTGGTCCCCCGATGGACGTGAGCTGTACTACCTCGACCTTTCCAGCGACGAGTTGAAGGTCGCCCACCTCACGCTGTCGCCGGCTTTTGGGGTCACGGAGCGTCGAACGCTGTTCAGTATCGGTGCGTTTCAGGTCGATCCGTTTCACTACTCCTTTGAGGTGCGGCGCGACGGCCGCGGGTTCATCTTCATGCAACCGGTGACGATTGGTCTGGCGGATGGACGCCAGGTCCTGGTCCTCGCCGAGAACTGGTTTGCCGACCTGAAGACGCGCCTGAAGCGCTGATCGCAGCCTCTGTCATTTTGAGCGAAGCGAAGGATCTACTTGACCACTCCTGAAGCCCGCCTCGCCGCAGCCCTGTCCGACCGCTACCACATCGAGGGCGAGCTCGGCCAGGGCGGCATGGCCACCGTCTACCTCGCCGAAGACCTGAAGCACGCCCGCAAGGTCGCCATCAAGGTCCTCCACCCCGAGCTCAGTGCGGTGATCGGCGGCGAGCGCTTCCTCGCCGAGATCAAGACCACCGCGAGCCTCCAGCATCCCCACATCCTGGGACTGATCGACTCCGGCGACGCCGATGGCCTCCTCTACTACGTCATGCCTTTCATCGAGGGCGAGACGCTCCGCGGCCGGCTGACCCGCGAAAAGCAGCTCCCCGTCGACGACGCCATCCGCCTCACCAAGGAAGTGGCCAGCGCCCTCGAGTTCGCCCACAAGCGCGGCATCGTCCATCGCGACATCAAGCCGGAGAACATCCTGCTGCAGGACGGCCAGGCCCTCGTCGCCGATTTCGGCATCGCGCTCGCCGTACAGCAGGCCGGCGGCTCCCGCATGACGCAGACCGGCATGTCACTCGGCACCCCCGCCTACATGTCGCCCGAACAGGCGATGGGCGAGCGCGAGCTCGGCGCCCGCAGCGATGTCTACGCCCTGGGCGCCATGACCTACGAGATGCTCACCGGCGAGCCGCCCTTCACCGGGCCCAACTCCCAGGCCATCGTCGCGAAGGTGCTCACCGAGACCCCGCGCCCTTTGCGCCCTGCGCGCCCCAGTGTAAGTCCGGGCATCGAGGGCGCCGTCCTGACCGCGCTCCAGAAGCTCCCCGCCGATCGCTTCAACAGTGCGAAGGACTACGCCGACGCCCTCGACGGCAAGGGCACCTACGCCGCGACCGTAGCTACCCGCCTATCCGCCTACCCGCCTGGTCTTCTACCCGCCCACCCGCCTGCCCGCCTCGGGCGTGCCCTCGCCATCGCCGCCGCTGCGGCACTGCTCGCCGCGACCGTGACGTGGGCCGTGATGCGAATCCAAACGCCCGACGCGCCCGTAACCCGCTACGGACTCGCACTCCCGCCGTCCCAGGCCATGGCGCCCGGTTCGGTGACGCCCATGCCGTCCCCTGATGGCTCGTCCATCGTGTATCTCGGACCCGGACCCGCAGGCGACCAGCTCTGGATGAAGCGCCGGGACAGTTACACCGCCGTCCCTATCGCCGGCACCAACGGAACCCAGACCTTCACCTTTTCGCCCAGTGGCGAATGGATCGCCATTGCGACGGCGGGGCAGTTGAAGAAGGTGCCCATCACCGGGGGCACCGCCGTCCCGCTGGTGACTGACAGCGTAGGTGGCGGCTACGGCGTGGCCTGGCTCGACAACGGGACGATCGTCTACTCCCTGCGAGGTGCCGCTGGCCTCATGCAGGTGCCCGAAAACGGTGGCAAGCCCGAGCAGGTGTGGCGGTCCCCCTCATATATCTCGATGCTGCCCAGCCCGCTCCCCGGGGGGCATGCGGTGCTCTTCGTGTCCTGCCCCGCCGGTTGCAGCCAGCCGCAGCTGTGGGTCGCCGACCTGAAGACGAAGGCCGCCCACATGCTGTTGCAGGACGGCACGGCGGGCGAGTACGTGAAGATGGGGCACATCATCTTCAGCAGCCTCACCGGGGCGCTGTACGCGGTCGCATTTGATCCCGGCAGCCTGAGGGTCACCGGGACGCCCATCCCGCTCGGCGAACAGTTGTCCACCACCGACCAGCTCCAGATGTTCCACGTCTCCGCCGCGGGCACGCTGGTCCTCACCACCGGCGGCGCGAACATCACCGGCCGCACCTACGACATGGTCTGGGTCGATCGCAACGGCCGCGAAACGCCCGTCGACCCCGACTGGCGATTCCAGCTCACCGCGCTCGCCAACAATCACGGCTGGTCGCTCTCGCCCGACGGGAAGAAGCTCGCGGTTGGCGTGTCCACCCACTCGGGAGACGATATCTGGGTCAAGCCGCTGCCCCACGGGGCAGCCTATCGCGTCTCGTTCGATCCCATGCCCGACAACCGGCCGCGGTGGACTGCCGACGGCCGGTACGTCACCTTCGTCGGCGTCCGCCAGCCCGGCGGCGTGTTTCGCCACCGGGCCGACGGCACCGGCACCGACTCGCTCCTCGTCGAGGGCGTCATGGATGAGGCCATGATGTCGCCCGACGGCCGCTGGCTCCTGCTCCGGCAGGGCTCGGTCGGGGCCGTCGCCGGTGGACGCAACATCACCGGCATGCGCCTTGGCACGGACACCGCACCGGTACCCATCCTCGCCACGGAATTCGACGAGGAGGCCGTCCAGCTCTCCCCCGACGGGAAGTGGCTCGCCTACCAGTCCGATGAAACCGGTCGCACCGAGGTATTCGTGCGCCCCTTCCCCAGCATCAATGATGGGAAGAAGCAGGTGTCGAGCGGCGGCGGTCTGGCACCCCTCTGGTCCCGCGACGGCAAGGAACTCTTCTACCTGGCCAGCGACCGGAACATGATGGCCGCGAAAATGCTCCCCGGCACCTCGCCCGAGTTCGCCCCACCCGTCACCCTGTTCCACGTGCCCGATGAACTGCTCGGCGTCGAGGCACTCTACTACACCCCGTGGGACGTGGCCGCCGATGGACGCTTCATCATGGCGCGCCTGGTCAGTGGTGATCCGGGCCAGCTGGGAGCGCTCGTCGTCACCGAAAACTGGTTCCAGGAGCTTGAGGCAAAAGTGAAGCGGTGAGGCGCATCCCCATCCCCCTCGCCGCGCGAAGGCTCGATATCCTGTTCCTGATCTTCTTCGCCTTCAACCTGCTGTTCATCACCTATTTCGTTGATATCGAGCAGGTGCTCATCCCCGACACGACGTCGTTCACGTACCCCTTCTGGCCGCCGAGGGCCGCGGTCGACCTGTTCCACTGGTACGGCCGCACCCACGATCCCCTGCTCGTGGCGCGCCCGCCCTTCTGGCGCGCCACCATCTGGCTCGATGTGCTCCTCTTCGGCCCCTACTACGTCGCCGCCATCTTCGCCTTCTGGAAGGGCCGTGACTGGATTCGCCTGCCCACCATCATCTACGCCACGATGCTGTTCACCAACGTCGTGATCATCCTCTTCGAGGAGCGTCTGGGTACCCACCAGCCACCCAGTTTCGCGATGGTGTTCGGGTCCAACCTCGCCTGGCTCATCGTTCCAGTACTGCTCATCGTTCGGATGTGGCCCAGTGAGCACCCCTTCACTCGGCCCGTAGCATCCTGAGCAAAGCGAAAGTTCGCGTGACCTTCTCCCAGCAGTACGGCCCGTGGGCCATCGTCGCCGGCGCCTCCGAAGGCATCGGGGCATCATTCGCGCATGCGCTGGCCTCTCGTGGACTCAACCTCGTGCTCGTTGCCCGCCGCGCACCGCCACTCGTTGCACTCGCCACCGACCTCGAGACTCGGCACGGCATCACGGTGCTCCCGCTCGCCCTCGACCTCGGCGAACCGGACGGCGTCGCCGGGCTCCTCGCCGCCACCAGCGAGCGTGAGATCGGCCTTCTCGTCTGGAATGCCGCCCTCTCCGTCATGGGCCCCTTCCTCGACCAGCCGCTCGACGCCCACCTCATGGAGCTCGAGGTCAATGTCCGCTCCCCGCTCACCGCGGTGCACGCACTCGGCGGTCGCATGGTTGCGCGCGGTCGCGGCGGCATCATCCTCCTCTCGTCACTGAGCGGCATGCAGGGCACCGCCCTCGTCGCCAACTATGCGGCGACCAAGGCCTGGAACCGGGTGCTGGCCGAAGGCCTCTGGTGGGAACTGGGAAAGAGTGGCGTGGATGTGCTTGCCTGCGTGGCGGGCGCCACCGACACGCCGGGCTATCGCGGCAGCGCGCCCCGGGCCGGATCGGATGGCAATGTCCCGGTGCAGTCGCCCGACCAGGTCGCGGCCGAAGCCCTTGCGGCGCTGGGGCGTCTGCCGAGTATCATCACGGGGGGAAGGAATCGCCTCGCGGCGGCCCTGCTCGCGCGCTTCCTTCCCCGCCGCGCCGCCGTGCGACTGATGGGCCGCACGATGGATCGGATGTACGGCCGATGACCGCGTCGGCAATTCGAGTACCGGGCACGCTGGCCGTCACCACATGAGGAGGAGGCTGGTGTGAGTGCAAGGCCAAAGCCGAGCGTGGTACTCTTTGTTGACGATGTGGCGCGCCTGACCCGGTTCTATCGGGACCTGGCGCAGATGTCGCTGCTGAACGCTGATGCTGATCATGCGGTCCTCGAGCTGGACGGCATCCAGTTGGTCATCCATGCCTTGCGCCGTCGCGGCGCGAGCAAGGCGACGGCACCCGCTGAGGTCGTGCCGCGCCAGGATGCCCGGTGGAAGCTCTGCCTGCCCGTGACGAGCATCGCGGCCGCGCGCGACGTGGCGAGTACGCTGGGCGGCTCGATTCAACCGTCCAGTCGCGAGTGGGAGGCCCGGGGGTTTCGCGCGTGCGATGGCCATGATCCGGAAGGCAACGTGATCCAGGTCAGGGAGACCGCAGCGTGAACCCGTCACCATTGGCACGTAGCAGGGTATGGGATCACAATAGTGATACGCACAGCCACCACAGGAGAGGTGAAGAAACATGACCCCCGCAGCGACTAGTGCACCGATCACCCGCAAGGAACTCGTCGCGCTCCTCAATGAGGACCTCGAGCGCGAGTACCAGGCCGTCATCGCCTACGTCGTCTATTCCCAGGTCATCAAGGGCGCCGCGTACATGAACATCGCCGGCGAGCTCGAGAAGCATGCCCACGAGGAGCTGCAGCACGCCATTACGCTGGCCTACCAGATCGATTATCTCGGCGGCATGCCCGCCACCGTGCCCAAGCCGGTGCGCACCTCGAACAAGGCCACCGACATGCTCAGGTTCGACCTCCAGAACGAGGTCGACACCATACGCAACTATCGCGAGCGCGTCCGTCAGTGCGAGGCGCTCGGTGAATACGCCCTGGCCGAGCAGCTCCGTGAGATCCTCGTCCAGGAGCAGGATCACCTGGTCGCCCTGGCCACCGCGCTCGGCATCGATGCCCCCGACGTGAGCGACAACGCCGGGAAGAAAAAGAAGAAGTAGGGGCACTTCGTGTACTGGGGACACCTGCTGGTGGGCGCCGGCTTCATCCTGGCCGGCGTCATGCATTTCGTGGTGCCGGCGCCCTACCTCTCCATCATGCCGCCGGCGCTGCCCGCCCCCCTCGCGCTCGTCTACCTCAGCGGCATCGCCGAAATCATCGGTGGCGTCGGCATGCTCGTGCCGGTCACACGCCGCGCCGCCGGCATCTGGCTCATCCTGCTGCTGGTCGCGGTCTTCCCTGCCAACATCTACATGCTGACGAGCTGGCGTGCCCGCGGCGTGCCGTGGTGGACGGAGGCACTGCTGTGGCTGAGGCTGCCGCTGCAGCTTGCGCTGATCTGGTGGGTGTGGCTGCTGTCGCAGCGGAGATAGCAGGCAAGCCGACGGGCGCGGTGGTCGAGTCGAAGGGTGCGGGGGTCCCGCCGCGAGGCGGTCTGGCCGAAGGGCGAACCGCAGTCGCCTTCAGGCGGCTGCGGTTCGTGCCTGAGGAGACCCGAGGACCCCGAGCGGCGGGACCCCCGTGCCCGAGGCGCGTCCCCGTGCCCGACGTGGGACCCCCGTGCCCGAGCGGCCCGGGACCCCCGTACCCAAGGCGCGCCCCCGCGCCCGAAGCGCTACTCCACCCGCCCCGGCCCCTCCAGCTTCTGGCTGAAGTACGTCATCTGCAGTGCCTGCAATCTCGCCCCCTGCGCAATGTCCGCATCGCCAGAGTGTCCACCAGCCGTGTCCTCGTAGAACAGGTACGGCAACCCATATTCGCTCATCCGCGCCGCGAACTTCCGCGCATGCTGCGGCCCGACACGGTCATCCTTGGTCGTGGTCCAGATGTAGGGCTCGGGGTACGCCACGCCCCGCTTCAGGTTCTGGTACGGCGAGATCGTCTGCAGGAACGCCGCTTCCTCCGGCACCGACGCCGAGCCGTACTCGTCCACCCACGACGCGCCCGCCTGGATCATCTCGTACCGCATCATGTCCAGCAGCGGCACCTGGATCACCACCGCACTCCACAGGTCGGGATGCTGCTCCATCTCCACGCCCATCAGCAGGCCGCCATTCGACCCGCCGTAGATCCCGAACTTCGCCGGGCTCGACAGTCTCCGCGCGAAGATGTCCTGCGCCACCGCCGCAAAGTCATCGTAGATCGCCTGCCGCTTGGTTTTCCGACCCGCCTCGTGCCACGCCGGCCCGAACTCGCCGCCGCCCCGGATGTTGGCAACCACGAAACTGCCACCCCGCTCGATCCACAACTTCCCGGTCGTGCCCGAGTAGAATGGCGTGTACGACACCTCGAACCCGCCGTACGCTGTCATGATGGTCGGCGTCGTGCCATCGAGCGGAATGTCCTTCCGGTGCACGATGAAGTACGGAACCTTGGTGCCGTCGGGCGACGTCGCCTCGAACTGCTCCACCACGTCCTTCGACGCATCGAACTTCGCCGGCGCCGCCTTCACCTGCACCGCCTTGCGTGTCACCGCATTCACCGACCAGAGCGTGCTGGGCGTGATGAAGCTGGTCACGTTGATGTAGAGGTCGTCGCTCCGGTCGGTCGACGTGACCGGGGCGATGGAGGCGTTGTCCGGCAGCGCCACCGGGGCCGCCTTCCATCCCCCGCCGTCCGGAGTGAACGCCAGCACCCGGCTGCGCACATTGTCGAGAATGAACGCCACCACCCGCGTGCGCGTCGCCACCGCCGCGTCGAGCGACTGCCGCGCCGTGGGCTGGAACAGCACCGTCGGCGCCATCGGCCCGCCGTTGAACTGCTGGCGGTCAACCGACAGCAGCGCGCCCGCGGGGATCGCCTTGCCGCCCGTCGTCCAGTCCTCACTCGTCTTGATGATGACGCGCCCGTCCACCATCCCCCGGAGGTCCATCCGCTGGGGCAACGGCAGTCTCACCGCCCCCGTGTCGGTGTACACGAACCGCTCGTGCCCGAAGAAGGTGACGCCGCGCGTGATCAGCGGCAGCCGGTGCCCCTGGCCGTCGGTCAGTACTGCGGTGAATGATCCCACTTCGTCGGAGGCCTGGCCACGGAACACTTCCTTGGCCTGGTCCAGCGCCTGTCCCCGGGACAACGTCTTCACCACGAACGGATAGCCCGACGTCGTCATCGTCCCCGGGCCCCAGTCGCGCGAGACCAGGACCGTGTCGGCATCCAGCCAGGTCACGTCTTGTTTCGACACGGGAAGCACGAAGCCGTTCGTCACGAACTTCCCCGTGCCCAGGTCGAACTCGCGCACGGTCACCGCGTCCTCGCCACCGTCGGAGAGGTTCAGCAGGCAGAGTCGCTCCTCCGGCTCCAGGCAGTTGGCCCCCTTCCACACCCAGTTTTTCCCCTCCGCCTTTCCCAGCGAGTCGATGTCCAGCACCGTCGTCCATGCCGGCCGCGCCGTCCGGTAGCTCGCCTCCGTCGTCCAGCGCCATATCCCGTGTGCGTGCTCCCCGTCGCGCCAGAAGTTGAACACCTTCCCGTTGGTCAGCCTGGGATACGGAATCCGGTCCTCCGCCGCCGCGATGGCGTAGGCGTCCTTGTAATACCCGGCGTAGCGAGGGTCACCCTCGAGCTTCGGCAACGTCTTGGCATTTTCCGCCAGCACCCAGTCCATGGCGGCGGGACTGTCCTTCTCTTCCAGCCAGATGTACGGATCGTCCACCGTCACCGCCGACATCGTCTGGGCCGACGCCGGCCGGGCGATGATCGCGGCGAGGAGGAACAAAGCGGAAAGGATGCGCATGAAATTCCAGTGACGGGGACGGGTAAGGGATCGGACCGCTGTGTCTATCCTGCCCTCCCGGCGACGGCCATGCAAGCGGAACGAACGGGGAACCGACTGGCGCGTCGAACGGGTATCCGCTTGGCGCGTCGAACGGGGATCCGGATCGCGCGTCGAACGGGAATCCGGATGGCGCGTCGAGCGGGGATCCGGATGGCGCGTCGAGCGGGGATCCGGATCGCGCGTCGAACGGGGATCCGGATGGCGCGTCGAACGGGGATCCGGATCGCGCGTCCAACGGGGATCCGGACGGCGCGTCGAACGGGGATCCGGATCGCGCGTCGAACGGGAATCCGGATGGCGCGTCGAACGGGGATCCGGATGGCGCGTCGAACGGGGATCCGGATGGCGCGTCGAGCGGGGATCCGGATGGCGCGTCGAGCGGGGATCCGGATCGCGCGTCGAACGGGGATCCGGATGGCGCGTCGAGCGGGGATGGCTCCGGAGGCTCTGTTACCCGGCAGCGGCGCAATCGAATCGTCCTCATGCGCATCCCCCATCGTCGAGCTGGCGAGATCACGACTCGGCCGCGCCGGTACGAGAGCCGAAGGAGCCGCCCCGAAGACGCGCCAGCGTCGGCGAGCGCCGAAGGAGCCGCCCCGGAGACGCACCAGCGTCGGCGAGCGCCGAAGGAGCCGCCCCGGAGACGCACCAGCGTCGGCGAGCCCGCCGAAGACGCGCCAGCGTCGGCGAGCGCCGAAGGAGCCGCCCCAAAGACGCGCCAGCGTCGGCGAGCGCCGAAGGAGCCGCCCCGAAGACGCGCCAGCGTCGGCGAGCGCCGAAGGAGCCGCCCCAAAGACGCCAGCGTTGATACCCGACGCCGTCGTGAACGGCGGCTGGGGTCACGGCGGGGCCTTGCCCACATCGACGCTGCGAGTCATCCTTCCATCGATGCCTTCCGTCCTTGATTTCGAGTTGACTCGGCTCCGTGCCATGAGTGCGACGGAAAAGGTGGCGACCATGCATGCGCTCTGGCGCCAGGCGTGGTCGCTGTCTGCCGCCGGGGTCCGGGCCCGTCACCCCGACTGGACCCCCGGGGAGGTCGAAGCGGAGGTTCGGCGGATCTTCCGCGACCCGCGGTGAACGACGCCAGTCTCATCTCGCTCTTCGTCCGCCCGCTCAACCAGCTTCGCATTCCCTACATGGTCACCGGCGGCGTGGCGTCCGTCATCTACGGCGAACCGCGCTTCACCCGCGATATCGACCTTGTCCTGGAGCTCCGGCCCGCTGACGCCGGGCGGTTTGCCGATGCGTGGCCGACCACTGAGTTCTACGTTCCCCCTGTTGAGGTCATCCTCGAGGAAAGCAGGCGCCCCTCGAACGGGCACTTCAACGTCAGTCATCACGATACGGCCCTGCGGGCAGACATCTACCTTCCCGGGAACGACGAGCTCAACCAATGGGCGCTCGCGCACACCGTCATGCGAGTGGTGGACACCGATGACGTGCGCGTGGCACCCGTTGAACACGTGATCCTGAGCAAGCTGCGCTACTACCGGATGGGAAAGTCGGATCGACACCTGCGCGATATCCACCAGGTCCTGCGCATCAGCGGCGACCAGCTTGATCGACCTGAGCTCCAGCGATGGATCGCGCGGCTTGGCGTCGAGCGCGAATGGGCGCTTGCACAGGCATTCAACGACCCGCCGTAAGCTCCTGCGCCCTGGCATCCGGCATCGTGCGCACGCAAGGGGCGCGCACGCCCTATATTTCCGCTGCACCGGACAACCGGTGTCTCGCCTGCAGTGAAAGGATGTCCTCATGGCAGATCGTGTCCGCAAGGTGACCTACGTCCACCTCAAGGTGCCGAACCGCGCTGGCCAGGGCGTGCAGGTCCTCGAGGCGCTCCGCGAGGCTGATGTACGCCTCACCGCATTCACCGCCTTCCCCTCCGGCGTTCGCAGCACCCAGATGGACCTCATCACCGACGACCTGACCCGCGTCCGGCGCCTCGCGCGCAAGCATGACTGGCGCCTCAGCAAGGTGAAGCGCGGCTTCCTGGTGCACGGTGAGGACCGCGTCGGTGCGGCGCTGCGCCATCTCGGCAAGCTCGCCGCGGCAAAGATCAACGTCACCGCCGCGGACGCCGTCACCGCCGGCCAGGGACGCTACGGCATGATCCTCTGGGTCAAGCCGAAGGACTATCGCCGCGCCGCGCGCGCCCTCAACGCGTACGGTGCACGATGAGCACGGCGCCGCGCAGCAAGTCCACGGTGCTCATCACCGGCTGCAGCAAGGGCATCGGGTATGAAACGGCGCTGGCCTTCGCCCGCGCCGGCCACGCCGTCGCCGCCACCATGCGAAACCCCGCGGGCGCACCACAGCTCGCCGCCACTGCCGCAAGCGAAAAGTTGCCGATTACGATCATCGCCATGGACGTGGACGCCGATGCCTCGGTGACACAGGGCATCGCCGCCGCCGTGAAGGCGCTCGGACCCATCGACGTCCTGGTGAACAATGCGGGGATCGAAAGGAGCGGTTCGGTCGAGGAGATGCCGCTCGCCGACTTCCGTGCCGTCATGGAGACGAACTACTTCGGCGTCATCCGCTGCATCCAGGCCGTCCTCCCGTCGATGCGCGACCGTCGCCATGGCAGCATCATCAATATTGCCTCCGTCGCGGGACATATCGCCTCCACGCCCTTGGCGCCCTACGCTGCCTCCAAGTTTGCTCTCGAGGCCCTGAGCGAGGCACTGGCCCAGGAAGCACGACAGTTCGGCATCCATGTGGCAATCGTCGAACCCGGCATCATCGATACGGACATGGCGCGACGCATAAGCCATGTCGGACGCCTCGCCGTCACCGTATCTTGGCGAATTCCGCTTCGGTGCCCTCTTTGCGGCCGTCCTCACGGCGCCCGTGCCCCCGTCACTTGTCGCAGACAAGATCCTGGAGATCGCCGACAGCGGGACCTGGCAGCTCCGCCATCCCGTCGGACCCGATTCCGAACCATTCCTGGCATGGCGCAAGGCCATGACCGACGAAGACTGGGTCAGCTGGGGCGCACTCAGCGATGATGAGTGGTATGCCCGCGTAAAGGCCGACTTCGGCATCGACGCACGACCGGCAGTGTTGCGTTAGGCCCCACCGTGCGTGCCGCGCACCCGTGCGCGGCGCGCCTTGCCGTTCCTCCCCCCAGGCGTAGATTCGCAAAGACATCCCGTTTCCCCTTGCCAGCGATATCAACCCTGCGATCTCGCCTGCCCCGGCTTATGCCTCGATCAGCGGAACTCCTGCTACTCGCCGCCCTGGCATCACCCGCCGCGGCGCAGCAGGCCTACACCCTCGACGCCCCGGTGCTCACGCTGGACGAAGCGGTGGCCATCGCGCTCACCGACAACGTCACCGTCGCCAACGCCACGCTCGGCGTCACCAGGGCCACCGCCTCGCTCGATGCCGCGAAGACCCAGCGACTGCCCTCGCTCGTGCTCGAGGCGACCACCAATTACAGCATCCTCAAGCAGCCCTTCACCGTGCCCGCCGGTGCGTTCGGCACCTATCCGGTCATCGGCCCGATTCCCGACCAGGACACCACCCTCGCCTCCATTGACGGTCCCTACGCCATCCTCGCCGTGGGAATCACCCAGCCGATCCTGCAGCAGGTCCGCACTGGCCTGGTCATCGACCAGCACGAACTCGATGACTCGCTGGCCGGCCAGAACCTGCGCAGCAGGCAGCAGGACGTCGTGAAGCAGGTGAAGCAGCAGTACTACGAGATCCTCAAGACCGAGAGCTCGCTGCAGGCCACGATGGCCAGCATCGCGTTCTATCGCGAGCTGGTGAAGCTGGTGGACAACTACGTGAAGCAGGATGTGGCCGAGGAGTACGAGAGCCTGGAGACCCAGGCACGGCTGGCCCGCGCCGAGCATCGCGCCCGCAGCGAGACCAACACCCTGGCCACCCAGAAGGAGCGGCTCAACAACCTGCTCGCGCGCGACACCAAGACCCCCTTCCGCGTATCCGCCGAGGCGCCCGCGTCCCGCCGGGGCTACCCCGACATGGCCGACGCCGAGTCGATCGCCATCGCGCAGCGGCCCGATGTCCAGGAAAAGATGCTGCGGCTGAAGCAGGCCGAGACCGGCGCCCGCATCACGAAGGCAGAATACATCCCCGCCCTCAACGTCGTCATGCAGTTCACCCAGCTGTTCAATGTCGACTTCGTGCCATCCACCCTCTGGTCGGTGGGCCTGCAGCTCCGCTGGGATATCTGGGACTGGGGCCGGAAGTCGAACGACCTCACGAAGAAGCGAGCCGAGATCGCGCAGGCCGCCAACGATCTCGACGATACCAGGGCACAGGTCACGATCGAGGTGGACAGCCGCATCCGCGAGCTGGAGGAGGCACAGGAGATGGTGAAGGTCACCGAGATCACCCAGGCCGCGGCCACCGAGAAGCTCCGGGTGCTCACCAACCAGTACAAGGAGCAGTCGGCCCTGCTGAAGGATGTGCTGCAGGCAGAATCCGAGCTCGCGCAGGCCAACAGCGAGCATGAGGATGCCGTCCTCTCCGCGTGGACCGCCCAGGTGCAGCTGGAGAAGGCGCTGGGCCAGACATGAAGATCGCAGCGCTCTCCGCCCTGCTCCTTGTTGCCTGCACCGCGAAGCCACCCGCCGAGCCGCCCGGCATTCCCGTGCGCATCCAGCAGGTGGCCACCGCCGGCGGCGTGGGCGGCATTCGCTACTCCGCCAACGTGATCCCGCGCGCCCAGGTCAGCGTAGCGTTCAAGGTGAACGGCTACATCGATGCCATCCGCCAGGTGAAGGGTGCCGACGGTCGCATGCGCGACCTGCAGCAGGGCGATGTGGTCACCCGCGGGTCGATGCTCGCCAAGGTGCGCGATACCGACTACGTCGACAACGTCACCAAGGCCCAGGCCAACCTCGACAAGGCGAAGGCCTCGCTGGTGAAGTCCACCAACGACTTTCGCCGCGCCACCAACTTGCAGGCCACCAACAGTATCACTGGTCCCAGCTACGACTCGGCGCGGCAGGAGTTCGAGACGTCGAAGGCGGCGGTCGACGGCGCCACCGCCCAGCTCAACGAGGCCCAGACCAGCCTGGGCTATGCCACCCTCACCGCGCCGATGAACGGCACGCTGCTGCAGCGCAACATCGAGGTCGGCGACCTCGTGGCACCCGGCACCACCGGTTTTGTCCTGGCCGACCTCTCCTACGTCAAGGTCGTCTTCGGCGTCCCCGACGTCACGCTGGGCAGCGTCGCACTGGGCCGCAAGATCCGCATCTCCACCGCGTCGGTGCCCGGCAAGTTCTTCACCGGCACCATCACTGCCGTCTCGCCGTCCGCCGACGCGAATACCCGCGTCAGCGAAATCGAGGTGTCCGTGCCCAACCCCGGCGGCGAGCTGCGCGACGGCATGGTGGCATCGCTCGAGGTGCCCGGCAACGCCGGGCCCGCCGCTGAAGTACGCGCCGAGGCGATCGCCGTCCCGCTCGCGGCGGTGGTCCGGGCGGCGGGCGACAGCGGCTATGGCGTGTTCGTGGTCACCACCGATGGCAAGAAGGACACGGCGAAGCTCCAGACGGTGGAGCTGGGCCAGGTGGTGGGCAATTCCGTGATCGTGAGCTCCGGTCTCGAGAGCGGCTCACGCATCATCGTCACCGGCGCCACGATCGTGCGGGACGGTGACACCGTCCGGCCCATCCAGTAGGCGTCCGGTGGGAACAGCCGAGGAGCGCGAGCGGGCACTGCTCGAAAAGGAGAAGAACACCCACAACACGGCGCGCTTCTTCGTCGAGAACCGGCACATCTCCTGGGTGCTGCTCGCCACCGTCATCACCTGGGGCTTGTACGGCTACCGCAACATGCCGAAGCTCAAGGACCCCGTCATCCCGGTCCGCGTTGCCAGCGCCGTCACCCCGTGGCCCGGAACCTCCGCCGAAGAAATCGAGCAGCTCGTTACCCGCCAGGTGGAGGCGGCCGCCGCCCAGAGTTCGGAGATCCATCCCAGCGGCGCGAGTACCTACGGCATCAAGTCGCTCACCCTGCCGGGCGTCTCCATTGTCCAGATCCAGCTCTCCGAGGATGTCACCGACCCGGAGAAGGTGTTCAACGACGTCAACCTGAAGCTGGCCGCGGTCAACAACAACCTGCCCCAGGGCGCCGGGCCGATCCAGTTCAACAGCGGCTTCGGCGAGACGGCGGCGCTGCTGCTCACGGTGGCGAGCCCGAAGGAGGCCGGTGTCGAGCTCGAGCTGCGCGCCCGCGACGTCAAGGCCGCGGTGTCCCGGGCGCGGCAGGGGCTCACCGTGGATCCCGCCCGGCCGCGGGCCTCCATCATCATCGCGCTGCCCCAGGCGGTGAGTGCCACCATCCTCGATCGCGGGCTCCAGCTCTTCGACCGCGCCGTGCGGAACGAGGCCGTCGCCGCCAATGTCGTCACCCTGCACGGGGCCGGCTTCGTGGGCGTCGACGTCGCCACCTCCGCCGATGACGAGGCGCTCCTCGCCCTCGCAAAGAACTTCCTGCAGAACAAGCTCGGCTACAGCGGATTCTACGCCGACGCCTGGGATCCCATCGTCATTCGGGACACCGCCAGCACCCTGGAGCGCCTCACCGCCTCCGCCGGCGACAAGTACACCTACCGCCAGCTCGACCAGTTCACCGACCTGATGCAGCGCGGCCTGCAGAGCGTGCCCCAGGTGTCGAAGATCCTCCGCTCCGGCGTGCTGCAGGAGCAGGTGTTCCTCGGCTACTCGCAGGAGCAGCTCGCGGCGTACAACATCCAGCCCGCGAACATCAAGCAGATTCTTTCCGCCCGGAACACCACCATTCCGGGAGGACTCTTCCAGGCCGGCGACATCAACGTGCAGGTGCAGCCCTCGGGATCGTTCACCGATGCGCGGGAGATCGGTGGCGTGATCATGACGCGCACCAGTTCCGGGCTCCCGGTCTACCTGCGCGACGTCACCGATATCTATCGCGGCTACCAGACCCCGCCCCGCTTCCTCAACTTCGTCACCCAGCGCGACAGCGATGGGCGCTGGCAGCGCCATCGCGCCGTGTCGCTCGCCATCCAGATGCGGAATGGCGAGCAGATCGACCAGTTCGCCCGGGAGATCAACGCCGCCCTCTCCGCCATGAAGGGCCGGCTTCCCACCGACCTGCTCATCGAGCGCACCTCCGACCAGCCACTCCAGGTCAAGGAGAACATCGACCTCTTCATGGAGGCCCTGTACGAGGCGATCGCGCTGGTGGTGGTGGTGGCGCTCATCGGGTTCTGGGAGTGGCGCGCGGCGGTGCTGATGATGCTCGCCATCCCGATCACGCTGTCGATGACCTTCGGCATGATCTACCTGCTGGGTATCGACATCCAGCAGGTGTCCGTGGCCACCCTCATCCTGGCCCTGGGCCTCCTGGTGGACGACCCCGTCGTGGCCGGCGACGCCATCAAGCGCGACCTCGCCGCCGGCGACCCGCCCATCCAGGCCGCCTGGTGGGGGCCCACCAAGCTGGCGACCGCGATCCTCTTCGCCACCGTCACCAACGTCGTGGCCTACCTGCCGCTGCTGCTCCTCACCGGCAACCAGGGCGACTTCCTGCACAGCCTGCCGATCGTCATGGCCTGTGCCCTCATCGCGTCGCGCATCGTGTCCATGACCTTCATCCCGCTGCTGGGCTACTACCTGCTGCGGGCGCCGAAGAAGGAAGAGAAGACGATGGAGCAGCGCCGGAGCGAGGGCTTTACCGGCTGGTATCATCGCGTCGGCAAGGCCGCCATCGAGCATCGCCGGGTGGTCTTTGCCGCGTCACTGCTCGTGTTTGCCGCCGGTGCCTTCTTCAACCGGCACCTCAAGCGCGCCTTCTTCCCCGACGATGTGCAGTACCTCTCGTACGTCGACGTCTGGCTCCGCAATGCCGCCGCACTGCCCACCACCAACGAGGTGGCCCAGCAGGCCGAGGCGGTCATCCGGGACGTGGCGGCGCAGTATGGCCGGGAGCATCCGGAGAAAGGGAAGCCGGCAGAGGTACTGGAATCGGTCACCACCTTTGTGGGAGGAAGTGCCCCGCGCTTCTGGTTCTCGGTCACCCCCGAGCTGCAGCAGCTCTACTACGCCCAGCTCATCGTGAAGGTCACCGACAAGGACATCACCCCCCGCATCGTGGGAGAGATGCAGCGGGCGCTGTCCGAGCGCGTGCCCGGGGCGGTCATCGACGTGCAGCAGTTGCAGACCAACCCGGTGCCCTACCCGGTGGCGATCCGCATCGTGGCGCCCTCGGCAGACGCAGGAGACGAGGCCGCCGACACCCGCGTGCTCCGCCGGATCGCTACCCAGGTCAAGGATATCCTGCGCGCCTCGCCCGACGCCGCGCGCATCCGCGACGACTGGGGCGAAGAAGTGATGGTCAACCGCCTCGACATCGATCCCGATCGGGCCAACCTCGCCGGCCTCACCAACCAGGATGTCGCCGCGTCATCCGCCGCCGGCATCAACGGTACCCAGGTGGCCATCCTCCGCGAGGACAACAAGCAGATCCCCGTCATTGCCCGCCTGCAGCCACATGAACGACCCGAGCTGGGCGACCTGCGCAACCTCTATGTCTATGCCACCGAGGACAAGAACAAGGTTCCCATCGGGCAGGTCGCCAATATCACCTATGCCATGGAGACCCAGAAGATCCGACGGCAGGACCAGGTGCGCATGATGACGGTGTTCGCCTTCCCCCTGCCCGGCGCGCTCGCCTCCGACGTGTACAGCGCGATCGAGAAGCCCATCGCCGAGCTCGGGCGCAACCTCCCGCCGGGCTACCAGCTCGTCGTATCCGGTGAGCAGGCCAAGACCACCGAGGGTTTTGCCCAGCTCCTCGGCGTCATGGCCATTTCCGGGCTCATGATTTACCTGGCACTGGTGCTCCAGTTCCGGAACGCCGTGAAGCCCCTCATCGTCTTCGCGGCCGTGCCCTACGGACTGGTCGCCGCCATGGCCTCCCTCTGGGTCATGCGGGCCAGCTTCGGCTTCATGGCCCTGCTCGGCATGGTCTCGCTCATCGGCGTCATCGTGAGCCATGTCATCGTGCTCTTCGACTTCATTGAGGAGATGCACGCCAAGGGCGAGCCGTTCGAGGATTCGCTGCTCGATGCCGGCATCATCCGGCTGCGCCCCGTGCTCATCACCGTCGGTGCCACCGTGCTGGCGCTCTTTCCGCTGGCCATGCATGGCGGCCCGCTCTGGCAGCCGCTGTGCTACGCCCAGATCGGCGGCCTCCTCTTCGCCACCGTTGTCACGCTGGTCCTGGTCCCGGTGATCTACTCCATCGCCGTCCTGGACCTCAAGATCATCAAGTGGGAAACGAAGGAGGAATCATGAACATCGCGCCTTCACGCCCTCACGCCCTCACGTCACGAGCGGCGCTGCTCACCACACTTCTCTTGATGACATATGTGAGCAGCAGCGCCGCGCAGTCCATTGTCGGCACCTGGTTCACCGACGACAGCAGCTCCAAGGTCACCATCGTGGACGATGGCGGCACCTACACCGGCAAGATCACCTGGCTCAAGAATGCCGCCGCTGTCGACGCCAAGAACAGTGATGCGTCCCTCCGGACCCGTCCCCTCATGGGCGTCGACATCATCACCGGCTGCACCGGAACCGACACGGCCGCCAAGGGATGCCGCATCTACGCCCCCCGCCGCGGCTCCACCTACAACGGCGAGCTCGCGCTCGACCCCGACGGCACGCTCAAGGTGAAGGTCAAGGCCGGTGTTGCCGGGAAGACCCAGACCTGGACCCGCGCCGCCGAATAGTTGCCGCCGCCCCTTGGCACCCGCCCGCTCCCGGCACGGGCGAAATCATCTGCCGTCGAACCGATGCAAGCCTGAGAGGCCCGTGTCCGGAATCGGACGCATAGTGCGCTCTGGAGGTAGGGATCCGTCCCCTCACCCCTCCTCCATCCGGAAGGACTGTCATCATGCGCTTGCCAACCCCCCTTCACCGCTCCGTCGCCACGGTGTGCCTCGTGGCCCTGGTCGCCTGCGGCGGCGACGATGGGCCAGCCGGACCGGCCGGCCCGGTCGGACCGTCCGCAAACTTCTCGCTCCAAGGGGCCTGGGCCCTGAGCATCACCGATGCGAAGGTCGGCACCACCACCTGCTCGGTGTCGGGTGATGTCGTCACCTTCACCGATGCCAACGGCACGCTCAGCGGTTCGGTCACCGCTGCGCCCGGAGGAGAGATTCGCTGTGTCATCAACGGCCAGACCCAGACGGCGTCACACGGAGGGAGCGGCGCGCTCGCGTCGGTATCCCGGACCGGGGCGACGGTCAGCTTCAGCTACAACACGACCAGCGGTCTCAACACGATGACCGGCACCATCCAGGATGACAACCAGATGGGTGGCACCGCCAGCTTACGTCTCAGCTTCAGCGGGACGCCGACGACCCTGGTCGGCTTGTGGAGCGCCACACGGCAGTGATCGCGTTGCCGGCGATGCTGGCGGGCGACATATTCCTCGGCATGCCCGCCGCCGTTCCTCCGAGCGGGCGCCCCACCTCGACCCCGGAGCGCCCGGCCGCGCCGCCAATCTCGCTCGACGCCCTCTTCCCCGTCGTCTATGAAGAGTTGCGCCGCGTCGCGCATCGACAGCTCGGCGCCGAGGCGACCGGCCACACACTCAACACCACCGGCCTCGTTCACGAGGTCTACCTCCGCCTGCACAGCGGGAAGGCCCAGTTCGCCGACCGGGCACACTTCTTCGCGCTGGCCGCCCGGGCCATGCGCCACGTGCTGGTCGACTGCGCCCGTCGCTTCCGGACCGCGCGGCGCGGAGGCGGCGTGGTGCCGATCGCACTCGACGAGCGCGACGTGTCGCTCGCCCGTGCCGAGGAAATGCTCGACCTGGACGAGGCACTCTCGCGACTCGAGCGGCGTGTGCCCCGGCAGGCGCAGGTCGTGGAATATCGATTCTTCGCGGGGCTCAGCGAAGAGGAGACGGCCACCCTCCTCGGGATCACCGAGCGCACCGTACGGCGAGACTGGGTCAGCGCGCGCACCTGGCTCTACGACACCCTGCAGCATCCCGCATGACCGCCGGCGGCGTACCCGATGACTTCCTCAGTCGGTCGGCAGCCGAGTACTCGGCGCCGTTCGTGCGGGCGCTCGCCGATTCCATGGCACCGCCGGCCGATGCCCGGATCGGTGCATGGCGCCTGCTCCACGAGCTGGGGCATGGGGGCATGGGCACGGTCTACCTGGCGGAGCGCGCCGACCAGGCGTACACCCAGCGCGTCGCCCTCAAGGTGGTGCGTGGTTCACTCACGCTCGATGACCAGCTCATCACCCGGTTCCGCGAGGAACGACAGATCCTCGCCGCACTCGATCATCCGGGCATCGCACGCCTGTTCGACGGCGGGGTCACGCCTGAGGGCCTGCCATGGTACGCCATGGAGCATATCGATGGCATCGCCATCGATCGGCACGCCAGAGAGGCGTCACTCACCATCCAGCAACGTCTCGTGCTCTTCATCGAGGTGTGCGCCGCGGTGGCCTACGCGCACCGGCTGCTCGTGGTCCATCGGGACTTGAAGCCCTCCAACCTGCTGGTCACCGCCGACGGCCGACCCAAGCTGGTCGATTTCGGGGTGGCCCGCTTCCTCACCGAGGCGGCCACGCCACCGATCGGGCAACCTCTTGCCACCCGCGGCTACGCCAGCCCCGAGCAATTGCGCGGCGACCCGATCGCCGTGACCGACGACATCTACTCACTGGGCGTGATCCTGCAGGAACTGCTTACCGGCCGACGACGGGCCTCCACCTCCGATACCCGGAATCCGCTCGAGGCCCTCGATCGCGACCTGCAGGCGATCATTGGCGCGGCACTCGCCCCCCTCGCGGCTGACCGGTATCCGTCGGTCGAGATGCTCCGCGACGAGATCATGCGCCACCTGCGCCGTGAGCCGGTCGCCGTGCGTAGCGGGGAGCGGCTCTATCGGTGGCGCCGGTTCGTCTCCCGCAACCGCCTGGGCGTCGCGGCAGCGACCGTGGTGGCGGTCTCACTGGCGGCCGGACTCTCCATCGCCATGGCGCAGGCGTCGCGGGCCGACCGGGAGCGGGACGCCGCGCGCGTCGCCGCCATCAACGCGACCCAGGTCTCGGAATTCCTCACCCGCGTCCTGTACCTCGCCGACCCCAACACGACGCTCGGCACCACGGTGACGGTCGCGGCCGCGATCGACAGTGCGTCCCGCTGGCTCGGGCGGGATCTTGCCGCCAGCCCCGAGGCGCAGGCCGAGATCGCGCTGGTGCTCGCCCACCTGTACGGCTCGACCGGCAACATCTCGATGCACCTGATGATGGCCGACTCGGCGCTGGCGATGGCGGAGCGGGTCTGGGGCCCGGACCACCCGCGCTTGGCATCAGTCCTGGGCGCCGTGGCAGAGGCGCGACGGAACGCCGGGGACCTCGCGACGAGCGAGCCGATGCTCCGGCGGATGGTCGCCCTCGCCGAGCGCGACACCGCCCTGCAGCCGTTCAGGCTCGTCCATGCCAAGAATATGCTGGCTATCTCCTTGCGCGATCAGGACCGCCTCATTGAAGCCGAGGCCGTCCTGCGCGAGATCCTGGCCGGCCGCTCCGAGCTCGACACCGTTTATCCCGTGGGGCTCGACCACGCCCTCACGGGTTTGGGGCATGTCCAGCTCGCCGACGAGCGGCCGATGGAGGCGGCAGCGAGCTACCGCGAGGTGCTGGAGCGGCGGAAGCTGCTCTGGGGCGACAGCCATCCAGAGGTGGCGAATGCCCTGGTCAACCTCGCAGGTGCACTGGGAAGAGCGGGCCGATTCGAGGAATCGATTGCCCTGTATGGCGACGGGCTGGCAATGCGGCACGCCACCCAGGGCGATGATCACCCCGAGATCGGAGTCGACCTGGTCGGACTCGGCGACACCTACCGACTCGCCGGGGATACCGCGGGGGCAACCCGCACTTATCGTGAAGCGCTCGCCCGGCTCCGCCGCACCCACGGACCGACACACCCGCTGACCATGGAGGTGATGGGACGGATCAACGAATGAGGATCGACGCGCCGTGGATGGGTCGGCAGCACCCGATGTCCGGAATGGGGAGAGGATCGCGCTAGTACAGGAAGAAGCGTCCCCTGGGCTGAGGCCCGTCTGAAGCGTCGAGGAGGAAATGATGCAGGCTTCCCCCCTGAGAGTGGCGGCGACCTGCTGCCTGATCGTCATGATGGCCTGCGGTAGCACCAGTCCCGCCGATCCGGGGACGCCGCCGCCGGGGAGCGTTACCGGCTCCGTACGTGACCTCGGCAACCGCCCCTACCCCAACACCGTGATTCAACTGACGACCTCGAGTGGCGTGCTCACCGCCACCACTTCGGCGACCGGGGATTTCTCCCTGCCGCAGGTCCCGGTGGGGACCCACCAACTGGACTTCACCGCGCCGCTCTCGACCACGGTGGTGACGCAGGTTCCGGTGTCGGTCCAGGTCACGTCGGGGCAGGCCACCCAGGTCGACCTGCAAGTGGACACCCCTCCCAAGGCCGCCCTTCTCAACCTCGGCACGATCGACATCTTTGGTGAGGTGCGTGACGAGCAGGGCAACCCGCCAGTGAACCAGACGGACCTGCTGTTCGCGCGAAATGTCTGGGATCCGCCGTTCGGGTTGTTGACCGCCATCACGCGCCCCAATGCCCAACAGCTCACCCTCGCCGAATGGTCCAGCGCTTCCGGCCAGGCGCTCGTCTCGTGCAACGGTGCCAGCTCGTCGGTAGAGCTGAACCTGGCGGGGCTGATCCCGGGTGGGACGTACACCGTCTGGGTCAATTTCCTCATCGTCCGCCGTGTACCAGGCGAGTCGGTGGCCCCGACCGATGTCCCCAAGATCCTGCCATTGGGCTCGGCGACACGCAGCTCGCCGATCGTCAACGTGCTGGTGGCCGATGCGCAGGGGGCGATCCAGGCCACCCTGACGCACCCGTCCTGCATCCTGACCGATGCGGTGACGATCGTGATGCCGGTGATCTACCACATCAACGGCATGCTGTACGGCGGCGCGCACATCCCCGATCCCGAGGAAGTGGCCCAGCTGCTGTTCTACTTCTAGGGCAACCGCTGCCACCCTTGACCTGCACTGCCCTCTCCCCATAGACTCTCCCCTTATCACATAAGGGGAGCGCCATGCCGACCACCACAACACCCGCCCTTCCCCTGCTCAAGGGCACCCTCGACTTTCCTCATCCTGAAGGCGCTCTCCTTCGGGCCGATGCACGGCTATGGCATCGCGTCCTGGCTCGAGCAGCAGTCCCGCCGGGAGATCACCGTCGACGACAGCGCCCTCTACCAGGCGCTCCAGCGGATGGAGGGGCGGGACCTGGTGACCGCCGAGTGGGGCCTCACCGAGAACAACCGGCGCGCGCGCTACTACACCATCTCCCGGCGCGGGCGGGATCACCTGCGCGTCGAAACCGAGACCTGGCTGCGCTACTCCCGGTCCGTCACCGGTATCCTCGCCCTCGCCACCCGCCCGGCCTGAGGGATCGGCATGGGCAAGTACCGGCGCTTGTTCCGCGTGCGGCCACGCGCCGATGAGGAGATGGACCAGGAGCTCGATGCGCACCTGCAGCTCCGCATCGACGACCTGGTACGGGGCGGCATGTCGCCGGCCGACGCCGCCCGGGAGGCCCGCGCGCGGTTCGGCGATTTCGAGCAGGCGCGCCACGTGCTGCGTCGCGCAGCCCGCGATCGGCACCACCAGCTCCACGCGCGCGATCGCCTGGGCGCCCTCTGGTCCGACACGCGCGGCGCCCTGACCCAGCTGCGACGGGCGCGCGGGTTCACCCTCCTGGCGGTGCTCACGCTCGCGCTGGGCATCGGTGTCGCCACCATGATGTTCACCCTGGTCGAGCGCATCCTCCTGCGACCCTTGCCCTTCCCGGAAGCGCACCGGCTCGTGGCGCTCACCGGCCAGGACTCGCTGCATCACCCCGTCACCACCGTCTCCGCCGCCGACTGGAAGGACTGGCAACGGGAGTCCCGCACCCTCGAGTCGACGGCGCTCTACACTCGCGGGTTCCGGATGGGACTCGCCGACGAGACCAACGCCCTCCGTGTCACCGGCCAGCATGTGTCGGCAGATTTCTTCCACGTGCTCGGCGCACGGTTCGTGGCCGGCCGCAGCTTCACGCCAGAGGAAGTCGACGCCCACGCTCCCGTCGTCGTGGTCAGTGAGGCGCTTTGGCGCAGCCGGCTGAACGCCTCGCCCTCGCTGGGCATGACCCTCCGGATCGATTCGCGCCCCCTCACCGTGATTGGCGTGGTCGCCACCGACGACGGGTATCCGGAGGCGACCGACATCTGGATTCCCCGCACCTTCCGGGGAGAAGGTGCCCGGACCAACATCAACTTCCTCGCCCTCGGCCGGCTCAAGGCCGGCGTGTCACGCGCGCAGGCCGTTGCCGACCTCGGCCGCGTGGCGGGGAACATCCGTGCCGCCGATCCCGGCGCGCTCTATTCCTGGGGCGTCGGTGTCACCCCGCTGCAGGACGCGCTGGTGGGCGATGCCGCCACCTGGCTCCGCCTCCTCATGGGAGCGGTGGGCCTCCTGCTGCTCATCGTCTGCGCCAACGTGGCCACCGCCACGCTCGGACGCGGCGCATCACGGAGTGTGGAGATGGCCATACGCGCCTCGATCGGCGCGGGACGCGGCCGCCTCGTGCAGCAGCTCCTGGTCGAGCATCTCATCCTGGCCCTGGCCGGCGGTGCCGCGGGCATCCTGCTCGCCATGCTCGGCCTGCGCGCCGTGCTCTCGACCTGGGGTGCCGAGATCCCCCGTGCAGGCGATGTCCATCTCGATGCCGGCGTGATGGGCTTCGCGATCGGGATCTCGCTGCTCACCGGCGTCGTGGCGGGGATCGTACCGGCGCTCGTGGGGTCGCGTGTCTCGCTGCACCAGTTGCTCGCCAGCGGCGGACGCACCGCCACCCGCGGCAACCGCGGCATCGCGGGCGCGCTGCTCGTGGGAGGCGAAGTCGCACTGGCCCTGCTGCTCCTGATCGGCGCCGGATTGCTGATCCGTTCCTTCCGCACACTGCTCGAGCGGGATCTTGGTTTCGACCGCGGCATCGTGACGGCAGAGATCAACCTCACCGGCCCGCAATACGACACCCTTCCTGCCCGGCGAATCGCCTACTGGGACGCCGCCCTCACCGCGATGCGGACGCTGCCCGGGGTCACGGCGGCGGGGGCCGGCAACTGGATCCCGCTCGGGTTCGCCGGCAGTTCCTTCATCGAGGTCGAGGGACTCGACCAGCCCGGCGCCGGGGCCGGCTACCGTGTCGTGACCGATGGCTACTTCTCGGCCATGCAGATCCCGCTGCTGCAGGGACGCACGCTGGTGCCCGCCGACGAGATGGGCACACCGCGCGTCGGCGTCGTCAATCGTGCGATGGCAGAGCGCTACTGGCCCGGCGAGGATCCCATCGGCAAGCGGGTGCGCGCCACCAGCATGGAGTTCAACGCTGACGGGGCACCGGCTCCCTGGGTCTCCGTGGTGGGTGTGGTCGAGAACGTCCGCCACTGGGGACTCGAGTCGGACCCGGCACCGGAGATGTACACCTCGGTGCGGCAGCTGCCGTTCTGGTCCCGGGGCATGACACTCGTGATCCGCGCCGACCTGCCGGCGGCGGCACCTCATCCGCGCAGTGCGGCAGCGCCTGCAGCAGGTCGATCCCCAGGTGCCCGCCGATGTCGGCACCCTTCAGCAACGCCTCGAGAGCCAGCTCGCACCTCGCCTCCTCACCCTCTCGCTGCTCACCGGCTTTGCCGCGATGGCCCTCCTGCTCGCGGCACTCGGCGTGTACGGCGTCATCGCGCATGCCGTGGTGCAGCGCACGCGCGAGATTGCGGTGCGCACCGCACTCGGGGCGATGCCAGGCCAGGTCGTGGGGCTGGTGGTCCGCTGGGCGGCGGCGTTCGTGCTTCCCGGCGCGGTGGTCGGGCTCATTGCGGCGCTCCTGCTGTCGCGCGTCATGGGGGCGATGCTGGTCGAGGTCGAGCCCGTCGATCCCTGGGCCTTCCTGGCCGCGAGCCTCACCCTGCTCGGTGTGGCACTGGCCGCCGCAATCATTCCCGCGTGGCGCGCCGCCCGCATCGACCCCGCGCGCACGCTCATGGTGCAGTGAGCAGGAGCCACTGCCGGACGCGCCGTAGTCACTCCGCGCGCAGTGTGCTCACCAGGTCGACCCCGACAGCGCGCCGCGCCGGGATCCAGCAGGCGGCACCCGCGACCACCATGAGCACCACCCCAACCCCGAGGTAGGTGGCCGGGTCGGACGGTGACACGCCGAACAGCAGCCCACGGATAACGCGTGTCAGCAGCAGCGACGCGAGCAGGCCGATCGCGAGACCGGCGAGCGTGAGCCGCGCACCAGCACCCACCACGAGCTGGATGATGTTGCGCCGTGTGGCACCCAGTGCCGTGCGGACGCCGATCTCGCGCAGCCGCGCCACGACCATCCCGTTGAGCACGCCGTAGATCCCGGCGGCCGCCAGCACCAGCGCCACCAGCGCGAACCCCTCGAAGAGCACCAGGGCAAACCGGCGCTGCGCTGCGCTGGCGCGCAGGAGCTCCGTCATGGTCGCGACCCGTACGACCGGCTGGTCGGGATCGACCGCCGCAATCGCGCGCCGGATCGCCGGGACGAGCGCCGTCACGTCGCCCGCACCTCGCACCACGAGGGTCATCGCACCATCGGCGCCGTACGGTGACTGGACCTCGGGATGGTACACGGCGTCGGATTGCTCCATGGCGAGGGACACCTGCTTGACGTCACCCACCACCCCGACAATCGTGCGCCAGGGCCCCTCCGACGGATCACCCATCCGTATCCGCTGCCCGATCGGGTCCTCACCTCGCCAGAAGCGCTTCGCAAAACTCTCATTGATTACCACGACCTCGGGCTGCTCCACGCCGTCCTGCGACGTCAGCAGCCGACCCCGCACCAGGGGAACCTGCATCGTCTCCAGGTACCCGGCGCTGACGCCATAGCGGAACGCACTCGGATCGTCCGCCGGATTCGGGTTGGGATGCTTCTCGCTGTGGATGCCGTACCCATCGTAGTCGTCGCTGAGCGGCAGCTGGCTCGTGAGGGCCGCCGACGTAACCCCCGGCAGCGCCCGCACCGCCGTCAGGACCTCGTCAAAGAAGCGCCAGGTCGCCGCGTCGTCAGTCATGCGCGGTCCGCCGCTCTGGACCTGCACCGTCACCACCTGCTCCGGGTTGAACCCGGGAGAGATCATCGAGCAGCAGTCGCATGCTCCGGAGCAGCAATCCCGACCCGACCAGCAGCAGCACCGCGAGCGCGACCTCGGACACCACCAGCGATGCGCGCGTGTACGACGCCCCGCCCGACACGCGGCGGCTCCCGCTGCGCAGGCCAGCCCGGAGGTCGTGCCGGGTGGCGTGCCATCCCGGGACGACGCCGAACATCAGGCCGACGGCAAGCGACAGCACAACCGCGAAGGCAAGGGCCGACCCGTTGACCACGATCGCATCCAGCCGCGGCATCTGCGCCGGGCTGAGCGCCACCAGCGCCTGGACGCCCACCACCGCGAGCGCCACGCCGCCCAGCCCGCCCAGGCCCGCAAGCAGCACGCTCTCCGTGAGCAGCTGCCGGATCACCCGGCCACGGCTCGCACCGAGAGCGGCGCGAAGCGAGAACTCACCCTGCCGCTGCACCGCCCGTCCCAGCAGGAGGTTGGTGACATTGGCGCAGGCGATGAGCAGCACCAGCAACGCAGCACCGAGCACTGCAAGGAGTGCCGGCCGGGCCGACGCAGTGATGAACTCCTGCAGCGGCACCGCGACCAGGGTGGTCCCCGCATAGTCCGTGGGATGAGCCCGGCGCATCGCCGTGAAGAGTGACTGGAGCTCGCTCGCGACGGCGTCCGGTGGCACCCCCGGACGCAGTCGGCCCACGGCGCGGAGGTGACGACACCCGCGGCAGGCATAGGGAAGCGACACGTCGTAGCGCAGTGGCGTCCAGACCTGCGCCGACGGCCCCAAAATGTTCTCGAACCCCCGCGGCATCACGCCGACCACAAGGTACGGGTTGCCATCGAGGGTGATGCTCTGCCCGATCAGGTCGACCCGGGCACCGAAACGGGTACGCCACACGGCATCGCTCAGGACGATCGCCCGCGGCGCGCCCGGGCGATCCTCCTCGGCCGTGAACCCGCGCCCCATCACCGGCGACACGCCGAGCACCCGGAAAAAGCTGGACGTCACCTTCTGGCCCACCAGCCGCACCGGCTCACTGCCACCGGTCATGGTACCCGAGAAGCCGCCGACGGCGGCCACCGCCTCGAAATCGTGGGAGCCATCGACGACGTCCTGGTAGGTGGCAAACCCGACATTGGTGGTGCCGCCGTCCTGCATCTTTTCCATGATCATCGTGATGCGATCGGCCCCCGGATAGGGCAGGGGAGCGATCAGGATCGGGTGGATGGCACTGAAGATCGCCGTCGCAGCACCAATGCCGAGCGCGGTAATGAGCACGGTGAGCGCGGTGAAACCGGGACGCCGCCGCAGCGTGCGCGCCGCAAACCGAAGGTCACCGAGGAACAGGCTCATGATGGAGTCTCCCTGTTGGAACGCTGGGCGCCTGCGCGGCAGGCGTGCGAGCGCAAATGGTGCAGCGAGTGCCTCCCGCCAGTACCACCAGCGAGCGGCACCAACGCCCCGCGCGCCTGCTTCGGCATGAAAGCCCTGCGCGAGATCGCCCAGGCAGGCCTCACGAAACGAATCGGGCAGGATCTGCTCCAGCAGCCATTCCGGAAGGCGGGGAGGTGCGATGCGCCGGCTCATCGGGTGTTCCAGCTGGCGTCGAGCCCCCGGCTCATGCCGCGAAGCGCGCGCATCGACGCCTGGATCGCACGCCGTCCCGCCGGCAGCACCGCGTAGCACTTCTTCCGCCGCCCACCTCGCTCCGGCGTCGGCTCACCCACGCGTGAGACAACCAGGCGTTTCTCCTCCAGCCGGCTCAGCGTGGTATAGACCGTCGCGAAGGCCGGGTCCCTCCCCGTCCGCCGCTGGATGACCTCGCGCACCGACACGCCATAGGCGTCGTCGCCCAGGTGCATCAATGCCAGCAGGACCAGCAGCTCAAATTCCCCGAGATGGGCGCCCATGCAGCTCCATATCTTCGCTTTTGTAGATCATATCACTACGGGAAGGCGCCCGGTTGGTTTCCGGACGCGCTCCGTCAGTCGGCTCGCAGCGCGACGGCCGGGTCGGCCTTCCCCACCCGCCGCGCCGGGATCCACGTCGCTACCACCGCGGTGGCGATGAGGACCAGCGGCACCAGCACGAAGGTGACCGGGTCGACCGCGGCCACCCCGAACAGCATGCTGTGGAGCGCACGCGTCGACAGCACGGCGAGCGCCATGCCCACCGCCACCCCCGCCAGGGCAAGCCCGAGACCGTGGCGCATCACCAGCCACCGGACGCCACCGTCGGTCGCGCCCAGTGCCAGCCGGATGCTCATCTCGCGCGAGCGCTGGCGTGCCAGCTGTGACATCACCCCGTACACCCCGACCATGGCCAGCACCAGGCCCACGCTGCCGAACGCAAGCATCAGGACCATCATGAAGCGCGGACGGGCAATGGATGCCTGCCGCACGCTCGTCATGCTGCGCGACCTGAGAATGGCGAGGTTCGGGTCGAGTGCGGCCACGATCTGGCGCACCGCGGGAGCCGCCGCGACCGGATCACCGTCGGTGCGCAGCACGAGCGTCATGCTCGCGTTGCCATCCTGCGCGAGCGGGGCAAGGAACTCCGGCGTGGGGTCGGTGCCCAGTCCCGCCTGGCGCTCACTCCCGATGACGCCGACAATGGTGCGCCAGGTGGATGTGGAGTCCGGCACCCGGTCGAAAGAGATGCGCAGTCCGACCGGGTTCTCCCCGGGAAAGTGCTGCTCCGCGAGCGCCTCGTTGATGAGTACGACCTGCTCGCTCCCCGGCCGGTCGCTTCGGTCGATGTCGCGCCCCTTGAGGAGGGGGATCCGCATCACCTGCAGGTAGCCCGGCGAGATCTCGCGATGGAGCACCTGCATGCCGCCGGCGCTCGGGCCGCGCCCCTGCACCGAGAAGTCGCTGCTCCAGGACGGCGACGTGAGCGGCAGCTGCGACACGAGCCCCGCGCCCTGCACCGCGGGGATCGTGCGACTCTCCTCCACCAGCCGGTCGTAGAACGCGAGCCTCGCCTCCGCCGTGGCATACGTTGCCCTCGGCAGCGAGAGCGAGGTGGCCAGCACGCCCGTCGGGTCGAAGCCCGGCTCCACCTGCTGCAATCGCAGCAGTGACCGCGTCAGGAGCCCCGCACCCAGCGTCAGCACCAGGGCCAGCGCCACCTCACCCACAATCACCACGTCACTCAGCCGGCGACCGCGCATGCTCATCCCGCCGGACCGGCCACCGGCGTGCAGCCCCTGCACCGGCGGTCGACCGATGCCCCAGAGCGACGCCGGGACGCCGAAAAGGAAGCCGCTCACGACGACAATGACACCGGTCGCGGCGAGTACGCGCCAGTCGATGGTGACGTCGGGAACGGGAAGCATCCCGGCCGGCTGCAGCGAGAGCAGCAGGCGCGTGCCCGCCCATCCCACCACCAGCCCACCGACCCCGCCGAGGAACGACAGCACCAGTGAACCGGTGAGTCCCTGCCGCACCAGCCGCAGCCGCCCCGCGCCCAGCGCGATGCGCACCGCCGTCTCCCGGTCACGCGCCGCCGCCTGCACCAGCAGGAGGTTGCCCACGTTGGCACAGGCGATCACCAGCAGCACCGCCACCGCCCCCAGCAGCACCAGCAGCGGCGTCCGGGTGGAGCCGGTGAGGAAGGCATGCAGCGGCGTGAGCCCGGCGCCCATGTGCGTGTTCGTTTCGGGATAGTCACGCTCCAGGCGGGAGGCCACGGTGTGCAACTGCGCTTCTGCCTCCTCGGGCGACACCCCCGGCCGGAGTCGCGCGATGACCCGGAGATAGTGTGCCCGGCGGAAGAAGACCTGCGCCCGGTTGGCCGGGTTGATGGCGGTCGGCGTCCAGACTTGCGTGTCGTCGAAGGGAAAGGAGAAGCGGGGCGGCATGACACCCACCACCTGCACCGGCGTGCGATCGAGCGTGACGCTGGTGCCGATGATACGGCGATCGGCACCGAAGCGATCGACCCACAGTTGATGGCTGATCACCACCACCGGCTGGCCGGTGGCCCAGGTCTCCGCGTCGGTGAAGGTGCGACCCAGTTCGGCCGGCACGCCGAGTACGCTGAAGAAGTTGCCGGTGACGGTCGCACCCTTCAGCAGCAGCGGTGCACCATCGCCGGTCAGCGTCAGTTGATCGGAAAAGGAGGGATAGCCGGCGACGTCCGCGAATCCATCCACCTGCGCCTGCCAGTCGAACATGTTCGCCGGCGCCACGTCCGCCTGGTACCAGCCCCGATCGGGATTCGATTCCCAGACCGCGACCAGTTCTTCAGGATGAGCCAGGGGCAGCGGCCGGAGCAGCACTGCACTGACGGCGGAGAAGATCGCCGTCGTGGCGCCGATGCCGAGCGCCAGCGTGACGATGGCGGTGGCGGCGAGCACCGGGTTCCGGCGCAACGTCCGGAGCGAATAGCGGACGTCCGCGCTGAAGTCCCGGATCCAGCGGAGGCCACGGCCGTCGTCGTGCGCCTCGCGTACCGCGTCCAGTCCGCCAAACGCCACCCGCGCCCGGCGCGCCGCCTCGGCGGGCGGCATCCCCGCGGCGACGAGCCGCGCCGTTTCCAGCTCGAGGTGCAGTGCAATCTCCGCCTCGAGTTCCCGCGCAGCCTGCCGCGGTCGGAAGGCGCCCCGGAGCCAGCGCGCCCACCCACCCAGCTTGCTCATGTCGCGGCACCCTCGAGGATCAGGTCCACCACGGACACGTAGCGCCGCCACTGCGCCGTCTCCTCGCCCAGCGCGCGCCGCCCGCTTTTCGTGAGGCGGTAGTACTTCGCCCGCCGGTTGTTCTCGGTGGTACGCCACTCGCTGTCGATCCATCCGCGATGCTCGAGCCGCTGCAGCGCGGGATAGAGCGATCCCTGGTTCACGTCGAGCACGCCACGCGATAGTTGCTGCATCCGCTGCGAGATCCCCCAGCCATGCCGGGGTTCCTGGGTCAGCGTCTGGAGGATGAGCAGGTCCAGTGTTCCGCGGAGTACATCCGCGGGGATCGGGGCGTCGTTCGGCGGCACGCAGGTCTCCTGTCGAATTCCAAGAGAAGATTCCCGTGCTCCTGTCGAAAGTCAATAGGAAGGTGCGCCCTCTGCGCCCTGAGGACCCCGCTGCGAAGACGCCATTTCGGGGCTATGTTCTGGAATCCTCCCAGGACGTTGGACATGGCCGAACGCACAGCCTCTCCTGCGCAGCTCGAACTGGCCCAGGCCAGCTATGCGCGATGCCAGTTGGCGCCGGATTTCTTCCGGGCGTTCTATAACCGGTTTCTCGCCAGCGACCCCGCCATCCCGCCCTACTTCGCCCATACGCGCTTTGACCGGCAGGAAAAGCTCCTGCAGCACGGCGTGGCTCTGCTGCTCATCTATGCGAAGCGCCCCAATCCGAGCCTGCTCGACCGCATCGCCGAGCGGCACGGCGCGGCCACCGGCCTGGGCGTCCCCGCGGCGCTGTTCGCGCCCTTCGCCGAAAGTTTCCTCGCGACGGTCCGTGACCTGGACCCGGCCGCCGATGATGCAACAATGGAGGCCTGGCAGGCGGCCCTGGCACCCGGCATCGCGTACGTGAAGGGGCGCGCAGCGTGAAGGTGGCCACGGTGCAGTGCGCCGAGTGCGGCACGTCGCTCGGTGCGAACGTGCGGTTCTGCGTGGCGTGTGGCGCACCCACCGCGGCCGCCGCCGGTGGGACAGCGGCAATGCCGCGCAATCCGAAGGACCGGATGCTGGAGCAGCTCCGTGAAGCCACCCTGGGCGAATACGAGATCCTGCTCGAGCTGGGATCCGGCGGCATGGCGACGGTCTACCTCGCCCACGACCTCATGCTCGATCGGAAGGTCGCGATCAAGCTGATGCACCCGGCGCTGGTCGCCGGCGAGGACATGGTCGACCGGTTCATCCTCGAGGCCCGCACGGCCGCCGGCCTGAGTCATCCGAACATCGTGCCGATCTACGCCGTCAAGGTGCAGGAAGACCTGCTGTACTTCGTCATGAAGTTCGTCGAGGGGCGAGCACTCGACTCGATCATCAAGGCAGAGGCGCCGCTCGACACCGACACCGTGCGGCACATCGTCGCCCAGGTGGCCGACGCATTGGGGTACGCTCATCGTCGGGGCGTGATCCATCGTGACATCAAGCCGGCCAACATCATCATCTCCACCGACGGCCATCCGATCCTGGCCGACTTCGGCATCGCCAAGGTGGCCGACCGGCCGGGCCTCACCCTGACGGGCGCCACCATCGGCACGCCCACGTACATGAGCCCGGAACAGTGCGATGCCCAGCCGGTCACCGGCGCGTCGGATCAGTACTCGCTCGGCGTCACCGCTTTCGAGATGCTCACTGGCAAGCCGCCGTTCGATGCACCGAGCTACCTGACGCTCATGCTGAAGCAGGCCACGGAGCCCGCGCCATCGGTCCAGGAAAAGGTCGCGACCTGCCCCACCGACATGGCGACCACGATCGATCGCATGCTGGCCAAGGTGCCCGCCGAGCGGTTCGCCACCATGGAAGACGTGGCCGAGTCGCTGTCGGCTGGTGCGGTGACATCGACCCACACCGTCCGTACACAGCTGGTGGAGTTCGCCCTCGCCGATCCGCGGCGCGAGCTCCTGCGGCGGGTCAGCACGCCGCGCAGTCCCATTCCCACTGAAGCCCGCCGCACCCGCGTCGTGTCCGGCAGTATCCCGCCCCAGGCGCGACGCTCAATCGGCCCGGCGGTACTCGGCGGCCTGTTGGTCGTGGCTATCGTCATCGGCGCAATGCTCCTGCGCCAGCGGAGCGGCGGGAGCGGCATCGGCGTCGCTGACTCCGTGCCGGCCGCCATCGTCGCCAGGCCCCCGGCAGAATCAATTGCCGTGGCACCCGCAGCAGTCGAGGCGCCCGCCCCGGTGCCCGCGTCAGTGCCGGCACCGCCGGTCGACCGGCCCGCCGCGCCGCCGGTGGAACGCGCTGGTCCCCCGGTCGTCGGCGCGGTGCACATCACGGGGCCCGAATCACTCGTGGCCGGCAGTGCGAGTGTCGTGCAGGCCGAGGTCCGCGATTCCCGCGGCAGGGTGATGGCGGGGAAGCAGGTGGCGTGGTCGTCGAGCGCCCCCGACGTCGTGTCCGTCAACTCGAGCGGGCAGCTGCAGGGGCGCGCCGAGGGGCGTGCCATGATCACCGCGACCATCGAGGGCGTGAGCCAGTTCGTCACCATTGTCGTGAGCGCCGAAGACGTTGCAGCGGTGAGTGTCAGCCCCGGGAGCCTGGCACTGACACCAGGCGAAACGGCAACGCTCACCGCGCGCGTTGCGGGAGCAAGCGGACGCGTGCTCGATCGCCCGGTGGAATGGCACAGCAGCGCTCCCAGCGTGGCAACCGTCAGCCGTTCCGGGGCGGTCTCGGCGGTCGGCCCGGGCACCGCCAGCATCCGCGCCACGAGTGCTGGCGTATCGGGAGCAGCCGGCGTGACCGTGACGCCACCCGCCGCCACGCCCGAGGTGACGGCGGCCGACAGGCCCGCGCCCACGGACGCCGACCGGCGCGCCGCCATCGTTGCGACCATCTCGGCCTATGCGAGGGCGCTCGAGGCCCGCAACATGTCGGCGGTGAGACAGGTGTACCCGACCATTTCAACGGAGCAGCTGGAGCGCACCCTCGCCACCATGAACGATCTCCAGGTGCAGCTGACTGTGAAGGCCATCCAGCTCGGCGAGACCGTCTCCGTGGCGGACGTGACCGGGGCGTGGACCTTTAGTGCCGACGGTCGGCGCAATACCCTCCCGGCCAACAACAAGTACCGGGTCCAGCAGAAGAATGGGGCCTGGGTCATCACGGATATCCAGTGAGGCCGGCTTCCGCGGTACTGTGGCCGGCACTCGCAGTCGCGCTGTGCGCCTGTACCGTGCTCACGGAGCAGGTCATCGCACCGGTGGTCAGTGTGCGGGTAACGCCCGACAGCGCCGACCTGCCCATCGGCCGGTCATTCCACATGCATGCCTTTCCCATCGACAGCACCGGCGCCTTTCACCCGGTGAGCGGGATGGCGTGGGCCACGTCCGACGCGGGCATCGTCGCCGTGGATGATACCGGTGGCGCGGTCGGCATCGGCGCCGGCACCGCCACCATCACCGTGGCGTCACGGGGCATCATGGGGACGGCTCGGGTCCGGGTGGGAACACCCCCCATCATCAACGTCGCAACCGACTCCCTCGAGTTCCTTGCTGCCGTCGGCGGGGAAAGCCCTGATTCGCAGGAAATCGCCATCGTCAACGCAGGAGGGCTGTCGCTCGCCGAGCTGGCGGTCGACACGATCGACTATGGGAGTGGACCCCGGGATTGGCTCGTGGCGCACTTCGACACCACGGTGGCGCCCGCCACGCTGACACTTTCGGCCACCACCGACACCCTGACGCAGCCTGGGACGTACCTGGCAACGGTGTCGATCACTGGGGAGTGGGCCACCAACGTTCCCTATGTCATCACGGTGGTACTGCAGCTCGATCCGGCGCCCGCGGCCGTGAGGCGCACGGCGCCCCCATCTGCTACCACGATCCCTCCACCCCAAACGTCCAGATGAAGTCGGGCTGCGGGCCGGAATCGTAGAGCGGCACCATGATGTTCGTCACCAGTACCGTCCCGCCGCGCACATTGAACTTGAAGCCCATCGCCGCGTTCAGCAGGTTTTCCCGTCGCTCCGGCACCGAGATGGCAGCGATGCGGCGCTCAAAGGGCTCCACAAAAACGATGTCACCGGGCAACGGAATGGGATTGGCGCCCACCTGCCACTCGGAGAGCAACTCGGCGGCCACGGTGGCCCATGGCGCCACCAGCGCATCAAACCCCATCTTGGCCAGGATGGCGTCGGCCTGGAATTCGCCCCCGCGCGCCACGTAGCCGACGTTCACGTTCGGCGAAAAATTGCCGAACTGCGCCGACGCGACGCCCTGCACCGCGACGCTGCCCGATCCCGATCCCAGCAGGTTCGCTTCACTTCCCGTCGGAAAACGAACGTCGGTCAGCAGCGCCGCGCCGAACTTGGCCGACTGGCCCACATTGATCTTCACCCGCGCCGCCACATCGCCGATACCGGTGGCGCTCCCTGACGCGTCGGTCGATGCCCGGAGGATCGGGTCCTCGGCCGTGCCGCCGAAGCGATGCACGGCGGCCGGCGTGAACGGCAGGATCTGCGCGTTCGATGTGCCACTGATGCTCGTCCGGACAAACGGGACGACCACGCCGACGTCGATGAAGTCGGTCACACCATAGGTGGCTACCATCGACGCCACCGTCACGCTCATGTCGAGGTTCATCCGGAGCTGGATGTAGTCGTTCTCCAGGATCGGGTCACCGAGGCCGGGGTTGCCCACGTCCTGGTGCGAGAGGTTGATCGTGAGGTTGTCGAGCGGCGTGCCATTCAGCGTCGTGAAGGACATGCCGGTGACGTTGGCGCCCAGGTAGAACCGACCCCGTCCCAATGTCTGTGAACGTTCGGCGAAGATCGGGCCGCCCGAGGTGGAGGTGCGCACCGGCAGGCCGCCCACCAGCCGGAAGGTGGCGCCGCTCGACGTGGAGCTCAGTGGGGTGTTGGCCGCCGACCGGCCGATGGCCTCGGTCAGGAAGGCAATGACCGTTTCGTTTCCGGCAGTGAATGCGGGAATGAAGTGATTGCCATGCTCGTTGCCCAGGTCGAGGCAGAGTGGCGCGCCGCAATCACCAAAGGTGAACAGCGCGGTGATCTTGTCGCGCAGGTTCTGGGCGTGCGCCGGGCGGGCCAGCAGGAGTAGCAGGGCACCAGCGAGCGAAAATCGCACGGGCGTTCCTGGAATGGGTTGGGGTAGACCCAAGTTACGCCGGACACACCCGTTCGCAATCTTTGCCAGCCTGAGCGCCGCCGTCGGTGCAGCCCTGGGCTATTCAGCCCATGGCGACAGGCCGGTCTCCTTGTGGCACAGTGGCGCCGCATCAGCACCTGGTTGACAACGCCAACGCCGCGCTGGGGCGCATGGCCGGTCAGGACGATACCGCATCCCCGAAGTGAATCCGTCGCCACTGGCTTGCCCACCGCAGCCACACACTGTATCATGAATTCATGACACGTCGTAATGACGACGCCGGCAAGCGGCGGAAGCCCGGCAAACCGGCCCGCGTCTCAGAGCCGGTACAGGTCTACCTCGGGCGCGCCCAGCGCGAGCAATTGGAGCGCCTGGCAGCCCAGCTCGGTGCGACAAAATCCGACGTCTTGCGGCGCGGGCTCGATGCACTCGAGTCGCTCTCGCGCCGGCCCACCGCGCCAGGTCGCCCGACCACTCCACTTCCCACCTTCGCCGGCAAGGGCCTGCTGCCCGGCGTTGACCTCGACGATACCGCAAGCCTCATCGACCTGATGGACGGCAATGCAGCTTCCTGACGTCAATGTGCTTGTCTACGCCTTCCGGACCGACTCCCCGGGGCACGCCGCCCACCGTGCATGGATCGAGAAGCTCGTGCAGTCCGATGGGGCGTATGCGATATCAGACCACGTGCTCGCGGGCTTCCTGCGGATTGTGACACACCCGCGCGTGTTCCACCCCCCCACCCCCATCGCGCAGGCGCTGGCCTTTGTGCAGGCACTTCGCGGACAGCCAAATGCCGTCCCCGTGGTACCCGGCGCTCGTCATTGGAATATCTTCTGCAGGCTCTGCGAGGACTCGGGCGCTCGCGGCAACCTCGTCCCCGACGCGTGGCTTGCCGCCCTGGCCATCGAATCCGGCTGTGAGTTCGTCACGACCGACCGCGACTATGCCCGGTTCACCGGGCTTCGCTGGCGCCACCCAGTCGACGGAGTTCCGTCATCCTGAACGCACCGCTGGGGCCGATCTCAGCAAATCATTGCGTACCGCCCGGCGAATCGATCCGGAAGCGGTGCGGCGCGTTGCCGAGGTTTTCCCCCGGACCGCTGCCCCATAGGGCGGCCCGCGCGCGATGCCACCCATCCGCCCGACGCTGGTACACCGCACCGTCGGCCGGGTCGATGCGATGCAGGAACAGCCACTCGTGCTCCACCAGGTGCCGCACCAGCACGTGGCGCTCCAGCACTCCGTCGATCGCGTCGGGCGGCGCCTCGATGTACACGCTGAGCCGCAACGGCTCGTGCACCCAGTCCCGGCCGTCGTGTACTGATTGCAGCGCAAGGCCGGTCCGCAGGTCGCCGCCCGCCCCCTCGAACACGCCGAGTCGTCCGCCGACCACGTTGTGGAGCACCTTGTCGCCACTGCCGTAGCGCATGTGGTCCACCGTGGACGCGTAGTACTGCATGTTGATCCAGTGGGTCACCACCATCGGCGCCGTCATGATCTGCTCCAGCACCCCGAATCCGGCGTCCTGCTCCCATCGGTACTCGTGCAGGAAGCTGCGACCCGCCAGGTCCAGGCCCCGGGTGCGCTCGCGCGGTGCCACCACGAAGGCCGCGTTCCGCGCCAGGCCCCACTCCGGCCGTACTTCCGACCAGTCGGACGCCCGGCGACGGATGGCGGCATCGAGCGCCTCGCCCGTGACATCGCCCAGTCCCAGCGCCGCCGCGCGCTCCGCGCGAGCCCGCTGCCCCGCCTCGCCCAGCCGGCGCTCAAAAACCTCCAGGTCCGGCCGGTGCGAGTCGGGTACCAGGTCGAGGTCGTAGAGGGTCACGTCATCCGTGGTGGTGTTGTGCAGCCCGCCCACCACGTGTGTGGAAGCAGGGAGGTCGATCCCCTGCGCCCTGAGGCCCGCGCGCACCTCAGGATCGTTGAGCAGCATGGCGAGCGCGCGCGCGTTGACCTCCCCGGTCTGGCCGCCACACGCCCCGCAATGCAGCCCCGCCGCCTGGGGATTGTTGGTCGTCCCGGCCCCATGGCCGATCATTGCGACCAGTCGCGCGAACCCTCGCGTGAGGCTCATCCCCCGTAGGACACCGGCCGCCAGGGCCACCCGCGCGTCGCCCTCGAACGCCGTGCCGTCGGACCCGACCGCGATCTCCGGGCGCACCCCGCCGCCGTCGCGCCCATCCCGGCCGGCGCGCACTACATCGCCCGCCGGCCGGCCAGGCCAGAACGCGTCCCGCAGCAGCGGGGCAACGTATCCGAGCCCCGCCACCTCCACGAAGGAGAACATCGAGTTCGCCCACGTCGCGAGGGACTTCATGGCCGCCGCGCGCTCCAGTGACGACTCCAGTCGCAGGACCGCCTGCCGGTTCTCCCCCGCATCCCGCACCACGAGTGAGGGCGCCAGCAACCCCGGCAGCTGCGGCCGGTCCGGACCGGCCGGCGGCCGGTACGCAATCGGCAACCCGAAGAAGCCGGCGAATCCGAGCGTCTGCATCGAGGGCGCCGCGCCTTCCAGCGCGCGCCGGAACACTTCCGAGCGTACATCGATGCAGAACACCGATTGCACCGCGGGGGCGGTGGCGCTCGGCCTGCGCGCACCACTGAGCCCGCCGGACAGGCTTTCCTGGTAACTCAATTCCACGGCGCGCTGCGCCACCCAGTCGGCCTCCCCGGCGTGCGACCGCGGCACGTCCCCCCACGCCGGCCGCGCATGCGCCCACCGCGATGGCATGCTGGCGGGGGCGGCGAGCCGGTACAGGACCAGCTCCCAGGCCACCCGCGCCGCCAGCAGGTGCACCAGCGCATCATCGTCCCGTCCTGCCAACCGCGCCTCCCATCGCCGGAAGGCGCAACTGGACGCCCAGCCATTCACGGTCATCAGGAGTGCCGTGAGATAGGCTTCGCGCGAGGCCTCGGGTACCTCGAGCTCGTCGAGGGCCTCGCCAATGACCATACTCGGGTCGCGTGGCAATCCCGCGACCACCCCGCGAAACCCGCGCAGCCCCATGAGCAGGCGCGGGCTCCGGTCGCGCTCCGCGAGGGTACACCACAGCGGGAAGAGCCCGTCTCGCGGCTCCGGCATCCAGCGGGCCTGCCCCGCGTCGAAAAAGGCGGCGCAGGTCTGGCTCAGGTGCCGGGTCGCGAACTCGCCCCACGCCATCTGGTGGGCGAGGTCCCGCCCCTCGTTGGCCAGGTCCGTCACCAGTGGGCCCACAGCGGGTGCCGGCCGGTCCTGCTCCAGCTCGGCCAGCACCGACGCCACCGACTGCGTGGACCCCGTCATCGTGAGCGCGCTTCGCACATGTCGCTCCCCAAAGCGGCCCGCCCGCCACTGGGCGCGATACCATGCGCGCGGCATCAGCAACGGTGTGCCCGCCAGCGCCGACAGTTCCGCCGCCGCTACCCGCATCGGTCGATCGACGTAGCCCCAGTAGGGATTCACCGCGATCATCCGGTCGAGCGGCCAGGCCGGCGCGATCCGGCGGCACGCGCCCTCCACCGCCGCATCCAGCTCCGGCAACAGCGCCCGGCGTGAGTCGCCCTGCACCGCCGCCGTCATGCCGCCCTCCCGACCGGCGACTTCGCCCCATCGGCCCACCGCGCGGGCGCCGTGCCGCTCCACGCCGGACGCGGCGGCCAGAGCAGGAAGGTGAGCCGGGTGAACACCTCGTCGAGGTAGAAGCCGGCGAAGCACGCGGGATACAGCCGCCGGGCCAGCCATCCCCCTGGCCGGCTGGTCACCGTCACCTGCACGAGGAAGAGCAGCGCGAACCCCGCCACCACGATGCCCGCCCGGACCGGGCTGAACCCGCCGTCAGTGAGTGCGGGCGCCACCAGCGCACTGAACCCCCGGTGCAACCCGGCGTACAGTACGACCGCCCCGGCCGCACTCAACAGGGCAGGTACCAGCAACCGCCCGCCACGCGCGACGAAAACCCGTACCAGCCCAGGCGCCAGCGCGAGGGTCAGGATCACCCCGAACACCACCAGGTCCGGCTCGCGCTGCACGGCGGGACCGCTCAGCGCGCCTACGGCAGACACGAGCCCCGCACTCGCCAGCACCGCCAGCAACCATGCCCCCGGTCCCGGCGACGGAACCGTCGGTGTCATCTCCCGGCGGAGCGCCTGCTCCACCGCTCGGCCGGAACCCAGGAACGCATGCGCCTTGTACAGCGAGTGGGCCACCAGGTGCAGCAGCGCCAGGCCATACGCGCCCAGCCCGCACTCGATCAGCATGAACCCCATCTGCGCCGCCGTCGACCAGGCCAGCGACACCTTGACGCTCACGCGCGTGCTCACCACCAGCCCCGCGAGCACCGCGGTCACCGTGCCGGCGAGCACCAGCAGCATCTGGGCGGCGTCGAGACGCGCCATCATCATGCCCAGCCGGATCATCACGAAGCCGCCGATGTTCACCACGCCGGCGTGCAGCAACGCCGACACCGGCGTCGGCGCCTCCATCACCTGGATGAGCCAGCCATGAAAGGGGAGTTGCGCCGAGCGAAGCACCACGCCGATCGCGAGCAGCAGCCCGCCCGCGGCGAGCGACACCGGGATGTCCGGCAGCAGGGCGGCACGGACCACCAGCTCGTCGATCGCCAGCGTGCCGAGGCTCACCCAGATCAGTCCGACCGCGAGGAAGATGCACCCGTCCGCGACCCGGCTCAGCAGGAACTTCTTGTGCGCGGCGATCAGCGCCTCGGGCCGGTCGGGGAAGAACACCAGGAGCTGGTGCAGCGCCAGGCTCGACCCGGCCCACGCCAGTGCCAGCACGAGCAGGTTGTTCGTGGTCACCAGCACCGCCACCGCCGCCGCGACAAGCAGGAACCAGCGGAGGAACCGGTCCCGCCCCGGCTCGCCATCGAGATACCGGTCGGCGAAACGGAGGATCACCGACAGGATCACGGTCACCAGCAGCAGCATCACCGCCGACACGCCATCCAGCTGCCCGCTCAGCGCGGCGCCGATCGCCACCACCACCGCGCCCACCGCCGCCATTTCCGCAAGCGCCCAGCGGCCACGCCGGACACTCGCCGCGGCCGCACTGACGTACAGGACCGGCACGAGCAGTGGCAGGGCGGAAAGCAGCTCAGGCATCGATGCACTCCTCGGGTCGCAGGGGACATCTCCAACCTAGGGAGCGACTTACGTTCTGTAAATTACATATTTGACAACCTATTGTTACTATTTACAGAATGACTGATAAACCCGAGTTCGCGCGCATCAACTACCACCACCTGCACTACTTCTGGGCCGTCGCCAAGGAAGGGCACCTCAGCCGCGCTGCGCGCCGCCTGCACATCGCGCCCTCGGCGCTCTCCACCCAGATCCGGCAGCTCGAGGACCAGGTCGGGCAGCCGCTCTTTCTCCGGCAGGGACGCACGCTGGTACTCACCGAGGCGGGCCGCATCGCACTCGACTACGCCGACACCATCTTCACCGCCGGCCAGGAACTGCTCGACACGCTCCAGCACGGCCGGCGCCCCGAGCAACAGGTCATACGCATCGGTGCCGTAGCCACCTTGTCCCGGAACTTCCAGCGCACCTTCGTGGCACCGCTCCTGGACGCCGCCGGCGTGGTGCTGGTCCTCCAGTCGGGCTCACTCGGCGAGCTTCTCACCCGCCTCCAGGCGCATGCCCTCGACCTCGTCCTTGCCAACCAGCGCGTGCCGGAAGACGCCGAGAACCGCTGGCGCTGCCAGCGCATTGCCCGGCAACACGTGAGCCTGGTCGGCCCGCCCCGCCGCGGCCGCGCCTTCCGCTTTCCCGCCGACCTGGGCGACACCCCGGTGCTCCTCCCCAGCCGCGCCAGCGACGTTCGCGCCGCCTTCGACCTCGTGTGCGAGCAGCAGGGCCTTCGGCTCAACGTCGCAGCCGAAGTGGATGACATGGCGATGTTGCGGGTGCTGGCGCGGGACAGCGGCGCCGTGGCGCTGGTGCCTGCCGTCGTGGTGCGCGATGAACTGCACGACCACCGCCTTGAGGAATACTGCGCGGTGCCGAACGTCTATGAGGAGTTCTGGGCTATCTCGGGGCGGCGCAGGTATCAGCACCCACTGCTGCGCTCGCTGCTCAACCGGCCCTCCGAGGAGGTGCTCGCCATGGAGGCGATGCCCGGCTGAACGGCCACGGCGTGACGGGACCCGGGGCGGGTCCCGTCCGCCGTTCCTGCCCTACTGCACGTCCACCTGCGTCCAGCTGAACACGCCCGGCGACTTCCGGTCGACCACCAGCTTCAGGTAGTCGATCGGCGTCGCATCCGGCGCGCCAGTGCGGTTGATCTCGATGCTGCGGTCGATGATGATCTGCGTCACGTTGGCCGGGGCCGGCACGTTGTAGTACGTCGTGAACCACGGCACCCCGGCGTCCACCCGGTAGTCGTGGTAGTCGCCGGCAACCAGCAGCACCGCTCCAGGCCCAGTAGCGCCCTTGTGCTTTGAGCCATTCGGCTGCAAATAGGCAGCGCCACTTTCCCGGGCCCCCCATGTGCGGCATTACCGCGGTTCTCTCCTCCAACGGCAGCGTCTCCCCCGAGACGCTGCATCGCGGCACCGCCGCCCTGCATCACCGCGGCCCTGACGGACGGGGGCACTGGATCTCACCCGATGGTCGCACCGGGCTGGGGCACACTCGCCTCTCCATCATCGATCTCCAGACCGGCGCACAGCCGATCGCGAACGAGGACGAGTCGCTCTGGATCGTCGCCAACGGCGAGTTCTACGACTTCGAGGGACTCCGCGATGACCTCCGTCGCCGGGGACACCACTTCCGCACTGGGTCCGACAGCGAGATCGCGCTCCACCTCTATGAGGACCAGGGCCCCGAATGCCTGCACCACCTGAGGGGTGAATTCGCCTTCATCATCTGGGACGGGCAGGAACCGGAGGCTCTTCGCCGCTCGCGATCGCTTCGGGGTCAAGCCACTCTTCTTCGCCGAGCATCACGGCGCCCTCTACCTCGCGTCCGAGGCAAAGGCACTTTTTGCCATGGGCGTACCGGCGCGCTGGAGCCCCGAGGCCATCTACGCCGGCGGCTTCATCGTGCCCGGCGAGCGCACGCTGTTCCACGGCGTGCGAGCCGTCCCGCCCGGGCATTGTCTTCGCGCCACTGCCGAGGGATATCGGCTCCAGCAGTATTGGGACATCGACTATCCCGCTGATGCCCTGGCGCCGCCCGCACAGTCCGACCAGCAATACATTCAGGGCTTTCGCGAGGTGCTCGAGGAGTCGGTCAAGACCCGGCTTCGGGCCGACGTGCCGGTGGGCTGCTACTTGAGCGGTGGCATCGACTCCTGCGCCGTGCTTGGCCTCGCGGCGCGGCACCATAGCGGCCCGGTGCGCGCCTACACCCTCACCTTCGATGGCGCGCAGTACGACGAGGGGCCGATCGCGCGGGAGATGGCGCGGCTTGTCGGCGCCGACTTCCACCCGGTCCCGATCACGCAGTCCGACCTCGCCGCGAACTTCCGCGACTCCGTGGTGCAGGCCGAGCTGCCCTGCATCAACGCGCACACCGTCGCCAAGTACACGCTGAGCCGGGCCGTGCGCGAGAGCGGATACAAGGTGGTGCTTACGGGGGAGGGCTCCGACGAGATCCTGGCCGGATATCCACACTTCCGGCGCGACATGATTCTCTATCACACGGCGGGTCAGGATCCCGCCGATGTCGCGATGCTGATGCAGCAACTCGAGGAGGCCAACCAGGTCTCGCGCGGCCTGCTCCTGCCCGCCGGCGAGACGGACTCGGGCGCCATCTGTCAGGAGCTCCTCGGCTTTGCCCCATCCTGGCTCGATGCCCAGACGGGGCTCGTCCTCCGGCTGCGCCGCATCATGCGCGATGACTACATCGCCGACCAGCGCGGCGAGGATATCGTCGGCACGCTCTTCGCCTCGCTGGACGTGCGCCGGCGGCTGCAGGGGCGGAACGCGGTGCATGCGGCGCTGTACCTCTGGGGCAAGACCGTCCTGCCACACTACATCCTGAGCAATCTTGGCGACCGGATGGAGATGGCGCACTCCATAGAGGGGCGCGTCGCCTTCATGGACCATCACGTCGCCGAGTACCTGCATCAGGTGCCGGTGTCACTCAAGATCCGGGGCATGACCGAGAAGTACATCCTCCGCGAGGCCGTGCGCGACGTCATCACCGACACCGTCTACCGCCGCCAGAAGCACCCCTTCCTGAGCCCGCCCGCCACCCTGCACCCCGACGGCGACCTCCATGAGCTGATGCAGGACACGCTGCGCGGATCGGCCGGCGCCGCCGTGCCCTTTTTCGATCATGCCAGGCTGGTCGACCTCCTTGACAGCGCAACCGACCCGGGCCTCGATTTCGGCGAGCGCATCGTCCTCGACCAGCTGCTCACGCTTTCGCTCAGCCTCGCCTTCCTGAACGAGGGATTCGGCCTGCACTAATGAACCCGACGCGACTGCTGGTACTGTTCGGCCTCGGCGCACTGGCGCCCGGACCGCTTTCCGCACAGCAACTTCCCTGGCGCACCGCAGACTGGAACCCCGATTCGCTCGGCAACCATCGCGTGGTGGTCCACGTCGGTGCACCGGCCGCTGCGGTCCGCGCGCACATCCCGTGGCGCCGCCCCGACGCGAGCCCGGAGAAGGTCGAGATCATTGCCACGAACGCGAATGGCACCAGGATCCTCAACCTCTATCGCAGGAGTATCACCCGCGAGTCCGGCGACATCGCATTCGAGCCGGTCGACGGCGCCGGTGACTACTACCTCTACTATTTGCCCTATCGCGGGTCGATTACCTCGAATTACCCGCGGATCCACTACCCGGCGCCGACGGCCACAGCGGACAACACCTGGCTCGCCACCACCACCTCGCACTGGGCCACGCTGCCCACGGCCACGGTGGTCGCGATGGAATCGATCGACGAGTTCAACAGCTTCTCCCCCATGCAGGTCATCGCCACAGCCGCTGAAACCGAGGCGCTGGTCAAGGCGCGCGGCACCGCTCCTTTCTTGCTCTTTCCCGAGGACCGGACCCGCGCCATCCGCATGCGACACGACCTGCCCGCCAGCTGGGTCGCGCCCACCGCCCCGCGTACCGTGACCGGCACCGCCATGCGCGGGGAGTGGTTCGCCTTCCAGGTCGGGGTTTATGCGAGCCGGCAGGCGCTCGACAGCGTAACCGCCTCTTTCAGCGCCCTGCGCGCCCTAGGCGCCCCAAGCGCCCTCCCCACCCTCGGCCCCGTCACTTGCGTGAACCTCGAGGGCGTCGACTGGCGCGGACGACCCTTCACTCGCAACGTGTCCGTCGCCAAGGGCGAGATCTATCCCCTCTGGTGTGGCGTACAGGTACCCATCGACGCCAATCCCGGCCGCTACAGCGGAACACTCACCGTGGCCGCGGCGGTGCTGGGCTCTTCCCGTTCACCGTTGACCGTTCACCGTTCACGGCTCCCGGTCGCCATCACGGTCGCGCCCGACACAATCGCGGCCCACGGCGACAACGACCCCTGGCGTCTCTCCCGTCTCCGCTGGCTCAACTCGACGCTCTACCAGGATGACGGCCTCGTTCCGCCGTACACGCCGATCGCGGTGACGACGGCGGCGCGGCCTCCAAACTCGCAGCAGGCGACGCTCAGCGTCCTGGGTCGCGACGTGTCGCTCGCGCGCTCGGGCCTGCCCGAATCGATTCGCAGTTTCTTCACCCCGGAGATGACCAGCGTCAACACTCAGCAGCATCAACTTCTGGCCGGACCCATCAGGCTCGACGTCCAGGATGCGCACCATCTGCTCTTCGACTGGCAGTCCGGCCCCCTCACCTTCACCAGGAAGTCGGAGGGCGCCGTCGCCTGGACCGTCACCAGCACCAGCGGCCCGCTCACCCTGACCCTCGCCGCGCAGCTCGACTTCGATGGCACCATCGAGTACCAGGCCGCGCTCAGCAGCTCGGCGAACGTGAACCTCGCCGATGTGCGCCTCGAGATCCCCATGGCCGACTCTTCTGTGCGCTATTTCATGGGGATGAACCGCAAGGGAGGCACGCGCCCGGCGAGCTACGACTGGAAGTGGGAGGTGACCCGCAACCAGGACGCCGCCTGGCTCGGTGACGTGAACGGCGGCATCCAGTTCACCCTCAAGGACGATCAGTCCTACATCCGTCCGCTCAACACCAACTTCTACCAGCAGAAGCCGCTGGTCATGCCCGCTTCCTGGGCCAACCGCGGGCGGGGCGGCTGCCGGTTCGCCGAAATGGGCGCCATATATAGGACAACCTGCTTCAGCGGCCCCCGGACGCTCCTGGCCGGGGACACCCTGCACTACGACTTCCGGCTGCTGATCACTCCCTTCCACCCCATCGACCCGGCCGCGCACTGGAAGGAGCGGTACTTCCACGCCTACGTGCCGCTCGACTCGGTGGCGAAGATGGGCGCCAACGTGATCAACGTGCATCACGCGACGCCCATCAACCCGTTCATCAACTATCCCTTCCTCCGCCCCGACACCATGCGGGCCTACATCGACTCGGCGCATGCCCGGCAGATGAAGGTCAAGATCTACTACACGGTGCGCGAACTCACCAACCGCGCTCCCGAGCTCTGGACCCTGCGCACGCTCGATGACGAAGTCCTCGCCGACGGGCCCGGCGGCGGATGGTCGTGGCTGCAGGAGCATGTGGAAGGGAGCTATCTCGGCGGGTGGTTCGTGCCGCCCATCAGCGATGCCGCGCTGGTCACCAGTGGCGTGTCGCGCTGGCACAACTTCTATGTGGAGGGGCTCGACTGGCTCGCGCGGAACGAGAACCTCGACGGGCTCTACCTCGACGACGTCGCCTTCGACCGCACCACCATGATGCGCGCGCGGAAGGCGCTGGAGCGGAACCGTCCCGGCGCACTCATCGACCTCCACAGCGCCAACCAGTACAACCCGCGCGACGGCTTTGCGAGCAGCACCAACCTCTATCTCGAGCACTTCCCCTTCATCGACCGGCTCTGGTTCGGTGAGTATTTCGACTACGACTCACCGCCCGACTACTGGCTCACCGAGATCTCCGGCATTCCCTTCGGCCTCATGGGCGAGATGCTCGAGGGCGGCGGCAATCCCTGGCGCGGCATGCTCTTCGGCATGACCAACCGCCTGCCCTGGTCCGGCGACCCGCGCCCGCTCTGGCAGGAGTGGGATCGCTTCGGCATCCCGGAGACGAGGATGATCGGCTGGTGGGTGCCGAACCCCCCGGTGAACACCGACCGGAGCGATGTGCTCGTCACCACTTATGCTGGAAACGGAAAGGCCCTGCTGGCGATTGCCAGCTGGTCGCCGGATACCGTAGACGTCAACCTGCAGGTTGACTGGAAGGCTTTGGGTTTGGATTCCGCGAAAGCGACCCTGGTGGCACCGGCCATCGACAGCTTTCAGGTCGCACGAACATTCAAGCCCGGCGAACCAATTCCCGTCGCTCCGGCGCGCGGCTGGCTGCTCGAACTCCGCTGAACGGCGTATCTTTGCTGCCATGACCGCCCCCGATCACCTGACCATGGCGCTCGCAGACCGGTACCGGATCGAGCGCGAGCTCGGTGCCGGCGGTATGGCCACCGTCTACCTGGCCCACGACCTCAAGCACGATCGTCCCGTCGCCATCAAGGTCCTCCGGCCCGAGCTCGCTGCCGTCATCGGCGCCGATCGCTTCCTCTCGGAGATCCGGACCACCGCCAACCTCCAGCACCCGCACATCCTCCCGCTCTTCGACTCGGGGGCCGCGGGAGCCCTCCTCTTCTACGTCATGCCGTACGTCGAGGGCGAATCCCTCCGTGACCGCCTTACCCGCGACAAGCAACTCTCCATCCCCGACGCCGTCCGCCTCGCGACCGAGGTTGCGAGTGCCCTCGACTATGCCCATCGCCGCGGCATCGTCCATCGCGACATCAAGCCGGAGAACATCCTGCTGCACGACGGCCAGGCCCTGGTCGCCGACTTCGGCATCGCCCTCGCCGCCAGCAAGGCCGGCGACAGTCGCATGACCCAGACCGGCATGTCGCTCGGCACACCGGCCTACATGTCCCCCGAACAGGCGATGGGTGAGCGCGACATCGGCCCCCGGAGCGATATCTATGCGCTCGGTGCCATGACGTATGAGATGCTCGTGGGGGATCCGCCCTTTACCGGCAGCACGGTGCAGTCCATCGTCGCCAAGGTGATGACCGAGAAGCCGATCCCACCCACGCGCATCCGTGATACCGTGCCGCCCAATGTCGAGCACGCGGTGCTCACGGCGTTGCAGAAGCTCCCCGCCGATCGTTTCGCATCCGCGAAGGAATTCGCCGACGCATTGGAGGGCGGGTCGGCGGGAGGGCGGGTCGGCGGGTACGCCGCGACGCTTGTCACCAGCCCACCCGCCTACCCGCCTACCCGCCTCACCCGCCTCACCCGCCCCGTCACCCTCGCTGCCGTCGCCCTGATCTCCACCGCCGCGGGCGTCGCAGGCTGGGCCCTTCGCGGTGGCCGCGCGCCCGAAGGCCCGACTACCTACGACGCCGTCCTCCCCGACAGCGCGCCCATCACCTTCAATGCGACCACCTCGTCGAATGCCTTTGGCTCGGCGGTGCGCAACCTGTCGGTGTCGCCCGACGGCGAGTTTGTCATCTACGCGTCACAGCAGGGAGACTCGACCCAGCTCTGGTACCGCAGCCTGAAGGATGCGTCGTCGCACCCCGTTGCTGGTTCGCGCGGCGGGCGGGGCCCGAGGGTCTCACCCGATGGTTCCCGCGTTGCGTATACGGCGGGGAACCGGGTGATGCTCCTGCCCGTCGCCGGCGGCGTGCCGCGCAAGCTGATGGATGCCCAGATCGTGGGCAATGTGGCGTGGCTCTCGTCGACGGAGCTGCTCGTCGAACAACTCGATGGGCGCCGCCTCACGTGGCTCGATCCGGAGAGCGGTCCGACCCGCAGCCAGGACGTCACCCGCTGTGTGGTGGCCCACTGGATCCCCGAGGATCGCCAGATGATCTGCTCGTTTAATGGCATGGCGACGATCATGGATCCTGACTCCGGCAAGGAGTGGGTGGTCAGGGCGACCCAGCCCGATGGTTCCGCCGGACCGGCGCTCGTCGGCGGCAGCTTCGAAGTGGTGGACGGAGCCTATGTCCTGTACATGTCGGTGAACGGGGAGCTCCGGGCCGCGCCATACGACCGCAAGCGTCACCTCGCCGGCAGGTCGGTGACGCTCACCGCCGGGATCAGGGCCGAGGCCCTGGCCGACGCCCAGATCGACATCACGGCCGCGGGCACCCTGGTGTTCGCCCCGGGAGTGAATGCGGTGGTCGGGCGCATTGTGCGCCTTCGCCCCGGCCATGCGCCCGAGCCGCTCCCCACCGAGGCGGCCGCATTCCAGCGTTACGACTTGAGTCGCGATGGCCGCTGGCTCGCGGCCGCGGTGCAGACCTCGGATGGGCAGGAGCTGCGCATCTACGACCTGCGCGATGGACAGCGAAGCACCTGGCTGCAGGCCGAGGTGGTGCGGCATCCGCTCTGGAGCCCTCATGGCGATCGGCTTGCTGCCGTCGTGGTGAACGGAACGCACTATTCCGTGCTGTCGGGCGTCCCAGGCTCGGGCCAGCGCCCGGACACACTGTTCGGCATCGACGTACCGGGGTCGCTTCCTCGTCTCGACATAATCGATTATTCCCAGGACCAGATGCTGCTGCTGGTTGATTGGGTGGCAAACGTGACGCGACGCTTCGACCCCACCGTTGCGCCTGCCCGATTCGATACTGTCGCGACCGAATCGCGATTCACCTCGCTCGCTCCCGACGGCCGGCACATGGCCTGGCAGGCGGGCAACCAGCCGGGCATCATCGTCACGTCATATCCCAACCCCGGCCGCCGCTGGCAGGTGGCCTCCGATGGGGCCGAACCGATCTGGCTCTCCGCCACCGAACTCGTTTATCGGTCCGGTATTGCGTGGTACCTGGTACGCATCAACCCCGCGACCGGCGAGCCCACCGGTCCCGCCACGTTGTGGGGCAGTGACCCACGATTCTCCGATACCTCCGGCTGGTCCAACCGCCCCGACCACGCCGGCGGCATCATCTACCTCCAGGGACCGGCCGAGGTGAGCGCGTCCTACCTGCGGGTCATTCCGAACTGGAAGGCGCAGTTGAAGGCCGCCGTCGCGACGGCGAACAAGTGAGCCATCCTGTTGCGCTGCGTTCAGCATGTATATAGACTTACATACTATTTTCTGGACATCTGGATGGCGATCAGCATCAAGGACCCCGAAACCGATCGTCTTGCCCGCGCCCTCGCTGCCGTCACCGGCGAATCCCTCACCGAGGCGATCAGGCGCGCCCTCCATGAGCGTCTCGAACGTGAGTCCCACCGCGCCCGCAGGGGCATCGACGCCGAGGTACGCCGCATCCAGGAGCGGATCGGTCGCCTGCCCGTAGTGGACGACCGACCCGCCGACCGGATTCTAGGCTACGACGAACACGGCCTGCCCCGTTGAACCGTGGTCATTGATACCTCGGCCCTCATGGCCATCATCACGCGCGAACCATCAGCCGACCGACTGGTCACCGCCGTCGAGGCCGATCACACCCGCCTCGTCTCCGCAGCAACGGTGGTCGAGGCATCGCTGGTCCTGCTCGGGCGCTACGGGGAAGCTGCCGACCCGCAGATCGATCGCCTGCTGCGAAGTATCGGCGCGGACGTGGTGCCAGTGGGCGACGAGCAGGTCATGCTCGCGCGTGATGCCGCACTGCGGTTCGGGCGCAGCCGCCATCCTGCGGCGCTCAACTTCGGGGACCTCTTCAGCTACGCGCTGGCCATCGCCAGGGAAGAACCGCTTCTCTTTGTGGGTGACGATTTCTCGAAGACTGACGTGGAGGTATGCGCCTGGTAGCACGTCAGCCGAGCCAGCGATCGAGGTTCGCCTTCACGAAGGCATCATCCGCCAGCCGCGGATAGGCCCTGAGCACCCGGTCGATCTCTCCCATCTGCCCCGGTGACAGCTCCTCCCTCGGATCCAGGCACCACCGACCCCGCAACAGTCCCTGCCGTCGCAACACTTCATGAATGCCCGGAATGCACCCGCGAAATCCGTTCGCCGCATCGAAGATCGCACCATTGGCATCGGTGGTCTCGGCGCCGAGCCTGAGCAGGTCGGCGGATGCGGCGCGCGCGCCGAGTCGGCGTATCCGCGTGAGCAATGACACGGCATTCCGCGTCCAGTACGCCCAGTGGCCGAGCAGCCCACCCACCATCCGCGCCTCGGAACGGAGGAGCAGGTCGCCGACGATGTTGTCGTCGTTACCGGTGTAGAGCGCGATATCCCGTGACCGCCCCGCATCGGCCACCGCACGCAGCACGTCGAGCGTCGCGTACCGGTTGAAGGGCGCGATCTTGATCGCCACGACGTTCTCGATCTCCACGAAGCGCCGCCAGAACGCGTACGACAGCGCTCGGCCGCCCACCGAAGGCTGCAGGTAGAACCCCATCAGCGGAATCGACTCCGCCACCTGGCGACAATGCGCGAGCAGCTGCGCATCGCTCGCCCGCTGCAGTGCACCCAGGCTGAGCAGGCCGACGTGATAGCCGCAATCGCGCGCGATCACCGCCTCGCGCAACGCCTGCTGGCGTGCGGCCCACCACGCCGGCCACGCGCAGTACCGGCCGCCGCCGACGAGCCTCCCACTCGCGCACCGTCTCGGCGGCGAGTGCGAGCACCGGTCGATACAGCGCGTGCTTCGGGTTCCGGATCGCGAACTGGGTGGTGTGAACGCCGACGGCGATGCCGCCCGCGCCGGCGTCGAGATAGTAGCGGGTCAACGCACGCTGACGACGCTCATCGAGCCTGCGCGCCGCGGTGAGCGCGAGCGGGTGCGCCGGGATCACCGTGCCGGTGCGAAGGATGCGGCGCAACGCTGGTGACAGGCTCAGAACCGCCCCTCCCGCGACTCGAAGTGTGTCGGCTTGTTGAGCGAGTGCCCTCCCTGCTCCACCCATTCCGCCACCAGCGTGATCATCTCGCCCGGGCCCACATCGGGCTTCCCGAAGAGCTCCTCCATCCGCGTTGCATCGCTGAGCAGCGCCGTGGGCGCCTCGGTACCGGCGAAACCGGGGCGCCGTACCCCAGCGCTTCCCGAACTGTTCTGCGAGCCAGCGCACCGACACCGCCGGGCGTCCCGTCACGTTGAGCACGAGGGGCGGTGATGCGCATGCGCCCAGCGCCCGGAGTGCAATCGCGTTCGCATCGCGCTGCCAGATCACGTTGACCCAGCCCATCGTAAGATCCACCGGCTGGCCGGCGCGCACCCGCTCGGCGATGTCGCGCAGCACGCCATAGCGCGGCTCGATCGCATAGTTGAGTCGCAGGATCGCCATGGGCGTCCCGTTCCGGCGCGAGAAGAACTCGAGGACGCGCTCCCGTGCCAGCGCCGACATGGCATACTCGCCCACCGGGCCGGTCGGGTCCGTCTCCGACGGGCCCGGGCCAGTCAGTGGGTGAAAGCGGATACACATTGCCGGTGGAGAATGCCACGACCCGCGAATGCGCATAGCGCGCCGCCACCGCGCCCGGTAGCCATGCATTCACGCCCCAGGTGCGCGCCTCGTCGCCCGACGTTCCGAACTTCTGCCCCACCATGTAGATGACATTCGACGCATCGGGCAGTGCCGCGAGCTGCGCGGCATCCACCAGGTCACACGACACCGTTTCGACGCCATCGGCCTCGAGACCCGCCCGAAGGCCGCCGTCGGAAAAGCGCGCAACGGCGATCACGCGCCCCGGATGCCCCGCGTCGCGGAGGCTGCGCGCCGCCAGCCGGGCCAGGCTCGGGCCCATCTTGCCGCCGGCACCAAGGATCACGATGTCTCCGTGAATGGTCGAAAGCGCACCAACCACCGAGGGCACCGGTTGCGCAAGCAACCGCTCGAGCGCGGATTCATCTGGCATGGATCGTTAGCCTATCCCTGAAGGGGCCTTCGCAGCAATGCGAAGGATCGCCCTGGCTGGTCTTAGGGTCCGTGGTGCCGTAGGTTCCGGGAATCACCTTACATACGGGGAATGATGCGTCGTACTCATGGCATTGTGCTGATCGCCCTCACCATCGCCGCCTGCAGCAGCGAGCCGCGCCCAGCGGGCAAGGCACCCGCTGCCACGGGCGATCTCGATCGCAGCTCACTGCCCATCGTTCCGCCGCCCACGCCGGTCATCACCGAACTCGATGCCCGGAACGCGACGCCGCCGCCGCGCTTCGAGGTGAAGGCGCCCAAGGGCGCCCCCAACGTCGTGTTCATCCTCATTGACGACATGGGGTTCGGCCAGCCCAGCACCTTCGGCGGGCCCCTGCCCATGCCGGCGATGGACTCCCTGGCGAACGCCGGCCTGCGCTACAACCAGTACCACACGACGGCACTCTGTTCACCCACGCGCATGGCACTGCTGACCGGACGCAACCATCACGCGACCAACACCGGGGCGATCATGGAGGTCGCAACCGCATTCACTGGCAATACCGGGGTGCGCCCGCTCTCGATCACCCCGGTGGCCGAGATTCTCCGCCAGAACGGCTACAGCACCGCCGCCTTCGGCAAGTATCACGAGACCCCGCCGTGGGAAGTGAGCGTATCGGGCCCGCTCGACCGGTGGCCCACGCACTCCGGCTTCGACAAGTTCTATGGCTTCATCGGGGGCGAGACCAACCAGTGGTTCCCGGCCATCGTCGACGGCACCACGCCGGTCGAGCCGCCCGACGATCCGAACTACCACTTCACCGTGGACATGACCGACAAGACGATCGGGTGGATGCAGGCGCAGCACGCCCTCACCCCCGACAAGCCGTTCTTCGTCTACTACTCGCTCGGCGCAACCCACGCACCGCACCACGTGCCGAAGGAGTGGATCGCGAAGTTCAAGGGAAAGTTCGACGACGGCTGGGACAAGCTGCGCGAGCGCACCCTGGCCCGGCAGATCGAGCTCGGCGTGGTACCCGCCGGCACGAAGCTCGCGCCCAAGCCGAAGGCCATCAAGGACTGGGACCAGCTCACGCCCATGGAGCAGAAGCTCTTTGCCCACCAGATGGAGGTCTTTGCCGGCTTCGCTGCCCAGACCGACTACGAGATCAGCCGCGTGCTCAAGGCGCTGCACGACATGGGCGTGGCCGACAACACGCTGGTCTTCTATGAAGCCGGCGACAACGGCGCGAGCGCTGAGGGCGGCATGGTCGGCCTGTTCAACGAGTACACCTACTTCAACGGCGTCGCGGAGAAGGTCGAGGACATCTACGCCAAGATGAACGAGCTTGGCGGACCCACCACCTTCAATCACTATGCCGCCGGCTGGGCCGTGGCCGGCGACACGCCCTTCGAGTGGACCAAGCAGGTGGCCGGCAACTACGGCGGCACCCAGAACCCGCTCGTCGTCTCATGGCCCGCCCGCATCAGGGCCGCCGGCCAGGTCCGCTCGCAGTGGACCTACGTCACCGACATCGCCCCGACCATCCTGGAGGCGGCCGGCATCCCGGCGCCAACCACGGTCAATGGCGTGGTGCAGGAACCGATGCACGGGAACAGTCTCATCTTTTCCTGGGACAGTGCCCAGGCGAAGACCCGGCACAACACGCAGTACTTCGAGATCGCCGGCAATCGTGGGATCTACCACGACGGCTGGCTGGCCAGCACCGTGCACAAGGCGCCGTGGGAAGCAGCACCGCGGCACCCGCTCAAGGACGACCAGTGGCAGCTCTTCCACGCCGAGGAAGACTTCTCCCTCGCCAACGACCTGGCCGCCGCACAGCCGGAAAAGCTCAAGGAAATGCAGGCGCTCTTCATGTCCGAAGCGGAGAAGTATCACGTGCTCCCCATCGACGACCGCACCATCGAGCGCTTCGATGCGTCGCTGGCGGGGCGGCCCGACCTCATGGGCGGCCGCACCACGCTCACCGTCTATCCCGGCATGCAGGGGATGACCGAGAACGCCTTCATCAACATGAAGAATCGTTCCTGGGACGTCACCGCCACCATCGACGTCCCCGCCAAGGGAGCCAGCGGCGTGATCCTCTGTCAGGGGGGGCGCTTCGGCGGGTGGTCACTCTACGTGAAGAACAACCGCCCCATGTTCACCTACAACTGGCTCGGCCTCGCCCAGTATCCGGTCAGGGCCACCACGCCGCTCCCGAGCGGACCGGTGAAGCTGCGCTACGTGTTCGTGTATGACGGGGAGAAGCCGGGGGCCGGGGGCGTGCTGACCATCTACGCCAACGACAGGAAGGTGGCGCAGGGGCGGGTAGAGAAGACCCAGCCGAACACCTTCTCGCTCGATGACGCCGCCGATGTCGGGGTCGACCTCGGCACACCGGTATCCACCGACTATGGGGCGCGGGGCAACCAGTTCTTCGGCCGGATCGGCGAGGTGACGATCCACACCAGCAGCGCGAACCTGACACCGGAGCAGAAGAAGGAACTGGAAGCCCGAGACGATGATATCGGGCTGAGCATCGACTAGGCTGGGGGGAACCGCGTCACTGTCACGACAACGCCTTTATGCGCGTTGCCGGATCGAAAAGCGCCGGGGTCGGTTTTGTAACTGCCTCGGCAGGGCCAAGTTGTGCGGCCCGTCGTCGGCGCCGCGACCCCACCACTCAATCGGTTCAGCCCACAAGGACGCGTAGGTGCGGGCGAGTCGAGCAGCCGACTGCAGGGAAAAGGGATCGCAGATCTCTTCCAGCGTGCCCGATTTCGTGCCCCTCACGATGATGCCCTCGGGGAACCAGTCGTCGGTAAGCATGGCCGAAGGTGCAGCCCGGGACCCGATTCGTCCAGTCGAGTCACGTAACAACCTGGGGTCCGGGAACAGCCTGCACCTGCGCGAGACACCGTAACTCACGCCCTCACATCCTACTGGTGCCGTTCCGGTCCAACCGGCGATCATTCAACATCTTGACTGACGCCACCCGCCTCACCACCGCCCTGGAAGAGCGCTACCGCATCGAGCGACAGCTCGGTGCCGGCGGCATGGCCACCGTCTACCTCGCCACCGACCTCAAGCACGACCGCGAGGTCGCGCTCAAGGTGCTCCGCCCGGAGCTCGGTGCCGTGCTCGGCGCCGAGCGATTCCTCGCCGAGATCAAGATCACCGCCCGGCTCGACCACCCGCACATCCTCACGCTGATCGATTCGGGCGAGGCGGGTGGCTTCCTTTTCTATGTATTGCCCCTGGTTCGCGGCGAGTCCCTCCGCGACAAGCTCAATCGGGAACAGCAGCTCGGGCTGGAAGAGGCCCTCGCGATCACGAAGCAGGTCGCGAGCGCCCTCGACTATGCCCACCGGCAGGGCGTGGTGCACCGCGACATCAAGCCGGAGAACATCCTGCTCTTCGAGGGCGAGGCGATGCTCGCCGACTTCGGCATCGCCCTCGCCGTCAAGGAAGCCGGCGGCAATCGACTCACCGAGACCGGCCTCTCCCTCGGCACGCCGCAGTACATGAGCCCGGAACAGGCCACCGGCGACCGGCTCCTCGATGCCCGGAGCGACGTCTACTCGCTCGCCGCCGTGCTCTACGAGATGCTGGCCGGTGAGCCGCCGGTCACGGGGCCCAATGCCCAGGCCATGATCGCCAAGCTCATGACCGAGCGGCCGGTGCACCTGCGGGTGGTGCGCGAGTCGGTGCCCGACAGCATCGACACCGCCGTGGCGAAGGCGCTCGACAAGACCCCCGCCGACCGCTTCAGCAGCGCCGGCGACTTCGCCCGGGCGCTCGACCTGAAGCCAATCACCGGCACCGTGCCGATCAGCGCCGCAACCGCAGTGACGCCGCCCGCCAAGCCAAAGCGAGGTCTTCTACTCGGCATCGGTGCCGCCGCCGTCCTTGCAGCTGTCGTGGGGGTATTCGCGTTGAAGGGCAAGGCCGCCCCGCGCGAGGCGCCGTTCGCCCTCCGCGATCGCACCCAGCTCACCACCACCGGCAATGTCTTCGTCTCCGCTATCAGCGCCGATGGCAAGCAACTCGCCTACATCACCCACAACTGCGGGGACGGCGGCTGCTCCTATGCGGTCGACATCCAGGACGTGGGCGGCACCACCACCCATCGCATCCTCGACAATGTCACTGCCGGGTATGGCCTCGAGTGGAGTCCCGACCGCCGCAACCTGATCTTCGTCGGCACCTGGCAGGGACGCTACGGGTACTACCTGCTGTCGGCACTCGGTGGCAGGCCCCGGTTCCTGTCCACCGGGGCGGCGATGTTCTGGGCCGGCGGTGACTCGCTGCTCGTGGGCCCCTCTGGCTCCAGCGCTGATTCGGCGTTCCAGGTCAAGGTCACGTCCATCGATGGCATCGTGCGGGACAGCATTCGCGTCGCGGGACCAGGGCTGGCCCTGAGCGGTTTGAGCGTATCGCCCGGTGGAAAATGGATCGTGGCGCTGGTCGTTCAGGCGGGGCGCGGCTTCTGGCAGGTGTTCGATCGCAGCGGCAAGGTGGCGGACCATGTCATCAACTCCTGCACCTGTCCCGGCCGCATCACGAGTGATGCGCTCTGGCTTACGCGCTCCGGCCAGGGCTTCGAGTCGATCGTCCGGCTCGGCATCGATCCGGCAACCGGTCGCCTCGCCACCCGGCAGGACACGCTGCTGTCCGGCAACTTCAACAACTTCAGCGTCACCGCCGATGGGTCCACGCTCGTGGTCGACGACGGCACGTCCCGGTTCACCTCGTGGGCCCTCGGATTGCCCGATGCGCTCAAGGGAAAGTTCGTCGACGGCGACTTGCGGGCGAATTCCTCAACCCGGCTGATCAGCCGGATTTCGCCCACCGGTGACCGCCTCCTGCTCGCCCGCGACGTTGCCTCCACCTCCGGGCAGAGCGAGAGGCGCTTCAGCATTCAGCCCTTTGGCGGCGGCGCCGAAGCGCCCCTCAATACCGCGAGCGGTACCCTTGGCGCGTGGTGGGTAGACTCCGCCACCGTGGGAACAATCGCACAGACAGCAGCCGGCTTGCGGGTGGCGCTGCTGGACGTTCGCACCGGCGCCGCAGGCCGAACGTTCGACCTGCCCGACTCCCTCGCCCGATACGTGTCGCCGGTTCCCGACGGCTGGGCCTGGATCCCGTCCACGGCGGACAGGGTCGTGGTGCAGGAGGGCGGTAAGACCACCAACATCGCCAAGCCCGAGTGGTTCACGACAATCTTTTCGCTCGATGTCGACCCTTCTGGAACGCATGTCGCCATGCTCGGCTGGGGCGCCACCGACGATTCTCTTGGCTTGGCCGTGGTCCCGCTGGAGGGTGGGACGCCGGTGATGTGGGCCAGGCTCCCCGCCGAGAATGGTACAATGAACTTTCTCGCCGACGGATCGCTGCTCTTCACGACCTGGATCACGCCCGAATCCGTCGTCCTGTACAAGGTGCCGGCCGCCGGCCGGGTGGAACGGCTGGGCACGATCCCACGCTCCGTCAGCAGCATCTCGGTCTCCGACGACCTCAAGCGCGCCGCCGTGCTCGAGACGGAGTACCACGGCGACGCCTTCATGAGCAGGATCGTTCGCCCGTAACAGGTCCGTGATGCACTCTTCGCCAGACCCGGACACAGTGTGCACGCCAAGGTGACAGCCTCCTTCCATCTTCTCCGGACGCAGTCTCACTACATCCCGGAGTGTCCCATGCATGTGCGCTGGCTCGTCGCAGCCGCTGCCGCCATTGGCGTCGCGGCCGCCTGTAACAAGGATCAGGAAAGCGTTGCCCCCGTGTCCGCCGACGCCGAAGTGGCGCTGCATCGGCAGCACCAGCAGGACGAAGGCTTCCAGACCAGCCAGCCCGCCCAGGCCGAAGCCCTGGTGCCGGGCGCGAAGCTGGTCCCCATCCTGACCACCGGCGACATCCTGCCGGGCAGCGGTTTGCCCTGGGCCCCAACGCCCGACGGCCTTGGCGCCTTCAGCGATGGTCGCAGCATCACCATCTTCGCCAGCCACGAACTGAACAGCAGTGGCGTGACCTCCTCCAACGGCGGCCCCGCCTTCCTTTTCTCCCGCGTGTCGCGCCTGCAGCTCGATCCGCGCTCCCTCCGCATCACCGAGGGCGACTACGTGGAGGACGGCAGCGGCGGCTACATCCGTTTCTGCTCCGCCACCTGGGCCGGGGCCGACGAGGGACTGCGCAACGGACTCTTCCTCACCGGTGAGGAAAACGGCGCGACCGCCAAGGGTTCCGTGGTGCTGGCCATTACCGCGCAGGGCCAGAAGACCGAACTGCCACACCTCGGCGCCTTCAGCCACGAGAACACCATCGCGATCCCGGGCTACCGCGACATCGTCACCCTCGGCACCGACGATTCCCAGGGGCAGTCCGAACTCTACATGTACGTCGCGAAGAACGAGCGCGCCCTCCTGAGCGGTGACCAGTCGAAGGGACACCTCTACGTCTTCAAGACCGACGCGAAGTCGGCGGCGGGCAACCCGCTCCATTCGGGAAACATGGCGGTAGGCCAGACGATCAAGGGTCGCTTCGTGGCCATCGACGATCCCGCCGACCTGGGTGCGGCCCCGGCCGACCGCTACGGCCGCCTGCAGGCCAAGGTTGACGCGCTCGGTGCGATGCCCTTCGTCCGGCTCGAGGACGCCGACTACGTGCGCGGCCGCCGGCATGCCAAGGGCGAACCGACGGCGTACTTCGTCGACACCGGCAGCGAATCCACCACCGGGCGCACCCAGGTTGGCGCCGATTGCGGTGGCCCGTGCGACCCGTACGGTTCCATCTACAAGATCGAGCTCTCCGACGACGATCCCACCCGCTGGGCCGAGCTCACTCTCGTGGCGCGCTCATCCGGCCCGAACAGCGGCTGGTCGTCACCCGACAACATTGCCCTCTCCCGCAAGAGCATCATGATCATGGAAGATCCCGCCAATACCCAGTGGGACGGGTCCCGGGCGCCGGGCATCTGGAACGCGTCGCTCTATCCGCGGGGCCGCGTGGGCGCGTTCCAGCAGGTGGTTCGGGCTACCCAGGAAACGCTCATTCCCGGCGCCGCCGGCAAGTGCGTCGATGCGGCAGGCCTCTGCTGGGAAACGAGCGGCATCATCAGCACCGGCGAGTTGCTCGGGCCCGGCACCTGGCTGTTCGATGTGCAGGCGCACACCCTGCCATTCGCCGTTGGAACCGGCGCCGACGCGAAGCAGTACTCCAAGGAGAGCGGCCAGCTGATGTACCTCCGGCTGCCGGGGAGCTGATATTCGTAATACCCTCCGCGCCGCAGTCCTCGCTGCCTTTGTGTCGGGCTGCGGCGCGCGGGAGCAGGCGACAACGAGCCCGCCGCAGCAGAACCAGGCGGCAACGCAGTTCTATTTCGATGGGCTTGACTCGCTCACCGCTCGCATCGCCGGCCTCGACAGCGCCATCTCCGCACTCGATGGAACCGCCGCCGCATCCGCGGCGGCGGTTCTCGCGTTCACCCGCGCGCGCACCAGCTACAAGCGCATCGAGGCCCAGGCCGAGTACTACTCGGCGACGGCGGTAAAGCCGGTGAACGGCCCGTCGCTCGAGGCGGAAGACGAGGATGACCCACGCACCACCATCGCCGCTGATGGTTTCCAGGGCATCGAGGAGGGGCTCTTTCCCACTGTTGATGCAACGCGGCGCGACTCACTCCTCGCAATCACCGCCTTGTTGCGGGCGCAGATCCCGAGGCTGCGTGAGTATGGCAGCCGGGTCTACATGACCGACGCAACGCTCCTGGAGGCGATTCGGCAGGAACTGGTCCGTATCCAGGTGCTCACGCTCGCGGGGTTCGATTCGCCGGTGGCGCACCATGGTCTGGCTGAGGCGAGGGCAGCGATCTCCGGACTCCACGATCTCGCAAGGCTCGTTGCGCCCGGTTCGGCGCACCCTGAACGCGTGGCGCTGCTGCAGGCGCTCGATCGCAGTGCCTACGCGCTGGACCGGCAGGAGTGGGATACCTTCGACCGGCTCGCCTGGTACCGGGACCAGGTGCCCCAGGTGGCGCGCGCGCTTGCGGCCTTTCGAGTCGCCACCGGAGTGGCAGCACCCAACGAGCCCCGCATCTGGCGGGGTGAAGCAGCGTCGGTCTTCGAGACGGGTGCCTTTGATCCTTTTGCGCCCTCGGCCGGCTGGGCCGGACACCCGAACGCCGCCACGATCGCGCTGGGCCGGCGCCTCTTCTTCGATCCGGCAGTGTCCGGCAGCGGCGAGAAGAGCTGCGCCACCTGCCACCAGCCCGGGCGCGCCTTCACAGACGGCCTGAAACGGAGTGCGCCCCTCAGCGCCTCACGCGGGACAGTCCTCCGCAACGCGCCCACCCTCATCAACAGCGGATTGCAGACGGCGAACTTCTACGACCTGCGGAGCGAGACACTGGAAGACCAGGTGGGTCGCGTCGTGCGGAACCAGGACGAGATGCACGGCGACCTCGAGCGCACCGCCGCTCAGCAAGGCCTCACCGGCACCGAGGTGCGCCAGGCCATCGCCGCCTACGTGCGGTCGCTCACCTCGCTCAACAGCCGGTTCGACCAGTACGTGCGCGGAGAAGATGTTCCCTTCTCGGGGGAGGAGCGCCTCGGCTTCAACCTCTTCATGGGCAAGGGGCTGTGTGGCACCTGCCACTTTGCGCCACTGTTCAATGGAACGGTGCCGCCGGCCTACACCACGACCGAGTCGGAGGTCATAGGTGTCCCGTCAGCGCCGAGGACCCATGGTGCGACCATCGACCCGGACGAGGGTCGCATGCGCATCACCCGCCGCCCGACGCATCGTCACGCCTTCAAGACACCAACGCTCAGGAATGTCGAGCTCACCGCGCCCTATATGCACAACGGCGTGTATGCCACGCTGGAAGAAGTGCTCGATTTCTACAATCGCGGCGGCGGTGCCGGCATCGGGGGCAACGTGCCCAACCAGACGCTGCCATTCGACAAGCTCGACCTCACCCCGCCAGAGCAGCAGGCGATCATCGCCTTCCTGCGCACCCTTACCGACACCACCGGCCTCACATCTGCGCTGTCGGCTCCCTAGCCGCGTCAGCCGTCAGCGCGCAAACTTCGGCAACTCGGCACGGTGCTGCTCCAGGAACTGGGCGTACCGCCCGGCATCGGTGTAGTCGCGCATCTCGGAGATCTTTTCGCCCCGGAATCGGATCACCACGCAGGTCCGCACGTCCATCACGTCGTCCGGGCTGCTCTTGAGCCAGCTCTTCTCCCGGATCTCCACGATCACTCGCTCATCCGCCGCATACCAGTCGCGCCACACCTCCTCGTAACCCCAGTCGGCCTGCCCGAGCCCGAATTCGCGCCCGGCGAAGGCCCGAACCACCACGTCGGCGCCACGCCACTCGCCCCCGAGCGGCGGCTCACCCGCCACCCAGTAGGTGATGTCGGTGGTGAAGTGCCCCTTCACCTGGTCCATCTCTCCGGCGAACAGGGCCTTCTCATACGCATGGGCAATGGCGAGTCGATCGGTCATGATCCCTCCTGTCGTGATGGGGCCGGCGCGTGCCTCGACACATCCCCGCTCCGGGGTGATATTCCGGACGGCAATGCCGATCCCCTCCATCCTAATCATTCTCCAGTGACGGGCCCCCAGGTCCGCCTCACTGCGGCCCTCGCCGACCGCTATCGCGTCGAGCGCGAGCTCGGTCAAGGTGGCATGGCCACCGTCTACCTCGCCGAGGACCTCAAGCACAGTCGCAAGGTCGCCATCAAGGTCCTCCACCCCGAGTTGAGCGCCGTCATCGGTGGCGATCGCTTCCTCACCGAGATCAAGGTCACCGCCAACCTCCAGCATCCGCACATCCTCGGCCTCATCGACTCCGGCGCCGCAGATAGCCTCCTCTATTACGTCATGCCCTACGTCAGTGGCGAGACGCTCCGCGCGCGGTTGACGCGCGAGCGTCAGTTGCCGGTGGAGGACGCGCTCCGCCTGGCAAAGGAAGTCGCCGCCGCCCTCGACTACGCGCACCGCCAGGGCGTCGTCCACCGCGACATCAAGCCCGAGAACATCCTCCTGCAGGATGGCTCCGCCCTCGTGGCCGACTTCGGCATTGCGCTCGCCGTCCAGCAGGCCAGCGGTTCCCGCATGACCCAGACCGGGATGTCGCTCGGCACACCAGCGTACATGTCGCCCGAACAGGCCATGGGCGACCGCGACATCGGGGCGCGCAGCGACGTGTACGCCCTCGGCGCCATGACCTACGAGATGCTCACCGGCGAGCCCCCGTTCACCGGGCTCAACTCGCAGGCCATCGTCGCGAAGGTTCTTACGGAATCCCCGCGCCCAGTACGCGTTGCCCGGCCCAACGTGAGCCCCGCCGTGGAAGGAGCGGTACTGACCGCCCTCCAGAAACTCCCCGCCGACCGCTTCGGCTCGGCGAAGGACTTCGCCGACGCCCTCGACGGCACCGGCAAGGGCGCCACTTACGCGCAAACGGTGGTGACCGGCGCCACCCGCCCACCCGCCCACCCGCCCACCCGCCTCGGGCGCGCCCTCGCTTTGGCCGCTGCCGCTGCACTGTTCGCCGCCACCGCGACATGGGCGGTACTTCGGAACGGAACAACGGACGCGCCCGTGACACGCTACAGCATGGGCCTCCCGCCCGGTCAGGCAATGCGGCAGGGGACGCTCGGCGTCAACCTGGACATCTCCCCCGATGGAAGGCGCCTGGTGTATGTCGGGCCCGGCGAGGGCGGCGACCAGCTTTGGCTCCGTGATCGTGACCGGCTCGATGCCGTGCCGCTCGCCGGAACGGTCGGCGGCAGCAACCCGTACTTCTCGCCCGACGGTGAGCGCATCGCGTACTCCTCCACGCTCAATGTCCAGCTCAAGGTCGTGCCGGTTACCGGCGGTCCACCTATCACGCTTGCCTCGCCCGGCGTGGGGGCGGGGGGCGGCGGTGCCTGGGCGCCCGACGGCTGGATCTACTTCGATTCGCCGGGAGGATTGAGCCGCATCCGGAGCGACGGAGGTACGCCGGAGCTGTTCATTCCGCTCGACACCGCCGGCCACGAGGTCGGGCACGCCTGGCCGGCGGCACTGCCGCACAACAAGGGCCTGCTCTACCGCTCGCGCCGGACCCTCGATCCGCAGGGCTTCGACATCGTCGCGTACAATTTTGCCACGAAGGAGCGGCGTGTCCTGACGAAGGGCCTGCTCGCGCGCTATGCGAAGCCAGGCTACCTCGTTTTCCTGCGAGCCGATGGCGCGGTCCTCGCCGCGCCGTTCGATCAGGACAAGCTCGCGCTCACCGGCCCCGCCGTTCCGCTCTTCGAGGGGGTCATGACCAAGCCCTTCGGTTCCGCGGACATCGTCATTTCCCGCAGCGGAACCCTGGCCTATGTCCCGGGCCTCGCCTCGGTTGGCGGCGGCGTGCTCGAACTGGTCATGGTCAGCCGCGATGGCGCCATCGCTCCGCTCAACCCGCCGGTGTCCTACAACCCCGCCGGCAACGCGGCACTCAGCCTCTCCCCCGACGGGACCCGGTTGGCCTTCGAGTTGATCGGGAGCGCCTCACCGGACGTCTGGGTCAAGCAGCTCCCCTCCGGGCCGATGTCCCGCCTCACGTTCGGCACCCGGTACGCTTATCGACCGCGGTGGACACCTGACGGGAAGTACGTTCTCTACGTCTCGCCGCCCGACAGCACGTCGGTGAACGGCGCCATCTGGAAGAAGCGCGCCGACGGCAGCACCGCACCCGAGCTGCTGTGGCAGGTTCCCGGGGTGAGCATCCCCGAGGGACTCATCTCGAATGACGGGCAATGGCTCATCTATCGGCAGAACACGCCGCCAAACGGCCGTGACATCTACGCGGTGCGGCTCGGCCGCGATTCCGCCGCCATTCCGTTGCTGACGGACTCCTTCAGCGAATCGGGCCCGGCACTTTCGCCCGACGGAAGGTGGCTCGCCTACACCTCTGACGAATCCGGCCGGGAGGAGGTCTTCATCCGCCCGTTCCCCAACACTGCCGGCGGTCGCTGGCAGGTCTCGACCGCCGGCGGCTCCGCCGCCCGCTGGTCGCATAGCGGACGCGAGCTCTTCTTCGAGGCGCCGTCGGGCGACATGATGGTCATGCCCGTCACGCCTGGCCCGACGCTCGCGCTGGGGGCGCCGCGGAAGCTCTTCGCGCTGGGCTCGGGCCTCGTCGGCTCCAACACCGTCCCCCTCTACGACCTCACACCCGACGACCAGCGCTTCGTCATGGCACGCCTCGCGGCGTCCAATCAGGCGCCGGGCGCCGGGCAACTCATCGTCGTGGAGAACTGGTTCACCGAACTGAAGGCGAAAATGGCGAAGAGATGACCGCGTAGCGGCCATGGCGAGGCCCACGAAGTGGGCCAAAGCAATCCCGGTGCATGGGATGGAGCGGTACTCGCTGCGGAAGTTCGATGACGCCGTAGCGGGCGGCTCTGGCAACCTTGGGCGATGCCCACTTGCCCACCTTCACCCGCCGAGCGTACGCTATGGCTATGCCTGACGTGGCCCGCTGGACCCGCGCTGAAGTGCTGGCGCTTCCCGACGACGGGATGCGCCACGAGCTCATCGACGGTGAGTTGATCGTGACGCCGACCCCGCGGGTGCGGCACCAGGATGGCGTCATGGCCTTGCAAGAAGTGCTGTCGACCTATGCTCGGCAACACGGCGTCGGCAGGTGCTACAACCTGCCCGGTGATCTCGAGGTACTCCCCGATCAGCTCACCCAGCCCGACCTCTTCGTGGTCCCGCCCGGCATCCGGTTCGATCGCTGGGAGGATGCCCCCACACCCATCCTGGTCGTCGAAGTGGCATCGCCGTCCACCGCACGGTACGACCGGGGAACCAAGCGCCGCCTATACCAGCGCGCCGGCGTGCGCGAATACTGGATCGTGGATCTCGATGCCCGGCTCGTGGAGCGCTGGCGCCCTGGCGATGCCCGACCCGAAGTGCTCGATCAAGAGATCACCTGGCAGCCAGGCCCGGAAACACCACCGCTCCACATCGACCTGGTCCGTTTCTTCGTGCATGTCATGGACGAAACGTAGGAGACAGGCTAACAGTCCAATACTTCGCGTGCTTGCCCATGTGTTACACACGGGCTACATTGTAACACATGAAGGACGAGCACCTCACCCTGCGCCTCCCCCGCGACCTCGCGCGCGCGCTGGCGCGCTGGGCCCGCGAGCACAGCGTGCCGAAATCGCAGGTCGTGCGCGAAGCGGTCGCACGCTACTGTCTTCCCCCGGCGCCCGAGCCGATACCCCCGGACACGACGACCGTTACCGCCGCCGCATTCGCGGCACGGTGGGTTACACTTCCGCGACTCGCCACCGATGAAGCCACCGACTTCGAGGCCGACATCGATGCCGCCCGGCGCGCGCTGCCCGACGCGCCGCACGCATGGGAGTGATTCTCGACGCCACCGTGCTGATCGCCGCCGAGCGGCGTACGCTGCGTTTCGATGACCTGCTCGGCGCCATTGCCACCGAGCCGGTCGCCCTGAGCGCCGTCACCGCGTCGGAGTTGCTCCACGGCTGCCATCGAGCCCGCGACCGTGGCACCCGGGCGCGCCGATTGGCGTTCGTCGAGGGTTTGCTGGGCGCGCTCCCGATCCTGCCCTTCGGCCTGGTCGAGGCGCGCAGGCACGCCGAGCTCTGGGCAGACCTCGCCGGAAGCGGTACCCTCATCGGTGCACATGACATGCTCATCGGCGCCACCGCCTTGGCGCGCGGTTACGCCCTGGCCACCTTGAACCAGAAAGACTTCGCTCGCATCGACGGGCTGCAACTCGTCCCCGTCGAGCGCTTCACGACATGACCACCCTCGACCGGCTCACCGGAGCCCTCTCCGACCGCTACCGCCTCGAGCGCGAGCTCGGTCAGGGCGGCATGGCCACCGTCTACCTCGCCGAGGACCTCAAGCACGGCCGCAAGGTCGCCATCAAGGTGCTGCACCCGGAGTTGAGCGCCGTCATCGGCGGCGACCGTTTCCTCACCGAGATCAAGACCACCGCCAGCCTCCAGCACCCGCACATCCTGGGACTCATCGACAGCGGTGAAGCGGACGGTCTCCTTTACTATGTGATGCCCTTCATCGAGGGCGAGACCCTCCGCGGCCGCCTCACCCGCGAGAAGCAGCTCCCCGTCGACGATTCCATCCGTCTCACCAAGGAAGTTGCCGCCGCCCTCGAGTTTGCCCACAGGCGCGGCATCATCCACCGCGACATCAAGCCCGAGAACATCCTGTTGCAGGATGGCCAGGCCCTCGTCGCCGACTTCGGTATCGCGCTCGCCGTGCAGCAGGCGGGCGGCAGCCGGATGACGCAGACCGGCATGTCGCTCGGCACTCCTGCGTACATGTCGCCCGAACAGGCCATGGGCGAACGCGACATCGGCGCCCGCAGCGACGTCTACGCCCTCGGCGCCATGACCTATGAGATGTTGGCCGGCGAGCCCCCCTTCATGGGCCCCAACTCTCAGGCCATCGTCGCGAAGGTTCTCACGGAATCCCCGCGCCCTCTGCGCCTTTCGCGCCCGGCGGTGAGCCCGGCAGTTGAACATGCGGTGCTCCGCGCCCTGGAAAAGCTCCCCGCCGACCGCTTCAACTCGGCGAAGGACTTCGCCGACGCCCTCGACGGGAAGGGCACCGGCGCCAGCTACGCCGCGACGATCGCGACCCCCTCCTCGCGCCCTTCGCGCCCTTCGCGCCTTTCGCGGCCCGTCGTGCTCACCGCCCTCGCACTGACGGCAACCGCTGCGGGCCTCGCCGGCTGGCTCCTGCACCGGGTCCCTGCCGCACCCGTAAGCCGTCAGCATGTCGTCCTCTGGAAGTACGACCGGGGCCGCCTTCTCGCCGCCGGCATCAGCCAGCTCGCCACCCAGTCCGCGATGGCACCGGACGGGTCGAGCATCGTCTACACCGATTCCATCGGCGGTGTGTACCAGCTCCTCAGGAAGCGCCGGAGCGAACGCGACGCCGAACGGATCCCCGGCACCGAGGGGGCCGTGGCCCCGTTCTTCTCCCCCGACGGCAAGTGGATCGGGTATGTCACCACCGATGGCCGGCTCCGGAAGGTGAGTGTCGATGGTGGCGGCTCGATCACCATCGCCGAGAACCTGAACACCATCCAGATGGCCGCGACGTGGCTGGACGACGGGACCATCGTCTATGCCGGTGGCGAGACGTCCGACCTGCTCCGGATCTCCGGCGAGGGTGGCACGCCGACTCCCATTGCCGCGGACAGCGGCCAGCGCCGCAACCTTCCCCTCGTGCTCTCACCCATCCCGGGAAGCCGCGGCATCCTGCTCACCGCCTGTCCCGGTAACTGCGCCATCGAGTCCAATGTGTACGTACTCGACTTCGCCGCCGACTCTTCTCGTCTCCTGGTGGCAAATGCCGCCGGTGCCTGGTACTCCCCCACGGGACACCTCCTCTATACAGATCGCGCCGGTGGCCTGTACGCCGCCGGGTTCGACCCCGTGAAGATGGTGATGACCACGCCCGCACGGCCCGTCGTCGAGGATGTGGCGCCCACGACGCTGGCGCTCTCGCAAACAGGGACAGCACTCTACTCGGTCGGTGGCGACAAGCCCCAGTCGAGCGAACTCGTGTGGGTCTCACGCGATGGCTCGACACAACCGGTGGATACCGCGTGGCGCGGTGCCTTCGACTATCCCGCCCTCTCCCCCGACGGCAGGGCCCTTGCGGTGAGCGTGCGCGATGGCCCGACCCACATCTGGATCTGGCGCGCCGACGGCACCAGGCAGAAGCTGACCCAGGAGGGCACCGTCAACTGGCGGCCGTCCTGGTCACCCGATGGAAAGTCCATCGCGTTCATTTCCAACAAGCGCGCGGGTGGAAGTCAGGACGCCTACGACGCGTACCGCATGCCGGTCGACGGCAGCGCGCCGCCCGAGCTCCTGTTGCAGCACACCTTCGGCCTCTGGGAAGCAGAGCTTTCGCGCGACGGGCAGTGGCTCATCGTCCGTGCGGATGAGGCCGTGGGCGGTTCCAACATGTACGGGCGCCGCCTCACCGGCGACACGACGCTGGTTCCGCTCCTCATCGACCCCAGTGTCAGCATGCAGGCAGCACTGTCCCCCGACGGACACTGGCTCGCATACTCGGCCAACCCGACCGGCCGGATGGAGATCTACGTCGCGCCCTTTCCCTCGATGAAGTCCACCCGCCCGGTCTCCACCGGCGGCGGCAGCGAGCCTCGCTGGGCCCATAGCGGCAAGGAGCTGTTCTTCAAGAGCGGCGGCAAGCTGATGGCGGTTGATGTGCTTCCCGGCGAGGCCTTCACTTTCGGTACGCCGCATGCACTGTTCCCGCTGAACGGCTATCTCGCCGCAAGGAATCGTCCCGAGTACGATGTGGCACCCGACGATCGCCGTTTCCTGATGATTCGTGTGCCGACAAGCCTCGAACGAGCAAGTGGTCTACGTCGAGAACTGGTTCACTGAGCTCCGCGCGAAGATGGGGGCGAAGTATCCACGGAACCCGCTTGGACGGCCTCGCCCCGCTCACAGCCGCCTTCGCCGATCGCTATCGCCTCGAGCGCGAGCTCGGCCAGGGCGGCATGGCCACCGTCTATCTCGCACACGACCTCAAGCACAACCGGCAGGTGGCCATCAAGGTCCTCCGCCCCGAGCTGTCGGCCGCACTCGGTGCCGATCGCTTCCTCCGCGAGATCGAGACCACCGCCAGCCTCCAGCACCCGCACATCCTGCCGTTGTTCGATTCCGGCCAGAGCGACGGGTTCCTCTACTACGTCATGCCCTTCGTCGACGGCGAGACCCTGCGTGCCCGCCTCGCGCGCGTCGGCCCGCTGCCCCTCGACGAAGTGACCCGCTTCACCAGCGAGATCGCCGACGCCCTCGCCAAGGCCCACAGGGCCGGCGTCGTGCATCGCGACATCAAGCCCGAGAACATCTTTATCGCCGACGGACACGCCCTCGTGCTCGACTTCGGCATTGCGAAGGCCGTGGCCTCCAGCCACCGCCCCGAGGGCCCCCTGAACCCGGGCAGCTCTTCCACCCTCACAACACTCGGCGTCTCCATCGGCACCCCCGCTTACATGGCGCCGGAACAAGTCGCCGGCGACCCGGCCATCGACCATCGCGCCGACCTCTACGCACTGGGACTCGTCGCCTACGAAATGCTCGCCGGTGGCTCGCCCTACAATGCCACCACCCCGGCGCAGATGATGGCCGCGCATGTCGCGCAGGTGCCGGCCCCGGTCGAGCTCAAGCGCACCGACTGCCCTCCCGCACTCGCCGCGATCATCATGCGCTGCCTCGAGAAGGAGCCGGACAGGCGCTGGCAATCGGCCGATGACATCGTCAATCAACTGCGTACGCTGGGCACCATGGCCGGCGCGCGGCGCGCCGCGCCCGCAACCGGAAGGCGCATCGCCATCCTCGCCGGCCTGGTGCTGCTCGCCGTCACTGCGGTCCTGCTCCTCCGGCGTCGCGCACAGCCTGCGGCCGATGCGGCATCCGCCGGCGTGATCGCCGTGCTCCCCTTCACCGTGCGCGGCGCGCCCCAGTTCGCCTATCTCGGCGAGGGCATCGTCGACCTCCTGAGCACGAGCCTCGATGGCGCGGCAGGACTGCGCAGCGTCAATGCGCACGCGTTGCTCGGATTTGCCGGCCAGGACGCCGCCGCCATGACCGTCGAGCGGGCGGGCAAGGTCGCCGATCATTTCAAGGCTGGACTGTTCGTCATGGGAGACGTGCTCGAGGTGGGCGGCAAGCTCCGGCTCAGCGCCTCCCTCTTCGATCGCACCGACGCGACCCACCCACTCGGCGAGGCGATGGTGGAGGGCGATCCGGGCGAGGTCACCTCACTGGTCGACCTCCTCGCCGAGCGCCTCGCGGCCGACCGCTCGGCGGAGGGTGGCGCACGCCTCACGCGTACCGCCGCCGTCACCACCTCGTCCCTCCCGGCCCTCAAGGCATACATGGCGGGCGAGCAGGCGTACCGCTCGGGGCAGTACATTGCCTCGACCACCTCCTTTCAGGAGGCGGTCGAGGCCGATACCGGGTTTGCCCTGGCCTTCCACCGGCTCGGTATGGCCCAGGAGCGCATGGCCTGGGCCGACAAGGCCCGCCGCTCCGCTGAGCTTGCCTACCGTCACAGCAGTCGGCTCTCGACCCACGATCGACGCTTCCTCGAGGCGGTGCTGGCCACGCGACGCGGATCCTCCGGACAGGCCGCGCAGCAGTTCCGCGCCATCACCCAGTCCTGGCCCGACGACGCCGAAGCCTGGTACCAGCTGGGCGAGCTCCTCTTTCATGGTGGCCCCCTGCAGGGCAGCACGGCCACGAGCGCGAAGGAACCGTTCTACCGTGCGCTCTTCCTCGATCCCGGCGACCTCGGTGCGATCTACCATCTCATGCGTATCGCCGCCCTCGAAGGCAACAATGCCGAGCTCGACTCGCTGTCCGCACGGTTCTATCACTTGAGCCCGGAGGGCGACCGCACGCTCGAGCTCCGCGCGCTGCAGGCCCTGGCCACCGGCGACAGCCTGGTGATGGACTCGGTCATGACCGCCTTCGGCAAGTCGTCCGATGGCGTGCTGGCCATCGGCATGTGGTCCATTGCAGTGTTCGCGCAGGGTATTCCCGCGGCCGAGCGCATGGCCCGCATGCTCACCGAGCCGTCGCGACCGCGCGACGTGCGGGCCCAGGGCTACGTGCTGCTCGGATACCTCGCGCTGGCCGGCGGTCGGCTCACCGACGCGCGCGCCCACCTGCGCTCGGCCACCCAGCTCCGGAGCCCGGAGAGCCCCATCGTCGACGCCTGGTTCAGCGCGCTGCCGTTTGTGCCGGCCACCCGGCCCGAACTCGATGCCGCGCATGCCCGGCTCGCCCGCTGGGACGCACGCGACACCACCAATGAAAGCACCCGGCCGAGCGCCTTCTTCAGTGGGCACAACGGTGTCCGGCCCCTGCTCAAGACCTACGTGCTGGGGCTGCTCGATGCGCGCCGGGCGGATCTCGCCGCCGCCACCGCGCGCGCCGCCGAGCTCGACACCGCCGGGAATGCGCCCGGTGCGCCCCCGCTCGCGAGCGAACTGGCGCAGGGGCTCCGCGCACAGGTGGACCTCGCCGAAGGACATCCCGACAGTGCGCTCGCGGCACTCGAGGCACTGCGCATCGAGGGATGGTACGAATTGACGTTCGTGTCGCCATTTTACGGGGGGGCGCTCGAGCGTTTCACCCGCGCAGCACTGCTGCAGGCGCGTGGGCAGGATGAGGAGGCCTTGAAGTGGTATGCGGGCCTCGGGGAGAACTCCGCGCCCGAGCTCGTCTTTCTCGGCCCGGCACTCCTGGCACAGGCCCGCATCCAGCGGGCCCTTGGCCACCCGCAGGAAGCCGCCGCGCGCTACGACGCGTTCCTGAAGCTCTGGAAGGACAGTGACCCGGTGTTCCTGCCGATGCTCGACTCGGCCCGCGCGGAAAGGTCGCATTGAAAGACACCGAAGCCCGCCTTGCTGCGTCGTTGAGCGGCCGCTATCGCCTCGAGCACGAACTGGGGCAAGGCGGCATGGCCACCGTCTATCTCGCCGAGGACCTGAAGCACGGTCGCAAGGTCGCCATCAAGGTCCTGCGCCCCGAGCTGGGCGCGGTCATCGGCGCCGACCGCTTCCTCACCGAGATCAGGACCACCGCCGGCCTCCAGCACCCGCACATCCTGGGGCTGATCGACTCCGGCGACGCCGACGGCCTCCTCTACTATGTCATGCCCTTCATCGAAGGGGAGACGCTGCGCGCCCGGCTCAACCGCGAGAAGCAGCTCCCGGTCGACGACGCCATTCGACTGACGAAGGAAGTCGCCGCCGCCCTCGAGTTCGCCCACAAGCGCGGCATCGTCCATCGCGACATCAAGCCCGAGAACATCCTCCTGCAGGACGGCCAGGCCCTCGTTGCCGACTTCGGCATCGCGCTCGCCGCCAGCGCCGGCTCCCGCATGACGCAGACCGGCATGTCCCTCGGCACCCCCGCGTACATGTCGCCCGAACAGGCGACGGGCGAACGGGACATCGGCCCGCGAAGTGACGTGTACGCCCTCGGTGCCCTGACCTATGAGATGCTTGCCGGCGAGCCGCCCTTCACCGGACCCAACGCCCAGGCCATCATCGCGAAACTGCTCACTGAAGTGCCCCGCCCTGTGCGCCTTTCGCGCCCTGCCGTGAGTCCCGCGGTTGAAGACGCCGTGGTTCGCGCCCTCGAGAAGCTCCCTGCCGACCGCTTCGCCTCTGCGAAGGACTTCGCCGACGCGCTCTCAAGTCCTCACGCCCTCACGTCCTCACGCCATCCTGAGCGCAGCGAAGGATCTCACGCCCACCCGCCCACCCGCCGCGGGCGCGCCCTGGGCTTCGCAGCGCTTGCAGTCGTCGCGACCGCTACGGCGTTCTTCGCGCTGCGAGCCCGGGGCAAGCCCGCCTCCGACTCCCGCCTCCGCACCATCGCGGTGCTGCCCTTCCGGAACATCTCCGACGACAGCGCCCAGAAGTATTTCAGCGCCGGTATCACGGAAGAGATCGCCTCGCAGCTCGCCCGCGTCGGGGCGTTGCACGTGCTCGGTCGCTCGGCCACCGCCCAGTATGAGGGCCAGCCCGACCGCCTCAAGCGTATGGCGACCGAGCTGGGGGTTGGCAGCGTCGTGGAGGGCAGCGTGCGCCTGTCCGGCGACCAGGTGCGCATCGGCGTCGAACTGACCGATGTCCGCACCGGCCAGCAACTCTGGTCGGAACAGTACGACCGGAAGATCGACGACGTCTTCGCCGTGCAGGGCGACGTGGCGCGCAATGTGTCATCCGCCTTGCAGGCCGCGCTCACTCCCGTCGAGGCGGGTCGCGTCGGGCATGTCGCCACCACCAGCACGGAGGCGTACCAGCTCTACCTGCGCTCGCTTTCCGAACGTTCAACGCTCCGCGCCGGCAACGTGGCCCAGGCCGACTTGCTGCGCCGGGCCATCCAGCTCGATTCCACCTTTGCCCCGGCGTATGCCAAGCTGGCGCGCGCCTTCCTGTTCCGCGGCGTCGCCGGCGAACCTGCCTGGATCGATTCCGGCTTTGTGGCTGCACGGAAGGCCATCGCACTCGATCCTGAGCAGGCCGATGGCTGGTTTGCCCTGGGCGATCTCAACTCCGTGCGGCAGGCCCTGTCCGAGGCACGTCGCTCGTACCTCAAGGCACTGGAACTGACGCCTGGTCATGTGGGCGCCATGGCCGACCTGGCGAACGTCTATGTGGCGCTCGGTCGCTTCGACGAGGCACTCGACTGGGCACTCCGTGCACAGCAGCTCGACCCCAACAACCCGCACGGCCCCTACCACACCGGGCTGCCGCTCCTCGGGCTTGCCGATGATTCAGCCACCGCCCGCTTTCTCCTGGCCGCCGGGCAGAAGGACCCGAAGGAGCCCCGCATCCAGTACTTGTTGTTCTGGCTCGATATGCGCCGGGGCCGCAACGCCGCCGCCACCGCCCGCGCCCGGCGGCTGCTGCAGAGCGAGCCCGACAATACCGAAGTGCCACCCAACGTCGCCGAGCTCGCGGTCTACCTGGACGAGGCGGATGCGGCGGCGCTGATCGAGCCGCTCGCGAAGAGGGATCCCACCGCGGCCGGCCAGATGTTCCCCGAGTCGCTCCGGTCGATGTATGCCCTCACCTTGCAGCGGCAGGGGAAGCAGAAGGAAGCGATGGCACTGTGGGCAGAGTCGGCGGCCGCGGCGAACCGCAAGGTCGCCGAGGGCCAGGAAGGGTACGGGGCACCGATGGAACTCGCCGCCATCAGTGCCATCGAGGGCCGAACGGCGGAAGCGCTCGACTGGCTGGAGAAGGGCTACCGCGCCGGCTGGCGGGACGCAGTGCTGCTCGAGCTCGATCCATTTTTTGCATCGGTGCGCCAGGAGCCGCGCTACCAGGCGGTGGTCGCCTCGATCAGGCAGGATGTGTCCGCCATGCACGCCCGCGCCGCGGCCGCCCACCCAGAACTGTTCACTCCATGAGCACCTCGTGCAACTGGTTCAATAAGATGAAGGGGAGGAAGTAGATGCGAGCGTTCGGAACCACGGCCCTGCTCCTGTCCCTCTCGGCGCACTCCGCCGCCGCGCAGGAACTCCACTACGAGGTGTCGTTCCCCAACGCGGCGCACCACGAGGCACAGGTCACGCTGAGCGTGTCGAAGCTGCCCCGGCAGCCGGTGCGCTTCCAGATGAGCCGGTCCTCACCCGGCCGCTACGCCCTGCATGAGTTTGCCAAGAACGTGTACTCGGTGAGCGCCGACGATGGGCACGGTCGCCCGCTGACCCTCACCCGGCCCGATCCGTATTCCTGGTCGGTGGCAGGACACACCGGCACCGTGCGCTTCACCTACACCCTCTACGCCGACCGGGCCGATGGAACCTACTCGCAGGTCGACGAGACCCACGCGCACCTCGACATGCCCGCCAGCTTCATCTGGGTGCCCGGCCTCGAAACCCGCGCGATGTCGGTGTCCTTCCAGCTGCCGTCCGGTTCGAAGTGGAAGGCCGCCACCCAGCTCTATCCGACAACCGACCCGCTGCGCTTCACCGCGCCGAATCTCCAGTACTTCATGGACAGCCCCACCGAGCTCAGTGACTACGTTATGCGCGAGTGGTCCGTCACCTCGCCTGCCGGCACCTTTCCCATCCGTCTGGCGCTCCACCATCAGGGCTCCGACGCGGAGCTCGACAGCTATGTCGAGATGCTGAGGAAGGTGGTCGAACAGGAGATCGCCGTCTTCGGCACCACGCCGCGCTACGACGTCGGCCGGTACACCTTCATCGCCGACTACCTCCCATGGGCCGACGGCGACGGCATGGAGCACCGCAACTCCACCATCATCACCTCGTCACTTCCGCTCGCAGGGAACGAGAAGGTGCTCCTGGGCACGGCGTCACACGAATTCTTTCACTCGTGGAATGTCGAGCGTATCCGCCCGGTGGGATTGGAGCCGTTCAACTTCACCCGGACCAACATGTCCGGTGCCCTCTGGTTCGCCGAGGGATTCACCAGCTACTACGGGCCCCTGTTCATCCGCCGCGCGGGCATCACGTCGGTGGCGGAGTACGCGCACGGGCTGTCCAGCAGCGTGAACGCCGTCATCAACGATCCCGGCCGGAAGTTTGCGAGTCCGGTGGGGATGAGTGAGCAGGCGCCCTTCGTGGACGCCGCCACCGCCATCGATCCCACCAATGAGGCCAACACCTTCATCTCCTATTACACCTGGGGATCGGTGGTGGGCCTGGCGCTCGACCTGTCGCTGCGCAAGGAATTCAACAAGCCGCTCGACGGGTTCATGCGCCTGATGTGGACCAAGTATGGCCAGACCGAGAAGGCCTACACCCTGGAGAATTGGCAGGCGACGCTGGTGGAGTATTGTGGCAGCAAGGCCTTCGCCGACCAGTTCATGGCGAAGTACATCCGGGGACGTGAGGTGCCGGACATGACGGCACTGCTGGCACAGGGCGGACTCCTGCTGCGGCCGCGTCACCCTGGCACCGCCTGGTTCGGTCCGGTCCGGCTGGACATCGACTCCATGGGCGGGCGCATCGACGGGCCGACCTTCATCGGCTCGGCGTTGTATGATGCGGGACTCGACCGCGGTGACGTCATCGACTCGCTCGACGGTCGGCCCCTCACGTCCGACTCGGTGTACCAGGCCATCAAGGCGGCCCACAGGCCGGGCGACGTCGTGCAGGCCACCGTCACCGGACGGGGCCGTCACTACACGGTGCCAGTGACGATGATTGTCGATGACCGGCTCGAGGTGGTGCCATATGAAGAGGCGGGACAGCCGGTAACGGAGGCAATGCAGAGCTTCCGGCAAGGCTGGCTGGAGCCACGCTAGAGCGGCGCGAACAGCTCCGCGAGTGAGATGACCAGCGCACCAGGTGCGCCCTCGGGATGCCAGCGTATCTGCTCGCGCTCGAATACCGGGAAGGTGGCTTGGGGCGTCCAGACCTCGACCATTTGCTGGTCGGCATCCACCACCCAGTAGAGCGGAACACCGGCCTCCTGGTACAGGTGCCGTTTCGTGAATCGGTCGGCCCTGGTGCTGGATGGACTCAGGACTTCCACGGCCAGAATGAGCGACGTGATGCGAGCCCAGTCCATGGTTCGTGCTTCATCGATCGCCACCACGAACAGATCCGGCTGCACGAGAATGTCGTCGCCCCACGATATGTCCGCTGGCGAGACGAGGACCTCACCGAGCCCGAGTGACTCGGCATAGGCTGCGAGGTGTCGTGCGAGGCGCACGACCACGCGCTGGTGCAACAACCGCGGCGACGGGGTCACCAGCAACTCCCCCCGCACCGTCTCGTAGCGGTTGCCGTCCTGCGGCATCGAGCGCACCATCTCGGCGCTGAAATAGAGTGGCACGGCCATGGACATATATTCAGCTCGGCGTGACGGGAGGCGCAAGGCGGCATGGTCCACGTTGCCGCAACTTCACCTGATAATCGTCATCAAATTCACACGGGACCTGCCTTGACCAGTGCACCAGACCGCCTCGTTGCCGCCCTCTCCGACCGCTACCTGATCGAGCGTGAGCTCGGGCGGGGCGGCATGGCCACCGTCTACCTGGCGCAGGACCTGAAGCACGATCGCAAGGTCGCCCTCAAGGTCCTCAAGCCCGAGCTCGCCGCCATGCTCGGCGCCGAGCGCTTCGTGGTCGAGATCAAGACCACGGCGGCCCTCCAGCATCCCGCATATCCTGCCGCTCTTCGATTCCGGCACCGCTGACGGCTTCCTCTACTACGTCATGCCGTTCATCGAGGGCGAGACCCTGCGCGGCAAGCTCGACCGCGAAACCCAGCTGGGCGTCGACGAGTCGGTGAAGCTCACCGTCGCCGTGGCTGATGCCCTCGACTACGCCCACCGGCATGGCGTCATTCACCGCGACATCAAGCCGGAGAACATCCTGCTCCATGATGGGCGGCCGATGGTGGCCGACTTCGGCATCGCCCTGGCGCTGAGCGCCGCCGCCGGTGGCCGCATGACCGAGACCGGCATGTCGCTCGGCACGCCGCACTACATGAGCCCGGAGCAGGCCACCGCCGAGAAGGAGCTTACGCCCCGCTCCGACATCTACTCGCTGGGCAGCGTGCTCTACGAGATGCTCACCGGCAACCCGCCGCACACCGGGGCCAGCGCGCAGCAGATCATCATGAAGATCGTCACCGAGGACGCCGCCCCGGTGACGAAGCTGCGGAAGTCGGTACCGCCCAATGTCGCCGCGGCGGTGGACAAGGCGATCGAGAAGTTGCCGGCCGACCGGTTCGCCACCGCCGCCGAGTTCGGCGCCGCCCTCTCGAACTCCACGTACGCACCGACAGTCGCCATTGCACGCCCTCACGTCCTCACGTCCTCACGTCCGGTGCACGCCGCCGCCCTGATCGGCATCACCGCCGCGATCGCCGCCCTCGCGACATGGGCCCTGGTGCGGAGCGGACGGACGGACGCGCCCGTGGCACGATATGGCTTGGCGTTTCCCGACTCGCAGGTTCCCCAGGGCCAGATTCAGATCAGTCGCGACGGTTCCCTCCTCGTGTACCAGGGTCCCGGCGACAGGGGCCAGCCGCAGCTATGGGCTAAGCGCCGCGATGCCTCCGACGCCGTGCCGCTGGCGAGCACCACCGGGGCGCAGACGTTCGAGATCTCCCCCGATGCACGCTGGCTCGTGTTCCAGCAGGAGCAGCGCATGAGGAAGGTCCCCGTCGATGGCGGCGCGCCGGTGACTGCGACCGACTCTACCCTCAACAGCGGCATCGCGTGGCTCAGCGATGGGAGCATCGTCTTCACCGGCAGCGACTTTGACCTCAAGCGGTTGCCGGTCGGAGGCGGAGCTGCCACAGTGCTCTGGACACCAGACTCCGTGTCGGTTCCCGCAATGCCGACGGCCCTTCCGGGCGCGCGGGGCGTACTCTTCACGCGGTGCGAGAACAGCTGTGACCCCTCCAGCCTCTGGGTTCTCGACCTCAAGTCCGGGCGCGCCCGGCAACTCGTGCCGAACGTGCTCAAGGGGTGGTACCTCGAGACCGGGCACCTGGCCTTTGTGGGGCGTGACGGTGCGATGTTCGCCGTCCCTTTCGACCTCGGCTCCCTGGAGGTCCGCGGCACACCGGTGCCGGTGATCAACGGGATCAGCCTGCTCGGTGGAATCTTTCCCGTCATTACGGTGTCCTCGACCGGGACGCTGGTGATGCAGGCCGGTCAGGCGACGACTGACCGGGGTCTCATGGACATGGTATGGCTGGACCGGGCCGGGAACCGGACGGTGCTCGATTCTACCTGGCGCTTTCATCTCTCGCGGCTCAACGCGAATAATGGATGGATGATTTCGCCCAATGGGAAGCAGCTCGTCATCGGCCTCAACACCAACTCGGGCGACGATATCTGGATCAAGCAGTTGCCGGCCGGCGCCATCTCCCGGGCAACCTTCGACTCGGCCTCGGAGCAGCGCCCGCGCTGGTCGCCCGACGGGAAGTTCGTGTCATACATCCGTACCGCAACCCAGGACCTCCTGCAGCGACGCGCCGATGGCACGGGGGGAGAGCAGCTCCTGCTGCACAGCCCGGGGGGAGGGGCCATCGCCGAGGGGCGATGGTCGCCCGATGGGAAGTGGGTGGTGCTGCGGATGGGTGGGGTCCAGAACCAGATCGGGGGGCGCGATATCGTCGGGTTCCGCCCCGGCGTGGACACGGCGCCGGTGCCGCTCGCCGCCAACCCGAACTATGACGAGGCGGCGCCCACGCTGTCGCCCGATGGCAAGTGGATGGCGTACGAGTCGAACGAGACGGGCAGGAAGGAGGTCTACATCCGCCCCTTCCCGAACACCGAAGATGGAAAGTGGCAGGTGTCCACCACCGGCGGGCAGGCGCCGCTCTGGGCGCATAGCGGCAGGGAGATCTTCTTCGTCGATGGCGACCGCAACATGGTGGCCACCGCCGTCACCCCGGGCACGCCGCTTCAACTGGGCGACCGGCGCGTGCTCTTCCGCATGGGCTACGATCTCTACCTCGAGAACCCGGAGCACTATACCCCGTTTGATATTTCGCTCGACGACCAGCGCTTTCTCATGGCGCGACAGGTACAGGCCGCCTCCACCGAGCGACCCCGGTTCATGCTGGTGAACAACTGGTTCACCGAGTTGCAGTCGAAGGTCACGGGGAAGTAGATGGTCATCCTGGGCGCAGCGAGCGATACTTCCAGCGTAGGTGTCCGGTTTGACGGCGTCGCCGCCGACGGACAGCTCTACTGAGAGGAATCAACACATCATGAAAGCGAACATGGGAACGGCCGACCGCGTCATCCGGGCCGCGGTAGCACTGGCCATCGGCGCGCTCTACTTCACCGGACGTATCAGCGGCACCATGGCCATCGTCCTCGGCGCTGTGGCGGTGATATTCCTGGCCACGAGTCTCGTCAGCTGGTGCCCCGCCTATCTGCCATTCGGGATCTCCACCTGCCGGAAGGCCGGGCCGGCATAGCCATTGTCGTGAACTGTGCCATCCCCTCGTCGCCCGCTGGATCGGCAGGCGGGCCGGCTGATCGGCATCCCATGATCTCGCAATGGCAACTCCTCGGCCTCTGCCTCGCGCTGGCGGCATGTCCGGGCCAGCGCCGGTCCGCCGACGCTGTCAGCGACACTGCGGCACTCGCGAACACGCCGACCGCCGATTCGAGTGTCGTTGGTGCGCCGCTCGCCGGTACCTCGTGGCAACTGGTACGCTTCCAGTCGATGAATGACTGGACGTTCACGCCCGCCGACCGCGGCACCTACACCGTGGCCTTCGAGCCCGGTGGCCGCGTCAGCATCAGGGCCGACTGCAACCGGGGCACCGGCACCTGGTCCCTCCCCGACGCGAACGTGATTCAGTTCGGGCCCATCGCGAGCACCAAGGCCATGTGCCCGCCGGAATCGCTGTCCGACCAGTTCCTCCGCGACTTCCAGTACATGACCTCATACATCCTCAAGGACGGCATGCTGCACATCGCCCTCATGGCCGATGGCGGCATATACGACTTCGAGCGGATGGAAAAACAGCCGTAACCCCTCACTGCCCCTCGGCTGCTCCACCGGTACCCTGTTCAGGGCACTGACGCAGCCCGTATCAGGCGAGCGCGACGAGCACTGACTGCGCAGCCGCGATCGCCCGTGCCACATCGCTGGCGCTGGTGCGCCAGTTCACCACGCTCACCCGCATCGCCCGCCTGCCACGCCACGTCGTGCCGCTGAAGAAGGCCTCGCCCGTCGCGTTGATCGCCGCGATCACCCGGTCGGTGTGGCGGTCATGGTCCGCCTCCGTGGCACCGGAGCGCGGGTCGAGAAACCGTACCAGCCCCTGGTTGAGCTCCGACACCCACAGGGTCTCGGCCCCCGGAAGGGCGCCAATCCCGGTCACGATCGCCCGGCAGTGCTCGCAACAGCGGTCGACCAGCGCTTCGAGTCCATCGCGACCCAGCTCCCGGATCGCCGCATACACCGTGTAGCCGCGGCCGCGCCGGGAGAATTCGGGGTTCCAGTCGAGCTGGTCCCGCGCCTGACCCTCCGTGACCAGGTACGAGGCGCTCGTCGTCATCGCGGCACGGTGCGCCTCCCGGTCGCGGACAATGGCGATGCCGCAGTCGTACGGCACGTTCAGCCACTTGTGCGCATCCGTCGCCCAGCTGTCCGCCCCCTCCACGCCGTCGAGCAAGCCACGCTTCGCCCGGCTGGCCCGCGCGATCAGCCCGAACGCCCCGTCGACGTGGACCCAGGCATTGGCCGCACGGGCCAGCGGAATCAGGGCCCGGAACGGGTCCATCGCCGCGATGTTGAGGTCGGCAGCGTTCAGCACAACGATCGTTGGTCCCTTCCACTCCGCCAGCGCCCGCTCCAGCGTCACCGGCTCCAGCTGGCCGGACTCGTTGGTCGGCAGGACCTCGATGTCGCACGTCCCGAAGCCGAGGAAGCGCGCGGCCCGGTCCACCGTGCTGTGCCGCTCGTCACTCGCGAAGATCCGCGTGGCCGGTGCCCCGTTCATCCCGTCGCGCGCCAGGTCCCACCCCACGCGCTGCAGCACCGCGTGGCGCGCCGCCGCAAGGCAGGTGAAGTGCGCCATCTGGCATCCAGTGGTGAAGGCGAAGGAGGCGTCGCGCGGAAGGTCGAGCAGTTCCTTGATCCACTCGCCGGCCACCTCTTCCACGATCGCCGGCGCCGGCGCCACCGCGTACATGCCGGCGTTGCCATCCCACGTCGACGTGAGCCAGTCGGCCGCGAGCGCCGAATCCAGCGAACCGCCGATCACCCAGGCATAGAACCGGCCGCTCGCCGACGCGTTGTGCCCCCCGGCGGTCTGGGCCACGAGGTCATCGATGATGCGCGCCGGATCGGTACCACGATCCGGCAGCGGCAGGCGAAGCCGGGCGCGCAGCGTGGCCAGGTCGGTGGTGGCTCCTACCGGCCGGGTGTCGAGGCCCGACAGCCACTCCAGCGCGTGATGGGCGGCACGTCCCAGTGCCGCCGAAGTGTCGCGAAGATCGTCGCTCATATGCTCCACTGAATCCAACGCCTACCCGCCCACCCGCCCACCCGCCTACCCGCCTACCCGCCTACCCGCCTACCCGCCTACCCGCCTACCCGCCCACCCGCCTAATCCACCGTGAACACCTGCGACATCCCGCGCGCCGCGTGGTTGAGCTTCTCCCCCTCATCCTGGAAGAAACAGAACATGCGATAGGTACCCGGTGGAAACTCCGCCGTCATCGTGATGCTGTCGCCTGGTTCGAGGTCAGCCACGCCGCCGTAGTTCTTCCATGGCGATGGGCCCTTCGGCTCGGCACTGTCGGCCCGGGCCTGTGCCTGCTCGAGGGTGAATCCGTCCTTGAGTCGCGACACGACCATTTCGTGCGGCTGTTCACTGGTGTTCCTGACCCGGATGGTGTGCACGCCCGCGGTGATCGGCGTCGAGACATTGAACCCGAAGCTGACGAGTTGCACCTCCACATCTGGTTGGGGCGGGGCGGCCGGTTGTGCCTCCCCCCGCACCGTGATCTCCTTGATCATGCCCTTGGCGAAGTGCGGCTGATGGTCGGGCGCGCTGAAGTAGCAGATCATCACGTACGTGCCCGGTGTGAGTTGCAGGGTGTACAGGGGATCGGTCCCTGCCCCGGAGGTGATGCCTCCACCCACCGCCCGCACCCACGACGAGTCGTAGACGCTCTCGCCGGCAGCCATCAGGTCACCGAGCCGCTTGCCCTGCTCCAGCTTGATGAGGTCCATCACGTGTCCCGCCTCGCTCGCCAGCTTGAGACGGAACCTGACCAGTCCTGCAGGCACCGTGTCCGGTCCCTGGAAGTAGTAGTCACCCAGGGTGTACTCGATGACCGCCGGCTCCTGCGGTTGGCGTGAACAGGCAGACGACAGGCCCGCGACCACCAACCAGCAGACGACGCTTGCATTTCCCCGCTTCATCGTTCCCCCCTGGCACAGGATGACCCGCGCGGCGCGCTATTTCCGCTTCTTTGCCTTCTCGGCCTTGCTCGTCTTGCGGAGGTCGGCGGCATGAGCCCGCTTGTAGGTCTGGATATCCTTGAACCGGCCCTTGGCATCACGCACTGCGTACAGCTTCGTGCCGCTCACGCTGCGATGGGTCGTCCGCTTGGTCGGCATGAGGTCCTCCTGTGATAAGGCGATCGGCGCGACCAGCCCGTGAAGCGGTCGCCTTTTCAATGTGCCGAGGTCCGCCCGCGATGCAAAGGGCAACGGCCGGGACGACGATGGCACGCGCCGGGACGACGATGGCACGAGCCGGCCCGGCGCAGCATCTTCCCGCATGGACAACCCCACGCCTGCCGGCCCGTCGCGCCTTGCCGCCATCCTCTCCGACATCCAGTTCTGGGTGCCCGTCGCCGTCCTCATTGTCGGCGCTGCAGTCCTGGCATGGGTGAGCCGATGAGCACCTGGCCCACTGACGTAAGCGGGCGCCGTCGCGCACTCCGCATTGCCGGCCTCATGAGTGGTGTCGCCGCCGGCGCATGGCTCGGCGCCGCGGAGGCCCCCGCCAAGCTCGTGTCGACCGGTCTGAGTCCCGTCACCGTGTCGCTCGTCATGGTCTGCGGTGTCTTCCTCGCGCGATGGAGCGTGCCCGCGCTCCTGCAGGGAACCACCGCGGTCGGCGCCGACGTGCGCCAGGCACCGCATCTCGTGATCTGGGCGGTGCTTGCTGGCAGCCTCTGGTCGATCGCCAACACGCTCACCGTCTACGCCATCCGCGATGTCGGCCTGAGCATCGCCTTCCCGCTCTGGAACTCGAACAGCCTGCTCGGCATCCTGTGGGGGGCACTGTTCTTCGGGGAGTTGCGCGGCGCCACCGGAGGCCAGCGCACCCGCGTCATCGGCGGCACCGTCGCCATGTGCATCGGCGCAACCCTGCTGGCGCTCGCCTCCACCCACGAGGCCGCCCACGGCTCTGCCGCCCGCGGCGTCATTGCCGCTCTTGCGGCCGGCGCGATGTGGGGAACGATGTACATCCCCTATCGGAAGGCGTACCTCACCGGCATGTCGCCGCTCGCGTTCGTCACCTTCTTCACCATCGGCGAACTGGCGTGCATGGGCATCATCGCCCTCACCATCAATGGCGCCTCCGTCACCATGAGCGAGCTGGCCGCCGCCCGCGGCGTCATCTTCTGGCTCATGCTCGGCGGCTTCATCTGGGTCATCGGTGATCTCTTCCAGCAGTACGCCGCCAAGTACGTTGGCATCAGCCGTGGCATTCCGCTGTCCAATACCAACCAGCTGTGGGGACTGCTCTGGGGCACGCTCGTCTTCGGCGAGCTGCGCCGGAGCGGCGCGTCCCTTCCCCTCGTCGTAGCCGGCTCGCTCATCATGGCCGTGGGTGCAGCCGCCGTGGCCCTCGCCACTACCGGCGATACCGAGCACGGCCAGTGGCGCGAGGCCGCCGAGCGCGAGGCCCGGCGGTACGGTGTCGACCTGGAATGGGTCCGCGCCCGCCTCGTTGGTACCGCAGGCGCTCCGGTGCGGCGCACCTGGATCGACTGGACCTTGGTGGCAATTTCTTCGGCAGTGTTCGTCTTTGTGGCACGCCTCGCGGAGGCCCCGCAACTCGCCATGGACCTGCGCTGGGTCGCACTCCTGAGTATCGTCACTGTCGCGCTGCTTGCTTTGGCGGGATGGGTCCTGTGGCGCACAACGCGATTCAACTGAGCGGGTTCAGCATCGAGTGGAGTACCCCTTCTCGAAAGGTCCTCGGCGGCCGGGTTTCTGAGCATCAAGCTCAGGTCCACCCGGCAGCCAGACCTTTCTCGAAGGGGTGCTCCACTCGATGGCCCGCCCAACAAGGGGAAGTCGTGATCGATATCGCCCAGTTCCATCCCCAGATCGTCCACTTTGTCGTCGCACTCGGCGTGGCAGGCGTCATCCTCCGCCTCGTGTCGCTCACAGGCAAGGTCACATGGACCAGTCCCGCCGCCACCACGCTGCTTCTCATCGCCGCGGCAAGCAGCTGGGCGGCGGTCAAGTCAGGCGCCGAGGCCCACGGCCCCGCCGAGCGCGTACCCGGTGCCCGGGAAGCGGTGCAAGACCATGAGGAGCTGGGTGAGCGCACCCGCAATCTTTTCCTGCTGGTGGCAGCACTCGAGCTGGCCGCCATTGCCTTCAAGCGCCGCGAGCGCTGGCAGCGCGGCTTTCGTGTGGCATCGGGGATCGGTGGTGTTGCCGCCGCGTTTACTCTCTACCAGGCGGCCGAGGCGGGCGGCAAGCTCGTCTACTCTTATGCCGGTGGCGTCGGCCTGCGCAGTGGCGACACCGCTGATGTGCAGCGTCTCCTCGTGGCCGGCCTCTACCATCAGGCCCGTGCGGCGCGCGCCGCCGGCAACACCGCCGAGTCGGCGCGACTCATCGACGAGCTGGCACTGCAGCGGCCCAACGACCCGACGGTGGTGTACCTCTCCATCGAGTCGATGATCCGCGACAGGAAGGATTTCAGCGGCGCCCTCGTCACGCTCGCGGCGCAGCAACCCGACTCGGGCAACATCCGCCTCAACATCCAGAAGGGCTTGCTCACCAGCGAGGCCTTCGACTCCCTGGGGCAGCCCGACTCCGCTCGCGCCACCCTCCAGGCACTGGCGGTGAAGTTCCCCAAGAACCGCTTCATCGCGGAGGCGGTGGCAAAGCACCAGTAGGCGCGGAGGGACGGGGCCCGCTGAGTGAGGACCTGCGCGGAGGGGCAGGGCCCGCTGCGTGAGGACCTGCGCGGAGGGGCAGGCCCGCTGCGTGAGGACCTGCGCGGAGGGGCAGGGCCCGCTGAGTGAGGACCTGCCGGCGGTGGACCTGTGCGAAGCATTGGGTACCAACCGCCGTGCCGAAGGTCCTCACGAAGCGGGCCCTGCCCTTCCGCGCCAAGAAGCGCGGACGCGCCACCGCGCCACCCGGCGCTTACCCGCATCATGCACCGTCCCTAGATTTCGCCTCCTGTGACCGCTCCCATTGCCAGGCTCCGCGACGCCCTCAGCGACCGCTACCACCTCGAGCACGAACTCGGGGCCGGCGGCATGGCCACCGTCTATCTCGCGCAGGACCTGAAGCACGACCGCAAGGTCGCGATCAAGGTCCTCCACCCGGAGCTCGCCGCCGTCATCGGCGCCGATCGCTTCCTCGCCGAGATCAAGGTCACCGCCAGCCTCCAGCATCCCCACATCCTTCCGCTGTTCGACTCGGGCCAGGTCGACAACCAGTTGTATTACGTGATGCCGTTCGTGGAAGGCGAGTCGTTGCGGGGCCGGCTCAATCACGAACGTCAGCTCCCCGTGCCCGATGCGGTCCGTATCGCCAGTGAAGTGGCAAGCGCGCTGGACTACGCCCATCGCCGCGGCGTCATCCATCGCGACATCAAGCCCGAGAACATCCTGCTCCACGATGGCACCGCGCTCGTCGCCGATTTCGGCATCGCGCTGGCCCTCACGGCGGCGGGCGGCGGCCGGCTCACCCAGACCGGCCTCTCACTCGGCACGCCCGCCTACATGTCACCCGAGCAGGCAATGGGCGAGCGCGAGATCGGCGCCCGCAGCGATGTCTATGCCCTCGGCGCCATCACCTACGAAATGCTCACCGGCGAGGCGCCCTTCACCGGGCCCACCGCACAGGCGATCGTCGCGCGCACCCTGACCGAGGCGCCCCGGCCGATCTCGCCGCAGCGAAAGAGCGTGCCGCCCTCGGTGGAGAACGCGGTGCTCACGGCACTCGAGAAACTCCCCGCCGATCGATACGCCACCGCGAAGGAATTCAGTGATGCGCTGAGCGCCAGCGGCACGGCCCCGACTCGCCCCATGCAAACAGCCGCCTACCCGCCCACCCGCCTGCGCGCCCTGCGCGCCCCGTGGGGTTGGGCTGTGGCGCTGGCCGTCCTCGCAGGCGCGCTGGCCCTCGGTGCGGCACTCGCGCGCCGCACCGCATCCAGCAGCACCGGCGAAACCGCCGGTCCCGTTCGCTTCCGCATTCCCGAGCTCGGCAACATCGCGTACTTCTCCGTCGCCCCCGACGGCCGGCAGATCGTCGGCGTGTCCCCCGATTCCAGTGGCGTGCTCAACGCCTGGATCCGGAGGCTCGACGACGTCCAGCCCGCCACCATCCCCGGTACGGCAGGCGTCCGGCGCGTCTGGCTGTCGCCCGACGGGACGCAGGTCCTCCTTGGAACCGGAACCGCGCTCAAGCTCCAGCCCCTTTCGGGTGGGACGCCACGAGAACTCACCCAGGTCTCGGGATACGTCACCGCCGAATGGGGTCCGCAGGACAGCATCGCCCTGGTATCGGGCGACGACCTCCTCCTCGTCCCGGCCACCGGGGGCACGTCGCGGGTCCTCGCGACGATCGACACCGCCGCCGATATCTCCTTCTACATTCCGAGATTCCTGCCGGGAGGACGCGAACTGCTGGTCGGCATAAGGCACGCGGTCGACTCGACGACGCTCTACCAGATGAATGTCGGCACCGGGGCGCGCGTGATGGTCCTGCCCAACGTGCAGGAGGCCCGCTACTACGCGCCGGGACGCCTGCTCTGGCTGAGCAGCGATGGCACAGTGCGCTACGCCACCTACGACCCGCGATCGCACGCCGTGGGCTCAAGGCAGGTCATCCTCGCCGAGGGCATGGACGACCTCTTCGCCAATGGCGATCTCGTGGTGCTGAGGCCCGGGCTGCCCAGCCGGAACCTGCGCTTCTATGATGCGCGACTCGGCACGACGACCGACGTCATCTATCCCGATACCACCGTCAGCGTCCCCACCTTCTCGCGCGACGGCACCCGACTGGCGCTTGCGCTCACCCCGAACGTCGACCTGGCCAGCACAAATTCCGTGAGCGAGACGCGGAGCACCGATCTCTGGGTTGTCAACCGCGCCACCGGCTTGCGCCAGCGTGTGGCCGAGTATGCCTTCGGCCCGGCGTGGTCCCCCGATGATGCGCAGATCGCCTTTCTCCGCATCAAGAGCGGGAGCCATGAGCTCTGGATCGTGCCCTCGGCGGGCGGTGAGCCCGTCAGGATCGGCACCGAGAAGTCGCGCAAGTTCGGGCTCGATTTCACGCCCGATGGACAGAACCTCATCTACAGCGACATCCCCACCGGTCGCGTTACCCTCCAGCCCCTCGCCGCCGGGGCCAGGGCGCGGCCGCTCTTCGACGATGATGCCGGTGACGAGGGTGACGCCCTGTTCTCGCCCGATGGGAAGTGGCTGCTCTACCAGGGCTTTGACACCAAGAGTGGGCGCGCGGTCGTGCGGGCCTGGCCCGGCCTCGACCGCCGCACCGTCATCATGCCGGTCGGCAACTGCGGCGCACGATGGGGCGATGGTGGCAAGCGCATCTACGGCTGCAGTCCCGACGGCAGCGTGGTGTGGATCGGCTTCGATGGGACCTCAGGCCGGGCGATCGGCGTGCCGCAGACGGTGCCGCAGGTGACACAGCGCGAACCCGACTTCGACGTCAATCCCCAGGGGCTCGACGTCACCTGGGTCTCCGCGCCGCCGCGGTTCGGCACCGAGCCCCTCGTGCTCGCCCACTGGCGCGCCGACGCCGAACGCCGGTTGCAGGAGGGCCGACGGTAGTATTTTTCCTGCCCGCCCTCAAGAACAGGAACCAGGCATGACCACTGCTCCAGCCAGCTGGCGTGACAATCTGCTCGCGGACCTCCCCGCATCTCTCGTCGTCTTCCTGGTGGCGCTTCCGCTCTGCCTCGGGATTGCCCTGGCGAGCGGTGCCCCGCTGGTATCGGGCCTGGTCGCCGGGATCGTCGGCGGTCTCGTTGTGGCGCCACTCAGCGGGTCGCAGCTCATGGTCAGCGGGCCCGCCGCGGGCCTCACCGCCGTGGTCATCTCGGCCATCAGCACGCTCGGTGGCTTCGACACCTTCCTCACGGCCGTCGTACTGGCGGGCATCATGCAGTTCGGCTTTGGTGCCGCGCGCGCCGGGTTCATTGCCAAGTACTTCCCGTCGGCGGTCATCAAGGGAATGCTGGCCGCCATCGGCATCATCCTCGTGCTGAAGCAGGTGCCCCATGCCATGGGGTATGATGCCGAGGCGATGGGCGTGGAGCAGTTCCATGCGGTCGGGACCGAGAACACCTTCAGCACCATTCTTCACCTCGCGGGCCGCATCAACCCCACGGCGGTGGTGCTGTCCGTCGTGTCCCTCATCATCCTCTTCCTCTGGGATCACCCGCGGATGGGGGGCTGAAGCGCGTTCCCGCCGCCCTCGTTGTGGTGGTGCTGGGTACCACCGCCAACGAGGTCATCATCCGTTTCTGGCCGGCGCTCCAGCTCGCGGGAGACGAGCTCGTGCTGGTGCCCCGCGGCGGTATCACCGGCTTCATCGGCGCGGCGACACTGCCACGCTGGGATGCGCTCATGCTGCCGGCCGTCTGGGTCACGGCGGTCACCATCGCACTGGTCGCGAGCCTAGAGACGCTCCTTTCCCTCGAGGCTACCGACAAGCTCGACCCCCTCAAGCGGCACTCGTCCGCCGACCGCGAGCTGCGAGCGCAAGGCATCGGCAACCTCATCGCCGGCTGCGTCGGCGCGCTCCCGCTCACCGGGGTCATCGTGCGCAGTGCCGCCAACGTCGAGTCTGGCGGTCGCACCCGCACAAGCGCCATCCTCCACGCGGTGTGGCTGGTACTGGCGCTGCTGGCAATTCCCGGTGTGCTCAACCGCATTCCGCTGGCCGCCCTGGCCGCGATCCTGATTCACGTCGGCTGGAAGCTGGCGCACCCCATTCATCTCTGGCGGGCATGGCAGATCGGGCGCGACCAGTTCGTCCCGTTCACCGTCACCATCGTGGCGATCCTGCTCACCGACCTCCTCGATCGGGGTGGTCATTGGCCTCCTGGTGGGTGCATTCTTCATCCTGCGGGAACATGCCGATGCCCCGGGGCTCACCATCCTGAGCCCGCCCGGCGCCGTGCTCACCCGCTACGCGCTGGGCCAGCAGGCCACCTTCCTTACCAAGGTGCGCATCGAAAAGGTGCTGAACGAACTGCCGTCCGGTGCGCGGGTGGAAATCGACGCGCGCGATTGCCGCCGCATCGACCCCGACGTGCTGCAGTTGCTGCACGACTTTCGGGATACCGCGTCCGAGCGGGACATCGACTATCGCCTCGTGGCGGTGCCAGGCCCATGATGGCCGGCGCCACGGCACACTGAGTCAGGAGGTCCCGTGAAGAACTACCAGCGACTGTTCGACGCCAACCGGGCGTGGGTCCGCGAGCGGACGACGGCCGATCCCGAGTTCTTCCGGCGGAGTGCCGGCGAGCAGACACCGCACTTCCTCTTCATCGGCTGCTCCGACAGTCGCGTGCCCGCCAACGAGATTACCGGCACGGAACCCGGCGAGATGTTTGTCCATCGCAACATCGCGAACCAGGTGTTTCCCAACGACATCAACATGCTCTCCGTGCTGCAGTACGCGGTGGAGGTGCTCGACGTGAAGCACGTCCTCGTGTGCGGGCACTACGAGTGCGGCGGGGTGAAGGCCGCGGCACAGCGGGAGGTCCACTACGGGCTGGTCGACTACTGGCTCTCCAACATCCGTACCATCCAGCGCCTCCACAACCGCGAACTCGAGGCCATGGCCGACCCGGGCGCCCGGATGAATCGCCTCGGGGAACTCAGCGTCATCCATCAGGTGTACAACCTCACGCTGACACCGGTGGTGCGGCAGGCATGGGAGCGCGGCCAGCGCCCCGTGCTGCATGGATTGATCTATTCGCTGGAGAACGGGCTCCTGAAGGAGCTGGTGTCCGGGATTGACACCCCGAAGGAAGCGGACCGGCTGGTGCCAATGCTGTAGAGGTCGCGAAGACGTGAGGGCGTGAAGACGTGAGGTCATTCTGAGCGTAGCGAAGGATCCCCTGCACGGGTATTTTTCGTGATTGACCGCAATTCAACGAGGACAGGAATGAGCCCGGAAATCGCCGAGCAGGAAACGAGCGCGACCCAGACCATCGACTGGAACGCGATGCTCGCCCCCTATCGCCGTCCCGTCCTGTGGAAGAGCCTGTTCCAGCTCATCTCTACCGCCGGCCTGCTGGCGGTGCTCTGGTTCACCATGCTGTGGAGCCTGACGACGGTGGGCTACTGGCTCACCCTTCTGCTGGCGGTCCCGGCGGCGTTCATGGTGATCCGCCTCTTCATGCTGCAGCACGACTGTGGGCACGGCGCATTCTTCCAGTCCCAGAAGCTCAACAACCTCGTCGGCACCGTGCTCGGCGTCTTCACGCTCGTGCCCTATGAGTATTGGCGGAAGACCCACGCGATCCATCACGCCACCTCGGGCAACCTCGACCTCCGGGGCCTCGGCGACATCGACACGCTCACCGTCAAGGAATACCTGAGCCGCCCGAAGCTGAAGCGCGTGCTGTACCGCCTCTATCGCCACCCCGCCGTACTCCTCCTGGTGGGCCCGGCCTGGCAGTTCATCCTCAAGCACCGGCTGCCGCTCGACATCCCGCGCACCTGGAAGCGCGAGGCCATCAGCGTCCAGGTCACCAACCTGATGCTGGCGGCACTGCTCGTGGTGATGTGCCTGGTGGTGGGCGTGAAGGAGTTCTTCATGCTGCAGCTGCCCATCACGCTGATCGCCGGCTCGATGGGGGTCTACCTCTTCTATGTGCAGCACCAGTATGAGGACACCTACTGGCGCTACCGCGAGAGCTGGAACTATTTCGCCGCCGGCCTCGAGGGCGCGTCACACCTCGTCATGCCGCGGCCACTCCAGTGGCTCACCGCGAACATCGGCCTGCATCACATTCACCATGTGTCGAGCCGCATCCCCAACTACAACCTGCAGCGCTGCTACGATGCGCATCCCGAACTGCAGGATGTCACCAAGCTCACGCTCTGGCAGAGCGTCGAAGACGCTGCGGCTGACGCTGTGGGACGAAGACGAGCGTCGGCTGGTGGGATTCCGCGAGCTGCGCGCGATCAGGCAGCGCGCCGCCGCGCCAGTGCAGGCGACGAAGCCGGAGGCAGTGCCCGTCACCTGGCGGTAGGTGGGGGGTGAGGGGTGAGGGGTGAGGGGTGAGGGTGAGGGGTGAGGGGTGAGGGGTGACCAGAATTTACGCGCGGAGGAGCGGGGTCCTGCGGGCCCGACGGCAGCGTCCGAGCGCCGGTGCCGCGTTTGGGATCTCGATGCCGCACGCGCGAGCGGCTGCCGGGAGGACCGCAGGACCCCGCTCATCCGCCCGCCTACCCGCCTACCCGCCTATCCGCCTACCCGCCTACCCGCCTACCCGCCTACCCGCCTACCCGCCTGAAAAACACGACCCCGCCCCCGTTATTCCCCACCATCAGCTCCAGCACCCCATCCCCGTCCAGGTCCCCGAACGCCGGCGCTGACAGCGGCGGCACATCCAGCGTAAACGTCGCGTCCTCCACGAACCGCGGCGCCGTCTTCGTTCCCACGTTCCGGTAGAGCACGATCCCCCGGTCATCCGACCCGACCAGCAGGTCCAGGTCGCCGTCCCCGTCGATGTCGGCCAGCGCCGGCGAGCTGCGCCGCCCCACGTCCAGCGAGTCGAACTGGTCGCTCACCAGCGTGAACAGCGGCCGCCGCGGCCCACCATCGTTCCGGTAGAAGTTCAGCGTCCCCGAGGCCTCGCCCACGAACAGGTCCAGGTCACCATCGCCATCGATGTCGCCCAGTGCCGGCGTGGTGTTGCTCCCCCGCGTGATTTCCACCAGCGCCGAGTCCACCATCGTGAACTGCGGCACCGGCGTGCCGCCATCGTTGCGGTACCAGGCCATCTTCGCGTTGAACGAGCCCATCAGGATATCCGGCCGACCATCCCCATCCAGGTCGCCGAAGGCCGGGGCGTAGTGATACTTCCCCTGGAAATCCATCGCACCCCGCAGCGTGAAGGCCGGGTGCCGGGCGTCGCCGGTGTTCTCGAACCGGTAGATCCTGGCGGTCTTCCGGTCGGAGGGGTCGATCTTGTTCGAGAGGAGCAGGTCCAGGTCACCGTCGCCGTCGAGGTCGACCAGTGATGGCATGCTCTCGCTTCCCACGTCGATCATCGGCAGGAGCTGCCGGGTGCGCTCCACATAGCGCCCCGCGCTGGTGCGCGCGTAGTAGAGGAGGTTGGCGACGGTCGTCCGGTTGGGATCATAGGCGCCGCCGATCACGCCGACGATCAGGTCCAGGACGCCGTCATCACTCAGGTCGCCGAAGGCCGGCGCGTTGTAGCCGCTGGTGACGATCGGGTTGGCCGGCGGGAAGCGCACACCCACCTGCGGCAACCTGGGCGAACCGCAGGTGCCGGTGTTCTCGAACAGGAGGAGCCCCGCCTCGAAGAAATCTCCCCAGAAGAGGTCGGGGTCGCCGTCGCCGTCGTAGTCCACCAGCGCCATCGTGTTGGCGCCATGCCGGCTCCCCTGCCCGGTGACGATCTCGAGACCCTGGAATCGATCAGTGATCAGGCGGAAGGTCGGCGCCGGGATCGCCGGCTTCTGCGTGATGTATTCGAGGATGATACCGGTGATCCGCCCCACCAGCAGGTCCGGGATGCTGTCGCAGTTGATATCACCGAGCTGGGGAATGTTCTGTCGGTCGGCGAACAGCGCCTTCCCCTCGGCGTCACGCACCGTATCCGGCGCCGCCTCGTACCGTGGGGCCTCCGGCGTGCCCACGTTCCGGTAGTACCGGATATAGCTCGACGGCCACTCCGCCAGCACATCCACCCGGCCGTCCCCATCGAGATCGGCAAAGCGCGACCATTCCCCCACATTGAGCCCGGCGTAGTGGGTGCTCCGAAGCTGGAACCGGGGGAGGCTGTCGGCGGAGGTGCCATCTCGCTCGAGGTAGATCAAGCGGTTGGTGTATTCCTGCAGCAGCAGGTCCAGCTTCCCGTCGCCGTTCACGTCGAGCAGCTGCGGTCTCGGCTGGTTGAATCCACCGAGAAAGGCGAGCTCCAGTGCGCGCCCGGCTGAGTCAGTTACGGGGAAGGGATTGACCTCGCTGGACCAGGTCGGCGCCCCGCCAGCGGCCGGCACCGGCGCGCCACCCTTCGGCGCCGAGCTGCACGCGCCGAGAACGAGGCAGAGAACGGCGGCGGCGGGCCGCCCTACTTGCACGGCGTGGGGGCGGGAGGGGCGGACGCGGGATGCGGCGCACTCACGCCGGCGGCATAGTGGCCCACCGACACCTCGCCATCCACTGTGCGCGTGGCGATGCAGATCGACACGGCGGTGCCGCTGCCGGTGGGATGATGACCTTCATGATCGTGCATGCCGCCGCCCTGGAACCGGTTGCTCACCCAGAAATCCTGACCGTCGGGGCTGAGCGCGATGCCATGCGGCTGCTGGAACTGCGGACCCCGGATCACCGCCGACACCTTCCACGATGCCACGTCCACCACCGCCACCACGTTGGAATCGAGGTTGGTCACGAACACCTGCCGCCCGTCGCCGGTAAACGCCGACTCGAAGGGGCCACCCACCTGCGGCACCGAACGGCTGAACTTCGGCGCGCCCTCCTTCGAGATGTCGAACACCAGCAGCGAATTGCTGGACGACCCGGTGGCAAGCAGCCAGTGCGCATCGGGTGACACCGAGAACTGCGTAAGGGTGTGGTATGGTCCGTCCACGTCCACCAGCGTCACCTCTTCGTCGGCCAGCCGTACCGATGCGATCTGGTTGACACCCAGGCTGCCCACGTAGGCGTAGTGACCGCGCGGGTCGATCGCGAGCGCGTGCGGCCGCGGGAAGAAGATGTCCACCTCGTCCTGCAGCTTCATGTCCGAGCGCCGGATCACCGCCAGCCGCTTGGGCGGGTTTACCGCGCTCATCGACCGCGCCACCAGGAGCACGTCGTTGTTCGGGTCGAGGGCCATCAGCCCTGGCACCTCCAGGTCCACCGAGCCCACGATCCTGTTCGACCGGTCGAGCTTCAGCACCTTCCCCGCCCCGATCAACGTCACGTACCAGTACGATCCGTCGGGCTCCACCTGGGTGTGGTGCGGCTTGGCGTTCGGCCCGAACCCCATCTTCTGCAGGTCCACCGTCTCGACCAGCGTGCGCGTTTCCGCGTCGATGATCGAGACCGTCGCGTCATCCTGGTTGGTCATGTAGAGCCGTTCCTGCGCCTGGAGCTGGGCCGCAACGGCAAGGCTCAACCCCAGGACGACGGCGCGGATGCTCATGGCGTGGCTTGGGTCGGAACGTATTTGAGGACGAAGAGTCCCTCCCGCATGCTCGTCACCAGGATCGTCCCGCTCTTGAAGAACGGATAGTTGCTCCAGGAACCGGCAAAGCCCGGCACGTTCTCCCCCACCGGCACCGTGTCGAAGTAGCCCACTTCCTTCGGGGCCTTGGGATCCTTCACGTCGATCACCCGGAGACCAGCCACGTAATCGGACTGGTACATGTAGTTGCCCTTGATGTACAGGTTGTGGTCGCTGGCCGACGTCGTGCCGAAGAACTCCGTCTGCAGCACCGGCTCATCCAGCTTCGACACATCCCACACGATCGTGCGCGTCTTGGGTGTGAGGCCCGCGATTTCGTCGCCCTCGTCGTCCAGGAAGAAGTACGCCTGGTCCTCGCTCAGCCATCCCTGGTGCGCATAGGACGTGTTGGGGTACGACGCGACCGCAATCGCCTTCGGTGCGGCCTTGTCGGTCACGTCGGCGATGCCCACCGCCGTCTCCGAGGCATTGAAGCAGATCTCGTGGCCGGTGTACCGTGTGTCCGGGCCATGGTAGGTCACGCACTGCGAATCGTGCGTGTAGCCCGTCTTCTGGTTGCCGGTGGCCGGGTCGGCAAAGCAGCCGGCGAAGACCGGGTGTTCCGGGTCCTGGATGTTGATCATGTGCAGGGCACCGCCGCAGGTCTCGCCACCCGCGCTGTTGCCGATCGTGTACGCGAAGCCGGTCGCCTCGTTGATCGCGATGTCATGCGCGCTCGCGATCTTGTCGTAGTGCGCCGTCTCCTTGAAGGTCACCGGCGCGCCCTGCACGTGCAGCAGCTGGGTGAGGTCGAAGATCTGGACGCCGTGCGGCCCGGCACCGTCGGCCACGATGTAGGCGTGATCCTTGTACACCTTGATGTCGCGCCACATGTTGGGCGTCGCCCCTTCGTGCAGCGGCAGCTCACCCAGGTACACCGGGTGCTGCGGATCGGTCACTTCCACGAACACCGTGCCGTCCATGCGGCCGATCAGCCCGAACTCGCGGCCCGAACCTGCATCGGTCCACCCCCAGAGGTCGTTGAGCATGATGCCGCGCTTGGCGCCGAGCGAACCGGTCGGGATGAAGGACAGCAGGTCGACCGATTCGCAGGAAAACGCATCGGCCTTGCCCGCCGCGCACTTCACTTCACCGCCAGTGACGGCCGTCATGCTCATCGGCTTCTCGCTGATGGCCCCCGTCTCCTTCCAGGTGCCCGATCCCTCGCGCGTGTAGCCCCATGCCAGCCCCTCGAAGAATTCCGCCATCGGCGCCGCCACCACCATGTAGGGCCCGCTGGCCTCCACCAGGTGACCGAAGCGCACCCCCGGCCCCGCCGCCGGCACCGTCAGCAACTGCGACTGCACCCAGGCGTCGCCGGTGTGCTTGAAGACGTACACTGCGCCGACATTGTGATTGGCCCCCGGCGCCCCGATCAGCAGGTCGTCGCCCGTCGCGGCCATGCCACGGCCGAAGATCTGGCCCGGACTCTGTTCGGCCGGCAGGAGCTTCTCGCCCTGCTGGACGTAGCTCCCGTCGGAGGCGCGATGAAAGGTGAAGACGGCACCCGCCGCCTTGGCACTCAGGGGGGCGCTCACAAACACATCCAGTCCCGACACGACGATCGTCCGGCCCAGCGCCGCCACGGTGCTGTCGCCGGTCACGGTGAAGCGACCTTCCGCCATCCACGACCCGGACTTGGGCACCCGGTACACGGTGACGGCGCCGGTCCGTGGCTGCGGGCCCTCCGCGCTGCCGAGGAAGAGCGGACCCGGCACGCCCACCAGCGCCCGCGCACCGTCAAAGGTGATCGAGGTACCCACGCCGTCGAACGGCTCGCTGCCGCTGGCCACCAGTTCCGGTGCCGACCAGCTCTGGCCGCTCCGGCGGGATACATAAATGGCGCCCCGCGTCGAATCCCGGCTGGGTGCACCGATCGCCAGCAGCCCGCCCTTGAGCGACACGGCTCGACCAAAATCGTCGTCCTTCTTCGCGTCGGGCGCGCTCAGCTTTGCCACCTGGGTCCAGCCGGTGCCGCGCTTCTCGAAGACATACACCACCCCGCCCACCCCGCCATTAGGCGCCCCGACCGCCGCCACCGTGCCATCCACACCGAGCGAGCTCGCAAAACCGTCACCCAGCGTCAGGTCCGAGCCCGTGAACGAGCCCGATTCGGTCCAGGCACCGCCCGAACCCCGCGTGAAGATGTGCACCATCCCGGTCCCGGTTGGCGGCGCGGGGAAGCCGGCCACCGCGGCGGTGCGACCCACGAACAGGTCGTTGCCCTGGAGCGCCATCGACGAGGCGAAGCCGACCATGGCCCCGGGCTCCATCGCCGTGGCGACAGGCGTCGTGGCCGGAGACCAGCTCTGCGCCGGCAGCCGGGTGGCGGCCGCCACGGTCAGGCACGCGACGAGAAGGCGAACACGGACGTTCATGGGCAGGACTCCTGGAGATTCGAATTGATCAAGGGCGGACAGTCACGCTTACGTCTCGTAGTGCAACTCAGTTTCGCCGGCATACCCTTCAGGGCGTGAACGGCTGGGGACGGTGCCGCAACACGAACAACCCCTCGTGGATACTCGAGACGACGATCGTCCCGCTGGGAAAAAACGGATAGTTGCTCCATGCCCCGGTGTACCCCGGGGCATCGTCCTGCATGAAGGTGTCAAAATAGCCAACTTCCCGCGGGTGCCTCGGGTCCGAGATATCCAGCACCCGAAGCCCGCTCGCGTAGTTCGACTGATAGCTGTACTGCCCGCGGACATACTGGTTGTGATCGGTCGCCGTAGTGGTCCCCAGGAACTCCCTTGCCGTCACCGGATCATCCAGGACACTCAGGTCCCACACCAGGGTACGCGTCCGGGAGGCGGTCCCCGACAACTCGTCCAGCTCGTCGTCGAGGAAGAAGTACTGCTGGTCCTCGCTCAACCACCCCTGATGGGTATACCCGATGGTGGGGTAGGACGCCGTCGCGATCGCCTCCGGGTGTGCCTTGTCGGTCACATCCGCGATGCCGATGGCCGTCTCCGACGCATTGAAGCAGATCTCGTGACCGGTGAACCGCGCATCAGGCCCATGGTAGATAACGCACTGCGTGTCATGGACATAGCCGGTATTGGCCCGACCGGTGGTCGAGTCGGCATAGCAGCCGGCGAACACCGGGTGTTCGGGGTCGCGGATGTCGACCATGTGCAGCCCGCCGCCGCAGGTTTCCCCCCCGCCATTGGATCCCACCACGTAGGCGAAGCCGCTGGCCTCGTTGATGGCGATGTTGTGCGCGCTCGCCACCCCGGAGTAGTGAGCCGTCTCCTGGAACGTTACCGGTGCATCCGACACCTGTCGGAACTGCGTGAGGTCGAGGACCTGCACCCCGTGGTTCCCCGCACCATCGGCCACGATGAAGGCATGGTCGCGGTAGACCTTGATGTCCCGCCACGGTGCGGGCATGGCACCGGCGTGCAGTGGGAGGTCGCCCAGGTAGACGGCGTTTTTCGGATCGGTCACGTCCACGAAGGCCGTTCCGTCGGTGCGCCCGACCAGGGCGTATTCCCGGCCGGTCTGGGGATCGGTCCAGCCCCAGATGTCGTTCAGGTTCGTGCCCGCATCCGCACCCAGCTCCGCCCGCGAGAGGAACGACTGGAGGTACACGTGATCGCAGGCAAAGCCGGCCGCTGATGCGTCGCAGGCGGGCTCCGGTTCCACCCCACCCGGGGACACGGGGTCGACAATGCAGCCGGTGACGAGCGCCGCGGCGATTGAAAGGCTCATGGCCCGAACGAGCGATAATCGGTACATCAACCCCTCCAGTTCATCGAGTCAGCCTGCCAGCGCAAGCCTAAGTCCTTGAACAATAAAAACTTGAAATGGCGCCACCTATTGCCTGACACTGCGCCGACGTGGCCGCGTTCTTGCCTTCTGCTAGACCGGATACGCCCTGGCTTGTCCCAACCGTTGCTGTCTGCAACTCCTGGAGTCGGATGACCTCGTTGCGCCACGAAGCCGCCATGCCCCCTGTCTCCCGGACCCACTCGAACCAGGTCGGGATCGTAACCGCCATCGCTGCGGTCTACGGCCTCGCCTACCTGGTCTTCGAGCGCGCCGGGCTCGGCAGCCAGGGCCTGCGCGACCTCCTGGGCAACGTCGCCTTCATGCCCCTCAACCTCGCCGTGGCCGCCCTGAACTGGCTGGCATCCCGGCAGGAGACGCTCGACCTGGGCGTCCGTCGCGCGCTTCGTGTGCTGGCACTCGCCGCCGTGACGGTCTTCATCGGCAACTGCATTTCCGTCTGGTACCTGCTTGCGCTGCAGGCCAAGCCCACCGCGTCGCCCGCCGACTTCTTCTACCTGACCGACAGCGTGCTGCTGCTGGTCGGCCTGCTCATGTTCCCGCTGAGCCGCCGGATCCGGGTGGAGCGCTGGAAGCTGGTCCTCGACGCCGCGATGGTGCTCGCTGGTGGCGCGGTGCTCGTATGGTACTTCGCGATTCGCCCCACCGCTGATGCGCACGGCGACAGCACGACCCTCACGCTCCTCACCTACGCCTTCCCGCTGGCCAGCATCCTCCTGCTGCTCGGCGTGACCACGGTGCTGCTGCGCGGGCCACTCGACCGGAACCGCGAGGCGTTCAGTTGCCTGGTGGGCGGCATCCTCGTCAGCCTCGTGAGCGACCTGGCCTTCGACCTCGTGCTCCTGGAGACCGGCGAGCGCAGCGCAAGCTGGACCGATGCGGTCTACATGCTTTCCTACCTCCTGCTCATTGCCAGCGCCGAGCTGTACTGGCGCCGGCCGGTGGCGCGGGGCTGGACGGCCGAGGACCAGGAGCCGCGGGCACAGGTCCTGAGCCCGCTCCCCTACCTGGCAGCCCTCGCGGTGTTCTGGCTGCTGGTGGCCGATGCCACGCATCCCTGGACCGACCCGGTCAGCGGCCTCGTGGTCGGTGCCACCATGGTGACCATCCTGATGGTCATTCGGCAGGTGGTCGCCGTGCGCCAGAACGTGCGCCTGCTGGAGGAGACGGCGGCGCGGCAGGGGGAAGCACGCTTCCGCTCGCTGGTGCAGAACTCCTCCGATGTGATCATTCTCGTTGATGCCGAGGCCAGGGTGACCTTCGTCAGCCCATCGGCGCTGCGGGTATTGCGATATGAGCCGCGCGCGCTCGTCGACCGGTCGCTTTTCACCCTGATCGACCCCGATGACCGTCCCCGGGCCGAGACGTTCCTCCGTGAAGCAACACTCACCCGCGGCGTGAGCGCGCCAGTCGAGTGGCGCTTCCAGCAGCCGGATGGCGCACCGCTCCAGGCCGAGGTCATTGCCACCAACCTGCTCGGTGACCCGATGGTGAACGGGATCGTGCTGAACACGCGTGACGTCTCCGAACGGAAGCGCTTCGAGCAGCAGCTGCTGCACCAGGCCTTTCACGACCCGCTCACCGGGCTGGCCAACCGGGCCCTCTTCCGCGACCGGGTGGACCACGCGATCAAGCTCGCCAGGCGGCAGCGTCACGCGATCACCGTTCTCTTCCTCGACCTCGACGACTTCAAGAAGGTCAACGACAGCCTCGGTCACGGTGAGGGAGACAAGCTGCTGGTGCTGGCCGCCGAGCGCTTCCGCTCCTGCGCCCGCGCCGCCGACACCGTGGCGCGACTGGGGGGCGACGAGTTCGCGATCCTGATCGAGGATTCCACCGGACCGGAGGAACAGCAGGCGCTGATCGAGCGGCTCACCAGCTCGATGGCGCAGCCATTCATGCTGAGCGGCAACGAGGTGTTCGTCACCGCCAGTGTCGGCATCGCCACCGCCGCCACCGGTGAGAGCGTGAGCGATGTCCTGCGCAACGCCGACACGGCGATGTACGCCGCCAAGCGCGCCGGCAAGGGCCGGTTCGAGGCGTACGCCTCGCAGATGTCATCCGATGTGCGCCATCGGGTCGAGCTGGAGCGGGCCCTGCGCCGCGCCCTCGAGAAGGGCGAGCTGGTGCTGCACTACCAGCCGATCGTGTCGCTCGGCACTGGCGTCATGACCGGGGTGGAGGCGCTCGTGCGCTGGGAGCATCCGCAGTTTGGCCACCTGCTGCCGCAGCACTTCATTCCGCTCGCCGAGGAAACCGGGCTCATTACGCGGGTGGGGAGCTGGGTGCTGCACGAGGCGTGTCGGCAGGTGGGACGCTGGCGCCGGGAACACCCGGCCCTCCAGCTCACCGTGGCGGTGAACATCTCCGGCCGCGAGCTGCATGAGCACAACATCGTGGAGGATGTGCGCGTGGCCCTGGAGGAGACCCGGATCGATCCGGAGGCCCTCGTGCTCGAGATCACCGAGAGCGTGCTCATGCAGGAGACCGCGATGGTGCTCGAACGCCTGAAGCAGCTCAAGGCGCTGGGTGTCCAGCTCGCCATCGACGACTTCGGCACCGGCTACTCGTCGCTGAGCTACCTGCAGCGGTTCCCCATCGACATCCTCAAGATCGCCAAGCCGTTCATCGAGGAGCTGGGATCCGATCCTGACAAGTCCGCCCTCGCCCGCGCCATCATCGGGCTGGGCGAGACGCTGAAGCTGCGCACCATCGCCGAGGGCATCGAGACGCCGGCCCAGGTCGGCGCACTCCTGGACCTGGGCTGCAACATGGGCCAGGGCTTCCATTTCTCCACCGCGCTCAGCGCCACCCAGCTCGAGCAGGTGATCCACGAACGCTCGCTGTCCTCGCCCCCGAACCTGATGGTCATCTAGGTCGCCCGGCTGGCGGTCCGGCGCTATCCTTGAGCGTCATGACCCGACCAGTTCCCGAGCTCCTGTCACCCGCCGGCACCCTCGATGCCGCGCGTGCCGCGCTCGCCAACGGAGCCAACGCCGTCTACCTCGGCGCCGAGCGCTTCAACGCCCGCGATGACGGCGCGCAGCTCACCATGGACGAGCTGGAGCAGGCCTGTCGCCTCGCGCATGCTCGCGGCGCACGGATCTACCTCACGTTCAACGTCCTCATGAAGCCCGCCGAGCTGCGCGACGCGCTGCAGCACCTGGGCGACTGCATCGATCGGGGGATCGACGCCGCCATCGTGCAGGACCTGGGCGCGGTGCGGCTCATCCAGCAGGTCTATCCCGGCCTCGAGATCCACGGATCCACCCAGATGACGGTGCACGACGCGACCGGGGCCCGCGTGATGCACGCACTCGGCATCGACCGGGTCGTGCTCGCGCGCGAGAATACCCTGGGGGACATCCGCGCCATCCGCCAGGCGGTGCCCGGCCTCGGCCTCGAGAGCTTCATCCACGGCGCACTCTGCATCGCGTACTCGGGGCAGTGCTACATGTCGGGGATGATCTCGGAGCGGAGCGCCAACCGGGGTGCGTGCGCCCAGTCGTGTCGCAAGGACTACGTGCTCACCGATACCGCCGACGGCGCCGAACTCGACCGCGGCTACCTCATCTCCGCGAAGGACCTCTCCGCAGCGGAGCACCTGGAGGGGATCGCCGATGCCGGCATCGGGTGCATCAAGATCGAGGGCCGGAAGAAGAAGCCGGAATACGTGGCGACCGTCACGCACACGTACCGGCACTTCCTCGACCGCCTCGCCGTGGGAGAGTGGGCCCCGCCCACCGCCGCCGAGACGCAGCCGCTGGTGCAGATCTTCTCCCGCGGATTCACCGGCGGGATGTATGGCGGTCGCGAGGGGCGCGAGTACGTCACCCGCAACCAGCCCGACAATCGCGGCGCCGAGCTGGGCCGGGTGCTCGGCATCGACGGGGCAGAGCTGATCGTGTCCGTCAGCGAGCCCATCGCGGTGGGTGATGGCCTCGGCTTCGAGCATCCCGACGGCGCGGCGCAAGGCAACACCGGGTTTGCCGTGACTCGCGTGCGCACCATCGCCTCCCGCGACGGGCGGATCACCCAGGCCATCCCCGCCGAGGGACCGGTGGCGCCGGGGTGGGTGGTGGTCCGGTCGTCCCAGGCCTCGCTCAACGCCGATGCGCGCGCCTCGTTCGCCGCCGTCGAGAAGCATGTGGATGCACCCCGCGTACGCCTCGACGCTGCCGTGAGCGGTGCCGCCGGGGCACCCCTCACCTTCACCTGCACCGTGGGCGAGGACCGCATCACGCTCCAGAGCGCCATGCCCCTCGGGCGCGCCGAGAAGCGCCCGCTCGAGGCCGCCCGCCTCCGGGAGCAGCTCGGCCGCCTCGGCGAAACACCATTCGTGCTCGGCGCGCTGGACATCTCCGGCCTGGCCAGCGACGTGTTCCTGCCCGTGAGTGAACTCAACGAACTTCGGCAGATCGCGGTGAAGGCGCTCCTCGCTCGTCGTGACGCCGCGGAGCAGGAACGCATGCAGGTGCGCAGCACCGCGATCGACGTTGCCGTTACCTCACGCCCTCACGTCCTCACGCCCTCACGTCCTGTTCCTCACGTCCTCACGCCCTCACGTCCTGGTTCCACGCCCTCACGTCCATTACTCGTCGCTGAAGCGTTCAATCTCGACGATGCACGCGCGGCAGCGGCTCACGCCGACGAGATCTCTCTCGATCTCTTCCTTCGTCATCCCACGCCACCGATGACGCGGGTCCGTGCCCTCATCGACGAACTCGCCGCCGCCGGGAAGCTGCTCCGCCTCCGCACCCCTACCATCGTCCGGCCGGAGGAACGCAAGACACTCGACAAGTGGCTGGCCCTTGGCACCCCGATCACGAGTGGGCACCTGGGCCTCGTGGCAGAGCTTGCCGCAGGGGGGCGCGACGTGGTGGCCGACTATGCGGTGAACTGCTTCAACCAGCACACCGCCGCCGCGATCTTCCACCTGGGCGCGCGCCGCATCGTGCCCTCGATCGAACTCACCGTGGACGAGATCGGCCAGGTCGTGGCACCATGGCAGGGCGCCGGCTTCGAGGTGTTCGTGTATGGTCGCCCCGAGGGGATGACGCTGGAGCATTGCGTGCTGTCGGCGGCCTTCGATCGGGTCGTCACCACCTGCCGCGACCTCTGCGTGCAGAAGCATCCCAGCGTGGAGCTGACCGACCCGGCGGGCTACGCCTTCCCAGTGGCCACCGATTCGGCGTGCCGGAACCGCCTGCTGCACTCGCGGCCGGTGGACGCGTCCGAATACCTGCCGGCGCTCTGGCGCAACGGCCTCCGCGCCTTCCGCCTCGTCTTCAACGTACCGGGCGACCGCGTGGCCGCCGTCACCGCCGCGTATCGCACGGCACTCGACGCCGTGGCCGCGGGAGATCGACCCGACGCGCGCGCCATCAGGGCGCTCAACGATGGGGCGTTCACCCGGGGCCACTTCGCCCGGGCGGTGTAGTGTGGAGCAGCTCCTCGTCGACTGCGTCTACGTCATTCACGTCCGGTCCGGCGCCGAGGATCGTGCGGCGTCCATCGAGCGCCAGCTCGCCCGCTTCGGCATCGCGTTCGAGTACGTCCTCGAGGGCGATCTCGAGGACCTGACCCCCGCCCTGCTGGATCGCTGGTTCGATGGGCCGATGCACCGCGTCCACCCGGGCACCTCCTGCTGCTACAAGCACCTTGTGGCCTACGATCGCATGCGGCGAGATGACCGGCGGGATGCCCTGGTGCTCGAGGACGACATCTTCCTCGACGACAACTTCGTGGCCAGGCTGAATACCAGCCTGGCCGAGCTCCGTGCGCAGCACGATGCGCACCCCGATACGGCGTTCATTTCGCTGGAGAACTCGGGACTGGGACGGATGGAGGGTGTACGGGTCGGCACGACCCTCTATCGGAACGATCATGGGCGAGACACCGGCGCCTACTGGCTCTCCCGCGGCGCAGCCATGCGCTTCCTCGAGAAGGCCGAGGCCCACAGGGTGAGCCTCGCGACGCCGCACTTCCACAATACCTTCTTTGCGACAGGGGCGGTGGAACTCTGGTGGCGGGAACCGGCAATCGCCGAGCAGGGGAGTCACAACGGGAAGTTCGATTCACTGCTTACGCCCCGCCGCACCGGCCTGATGCGCCGGCCGCGCTGGCTCGCCCGCAAGGCGTTTCAATTGTACCTCCGTCCCTTCATCGATCGCCTGCGCGGTCTCGCGGGTCCGGTACCCTCCAGTGATGAATGAAGCGGCCGTCCAGGATATTGCCCGCCGCCTGGCCCTGGCCTACGGCGGGCGGCTCGAGGTCGGTGAACTCCTCGGCGTCGGCGGATTCGCCGCCGTGTTCCGGGCCCGTGATCCGCTCCTGGGTCGCGACGTGGCGATCAAGGTCCTCGACCCGGTACTGGCAGGTCGGCGCGACGCCGACCGCCTCCTCGACGAGGCTCGGCTCATTGCGGCAACCGAGCATCCCCATATCGTCCCGCTGTACGAGGTGGATCGCCACGACGACCTCGTCAGCCTGGTCATGCGGTACTTCCCCCATGGAACGCTTGCCGGCAGGCTCCAGCGCGAGCCCTCTCTCCCGCCCGCCACGGTGGCACGGCTCGGCATCGAAGTAGCCGACGCCCTGGCGGTGGCGCATGCGCGGGGGGTGGTACACCTCGACGTAAAGCCCGACAACATCCTGCTCGACGCCGAGGGCCTCGCTGCCGTGACCGACTTCGGTATCGCGCGGTTCACCGGCGACGGGGAATCCGCCGGGGGAATGTCGAGCGGCACGCCACACTACATGAGCCCGGAGCAGGTGGCCGGCGACCAGGTCGATGGCCGCGCCGATGTCTACGCCCTTGGTGTGGTGCTGTACCAAGCGGCGACAGGGCACCGCCCCGTGTCGGGCACCTCTGCCCAGGAGATCATGGCAAACCAGGTCCGCTCTGCACCGGCGCCGCTGGAGACCGTGGCGCCGGAGCTGCCGGCGGCGCTCGCCGGCGTCATCACCCGCGCACTGGCAAAGGATCCCGCGGCGCGCTGGCAGTCGGCCGCCGAGATGGCGGAGGCGTTGCGGCACGCGAGCGCTGGCGACCAGCTCCTCTCGCCCAGGGAAATGCGGCGGCGGACCCGGAAGCGGTGGTACCGGCGTACGGCGATCCTCGTGGGGGGATTGCTGGTGGGCCTGCTCGCGGCGGTGTGGATGGGCGTCAAGGTGTGGCGGATGATGAACGCCGGCGATCGGCCGTCCATCGATGTCATGGCCCCGCGCATTCCGGCCGACCTGGTCGATTCGGCGACGGCACTCGGTGCGGTGACGCCGTCAGACACGGTGCTTTACATCTTCGCGCCGGCCGGCCGCGGGATGACCGATGCCTTCATCGTCACGACCCGGGACATGATCGCCCGCATGGAGGGCACCAGCCGCCGCTACCCCCTCGAGCGCGACTACGCCGTGAACCTGAACCTCAATCCCGATGGCGGCTTTCTTGTCCTGTCCGACAGCGCGACCGGCGTGACCGACACCATCTACCGCACGATGACCGGGCTGGAACAGCAGGTGCTGCGGCGCGCGCTCTCCGCCACGCTGCAGCGCTGAACCGGCTGCAGCGACGCCGCCTAGACGTACAGGCGCCGCAGCATGTCCGCCGCCGACTCGTTCAGCAATTCCATGCTCCGCAACTGGTCGAGGGCCGCCAGCAGGTTCTCCACCTTCAGTTGCTGCTTCTCCCGCCCGCGGATCTCCCGGACGATCCGTCCATGGTGCATGATCAGCACACGGTCGCCCAGCCGCACCGCCTGGTGCATCGAGTGCGTCACCATCAACGTGGTGAGCTGCTGGCTCGACACCACCCGCTCCGTCAGCTTCACCACCTGCTCCACGCTGCGCGGATCCAGTGCCGCCGTGGGTTCGTCCAGCAGCAGCAGGCTCGGCTTCACCAGCGTCGCCATCAGCAGCGTCAGTGCCTGCCGCTCCCCACCCGAGAGCGCACCCATTTTCGCGTCGAGCCGGTCCTCCAGCCCGAGCTGCAGCGAACGCACCCGTTCACGCAGTTCCTCCCGCCGGGATGATGTCAGGGCCCAGCGCAGGGTAAACGGGCTCTTCTCCCGGTCGAGGGCCAGCGACAGGTTCTCCGCGATGGTGAGGTTGGGTGCCGTCCCCTTGAGGGGATCCTGGAACACCCGGCCAACATCGCGCGCCCGCCGGAATTCGGCCTGCTTCGCCACGTCCACACCGTTCAGGCTGATGCTGCCCGAATCCGGCGTGAACGCTCCCGCGACGGCATTCAGCAGCGTCGACTTGCCCGAGCCGTTCATCCCCACCACCGTCACGAAGTCGCCCGGCATGAGCGTGAGGCTCACGTCGACCAGCGCGCGCACCTCGTGGGCGGTGCCGCGCTCGAAGCTCTGGCTGAGGTTGCGCACCTCCAGGGTGGGCGGCGCCGGTGGTGGCGCCGGGACTCCGTGCTGGAAGTCGTAGCCCATGTCGCGGGCGTCCGGGCTCGTGTCAGCCATGGACGGCCTCCGGCGTAAGCCGGCGACGCCGGATCAGGTCGGGCACGATCAGCACCAGGAGCACCAGTACCGCGGTGACCAGCTTGAGTGTGTTTGCCGGGAGCCCCGCAGCGATGGCCTGGGCCACCACCAGCCGCAGGAGGATCGACCCACCCACCACCCCCGCGATGCGCGCACTCATCGACCGGCCGCGCAGCAGCCCCTCGTCGATGGCCACCGCCGCCAGGCCCGTCACCAGGTTGCCGATGCTCATCTGGATGGTGACGAATCCCTGGTACTGGGCGAAGAGCGCCCCGCTCAGGCCCACCAGCCCGTTCGACACCGCCAGCCCGGCGATGAACACCATCGCGTCGTCGATCCCCATCGCGCGCGCCATCTGCGCATTGTCGCCGGTGGCGCGCATCGCCAGGCCGAGCGACGTGCGGAAGAAGCGGTCCACCAGGAACACCGCCGTCCCCACCGCCGGCAACATCGCGAAGAAGGTGGCCAGCGTCCGGGCACTCACCTCGGTGCCGAAGATCCTGGCACCCGACTCGGGGCCACCCAACCACTGCCAGAGCGCGAACGCCTGGGTCGGGAGCGTGCGCGTCGAGGCCAGCGAGATGTCGCCCCCGCCCATGATCAGCAGGTCCAGTGAATAGAGCGCCGTCGCCACCAGCAGGCCGGAGAGAAGCCGGCTCACGCCCAGTCGGCGGTGGACCATCCCCGACAGCGCACCCGCCGCCATCCCGGCGATGAACCCCGCCGCCGACGCCCAGAAGGAGGCCATGCCGCGCGTGAGCAGCACCCCGGCGATGACGGCGCCGAACGCAAACGAGCCGTCGACGGTAAGGTCGAAGGTGTCCAGCACGCGATAGGAGATGTAGACGCCGAGCCCGAGCAGGGCGAGCACCAGCCCCATCGAGAGCGCGCCGAAAAGGAGGTTCATGCCCCGGTCTCGATCGTGGTGATCGGCGAGACCCAGCAGATCCCACGCAGGAACGCGCTCTCGCCCGCGCCGGCCGCGCCCCGGTCGTCGTGCAGCAGGTGCATCACCGAGCGGAGCGGTTGCTGGGAAAAATACTTCGTCATGAGTGGGCGGAGCGCCACGGTGCGGAGCGGCACCGGACGGAACTCGAAGACAGCGGCGTGGAAATGTCCCAGCAGGTCGCTGGACATCCCGATGGGACGGAGCAGCGGCCGGAGTTGCGGCTCGGGATTGCGCGACACCACCCCCGCCACCACCGCCACCGTCCCCTCGTGCACCCGTTCCGGCGTGATGGAGAAGGCGTCACGCACCTCGGGCATGGAGAGGCGCACCGGGTGCGATGCATCCCCCGGCGAGCGCCTGAGCCGCGCACCCACCAGGCCCGCCACTTCCACCAGCATCACGACGCCCACCGACGCCGCCGACGAATGATCCAGGCACACACGCGCCAGCTCCGACAGCGGCACCGGCTGCCCGCCCGGCCGCTTGGTGAAGCGGTTCAGTGTCTCGAACGTCCCGCTGCACATCAGGCCGCTGCCCACCACCACCGGCGCCGGCAGCTCGGCGGTGCCGATGAGGTAGTCGGGCACACCACTTCCTTCGGTCGGCTGGTAGGCCACCACGCCGCCGGCCGCGATCAGTTCGCCCAGTCGCGGTGCCGCATCGGCAAAGTCCGGCCCGATCGCGCCCACCCCCAGGCCGAAACTATCCTCGCCCAGGCGCACCACGCCCGCGGCCGCGGCGTCGATCGTGCCGCGCTCCAGCCATGACGGGTCGCCCAGGACACGACAGGTGAGGCGCCCACCGGGCTCCCGTGCGGCACTCTCATACAGCCCATGCAGCAGTACCAGCTTGGCCGCTGCCCGCCATTCGCTGGTGCCCCGAAGGGAGTTGAGCCCGCCCGCCGACTGCCGGGTCATCGGCTTCGGTACTTCCACGCCGAGCACGAGCGACCGGGTCAGGTCGGCGGCGTCGAACTGCTGCTGGATCGTCTCGCTCCCGCCCGCGACCCGCAGCTCACCCTTTACTATCGCGAATTCGTGCCCACCCCGCGCCAGCACGTGCAGTGCCGGGGTGCTCATGTACGAAACGCGACTCATGTCGATGGTGGCGGTGCGCACTCCCTCGCGCAGGAGCTGCGCAAGGATGTCCTCCAGCTCGAGCGCCGCCTCGGCGTCGAGCCGACCCTCCAAACGCACGACGGCGCCACCGGCGCCGTCGTAGGAAGGAACAGCGCGCACGCTTACGGTGCTGGCGCCGCCGCCGCGGGCGCTTCACCCGCGATGGATGTCTTCGTGGTCTCGAGCTTGTAGAAGGGAACCGAACCGAGGCTCTCGTCCCGGAGCGCCTTGGCGATCATGCCGCCCGCCACCACCCCACCCTCCTGGAAGTCGGGGAAGAACGCTGCCGTGGCACCCTTCACCACCTCGAACGGCGACGGGGAGAAGACGGGGACGTTGTTCTCCTTCGCCACCTTGATGATGCTCTCGAATGCCGCGTGCGCCGCGTTCCCGTAGATCTCGATGGCACCGACCTTCTTCGCGATCAGCGCCGTCGTCGCCTCCGACCCCTCGGTGGCGCTGCTGATCGGCACCGCCACGACCGTCAGGCCCGCTGCCTTGGCCGACGCGGTCATCTTGTCCTTCATGCTCACGGCCAGCGGCTCGAGCGGGCTGAAGAGCACGCCGATGCGCGTGGCCTTGGGCACCACCTTCTGGATCAGCGCCACGCGAGCGCGCTGCTCCGGGTCGCCCAGGCCCGGCGAGTACACGCCGGTGATGTTGGGCAGGTGCACCGAGTCGCTGGTACCTGCCCCCGCCGAGAAGGGATCGGAGAGGACGTCGAACACGACCGGCGTTGTCTTGACCCGCTCCACCGCCGCCTTGAGGGTCTCGTCCTGCAGCGCCACGATCACGGCGACCTTTGCGTCGAGCGCCGCGTCGATCAGGCTCGGCAGGGTCGCCAGGTCGCCCTGGGCGCTGGAGACGGTGAACACGAAGTCGCGGCCGGGTTCGAGCCCCGCTTCCTGGAGGCCGACCTTGAGCGCGTCCTCGCTCCATTCGCTGCCGATCCAGTCGGCGGCGCGAATGATCGCGACGGTCTTGGGCTTCGGGGCGTCCGCCATCGTGGCGCCGCCGTTGGCTTCCGCCTTGCCGGTGTCACCCTTGCTGCAGCCACCAAGGCCGACAACAAGAATCAGGGCCGACGCCGCCAGCGCGCGCGCCGGAAGGAAGCGTGAACCGCACCGCTCGAACATTGGAAGAACCCCCGGGAAGAACGTGGCACAATCACGAAGCGTTGCAATCTAATACGACCCGCTACCCGCCCACCCGCCCACCGCCTACTTCAACAGCGCCTCAAACCTCGGATTCCCCTTGAGCGAGGCGAAGGTCGGATCCTGCGCGAGGTACTTCGGCGCCAGATACCCGCCCCCCTTCCTGATCTCCTCGATGTACTCGATAGCGCGGTCCTTGTTGCCCAGGATCGTCTCGATCCGCGCGGCGTTGAGCACAATGTAGAAATGCTGGGTCGTGCCGTTGCGGGACACGGCAATTCCGTTTGCAAGGGCCGCGCGGGCCTCGGCTGCCTTGCCGGCCAGCGCAAGCACGACTCCGTACAGCACCTGGAGCTGGGCATCATTGGGCGAAGCCTCAGCCTGGGACCGGGACGGGGCGAGGGCCGAGTCGGCGTATGCCCGCGCCCTGGCCGCATCGCCTCTCTGCCAGTAGGCCATGGCAAGCGACTGGCCCCAGAAGGCCCTGTCGTTGTCGAAGGCCGACGGCGTGAGCCGGAACACCAGTTGGCGTTCTCGTTCGTCCAGGATCCACGACGTTTCCTGGAACCCCGCGAAATGCGCCGCAACGGCTGGTGCCGGCGTACCCGCCTCGATTGCGGCCCTGATGCCAGCCCGCGCATCGTCCAGTCTTCCCTGGGCCACTCGCTCGATCGCCACCCACTGGATCGCGTTCAGGTCGCCGGGCCGCACCAGCAGCGCGGCGGCCGCCGTCGCCTCGGCGTCCGCCGGCCGGTTCAGGTAGGCGTAGACCTGCGCCAAGTTGTAGAGTGTCACGTAGGAGCGGGGGTCGATCTCTCGGGCCCGCTCCAGCTTGGCCAGGGCGGAGCCAAGGTCGCCGTCGCCCATGTCACCAAGACCCGCCGCCGAGAGCACCTCGGCGTCCCCTGGCGCCGCGCGAAGCGCCAGGTCCATTTCACCGCGTGCCAGCTCCGGGTTCTTGGGGACGAGGGCGTTGTAGCGGGCAGCGGCAAGGTGCGTCCGAGCCGCGTTCGGATCGAGCGCTACCGTGCGCGCCAGTGCTTCCTTGGCCCGCTGGGCGGTGACGGGACTGGCAAAACCGTTCGAGTACAGCCGGCTCAACGAGATGGACAGCGCTGCCCAGGCATCGCCGAAGGTGGAATCCAGCGCGACCGCCTGCTCCAGGTACGCGGCCGATTCCCGGAGGCTCGCGGGGTCCGCGCCCTGGATGGCGCGCCCCTTGAGGTAGAGCTGGTAGGCCTCGACATTGTCGGTGGGCCGCTTGATCACCTTTTCCTGTTCGCTCCCGCCGAGCGCCACGCCCAGCGCCCCCGCCACCCGGGTCGCGATCTGGGACTGCACCTCGAATACATCCGTGATATCGGTGTCGAAGCTCTGCTGCCACTTCACGTTGCCCGAGCGCGCGTCGATCAGCTCCGGCACCACCTGCACCCTGCGCTTGCCGTCCGCGCCGCTGGCCCAGCGCACCGTCCCCAGCAGCACGTAGTCGGCACCCAGCTCGCTCGCGATCTCCTGCGGCGGCTTGGTGCTTCCCTTGTACTGGCTGGCACTCGACGACGCGATCACCTTGAGCCCGCTGATACCGGACAGCTTGCCCCGCACCTCGTCGGCGATGCCGTCGGCGAAATACTCGTCGGTAGAGGCACCCTGGTTCTGGAACGGCAGCACCGCGATGCGGTTGCCGACCTTGCCTCCGACCGCCACGGCAGGCCGACGCGATGCCAGCACCGTCGCCGCAACCGCCCACATGACCAGCGCCGCCACACCCGCGATCGCCAGGTTGCGCACCGAGAACCACCGCTTCGGCGTCTGGTCCGCCGCCGCCACCTTGCTGCTCGCTGGCAGCACTTCGGTGGGGGGCGGAGTCAGCGCCGGCGAAGACCCGGAGCTCATCCCCATCTGCCGCACGCCGTCCAGCGCTGCCACCAGGGCATCGCCGGTGGCGTAGCGATCCACCGGGTTCTTCGCCATCGCCTTCTGCACTACACCGTCCACCGTGTCCGGGAGCCCCTGCCGCACCAGGGAGAGCGACCGGGGTGCTTCGGTGAGGCTCCGGGTCAGGATGATCCGGGCACTTGGCCCCGTGAACGGCGGCTCGCCCGCCAGCATCTCGTAGAGCACCGCACCGGTCGCATAGACGTCGGCGCGGCCATCAACTTCCTTCTCCCCCGTCGCCTGCTCCGGCGCCATGTACTGCGGGGTGCCCACGGCGATGCCGGTCCGCGTAAGCTGCTCCCCGCCGCTGTCACCCACGGCGCGCGCGATGCCGAAGTCGGCCACCAGCGCATGCCCTTCGCTCAGCAGGATGTTGGCCGGCTTGATGTCCCGGTGGATGATCCCCTGCCGGTGGGCGTACGCCAGCGCTTCCGCCACTTCACGCGCGAGCCGCAACGCATCCTCGGCCGGCAATGCGCCCTCCCGCTGCAGCTTCTCCCGCAGTGTCTCGCCCGGCACGTACGGCATCACGTAGTACAGGAGTCCGTCCGACTCGCCCGAGTCGTACATCGGCAGGATGTGCGGATGACTGAGCTGGCCCGCGATCTCCACCTCGCGCAAGAACCGCTCGGCACCGAGCGTGGCGGCCAGCTCCGGTCGCATCACTTTCACGGCGACTTTTCGCTTGTGCTTCTGGTCGGTGGCGAGGTACACCGTCGCCATCCCGCCTTCGCCGATCACCTTCTCCACCTTGTAGCGGCCGGCCAGCGCCTCAGTCACCTTCGCCACCTCGAAGGCGCCGGTGGTCGCCATGCGCGGCGGCACCCCCGGATCGGTGGGCGTCGCGACACCACAGTGCATGCAGAACTGCGCTTGCACCGGAAGCGGCGTATGACAGGCGGGACAAGCTCTTTCAGCTACGGACAAGTGCTCTCATTTCCCTCACGCAGTTGCAGTTCCCGCTCACGCAGCAGCTGTTCCCCTCACACCCTCACGTCCTCACGTCCCCTTCAACAACTTCTCGAACCTCGGATTCCCCCTCAACGACGCATACGTCGGGTCGAGCGCCAGCATGTTCGGCGACGGCATGCCGGGCAAGTCGGCGTTCTTCTCCAGGATGTCGAGGGCCCCGGAGGGGTTGCCCAAGGCCAGTTCGATGCGGACGGCATTGATTCGCACATAGGCATATGTCGCGCGCGCGGGGTCGTTCGGGAAGCTCAGCGCCCGGGCCGACTACAGCCCGGGCTTCTGCCGCCCGGTGTGCGAAGCCAAGCATCAGCCCGTAGAGCACCTGGAGTTCCCCGTTGCTGGTGAGTCGTCCGCCTGCCGCTTCGACTCAGCCATCGCGGAATCGGCATAGGCGCGGGCACGAGCGGTATCCCCGGCCTGCCAGTACGCCGTCGCCAGCGACTGGCCCCACCAGGCCCGGTCGTTGTCGAAGGCCTGCGGCGTGAGGCGGAACACCAGCTGCCGGTCGTTGTCCTCCATGATCCACGACACTTCCTGCCGTCCGGACAACTGGGCGGCGATGCTCGGTGCCGGTACGCCCTGACTCGATGGCCTGGCGGACGCCCGCCCGCGCATCCTGCAGTCTGCCTGCCTGCGCCCGCACCATCGCCAGGCCCGCGATCATCCCCAGGTCGCTAGGCTGGAGCAGCAGGGCGGTGCTGTACACCGCCTCGGCGTCCGACCAGCGACGCTTGGGCCGCAGTACAGGGCGGCCAGCCGCCCGAGGGTGAAGAAGGATCGTGGGTCCAGTTCCCGTGCCCGCTCGAGCTTCGCCACGGCGGCATCCCGGTCCCCATGTCGGACGTCGGCGAGCGATGCCGATGCCAGCACTTCAGCGTTGGATGGGGCCGCCTGCAGCGCCCGCTCGATGGCAGCGTCCGACTGGGCGTAGTCCCTGGTGACGATCTCGTGATACCTGGCCGCCGCGAGGCTGGTGCTGGGGCCCGAGGCGTCGAGTCTTGTCGCCCGGTCGAGCGCATCCTTTGCCCGTCGGCCCACATCGGGGTTCGGGCCGCCGTTCGCGTACAGCCGGGAATTCGCGATCGAGAGCGCCGCCCAGGCATCGTAGAACGAGGAGTCCAGCGCCACCGCCTGCTCCAGATTGGCGATGGCCTCCCGAAGCGACGGCGGGTCGCCCCCCGGGATGGCGCGCGCCTTCAGGTAGAGCTGATACGCCGCCACGTTGGCGGTGGGACGGCTGGTCAGCTCCTGCCGCTCCCCACCCGCCAGCGCCACGCCCAGTGCCCCCGCCACCCGGCTCGCGATCTGCGACTGCACCTCGAACACGTCGGTGATGTCGTTGTCGAAGCTCTGCTGCCATTTCACGCTGCCTGTGCGGGCGTCGATCAGTTCCGGCACCACCTGCACCCGCCGCTTCCCACCTTCGCCCCCGGCCCAGCGCACCTTGCCCAGCAGCAGGTAGTCGGCGCCGAGCTCCTTCGCGATCTCGGCGGGGCGCTTGCTGCTTCCCTTGTACTCGGCGGAGCTCGACGATGCGATGATCTCGAGCCCGCGCACCCGCGAGAGCTTGCCTCGCACCTCGTCGGCGATGCCATCGGCGAAGTACTCGTCCGCGGTGGCACCCTGGTTCTCGAAGGGCAGCACCGCGATCCGGTTGCCGGTAGCGGCCCCCGCGGATGTCGCCTTCCCCGCACCGCCCCGCGATGCCACGACCGTGGCGCCGACTGCCCACAACACCACCGCCGCGGCACCCGCGATCACCAGGTTGCGCGCCGAGAACCACCGCCTGGACCCGGCATCCGCCACCGCCGACGCCGCCTTCGTGCTCGCGGGCACGACCTCGGTGGCCGGTGGCACCACCACGGGCGACGTGCCCGACGACACGCCCACCTGGCGCATCGCATCGATCGCCCCGATCAGCGCATCGCTCGTCGCGTACCGGTCGACCGGGTTCTTGGCCAGCGCCTTCTGCACCACGCTGTCCACCGCCTCCGGCAATCCCTGGCGAACGCCGGTGAGCGAGCGGGGCGCTTCGGTCAGGCTCCGCGTCAGGATGATCCGCGCACTCGGCCCGCTGAAGGGGGGCTCTCCGGCAAGCATTTCATACAGGATCGCGCCCGTGGCATAGATGTCGGCCCGGCCATCGATATCCTTCTCCGCCGTCGCCTGTTCCGGCGCCATGTACTGCGGCGTGCCGACGGCGAGCCCCGTCCTGGTGAGCGCCTCGCCACCGCCCTCGCCCACGGCGCGCGCGATGCCGAAATCGGCCACCAGCGCATGCCCTTCGCTCAGGAGGATGTTGGCCGGCTTGATGTCGCGATGGATGATCCCCTGCCGATGCGCATACGCCAGCGCCTCCGCGATTTCACGGGCTAGCCGGAGCGCATCGTCTACCGGGAGCGCACCCTTCTGCAGCCGCTCCCGCAGCGTCTCGCCCGCCACATACGGCATCACGTAGTACAAGACACCCTCCGCCTCCCCCGAGTCGTGCATCGGGAGGATGTGCGGATGCGTCAGCTGGCCCGCAATCTCCACCTCGCGGAGGAACCGGTCGGCGCCCAGCGTCGCCGCCAGCTCGGGGCGCATCACCTTGAGCGCCACCTTCCGCTTGTGCTTGAGGTCGGTGGCGAGGTACACCGTCGCCATGCCGCCCTCCCCCAGCACCCGCTCAACCTTGTACCGCCCCGCCAGCGCCTCGGTGACCTTCGCTACCTCGAAGGCTCCGGTCGTGGCGACGCGTGGCGGCACCCCCGGATCGGTGGGGGTTGCCACGCCACAATGCATGCAGAACTGCGCCTGGGCAGGAAGCGGGGTACTACAGGCCGGGCAGGCACGTTCGACAGTAGTCAGGGCCGGGTTCCGTCTGGCTTTGGCAGGGGTAGATCAGGATTAGCAAATAACGCGACTGGGACCGGGTCCCGCAACCGGCTGGAAGGGTACCCTGACGCCGGGCCGGATCCGGGGTATGATCTTGAGTGATGGATCCTGAGAGGAAGGAAGCCATGACCAGCATCGACCATGCGGTCGCCGCCCCCGCGCCGGCACGCAAGCCGCTCGATAGCGAAATCGACGTCTTCGGGCTCACGCACCAGGGCAAGGTCCGGAAGCAGAATCAGGACAACTTCCTGGTGGCGACGCTGCACAAGCGGGTGGACATCAAGCTCTCCAGCCTGCCGACCAACGCCAGGGCCGCCTCCGGCGAGGAACGCCTCGCCTTCATCGCGATGGTGGCCGACGGCGTGGGCGGAAGCCAGCACGGTGAGGCGGCCAGCCGCCTCGCCGTGGAGTCGGTGTCCCGTTATGTCACCGAGACGATGCGCTGCTATTACGGCGCCGGGGCCGGCGAGGCACAGCTCACCGACGACCTGCAGGAAGCGGCACGCCACTGCCACGAGGACGTCTGCAAGCACGCCGAAACCGAGCAGATCGGGAGCATGGCCACCACGCTCACCCTCTTCCTTGGCGTCTGGCCCTGGATCTATCTCCTCCAGGTCGGCGACTCCCGCTGCTACTTGCTGCGTGAGGGCAACCTGATCCAGCTCACCCGCGACCAGACGATGGCCCAGGAACTGATCGACCTCGGCGTCATGGTGCCCGGCGATGCCGCCCGCTCCCGGCTTTCACACGTGCTCTCCAGTGCCATCGGCGGTCACAGCTCGGTGCCCGTGGTAACCCGGCTCGCATCCGAGTGGCGCAGTGTGTACCTGCTCTGCAGCGACGGCCTGACCCGCCACGTCACCGACGACCGGATCCGTGAGGTGCTCACCTCGATGACATCGGCAAAACAGGCCTGCGAGACGCTCCTGCAGGAGGCACTCGACGGCGGCGGCACCGACAACATCAGCATCGTCATTGGGCGCGCCATGCCGGCGGCACCGCTCACCTAGGCTGCTGCTGGAGCGCGCCCGCCACGGCGCTGCCCCAGTCGATCGCCATGAAGCGGCTGAAGTTCCGTGTCCAGAGCAGCGTGCAGCCGTCGGGCGAGAAGAACGCGAAGTTGTCGGTGGCCTCAGCATCATTCACGGATGGGCCCAGGCGCTTCGGCTCCAGCCACACGCCGTCCCGCAGCACGCTGACCCAGAGGTCGGTCTGCGTCGGCCGCTGATTCACCGGGTCGCGGTCGGCAATCTCCAGCACCACCGCATTGCCGTCAGGCGACCGCTCCCCGCCCCACACCCGCAGTGTCTCCGGTCGCCAGCCCATCCAGCGATTCACCAGCGAGTCCGGCACTGGCGCGCCCCAGGTCGTCCCCTGCGGGGCACTGAGCCACGATTCCGTCGTCCGCCAGTCGGGCAACGTGCGCCGGTACTGCAGCGACCCGTCTGGCTGCACACCCAGCTGCGAGAAATAGTCACCGGGACGCGCCAGGGCGCTGATCGGCCGTGGCTCGCCAAACCCTGCCCCCTGTCGTTCCACCACCCAGAGCGACGCATTCGGATGCGCCAGCGTGTCGCCGGGCGCCCTGCGGTATGACGCAAACACCAGTCGCTTGCCATCGGGCGTGAACGCCGGGTAGAGGTCGGACGCCTCGACACCGATCGTCACCTGTGCCGGATCGCCCCACCCATCGCCCCGCTGCACCGCCCGGAAGAGGCGGTACTCCTCGGCCTGCAGGTCGGCACCCACCTTCTTGAAGAACCAGAATTCGCGACCGTCTGGCGTGAGGGCGCCATGGAAGAGCCGGTTGGGGTCGGACGTCCCCGGGGCAAAGGGCACCGCTTCGGGTGTACCCGACGGGCACGCCTGCGATGAAGCAACACCGGGCAATACGAGCACCAGGGCAAGGGCCAGTCTCACTGACGCATCCTCCAGTTATCGCGGATGGGATCCACCCACTACGGCGGGACCACGCCCGGAGTTCTGTCGCCCCGTAACTTCCCGGGGGCTGCCACCGTCTACTTTACCTCATGCCCCAGCTCCCATCCGATACCGCCACCCGCCTCGCGGGCGCCCTCGAGGGCAGGTATCGCATCGAGCGCCTGCTCGGCCAGGGTGGCATGTCCACCGTCTGGATGGCCGAGGATATCCGGCACCAGCGGAAAGTGGCGATCAAGGTGTTGCGGCCCGATCTGGCTGTCGCCCTTGGCAGCGACCGCTTCCTCCGTGAGATCCGCATCGCCGCGCAGCTCCAGCATCCCCACATTCTGGGCCTCATCGACTCGGGCGAGATCCCGCCCCGGCCGGAAAGTGCGGAAGGGTCGCTGCTCTTCTACGTCATGCCGCTCGTCGATGGGGAGTCCCTGCGCGAGCGTATCGATCGCGAGGGTCCGCTCCCGCTCGCCCTGGTGGTGCGCTGGATGCGCGAGGTGGCCGATGCCCTGGCCAAGGCCCATCGCGCCGGCGTGATCCATCGCGATATCAAGCCCGACAACATCCTCATCGCCGACGATCATGCGCTCGTGGTCGACTTCGGCATTGCGCGGGCCGTGACGGACGCCGCGCCCCAGTCGATGCTCACCGGTGTCGGCGTCACCGTGGGCACCCCGGCCTACATGGCGCCGGAACAGGTCGTGGCCGATCCCGGGCTCGATCATCGTGCCGACCTCTACTCACTGGGCGTGGTCGGCTATGAGATGCTGGCCGGACGACCCCCGTTCGCGGGCGGTAGTCCACAGCAGCTGCTGGCGGCGCACGTGACCCAGCAGCCCGCGCCGATCACCGACGCCCGTCCCGATACGCCGCCAGCGCTTGCCCACCTGATCATGCAGCTGCTCGCCAAGGAGCCCTCCGCGCGCGTCCCCGACGGCGACGCCGTGGTGGCACAGCTCGAGGCGTATGGATCCGGCCTGCACCAGGTCCCCGCGCCGGTCCAGCCGGCGTCGCAGTCGACACCGGGGCGGCGGCGCCTGGTGGGCGTCCTGGCCACTGCCGCCCTGGCGCTGGTGGTCGGCGCCGTGGCCCTCCGGTCCGGGGCCGGCAAGGCTCCCGCGCCGGTCGATGGGAGTTCGATCGCTGTCCTGCCCCTCACTAATCTCAGCGCCGATTCAGGCCAGGACTATTTCAGCGACGGCCTCTCGGAGGAAATACTCGGCGCCGTGTCCCGTATTCCCGGCCTGCGGGTGGCCGCTAACACGTCGTCGTTCGCATTCAAGGGTACGCGCCTGCCGGTGGACGAGATCGGCCGCAAGCTGGGCGTGCGGCACGTACTCGAGGGCAGCGTGCAGCGCGCCGGCGACAATGTCCGGGTGCGGGCCCGCCTCGTCGATGCCAAGTCGGGGTTCCAGCTGTGGGACGGCAAGTATGACAAGGAGTCCAGCAACCTGTTCGCCCTGGAAGACGAAGTGGCGGGCGCCATCGCCGCCGCCCTGGCCGCGCATCTCGGCCTCACTGCCAGTGCGGCGCCCGCCGCCACTGGCAGCACGGAGAACCCGGCAGCCCACGACGCCTACCTGCGCGGCCGGCAGGCCCTGCGGCAACGGAGTGGTGCCGTGGACCTCATGCAGGCCATCGCGCAGTTCCACGCCGCACTCGAACTCGACTCCAGCTATGCCCGTGCCTGGGCCGGCATGGGCATGGCGCAGGTACTGCTCCCCGAGTACGGCGGCGCCACTGTGGCGCAGGCCGCTCCAGAGGCACGCGAGGCGATCACGCGCGCGCTGGCGCTCGACAGCAGCAGCGCTGAGGCGTATGCGGCGCGCGGATACCTGGAGAAGAACTACGACTGGAACTGGAAGGCCGCCGAGTCGAGCTATGAACGCGCGCTGGCACTCGACCCCAATGCGGCAGGCACCTGGCAATGGTACGGCGAGCTGCTGGAGACCGTGGGCCGCCACGAAGACGCCGGCACCGCCTTCCAGAAGGCCGTGACGCTCGACCCTGTTTCGCCCGTGACACAGATGGCACTCGGCGCACACCTCGTCACGGTCGATGCGCGGGATGCCGGTCGCGCCGCGTTCGAGAAGTCCCTCGAGCTCCAGCCCCGCCTCTGGCCCGCCCTGCTGCAGCTCATGTTCATGGATATCGAAGATGGGCATGGTTCCAGCGCGGCCGACTACGCCCGGCGTGCTGCGCCACTGCTCGGCTTCGAGGCCGACAAGGCAGCGGAAATGATTTCGAAGCCTGATCCAGCCCGGCTGCCCCTGGCGGCCGCCACCATCGAGGAGTGGATGGCGCAGGGCAAGCTGCCCGACCTGGCCGGTGCATCGTGGCTGGCGCTTGTCGGGGCCGATGATCGGGCGCTGGTGGTGCTGCAGCGGATGGTGAAGGAAGTGGCACCGTTCAGTTCGTACATTCCCTGGTGGCCGTTCCTCGGCGCCCTCGAGAATGACCCGAGGATGGCGGCAGTCAGGGCAAGCATCATGGGGAGCACGATCGCCCAGCGCACCGGGACATGAGGTACGAAGAGTACGCCGCCACCGGCGCCTCGGCGACCTTTGTTCAGTGCTTCTGGAGCCTCACCACCGAGGCGCACGAATCCGATGCTGCCGCGCCCATCATCCCCGACGGCCGGGTCGAGCTGCTGCTCAGTACCGGCGATGACGTCGATCGCAGCACCGCCGGCCTGGCCGAACGGCAGCCCGTTCGGCAAGTCGCCGGGCAGCTCACCACCGCCGTGCGCATTGTGCCGCGAGGCCGCCTGGAGGTGCTAGGCGTACGCCTCCATCCCTGGGCCGCCGGCCTCTTTCTCCGCGTGCCCATGCGCGACCTGCGCGACCGCATGCTTCCGGCCGACCAGCTCCTCGTCGCGGATCGGCTGCTCCATTCGGCAAGCAGCGCAGAGCGGCCTGAGGAGCGCCTCCGGTGCCTCCGTGCGGATGTCGAGCGGCACGCCTCGAGCATTGCGGCTCCGCCCCCCGTCGCTGTGGCGCTCGCGCGCCGACTCATGCGCGGCACGTCACCGGTGACGATCCGGGCCCTCGCCGACAGTGTCGGTCTCGGCACTCGACGTGTGCAGGGGCTCTTCGCCGAGCATGTGGGACTCTCGCCCCGCACGCTGGCCCGGATCGCCCGCTTGCAGCGCGCGCTCGGCACGGCCCGGAGCGACCCGCACCGGTCGCTCAGCGCCGTGGCGCATGACAGCGGCTACTACGACCACGCCCACTTCGTGCGCGACTGCCAGGATATCGCCGGTGAGGCCCCGGGAAGCGTGCTGGGGCGCGCCAGCGAGGTCACCACCGCTTTTCTCGACGGCGCCGCAGGCTAGCGCTCCTCGCAGGGCACCCGGTGATACTCGTACGGGATCCGTCGCTTTTCCGCGCCCTGCCCACCCTCGATCCACGCGCTCAGGGAATCACGGCTCACCAGCCCGTATCCCACGCTGGTCGGGAAGTCGTTTGACTCGTTGCTCACCGTGAACCCGTGCTCGCTTGTCATTCGGCCGCGGAACGTCGTACGCTGTTGGCCGATTGGCGTCACGATGTAGCCCACCGAGTCCCCGCGGAGCTGAAGTTCCACGAACTCGATCGCCACCACATCCGCGCCTGAAGTGGTCCGGGCACTGCCCAGCATGGTGCCGTTTCGGGGGCGCATCCACTGCTCCTCGATCACCCTGGTGCTGGTGCCGCCCTGCCAGCACCCGGCAAGCCAGGAGAGTCCCGCCGCCGCGTCGCCTGGTCGCGGGGCCCGCAGCGGCACGATACCACAGGCGAGGAGAAGGGCGATGGCGGGAAGCTGGTTGCGTTTTGTCATTGGCCGGGAAAGGTTGGGGTCGCTTCAAGGCACCATGGGTTCCGGTACAATCTGTCGTCCGCTCCCCGGAACCGCTTGGACAAATGCGAAACCCATTCCCCGGAAGGACTGTCATGCGTCGCACTGCCATGCTCCTCGTGCTCCTCGCGCTCCCGACCGTCGCCACGGCACAGGCCGCGGCCAAGCCCCACGACCCTGCCGCAGTGCGAAAGGCGATCGATGCCCGCAACGCCGAGTGGATGGCATACGCCGCCAAGGGCGACACCAAGGGCATAGCCAGCATCTATGATGCCGGCGCCATGATCATCCCGCCCGAGAGCGAGGCGATGACCGGGGCAGCGAATATCGAGAAGACGTTTGGCGGGATGCTGGCAGCGGGAGTGAAGAACCTGAAGTTCCGGACCATCTCACTCGACGTGAATGGCAACTACGCCTACGAACTGGGCGAGGCGACACTCGACGCGCCCGGCAAGGATGGGAAGCTGGTCGCCGGGAGCGCCAAGTACCTCGTCATCTGGAAGCTCGGCGCCGACGGCGTCTGGTACTACCACGTCGATGCCTGGTGGACGCCCTCCGCGCACGCCCACTAGGCTGCCGGGGACGCGTCAGCTCTTCTGGCGCGTGCCGGTGACTTGCCTCGGGATGCTCCCACCGGCATCGAACCCCTCGATCTTGCGCTCCACCGTCCCCGCAAGCGAGTCGCCCTTGGCGGTGAGCGTCCAGGTGCCGATCGCCGTCTCCTCACGCTCGACGCCGTTCATGTTGAGCTTGGCCTTGGTCCGCGATATGAAGACGACGTCCCCCGTGTCCGCCTTGCCGGCAAGGCGGGCCGGCGGGCGGGCGGGAATTTCTGCTGTGGCCTCGTTGACGAGCGTGCCGATGAGGGAATCGCCCTGTGCCTCGATCGTGAGCACCCCGGTTCCCATGATCGGCGTCTGTTCACCGTTCTCGATCATCATGCCGGCCACATAGGAAATCTGCCAGGCACCCACCAGTGGCTGCTGTTGCGCCTGCAGTGTTCCGGCGCCACCCAGGGCGAGAAATAATACGAGCGAACGAGTCATCGCGGCCTTCTCCATGGAGAGTATTCCTGTGCGGGCCAGGTTGGCCGGCCCCACAGTCTGATGCCTGAACGGCTCCGGTCGTCGCACCAGGTCACTTGCCGATCACACCCGCAATGGCGGGCGCTGCGCCCGGAACCGCCGCCTGGAAGTCCTTGCCCAGCAGGGCGGCGATCGTCGCGGCGACCTGCGACTGGGTCACGTCCTCGTCATGCCGCACTCCCCGACCCGGCGTGTCGGGCCCGATAACCGCCATCCACACCCGCTCCGCTCCGTCGACGTCGCGCCCATGGTCGGTCCAGTCATTGCCCCGGCCCCGGCCGTGGTCGGCGGTAATGATGAACGTCGTCGTGCCGCGATACTCTGGCAGCGCCTGCATGGTGGTCCACAGTTCCGCGATGTCGGCATCCACCTGGTGGATCGAGCGCAGGTAGAGGTCGTAGCGGCGGCCGTGCGCCCATTCGTCCGGCTCGCCATAACCCACGAAAAGCACCCGCGGCCGTGACACGCGCAGGTACTGGAGCGCCGAGGCATGCACCAGGCCATCGAAGGTATTGTTGTCCCAGTAGTGCACCATCGTGCCGTACAGGTTGTTGAGCTGGCGTTCGGCATCACTGTGAGGCTGGGGAAACGGTGGTTCCCACCCGGCGCGTACCCAGAGCCCGGTGCGGTCCCGCGCGAAGATCGAGCGGAACACACCCCAGGTGGCATATGCCGCCACCTTGCCCCGGAACCCGGGCTGGCCATCGAGCCACTCGAATACCGTGGTGTTGGGATTGAGGCCGAAGTCGTTGGAGTTGATCCGGGTATCGGGCATCCCGGAGAGCATCTCGTTGTAGCCGGGATACGAAAACTTGTAGCCGTTGGTCACCTGCGCATTGCTGCCCAGGGCGGAGTCGCCGATCACCTGGCCCTGGCGCGCGAGCACGTCCCAGAGGAATGGCATCAGCACCTGGCGCGCGGCGGGTGCCGTGGCGCGCACGAAGTCGGCCCGGAGCCGGGCGGTGTCCTCAACCCCCTGCACCGCCTGCACCAGCGCCGGGTCGGCGCCGCGGAACACCTCCTGCCAGCGCACGCCGTCGGCCACGATCAGCACCACGTTGCGGGTCCGAGTCTGCTGGGCCGTTGCGCCGCTCGCTGGCGTCAGGAGCGCCAGCGCAAGCATCATGGTGCACGCTGGGTGACACACTGGGGACCTCGAGTACGTCGGTGGTGAATATCCTCTTCTTCCGGAGCCATGACCATCATGCGCAACCCGCGCCGCGTCCCGGCCGCCCTCGCCCTGATCGCGTTCACGACCGTGGCATTCCCCGGCCGCGCGGCGGCGCAGGGCCTCCGTACAGGTCATCTCCTCGTCGCCAACCAGGAAGCCGCCAGCGCGTCGCTCATCGACCTCGGGACCGACAGCATGCAGTTCATCGCCGTCGGCACGGGGCCGCACGAGGCGGCGATCGCACCGAGCGGGCGCATTGGCGTGGTGACCATCTACGGTACCCGCCCAGCCGGCAATCAGCTAGCCATCATCGATATCGCGACGGCAAGGGTGATCCGCACCATCTCGCTGGGCGAGTACACCCGGCCACACGGCGTGGTGTTCATTCCCGGGGACGAGGGCCGGGTGGTCGTGACCTCCGAATCGACCGCCAATGTGGTGATTGTCAACATCGGGACCGGCGCGATCGAGGCAGTGATCCCCACCGAGGCCCAGGGCTCGCACATGGCGGCCATCACCGCCGATGGCAGGCGCGTCTTCACCTCCAATGTCGGCTCCGGCAGCGTCTCCGAAATCGACCTGGTCACCCGAACGTTTGTGCGGTCGATCACGGTGGCACCAAGGGTGGAAGGCATCGCGGTGACGCCCGACGGCAGCCTGGTATTTGCGGGGAGCAACACCGACGGAACGGTCAGCATCATCGATACCGGCACCGGGGCAATTGTCAGTACGCTCCGGGGATTCACGCTGCCCTACCGCCTCGCCATCTCGGCGGATGGCAGCACCGCCATCGTGTGCGACCCGGAAGGCGGCGCCATTCACGTCATCGATGTCGCGACCCGGTCCGTCACCTGGAAGCTCGATGCACTCCCATCGCCACGCGGCGTGAGCATCGCCCCCGACGGCCGAACCGCGTTCGTCACCCTGGCCGACGACCCGTCCGTCGGCCTCGTCGACATGGGGACGCACACGCTCGCCCGGAGAATCGACGTGGGGTCGTCGCCGGACGGCGTCGGTTACGGACCCACACCCTGACCCTTGCCCCCGGAGCCACCGAGAGGAGCCATGTGGTATCTCCGGTGTATCCTTCGGCATGTCACGATGCCAGATGCACGTAGCCGGGATCTCTGTCGTTACGCTGGCACTCGGGGTCGGCGCGTGCGAGCGCTCCGACGCCCAGAAGTACGCCATCGGGTCGCTCGATTCCGCCACTGTGGCCGTGTACGCCGAGGGCCTCGAGAACCCCTGGGGACTCGCCTTCCTTCCCGATGGGCGCGCGCTGGTGACCGAGCGCCCTGGTCGACTGCGACTGGTGTCACCCACCGGTGGGTTATCCGAGCCGATCAACGGCGTGCCCGAGGTCGTGGCACGAGGCCAGGGTGGCCTGCTGGATGTCGCCATCGACCCCGGCTTTGTGGAGAACCAGCTGGTGTATCTCTCTTACGCCGAGTCGGGTGAGGGCGGCGCCGGCACTGCGGTGGCACGCGGCAAGCTCACCAGCGCCGGCCTCGAGAATGTCGAGGTCATCTGGCGCCAGGTCCCCAAGGTGAGCGGCGGGAACCATTTCGGGTCGCGACTCGTCTTCGCGCGCGATGGCACCCTGTTCATCACCACGGGAGAGCGCTTCGAGTATCGCGACAGCGCCCAGACCCTTACCAACACGCTCGGCAAGATCATCCGCATCAATTCCGACGGTTCCATTCCGCCCGACAATCCGTTCGTCGACCGGAAGGGCGCGCTGCCGGAGATCTGGTCGTACGGGCATCGCAACGTCCAGGGCGCCACCATTCATCCGGAGACCGGCCAGCTCTGGACCATCGAGCATGGCGCGCAGGGTGGCGATGAGCTCAATCACCCGGAAGCAGGCAGGAACTACGGCTGGCCGGTGATCACCTGGGGCAAGGACTACTCCGGCGACAAGATCGGCGAGGGCACGACGAAGGAAGGCATGGAGCAGCCCGACTACTACTGGGTGCCGTCCATCGCGCCGTCCGGGCTCAGCTACTACACCGGCGACGCCTTTCCCCGGTGGCAGGGCAGCTTCTTCACGGGGGCGCTCGCCTGGCAAGGCCTGGTGCGCGTCGCGCTCGGCCCAACCGGTGCGAGTGAAGAACGCTTCCGGGACAGGAAGCGCCGGATCCGCAACGTGACACAGGGCCCCGATGGCACACTGTACCTGCTCGTCGATTCCGGTAAGGGAGAGATCCTGAGGATTTCCCCGAGACCATGATTGACACCTCCGCGTCGAACAGCTACTCCGGCGATGCCGCCGCGCCGCCGCTCTGGGCGCCGCCCGATCCCGCCCTCGCCGCCGCCGGTATCGAGGGCGAATTCGTGGTGGCGCGCGTGCGCCTGGTCGCGATGGGGCTCCTGCTCATCGCGCCTACCTGGAATATCGTTCACGACCCCAACGAGCCGATCTACCGTACCGGCTTCGGCGTCACGGCCATTGCCGCCCTTGCCGCGTACCTCATCTGGCTCGCGCTCCGACGGGGACGCTGGCGGCCCTGGATTGGCTTTGCTTCCAGTGCCCTCGATGTCACCCTGGTCAGCACCGCCCTGGTCACCTTCCTCATCGTCGGGTCGCCGATGATCGCCCTCAACTCGAAGGTCACCTTCGAGATGTATTTCCTGGCGATCACCGCCACCAGCCTGCGATACGATGCGCGTATCTGCATCGTGGTGGGATTGCTGGCGCTGCTCGAGTATGGGGCGCTCTGGATGTATGCGGCGCAGAGCTACAACCTCAGCAGCGCCATGTACGTGGGCGACGCCGGTCCCTATTCTCCCGTTGACCTCTCCACCCGGCTCCTGCTGCTGGGTGTCGCAGCGCTGCTCTCGGTCACCATCGTGCGTCGCGCCCAGCGCCTGCTGTACCTCGCCGCCCGTGACCGGCTCACCGGCCTGTACAACCGGGGCCACTTCGACCGGGCCCTCACCGCCGCCATGGATGCCAGTGCGCGCGACGGGCAGCCGCTCTCGCTCGCCATCCTGGATGTCGATCACTTCAAGCAGATCAACGACATCTACGGCCACGCCCTGGGTGATCGCGCCCTCATCGAGGTGGCACGGCTCCTCGACCGCGCCATGCGACGCACCGACATGGTGGCCCGATACGGCGGCGAGGAGTTTGTCATCCTCATGCCCGGCACGCCGCGCGACGCCGCGCTGGTGCGGGTGGAGTCGCTGCGCCGGGAAGTGGCCGCGTCGCCCATCGACCTCGGCGACAACCGGAAGCTGACGATCAACTTCAGTGCCGGGGTCGCCGGCACCAACGCCGACCTGTCCGCCGGAAGCCCCAAGGCACTTCTCTCCACTGCCGACGGGCGCCTGCTCGCGGCCAAGCGCGCCGGTCGGGCCCGCTGCATCGGCACCGACGCCGCCGGACAGGAATCCCTCGACCTGGTGGCCCCATGAACCGCTTTCACATGCCTGTCGCCTGTGCTGCCATCATCGCAGCCGGCGTGCTGCCCCTGGCCGCGCAATCGGCGCCGACGACCCCCGACAGTGCCGCCGTAGCAGCGAACGCGCGCGCCTTTTCCGCCGCCTTCGTCGCGAACGACATGGCGGCACTGGGCCAGCTCTACACCGAGGATGCCACGCTCCTGCCGTCGCAGCGCGAGGTGCACGGCCGCGCCGCCATCGAGCGCTACTTCACCCACGGACCGAACCAGCAGCAGGTGTCGCACCTGCTGCAGCCCGAGTCGCTCATCCAGAGCGGCAACATGATCGTGGATGTGGGCACCTGGACCAGCACCACCCAGCGCGGGAGTGAAGAGCCCGTGACGGCCTCCGGGCGTTATCTGGTGGTATGGGTGAAGGGTGCCGATGGCAAGTGGCGCATGCAGTACGACATGTGGCACCCGCCGGTGAAGGCGCCGTGAAGCCTATCCCAGCGTCCGCCCGATCTGTTCCTCGAACGCCTTCCGGTACCCCCGGCTCAGCGTGAGCCGGACCCCGCTCGCCAGCACAATCGCATAGTCCCCGCTCGACAGCGCCAGCAGCTCCTTCACCCCACCCAGGTTCACGATCGTCGAGCGATGCACCCGGGCAAACTGCCGCGGGTCGAGCTGCTCCGCGAGGTTGTTCATCGTCTCCCGCACCGAGTATTGACCCGACGAGGTGTGCAGGCGCACGTAGTTGTCGGCCGCCTCGATCCACTGGATCTCCGCCACCGGCACGAGGATGACGCGGTTGGCGACCCGGGCCGGGATGCGCTCCAGGTGCACCGACCATGGAAGTGTCTCGAGCAGTCGATCGAGCCGGTCATCGGCGCCCCCCGCCCCGAGCCGCTCCCGCACACGGCCGAGCGCCACGCGAAAGCGACGTTCGTCGAACGGCTTGAGGAGATAGTCCACGGCGTGCTGCTCGAACGCCTCGATGGCGTAGCGGTCATGCGCCGTCACGAACACCACTGCGCGTGGCCGATCACTCCCCAGCGCCGCCAGCACGTCGAGACCGGTCCTGCCTGGCATCTGCATGTCGAGGAACAACACATCGGGCCGGTGCGCCGCCACGGCCGCCAGCGCCTCGTCGCCATCGGCGCACTCCGCCACCAGCTCGACCTGCGGCTCCCGCTCCAGCAATCGCCGCAGGCCGAGCCGCACGAGCGGTTCGTCGTCGACCAGCATCACGCGGAGCGACCTAGAGGACGGGACGGTCATGCACCGGCACCTCCAGGGCCACTTCCACGCCGTGGTCGCGGTTCACGAGTTCGAGGCGGCCCTCCTCACCGTACAGGCGCTGGAGCCGGTCGCGCGTGGTCGCGAGTCCCACCCCTTCCTCCATCGCCCCGAAATCGACCGGGGGTCCGTCATTCCACACCGTGAGGCGCAGGCGATCCCCTGTCGTCATGGCCGCAATGCGCAGGGTGCTCGGGCCCACGCGTCGAGCGATCCCGTGGCGCACGGCATTCTCCACCAGCGGTTGCAGCGAGAAGGTGGGCACGAGGTACTGCCGCAGCGACGCCGGTACGTCGATCGACACCTGCAGCCGGTCGGAAAACCGTACCGACTCGATGTCGAGGTAGTGCTCGAGGAGGGCCAGCTCCTTCTCCAGGGTGATCTCCTTCGTCGCGCGGTGGTCGAGCGATCCGCGCAGCAGGTCGCCCAGCGAGGCGATCATGCGGGTCGCACGCGCCGGTTCGTCCTGCGTCAGCACGCCAATGGCGTGCAGCGTGTTGAAAAGGAAGTGCGGCTGGAGCTGGAGCTGCAGCGCATGCAGCTGCGCCCGCGCCAGTTCGGTCTCCAGCTGGGCCGCCGACAGTTCGCGCCGCCGGAGCGCATTGCGGGTAAAGATCGACTGGAACAGCGTCACCAGCCCGGCGTACAGCAGCAGGTTCCAGAGCCCCCGGCTGCTCAGGAAGGCGCCGAGCAGGAAGGGCCAGCTCCGGTCCCGCACCACAAGGGGATACATCAGGCGCGTGAGCCACACGATGAGCAGGGTTTGCGCCAGCACCAGGGTCATCGCAAGCAGGGCGTGCACCAGCAGGTTCCGGAGGCGCAGCGGCGGGCCCGGCGGAACCCGCCTGGTCAGTGCGAAGATCGGGCGGGCCGCGAACCCCCAGAAGATCCATGATGGAATGGTGCTCACGACGGTGGGCCAGAACTCGATCGGGCGCGCCTCCATCACCTGCATGGAGGCCGCGCCCGTGGCCGACAGCACCCCGATCACCAGGGCGGCGCCGAGCACCGGCAGCCACGGGAACCTGTCGTCGGGGTGCGTGAGGATCGAGGTCACCGACCTAATGTACGCTGGCGTCCGGCCCGCGCGACGCCTACTTCACGCCACTGCCAAGCACCTGCATCTCGCCGCCTGCCCAGGTCACCGTCACCTTCAACTCGCGGGCATCGGCCTTGGCCAGGTAGTAGGTCGCTTCCCGGTCGGCGGTGCGCAGCACCAGCTTCCACGCGTCCACCATGCCGCCGTCGGTCTCCACCTGCGCGGCACCGGCCACGACCATGGTGTCCATCTGGACGCCGTAGGACTGATGATCAAAGAGCGGAATCACGAACGCCGAGCCCACCTCGAGCGGCAGCGCCTGCAGCAGTGACTGCAGCTCACTGGGGTCGAACACCGGCTGCGCGAGGGTCACGTCGATCGGATGCGTACCCGCCGTGTCCTTGAGGAAGCCCGTCACGCGACCCGGCGCGTAGTCGATCGAGAAGAGCCGGCCGGGCCCGTGCGAGCGGTGCGCGATCGGGGCCAGCGTGGCGGCGCTGTACCAGGTTGTGTCGTCCATGTGGAACCGGCCGCCGCTCACCACGATGCGATGCTCGATGACCGGCACCCCATCGCGCATGGCTCGACGGGTGGACTCCACCTGCATCGGGCCCGCACGTGTCTCCCCGTTGCGCGTAAACGACATGTGGGTGGTATCGTCGCCGTCCAGCACGCGCGAGGGCTGGAGCAGTGCGCTCCCCGGCGCCACCGCCATCGTATCCGTCAGTATCCAGGGTGCGATCGGAAGGCCGAGCAAGGCGAGCAGGGCAGCACGGAATGGCATCGATTCAGCTCCTGTTCAGGGTGACCGAATCGTCGCCGCTGTGGGCCGCTGGGTGAACGTCGGATGGGGCAGGACGTGGCTGGGTGGGGTAAGCCGTGGCCGCGAGGTGGCGGCATTGTGGCGACTGGGGCCGCAGCCCACCTTTCTGGAGCCGATGGGAGTCGTTGTCGGTCACCCTGGATCCGGAGGCACTCGAGCGATCATGATGCGCACCGGCAGAGTTGTGGCTGGCCTGATAGTGCTGATGTCGCTGCAGGCCTGTAGTCCATCCCGCCAGCCGGCTCCCGGCGATGCCACCGCGGGGTCGCGCGCTGCGCCGGCCACCCCGCTGCCGGTCATCGTACTGCCCCCTGAACTCGACCGCGTGCTGCGCGACTATGAGCGGGACTGGCGCGCGAACAACGCTGCGCAGCTCTCCATGCAGTTCACCGAGGACGGCTTCGTGCTCAGCAGCGGTCACCCGCCCGTGCGCGGGCGCGCGAATATCGCCGAGGCGTACACCGGCCGGGGCGGACCCCTCAACCTCGCGGCACTCGCGTACGCCACGGACGATACGGTCGGCTACATCGTCGGCACCTACGGTGGTCCCGATGCGGCGACCCATACCGGCAAGTACCTGCTGGCCCTCCGACGGGCGCCCGGCGGCCCCTGGATGATTGCGGCCGACATGGACAACGCGAGCACTCGATAGGCCGGCAGGAGCGGCAAACCGAACTGACCAGCCCACTCGACCCCTTCATCCCCGTCCCGGTTGCCCGGGAACGCTTCGCCGTCACCGTGCGCGCGCCCGCCGCACTGGTCTACGACGCCGCATGCACCTTCGACATGCAGTCGATCTGGTCGGTGCGCACCATCTTCCAGATGCGTGAACGGATCATGGGATCGCGCACCGGCGTCCGGGTACCCCGCGGGATGGTCGAGGAACTGCTTGGCCTGGGATGGGGCTGCCTGGTGGAGCGACCGGGTGAGCTGTTCGTGGGAGGCGCAGTCTGCCAGCCATGGCTGGCCGACGTGAAGTTCAGGGCGGTTCCGACGGACCAGTTCTCCGCTTTCGCCGAACCCGACCTGGTGAAGATCGCGTGGACCCTCGAGACCCGATCACTCGGCAAGGGCCTCACCGAGCTCAGTTCCGAAACCCGCGTCGCCGCCACCGATGCCGCCGCGCGGAAACGATTCCTCGCGTATTGGCGATGGGCACGGGTCGGGATCTACTCGATTCGCTGGCTGCTGTTGCCGGCTATTCGCCGGAAGGCTGAAGCCCTCGCAGGGAGCTAGAGCGGCTTGAACAATTCGGGGAGGGAGATGCGTAGCGGCTCCCGCGCGTCGGCCGGGTGCCACGTTAGAACCTCCCGCTCGAACTGCGGAAAGGTGCTCTCCGGCGTCCACACCTCCACGAACTGCTCGTCGGCATCCACCACCCAGTAGAGCGGCACCCCGACCTCCTGGTAGAGGCGGCGCTTGGTGAACCGGTCGGCCCGGGTACTCGATGGGCTGAGCACCTCCACCGCAAGGTGGAGTGATTTCATGAAGGACCAGTCCAGGGTCCGCGCCTCGTCCAGCGACACGACAAAGACGTCCGGCTGGACCAGGGTATCGTCACTCCAGGAGATATCGGCCGGCGCCAGCATCACGTGCCCCCGCCCAAGCGGCGCGGCATAGTTATCGAGGAGCTTGGCGATCCGGAAGACCACCTCCTGGTGCAACCCACGCGGCGCCGGGGTCACGAGCAACTCCCCATGCACCGTCTCGTAGCGCTTCCCGTCGTCGGGAAGCGCCCGCACCATCTCCGCGGTGTAGTAGAGCGGCAAGGCCATGGACATAAGGTCGGCTCGGCTGGAGGAAAGGCGCAAGAGGCCATCCGCCAATCTGCCGGTACCCCTCAGGCCACCCTAACCATTTGCACGCACCACACATCGGACAACTGCCACCATCCTGCCAAAATGGCGGCTTTTCCCGGCCCGCAGGTTGCCCCTAAGGCCCCCGAACCCCCGCAACGCCCCGGGATCGTGACCCGACACCCGCGGCAAAGTCATGTTCATTGTCAGGGGACGAAAGGGATTTTCATATGGCATCCAGCAAGATCATCGGCATCGACCTCGGCACCACCAACTCCGTTGTAGCGGTCATGGAGGGCGGCGACCCCGTCGTCATTCCGAATGCGGAGGGCGGTCGCACCACCCCGTCCGTCGTGGCGTTCACCAAGGACGGCGAGCGGCTCGTCGGCCAGGTCGCCAAGCGGCAGGCCGTCACCAACCCCAAGCAGACCATCTTTTCCATCAAGCGCTTCATGGGGCGCCGCATGGACGAAGTGAAGGAAGAGTCGTCACGCGTGCCCTACAAGATCGACGCGGGCACCAACGGCCTCGTCGCGGTCGAGATCGCCGGCAAGAAGTACTCGGCGCCCGAGATCTCCGCGATGATCCTGCAGAAGATGAAGCAGACCGCGGAAGACTATCTCGGCCATGCGGTCGAGAAGGCGGTCATCACCGTGCCCGCCTACTTCAACGACGCCCAGCGGCAGGCCACCAAGGACGCCGGCAAGATCGCCGGCCTCGACGTGGTGCGCATCATCAATGAGCCCACCGCCGCGGCGCTGGCGTACGGCCTGGAGAAGAAGAAGGACGAGAAGATCGCCGTCTTCGACCTGGGCGGCGGCACCTACGACATCTCGGTGCTCGAGCTCGCCGAGGGCGTGTTCGAGGTGAAGAGCACCAACGGCGACACCCACCTGGGCGGCGACGACTTCGACCAGCGGCTCATCGACTGGCTCGTCACCGAGTTCAAGAAGGACCAGGGCATCGACCTCTCCAAGGATGCGATGGCGCTCCAGCGGCTGAAGGAAGCCGCCGAGAAGGCCAAGATGGAGTTGTCGAGCACCACCCAGACCGACATCAACCTGCCGTTCATCACGGCCGATGCGTCGGGCCCGAAGCACCTCAACCTGACCCTGACCCGGGCCAAGTTCGAGCAGCTGGTGGACGACCTGATCAAGCGGACGATTCCGCCGATGGAGCAGGCGCTCAAGGATGCCGGCCTCAAGCCGTCGGAGATCGATGAGGTCATCCTCGTCGGCGGCTCGACCCGTATCCCGAAGATCCAGGAGATCGTGAAGGAGTTCTTCGGCAAGGACCCCAACCGTTCCGTGAACCCCGACGAGGTCGTGGCCATTGGCGCGGCGATCCAGGGCGGCGTGCTGGGCGGCGAGGTGAAGGACGTCCTTCTGCTCGACGTCACCCCGCTGTCGCTCGGCATCGAGACCCTGGGCAGCGTCACCACGGTGCTGATCCCGCGGAACACCACGATCCCGACCAAGAAGTCGGAGGTGTTCTCCACGGCGGAGGACAACCAGACCACCGTCGAGATCCACGTGCTGCAGGGTGAGCGGCAGCTGGCCGTGGACAACCGGACCATCGGCAAGTTCCAGCTGACCGGCATTCCACCCGCACCGCGGGGCATGCCGCAGGTCGAGGTCACCTTCGACATCGACGCGAACGGCATCCTGCACGTGTCGGCCAAGGACAAGGCCACCGGCAAGGAACAGAAGATCCGCATCGAGGCCTCGTCCGGCCTGTCCGATTCGGACATCGACAAGATGGTGAAGCAGGCGGAGTCGCATGCCTCGGAGGACAAGGCGCGGCGCGAGGAGATCGAGGACAGGAACCAGCTCGATGCGCTGGTGTATCGCGTGGAGAAGGACAGCAAGGAGTGGGTCGACAAGCTCCCGGCCGAAGCCAAGACGGCGCTCGATGCCGCCCTGGAAACGGGCAAGGAGTCGCTCCGCACCGGCGACGCCAAGGCGATCAAGGCGGCACTCGACGGGCTGAACACCGCCTACTCGACCGCCGGGGCCGCGATGTACCAGAGTCAGCAGGCATCAGCCGAGGCCGCTGCGCCCGAAACCGGCGGTGCCGAACAGCCGTCCGGGGCCAAGCAGGACGATGTCGTCGAGGCTGACTACGAGATCGTGGACGAGAAGAAGTAGGGTAGGCGGTAGGCGGGCAGGCGATAGGCGGGTGGGAAGCAGTTACCCGCCTACCCGCCCACCCGCCCACCCGCCTTCGTTACATAAAGCGACGCTCCAGCGCCTCCACGCATCTAGTCTTGATTAGGTTGAAGTACCTGGAGAATTACTCGTCCTTACGAAGGAAGTGCCGATGTCAGCACGATCATTGAATTGGCTCAAGTTCGGTGGCCTGGTGGGTCTTGCCTTCGGCCTCGGACTCCTCTTCGCCGGCCTGCTCGACCTGCCCCGGAACTCGATGGCCCAGCAGGCCGCGGGCGTGGGCAGCAAGACGATCATCACCCCGGCCCAGGCACCGGTCATCCCGGCCGCCAAGTCGTTGCAGGACTTGAGCGACGCCTTCGCTGCGGTGGCCGAAGCGGTACGGCCCAGCGTCGTGTTCATCAAGGCGTCCCATTCGGAAAAGAACGCCCCGCGGACGCAGCAGCTCGACCCCCGCATTCCCCAGGGCATGGAGCCGTTCTTCCAGCCCCGGCGCCGGCCTGATTTCGAGCAGGGCAGCGGCACCGGCTTCATCGTGTCGGATGATGGGTACATCCTCACCAACAACCATGTGGTCGAGGGTGCCGACAAGGTGCTCGTCCGGCTGCTCGACCGGCGCGAGTTCATCGCGAAGGTGGTGGGAACCGACCCGAATACCGACGTGGCGGTCCTGAAGATCGACGCCAAGGGCCTGGCGCCTGTTGCCCTGGGCGACAGCGACCGGGAGCGGGTGGGCGAGTGGGTGCTGGCCATCGGCAACCCTCTTGGGGAGGACATGACCTTCACCGTCACGTCCGGCATTATCAGCGCCAAGGGCCGGAGTCTGCGCGGCCTGCAGCGTACCAATGCCAGCATCTCCGACTTCATCCAGACCGACGCGGCCATCAATCCCGGCAACTCGGGCGGCCCGCTCGTCAACACGCAGGGAGAGGTCATCGGCATCAATTCCGCCATTGCCAGCGAGACCGGCTACTACTCGGGCTATGGCTTCGCGATCCCGATCAACCTCGCGCGCCAGGTCATGACGCAGCTGATCAAGACCGGCAAGGTGGAGCGGGCGGCACTCGGCATTACCATCGCCGAGGCCACGCCGGCCGATGCGAAGTATGTGGGCCTGAGCGAGCCCTATGGCGTCAAGGTCGCAGGCTTCCCCGACAACTCCTCGTCGCCAGCTGAGAAGGCCGGGCTCGAGCTGGGTGACATCATCGTCGCCATCGACGGCAAGAAGGTCGAGCGGGTGGGGCAGCTGCAGCAGGAAGTCGGGTTCAAGATGCCGGGCGACGTGGTCACCGTCGAGGTGGCGCGCAAGGGCGGCGTGCGCAAGACCTACAAGGTCAAGCTGCAGTCGCTGAGTGATGCGCAGCAACTCGCATCGGCCGACTCACCCGACGACTCGGACAACACGTCGGGCGACAGCGCCAAGGAAGACGCCGTCGTGACGGCCCGCCTGGGCATGCAGGGCGAGTCGCTCGACCCCAATGATGTGCGGTCGCTGGGGCTTCCGGCATCGACGTCTGGTGTCGTGGTGACCGAAGTGGTGCCCGGCGGCCCGACGTACGAGATCCTGCGCCCGGCGCGGGGGAATGCCGCCGACATCCTGGTGGCCGTCGAGGGACAGCCGGTGAAGTCGATGGCCGATGTGCGGGATGTGCTCAACGCGCAAAAGCCCGGTGCCATCGTGACGCTCAAGATCCTCACGGTGCAGGGTCGCCAGACGCTGAGCCGGGTGGAGCGGGTGCAGCTGGCGATCAGCGCCCTGAGGCGCTTGTTGCGGGCGTGAGGACGTGAAGTGAGAGAAGGGCGGAATCACGGTGATTCCGCCCTTCTTCCGTTCCACCATTCCGTCAACCTCACGTCCTCACGTCCTCACGTCTTCACGTCCTACTTCATATTCTGGTTCGTCATCGTCGTCGTGCCGTTCGACTGCTGGTAGGCGCAGCCCAGGTCCCACGAGCGGTTGTTCTTCCGCGCCGTCATGGCGACCGTGACGTTCGACCCGCTCTTCCGGGACGAGGTGACATTCACGTTCTGGTAGCCCATCGAGGTCGCCCTGTTGGTGCAGGCGCTGCGAGCACGCTGCTCGACGTTGCTGTTGCCGCCGCCATTGGCGCCGCCGGACTGGTTCTCCGACGTGATGCGGGCGCTGCCGCTGGGCACCGAATATTGGCAACTCACGTCGTACGCCCGTGAGTTCCTCCAGGCGCTGAGGTTGACGTACACTGTGCTCCCCCGCTGGCTCGAATTGTCCGCACTCACCCGCTGGTAGCCCCGGCCCGTGGCCAGGGTGATGCACGACGCGCGCGCCCGGCCCTCGGTATTCCCCCCATTCCCTCCTCCTGGGTTGCCCGGACCAGGCCAGGTTCCGGGATACTGCCCCCAGCCCGATCCTGATCCGCCCCGACCGACGGCAAACTCCGCCCGGCATCCATTGTTTACCCAGACGCCGTTGGCATCGTAGCCCCATGAGCGATTCAATACGCAGGCACTGGACGAAATCTGCCGCCGGATCGTCACCTTTCCCTCGGTGCGTGCGAAGCACCGGCTGTACTGCCCGTCCTGGCTCTCGCAGGTCACCACCCGCACGTCGCCCTGCCAGCCCCCGGAACCTCGGCCGACCTCGAACTCCGCGCGGCAGCCGTTGCCCACCCAGATCTGGTTCGCCTGATAGCCCCAGGTGCGCCCCGGGATACAGGCCGCCTGGGAGATCTGTCGTACCAGGCGCACGTGATTGTTCGTCGCGACGGTGCAGATCTTGTAGGAGCCACCCTGGCTTTCGCAGGTGACCCGCTGCCCGAAGTTCCCCGTCTCCCAGCCGCTGCCCGAGCCATTCACCATGAACCGGCCCCGGCATCCACGATCGACCCATATCGCGTTCCAGTCGAAGCCCCAGGTGCGACCGTAGACACAGCGCGTATTGGAGATGTTCTGGGTGAGGCGCACGCGGCCGCCCGTCTGGATACGGCACTCCTTGAACTGGTTGCCGGAACTCTCGCAGGTAATGCTCGACTGGGCGGCCGCAGGTACGGCAGCAGCGGCGGAGACGAGGCACACCCCCGCAACCAGGATCATCGTCCGGACACTTTGCATGGCGGCTCCCTCGAATGGTCTCAGGTGTACTCGGGAAGTTACGACACTATCTTGGGGGAACAAGCGAGCGTGGCGGAATTGGTAGACGCGCAGGACTTAGGATCCTGTGGGGAAACCCGTGGGGGTTCGAGTCCCTCCGTTCGCATCGGATTGTGGTACCCTCGCTACCTTCCCTCCATATGACCGAGCGACGATTCAACGAAGACGAGGCGGCGGACATCTTCCGCATGGCCGCCGAGGCAGACCAGACCGCACCCAGGCGGCTGGCACCTGGTACCGGCATGACCCTGCGCGACCTCCAGGAGATCGGGCAGGAAGCCGGCATCCCTCCCGAACTGGTTGCGCGCGCGGCCGCCACGCTGGGACAGGCCAGGGTGGCGGCCCCCCGCAAATTTCTCGGCCTCCCCATCGGCGTGGCCCGGAGCGTCGAACTCCACCGACGCCTCACTGAACAGGAGTGGGAGCGGCTGGTGGTCGACCTGCGCGAGACGTTCAACGCCCGGGGGAACGTGCGGACCGACGGGTCGTTTCGTCAGTGGACCAACGGCAACCTTCAGGCACTGATCGAACCCACCGCCACTGGTCATCGGCTCCGCCTTCGCACCGTCCACGGCAATGCCCTCAGTTTCATGGCCCTGGGGATCGGCACGCTTGCGGTCGCGGGCGTCGGCGTGCTGCTCCGGTGGTCCACCGTGGGGCTCAGCGCTGCAGCGTCCGGCTTGTCGGTCGTGGCGATGCTCGGTGCGGGAGCGTTCGTGTTCGGGGCGCTGCGCATCCCAGCCTGGGCGCGGCTGCGCGGGCGACAGATGGAAGATGTCGCCGCCCGGCTCGCCGCGACCACCGCAACGGAGGACGCCGGGCCAGGGGGCGACCTACGCTGACGGTGGTGCGCCCAACGATCCGACGGTGGGGCGGCCTCGCCGCGCTCTCGCTACTGCTGGTGTGGGGCCTGACCGCCAGTGCACCGGCACCAGCGCCAGTCTCGTGCAACTACTCCGCGCCCGCCTTCCGGCGGATCATCGCGGAATTTCAGTCGCGACAGCAGAACGTGGGGATGGTGGTGGGTATCCGGAGCGAGGGCCGCACCGTTTTTCGCGAAGCGAGCGGCTGGGCCGACGAGGCAGCTGGCGCGCGCACCGATCCGTCGATGGCCTTCAGCATCGCCAGCATCACCAAGGCATTCACCGGAGCCGCCCTGCTCAAGCTGGTGGCCGCCGGACAGATCGACCTGGACGCCGAGATCCAGCAATACGTCCCGCAGTTTCCCCGGCATCCGAGCGGACGTCCTGTCACCGTGCGCATGCTCGCCGCGCAGCTCGGCGCGGTGCGGCACTGGGGGCCGGAGCGGAATGACAGCCTCTACGCCAGGCACTTCGACGACGTGGACGACATCCTGCCGCTCTTCGCCGACAGCGCCTGGGTCCCGAACCTGCTCCCCCTCACCGAATACTCCTACTCCAGCTATGGCTACAACGTCCTCGCCATGGCGATCCAGCAGGCGTCGGGCATGCCGTTCCAGCAGTACCTCACCCAGTCCGTACTGCGCCCGCTCCAGCTCGGCTCGGTCCAGTTCGACCGGCCGGGCCTGGGCGGCGCGCAGCGTCCAGCTCGGTACTCCTGGTACGACCTGACCGATTACCACGAACTCAACGGGTCACCCCAGCGTGTTCCCGACCGCGACTACAGCCACAACATGGCAGGCGGCGGCCTGGTCGCGAACATCGACGACCTGCTCGCGTTCGGCGCGGCGTTGCGCGCCCCCGGCTTCTTCGATGCCGCATCGCTCGACATCATCTGGACCCAGCCGAAGATTTCGGGAGTCAGCTCGCCCATGAGCGTCGGTTGGTTTCCGCGCAGCGATCCCGCACGAATCAGCATCAGCGGCTCCAACCCCGGCGTGCAGGCCTCGCTGACGGTGTGGAAGGACCAGGACCTGGTCATCGCCGCTGTCGCCAACACCTGGGGCCGCGGGTCGCGCAGCGGGGAGTTTGTCGATGACGGGACCAATGGCCTCATCGGCCGGCTCGCCGCGATCTGCCTGGCTCGGTAGCGATCGGCCTCGGCCACGCATTCGGCTGGTCACCCCCTCACTTCACGTCCTCACGCCCTCACGTCCTCACGTCCGTTAGAACGTCGCGGCCACCAGCCCGCTCGGACCAATCGGCACCGCAATGCTGTCCTTCAGTGCAAACGTGTCCCCGTCATACACGAAGTAGTACGCCGGCTCGGACAACGCCGCCGAGCCGAAGAAGGCCTGGTAGATGTCACCGTTGGCCGCGGTTGTCGCGTCGGCCGCCCCGCGACACGCCCCGCCGCTCGACGGCGCGCAGAGCGGGACGGCCGGGCTCTTCAGGAACGTCTCCGTCACCGTGTTGTAGACCGCGGTGCCGTAGTTGAAGCTCGAGATCAGTGCATGGCCCCGGCTGTCGATGTTGATCGGTCCCGGGAAGTCGCCGAACCCGTCGATCGGCGCCTGCACCGTATTGCTGCCCAGGGTGATCACGCTCAGCGTGCCGTTGTTGAGGCCATAGTCGCCGCTGTTCACTACGTACAGCTTGCCGCTGTAGGCGGCAGCATACTGGGGGTTCGTCCCCACGTCCCAGGTGCGCACGACCTCCATCGTCGTCGGATTCAGCTCCGTCACCACCCCCGGTCCCGCCACCATGTAGTTGTCATCCAGGTTGCTCGACACCACGAACACCCGTCCACCCGACGCCACGACGCTGGTCGGGAACGGCGTAACAGTCACAAGGCCAGTGAGCTCATTGCCCGCCTGCGACGGATCGAACTTGCCGCACTGGTCGGTGGTCTGGTTGCACACCACCACCGTGCTCGCATTCGCGAACGCCACGCCCGTCGCATTGCCCGATGGAAAGGTGAAGTAGCGATCCACCGTCTCGCTGGAGAGATCGACGTACGCCACGCTCGCGGCATTGCCTAGCGGAACTGCCGCGTGCGTGCCCGACACGGCGAGTCCCACCGGCGTCACCGCCGAGCTGGTTCCAAGCGCAATACTCTCGGTGACATCGGGTGCGCCGGTCTGCAGCATGAACAGCGCCTTGTCCAGGTTTACCGCCAGCAGGATCCCGGCGTCGCTCGGCGTGCCGTCGAGGAAGTTGGGCGGTGACGGCGTGTCATCGCTGCACGCGGCAAGGGTGAAGATGGCCGCGAGGGCCAGGAGGGCAGCGTGGCGTCGATTCATCAGGTCACGATCCGTAGCGGAAGGAGATGTCGAACCGGAGCATGCGCCCCGGCAGGGGGAAGTCGACCAGCATCCCGGTGCGGGTGCCGATCACGTTGTCGATGGCAAGTCGCGCCCTCACCGCCATCCCGCCCATCGGGATGGTGCGCGCCACGCGGAAATCCAGCAGGTGCACCGGAGCGAGCGAGTTGAGGTCGGTGCCCATCGCCGTGCGCCGCGAGCCGACGTAGCGATAGGCCAGCCCGCCCTCGAAGCCGAGCACGCTGGCATCGGCACTGGCGGTGGCACTCCAGAGCGGGCGGTACACCACCTGCCCCGCGAGCACCGCGTTGTCGTAGGTGACACTTGCGAGAGCCACGCCACCGGCGAGTGCCAGGTGACTCCGACGCGGCGACAGGCGCACGTTGAGTTCACCGCCGCGCCGGTTCACATCGAAGTTGTTCGGGCTCCAGATGTACCTGAAGTCGGGCGACCAGAGGATCATCCCGTTGATGTCGGCCGCGAAGAGGTCGAGCCCGACGCTCGCGTTCAGCGATGCTGGTCCCACCTCGCGTGCCTCGAGGAAGAGCGACCATTCGCTCCGCACCCGTTCCGGTGCCAGGAGCGGATTGGGTTGCACCTGTACCCCTTCCTGGAAGTACATGTCACCAAGGGTGGGGGGATTGTACGCCTGCGCCCACCGAAGCTCCGCGCTCCACCAGTCGTGGCGCAGCAGCGCGCCAACCTGCGGCGACAGGTACCACTGGTCGGTCACCGAGCTGCCATCGAGCCGGAGTGCCGCATTTGCGTCGAGTGCCCAGTCGCCAGTAGCAACTGGCACGCGGGCCGCTACCCGACCACCGCCGTAGAGCGTGCTGCCGGGGGCACCGGCGTCGAGTGCCGTACCGCTGATGCCCATCCGCTGGAACTGCCCGCCCGCGCTGAGCTGCCATGCGCCCACGTCGCGCATGGCACCGAGATCGACGAGCAACACATCGGCGCGATTCTGGTCACTGTAGGGAGCGGAGAAAGGCGGGCTGCTGTCGGCAAACGTCGCATCCTGGCGCTGCAGCGACACACTGGCCGAACCGGTGGTGCGGCCGAACGTCATCGTGCCGTCGAGCCCAACGCCGATGCGCTGCTGGGTCTGGCGTCCGGTGAGCGACGGCTGCACCACCGTCCCGGGCATTCCCCGCTCCACATCGAAGTACTCACCGCGCAGGCGCGCCTCGGCGGCAGCACCGGTCCATGCCACGGCACCGTTGAGGGAGAGATCGCGCGCCGCCGAGTTGAGGCGGATGCCAGTACCACCGCCCCGCTCGGGCGGGATGTCATAGGGGAAGTCGCCGGCGAAGTCGTTCCATGCACCGCTGAGCGACGCCGCAATGCCACCAGCACTGCTCCGTCCAATACCCACGCGCCCCGACACAGCTCGGCCGCCGTAGCTGCCAGCCCCCGCCTCGGCCTGCGCCTCGACGCCGACGGGGCGTCGGGTCTCCACCACGATGGCACCGCCCAGTGCCTGCTGCCCGTATCGCGCCGACTGCGCGCCGCGCACCACCGAGATCTTCTCCACGTTGTCGAGCCGCACCAGGGAGAGGTCGGCGCTCCCGCTGACAGCCTGGTTCTGCGGCACCCCATCCACCAGCACCAGCACCTGGTTGGCACTCGACCCCCGGATCGACGCGGTGGCCGGTGATCCCGGTCCGCCGCTGCGGGTCACCACTACCCCGCCCTGCTGCTGCAGGATGTCGGCGAGATCGCTGGCACCACTCTGCTCGATCGCCGCGCGGTCGATCGAGGTCAGGCCTCCGCTCGCCGGGGTCGCCGCCGCCGATGCGGTGAGCTCGGCGAGCTGGACCGGCGCCACGGAGAGATGAATGATGAGCGAGCTCGTGCTGCCGTTGGCGAGTTCCACATGCTGCGTCACCGCTGCATAGCCCACACGGCGTACCGTCACCTCCACCTGTCCCTGCCGGAGTGCGCGCACCAGGAAGACTCCGTCGGGCCCAGTCACGGTGCGCGATCCATCGCTCACCAGCACCTCGGCGTCGGCGACCGGAGCCGACGTGGCGCTGTCGAGCACGCGACCGCGCAGCTCGGGGGCATGCTGCGCGGCGAGCGGCATCGCCCACATGGTGGCCAGGAGCGCGAAGATGGCGCGCACCGAGCTGTGCCGCGTCACGGTCGATGCTCCTCGCCCGGGATGGTGAGGCGCGGCACCACCAGCGGCCGGCCCGTCTCGTCGCCCGGACCGGGATGCGGCAGCACATCGATCGGCCACCGGTAGACGCGTGACAGCAGCTCGCCAGTGAGCACGGCGCTTGTCTCGCCCTGTGCCACCAGCGCGCCCTCGGAGAAGAGGATGATGCGATCGGCAAGTCGCGACGCGAGCGCCAGGTTATGGGTGACAAGGACCACCGTCCGCCGTACCGCCACGAGCCCGCGCAGCAGCGCAAAGAGCTCGACTTCATGCCGCACGTCGAGCCCAGCGGTGGGCTCATCGAGCACGATCGCCGACCCATGCTGGGCCAGCGCGCGCGCGATGCGGACGCGCTGCTGCTCCCCGCCGCTCAGTGTTGCGAAGGGACGGGCGGCAAAGTCGAGCGCATCCACATCCTCGAGCGCGTGGCGCACGAGACGGCGGTCTTCTTCCCGCTCTGCGCGCCACGGCCCGAGATGGGGATAGCGGCCCATCGCCACCACTTCGCGCACCGTGATCGGGAACACCGACTCCTCGCCCTGGGGCACGAACCCGATCTCGCGCGCGATGGCGCCGCGGGGCCAGGAGCCCAGGCTGCGTCCGCGAAACTGCACGATGCCGGTGGTGGGCGTGGCCAGGCCGATCAACAGCCGCACGAAGGTGGACTTGCCCGCCCCGTTGGGCCCGAGGATCGCCGTGACACCACCGGCGGCCACCTGGCAGGTCACGTCATGAAGCGCATCCCGCGTGGCCCCCGGATGCCGGAAGCTCACCCGCTCCACCGACCACACCGCGTCAGTCATCGCGCCGCCTGAGCAGCACCACGAACACCGGCACGCCCACCAGCGCCGTCAACACGCCGATGGGCAACTCGGTGGGCGCGGCAACGGTGCGCGCGGCAGCATCAGTGATCACCAGGAAGATCGCGCCCAGCAATGCGGCGCTCGGCAGCAACCGGCGATAGTCGCTGCCCCACATCAGTCGCACCGCGTGCGGGATGATGAGTCCCACGAACCCGATCACGCCGCTCACCGCCACCGCTGCACCGGCAAGCACCGATGCCAGCGCGAAGCAGAGGTACTTCACCCGCTCCACCGGCACCCCGAGTGCAGCAGCGGTCGGCTCGCCCACCGCGAGCAGGTTGAGGGAGCGCGCGAGACCAAAGAGGATCACGCTGGCGATAGCGAGGGGAACGGCGATGAGCCCGACGTGCTGCCAGGTGGCACCCGACAGGCTGCCCATCATCCAGAATATCGCCGAGCGGAACGACTCGGCGTCGGCGAAAGTGAGGAAGAGCAGCACGGCGGCATTGCAGAAGGCGCCCACCACCACGCCGGCCAGCAGCAGGGTACGCCGGTCGAGCACCCGCCCGGCCACGAGGGCCACGCGCAGCACCAGCACAATCGCAATGATGCTGCCGGCGAAGGCAAAGGCGGGAATGATCCAGGGACTCAACCGGTCGAGCCCCAGCACGGTAGCCCCCACCGCACCCAGCGCGGCGCCGCTCGACACGCCGAGGATGTACGGCTCGGCGAGGGTATTGCGCAGCAGCGCCTGGTAGGTGGCACCACTGATGGCGAGCGCCGCGCCGCAAAGTGCTGCAAGCGCCACGCGGGGAATGCGAAGCCCCACCACGATGGTGCGCGTGGCATTGTCGGCGGTGCCGCGCACCGCGGCGAGAATGTCCGCCAGCGAGAGACCGACGGCGCCGACGCGAACGGCCAGCAGTCCAGCGAGCCCCAGCAGCAGGGTCAGCAGCACGTAGCGGCGGGCGATCGCGGCGGTAGTCGTCATGGAACAGGGCAGGTCTCGTCGTGCAGCAGCACCTCGAGGCGACGCGCGGCGAGGGCGACGTTGGTGCCGGGCCGGTTCACCAGGTCGGCGTCCACCAGCGCGATGCACCCGTTCTTCACCGCGCGCAGGTCACGCCAGCCCGCGGTGCTCCGCAGCCGGTCGCCCACTGTGGCCGACATCTCGCCCACCGGCAGCACGACGATATCGGGGTCGCGCTTCACCACTTCCTCGAGCGACACCGTGGGCCACTGTGTGGTGGCGTCGCTGAACACATTGAAAGCACCGGCAATGTCGAGCACCTGGTCGATGAAGGTGCCGGGGCCCGTCGTCATCGGCGGGTCGTTGTACACCACGTAGAACACGCGGCGGCGCGATCGCTGCGACGCGAGCGATCGGGTCTCCGCCAGCGAGGCCCGGATGCCGGTGAGGAGGCTGTCGGCGGCGGCTTCCCGTCCGAGCAGCATGCCCATGGTGGTCGCGACACGGTAGGCGTCAGTCGTGTCCTGCACCTCGAAAGCCACGGTGGCGACGCCGGCGCGCTCGAGCTGGCCCCGCATGTCGCCGCGCGTGTCACTGGCCCACACCACCACCAGGTCTGGCCGGAGTGCGACGATGGCCTCGATGCTCGGGCTCAGTCCCCGCCCGATGAGCGGAAGGCCGGCGAGGGTGGTGTCGTGGTCGTACTCGGTGCGCCCGACGAGCCGGTCTCCGGCGCCAAGCGCGACGATGGTTTCGGTGACACTGGGAACGAGGGACACGATGCGCTGGGCGGGCGCGGCGAGCTGCACGGCGTGCCCGAGGTCGTCGGTCAGCGCGATCGGTGCGCTAGCGGGTGTGGTCTTCCGTTCGCCGCCCTGGCAGGCGGCGAGCAGCAGCAACAGGATGGAAAACAAAACACCCACTCGTTCCGGCTCCTGGAACGAAGGGGTGCAATCAGGGCGTTCGCCTTCCATGCGGAGACGATCACCTACCCCCGCGTCCCTCCCTGGAGAGACATGATGCGGGCGCAGGCGGGCCAGTCTCCTGGCTCGAGGCAGCGTCGCCGGCCTTCCCAGGGAGCAGACAGTCCCCAGTGGCGTTGTCGTTGGCGACACCGGACCGCGGGTGCACTCGCGGGCCTCATACAGTGGCGGGGCCGCGCCGGCTTGGTACCGGCTTCCTTACAGCAGCGCCGCCTGCGTCTATGTAAACTCAAGGTCAACGTATCGGCCGAAACGGTTGAACGCAATCCAGCGTGCTCGTGAAATGTTTCACAAGGAGAAGCTCATGTTCGGACCTCTGGACAGCAGGCATCTCCCTGCGGCCCAGACCGCCCTGCGCATTTTCGCCGGCGCGGCGTTCTTCTCCCACGGGGCCCAGAAGATTCTTGGCTGGTTTGGCGGGATGGGACCCGATGGTGGCACGGTCGAGCTCATGAGCAAGTTCGGCGCGGCCGGCATCATCGAGCTGGTGTGCGGCTTCCTAATCATCATCGGGTTTGGCACGCGGATCGCCGCGTTCATTGCGTCGGGTGAAATGGCAGTGGCCTACTGGTGGATGCACGCCGGTGGCAGCGGGAAGATCTTCTGGTGGGAGAACCGCGGCGAGCTCGTAATGCTCTACTGCTTCATCTTCCTGGTCTACGCCGCGTGGGGCGCGGGCCCGTTGAGCGTGGATCGCGCGCTCGAGTCGCGAAAGGGCACGGCGTGACGTGAGAATGATCGCCGCGTATGTCGCGGCGATCCTGGCGGCCGGCGCAGCGCCGGCCGCTGGCCAGGCGCCACCCACCCGCGAGCAGCTCGCGAACAACCCACCGCTGTTTCTCCAGCTCGCAACTACGGCGCTCAAGTGGAACGATCCCGCCGAGCCAGTGAGGATCGCGGGTCCCATCTACTTCGTCGGCACCCAGGGGCTCGGTGTGTTCCTGATCAAGTCGTCCGGGGGACTCATCCTGATCAACACCGGGATGCCGCCCTCAGGGCCGTTGATCGCGGCGTCCATCCGGAAGCTCGGCTTCGATCCCGCGGACGTGAAGCTGCTCCTGGTGGGGCATGCGCACTCCGACCACGCGGGCGGCCACGCATACATCCAGCAGCTTTCAGGGGCCAAGGTTGCCGCGATCGCCGAGGAGCGGGAGCTGCTGGAGTCGGGCGGGAAGACCGACTTCATGTACAGCGCCTACAAGGAGTTCTGGTTCGACCCGGTGCACGTGGACCAGGTCTTCCACGACCGGGACACGCTCTCGCTCGGCGACGTGAAGATCACGGCGCTGCTGACGAACGGTCACACGAGGGGCTCGACAACATTCATCACCCAGGTGGTGGACAACGGGATCAGCTACACCGTGGTCTTTCCCAACGGAACCAGCGTCAATCCCGGCTACCGCCTGGTGGACAAGCCTTCCTATCCCGGCATTGCCGACGATTACCAGCGCACGCTGCAGATCCTGGCCGGCCTGCATCCCGATATCTGGCTGTTCGCGCACACGGAGGATTTCGGGTTTGCGGCAAAGAGCGCCCGCGCCACCAGTGAGGGAGCGAAGGCGTGGGTGGATCCGGCGGGATACGAAAGCTGGGTGGCTGGTCAGCGCGCGAAGTTCGACGCGGAGGTCGCGGCCGAACGGGGGGCCGGGCCGGCCCGGTGAACCGGGGCCGCCGCCTACCCGTGCAACGGCATCAATCGGTCGGGCATGGTGACCTGACCCAATCCGTCGCATCGGAGCGTTGACCGGGAACAGCAGCTTTTCCATCCCCGGCACGTCGGTAGTCAGTTCCCTGGCGACGCCGACAGTCGCATGCGCATCCAGGAGGTCAGCGGCGCCGCTGGGCGACAGGCTCCTGGCGAGGAGGTCGGCCGCCTCCGGCAATGACAACATCGAGGCGGCTACGCCCGCCTGGACCAGGGTGAGCCGCCCGGCGCCGGGCCTTCGCGCCAGTGGACCGGCCTGTGCTACAATGCGTCGCGACCGGGGAAGGAGCAACCGGGGCCGGAGCAGGCGTGCTGCCCTCTGCTACACCTCTCCCAACCATCGCAAGAGACCGCAAACCAGCAGGAAGTTCTGCTCCGCACCAGGCGCGTTCATTCCCGCCGGCAGGCGCGCAGGGCCCACTGCCTGGGCGGTGAACATGGCGGCCTCGCCGAAGACGGCCACGCGCCCACGTCCGTACGGGAGCACGATGCCCTGCGCCCACCCGGCGACATCTTCCTGGCGGGTCGAGTCGGTGAAGGCCCACGGCACGCCGGGATAGAGGTTCCGGAAGCCGCTGGGGAAGACGAGGATGGGCATCGCACCCGCCGGAATGCGGAAAGCCTGCCCCATGAAGGTGCGTACGCTATCGACGCCGGTTGTCGCCGGATGGTCGCCCAGCGTGTTGTCGGACCTTCGGAAGTAGGTCGGTACCCCCAGCGCCCGCTCGAGGTCGGCCAATCCACGGAACGACGCCACCGCAAAGCCATCCGTCAGTGTCACCCCGAATGCGCTCGCCAGCGACCGCGCCGCGCCACCGAACGGCATGTGATCGGCGATAAGCAGCAGGCTGCCCCCACCTGCCACCCAGGCCCGCACCGCAGCGACTTCCGCCGTCGTGAACGCGTCCGAACTCCCGTCAGGAGCGCGCGCATTCGCGGTGACCAAAGCGCGGCACGGTGCGAGCGTGATTCGGTCGAGGGGAGCTGTCGCGGTGCGGGGCTGCCACCCGTCGAGTTCCAGCAGCCGCCCGAACGCGAGAAAGCCGCCCTCCGGCATGTGGAAATTGCGATGCCCGGCGTCCACGCACACCGTCGGACCGCGTCCGAGAGGAAATGATGGAACATCGATGGCGGCATGATAGGAGGTATCAGGCAGCTGCTGCGCCAGCACCGGTACCGCCGCGGCGAAACCAGCGGCGGCGAGCAACAGCGGGCGCGGCCGTGTCACCGGTTAACCCGTGGAACCAGGCACCGGCGACCCGAGCCACCGGATGACGTAGGTGCAACCGGAGGGGTCGGTGCTCGAGACCCCGCGTTGGCCGGTCAGAAGCGGGTCGAACGTGGTGTCGGAGACCATCCCCGACATCACGACCTCGAGGCGAGTCCCATCGGCAAGTTCGCCCGAGCGCGGCTTGGTGCTGAAGGCGCCGTCGGCGGCAACGCGACCACGCCATATGCCGTTGCCGTCGTCGATCGCCAGGTTTCCTGTGGCAGGTCGATCGCCAGGTTTCCTGTGGCAGGGGGCAGGGTGACCCCGACCTGATGATCACGCTCCGTCGGCGCGGCGTGTTGCGCCGGATGTTTCGCGGTCACGTCATCCATCGCCCGGAGGGCGCTCCTGCGCGAGACGCAGCCGCGCGTTCCGCTGATCCAGGGTCATCACGAACTGGCCGAGGATCTCTGCGCCGAGTGTCGCCTCCTGGGGAAAGTACGAGGGGAGCTGCCGGATGCGGAGCGTCGGCCGCTCAATGCGGTACTGGCCGATGCGGAGATCGCCGTTCAGGGTCGCAGCTTTCACCTCGGTATCGGCGAACCCGGCGCCGCGTGCCATCCCCACCACAAGGGGAGGTGACACAAAGGACAGGGAATCGGCCATCGCCGGTGCGATGCCAAGGCCACCCATGGAGCGCGTGTCGAGCACCGCGCGCGAAGTGACTCCTGCGACGTCGATGGGCAGGGCCCAGAAGGGACCTGCCCTCGTCAGCGCAAGAATATCCATCCCATTTGCGGCATCGAGGGAGCCGGTCTCCAGCCGCATCTGTCTCCGCGGATAGTCCAGGGTGAGCAGCAGGGTCTCGAAGAACGGCAAGCCAAGAATGCCGTCCACACCGGATGGACCGCGGGGGAGCTCCGTGGCGCCGAGTTGAAAGAAGGTGGCGCCGGGCAGGCTCACCGAGTCGAGCCCGAAAAGTGGTGCGTCATCGGGGCCGCCGATGCGCTCCAGGCCCTGCGCCTCGGCGAACCCCGGGGAGAGTGCGGAAAACCCGGCACCTGTCTCGACCCCGAACCGGAAGGGACCCTTCCCGTTCACGTACGCCTCGACAACCGGGATCACGCGTCCTCCCGGCAGGCCTGACGGCGCGAGGGGTATCGCTGCGGAAGTCCGCAGGTCTACACGGTGCGGTGGCGCCGGGTCGGGGGACGGGCCGTCCTGCCCGTGCGCCGAGCCAGGAACACTGAGGGACAGGGCAAGGAGCAGGAAGCGCCAGCGAATGGGCCGCATCAGGATCTCCCCTGAGAGGTGACGATTCCTGAATAGATGCCTGAACGTGGGTCGCCGATGCAGATGAATCGCGGCTCGTACAGTTGCAGTGTTCAGCTTTCGGATGGGCACCCTCCGGCGATGCAGAGCAAAATCGCGAGCCCGGCAGCGATGCCGAGACCGAGACCGGCCGACTTGAGGAAGCCGGATGTCGGATTGCCGACACGGATGGAGTCAACCCGCGCCCGCGGCACCCCGACCGTGGTCGTGTCGCCGTCGAGTGACGCGAGATAAGGCTTGCCGAACACCGAGTCTGGTGTCCAGTGCAGCTGCTTCAGGCGGAGCGGGCCGGCGCCGTGCACCCATACCTGAGTTTCCTGTCTCGGGGTGAGCGAACCCTGATTCGAGACGGGAATGTTCCGCCAGCCGGCGCCGCAAGCGCTCGTCATCACGACAAGTGCGGCGAGGAGTCGGCGCCGTGTCCTGTCGGCCTTGATCAATTGGTCGGCACCGGACCACGCGATGGCTCGCTCCCACCCACGATCAGCCCGATCACAGCACCCACGACAACCTGGATCCCGAACGCGAGCGCTATCCTCCCGCCGCAGGTGTCCCTGTACCGCGAGTCTTCGGAGTTCGAGCAGGCCTCATAGACGAGGGCGCTTGTTATGAGCCCAACGCCGGCACCAATCACCGCCCCGGCCAGCACCGAATTGCCCAGCCGCGAACGGCGGCGGGCCTGCAATCCGGTGCAGTTCGCCAGCGCGCACTCCACACCCTGCCCATCCCATGTCTCGAACTGCGCCGCTGACGGCCCCTGCGCCTCGGCCACCCCCGGCCCCAGCGCGAGGCCCGCGCCCAGGGAGCACAGCCCGAGAACGATCCCGTATCGCATGAGCCCACGGTACCGGCCCCCCGTGACCCCGGCGTGACCCAGGGACCCGCCGTTGCCGTTCCCACTCCCGCTATCTCAGTTCCCCTTCGCCCCTCACCCCTCACCCCTCACCCCATCACCCCTCACCCCGCCCTCCTCACGTCCTCACGTCCTCACGTCCTCTATTATCTTCCCCCTATGTCCAACATCACCATCGAGAAGAAGTCCGAGGACGCCGCCTCCCGTTCCCTCCAGGTCACCGTGGGGGTCGAGCGGGTCAAGCAGGCCGAGGACAAGGCCGTGGCCATGTACGCCAGCCGCGCCCGCCTGCCTGGGTTCCGCCCCGGCAAGGCCCCCGTCGCCATCGTCCGGAAGCGCTTCGACCAGGCCATCAAGCAGGCGGTCCTGGAAGACGTCATCCGGGAGAGCTGGGAGACGGCCCAGTCGGAACAGGGCCTCAAGCCCATCGCCGACCCGTCGGTCAGGAACCTCAAGTTCGAGCAGGGGGGGCCGGTCGAGTTCGAGCTGGTGGTCGAGGTCCGGCCGGAAATCACGCTGGGCAAGACCGGCGGCTTCAGCTTCACCCGCGCCGTGGCCCCGGTCGATGACGCCGCGATCACCGAGCAACTGGACCGGATGCGCGAGCGGAAGGCCAACTGGCTGCCGGTCGAGGGCGGAAAGCCGGCCCCGGGCCAGATGGTCCGCATCGAGGTGGCCCCGATCGACGACGGCAAGGTGGGCGAGTCCAATCCCCACAACATCGTGCTGGGCCAGAACCAAGCGGTGCCCGACCTGGAGGAGAAGGTGATGGGACTCGAAGTGGGCCAGACCGTCGATGCTGACGTCCGGTTCCCCGACGACCATGCCGACGAGGCCCGGCGTGGCCAAACCCGGCAGGTGCGCGTCACCTTGCATGAGATCAAGCGCCAGGAACTGCCCCCGCTCGACGACGCCTTCGCCAACGAGGTGGGCAATTTCGACACCCTGGACGCGCTCAAGGATGCCATCCGGACCGACCTGGCCCGTGACGCCGAGCGGACCGCCGATGCGCAGGTTCGATCGGCGCTGATCAACGAGCTGGTGGCTGCCAACGGCGTTCCGGCACCGAATTCGCTGGTACATCGGTGGCTCCACGCCTACGCCCACCAGTTCGGTATCGAGCACGAGCACGGCCATGAGGCGCTGGAGAAGTTCGAGGCGCAGTTCCACGACATCGCCGAGGCGCAGGTGCGCCGCGACCTGATCATCGGGGCGGTAGTGGACAAGGAAAAGCTGCAGGCCACGGAGGCGGAAATCGACGAGCGGGTCGCGGCGATGGCCGCCGCACGCGGCGTCCCGGCCGGCGACCTCTACGGCCAGCTGCAGAAGGCCGGACGGCTCAGCGAGCTGGAGCATGCGATCACTGAAGACAAGGCGTTCACCTGGCTGCTCTCGCAGTCCACCGTAGTGGAGGCGAAGTCCTGACGATGGCCCTGTATCCGCCCTATATCATCGAACGTTCCAGCCGCGGCGAGCGGACCTACGACATCTTCTCGCGGTTGCTCATGGACCGCATTGTGTTCCTTGGCGCACCCATCAACGACGACGTCGCCAATATCATCATTGCTCAGTTGCTCTTCCTCGAGGCCGACAACCCCGAGAAGGACATCTATCTCTACCTGAACTCGCCCGGGGGCGTCGTGTCGTCGGGCCTGGCCATCTACGACACGATGCAGCACCTGAAGGCGCCGGTGAACACGATCTGCATGGGCATGGCCGCCTCCATGGGGTCGTTCCTGCTGGCGGCGGGCAGCAAGGGCAAGCGCAGCGCCCTGCCTCACTCGCGGATCATGATTCACCAGCCCTCGGGAGGCGCGCAGGGCACCGCCGCCGACATCGAGATCCAGGCGCGGGAGATCCTCTACCTCCGCACCAAGCTCAACTCGCTCTACAGCCTCCACACCGGGCAGCCGGTGGAGACGATCGAGCGGGACATGGACCGCGACCGGTTCATGAGCGCCGAGGAAGCGATGGCGTACGGCCTCATTGACAAGGTCTTTACGGCCCACAAGGGTGCGGAAAGCCTCGTCGCAGCGGTGGCGGGCTAGCCCTTGACGACCCCCGCGTGGGGGGCAAGCTTTCGGCTCGCCCCACACCACATCCCGGAAATGGCCTGAATGTCGAACGACAAGCACCTGCGCTGCTCGTTTTGCGGAAAGTCGAAGGACTCCGTCCGGAAGTTCATCTCCGGGCCGTCCGTCTATATCTGCAACGAGTGCATCACCCTCTGCAACGAGATCCTGGCAGAGGATGAAGAGCGCGAGGTAGCCGACAGCATTACCCAGGTTCCGCTTCCGCAGGAGATCAAGGACGTCCTCGATCAGTATGTCATCGGCCAGGAACGCGCCAAGCGAACCCTGGCCGTTGCCGTCTACAATCACTACAAGCGCATCAATTCGCAGTCGGGCCGCGACGGTGATGTCGAGCTGGACAAGTCGAACATCCTCCTCATTGGTCCCACCGGTGTCGGCAAGACGCTGCTCGCGCAGACGCTCGCCCGCATCCTCGACGTCCCGTTCACCATCGCCGATGCCACCACCCTCACCGAGGCCGGCTATGTCGGCGAGGACGTGGAGAACATCCTGGTGCGGCTGCTGCAGGCGGGGGAGTTCAACGTCTCCGAGTGCGAGCGCGGCATCGTCTACATCGACGAGATCGACAAGATCGCGCGGAAGTCGGAGAACCCGAGCATCACCCGCGACGTGTCGGGTGAGGGCGTGCAGCAGGCACTGCTGAAGATTCTCGAGGGCACCGTGGCATCGGTTCCGCCCCAGGGCGGCCGGAAGCACCCGCAGCAGGAATACATCCAGATCAACACCAAGGACATCCTGTTCATCTGCGGCGGCGCCTTCGACGGGCTGGAAAAGATCATCGAGACCCGTACCGGTCGTCAGCTCATCGGCTTCAACGGTCAGGATCGCGTGGCCGCAAAGGGATCCGATCCGCGGAATCCGTTCGCCGAGGTGGAGCCGGACGACCTGCTTCGCTTCGGGCTCATTCCGGAACTCGTGGGGCGCCTCCCGGTCACAGTGTCACTGGAAAACCTCGACGAGGAATCGCTCATGCGGATCCTGGTCGAGCCCAAGAACGCGTTGACCAAGCAGTACAAGAAGCTCTTCGACCTGGAGAGCGTGGGCCTCACCTTCGACCAGGAAGCGCTTCGCGCCGTCGCCGCCAAGGCGCTCAAGCGTGGCACCGGCGCCCGTGGCCTCCGGTCGATCCTCGAGACGATGATGACCGACCTCATGTTCGATCTCCCCGCGCGTGAGGATGTGCGCGAGGTGGTGATCACCAAGGAGGCGGTCAACGATGGGGTCACGCCGCTGATCGTGACCGAGCGCGTAAAGCAGAAGAAAGAGGCGTGATGTAGGACGTGCGGACGTGAAGACGTGAGGGAGAACTGTCGGGGCGGCCTTTGGTCCGCCCCTTTATCTTTCCCTCCGCCATGGCCAAATCTCAAGTCCTCACGCCTTCACGCCCTCACGCCCCCTTCGGCGACGTACCGGTCGAGTTTGTGGGCTCGTTTCCGGACCCGCTCACGATCCTCGATCCGCCCCTGCCGGAAATCGCCTTCATCGGGCGCTCCAACGTCGGCAAGTCGAGCCTGCTCAACTCGTTGACCGGCCGGAAGGGCTTGGCGCGGGTCAGCAGTACCCCCGGCAAGACCCAGCACATGAACATCTTCCGGCTCCCCACCTTCTATATGGTGGACCTGCCGGGCTATGGGTTTGCCCATGCCAACAAGAGCATGCGTGCCGGGTACCGGAAGCTGGTGGAGGGGTACCTCACCAGGAGGGAGCAGTTGAAGGGCGTCGTGTGGCTGCTGGATATCCGGCATGACCCATCGAAGGACGACCTGACCTTTCAGGACCTCCTCGCCGAGAGCGGCCGGCCGGCACTGGTCGTGCTGACCAAGGCAGACAAGCTCGGCCGCCAGCAGCAGCGGGCCCAGGCCAAGGCCATTGCGAAGGCGCTGGGGCTCACCGAGGAGTCGCTGCAGCCGGTCAGCAGTGTGGAGGGGCTCGGGATCAGTGAACTGGGCGAGAGCATTGTGGCGGCCATATCCTTGATGGACACTCTGGAGGCATGATGAGACGGTCAGCCTGGTTGTTCCTGCTGCTGGTGGTGCCCGCAGTGTGGCGTCCGGGCCACTCGCATGCCCAGAACCTCCCCAGCTCGGAGCAGGTCGTGCGGCCCGGGTTCGGGACGCTGAAGCAGGAGGACCTCCAGATCGCGCTGGCCACGACGGCGTTGTCGATCCGGTTCACTCCCCTCGATCCGCGGGTCATCAACCTGCTCGCACCCGATGCCTATCAGGCGATGTCGGTGCTGGTGGAACGGAACCGCCCCCGCATCGACTCAGCGGCACAGGCCAACGCGGTGTCCCGCCCCGGGATCGCCTACGTGCAGTTTTACGGACTCCAGCCCGGTGCCAACTTCGACGCCCAGTCACTGGTGCTCGTGTTCCGGGGCCGGCTGCTCCGGCCGATCGCGATCCTGCCGTATTCGCAGAACTTCAATGACGGCCGGCTCGAGCCGCGGCAGCAGGTCACCGCCTTCTACCTGTTCGAGGAACAGATCCCCGTCCTCGAGCCATTTTCGCTGCAGTACTACCAGCAGTACAGCACCGAGTGGACCAGCAACCGGGTGGCGAACATCAACACCGAGCGCCAGCGCGCCCTGCTGCGGTCGTCCAAGGGTGTCACCGTCACCGCTCCCGTCCCGACGCGTTAGCACCCCGGGTGGGTGGCCACGCCGCCCACCCGCCCACCCGCCCACCCGCCTACCCGCCTACCCGCCTACCCGCCGTTACTCCGTTGTGACACAACGGCGTTTCCCGCCGGTATTGCCGTGACCTTGTGACATATCCGTGGCAATCCGGTGTGACATCCGATACGCCCGCCGGGGACCTTTGGGCCGTTCCAGAGGGGGCGGTCCGCCGGACATCACCGGCACCGCCCGGACACGCACCCGGGCCTGAGAGAGCCATGCCGCGCATTCGACCGTACGCACGCCTTGTATCGCTCATCACGATGATGCTGGTGCCAGCCGCACTTGCCGCGCAGCAGACCGGACGGATCGTCGGTCGAATCGTAGAGGGTGGCCAGGGCGCGCCGATCGCCGGCGCGCAGGTGCAGGTCACCGGCACCGACATCCACACGGTGAGCGCCATCGACGGCCGCTACACCCTGCAGAACGTGCCGGTGGGGCCCGTCTCCATCACCGCGCGGATGCTGGGCTACGGACCGAAGACGGTCACGGGCTTGGTGGTCACGTCGAAGGACGTGGTCGAGCAGAACGTCTCGCTCGAGCCCTCGGTGGTGCAGCTGGAGGAAGTGGCGGTCACTGCGGAGGCGGAAAAGGGGTCGCTCAACCAGGCGCTGGACACGCAGAAGAACTCCAGCAGCGTGATCAACGTGATCAGCGCGGAGCAGATCGAGAAGTCGCCGGACAGCGATGCCGGCCAGGCGGTGCAGCGCGTCAGCGGTGTGTCGGTGGAAGATGGCAAGTACGTGATCGTGCGCGGCCTGGGTGAGCGGTACACGACCACCGCACTCAACGGCGCCACAATCCCCAGCGCCGAGACCGACCGCAAGGTGGTGCCGCTGGACCTCTTCCCGAGCAACCTGCTGGACGGCATCACCACGACCAAGACCTTCACCCCCGACCAGCCCGGCGACTTCAGCGGTGCGCGCGTCGACCTGAAGACGAAGGAATTCCCGGCAGGGCGCCAGATCAATATCGGCGTCTCGGCCGGCTTCAACACGGCGGTGACGGGCCAGAACCTCGCCAAGGCCCCCACGGTAAGCGGCGACTGGTTCGGCAACGGTGCCAGCCAGCGCGCGCTGCCGTCCAACGTCGCGGCCGCCGGCGACCTGCAGGGCACCAACCAGTCGCAGGTCAACAGCCTGATCGCATCGTTCCGGAACGTCTGGAGTCCCGACAACGGAACCGGCAACGGCGCCGGCGGGTTCAATGCCTCCATCGGCGGCGAGGATCCGCTCTTCCACCACATGGTCGGCTACCTCGCGTCCTTCAGCTATGGATATGCCCAGGAGATCCGGAAGGACCAGGTCAAGGGCATCACCAAGCTCGGGCCGGAGAATGAGACCGCCCTCCCGCTCAACCAGTACAGCGGCCAGAGCGCCATCGGTACGGTCCTGTGGGGAGGGTTGGTCAATCTCTCCACCCGCATCGGTTCCGGCTCCAAGTTCGAGTTCAACAACACCTTTACCCGTGGCGCGGACAACTCGGTGGAAGACCTCGGTGGGTTCAACGAGGAATTTGCGAACGACTTCGTCTTCTCCCGCCTCACGTACGTCCAGCGCAGTGTCCGCACCAACCAGCTCGTGGGTAACCACCTGATCGGCCAGCGGAACTACCTCACCTGGCAGGTGGCGAACAGCGGTATCAGCCGCGATGAGCCGGACCGTTCCGACATCGGGTACCTGGCGCGTCCGACCGGCGCCGACAGCTCGCTCGAGGCGTACCAGTGGTTCGGGCAGACCCGCTTTGCCACGCGCACCTGGAGCCAGCTCAACCAGTCCAACTGGGACATGGGCGCCAACTGGCAGCACAGCTTCGGGTCGCTCGACCGCCCGTGGAACGTGAAGGCCGGCGGCGCCTGGCGCACTGCCAGCCGCGACGTGGACATCCGCTCGTACGACATCGTGAACCAGGGCCTGCCGCTCTCGACGCTTGGGGCACCACCGGAACAGATCTTCTCGCAGGCGAACATCGACGCCAGCGCCTTCTTCATGCAGGCGAACGCGAACGGTGGCCGGTACAACGCCAGCGAGGACGTGTACGCCGGGTATGTGCAGCTGGAGTTTCCGCTGACCCAGCGCCTGCAGCTGGTGGGTGGTGCGCGCCTTGAAGCATGGACGGTGGACGTGGCCAGCGTCACGACCTCGGGACAGACCGTGGATGCCAACCCGAGCAAGACCGACATCCTGCCGTCGCTCGCACTCAACTACGTGCTCAGCGCCGACCAGAACCTCCGGTTCGCCGCCACCCAGACGGTGTCGCGCCCGGAATACCGCGAGCTTTCACCGATCAGCTACTTCGAGCAGGTGGGTTTCGCCGTGACCCAGGGCAACCCGGCCCTGAACCGGGCCCTGATCCAGAACGTCGACCTGCGCTGGGAGTGGTTCCCCCACTCCGGTGAGATCATCAGTGCGGGCGTGTTCTACAAGCACTTCGACTCGCCGATCGAGAAGGTCTACATCCAGTCGGCCGGTGCCAACCTCCTGAGCTACGTCAATGCCTCCGGAGCCGACAACTACGGCCTCGAGCTCGAGGCGCGGAAGAACCTCGCCTTCGCCGGGAACTTCATGCAGGCGTTCACCGCGTTCGCCAACGTGACGCTGATGAAGAGCTCGATCACCGTCGGCAACGACAGCATCTCGGCGGCCACGAACCCGGTGCGCCCGATGGTCGGGCAGTCGCCGTATATCGTGAACGCCGGACTGCTCTGGGTCAAGAACGCCTGGGCGGCGTCGCTCCTCTACAACGTGCAGGGCCAGCGCATCCTCGAGGCCGGAACCGGTGGCATCCCGGACGCCTACGAGAAGCCCCGCAACATGATCGACGCCACGGTGCAGATCCCGGTCCTCCGGAACCTGACGGCGAAGGTGGAAGCGAAGAACCTGCTGAACGCCCAGTACCTCTTCGAACAGGGCGACGTGGTGCGGCAGTCGTATTACTCGGGCCGGATCTTCGGCGTGAGCTTCAAGTGGGAGATCTAGGACGCCATTGACGCAATTGTGACGCGACGGTCACCGGGACGCAACACGAAAATGGTTTCGTGCTCCCGCGAATTCAGGTGGTGCCGCCGTGCCGGCGAAACGCACGCAAGAATCACTTCTTTGAGGGGATGACGAATGACGCTGTTACCGAGGAAGGTTGTGCTCGCTGGCCTCGCTGGGATCACGGCAATGGTGACACTCGCTGCCTGTTCCAGCGACAGCAACAACGGGCCCTCCGTGCCCGCCGCGCCCACCGGGGTCGCGGTGACGGCGACGAGTGCCACGTCCACGCGCATCTCCTGGAACGCGGTCACCGGGGCCGCAACCTACACCATCCAGCGCGCGCTGGCGTCCGCCCCGGCGAACTTCACCGACCTGGCCACCGACCTCACGACGACGACGTATGACGACGCCGGCCTGACGCCGCCCCTGAGCGACTACCTGTACCGGGTGTCGGCCACCAACGCGGCCGGAACCGGCAGCTACTCCGCCGCTCGCAGCGTCGGGGCGTTCCTGACCGGGAACATCACCGCCAACCGCACGCTGTACAGCGACACCGTCTACACCCTTTCCGGCTACGTGAAGGTGCAGAGCGGCGCCACGCTGACCATCCAGCCAGGCACGAAGATCATCGGCGACACGACGGCCCTGGGCAGCTCGCTCTGGATCCTCCGGGGTGCCAAGATCGAGGCCGTCGGCACCGCGCTGAACCCGATCGTCTTCACCTCGGCGCGCGCACCGGGCAACCGGAAGCCGGGCGACTGGGGCGGGCTCATCATCATCGGCAACGGCATCATCAATCGCACCGGCGACCCGATCCTCACCGAGGGCGGCGCAGCGGGCGTGGCCGAGAACTACGCTGGCGGCAACGACAACAACGACAACAGCGGCAACCTGAAGTACGTCCGCATCGAGTTTGCCGGATACGACATCTCCAACGGTGCCGGCCAGGAGCTGAACACGCTCTCCAGTTACGCCGTCGGCCGCGGCACAAAGTACGAGTACGTCCAGAGCATGTCGGGTCTCGACGACTCCTTCGAGTGGTGGGGCGGCGCGGTGGACAGCCGCTACCTCGTCTCCTACGAGTCGGGCGACGATCACTTCGACTGGACCGAGGGCTACGTGGGCCGGGCCCAGTTCCTGATCGCCTTCCAGAGCACCCGCCTGGCACCGGCACCGGGCTCGGGCACCTTCTCGTCCGACCCGCGCGGCTTCGAGGGTGACGGCTGCGATCCGGGCGTCAGCGGCTGCACCGTCACGGCCACCGGCACCAGCACGCCGTACTCCATGCCGGTATTTGCCAACTTCACCATGATCGGCACCGGCAACCTGGTCGCCGGCTTCCCGGCGGACGGCAACGGCGGCGTATGGCGCCGCGGCACTGGCGCCACCGTGTTCAATGGCATCCTGTCGCGCTACATCGGCACCGCCATCAACATCCGCGACGCGTGGACCGACTCGCTCTTCGTCGGGTCGGGCGGTAAGGACTCGCTCTGGATTTCCAACACCCTGCTGGCCCAGAACGGTGCCAACCTCGACAACAACTATGCCGCGGCGCCCAACTGGAACGCTGGTCGCCTCGCGACGATGCTGCAGTACGCCGGCGACGTGCAGGTCGACACCCTGCTCGGCCTCGGGCTGACGCCGCCGTCCCTCAACTGGAAGCCCAAGGCGGGCTCGCCGGCCACGGGATCGGGTGACGCAGCGCCGCCGTCACTGGTGACCAACCGGACCCAGAACTACTTCGGCAACACCTGGGTGAACACGTCCTACATCGGCGCCGTTGATCCGGCGACGGCAGCACCCTGGTACGCGGGGTGGACCGTCTACCTGACCAACTGAACTGAGCTAGAATTCGCCCGATCGGCAGCCCATCGCCGGTCGGGCGTTTTCACGCCCGCAATCCAATTGTCACGAGGGAGTTGCATGCACCGTCCGGCCCTGATCGTCATGACACTCGCAGTGCTGGCGTCTGCCTGCGACCGTGGGAGCCCGGCTGTCGCCGCGGCGGGTACCGCCGCAACGGCGACATCCACCCCGCAGCACATCGACAGCGTCGTTCCACGCGAGGTGGCGATCGAGCGGTTCCGCCAGGGCACCCGGCCGGTGGAGCGATTCACCGGCGGTGCCGCCTCCCGTGATGCGCTGGTGGCGGCCTGGGTCAGGGCGGTCGAGACCAGCGACACCGCGAGCCTCGCGCGCATGGTCATCAACCGCGACGAGTTTGCGTGGCTGTACTATCCCACGTCCAAGCAGGGCCTGCCGCCGTACGACCTGAGTCCATCACTGATGTGGTTTGTGGTCGAGGGAGGGAGCAGCAAGGGCCTGACCCGCCTGATGCTCGACCGGGGCGGGAAGCCGCTGCACGTGGTCGGCTACAGCTGCGATCCCACGTCGAACACCGAGGGGGAGAATACCGTGTGGGGCCCCTGCGTCCTGAAGCGCATCAAGTCGCCAGGCGACACCGTCGAGGAGCGCCTCTTCGGTCTCATCGTCGAGCGGGACGGCGAGTGGAAGTTCCTGAGCTACAAGGGCAAGTACGACTGATTGGCGTGCCCTAGTATCCGGCGGCGCTCGCGGGCAGCCAGGGCGCCAGGAGCACGTTGCCCGACGTCTTGTCGCCGGTGGCTTCCTCGGACACACTGCCCCAGAAGTTGCCACCGGCGTTGAGTTCCGGCGCGATGATGTAGAACCGTCCCGGCCGCAGGAAGACGTTGCCCTGCACCACCGCGTCCCTTGCCGCCGCATCCGCCACCAGCGATTCGCGATTGTCGTCGAGCACGTTGCCCCGGATCCGGAGCTGGGTCGTGTTCTGCAGCACCAGGCCACGTTCCAGGCGCGCCAAGGTGTTGTCATCCACCCGGTAGCCCCGGCTCGGCGGGCCACTCTGCGCCGACGTGAACAGCCTGATTCCGTCCTTGCCCCCGATCACCACGTTCGCCGCGATCGCGTTGTCACTGCCATGCTCGATCGCGATCGCCGCCTCGCGGCTGCCCACGAGGGTGTTGCCCCGTACCGTGGCCCCCGTGGAGTAGCCCAGCCAGAACCCGTACGCCGAACTGTCGGCGCGGTTGTCGATGAACATCGTGGCCCAGCTCCACGTGGCCTCGAAGGCATTGTGGTAGGCGTGACTGGCATCGTTCCGGATCACCAGGTTGCCCACCGAGGGCTCCAGCCCCGGCTGGTGGCCGCTCAGGAAGAAGCCGTCGCCCGACCAGCGGAGGTCGTTGTCGGCGATGACGTTCGAGTCGCTGCGCTGGCGGATGAGCAGGGCGGCCGAATCGCACCCGCGGCTGTAGCTCTCGCTCTCGCACCGCACATTGTGGGAGGCCCGGTTGCGCAGGATCGCAATGCGCGATGAGCGCCAGAGGCTGATGCCCCAGCCGGTGTTGTCCGACACATCGTTATCGAGCAACTGGCTCCGTCGCACGCTGGAAAGCATGATGCCGTTCTGCGCATCCTTCGCCGTCACGCCCTGCACCGTGACGCCCTCGGCGTTCCTCACGGACAGGCCCGCCCCGTAGGTGTCAAAGGTGTCGGGGTGGAAGATGTCGAGCCAGTCGGACTCGGCGAACTGCTCCGGCGTCGAGCGCAACGCCGGCGATCGCGATCCCGAGAGGGTCATGCCCGATATGGTGTGGCCCGACCCGCCGTCCAGCAGCACGCCGATGCGATAGCCACGAATCGTTCCGCCGGTGATCGCCACGCTGTCGACGTTCTGCAGCGTCACCCCATATCCCGTATAGCGACCCGGCACCGAGTCGCCACTTTCGATGACGACGCCGTTGAGGTCGAGGCGCAGCCCCGAGGCCATCACCACCAGCACACCCTTCTGCCCCGGGTCCGCAATGCGGTACCGACCGGGACAGATCTTGGTATCGCCCCGGAGCTCGGTGCCCGCACGGGACACGCGCGTGCAGGGTGCGCCGGGGAGGACCGACAAAACGGAGAGGATGGCAAGGGCGACAGGAATCATGGCCGGACCGGGTACCCCCTGGACCTGAGGTAGGCGCGTGCCTCCGGAAGGGACGAGCCGCGAAAATGAAAGATGGAGGCTGCCAGCACCCCATGTGCACCAGCCGCGAGGGCCTCGGCGAGGTCCTCAAGCTTGCCGGCGCCACCCGATGCGATCACCGGGATACGGACCGCCCCTGATACGGCACGCGTCAGCTCCAAGTCGTAGCCCGACTGGGTGCCGTCGCGGTCCATCGACGTGAGCAGGATCTCGCCGGCGCCCCGCTCCTCGAGTTCGCCAGCCCACTCCACTGCGGAACGCTCGGTCGGCTCCCGCCCTCCCGTCACCATCACCACGTCGCGACCGTCCACCCGCCGGCTGTCCACCGCGACCACCACGCACTGGCTGCCGAAGCTGTCGGAGAGCCGGTGCACCAGTGCCGGGTCGCGCACCGCCGCCGTGTTGACCGCGATCTTGTCGGCCCCGGCACGCAGGGCGCGACCGGCGTCCTCTACGCTGCGGATACCTCCGCCCACCGTGAACGGGATGAAGAGGCGGTCCGCCACCCGGCTCACCATGTCCAGGGTGGTCGAGCGCGACTCGTAGCTCGCCGCGATATCCAGGAATACCAGTTCGTCAGCGCCCTCGGCGTCATAGTGCGCGCCCTGTTCCACCGGATCGCCGGCGTCGCGCAGCGACTCGAAGTGGACACCCTTCACCACCCGACCGTTCGCCACGTCGAGACAGGGGATGATGCGCCGCGCTAGCATACGCGCAGCACATCTTCCAGCGCGCCTGCATCCCCCGCACCAATGAGACGCAGGGCGTCGTCGAGGCAGCGCCCCTCGCGGGGCCAGGCGAACCTCCGCCGCGCCTCATCCACCGGCAGCCACGCGAAGTCGTCGTGCTCCTCGCTCAGGGCCACCGGCGTCCCGCCCACGAGCGCAGCGAACATGGCAACCAGCATGACGCTGTCGTTCTTGTGCAGGTAGAAACTCTCCACCCGGCTGAGGTTGTACATGGCGATCGGGGCGAACCCGGTCTCCTCGCGCAGCTCACGCAGCGCCGCCGCCGTCGGTGCCTCGCCCGGGTCCACGTGACCGTGCACCATTTCCCATGACCCCGGCGACCGTCCACCCACGGCGCGCCGCAGCAGCAGGCACTCGTGCCCGGCACCCGCCCGGCGGAGCACCAGCACGTCCACCAGTGATATCCCGCTCGTCATGGCTGCCACCGGGCAAAGGCATCGAGCAGCGCCAGGCCCGCCCGCTGCGACTTCTCCGGATGGAACTGCGCACCGACGATGTTGTCGCGGCCGACGAGCGTGGGAAACTCCTCGCCGTAGTCGGCAGTGGCGAGGACCTGCGACGGGGGCACGGCAAACGGATGATAGCTGTGGACGTGATAGAAGTACGGTGCCTCGCCCTGGAACAGCGGGGCTGCCATCGAATGCTGCCTGCCCGCCGCCGTCGGTTGCACCTCCGCCCATCCGACGTGCGGCACCGGCAAGTCGCCCTTGAATCGTGCCACCTCGCCCTCGAGGATCCCGAGTCCCGGCAGGCCCGGTGCCTCCTCACTACGCTGGTAGAACAACTGGAGACCGAGGCAGATGCCAAGCAACGGCCGTCCCGACGCGGCGACCTCGCGCACCGCGTCACCCAGCCCGCTCCGCGCCAGCTCGGCTGCGCGCGTGAAATTGCCGACGCCGGGCATGACCACGCGCGACGCACGAGCGATGACGGCCGGATCAGGTGAGAGTGTTGCCTCGTGCCCCGTTTCCCGGAAGGCGCGCACCACACTGGCGAGGTTGTTCACTCCATAGTCCACCACAACGATCACAGCACGCCCTTCGTCGATGGGACTCCCCGAACACGGGGATCAAGGACGGTGGCGCCGTCGAGTGCCCGGGCGAATGCCTTGACCGCGGCCTCCACGATGTGGTGCGGGTTGTCGCCCCGGATCAGGTCGATGTGTGCCGTCAGCCCGGCATTCGTCACCAGGGCCCGGAAGAACTCCGGCGTGAGGAAGACGTCATAGTCGCCGAGCATTTGCCACTTCGGTATCTCGACCTGGTACGAGAGGTAGGGCCGGCCGGAGACGTCCACCACGGCGCGCACCAGCGATTCGTCCAGTGGTACCAGCGCGTCGGCATAGCGTCGGATGCCCGCCCCGTCGCCCACCGCCTGCGCAATGGCCTGCCCCAGCGCGATCCCGGTGTCTTCCACTGTGTGATGCCCATCCACTTCCAGGTCGCCCTTCGCCTCCACGGTGAGGTCGAAGAGCCCGTGCCGGCCGAAGGCATCGAGCATGTGGTCGAAGAACCCGATGCCCGTGCTCACGCTCGCCGCGCCCGACCCGTCGAGGTCGATGCGCACGCGGATCCGGGTTTCCTTCGTCTCTCGAACGATTTCGCCGACTCTCGCCATACCGTTCACCGTTCACCGTTCACCGTTCACCGTCCCGCCAGAATCTCCCTCAGTGCCGCCTCCACCGCCACCATGTCGGCGTCGGTGCCCACCGAGATCCTGAGGCACTGTTCCAGGCCGGGCACCGCCGAGACGTCGCGGACCAGGATGTCGTGCTCCTCCAGCAGGCGGTGGTACACCTCGCCCGGTGCCACCCGGTGAAACCGCACCAGGAAGAAGTTGGCCGCACTCGGGTACACCGTGACGCCCGGCAAGGTGCCAAGGCGGGGAAAGGCACGCTCGCGGGTGGCGATGATGCGCGACACCAGGTCCTGTCGCACGTCCATGTGGGCCAGCGCCACCTCCGCCGCAGCCAGCGTGAACAGGTTGACGTTGTAGGGCAGCTTGGCCTTCGCGATCTCGCGGGCGATGCCGGGATGGGCCAAGGCCACGCCGAAGCGGAGTCCCGCCATGCCGAGGGCCTTGGAGAAGGTGCGCAGCACCACCACCCGGTCCGAGGCCATCAGGGCCCCCATCGCATCTGGCCCGCCGAAGTCGATGTACGCCTCGTCGCACAGCACCAGGGCGCCGGTCTCGGCGAGCACCCGTTCCACCGCAAGCGCCGGCAGGACGGAGCCGGTCGGGTTATTCGGCGAGTTGAGCACCACGACCTTGGCCCGCTCCCGCACTGCCACGTCAATGAGCCGGTCCATGTCGTACTGGAACGTGTCATCGAGCGGCACCGGCACGTACCGGCCACCCGATACCGCCGTGAGCACGCGGTAGAGCGAAAAGGTCGGTGCCGGAGCCACCACGGCGTCGCCCTGCCCGACCGTCACCGCCAGCGTCGCCTGGATCAGCTCATTCGACCCGTTCCCGGCCAGGATCCCATCCGCCGGCCAGCGGAACCACTCGGAGAGGCGCGCCAGCAGGCGCGTGGGCACGTATTCGGGATAGCGCGGCCACGGCGCACGGGCCACCCGTTCCACGATCTCCCGCTTGAGGGCGTCGGGAAGGTCGTACGGACTTTCGTTCTGGTTGAGCTTGCGTGCGGCGTCCAGGGCGGCGAGCGTGTACCCCTGCTGTGCCCGGACCGACGGCTTGATGAGGTCGAGTGCGCCCGTTTCGAGGCTCAGACGCGCCGGCGGCTCAGGACCGCCTCGAGTCGGGCCGAGAGGGCACGCGCGCGGAATGGCTTGGTGAGGAAGTCGTCGGCACCCATCTGGAAGACGCGGACTTCGTTGTCCTCGTCGCCCTTTGCGGTCAGGATGATCACGGGAATCTGGCTGGTGGACGGCCGGGAGCGAATCCGCTGCAGCACGCCGTACCCGTCGAGCCCCGGCAGGTTGAGGTCGAGCATGATGAGGTCGGGCGCACTGCGGTCCACTTCATCGAGTGCCTGCGCACCATCCCGCGCCTCCGCCACCTTGTAGCCCTCGCGCTCCAGCAGGTCCTTCATCACCCGGCGAAGCTGGTCCTCGTCTTCCACCAGCAGCACGCACCGACCCTTGCCCGGGCGCGACTCCGGCTCGTCGATGACGGGCGCAATGACTTCTTCCAGCAGCTCGAACGAAAGGTCAACCCCCGGCACCGGCGTTGCCCCTGGCGACGACGGCGCCGGGGGCGCCGCGGTGGATGAACCGTTGGTCACCGGCAGGGCCGGCTGCTGGCCCGATACCCGGAAGGGCGCTGGCGTCGGAACCCGCCCGATGCCGAAGCCGCCCGCGCGGTCGTCGTGCGGCACGTCGGTGACGCGGAGCAGTTCTTCCAGCGTCGTCTCGCCGTTGAGCACGTGCACCAGGCCGCTCTCCCAGAGCGACTTCATCCCCGAGTGCCGCGCAGCCTCTGCGATCTTGTCGGCGGTGGCGCCGGCGCCGATGCGTCGCTCGATCTCGGGATTCATCGTCAGCACCTCGACGATGCTGAAGCGGCCCCGATAGCCCGTCATCGCACAGTCGGGGCACCCCACCGCGCGGAAGAGTGCCGTCCCCTCGGGGATGTAGCGCTTGATGCGGGTCGGCACGCTGTCGCGGCTTTCCTGCCGGCACAGCGGGCAGAGGCGCCGCATGAGGCGCTGCGCGATCACGCCGCGCAGTGCGGTCGCGATCTTGTACGCCTCCATCCCCATGTCCACCAGTCGCGTCACCGCATTCGGCGCGTCGTTGGTGTGGAGGGTGGAGAGGACCAGGTGGCCCGTGAGTGACGCCTGCACCGCGATCTGCGCCGTCTCGTGGTCCCGGATTTCGCCGACCAGCACCACGTCGGGGTCCTGTCGCAGGATCGAGCGCAGCGCCGAGGCGAAGGTCAGCCCCGCCTTCTCGTTCACCTGCACCTGCACGATGTTCTCGCCCAGCCGGTACTCGACCGGGTCCTCGACCGTGACGATGTTGACGCCCTCGCTCTGCACCATCCGCAGCGCCGAGTACAGTGTCGTCGTCTTGCCCGATCCCGTCGGGCCGGTCACGAGGATGATGCCTTCCTTGTTCGTGAGCAGCTTCCCGATCTGCTCCCGCTCATCTTCCGACATGCCCAGCGAGTCGAGCGACAGCACCGTCGCCTTGGCATTGAGCACCCGGATGACGACCTTCTCGCCATGGGTGGCGGGAAGGGTCGAGATGCGCAGGTCCACCGGGGAACCGTTCACCGACACCCGGGCGCGGCCGTCCTGCGGCCGGCGCCGGTCGGCGATGTCGAGCCCGGACATGATCTTGATGCGGGAGATGAGCGGCACGCCGGCGCTGCGCGGGATCTTCATGACCTGGCGCAGCACGCCGTCAATCCGGTAGCGCACCACGACGCCGCCCTCCACCGGCTCCACGTGCACGTCGCTCGCCCGGCTCGAGATGCCGTCGGCCAGCATCATGTCCACCAGCCGCACGATCGGCGCGGTGCTCGCCTCTTCGGCCGAGGCGGCGACGTCCGACGCCTCGTCCTCGAGCTGCTGCACATCCGCATCCTCGAGGCCGCCGAGGATCTTGTGCACCGCTTCCTCGGCGCCTCCATAGAGCTGCTCGGCCCGTTCGCGGATCTTCGACGGCGACGCCAGCAGCATCCGCACTTCGCGTCCCGTCGCGAAGGCGAGCATCTTTTCGGCGTCGATGTCGAACGGGTTGGCGGTGGCGACTTCGAGGAAGGAGTCGGTCATCCGGAGCGGCAGCACGTTGAAGCGCCGCACCAGGTTTTCCGGCAGGGTCTCGCGTGCCCGGGGGTCGAAAAGCCCGAGTTCGGCCACCGGCAGGCGGAACCGCTTGGCGATCGCTCCCAGGATGGCTTCGTCGGTGGTCAGGCGCCGCTGGACCAGCTGCTCCCACAGGGATACCGTCGCCGTCCCGGTTTCTCCCCGGACGACGTCGATCGCACCCTCAGGCAAAAGGACCTGAACCGTGGCAACCAGCCATTCGTCGTTGAACGCCATGAACTCCTGACTTGCCGATGGAACTCGTGAGCCAGACTGAAGCTAACTATACATCCCGCAAGACAATAGCGGCGCACGGGGTGCCCTTGCGGGCCCCGGCGGCTTGCTGGCCGGCCTCGCCCGCCGGTACCTTCCCGCCCTCCCAACCGCCCCTTGATGACACGACGCCGCAGGCATCCTAGCAGGACGCGTTCCAGTGCCCGCCCAGGGCTCATCCTGGCGGCGGTGGCCAGTGCTGCCGCCTGCGGTGGCCATTCGACGGTGAGCACCACCGCCAGGCCCGCTACCACCACCGAGCGAACCCTGCCCCAGTCCGGTGTCTGGGTCCTCGAGTCGGGCGGCACGCCCCCCAACGACACCACCCTCACCCTGACGGCCGGGAGTGCCCGGGTGGTGGTGCTGCGAAACGGGGCGCCCGACCTCGCCACCTTCGCCGTGCTCATCTTTCCCGACAGCTCCCTCAAGGCGCCCGCCGGGACGCCGGTCGAGCTGAAGGTGCGCGTACGGCCCGGCGTATACGGCGTCGATGTCGACTGCGGCGCCGAGACGAGCGGCGCCCGCATCATCTTCAAGTATGCCAGGCATTTCGAGGCACCCAATGCCGCCCTCAAGAAGTACGGGAGCGACGCCGCCTTCGAGCGCGAACTCGCCATCGGGCGGCTCAACGACGACGGCACCATTCTCCTGCTCCAGAGCACCCGGCCCAATGACGACAACCTGAGCGCATCGCTCAAGGGCAACGGCGGTTACGTGGTGGCGGGACCCCGCTAGTGGACCGGTTCGAGGACTTTGCCCTGCGCGCCCGGACCGGCGGCATCGTCCCCGTCACCCGGGAAGTCGTACTGGATGGCGACACGCCGGTGTCAGCCTTCCACAAGCTCCACCGCGGCAAGTTCGGTTTCCTGCTCGAGTCGCTCGAGGGCGGCGAGCGCTGGGCCCGGTACACCTTCCTCGCCACCGACCCTCGCGAGGTCTTCGAGTACCGCGCGGGCGAAGTCCGCCGATGGACTGCGGAGGGTGGCTGGAGCCCGTTCACCGTTCACCGTTCACCGTTGACGCACCTCGGTGAGGTCATGCGCGCCCATCCCCCGGCGAATGTGCCGGGCCTGCCGCGTTTCACCGGGGGCGCCGTCGGGTTCATGGGCTACGACGTGGCACGCACCCTCGAGCGACTCCCCGACCCGCCGCCCGATGACCGCGACCTGCCCGACGCGCTCTTCATGGTGGTCGACACCCTGCTCGTGCTCGACAATATCTACAATCGCGCGACGGTGATCGCGTCGGTGGAACTGCCGCCCGACGCGGACACCACCGTGCTGCGCAAGGGCTTCGACGACGCCGAGGCCCGGATCGAGCTCTGGCTCAGCCGGCTCGCCGGTCCCAGCTCGGTGGGGCCGCTCACCATGGATCCCGTCGCCATCCCGTCGTCCGTATCGCCCTACGCCGACGATGCCTTCCGCGCCGACGTCGCACGCATCCGCGAGTACATCGCGGCGGGTGACATTTTCCAGGCGGTGCTTTCCCGGCGCATCGACCTCCCCGCCCCGCCATCATTTCTCGCCTACAGGTATCTCCGCGCCCTCAACCCGGCGCCGTACCTTTATTACCTCCAGTTTGACGATGTATGCATCGTCGGAAGTTCGCCCGAGGTACTGGTCCGGGTGGAGGACGGTGAGGTGGTGGTGCGGCCCATCGCCGGGACCCGTCCGCGGGGCACCACCCCTGAGCACGATGCGGCAATGGAAGCGGAGCTGCTCGCCGACCCGAAGGAACGGGCGGAGCACCTGATGCTGGTCGACCTCGGCCGGAACGACGTGGGCCGGGTGGCCGAATACGGTAGCGTGCGGCTTACCACCTTCATGACCGTGGAGCGATACTCCCACGTGATGCACCTGGTCAGTGAAGTGCGGGGGCGCCTGCGACCCGGGATCGATGCCCTGGCCGCCCTTGGTGCCTGCTTCCCGGCGGGCACCGTGAGCGGCGCGCCCAAGGTCCGCGCGATGCAGATCATCGATGAACTCGAGCCGACCCGGCGCGGGCCCTATGCCGGTGCGGTCGGCTATGTGGGTTGGGGCGCGCGGACGCTCGACACCGCCATCGCCATTCGCACCTGCGTCATGAGGGGCGGAAAGGCCTGGGTGCAGGCGGGCGCCGGCATCGTTGCCGACTCCGACCCGCACACCGAGTGGCACGAAACCGAGGCCAAGGCACGTGCCGTCCTCACCGCACTGGCACTCGCCGCGAGGAACCTGGAATGAGTGACGTGGCATTCCGGCTGGTCCGAACCAACGGCCCGGAGTCGTTCGACATCGTGGTCGGCAACTCGTACGTGCTGGGTCGAGGCCCTTCCAGCGACCTGCCGGTGCCCGACCCCACTATTTCCCGTCGTCACGCTGAGCTTCGCGCTGAGCAGGATGCGCTCGTGATCGTCGATCTCGGCAGCAGCAACGGCACCCAGGTCAACGGCAACCGGGTTGTGCAGGGACGCGCCGTGGCGCTTGACACCCTCACCTTCGGGCGGGCCACCTTCCGTGTCGAGTCGCTGGAAGGCGCGGCGCGGCCTGCCGGTGGCACGATTGTGCGCCAGGTCCCGGTCGAATCGGGGCACGATGCCTTCGCCAGGCTCGACGCCCACTCGGAACGGAGTCTCCTCAAGCTCGGCGACGCCGACGTCGCCGCACGGCAGTCACGGAAGCTCGAGCTCCTGCTCGAACTGTCGCAACGGCTGTCGGGCGAGCTCGACCACGAGCGGCTGCTCGAGACGATCGTGCATACGCTGTTTGAGGTGCTCACCGTGGATCGCGTGGCGATCCTCCTGCTCGATGTCGCCACCGGCAAGCTCGTGCCGCGCATGAGCCGGAGCCGGGTCGGGGGGCTGCCGGCCGAGGCAGTCCCTCGCTCGATCGTGGATACCGTCGTGGCGGGACGCGTGGCCGTTCTCTCCGACAACGCCAGCGCCGACAGCCGTTTCAGCGGCCAGTCGATCCTGCGCCAGAGTGTGCGAAGCGCGATGTGCACGCCCCTCATGTCCAGCGCCGAGCAGGTACTCGGCATCCTGTACGTGGATAGTGTCTCCGCGGCCAATTCCTTCAGCGACGAGGACCTGCAGTTCCTCATCGCATTCGGCGGCATCGCCGCCGCCGGAATCCGCGCCAGCTTTCAGGCCGACGAACTCCAGGAACAGGCCATCGTGCGCGGCAGCTTCGAGCGCTATTTCGCCCCCGGCGTCGCGGCTGAGATTGCGCGCAACGCCGGCGCCACAAGGCTGGGCGGCGAGCGGCGCCCCATCGCGATCCTCTTCAGTGACGTACGCGCCTTTACCCGCCTGGCCGAGAGCATGACGCCCGAGGCGCTCGCCACCCACCTCTCCGAGTACTTCACCGAGATGGTGGAGGTCGTCTTCGAGCACGGCGGTACGCTCGACAAGTTCGTGGGTGATGCCCTCATGGCCCTCTGGGGTGCCCCCCAGTCGCAGGACGACGCGCCGGATCGCGCCGTGCGCGCCGCGCTCGCCATGCAGGAGGCGCTGACCCACCTCAACGCACGCTGGCTGGCCGAGGGACGCCCGGAGCTCAGGATCGGCATCGGCATCAACTTCGGTGAGGTGTTCGTCGGCAACATCGGCAGTCACCGGCGGCTGGAGTACACGGTGCTGGGCGATGTCGTGAACGTCGCCGCCCGCCTGTGCGCCGAGGCCGGCGCCGGCGAGATCCTCGTGGGGGAAGGCGTCCGCGCAGCGTCGTACGCCGGCTGGCAGTATGACGCGCTCGAACCGATGGAGCTCCGCGGACGCGGCGAAAAGGTGAACGTCTTCCGCGTGGTGTCATCCTGAGCGCATCGAACGATCAACCCGCATGCGCATAGTCCTCCAGCGCGTCTCCCGCGCCTCGGTAACCATCGATGGCACCGTCACCGGCGAGATCGGCACCGGCTTCTGCCTGCTCGCCGGCTACGCCCCCGACGACACCCCGGAGGTGGTCGCCTGGCTCGCCGACAAGGTGGCTGGCCTCCGGCTCTTCAGCGACGCCGAGGGGAAGATGAATCTTGGCCTCGCCGAGGTGGGCGGCGCGGTGCTCGTCATCTCACAGTTCACGCTCTATGGCGATGCGTCGAAGGGGCGCCGCCCATCCTTCATCAGCGCCGCCCGGCCCGAGATCGCCATTCCGCTGCACGACCGCTTCATGGCCGAGCTCCGCGCTCGCGGGCTCACCGTGGCAACCGGGCAGTTCGGCGCCGACATGCAGGTGGCGCTGGTCAACGATGGCCCCGTCACCCTGATCCTCGAGCGGAGCAGCGCATGATCCTGGACCTCGTGCTCGCCTCATCATCGCCGCGGCGCCGGCAGTTGCTGGAGATGCTTGGTATTCCCTGCCGCGTGACGCCGTCCCGGGTGCCCGAAGTGCGCGTCGCCGGCGAGAAGGCGATCCCCTACGCCGAACGCCTGGCACAGTCGAAGGCGCTGAGCGTGGAAGGGGACCTCGTGCTGGCCGCCGACACCATTGTCGTGGCGGGACGAAGCATCCTCGAAAAGCCCGCCGACGAAGCCGATGCCTTTCACATGCTGTCGCGGCTCCGCGGACGCTCGCACAAGGTCGTCACCGCGGTCGCGCTGTCGCACCGCCGGCAGGTCCGGCAGAAAACCGACATCACGCGGGTCACCTTCCGGCATGTCTCCGACGATTTTCTCCGGGCCTACATCGCCACCGGCGAGCCGATGGACAAGGCGGGCGCCTACGGCATCCAGGGCTTCGGTGCCGCACTGGTCGAGAAGGTGGAGGGCGATTTCTTCGGTGTGATGGGCTTGCCGGTGCGGCTGGTGCTCGACCTGCTCGCCGAAGCGGGCTTCGACTACACTTTCAAGTCCTAGAAACAAGCACGCCCCGGCTCTCACCGGGGGCGTCTTCACGTCCTCACGTCCTCACGTCCTCACGTCCTATTCCACCGTCACCGACTTGGCCAGGTTCCGCGGCTGGTCCACGTTGCATCCCCGGCGCACCGCCACGTAGTACGAGAACAGCTGCAGCGGGATGATCGTCAGCAGCGGCGTCAGCACGTTGATCGTGGTCGGGATCGCGAAGCAATATTCCGTCAGTCGCTCCATCTCGGCGTCACACTCGTTCACGATCGCGATCACCCGCCCGCCGCGCGCCTTCACCTCCTCGATGTTCGACACGATCTTGCCGTACACCGTGTCCTTCGGCGCGATGAACACCACCGGCATGTTCTCGTCGATCAGGGCGATCGGCCCGTGCTTCATCTCCGCCGCCGGATACCCCTCGGCGTGGATGTAGGAAATTTCCTTGAGCTTGAGCGCGCCCTCCAGCGCCACCGGGAAGTTCACCCCGCGGCCCAGGTACAGTGCGTTGCCGGAGTGCGCAAACTGCTCCGCCAGCGCCTCGATTTCGCTCGCCCGCTCGAGGATCTGCCGGATCTGCCCCGGGATCTTGCGCAGGGCCTCGATGATGACCCGGCCCTGCATGATGCCCAGGTTCCGGAGCCGCGCCAGGCGCAGGGTCACGAGCGTGAGCGCCGCGACCTGGCTGGTGAAGGCCTTGGTGGACGCGACGCCCACCTCCGGGCCGGCCCGCAGGTACAGGCCGCCGTCCACTTCGCGGGCAATGGTCGAGCCCACCACGTTCACCAGCCCGAGCGTGCGTGCGCCACGAAGCTTCGCCTCGTGGATTGCGGCCAGTGTGTCCGCCGTTTCGCCCGACTGCGAGATGGCGATCACCAGCGTGCGCTCATCCACCACCGGGTTGCGATAGCGGAACTCCGACGCGTACTCCACCTCGACCGGGATGCGCGCCAGTTCCTCCAGCATGTACTCGCCGATGAGGCCCGAGTGCCATGAGGTGCCGCACGCCGTGATCACGATCCGGTTGATGTGCTTGAGCTCTTCGTCCGACATGTTGAGCCCGTGCACGCGCGCCGATCCCTCGTCGTCCAGCAGGTGGCCGCGCAGGGTGTTCTCCAGGCTCTCCGGCTGCTCGAAGATCTCCTTCAGCATGAAGTGATCGAAGCCGCCCCGCTCGATCGTCGCGAGGTCCCACTCGATCTGGTTCACCGGCTTGTCGATGAAGTCCGTCTCGAGGTTGCGGATGCGATAGCCGTCGCGGCTGAGCACCGCCATTTCGCCGTCGTCGAGGTACACCACCGAGCGGGTGTGCTCCAGCAGCGCCGATGCGTCCGATGCCACGAAAAACTCGCCGTCGCCCACGCCCACGAGCAGCGGCGAGCCCTTGCGGGCCGCCACCAGGACGCCGGGCTCATCGGCCGAGATGAACGCGAGGCCGTACGCGCCGTCCACGTCACGGAGGGCGGCGGCCACCGCCTCCTCCAGGTTGCCGGCGTAGAGCTGGCCCACGAGGTGCGCGAGCACCTCGGTGTCGGTATCGGACTTGAACACGTGCCCGCGCCCCTCGAGCGCCTTTCGCAGCGCCCCGGCGTTCTCGATGATGCCGTTATGGATGACGGCGATGCGGCCCGACTGGTCGGTGTGCGGGTGGGCATTCGTGGCGGTGGGTGCGCCGTGCGTGGCCCAGCGGGTGTGCCCGATGCCAAGCGTGCCGGAGGGCGTGGCGCCCTGCAGCCGCTGCTCCAGGTTGCCCAGCTTGCCGGCTGCCTTCACCACCTCGACACCGTGCCCGTTCACGATCGCCACACCAGCAGAATCGTAGCCGCGGTACTCCATGCGACGCAGCCCGTCGATCAGGAGACCCGCCGCCTGGCGCGGCCCGATATACCCAACGATGCCACACATCGATCACTCCTCCTGGACCAGCTCCCGCGCGGCGCCGACAAGTGACTCGGCGTCGACCGCCGTTGGAGCCTCTGCGATGTAGCGGATGATCGGCTCGGTGCCCGATGGCCTGACATGAAGCCAGCGGTCGCGCCACGAAAGGCGGAGCCCATCCCGGTCGTCGGCGTCCGCTTCAGGGAAGCGTTGCCGCAGTGCGTCATACAGGGGACGCAACTCCGCCCCCCTGGGTCCCTTCGCCTTCACGATCGTGTAACGCGGGTGCTGATCGACCAGCTGGGACACTTTAACCCCAGACTCCGCCAGCATTTGCAAGATCAGGGCCACCCCCAGGGGGGCGTCTCGGCCGATATGCAGCGCCGGAAGCATCACCCCGCCATTCCCCTCGCCGCCGATTAATGCCCCTTCGTCCCGGATGGCACGGGCCACATTGGCCTCGCCCACCGGCGCCCTGACAAACCTGGCACCAAAATCCCGGGCGGCGTCCTCGACGACCAGGCTGGTGGACAGGTTTACCACGACTGTGGCCGGTCCCCCCGCCGTTTGCGCCCTGCGCGCCTTGAGCGCCTGCAAAACCGTCCGCACCGCAAACGCCAGCGTGTAGTCCTCCCCGATCGCGCTGCCAGTCTCGTCCACCAGCGCCAGCCGGTCGACATCAGGATCGACCGCCATCCCGATGTCGGCGCCGGTGTCTCGCACCAGCGTGCCAAGCTCGACCAGGTTTTCGGGGATCGGCTCCGGCGCCCGCGGAAAGCGACCGTCGGTCTCGAGGTTGATACCGTGTACCTCGCACCCAAGTTTCTCCAGCAGCGCCGGAATGGAGCGCCCGCCGGCGCCCCGCACGCAGTCGAGCGCCACCCGGAATCGTCGCGCACGGATCTTGTCCACGTCGATCATCGGGAGACGGAAAATGTGCGCGAAGTGCCGCTCCAGCGCCGCTGCATCCTCTCGCACCACGCCGAGCCCTTCCCAGCCGTTTCGCACCGGACCCTTCTCTGCCAGCGCCCGTACGGCAGCACCGGCCTCGCCGTCCAGGAAGATCCCGTCGGGACCGACAAACTTGAGCGCGTTCCATTCGATGGGATTGTGGCTGGCCGTGAGGATCAGGCCTGCTCCGGCGTGATGCTCCTCCACCGCCATCTGCACCGTGGGCGTCGGCACGATGCCGAGATCGATGACGTCCACGCCCACCGACATCAGCCCCGCCATCGCCGCATGGGCGAACATCGGCCCGCTGGTCCGGGAATCCCGGCCCAGCACGACCACCGGTTTCCCCTGGCTCCTGGCCCACGCCCCAAGGGCCGCGGCGTGACGGGTAACCAGCTCGGGGGTGAGGTCGGTGCCGACATGTCCTCGCATTCCGGACACGCTGATCATGAGTGTGGCGGACATTAGATCGCTCGGCGTTGAGGTCGGGCTGAGGAATATAGGCGCACATGGCGCGGAAGGCGCGTAGGGCGCAGCAGTCCGGTTGCCGGGCGCCCTTCGCGCCCTACCCGCCTTACCCGCCACCTGCTACGCTTCCGCCTCCTCATGCCAACCCGACCATGACCCAGATCCGCGACCACGACCTCTCCCACGGCTTCGCCACCCGGGCCGTCCATGCTGGCCAGGTGCCCGACCCGATGTCTGGCGCCGTCATGACGCCGATCTACCAGACCTCGACCTACGCTCAGGAGGGTCTCGGGCGACACAAGGGGTATGAGTACGCCCGGACCCAGAATCCCACGCGCGAGGCGCTCGAACGCAACATTGCGAGCCTCGAGGGTGGCAAGTTCGGCTTCGCCTTCGGTTCCGGTCTCGCGGCGCTCGATGCCATCCTCAAGCTCTTCAAGGCCGGCGATCACGTCATCTGCGGGTTCAACGTCTATGGCGGCTCCCACCGGCTGATGGAGCGTCTCTACACGAACTTCGGCCTCACCTTCTCCTTCGCCGACATGCGCGACATCAGGAATGTGGAGCGCGCCATTACGCCCGCCACGCGCCTCATCTACGGTGAGACGCCCACCAACCCGATGATGCACCTGTCGGACCTTTCCGCACTGGGCGACCTGGCGCAGGCCCACGGCTACCTGTTCGCGGTCGACAACACCTTTGCCACGCCCTGCTTCCAGCAGCCGCTCGCGCATGGCGCCGACATCGTGCTGCACTCCACCACCAAGTACCTCAACGGTCACAGCGACATGATCGGTGGCATGCTGGTGGTGAACCGGGAGGATCTCGCGGAAAAACTGGGCTTCATCCAGAATGCGTCAGGTGCCGTGCCCGGACCGATGGACTGCTGGCTCTGTCTCCGCGGCACCAAGACACTGCCGCTCCGCATGGCCCGCCATGATGCCAGCGGTCGCCGCATCGCGCAGTGGCTCACCGAGCGGAAGGACATCAGCAAGGTCTACTATCCAGGGCTGCCCGATCACCCGCAGTTCGAGCTCGCCAAGCGGCAGATGAAGGGCTTCGGCGGCATGATCAGCTTCGATGTCGGCGACCCAGCCCGTGCACGTCGCGTGGCCGAGAGCGTGAAGATCTTCGCGCTGGCCGAATCGCTCGGTGGCGTCGAGAGCCTCATCGGGCACCCGGCATCGATGACCCACGCCGCTGTGCCCGCAGCTCTGCGGCAGGAAATGGGACTCACCGACAGCCTGCTGCGGTTGAGCGTGGGCGTGGAAGAGGTGGAGGATCTGTTGGCGGATCTGGAGCAGGCGCTAGGCGGGTAGGCGGGTAGGCGGGTAGGCGGGTAGGCGGCTGAAAAACCTGGGAACGATCTACGCGCCTGCCCGCCCACCCGCCTGTATCATCCTGAAACGCCGCAGACCCCATTAACGTACTGGGGTCATCTCTGAACCGAGGCCCCAACATGTCGTCCATTCCCGCCGCCCGCTCCCGCCGCACCTTTCCTGGTATCGGCGCCATCACGTGGGAGCACCCCGCCGATCGCGCGGCGCTCCAGACCCTGCGCAGCGTCCCCGGCGCCGAGGAAGTCATCCGGAAGGTCCTCGCCCTGATCGGCGGCGAGCGCGGCATCCGCCTGCTCTTCCAGGGCAACGCCGTTCGCGTCGGGCCGGAGCAGTATCCCCGGATCTGGACCCTGCATACCGAAGTCTGCACCACCTTCGATTGGGAGACAGTGCCGGAGTTGTACGTCTCCCAGACGCCGTTCGTGAATGCCGGGGCCTATGGCATTGACGAGCCGTTCATCGTGCTCAACTCCTCGGCGATCGAGTTGCTGAACGACGACGAGGTGCGCGTGCTCATCTCCCACGAGATGGGCCATGTGATGAGCGGACATTCCCTCTATCGCACCATCGCCGCCATCCTGGCACTCGTCAGTCTCGGCGCACTCCCGGCGCTCGCCGGCATCGCGCTGCTTCCGGTGAAGCTGGCGTTCCTCGAGTGGTCCCGGAAGTCGGAACTCTCGAGCGACCGCGCCGGGCTCATCGGCAGCCAGGACATCCTGTCCACCCAGCGGCTCTTCATGAAGCTCGCCGGCGGTGGGCGGGGCGACCAGTTCGTCGGCCAGCTCAACGTCGATGCGTTCATCGCGCAGGCGAACGAGTATGCCACCACCAATGAAGGGCTCGACGTCGTCTACAAGGTGCTGGCCACGCTTGGACTGACCCACCCGATGAGCACCGTCCGCGCTGGCGAACTGCAGGCCTGGGTTGCCTCCGGCGAGTACGAGCGCATCGTGCGCGGTGAGTACATCCACCGCGGTGCCGAGACCCGCGAACGCCCGCTGCGCGACGACCTGTCGGCGGCAGGACGTCACTATGCCGCGGAGGCCAGGGATGTGGCGTCGCAGGTGGCCGACGCGGCGAAGAAGGCCGCCGAGCGGATGGGCGAAGCGTTCCGGCAGGCCCAGAAGTCGTGAGACTGCTGGTTGTAGGCGGTGGCGGGCGGGAACACGCACTCTGCTGGGCCCTCCACCGCGAAAACCCCGGCGCCACCATCTACTGCGCACCGGGCAACCCCGGCACTGCGGCCCTCGCCACCAATCTTCCCATTCCCGCCGACGACATCGATCGCATCGCTGATGCGACCGACATGTACGGTATCGATCTCGTCATCATCGGCCCCGAGGTTCCCCTGGCCCTCGGCCTGGCCGACCGGCTCCGCGCCGAGGGCCGGCTCGTGGCCGGGCCCGGTGCGGCGGCGGCACGCATCGAGGCGTCGAAGGCGTTCTCCAAGGACGTCATGGCCGCGGCCGGTATCCCCACTGCCGCCAGTGAGACCTTCACCGACCTCGGCGCTGCACTGGCATACGTGAAGCGTCACCCCGAGCCACTGGTGGTGAAGGCATCGGGGCTCGCCGCTGGCAAGGGCGCCATTGTGTGCGCCACGCGCGCCGACGCGACCGCGGCCGTGCAGTCGATGCTCGGCGATCGCCACTTTGGTGACGCCGGCAGCGTGGTGGTGATCGAGGCGTTTCTTCAGGGAGAGGAAGTCTCCCTGCTCGGCATTACCGATGGACACACCGTCGAGTTGCTCCCTGCTGCCCAGGATCACAAGCGACTGCTCGAGGGAGACAAGGGACCCAACACCGGCGGCATGGGTGCCTATGCGCCCGTCTCCATTGCCACTCCGGAATTACTCGAACGCGCGCGGCGCGAAGTCTTCATTCCGTGCCTTCAGGAACTCGATCGGCGCGGCGCACCCTTTTCGGGCGTGCTCTACGCCGGCCTCATGGTGGCGCCTGACGGCACCCCCAACGTGGTCGAGTTTAACTGCCGCCTCGGTGACCCGGAAACCGAAGTCGTCCTGCCCCTGGTGACCGGCGGGCTCACGGCGGCGTTCGAGTCGATCGCGCGAGGCGCGGCGCCCAGGCCGCTCAGCATTGCAGCTGATACCTTTGCCGTCACCACCGTGCTCGCGTCCGAGGGCTATCCCGACAAGCCGCGTAAGGGGCAGCCTATCGATCTGCCCGAGAGCTTCCCGCACGGCGTCGTCGCCTTCCACGCCGGTACCACCCGCGACGCGCTCGGTGTCCTTCGCGTCAGTGGCGGCCGGGTCTTCGCCGTGACTGGCATGGGCGCCACGTTCGAGGAAGCGCAAGCGCGGAGTCGCAGTGGCGCCGAGGCGATCCGGTATGAGGGAAAGGTGTTTCGTGGGGATATCGGGTGGCGGGAAGCTGGGCGGGTAGGCGGGTAGGCGGGTAGGCGGGTGGGCCAAGAGATTATCGGTGCGCCGTTGTACCTAGGCGTCGCTTCAGGCCCATGATCAACCTGCCAGCTTCCGAATGAAGATTCTGCAGTTGCCTCCAGTCGTCCCCGCTCAGGATGCCGAGGTCCAGTGCCAGCCGAAGGTGGTAGTCCAGTTCACCGAGCGAGCCCAGGGAAATATTCAGGAATCTCCTGAATTCGCGTGACCCCTCGCGTGCTGCTCCCTCGGCGATGTTGGCTCCCACGGACGCAGCGGCACGGCGCGCTTGTACCGTCAATCCATAGCGCTCCGCAACCGGCCACACGGCAGTGGCCTTGTACACCGCGAGCGCAAGCTGGTGCGCATGCTGCCATGCCAGGAAGCGCTCGTGCCTTGCCATGGAACAACATGGTAAGACTTACGGTCATGCCCAGCATCACAGTATCTCGCGACGGCTCACAAATTCGCACCCGCCCACCCGCCTACCCGCCTACCCGCCTACCCGCCTACCCGCCTACCCGCCTACCCGCCTTTATTTCCCCATGCCCGAACTCCCCGAGGTCGAAACCATCGTTCGCGACCTTCGCCCCCACCTCGTGGGTCGCACCATCGAGGGCGCGAAGCTGTCCCACGAGGATGTGCTCCGGGGCGTCACGAAGCGCAAGCTGCTCGGTGCGCTGAAAGGTGCCCGGATCGTCGGGATGACCCGCCGCGCCAAGCACGCGGTCATCGAACTCGACCCTGCTACCCGCCTACCCGCCCACCCGCCCACCCGCCAACCCGCCCACCCGCCTACCCGCCTCGTCATCCAACCCGGCATGACCGGCTCCCTCATCATTCACGATGAGCCGCTCACCCCCAACGAGGCCAAGTACGCCGTCCTCCGCGCCACGCTCGACGACGGCCGTGAACTGGTCTACCGCGACGTACGCCGCCTGGGCACCATTCTCCTGCTCGATGACGACGCCTGGGCGAAGTACGATGCAGCCCTTGGACCCGAGCCCCTCGATCCCGCCCTTACCCCGGCGCGGTTCGCCGCGATCATGGCATCGTCGAAACAGGCGGTCAAGAAGGTGCTGATGGACCAGAAGAAGGTCGTTGGCGTCGGCAACATCTACGCGAACGAGGCGCTCTTCGCGGCGGGCATCGATCCATCCAAGCCCGCCTCACTCCTCACCCCTCACCAGGGCACGCTGTTGCTGGCCCACACCCGGAGGATCCTGGAAGCCGCCATCGCGTCGCAGGGCACCACCTTCCGCGACTATCGCACTGGCACCGGTGAGCGCGGTAACTTCCAGCTCGAACTCTTTGTCTATGGCCGCGAGGGAGAACCGTGCCGGGTCTGCGGCACCCGACTGGCCCACACCCACGAGATCGACGCGCGAATCACCGTGTTCTGTCATCGATGCCAGCAGTAGGCCGCGCCCCGGCACTCGCCCTCGCCTCTCCCGACCTGGAGCGCATTCGCGTGCGCGTTCGCGCGCTCGCCGAGAACCGCCCCGGCGTGTACCGGATGGTGTCGGCCACCGGGCGCATCCTCTACGTCGGCAAGGCGCGGAAGATCCGCACCCGGCTCCTCTCCTACTTCCGCGCTGACAACCGCGAGAAGGCGGCGCGCATCCTCCAGGCCGCGCACGACATCAAGTGGGACTACGCCCCGAGCGAGTTCGCCGCCTTGCTGGGTGAGCTCCGCCTCATCCGGCAGCATCGACCGCCGTACAACGTGCAGATGAACCGCACCCGGCGGGAACTGCTCATCAAGATCAGTGGTGGGGCGGCGCCGAAGGTGTACGGCGGCAGTGCGGTGCTGGCCGGCGACCGGCTGGCCTATGGCCCGTTCAATTCCATGGGCCGGATGCTCGATGCGGTGCGCGTCCTCAACGACCTCCTGGGACTGCGCGACTGCGCGGCCACGATGCCCATCGTGTATGCGTCGCAGGGCGACCTCTTCGATGCGCCGCGTCACGCCGCCTGCATGCGCCACCAGTTCGGCACCTGCACCGCACCCTGCGCCGGCTTCGTAAGCGAAGCCGACTATCGCGCACGCGCCGACATCGCCGCCGCGTTCCTCGAGGGCCGGACCCTGACACCGCTCGACCGCGCCGTGGCCGCGATGACCGAGGCCGCGGCGGCAAGCGACTTCGAGCGCGCTGCCCGCTGGCGCGACAAGTTCGAGCACCTGGAATGGCTGCTTGCCGCCACCAGCCGCGCGCGCACCACCATCGACCTGCTCACCTTCGTGTATCGCGATCCCGGCACCTTCGGTGATGATCGGGCCTACGTCGTGCGGCGCGGTGTGGTGCGCGCCACCTATCCCTGGCCGGAGACCCCCATCGAGCAGGCGGCGTTCGACGGGGTGGTGGCGCATGAGCGGGAACAACTCGCCGGCCCTGCCTGGCCCCTTCCGCTCGAGTTCCTCGACGAGATTCTCCTCGTGTCTGCGTGGTTCCGCCGGCACCCCGAAGCGCTCCGGCGCACCACCCCGCTCGACGAGTTCAACGCGAACTGCCACTGAGTGTTCGCCCGCAGTCGAAGCGCGGACGCTACAGACCGTAAAGCAGCCCCCTGCACTGCCGCGCCTCCCCTCCCAACTCGCTGTTGCACGCAGGGTTCCAGCACTGTCGAGAAGCGGGACACCGTAGCACTTCCTGACGCTGCGGCGCCTGCACGACGCTTTCCGCTGGCATCCCAAGTGCCCCTGAAATGGGGTGATGCGATACCTCCTCCGGTTCCTGTTGCGGTTCGTGGCAGTCACCTGCCTGCTCCTCGTGGCGCATTCGGCGCAGGCCGTTGAGCCCGGCAGGCGCGAGCCTGCCCGGGTCACCGTCTACCCGGTGAGCCGGGTGCGCGAGGGTGGCTGGTACCTGCAGCGGATCAGCATTCAGGGCGATTTCCTGGCGTCGATCGGCGCCTCGCTCGAGGAAGCGCTGCCCGACAGCCTGCTCGATGATCACCAGCGACACGTGATGGCCTGGGACATGGCGGGATTGCTGCGCTGGGATGTGGACTTCGCGCGTGGGCTCGATGCCGGCGACCACTACGCGATCGTGTTCGAGCGGTTCCTGGGCGAGAACGGGGAAGTGAAGTACGGGCGGCTCCTCGCGGCGGAGCTTCAGGTGAGCGGCCGCCAGGTGTCGATCTACGCCTTCGACGCGCCCGACGGCCGGATCGTCTACTTCGATGGCGAAGGACGGTCGCTCGAGCGCAGCTACCTCAGCGCGCCAGTGGACTTCCAGCGCATCAGCAGCGGATTCACGAAGTCACGCTACCACCCGGTGCTGCATCGCTGGCGCAAGCACGAGGGCATCGATTACGCCGCCGATCCCGGCACGCCGGTGCGCGCCATCGCCGATGGTGTCGTGGTGCGCGCCGGCTGGGCGGGCGGCTATGGACGGATGGTGGAGATTCGTCACGCCGGCGGCATCGTGACCCGTTACGGTCACCTCAGCTCGATTGCGGGCCTGGTGCCCCGCATGAGCGTGCCCCAGGGCGCCGTCATCGGTGCGGTGGGCTCATCCGGACTCGCCACGGGCCCGCACCTGCATTTCGAGTTGCGGGTGAACGGGGTCGCGACCGACCCGCGATTCCTCCCGCGCGAGGGCGGCACCCCGATCGCCGAGGACAACCGGATCGCGTTCGTGCTGCAGCGGCAGAAGCTCCGGAGCCTGCTGGAGGAACAACCGGCCACGGCACTCTCCGCCAATACTCCATAGCGCCCACCTCGCCCCTCACCCGCCTACCCGCCTACCGTTCCAGCAGCACCACCGCCCACTGTCGTGGATCCATCTCCACCCGGATCGCGCGCTCCCCAGGGGCCGGTGCTGGCCACGAGTACCACGCATGTGGTGAATCGTCATAGTTCCGGAATGCGATCGCAGCCCTCCGCCCTGTACTATCCGCAAACCACAGCAGCGGCAGCTTGAGTTCCACGCTCCACCCCTCCGCGTCCGAACGACCCTGCACTTCCCATCCATCGCCGCTCCGCTCAGCGCCCAGTCGCCAGTCGGGATCGTCGCTCGGTGCCATCCACCTGCCGTGGCGACCCCGGCTCACCACGCTGCTGTCGAGCACTCGGCGCAGGTACCACTGGGTATCGTCATGTCCCGGTCCCGGCGTGCGATCACCGAGCGGATCGAGGCTGATCACGAGGTCGTCGCCCCAGTAGAACGTCGAGTCGGTAATGCGCGCGGCCACGAAGACGGTGTCACCCCACCGCACGGCCCAGATCTTCACTCCACCCTGCGCCGTCGGCAGCGCCACGGCGGGCGCACCGTACTCCGCGCCCGACGCCACTCCGTCGAATCGCGGCACTGTCATGGCGTTCCGGATCCTCAAGGTGTCAGTGGCCTGGAGGAGTATCGAGGCGAGGGCAGCGGCTAACAGCAATCTGGGCTCTGGGTTGCAGGTTGAAACAAACGATGGGAACTTCGCGTCAGGCTGGTAACTCCAACATCGATAACTTCATGCGCATTCCAGCACTGGGCCTTCTGCTGACCCTTGCCGCCGCACCGCTGGCGGCGCAGGACGCCACAGCCGCCCCGACCGCCGCCGTCAGCCTCACCGACAACGAATGGATCCTGCTCGGCCGACAGATCACGGTCTGGTTCTTCGCCGGCCAGACCGATAGCCTGCTCGCCCACATGGAGCCCGATGCCGCGCGCGACATGCACGAGGGTGCGGGCCTGATCGAGATGCGGGACCAGCTCGCGTCGCGCGCCGGGAGCGAGGTGTTTGTGATCTCCGACAAGATGACGAAGCGACGGGGTCATCCGCAGTACTGGCGCGAATCGAAATATGAAACGGGACCCAACGAGCCCCTCGTGCTGCGTTTTGTGTTCAACGATGCCGGCCAGGTGATCGGCATCGGCATGGGTCCACTCAGCGGCACGCCGGCACCCGATGCGTCCTGACGATCACTGCGGGATCGTAAACCCGTACTCCTGAAGTTGCGCCGCCGTCAGGTCGATCACGTCGACCGTCAGGCCGATCGGCACCAGCGGCGCATCGCTCGAGTCGGTCGGCACGGACACGATCGCCTCGACCACATCCATGCCCTTGATGACCTGCCCGTACACCGTGTAGTTGTCGTCGAGGCGCGCCAGGCCGTTCTTGTTCGCCACGATGTAGAACTGGCAACCCGCGGACAACTTCTGCGGGTTGTCGTCGCGACCGGCACCGACAGCGCCGTACACGTGGCGAATGTTCGGGTAGAACTCCGGCGCCAGGTTGTACGGCGAATCCTTGAACCCCGCCGGCGTGTCGGGGCACCCGCCCTGCGCCACGAAGTTCTTGATCACCCGGTTGAAGGTGAGCGAATCCCAGTAATGCTCGTTTGCCAGCGTGATGAAACTGGCCTGGTGTGCCGCAGTCTGGGGATACAGGTAGAAGAGGATCTCGCCCTTCGGCGTCACGATGCGGCCAACTGGATAGGTCGTAGCGGTGTTCGCCGAGAGCAAGACGGCAAGGGCAACGCTCGCGAGCGCGGGCAGGAATCTCGGCATGCGATCAGGCCTCGTCAGGGTCGGTGAGCGGCACCAGCCTGCCGCGCGGCGGGATACCCGGTTCGAGTTCGAGGATCCCCACCGAAGGGAGGATGTCAAACCGGCGCTGCCCGGCGGCGCCGGGATTCATCACGGTCACCACAACGTCCACCAGGGTAAGTAGCGGCTTGTGGGTGTGCCCGTACAGGATGATCTCGGCGTCCGGAAATGCCGCATTGAGCGCCTCGGGCGTCGGGCTGCCGAACTGATCGCCGTGCGTAACCACGATTTCGAATCCATCCAGTTGCAGCCGTGCCACGTTCGGCACGCGGGCGCGGACGTCCCAGTCGTCGGTGTTGCCGTACACTGCCGTGACCGGCGCCAGCGCCTCGAGCTCGGTGAGGATCGAGAGCGAACCGATGTCGCCGGCGTGAAAGATGTGATCCACCTCGCTGAACACGTCGAAGACCTCGCGGCGCAGCAAGCCGTGGGTATCGGAGATGACGCCGAGCCGCATGTGTCGGGCGCTGCCTCAGCCCTGGGCCGGGCCCAGCGGCCCCGGCGGCGGTGTGCGAGCCCGGGACTGCTGCGTGTCGGCCAGCCGGATCTGCAGCGCGGAAACGAACGCACGCGCCTCGTGCCGGAACTTCCTGCCCACCAGCAGCGTCACCTCGCGCGGGTTCCGGGGCGACAGCGCGGCAAACGACGCGAGGTCGCGGGCGGTGAGCCGGATGCGACTGGTCAGGATCCCCGGCCGCAGCACCGCCGAGGAGATCTCGGCGTACGCCACCTCGGCTGTATTCCGCTCGCGCACATCGGTCGCCTCGATCTCGAACACGAGTGCGGCGTCAGCGAGCACGACGTGCCCGGTGAGCCGCCTCGACAGTGAGCTCACCATCAGCCGCGCGTCGGGATCGGCGTCGTCGGCCGAGGTGGACAGCCGAAAGGGAATATCGAGCGACATGTCAGCCCTCCCAGCGAGCGGCGATGCTGATGTCGAGGGACAGCTGGTCCAGGATCCGCTGCACCACAAAATCGACCAGTTCTCCAACCTGTGTGGGCCGATGGTAGAAACCCGGTGCCGCCGGAAGGACCGTCGCGCCCGCCTCCGTCACCGCCACGAGGTTGCGCAGGTGCACCAGCGACATCGGCGTTTCCCTCGGCACCAGAATGAGCCGCCGCCGCTCCTTGAGCGTCACGTCGGCCGCGCGCTCCACCAGCGACCGGCTCGTCCCGCCCGCCACCGCGGCCACCGTGCCCATCGAGCAGGGACAGATCACCATTCCGCCGGTGCGCTGCGACCCCGAGGCCGGCAGCGCGCCCCGGTCGTCGTCCGGGAAGTGGCGCACACTGTCCCACGATCCGCCAGTGGCTGCCTTGAGCGCGTCCAGGTCGCCGATGCCGCACTCCGCCTCCAGCAGCCGGAAGCCGTGCCCCGACACGATGAGCCAGACTGGCACGCCGGCACGCGCGAGCGTCTCCAGCAGGCGCACGCCGTACGGCGCCCCTGACGCCCCTGTGATGGCCAGCACGATCGGCAGCTTCACGTATCAACCCCGTTCACCGTTCACCGTTCACCGTTCACGCAGTTTCGTCACGCCCTCACGCCAGTGTGTCGAGGAGCGCAAAGGCAAAGACGGTAACGCTCATCACTGCGTTCATCGTGAAGAACGCGGCATCGAGCCGCGACAGGTCGTCCGCCCGCACCAGCTGGTGTTCCCAGATGAGGATACCAGCCGCGATCGCAATGCCGGCGAAGTACCAGTTTCCAAAACCCGATCCCCAGCCGAAGAGGAGCAGGGCCGGAATCGTGATGCCGTGCAGCAGCTTGGCCAGCAGGATCGCGCGCGGCACACCCAGTCGCACCACCGCACTGCGGAGGCCCTCTTCACGATCGAACGCCTCATCCGGCAGTGCATAGAAAATGTCGAAGCCGGCGACCCAGGTGGCCACGCCCACCGTCACCGCCGCCAGCGTCCACCACGGGTCGCTCCAGCGACCGGCGATGGCGAGATACCCCCCCACCGGTGCGATCGCGAGGCTGAGCCCCAGCCAGACATGTGGCCACCAGGTGAAGCGCTTCGTGAGGCTGTAGGCCATCACCCAGGCCAGCGCCGGCACCGCGAGGATGGCACAGAGCGGGTTGAGCGCGCGCGCGACCAGCAGGAAGACAATCGCCGCCACCACCACCGAGGTCCATGCCTGCCCCAGGGTCAGCGTTCCCCTGGGCAGTTCCCGTGCGCTGTTGCGCGGGTTCCGCGCGTCGAATTGCCGGTCGGCGATCCGGTTGAACCCCATCGCCACCCAACGGGCGGAGGTGAACGCCACCACGACCAGTACTACCTCACGCAGGCGCAACGGTGCCACCCGCGACGCCGCCACCACACCCAGGAGCGCAAAGGGCAGCGCGAACAGGGTGTGCGGAAGCTTCACGAAGTTGGCGAATCGTACGACCAGCGATTCACCCGCCAGCACCTGCCCCTCAGCCATCGATCATCCCGTTCACCTGTTTACCGTTTACCGTTCACGCAGCGCAGTTCCCCCTCACGCCCTCACGCCCACATGCATCGCACAGCTCCCCCCCAGCAGCGTCTCGTACTCCACCTTCCCGAACCCGTTCCCCTCCATCCGCCGGGCCAGCTCAGGCGGCGAAGGGAACACCCGGGTAGACTCTGGAAGCCATGAGTACGCGGTCCTATGTTTCGAAATGGCGCGACCAATCTGCGGGAGCAAGTGATCAAAGTAGAAATCAACGAGCGCCCGAAACGGCTGCCAGCCCGGCTGCGACATCTCGAGGATCGCGAGGCGCGCGCCCGGTTTCAGCACCCGCGACGCTTCGCGCAGCCCGGCGTCGAGATCCACCAGGTTCCGCATGCCCCATCCCACCACTGCCCCATCGAAGAAGGCGTCCGGAAACGGAAGCTCGAGGGCGTCTGCGGTGACGGGCAGGATGGTGCGCGTGCCGATCTTGGGGCGTCCGGTGCGAAGCATGGCGGGGACGAAATCGGCCGCGACGATCTGTCCCGAAAAGCCAGGTTGTCCGGCGAGCGCCGTGCTGAAGTCGAGGGTGCCGGCGCACAGGTCGAGGTAGACGCCGTCCGGAAGACGTTCCCATCCCAGGCGGCCCACGGCACGCCGGCGCCAGCGCTGGTCAAGGCTGAAGCTGATGATCCGGTTGAGGCGGTCATATGTCGGGGCGATCGCCGCGAACATGGTCCGCACGTATGCCCGCTTTTCGGGCCCGCCAGAGACGGGTAAATGCTGATCTGATGCGGACATACGCTGGCAATCTAGCCCGGGCGGAATCGCGTCCGCAAGCACGGTGACGCGGCGTGGATGAGCGTCCCGCTGCGCTGTCGGCGCTTACCGACCAGGAGGTGGTCCTCCTCGCCCGGCGCGGGCAGGAGAAGGCATACCGCGAGCTGGTCCGCCGCTATGAGCGTCCCATCTTTTCTCTGCTCTACCGCATGGTGCGCGACCGCGAGCTCGCCGAGGACCTGTCGCAGGAGTCGTTCGTCAAGGCGCTGAATGCCATCGAGAGTTATCGCCCGGAGTACAAGTTCTCCTCCTGGCTCTTCAAGATCGCCAACAACACCGCCATCGACCACCTCCGCCGGCGAGAGCTCGACACTCTCTCGCTTGAGGGATCGCCCCATGCCGTCACCCCCGACGCCGTGGAGGCCACCGCCCTCCAGATCGGTGATCGTGGAGAGACGCCCCTCGATGTGGTGGAGGCAAAGGAACTCGGCGGCGAAATCGAGCGGGCCATCGCGCAACTCCGCCCCGAATACCGGGCCTGCATCCTCCTGCGCCACGTGGATGGCAGGGCCTATGAAGAGATCGCTGAGATGCTCGACCTGCCGCTCGGCACGGTGAAGACGTACATCCATCGCGCGCGCAACGAGTTGCGCCGCTTGCTGGCCCACTTGAAGGAATAGTCCATCGCCGTCGACGCTGTCCGGACGGGGATGAAACCCCTGCCGTCCAGCCCGCGTAGGAGGGGTCAATTCTATGGAACGCTCAAACCTGCAGCATCTCACTCCCGACGAGATCGATCTCGTCCTCGAGGGTACCTACCCCGAGACACTTCGCGCGCACGTCAACGGATGCTCCGATTGCAGTTCGCTCCTCATCGGTGAGCGTCGGGTCGTCCAGTGGCTGAACGCGCTTCCGCTGCATGTGCCCGCCGCCGGCTTCGAAGACCGTGTCATGGCCCGGGTGCATGTTGCAACGCCCCGCTCGGCGTTCGCGACCCTCCGGCATCGGGCCCTGGCAACGCCGACGTCGCGGGCACTCGCCGCGGGTATCGCTGTCTCGGTGCTGGGATCGCTGGCCGCCAGCATCATCTGGTCCCTCGGGCACCGTGAGGTGCTCGCCTCCCTTGGAATGACCGCTCTCCGCGGCGTCGCTGAACTCGGCTGGGTCGTCGTGCATGGTCTGGCGTCCGCCCTCGTCGAGCAGCCCTGGTACGGTTCGGCACGCGCGCTGGTCGATTCGCCTGCGCGCCTCGCGACCGTGTCTGGTGGGCTGGTCACGGCGTGGGCCGCGGGAATGCTGCTGATGCGCCGGCTGATTGCTATTCCGGCTGGGTCGGTGGCACATGAGCACGTCTAGGGCACTCCGGCCGGTCCCGGTTCTCGCACTGATCATCATGCTCGCCTGGCCCGCCATTGCGCGTGCCGACGAGCCTTCGGACATGTTGCGTGAGGTCTGGAGTCGGTTGCAGCAGATGGCACCGGGCCAGGACCAGGCGCCCGATCATCCGCATCCGCAGGCCGTACCCACTGCCCCCGACGCACCCAGCATCCAGCTGCGCAACCTCTCCCATCCCATCTCGCTCGAGCGAAGCATTCGCGCTGCGGCGTCCGTGCCGCCGGGCGAGCTCCGGCTCACCGTGCCCAACGGCCAGGCCCGGCTCGGCGATTTCAGCATTGGCTCCGACCAGACGGTGACCGGCGACCTGCTGGTGCTGGAAGGCACCGCCGATGTCTACGGCCGGCTCGATGGCAACCTCGTGAGCTGGGGTGGGGACATCGTACTGCACTCGGGCGCCGTGGTCGCCGGCGATGTGCTCGCCCTGGACGGCCAGGTGCGCCTCGAGGGTGGCGAGGTAACGGGAGAGGTACGCACCATGTCTTCTCCTGTGGCACAGCAAACGCCGGCGGTGGCGCCGTCGCCGATGCGCCACATCTTCCGCTCATTCGCCGGCACCGTTGGTGTATTCCTCACGCTGTTGCTCGCCGGCTTCGGGGCTGTGCTGTTCGGCAAGTCGCCGCTCGAGGTAACGTCCGACACGGTGCGCAGTTCATTCACCCGGGCGTTCATCGTCGGGCTGCTGGGGCAGATCCTCGTGCTCCCCACGTTCGGCATGCTCATCGTGGGCCTGATCCTTACCGTGGCCGGCATCCTCTTGATCCCCTTCGTCGTGATCGTCTTTGCCCTGCTCCTCATTGCGGGCGTGGTGGGTGGCGCTCTGGCGGTGGCACACGCCATGGGCGAATCGATCACCCGCCGGCAGATGGCCCAGGGACGGGCGCTCTCGCCCAACAGCTATCGCTACCTCGTGGTGGGACTGGCCTGCATCTTCGCCCCCTGGCTGGTGTGGACCCTCTTCGGGTGGGTGCCGGTGGCCGGGGAGCTCATGCTGGGGGCTGCCATCCTCATCAGCTGGCTCCTGGCCAGCGTCGGTTTCGGCGCAGCGCTGTTGAGCCGAGGCGGCTTGAGGGAGCAGTTCGCCGGCCGGTTCATCCCACCCGAGATGCTCACCGACGAGTTCCTCTGGGCCACGCCGCGGTATGGCGTGCCGGCGGCGAAGCGTCCGGACAGCACCACCCCGCGCCACGGCATCAAGCCGCCGGACAGCAGGTGAGCCGCTCGGTCCGCCTCGCCGCCTGCGCACTCGTGCTCCTGCCCGGCATCGCACAGGCGCAGTCGTTGCGGGAGTATTCCAGCACCCGGCAGGATCATGGCGAGTCACGCCTTGCCACCACGATCCGCTACGCCGGCGGCACGCTCAACGTCGTACCGGCGCCGGCGGGCATCCTCTACGCCCTCCGGCTTACGTACGATGCCGATCGCTTCACTCCCATTGCGCAGTTCGAGCCGCAGGTCCCGCGGCTCACCCTCGGCACCGAGGCGCTGCCCCGATCAGGTGGCGTGCTCGTGAGCAACCGCGGCACGCCAACCGCCGCGACCATCGGGCTGGGCACACGGGCAGACCTCGACCTCGACATCGGGCTCGGTGCCAGCGAGGCCACTCTCGAACTTGGCGGCATTCGCATCAGTCGGCTCACGATCCAGACCGGCGCCAGCAAGACCGCGGTGCGCTTCTCCGAGTCGAACCCGATCCGCTGTTCGGCTGCCACGCTGTCGGCCGGCGCGGCGGAATTCTCCGTGACGGGCCTCGGCTATTCCCGCTGCGGAACCATCGATTTCCGCGGCGGCATAGGCAAGGTGACCCTCGACTTCAGCGGCCCCTGGGCGGGACCGATCCGGCTCGACGCCCAGATGGCGGTCGGCGAGCTGGTGTTGCGCCTGCCCCGCCGATCGGGGATCAAGCTCGAACTCGACAAGTTCCTGGCGAGTTTTGCCCCCGCGGGGTTGGTGCGGAGCGCCGATGGGCGCACCTGGACCAGTGCCGGGTTCGAGAACGCCCCCCAGCAGCTCCTGGTCGACGTGGAGACGGCTTTTGGCGGTGTGACGGTAGAATGGATAGACTAGTGTCAGGATGGACACCCTTCAGCTGCTCGGACTGGCACTCGGCACGGCGTTCGCCGCCGGCCTGAATGTCTACGCGACCGTCGCGGTCCTCGGCGCGTCCCAGTACTTCCACCTCTTCTCCCTTCCTGCAGGGCTCGGCATCCTCGGGCATCCCGTCGTCATCTTCGGGGCGGCCCTGCTGTTCTTCATCGAGTTCTTCGCCGACAAGGTTCCCTACGTAGACAGCCTCTGGGACTCGATCCACACCCTCATTCGCCCCACCGTCGCAGCCGCCATGAGCTTTGGCATCTTTGCCGGGATGCCCGAGGCGTGGAAGGTCGTGGCGGCGCTGGTGGGTGGGTCGGTGGCGCTCACCTCCCATGGCGCCAAGACGGTGACCCGCACCGCCGCCAATGCCAGCCCCGAACCCTTCAGCAACTGGATCTTGAGCGTGCTGGAGGATGTGGTCGCCGTGGGCCTCACGACGCTCGCCATGTCGCATCCGGTCGTCGCCGGGGCTGTCGCGGCCGTGCTGATCCTGCTCGCCGTGCTGGTGATTCGACGGGTGGTCAGGTTTTTCCGTCAGGCCTTCAGGTCCACTGCCGCCGAACCCCCGCTGCCCGAGCCCGCTCCCCCACTCCCCTGAAAGAACGGTCGCCAGATGCCCGACATGACCGCCACCGTCCAGGCCGTTCGCGCGTCGGAGAACTTCAAGTCCGAGTTGCGTTACATCCGCCGCGGTGGCTACGACATCACGGAGGAACCAGGCCTGTTCAAGCACCTTGAGCGCGGGCTGGTTCGCGTCGTGTTTCCCACCACGGTGACGCGGGTGGACATCGGAACCGTGGTGGCACTCGTGTGCCTGTACGACACCACGGAGGCACACAACGTCTATGCGCATACCATCTGCGCCGGCCCCGGCGTGAACACCCTGCTCAAGGCGATTCACTCGCCGATGCCGGTGGCGCTTCCGCAACCCGGCGCACTGGGTGAGGCCGCCATCCTCAAGTTTGTGGCATGGAAGGAGGCGGCATGGACCCGCTTCCTGAACGAAGAGCTTGACTGTGGCGTGGACCAGGCCTCGGCGACCTGGATTGCGAGCTTCTGGAAGGCGCTCGACCGGATGTTCGGTGGGGGACATCTCACTGGAGCCGTGCCACGCGCCGGCATTTCCAAGTGATTCACTCGCCTTAAATCACCGACGAAAAGTCTCGTCTTTCGCTGCTGGCGCGACGCGACTGCGACGTGTAGTGTTGGCCAGGAGGTGTCACGTGAACATGACAACTACTGGTGTCAACTCTTCAGCACGTCGCAGCGCTTCCATCCGCGACCCGCGCATCCTGCTCATCCATCCGAACTATCACTCCGGCGGCGCCGAGATCGCGGGCAACTGGCCACCGGCGTGGGTGGCCTACCTGAGCGGGGCGCTCAAGGCGGCGGGCTTCCACAACATCCGCTTCATCGATGCGATGACCGAGCACATCGACGATGCGGCCCTCGAGGCGCTGCTGCGCGAGGAGCGCCCCGACGCGGTGCTCTGCACGGCGATCACGCCGGCGATCTACCAGGCACAGGCCACGCTGCAGATGGTGCGCCGCCTGCACCCGCACGCGGTCACCGTCCTCGGCGGCATCCACGGCACCTTCATGTACGGCCAGGTGCTGGGCGAGGCGCCCTGGATCGACTACATCATCCGTGGTGAGGGCGAGGAGATCGTGGTCAACCTGGTCTCGGCGCTCGCCGAGGGGCGGCTGCCGAACGACCGCGCGTCGATTCGCGGGCTCGCCTACCTCGACGACGACGGCGTGCCGTTCGCGACGGTGCCGCATCCGCCGATCCAGGATCTCGACGCGCTCACCCCCGACTGGGGCATCCTCAACTGGGACCGCTACATCTACATCCCGCTCAACTGCCGGGTGGCGATCCCCAACTTCGCGCGCGGGTGCCCCTTCACCTGCAGCTTCTGCTCGCAGTGGAAGTTCTGGCGGCAGTACCGCACCCGTGACCCGAAGAAGTTCGTCGACGAGATCGAGCGGCTGGTGCGCGACCACGACGTCGGGTTCTTCATCCTCGCCGACGAGGAGCCGACCATCAACCGGAAGAAGTTCGTCGCGCTCTGCGAGGAACTGATCGCGCGCAACCTCGGGATTACCTGGGGGATCAACACGCGGGTCACCGACATCCTGCGCGACGAGGAACTGCTGCCGCTCTACCGCAAGGCGGGGCTGGTGCACGTCTCGCTCGGCACTGAGGCGGCGGCGCAGCTCAAGCTCGATCGCTTCAACAAGGAGATCAAGGTCGAGCAGAGCAAGAAGGCGATCGCGCTGCTCCGGGCCAACGGCATCATCGCCGAGGCCCAGTTCATCGTCGGCCTCGAGAACGAGACGCCCGAGACGCTCGAGGAGACCTACCGGATGGCGCAGGACTGGAAGCCCGACCTGGTGAACTGGAACTGCTACACGCCGTGGCCGTTCTCCGACCTCTTCCAGGAGCTGGGTGACAAGGTCGAGGTGCGCGACTATGCGAAGTACAACTTCGTCACCCCCATCATCCAGCCCGACGTGATGACCCGCGACGAGGTGCTCAAGGGCGTGCTCAACAACTACCGCCGGTTCTACTTCAAGAAGGCGACCGGCGGCTACCTCTGGGATCGCGATCCATATCGGCGAAAGTACCTGCGCGGCTGCTTGAAGGCCTACCTCAAGTCGGCGATGGAGCGACGGTTCTACGACCTCGGCCGGATCAACTACTGGGGGCAGTCGACCGTCGACTGGCGGTTCGACGAGAGCAAGACGACCTCGAAGGAGGAGTTGACGCGGATGGCGTCGAAGCCCGAGATCCAGCACGTCCACGGTCGCTCGAGCCGGGCGCTGCCCCTGGTCAACGTGGCGGGCCACCAGCTTCCTGGCGACGAATTCATCGCGCCGCGCCGGTCCACCATGCGTCCGGTGGCGCGGGTCTCCGCGCGGGAGGCGGAACCGGCGGAACCGGCGGAGCCACCTGAGGGGATCCGGGCATGCTGAGCGGCACGGTGATGCCCGCGGTACCGGCGAGCCTCCTGGCCCGGTACGACGTTCCGGTGCCGCGCTATACGTCGTACCCGGCGGTCCCCGACTGGTCGGGCACCGTCACGCCGTCGGAGTGGCTGGAGCACCTCGGTCGCCTCAAGGGACGTGACGAGTCGATGGCGTTGTACGTGCACCTGCCGTTTTGCGCCCATCGTTGTTTCTACTGTGGCTGCAACGCCGCCGTCACGCCGCACTCGGCGGTGGTGGATCGATACCTCGACCGCCTGGAGCGGGAGATCGACCGACTCGCCGGCGCAATGGATGGCGGCCCCAGGATCGCCGAGATGCACTGGGGCGGCGGCACGCCGAACTTTCTCGATCTCGGCCAGCTCGAACGCCTGGTCGCCATGCTCCGCGGCGCCTTCACCCTCGACGCGCGCACCGAGTGCTCGATCGAGGCCGATCCCCGGCTGGTCACGCCCGAGCAGCTGCAGACGCTGCGACGCCTCGGGTTCAGCCGGATTTCCTACGGCGTGCAGGACCTCACCGAGGAGGTCCAGGCCGCAATCGGACGGGTCCAGCCGGCGGCGCTCGTGCGCGAGGCGGTTCAGGAGGCGCGCCGCGTCGGCTTCGGCAGCATCAACCTGGACCTCATTTACGGACTCCCCAGGCAGACGTCGGCGACATTTGCCGAGACCCTCGACGGGGCGCTCGCCCTGGAGCCCGACCGGGTGGCCTGCTTCGGGTACGCCCACCTTCCGTGGCTCCGCGCCAACCAGCGCCAGATCGACGCCGACACCCTGCCCGGCGGCGAGGGTCGTTCGGCGCTGTTCCAGCAGGCGGTGGCGCGGTTCGTCGGGGCCGGCTACGAGTGGCTGGGTCTCGACCATTTCGCGCTGCCGACCGATCCGCTCGCACTCGCCGCCGGCGCCGGACGACTCCACCGGAACTTCATGGGCTACACCGTCCGCGCCGGTGCGCAGCTGCTCGGGGTCGGTACCAGCGCCATTTCCGAGATCGACGGCTGGTTCGTCCAGCACGATGCGTCCCTCGGCGGCTGGCAGCGCGCCGTCGACGCCGGGGAGTTGGCCGTCGTGCGCAGTCACCGGATGAGCGAGGACGACCACGCCCGCAGTCGCGCAGTGGCCTCGCTCATGTGCAATGGCACCCTGCCGTTCGAGCAGTTCGTGGGCGACACGGTGGCGCTGACGGATCGGTTCGCGGCGTTTGCGGACGAGGGGCTGATGGTGTTCGAACTCGACCAGGTCCGGGTGACCACACTCGGACAGTTCTTCCTTCGCAACATCTGCGCGGCGGTGGACGGCTACCGGCAGGCCGATGATGGTGTCCGCCGCTTTTCGCGCGCGGTGTAGGCCATCGTGGTCGCGTCGACCGCCCGGATCGGGCCCAATGCCATCATCCAGGTGGCCTGGGCGGTACGCGATCGCTGGGGTGCGGAGCTCGCCGAGCCGCTGCTGGAGGGCGCGACCGGATACCGGATGACGGCCCTGCCGGGGACGATGGTCGATGAGCGCGAGGCCAGGGCCCTGGTCCGCGCCCTCGTCGACCAGGTGGGGGCCGACGCGGCGATGCCGGTGCTGCGCGATGCCGGGCACCGCACCGGCGACTACCTGCTGGCGCACCGGATCCCGGCGCCGGCCCAGTGGCTCATCCGCCACCTGCCGAGGCGCCTCGGCCTCCGCCTGTTGCTCGCGGCGATCACCCGGCATGCCTGGACCTTTGCCGGGAGCGGCCGGTTCGTGGTGGAGCGCGGCGCACCGTGGCCCGGGCTGGTCTTCGAGGGCTGCACCATGTGCCGCGACCTGCACAGTGACCGCCCGATGTGCGATTACTACGCCGGCACCTTCGAGCGGCTGCTGGGTGCGCTGGTTGCGCCGGGCGTTGTGGTCGTCGAGGTGGAGTGTGAGGCCATCGGCGGGTCGGCGTGCCGGTTTCGGCTCGACGGCATGGCATGAGCAGTGGAAACTATCTCTGGCTAAAGGCCGGTCATGTCATCGCGGTGATTGCGTGGTATGCCGGCCTCTTCTACATCTTCCGGCTCTTCGTCTACCACGTACAGCAGCGCGACCAGCCCGAGGTGGCCGCCACCCTGGTGGTGATGGAGCGCCGCCTGCTGCGCGCAATCATGCTGCCGGCCGCCGTGGTGTCGATCGTCTTCGGCGTCGCGATGCTGATCAAGATGCCCTACCTGCTCGGCCAACCCTGGATGCACGCGAAGCTTGGCGCCGTTGCCTTCCTGCTGGGCTACCATGCCCTGGCCTCCTGGGTCCGGGCGCGGTTTGCCGTCGGCGACTACGTGCTCAGTGAGCGAGCCTGCCGGGTAATAAATGAGGTGCCCACCATCCTGCTCTTCATCATCGTGATCGCGGTGATTGTCCGGCCCTGACGCCGGTGTGTGGGCGGCGCTAGCCCTGCGCCCGTGCGGCCAGTGCGAGCTGGGCCTCCTCCCCGGCCTCGCTCGTCATGTCGCGGTCGCCCATCGACACCCCGACCTTCTGCAGGAAGGCGTTGGGCGGCTCACCCCCCGCGAACACCCACATCCAGTCATTCGGCAGTTCTGTCACCGTGCCCGCCACGTCGATGAGCACCGACTGCGCACGCACCTCCACCGGCCTGGAGTGGAACAACACGCGCACCTTGCCGCTGCGCATCGCCTCCTTGATGCGCTGCGCGTTGCGCTCCTTGATCCGGCTGAACGCCTCCTGCCGGTAGGACAGCGTCACCTGGTTGCCCTTCTGGTACGCAAGCCCCATCGCAGCCTCGACCGCGCTGTCGCCGCCTCCCACCACCAGGATCCGGGCGTTGACGTACGCGTCGGCCTCGATGAGCGCATACATGACCTTGGGCAGCTCCTCGCCCGGGACACCGAGCTTGCGGGGCGTGCCCCGTCGCCCGAGTGCCAGGACCACGTGGCGGGCGCGGTAGCTGCCGCTGCTGCTCGTGATGCGGAGCGTGCCGTCCTCCTCGGGCTCGATCGCCTCCACCTTCTCCCGCGTCCGCACCTTCACGTTGCCCTTCTTGATGGCGGAGGCCCAGAACTCCATCAGCTTTTCCTTGGAGATCTCGAGCTTGTTGAACTTCCCGTGCAACGGGAACTCCACCGGGCTCGTCATCACGAGCTTCTGCCGCGGATACTTGGCCACCGTACCACCCAGTTCCTCCTGCTCCAGCGTGACGTACGTCAGCCGCTTCTCCACGGCGCGCAGTGACGCGCTGAGTCCCGCCGGGCCCGCCCCCACGATGCATACGTCCAGGACGTCCGGCATCCTCGACCGTGCCGCCACGCGCCGCGCGATCGTGTCGATGCAGTCGCGGCCCTGGTTCACCGCGTTCTTGATGAGCGCCAGCCCGCCCAGTTCGCCGATGATGAACATGCCCGGCACGCTGGTTTCGTATTCCCGGGACAGCCGCGGCATGTCGGCGCTGATGCTCGGGCTCGCCATGACGATCTCGATCGCGCCAACCGGGCACGCATCGGCGCAGAGTCCGTGTCCGATGCACTTCTGGCCGTTGACGATGGCAGCCTTGCCCGCAATGACCGCCAGCACATCACCCTCGGGGCACACGTCTACGCACGCCCCACATCCAATGCAGAAGGAGACGTTGATGTGCGGGTGCTGCGCCCGCGGTCCACCCGAGAAGAGCTTGCCCCGCTCGGCCGCCTCCAGTGCGTCCCGCTCCCGCCGCCGTGTCCGCCGCAGGTGCAGGAAAAGAGGGCCCACCAGGAACAGGCCGAATACCAGGTAGATCAGGAGGTCCATCGTATCTCACGGTTCATTGTGGTCATCTGCCTCGAAAGGCGCCCGGCGCGTTTCGCACTGCTAAAGGTGGAACACCACGACCTACCTGTATCACAGCGTTACAGGTCACTGCTTTCCGTCCCACCCCATACAGCTATAAGCCGTTGACAAGCAAAGATATAAGGTGAACAGCGAGAACTCGGCATCCGGTCGGATTCTTGCGGATATGTACGTCCGTATCCATACGGACCGCACTGTCATTGTACACCACCGAGCCCGCTGCAGGGGGCTGCGGCAGGGTGACTTCATACGTTGTGCCGGAAGGATCGATGCCGCCTACGGATCTCGCACCACCCCCTCGCGCTGACGCGAGCCAGCGCCCCGCCGCAGGACAGGGCTCGGGCGACCGGCGTACGCGCGCGAAGGCCCACCAGTCGCAGCGCATCAAGCGACCCGTCGCCACCGCGATCGCGGCGCTGTTCAGCCTCGTGCTCGTGATCCTGAACTCGTACGGGGCGCACTATTACCTCGCACCGAAGGCCAGCCAGGTCCGGGATCCCCTCCACCCGTGGCTCAAGCCGTCGGGGTTCATCGGGCAGAGTGCCGGCGTGCTGGCGCTCGCGATCTTCCTGTTTCTCTGGCTCTACCCGCTGCGCAAGAAGTTCCGCTGGCTTGGCTTCACCGGCTCCATCGCCAAGTGGCTGGACGTGCATTCCCTGGCCGCCCTCGGGTTGCCGCTGCTCGTGGCCATGCACGCCGCCTGGCGTTTTGGTGGCGTCATCGGGATCGGTTTCTGGTCGATGATGGTCGTCTGGGCGAGCGGGATCGTCGGACGCTACCTCTACTCCCGGATTCCCCGGAGCCAGGCCGGCGTCGAGCTGACGATCGAGGAGATCGCGGCCCAGCGCCAGTCACTGCTCGAGGAGATCGCGCGGCGCTCGGGCCTCGAGGTCGCGGCCATCGATGCCGCGCTCGACGCCGACCCCACGCCCACCGAGGGACTCGGCCTCTGGCAGACGTTCGTGCGGATGATCGCCGACGACCGGCGCCGGCGGCGTGCTGCGAAGAAGCTGCGGCAGGAGATCCGGCGGCGGCCGATGCAGCGCAAGGGTGACATGTCGGCACTCAAGGACGTCCTGCGCCTGGCCAACCGCGAAATGGCCCTGACGCAGCAGTCACGCATGCTCGGCGCCACGCAGAACATCCTGCGCTTCTGGCACGTGGCCCATCGCCCGCTCGCCATCACGGCGCTGGTCGCGGTGGCGATCCATGTGGCGGTGGTCGTGTCACTGGGCGCCACGTGGTTCTGGTAGGAGGGAGACTTCTCCATGGCTTCAGCAGTGCATGCCGCGCCATTCTCCTCTCACTCGCGTGCTGGGTGATCATGGCCACGCCCGTTCGTGCCCAGATCTCGCCCGGCCCGCTGGCCACGGCGCATGCCACCCTGGAAGGGCCGGCGCAGTGCACCCAGTGCCACGGCGGTCGCCGGGACCCGATGGGTGCCCAGTGCCTCTCCTGCCACAAGGACATCGCCTGGGAGACGGAGCGCGCGCGCGGCTTGCACGGGAGCAGCGAGGTGAAGGGCACGCCGTGCTCGTCGTGCCATCCCGACCACGCCGGCCGCGACTTCAACATGGTCAAGTGGCCCGACGGGAGTGCGGCGAAGTTCGACCACCAGCGCGCCGGGTGGGTGCTGAAGCAGGAGCACGCCAAGGCCGAGTGCCAGGACTGCCACACCGCCAGGTACGCGGTCTCCCCCGCCGCAAAGCTCTCGGTGAGGAAGACCGGGCAGGGGTATACCGGACTCGAGACCACCTGCGCGAGCTGTCACGAGGATGTGCATCGCGCGGCGCTGGGACCGAACTGTGCCACCTGCCACGATGCCGCCAGCTGGACCGCCACGCCCGGATTCAGCCACGACACCACGGCGTACAAGCTGACGGGCAAGCACGAAGAGGTGAAGTGCGACAAGTGCCACCTCGATGCCCGCCTGTCACCGAAGAGCGACGGCCGGGGCCACCTAATCCCGGTCTACAAGCCCGTCTCCTTCGCGACCTGCGCCGACTGCCACTCGGACCCGCACAAGGGCACCCTGGGTCCCAAGTGTGCCGACTGCCATGGAACAGCCGGGTTCAAGGTCATCGACAAGAACCGGTTTGACCACGACCGGACGAAATACCCGCTCACCGGCAAGCACGCCTCTGTGCAGTGCGCCGCGTGCCACCGGGATTTCTCGACCCCGGCGCTCAAGAAGCCGGCCTATGCGACGTGCGCGAGCTGCCACCGTGATGCACACAACGGCACGGCGACCCTGGCGGGCCGGCCCGGCGATTGTGCCGACTGCCATGCCGTGTCGGGGTTCTCGCCCTCGACCTACACCGTCGCCAGCCATGCCACGACCAGGTATCCCCTCGAGGGCAAGCACACCGGCGTGAAGTGCTCCGCCTGTCATACCACGAGCACGGCGGCAACCGCGGTGAAACAGTTCGGCAGCTCGAAGGTGGTCATGCGGCCGGCAATTGCCCGCTGCTCCAGCTGCCACGCCGATGATCATGGAGGCCAGCTCGCGGCCACGGCAAACAAGGGCGAGTGCGCCGCCTGCCACCGGGTGGCCGGATGGACGCCCAGCACCTTTGACAGCGCGGCCCATGCGAAAACCTGGCTGGCGCTCGACGGGCGGCACCAGGAAGTGAGCTGCACCGACTGTCACGGAACCACGCGCACCAGCCTGCCGCCGCTCGGCACCACCGTCGCGCTCGGCAAGGCGAACTTCCGCTTCAAGCTCGCCGAGACCAACTGCCAGGCGTGCCACGTCGACCCGCACCGTGGCCGCTTTGCCACCGGCGGCGCCCGGGCCAAGGGCGCCGGCTGCCTCGCCTGCCACGATAGCCGGGTGTTCCACCCGTCGAGTACCACCGTCGTGGCCCATGCCGAGTTCGGCTTTGCGCTGGAGGGCGGCCATCGGGCGACCCCGTGCTCGGCCTGCCACAAGGAACTCGGTCGTCCGGCTGGCGCGAAGCAGTCATCGCTGGTGCGAGCTGGGGGCAGCTTCGGCGACCTGCGGTTTGAGGCCAGCCATGACTGTGCCGCGTGTCATCGCACCCCCCATGGCACCCAGTTCGCCGCGTGGGATGCCCGGGGCGGGTGCGTCGCCTGTCACTCGGTAGACACCTTTGCGCCGGCCGGGAAATTCAACCACGACACCGATGCGTCGTTCCCGCTCAAGGGGGCGCATGAGCAGGTGCCGTGCGCCCAGTGTCACAAGCGGGACCCCAGCAGCCCGGACCCGACGATGCTCCTGTACCGACCACTCTCGGGACGCTGCGAGTCGTGCCATGCCGGGGGCACCAAGTGAGGCGCCTCCTGCCGTTCGTGCTGGCATGGCTGCTGGCGACACCGCTCGCCGCGCAGGAGCGCACCACCTCGCCCCACGGCGAGCTGAAGCTCGAATGCGCCACCTGTCACCAGGCCAGCAGCTGGACGTCCATCCAGGTGTCCAGGCAGTTCGATCACGCGAAGTATGGATTCCCGCTCAGCGGCGCCCATGGCGCGACCACCTGCCGGGCCTGCCACACCTCGCTCGACTTCAGCAAGGCGCCCAGTACCTGCTCCTCATGCCACGCCGACAACCACAATGGTGAATTCGGGACAAACTGCGCCCGGTGCCACAGCACGCGCAGCTTCGTGGATCGGGACGCGATGGCCCGGGCGCACCAGCTGACGCGCTTCCCCCTGTCGGGCGGGCACCTCGCGGTCGACTGTGCCGCCTGCCACAAGCCAACCGGCAAGGGCCAGTTGCAGTATGTGGGCACGCCCACCACCTGCGTCACCTGTCACCAGGCCAACTACAACGCGGCGCCGAACCACGTGGCCTCGCGCTTCCCGACGACATGCGAGAGCTGCCACAACAGCGCCACCTGGATGGCGGCAGGGATGGGCGGCAGTCACCCCACCTCGCCCATCGCGCTCACTGGAGCGCATAGCGCCAACCTGGTGCAGTGCAGCCAGTGCCATACGACCATGCCGTACTCCACAGTGAAGCAGACCTGCGACGGCTGCCACCACGCGGAATACGTGGCCACCACCAGCCCGAGCCACACCGCCACCGGGTTCAGCACCGACTGCTCGTCGTGCCACCAGGTAGTGGCCAACTGGGCCGGCGCCACGTTCAACCATCCCGCGGCGCCGATTGCGCTTACGGGGGCACACAGCGCCAACCTGGTGCAATGCACCCAGTGTCACACCACCACGCCGTACTCCACGGTGAAGCAGACCTGCGACGGCTGCCACCATGCTGACTACGTGGGCACCACCAACCCGAACCACGCGGCCGCCGGGTACACCACCGATTGCGCATCGTGCCACCAGGTGGTGGCCAACTGGGCGGGCGCCACGTTCAACCACCCGACGTCGCCCATCGCACTCACCGGGGCGCACAGCGTCAACCTGGTCCAGTGTGCCCAGTGCCACACGACCATGCCGTATTCCACGGTGAAGCAGACCTGCGATGGCTGTCACCACGCCGACTACGTCGCGACGACCAACCCGAACCACACGGCGGCCGGCTACAGCACCAACTGCGCATCGTGTCACCAGGTCGTCGCGAACTGGGCCGGCGCCACGTTCAACCATCCGACGTCGCCGCTCGCGCTGACGGGCGTGCACAGCAGCAACCTCGTGCCGTGCGCCCAGTGCCACACGACCATGCCGTATTCCACGGTGAAGCAGACCTGCGATGGCTGTCACCACGCCGACTATGTGGCGACCACCAACCCGAACCACACCGCGGCCGGGTACAGCACCAACTGCGCGTCGTGTCACCAGCCCGTGGCCAACTGGGCCGGGGCCACGTTCAACCATCCCTCGTCGCCCATCGCACTCACCGGCGCCCACAGCAGCAACCTCGTGCAGTGCACCCAGTGCCACACCACGATGCCGTATTCCACGGTGAAGCAGACGTGCGACGGCTGCCACCATGCCGACTATGTGGCCACCACCAACCCGAGCCACACCGCCACGGGATACAGCACCAACTGCTCGTCGTGCCACCAGGTGGTCGCCAACTGGGCCGGCGCCACGTTCAATCATCCGGCGTCGCCCATCGCGCTGACCGGTGTGCACAGCGCCAACCTGGTGCAGTGCACCCAGTGCCACACCACCACCCCGTACTCGACGGTGAAGCAGACCTGCGACGGCTGTCACCACGCCGACTACGTCGCGACGACCAACCCGAACCACACGGCCGCCGGGTACAGCACCAACTGCACCTCGTGCCACCAGCTGGTCGCCAACTGGGCCGGGGCCACGTTCAATCACCCGGCGTCGCCCATCGCGCTGACCGGCGTGCACAGCGCCAACCTGCTCACCTGTACCCAGTGCCACACGACCATGCCGTATTCCACGGTGAAGCAGACCTGCGACGGCTGCCACCACGCCGACTATGTCGCGACCACCAACCCGAACCATACGGCGGCCGGGTACAGCACCAACTGCACCTCGTGCCACCAGCTGGTCGCCAACTGGGCCGGGGCCAGCGTCAATCACCCCACCACGCCGATCGCGCTGACCGGGGTGCATAGCTCGACCGTGGTCCAGTGCACCCAGTGCCACACCACCATGCCGTATTCCTCGGTGAAGCAGACCTGTGACGGCTGCCACCATGCCGACTACACCGCCCCCACGGATCCCAACCACGTGGCAGCCAACTTCTCCGTGACCTGCACCGACTGTCACGGCCTCGTGGCCGGATGGAGGGGCGCGCGGTTCACGGCCCATGACGGCAGCGTGTCCCAGTTCCGGATCTACAGTGGCAAGCACCTGAACAAGTGGAGCAACTGTTCCGAGTGCCACAAGCTCGGGCAGCCGTATGCGGCCACGCCCCAGCTCCTGTGCCTCAACTGCCACGCCAAGGTGCAGACCGACCAGCATCGCGGGAAGAACTACACGCCCAGCGATTGCGTGCGCTCGGGATGCCACGCGAACGGGTCCAAGCCATGATGCCTTTCCGGGTCCACCTGGCGCCGGCAGCGGCCCTTGCGGCGCTCATGCTCGGCGCGCGCACCGTACAGGCACAGCGCCCGGCGACCGACACGACCGTCACCACCCCGGGCGGGGCGCAGATGGCCACCGTCTATCTCAGGGAGGGCGAGACGATCCGGGGTGAGATCCTCGCGGAAAGCACTTCGGACGGTATCAAGATCAAGAGCCAGAAGTCCGGCAACACCTTCCTTGTGGCGACCTCGCGGGTCGACAGCATCGTGCGCGACGCGCCGCCGCAGGTGGCGAGCGCGGCCCCGGCTCCCCGCCCCACGATGGCGCGGCCTGCGCCGGCCACGAAGCCCGCGGCGGCCACGCCGTCCCCGGCACGGGCCGAAGCCGAAGAGTGGCATCCGCCCGCCCGCGTCAGTTCGGCGCCCATCCTGCCGGTGGCATCGGCTCGTGCGCCGGCGCCAGTGGTGGACGCCCTCGAGCCGCCTCCGCCCGCGAAGGCCGCCCCGGCGCCGGTGTCCGTACGACCGATGCCGGTGACCTGGCCGGCAGGTACCGTCCCGACCACGACTCCAGTTCTCGTCGCGGCACCGCCGGCATCCACGGGATCTCCCGACACCTTCGTACCGCCGCCCGGTTCTGTTCCGGTACTGGCGGTCGCCGCGACCGACAGCACCATTGTGGCGGCTGCTGACACGGGGCCCGTGGTCTCGACCGTCGCGTTCATTTCGGGCGACGAGTACTACGTGGGCGCCGGACGCAAGGACGGCCTGGTGGAGGGTGCGGAGATGTCCGTCTTCCACGGGGACACCGTGGTCGCCACACTGAAGGTGAAGTTCCTGGCCTCGCACCGCGCCTCGTGCGAGGCAACGCGGGGAGCCACCAGTATCGCGATCGGCGATTCGGTGCGCTGGCAGCGCCCCGAGATCACCCAGTTTGCTGCCGCCGTCATCATGCCGCCCAAGGGGCCACGCCGCCTCAGCGGCCCCGGCCTCCACGGTCGCTTCGGTACCCGATACCTGCGGGCCACCACGTCCACCACGGCCAACGGCCAGCCCGTGGGCAGCAACGGATTCAACCAGCCCTCGCTCGACATGCGGATCAACGGGTTGGCGCTCTGGGGCACTCCCCTCGGCGTCGCGGTCGACGTGCGCACGCGCCAGACCACCACCACCTCGCTGGGGAACACCACGGTGGACGGGCACACGCGCGTCTACCAGGCCGTCCTCTTCTGGAATGCCCCTGCCACCGGGTTTCATGCAGCCGCCGGGCGCCAGTACCTCACCACCGTGAGCTCGGTCGGCCTCTTCGACGGTGCACTGGTGGAACTCAATGGATCGCACCTGTCGGTGGGTGCGCTGGCGGGCTTCGAGCCCGATGCAGCCCAGCTGACCTTTTCGTCGGCCGTCCGCGACTTCGGTGGCTACGTCACCTACCACAACCGGCCCGGCACCGCCACGGCGATGGGTCTGACCGTTGGCGCCGTCGGCTCCTATGAGGCGACTGCCGCCCGGCGCGAGTGGGGCATTGCCCAGTTCACGCTGAACAACCGGTTCCTGTCGCTCTACCTGCTCCAGGAGCTGGACTACTATCGCCCCTGGAAGCTGGAAGGCCCCAACGCCGAGAAGAGTGCCTTCTCGGGCACGAGCCAGTTCGCAAACGCGTCGGTGCGCGCCACCCGCTGGCTCGCGATCAACGGTACCTATGACAAGCGCCGCAGCGTGCCGGTCATCCGGGACTTCACCAATCCGGAAACCAACTTCGACGATACCTACCGGCAGGGCTACGGCGTGGGTGTGCAGCTCACCGGCAGCCAGGTCTACGGCGGTGGCGACTGGCGGCGCAGTACCGGCGTCACGTCGGGGAGCGCCCAGTCCTATACGGCCACAGCGGGCATCAATCGCCTCACGCGGCTCAACGTGGCCCTGTCCGCGCGCGCGACATTCTACCAGAACGACAACCTGACCACGGCCGGCAACCCCGACGCCGTCCAGACCTCGGGGCAGCTCTACTCCGCCCGCCTGGGCTTCGAACCGATGGTGCGGCTCCAGGTCAGCCTGAACGGGGGCATCCGGCAGGAGCACAACCCGATCTCTCCCGACCTGCAACGGTCCACATGGGCCGGCATGGACGTGGACCTGAGCCTCGCACGCGCCTGGTTCGTCTCGTTCTCTGGTCTCATGCAGAAGGATCCCGCCAATCCGGGCACCAGCACGCTCACCCAGATCTATGGTGGTGTGACCTGGCGATTCTAGCCGCCTGACAGCGCGCCAGCCTCGCGGCTGGCGTTCGACGGGGACGCTGCATTTGCGGGCGCGACGGTCGAGGGCATAGACTGGTTGTCATGCATCGCCTCCGTTTCCTCGGCGTCGTTGTCCTCGCCTGCACGGCAAGGATGGTTGGTGCGCAGGTAAGCGGGAACGCCGCACCTCCCGCGCAGGCCTCGCTGCTCGTCGCACCAGCCCCCTTTGCCCAGTGGAACCAGGATTCACTCCAGCTTGGGGGTTTCGCGCCCCCGGTCCAGGCCGCGCCCAGCTGGTTCGGGCTCAACACCGGTGCCGCGATGGGGGCGACGACAATGCTGTTCGCGACCCAGGCGTTCTGTCGGCGCAGCGACGGGTGCGTGGCGCAGAGTATCGCCTATTCGCTGCTGGGCACACTGCTTGGCGGGGCGATCGATGCGGGGCTGAAGTACTGAGTCCTGCGGCAGGACGCCGCGGTCATTGACAGCGGCTACCGCGGAGCCTGGTCACCCCCCACATTCTTCGCGTGCGACTCGCTCGTCTTCGATTCCATCGCCCCGGGCCAGGTCCTCGTCACGGGTGGGTTTCAGTGGCAGGGTGCTGGGCAGCCGGACACCGCAACGTTTATCCATGCGGCGTTGCTCGAGGCGGCCGACTCCGGCCTGGCCATCCGGTTTGAGCACGAAACCGCGCGGCCTGTTCCATAGGCGAGTTGCAGGGACCGCATTCCACGCCATCCCATGCCGAGCAGGAGGTCGGGCCGATGAAAGCGCAGGAAAGGGACCACCTTCTCCGATCGCTGAAGAGCCGGTTCGAGAAGAACATGCAGAGGCACAAGGGACTTGCCTGGGACAGCGTGCTTGCGAGGCTCGAGGGAAGTTCATCCGCGCTCGGAACTCTGCATCAGATGGAGGCGTCCGGCGGCGAGCCCGATGTGATCTCCCACGACAAGGCGGCGCGCGAGTACATCTTCTGTGACTGTTCGCTCGAGAGTCCGGCCGGGCGCAGAAGCCTGTGCTATGATCGCGAGGCGCTGAACGCGCGGAAGGAGAACAAGCCTGGGGGCAGCGCCGTCGAGGTCGCTGCCGCGATGGGCATCGACCTGCTGACCGAGCAGCAATACCGCGAGCTTCAGGAACTCGGCGCGTTCGATACCAAGACGTCCAGCTGGGTGGCAACACCGGCGGACGTGCGCTCACTGGGTGGCGCCCTCTTCTGCGATCGCCGCTATGGCAAGGTCTTCGTATATCACAACGGAGCACAGTCGTACTACGCGGCGCGCGGCTTTCGCGGCTTGCTCAGGGTGTCAGCGTGAACCGGACCCGGGAGTCACCGCCTCCAGGCGATTCCACCCGACCTGAAACGGTGGACATCCACCTCCTCACGAGGGAGGACATTGCGGACGCACGCGCGATGCTGGCGATATTCGGGCGCGCGTTCGAGGACAAAGAAACGTACACGGGCCAGCAGCCGGATGACCCCTACCTCCGGCGCCTGCTCAGCAGCGACACCTTCGTGGCGATCGTCGCCCGGGTGGGCACCCGTGTGATCGGTGGCCTTGCCGGCTACGTGTTGCCCAAGTTCGAGCAGGCTCGCTCTGAGTTCTACATCTACGACCTGGCAGTCGATTCCGGGTACCGGCGTCGCGGTGTGGCTACCACGTTGATCGAACGCCTCAAGCTGGTGGCCCGCGCAAGGGACATCTACGTGATCTTCGTGCAGGCCGATCACGGAGACGAACCGGCGATAGCGCTCTACACCCGGCTCGGCACCCGCGAGGATGTCCTCCACTTTGACATCGAGCCCGGCCAGGGGCCGGCTGACCGTCCCACGCCGGTCGATTCGTTCGGCCCCGTCGACGCGCTCGCTCGCGTTGACGTGATCCCATAGCTTTATGCTGTCGCGTGGACCCTCGCGCCAAGGATCGTTGCAATGCACTGGTTCGCCATTGCGGTCGCCGCAGCAGCACTTGCGGGCTGTTCACGCTCACCGCAAGCCGACCATGCCGCCGGGGCAGCGGATACGAGCTTTGCCGCCATGCAGGAGCGCGGCCAGACGGCCATGGGCGTCGATCAGTACACCTCCTCTCACATCTTCGAGTCGCTGCCAGACGGAGGCCGCATTGTGCTCCAGCGCGACTCGATCGACAGCAAGGGTACCGACGCGATCCGGTCGCATCTGGCAGTGATCGCCATTGCCTTCTCCCAGGGTCGCTTCGACATCCCCGGCTTCGTGCACGCCCAGAGCGTCCCGGGCACCCCGGTCATGGCGGCACGCCGGGCCGAGATCAGCTACACCATGGACACACTGCCCCGGGGTGGGGAGGTACGCATCCAGTCCGGTGATTCCGTCGCCGTGGCAGCCATACATGAGTTCCTCGCGTTCCAGCGCATGGAACATCACGCGATGGGGCACGATCACCCCTCAGCACCCACGCACTAGAAGCCGGCCTGGAGGCCGGGGCACCCCGCTGCCTCGTAGAACTGCCTGTTGCCGTTCGCGATCTCCACACCATCCACGATCAGGTGGTTCCCGAACCCGGCAGCGTGACCGTACCACACGTCATCCCAGTTCACGTTCCCGTTGAGCGTCAGCTGGAACGTCGAGTTGAGCAGGTACGGATTGTTCGTCAGCCCCAGTGCCGTCGTGTGCCGGGAGAGCGACACCAGCAGGTTGGCCTGACAGGTCTGCTGGAACTCGTTCCCGCCCAGCGTCACGTCCGCATCGCCCTTGCGATCGGACCCGTTCACCGGGAACGCGGCGTGCACGATGATGCCGAACCGGTTGTTCACTAGCGTGTTGTCGCGAATGTCGGCGTGCACTGTTCCGTGGACATTGGGCGCCAGGACCCCGATCGCGTCCACCCTGATGCCGGTGCCGACCGGTATGCGCTGATGGTCCCGCACTTCATTGTTGCGGATCTCTCCCCACGTCTCGGCGGCAGCCGGTAGCACGCTCGGCTCGACACCCGCGGGGACAGGAAGGCCCACCGTTGGCACGATGATGATGCCTGGGATCCCGCCGGCCAGCAAATAGTTGCCCACCGCGCGGAACCGCCCCGGACCGGCCAGGCAGACGTCACAGGTTCCGGCGGTACCCGCGAGATAGTTCTGCAGCACGTCGGCGCCGCCCCCCCGGATATCGACCGACTCCGTGAACCCGCCCCCGAACCGGTTGCCCCGGATGACGACCCCCGTCGCCCTCACGGACAGCACGCCCTGACCACCGGCATCGATCGCCGGGTCGTGGCCCGACAGGAACGCGAACCCTTCGACGATCAGTCCGTTGCCGGCAGACCCGGCGGGGTGGGCGTTGGCGACAATGATGGGCGTCGTCACGCCGTTGAGGATCGGCATTGCATCTGTCGGCGCAAGCGTCGTCTCGCCGTCGGCAGTGCCCATGCCCGTCGCACGGCCCTCGGCGTCCAGGCCCATCACCAGCGCTCCATGCAGGGTGATGTCCGGCACGTCCACAATCAGAGGGTAAGACTCGACGGTCCCGGTCGCAGGGCCGGTGGCAGTACCCAGATAGGTCTCGGCCGAGATGCTGATGGTTATCCGGCAGGCTGCGGATGCGAGTTCGCCTCGCGCCAGCCTTCCGGTACGGGCAGCGTCGAGCGCGTCACCGATGCGGCCGAAGTACACGCCGTTCTCCGGCTGGCCCGTAGCATGAGTCACCATGAGGGTGGTGAGGTAGTCGCCGTGCCCCAGATGCGCCTTGAGCGCCGGTTCGGCCACCTCGAGGATCTTCGCGTGCGACCCATCTCCATGACACACGGAGACCTTGCCGCCGGATGCCTTGGCAAGTGCCGGATCCTGCAGGTCAGTGCTGGCGCCGGTCGGCGCGTCGGTGGAACAGGACCCCAGCAGGCCGGCGACCCCGAGGAACAGGATCAGGGCTGCGCTGGTGCGTTCCGGGCGGGGGCGGTGAGGCATGGGTCGGTCTCCTTGCAGGCTGGGATGTGGAACCAGGCTGGCGAAGGTAGGTTTGAGGCGTCCCCGACCTGTCACCATTGCGTCCCCGGAATGCGCCCATGATCGAATTGAGGGTGCTTGGCGCTCTCGATGTCCGGGCCGACCGGCCCGACGGCACGCCGGGCGTGCTCACCCAGCCCAAGCGCCTGGCGCTTCTCGTGTACCTCACCCTGGCCGAGCCGCCCGGTCTCCACGCCCGCGAACGCCTCCTGGCCATGCTCTGGCCTGAGGCTGACGATGCCTCGTCACGGCATTCACTCCGCAACGCCCTCCACGGGCTTCGCCAGGGGCTGGGCGAGGAGACGATCGTGACCCGCGGCGACGCCTTCGTTGGTCTCGACTTCACCTTACTCCGCTGTGATGCACTCGACTTGCGGGCGCACATCGCCGCGGGACGAGTGGACGACGCCATGGCACTCTGGAAGGGTGATCTGGCGCCAGGTTTTCACATCTCGGGCGCGCCCGATTTCGAGCACTGGCTGGAGGAGCAGCGCGGGACATTGCGCCGGGAGGTGCGTGCGGCGGCCTGGAAGCGCTCGCAGGAATTGGCGGGGGAGGGAGAGGCCGAGCTGGATGCGGTGCGGCGTGCCGTGCAGCTCGACCCGGGCGACGAGCCCGGAGCGCGACGGCTCATGCGCCTGCTCGACGCTGCTGGTGACCGGGGTGGTGCCCTGCAGGCGTACCAGCGGGTGGCCGACTACCTGGCCCGTGAACTGGATGCGCAGCCGTCCGCCGAAACCTCCGCCCTCGCATCCCGGCTGCGCTCGGCACCGGCGAAGCGGCCCTCGCTCCCGGGAAGCCCTGCGCCTGCCCCGGATCCCGGAACGAACACCCAGACAACGGGCGTCACGCCACCGGAGCGTTTGGCGGCAAAGGCAGGCCGCCGGATACCCGATGTCGCCATCGCCGGGGGGGCAGTCCTGGCGATCGCGCTGTTCCTTGTCGCCTATTTCTCCAGCCGCCCCGCCTCGGCATCTCCAGCGCGAGCGATGCCGGCGTTTGGTGCTGCCGCAGAAGCGGAGCGGGCCGTGTTGCGCCTGCCAGCCAGGTATCGCGAGGATACGTCGGCATACAGCTCCTACCTGCGCGGCCTCACCCTGCGGTTCCGGTTCCGTTTCCTGGAGTCGCGGGACACCCTGGCGTCACTGGTGAACGGCAAGCCGCTCTATGTGCCCGGCCTCTATGGACTGGCGCATGCCTACGGATTCACCGCCGCGAACGATCTTACGGATCGGGACGAGAGCTGGCTGAAGATTGACGCGCTGGCGCGGCGGGCCCTCGCGCTTGACAGCACCGCGGCGAGCGCGTGGCTCGCCCTCGCGGCAGCGGACATGCTCGGCGGGCGCGACATGTCACGAGCACGCGAGCGGATTGCGCGTGCCGCCGCGCTCGACTCCCTGGAACCGGAGGTCGCGAGCCTGCTGTCGGTCTGGTTTCGCTTTCACGGCCAGATGGACAGCGCCGTGGCGGAGGCGCGACGCGCGCATCGCCTCGACCCGCTGAGTGAGCTCTTCGGCAGGCTGTTGGGGAAGCAGCTGTACTTCGCGCGGCGCTACGACGAGTCCAGGCGTGTCTTCGAGCAGATGCTGCGAGATGATCCGGGCTGGAAGCGGGGATACAGCGATCTCGCTGAGCTCTACCGCGCCATGGGACGCCCCCGCGACGCCGTGGAGTGGTTCCGCAAGGTTGCCGTTGCCGCCGGTGACTCGGCCCGGGCCGCCGCGCTGCCGCCCGCCTCGACCGATTCGGCGGCTCGCCGCCTGCTGGCCGCCGACGCTCGGCGGACAATTACCCAGCTCGACCGCGCCACCAAGGCAGGCAAGCAAGTCTCGCTCAATGAATACGCATCGGCGTATGCAGTGCTCCGCGACACGGTGCGCACACTGCGATGGCTGGACTCCATGACAATACACAGCGGCAGTTACCTCCACCAAGTTCGTGTGGACCCGAAGTTCGACTTTCTTCGACGCGATGCGCGGTATCGAGCATGGGAATCGCGGTCCGGCCTGCCACCCCTTGCCCCGTCTCATGATGGGAGGAATTGATGAACAGAAGCGATGGCGGGTCCGCTGACTCGCTGCTCACCTGGGGCGCGCTCGCCGGCCCGGTGTACGTCTCCGTCGGCGTGCTGCAGGTCCTGCTTCGCGACGGCTTTGACATCCGGCGACACGCACTGAGCCTGATGAGTAATGGCAGCCTCGGCTGGGTGCAGATAGCCAACTTCGTGGTGAGTGGGTTGCTGGTGATCGCGGGCGCGATCGGCGTGCGACGTGCCCTCCGTGGCAGCACCGGCGGCACGTGGGGTCCAGGGCTCCTGGCGGTCTACGGGCTTGGCCTCATTGCGGCAGGAGCGTTCATCGCCGATCCAATGGACGGGTTTCCCCCGGGCACGCCTGCTGGGCCGCCCGTCTCGTCGAGCTGGCACGGCCCGCTCCATTTTGTCGCCGGCGGGATCGGCTTCTTCGCCCTCATTGCAGCCTGCCTCGTCTTCGCCCGGCGTTTTGCCGCGCAACGCAATGCCGGCTGGTCCACCTTCTCGCTGGCTACGGGGATCCTCTTCCTGGCGGGGTTCATGAGCATCGCGTCAGGTTCGAAGGCACCCTGGGTCGTCCCGGCCTTTACGGCCGCCGTGCTCCTGTCCTGGGGATGGCTCACGGCGCTGTTGCTGTACCTGCGGGGCGGTCGAGGCGACGCGCGATGACGCAGCTGGAGCGAAACAAGCAGAACGTCATGGCGTTCTACGACCTGATGTTCAACCAGTGCCGCCCCGCCGAGGCAATCGAGCGCTACGCCGGCGACGAGTACATCCAGCACAACCCGATGGTAGCCGACGGCAAGGCCGCCTTCATCGAGTACTTCCTCCGCATGGCCAGGGAGTATCCCGGCAAGCGCGTCGAGGTCAAGCGCGTCATTGCGGAGGGCGACTTCGTGGTACTGCATTGCCACCAGCAGTGGCCAGGCGACCGGGACTGGGCGGGCATCGACATTTTCCGGCTGGACGCCGAGGGCCGGATTGTCGAGCACTGGGACGTGCTCCAGCCGATCCCGGACTCGGCGCACAACGCGAACACCATGTTCTGAGGGGGCAGCCGCTACTCTCCCGGCCGGTTGACACGCGCGGGATCCCGTTGCTGCGCCAACAGGCGCTCCGCGAAATCCAGCCGTTCCGCCAGCTCCGCCACCTGCCCATGCAGTGCCTCGAACTCTTCACGGCCGGGTGAGTCGTGGTCGGATCCCTCGCTGCGTGCCTGGGCGGTGGCCTTTGCCCTCGTGCTCAGGTAGGCAAAGAACATCGAGAGTGAAATGGTGGCGCCGACGATCAGGATCTTCCAGACACCTTCCATGGTCCCTCCCGAGGTTCAGCAACTACCAGTTGCCGCGTGCCTTCTTCTCCAGGTCTCCGCCGAAATACTCACCCCAGCGCCGCTCCACCAGCTGCACTACCTCGCCGGGCATCGTCACCGGTGGTGGGTAGCCCTGCTTCCAGGTGGCGTCGATGCCGATGCGCCCGCCGTACACCGGCTTGGCACCGATGAACGCCTGGCGCTCGAAGATCATGTCGCGCGCCGGGTCGAACCGGGTGAAGATCCCCCATACGGTGCTGCTCTCGTCATCGAGGTCCACATCATCGCTGACCGCAGCGACAAACCGGACCGGGCCGAGTCCCTCCCACTTCACCAGGCCGGCAAGCACCTCGCGTGGCTCCGACGTGACCGTCACGACCACGAAGCCGCCGTCGAGCACCTTGTGCTTCGTGATGCGGCGATCGAACGCCGACGGGTCGGCGATGGCGGTCGGCGGCGTGTCTGTCGTCCGTGCCGGTCCGGTGGCATCGAGCACCAGCTTGCTGCCCACGTGCAGCTCGTACGAGGTGTAGTCGAGCGTATCGAGCGGCGCGATCGGGAGCAGGAGCATCCGCTCCGTCGGGTCGAACCGGTACCACAGCTCGCGGAGCATCGCCGGGAAGCTCCGCACCGGGACATCCTCCCGCACCAGCACCGTCACCTTCGTCAGTGACAATTGTCCCGTGCCCAGGAGGTTGAGCGCCACCTTGAGCGCCTCCTTCGGGTGCCGCTCCACCATCGCCACGACCAGCAGGTTGTGGAACACCGCATCGGCGGACGCATTGAGGTCCCGGATCGCCGGGTTGATCACGCGGATCAGCGGTCCCACGATCTCGCCGCAGGCGATGCCGATCCACTTGTCCTCCTGCGGAGGCTTCCCCACGACGGCCCCGGGATACACGGGGTTTCGCCGCCGGGTCACCGTGCGGACGTTGAATACCGGGAACATCTCGGCTTCCGAGTAGTGGCCGTAGTGGTCGCCGAAGGGGCCCTCCATGCGACGCACATCCGGCGGCACGGTGCCCTCGAGGATGAATTCAGCGTTGGCGGGCACGTCGAGCGCGATGGACTTGGCGCGCACGAAGCGCGTCGATGCACCGCGCACATAGCCCGCGCACGACAGCTCGTCCATGTCTTCCGGCAACGGCAGGATCGCGCTCAGCATGGTGACGGGATCACCGCCGAGTACCACGGCCGCCTCGAGGGGCATGCCCTCGCGCTCCGCCTCGAAGTGATGCCCCCGTCCACCCTTCATGCTCTGCCAGTGCATGCCCGTGGTGGCAGCATCGAACACCTGCAGGCGATAGAGGCCGAAGTTGCGAGCGCCGGTACGCGGATGCTGCGTAAGGGTTGGGCCGAAGGTGATGAACGGCCCGCCATCGCGCGGCCAGCTCCAGAGGTTGGGCAGGCGGTCGAGCCGCGGGGGCTCCACCACCTCTTGCACCGGCGCGCTCGTCACATGGGCGGGGCGCATGAAGCGCGCGCGCGCCAGGCGCCCGCGCATCGCCCAGAGCTTGGAGAGTGTGGGGGGATTGAGTTGCTGCACCAGCTCGATCAGCTCCCGGCCAATCTCCTCCGGGTGCCGCCCGAGCGCGATCTCGATACGACGGGTAGAGCCGAACAGGTTCATCACGAGCGGGAAATCGGCGCCCTTCACCCGCTCGAAGAGCAGCGCCGGCCCATCCTGCCGGATGACCCGCTGCACCAGCTCCGCCACCTCATACTGGGGATCAACCTCCACCGAGACGCGCACCAACTCGCCCTGGCGCTCGAGCTCCGCGATGAAGTCCTGCAGGTCACGAAAAGCCAATGCAGCTCCTTGTTGCTACCCGCCTACCCGCCTACCCGCCTACCCGCCCAGTCTCGCCCGTACCTCATGACCCACTCCGATACCCAGCCGACGCGCTGCGGATCCATCGCGCACCGCAATCTCCACCAGGCCGCCCGACCCGACGTAGCCCACGAGCCCGCCGCTCGCCACATCCCCGAACGTCTGCTGCAGCCGTCCGACCTCCAGGTCGTTCGTTTCCAGTACCGCGTAGGGCGGTACTTCTTCCGTCGTCAGGTTGGTCACCAGCGTACCGAAGCGATCCACGTAGATCACCTCACCCACCACAACCTTGCCCTCATAGTGCGGTGCCGCCGCAGTGAGGCGCACAAGGTCCGCACCCGCCGGCGGGCCAAGCAGGTGCAGGGGATAACCCATGAGGATGCGCGCGGCAGCCGGTGCAAAAAGGTCCCGGCCGTGGAAGGTGGGCGCAGCACGTTCGGGCGTTTCCAGCGACACCGCCTCGAAGGGGCCTGCGGTGAGCACATAGGAAAGGATGCCGTTGTCCGGCCCGACAAAGATGTGGCCATGTGACCGCACCGCCAGCGCCGAGCGCGCCGTGCCCACCCCGGGATCGACAACGGCCAGGTGAACGGTCCCCTCGGGGAACGACCGCCAGGCGCGGCCCAGCACGTAGGCCGCGCTTCGGATGTCGCCCGGTGGAATGAGATGGGTTATGTCCACGATCCTGGCATCCGGCACCCTCGACAACAGCACGCCCTTCACCTCGGCGACGTAGGAGTCGTTGAGGCCGTAATCGGTCAGGAAGGTGAGAAGCGGCACAGGGGAATTCTAGGTGTGGCGACGCATCTCCGCACACCGCTGTCCCCACGGGAGGTCGGTCGATTGATGACCTGACAGGTTGCCGTCCTGTTTCTGCCCCTGGGCCGATCTGCCCATCCTTGCCGAGCCGCGTACCCGGCAAGTATGGTTTTGCACACCATCCCCCACAGTTCAGCCAGAATACCGGAAGCCCGGAGGCACGCGTGCGGCGCACCCTTGCATCGCTCGGCCGGATCTTGTGTACCCTCGCCGTCGCGTCGTGCGGCGGAAGCAACAATGGTCCCGACCTCGCCTCTATCCAGGTCACTCCCGACCCGCTCACGCTTGCCCAGCAGCAGACGTCGCAGCTGCAGGTATCGGTGCTCGATTCGGACGCGCACCTGGTGACCGGTGTTTCCGTCACCTTCAGCTCCACAAACAGCGACGTGGCTTCGGTGTCCAACACCGGCCTGGTGACAGCATCGCACGCGGGCACGGCGGACATTCGCATCAGGGCGAGCAGCTTGAGCGCCGTGGTACCGGTCACGGTAACCGCCGTCTCAAACGCGGTCGTGGTAACGCCGAATCCCGGGGTTGTGGCCCAGAACGGCACACTGCAGCTCACGGCCGTGGTCAACGACCTGAACGGGCTTCCGATTGTGGGCGCGCCGCTCACGTTCACCTCAGGAACGCCGTCCCTCGCCACCGTATCGGCCAGCGGCCTGGTCGACCCCGTCGGCCCAGCTGGCCAGGTCGTCATCACCGTCACGTCCGGTTCGCTGACCACTACCGTCCCTGTCGCGATCACGCAGGTGGCGACAGTGCTCGACGTGACCCCGAACCCTGCGAGGATGGGTAAGAGTGGGACGCTGTCGCTGAGCACCACGGTGCGGGACCTGGTCGGCGACCCGATAATCGGGGTCTCGAAATCATACGTCTCGAGCAACACCGGGCTTGCCACGGTGACCTCGGGAGGAGTGATCCAGGGCAAGGGCACAACGGGTACGCTGTCGATCCAGGTCACCGCGAGCGGCCTCACGGCCAGCGTGCCGCTGTCCCTGGTGGACGTCGGTAGCCCACAGGCGTCCTCGATGGCACCTCGCCCGTCGCGGGCGGCGCCTATGGAATCGATGTTTCAGCCGCGGGATTGATCCTGGTGAGTGGCACCCTTACTAGCCGTGCCACGCTCGCCAATCGCACCTTTACGGCCCTCACGACCGCCACGGGCTACCAGTATGCGCCGGCGATCGCCGTGTCCGGCACCAGCGCGTGGGTCTCAGGCCTGCCTGACGGCCAGATTTCGGAGGTGAACGCAACCTCGGGTGCGGTGCTCGGGACGGCGACGGGTGTGACCGCCAGCAACTACTTCGTGCTTCGCGTCAATGCAAGCGGTACCCGCCTGTATGCTGCCGGCTCGGGGCGCTTCGCATCCATCAACACGTCAACTCGCGCGGCAGACCGCGACATGGCAACACTGTCGCAGGGCCTTTCGCTGGCAGTGAACCCCGTCGGCACCACCGTGTTCGTCGGCGGGTACGGGCCGATCGAGGAGATCACGCCCGCCACCGGTGCCGCCCGCACCATCACCTCAGAAGCGAATACCAATTTCGCGATATCTCCCGACGGTCAGCGCCTGTACCTCGTGAGTGAGGGTGATGCGGTGATCAAGGTGGTCCAGGTCAGTGACGGCGCCCTCATAAAGAGCATTCCAGTGCCCTGCAGCGGATGGGGAATCGCGGTCAGCCCTGATGGACAGAAGCTGTTCGACACCTGTGTCAGCGGTAACATCGTAATCGTCGATACCGGCACCGATGCCGTGGCGCAGAATATCTACGTGGGTGGGACACTTCGCCGCACCGCCTTCAGCGCCGATGGCCTGACCGCAGTCATCACCAACGCCGACCTGGGCGTGCACTTCATCAAGTAGTGCCATCGGGGGGGCGCCGGCCACCGATGAAACGCCTTGCTGCACCGGGCCGTAGGCAGGATACTGTGACCATGCCTTCCCTGCCCGACCCCGACCTCGATCGCCTGCGGCATGCCACCGCCGGCCGCTACATCATCGACCGCGAGCTCGGCCGGGGCGGCATGGGCATCGTGTACCTCGCTCGCGACGTCGCCCTGGATCGCCCGGTGGCGATCAAGCTGCTCCCCGCTGCCCTTGCGGCACGTCCCGCCCTCCGCACCAGGTTCCTCCAGGAGGCGCGCACCGCCGCGCGGCTCGCCCATCCCAACATCGTGCCCATCCACGCCGTCGAGGAGCATGGCGAGGTGGTGTTCTTCGTGATGCGCTGGATCCGGGGTGAAACCCTTGGTGCGCGGGTGCGTCGCACCGGCCCGCTCCCGGTGGCTGACGCGACGCGCATCGTGCAGGAAACGGCGTGGGCGCTGGGACACGCCCATGCGCACGGGACACTGCACCGCGACGTGAAGCCTGACAACATCCTGCTCGAGGAGGAGAGCGGTCGCGCCCTGGTCACCGACTTCGGTATCGCGCATACGCTGAGCTCACCAGGCGACACGCCGACCGGCGACATCCTTGGCACCACCGAGTACATGAGCCCCGAACAGGCGGCCGGAGAGCCACTCGATGGGCGGAGCGACATCTACGCCCTGGGTAGCACCGCCTTCTTCGCACTGACAGGGCGCCTGCCGTTCCAGTCGAGCACCGCCGCCGGCTACCTGCACCAGCATCGCCATGTGGCACCGCCACCGGTCGCGAGCATCCGGCCCGGACTGCCGCCCTCGCTCGCGGCGGTCGTCGATCGCTGTCTCGCCAAGTCGCCAGGAGACAGGTTCGCCACGGCGGAAGAACTGGCAGAAGCGATGGCTCCCGCCCTGCGCGCGGTGCCCGCCGTGCCTGCTGCCGTGCGTCGCGTGCATGAGGAGGCGCGACAGTTCGTGGCCGATAGCGGGGGTGCCCTTTCAGTCGCCGCCATTCTCGGCCTGCATTGGCTGGCCATCGCGTTGAAGCTGCCCGTGGGACTGGACACTGGCGCCGGGTTCTACAACGGCATTGTGCTCACCGGCCTTGCGGTACTGCTCGGCGTCCGGGGCTCGGCCCTGATGGTGCGCGTGCGTGAGGCTGCCCGCGATGGTATTTCACGCGAGGCAATTGCCGCCGGTGCGGCGCAACTCGGGGATGCTGATCGCGAAGCGCAGCGGCCGCCGTCGCGCAGTCGCAGCCTGGCCCTGCGGTTCGCCGGGGGATGGGCGGTGCTGGCATGGGCCTGGATCAACGACCTGCAGGGGCTGTTCCGGCATCAGAACGTCCAGACGTTCGCCGGAGTCGCCACCCTGATCTTCGCGCTGCTGCTCGGTCGCGCCGCCACGGAGCAGCTTGGCATGGAGAAGCAGGGCTTCTGGTCACGCTTCTGGAGCAGCCGCTTTGGCCGCCTCGCCTTCGCGAAGGCCACCTTCGGCCTGAAGCCGGTGAGCGTGGCCGAGGCTGGCGGCCCTACTGCCGTAGTGCTGGCGGATGCCGCCGAGCAGATGCTCCGCGCCCTGCCGCCGGGGGAACGCGAGCGACTCGACGGGCTACCCGACGTGATTCGCGAACTGCGCATGGCGGCAGAGCGCGCCCGTGAACGCATGGCGATGGTGCCGGAAGGCAACGAGCGCCGTCAGGCATCGGAGCGACTGGCCACCTCGGTGGCCGCACTCGACGGCGTGCGACTGGAACTGCTACGCTTGCGCACGGGGCTCGCGCCCACTGCCGGCCTTACTGACCAGCTCAAGGCCGCGCTCCAGTTGGGTGAGGATGTGGACGCGCGGCTCAGCGCAATCCGCCAGGTCGAGCGCATGCTGGGCTCGACGACGCCGATCACTCCTGCCTCCGGTGCCCGCTAGCGGCCCCACCCCATACCCCGGGTGGGGTCGCCGGTGTGCGCGTCAATGATGGTTGTATCGATGCGCGCGCTGCAGCGAGTGCGCCGTCACATACTGACCGACCTTCCTCCCCTGCTCTTTCCCCACCTCGGTAGCCTGACGGAAGAAGGAGCCGCCGTAGATGCGCGCAACAGCGCTCTCGCGGACGGCCTGGTCCACCGACCGGAAGCTCCGGGGCTTGCCGGGCAGCGTCGCTGATTCCAGCGTAAACGCCGTCGGGCCGTCAAGATCGGCGAGGATTGCCTCGGCGGCCGCCTGGGCGGCGGCGATTGGAGCGGCGCTGTGCGCCGGGAACGGTGGCGTCGGTCCATTCTCCGCGATCGAAAAGGTCGAGACCTGCCAGGTGAGATCGCCGGGAGTCGCCGGGTCCAGGTTGCCGAGGCGGATGGCGGTGATCGGCCGCCAGAAGTTGTAGTAGTAGGCCGACTCGAAGGCGGAAATGAGCGCGTCCGCGCGGGCCAGCTCGACGTGCGTCACCAGGCGTGCCAGCCTCCAGGCGTTCAGGTGTCGCTTGGCGGCGAGCTGGCGGGCGATCTCGTTCCAGCTCTGGGGGTCGCCTCCCAGCCAGAAGTAGGCGATGTCGGTCTGTTCCGGCGTCCGCTCCGATACCTCCCCACCCAGTCGCTTGATCTCGGCGTAGTCAGCGAGGTATCGCCGTGTCCGCACCGCCGCCTCGACGGTGGCCACGCCATACATCGGTGGGGCACGGAACTGCGCTCCACTGGCCATGACAAACGGTCGGATGTTCCCCCAGTATGGGATGGCCTGCGGACCCGTGAGCGCCGTCGCCGAGGCCACAGTCGAGCGGAACTTCCCCGCCTCGCCGGTCGAGGTGAACAGGATTGCCGGCGGACCCGCCGAGCCGTCGCCGGCCCTGAGCGCGAGCATGGCGGCGGCGGCATCGTGGCCGAGCTGTACGCCGCGCGCAACTTCATCGCACTGGTCCAGGTCGGCCATGTAGTCGGTGTAGGCCTGCGTGATGAAGTTGAGCGCATCCGGTGTCGGCAGTCCCTGCCCGATGGACGCCAGCACCTCGTACGCCCCGGTGGCGATCGCGGCCTCGACCGACAGCGGACGGGTCACGTGGCCGTCGTAGGCGTAGGGCTCGAACCGGCGATCGACGGCGTTCAGCACGTCATGCATCGGTGCGTTGCCCATCGCCTGGATGCGGGCTTCAGCCGGCGGGTTGGTCGCCGCCAGGAGGCTGAAGCGCGCCACGTTGTCGTTCCATGTTTCCACGGCGTTGATGAGCCCCGCTCGGCGATGGCCCCCCTGCCATGCCATCGCCGCCCCATCCAGCTCCACCGTCTGAACCTGGTCACTCCCTTGCAGGTCTGCAGCGGGCTCGATCGAGGCCTGGTCGCCGCACCCGAACAGCCCCAGCAACAGGGCCAATCCCATGTATTGATGTCGCATGTGTCGTGTCCCCCGAAATGTCGGACCCGGGCTGGATCCGGTGAGTCGTGCGTTCCCCTTACTTCTGAAACGCGCAACCGGCCACGGAATCGGGCCACCTGGTTCGGGGGACGGAACCGGCGTGATGCACTGTGGTGCGTCGAGGACGAGCGGAGGCTGGTTCCCTTTTCCTATCGTTCACCGCTCGCTGTCGTATCCATGTGATGTGCCTTGCGCCCGCCGCGCTCCGTCTTCACGACCGGCGCGTCGGTCGCGATCAGCTGGGACGCCTTCTCCACGCTTCGCTGCGCGAGCGCGCGCGCACCCTCGCGCAGTTCCGGGCTTCGCATCACGTACGTGATGTTGTTCTCCATGTCCTCCGCCGACCAGCCCCGGCTGCTCGCGATGAAGGGGAACTGGGGAAAGTCGAAGCCGAGTTCCGAGAAGAACATCAGCATCTGGCCCGCCACCGCCTGCACGTTGTCCTGCCCGCCGGTGATGATGAAGGCCGCCACCTTGTTCTGGATCAGGACACGATCGCGAATGGTCACCTGGTTCTGGATGCAGTTCATCCGCTCGATCAGCTTGAAATAGAGCGAGCTGGCGCTGCCCCAGCGGATTGGCGACGAGAGGATCACCACGTCGCACCAGAAGACGAGCGCCTCGTATACCTGCACCATCTCATCGTCGGCATCCATCTGGGTAATGGAACAGGGCCAGGTGCATGCCTGCGCACTCTTGGAGTAGTAGCCCTCGCAATGGCGGACCTTGAGGGTGTTGGCCTTCAGCAGTCGGGTTTCCGCGCCCGCCTCGACGGCGCCCTCGAGGGCCACGTCCAGGAGGTTGTCGGAGGTGGAGAACCGCGGATACTCCGGGTCCATCGCCGTGGTGGAGAGGCCCAGCACGCGTACCCGACCGGGCTGCCGGGTCACGGGGCGCTCGAGCGGATGCCGATCATGGGGCTGCTTCCGGCGCGGCGTGGCACTCGCCAGGTCCACCAGCAGGCGTCCGTTCTCCTCCTTCAGCAGGAAGCGCGGTACCTGGTCCTGCTCATAGCCCGTTTCGCCCACGCCGGTGACGCGATGGAACTTCCAGTGATGCCACGGGCACACGATCAGGTCCCCGTCCAGCACACCGTCGCCCAGCGGCCCGCCAACGTGATTACAGGCCCCGGACACCGCCCCGAAAACCCCCTCGTGATGGCTGAGTGCGATCTTCGTTCGATCAATGGTGATTTGCTGCAGCGTACGCTGCCGCAGCTCGGCGACCGATCCCAGGTCGCGCCAATCGGCATTCTCAGCCATGCAATCGCCTCCTTGGTGGACATCCCGCCGGCGGAGCCCGGCCCCCGCCGGCGCCTTTCTGCCAGATCGATATAATACGCGTGAGGCCGGCCATGTGGCCCCGGCAGAGTGAGCAAGGAGGGCATGTGACGGGAAAGGATGCGTACGACTCGTTCGTTCCACTCACCAGCTTTCGTGAGTACCCCGAGGACGAGATGCTCGCACGCAGCCGCGCCTTCGCCGACGACCTGGCGCGGCGGCGCACCGTGCGGGCGTTCAGCGATCGTCCGGTGCCTCGCGCGATCATCGAGGCATGCGTCACGACGGCCGGGACGGCACCGAGCGGTGCCCACCAGCAACCATGGCATTTCGTGGCAGTGGGAGATCCGGACGTGAAGCGCGCCATCCGCTCGGCGGCGGAAGCGGCCGAGGCCGAGTTCTATGCGAGCGCTCCCGCCGAGTGGCTGGCAGCGCTGGCGCCGCTCGGCACCGACATGAACAAGCCATATCTCGAGACGGCGCCCTGGCTCATCGCCGTCTTTGCCGAGCGCTATGGCATCAACGACGACGGGTCACGCCGTACGCACTACTACGTGATGGAATCGGTGGGGATTGCGACGGGGCTGTTGCTCGCCGCACTGCACCACGCCGGGCTGGTCACCCTGACCCACACACCCAACCCGATGGGCTTCCTCGGCGAGGTGCTCGGTCGCCCCGCCAACGAGCGAGCGGTGATGCTCGTGGTGGCGGGCTATCCCGCTCCGGGAGCGCGCATCCCCGACCTGCACCGCAAGCCACTGGACGCCATCGCCACCTTCCGCTGAATGCCGAGTGACCACCGGCTCGATCAGCTTCCCGGCGCGACCCGTCGCAACGAGGCGAGGAAACTGTCGGGTTGTGCCGGGCTCAGCAGCAGCGCGTATCCCTCACGGGTCGGGATGTACACGGCGCGGTGGGTGTCAGTGAGCGAGAGCAGCGCCTTTTCCCCATTCCTGAGCCGGAACCACCCCGCCTTGTAGCCGGGAAGGCCGGTGCCAAACGTGCGCCACCGCGGCTTGTACTCGGGTTCCTGGTCGAGGTCGAGGATGCGCGCAGCCCCGCCGCGGATTGTCGACGCCGGGATGACTCCCCTGCCGTAGAGGTCGCCACGCAGTGCGAGTCCCGCCGGCGACAGCTCATAGCGTGCCCGCTTCGGTCCCAGCGTCGTGGCGAGGAGTGCCGCTGCCGCGGCGAGCATTGCGAGCGCCACCGGGACAAAGAACCAGAGGTTGCGGCTGCTCACCGGGGAGATCGGAAACGACTCGACCATGATGAACCTGCCGGATTGGGGGATGAGTCAGTTGTTCAGGATGGGCAACGCCATAGGTCGCGCGGCGACCGCCTCCTGCACTCGTGCAGCAATGTCACGAAGCACCATGGCAGCCGGACTCCCCGGCGCCGCCGCAATCACCGGTCGGCCGACATCGGCGGCCTCGGCGAGCCCGGGCTGCAGCGGCACCGTGCCCAGCAGCGGGACGCCGATCTCATCCGCGAGGCGCTGTCCGCCGCCGGACGAAAACAGCTCGAAGCGCTTGCCGGTCTCGGAATCAGTGAAGGCACCCATGTTCTCCACCACGCCTACCACCGGCACGCCTACCTTCTCGAACATCTTCGCGCCGCGGAGCGCATCGCCCACCGCCACTTCCTGGGGCGTGGTGACGATCACGGCAGCGGCGACCTGCGTCGACTGCACCAGCGACAGCTGCGCGTCGCCGGTGCCCGGGGGCAGGTCCACGATGAAGTAGTCCAGTTCCCCCCATTCCACGTCGCGAAGGAACTGCTGCACGATCTTCATGATGATCGGGCCACGCCAGATGGCCGGCGCGTCCCGGTCGACGAGGAGGCCCAGCGACATCAGGCGCACGCCATACGCCTCGAGGGGCTGGATCCGCCCACCCGATACCGGCGGCTTGTCGAACACGCCGAACATCCGGGGGATGTTTGGACCGTAGACGTCGGCATCCATGATGCCGACCGCATATCCCTGTTCCACCAGCGCGATCGCGAGGTTTGCGGCGACGGTGGACTTCCCCACCCCGCCCTTGCCGGAGGAGATCGCGATGACCCGGCCCAGGTTGGGCTGCGCCATCGGCTGCTGCGCCGGCACCCCGGTGGACGCCGACTGCGGCCCGCCCGGCGGTCCATGCGTCGCCTTCGGCGCGCCGGCCGGATCCACCACGTTGATCTTGATGTCGTTGACGCCGTCCAGCTCGCGAATCGCCTTTCGCGCCTCGCGCACCAGCGTGGCGGGATCGTCCCGGCCCAGCAGGAACGTGAACGCGACCCGGCCCGTCGCATCGACGGTCAGGTCGCGCACCATGCCCGCCGAAACGAGGTCATTCTCCAATCGCGGATTCTGCAGGCGGCCGAGCGCCGCCAGAACCTGTCCCTCTAATGATTGCGACACACCGCTCCTTGCGTTCCCTTCACGTCCTCACGTCCTCACGCCCTCACGCCCCTTATACCGCCTCCACACTCCTCACCTCCGGCACCGCCTGCTTCAGCCGTACCTCGATGCCCTGCTTGAGTGTCACCGACGACGCCGAACAGCCATGGCATGTCCCGCCCAGGCGCAGCAGCAGCGTTCCATCAGACTCGTCGAAGTCCACGACCTCAACCTGGCCACGATGCGATGCGATATACGGTCGCAGCGTATCGAGCGCCTGCTCGACTCGTTCCAGGATCGAAAGACCGGGGTCAGTCCCTAATTCCGACATTGTCATTCGGCAATATGTTCCGCCACTGCAGTCAGGTCAACGCTGGCAGGCGTACCCAGGTACGCGCGCGCAGCTGCCAGCACGACGGCCTGCGCCGAGGCCAGGCTGCCTTCCACCGAGAGGCCGGCGGCCTTGGTGTGCCCGCCTCCCCCAAACTGCTTTGCAAACGTGGCCACGTCCACATCGCCCACGGAGCGGAGCGACACCTTGATGCGGCCCTGCGCGATCTCGCGGAACAGCAACGCCATGCGCACCCCCTCGATCGAGCGGGGAAACTCCACCACGCCATCGAGGTCATCGGCCGACACGCCCCACCGCTCCATGGCACCGGGCGGGACGGTGATCCAGGCAAGGCCGCACTCCGGCTCGACCACCATCGTCTCCAGCGCCTCGGCCAGCAGGCGATGCCGGCCCTCCGGGACGTTGGCATACACCTCGAGGTAGATCTCCTCGGGATCCACGCCGATCTCCAGCAGGTCGGCCGCCACCCGCAGCACGCGCGGGCGCGTATTGCTGAACTTGAACCCGCCGGTATCGGTGAGCACCGCGACGTACAGGGCCCGGGCCGCGCTCACCGGAATGTCCCACCCGTTCGCCTCGGCGAGTTCCACCACCAGTTCGCCGGTGGCGCTTGCCTCCGAATCCACGAACCGCGGCCCCGGTGGAAGCGTCCCCTCGCTCACATGATGGTCGATGCACGCCACCGGCACGCCCTGGTCGCGCACCGCATCGTGCAGCATGCCGAGCCGGCCGAGGTCGGCGATGTCCAGCACGAGGATCAGGTCGGCACGGCGGATTTCCTTCACCGCCTGGGCGGTCTTGTCCACTCCCGGCAGGTCGTGCAGCAGGAAGCTGAAGCGCTCCGGCGTCGGTGTGGGGTTGGTGATCACCGGGTGGGCGCCCAGCGCGCGCAACAGGTGCACCATCGCCACTTCGCTGCCGAGTCCGTCGCCATCAGGGTTGACGTGGGTGATGATGCACACGCGCTGGCCGGGGCGGATCGCGGCCGCGAATGCCGCGGCGGCAGCACGCTTTGCTGCAGAGAGTTCGAGTGTCATGCCTGAAAAGTAAACGGGGGTGCCGGGCGGTAGAATCGAAAAGGGCGGCAGGGGCGACCTCGCCCCTGCCGCCCCTCCCGTTCCCGTCGAGGCTACTTGTTCAGCACCGAATGCTTGCGACCATAGAGGAAGTAGATCGCGAGGCCGATGGCGAGCCAGATGAGCAGCCGGAGCCACGTGTCGACCGGCAGCAGCGCCATCATGCCGACGCACGTGAGGATCCCGAGGATCGGCACCAGCGGTACCCACGGCGTCCGGAACGGGCGCGGCAGGTTGGGCTGCTTGTGCCGCAGCACGAGAATCCCGGCAGAGACGATGACGAAGGCGAGCAGCGTACCGATCGACACGAGTTCGCCCAGGAGGCCGATGGGGAACATCCCCGCGATGACCGCGGCCACCAGCCCGGTGACGATCGTGGACACGTACGGCGTGCCGAACTTCGGGTGCACCTTGCCGAACACCGGTGGCAGCAGTCCGTCGCGCGCCATGGTGAAGAAGATGCGGGGCTGGCCCATGAGCATCACCAGCACCACCGAGGCGAGGCCGGCGATGGCGCCGATGTTGACGAAGAAGCCGAGCCACTTGAGCGCCGGGCCCGCCGCCTCGATGGCCACGAACACCGGGTGCGGCACATTGAGCGTCGAATAGTGCGCCAGGCCCGTCATGACGCCCGCCATGAGGATGTACAGCACGGTGCAGATGGCCAGCGAACCGAGCATGCCGATCGGCAGGTCACGCTGCGGGTTCTTCGCCTCCTGCGCGGCGGTGGAGACGGCGTCGAAGCCGATGTACGCGAAGAAGATCACCGCTGCACCCCGGATGACACCGCTCCAGCCGAAGTGGCCGATATCACCGGTGTTCGGCGGGATGAACGGGTGCCAGTTGTCGGTATTGACGTACTTGAAGCCGAACCCGATCACCAGGAGGACGATGGCGATCTTCACGAACACGATGATGTTGTTGAAGCGGGCCGATTCCTTGATGCCCACCACGAGCAGCGCGGTCAGGAGCAGCACGAGCCCCACGGCCGGCAGGTTGAAGACACCATGCACGAGGCTGAAACCCTTCGACACACAGTCGGCGGCCGGGATGAGCGTTCGGCTCACCGGGTCCACGGCCACACCGCCGCCGGTGGGATCGATGCAGATGTCCGATCGCACCAGCGTGTGTGTCCCCACCACGCTGAACGGGGCCCCCGTAAGCGCCGGGGGCAGCTCCAGGCCGATCTCCTTCATGAACGCGGTGAAGTAGCCCGACCAGCCCACCGCGACGGTCGATGCCGCGAACAGGTATTCCAGGATCAGGTCCCAGCCGATGATCCAGGCCACGAGCTCACCCAGCGTCGCGTAGCCATAGGTGTACGCGCTGCCGGCCACCGGGATCATCGACGCGAACTCCGCGTAGCACAGCCCCGCGAAGAGGCACCCGAGCCCGGCCAGCACGAATGAGAGCACGATGCTGGGTCCGGCATACTGCGCCGCCGCGGTGCCCGTGAGGACGAAGATGCCGGCGCCAATGATGGCACCGATGCCAAGCAGCACGAGATTGGTCGCGGTGAGGACGCGCTTCAGGCCGCCTTCCTCGCCCGTGAGATCGGCCATCGACTTGGTGCGAAAGTAATCCATGCAGTGACCTGGGTTAGGGGAACAGTGCGCAGCTACTTGCTGTAATTCGGGGCCTCGCGCGTGATCGTTACGTCGTGCGGGTGCGACTCGCGCAGGCCGGCGGTGGTGATCTGCACCATCTCCACGTCGCGCTGGAGCGACGCGATGTCGGCGACGCCACAGTAGCCCATGCCGCTGCGCAGGCCACCGACCATCTGGAAGAGCACGTCGCCCACCGGGCCACGGTAGGGCACGCGGCCCTCGATGCCCTCGGGCACCATCTTCGAGGGCGACATCTCGCCGTCCTGGAAGTAGCGGTCGGCCGACCCGTCCTGCATCGCCGACAGGCTGCCCATGCCCCGGATCATCTTGAAGCGCCGGCCCTCGGCCAGCACCGACTCGCCGGGACTCTCTTCGGTGCCCGCCAGCATCGAGCCCATCATCACGCAGGAGGCGCCCGACGCGAGCGCCTTCACGATGTCACCGGAGTACTTGATGCCGCCATCCGCGATGATCGGGACGTCGGCCGCGCCGCGCACCGCATCCATGACGGCGGTGATCTGCGGCACGCCGACGCCCGTCACCACCCGCGTGGTGCAGATGCTCCCCGGCCCGATGCCGACCTTCACCGCGTCGACGCCGCGGCGCACCATCTCGCGCGCCCCTTCCTCCGTCGCCACGTTGCCCGCCACCAGCTGCACATCGGGGAAGCCCTGCCGGATGGCATCCACCGTCATCAGCACGCCATCGCTGTGCCCATGCGCCGAATCGATGACGAGGACGTCCACGCCCGCCTGCACCAGCGCCGCGGCGCGGGTGTGTGCCTCCTGCCCCGTGCCGAGCGCCCCCGCCACGCGCAGCCGGCCATGCTGGTCCTTGTTGGCATCGGGATGCTCACGCCGCTTGAAGATGTCCTTCACGGTAATGAGTCCGCGGAGCACGCCGGCCGCGTCCACCACCGGCAGCTTCTCGATGCGGTGCTTCGCCAGGATCCGTTCCGCCTCGTCGAGCGTGGTGCCCACCGGCGCGGTCACGAGACGGTCCTTCGTCATTGCGTCGCGGATCGGCTGGTCGAGGTTGCGCTCGAACTGCAGGTCGCGGTTGGTGATGATGCCGATGAGCCGGCCCTCGCCGTCCACGATTGGAACGCCCGAGATGCGGAATCGCCGCATGAGGCCGTGCGCCTCGCGCAGCGGCCGGTCGGCGCCGAGCGTGATCGGGTTCATGATCATCCCGCTCTCGCTGCGCTTGACCCGGTCCACCTCTGCCGCCTGCCGGTCGATGGACATGTTCTTGTGCAGCACGCCGATGCCACCGGCACGGGCCATGGCGATCGCCATCTCGGCCTCGGTAACGGTGTCCATGGCGGCGGCGACGAACGGGATGTTGAGCGGAATGGCGCGGGTGAAGCGGCTGACGATGGAGACATCGCGCGGGTGGACGCTCGAGTGCCGCGGAAGGAGCAGCACGTCATCGAACGTGAGCGCGATGGCAGGTCGGATTCGGCTCATGCTGGCGAACTGGGAGGTAACATCCTGAAGCCTACGCCCCGGGACACCCTAAATCAAGCCGAGCGGTCGCCGAAGACGGCCAGGCTCCGCAGGTCCCGGTCGATGGCGATCAGGAGGCCATCCAGCTCCTGGATTGCCTTCTTGAGGGCATGGCGGAACATGAAGCGATAGCTCGCGAACCCGAGCGCGGCGGCGACAAGCACGCCACCCGCGACCGGGAGCGCCGCGGCCGCCGCGGCCAGGCCGGTTTCCATCGCCGCAGCGAACGCGATCCCGCCGCCAATCAATCCGGTGCCGCCAGCCCACCATCGACTGAAACGCCAGTTGGCGCGGACGCCCGGCCTGAGGTCGCCGTAGATCACGATCTCGGTGCCTGCTTCCCCCGCCAGCGCATGCAGGCGGACCTGCACCCGGCGCAGCTCGACCTGCTCCATCCGGTAGCCGAACATCGACAGCCCCTGGGCGGACACCAGCTGCCCGCTGACGAAGCCCGGCACGTCGAACAGCAGGATGCCTCCGTCGAGCGGGTGGCCGCCCTGCGTCTCGAGGAAGCGCATCCCGTATGGGTGACCCGGCGCGATCCGGCCCAGCGCCTCCAGCACCCGCGCCGGTGCGGCGCGGATCACGCGCGATACCGAGATGCTGCGCTGGCTGGAACCGAGCGCCGTGGTCGCGGCGCGATCTTCCCAGGCACTCAGCACCGGCGCCCCGGCATCCGCGCGCGTTGCCGGCAGTTCAGCCAGTGCGAGCGCCACGAACTCGTCCCCGATCCCGACTTCAGCGGCGGCCGCCGAGACGTCAGCGAGGCGGTAGCCACTCGTCGGGACCCCGGTCTCCACGGCGTCCGGGAGCATCGCCTTCCGCGAGCGCGCCTCGATGCGGCTCGCCGCTTCCATCTGCAGCTGCGCGGCGCGGAGCCACACCGCCTGCGCCTGCTCGGCACTGAGCACCTGGTCGATCGCAACGCCACCCGCCGGCGTCACGGGCGCGGCCTCCATCGCGGCAGCGAGCGCGGCGGCAAGCGCCTCGCCCGACGGGTACCGGTCCTCGGGTGCCTTCGCGAGCGCGCGCTCGATCACGCGCGCCAGGCTGTCGGGGACGTCGGGCGCGATGTCGCGCAGCGGCGGTGCCGGCTTCGTCGCGTGCATCACCAGGACCGCGCCGGGTGCGGCGGCAGAGAACGGCAGTTGTCCCCCGAGCGCCTGGAACCCGATTACGCCGAGCGCGTAAAGGTCGCTCCGTCCATCGATCGCACCGCCCGTGGCCTGCTCCGGGCTCATGTAGTGCACCGAGCCCAGCACGTGCCCTTCCTGCGTCAGCGATGTCGCGTGCGTGTCTCGCGCAATGCCGAAGTCGGTGACCAGGACGCGCCCGGTCGCGCGCTCCAGCATCACGTTCTCCGGCTTGATGTCCCGGTGAATCACCCCGCGTGCATGCGAATAGGCCAGCGCCCAGGCCACCTCGCGGAGGATGCGCACCGTCTCGGACGGCGAGAGCCGCCCGCGCGACCTGATGTGATCCGCCAGCGTCTCCCCGTCCACGAAGCCCATGGCGAAGAACGCGAAGCCGCCGCTTTCGTCGGCGTGGTAGATCGGCACGATATTGGGATGGGAGAGTTGCGCCGCCGTGCGCGCCTCGCGCAGGAAGCGCTCGCGCAGCTCGGGAGAACGGGCGAGGTCGGGAGGCAGCACCTTGAGGGCGACCTGCCGCTCCAGCCGCAGTTCGCGCGCCAGGTAGACGACGCCCATGCCGCCCCGGCCGAGTTCACGCTCGAGCCGGTATCGCCCCTCCAGCGCCCCAGGGAGCCCGGCCAGCGCCGGGGGCGTTCCGCTCATGCCTTATCGGCGCGACGCCACAGCAGGTAGACCGGGATCCCCAGCGCCACGATGAGCAGCCCGAATGCAGAAAACTTCCGCTTGTCCGGGTCCACCAGCAGCACCACCAGCAGGAACGCGATGGCCAGGATGTACAGCGCCGGCACCACCGGGTACCCGAACGCCTTCACCGGACGCGGCAGGTCGGGCTGGAGCTTCCGCAGCCGGAACAGCGCCACCGTGGTGAGCAGGTAGAAGATCAGCGCGGCGAAGATCACGTAGTCCAGGAGCTGCCCATAGGTGCCGGTGAGGCAGAGCGTCATCGCCCACGCTGCCTGCGCCAGCAGGCCGAACGTCGGCGTATGGCGCGTCGGGTGCAGCCTGCCGGCCGGCTTGAAGAACAGCCGGTCGCGCGCCATGGCGTAATACACCCGCGGGCCCGCGAGGATCAGGCCGTTGTTGCACCCGAAGGTGGACACCAGGATGGCGATCGCCATGATGATCGCACCCGAGGGCCCGAGCACCGCCTCGAGGGCCGCCGTACCCACGCGGTCCTGCGCGGCGAAGCTGATGCCCCGCTCAAAGGCGTCGGCCCCGCCAGCCTGGCCGCCAAAGGGCAGGACGTTCAGGTACGCGACGTTGGCAAGGATGTAGAGCAGGCTGACCAGCCCCGTACCATACGCAAGCGCCCTCGGCAGGTTCTTCTGCGGCTCACGCACCTCGGCCGCGGCAAAGGTCACGTTGTTCCAGGCATCGCTGGAAAAGAGCGAGCCGACCATCGCTGCACCCACCACCGGGAGCATCGCGAGACCCCACGACCGCGCGCCCCAGAAGGTGTCGAAGTTCATCGCCGAAATCGCCGGCTGCCGGAAGATGAAGAGCCCGAGCACGATCAGCGCGAGCAGCGCACCCACCTTCGCCACCGTGAACACCGTCTGGATCGCTGCCCCGAGCCGCACCCCTCGCATGTTCACGAGGGTCAGCACGGCGATCATTGCCACCGCCACGAGGCGCTGGTTCGACAGGCCCAGCTCGATCGCGCCGCCCGGCAGGTTGAGCGAGCCGAGCTTGAGGAACACGTCAGGCGTCACCGACGGCACCAGCACGGCGAGGAACTTGGCGAACGCCACCGCCACCGCCGCAATCGTGCCGGTCTGGATCACCGTGAACAGCGTCCACCCATACAGGAACCCCGCCGACGGCGACAGCCCCTCCCGCAGGAAGACGTACTGCCCGCCGACATTGGGCAGCATCGCCGCCAGCTCGGCGTAGGCCAGCGCGCCCGCCAGCGTCATCATCCCGGTCAGGAGCCAGACCAGCAGCAGCCCGCCCGGTCCCCAGCCCGCCACCTGCCGGCTGATGTCGGCCGACACGATGAAGATGCCGGAGCCAATCATCGACCCCACCACGAGTGAGGTCGCGGCGAGGGGACCGATGCCGCGGACAAACTGGTCGCGGGCCGGCGCGGGTGACGCGTCGTGCGGGCTGGTCATGGAAGGCTGTGGCGGGTGAGGGTGAGCGTTGGCGGGGGCGCGAGCGTCAGCTCGCGCTTTCCCGCGGCGGTTCCAGCTTCTCGATCTTGTCGGGTGCCTTGGGCGCCGGGCGATCGGGCGACGGCTGCGTGACGCTGATGGCCTCGTCCACCACCGCCTGGCCAGCGGCGGCGAGCCCCTTCATCACCTTGGTCGCGCTGTCCATCAGGCCCATGGTGCCGGAGATCGCCTGCAGGGGCAGCTTGCCCGCACGCATGGTGTCCTCCACCGTCTCCGTGATCTTCGCCAGGAACCCGGTGGGCCGCTGCCGCTCGGCGTAGCGGCTCTCCAGAAATTCCACGAAATCGAGCACCTGATACGCCCGGTCGTCGGGCAGGGTATCGAGCGCGCGGAGGATACGTTGCTTGAGCAGGTCATTCATTGGGGGCCTCCATGGAAAGCCGCCACTACGCGGCTAAGGGGGAAAAGTGTCCAGAAGGCCCCCTCACCGCCATTCCCCCTCCTCCCCACCCTCACGTCCTCACGTCCTCACGCCCTCACGTCAGCGCGCCAGCGGCGCGCTATGCCCGGCTCACCAGGTCCGCACTCCCCGGCTCGTCCTGCCGCGGTGCGCCCTCCCGCTTGGTAAGCAGCTGCTTGAGCAGGATCGGGGCGATGAATGTCGTCGCCATCACCATCATGGCGCAGGCGGCGAAGAGCTTGTCGTCCAGCACGCCTTGCGTCACGCCGGCGGTGGCGAAGATCAGGCCCACCTCGCCGCGCGGGATCATGCCCACGCCGATGACCAGTTTCCGGCCCTTGAACCAGAATGGGGCCCAGCCCGCCACCACCTTGCCCACCACGGCACAGGCGGTCAGGATCCCGCCGACCAGCAGCACCCTGGGCTCCAGGAAGGCACGCGCGTCCACCAGCGAGCCGACGTGCACGAAGAAGAGGGGCACGAAGAAGTGGCCGATGCGCACCACGCCATCCTCGATCTGGTGCGCCTGTGGCGTGGGTGCGAAGAGCAGCCCCGCCGTGAACGCCCCGATGATCATCGCCGATCCCACACGATCGGCGAGGACGGCGATGGTGAACGCCACCGTCAGCGCGATCACGGTCAGCGAGGCGGACTTGCCGTAGCGCGCCACGATACGCACGGCGGGGGGAACCAGGCGGCTGCCGAGCAGCACCGCCACCACGATGAAGCCGAACGCCGTGAGGGTATTGCGCACCACGCCGCCCATGGTCACCGAGCCGCCGGCGACGACATCGCTGACCACCGCGAGGATGATCAGCCCGATCACGTCGTCGATGACCGCCGCACCCAGCACCACCTGGCTCTCCGGGTCCTGCAGCCGGCCAAGATCGGACAGCACCCGCGCCGTGATGCCCACCGAGGTTGCCGTCAGCGTTGCGCCGAGCACCAGGTTGGCGAGCGGCGGCAGGCCGAGCAGCTCGCTGGCACCATAGCCAAGGGAGAAGGGCAGGACCACGCCGACAAGTGCCACGGCAAAGGCGGCAGACCCGACCTTCAGCATCTTCTTCAGGTCGGTTTCCAGGCCGATCTGGAAGAGCAGGATGATCACGCCGATCTCGGACAGCGCCTCGATTACCGGCTGGTGGGGGTCGACCATCCTCAGCAGCGACGGCCCAAGGACTACGCCGGCGAGGAGTTCGCCGATCACGGCGGGCTGCCCGAAGCGCTCGAAGACGTCGCCCAGCACCTTGGCCAGCGCCAGCATGGCGGCCAGCACCAGAAGCAGGGAGGTGATGTCGGAGGGTGCGGTGTCCGCGGTGAAACCGGCCAGCATCAGCGTCCGGTGCTGTCGACGACTGCCACCAGTTCCGCGACGGGCGTCGGGAGGTAGCGGGTGCTCGCGGCGCGGATGGTCAGCCGCAGCGTGAGCTCTGCCAGCGGAGGCATCGCCTGGAATCGGGGCACGGCGGACCGGGGCAGCATGACGTACACGAAGCCCGGCTCGGGCATCGGGCCCCGCATGAGGAGATAGGGCTGCCCGGCAGGAATCTCCGGCCGGAGCTCGTCGGCGGTCTGGATGCTGACCAGCTGCAGGCGCCAGTCGAGCGTCTTGCCGACGTATCGTGCCGGGTCGGCCCGCACTTCCGCGGCCGACACGCCGAGCGCGGCGCTGCCGGTCTCGGGGCGCAGGTCGGCGGCACGCACCCATCCCTCGAATTGCACCCGCACCCACTCGCCACTCTGGCCCAGCGCGCGCGCGTGGGTCCCGGCGGCCAGGTTGCCCAGGGCACCGGTGCCCGGCTGCACAAAGACATCCGCCTGGTTGGCGAGTTCGACGGCGTCCGGCATCACCGGCGCGGTGGAGGCGGGCGGTGGTGTCGATGCCGGTGGCTTCTTGGTTTGTTGCGCGGCAACTGGTGTGGCGAGGATCGCGCACACCACCAGCGCGGCTGGATGCCAGCGGAATGGAGGACTAGATTGCGGCGCTCCGATCACGATGGCCCATCTTAGGCGGCACGGAGAAGCATGTCAAACGACGTCGGACATCACGGACCGGTCGTGCTCGTGGTGCTCGACGGGTGGGGGTACCGAGCCGAGCGCGAGGGGAACGCTATTGCCCTCGCGAACGCGCCCACCTGGGCGCGGCTCTGGGACGGCTACCCCCGCACCCTCCTTGACGCGAGTGGACTTCCCGTCGGCCTCCCGGCAGGACAGATGGGCAACAGCGAGGTCGGCCACCTGAATCTCGGCGCCGGTCGCGTGGTGCCGCAGGACCTGGTGCGCATCTCGCAAAGCATCAAGCGCCGCGAATTCTACCAGCTGCCGGTCCTGCAGGACCTCGGCGCATACCTCCGGCAGTCGGGCGGCACCCTCCACCTCGTGGGATTGCTTGGCCCCGGTGGCGTGCACGCCCTCGACCGGCACCTGCTCGCCTGCGTCGAGCTGGGCGTGCAGCTCAAGGTGCAGCACATCGCGATCCACGGCTTCCTCGATGGCCGGGACTCCGCACCCAACCTCGGCGCGGAAGTGATGCGCACGCTGCTGCTCGACATGCGACGGATTGCCGGGAACCGCGTGGACATCGCGTCGCTCACGGGCCGCTACTACGGCATGGACCGCGACAAGCGCTGGGAACGCACCCGCGTGGCCTACGACGCGATTGCGCACGGCATCGGCATCGCGGCGGAACACCCCGTGCTCGCGGTGCAGGCCGCCTACCAGCGGGGGGAAACCGACGAGTTCGTCCTGCCCATCGTGCATCACCGCAACGGGCAGCCCGTGGCGACCGTGAAGGACGGCGACGGCATCTTCTTCTTCAACTACCGCAGTGACCGGATGCGCCAGATCGTTGCCGCATTCGGCGTCGAGGGGTTCTCCGGTTTCGACACCGGGCGCCGACCGGTGGTACACTGCGCGACCATGACGCAGTACGACCAGACCTTCCCGATACCGCAGGCGTTCCCGCCCTTCACGCTGGCGCACATCCTCGCGGAAGTGCTGGCCGACCACGGGCGCACCCAGCTGCGTACGGCGGAAACCGAGAAGTATCCCCACGTCACCTACTTCTTCAATGGTGGCTTCGAGCCCCCCTACAAGGGCGAGGAGCGCCTGCTCGTGCCGTCGCAGCGGGTGGCGACGTACGACCTCGCACCGGAGATGAGCGCCGTCGGGATCGCCGATGCACTCTGTGGGGCGCTGGCGAAGCGGGAACACGACTTCCTGCTCTGCAACTTCGCCAATGCCGACATGGTCGGGCACACCGGGGTCATGCCGGCGGTGATCAAGGCGGTGGAAACCGTGGACACCTGCCTCGATCGCATCCTCCAGAGCGCCGAACAGGCCGGGGCTGCCGTGCTGGTCACCGCCGACCACGGCAACAGCGAGATGATGATCGACCCCGTCACCGGCGGCCCGCATACGGCGCACACCACCAACCCCGTTCCCTTCGTCGCCGTCGCCGGGGGGCAATCGCCCCTGCGGGCCGGCGGTTCCCTTCGCGATGTTGCGCCGACCGTGCTCGGGCTGCTTGGTATCGAGCCCCCGGACGACATGACTGGTAAGGACCTCCGATTCCCGTGATCCGCATGCGCCTGGCACTTCTCCTTCTGCTCGTGGTATCCGGGACACCGGTGATGGCCCAGGTGGGCCACCTGCCCGCCAAGTCGCCGTACCGCGACATCCCGTACGACAACAGCCTGATGCCATACGCCAGCTACTTCGGCGGCAGCGGCGGCACGCTCGGCATCGGCGTGCACGACGGCTACCTGTACGGGCTCCGCATCATGCTCCGGGGCAACAAGTTCATCGGCCTCGGCATCGCGGGCAGCTACGGGTGGGACCTCCAGCGGAACATCATCGACCCGTTCGCCCCGCCGGGCGAGCGCGTGCTGGGCCCGGTCACGGAGCGATTGTTCGTGCTCGAGGGGCTGCTGCAATTCAACTTCACTGCCAACAAGAGCTGGCACCGGATCGCCCCATATGCCGGCCTCGGGCTCGGCGCCGGCTTCGCATCGACCGCACCACAGGACACCGTCTACCGGAGCAGCGTGCGGTTTACGTTTACGCCCTATCTTGGCACGCGGCTCTTCCTGACCCAGAAGGCAGCGCTCTTCATCGAGGCGCGCATGCCGCTCTACAAGATTTCCTATCCTGACGCCTACTTCGTGCCCGAGGAGCCGATCATCGGCAATGACGGCCAGTGGATCGCGTCGCCCTGGTTCCTCGCGGGGCTGAGCTTCAGCTTCTCCCTGGGCAAGTGAACATCCGGAGCAGCCTCACCCGTTCGGTGACGTTCTTCGCGCTGCACCACCTCCGGCGCGCGGACTGGAGCGAGGCGCAGAACCTCGAGGCATTCGGGCCCCTCAGTGACCCTGCGGGCCACGGGCACGACTACACCTGTACGGTGCGCGTGAGCGGCCCCCTCGCGCATGGCATGGTCATGGACCTCGCCGAGCTCGACCGGCTGCTGGAGATGGTGGTCCGGGTGCCGATGGACGGGCGCCACCTCAACCTCGACATTCCCGAGTTCGGGGTGGCCGGCACCCTTCCCACGTGCGAGGCGCTTGCCGAGTATGTGTATCGCCGCCTGCTCCCGCGGCTCCCCTCGGCGCTTGCCCTGGACTTCGTGCGAATTACGGAGGATGCCTCGCTGTCGGGTGAGGCCGCCGGCGCCTGAGCCGCCGGTGTGTGGCCCGGTCGCGGCCCGACGTCCCCACCGAAACACCGACCCGGATCATCGAGATACTCATGAGCAAGCGATTTCCCCTCCTCGTGCTGGTGCTTGCCGCGGCGCCACTCGCGCCTGCGTCCCTGGCAGCACAGAAGCAGGGAGACCAGTCGCGCCTCGTGTTTACCGTAAGCGCCGGCTACGCCTTCGGGCGTGACCTGTGGTCCGTTGGCGCTCAGCCGGTGTTTCTCGACGGCCTCGACCTGTACTCGCTCTCGCGCAACCTGCAGGGCACCTGGACCGCTGAACTCGGCGTCACCTACTTCCGCAATCCCAACGTCGGCTTCACGTTCGATGCCTCGTTCATCGACATTGCCACCAAGGACGGGTGCCAGCTGCTGAACAGTTCCGCCTCGATCGACGGTCAGGCCACGTGCGCCTCCATCAACGGGGCGAAGAGTTCGGCGCTCTCCACCGCGCTCTCGGTGGGGCTCCTGCTGCGTACGGCGAGCCGCAAGCCGATCTCGCCCTACCTCCGGGCGCAGGGCGGGATCCTCCTGGTCAGTCGCAGCACCATCGAGATGACCGGCAACTACATCAACGCTGATCTCGAGGCGGTGTACGTCCCCATCTATCCGACGGAGGGGTCGTCGTCGGTGAGCGCACAGTTTGCGCTCGGGGCCGGCGTGACCATCCCCATCTCGAAGGCATACCACGCGCGCATCGAGGGTCGCGCCACCACCTTCGGGCTGCCCGTGGTGACCGGTCCGACCGACTTCCAGGGCATCGTTCCGCCCACGGAAACGCGGTACCTCACGCAGTTCAGCATCCTCGTCGGCATCGATCTCGTGCTCGAGCGGAAGCACGGACGCCGGTATTGACCGTGCGCGGGGTCATCCTGGCCGGCGGGGGCGCCACCCGGTTCGACGGGCGTCCCAAGGGGCTCGAGACCGTCGGCGGGCGCCGCATCATCGACCGTGTCGCCGATGCCCTGCTCGAGGGCCTGGGCACCCCGCCGCTCCTGGTCGCGAATGCCCCTGACGCCGGACGCTGGCGGCCCGACCTCGAGGTGGTCGGCGATGACCAGCCTGGTGCCGGTGCGCTCGGCGGGATCTACACCGCCGTGACCAGGGGACCCGCACCGGTGGTGGTGGTGGCCTGGGACATGCCCTTCGTTGCCGCGGCCCTCGTGGCCGCACTCGCGCAGGGCCTGGAGCACGCCGATGCCTGCCTCCCGTCGAGCGGGGGGCCGCGCGGCATGGAGCCGCTCTGCGCCGCGTATGGTCCTGCCTGCGGCGCCGCCATCGAGCGCTCCCTGGCCGAGGGCGACTTGCGCGCCATCGGCTTCCATCGTTTCCTCAGGGTCAGTATCCTCCCCATCGCAGCGGTGACGGGGCTCGTCGATCCTGCGCTCGCGTTCTTCAACGTGAACACCGCGCACGACCTCGCGGAGGCAGAAGCGTCATGGCAGGCCCACGCCTCATCTCGATCATCGGACGAAAGAACGCCGGAAAGACCACGCTGACCGTGACGCTCGCCGCTGAATTCGTGCGGCGCGGCAAGCGGGTCATGACCATCAAGCACGGTCATCACGGGGTCGACCTGGATCGGCAAGGCACCGACAGCTGGCGTCACTTTCACGAGGGGAAGGCCGAGCGCGTGCTGCTCGCCGGACCCGACGGGCGGGTACTCGTCGACCGGGTACCCGACCTGTACGATCCGGTGGCGCTGGCACGGCAGTATCTCGCCGACGCCGACATGATCCTGGTCGAGGGGTTCAAGCGCGCCCCCGTACCCAAGATCGAGGTGTGGCGGCGCGAAGTCTCCCCCACGCCGATCTACAGCGACGACTCGCCCGACCGCGACCAGTGGGTGGCCCTGCTCACCGACGACGAGAGGGCGCAGGCGGGCTGCCGGGTCATTCACTTCCGGGATACGATGTGGCTGCACCTCCTCGCGACGCTCGCCTGGGACGAGGGCCTGGAGCTCGACGGGTGACGGCGCCGCTGAGCGCGCGCGAGGCGGCGCTCCGCATTCTCCAGGATGTCCGACCGCAGCCCCCCCTCCGCGTGCCGCTCGACGACGCGCTCGGCAGCGTCCTCGCGGAGGACATTGCGAGTCCGCTCGACATTCCCGCGTGGACCAATTCGGCGATGGACGGCTACGCCACGCGCGCCGCCGACGTGCGGGGAGCCACCGACGCGTCGCCGGTCCGGCTGCAGGTGGTCGAGGAGATCCCTGCCGGGTACTTCCCCGTGCGCACGCTCGGCCCTGGCGAATGCGCCCGCATCTTCACCGGGGCCCCCCTTCCACCCGGCTCCGACGGCGTCGTACGGCAGGAAGACACCGATGAGGGCAAGGATGTTGTCAGCATCTTCAAGGACCGCGACGCCGGGGCCAACCTCCGTCATGTGGGCGAGGATGTGCGGCGCGGTGCGGTCGTGCTGCAGCAGGGCATGCAGCTCGGCGCCGCGGAGCTCGGCGTCCTGGCATCGCTCGCGGTCGCCCATCCGCTCGTGCATCGCCGCCCGAGGGTCGCCATCATGGGCAGCGGCGACGAGATCGTCGACGTCGACCAGCCCGAGGAAATCCTGAGCGGCCGGAAGATCGCGAGCAGCAACACCCATACACTGATGGCGCTGGTGCGCCTGGCTGGCGGGGAGCCGGTCAATCTCGGCGTGGCGCGCGATACCCGGGAGAGCTTCCGGGAACATCTGGCGGCGGCGCGGGAGGCGGACCTCCTCGTCACCACCGCGGGCATCAGCGTGGGAGAACACGATTTCGTGCGGCCGGTGCTGGAGGAGATGGGCGCCACCCAGAAGTTCTGGAAACTGCGCATGCGGCCGGGAGCGCCGGTGGGATTCGGGCTCCTGGGCGATGTGCCCTGGATCGGCCTGCCGGGCAACCCGGTCAGCACCATGGTGACCTTCGAGCTTTTCGTGCGGCCCGCCATCCGCCGGATGTGCGGCCATGTCCTCCCGTTCCGCCGGGCGGTGCGCGCGTCCATGGCCGAGCCGGTTGCCCTCAAGCCCAGGCTGCAGCACTTCCTGCGCGCCGTACTGACCGATGGTCCCGGCGGGTACGAGGCGCGGCTCACCGGCCCGCAGGGTTCGGGGATCCTCACGTCGATGGTGAAGGCGAACGCCTTGCTCATCCTTCCCGAGGGTCAGTTCGACACCCCGGCAGGCACCGCCGTCTCGGCAATCCTGCTCGACGACCCACGCCACCAGGCCGAGCCGCCCTTCTAGGCCATGCATACCCTTGCAGGTGGTGGCCCGAGGTCGGGGGCCGGGGACGTATCCCCGGCCCCCGACGTGCGACTAGCTTGCGGGTTCTCATGCCCCGGGACACTGACCTGCCCCCACCCTTCCTGATCGGTATCGCCGGAGGCACCGGATCCGGCAAGACGACCGTCGCCCGGTCGATCATCGACGCGATGGACGGGCACGGCGTGCTCATCGAGGTCGACTCCTACTACCGCGAACTGGCCGGGCTGTCGCTCGCCGAGCGGGAGCGGGTGAACTTCGATCACCCGGACACCGTCGACTTCCCCCTGCTCATCGCGCACCTGCATGACCTGCTGGCAGGGCGTGCGATCGAGAAGCCGGTCTACGAGTTCGCAACGCACACCCGCGCCAGGCGCACCGAGCACGTCGTGCCCGAGGCAATCATCGTGGTGGAGGGTATCCTGAGTCTGGCCGTGCCCGAGCTGCGTGACCTGTTCGACCTCAAGGTCTTCGTGGACGTGACCGAGGAAGTCCGGCTGGCCCGGCGCCTCCACCGCGACCTGGCCGAACGCGGGCGGACCCGGGAAAATGTTCTCGCGCAGTTTGAGGCATCGGTACGGCCGATGCACCGCGAGTTTGTGGAGCCGGGCAAGGCCCTCGCAGACGTGGTACTCAAGGACGGGGACCTGGCCCAGCGCGAGGCCCTGGTGGAGCGCGCGAGGCGGGAGTTGACGGCGCGACTGGAGAAGCAGGCATGACACAGCCCGGGACATACGCGTGACGGCGCACCCTCCAGTGGTATGGATGAGCTTCACCGCGCTGGTCATCGTCCTCCTCGTGATCGACCTGTTCCTGCTGAACCGGCGGGGCCACGTCCTCAGCGTGAAGGAGGCATCGCTGTGGAGTGCGGGCCTCGTTGCGCTGGCGCTCGTGTTCGGCGGATTCCTGTGGTGGCGGGAGGGGTCGCAGCACGGGCTGGAGTATCTCACGGGCTATCTCATCGAGCTCTCGCTCTCGGTGGACAACCTCTTCGTCTTCATCCTCATCTTCCAGTTCTTCGGGGTGCCGGCGCTGGCGCAACCCAAGGTGCTCAAGTGGGGCATCCTCGGCGCCATCGTCATGCGGGCCATCATGATCGGCCTGGGCGCGCTGGCGCTCGCCCGGTACCACTGGATCATCTATGTCTTCGGCGGCATCCTCGTAGTCACCGGCGTGCGGATGCTCCGCACCGACAGCACCGAGATCGAGCCGGAGCGGAATCCGCTGGTGCGGCTGGCCCGCCGTTTCCTGCCGATCACCCCCGCCTATGACGGCGACCACTTCTGGGTCCGCAGCACCGCCGGCAAGCGACTCTTCACGCCGCTGTCCTCGTCGTCCTGGTGGTGGAGTGGAGTGACCTGGTCTTCGCCATCGACAGCATTCCGGCGATCTTTGCGGTCACCAAGGATCCGTTCATCATCTACAGCTCCAACGTCTTTGCCATCCTTGGGCTTGCGGGCACTCTTCTTCGTGCTCGCCGGTGCGCTGGAGCGGTTCCAGTACCTGAAGGTGGGTGTGGCGCTCATCCTCGTGTTCATCGGGCTCAAGATGGCCCTGAGCGCCTGGGTCATCCTGCCGACGCCGGTGACGCTGCTGTTGATCGTCCTGATGCTGGGGATTTCGGTGTTTGCCTCGGTGGTGCAGAGCCGGCGCGACGCACCTGGCAGTGGCTGACCCCTCGTCAGGCGCGGTGGCTCGCTCGCGGGCAATGGCGACCCGGGGCGCGAGAATCGGGTCGGCGTCCTTCCATCCGTCTGCCACGCGTGCCCAGTGAACCCGGGCACTGTCAGCGTTCCCCGCCGCCTCCCAGGCGCGGGCCATCGCCTCGTGGATCTCCGTGCGGGTGGTGTAGAGCCCTCCCGCCGCCCGATACCCGTGGAAGAGCGGGCGCAGCACCGTCACCGCCTCGCCGGGACGGCCCGCGGATACCAGCGCTCGCGCCAGCAGGAGGTCGATCGTCTGCAGTCCGGTGACCGGCGAGTGGTTCACCCCGCGCAGGAGTGCCGCCGCCTCGTCGTGGTGCCCGGTCCCATCGAGGTAGAGCGCACGTACATATGCCGGTAGTGACCGGCCGCGGGGCTGTGCTGCCGCGAGCACCTCGGCTGAATCCGCCAGCCGCCGGAGGATCGCAGTATCACCCAGGCTGGCATGTACCGTGGCGCGCTGCACCAGCGCCCACAGTCGCACCCGGTCATGCGTCGGGGGCGACTCTCGCGGATCCACCAGTCTGGTGGTGGAATCGAATGCCGCGATGGCCGCCTGCGGGTGCCCCGATTCGTACAGCACCTGGCCCCGGACGAGCATGTTCCCGCGATCGTTCAGCCGCTCAGCCGCCGTACCGCGGAAGGCGGAGTGGCCCTGTTCCAGCGCCCGCAGCGCGGCGGCGTAGCGACCCTGTGCGCGAAGGGTAATCGCCAGCTGGAACGCAGCCTCCCACCGATTGTTCGCGGCGGCATCGGACAGGTGCGCCTCGGCGATGGAGTCGGCGCGCCGGTAGTCCCCGGCTTGCTCCGCAATCGCTGCGGCCAGGAGGAACCGGGAAACCTCATTCAGGCCATGGCTCGTGGCCTGTGCCAGCGCCGCGCTGGCCTCCTGGGTGCGACCTGCCAGCTGAAGGACATCCGTCAGCGAGGCGTACGGTGACGGCGACGCCGGCTGGGCCGCGACCCAGCTCCGCGCCGAACGCTCGGCGGCCGACAGCGAGTCGAGCGAGAGGTAGCTGTAGATCATTGCCTGATAGGCCTCGCACGCCACGCACGCCGCACTGCCGCCCTTGAGGCCGAGCGAGTCCATCGCGATGACTCGCTGGAACATCGGGATGGCTGCCGAAAACTGCTGCGTTCTCGCCAGCGCCTGCCCATACCAGAGATGACCAGCCACCTCCGCGGGGTAGTTCACGGACAGTGTCTCGGCCACTGCCCTGAAGGAGGGATCGTCCTGGTAGAATGCCCACGCCGAGCGAATCGTCAGTCCCTCGCGCGGCGGTGCCGACGTGCTGAGCCGCCGCGCGCGCTCCATCCCGTCCAATAGCCGGGCCAGGTCGGTTTCCGTCCGCGCCAGATAGAACTGCGCCATCGCAAACAGTGAATCCTCCCGGACTGCCGTGGCAAACAACTGGCGCGCCACGGCGTTGTCGCCCCGGTAGAAGGCGCGGAGCCCGGCGGCATACGCGGCATACGCCGCCTCCGACCGGGTGCTCACATCGGCGAGGGAGCCATTGAGTGCGGGTCCGCCGAGCAGGGATGCGATCTCGCGCGTGCCACTGTCCGCCAGGGCGAAGAGGTCCACCCCCGCGATCGCATGCGCGTCAACAACGTTGCCGGTGGCGAGGTCCACTCGCCGGAGGTCCAGCCGGAAGCGACCCGGCGCCACTTCGTATAAGGCGCCGTCGATCACCTCGGATGCACCCGCCACGCGCGCTGCGCGCGACACCGCCGAGGCTGAGGTGTCTCCCTCGCGGGCAAACTGGGCGACCAGCTCGAGCATGCGGCTCGTGCTGACCACCTCGAGCCCGGGAACACGAGCCATGTTGGTGGCGAGCATGTCGCCCAGCGGCGCCGACCTGTCCCCGGCGCCGGCCCTGGTGTAATCGGCGATGCGGCCGACCGCGAGCACCGGTGCCGCGCCCGGCGCCCGGGCGGGACGCCCACCTGGGCGCCACTGCATCGCCATGACCAGCGCCACGATCGTAGCCATTCCCGCCACGAACCACACGGTCAGGGAACGAGATCGGGAGGGGAGCCACGGCAGTGCACCAGCGGACCCGGGCACCGCGCCCGATGCCAGCGCCACCGCGGCCCAGCCAGAGGTCACCGTCATTGCAGCGGCATCATCGACGCTTGGGGGGAGCGGTGAATCCAGGCGAGCCGAAGGCGAATCCGGGGGTGGTTCGGAGGGCGCAGCTGCGGGGCGGAGTTCCCCGCGCCCGATCCGCTCGGCCAGGGCCGCGATGCGGGGATCGGGGGCCACTCCCAGTTCGGCGGCATAGAACGCCGCGAAGATCTCTGCCTGTCGCAGTGCGCCCGCTTCATCGCCGGCGGCCGCCTGCGCCCGCATCAGTCCTTCGGCGCTGCGCGCATTCAGCGGGTCCAGTGCGGCGAGCCGTCGCCACCACTGGACCGCGCCTGCAGTGTCAGTCCGTTCGGTCGCGCGCGTGGCCAGTGTCTCCAGCAGGTCGGCATACTCATGTGTCAGTGCGGCGCGCTCCTCCTCCATCCAGCGCTCGAATTCCGGTACGCCGGGCAGGCTGAAGCCATCGAGGAATGGCCCGCCCCATAGCTCGGCCGCGGCCTCGAGCCGGCCGGCTGCCCGCTCCTCCCCAAAGAGGCGAACGTCCGACTCGACCAGGGCCGGGTCGAGCCGCAGGTCCCGGTTCCCGCTGATGCTTTCCTCATGGCCGAGGTCCTGCCGCAGTGCATAAAGCGCCTGGTTGAGGCCGCGTCGCGCCCGTTCCTCGTCGGCCTCGGGCCAGAGCATGGCCAGCAGGCGATCCCGGCTCATGCCGCGGTCGCCGGCCCGGGCGAGCAGTGCGAGGATCGCCTGCCGGCGCGGCTGCTGGGCAGCGCCACTGAGCGCCCGGGCCCCATCGTAAACGACCAGTCCGCCCAGCGTCTTGATCAGCAGCACGAAAGCAGGGGCCCCATGGAGGTGTGAAGGATGGCTTGAAGATGCCCCCCAAGTCGTTCAAGGGCAAGGATTTGGCATCGGGTGACTTCGGGGTGATTCGGGCGTGGCTTCCGGTCCTAGCTTGTCCTCCGAATCGAGTGGCCAGCCCGGCCGCCGGAGCAACCCGAACGACAGGAGGACACAATGTTCAACCTGACCCACTCCGCGATGTGCGCACTGGCCCTGGCCAGCACACCGATCTCCGGACCCGACAGCTCCGGCTTCGCGTTCAGCGTCCAGGGCGGGGTATCACTCGTCGCCGATCGACGGCTCGCGCAGCCGCAAGCCTGCTATGCTTCCGCCCATGTCAATTTCCGGACTTCTCGGGCGCCTCGGTCTCCACCGGCCAGACCTGCGGGCCTGGGCGATGTACGACTGGGCCATCTCCGGCTTCCAGACCATCGTGATGACGGCGGTGTTCCCGATTTTCTTTGCGCGAGTTCCGGCGGGCCTGCTTTCGCCACCGGAAGCGACCGCGCGGTACGCCGACCTCAACACCCTGTACCTCGCCATCGTGGCCCTGCTCTCGCCGGTCCTCGGTGCGGTGGCCGACTACCTGGGCATCGCCCGCCGGATGCTCTTCGGGTTCATGCTCATCGGCGTCATCGCCACGGCAGGGTTTGCCCTCGTGGGGCCGGGCGACCTGCAGCTCGCCTCGGTGCTGTTCGTGCTCGCCATGATCGGCGCCACCACCAGCTTCGTCTTCTATGAATCGCTCCTGCCGCGCCTGGCCGGTCCCGGCGAAATCGACCGCGTCTCCAGTGCCGGTTACGCCCTGGGGTACATCGGCGGGGGGATCCTTCTCGCGGTGTGCCTCGCCGCCATCCAGTACCCCCAGGCCTTCGGGCTTGGTGCCGATGGACGCGGACTGGCCACCAGGCTCACCTTTGTCGCCACCGCAGTGTGGTGGGTCGTCTTCGCCATCCCCCTGTATCGCCGGGTCCCCGAGCTCCCCCGGCTCATCGAACAGGCCGAGACCCCGCGCGAAAATCCGGTGCGCGCCGCGTTCGCCCGCCTCGCGGAGACCTTTCGCTCCCTGCGCGAGTTCCGGCAGGCGTTCCTGCTGCTCGCCGCCTTCCTGATCTACAACGATGGCATCCAGACCATCATCAAGATGGCCACGGTGTACGGCGCCGAGATCGGGATTCCCGATTCCGCGATGATGCTGGCGATCCTGATCGTGCAGTTTGTCGGCGTCCCCTGTGCCTTCCTCTTCGGCGCCCTCGCCGGCCGGATCGGCGCCAAGCCGGCCATTCTCCTCGGGCTCGTGGTGTACACGCTGATCAGCATCGTGGGATACCAGATGAAGACGGCAGGACAGTTCTTCGTCCTGGCGGCGATGGTCGGGCTGGTACAGGGCGGCACCCAGGCGCTCAGCCGCTCGCTCTTCGCCTCCATGACGCCGGCACACAAGGCCGCCGAGTTCTTCGGCTTCTACAGCGTCTTTGAGAAGTTTGCCGGCATCTTCGGGCCGCTGTTCTTCGCCATCTCCATCCGCATGACCGGGTCGAGCCGAAATGCCATCCTGTCCGTGATCGCCTTCTTCCTGGTGGGCGGGTGCATGCTGCTGTTCGTGAAGGTGGACGAGGGTCGGCGCGTGGCGCGCGAAGCGGAGGCTGCCGTCGCCACCTTGTGACCACAAGCGCCTGCGGGGCATTCTTCGGCATGGATGCCATTGAACTGACGCGTGCACTCGTCCGCATCGATTCCACCACCGGCCGCGAGGGCCCCGTCGCGGAGCTGCTGGCTGCCTGGCTCGAGGAGCGGGGCTGGACGGTGATCCGGCAGCCGGTCCTCGAGGGCCGGTTCAACGTGTATGCCCACCTCGGTCACCCGGTGGTCGTCTTCTCCACGCACCTCGATACCGTGCCCCCCTTCATCGACCTCCGGGAAGACGACACCTGGCTTCATGGCCGGGGCACCTGCGATGCCAAGGGCCTCGCCGCCGCCATGATTGCCGCCGCCGAACAGCTTCGCTCCGCCGGTGAGGAACGGATCGGCCTGCTGTTCGTGGTGGGAGAGGAGAACGGGTCGGAGGGTGCCATGGCCTCGGCGCAACTCGAACCGAAGGGACGCTTCCTGATCAATGGCGAGCCCACCGAGAACCAGTTGACCATCGGGCAGAAGGGCGTCCTTCGCGCCGACTTCACCGGGACCGGTCGCGCCGCCCACTCGGCGTATCCCGCCGAGGGCGAGTCGGCGATCGTGCCGCTGCTGCGGACGCTGGCCCGGCTGGAGCACCTGCCGCTGCCGTCGCATCCGGTGCTGGGCGACACGACCGTGAACATCGGGCGCATCGAGGGTGGCCGGGCACCCAACGTGATTCCCGATCACGCGCGCGCCGAGGTGCTGTTCCGCACGGTGCAGCCGAACGACGAATTGAAGCGGGCCATCGAGGCCTCCCTCGAGCCGCGCGTCAGCGTCAGCTATCCACTGGAAATCCCCAGTGTCGTCTCCACCGCCCCGGCAGGATGGCAGACCACCGTCGTCAGCTTTGCCAGTGACCTCCCCTTCCTTGCCAGCTGGGGCGTCCGGTACCAGCTCGGGCCCGGCACGATCAAGGTCGCGCACACGGCGGAAGAGCGCCTCAGCAAGACGGACCTCGCGAGCGGCATCTCGCTGTACGAAAAGCTCGCCCGCGACCTTCTGGCCCAGGGTGCCGCATGACCACGCGCATTCCCGTCGCCGTGCTGGGAGCCACCGGCACCGTGGGACAGAAGTTCGTCCGGCTGCTGGCGAATCATCCCTGGTTCGACCTGGTGGCTGTTGCAGCGTCAGCCCAGAGTACCGGGCGTCCGTACGGCGAGGTCGTGCGGTGGCGGGAATCCACCCCGCTGCCCCGTCGGTTCGCCGACCTGGTGCTGAAGCGCTGTGAGCCACCCCTGGATGCGCGCGTGGTCTTTTCCGCGCTCGACGCCGAGGTGGCAGGGGACATCGAACAGCAGTTCGCGCGGGCCGGCACCATCGTGATCACGAACACGCGCATTCACCGGATGGACCCCGACGTGCCGCTCGTGGTACCCGAGGTGAACGCGGGGCACGTCGAGCTCATCGACGTCCAGCGCCGTGAGCGCGGATGGAGCGGCGCCATCCTCGCCAACCCCAACTGTTCCACGGCGGCGCTGGTCGTGGCGCTGGCACCATTGCACGCCGCCTTCGGCCTCGAAAAGGTGTTCGTCGCCACGATGCAGGCCGCGTCGGGCGCCGGGTATCCCGGCGTGCCGTCGCTCGACATCCTGGGAAATGTCGTCCCGTTCATCGGCGGAGAAGAGGAGAAGATGGAGCGCGAGACGCTCAAGATTCTCGGCACACTCGGCGAGGCCGGCATCACCCCGGCCCAGGTGGCGCTGACGGCGCACTGCAACCGCGTGCCGGTCATCGATGGGCACCTGGAGGTGGTCTCGGCCGGCTTCCGCAACAAGCCCTCAGTCGCGGCCGCAACGCGTGCGCTCAGCCGTTTTGGCGGGAGCGACATCGTGCGTTCGCTCCCCAGCACCCCCAGCCCGGTCATCGAGATCGAGCGCCGCCCCGACCGGCCGCAGCCCCGCCTCGACCTCGAGCGCGGCGGCGGCATGGCGGTGACGGTGGGCCGGATTCGTCCCTGTACCCTGCTCGACCTTCGATTCGTGGTGCTGGGCCACAATACCGTTCGTGGCGCCGCCGGTGCGGCGGTACAGATTGCCGAGCTGCTGCACGCCGAGGGGCGCCTCGCGTGATGACCGCAGCATGATCGTCTGCAAGTTCGGGGGCACGTCGGTGCAGGATGCCGACGCGATCAACCGGCTGGTGAAGATCGTGGCGTCACGGGCACCGGAGCACCCGGTGGTGGTCGTGTCCGCCCTGGCGCGCGTCACCGACGGGCTGGTGTCCCTCGCTGAAAGCGTGCGCCAGGGTCACGGCGCAGCGCTCGAGGCAACGCTGGAAACGCTGCACGACCGGCACCGCGCCGTCGCCAGCGAACTGCAGGGTGGCGATACGGCATTGCCGGCACTCGAGGCGGCGTTTGAGGAAATGCGGCGCGTGCTCCGACCAGCCGTAGGCCGGGTCCTCACCCCGACCGAACGCGACCTCCTGCTCGGACAGGGCGAACGCTGGAGTTCACTCCTGATCGAGGCCGCCCTGGCGCACGCCGGACTGCCGGTTGCCCTGGTCGACGCGCGAAGCGTCATCATCACCGACAACCGGCACGGCCGCGCCACACCGCTGGGCGACGCGATTCGGGCCCGGGCACAGGCGGTGATGGTACCCCTGCTTGCCGAGGGTCGCATTCCCCTGACCCAGGGCTTCATTGGCGCGACCGCCGACGGGCGACCCACCATCCTCGGGCGAGGCGGCTCGGACTTCACGGCGTCGCTGCTGGGGGCCGCCCTCGGGGCGCACCGGGTGGAGATCTGGACCGACGTGGACGGTCTCATGACCGCCGACCCGCGCATCGTGCCTGAGGCCCGCACCCTGGCGTCGGCCACGTACGACGAGGCTGCCGAGCTGGCCACCTTCGGCGCCAAGGTGCTGCACCCCGCCACGCAGTTGCCGCTCGCGGCGGCGGGCATCCCCATCATCATCCTGAACGCCCTGCGGCCGGACGCTCCGGGTACCATCATCGGCCAGACGCGGTCGTCGGCGCTCCGTGCAGATGGGCCGATCGGCTCGATCTCCTGGAAGCCTGGCGCCATTCTCATCAGCGTGCGCGCACCGCGCATGCTGGGCGCGTACGGATTTCTCCGCCAGCTGTTCGAGGTTTTTGAGCGGCACGAGGTCCCGGTCGACGTGCTCGCCAGCAGCGAGGTCAGCGTCTCGCTCACGGTCGAGGATGCCACGCACCTCGATGCGCTGGTGCGCGACCTGGCCCCGCTGGGCGAGGTGACCGTCAATGAGGGTCGCGCCATCGTGGCCGTGGTGGGGCACGGCATGCTCTCCTCGCCCGGCCTGGCGGCGCGCGTGTTCAAGGCGGTGCAGCCCGCCGCCATCGAGGTCATTTCGCAGGGGGCGTGGGCCACCAACCTTACCTTCGTGGTGCGGGAGGCCGATGGCCCGGCGATCGTACAGCGTCTTCACCATGAGTTCTTCGGGAGTAACTGAGTGCGCGCAGTCGTGGTCGGAACAGGTCGCATGGGCCGGTCGGTGCAGGCCGCGCTCGACATGCGCGGGCACACCGTGGCCGCGATGGTGGGGAGCCACGAGAACGCGGGCGGGGCCGCACTGGTCCCGGCGCGCCTCACCGGTGTCGACGTCGCCTTCGAGTTCACCACACCGGGCACGGCACCCGCCAATGTTGCACGGCTGCTGGCGGCGGGCGTGCCGGTCGTCTGCGGCACGACGGGGTGGGAAGACCAGATGCCCTCCCTCGAGGCGCTCGCCCGCGCCCGCATGGGCGCGCTGCTCATTGCGGCCAATTTCTCCATCGGCATCCACGTCATGCTGCATGCGGCACGCACCATGGCGGCGGCATTCCAGAACCGCCCCGAGTTCGAGGGCCTCCTCATCGAGACACACCACCGGCTCAAGCGCGATGCGCCCTCCGGGACCGCCCTGGCGCTCCAGCGCGCAACGCGGGAGGCCGGCGGCAAGGAGATCCCGGTCACCTCGATCAGGGCCGGCGTGGTGCCCGGCACCCATGAACTGCGCTATGAGGGACCGTTCGAGAGCCTCGCCATCGAGCATGTCGCGCGCGACCGCAGTGTGTTCGGCTCGGGTGCGGTGCTGGCGGCGGAATGGCTGGTGGGGCGCACCGGGGTCTACAATTTCGAGGACGTGCTCTTCGGGAAGCGCACATGACGGCGCTCGCCGGCTGCGGCACGGCGATCGTCACGCCGTTCACGGACGATGGTGCCGTCGATTGGGCGGCACTGAATTCGCTGGTGGAGTGGCAGGTGACCGAAGGCATCGACTTCATCGTCGCGTGCGGTACCACCGGTGAAGCCCAGACGCTCACCGACGAGGAACGCGTGCAGGTCGTGAGGATGACGCGGGAGACGGCGGCCGGGCGGGTGCCGGTCATGGCAGGCGCCACCAGCAATGACACCCGGCGCGCCGCGGAGGATGCCCGCCGGATGTGCGATGCCGGCGCCGACCTGATCCTCACCGCATCGCCCTACTACAACCGCCCGACGCAGGATGGCCTGCGCCGGCACTTCGAAGCCGTGGCCGATGCGAGCACCAGGCCGGTGGTGGTGTACAACGTGCCCGGCCGCGCCGGTGTCAACCTCCTGCCCGGAACCGCGGCGGCGGTCGCGGCGCACCACAACGTCATCGGCATCAAGGAGGCAGCGGGAGACATGCACCAGGCGCTGGAACTGCTCCGGCTCCGCCCGGAGGGGTTCCTGGTCTTCTCAGGCGATGACTGGATGGCGCTGCCGCTCTGCGCCTGCGGCGGTGATGGCCTGATCTCGGTCGCGTCCAACCTCGTGCCACGTGCGCTGGCCGACCTTGTCCGCCTGGCGCGCAGCGGCACCCTCGTCCCTGCCCGCGCCCTCCTGGCGAACCTGCTGCCGCTGCTCGATGCCTGCTTCACCGAGTCCAACCCGATCCCGGTCAAGGCGGCGCTGCACGCGATGGGCCGGATCCGAAACGTCCTACGGCTTCCGCTCGTCCCGGCACAGGCCGCGACCGTCGCGCGCATGCGCCAGGAGCTTGCCCGCCTGAACCTGAGGCTCGAACCATGACCAGCAAGGCGGCACAGGACCTCCGCTCCCGCATCGAGCGATTCGTCGGCGCAGTGCCCGCCGGTGAGGAACGCGCCGCCCGCGAGGCCATCGACGCACTGCGCGACGCCCTCGCCACGGGCACGGTGCGGGCCGCCGAGCGCGACGCAGGCGGCCAGTGGCGGGCCAACAGCTGGGTGAAGGCCGGCATCCTCCTCGGCTTCCGGCTCGGCGCCGTCGTGCCGGTGGCGGGAGGTGGTGCGTTTGCCTTCTTCGACAAGGACACCTGGCCGCTCCGGAAGCTCCGCATCACCGACGGGATCCGCGTAGTACCCGGCGGCTCGGCCATCCGGGACGGCGCCTATGTGGCGCGCAGTGTCGTCTGCATGCCGCCGATGTACATCAACGTCGGTGCCTATGTGGACGAGGGAACGATGGTGGACAGCCACGCCCTCGTGGGATCGTGTGCCCAGGTCGGCAAGCGAGTGCATCTCTCAGCGGCGGCGCAGGTGGGTGGCGTGCTCGAGCCCGCCAACGCACTCCCGGTGATCATCGAGGACGATGTCATGGTCGGCGGCAATTGCGGTGTGTATGAGGGCACGCTGGTCCGCGAGCGGGCTGTGCTGGCCCCCGGGGTCATCCTCACCGGGTCAACGCCGGTGTTCGACCTCGTGCGCGACCAGGTCTATCGCCGGGAAGGCGAACGCCCGCTGGAGATTCCAGCGGGCGCCGTGGTGGTGCCGGGATCGCGTCCGGTGCGCAGCGGGCCGGGCGCCGCAGCCGGGATACAGCTCTACGCCCCTGTCATCGTGAAGTACCGCGACGAGCGTACCGACGCCGCGGTCAGGATCGAGGAACTCCTGCGGTAGCCACGCGACTGCCTAGAGGGCGTCGCGGACGGGATCGGGGGGCGGCGCCGGCGCTTCGCAGCGATGTACGTTCGCGAAGCGGTACCGGAGCGAAACGAGGATCGCGCCGCTCGACTGTCGCGCCGAGTTCAGCGTGATGGTGTAGAGGTTGGACGGGATCGCCGCATCGCTGACGGAGAGCCAGCGCGCCTGGGCCACCTCGCTCGCCGATGGGGGCCCGTACTTCGACATGAGCTGGCCCTTGAGCGTGCTGAAGATCCGCTCCGCCTCGATGTCCGTCACCCCGGTGGAGTCCACCAGCTTCCCGCCGACCACCTGGCACAACCCCGTCGAGTCACCCACCACCACCGCGTACACGTCGAGTTCGGGATGCGGCTTCGGCACGTGCGCCGCGTAGTATGATGGCGGTGTGCCGTCCGGCACCGACAGCGGCCCCACCACGGCGTCGAGGTCGCTCTTCGTCATCCCCTCCCGCAGCCCGAACGGCGTGGCCTGTGCCACGACGGCTGTCGTCACCCCGGTGAGGGCGACGAGGCAGAGGATGGCACCGACCGTCATGCGCTTCATTACTTCTTGTACCCCAGCAGGTCCTTCTTGAATCCGTCGCCCGGGCCCGGCTTCGGGCCGATCCACGACTTGAAGAGCGCGTCGGCAAACGGCTTCCCCGCCATGGTGCCCTTGTGCTGCCCCGCCACCTCCACCGTTGTGCCGGTGCCCGGCAGGTACGTGAACGTCATCACGTCACCCTTCTTCAGGTCCTGCATCCAGCCGCAGAGCTCCTTGAACTCGCCCTTCAGCTGCGCATCGGCGTCGGGGGTGTTGTTCTCGAGGCTCTCATCCCAGGCTTCGCACATCTTGTCCTTGCCCACGTCACGCACGAACTGCATGCGCAGCTCACGCGGTGTATCACCGGCGAGGATCGCATCGGCATCCTCGCTCTTCGCCGGCAGGTACAACCCTGCCACATACACCTTGAAGATGGCCTTCTTGCGCAGTGCCGCCCCATTGAGCACCAGGGACTGACCGCCGGCATCGACCGTGGCGGGAAGGGTGACGCCGGCAATTTCCATTGCCCCCTGCGCGAGAAGCAACGTCGGTGCAGCCGGTGCCAGGATGGCGACGGCCAGTGCAGCTGAAAGAACGGTTGACCTTGTCATTGGTATTCCTCCCGGCGTGAAGCTATCGCCGGGCAGGGGGCGGGGCAAATCAGTACGCAGGGGCTAGATCGGGTCGCAAACCGGCTCGCCCTCGCGCTTCGGGCGGCGGCCCTCGAACTCCGTGATCGGGAGCTTCACCTCCGTGGCATAGCCGAAATACACCACGCAGCTGCGTCCAGGAGACTGGTGCCAGGTGCCCCGGGCCGACCAGCTCCGCTGTGAGGCTGACAACACGGTCACCGTCACTCCCGGCTCCGGCGTGAAGCGCAGTGAGTCCGTGCTGCCGGCATAGCGCATCCGCTGGTTGAAATACTGCTCTTCCGCCCGCCCGAGTGAGCGCAGCGACATCAGCACCGATTGGGTGGCGTTGGGTGGTGGCGGAACGGAGATGCGCGCCCCCTGTGCCGCAAGCGACGCCGGGAAGCCCAGGAGTGCGATGAACTGCAGTCGAGCCCACATGACTCGACTCTCCGGCAATTCACAGGCCTGAAAAAAGAGGGTGACCCATAGCCGGGACACCCTCACGTCCTCACGTCCTCACGTCCACCTACCCCGTCAGCTCCAGCCCCGATGGCTGGGGCGGCCGGCTGGCGCCCAGGGTCAGGCGGCCCGCGACCCGGTTGCGTCCTCCTGCCTTGGCGCGGAACAGTCGGGCATCGGCCTCGTCGATGAGTTCCTCCGAACTGGTGCCATCGGCCGGGAACGTCGCAATGCCCGCACTCACCGTGAGCCACGCCTCACCCTGGTTCTTGGGCAGCGTGATCTTGAGCGCCTCGATCGAGGACCGGATCTGCTCCAGCTTGTCGAATGCCGTGTCGGCGTTCGTGTCGGGCAGCAGGAAGACGAACTCCTCGCCACCGTACCGCGCCACCACGTCGCTGCGACGGGTCATCTGCCTGAAGCGGTCAGCGATCGTGCGCAGGCCCACGTCGCCGGCCGAGTGACCGTAGCGGTCGTTGAACTCCTTGAAGCGATCAACGTCGAGCATCACGACCGAGAGCGACTGCCCCAGGCGCTGCGCCCGGTTGAGCTCGGAGCCCAGCCGCTCGTCGAAGTGTCCCCGGTTGAAGAGGCCGGTCATCCGGTCGAGGGAGGAGAGCGTCCGCAGGTCCTTGGCGCGCATCACGATCACGACACTGAAGAACGCGGCAATCCCAAGCACCATCACCCGCGACAGCACGCTGCCCCAGTCGAACTCGCCGTAGCGCTGGATGCCATCGGTCAGCGAACTGAGGTCGTACATCTGGCGAGCGAGGAACACGAGGCCAAGATACTCCGCCATGGCCAGGCCACCCGCGAGGATGCACAGCCGCGCGTCATATCGGAGGCAGGTGGCCGCCATCGCCAGGAAGTAGCACTCGAAAGCCACCCGCGAATTGGTGGCCACCAGCGGCTGGTCGGTGAGTACGTAGCTCAGCAGCGCCGCACTGATGATGGTGACATCGAAGATGGTGCAGCACGCGCCCAGCCAGCGCGGCCGCTGGTCCCGCCGCACCGCAAAAAAGACCACGATGGCGAGCACGAGGGCGATCACCACGACCGCAGTGCCGATCCAGTTCTCCGAGAGCTCCGGGTGGGCAATGAGGCTGCCCACCGGCACCGTGAGGAGCAGCAACGTGGCCACGATCCGCACCCAGGCGATGACCTTCTCCCCGGTGCTGCCGGCATCGAGCATCGCCGGATCGGGGGCGCGCCATACGCGCCCCCACCAGCCTGGCGACCCGAATTCTCCCGAGAGCTCGACTTCCATCATGGTGTTGCGGTTTCCCGGCTTGGGGACACTACAACCTGCGCTTCGGCCGCACCTTGCAAGAAATGGACTAAACGGGGGCTACATCAGGCGATACTTGGGGCCGCTTCCGCCTTCGCGAGGCGTCCACCGCGGCCCCAGGACATCCGTTGCCTTGCAGTCCACGCAATTGGGTGCATTCACCCTGAGCTCGTCGCCGACCCGTTCGTACACCCCCGCCGGGCACAGGTGCGAGTAGAAATCGGCCACCTCACCGGAAATGTCCTTGCCCACGATCAGGTGGGACGGGATGGTGTCGCGGGTCGCGTTGCCCGACTTGAAGACCGCGTCAACCTTGCTGAACGTCAGCGTGTTGTCAGGAACGAATGGCTCGGCCGGCCCCACATCGCGCGCCGCTTCCGCATCCTGTGCCATTGGGATCCGCCCGCCCGGGAACATTCCTCCCGTCACCGTCATCAGCCCGGCCTTGATGCCACCCACGACCAGGCCGTCCTTGAATCCCAGGCGCATGTTCCGGGTCCGCTTCAGGTCGCCCATGATGTAGCTCTCGTCGAGCATCCGGTCGTAAGCGGCGAGCGCCGCCCCCGAGGTGTCATCCCGCTTCAGCCCCTCGAACGCCGCCCGCGCCGCGTACATCCCCGACTGCATGGCGTAGTGTATCCCCTTCAGGGAGGGGACGTCCACCAGCCCCAGTGTGTCACCAGTCATGAGCAGGCCGTCGCCGGAACGACGGGTCGGCAAGGCGTAGTAACCACCCTCCGGGATCGTCTTCGCTCCCCACTCCAGCAACTCGCCGCCCTCCAGGTAGGGACGGAAGAGGGGGTGCAGCTTGATCCGCTGCAGCATCTCGTGAACGTCGAGCGACGCCTGATGATAGTCGAGCCCCACGACCAGCCCGATCGACACCTGCGACGGGCCGAGGGGATACATCCATGTGCCACCAAAAGCATCGCTCGGCAAGGGCCAGCCCAGGGTGTGAATGACGCGGTCGAGCGGCCGCTTCGTGTTCCACACTTCCTTTACCCCGAGTGCAAAGATTTGCGGGTTCGCGGAAGTGATTCCCTGCCAGGCCCGATACGCCTGGCCGAGGGGTCCGCGGGTCCCCTCGGCCAGAACGGTGACACGCCCCGTCAACTCGGTGGGCTCGGCATAGCTCCCGGTGGGCTCGCCCTCCCGGTCAAGGCCGGACGGGGTGGTCCGCACCCCCCGCACCCGCGGGCCGTCCACCAGCAGGGCGTCCACCGGGAACCCGGGGAAGATGTTCACGCCAAGCGCCTCGGCTTCGTCGCCCAGCCACCGCACCACCTCCGACAGGGAGGCGGTGTAGTAACCATGATTTCGCATGGTGGGAGGCGTCGGCAGCCGGTAGGAGCCACCGGATGACAGGAAGTACACCGCCTCGCCCGACACCGGCTGCCGAAACGGAAAATCGGCCGGCGTCTTGTCGGGAAAGAGTTCGGCGAACGCGCGCGGATTCACCACCGCGCCAGACAGGGAGTGCTCACCGAGAGCGCCCGCCTTCTCGAGTACGCCGATGTTGAGCTCGGGCATCTCCCCGCCGGCTTCCTGGTCCTTCTTTACCAGGCGCGCCAGCTCGATTGCGCAGGCCAGTCCTGCCGGACCACCGCCCACGATGAGCACGTCCATCTCGATTGCTTCCGCGCCGGGGGCATCGGGGCGGATCAGGCGATCGACTGGCAGGGCGGGCTGATGACGAACGGGAAGGATGCGGGCCAAACGGGGCTCCCTGACGGTTGGAAAGTGTCGGATGAGTCGCCCGGCAATATAGCCCCACCTCCGCACGCCCTCACGCCCCCACGTCCTCACGCCCTATTTTCCCTCGATGCATATCCCTTCCGTTCCCGGCTTCCGCCCTGTCCCCTTCACCGGGGTCATCTACGTCATGACCGAGGCGGCGCGCCGGGGCTACCGCTACGGCCACCCCGAGTGGTGCAATCTCGGCCAGGGAATGCCCGAAACCGGCCCCCTCCCAGGCGGCCCGCCGCGGGTAGACCAGGTGCCCATTGCGGTGGATGACCAGGAGTACGCCCCAGTAGCCGGCATCCCGGAGCTGCGCGACGCAGTCGCGGCGCTCTACAACACACTCTATCGCCGGGGCATGAAGTCGCAGTACAGGGCGGAAAACGTCTGTATCTGCGGCGGCGGACGCAGCTCGCTCACCCGCACCGTCGCGGCGCTGGGCGAGGTAAACCTCGGCCACTTCCTGCCTGACTACACCGCCTACGAGGAGCTGCTGGACATCTTCAAGCTCTTCACCTCCATCCCGATTCCGCTTGACCCCGCCGGCGGCTACCGGTTCTCGGCCGATGATCTCCGGCGCGAGATCCTGGGCAAGGGCCTCTCGGTGGTTCTCCTGTCCAACCCGAACAACCCGACGGGCCGCACCGTTCAGGGCGAGGAGCTGCAGCGCTGGGTTGCGACCGCGCGGGATCTCCAGTGCACCCTGCTCCTGGATGAGTTCTACTCCCACTACGTGTGGACTGGTGCCGCCGATGACTGGTCGATGGTGTCGGCGGCGCGGTACGTGGAAGACGTCAATCGCGACCCGGTGGTAATGCTGGACGGCCTCACCAAGAACTGGCGCTATCCCGGCTGGCGCTGCACCTGGGTGGTGGGGCCAAAGCAGGTCATCGAGGCGGTGGCGAGCACCGGAAGCTTCCTCGACGGCGGCGGGTCCAAGCCGCTGCAGCGCGCAGCGCTTCCGCTGCTTGAGCCGGCACTGGTGCAGCAGGAAACGGCGGCGATCCAGAGTGTCTTCCGGCACAAGCGGACGTTGCTGGTTGAGGGGCTGCGTTCCGCCGGGATCAAGGTGGAGTCGGCGCCAGACGCCACGTTCTATTGCTGGGGCGACCTGTCGGGATTGCCCGAGCCGCTCAGCGATGGGATGGGATTCCTCAAGGCAGCACTCGACGAGAAGGTCATCTGCGTACCGGGAGAATTTTTCGACGTGAACCCGGGCAAGCGGCGCGCAGGGCGGCCATCGCGTTTCCGGCAGTACGCGCGCTTTTCATTTGGTCCGAACGAAGAGACGGTGAAGACGGGGGTGGGACGTATTGCGAGGATGGTGAATGAGGTGAGGGCTAAAAAGTGAGGGGGTGCACTGTGCCCCTCCCCTTACCCTTCACGTCCTCACGTCCTCACGTCCTCACGTCCTCACGTCCTCACGTCCTCACGTCCTCCCGCGAAGCTCCAGGCTCACATCCGCCGCCACCACGCTGTGCGTGAGCGCCCCGATCGAGATGAAGTCGGCCGCCGCCTGCGCATAGCGCGCGACATTTTCCAGCGTGATCCCGCCCGTGGCCTCGATCTCGATGCCCGCCCGCTGGCCCCGGGCGCGGGCGCCCCAGTTGGCCACCGTCGAGGGCGTCTGGTTGTCCACCAGCAGCCGGGTGGCCCCAGCCGCGCACGCCTCATCCACCTGTCCCAGCGACTCCACTTCGACATAGAGGTCGACAACGCCCAGGTCACGCGCCTGTGCCAGTGCCTCGGACAGGGTGCGGCCGGCCCGCGCCAGTGCGCGCCAGTGATTGTCCTTGACCATCACGCTACGCGCCAGGTCGACGCGGTGTACCCCGCCACCCCCTGCCCGCACCGCATCAACATCGAACACCCGGAGACCCGGCGCCGTTTTCCGTGTGTGGAGGATTCGCGCGCCGGTGTGGGCCACGGCGTCGACGTACCGCCGGGTCATCGTGGCGATGCCGCATGCGCGCTGGAGGAAGTTGAGGAGGGTACGCTCGGCGAGCAGCATGTTCCGGAGCGAGCCGGTCACCGTGCCCGCCACCGCGCCTGCCAGCACGCGGTCGCCCTCGCGGAACTGCCAGGTGGCGGGATCCACGCCGCATGCGACGAGCACGGCGTCGGCATAGCGGGTACCGGCGAGCACGGTATCACTGCGGACCTCGAGCACGCCCTGTGCGGCGAGGGCGGGCACCGTAGTGACGAGCGTGGTGACGTCCCGCGAGCCATCCTCGGCCAGTGCGCGGCGCGCAAGCGCGGCAGCATCGTCCAGCACGTCGAAGGATTCGTCCATCGCCTGGGTACCGGGTGGAAGGTGGCCGCTCAGTCGCCCGGCTTCCGTGACACGCTGGGCCCCAGCGCCACCATGCGATCGACCGCGGCCCGTGCGCGCGTGGCGATCGCGGGCGGCACGCTCACATGGTACCGGTCGAGCAGCAGGGCATCGCGCGTATTCTCCAGCGTGATGGTCTTCATGTAGGCACACACCGCCTCCGGATCCGCCGCCAGGAATGTCTTCGCGGGCGCATCCTTCTGCATCCGGTGCATGATGCCGGTCTCGGTGGCAATGATGAACGTGCGGGCTGGCCGTTCCCGCACCAGCTGGATCATCCGCTCCGTGGACGCGATGTGCAGTCCCTCTGGGCTCACGTCGCCCTGCCCCATCGCGTGAATGAGCTGGCCGGCACAACCGCATTCCGGATGCACCAGCACCTCGGCATCAGGATGCGCCAGTCGCACTTCCTCCAGCCGGTCGGGCCGGATGCCGGCATGCACGTGGCACTCGCCCAGCCACACCTCGATGTTCCGCTGCGGCCGCATGCGGCGCACGTGCGCGCCAAGGAAGAAGTCGGGCAGGAACAGGATCCCGATGTCCGCAGGGATCGCATCGACCACGTCCAGCACATTGCCGCTGGTGCAGCAATAATCGAGTTCCGCCTTCACCTCGGCGGTCGTGTTGACGTACCCGACGGCGATGTAGCCCGGAAACCGCGCCTTCCACTTCCGCACATCCTCGGCGGTGATGGTATCCGCCAGCGAGCATCCCGCCTCGAGGTCGGGCAGCAGCACCCGCTTGCCCGGCGACAGGATCGCTGCCGTTTCCGCCATGAAGTGCACGCCGCAGAACACAATGACGGCGGCGTCGGTCTTGGCCGCCTCGCGCGACAGGCCGAGCGAGTCGCCCACGAAGTTGGCGACATCCTGCACTTCCGGCCGCTGGTAATTGTGGGCGATCACCACCGCATCGCGCTCGCGGGCCAGTCGCCGGATCTCCTCCTGCAGCTCGGCGATGCGCTCCGCAGAGAGGTGGTTGGGCTCGATGACCGGAAGGGTCAGGGTCACAGGGGCAGCCTCACCGGGCGGGGTGGAAAGTCGGCGCGGCGGTGGCCGCCACGGCTCTCGCGCCGGCCGCGGGCCGACGCGGTGATGAGCTGGGCCACGCTCAGCTGCCGGTGCGTACGCCACGCGGCAACCGGGGTGGCTTCCTCCAGGCGCGTGAGGCCTGCCTGCGCATCGGCCAGGCTCGCCTCGGTGCGCACGATGCCGACACCGCGCGTCATGATGTCGCGCATGTCCTGCCGCACCATCGCCAGGTCGGCGTCGGCTCCGGTGTCGGCATCCGTTTCGCTGGTGGCGATCGGGTCATCGGTCGGCGGCGCCTCCGCCTTCCCTGCCACCTCGCGGGCCACCCGGTCGGCGAACACCAGTCCCTCGAGCAGCGAGTTCGACGCGAGACGGTTGGCCCCGTGCACGCCGGTGCATGCCACCTCGCCCGCCGCCCAGAGCCCGGCACGCGACGTCTGCCCGCCCAGTCCTGTGCTCACCCCGCCCATGGCATAGTGCAGCGCCGCAGCCACCGGCAACAGGTCGGTCGCCGGGTCGAGGCTGACCCCGCGCAGCATCGCATGAATGCCGGGAAACTGGGTGGCAAAATCTGTGATCGCACGGGCATCGAGATAGGCGCCGCCGGCGGCATCCGCCTCGGCCACCGCCCGCGCCACCACGTCGCGCGGCCCCAACTCACCCCGCGTGTCTCCCTCGAGCGTGAAGCGGCGGCCCGCTGCATCCACCAGCAACGCACCGGCCCCACGCACCGCCTCGGAGATCAGCGGTGCCGGATTCACCCCCGGCAGGTTGAGCGCCGTGGGATGGAACTGCAGGAACTCCAGGTCGCGCAACTCGGCGCCGATCTCGTGCGCCAGCGCCCAGCCGTCTCCGGTGGCGCCGAGGGGATTGGTGGTCACGGCGAAGAGCTGACCAACGCCGCCAGTGGCCAGGACCACCGCCGACGCCCTGATCCCGTGCGGCCGGCCGGCATGATCGAGCACGACGGCGCCCGCCACGCGATCGCCCTCCAGCACCAGCCGCCGCACCTCGGCGTGCTCCATCAGCGTGATCTGCGGAAGGTGACGCACGACGGCAGTCAGGCAGCGCACCAGCATCGCCCCGGTGCGATCGCCGTCCGCGTGGAGGATCCGCGCCCGGGTGTGCGCCGCCTCGAGCCCGAAACGGAGCCGCCCGTCGTCGCCGTGGTCGAAAGTGGCACCCAGGGCCAGGAGCTCGCGGATCCGTTCCGGGCCCTCGTTGACGAGGATCTTCACCGCCTCCGGGTCGGAGAGTCCGTCGCCGGCGGCAAGGGTGTCCTGCTCGTGCTGGGCGGGTGAGTCATCAGGGCCGATGGCGACGGCGATCCCGCCCTGTGCCCAGGCGGTGGCACTGTCGGACAGGGTGCCCTTGGTGAGGAGCAACGACTCGCGGCCTTCGACCGCGAGTCGCCACGCTGCCCAGAGTCCCGCGACTCCGGCGCCAATGATGAGAGGAACGGGCTTGGACATCGGCTGCAATATAGGCGCGCCGGGGCGCGCCGTCCGCCATCCAGGCCCACTCCCTCGTTCCCGGTACTACCAGGCCGCGAGCCCGTTCGCACCGTCCGGCAGGTTGGTGGTCGTACCGACGGGCTCGAGCGCGCCATCCCTCCCCGTACGGAAGGCGCTCACCGTCTCGGTGCCACTGTTGAGCACGTACAGGAACCGGCTGCCGCGCGTGAGCGCGAGATCGATGGGGCTGGTACCGGCGCCCGTCTGGCCCGACTGTCCGCCGTCGAGCAGTGTCAGTGCGCCATCCCGGCCGATCGCGTAGCCGGAGACGGTACCGCTGCCGGTGTTGGTGGTGTACGCATAGCGACCGTTGCGTGTCACCACGAGCCAGCAGGCGGCCGTCTCGGTGGTCCCGACCGATGCGCTGATCGTACGCAGCCGGCCATTGGGCTGCACGCGATAGGAGGATGCCGCACTCGCATCTGCCGCGCCGCCGAACGCCTCGGACACGAAGAGCCGCCCCTGGGCATCGAAGTCGAAGCCGAAGGGGGTCTGGCCCGCTGACGCCTGCACCTCGGGCTCGCCAGCGAGTCCGCGCCGGTTCACCCGGTAGGTCACGATGGAGTTCGTGGACTTCTCGGTGACGACCAGGACATCGCCATCGGGGGAGAACTGCACCTGGGCCGCCGCCGGGCTGGTGCTCCCGAGCGGTCGGGTGCTACCGGCGATCGGCGTAAGACGACCACCGTACCCGAGCCGGAAGCCGGAGATATTCCCGCTGCCCCCCTCGTTGAGCACGTACAGCACATCACGGTGCAGCGTCACGCTGATGGGCCGCTCCCCGCCCGACGCGGTACGTCCAACAAGGTCGAGCTCGGTGCGGCGAACCCGGAACACCGAGATGTCGTTGCTGCCGGCGTTCACCGCAACCAGCCAGCGACCATCAGTGCTCAGGATCACGGCGCCCTGGTTGCCAAGACCGCCGCCGGAGCCGGTGCCGCCGGTGGGGTAATGCGCCGGGTTACCCAGGCTGCCGTCAAACGATCGCGGAAACACGATCACATCGTTGCCGCTGGCCTGGTTGCTGAGGGTATAAACGGCGCCGGCACCGGGCCCGCGAAGGCGCTCATCACCCTCGTCATGCAGGGCGGCAAGCGACGACGCCTCGATTGCGTCACCAGTCGCGGCGTCGGTTGCGGGTTCGGTCGGGACATCCGTCGAGCAGGCAGCCGCCAGCGAAAGCCCGCCGAGGGCCAGGAGATTTCGTACACGCATGAGGTGCTCCAGTGCGAGGATGAAGGAAGGCTTGCCCTCATCAACGCGGTGGATCACCCGATGGATTTGGTGAATGCGGAGTTGTTACGCCCGGCCGTCGCGGCGATTCAATGCTAACGTTCCACGGACTCCAGTGGATTCACGGCAACTGGCGCTGGCGCTCGACGATAGCGCCGCTCCGACAGCCAGATCAGCCACGCAGCCACCGCCGCCGCAACGAGCCACCAGATGAGCGAGGCGCCGGGGCGCTCCAGCGGAAGGCGGAGTCGCGCATCGCCCACCAGCTCGAAGGCGCCCAGCGCGGACGGCCCCAGGCCATCAGCCTGCAACCGGAGCTTCGCCGCTCGCACCGCCGCGCCAACCGGCTTTCCCGTTGCCAGCGCTTCGTACAGGGCGAGCACGAACCGGTCGGCGGCCTTCGGGGAGGCCGCCCAGGAGCAACGCACCACCGCGCGTGCGCCGGCCTGGAACAGCGCCCGCGCCATCGCGGGTGCGGGCGGTCCTTGCAGGTCGGGTTCGCGTCGGTTCGGGCAACCGGCGAGCAGCACGAACGTCGGGCCGAGTCGCAGCTGGCCCAGTTCATCCACATCCAGGATCCCATCCTCGCCGGGAGTCGACACCAGCTCGAGTGCATCCCCCCCATCGGTGACGCCATTGGTGTGCATGGGTACCGCCAGGTGCACCGTGCCCGCGCTGCGCAGGTCGGCAGTGCGTAGCATCGCCTCCGTCGCACCGCGCGCCACATGCGCCTCACCTCGCTGGGAGTAGCGACTGATTTCGCGGGCCTGTGCCACCGCCGTAGCGCCCGCCGCGCGATTGCCGCCGCCGGCATAACCGAACGCAACAATCCGGATACTCGTTCGCGGAACGCGATCCGCCCACCACACGAGCGCCTGCCCCACCGACGGCAGCACACTGGTGCTGTACGACTCGATGAGGCGGTGACCACCAGGCAGTGGAAGCACGTCGAACGGCAGCGCGCGCAGCGGACCCTCGGGGACGAAGGCCAGTTGCTCGACGTCGCGCGGCAATCGCTCGCGCAGTGGCAGGATCAGCTGGCCCGCCAGCTGCGCGGCGTCGCGCGGCGAGTCTGAGCCGGCGGCCAGCGCCATCCAGAGGTGGGCCACCTGGGTGGCGAGGGAATCGCTGATCGTGATGGGCACCGCACGCAGGCCGCCGCGCGTCGCCACCAGCAGCATGATCCGCTGGCCAGAGGCGGAGACGGCGTACACCACGAGGGCTGTGTGCTCGGGAACATGCGCGGGATCGAAGGCCGTGATGGTATCGAGCGCGGCGCCGCGACTGCCGGCCCGCGCTTCCCGCAGGAGCTGGATCCGGAATGCGGTCGTCGGCCGGCCGGCCGTCGCCACGCGCTCCATGAGCTGCATCAACCGCTCGTCCGAGGCCGCGTCGAACGACAGGTTGCCACCGGCCTTTTCGGACAGCAGCACCATCTCGGCGCGGGCCCGGTCGAGCATCACATCCGCCGAGTCGGACTGCCCCGTCACGATGTACGCCTCCGCCAGACGCAGCAGCCGCTCGTGCAGCGCCCGATGGGCGTTGGCCGGCAGGCCCGCGATCGAGGCGTCGAGCATCGTGATCGCCACCTCACCGTTGCCCCGATCGAGCGCCTCCAGCGCCACCTGATATGAGAGCTCCGGGTATGCCACGGCTTCCCGTGGGGTCTGGGCCCATGCGGGAAGCGTTGCACAAGACAGGAGGAGAGTGGCCAGGATCGCGCGCATCAGTGGGGTGGGGGGCAAGAATTGCACCCACCCCGTGGCTTCTGCAGAGCCTCAGGAACTGCGGAGCTTGCGAACCTCCTCGGTGAGGCGGGGCACGACCTCGAAGAGGTCACCCACGATGCCGTAGTCGGCCACCTTGAAGATAGGGGCGTCCTTGTCCCGGTTGATGGCGACGATGGTACGAGCGGTCCGCATGCCGGCCAGGTGCTGGATTGCCCCCGAGATCCCCACGGCGATGTAAAGCTGTGGGCTGACGGTCTTTCCGGTCTGCCCGACCTGTTCGCCATGGTCCCGCCAGCCGGCATCGACAACCGCGCGGCTGGCGCCGACCGCGGCATTCCCGAACGCCGCCGCGAGATCCTCCAGCAGCTTGAAGTTGGCCGGCTCCTTGAGGCCACGGCCACCCGACACCACCACCGATGCCTCGGTCACGTCGATCACCGCGGCATCGGGCTTCTTGACACCCTTGGAGACAACCCGGGCGGTGAACGCCGGCACCGCGAGCGCAGTTGCCGTTCCCGCCTTGGCGCTGGCCGTGGCGTGGAAGGTGTTCGGGCGCACCGAGAGCACCGCCGTCTTGCCGGTGAGCTTGCCGTGCTGAAGCACCTTGCCGGCATAGATCGGCCGGGTGATCGCGACCGCACCGCCGTCAACGGCCACTGCCGTGACGTCGGTGGCGCAGGATACCCCGAGGCGGGCCGCGATCCTGGGGGCAAGATCGCGCCCCATCGCCGTGGCGGCGAGCACGATGGCGCCATACCCGGCGCCGATGGCGCCGATGGTCGCCGCTGCCCCATCGGGCGAGTACAGGGCAAAATCGGCGTGGGTCGCGTGCAGCACCGTGTCGGCGCCAAAGGCTCCCAGCTGGTCCATGCCGGCCACCGGACCTGCACCAAGCACCACGGCGTCGACGGTCCCGCCCGACTGGTCGGCAAGGCCGCGCGCCGCGGCCAGGACTTCGTTCGACACCTTCCGGAGCGCGCCATCGCGCTGCTCCATCACCGCGAGAATCTTCATAGGACCTTGGCCTCATTGCGCAGCAGGGCGAGCAGGGCAGGCACCGCATCGGCGCCCTCCCCCACAATGCGTCCAGCCTGGCGTTCGGCCGGCAGCTCCAGGGTGGTGACCTCGAACGTCGCCGCGCCGAGGGTGACCGGCTTCACCTCCAGTGGCTTCTTCTTCGCAGCCATGATGCCCTTGAGGGACGGCAGGCGCGGATTGTTCAGGCCCTTGTCGCAGGTGATGACGGCCGGGAGCGAACAGCTCATGACCTCCACCCCGCCCTCGATTTCCCTCTCCGCCTCGATCGCCCCGTCGGCCAGCGACATCTTGGCGGCGGCGGTAATGCACGGAAGCTCGAGCAGCTCCGCAACCATGACACCGACCTGATGGTTGTAGTCGTCCACCGCCAGCTTGCCGAAAAGCACGAGGTCGTACCCGCCGGCCTTGAGTTCCGCCGCCAGCGCACGAGCCACGGAAAGGCCGTCAGCCGAGCCAGGTGACTGGAGCAGGACCGCGCGATCCAGCCCCATGGCCAGGGCTGTCCGGAGGGTCTCCTGCGAGGCATCGCTACCGAGCGCGATGACTGTCGTTTCGCCCCCACCCGCCTGCTCCTTGAGGGCAATGGCCGCCTCCAGGGCAAACTCGTCGTAAGGGTTCGGAACGAACTTTACGCCCGCTTCGTCGATGGATGTTCTGGAGGCCCCGATGACGATTTTGGCCGTCGTGTCGGGCACCCGCTTGAGGCAAACTGCAATCTTCACTGCGCGCTCCCCTGCCTTGAAGTCGTTCGGTCTACCCTGCGAAGTGGCGCAAAGCTACCTGCCCCCCGGGGGAGGCGCTAGGTATGCCGATCCCAGTGCTCCAGCGCGATGCAACTCGTTGTAATATATGCAGTTAAAAGGCGGGAGCGACCCGGAAGGATCGCTCCCGCCATGCCCGCGGGGAACGCTCAGGCCTGCAGGCGCAGGTGCTGGTCGAGCATCTCCCGGTAGTTGCGCGCCGCGTCCCATGCACCCAGCCAGACCAGGCGCTCCGGGGCCCCAGTCTCATAGGGGCAGCTATCGCCCGAGAGCCCCGCAAAGAAGGCCTCGCGCCCCTGGTGGCGGGCACGTTCGAGACTCAGGCTGTCGGGCACTCTAGCAGGCACGAAGCTGCTCCAATGGGCAGGGGCTTTCCTCGCTCACTCCCAATGTGGGGCTCGGTACTGTCTCCTGTCAAAGTTTTTTTACGCGACTAGTCCCGATCGGCGCCGAATGCCCGGGTGACGATCACGCGGAACTGGGTGGCATACCCGGGGGTGACGAAGGGCTCGAGCGGCGAGCCGGCGGCGCCCTGGTTGAAGTTGAAGGTGCCAAAGGTGGCGTAGGTCGTGTTGAAGAGGTTGTTGACCACCCCTGAAATCTCCCACTGGCCGATCTCCCACCCCGCGCGCAGGTCCGCCACGAAGTAGGATGGCAGCTTCGGCATGTTGTTGGCCTCGTCCTGCTGGTACACCTGCTCGCCGATCCAGCGAACATCAGCCCCGGCGCGCAGTCCGAAGGGGAAGCGCAGGTTCACCCCCGCCTTGAACTGCTGCAGCGGCACCAGCGGGAGCAGGTCCCCCGGTTCCGTCTCGTTCTCGATGCCGATGTCCTCGAGCACCGAGAAGATCTCCGCTACCGACTGGAAGGTGGCCCGGGTGTAGGCGTAGCTCGCGTACAGCGAGTGGGCCTCGCCGAAGGCGTAGCGGCCACCGATCTCCAGGCCGACGCGGCGCGTCTTGGGGATGTTGCCGAAGTAGCCCTCGATCGTGGACCCTTCCACCTCGTCCGGCGACGGAAAGAGGTAGATGTCGTTCTTGACGTCGCTGTAGTAGGCGGTGCCGGACAGCTGCAGGTGACCCGACTGGTAGCGCGCACCACCCTCGAGGGTCGTCACCGTCACCGGATCGATCGGTGGGTCGTCTCCCAGCGCGTACGGAAGCACGCACGGCTCCTCGGGGTCGGCGCAGGCCACCTCGATGAGCGACGGGGCGCGGAACGACGTGCCGAACGACGCAAAGAGTGACACGCCCTTGCCGGCCTTCACGTCGACACCCACGCGCGGGTCGAGCCGGCTGTAGTTCGCGGTGGTGTCGCGCGCCGGATCGATGAGGTTGCGGAAGGGAACCGTCACGAAGTCGTAGCGCAGGCCCCCCGACATCGTCACCCGGCCGACGGTGTAGTCAGCAAGCGCGAAGCCGGCAATATCCGACAGGGGGCTCTGCACGTCCGTCGTGAGGATGTTGTCGCCACCGAACTTGGTCGAGTCGGCGTAGAGCTTCACCTTGCTCGACGCGGTGGAACCGTCAAGCCCGAACCGGAGGCCGATCGCGCTCTTGCCGAGTGGCAGCGCGAAGCGATAGTCAACGGTGCCACCGAATACGCTGTTGGTCGCGTCATTCTGCGTGTCGGGGTCCTCTTCCTGGTTGGCGTTGAACCGGTTCGCATCGGTGTAGCGGTAATAGAAGTTGAAGGACCCGCGGCCGTTGCCGATCTGCTTATAGCCCGCCAGCGCGGCCTGCAGCCCGTTCAGGTCCTCGTAGTCGCCATCAGTGAGGTTGGAGTCGGGCTGCACCTCGTACACCGACATCGGCAGTGACCCAGCCGTCTCGGCGTAGGAGTGCGAAAAGAAGAACTGGCCGCGGACCCCCGACGTCTGCCCCAGCTTGCCCAGGTTCATGAAGCCCTGCCACTGATCTGCCTTGGTCCGCTGGCGCCAGCCCTTCTCGCTGTTGTAGTTGCCGCCGACGTAGTAATCCAGGCCCTTCGACGTGGTCGCCCCCACTGATCCCTCGGCGCTGTACGCGCCGTACGTCCCGGCCATCAGCTCGACCTCACCGGAGGGAGGACCCTCACCCCGGCGCGTCACCAGGTTGATCGACCCGCCCAGCGAGTTGCGGCCCAGCAATGCGCCGTTGCCCGACAGGATCTCAACGCGCTTGATGTGCTCCATCGGCAGCAGGTCAAAGTTGACCTCGGCGGCATCCGGTTCGTTCACCCGCACGCCGTCCACGAAGATGGAGACGCCCTGGGGCGTGCCCACCACCGGCGACGCGTAAAAGCCGCGCGTGCTCACGTTGATCTTGTAGGGTGAGCCCACGTTGTCGTAGCTCGACATGCCCGGCTGCTGCCGGAGCACGTCGGGCAATACCTTCGGCTCGGTGGCGTCCACCTGGCTCCAGTCGAGCTTCGTCGTCAGCCCGGCGATCCCGGCGCCCACGTTCACCCCGGCGAAGGGAAGGATCGACCCGACCACCTCGATGGGCGGCAGCATGTAGGCGCTGTCCGCCCGGGTCGAATCGGGCACCTGCGCGCTGGCAACAGTGGGTGTGAGGCAGATGGCGAGAACGAACGGCACAGCCAGACCAGGGCGTGGGGCCATCGATGTCTTTCGGGCGGAAGGTTGGTCGCTGCTATCGGAGGGGCGCGGTGATACCCGGAGGGCGCCGTTCGTAGACTGCCGCGAGCATGACCGATTCGCCGGCCCCGCTCATGACCAGGATGCCGTCATCCGGCACTCCCTCGCCATCGAGGTCAGCGCAGCAGATGCGTGTCGTGCTCGCATCGCTTTCACCGGCGAGCGCCGGCACCGCCCCGCGCGCGAACCGGACGAGGTCGGCCGGCGACAGCGATCGACTGCCGTCCCGGTCTTCATACAGGCGAAGCCGGCTGACCTGCCGCCCGCGCGCCTCGAGCACGAACCCATCGTCCGCCACGCCACCGCCGTCGAGGTCCTGGCAGCAGGAATCGATCAGGACGGGCGGACCGACGGCTCTCCAGGTCAGCGCGCCGGCGGTGAGCACCAGCATCAGTCCGGCCGCAATTCCAAGCATGGATCGCGCGGAAACTGCACCCGACCCTGTTGGCTTCCCGCGGGGTTCCTCGCCGCGCCGCACGCGCCCGGTGATTTCCGGGCCGAGCGATGCTCTCGGACTGAAGGAGAGCGCGGCGAGCAGCCGCTCCGTCTCCCCGAGGTGCTGGCCGCCGCCCGGCCCTGCCTGCTCGCCGGTCATGCCATCTTATCCCGGAGGCGCTCAAGCGCCCGCCAGACCCGCGTGCGCACCGTACCGGCCGGCACGTCGAGCAGCCGCGCCAGTTCAGCGATGTCGAGTTCGCCGCCAAATCGCAGGCTGAGCAGCTCTCGGTCCTCCCGGCTCAGCCCGGCCAGCGCGGTCATGGCTGCCCCGACTTCCTCCCGCCGCATCATGCGTTCTTCCGGCGACGGCTCGTCCATCGCCAGGTCGCGCAGTTCGTCGATCCCGACCCGCCGCCGCACCCGGGCGCTCCGGCGGTCGTCGATCAGCACGTTACGCGCGATGGTCAGGAGCCAGGTCTGGACCCCGGCCCGCGACGCGTCGTAGCGCTCAGCGGCCCGTACCGCACGAAGAAAGGTCTCTGCAGTGAGGTCGTCGGCATCATCGGGGGGAACCAGCTGGAAACGGAAGTAGTTGTAGACGGCCCTGCCGTGCGCTTCATACCACGCAGCACAGCGCTCGGCCTGGACGTTGGGGACGTCCAAGCCGTTGAGCTGCATGGGGTTCTGCGTGGGAGCATTCATGTGTGACGTCTAGTATACGAAGCAAGGCGGGAATCGTCACACGCCCTCACGTCCTAGTACGCCGGCAGCCCCGTGATCTCGTGCCCGACGATGAGCCCGTGCACGTCGTGCGTGCCCTCGTAGGTGTACACCGACTCGAGGTTGGCCATGTGCCGCATCGAGTGGTACTCCACCAGGATACCGTTGCCGCCGAGCAGGCGGCGCGACTCGCGGGCACACTCGCAGGCCATGTTCACGTTGTTGCGCTTGGCCATCGACACCTGCTGCGGCGTGAATGTGCCGGCATCCTTGAGCCGCCCGAGCTGCAGCGCGAGCAACTGGGCCTTGGTGATCTCGGTGAGCATGTCGGCCAGGCGCACCTGCTGGATCTGCGTCTGCGCGATCGGCCGGTCGAACATGATGCGGGTCTTGGCATAGCTCACCGCTTCCACGAAACACGCCATCGCCGCGCCCACCGCGCCCCATGCAATGCCGTAGCGCGCCTGCGTGAGGCACATGAGCGGGCTCTTGAGCCCACCACTCTTCGGCAGGATCGCATCCCTGGGCACCAGGCAGTCCTCGAGCGCGATCTCGCTCGTGTCCGACGCCCGAAGCGACAGCTTTCCCTTCTGGTCGCGCGCGGTGTACCCCTTGGTGTCGGTCGGCACGATGAAGCCGCGGATCGACTTGACGTCGTCGATGGCACCGGTCTTCGCCCAGATGATGGAGACAGTGGCCTGGCTGCCATTGGTGATCCACATCTTGGCACCGTTCAGCACCCACCCATCCTTCGTTTCGCGCGCCGTGGTGATCATGCCGCCGGGATTGGAGCCGAAATCTGGCTCGGTCAGGCCGAAGCAGCCGATCTCCCGTCCCGCCGCGAGCCGGGGCAGCCAGTGCTTCTTCTGCTCGTCCGACCCGAAGGCGAAGATCGGGTACATCACCAGCGCGCCCTGCACCGACGCAAAGGAACGGATCCCGCTGTCGCCCCGCTCGAGCTCCTGCATGATGAGGCCGTACGCGACGTTGTTCAGCCCGGCGCAACCATACTCCTCCGGCAGGTTGGCCCCCAGGAATCCCAGCTCGGCCATGCCTGGAATGAGTTGCTTCGGGAACTCGCCCTTGATGTAGGCGTCGCCGATCACCGGCATCAGGTTGTCGTCGACCCAGGCCCGGACGGTATCGCGAACCGCGCGCTCCTCTTCGGATAGCAGCGAGTCCATATCGTAGAAATCGACGCCCGGAAACTGGGACGTGGCAGCAGCGGTTGTCATACGTTCCTCGTGACGTTGTCGAATGTTTGCGAACCACCAAATATACCACCCGCCCACCCGCCTACCCGCCTACCCGCCCAGCATCTTCTCCACCTTCGCCCAGATGCTCCCGCATACCCCCGGTGCCGGCACCACCGCTCGCGGGACAATGCCCACCTCCCGCGCCTTCCGCCGGAACCCCGCTCCGTGATCCACCCGGGCGCCGGTCTCCGCCTGCCACTGATGCACCATCTCGTGGAGCAACGTCTCCTCCACCTCCCGCCAGGGATGCCGCTTCAGCAGCCGTCGGCTGATCACGATCCGCACCGGCTGCGACGTGAGGCGGTCGTAGACCAGTTCGCCCAGGCTGCGGCGCATGCGGCTCGACAGGGCGATCGGGATCACCGCCAGCTGCCCGGCGAAATGCTGCGCGTTGAGCGCCTGCCACCGCGCTTCGAGCCGGGCAATCATCGCATCCTCACCGGGGCGCAGCTGGTCGGCAGCGCGCGGGCGCGGCGCCGAGCCTTCGCTCGAGATCGGCCAGGCCAGCAGCACGCGCTCGGCAGCGAGCCGATCGGCTCGACGCGTCCGCGGCGCCACGAAGCGAACGATCGCATGCAGCACCCGGTCGGGTGCCACCGCGTACTCGCGGTGCAGTCGCAACTCACCCCGGCGAGTGAGCGAGACCATGACGCTGCGGTTCTGGTGGGTGCGGATGCCGGCCACGTCGTGCAACCCCAGCGCGCGGAGCCGCGCGGCCAGGCGTTCCTCCGGCGGGGCGGTCATGCGCAGTGCCGTGTCAGGCGACAGCGGTAGCTCCCTGCGGCTCGGCCGCCGCGCGTAGTGCCCGTGCGAAGACGAAGCGATCGGACGGCGCGAACGTGGCCTCGGACGGCTGCCAGCGCCAGTGCTGGATCGTCACCGTGCCGGGATCGATGCGGACAACGTTGAATACCGACGGCTTGCCACCCCGCATGCGATGCGTAAGCGTCCCGGCGGTGCTCACTGCGATGCGATCACCCAGCTGGGCGGCGGCCTCCTCGTGATCGTGCCCGTTGAGGATCACGTCGGGCGCCAGCTCGAGCAGTCGCTCCTGGGCCGTCTTCCAGCGCGACAGTCCCATGCGCTGGGAGATCTTTCCCCGCAGCACGTTCTGGTGCAGGACCACCACACGCGCGAGTTCCGGCGGAGCGGCGGCGAAGGTTTTCTCCACCCGTTCCACCTCCGCCAATGGCAGATGGCCCTTCACCGCCATGTCGTTGAGGTTGAAGGTCATCGAGGGGAACGACACGCCGTGGCTCGTCAGCATGGTGGCGATGACCGCACCGGGCACGACGAGTGTGCGCGTCAGCTCGTTCCCGAACCAGCGGCGGTACTTCACGTAGAGGCGCTGGCGGCCCAGGATCCAGAACGGGCTCTCGAACCACTGCACATCGTGGTTGCCAGGAAGCGTCAGCACCGGCGCACTCTTCGCCAGCTGGTCGAGGAAGCGTCGCGCCGCCTGGAACTCCCCGTGTCGCGCGCGCTGCGTCAGGTCGCCCGACACCACCACGGCGCTGGCCTCGAGGCCGGGCACGAGGCGCTCGACCTCGTCGATCATCGCGAGGTCGCAGTCGCGCCCGAAGTGAAGGTCGGAAAGGTGAACCAGCGTGACTGGCGTCACCACACCGTCCGGATGGTGTACGTCAGCACGACCTCACCCCTGGCCGGCACCATCACCTTGAACCGCGTCGCGCTGGACGAGACCTTCTCCGCCGGCACCGAGCTCACGGTCACCGACCACTCGCCGCCCCGCTCCTCGCGCACATCAACCGCCTGGGCGCTGTCCGACCCGTTGCGGATCGTCACCTTGAAGCCGAGCGTTGCGATGGTCCGGGTGACGGTGCCGCGCTTCTCCTGGGCCGTCGTGTACTCCGTCTGCACCCGTTTCGCGGTAAGGTCGAACGAGTTGCCGGCGTAGAGTGACACGTCCTCGCCGGCGGCGCTGTGCCCGAACGACGCCTCGCCCACCAGCTGCAGGCGGTCGTCGCTGTCGGGGTTGTAGATCCGCGCCGTGCCGCCGGGCAGCGGCTTGTCGCCGAACGGGGTCTTGAGCGGACGCTTGAGGATGTAGGTCATCTCGACCGGCACCGTCTCCTCGTCCTGCTGCTGCGGCACGTAGCCGTACCAGGGCAGCCGTCCACGCACCACCAGGCGCTTCTCGTACGCCGTGGAGGCGGGATCGAACAGCGCGATGGTCGTGGTGCTGCCCGGCTGGATCGTGGCCTTCCCCGGCAGGGTGTACAGGTGGAATCCCCCCGCCCCTTCCTCGGTTGGCACCGAGGGTGCCGCCGCCATGGCCTTCATGGCCACGGGACCCCGCATCTCGTACGCGGCCCGGGCCGGCTCGGCGCGCGAGACGCTTCCCGCCAGCAGCTGGATCTCGGCGTCGCTGGCGCTGAAGGTCTGTGAGCTGATCACGGCGCTGCCCGCCACCCGCGCCTCCTTCGCGCCGAGGATCACGTCGTAGCTGGCCATCCACTGCGCCCCATCGGTGAACCAGCCAAGCGGCAGGTCCTTCCGCCCGGTCGCCGACGTCAGCGTCAGCGTGGCGGCCCGCGTGGTGCTCACGGCATCGGCGGGATAGCGCAACGCACCGCCGGGATTGCCGAAGGCGACCGAGCCATCCGGCATCAGGAAGCGCAGCGGGTCGACACCGAGCAGCGTCACCTCGAACGTCTCGGTGCCCCCACCCTGCTTCCCGCGCTCGACGGTCACCTTCCGTCCCACGAGCCGGCGCAGCACCGCATTCTCGTCTTCGGCCCCATCAAATATCGCGCGGTTGATGATCACGCCCTGGTCGAGTGACACCAGCGACGAGGGATCGAGCGGACCCAGCTCGACCTTCTGCGTCGAGGTACCCCTGGGTACCGCCAGCGGCAGCGTGCGGCGGACCAGGACGCGCCCATCGTTGTAGACCGTAATCCCGGTCTGTGCGACGGAGGCGCGCGGGTGGACAAGGGTGGCGGCGCCGATGAGCAGCAGCGCGCGCGAGGTGGTGCGGAAAGAGGGCACGTTCACTCCGTGGTACCGGTGTGGTCGGGGAGCATCTGGATCGCGATGACCGACGCGATCTTCCGTACGAGCAGGTAGGTGATGACGATGGCCACCCCGGCATACACACGCCCCGAGCCGCCGGGCAGCGGCCGCAGGAACAGGTACCCCGCCATCAGGACCGAGGCACCGAGCGCGCTCCGGCCCGCCACCCGGCTCGCCTGCCGTTCGCGGCGCACCACACACATCGGGCATCGCTCGCCCAGCAACAGCCCCTCGGTACGCTTCCCGCAGTCAATGCACGGGGCCTCAGTGGGCCACCCGGCGCGCGACGGCATCGCCGAACTCCTTGGTTGAGGCGCTGCCGCCGAGATCGCGGGTGCGGAGTCCGTCCGTCACGATCACGTCTTCCAGCGCACGCCGCAGGCGGCGCGCGGCGTCGAGTTCATGGAGGTGATCGAGCATCATGGCGGCGGCGAGCATCTGCGCCGAGGGGTTGGCGACACCCTTGCCCGCAATGTCGGGCGCGCTGCCATGCACCGCCTCGAAGATCGCCGCACGCGTGCCGATGTTGGCTCCCGGCGCGAGGCCCAGCCCGCCCACCAGGCCCGACACTTCGTCACTGAGGATGTCGCCGAACATGTTCGTGGTCACCATGACGTCGAACTGCTCCGGCCGCAGCACCAGCTGCATCGCGGTGTTGTCCACGATCATGTCATTGGACGCGACACGCCCGGCATACTCCGTCGCCACCTGCCGACCCACCTCGAGGAAGAGCCCGCTCACCATCTTGAGGATGTTCGCCTTGTGCACGATGGTGACCTTCTTCCGGCCGTGCGTGAGCGCGTACTCGAAGGCATACCGGATCACCCGCTCGCACCCGACACGCGTCACCACCGCGATCGACTCGCCCACCGCGCGCGGATCGTTGCCGATCGGGATGAAGTGCTCGTATCCGACGTACAACCCTTCGAGGTTCTCGCGCACCATCACGATGTCGACGTTCTCGTACCGGCCGCCGGGAACGATGGTGCGTGCCGGACGGATATTGGCGTAGAGCTCGAACTCCTTGCGGAGCCCGACGTTCACCGAGCGGAAGCCGGCACCCACTGGAGTGGTGAGCGGGCCCTTGAGCGCCAGTTTGGTGCGCCGGATGCTGTCGATCGTGGCGTCAGGCAGGGGCGTGCCGGTCGCATCCACCGCCGCCACACCCGCCAGCTCGTCCTCCCACTCGAACGACACACCCGTCGCCGCGAGGACCTTGACCGTTTCCGCAGTGATTTCGGGCCCGATGCCATCACCGCGGATGAGGGTGGCCTGGTGCGTGGTCATTCGGGCAGGGACTCCGGCGGCACCATGACGGCGAACGCCGCGCGCAGCGACGCGTCGGCCGTAACGCCCTTCCCGCGGCTGATGGTCCGGTACTTGATGTCACCCAGACGCGGATCCACCAGGACCACGGAGACGTCCGCCTGTAGCATGCCGGTCGAGTCCCGGTTGAAGACCACCCCGGCTGGAATGATGACGGCGCGGGCGTTGGTCACCCCCGAAATGGCCCGGAGCTTCGACTGCAGCGGCTCCGGCACCTTCTTCTTGATTCCAGGGTTTCGCATGGCGCCCTGCCCCATCAGGTCGGGGTCGGGAAAGAAGCCCGAGCTTCGGAGGGAGATCAGGCGCAGCTCGGCCGGCAGGACCCACTTCGTCTCCAGCAGCGTGCCCGTCAGGTAGTCGCCGAACAAGGAGTCGAAGTGGCGCAGCCCAGCCACCCGGTTGTGGTAAAGCGCCAGTGCGGAATCGCCCTTCATGCTGGAATCAGCGCCGATAAACGTGATCGGCGTTACCGCGACGATCTGACCCGACAGCGCCTGGATACCAAGGACGCGGTCCTGGTACTGCTTCTGGTATTTCGAGGTCTGCGCCAGGAGCGGCGCCGTCAGTCCGGCGATCATCAGCATCGCCAGTGACACGCGCCGGGCGGTTCGCAACCTGCCGGGTGACATCACGATAGCCTTTCCGCACAAATCCATGATCGGGAGCCGCGTGGGCGCGGTCCCGGTTATCAGGCGGAAGTTAATCGGGGGTGAAACGGAGTGTCAGGACGACCGGCTACTCGAGGGAGAGCCCGCCATCGACGACCAGGGTCTGGCCGGTGACGTGCCGCGCGGAATCGCTGCAGAGGAAGGAAATGACATGGGTGACATCCTGCGGCTCGGCGAGGCGTCCCAGCACCGAATGCCTCTGCGCGCGCTCGGTGACCTCACGCGGCAGCATGGCCATGCGCTCCGTCCGGATGAACCCCGGCGCCACGGCGTTCACGTTGATGTTCGCCGAGCCAAGTTCCATTGCCGCCGCACGGGTAAGGCCCTCGAGCGCCGCCTTGCTGGCGGCGTAGTTGGCCACCCCGAAGCCGGGACGGTGGGCCTGATGATCGCTGACCGACACGATCTTGCCGAAGTGCTGGCTCCGGAGGTGGGGCGCCGCCGCACGGATGCAGTTGAACGCCCCGGTGACGTTCGTGTCCATGACCTCGCGCCACGACTCGTCGCTCATGCGCCAGAGCGCGCCATCGTGGGCAATGCCGGCATTGTTGACGAGGAAGTGCATGCCGCCGAGGGTGGCGCGGGTGTCGCTCAGGAAGCGGTCGACCTGCACCGGATCCCGTACGTCGCAACGGGCCGCGTGGACCCGCACCCCGAAGGAGGAGATCGTCGTCTCGGTGAGCAGTGCCTGCTCGCTCACGTCACGGCCGGGCAGGTTCACATAGCAGAACGCCACGTCGCAGCCGAGCCGGGCAAATTCGAGGCAGATGGCGCGCCCCAGGCCGGTGGCACCGCCGGTAACGACGGCCACCTTGCCGGGGAAACCTTCGGCGATGGGTTGCGGCAGGGGACGCTCCATGGTGGTGACGGACGCATCGGGGGTTGCTTCCCATGCCTGGCTGGCACGGCGGGGGTTCATGGGCATGGGACACCGAAGGTACGGCCCGGAGTGGGACCCGGCAAGCTACATTGGGGCCATGACTTCCCTGCTCTGGCTGCTCGCCGCGCTGGCGGGTGCCGGCGGATGGGCGATGCTCGCGCTGGCCCGGGGCGAGTCGGTGAGCGCCGGATGGCTCATCGCGGCCGCCGTGGGGACGTACAGCATCGCCTACCGCTTCTACGGACGATTCCTCGCGGCGCGCGTCACCGGGCTGGACGACCGCCGCGCCACCCCCGCCGAACGCCTGGGCAACGGCCGCGACTACGTCCCCACCGGCCGATGGGTGCTCTTCGGTCATCACTTCGCCGCGATCGCTGGCGCCGGTCCGCTGGTGGGACCGGTCCTGGCAGCCCAGTTCGGCTACCTCCCCGGCACGCTCTGGATCGTCTTCGGTGTGGTGATCGCCGGCGCGGTGCAGGACTACGTCATCCTCTTCGCATCCATGCGTCGAGACGGCAAGTCGCTGGGGCGAATGGCACGCGACGAGATCGGTCCCGTCACCGGTATCCTGGCCATGGTCGCCATCCTCGCGATCATGGTGATCCTGCTCGCCGTGCTCGCCCTGGTGGTCACCCGCTCGCTCGCCGAGAGCCCCTGGGGCGTGTTCATCATCCTGTGCACCATCCCGATCGCGATCCTGATGGGATTCTGGATGGAGCGGTGGCGGCCCGGCCGTACCCTGGAGGCCACCGCCGTCGGCGTGCTCCTGCTCATCGCCGCGCTCATCGGCGGTCGGTGGGTCGCCGCCTCCCCGGTGCTTGCCCCCCTCTTCACCTGGCCGGCCAGGACCATCGCCTGGGGCATCGTGGGCTATGGTTTCCTCGCCTCGGTGCTGCCGGTGTGGATGCTCCTCTGCCCGCGCGACTACCTCTCCACCTTCATGAAGGTCGGGACCATCGCGCTCCTGGCGCTGGGCCTCGTGGTGGCGCACCCGCCGCTCCAGATGCCGGCCTTCACCCAGTTCATCGACGGCACCGGCCCGGTGTTCGCCGGCAAGCTCTTTCCCTTCGTCTTCATCACGATTGCCTGCGGGGCGATCAGCGGATTTCACGCGCTCATCGCGTCCGGCACGACGCCGAAGATGCTGCGACGCGAGGGCGACGCCCGGCTGATCGGATACGGCGGCATGCTCATGGAATCGTTCGTCGCGGTGATGGCCATGGCCGCTGCCGCCGCACTCGATCCCGGCACCTACTTCGCCATGAACGCCCCGCTTGCTTCCCTTGGCGGGTCGGTCGAGTCCGCCGCCACGGTCATCCAGGGATGGGGGTTCGCCTTTTCGCCAGCCGACTTCCATGCCCTGACGGCATCCGTGGGTGAGCACACCCTGCTCTCCCGCACCGGCGGTGCCGCCACCCTCGCCGTCGGCATCGCGCAGGTCTTCAGTTCAGTGTTTGGCGGCGGGCTCATGGGGCTCTGGTATCACTTCGCCATCATGTTCGAGGCGCTGTTCATCCTCACCACCGTCGACGCCGGCACCCGGGTCGGCCGGTTCATGCTGCAGGAGCTGCTCGGCCATGTCTGGGCACCACTCGGCCGCACTTCCTGGTACCCGAGCAGCGTCATCGCGTCGGCGGTGATCGTGGCGGGGTGGGGCTACTTCCTCATCCAGGGCGTATCCGACCCGAACGGCGGCATCAACTCACTCTGGCCGCTGTTCGGGATCAGCAACCAGCTGCTGGCGACGGTGGCGCTCTGCGTCGGGACGACGGTCATCGTGAAGGCCGGCAAGGCACGCTTCGCCTGGGTCACCGTCCTGCCCCTGGCCTGGCTGCTGGCGGTGACGTGCACGGCGAGCTGGCAGAAGGTGCTGTCATCCGACCCAAGGCTCGGTTTCCTGTCGCTCGCCGACCGCACCATGGCGAAGGTGCGCGCGGGCGAGATGGCCGCGGAACTGGGGCGGCAGGTGGCCTTCAATGCGCGGCTCGACGCACTGCTCACCACCGTGTTCGTGGGGGTCACCTTGCTCGTCGTGGTCGTGTCGGCCCGCGAGTGGATCCTGGTGATCCGCGGGCGGAAGCCCGCCCGCTCGCTGGAAACGCCTTTCGTGGAGACTGCGTATGCCGGATAGGCTCAGGACGGTGCTGCGGAGGGTTGAGCGCGCCATGCGGCAGGTGGCCGGCATGCCCGACTACCACGGATACCTGGAGCACCTGCGCCGGTGCCATCCCGGGCAGGAGCCGCTCGGCGAGCGCGAATACTTCGGTGAGTACCTCCGGGCGCGGTACGCCGACGGCCCCAACAGGTGCTGCTGATGTCGCGCATATCGCGCGTCCTCGTCCGCAGCTTCGTCAACGGCCTGATCGTCCTGGGGCCGGTGGCACTCACGATCTACATCTGTGTGCTGGCCTTTCGCTGGGTGGATGGCTGGCTGCACATCCCCATTCCGGGCGTCGGCTTCGTCGTGACCATCGCCCTCGTGACACTGCTCGGGTTCATCACCTCGAATGTTGTTTCACGGGGTGCGGTCGGGGTGATCGACCAGCTCTTCGGTCGCCTGCCGTTCGTGCGCCTGCTGTATACCGCGCTGCGTGACGTGTTCGGTGCCTTCGTCGGCGACCAGAAGCGCTTCACGATCCCCGTCATGGTGGAGCTCGCGCCGGGCACCGGCGTGCGGGTCATGGGCTTCCTGACGCAGCCTGACCTGGTGGAGTTTGCGCTGCCCGATCATGTGGCGGTCTACCTGCCGCAGTCCTACAACTTTGCCGGCCAGACCATCGTGGTGCCGGCCGACCGCGTGACACGGATGGATGCGAAGCCGTCGGATGTGCTCGCCTTCATCGTGTCGGGTGGAATCTCTCACGGAGCCTGAATTCGCACTTCCCCTCACGCCCTCACGCCCTCACGTCTACTTCAGTATCGCCACCCACTCCGTCAGCCACTTCCCCGTGCGTGAAATGACCGCCGAACTGTCGTTCTGCAGGAAGGTATAGCCGCCCCGCGAAAGGATCGTCGCACTGTACACTCCCCGCTGCCGGGCCACCTCCCGTGCCTCGGCGAGGGCCTCCAGGCTCTGCTTCGTGCCGATCCACATCAGCGCATCCGATGCCCTGGTGGATGCGCGCGGCGGGATCCCGGCGCTGTCGGGTGACTCGTAGATCGCGGCGAGGAATGGCGTGGCCACGGGATCGTCACTGAAGCTGAGGAGCGTCAGGTAGCGAACCTTCAGGTTCTCATCGGATGCCGCACTGAACAGCGCCATCAGGGTGTCCGAGGTGCCCGCGATCCGGCCAAGGGTCCACGCGTCGGCCAGGCCGTATCGACCACTCGGCACCGCCGCAAGGATCCGCGCGCGCATGTCCGCATCGCCCACCTTGACCCGTTCCACCTGCAGCACCACGGCACGCAGCGGTTCGATCAGGTCGCCGGGGTCGATGCCCGGCGGGCCGCGGACCTCGCCCTCGATGATGCGGCCCATGAGCCGTTCCGCGCTGTCGGCGTAGGCCGGCTTCTGCAGTTCGGCCAGCCGCGTCAGCGCGAGCAATCCCTCGTTCCAGGGAATCGTGCCGGCCAGCGCCTGTCCTGACTTCCGCCACAGGGCGGCGCCACTGGACATCCCCATCACGCGCGCGACCGTATCGGCCGACGCCGAGCCCATCTTGAGTCCGTCGTGCAGTTCGGAATAGGTGGCACGCAGCGAGTCGGCCAGGCGCACCTGCACCTGGCCGGATGCCGGTACCACAACCGCGATGGCCAAGGCCGCGGACAGTGCGCTTGTGCGCCAGCTCATGGTGCCACCTTCTCCTTGCCAAGGACGAGCAGCCACCAGGTTACCGCCACCAGCGACAGTGCGCCCGACGCGAGCAATGCTGCTGATCCGCCGAGGTACTGGTACGCGAAGCCGAAGAGCGCGGCGGCCGGCAGCGCCGCCAGTCCGGTCACCGCACTGAACGCCCCAAAGCCGCTGCCCAATCGCTTCGGTGAGAGCTTCGCGACGAGCGCCCGTTCTGCCGGCTCAGTGAGGCCGGCGACGCACCCCAGGGAAAGGAACACCAGCGACGCGGCGAGCGCACCGATATTGCGCGACAACAGCATCACCACGGCCGCGAACAGCACGCCGCCGGCGGCAACCGCGACCCGCGGCCCGAGGCGATCGGACAGCCAGCCGCCAGGATAGGATACCGCACTCCGCACCACGTGCAGGCCACCCCACAACAGCGGAATGGTGGCAGCGACCACGCCCATGTCCTGAACCCGCAGCAGCAACAGGGCCTCCGGCAGCCTCGCCAGCGCGAGCAGGGACAGGGCGAGCACCGCCGGCCAGAATGTGCGCGGCGGTTCCGTTGCGGACGCGTTTGCGGGTGCCGCGTGCGGGCCAGCGGGAGGAACCCGCCGCGCCGAGCGCAACACCACCGTGAGGGTGATCAGCGCAAGAATTCCCGGCACGGCGCTCAGTCCGATCACCTGGCGCACCCCGGTACCGTGGGCCAGGAGTGCCCACGCGAGTACCGAACCGACGACGGCGCCGAGATGATCGAGCGCCCGGTGAAAGCCGAATGCGCGGCCCCGCATCTCGGGGCGGGTCGCATCGGCGATCATGGCATCGCGTGGCGCGGTGCGCAGGCCCTTCCCGATGCGGTCGAGCACCCGGAACCCGACCACCTGTCCCGCCGCGGACGCGATGGCACTCAGCGGCCGCACGAACACCGCGGTGGCATACCCACCGAGAATGAGCGGCCCGCGCAGCCCGGGGCGGTCGGCCAGCCGACCACTCACCCACTTGATCGCGGCCCCGGTCAGTTCGGCGGCCCCATCCAGCACACCGAGGATGGCGGGCCCGCCGCCAAGGGTACGGACGATGAAGTTGGGAAGGAGCGGATACACCATCTCGCTCGCGACATCATTCCACAGCGACACGAACGAGAGACCCACGACAGTAGGCGGGATCGTCCCCGGCGGTACGGCAGATGGAGGTGTCGACATGCGTCAGTCGATGCCCATTCCCCAGCGGATGAGGGACACCGGCAGCCCGCCATACGAGAGCACCTCGTCGTGAAACGCGCGCAGCGAGAGCTCGGCGCCCCGCTGTGCCATGGCCGCCTCCCTGAGGTCGCGAAGTGCCCGGCGCCCGGTTGCGGCACACAGGGCCCGCGCCGGGATCTCGCAGAAGCCGCGCACCTCCACCTCCGCCGCCTGGCGCTCGATCGGCACCCGCTCCACCAGCTCATCGATCGCGGCCTGCGGCGTCATTCCACGGGTATGCAGGCCCACGTCGAGGTCGACCTGGACCGCGCTCTTCAGCATGCCGACGAGATGCAGCAGCCTCGTCTCCTGGCTCCGGAAGTAGCCCTCGTCGGACATCAGTTCCTGCGCGTAGAGCGCCCAGCCGTGGACGGTGATCGCCGAGGCGAGGCTGCGCCGTACCTCCGAGTCGAGCTGCCTGGCCCGTGCCGCATGCGCGTGCCGGCCCGGCCACACCTCGCGTGCCACGACGACGGGAACCTGGTGCCTCGCGTAGTCCCGCGGATCGCCCGCCAGAAGCAGCTGGCCCGGCTCGTCCGGCAGCGTCAACAGGGCACGCTCCTCCACAAACGCCACCGCCCGGGCCATCTCATCGGAGAACACCCCCGCACGCGCCGACGCATCCGTCGCGTCGGCGAGCAGCTCCTCGGCGATGTCACGCCAATGGCGCGACGGGTCGATCTGCCGCCCGAGCGCCACGAGCTGCGCCTCGATCTCCTCCCGAAGATGCAGCCCGTACCGCCACAGTTCCGGCGCACTGGACAGGAGGGCGTGTTCGAAGCGGAGCCGGCGCTCGAACTGTTCCTCGCCCGCCGCGAATGCCATTGGGTCGGGACTCGGCGCCACGCGCTGGTTGAGCGCGAGCCCGAACGACTTGAGGGCTGCCAGTGCCGTCACCGTGGCCGCGTCCAGGTCGGCCTTCAGCTCGGGCGCAATGAGGCCATACCGCTGGGTGGCCTCGACCACCGTGGCGCCCGTGGTCCCGAGCATCGTGAGCGCCGTGTCGGCAAAAATGCCGGCGGGCCGGTCCAGGGTACTGATCGCCGCATCGAGGTAGGGAGGGATGTCGCGCAGGCGCTCGGCCAGTGCACCCGCCGTGACGCCGTCACCGTCTTCCCGGCGAAGGACCGCCAGGAGCGCGTCGCTCAGGTGGCGCAGCCAGAAGGCAGGATTGCGCCGGTGCGGCTCCTCGTAGTCGAACCGGAAGCCGAGCACTCGCATGTCATCGAGGAGGCCGGTGCGGTCGATCTCCTCCTGCGGATCGTCGACATCGATCTCCTCGGCGGCACCGGCAAGCGAGCGCACCGCCGCGAGGTGCTCCCGGACCGCATCGGCGTCGAACCGGCCGAGCCGGCCGTCATGCTCGATGCGACCGGCGGCACTCCCCGCGGCCGGGTCGAAGTGCCAGCGCACATCGAGGTAGGACCGACAGAGTTCGTCGACGGCGCTCACGGCGTCAGCGCCCGGAGATCTCGGCGTCATCCCCGAGGCTGGCGCTGCCCTCGAAGTGATCGAGCATCACCCGGTTGCCCAGCATCCCGCCATTGATCCGCACGTCCGTCAGGCGGGCATCGCGGCCGATGACCATGTTGGCCACCGCGCTGTCGGTAATAACCGTTCCCGACTCGATGCTCACGTTCGGGCCAATGACACTGCGCTCGATGCGCACGCCATCCTCGATGTACACTGGCTCGATGACGTCCACGCCGGCGGGAAACTCCGGGTGCCGGGCGGCACCCTTCCGCAGCAGGATCTCGTTGGTCTCGAGCAGGGTGTCGAGCTTGCCGCAGTCATACCACCCACCCACCTCGGCGGTCAGGATCCGCTTCCCCTTCTCGATCATGAACTGGAAGGCATCGGTGAGGTAGTACTCGCCCTTGTTGGCCGGGGAGGCGAGCACATGATCGATACCCTCCCACAGGCTGTCCACCGCCTTGATGTAGTAGAGGCCGATGTTGGCCAGCCGGGAGATCGGCTCCTTCGGCTTCTCCACGATGCGCGTCATGTACCCGTCGGCGTCGGTGACCACCACCCCGAAGCGCTGGTAGTCCTCCACTTCCTTGGCCCAGATGATCCCATCGGCGTCGGAGCGGTTGATGAGGGTCAGGTCCGCCTCGAACACCGTGTCCACGAAGATGATGAGGACCGGGCCCGTCACGTACGGCCGCGCGAGGTTGATCGCGCCCGCCGTGCCATCCTGCACCTTCTGCTCGATATAGCGGGCCGGGTACCCGTAGCGGGTGCTGCTGTAGGCCTCGACCTGGTCCTTCAGGTGCCCGGTGATGAAGATCAGCTCAGTGATCTTGAGGCCCTCGAGCCGGTCCATCACCCAGTCCATTACCGGTCTTCCCGCCACCTTCAGCATCGGCTTCGGGACGAGGTGGGTGTGGGGGCGGAGTCGCGTGCCCTTGCCGGCGAGCGGGATGATCACTTGCATGCTTGTAGTTCCCCTGCGGAAAAGACGGACATCACTCGGAATCCTTCACGTCCTCACGTCCTCACGTCCACTTCACGCCCTCACGCCCTATCCCTGCGCCGCCTTGAACACAAATGACGACGGGCTCGTGATGCAGGCCCGGACACAGCTGCCGCATCCCACACACCCCTCCAGCTTGAGCACCGGGTGCCCGTCATCATCCATCGCCAGTGCTCGCTCGCCCACGGGGCATGCCTTCGCGCAGACCTGGCACTCGACACCCTTGTAGGTGACACAGCGCTCGGGGACGAACTCCACCGCGCCGAGGCGGTAGTCGGTCCACCCGTCGGGCGGTACGGTCAGCGCCTCGGTCGGGCAGGCGCGCGCGCACGGCATGTCCGGGCACGCGATGCAGGCCTTCACCTGCACGTTGAGGTACGGCGTTCCGGCGGCCAGCCCCGCCTCGGTGGGGGCGCGAAGGATGGCCTGGACCGGGCACACCGGGATGCAATCCCCGCATCGGGTGCAGGCCGCCAGGAATCCCAGCTCGGGGAGGGCGCCGGGCGGGCGGAGGTAGCGCTGCGACACCATGCGCTCCTCGGTCGCCTCGACCAGGCGCTCGACCCACTGCCCGAAAGCCGAGCGAAGCGCATCCCGTCGGCCCCCGTTGAACTGCATCTGTTGTTACCCTCCCCTGACCGTCGCTGTCGGCGCACGAACGCGCGCACTGCTGCAAGATAGGGTATGGTGCGCCATCTTTGTGGCAGCGCAGCCGTCGGGCAACCGGCGGGGTTCACCACCAGACAGGGAGCCGCCGGTCGTGCACATCGAGAACATCGTGGTCCTGCTCGTGATCATCGCCACCGGCGTGGCGCTCATCGCCCGGCAGCTCAAGGTGCCCTACACCGTCGCCCTGGTTGCGGCCGGCCTGATGCTCGGGCCCCTGCACCTGCTCGAGCCGCCCCATCTCACGCAGGAACTGCTGTTCTCGCTCTTCCTGCCCGGCCTCCTGTTCGAGGCCGCCTTTCATCTCGAGTTCAACGCCTTTCGCCGGAACACCGGAGCGATACTGTCCTTTGCCCTTCCGGGGGTGGCCGCCGCCATCGCCCTGACGGCGGCGATCATGATGGCGAGCGGCACCGGGCTGCACCTCACCGACGAACTCACGTGGGGCCAGGCGGCGGTGTTTGGGGCACTGGTCGCCGCGACCGACCCGATGGCTGTCGTGGGGCTGTTCCGGAGCCTGGGGGTGCCTGCGCGCCTGGGGGTGCTGATCGAGGGCGAAAGCCTGTTCAACGACGGCACCTCGATCGTGTTCTTTACCGTCATCCTTGGTGCGGTGTCGGGGACCGCACTGTCCGGTTCCGCCGTGGCCCTGGAGTTCATCCGGGTGGTCGGACTCGGCGCCATCGTCGGACTGCTGACCGGCCTCGCCATGTCCTACCTGACCAAGCAGATCGACGACGCGATGATCGAGATCACCCTCACCACCATCGCGGCGTACGGTTCCTTCATCCTCGCGGAACAGGTGCACGGCTCCGGCGTCATCGCGACCGTCGTGGCCGGCATGCTCTGCGGCAACTACGGCGCGCGCGTCGGCATGTCGCCCACCACCCGGATCGCCGTCGCATCGTTCTGGGAGTACCTCGCCTTCCTGCTCAACTCCATTGTCTTCCTGCTCATCGGCTTCGAGGTGCGCATCGGCGACCTGGCCGATTCGTGGCGCATCATCCTGGCGGCGTTCGCCGCGGTCGTGGTGGGTCGGGCCATCGTCGTGAGTGGCGTGGTGGGGCTGCTGTCGCGCACCAAGGAACGCATTCCCCCGAAGTGGGCGCCGGTGCTGGCGTGGGGCGGCCTGCGTGGCGGGCTCTCGATGGTACTGGCCCTGAGCCTCCCGGCCGATTTTCCCAATCGGGCCCTCCTGGTCACGGCAACCTTTGGCGTGGTGATCCTCTCCATCCTGGTGCAGGGGTTGACCATGGGTCCACTGCTCAGGCGCCTGGGTCTCGCCAGCGGCGCGGCAGGTCGGCTCGGCTACGAGGTGGCCCGTGGCCAGGTCGAGGCAGCGCATGCCGCGCTCACGGCCCTCCAGTCGCGGGGCAAGGGACGGCCGGTGTCACGCGAGGTGCAGGAGAAGCTGCGGGAGGAATACGAGCAGCGCGTACAGGATGCCGAAGCGAGCATTGCCGAATTGCCGCTCGACCAGGCGGAACTGCGGCAGGAGGAGAACCTCCGCACCCGCCGTCGCCTCCTCATGGTCGAACGAACGGAAATTGACGAGGCCCAGCGACATGGCGAACTGGGCCTCGAGGCGGCGCAGAAACTCCTCGCCGATGTCGACTCGCGCCTGCTCTCCCTTGACGCCGGGCACGGCCCAGCCGAGGGCGACGAGGGCTAGAAGGCCGCCTGCACGCTGAAGAGCCAGCGGAAGGCAAAGGCGTCATCCTGCGCAAAGTCGTTTCGCGAGTACGCCGGCTCGCTGAGGTAAAAGGGAAAGTCGAAGCGGGTCAGGAACGAAGTCTTGCCGATCCGGTGACTGGCGCGCACGCCCAGACCCGCGTCCGCCACGAATCCAAGCTGCTCCCCCGTCGCGAGCTGGGCGGGACCACCGATGCCCTGGGCCGCATCCCCGAAGGCCGCAACCGACACCCGGCCGAAGAGCCGGCTCTTCCGGCGCTCCACGACGGTGCGCTCCACCTCCACGTTGGCCGCAATGAGCCCCGAGTTCGACACCCTGAAATCCACGGCCCGGACACCGGCGCCGCCCGGCGCCTGGTAGGGCACGTCATCCAGCACGAGCAATGCGCCCTCGGAGCGGAGGAAAGGATTGTAGAGCTGCTCGAACGGGTCCGAGCTGCTCAGGTACACCTGCCGCTGCTTCGCGGCCGCGTGCGCGCCCGTGGCCACACCGCCGTACAGCCGGCCGGCGAAGGTCAGCTTCTTCGCAATTTCCCGGCGGGCCGTTCCCTCCAACTCACCGCGAAAGTAGAACTGGTCGAGGTCGGGCTGCACCGCCGCCAGGCCATCGCGATTGAACACCAGCCCGCCGCCCAGGGAGAGTTTCCATCCCAGCTGCCACTGGCCCACCCGGTTCCGGATGCCCCAGTCCGTCATCAGCTCGACGATCCCCACATCGATGTACTGCTGGGGATCGAGGAAGGCGGTATTGTCGATGTCCACCAGGCGAAGGCTGACCCCGGCGCTGCGGGTCGGCCCGAACGTGAGGTGATCGCGCCGGCTCCACTCCCAGCCCAGCAGGCCACCCCAGCGCCCTTCGGTACGGAACGCCTCGAAGCGCTGCGACTGGCTCGGCGCCCGCAGCGCCACCGGGTTCTTGAGCCGGAGGAAGAAGTCGAGCTCCTGCACGTTCGCGTCGTCACCCGGGGCGCCCAGGGTGTACGACAGCAGGAACTGGTTCTCCTCGAACATGCCGAGGTAGTTCTGCCGCGCGCGCGCGCCAACCACGATGCCGCCAGCGGTGTTGTACCACACCGTCGGCATGAAGCCGCGCTCGATCCGGTCGCGACTCACCGGCTCACTGAACCAGGTGTCGAAGTAGTTGGTCGACGGCGGTGACCGCCGGTCGAAGAGCCGGAAGCGATACCGGTTGTTCAGCATGTTCCAGTCATGGGTCCGCACGCTCGGGTCGATGAGCACCACCTTCGGCTCCGAGCGCGTCGGCACCTCCACCCATGCCGTGCTCGCCATGCCGCTGGTGCGCACGACGGCGGTGTCGTGCGCCGCGATCACCGCCACGTCCACCGGGATCATGCCGTCGCCCTTGCGCACCACCTGCACTCGCGTCACCCAGCCCTCGCCGCGCCGCTCGCGCTTCACCTTGCCCACCGCGTAGTCGAACATCGGCGTGCCATGGAGCCACTGGCCGAAGAGCGTGCTGAGGTCCATGCGCGACACTTCCTCCGCCACCGCCTGGAACTTGGCGCCGTCCACGTGCTTGTACTGCCAGCGCTGGTAGTAGGTCTGCAGGATCTGGTGCATCACCGAGTCGCCCACCACGTACCGCAATTGCTGCAGGAAGAGCTCACCCTTCGAGTAGATCATCTGGTTGTAGATGATGAAGTCACTGTACTCGTCGCTGATCAGGCTCACCGGCTCCGACCAGCCACCCAGGTCCATCTGCAGCACGCTGCCCTCGTTCGACGCATACACGCCCGTCTGTCCCGTGACCTCGTCGAACCAGCTCGTCTGGAATGAGGTGAAGCCTTCATCGAGCCACCCCTCGCGCCACTCGTTGTTGGCGAGCAGGCCCATCGTGTAGTTGTGCCCCAGCTCGTGAACGATGAGGCCCTGGCTCGCCGAGCCGTCCATGATCATCATCGGGAACTCGGTGCCGCCGCCGTCGATCCGGTGGAGGTTGGTGATCTGCGGCCAGCCGAATGGGCCATAGAGCCGGCCCAGCCACTGCAGCGCCGTTTCCGTCCGCTTCACGGCGATCCCGCCGCCCCAGCTCTTCTCGTCGCCCGGGCGGTAAAGCACGTGCACCAGGGTCTGCTGGAAGCGCCCTCCCTCATAGAGGTACTCGGGACTCATCGACAGGGCGAAGTGGTGCACCTGTTCGGCGTACCAGAGCACCCGCTTGTAGCCGGAGGGAAGGGTGGCCGCGGGAAAGTCGGTGAACGTGCAATCCCCGTTCTGCCCGGCCCCGGGACCGCGCACCTGCTCCGCCACCGCCGGATAGGCCTCGACACCATACTCCACCGCGCGCGCGCGATCCTGGTTGGCGCCGGCCCAGCCCGGATCGCCGCAGACCGGCACACCGGTGGCCGCAAGCACCTGGTCGGCGGGCACGTCCACCTGCACACGAAAGGTGCCGAACTCGCCGTAGAACTCACCCGCCGCCACGAGGGGATGTTCCTCCCACCCGTAGGTGTCGTATACGACCACCTTCGGATACCACTGGGCGAAGTCGAACTGGCGGCCCTTCCGTCCCTGGCGACGTGCCACCGTGGAAAGCCTCGCATCCCAGTTCATCTCGACCATCATCGAGTCACCCGGTGCCAGCGGGGCGGGCAGGTCGAACCGCACGATGGTACTGTCGGGTGCGTAGGGATAGACGGCAGTCACGGCGCGACCCATGATGCGGACGTCGCTCACATGGTTGTATGCGTAGTCGGGATCCTTCAGGTCGTTGAAGCGCCGGCGACCCTCCGCCGAGTCGCCATCGCTCCAGCGTGAGCCTGGCCGGAACGCGTTGAGGTAGAGATGCAGGGAGAAGGAATGCAGCGTGTCCGGGGAGTGGTTTAAGTAGCGGATCCGCTCCGCGCCCCGAAGCACCCCCAGGGGCTCCTCGAGCTGCGCGGTGATGTCGTAGGCCACGTCCTGCTGCCAATACGGCGCGGGACCGGTTCGCGTGGTATCGGTCGGGGCACTCGAAAGCAGGAGCGCGAGGAGCGTGATCATGGGGTATGCCGACCCTTGCCGTTTCTGGGTTTACCTACGTTTCGACGGCGCTGCTCTAATTTCTACAACGAATAGTTGACAAATATTGAATATCGCATAACATATTGCGATGAATCACGAACTCGACAACATCTCCCTCCAGATCCTCGATCTGCTCGCCGCCGATGGGCGGATGTCCCACCAGGCGATCGCCGGACAGGTGGGCCTCTCCCGCCCCGCAGTCATGGAGCGCGTGAAGAAGCTGGAGGAGGCGGGCTATATCACCGGCTACCACGCCAATATCGATCGCGCCCGGATCGGGCGGCCGATCACCGCCTTCGTTGCCGTACGCTATCCCAGTTCGCTCGGGAACGGGCTCGAGCCGGGCATCCAGAGCCTGGCCGAACATCCCGACGTACTCGAGTGCCATCATGTTGCAGGCGAGGACTGCTACATCCTGAAGGTCGCGGCGGCCTCCCTCGACAAGCTGAGCGACGTGCTGCGCGCCCTGCGCCTGCCCGACCAGCCGGTCACCACGCGCACGACCATCGTCCTGTCCACCCTGTTCGAGAAGCCCGGCGCCCGGCCCGGCGCGGCGGCGCGCTGATGGCCGTCCTCCGCGGTCGCCTCCTCGCGGCCTACCTGATCGTCTGCATCGTGTGGGGCTCGACCTACCTCGCCATCCGGGTCGGCGTCGCCCACCTGCCGCCCTTCCTGTTCGGCGGCGCCCGCTTCCTCCTCGCCGGGGCCATTCTCGGCGCGGTGGCACTCTGGCGCGGCGAGCGGCTGCCCCGCACCCGGCGCACCTGGATGGCGCTCGCCCTGCTCGGCGCCCTCTTCTTTCTCGGCGGCAACGGCGCGGTCGTGTGGGCAGAACAGTTCGTGCCGTCGGGCCTCGCCAGCATCTACGTGGTGACGGTTGCCCTCTGGACCGCCGCCTTCGATGCCCTGCTCCCCGGCGGGCCCGCCCGGCTGAGCGCGCGCGTGCTCATCGGCCTCGCCCTGGGCTTCCTCGGGAGCATGCTCCTCGTGGGCGTCACACCCGCCGAACTCCTGCACGCCGACCTTCGCGGTCCCGTCGCCCTGGTTTTCGGCAGCGCATCATGGGCCTTCGGTACCGTCTACGGCAAGCGACTCGGCCTCAAGCTACCAGTCAATATCTCTTCTGCCATCCAGATGCTCGCTGGCGGCGTGCTCATGCTTGGCGTTGGCACGGCTGCCGGCGAGCGGCTCCCGGTCAGCGTCGCGCCGGAGGCGATCGCGGCGTTCGCCTACCTGGTGGCGTTCGGCTCGATCCTCACCTTCACCGCATACACCTACCTGATGCGCCACGCCTCGCCCACCGTGGTAGGTACGGCAGCCTACATCAACCCCGTCGTCGCCGTGCTGCTCGGCTGGGCGATCCTCAGCGAACCGATCACGGCACGCACACTGCTCGCCATGGGGATCATCCTCTTCTCCGTGCTGCTGATCCAGCTGGGCACCCGACCGGCCTCAACGGAACAGGCGGCCGGCAACAGTGCCGGCCGCCTGGTGGAGAACAAGGCGTAGCGCCCTACCGCGTGAGCAGCTGGCGTCGAAGGCTGTTCATCCGTCGACGCAGCGATCCGTCGAAGATCCTGTCCCCGACCTTGACCAGCGTGCCACCCAGCAGCGAGGGATCCACGAGGAACGTGGGATGCACCTCCTTGCCGAACGCCGCGGACAACTCTGCGCGGATCGACTCCTGCAGCGCGGCATCGGGTTCGCGCGCCAGCGACACCGTGGCACGCAGCCGGTTGAACTTGGCGTCCACCAGCGCGCCGTACTCCCGCGCAACATCCGTGAAATACTGCTGCCGCCCGTGCTGCACCACTGCCTGGATGAAGCGCACAAATTCCGCCGGCGCGGACTGCAACCCGCGGCCCAGCAACTCGACCTTCTTTGCCTTCGGCACGCGCGGCGACATCAGCACCGCCTCGATCTCCGGCGATGATGCCACCGCCGAGGCCACGGCGTCGATCAACCCTGCATAGGCCTCGGCGCGACCCGTCGACGCCGAGAGCTCGAACAGCGCCTCGGCGTAGTTCCGGGCGATGGCGGGATTCCTCAATGCTTTGCTCCCAGCGTGGCCAGGTAGCTGGTGACGAGCTTCCGGTCGGCTTCGGTGTCCAGCCGTTCACCAACGAGCTTGGTCGCCGCGGCAAGGGACAGGTCCACCGCCTCGCGACGCAGCTCGCTGATCGCGCGATCCCGCTCGGCGGCGATGTCCCGCCGCGCCCGCGCAAGCAGGTCGTCCTGTTCGGCCTTGGTGCGCTCGACCGCCGCCGCACGCTCCCGCTCCGACTGCGCCTTCGCCTCAGCGAGGATAGACTGCGCCTGCACCCGGCCATCGGCCACTGCCTGCCGGCCCTGTTCCACCAGCCGCTTCGCCTCTTCCTGCAGGCGCGCGGTGTTGGCGATCTGGTCTTCCAGCATCTTCTCCCGCGCCTCGACCGCGCCCAGGATCTGCGGCCACGCGTACTTCCTCAGCACCGCGAACAGCAACCCGAAGACGATCAGCGTCCAGATCATCAGGCCGCCATCGACCGTCAACAGTCCACCACTGCCTCCCCCCTCCGATGCCAGCGCCGGTGTAACCGGCGCCAGCATCGCAAGGGCGGCGAGACCAAGTGTCTTCTGCATTGCGCCCTCGTGGGTGATCAGAACGTGACCTTGCCCTGCATGACGAACGCCACGACGGCGGCGAACAGCGCGACACCCTCGATGAGGGCCGCCGAGATGATCATCGCGGTCTGGATCCGGGCGGTGTTTTCCGGCTGGCGGGCCATTCCCTCGACCGCCGACCCACCGATGCGACCAATGCCCAGGCCGGCACCAAGCGTGGCCATACCTGCGGCCAGGCCGGCACCGATCAGCGCGAGACCCTTGCCGGTGGCGGCAGCAGCCGGGGCAGTTTCCTGCAGGAGAGCAAGCATGTTCAACATGTACGGCTCCAGGAGAAACGTGGGAGATGAAATTGAGTCGCGCTCGCCGCGCTGTCGAACCGGGTCTCCCGCCCTGGTTCCGTCGCGGTACCCGCCAACGGCGCCTGTCGGCGCCAGCGGGCTTCGTCCACCATTCGGCGGACTACAGGTGCCGGCTCGCGCGAGCGCGCGCGGCCGACCGCACTAGTGTGACTCCCGGATCAGGCCGATGAACACCGCCGTCAGCAGCGTGAACACGAAGGCCTGCAGGAACGCCACGAACAGTTCAAGCATCATGATGCCGGTGGCCAGCACCGACGACCCGACGCCAACCACGGCACTCCGGAAGAAGAACGTCAGCCCGATCAGGGCCAGCACCACGACGTGACCGGCCGTCATGTTGGCGAACAGTCGAACGGCCAGCGCAAACGGCTTCGAGAGCTTCGAGATGATCTCCACCGGCGTCATGATCACGAGCATGATGGGCTTGAGTGCCGTTGGCAGCCCCGGCGGGAGATAGAAAATCGTCTGCATGTAGCCCTTGAAGCCGAGCGACCGCATGCCCGAGATCTCGATCACGATGAGCGACAGGAGCGCCATCGCCGCCGTCACCGCGATGTTGCCGGTGGCGGTGCTGCCCCAGGGCAGCAGTCCCAGCAGGTTGCAGACGAGCACGAAGAAGAAGACCGTCAGCAGGTACGGTACGTACTTCTCGCCATGATGTCCCACGTTCGGGAGCACCACCTCGTTGCGGATGTAGAGGGACATCGCCTCGAGCGTGCCACCCAGCCCCTTGGGGGGCTTGCCCGCCGCCTCGGCCCGCTTCACCACGCCGGCGGCGTAGATGAAGGCGATCGCCACGATGATGGCGGACGCGACGAGGAATACGAGGTGCTTGGTGATGGAGAAGTCGATCGTCAGCGGCCCAAGGTGCACCGGCGGGAACTGGGGCAGCGCCCATTCCTTCGAGTACGGAGCCTTCCAGTACGGCAGCTCGAGATACCGCGAGTTGCCGAGGTGGTGCATGATGTCGATCTCGTTGCTCGCCGCATGATCCTGGGCATGCGCCAGCGACGGCATCAATGCCACCGACGAGAGCACCGAGCTGATTGCGTATCCGAAGTGCTTCATTTCGCCTCTGCAGAATGCCCTGCGAGCAGGGCCACCAGCGATTCCACCAGCAACATCGCGAACAGGAGCCCGGCCGTTGCGAGCAGTCCTGGTCCGAGCGGCCATCCAAGCAGCGGGAGGACGACAAACGCCAGCAGGCCCAGTAGCCCTGCCCGTGCCAGCATCCCGATGATCCACACCACCATGAACTCCGGCCGGCCGATCGAGCGCACCAGCCACCAGCCAAGTGGACCCTGCAGCAGCAGCGTGAGCCCGCAGGCGAGCCACACCCCAGCCCGCGCCTCGGGGCCCAGTCGCACGCCAACCAGTGCCGCACTCACCGTGGTTACCGCGAGTCCGATCAGGTACCAGCGCGCCGGAGGCGTCACTCGCCCCCGCGCTTCCCCAGCGCACGCAGCAGGGTCACCATCGTCAGGGCAAAACCGACGAGACCGCCAACGAGGGCAAAGACCCCCTCCGTTCCGACACGGCGGTCCAGCCATTGGCCACCGAACACACCGAGGCCGACCGTGGCCGCGAGCTGGACACCCAGGCCCAAGTACAGCAACGGGTTGGGACCCTTGTCCGGGGGCCTTCCACTGGGGTTCACAAGCCCGACAACGTATCCGCTTGTGAAATTTGGCGCAAGCTAAGATGTGGGTGTGATTTCCGGGTCATGGCAGGGCACCCAAATGGGCCCCGGGTGCAACTTTCAGCCTCATCTCGCGTAACTTCCAGCGTCCCCTAACCGTCGAGCTTTGATGACCGCCACGAAGGCCGCCCCTTCCACCGATCTCGAACGCCTGGAACGCCTGGTTTCGGCCGTCGCGTCCCTCCGAACCCAGGTGGCCCAGCGCATCGTCGGTCAGGACGCCGTCGTTGACGGGATTCTCACCGCCATCCTCGCCGGCGGTCATGCGCTGCTCGTGGGCGTCCCTGGGCTCGCCAAGACCCTCATGGTGCAGACCGTGGCCGAGGCGCTGAAACTGAGCTTCAACCGGGTGCAGTTCACGCCCGACCTGATGCCCGGCGACATCACCGGCACGGAGATCATCGAGGAAGACCTGACCACCGGCAAGCGGGCCTTCCGGTTCGTGCCCGGGCCGGTCTTCGCCAATGTGGTGCTGGCCGACGAGATCAACCGCACGCCGCCCAAGACGCAGGCGGCGCTCTTACAGGCGATGCAGGAGCACAACGTCACCGCCGCCGGCACCACCTACCGGTTGCCCGACCCGTTCTTCGTGCTCGCCACGCAGAATCCGATCGAGCAGGAGGGCACCTATCCCCTGCCGGAGGCGCAGCTCGACCGGTTCATGCTGGAATTGCGGGTGGGGTATCCGAGTCGCACAGAAGAAGAGGCGATCGTGGAGCAGACCACCGGCAATCGTCACGCCGAGCTGCATCCCGTGCTCGATGCCGAGCAGCTGCTTGGTGTGCAGGACCTGGTGCGCCGGATTCCGGTGTCGGCGGGGCTGATCCGGGCTGCCGTGCTGCTCGCCCGCATGACCCGTCCGGGCGACGCCGATGCGCCGCCGGTGGTAAAGGAATATGTGGACTGGGGCGCCGGTCCCCGTGCATCCCAGTACCTCGTGCTTGGCGCCAAGGCGCGCGCCGCCATGGCCGGCCGTCCGATGGCCGACCTGGACGACGTGAAATCGGTTGCGCCGTCGGTGCTCCGGCACCGCCTCGTTACCAACTTTGCAGCCGAGGCGGCGGGCCGGTCGAGCGAGGACCTGGTGGCCGAGCTGGTGGCCGGCCCGCGGTGGAGCAGCGTGGCCTGAGCGCTAGAACATGTGGTCGACGGGGTCGAGGAGGTCCTCGAACAGGTCCAGTCCCTTCAGGACCGCGCCCCATATGGCGGCAAGGGCGCCGTACTCCGGGGCGCTTAGCGCCGAACCATCCGGCTTGGTGATGCTGGTCACGTCGGAGTAGTCGCCCAGCGTCACCAGGGCGAACGGCCCGCCATTCACGGTGGCCGTGAGCACGCCGACACCCTCCACCAGTTGTCCCTCGATGCCGACATCACCATGTGGCCCTGCCAGGGCAATATCGATATCGGCGATCGCTGCCGCGCCCGACAGCTGGCTCAGCCCGAGCGTGTAGTGAAGTGCCACGTCGAGCGAGGGAGCATCGAGCCGGTAGTCGAACGCGGCTGATCCGTTGGCATCGGAGTAGCTGTTGTCGAGGTCGAAGTTGACGCGTGTCGTGCCATCGGTCACGTAGCCGTCCACCACGGCGTGGCCCGTGGTCGCAGTGACCGAGCCGGTGACGCCGTAGTCCAGGTAGGTCACGCCGCCCGATACGAGCTGCAATCGCACCGCATCCGCCGTCGCCGTGCTCTGGTCGAGCACGTCGGCGTATCCCGCCTCGGTGAGTGGTTCCACCGGGACGCGCGTGACCGGGTTCACTGCGTACAGGATGAATCGCACGCCGTTGGTCGGTGCGCCCGTCCGCGCCGTCGCCTCGTATTGCCCCGAAGTTCCGTTGTATTCGAACGTCGTTCCCAGCACCTCTACAGGTATCACGAGGAGGGCCGCGTCCCGAACCGGGCCTCCGTTGAACGCTGCCGACGCGCGCACCAGCCGGCGCGCCGTGGCGGCGAGGTTGCCTGACCGCGGTGCGGCGTCATGGATCGCACCCACAGTGGTCGAGACCATCGCCGCGCCAAATACACCGTCGATACTTCCGGCGGCCCATCCCAGGCTCGCCATCGCCGGCGTGCTGAAGCTTGCCGACACGGCATTCATGTCACTGGCGGTGCCGTCTGCGCTGAAGGGCGCACCGCTGCCGTCGTTCCCGTCGCCACAGGCGGCAAGCGTGAGGACGGCGGCCGCCGCAAGCCAGGCACGCCGAAGCGGGACATCGACGAATCGGGACATCTGCACCTCCTCAAGGGTCGATTTCAGCACTGCAATCGGTTGCGGGGCACGTTGGACCCGCCGCATAAGCCCTTCTGCAGCAAGTACATCCCCGGGTGGTTCGCGGTCCTGGAAAATCGTGCAGACAAAGGAACGGGCAACCGATGTGCCAGCACCGCCACGGCGGAACGGGGCGATTATTTGACGCCCGGTTGATCCTGTCGCATATCCTCTCTTCCGACTCTTTCCCGACCTCGATGCCAACTCACTATCTCCTTCGCTGCCTCGGCGAACCCGGCCTTTTTTCGCTCGGCGGTCGGCCCATTCGGCTGCGCACCCGCAAGCAGCTCGCCCTGCTCTGCTACCTCGCCATGGAGCCCCGACCGCACACCCGGGATGCGCTGGCGGAACTCCTCTGGCCCAAGGTGCCCCGCGGCGAGGCGCGCCATTCACTCGCCACAGCGATGTCGGGGCTCCGCGGCAAGCTCGGCAAGGAGGCCTTCGAGACGTCCGGCGACCGTATCCGCCTCAGGCCCGGGACCGTGGCACTCGATGTTGACCGTTTGCTCCGGGGCGAGGTGCTCGGTACGGAACTCGAGGTGCAGCTCGATGTCGACGGGTTCCTGCAGTCTTTCGAACTCTCCGATGCCCTGCCCTTCTCGCACTGGCGTGATGGTGAGCATGCCCGGCTGCTGCCGAATGTGTGCGACGCCCTCGTCATCCTCATCGATCATTGCCGCCGCACCGGCGACTTCCGCCAGATCGAGACGCTCGCCTTGCGGCTGCTCCGGTTCGATTCCTTGAGCGAGGAGGGCATCCGCGCCCGGATGGAGGCGCGCGCCTTTGCGGGCGACCGCCTTTCGGCACTCCGCCTGTTCAAGGACTGGAAGGCCGCACTCGCCCGCCGGCTGGGCGCGGCTCCGTCGCCACTGCTCGAGGGCATGGCGTTGCGTCTCCGGCGGCGCGAATGGGAGCGCCCCGAGGTGCCCGACATCCCGCCGGTGCGCACCGATCAGTGGCGTGGCCGTCCGTTCGTGGGCCGCGGGCGCGAGTATCGCGAGCTCTACGAGGCGTGGGAGGGGACCCAGCGGGGGGCGCCCCGGCATCGGCTTCTCCTGGGCGATTCCGGCATCGGGAAGAGCACCCTGGTGGATCGCCTCACGACCGCCGCCGGGCTCGAGGGCGCCACCGTGGCGCGGGTCCAGTGTCATGAGGTGGAGCGGGATATTCCCTATGCCATGGTGTCCGGCCTGCTTGCGCAGCTCGTGGAGCGCCCCGGGTCTTCGGGAGCGCCACCCGACGCGCTCGCCGAACTGGCCCAGACCATCCCGGCGGTGCGGCAGCGATTCCCGGTGCTCCCGCCTCCCCTCGAAAGCACAGGCGACGCGGCGCGCATCCGTTTCACCGAGGCCGCGCACGCCCTGATGGCTGCGGTGGCGGAGGAGCACCCCGTCATTCTCGTCATCGACGACGGGCACCATGCTGACGATGTCAGCCTTGCCGTCCTCCACCGTGTGGTCCGCCTCGCCGATGCCCAGCCGATCCTCATGCTCTTCGTGGCGCGGCCCGCCGAACTCCACCAGTCGCCGCAGGCCGCCCGGCTCCGGGACAACAGCGTCTCACTCGGCATTCACCCGCTCGAGCTGTTGCCCCTCGCGGAGGAAGACAGCAGGACCCTCCTCGACCTCCTCGCCGCCGAGCTGCAGCTCATGCCGTCAGCGACGGTTCGCCGTGCCCTGATCAGCGCGGCGGCCGGCTTTCCCCTCGTCCTCGAGCTGCTGGTACGCGACTGGGCCAGGAGCGGGTCGCAGTGCCTGGCGCTCAGCCTTGACGCGGTCACGGCGGATGCGGGTCGGCGGGGCGAGCCTGACGAGGCGTACCAGCTGTTGCTCGATCGCCTGGTCCGCACGCTTGATCCTGCGACCCGTAACACGCTGCACATGGCGGCGGTCCTTGGCCCCCGGCTCAACGACTCCGCATTGTATGCGCTTGCCGATCTTCGGGTGAGCGACGTCATGACCGGGCTCACCATGCTGGCGCAGTACCGGATCCTCCGTGATGGCGGGGACCATCTTGAGTTTGCCAATGATCTGGTGCGCGCCCACGCGTACTACGCGGTGCCCTCGCCGATGCGGCTCCTGCTGCACGGGCTGATCGCGGATGCGCTGCTGGAACGGGCTGCAAAGGGTGATGACTCGCTTGGCTTGGAGATCGCGTGGCACTGCATGCGGTGCGGGCGGAAGGAGGAGGCGACGCAACACTTGCTGTCGGGGGCACGCATAGCGATTCGAAAGGGTCTAGTACACGAAGCCGAGCGTCGCATCGATTCGGGTCTGACTTCGCTAGCTGGTGAGGCCCTTAAGGAAGCTCGATTGCTTTTGGTTGAGTTGCTCCAAGAGCAGGGTCGCTGGCAGGAATCCACAGCCCTGCTAGCGAGCTTCACTGACGAAGGGGCAACGGTTGACGGCGTTTGCCTTGCTGGTCGTGCCGCAGTCGAAATGTTTGACTTTACGGAGCCCGAAGCCGAACGCCTTGCCGCCCGCGCAGCCAAGCATGTATCGGATGCAAAACTCAGCCCACAAACACGCCTCCGAGCGCTCCGCTTCGCCGGCGCCATCGCTTGCTCACAGAACTCACAGGAACTTGCGCGGGTTTTTGTCGCGGCGGCGAGTGCCTCGAGCCCCAATCATTGGGATTCAGATGATATGCTTGAGTGGGACACTCAGATGGTCTACCTAGCTCATCACGCACAGTATGCGACAGAGCAAAGCGAACAGACTTACTCGCAACTACTCCAGCTTGCCGAGCGTGCCCAGGCACGCACTACTGCCAATGCGCGCTCATACCGGGTTCTCTCCGGCTTGGCCATATGTCACCGGCGGGCAGGTAGGTATGCAGAAGCGATTGCTGAGTATGAGGCAGCGCTTGGTATTCTGAACCGGCTGGGTCGCTCATTTTCCCTAGGTGTTGTCCACGCTCACCTCGCTGCGTGCCACCGTGAACTCGGCCAGTTGGATCAACAGCGCACGCACGGTGAGAAGTCGCTAGAGTTTAGTCAGCTCAATGACTATTCTCGACTGCTCGCCGTCTACTGCGTTGCGGAGGCTCGTGAACTTACGGGTGAAAGCCGAGGGGCTGAGTTCCTAATCTCACAACAGAACAATGCCGTGTCGGCGCAGCTCCCGAAGTACCTCATTCAGGCATGGCTGACCTTCATGGCCGACATTGCTTGGATTGGCGGTCACATGGAAAGGGCATGCACGATTGGAAAGCGGGCGCTGGCAACCGCAGCGGATGCACCGCTCGACAGGTCCAATATTGGGGCCATTGCCCGCTGGGCTGCGATTCTAGCAGCCAAAGGGCAGGACCCAGGTCACGACATGGTCGAACGCATTTTGGCGGTGCAGGGAATGTCTTGGTGGGATGAAGCCGAAAGGCTCAGCGCTTTGATCGACCTAGACAGAGGTTCAGCAGCAAAACACGAGGCAGCGCTCAATTCAGCAACAAAACGGTTGCCTACCGCCTTCCGCGCACATCTGACTCGGTACAGCCTCCCACGACAGGTGGCCGCTACGCGCGCTTAGTCTTCCAGAATGCGCCGGATGGGCGCGCAACGCGCAAGGAACGGGGAGCAAGCCCGATGCTGTCCTCGGACGATCCGGCCGGGCCCGCGATGAGCCGACGCACAGCGACTGACGAAACGGCCACGTCAACTATTGCAGGGTCGAATTGCGTTCCCCTACACTTCTGAAGTTCGGCAATCACGATTTCGAGACTCAAACGCTTCCGATAGGGGCGATCTGTGGTCATCGCATCGATTGTGTCCGCAATTAGAATAATCGCGCGATGCAAGCGGAATTGCGGCGCTCGTAGTCCCATCAGGGTAGCCTTGTCCGTCCCACCTCTCATGATGGTGACGGACAGCATGCTGGACAGCACCGCGAAACTTCGAGATGATGCCAACAATCTCAGCGCTCTTTGCCGCATGCGTCTGCATTAGCGCAGTTTCGTCGTCCGTCAGGCGCGATTCCTTCCGCAACAATGGTGCAAACTCCTCATGAATCTTCCCAACGTCATGCAAGAGAGCGGCGGTTTCGATTTCTTCGATCTGCTTTGCCGATAGTTCTAGCTCAAGGGCTATCGCGCGGGACAACTCTCGCACGCGGAGCGAGTGACCAGAGGTATATGGATCCCGGGCTTCTATGGCCTTCACCATCACCTGCAGCAGCTCCTGGCCACTATCCTCAAGGTTTTGATACAAGGCATACACGTGACGCAGTCCAACAACGGGGAGTACGATTGCAATTAGGCCGACCGGACCATAGCCACTCTTGTCAGCTTTCACGTAAAACCACGCCACGAGCATGGAGATAACACCTGCACCCAGATCATAGCCGAGATGCCGCGGGAGTTCAGATGCCACACTTCTCGGAACGGCCGACCACTCCTCAGTGCCGCCGCACCGGCGACCAGCATCTTATTGGCGACGACATATGTACCGGCAAGAGCAAAGAACAGGAATAGATCTCGCTGAACGACTGCCGCAGACATTTCTGCTGGTAGCAAAAAAGAAGGCGGAGAGGCGCCGCCAAATACTATTTGGTAGACGAACGCGCCGCGCATGACGGACAGGGCACGCTGCGCAGTGTTGAAGATGCTGCGTTCTGGAGCCAGTCCCCTGCTCAGCGATGTAGCCAACGTCGCGGTCGCCGCCACCACCCGCCCCAGAGACCTCCGAACAGTGATGCAGCAGCGATATGGACCACGAATGACGTGGACCCATGTGACGAAACGCGTAGCGATCAGGGGCGAACGATCGAGCAGGTACGCCACGACGCACGCGCTTAGGACCGCCAGAACACCCGGAAATGGCTCACGCACTTGCCAAGCACCAACGAAACCGATCGCGGCGCATAACCACCACTGCGGCAACGTAGACATCCACAGCACGTTGGATCGTGCCATCGCATACCTTTCCCAGCAAGGAAGTGGGGGAACCCAGACTACGCGCTTATGCCCAGTCCTCGCCGCCTGTAAGCAGCTTGAGCAGCCAAGCCACGATGCTCACCGAATCGGCCTTGCGCGTCGTCATGAAGCGTCACCTCCTCCCGAGACCACTTCGTGTTGCCGTTGAAGTGGCGAGCCCCGCTATGGCTCTCCGTGACGCTCCGCTCTCCTGACCCGCTAATCTCCGCTAATTGTTTGCGTAGACTGGGGCCCCCGTTTTTCCGTTAAAGTTCCACATTCATGCGGCACCAGGTTGCGGACCCGGCCCCGCGGAACACTCCCAAAGACATTGCACCCGATTCTGGAATCCCGCTATGCGGGCCGCCTCAGGTTGGCCCAACGGTTCGTCGCGTCCATCACGGCAAACACTGCCGCCCGCTCCGCACTCTCGCGGATCTCGGCCGTGCCCGTCAGCAGTACCGTCTCACGGCCGCTCAAGCCCTGCGCCACGATGAACACGAACTCGCGATCGAACTCTTCCACCATCCGTACGCCCTCGAGCGCCAGGGAGTGATCACCCAGCAGGCGGTCCACCGACGACAGCGCCGCCTTGGCAGCCGCCTCGACCCGCCCCTTGATGTTGTCCATCGCCTCTTCCTCGCCGTGCTCTACCTGTCCGTCCATCGAGAGCGACACCTGCACCGTCACGCGGTGCGGCCGGCGACCCGCCAGGACGGTCACGTTCTCGAAGAGCATCGCGCGCTGGAGCGATCGATCGCGCGCCGCCGTCGACTCGAGCGCCTCGAGCGGCTTCACGTCCGCCGTCTGCGCAATGCTGATCTTGCGATGGTCGATCTTGAGGCCGAGATGCGCCAGCAGCGCCGATTCGATGTTCCGGACGAGCTGCTTCGGCTGCAGGCCGGCCTGCGCCAGGACGTGGACCTCGCTCACCTCACCCAGCGGCGTGGTGACCACGCGCGCCGACAGGATTCCCTCGAGACTCGTGAGAAGGTTCTCGGCGCGGCGTACACCCCACGGATCCTGCACTTCCGGCGACGGCCGGGGACCCGGGCTCGACCCAGCCCCGGGTGCACCAGACATCGGCTGACGGAACGGTGAACCGGTCACGTGCGTATCACCTCGTGCTGCCGAAGTCGCTGCGCCTCGGCGATGAGATTGCGTCCAGCCATCTTCGCGCGATAGAGCGCGCGGTCTGCCGCCACCAGCAAGTCACCATCCGCCGGACGCTGCGGGTCGAACTCCGCCACGCCGATGCTCACGGTGACCAGTCCCGCCGGGTAGCCCAGTCGGCGACCCACACCTTCGATGCCCGCCCGCAGGGCCTCGGCCACTCGCGTCGCCCCCGGAAGATCCGTCCGTGTCAGGATCACCACGAACTCGTCACCCCCGTATCGCGCCGCCACGTCCGAGGCACGCACTGCCGCCCGGATCTCCAGTGCCACCGCGCGGAGGATGTCGTTCCCCGCCTCGTGGCCGTACCGGTCGTTCACCTGCTTGAACGAATCCAGGTCGATGAACAGGACCGCGAACGCGTCGTCGCTGCGCTTGCTTCGCTCGATTTCGTACTGCAGGCGCTCCTGGAGCACCCGATACGTCGCCAGGCCCGTCAGCACGTCGATCGCCGCCGCCTGCACCGCTTCGTCGGCCCGGCGCTCCTGGTGCGGCGGGCACTGCCTCAGGCTGGCCCTGCCTGACACCGCCGAGCGGGCGAACTGGGCGCAGGTGCTGTAGCCGCAGGCACCGCAGTCCCATGGCCTGCCGTTCGGTCCCAGACCAATCGCCGCGAGCATCGCCTCGACCGCCGCTGCATCGGCCGGGGCCGGACGCGGCTTGATCTCGAACGTGGCCCCGATGCTCGCCGAAAGCGTTCGGTCGACCACCGGGCTGCGGCTGCGAGGCGGTTCGGCACTCGCCACCAGCGCGCGCCGCCAGTACAGCTCGTTCTTCGGACCCGACAGCGGATGGTCGAGCGCACCCTGGTTCGAGAGGATGTCGACGAACCCCAGCTCGATCCGGTCCACGGCCACGGCGCGGGCGAGCGCCGGCAGCGCGTCGAGCCCGCGAACGATCTTGAACCGACTCCCCGCCTGCCGCGACTCCTCGACCATCGCGAGGGGCATCCCGCCCGCCGCGCTCAGGTGCCGGCGACGCTCTTCGGGGATGCGCTGAAAAAACGTCGGCTGCGTCAGGATGCTCACACTGCGCATGCGCAGGAGCTGCTCGAGATCCGAGAACGTCACCGCCGCATCAACCTCGGGACACGAGGGCGGCGCCACATACCCCGCGTAGACCACCGGCAGCGATGCCCCGTACCGCACGCGGAGGTATCGCGTCTCGGCCACCGTTGGCGTCGCCACCGGCGCCAGGTACGGGACCAACTCGGGATACTGCGTCCGAACCGCCTCCACCACAACCGGATCGGTGGACCGGATCAGCGTGCCCCACGGCTCATCTTCCCACAACCGGAGGTACTCCGTCGCCACCAGCTCATCGCCGATCACGCCCCGGGTCACGACCCGGAAGCCTGCCGCATAGCAGGCGTTGATGACCTGTTCCGGCGTTGCCGGATAGAAGTGTGCTGCCGACTCGGGACTGAGGATCAGGGCGGCCGTACCCTGTCCCGCCAGCTCGAGTGCCCGCCCCAGCTCCCCCGTGACCTTCACCGCCTGGTGGGGACAGGCTGGAACACACTCACCGCATCGGATGCAAGACTCGTCTACCACGCGCAAAAGCGGTGCCTCCCCCACGACTTCGATTGCATCCGAGGGACAGATGCGCACGCAAGCCAGACATGCGACGCAGAGATCAGCGTCGATCAGGAAGCTCAGCAAGGACTTTCCCGTGTGGGGAGGGTGGGAACTGCGAAAAGAATATCGGCACACGGCTTCGCTACTGTCAAGACTCAATGGGGTGCAAAATTTTGACAGCCGCTGGTTTAGCCGCATTCTGCGTTGCTACTCAGGAGTCAAGATTATAGGCTCTTATTTTACGATACAACGTCCGTTCTCCAATCCCCAACTGCTCAGCGGCTCGGCGGCGATTGCCCCGGAAGTCCTTGAGGGCAGCGGCGATAGCTGCCCGCTCGACCTCTGCCATGGTCATGCCTGGTCGGTACAGGATCTCCTCCGGTTCCGGCTCGTCGATCGGGGTGACCGATATTTCGCCAATCTCCGGTCGAGGTGTCAGTTCAATCATGCGAGCGGGCACTCGCTCCTGTCCGTCGAGTCGACGGCGAAGCTCCTCCACCTGCAGTTTGAGCTCCATCAGGCTCCTGAAGAGGAACTCAAGCTCCTGCCCCCCGGATATCGTCGAGTGGTTGATTCGGGCCGGGAGGAGGCTTCCGCGGCCCTCCATGACGTCCTGCGGAATGTCGCTGGCACGGATCTCGGCTCCGGGGGCCAGCACCACCATCGATTCGATCAGGTTGCGGAGCTGCCTGATGTTTCCAGGCCACGGTGCGCTGACGAGCACCTCCATCGCTTCCGGGGTGATGCCCCTGAAATGACGGTCGTGGGCCTTGGCGAACTCGCGGATGAAGCGCCGCACCAGGAGCGGGATGTCCCCCCGGCGCTCGCGGAGCGGAGGCAGGTAGATGTTGAGGACATTGAGCCGGTAGAAGAGGTCTTCCCGGAACTCCCCGACGGCCACGGCATCCCGGATATTCCGGTTGGTGGCCGCCAGCACCCTGACATCCACCTTGATCGCCTGCGCGCCACCCACCCGATAGAAGGTGCGGGTCTCGAGAACCCGCAGCAGCTTGACCTGGATCGCGGGAGAGGTCTCGCCGATCTCGTCGAGGAAGAGCGTGCCGCCATCGGCGAGCTCGAACCGGCCGAGCCGGCGCTCCGCCGCCCCGGTGAAGGACCCCTTTTCATGGCCGAACAACTCGCTCTCCAGCAGCGTCTCGGGGAGCGCCCCGCAGTTGACTGCGATGAACGCCTTGCCCCGGCGCGACGAGAGATCGTGAAGCGCCTTCGCCACCAGCTCCTTGCCGCTGCCGGACTCGCCCTGGATGAGCACGGTGCTCGACACCGGTGCCATCTGCTCGATCCGCACCAGCACTTCCTGGATCGGCGCGCTCTCGCCCACGATGCCGGTGCGCTCCTGCAGGCGCCGGCGTTCGATGAGGCGCCGGGCGACCGCGACCACTTCGTCCGGGCGCGCCGGCTTGGCCATCACGTCGGTCACTCCGAGCATGGCGGCCTTTTCCGCCCGCTCGGTATCAGTGCGCTCGAGTAGCGCCAGCGTCGAGACCTCGCGATCGTGCGCATACGCCACGAGCTGCCGGGCCGGTGGCTCGTACAGGGCGCCGGTGAGGATGATCAGTGCCGGATGTTCCCGTCGCACCGCCCCCAGCGCGTCGTCGCCGGCCGAGATCGTGTTCGTGGCAAACCCGGCAGCCTCGAAGGCTGCATTGAGCGGTACCGCCGTCTCGAGATCGTCCAGCGTGATCAGGATCTTGTCAGCCATCAGTGATCCACTCCGCTTCCTCGCAATAGTGCCGTCGCATGCTCCACCAGGTCGTCGAGCACCGCGAGTCCATCCCGCACACCGCCGGGACTGCCGGGCAGGTTGACGATCAGCGCGCGCCCGCGCACCCCGGACACGCCGCGCGACAGCGCCGCGCGATGAAACCGCGGGTACGCGGCGTATCGCAGCGCCTCGGCGATACCGGGCGCCGCCTTGTCGAGCACGGCCAGCGTGGCTTCCGGGGTGACGTCGCGGGCCGTGAGGCCCGTGCCGCCGGTGGTCAGGATGAGGTCCATGGTGCCACTGTCGGCCCAGCGCACGAGCGCCGCGGCGATCGCTGCGGTCTCGTCGGCAACGAGCGCGCGGTTCACCAGCGAAAAGCCGTGCGCGGCGGCCCACTCCGCGATGGCATCGCCCGACCCATCGGCACGCTCGCCCCGCGCGCCCGCGTCGCTGATCGTCAGGATACCGAGCCGGATCACCGTGTCGCCCTGCCCTGTCATCTGGCCGATGTCACCCGGCCTTCCTCACCGAGCCATTCTTCCAGAACGGCCGACCGACAACTTCCGCGGGGATCTTCTCCCCCCGGCACTCGATCTCGAACTGGGTACCCACCTTGGCTGCGTCAGCGGGAAGGAACGTCGTGCCAATCGCCGCGCCGAGCGAGGGGCTCTGCGTGCCGCTCCGCACCTGGTCGACCTGCTTTCCCTGGTACCAGACTGGGTAGCCGTGACGCGCGATGCCGCGACCGAGGAGCTTGAAGCCGACCAGCTTGCGGGTCACGCCACGCGACTTCTGGGCGCCGAGCGCGTCAGCTCCCGTGAAGCGCGAGCCCTTGTCGAGCTTCACGATCCAGCCGAGCCCCGCCTCGAGCGGGGTGATGTTGCGGTCGATCTCGTGGCCGTAGAGCGCGTAGCCCATCTCCAGCCGGAGCGAGTCGCGAGCCCCCAACCCGATCGGCGCCGCGCCGGCGGCGAGCAACGCCTCCCAGATCGTCACCGTGTCGCGCCAGCGGCAATACAACTCGAAGCCGTCCTCGCCGGTGTAGCCGGTACGGGAGATGAAGCACTGGCACCCGGCGATCTTCCCCGAATCGTGGCGGTAGTAGCCGATGGACGAGAGGGGCAGCTCACTCAGCGGCTGCAGCGTCGCCTCGGCCTGTGGCCCCTGGATGGCGATGAGGCCGACGTCACCGGAAATGTCCTTGAGACGGACGTTGGCGCCGCCCTTCTGGTCGACGATGTGTTCCCAGGCCGCGGCGATGTTGTCGGCGTTTACCACGATCATGAGCTTGTCGTCGAACCGATAGACGGTGCAGTCGTCGACGAACGTGCCCTCGCGGGTCAGGATGCCCGAGTACTGCACCCCACCGGGCTCGAGCGCGCCCACATCGTTGCAGGTGATGCGGTTGACGAAGGCGTTGCGATCGGGGCCGGTGACCTCGAACTCGCCCATGTGTGACACATCGAAGATGCCGACCTTGGTGCGCACCATCTGGTGCTCCGCCATGATCCCGCTGGGGTATTGCACCGGCATCTCCCAGCCGGCGAACGGGACCATCTTCCCGCCAAGGCGGCGGTGGACGTCGTACAGGGGGGTGCGGAGGAGCTCGGTCATGGATGCGTTTCTATGAACGGGTAAGGAGCATCGCCATCAGGGCCTTTTGCGCATGCAGCCGGTTCTCGGCCTCGTCGAACACCCGCGATTGCGGGCCTTCGAGCACCGCCTCGCTCACCTCTTCGCCGCGGTGCGCCGGCAGGCAGTGCAGGAATATCGCCGAGGGCGCGGCACCCGCCATGAGGGCCTCGTCCACGATGAACCCGCTGAACGCCGTGGCCCGGAGGTCCTGTTCCGCCTCCTGTCCCATGGAGGCCCAGACGTCGGTGTTCACCACGTCGGCGCCCTCCACCGCTTCCCTGGGCGAGCGCGTGAGCACGATGCGCGTGTGCTGCGACGCGCTGGCCACGAGTGCCGGGTCGGGATCGTAGCCCTCGGGGCACGCGAGCCGCAGCTCGAAGCCGAGCACCGCCGCCGCCTCGATCCAGCTGTGTGCCATGTTGTTGCCGTCACCGATCCAGGCGATGACCCGGCGGGGGACCTCGCCGAGGTTCTCGTGTACCGTGAGCAGGTCGGCCAGGATCTGGCACGGATGGTTGTAGTCGGTCAGTCCGTTGATCACCGGCACCGTGGCAAAGAGCGCGAACTCCTCGACGTCGGCGTGCGCGAAGGTGCGGATCATGATCCCGTCGACATAGCGCGACAGCACCCGCGCCGTGTCGCGGATCGGCTCCCCGCGCCCGAGCTGGATGTCGCGCGACGACAGGAACAGGGCATGCCCGCCCAGCTGCGCCGCACCCACCTCGAAGGACACCCGCGTCCGGGTGGACGACTTGGTGAAGATCATGGCCAGCGTCTTGTCCGCCATCGGGCGCTCGCGATACTGCCCCGACTTCATGCGACTGGCGAGGTCGAGCAGTCCCAGCAGCTCGTCGCGGCCCAGGTCGGACACCGCAAGGAAGTCACGTTTCGTGGTCACAGGATGTAGCGCCTCAGGTCGTCGTCGCCAAGAATGTCGGCCAGCCTCGCCTTGACGGCGTTGCCGTCGATCACGATCCGCTGCTCCCCCACCTCCGGAAGCTCGAAGAGGATGTCTTCCATGAGCGTCGCCATGACGGTGTGGAGCCTCCGGGCACCGATGTTCTCGAGCCGGTCGTTGGCCTCGCGCGCCATGCGGGCCAGTTCATTGATGGCATCGCTCTCGAACACCAGTTCGCGCCCTTCCGCCGCCACCAGCGCCTGGTACTGCCGGGTCAGCGACCCTTCCGGCTCGGTCAGGATGCGGACGAAATCGGCCTCGCTCAGGGGGCGCAGTTCGACCCGGATCGGGAACCGTCCCTGCAGCTCGGGAATGAGGTCGCTCGGCTTGGACACATGGAACGCGCCGGCCGCGATGAAGAGGATGTGATCGGTGCGCACATAGCCGTAACGCGTCTGCACCGTCGATCCCTCCACGATCGGCAGGAGGTCGCGCTGCACCCCCTCGCGGGAGACGTCGGGACCCGAGGTCGCGCGCTCGCCGGCGATCTTGTCGAGTTCGTCGATGAACAGGATCCCGTGGTTCTCGACCCGGTCGAGGGCCTCGTTCACCGTGTCATCCATGTCCACCAGCTTCTTCAGCTCCTCGTCGATCAGGATGCGCCGGGCTTCGGGCACGCGCAGGGTGCGCCGCTTCTTCCGCTTCGGCATCATCTCCTGCAGCCACTCGGTGAAGTTGAAGTCGGCCCCCTCCATGCCCTGCGGCGGCTGCATCATCTCCATGCCCGGGAAGCTCTGGGGCGCCACCTCGATCTCCACCTCGCGTTCATCCAGCTTGCCCTCGACCAGCATCTGCTTGAGCTTCTCGCGCGACCGCTCGCGCCGCGCGGCATCCGGCTCGCTCGAGGCCTGACCGCTCGAGCCCACCACGAACACATGGCTCGACTTGCGTGCGCCCTCCGCGCCCTCGGGACCCTTGGCCCCGGCGGCTTCCGGGAGTGGCGGCAGGAGCAGGTCCAGCAACCGGGCGTCGGCGCGCGCCTCGGCCTGCGGAAAGACCTCATCCTCGCGCTCGGTGCGCACCATGTTGATGGCGGCATCCACCAGGTCGCGCACCATCGACTCGACGTCGCGGCCCACGTAGCCCACTTCCGTGAACTTGGAGGCCTCGACCTTGAGGAAGGGAGCCCCGGCCAGTCGCGCCAGCCGGCGTGCCACCTCGGTCTTCCCGACCCCGGTGGGGCCGATCATGATGATGTTGTAGGGGGTGATCTCGTCCCGGATGTTGTCGGGCGCCTGCGCCCGCCGCCACCGGTTCCGCACCGCGATCGCCACCGCCTTCTTCGCCGCATCCTGTCCCACGATGTAGCGGTCGAGCTCCACGACAATCTGCCGGGGCGGGAGTTCCTCGAGCCACGGCGGCATCGGCTGGTCGCCGGCGGGGACGGAATCGGCGGGCACCTGGGGCGTGCTGGTCATGGACGCAAGATAGCGTGGCGCCTAGGCGCCAAGCTCGACGATCGTGATGTTCCGGTTGGTGTACACGCAGATGTCGGACGCGATCTCGAGCGACTTCTGCACCACGTCGCGTGCGCCTAGCGGCGTTTCCGCCACCAGCGCCCGGGCGGCGGCAAGGGCATAGTTGCCTCCCGATCCAATCGCCAGCACGCCGTCGTCGGGCTCGATCAGTTCGCCCGCACCGCTCAACAGGTAGCTGTGCTCCATGTCGGCCACGCAGAGGAGGGCCTCGAGGCGCCGGAGGATCCGGTCACTGCGCCAGTCCTTCGCCAGCTCCACCGCGGCGCGCGGCAGGTTGCCCGGGTGTCGCTCGAGCTTTTCCTCGAATTTCTCGAAGAGGGTCAGCGCGTCGGCAACCGAGCCGGCAAACCCTGCCAGCACGCGCCCACCCTTGAGCGTGCGCACCTTGGTGGCGTTCGACTTCATGATCGAGTCGCCAATGCTCACCTGGCCGTCGCCGCCGAGCGCTACCCGGCCGTTGCGGCGGACGCACACTATCGTTGTTCCGTGGTAGGACACGGTTACCTCGTTGGACGTGAAGACGTGATGACGTGAAGGCGTGAAGGGAACCGGACGACGGGCGGTGCAACATCACGCCCTCACGTCCTCACGCCTTCACGTCTCAGGCCCGCGGATGCGCGCCCTTGTACACCTGCTTCAGGCGCTCCACGCTCGTATGCGTGTACACCTGCGTGGTCGACAGGCTCGCGTGCCCCAGCAGTTCCTGGACGGCACGAAGGTCGGCACCGGCGTCGAGCAGGTGCGTCGCGAAGGTGTGCCGCAGGCTGTGCACGCGCAACTCGTCGCCACCGACCGCCTCGAACAGCTGGTGCATGGCGCGCTGGACCGACCGACCGGTGAGCCGGGTGCCGCGCCGGCTCACGAACATCGCGCGATGGTCACCCCGGCCTGGACGCATGACCCCGGCGCGCACGGCAAGCCAGCGTCGGAGTGCCTGCACCGCCCGCGAACCCACCGGGATGATGCGCTCCTTGCGGCCCTTGCCGCGAACCTTGACCTGGTCGGACAGCAGGTCCATGTCGCCCAGGCTCAGGCCGGCGAGCTCGGAGAGGCGCATGCCGGTGGAATAGAACAGTTCCAGCATCGCGAGGTCGCGCAGGGCAGCGAAATCGTCCCCCGCCGCGCGCGCCTCCGCAGCCGCAAACAGCTCGTCGGTGCGGCCGCGATCGAGGTAGGTGGGCAGCCGCTTCTCGATGCGCGGCACCTTGGCGGCCCTCGCCACCCCCGACTCGAGCCCATGGTGCACCTGGCGGTAGCGGAAGAAGCTGCGGACCGCGGAGAGCGCCCGCGCCGCGCTGCGCTTCGCGAGCCCCCGCCGCTGCATCTCCCCCAGGAAGCCACGGATGGCCAGGCGATCCACCGTCTCCCAGGTCCAGGTCCCGCCGCTGTGACGACCCAGAAACTCGAGAAAGGCATCCAGGTCACGGGCGTACGCCTTGACGGTATGCGGCGACTGCTGGCGTTCATCGGCGAGGTGCCGCAGGAACTCGGAAACGTCCGGATGGACGTGTGGACGTGAGGACGGGAGGACGTGAGGCACTACAACTCGTTTCGCCATGCCCGGAAGTCCTCCCCCGCTCTCGCCACGAGCGCTGCCTTCTTCGCATCCTTCTTGACCTTCGCCGGCAGCGGATCCAGCAGGCCGAAATTGGCGTTCATCGGCTGGAAATGCTTCGGGTCCGCCTCTCGAAGGTAGCGGTAGAGGCCGCCCAGCATCGTGGTCGGCGGCGGTACCGCCAGCGGGAGGCCGGCGAGGCGTCGCGCCAGGTTGATGCCCGCCAGGAGGCCGGTCCCGAGCGACTCGGTGTATCCCTCGACGCCGGTGAGCTGCCCCGCGAAGAAGAGCTTGTCGTCGTCCCGTGCCGTCAGCGCCTCCCCCAGCCCCGCCGGACTATTGAGGTACGAGTTGCGGTGGATGCTCCCGTACCGCAGGAACTCGGCGTGCTCGAGCCCCGGGATCGCCCGGAACACCTTCTGCTGCTCCGGGATCCTGAGCCGCGTCTGGAAGCCGACCAGGTTCCACATCTGTCCCGCGCGATCCTCGCGCCGGAGTTGCACTACCGCGTGCGGTTCCCGTCCGGTGCGCGGATTCGGCAGGCCAACCGGCTTCATCGGGCCAAAGCGCGGCGTCTCCCGGCCACGGCGTGCCATTTCCTCCACCGGCAGGCATCCCTCGAAGAACGGCACCTTGTCGAACTCGTGCGCCGTGAACTGGTCGCCGGCAATCAGCGCGTCGATGAATGCCTCATACCCCGGCTGGTCCATCGGCGCATTGAGGTAGTCGTCGCCCTCACCCTTGCCGTAGCGCGACAGGGCGTACAGCACATCGTGATCGAGCGAGTCGGCGCTGACGATGGGTGCGATGGCGTCGTAGAACGCCAGCGCGGTGGCGCCGAGTCGGGCCGCAATGGCCTGGGCGAGCGCCGGCGATGTGAGGGGCCCGGTGGCGATGACGCCGGGGCTCGGCAACGCCGACACCTCGCCCCGGACCACGGTGATCAGTGGATGCGCCGTGACCCGCGCATGGACCGCACGCGAGAATGCCTCGCGATCCACCGCCAGCGCCGAACCGCCCGGCACGCGCGCCTCGTCGGCACAGGTGAGGAGCAGGCTCCCGAGGGCACGCAGCTCGGCCTTGAGCAGGCCGTGCGCATTCTCGAGTTCAATTGACTTGAAGGAATTGGAACAGACCAGCTCCGCGAGCCGGTCGGACTGGTGGGCGGCGGTCTTCACCACCGGTCGCATCTCGTGCAGGGTGACGCGGACGCCCCGTTCGGCGAGCGCCCAGGCCGCCTCACAGCCGGCCAGGCCACCCCCGATGACGGAGGCCGTGGTCACGTCGTGCTGGCCTTCTTCTTTCTGGAGCGCTTGGCGCCGCGTCGCGGCGAGGATGCCCGCTTGGCGGCCAGCAGCTCGATCGCCTCCGGCGCGGTGAACGTCGCCGGATCGCTGCCCCGCGGGAGGGAGGCGCTCACGTCGCCATGCTTCACGTAGGGACCGTACTGCCCTTCGTAGAGCCCGATGGGCTCCTTGTCGTCGGGATGATTGCCTAGGATCCGGATCGGCGTGGCGGTCCGGCGGCCGCGGCCCTGCTTCGGCTGCGCCAGCAGCTCGAGTGCGCGCGGCAACTGCACCGTGAGCACGTCGTCCTCACCCTTGAGCGAGCGGTAGTCCTTCCCGTCCTTGCCCTTGTCGTGCACGATGTACGGGCCGAACCGGCCAAGGCTGGCCTGCACCTTGTGCCCATCGACCGGGTGCATGCCCAGGGTGCGCGGCAGGGCGAGAAGGCCTACCGCCATGTCCAGCGTGGCGTCCTCGGGCTTCACCCCCTTGGGCAGTGAAGCGCGCTTCGGCTTGGGCGCGCCGTCCACCACCTCACCCAGCTGGAAGTACGGTCCATACTGCCCGGTAAGGATGAAGATCGGCTCTCCGCTTTCCGGGTGACGCCCGAGTTCGTCGGGACCGGCGATTTTCTGGCGCAGGATGGTCTCCACCTGCTCCGAGGACAGGTCGGCTGGAGCGGCATCCCTGGGGATCGAGGCCTTTACGCTCTCACCATCGCGCATCACCTCCACGTATGGCCCGAACTTCCCGATCTTGACGATCGCGTCGAGGCCGCCGAGATCCACCGTGCGCGCTGCCGTGGGGTCGATCTGCTTCTCGTGCAGCTGGACCTGCTGCCTGAGCCCCTCGTCGCCGAGGTAGAACTCCCGAAGGTAGGGCAGCCACTCCGCCTCGCCCTCGGAGATCTCGTCGAGGGTCTCCTCCATCCGCGCGGTGAATTTTTCGTCCACGAGGTGGGGGAAGTGCTCCTCCAGCAGCGCCGTCACGGCAAATGCCGTGAACGTCGGCACCAGCGCCTGGCCCTGCCGCTGGGCGTAACCCCGCTCCAGGATCGTGCCGATGACGCTGGCATAGGTGCTCGGACGGCCCACGCCATCGGCCTCGAGCGCCTTCACCAGCGTCGCCTCGGTGTAGCGCGCCGGCGGCTGCGTTTCGTGCGACAGCGCCTCGAGCGACTCGCAGGTCGGGGTATCGCCCTCCTTGAGGGGCGGCAGGATGATCTCCTGGTCATCGAGGGCGGCATCGGGATCATCCGACCCTTCGACGTATGCCCGGAGGAACCCGGGGAAATCGATGCGCTTGCCGGTGGCCCGGAAGATGGCGTCGGCGGCCTCGATGGTGACGGCGAGGCCGGTCTGGCGGGCGTCGGCCATCTGGCTCGCCACCGTGCGCTTCCAGATCAGGTCGTACAGGGCGAGCTCCCGCCCCTCGAGCCCCGCCTCGCTCGGCAACTTGAAGAAGGCACCGGCAGGCCGGATCGCCTCGTGCGCTTCCTGGGCGTTGGCGCTCTTGTTGGAGTAGCGCCGCGGCTGGGCCGGCAGGTACTCCTTGCCGTAGAGCCCGTGCACCGCGTTCCGCGCCGCGGAGATCGCCTGGTCGGACAGGTGCACCGAGTCGGTACGCATGTAGGTGATGAACCCGCGCTCGTAGAGGCTCTGCGCCGTGCGCATGGTGTCGCGGGCCGGGAGCCGGAGCTTGCGGTTGGCCTCCTGCTGCAGCGTGGAGGTGGTGAACGGCGCCCACGGCCGGCGGATGGTGGGCTTCTCCTCCGTGCCCGTGACCTTCCACGCCGACTCGAGCAGCCGCGTACGAAGGGCACCCGCCTCCTTTTCGCCCAGCAACACCACATCGCGCCCCGGAACCAGCTTGCCGGTGGATTCGTCGAAGTCACGCCCGGTGGCGACGCGCTTGCCGCCAACCTGGTGAAGCTCCGCCTTGAAGCCCTGCCCGCCGTGCCGCAGCTGCGCTACGAGATCCCAGTAGGTGCCGGCCCGGAAGGCGCGGCGCTCGCGTTCGCGCACCACCAGCAGGCGCATCGCCACCGACTGGACCCGGCCCGCCGAGAGGCCCCAGGCGATCTTCTTCCACAGGAGCGGCGACAGCGTATAGCCCACCAGCCGGTCGAGGATGCGCCGCGTTTCCTGCGCGCGTACCAGCCGGTCGTCCACGTCGCGGGTGTGCTCGAGCGCGTCCTGGATCGCCTCGCGGGTGATCTCGTGGAATACCATCCGGCGCACCGGCACCTTCGGCTGGAGCAGCTCGTGCAGGTGCCAGGAGATGCTCTCGCCCTCGCGGTCTTCGTCGGTCGCCAGGATCAGCTGGTCGGCTTCGGTCAGCGCGTCCTTCAGCTCGCGCACGATGGCCTTCTTGTCGGACGGCACGATGTACAGCGGCTCGAAGTCGTTGTCCACGTTGACGCCAAGCCGCGCCCAGTCGAGGGCCTTGTACTTGGCCGGAATCTCCTTCGCGTCGCCCGGGAGGTCGCGCACGTGACCCATCGACGCCTCCACCCGGAAGCCGGCAGGCAGGAACGCGCGAATGGTGCGGGCCTTGGTGGGCGACTCGACGATCACGAGCGTGCGCCCCCCGCCCTTCACCGCGCGGGCTGGTGCCGCTCCCTTCGCGGCGCCCGCTGGCGTGGCCTTGGCGGCCTTGGTGGCCTTGGCCTTCGTTGCCTTCTTCGCGGGCGCCTTCTTCTTGCCCCGCGCGGTCGGTGTTGCCATAGGCCTCAGGACGTGAGGACGTGAGGACACAAGGGTGGGCTGACGCGCATCAGGCTACCACCCCGCCTGCTGCCGCGCCAGCACGACGATCTCGTCGGCCGCCTGCTGTGCCGTCTTCATGTCATTCTTTACCTCGACGTCGGCCTGGCGATACCAGGGCTCCCGTTCGAGCATGAGCTTGCGCATGGTATCCATGGGATCCTCACCGGCCATCACCGGTCGCAGGACACCGCCCTCGAGCCGCTTCACGGCCGTGGCCACCATGCACTTGAGGTGCACCACGAAGGCGGACGCGCGCGCCGACGCCAGGTTGCCTTCCTGAGCCGCCCAGCCGCCCCCCGGCGCCAGCACCGCCGGCGTTCCGGACAGTGCCTCCGCGACGGCCTCGCGCTCGATGGTGCGGAAGCGGGACTCGCCCAGTTCGGCAAACATACGCGACACCGGCATTTGCATGCGGCGCACCATCACCGCATCGATGTCCACAAACGGGCAGCCCAGCTTCCCGGCCGCCAGGGCGCCGACGGTCGTCTTGCCGGCACCGGGCAATCCCACCAGCAGCACATGTTTCGTCATGACAATACCGCCGGTGCCGGGGCATCGATGGCCCGCCACCGCGCCCCCAGCGCCTCCGTATACCCCTGCACGTTGCGCCGCATTTCGGTGAGCGAATCGCCGCCGAACTTCTCCAGCATGGCATCGGCCAGGACCAGCGCCACCAGCGCTTCCGCGATCACGCCCATCGCCGGCACCGCCGTGACATCGGAGCGCTCGCTCTGGGCGTTGGCCGGTGCGCCGTCGGTGAGGTCTACCGTGGGCAGGGGGGACATGAGCGTGGAGATCGGCTTCATGGCCACGCGCACCACAAGTGGCTCACCGGTGGTCATGCCACCCTCGAGACCGCCGGCGTTGTTGCTGCGCCGCCGGAACCCGCCGCGGGCGTCGCCGCCATGCGGGGACACCGCGTCGCCGTCGGCATCGATGGGGTCGTGCACCTCCGAGCCGGGCCGACGTGCTGCCTCGAACCCGAGGCCGATCTCGACACCCTTCACGGCGGGGATCGACAACAGCATGCCGGCGAGCCGCCCGTCGAGCTTGCGATCCCAGCTCACGTGGCTGCCGAGGCCCAGCACCAATCCGCGCACCACCACCTCGATCTCTCCCCCAAGGGTGTCGCCGTCCCGCTTGGCCTGGTCGATGCGGGCGATGATCTCGCGCTCGACGCGCGCATCGAGCACGCGCACCTCGGACCGGTCAGCGGCGTCGTTGAGCGGCACCGGCAGCGACTCGGGTACGGCGGCCCGAATCCCACCAAGAGAAACGACATGGCTCCCCACCTCGACACCAAATTCATCCAGGAGCCGGCGCGCCAGTGCGCCGGCGGCGACCCGGGCCGTGGTCTCCCGGGCACTGGCGCGCTCGAGGATGTCGCGGGCATCGAGCCGGTCATACTTGAGCACCCCAACCAGGTCGGCGTGACCGGGCCGGGGACGAGTTACCCGACGACGGCGGATCTCGCCATCGCCAGCCGGGGACATCACATCCTCCCAGTTCGCCCAGTCGCGATTCGGGATGAGCATCGCCACCGGGCTGCCGAGCGTCTCCCCGGCACGAATGCCCGACAGCCATTCCACCCGGTCGCGCTCGATCTTCATGCGCGCGCCGCGCCCATAGCCCTGCATCCGCCGCGCGAGGTCGCGGTCGATCCACTCCGCGGAAACGGGCAGTCCCGCGGGAAGCCCCTCGACAATGGCGACGAGGGCCTTCCCGTGGGACTCACCTGCTGTCGTGAACCGCAATCGCATCCTGTGGTGACACCCTCCTGTAAGCAAACGAGCCCGGCGGGCAGCCGGGCTCGCAGCTAGCATTGCCGCCTGCGTCAGTTGGTATTCTGACCGTCGTCGATAATACGCGGGGTGACCAAGATAATCAGGTCACGGCGCCGCTCCTCGTCGTTCGAGTAGGAGAAGAGCTTGCCCACGAGCGGCAGGGAGCTCAGCAGCGGGATGCCCGAGCGGCTCTTCTTCACTTCGGTCACCGTCAGGCCACCGATCACGGCCGTCTCGCCATCGTTGACCAGGAGCTGGTTGGTGGCCAGCTGCTTGGTGAAGATGTAGCCGAGGTCAGCCGCCGCCAATGGCACCACCGCCGAGCGCTCCGTGCGGAGGTTCATCAGGATCTGCCGGTTGGCCGTCACATGAGGCGTGACAGTAAGCCGGATACCGGTTTCGCGGAAGGACACCGTGGCGCGCGGCGCCTGGCCGGCCACGCCGACCGAGCTGTAGTCCACCACGCGGAGTGGCACTTCCTCACCGACGAGGATGTCCGCCGGCCGGTTGTCCAGCGTGGAGATGACCGGCTCAGCCTGGATGTCCGACAGGTCCACCTGTTCGACGGCCTGGAGGAATGTGGTCAGGTTGAAGCCACCCAGTGCCGTCGAGAAGACGAGGTCGAGGGCCGAGCCGATGATGTTCTGCTGCGCATTCGCGATCGCCGCCACCTGATTGCCGCCGAGGTCGACGACCGTCGTGTTCGGGTTGTACGCCTCACCCGTGGACGGGTCGGTCCGGGTCACCACCTTGTTGTAGAACTGGCTGCTGGTGCCCAGGTCGTACTTGAGGCCAAGCTGCTCGATGTCGCTGCGCTCGACGAAGATGATCTTCGCCTGGATGCTGAGCTGCGGCGTCTTGATGTCGAGGCCGCGGGTGAACTCGGCGATCTGGCCGATGCGGCTGCGCGTATCCGTGATCACCAGCGAGTTGGTCGCGGTGTCGGCGACCACGCGGCCACGTCCCTTGGTCAGGATCGACTCGACCGTCTTGCCGAGTGCGGCGGCCTGGGCATAGTTGACCCGGACCACGCTGGTCTCCAGCGGCTCGAGCGAGTCGAGTGCGGCCAGGACCTGCGGTGCATCGACGCGGATGATGCCGCCCGGCATTTCCTGAGCCGTCAGGCCCTGCGTGGCGAGGACGGCCTGGAAGGCCTGCGGCCACGGCTGGTTCTTGATCTCGGCGGTCACTTCGCCGGTGATGGACTTGCCCAGGATGATCGTGCGACCGCTGAAGGCCGCAAACCCGGCCACCACGTCGGCGATGCTGGCGCGATCCCAGGTGACCGTGATCCGCGGCTCGGCGTTGTTCCGCATGGCCGCCATCCGGTTGAGCGGGATGGCATTCACTTCCGGGCCGCTCTGCGAGGCATACTGCACCGGCGTCTCGTCGACGTCGGCATCCTCTTCGGCGTCCGGCTGGACCGCGGCCTTCACGACCCGCTTGACGCTGGCCCCGTTGGACGACCAGCCGGCGAAGCTCGCCGTGCTGCCGAAGGAGATGCGGATCTCGGACCCGTTCTGCTCCACCTTGTAGGGCTTCGCCGACTCGAGGTCGAGGACCACGCGCACGGTGCCCGGATTGTACTGGGCGTAGCGCACGTTGGTGATGCCGCCGCGGTTGACGCCGTCGTAGAGCTTGATCTGGCTGGTGCCAAGCTTGGCGCCAACGAGGTCGAGCACGAGGCGGTCGGGATCGGACAGGAAGAAATCGTTGACCTGCACGGAGCCGGTCACCTGCAGGACGAAATCAACCCGGCCTGGTGCCGCAACGATACTGACGGCTGTCAGCTCGCCGGCCGGGGGCGCCGCCGCCCGGGCAGCGGGAGCTGTGCCCAATACGAGGGCAGCAGCCATGAGTGCACGGTACAGGCGCGTCATTGGGTCAAATCCTCCTGCTTGCGGAGCGAGAGAGTTTCCTGGCGCTCAAATCCGAAGTCTTCCACGGTGAACACGACGTCCTTATTGCGAATCTGCGCCACCCGCAGGCGCCCGATCTGATCGCCGGTGCGCAGCTTGTGCCGCTTCCCGGATTGCCGCTCACGCAGGACGGCGACGCTGTTCGCCGACGACCGCATGTCCTGATAGATGCCGACGAGCTGCAGGTCGATGAGTTCCGGACCTGCCGACTTGGTATTGATCAGCGAGCCGAAGGGATCGCGCGCGCCGCCGCCGTAGGCAAACGTCTCGCGCAGCACCTCGACCTCCACCGTGCCACCCTGCTGGTCGGCCGGCATCGCCGGCGCGGTGCTCGCCGCCATCGACGTCGCCGTGGGCGTCCCGTCGGGCACCGGTACCGCCTGGCTGGCCCGGCGCACCGAGTCGGCCAGCGCCAGTTCACGCTGGGCCGCGCTCTGGCCCGTTGGTGAAGCGGCAGGCATCGGGGTCGGTACCGCCTCCGCTGCCATGGCGGCCGAGTCGCCCTGGGCCGCGAGGGCCGCCGGCGTCGTCACCTTCGGCGCCCCGCAGGCCTCGGTGACGTCGGGTGCAACCTGGCCAGCGGTCAGCTTGGCCAGCTTGCGACGGCCGGCGCCACTCTTCTGGAGCACGGCAGTCACCGAGTCACTGCAGGTGGTGTAGGCAACCGTGGCAAGCGAATCGAGCGCGCGTGCCTTGCGGATGCTGTCGGTTCGGGCACGGAGCTGCGCCATGCGCGCCTCCGCCGCCTTCTCGGCTTCTGCTTCCTTCCTGGAGCCGCCGCAGGCCGCTAGCAGCGCGGCCAGAGCGAGAACGGCCCACCGGCGATCAGGTGCCACTGGCCTCATCCTCCGCCGCAGTTGCGGACTTCACATAGGTGCGGATCTGGAACTTCGCTTCGAGCATCGCGCCCGATGAATCGCCGAGCGCCTTGGCCGCGGCCACGTTGGCCGGCGTGATCGTCAGGTCGACCGGGACGATGATGCGCTGGAGGGACGCGATGTCCCCCAGGAACTCACCGATCTGGTCGTAGTGACCCATGACCCGGATGTTGTACTTGTAGGTGGTGAACGGCACCGGACCACGCTCTTCAGGCAGCGGAGCCACCTCGGCGAGGTTCACCCCGCGGATCTTGGCCCGGGTGCTGATGTCGTCGAGCAGGTTCGGCACCTCGTTCCGCTCCGGCACCAGCCGGCGCAGCAGGGCCAGGCTCGCGCGGTAGCTCTCGAGCTTGTGCCGCAGGTCCTCGACCGTGCCCCGCGCCAGTTCGCGCTTGGCACTGTCCGTCTGGGCCTCCAGGGTATGCACGGTGTCCTGGATCGCCACGATTGCTTCCTTCTGCTGCTTGAGACCCTTCATGCCGAGGGTATCGAGCAGCGTCCCGGTGTAGGCGATGTAGCCCACCAGGCCCGCCAGCAGGATCAGGAAGACGCTGGTGCCCTTTTCACCCGAAAGCGAGAGTGCCATCGCTTACCTCACCGACTGACTGAGCGGGACGGTCCGGATGTATGCCGAATCGGCCGTCGTGAAATTGGCGCGGATGGTGAACGCGGTAACCGGCCGTTCATGCTCCACTACCGTGGACACCGAGACCGGCACCACATCGACCACCCACGGCGACGCCTCGAGCTGCCGCAGGAACTTCGTGTACGCCTGGATATCCACCGTGCGGCCCTGGATGCGGAACGACGGCGGGAGACGGCGGACACTGTCGCCCGCAGCCGAGTCGGACACCTGGGGCATCGCCGGGGCCTGGGCCACCACTTCGGTCAGCCAGGTATACGCCGGCAGCGCCTGGGCCACCTCGTCGAGCACGTGCGGCCACACATAGCGGTCGCGATCCACGTCGCGGATCACGCCGATCTGGGCCAGCAGCGAGTCGCGGATGAGCTCCTGCTTCTGTTTCTGCTGGATGAACGCCTTGAACCGGCGGTTCTCCGTACGGGCCTGCTCGAGGCGCGGCTCCCACTCGCTGAGCTCCGACGTCTGCTTCTTCCAGACCCCACCGAGCCAGACGGCCACGGCCAGCCACGAGGCGGCCACGCCCACCAGCAGCGGGTCCTTGACCTTGGAGCCCAGCGCCCTGAGGCGCTCGCCAACGCCCTGGAGGCTGGAGCCGCCTCCCTTGCGCTTGAGGCCCGGCTTGAGATTGATCGCAATCATCATGGTGTCATGACTCCCGGGTCAGGCGGCGGAACGAAGCGCGAGGCCGATTGGCAGCATCAACAGCGGGGCCACTTCATCGACCACCATCATGTCCAGCACGCCGTCGGCGACACGCAGTCGTTCGATCGGGTTGGCAAGCTGCACCGGCAAGCGCAGCCGGTCGGCCAGCACGCGGTTGAGGCCCGGAATGCGCGCCCCACCGCCAGTCGTGTACAGCCGGCTCAGCCCCGTGGACGACCGCGACGCCGACTGCAGGAAGGCCGCGGCACGCTCGATACCCACCGCCAGCTCCTCACCCCGCGTCTCCAGGAACGGCTCCAGCTCGGCCGTCGTCTCCTGCCCCTGCAGCATGCGATCGGCCTCTTCGGCCGAGATGCCCCGCTCCCGCTGCATGTCCTCGCGGAAGCGCCGCGTGCCGACCTGGATGTCGCGCGTCAGGACCGGCACGCCGTCGTCCAGGATGTTCACGTTGGTCAGTTCGTGGCCGATGTTCACCAGGCCGACCACCCCGCGCATCGCGTCGGGATAGTTGAGCTCGAAGGCGTTGTGCAGGGCGAAGGCATCGACGTCGATGATGCTCGGCTCGAGGCCCACGTCGGCCAGCAGGGAAAGCTTGGTCTCGATGAGTTCCCGCTTTGCCGCCACCAGGAGCACCGTCATCTGCAGCCCGTCGCCATCCGGATCGAGGATCTGGAAGTCGAGCTCGACGTTCTCCATGTCGAACGGCACATGCTGCTCGGCTTCCCAGCGGATGACCTCGCGGGCCTCGGCAGCCTTCATGCGGTCCATCGTGATCTTCTTGATGATGACGTCGCGGCCCCCAACGGCCGTCACGACTTGCTTGGGCTTGATGCCCGCGGACGACATGAGACCCTTGATCGCCTCGGCGACGATGCCTGGGTCCATGACCTCGCCCTCGACGATCGCGTCGTCCACCACCGATGTGAACGCGACCTTCGTCAGCACCGGTTCACCGCCACCATGCTGGATGACGACGAGCTTGATCAGGCCGCTGCCGATGTCGAGACCGACGGTAGTCCGCTTCCGGCCGAACATTGCCATAGGTGCCCGGTTGTTGGGGGGTTATGCAAGGTCACGCTAAGTGATCCCTGCGCCACTTGTCAACGTTATCTGTTACGAGCTCTGATCTAACAAGCTCTGCTCTTTCATGCACTTATGCCAGTCCAGCCACCGGGACCACCTGCACGTTCGGTCCACTCGCCCACACCAGCCAACGGAACGCAGCGTGCACATTCCATTCAGCCTGGGTCTCCTGCCCGCCTCAAGTTCGTGGCGCGGCGCGATTGCTCGGTTGGCAGGTACGGGAAGGAGCAACCCATATGCCATGGGTTGCATCGAACTACTAAATCCTTATGCCATAGGAAGTTGAACCCACTTTGTACCGTGCAGAAAAGCGTGCTCGGGGTCACAGCTCACTCCCAAATGCATGGCCTTTCTCACCTTGCCAAGCTGCAAAATAGCTCGCGCCACTTCCTGCACTCCCACCTGACCGAGCTCGACCAGCCAGGTAGCTGCTCAGCAGTTGGTCACCGCGCGCTCGACGACCGGAACCAGCCGAACCCCAGGCATTCCGGCGGAATCTGTCGCCGTGAGCACCCGGAAGAGCGCGCAGGCCTGACGGCGGGCAGCCACCCCATCGCCACCGGCAAAGCCCTGGGCCACGATTTCGACGAGCGAGCTGTCGATGCGCGCCAACTCCGCATAGCCGACGGCCCTTCCTGGCAGGCGAACTGGAGGCGGCATTCGCGCGAGCACGACCCCAAGGCTTTCCGGGGCGGCGTGCGCAACCCAGTCGCGTGCGCGTGCCAGTGCCGCATCGGTCGCCGCGCCCGCGCGAGCGCGCGCCAGCGCCTCGAGCCCGGCGTGGGCCTCCACCCGCAGTGTCCAGAACAGGCCGGCAACAAGAAGTTCCAGGAGCAGCAGGGCGAGGAGTGCGAGCACCATGGCGCTCCCCCGCCGCCCACCAGGGAGCGCGTGGAGGCTGCTCATGGAGCACCACCATTCCGCAGACCGACGAGGACATGCATGGTATCGGCTGCGGCTCCCCGCCCCACGCCCGCCAGCACCGCCCCCGACACGAGTTGCAGGTCCATAAGCTCGGCGTTGGCCGGAATCGCGGGACGCGCGGAACCATCGAGCCAGGTGAACGACACGCCGCGAGCAGCAAGTGGCCCGGCGATCGGCTGCGTCACGTCTGTGGGTCGAAGGGATCGCCCGCCAACCCACCAGGCGCCTCCACTCTCGTACAGCCGCAGGCGCATCCATTCGAACACCCGGACCGGGATGTCGACCGCGCCCGCCATCGTCGCATAGAGCGGATCGACGGCGAGGTGCAGCCCGGGGGCACCATCGCGGCAGTATCCGCGGGCCGGAGGTGCGAGCATCGGCGCCACGACCCACGTCCCGCCGCCCGCAAGCGAATCATCCGGCAGGAGGAGCAGCAGGCTGTCGCGAGATGCATCGGGCAGTCGCCAGGCTCGGTAGCCGGCATCGCGCACCACCACTCCGGCCGCATCACCCCCGCACGTGATCCCGCTCCCGCGTCCGGCGCGATAGGTCACGCTCTCGGCGGCAACGCTGCCAAGATCCCGGGCGGGGGAGACGTCGGCCACCTCGCGCTCCACCACGGCGGCCAGCTCGCGCAGCACGACCTCCTGGCGGGCACGCTCCCGGCTTCGATCGGCGGTCCGTACCCCTGACAACACCACGGAAGTGAGGCTGCTCGCCACGAGGCCGAGGAGCATCACGCTCACGAGCACTTCGACCAGGGAGAATCCCCGCCTTGGCATGGCGTTCATGGGCAATGGACCAGGGTGGCCAGCGACTCGGTGGCCGCCGGGCTCGTCCGATCGATCAGCGCCGTGACGCGCCGCAGGGACGCCGAGGCATCAGGCCCCCACATGACGCGGGCGCCGGTGAAGGCGCGACTGCCCGCGGCGGCGGCGCAGACGGTGTCGCTCCTGGCAATCCGGGAAAGCAGCTCGTGGCCCCGCAGCGCCGCGCGTGTGGCCAGGCGCCCGCGCGCGAGCAATTGCTCTCCCGAGCTGAGCGCGCCCGCGAGGCCGAGCAGCGCCATCTCGAGCAGCACGATGGCGATGAGGGTGTCGAAGAGGGTGAAGCCGGACCGCGGTGACATTGGGTGCTCCGTGACATGGGAGCACCCAGCATGGCGAAGGCGCCGGGGCGGTCCGCCATCATGGCGGCGCGCACCGGCGCCTTTGCGTGCAGCGGCCGCTATTCGAGCCGGTAGCGGCGCAGCTTGTAGAAGAGCGTCCGGAGGCTCACGCCCAGCAGGTGCGCCGCCTCGCGACGGCTGCCCTTCGACGCTTCCAGCGCCCGCACGATCGTCGCGCGCTCGAGCTGCTCGATCTGGGGCTTGAGCTCGTAGCCGCCGGTCAGCGGCATGTAGACGCCGTTGGTGGAGCGGCCATTGGTCGCCGCGGGGGAGGCCAGCGGAAAGTCTTCCACGTCGAGACGACCGGTCGCGCTCAGCACGGCCGCGCGCTCGATCGCGTTCCGCAGCTCGCGGGCGTTGCCAGGCCAGCTGTGGGCGGCAAGCGCCGCGAGCGCCCTCGGCGTGAGGCTCACGGCGCGACCCAGCTTCTCCGCGGCCGCCTGGGCAAAGTGCGCCACCAGCGCAGGGATGTCCTCCGGGCGCTCGCGAAGCGGTGGCACGTGCAGCCGGACCACGTTGATGCGGTAGAACAGGTCGTCGCGGAACTGGCCGCTCTCCACCGCACCTTCCAGGTCCTTGGCCGTGGCGGCGATGACCCGCACATCGACCGCGCGGTTGTCCCGGCCACCGAGGCGACGGATCTCGCCCTCCTCCAGCACGCGGAGCAGCTTGGCCTGCAACCCAAGCGGCAGGTCACCGATCTCGTCCAGCATCAGCGTGCCGCCGTTGGTGGACTCGAAGATGCCGGATCGATCAGACACGGCACCGGTGAATGCCCCACGCACGTGGCCAAAGAGCTCCGACTCGAGCAGGTGCTCCGGGATGGCGGCGCAGTTGATCGCCGTGAATGGCCCCGCGCTGCGCGGGCTCATCCGGTGGATGGCTCGTGCCATCACTTCCTTGCCGGTGCCGCTGTCACCCGTGAGGAGTACGGTGGTGTCGTGGGCGGCAACGCGCTCGGCCAGCTCCAGCAGGCTCCGGAGCGCGGGGCTCTCTGCGATCAGGATGTCGCGCACAGCCTCGGCGCCGATCGTGGCCCGCAGTTGCTCCACCTCGCGGCGCAGCCGTTCCCGTTCCTCGGCCTTCCGCAGGGTGAGCGTCACCTCGTCGGGCCGGAATGGCTTGTGGAGATAGTCGTAGGCGCCCTCGCGCATCGCCGCGATGGCGACGTCCTCGCCGCCGTAGGCGCTCATCATCACCATCAGGGCCGGGCCACGCTCCGCGCGATAGCGGCGCAGGAAGGTGAGTCCGTCCATCTTCGGCATCCGCACGTCGCAGAGCACGAGGTCGAACTTTTCATCGAGCGCGCGCGCGAGTCCCTCTTCCGGGTCGCCTTCGGCGGCGACCTCGTAACCCGACTCCGTCAGGAGCAGGCCGAGCGACTGCCGCAATCCGGCGTCGTCATCGACGATGAGCAGGCGCATCAGGCCTCCCCCGCCAGCGGCAGGAAGATCTTGAAGACCGCGCCACCCTCTCGTGCGCGATCGACCCAGACGAGGCCGCCGAGGTCGTGCACAGTTCGGGCGACAATGGCGAGCCCGAGGCCGGTGCCGGCTCCAGGTGCCTTGGTCGTATAGAAAGGATCGAACACTCGTTCCCGATCGGCTGCCGGCACCCCGGGACCGTCGTCTGCCACGTACAGCAGCACGCCGGGCGTGCCCGGGGCCAGGTCCATCCGCCGGGGCCGCGGGAGGCGGACGCCCGGTACGGACGGCACCGCCTCCCCCGTACGCCGCTTGGCGGGGGGGTTGGCCTCGTAACGCCAGAACAGGGTTCCGGCGGTCACATGCCCATTCGGCGTGGCATCTCGCGCATTTAGCAGCAGATTGACGATCACCTGTTCGAGTGCATGTCGGTCTCCCCGCACAACCTGCGGGTTTTCGGCCTGTTCCAACGCAAGCGTCACGCCGCGAAGCGCACCCTGGGCCGACAGGAACCCGATAGTGGCCCCCAGGACCTCGTTCAGGTCGCTGGAACCCGTCGGAGGCCCCGGCCGGGAGTAATCCAGCAGCCCCCGGACGATGTGCTCGATCCGTTCGACCTCCTGGACCATCGCGTCGGTGACCCCGGTATCGGTTCCCCTTCGGCGCAGCACCTCGACGTAGGTATGCAGTGCGCCAAGCGGATTGCGGATTTCATGAGCGACGCCGGCCGCCAGCTGGCCGATACCCGCCAATTTTTCCACCCGCACGATCTGGCTGTTCACGTCGAGGAGGCTCGCGGCCATTCGCCGGTACCGTTCCGCAAGGGAGGCGAACTCCTCGCTCTCGTACGTGTGCGTCGCATCGGGCAACGCCCCGCCCTCCATGGCCGTGACCTCGGCCGCCAGCGTTTCCAGCGGCTTCAGGAGCGTACGGCGCACCACGTAGTGGGCGAACAGCACGAATACCACCGAACTGCCGATCCAGAGCACGACCAAGGCACCGATGGACTCCTCGATACCGAAACGCGCAATGAGCGCCGTCGCGAGTCCGGTGAGGAGGACTGCGCCCGACGCCAGGAAGCCCAGTTGGAACAGGAGCTCCGTACGGAGCGACTGGGGCCTGCGTACTGCCATCGCTTTTTCGTCTCCTGAAGGTGACCCGGGCTAGGTGGTCCGGGTCACCGGGTGCTCATGGAGTGCAGGCCACCTGTCCCTCGACGGTTGCTGGAGCCGGCGGGGACACCGAGCCCTGGAAGAGAGCGCATGTGCGGGGCGTAATGCTCACGTACGCCGACGTGGCGGCCCAGCCGGTGTTGTCGGCGTTCGTCACGGTGATGGTGACGCCCTGCGACGGATTGTAGAGCAGGGCCGCAGACGGCAGCGGACCGTTGTAATAGGTGTTGTTGTCGCCGTAGTAGCCTTCCTGCGCGGTCGCCAGGTTCCGCAGGTCGCCCTTCATCACCGACATCGCGGCGCTGCCCTTGGAGGTCGCAAACTTCGGGATCGCGATGACCGCGAGGATCCCGATGATCACGACTACGATGAGCAGTTCGATCAGGGTAAAGCCCCTGCGATGACTCGCCACGATGTCCTCGTCCTGTTGATGACCTGGGATGCCGACTCTCACAACCGGCCAGCACGTCCCTGCCGGGTATAACAGCAACGCTGATGCCACGCGCCGTAACTGCTTGTGTCTCATGACCTTCGACCAAAGTTGCAGCCCCATCGAGAAACCCCCTGCATACCGTCGTCTGGTAAACTGCGAGAGCCCGAACGCATCGGTCCTGGCCCCCGAAAACAACCGGGCGGCAGCGAGACTCGCTGCCGCCCGGCCGCCTGCTTGTTCGGTCAACTCACGGGCAGATGATCGTCCCATCGAGGGTCGACACCGCGCCGGCGCCCACCTGCACCTGGCAGCTGTTCGTGCTGCCGCTGGAGATGGAGGCGTTCGTGACGGTCGCCGACCAACCGCTCGCGACGCCAACGACAGCCTGCTGGGTGTTGCCCGACGAGAAGCTGAAGTTGTACGGAGCCGCGGTCAGTGCGCCGACGTTGGCCGCGTAGGTCGAGAAGTCGGAGAAGTACGCTTCCTGCGCGGTCATCAGGTTGCGCAGGTCGGTCTTGATCGACGCCAGCTTCGCCTTGTCCTTGGTGGTGGCGAACTTCGGAATCGCGATCGCCGCCAGAATGCCGATGATCACAACCACGATCAACAGCTCGATGAGGGTAAAGCCCTTGCGATTGAACATTTGTTCCTCTGAGTGAGTGCCCATGTGTGGGCCACACACTGGCCCGGAGTTGCACCTTCTAATTGCAACAGCAGTGCCATGACCCTGGCGAACGGGCGTACACTCAGGGCAAAAAACAACCGGGCGTCAGCATGATGCTGACGCCCGGCTGAAGTTGCTATGCTGCGATCAACTCACGGGCAGATGATCGTCCCATCGAGGGTCGACACCGCGCCGGCGCCCACCTGCACCTGGCAGCTGTTCGTGCTGCCGCTGGAGATGGAGGCGTTCGTGACGGTCGCCGACCAACCGCTCGCGACGCCAACGACAGCCTGCTGGGTGTTGCCCGACGAGAAGCTGAAGTTGTACGGAGCCGCGGTCAGTGCGCCGACGTTGGCCGCGTAGGTCGAGAAGTCGGAGAAGTACGCTTCCTGCGCGGTCATCAGGTTGCGCAGGTCGGTCTTGATCGACGCCAGCTTCGCCTTGTCCTTGGTGGTGGCGAACTTCGGAATCGCGATCGCCGCCAGAATGCCGATGATCACAACCACGATCAACAGCTCGATGAGGGTAAAGCCCTTACGATTAAACATTTCCTGCCTCCCTATAGTTTTGGCCCTGTGGGCACGGTCTGGCAACGCCGACGAAGATAAGGGCAACGCCTGTGCCAGCTGGGCCCTTAAAAGCGCAACATGCTACCATAACATAACTTAGCTACCGCCCTGACGCGACTTTGACCGACTCGCCAACCCGCTGAGTATGGAGAAGTGCAAGACGGCTGAGGGTGGCGGGCTGAGGTCATGCCCTGCCGCTGGGCGGACCAGGAATTGCACTCCTGACCAAATAGTTGCCGTTCGTACCCACAATCACGCGTCATCCGGATCCCGATGGCTAGCACCTTCCCTGCACGCAGGCCCAGTCGCACTGTCCTCACCACCGCGATAGCACTCCTTGCTATTGCGGCAAGCGCCTCCAGCCTGCCCAATGTGTTCGTGCAGGATGACATCCCGGTCGTGCTGAAGAACGAGGACAATCACACCATCAGCACACCCTGGACCGCGTTCACGCGACCCTACTGGCCCAAGCCGTTCAGCCCCGACCTCTACCGGCCGCTGATGTCGGTCGGTCTGGCGGCGCAGTGGGTGGCGGGCGGCGGGAGCCCCCTCCTGTTCCGGGTCACCAGCGTCCTTCTCTATGTGGCATCGGCGGTGGCTTTCTTCTGGCTTGCCGCGATGCTCCTCCCGGCCGAAGCGGCCTCGGTGGCCGCCGCGCTCTTTGCAGTGCATCCCGTGCATGTTGAAGCGGTTGCTGTCGCGGTGAACCAGGGGGAGTTGATCGTAGGTCTCGTGGCCACAGTATGGGTGGGCCTTTATGCACGGGCCCGTCAGCGGGGAGACCTCCGCCTCCGGGACAGCATCGCGTTTGTGGCGGCCTACCTTGCGACCTGCTTCGTCAAGGAAAACGCGGTCATCCTGCCGGGGCTGCTGATTGCAGCGGAGATGACCGTCATCCACGACGACCGACCCCTCCTGCAGCGCGTGGCGGCGGTGCGGCCGCTACTTCTTGCCCTCGCCGCCACCGGGCTTGCATTTCTCTCCGTCCGCTCGGCGGTGCTCAACAACGTCGTCGGCTCCTTCACTGCCGAAGGACTCCAGGGACTCACCGCCGGCCAGCGTGCGCTCACCATGCTCGGCGTCGTACCCAGGTGGCTGCAGCTCTTTGTCTGGCCTGCTCACCTGCAGGCCGACTATTCACCGCAAGAAATCACCGGCGCCCTCACCTGGGGTACCGCGCAGACGCTGGGGCTCTTCATTCTCGCCGCGGCGGTGATCGGCGCGCTCGCCGCACGCCGCAGGGCGCCCGTGGCGACGTTCGGCATCCTCTGGGTGGCGGTCGCGTTATTCCCGGTCAGCAACGTCCTCGTGCCAACCGGGATCGTCCTTGCGGAGCGGACGCTCTATCTCGCGACGATCGGCTTCCTGCTCGCGTTTGGTGCCATGCTGCCGGCAGTGTTTCAGGCGGTGGCGGCGGCCCGGCAGCCGATCCGGCGGCTCGCGGTGGCGGCGCTCGTCCTCCTGCTCGCGGCGGGTACCGTGGCGAGCGCCCGCCGCCAGCGGACCTGGGCCAATCCGTTTGCCCAGTCCGCGCAGCTGCTGATTGATGCCCCACGCAGCTATCGCTCGCATTTCGGTGCTGCCAGCCTGCTTTGGGAGGGCCACCAGAAGGAGGCGTCGGAGATCGAGTACCGGCGCGCGCTTGCGCTCTTTCCGAAGAGCTTCGCGGTGCCGCGGGAGTTTGCTGACCGCCTGCGCCTCGAGGCCAGGTGCGACGAGGCCATCCCCCTGTACCAGCAGGCGCTGCGGAATGCGCCCGACCTCAACGAAGTCCGCTCATCCTACATCGCATGCCTGATGTACGTGGGCCGCTACGCCGAGGCGCGCTCGCAGGCGCGAATTGGCATGGCCGTGGATGGGGGTGGATCAGATTCACTCAATTTCAGGAATTTCAAGGCCACCGCGGAGCAGGCAATCCGTGACAGTGCCGTGGCTGGTACCGTACGCCTGACCGTCCAGCCGAATGCCACCGACTCAGCCGCCGTGATCCGCACGCAATGACGTGGCTTGCCGCGGCGCTCGTAGCCCTGCTGGCAACTCTGGCGCTGCGCTGGCCCGGCGCGGCCAGGCGACCGCTCCCTTCCAGGCTCCTGAACATCGCCGCCCCTCTCGTTATCGCGCTGGCCGCCATGCTCGTCACCTGGGGCGAGTGGGGTTCGCTCAACCCGCCCCCTGTCGTGGGTGATGAGGTGGCGTACCTGCTGCAGGCGAGGCTTCTTGCCCGGGGTGAAATCGCCGGTGCGGCCCCGCCGATCCCGGAGTTCTTCGAGCAAGCGCATGTCCTGGTCACGCCGGTACTCGCGCCCAAGTATCCGATCGGCTTTGGCCTGGCCCTCGTGCCAGGGGTGCTTGTCGGTGCCACCGCATTGATCCCACTCTTGCTCGTCGGCGCTTCCGCCGCGCTCCTGTTCCGGCTTTGTCGGCGGATCTTCGCCGGCGCCACCGCCTTCCTCGCTTCCGCCATATGGCTTGCCGCACCTGGGGGTCGCTATCGCGCCGGCTTCTACTCCGAAACACTGACGGGGACGGCCTGTCTTGCCGCATGGTATGGACTCCTCAGGTGGCGGGAGGCGCATGCCACCGGATGGCTGCTTCTCACCGGGGTTGCCCTGTCGGCCGCCGCGATCACGCGTCCACTCACGGCAGTGATTGTCGCGCTCCCCATCGCCGTGGTCGTCCTGCGTGACACCACTCGATCCCGCTTGTGGCGGCAATTGGGGATGGCAACGATCGCGGCGCTTCCGCTGCTTGCCCTTCTTCCGCTGCAGAACGTGGCAACGGGCGGACCCTGGTGGGAACTGCCGTATTCGCGCTACGCGCACGACTACCTGCCGTTCGACCACATGGGCTTCGGCATTGATGGGCCGGCGCCGGCCCGGCGCCGGCCACCAGACATCGAGCGGCTCGCCCAGGCCTTTGCGACGCTGCATCGCGGTTACACCGTCTCCCAGGTGCCGACCGCCCTTGCCGCCCGTACTCGTGTCATCTTCGAGGACCTCGCCGGCCCAGGGGCGCTGCCCGCACTCCTGCTCGCCCTCGTCGGCGTTGTCACCGGTCCACAGGCGCTGCGCTTTGCTGCGGGCACAGCGCTGGTGTTCGTTGCCGTGCACCTTGCCTATGCGCATCCGCCCGAGTGGGGCGTGTACTACGCCGAGATGATGCCTGTCGGCGCTGCCGCGATCGCCGGCGGCGTCACCGTGCTTGCGCAGCAGTTGGCGAAGTGGTGGTCGGTCGATGCTCTCAGGCTCCGGGCCTCGCTCCTGGTGATGCTGGCAGCGGGCCTGGCGCTCTGGCCGCTTTCAGATCGCATGGCAGCAATTCGCCTCAACCTGGATGTCGCAAGGGAGCCGCTACTCCGTTTCCAGGCCGCGACCGCATCCATCCGCGAGCCCGCCGTCGTCTTTGTGCGCTACGCGCCGGGCCATCGCATGCACCGAAGCATCATCGCAAACCCCGCCGACTATCAGTCGGCACGATTGTGGACGGTATACGATCGCGGACCCGATAACTTGCGCCTGGTGGCGGTGGCCGGCAACCGTGACGCCTACGTGTATGATGAGCGCTGGAATCGGCTGGAACACCTGGACGGCTCGCCAGTGACGGCGTCCGACACCTCGCCGTGACTCCCGGCCGCTCACTCCCGCGCGGGACATTCGCATGGACGGCGGTGATAGCCGCCGTGGCCGTGGCGGCGACAAGCCTGCGCAACGGTTTCGCCTACGACGACCTGCCCCTGATTGTGGAGAACGACCGCGTCACCGGGCTCCTGTCGCCCTGGTCGTACTTCGGACAATCCTACTGGCCTGCGGGCGGCCTGTACCGGCCACTCGCCGTCTGGCTGCTCGCACTCCAATGGCATCTCGGCGGCGGGGCACCCTGGATCTTTCATGCAACCAACGTGGCGCTGCATGCCCTCGTCACGGGACTGGTGTTCCTGCTCGCCCGCCGCGTGCTGGCCCCGCCATGGGCCGGTCTCGCCGCACTGTTGTTTGCCGTGCACCCGGTGCATGTCGAGGCAGTGGCAAACGTGGTCGGCGTGTCAGAATTGCTCTGCGCCGTCTTTGTCCTGTCGGCCGTGCTGGTTGCGATGACTGGCGTGACCAGCGGCTTCACGCCGGCACGCCGACTTGGCGTCGTGGCGCTGGGGATGGCCGCCGCCCTGAGCAAGGAGCAGGGCTTCATGACGCCGGCCCTGATTCTTGCCGCTGCAAGCCTCATCCCGGTTCCCTCGAAAGCCTCGGCGCTTCGCAAGGTCACGCCCGTTGCTTGCGCGTTGGCCGTGCTGCTGCTCGCGCTCCTCCTCTTTCGCGCCTCCGTGCTAGGTGGCCTCGCTGGTGACGAACCGGCGGCACCTCTCCGGGCCCTCACACCATCGGCCAGGATGCTCGCATCACTCGGCACCGTTCCCGACTGGATCCGGCTCCTGCTGTGGCCCGAGCGGCTCAGCTTTGACTACTCCCCGCCGGGCTATCCCGTCGCTACCGTGCCGGGAACGGTACATGCGCTGGCGCTGTTCCAGCTCACCGCGCTCGGCTGGGTGGCGTGGGTGTGCCGACGCGCTGCACCAGCGGTTACACTCGGAATCGCCTGGAGCGCGATTGCACTGGTGCCCGTGAGCAACTTCCTGGTTCCAACCGGCGTGGTGCTCGCTGAGCGAACGCTGTACCTGGCGAGTGTGGGTGCCGTGCTGGCCCTGGCGGGCATCGCGGCGCACGTGGGCGAACGTCTGCCCTCGCCCACCAGTCGGGGTGTGGCGACGGCCGCGGTCGCCGCGATCCTGATCGTTGCCGCCATGCGGAGTTCCGCTCGGGCGGCGGTATGGAAGGACAATGAGACGTTGATGCAGCAAGTGGAGCGAGAGGCGCCCGATAACTACCGCGCGCACCGGACGCGGGCGCTGCACCTGGAACGCCAGGGGCGACTCGACGACGCCGCGCGGGAGTTTCGCCGATCGATTGCGCTGTGGAACCATGATCCACGGGTGTACGAAAACCTCGCCATCCTGCTCGATCGCCAGGGGCATGACGGCGAGGCATTGGCCGTCCTCCGGGAGGGCCTCACGGTCGATCCCGCGGCACCGGCCATGCGAAGCAAGCGCTATTTCCTCGAGGCGGCGCGGGGCGAGTGGCTGGCTGCCCGGGCCACCGCCGAAGCGGGCCTGGCGTTCGGTGACACGATGTTTGCACCGCTGGTGCGGCGCGCGGACAGCGCGCTCGCCGCAGCGGCCACCTCAACTCCCGTGACGAACTGATGGCGAAACCGGCGGACCCCCAGGCGGGCGCGGCACCCCTCGAGCTCACGGTCGTCATTCCGTGCCTCAACGAGGTAGCCACCGTCGGCACCTGCGTCGGCAAGGCTGTGCGCACGATGCACGAGCATGGCATCGCCGGCGAGGTGGTGGTCGCCGACAACGGCAGCACCGATGGTTCGCAGGCGGCCACCGAGGCCGCGGGCGGCCGCGTGGTGCCCGTGCCGGCTCGCGGTTACGGCAGCGCGCTTGCCGGTGGGATCGCGGCGGCCCGCGGCCGCTTTGTGCTCATGGGCGACGCCGACGACAGCTATGACTTTACCGAGTTGCATCGCTTTGTGGCCCCGCTCCGGCAGGGGGCGGAGCTGGTCCAGGGATGCCGGCTCCCATCGGGCGGCGGTACCGTGCGCGCCGGCGCAATGCCGTTCCTCCACCGGGTCTGGGGAAACCCGATGTTCTCCTGGCTGGCGCGGCGCTGGTTCCGGGTACCCATCCACGACATCTACTGCGGCATGAGGGCGTTTCGCTCCGACCTGCCACGCGAGCTCGACCTGCGCTGCACCGGCATGGAATACGCCACCGAGATGATCATCAAGGCGACGCTCACCGGCGCCCGGATCAGCGAGGTGCCGATCACGCTCTGGCCCGATGGGCGCGGCGAACAGCGGCCGCACCTCCGCACCTTCCGCGATGGCTGGCGCACCCTGCGCTTCTTTCTGGCCCTGAGCCCGCGCTGGCTCTTTCTCGTGCCAGGCCTGCTATTGATGCTCCTCGGCGTGCTGGCGGCGGCTGTGGCCCTGCCGGGGCTGCATGTCGGGCGGGTACACTTCGACGTGCACACCCTGCTCGTGGGCGGCCTGATGATCGTGTGCGGATACCAGGCCGTGGTGTTCGCCTTCCTCACCAAGATCTTCGCGACCACGGAGGGCCTGCTGCCCGAGGATCCGCGCGTGACGCGCCTCTATGGGATCTTCAACCTCGAGCGCGGCATCTTGGCCGGCGGACTGGGCACCATCGTCGGCATCGGGCTCATCGCGGTGGCCGTGGGCCAGTGGATTGCCCGCGATCTCGGCGCGCTCGACTACGCCCGGACAATGCGCTGGGTGATCCCCGGCACCATCCTCGTCACGCTCGGGGTGCAGACCGTGCTCTCGAGCTTCTTCTTCAGTATCCTCGGGCTCCGCCGCCGATGACCGTGGTTGGCGCGCTCCATGGAAGTCTCGTCTTCCGCCGGCGCATCCGGGTCCTGGCGGGTCACATTGCGCCGCTGCTGCCGCACGGGGCCACCGTGCTCGACGTGGGGTGCGGTGACGGCCTGCTCGGGCGAACGATCCGGACCGCGCGCCCTGACGTGAGCCTTACGGGCATCGATGTACTGGTTCGTCCGAGGACCCACATTCCGGTGCAGGAATTCGATGGAGTCACCATCCCGATGGGCGAGCGAGCGGTCGATGTCATCCTGCTCGTCGACGTCCTGCATCACGCCGACGACCCTGTGCGCCTGCTGACCGAAGCGGCAAGGGTGGCGCGCCAGGCCATCGTCATCAAGGACCACATGCAGTCAGGGTGGTTCGATCGGCAGACCCTCCGGATCATGGACTGGACTGGCAACGCGGCACATGGCGTGGCCCTGCCGTACAACTACTGGTCCGCACAGGAGTGGACACTCGCCCTGCAACGGGTCGGTGCCGCAATCGAGTCGTGGAATACGGAGCTCGGTTTGTATCCCTGGCCGGCGTCAGCACTGTTTGATCGTTCCCTGCATTTTATCGCGAGGGTGGGGGCAGGCCCCGCGTTGCGGCCGACGTGAGGACAGGCGATGACGGAATGGCATCTCGTGCCGGGCGCCTCCACCGGATGGCCGCGGCGACGCGAATCGTCCTCGAACAGCCGGCGATGCCATGGCTCGTAGGCCTCCTTGCGATCGGCATCGCCGTGTTCACGTGGGGGGGCTTCGACCCCGTCAGCGTCTTCCACGACGAGGCGGCATACCTGTTACAGGCGGCGCTCTTTGCGCATGGACGGGTAGTCGGCGGGGCTCCTCCGATACCCGCGTTCTTCGAGCAGTTCCATGTCCTCCTGTCACCCGGGGTTGCGCCGAAGTACCCACCGGGATTCGCGCTGACAATGGTACCCGGTGTCTGGCTCGGCATGCCGGCCCTGATGCCCATAGTGCTAACGGGCCTGACGGCGGGCTTCGGTTTCGCCCTGATGCGTCGGGTTGCAGGCGGCCCCTGCGCGCTCCTTGCCATTTTGATCTGGGCTGGCGCACCGGGGAACCTGCGGTTCCGGGCGGCCTACTTCTCTGAGTTGCTCACGTCACTCCTGTGGATCCTGGCGTGGTGGGCGCTGCTGCACTGGCGTGCAAGACATCGGTTGGGTTGGCTCGTCGCACTCGCCATGCTGGTGGGCTTTGCCGCGATCACGAGGCCGCTGACGGCGCTCGTCCTTGCCGTACCACTGGCGGTGGTGATCCTGCCGGAGACGTTGCGCCGCCTGCCCTCGCTCGCGGCGGCGCTGGCGGCGGGTACGGCAGTCGTGTTCCTTCTTCCGCTCCAGAACCGGCTTGTCACGGGCAGCTGGCGTTCGGGCGCCTATGCCGCCTACACCGCAGCGTACCTTCCCTTCGATCGGATCGGCTTCGGGCTGGACAGCACGCCCCCGACCCGCGAACTGCCGGCTGATATGCGCGCCCTGTCCGGATTCTTTTCGCGGCTGCACCGCGAGCACACGAGGGCGCACCTGCCGTCGACGATGTACCAGCGCGCGAGCGCGATCCTCACCGACGCGGGTGGTCCGACGGTCGTGGGGGCCGTGATTCTCGGGGGCATGGGACTGGCGGCGGCCCCGCCGACCGTGCTCTTCGCAGCCGTGACGACAGCGCTGCTGTTCGCTGCACACCTGCCCTACGCGCATTCCGCGGACTGGACGCTCTACTACCTCGAGGGCTTCCCCGTACTCGCGCTCTTGATGTCGCTCGGTATCGCCCGGATCGGCACGCTGTTGTCGCGAGCGCGTGCACCGGCGATCACTGACGGTCCGGGCGATGCACTGGTGATTGGCGCCTCAATTGTCTTTGCCCTGCTCCTGCCTACGCGCATCCTGGCGGCGCGAGAGGCGCATCGCGGACTGTCAGCGGCGCAGGCCTACTTTCGCGAACTGGTCAGGGAGTTGCCCGGTCCGTCGATCGTATTCGTACGATATGGCCCGAAGCACGTCATGCATTTCAGCCTTATCCAGAACCCTGCAGACTATGGGAGTGCGCACGTGTGGGTCGTCTATGACAGGGGAGCAGAAAACACGCGCCTGCTCGTGATGGCGCCTGGGCGGCGGCCATACCTGTACGATGAGGCGGGACTCGAGCTCGTACCCCTCGATGTGCCTGCCGGGCGGGGCCGGATACCCCAGCCCAGCGCATCAGGGAGTTCGCCAGGCAGCCCATAGTGAGTCGGTTCGAACCGGATGGAATTCGGGCACGCTTCCCACCTCGGTGCCCGACGGCTTGAGCAGATACACGGCACCGTGAAATGACCGGAGCAACAGGCTGTCACGGGCATGCAGGTCGCGCACGAAGCGCACATCAGTACGCCGGGAAAGAAGGCTCGGGGGCAGGACAGTGAAGCCCGCCGCGTCTTCCGCCAGACGTGCGCGGCACAACGGGGGATACTCCATGCCAGGCAATCGCAACAGCGTAGGATCTACCGAGTCCGTTGCTCGTACCAGCCTGCTGGAATCCACCACGAGTGGTTCGAGCACGCGCAGGGTAGACGCCGAATCGGCGCCCATCTCCTCGAGCCTCCCGAGGGTCATTTCCAGCTTGCAGGGATCGATGGCCCGATAGTAGTGCTCAGCGGCGGGGCGCGACACGCCAAGGGCCCACAAACGCACCAGAAGTTCCGTGCCCCAGCTTTCGCGCACCAGTACCAGCGCGTCCCGGATGCCGGCCCGCGCCAGTTCGGCGTCGGGATCCCGACGCATGCTCGTCATGCCCAGTCGATACTGGTCGACCCGCCCCGGCACGAGCACGGTCACGCCGATCAGTACGCCTGCCAGCAACGCAGTCACCAGCGCCCGGCGAAGCATCGGACCGCCAACTGGCAGCGTCATGGCTCGCGCAGAGTAGAGCGCCAGAGCCGGCGCGAGCGCGAACAGGAAGCGCGGCCCGAGGTAGAACCCATCATGCCAGTATGCCGCGTACAAGAGGCACAGCAAGGTCCCGCTGACGAGGAAGAACTGATCCAGCCGGTCGTGCTCATGACCAAGCGCGAGCCAGGCAATGGCCGGCAGCAGCGCCGGGAACGGCGTCTCGAACAGGTAGGTCTGCAACCGGAGGAAGTAGAGGTTCAGCAACTCCAGCCCACGCGCCGGCGTGTGCAGGTCGCCCCAGGGGGCCGCGTGAAAGCCGAGATCGTGTGAACGGCCCCACATCACCGTGTACCCGAACCGGAGTGGCGCGCCGGTCGTCGCCCAGTTCACCAGCAGCAGCGCCACCATCGGCAGCGCCACGCCCACACCAGCCGCCACCAGCCCCGGCCAGTCCACCGGGCGGCGGATGGTGCGGGCAAGGAACCAGAGGCCGGCCGGCAGGGCGAACGCGAGGGCATCCACGGGACGAATGGTCGCCGCCATCCCCAGCGCGAATCCGCAGGCGATCGCCGGCACGGCCTTGATGGTCTCGCCCTGCAGTGCCGAAAAGAGCGCCGTGGTGGCCAGCAGGATCCACATGAGCGAGGTGACGTGGTTCATGTGCGAGCCGCTCATGAACACCACGAACGGACCCAGCGCGAATAGTGCGAGCGCCAGGCGCCGTACGAAGCGGCGCGGCTCCACGAGTCGCAGCAGTCGCGCGAAGGCCCAGGCACTCACCACGCCGGCCACCGGTCCCACGAGCCATTCCGCCCTGAACAACGAGCCGAGAGCCAGCATGGCCGGGCCACCGGCGGGAAACTGGCCGTACACCTTTCCGGTATCGATGAGGTGCATGCTGCTGGTGAACTCGGGATGCGCCGGTACCGGGAGCCAGAGGCGACCGCTCGCGTAGATGCGCGCCTGGAAGACCTGGATGATCTCGTCGATCAGGAGGGGGCGCCCGCTGAAGACGATCCGGGCCGCGACCACGTACAGAACTGCCGCTACCGCGATGATGCCAACAGCGACAGGGTCCACACCACCATTCGCCGGCGTCGGATCGACGCTCACCGGTGCAACCGCCCGCCGCCGGCGGAACACGATCGCCACGACCACGCCCACGCCCAGGCAGATGGCCGTGCCACTGAGCCACCCGTCGAGCAGGAGCTGGAATCCGGGGGCGGCATGACCCCCCGGGATCCAGTTGGCTATGGGGAGGAACCCGAGCGCCGCGACGACGATGGCGGCGGCAACGAACGCCGCGTGCCACCCGCGCGCGACCCCGCCGGTCACGTGGCGCGCTTGGGGGGAAAGAGGTTGAAGCGGACGATGTGGAAGAACGCGGCGACGCCGTCCTTCCAGCCGATCTTCTTGCCCTCGGCGTAGGTGCGGCCGTCGTAGGAGATCGGGACCTCCCAGATGCGGGCCCCCGCCTGCGCCAGGCGTGCGGTGAGCTCAGGCTCGAAGCCGAACCGGTCGGTGGTCAGCACCAGTGACTTCATCAACGGCGCCTTCACCATCTTGTAGCAGGTCTCCATGTCGGTCAGGTTGAGGTCGGTCAGCATGTTCGACAGGAGGGTGAGGAGACTGTTCCCCACCGAGTGCCAGAAGTAGAGCACGCGGTGCTCGCCACCCAGGAAGCGGGAGCCGAACACCGCGTCGGCCTTCCCGGTGAGGATCGGCTTGAGGAGCACCGCAAAATCCTCGGGATCGTATTCGAGGTCGGCGTCCTGCACGACGATCACCTCGCCGGTGGCATGCTCGATTCCCGAGCGGAGCGCGGCCCCCTTGCCCCGGTTCACCGGATGATGCACCACGATCTCCACCATGCCCCCGGCCTTGAGCCGGTCGAGGACCTCCGCACTGCCATCCTTCGAGCAGTCGTTGACGCAGATGATCTCCATCGGCAGCGGGATCTCATGCAGCCGGGTGACGATCTTCTCCACGGTGTTCACTTCGTTGTAGACCGGTACGATGACGGAGAGCCGCGGGAGCTCGGGGCCGCGTGTCACGCCTTCGCCTCCGCCACCTGTTCCTCATAGCGGGCGAGCTTCCGGTACAGCGTCGACGGGTCGATGCCAAGCACCTCCGCCGCCCGCGTCTTGTTGCCGCCCTCGGCCTGCAGCACCCACATGATGTACGCCCGCTCGATCACCTCGAGTGTCGGGTTCTTGTAGGAGCGCTCGCTCACGAGCGGCTCCTTGCGCCGCCGCGTGATGCGCTCGGGCAGGAACGCCGGCTCGATCAGGGTCGTGCGACAGAGCACGCCGGCATGCTCCAGCGCATTCTCGAGCTCGCGGACGTTGCCGGGCCATTCGTACACCATCACCGCATCGAGTGATTCCTGGCTCAGTGCCTTGGTCTCGCCACCGCTCTCCTGGGCCAGCACATTCAGGAACTGCTCGATGAGGAGCAGCAGGTCGTCGCGGCGCTCGCGCAGCGGCGGCAGGTGCAGCGCGATGACGTTGAGGCGGTAGAAGAGGTCGGAGCGGAAGTTGCCCCGGCGCATCTCTTCCTCCAGGTCGCGGTTGGTGGCCGCGATGATGCGCACGTCCACCGGGATCGCCTCCGTGGCACCGACCGGGATGACCTCCCGCTCCTGCAGCACCCGCAGCAGCTTCACCTGCAGCGAGGCGGGCATCTCGCCCACTTCGTCGAGGAAGAAGGTGCCCCCGCGTGCGGCGGCAAACAGGCCCTGCTTGTCACGGACCGCGCCGGTGAAGCTGCCCTTCACGTGACCGAAGAGTTCGCTCTCGAGCAGGCTTTCGGGCAGGGCGCCACAGTTGATCGAGAGGAAGGGCCCTTCACTCCGTGACGAGAGCTCGTGGATGTAGTGGGCCACGACCTCCTTGCCGGTGCCGCTCTCGCCCTGGATGAGCACGGTCGAGTCGGTGGGCGCCACGTGCTCCGCGAGCTTGAGCATCTCCAGGAAGCGCTTCGACTTGCCGATGGGCCGCGACACCCCGGTCCGCTCGCGCCGCCGGATCTCCTGGCGAAGCTGCTTGTTCTCCACCCGGATCGCCCGGAACTCGCAGGCCCGGCGAAGGATCGCGACCAGCTCATCGTTGGAGAACGGCTTCTGGATGTAGTAGAAGGCGCCGCTGTTCACCGCCTGGATGGCGCTCTGCAGCGAGGCCTGGGCCGTCATCAGGATGACCGGGGTCATGGTATCCTGCTCACGAGCCGCGGTCAGGATGTCGATGCCCGAGACCTGCGGCATCCGCACATCCGTGAGCACGATGTCGTGCGCGCCGGCCCTGATCTGGTCCAGGCCGGCCTTGCCGCCCTGGGCGGTGCTCACCTCGAATCCCTCGTTGCGGAGCAGGATTCGGAGCGTGTCGAGGATACCCGACTCGTCATCGATGACGAGGACGGTTGGCTTCTGGCTCATGCGACTCCCTCCGCCAGGACGTGGGCGGGAAGCAGGATGGTGAATGTGGTACCGCCACGGACCTTGGACTCGACGTACACGAGCCCGCGATGGGCCTCGACGGCGCGCTGCACGATGGCGAGCCCGAGCCCGCTTCCTCCGGGCCGGCCCGACACAAACGGCTGGAACAGCCGCTCCTTGATGTCATCCGGAATGCCCGGGCCGTCATCGACAACCTGGAGCCGCACCGCACCCTCGAAGTCGGCCCCATGCGGCATTTCGCTGTCGGGGAGGATACCGACACGGGCCGTGACGCGCACCGGCTGGCCGCGGGCGGCCTGCACCGCGTTCAGCAGCAGGTTGGCCACCACCCGGTGCAGCAGGTCGGCGTCGCCCTGAAGGATCGTCTGTCCTCCCTCTACCACGACGGCCGCCTGCGGCCCGCAATCGGGGTGGACCTGGACCACGCGGGCGGCATCCTTCGCCACCGCCAGCAGGTCGATGGTTTCCGACTTCGTGACCCGCACCCGCGCGAAATCGAGGAACTCGCTCAGCAGGCGGGTAAGGCGATCGCTCTCGCGGACGATGAGCCCGGCGAGGACCTGGTCGTCCTCAGTGGCATGCTTGCCCCGGGCCAGCTGCTCGCACGAACTGCGGATCGACGCCAGCGGGTTGCGGATCTCGTGTGCCAGTGACGCCGACAGCGCCGCCACCGCCTCCAGGCGCTCCGCTCGCCGATGCAGTTCCTGCAGCTGCTTGAGCTCCGAGATGTCGGTGAAGATCGCCGTCACCGACGGCACCTCGCGATCCTCCGGCTTGAACGTGGTGGTGGAGAGGCCGATGGGAAACAGGCGGCCGTTGGCCCGCACCATCCCCTCGCCCCGGCTCACCTTGCGACCATGGCGAATACCCGCGACAATGGCGGCGCCCAGGTCCTTCGACTGGGTGTGAAGCTTGTCGAGAATCGGCCGGCCGAGCAATCGATCGCCATCGATGCCCAGCAGCCGCGCCGCGGTGGGATTGATGAAGGCGAGTCGTCCCTCGGCGTCCACCGTGATCACGCCCGACCGGATATTCTGGAGGATCTCGTCGGCCTCGAGCCGCACGCGCCGCAATTCGTACTCGAGGGTGTACTGCTGCACATCCGAGGCGCGGAGCCGATGACCCAGCACGGCAACGATCGCGAACACCACGTTGAACAGCACCACCTGCACCCAGAACGCGGCGTCGGGCCCCGACGCCCCGCCCGCCAGGGTGTCGGAGACGTAGAGGATCGTCGCGCACACCGTGACCAGGACGCCAAGCTGCGGCGGCAGCAGGACGGCATACGCCGCAATGACAAGCACGTAGAGCGAGGCAAAGATCGCGGGAGCGGTGGCGTAGTGCACCAGCGTGGTGACCAGCCCCAGGTCGGTCAGCGCCTGCCCCAGCAGGAACAAGCTGCCGATCTCGCCGCCACGAATCCGGACGCGCCACCAGCCGTACGCCGTCGCCACCAGGGTGACCAGCACGGCGATGCTGAAGATGAACGCCACATCGGGCGTGCGGGTCCAGACCAGCGCGGCCGTGAGCAGCGTGCCAACCGCCAGCAGCGTCCTGGCCGCAAAGAGCCATGACAGCAGGGCGCGCTGGCGGGGCAGCGAACGGGTATCGGCGCCGGTAGCGGAGGGCGCGGCAGGAAGGGGCCGCTCGAGGGTCGGCGCAACGGGCATCACCCTGAACGATAAGGAGATGCAGCGAGTCAGCGCAAACACTAGATTGTGCGCCATGCCCAACCCTCCCGGCCCATTGCTCATGAGTGCGCGCGCCCTGCGCAAGCGCTGCCCCATTTGCGGCGGCAGGAACCTCTACGACGGCTGGTTCAAGGCACGGCACAACTGCCCGACGTGCGGGTTGCGGCTGGAACGGGGCGAGGAGGGCTACGTGGTGGGGAGCTACATGTTCAACCTGGTGGGCGCCGAACTGGTGTTCATGTCGCTGTTCGTGCTCTCGGTGGTGCTGACCTGGCCCAACCCGCCGTGGGAGATTCTCCGGTGGACCGGCGGAGTGTTCATGATCACGGCACCGCTGATCTTCTATCCCTTTGCCAAGCTGCTGTTCCTGGCATTCGACCTCAGCTTCCGGCCGGCCCGTCCGGAGGACTTCACGGCACAGAGCTCGACCCGGTAGCGCTAGGGAATGGCCGTCATCTCGCGCGGCCAGTCGTAGAGGACCTGGTAGAGATTCCGGTTCCGCTGCACGATCCGCACATAGTCCCTCGTTTCCACATACGGAATCCGTTCCGTGAGCAATTCGGGATCTTCGGCGCCCCCCCGCGTCCGCCAGCGTACCACACGATGCGCACCGGCGTTATAGGCAGCGAGGACCTCCACCACGCTTCCCTGGCTCTCGAGCAGCGCCCGCAGGTGCACCGTGCCGATCTCGAGGTTTGCGTCCGCCTGGTAGAGCAGCACGGCGTCCCACTCCGGGTATCCCAGGCCGCGCGCCACCCGCCGGCCTACCTCCGGCATGACCTGCATCAAGCCGCGCGCGCCAGCCGACGAGGTCGCCTCGGGATCGAAGAGCGATTCCTGCCGGGTCAGTGCCGCCACCAGTGCCGCATCGACGCCGGCCCGTTCGGCCTCACCCCGGAGCGCGGCTGGGAAGCCAAGCGGATACAGCAATCGATAGAGCCGTGCATCGCGTGGGGCGCCCGCATTCTGTGCCCGGCGCGCGATGGAGATGGCCTGGGACGGCAGGCCGCTGCGCCGCATTAGGTCGGCGGCGGCCATGAGCCGCTCCGAGGAACTGCCGGCCGCCCGCGCGAGCCGGGTTCGCTCGAGTCCCGCTTCATTGGGCAGCATCAGGTGGTCGAGGAACACCGCGCGACGCCCGAGGCTGTCGAGGTCTGGTATCGCCGTAAACGTGTCCGGGGAGGCCGCCGGCGCCCAGGGCGCAATCCCCAGGCGCCGGGCCGCGGCATCGGCGTAATAGGACATCGAGTCGCGCGCGATCACCTCATGCCAGCGCGCCTGCGCGCGCGCGGTATCCCCCATCCCCGCCCATGCACGCCCCGCCCAGTAGAGCGCCGGCAGCGCCTCGCTCGTGCGCCGCCGGCCCTCGTCGAAGGCATCAAGCTCGCGAGCCGCAACCTCGTACATGCTGTCGGAGTACGCGATGATCGCCGCGCGGAAGGCAGCGGTGGTGGCGAAGCGGCTCCCCGGATGCTGTCGCACGACCTTCAGGAAGTTGGCGCGCGCGGCGCGATCGTCACGGTTGTCGGTTTCGAGGTCGGCCATGAGGTAGAGCGCCACGGCCGCGCTGGAATCTGCCGGCCAGGTCCGCACTACGCGCTGCAGCTGCGCGGTACCCTCGGTGGCGCGACCGTCACGCACCATTGCGCGACCGATCCGGTATCCCGCCGCCGCCGCGAGCGAGGCGGGTTTCGTGACCCGGCGATACTGGGTGATCGCGTCGTCGTACCGTCCCAGCCGGAACAGCACATCGGCCCAGGCGTACCGGTCACTGACGCTGCCCGCCGAGGCCGCAAACACGGCGGCATACGCCTCGGAGGCTCGCCCGAGCGGCCCGGAGCGCCCCAGGCTCCTCGCGATCGTGAGCTGCTGCCCTGCCGTGAGCGGAACCCGGAGGCTGTCGACCAGGGCGACGGCCCCGCGCGCCAGCCCGGAGCCGCTTCGTTCCGAGACCAGGGCCAAGAGCTCGGAGACGAGGGCGCGGCGTTGCGCGGCATTTGCCGTCGCGGCGCGGAGGCGAAATGCCGGCAGGGACTCGCCGGCAGCGGTATAGGCATCGATCGCGGTCAGCGTGTCCCCGGCCCGGGCAAGCGCCCGCGCGGTCGCGAGCGGGAGCCGGGAGCGCACCAGTGTGTCGGTGATCGCAGCAGAGAGCGCGGCGCGGGTCGAGGGGTTGGTCGCGGTGCCAACGGCTCGCAGATAGAGCCAATCGCGTACGAGGGGGAGCAGGTCGGCGGCGGCACCATAGGCGGCGCTGGCGCTGTCATAGCTCGCCATCCCTTCACGCGCCTGGCCGAGCAGCGCGAGCCGTTCCCCCCGCGTGACGGGATCCGCCGCCAGCAGCACCGCCGAGTGCGCCTGCACCGCCGCATTGCTGTCACGCCCCAGGCCCAGTGATGCGCGGGCCAGGAGTTCCCGCCCCTCGCCGTCGTACTCGGTATCCAGCCACACGGCATTGCGGAGCAGCTGGTCGGTTTCGCGCCATCCCCGCCAATCGGCCGCCGCAGTGGCAGCCACCAGTTCCACTTCCGGTGTACGCAGCGTGGAGTCGCGCAGCAGCGGAGCGAGCAACCGCGTGGCGCGCCATGGCCGCCCATCGGCGATCGCCTCGCGGGCAAGGGCCACCACCGAGTCACGCGCCGGCACACCGAGGACGGGCGGCTGCGTGGGCGGTACCGCCCGGGACGGGACAAGGACAAAGAGCAGGGCCAACCCTGCAGCAGCGTTCTTCATGCCTGAAGGCTGTACCGATGGCACCTCTCGCGCAATCGTTTCGCGCAGCCCACCGAGATCCGCAACGGTGTGAGGGACGTTTCCCTGTACGGGTGCATTCGAGCGCCCGTCCACCCATCAGGGAGCCAGAACATGCACAGCACTGGAAGCCGGGCGATCCTCGTCGCCCTTGCCGTCGCGGTGACGGCCACCGTACCCGCCGGCGCGCAGTCGATGTCGAACGACAAGGCCATGGCCGACAAGAACATGGCGAGCGACAAGATGATGATGAGCCCCAAGGGCATGTTCACCGGCGCCATGCACCACTCGGCGAGCGGGTCCTACACCGTCAGCGGGACGGGCAAGGACCGGAAGCTCGAGCTGGGCAGCGACTTCAAGGTGGACAAGGCGCCCGACGTGTATGTTGTGCTGGCGAAGGGCATGGACAAGAACCAGGGGTCGCTCGAACTCGGCAAGCTCAAGAGGAACGAGGGCAGCCAGAGCTTCAAGATCCCGGAGTCGGCCAACCTCGACAGCTACACCGACGTGCTCCTCTGGAGCAAGAAGGACAACGTCGTCATCGGCGAGGCCTCGCTCGGCAAGCATGGCTCCATGGGTTCGATGGATCATGGCAGCATGGATCACGGCAGCATGGACAAGGGTGCGATGATGGACAAGCCGGCCATGGCGAAGGACACCGGGATGATGAAGAAGCCCTGATGACGGTGCCAGGCGAGGGTCACGCATCGCGGGGACCGCTCACGCTGGAGCGGGCCTCCGCGCTGCGGGAACGCTTGGTGGCCCGCGATGAGCGCGCCCTGGAGGAGCTCATTGTGCTGGGGACGCCCTGGCTCCTCGGGGTCGCGCAAGGCATGCTGAGCGACGCCGACGAGGCGGAGGATGTGGTGCTCGATGCCTTCCGCATCCTCTGGGAGCGCGTCGATACCCTCTCCGAGGACCAGCCGGGATTGATGCCATGGCTGCTGCGTATCGTACGCAACCGGGCCATCGACCGACTGCGTGCGCGCAGGCGGCATGGGCTCCGGGTGGAGCGCGCGCAGCGCAGCGGGGTCCTGGGCGATGGCCAGGTGGAGCCTGCCACCCCGAACGAGGCGGGACACCCCGGGTGGCACGTGCATGAGGCGGTGCATGCCGCGCTCCGCGACCTGCCCGCCGACCAGCGCGCCGCCGTCACGCTGGCGTACTTCTCGGGACTGACCCACTCGGAGATCGCGGCCCAGCTGGCGATCCCGATGGGCACGGTGAAGACTCGCCTGCGGCTCGCCTATGGCAGGCTGCGGCAGGCGCTGGCCCCGCTCAAGGACTGGGTATGACAGACTCTCATGACTGGTTCGTGGAACACGTTGAGGCGTTCGCGCTTCGGCACCTGGAGGCGGAAGAGGAACGCAGTTTCCGCGACCACCTGCAGCGCTGTGCCGAGTGCCGCAAGGAGCTCGATCGAGTCGAGCGCGACCTCGCCTGGCTGCCGATGGGCGTGCGACCGGTGACGCCCCGACCCGGCCTGGTGCGGCATTTCACGCGCAGCGTCCTCGGCGAGCGGGTCCCGAAGTGGCGGCGCGTTGTCCCGTGGGCCATTGCCGCCTCAATCGCGCTCACCGGTGGCGCCGTCGCCCTGCGGGCACGGGCCGATGCACGGGAGGCTGGCGCGCGGTTGACCGCGGCAAGCGTGCAGCTGGCCGAGGCATCGGATGCCCTCGAGGCCGCGCGGGACACGCTGTCGGTGTTGAGGAATACCCAGAAGGTCATGCATGCGTCGGTGCAACTGGATGGGCATCAGGGCGGCCTGACCATCCTGGCGGATCCTGTATCCCACCGCTGGAACGTGGTTGTTCACGACCTGCCGAAACTGCCGCCGGGCGAACGCTACCAGTTCTGGTTCATCTGTGATGACGGCATGGTGCGTGGGGCCGAGGTGACGACAAGCCAGGCACGCTCGGCGGTGCTCACGATGGGAATGCCGGCGGGTGGCGGGAACGTCCTCGGTGCGGCGCTGACGGTAGAACCCGCGGATGCAACAACCGGCCCACCGCAGGGCCGTGAGCTCGCGCACCTGATGCTGTAGTCACTCGCCAGCCGGGAGGGCCACCAGGCTGGCTGTGACCGCGAGAATGAGTACCGCCAGCAGCAGTTCGAGCCCCGCCGTGCGCAGCAGCCGACGGCTCGCACCGCGAGTGCCCAGGGTCGGCCGCACCACGCGCCAGTTGTACGCACCCACCGCCAGCAGCATCACCAGCATGCCCAGCTTGAGCAGGAGCCGGCGGCCGTAGGCCGTGTCGCGGAGCGCGGAAAGGCTGCCCACCAGCCACCATGCTTCGGCGGCTCCTGAGACAATGAGCATGGCGGCACCGGCGAGCGCGACGGGGGAAAAACGTTCGACCAGCCGGGCGAGACGGAGGTGGCGGCGTCCGGAGCGATCCCGCGGGTCCGCCCGTCGCCACACGAGCAGCGCCACTGCCAGTGTGCCCAGCCACAGCCCACCAGCAATGGTGTGCGCCCCATGCAGGGCGACCCCGACCAGCGGACCGGCCGGTGCTTCCACGGCATGGCCCGTGAGCGGCAAGGTTGCGGCAACGAACATCCCCCCCATCAGGGCAACCCAGGGCGCCCCGAGCGATGTGAAGAGCGCCAGCACCGCGCTCCCGACCTGCCACCACCATCCCCGCCCCCACCCAGTCGACAGCACCGCGCGCACTGCGCCGATGCTCAAGTATTCGCCGGGATCGAGAAAGCTCTCCGCCTGGGCCAGGAGCCGAAACGCCGCCGCCAGGAGCAGCGCCGCGGCCGCAACGGCACCGAGGCGTCGGGCCAGGGCGTCGGCCTCCGGCCACGCCTCCGACCCCACATCCGACGCCTCCAGCTGTACGAAGAGCAGGCGCGCGCCGGCAGCACCGATGAGGGCGAAAACCGAGAAAAATGTGAGCCAGTTGGCCGTGAGGGTCACGACCCTACAGTAAACCCGAAGCTTCCCCTGATCACGTGGCCGTCGGTTCCGGCGGTTTTCCAGGTGACGGTGTACCTGCCGGGGGCCAGTGGTGCGGCGACCGACGCCGCGATCGACAGCCTGTCATCCGTCGCCGCCACCGCACCCGTCACAACGGGCTTGTCCTCGGCGTCGGCGAGCTTGATCGAGCTCACCGAAACCTCAGGCGGTTCCTTGAACCACAGCCTGATGCGGGCCGGTGACGTCGTCACCGTGGAATCGACGCCCGGTGCTGCCTTGACCAGGCGATTGTGCTGCAGGGTCGAGCCCGGTGCTGCTGCCGTGGCGACCGCCACGGCAGCAAGCAGCATCGATTTCATTGCGCCAACCATGAGCGTCACGGGACCGCAGTACGCGCCGCCGGTGCACCTTCCGACGCCGTCACCGCGTTTGGGCCAAAACTGCGTGAATCAGCCGCGGCATCGTGCCCGTACCCGATCATCAGCTCGGCCGTCGCGCCCGGATCGGCGGTTACGGTGACATCGCGCTCGAACACCTCTCCGGCAACTGCGGCCGAGGTCGCGAACGTGGAGGGCGTGAAGGTCAGCGAGGTGAAATGCCCGGTATCAATGAGCTCCTGGCTGATGTCGTCACCATCGGCGTCATAGAAGTGCACCGTCACGCGCGTGGTCGTGCCCGTCGGCAGTGCGTATGGAGTTGGCAGCTCGAGGTTGGTCGCCGTGTCGAACAGCTTTGCCGACTCCGGGGTCCCGTGTCCCTCGGGCGGGGCCTCACTGTCGGAGCAGGCGGCCAGCGTGAACGCGAATGCCGTCGTGGCGAGCAGGAGCTTCAGGGTGCGGGTCTTCTTCATTGTAAACCTTCTCCTTGGTGTATTGACGCCGCGAGTTACGGCGTGTCGAAGCTCACCGCCACGCGAAGCACGGCGGGAGTACCTGGGTTGATGAAACCACTGGAACGAATCTCGGGGAACTTGGTGCCCGTGACGTTCTGCACGGCGATATCGAGCATGGGCCCGCTCCGACCGATGGGGACCTGGCCCCCCAGGTCGAGCACCGCGTAGGGCTGCGTCTGCACACCCGGCTCGCCGATCGGCGTGAATGGCCCGCCGAGCCGTACGCGGGCGCCCACCATCGCGCGTCGGCCGATGGTGAACTCGGCGCCGAGTGAGGCGTTGTAGTCCATCACCGCTGGCACGGGATCCCCCGGTTCGGGCGGCTCGAGATGGAACAGGATGGTGGGGTCGAGCGCCACCGTGCCGTCCACCAGCGCAGCGACGGGAGTGATCGCCGGTGGATCGCCCTGCTTGATCCGGGCATTGTTCCACGTGGCGTTGGCCTGCAGGTGCAGCCGCCTGGTCGCCTGCCACCCCAGCCGCGCGGAGACACCCTGCCGGTAGCTGCTTCCGGTGTCGAGAATGAGAAGGGACACGGGATCCTGGATCCGTTCGTTGGCGACATCCATGCGGAACAGGGCGAGATCGGCGGTGACGTCGCCGAACACGAGCAGCGTCCCCACTTCAAGGCCCCACAGGCTCAGCGGCGGGAGCGACGGATCGGTCACGACACCGGGTGCGCCGCGAAACCCCCGGGCCACCGAGGCCCGCAAGGCAGCCTTCCCGCTCAGGATGTAGCGCGCCCCGAACTTGGGACTCACCTGCACCGACGTCGCGTGCACCATCGGCGCGTCGGTCACCTGGAGGTCCTGGCTTCCGTACTGCAGTACGTCGAGCCGGGCGCCCACATCGAACGCCACCTTCTGCCAGGCAAACTTCTGCCACCGGCCGAACAGCGAGCCGGAGAGGTACTGGCCGTTGTTGAGCGTTGTGGTCTCCTCGACGGTCCGATCCTGCGTCTGGTACAGGTCGTACTTGCTCAGGTCGAGGCGTCCGGCCACCCCCGCCGTGAACTCGCCAGCCGAACCGTTCCACCCCATGCGGCCCTGCACGCCAAAGGCGACCCGCCGATCGAGTTCTTCCTCCTGCTGCTGCACGCCGTCCTCCGGCACCGTCAGGAACAGGTGGGTCCGGACGCCCTGCGCCCAGCCGGAAACCTCCAGGCCGGTGCCGGCGCCGGTAATCGTGGTGTAGCGGCCGGTCGCGATCACTCGCTGCGCATCGCCACCGTCACTGGTGTCGATCGCCGCCGTGAGGTCACCGTCGTTGTACTGCGCAACCGACAGGTACCCTGGCGACTTCCAGTTGGAGCCGTACAGCAGCACACCGCCCTCCAGCCGACCCTTCCCTGCCCGTTTCCATCCCCGGAGCGAGCCGCTGCCGAGCCAGTAGCTGGAGTTGTCCCGCCAGCCCTCCTCACGCTCCCCGAGCGCGCTGGTGAAGAAGCCTGCCTTGTCGCTCCGGCGTCCGGTGCGAACCCACCCGTTCACATCCCCGAAGCTGGAGACACCCAGCTGCCCGCTGGTGGCCGCGAGGTCGCTGGGCGACGACACCTCGATCACCCCGCCGAAATTGAAGTCGCCATAGAGCACACTCGCGGGGCCGTTCACGACGCGCATTGCCCCGACCGCCGGCGCCGCCAGCGGGCTCCAGTCGTTGTAGCCCTCGACGTGTCCGTGAATCGGCAGGTTGATCGGCACCCCGTCGAGTACAAGGAGCGCATCGGACGAATGGTCGGATGAGAAGCCGCGGAGCACGACGTTGGATGCGAAGCCTGGACCCTGCCCCTGCTCATGCACCTCGACGCCGGTGGTGCGGCGGACGAGGTCCCAGGTGTTGGTGCCCTGCGTGCGGCGCAGCGTCGCCGGGTCGACCGAGATCGTGGACACCGGAGGTGCTGCCTCCAGCCTGGTGGCCGGCCTCGACACGACGAGCGAGTCGAGCGTGTGCACGTCTCCGCTGTCTGCCTGCGCAGACAGCGGACTGACGCTCACCATGGTTCCAACCACCGCCGTGGCGATGATCAGGCTGCAGGCTTCTCATGTAGCTCCCGGGACGACGATCGGCACGCGGTGGTAGTTCCACCGGCGCGACGAATTCACCGATGCATGCGGACGCTCACCCTTTTGGTGGGCGCGCACGACGGCACTAGCTGGTCAGGCGAGGGAGCTGCTGGGAGGACCGACGGCGTAGGGGAGGAGATAGCGGACGATCGCCGGGCGGCGATCGGTATCGGGTACTGATTCTGTCGTGGTTACAACGGCAACCGTCCGGGGACCCGAGGCAGCCTGCGCCGGGACGGCGAGCGCCGTGCCGCAGGAGTGACCGACGCACTCGCACTTCGTGCCGTGGGTCGACTTCCCAGCCGGCGCCGGTTCGGAGTGGTGCCCGTGATGGGCCGGCGACGCCTCGTCCTGAACCGCCGTCCCCGCCGACGTCACGTGACTGCACCCATGGGCGATCGTCGGCGTGGCGACATTCAGGGAGAACCCGAACATCGCGACGGCAGCCAGGCCCTGACGGGCCAACCGGCGCAGGCGGAAAAGGGACATCAGCACGGGTGTAAATGTGTACCCTGCTGCCGGTTGGGGCAACCGATCGCTCCCGGTCCCGGGGCGAGCCAAGCGGGCACCTCCCTGCCCCGGGTGCTGCGTAGTAACGTTAGTACTCGATCGGCATCATTTCGAAACCCGGAGCACCCGTGACCTCGCTGCGCACCCTCAGCTGTGCCCTCACCTCCCTGTGGGTCCTTTCCGGGCCATTGGCGGCACAGTCCGTCGATGATCCGCCGCAGATCGTCGTGGGGCCGATGGCCGGGATAGCCCTCTCCACCCTGCGGGGAGCGGGCGTCGACGACGCGGACGTACGGACGGGCGTGATCGCGGGTGGATTTGCGACCTTCTCATTCACGGCGTACTTCGCCTTCCAGCCGCAGGTGGTCTATGTGCAGAAGGGCGCCAACTTCAAGCGAGACGCGGTCCCCGGTTCGCCCACGGGAGCGCTGGCGCTGAGCTACATCGAGATTCCGCTGCTTTTTCAGGCCCGCTACCCGATCGGGACCGGAGCCTGGCCCCTCACCGTGAGCGCCATCGCCGGCCCGTCGATTGCCATCAAGGTGAACTGCAAGGACACGATCGTGGAGGGACAGGCGACCGACTGCGACCGGACGCCCAGCACCGATACGCAACTGGAGCCGGTCAAGATTTCCAGCCTCGACTTTTCCGCGGTGTTTGGCGTTGGCCTCGATTTCTGGCACTTCGCTTTCCAGGCGAAGTACGACTACAGCTTCCAGAGCATCTACACCTACCCGAACAGTGCCTACCCCTACCAGGTCGATATCAAGAACCAGGCGTGGGAACTGACCCTGGGCTACCAGATCAAGATCCATTGACCCTGGGCTGACCCGATGGTGCAATTCCTGTCAAAATCGGGCTCGCCGCAACTTTTTGCTGGCCCCGCCGTACGGCCCGCCGTTACCTTGATGCCCGAGTCCCTAACCCCCTCTGGGAGACCGTTTTGAGAATGCATCCTCTGCTGGGGCCGATTGCCCTGGCCACCTTGGCCGCCTGCAGCAGCGGCAAGCCGACCCCAGCCACCCAGCCCGCGCCCGGCACTGCCGTGCCGGCGGTGTCGCCGGCCACCCTGAAGGCCGACCTCTACGCCTTCGCCGACGACTCGATGCAGGGCCGCGAGGCTGGTACCATCGGCAACGTGAAGGGCACCGATTTCATCGCGGCACAGGTGAAGAAGCTGGGACTGCAGCCGGCGGGTGAGAACGGGACTTACTTCCAGATCGTGCCGCTGGTGCAGAAGGGCCTCAACCCGAAGTCGTCGCTGACTGCCGGTGGTGCGACACTCACGCCCGGCACGGATTGGGTCAGTTTTGCCGCGGTATCGCAGCTCGGGTTTGCGTCGTCCTTCGACGTGAACAACGCCGGGTCGGTGTACGGCGGCCGCATCGGTGACACGACCTCCGAACTGACCGATGCGCAGGTGGCCGGCAAGGTGGTGGTGTTCCAGCCGCCGCTCGGCAAGGACGGCGAGCCCAACTGGCGGTTCTGGCAGGGACTCGACCGGAAGAAGTACGCGACCGCCGCAGGCCTGGCCGTCATCGGCCTCGACATCACCCCGCCACAGGTGGTGGAATTCCTGTCGAAGACCTCGCAGTCCCGGAAAAGCGAGGAGGCCTCGGAACCGGCCAGCGGACCGTTCACCATGCTGGTGTCGCCTGCTGCCGCCCAGAAGATCCTTGGCGCCGATCCCGCGACCATGGCGGTCGGTACCGCCGGACGACCGGTGACCGCCAACATCTCCGTCATCACCTCCGACGTGACCACGCCCGCGCGAAACGTGGTGGCCCTGATCCCCGGGAGCGATCCCAGCCTCAAGGGCGAGTACGTGGCGATCGGCGCACACAACGACCACATCGGGATGTCGGACAACCCGATGGACCACGATTCCATCTGGGCCTACAACCACATCGTCCGCACGGCAGGCGCCGAGAGCGGCAACCCGAAGCCCACGCCGGAACAGCTGGCGCAGGTGAAGACCACGCTCGACAGTCTCCGGAAGGTCAACAAGCCGCGCCTCGACTCGATCAACAACGGCGCCGATGATGACGGCTCGGGCTCGGTCTCCGTGCTCGGCATTGCCGGTGCCCTGTCGAAGAGCAAGGTCAGGCCGCGGCGCTCCGTCCTGTTCGTGTGGCACACTGGCGAGGAAAAGGGCCTCTGGGGGTCCGACTACTTCACCGAAAACCCGACGGTGTCACGCGACTCGATCGTGGCACAGCTCAACATGGACATGGTCGGCCGGGGCATGGAGACGGACAACGTGCTCGGCGACGGCACCGCCACGGGCGGCCCGTCCTACCTGCAACTCGTCGGTTCGCGCCGGCTTTCCACCGAGCTCGGGGACCTGGTGGAGAAGGTCAATGTGGATGGGAAGTACGGCTTCGCATTCGACTACACGTTCGATGCGAACGGCCACCCGGCCAACATCTACTGCCGCAGCGACCATGCCATGTACGCCCGGTATGGTATCCCGGTGGTGTTCTTCACCACTGGTGTGCACCAGGACTACCACCAGCTGACCGACGAACCGCAGTTCATCAACTACGACAAGATGGCGAAGATCGCGACCTTCGTGGCCAACGTCGCCCTGGCCGTGGCGAACGACGACCACCGCCTGGTGGTCGACAAGCCGAAGCCCGACCCCACGGCGCCGTGTAAGCAGTAGGTAGCAGAAAAAACGAGAGGTCGGAGGAGGCGGGACATTCCGCTTTCTCCGACCTCGTCGCATACGCCATCAGCCCGATCCTACCAGCGCGCGACGAACCCCCTGGTGTCCACGTGCACGAACGGACCGTGGGCCCCGGTGGCGCGGTAGATCCCTATGCCGCCCGTCAGTTCGGGATGCGCCCCCTCCACCTGGTCCGCGATGCGCGCCAGGTACCGGGCGTCGGCCACGGTCACGCGGCCATCCCCGTTCAGGTCATCCATGCGGCCATTGCCGTCCGCATCGACATAGATGTCCGACGCATCGCCATACATGTGCCGGCTGTCCTTCGCGCGGCCACAGCGGCGGCAGACGCCGGCGGCGTTGTACTGCGGGGTGCGGAACCCGGAGAGCACCTTGATGGTCGACGGCTTGCCCAGACGCTCGAGCTCGTCGGCGATCAGCTCGAGCTTGTCCAGCAATGCCGGCTGCACCACCAGGTACTTGGGCCAGACGTTGCCCTGATCCTTGGTCAGGAAGTCGCGCACGCGGAAACGACTCGACAGCATGACGTCCTGGTCGTCCTCCGTCACCTCGATGAACCCCTCGGGAAGCCCGTACAGCGTCACCGGCTTCCGCTCGCGCGGCCAGTAGCCGATGCGATATCCCTGAAACGTGCCGCCGCTCTTGGCGGCGAAGGGAATAAGGGCAATGAGCGCCACGGAATCACCGGTGGGTGCGAAGAGCGCCACCCGGTGAATGCCCGCGGCAGCGACGGCGTACTGCTCCATGATGACGGCCAGCGCCGGGCTTTCTTCCATCTGGTCCGGCACGACCTGCACCGTCCGCAGCTTGCCGCTGAACCCGAGGTATTGCGACAGGCCACCTTTTGCAGTGTCGGCCGATGGCACCGAATCGACTGCGCGGACCGCGCGCGGGGCGCTCATGCCAAGGGTGGTCGCAAGTAGCGCAGCCGCAACGACAACCGTACCGGTCGCCGACATGATTTTCCGCAGCGGCTGACCCCGCCTTGCCTGCATCATCAACACCTTTCCATTGGGCCTCGACCCCCCTTGAACAAGATACGGGCCGGGCGGGCTATTTCTTCTTCTGAAGCGGAACCGGCCGGTTCGGATAGGGGTACCCGCCCCGGAGCGCCAGCTCCATGGAACGGTCCCGGCCGTAGGCATCGGCCACAAAATCCACCCCGCCGTCTTCGCCGGGCACCGCGGTCTGGTACACCAGTCGTACGGGCACGCCCTCCTGGAGTGTCACGTCGATCGGTGTGGGCGATGCCATCGCCTCCTTCATCCGCTCCGCGGTCCAGGTAGAATCGCCCCGCAACAGCCAGACAGCGAGTGCACGCGCATCGGCCAGCCGGACGCACCCATGGCTCTCCGCCCGGTTCGCCCGGCGAAAAGTCGACTTGGTCGGCGTGTCGTGAAGGTAGACCCCGTACGGATTCGGGAAGATGAACTTGACCGTGCCGAGTGCGTTCACGTCGCCGGGACGCTGGCGCACGCCGATCGAGTCGCCCACCAGCGCCAGGTTCTCCGGGGTGGCCGGCACCACGACTCCCTTCCGCACCAGCTCCATGCCCTGCCGGGTGAGGTACATCGAGTCGCTCAGCGCCTTGGGTACGATCTCATCGCGAATGATGCGTGGCGGCACGCGCCAGGTGGGACTGAACACGACCATGCCAAGGGTACCCGCCAGCTCGGGCGTCTCGTTCCGTCCACGCCCGCCCACCACCACATTCATCGCCACGGGCGGCGGAGCGTCCACGGTCGGCTGCATCACCCGCATACGGAACTCGGGGATGTTCACCTCGATCCAGAGGCTGTCGACCGGGGGCGGCGGCAGCGCCCGCATCCTTTCCATCGTCATGCTGATGGCACGCACCGGCGCCTGGAACGGCGTGGCCAGCCGAGCCGAGGTCTTCCTTGCGATGACACCGTCGACCGGCAAGCCCTCCCGCTGCTGCAGCTTCTTTACGCCCTGCGCCAGGGTGGAGTCGTACAGCGTATCCGCCTCTGCCGGCGGGACCGTCAGGGTATCGGGAAGATCACCGAGCGCCACGAGCAGGCGGCGTAGCGCCGGCACGCCGTCATACCGCTGTCCCGGCGCCAGCCGTGGGGGGAGGGACGGCAGCGGCACCAGGATCGTGTCCACGGCCAGCGCGTGATACCGCGCCAGGGCCACCTGGAGCTGGCGGTACGCCGGACCGTGATCCTCCAGCTGGAACAGCACTGCGGCGGGCTCGGAGGACATGCGAACCCGCGTGATGGCCTCACCGGCATCCATTGGCGCACGCCGCACCGTCAGGATGCCCCGGCCGACATTCACGGTGTCGTCCACCCAGCGCAGGCGGACGCGGCCGTAGCGCATCAGCGCGACGTAACGAACGGCGTCCGCCGCCAGCCGCGCATCGAACGCCGCCAGTTCAACCGGCGTCCACTCCACATTGCCCCGCTCGAGATCCGCGAGCAGGCTGTCGTGCACTGCCGCGTCGAAATCCCCGGGGTCCACGCCCAGCGCACCGAGGGCGAGGAGTCGCTGTACCAGCGCCCGCGTGGCCGCCGTGGGCTGCTCGAGGGAGTCCAGAAAGAGCGGCTGCCAGTTGCTGGCCTCGTACAGCCCCCGCAGGCTCGCCCGCACGTCGCTCACGTCCGGCCACCGCATGGCATCGAACCGACGGGCAGCCACGCGCTCCCGCAGGTGTGCGGATACACTGGAATCGACGGTTTCGGGCCGCGGAGCCGAGCCCTGGGCCGCCCACGGCGAGGAGACGAGCAGGGCCAGTGCGGCGAGGCTGCAAATCATAAGGAAGAATACCCCGGGTCTGGCGTGGCTACTTCACGAACACCTTGGCTAGCCCGCCCCGCAGGGCGAACCAGAAGACCTGCGGCAGCGACTCCGTGCTGCCATACGGCTTGTTGACCGGCCCGGCACGCGGCTTTTCGCCGGTCTTCCCGGGATTATCGCCGCGAACCTTGAATGCGTTCGCAAAGAACGAGACGATCGACAGGCCCGCCTTCTTGAGGAAGCTCCCGTCCTTGTCCTCGAGGGCGATCTTGAAGTCGTGGTACACCGGCACGACTCTCCCGGTCGAACGGCCGTTCCGCACCACCACCGAGAACCACACCGAGCGGAGTGAACCCTGGGAAACCCGCAGGGGAAACACCTTCGCAACGAACCGGTTCAGTTCGGTCATGTCCATTGGCCCGAGGGATCCGGTGTACTGCATGTCAAACTCTGGCGCGGTCAACGGGATCTCGAAGCGCGCCTCAAGCTTGCCCCGCCCGAGCAGGAATGCCGACGCGTCGACAACCATCGGCGGGGTCGGTCCGTCAGCGGGGGAAAGCGTCGTGATGCTCGTGACCTCGGCGCTCAGGTGCTCCCAGGTCATGACCCCGGCCGCTGCTCGGTCGGCTGCGTGTTCGCTGTACTGGATCCTGCCGCTGGCGATGACGACGGTGTCCACCAGGAGGGGACGATCGAGATCACGGACCCACTGCTGGGGTGATCGTCGCGTCTTGGGAGGGCCGGCGGGGAGGCGCTTGTCCGACAGCACGTCGAGATCGAAGCCATGGAGCGTCCCCTGCCGCGCCACGATGGCTCCCTCAAGGCTCGCCAGCCGGCGGTAGTCCACCCCGCGAATGCGCGCGCTGTCGAGCCGGAACCGGATCCGGTCCTTGCGCTGTTCCTGCGCCTTGACCCATTCGGCGTCCGTTTGCCGGGGCTGCACCACCACACTGTCGAGCATCAGGGTCGAATCAGTCAGGCTCAACCGCATGTGGCCCAGCCGCACGGACTGCTGGTCGCTATCCAGCACATTGAGCGTGTCAGCAGTGATGATCGCCTCCTCGCTGAACAGAACCCTGCGCGCCCGCGCAGGGACCGCGGGGTCGATTCGCGTGCCCGTGAGCCCGATGGCCAGGCGATCGAGGCTGACGTGGGTCTCGGCGCCGCTGCGTGACCGGCGGGTGTATTCGAGCGACAACCGTGGCAGCTCGGTGCGATGCACCAGGATGACGGGCACCAGTGCGGGGAGGGCGACGCTGTCCCGGACGAATTGCATGGCACCGCCGCGTGTCTCCGTGGCGGGCTGAACCGGTGCATGCTCCCTCACCACCTCGAGGGCCGTGGCATGGATCGCGTCGCACCGAACGAGACGGGCCTCGACGCCGCGGGCCATGAGGAGGCGCCAGGTGTCGACACCGGTCACACGACAGCCCGCGGCGCTGACGGCGAGCACCGGAAAGGGATCTGCGCGAAGGTCGTTTCGAACGGTGTCGGTTGTGAGGCGCAGCGTATCGATCTGGATCCGGCCGGGGACGAGTCCGAGGCGGAGGCGCCCGACGGACAGCCGGTAGACGCTGTCGCTGGCGGCGGCCACCTCGCTGATCAACCACTCACGGAGGCCCGCTTCCACGAGGTTGCCGCGCCGGCGGGCCAGCAATACCACGAGGACCAGGACAGCTCCCAGCACGAGGGCCGCCACGCGCCACTGTCGGCGGGTAGCGGCCGTCATGGGAAGGGGACTGAGCTTCATGCAGCAAGAATATCACTGCCCGGTGCTACGGGCGACCGCGCTGCACCCTACCCCGCACCGGCGAAATCGGCTCGTGCCGGCGGGGTCACTTCGATTGCGAATCGACCTTTACGACCAGCCCATTCTTGTCCGCCTGCAGTCGCACAACTTTTCCCTTGCCATCGGTCACGTGCAGGAACGCGCCGTTGCTGTCGGCCGTGATGCGAACGACTTCACCGCTGTCGCCGGTCACGTCCACGAAGACGCCTCGGTGGGAGGAGTCGATCGCGAGCCTGCCCTGCTGCCGGAGTTGCGCCATGGCCGCCTTGTTGGCCCGCACTGGACGCACAACGCCCACCGGCTCGAACCGTACCTCGCCAAAGGATGTCAGTCCGCGCTCGCCCGTGGCGGCGCAGCGGAACCCCTGCGTTACCTCGAACCGGTCGGGTGACACCGGGACGAGATCGCACGATGACAGCATCACCGGATCCAGGTGCTCCCGGTCGAGCGCAACCAGCGCGCGGAGCGAAGGCGCACCGCTCTCGCCCTCCGGAAGGAGGCTCATGCTGGCGAGCCGGCCGAGGGTGCGACCGTCGAGCACAAAGGGAACGGAGCGATCAAGGCGCGCGACGGCCGCCGCCGAACCGGAATCAAGTTCGGCCTTCAGCTCGAGGAGCGCCTCTTTTGCCTTCGCCTTTGTGGTGCGCACAGCGGTGTAGAGCATCATGCCGAGCCCGAACACTGCCAGTGCTCCTACGCCAGCGCGAACCCAGATCGAGCGCATGGGAACCTCCTGCCACGGTAACGGATCCTGGGAGAACACAGCCCCTACGCCGCCATCCATGGCAATGTTTCAGTCTGTGACGGCCACTGTTCCGCCGGGTGGCGCCGGTTGCCGGACACAAAAAGGGCGAACCTTCGGTCGGTCCGCCCAAGTGCCGGAAACAGCTCCCAGCGGCCCTCTCAGCGCATGACCTGCATCCGCATGCGGCGCGGATTCCGGCCGCGGAGGAGCAGGATCCCAAGGATGAAGACCGTCACCGCGATCGCGGCAACGACCATCACCCGCACCCAACTCCGGCCTGGCGCGCGCTCTGGCTGCGGCGGGGAATCCAGCTCCCCAACCTCGCCCAGCATCGCATCCAGTTCGGCGTTTGCCTCGGCCAGATAGCGGTCGTGCGTGGCCGTATCAGTGTTGGTCACGGTCGGGATCAGTCTGCCGAAAGGCCAATGGGGGAGCCCACCGTGGGATCCGCCTCGCGCTCGCGCTCGGTGGCACGCCCGAACCAGAGGGCCCCGGCGGCGATGGCGCACCAGGTGAGGACAACGAGCGCGGCAAGGCCAAAGAACCAGCCCACCGGACCGAATGGGAGGCGATGCCGGCCGCTGGCGAGCCACCAGAACACCATGAGGCTCGAGGCGCAGCCCAGCAGGAGGCTGGCGATACCGGAGACGCGGGCCGCCACCCCTGGGATGGTCGGCAGGGGGAGCGGGGCCGACACTGCCTGACGGGCCCGCCACCACGCGAAGGCGCCGCCGAACACCGCCAGCGCGATGGATCCGAGCTCCCAGCCGATCATCCGGTCGCCCGCAAAGAGCCAGCGGGTTGGCGGCAGGTGGGTCAGGCCGGTCCACATCAGCAGCAGGCCGCCCACTACGGCCGTCACATCGAGGTAAAAAGCGGTACGCATTCGTACTCCAGAATCGTGAAGTTTGCTATCCCTTGATCCTAGTTCAGTTCCGCCCCCGGCGCGAGGGCGCGAGAAAGTCCCCTGCAAAAAGAGAACCCCGGAGCACAGCGCTCCGGGGTTCCCTGGCCTCCACTGCCAGCACCTACTTGCGGTAGGTCCCCACGACCTTGCCCCGCCGGTTGATGATCCTGATCGGCCCGGACAGGATGTCATTGTGCAGCTTGAGGGTCTTCGACGGCGACCCCCGCAGCATCGTCAGGATCGAGAATGCGTCCGCCTTGCTCAGGTCCACCTCGTACCCGTTGTCCTTCAGCGACGCAATCGTCACGGTGCTGAGCGGGTTCTCGCCCCAGTTGACGTAGCCAGTCATGAGTTCGTTGTTGAACACCGACTCACGCCAGTGGGCATCGGCGGTTCCGGGCCCGCCCTGGTCTTCCACGGGCACCTTGGCGCCAGCGTAGGTGTTCCCGCCGATCAGCTCGAACGCGGCGAGCGTGTTGGTCCCCGTGAAGTGCGGATCGGTGCCGCCCTCAAGCGACGCGTCGGCGAGCAGTCCCTGCTCCGGCCACAGCGTGCCGATGCCCAGCACATGCCCGAGCTCGTGCGTGATTACCGGCACCAGGAGCCCGTTTGCCTCGAGGTCGGCCAGGTCGGCGACGTCCAGCGTCATCTGCCCGATGGCCGGGAGCAGGCCATTCTCGTGGAGGAAGCACACTCCCGCCCCTCCCAGGATGCCGCCAGATCCATCCATCTCGCTCAGGTTCACGAAGATGACGAGGTCGTCGATCGGCCGGTCGACGGCGGTCGGGTTGCCGCAGTCGTACGGGTTGAGCTGCGCGTAGTCGTCGGGCAGGTCGTTCGTGATGATCGACTCCCAGCGCGCCTCGGCCTGGGCAAAGGCATCCGCCTGCGCCGCGGTCGGGTTGCCGCCGACAAACACCACCTGGATGTCGAACGGCCCGGGGGTGCGTGCGGTGCTGGTGAACTGGACGCTGATGTCGGTGCCGACGATCGTGGCGGTGGCGGTGTACGATCCCTCGGCTGCACCCAGGGTCATGCCGACCGAGGCCTGGCCGAACTCATCGGTCGTGACCGGCGTGAGCTGGTCAATGCTGGCGCCGGGACTCGAGGTCGTGAACTGGACCTGGACGCCGCGCACGCGGGAGTGGAGCGCATCGGTGACGATCACCGTGAGCGGAGTGGCCAGCTCGGCGGAGGGTGCCGCGTACTGATAATTGCCCAGGCCAGCGGCAATGCGCGCGGGGGCCTGGGTCACGGTGACCGCCATGCGGGCCGCGAGCGTGCCGTACGACACCATGACTGTCGCCTCACCCGGGCTGATCGCGGTGGCGAGGCCGTCGCCGTTGACCTTCACGACGGCGGGGTCCGAGGTGGACCAGTTGAGTTCCGCGTCGGCCGGATCGCCGCCGCCGTCGGTCGCCGTGGCGAGGAAGAGCTGGCTCTGGCCCAGCGACGTGAAGGTGAAGTCCGTCTTTTCCAGGGACAGCCGGGTCGGCACATCGGGGATGTAGTCGTCACTGCCGCCGCAGCCGGCGAGGACCATGGTCGCGACAAGCAAACAGGTGCCAGCATAGCGCGCGAAGCGCATCGGGTCCGCCATTGAGGTAAGGGAGGTCATTGGGTGCGCTCTCACAGGCCGTAGGCGGAGAGCGGAAGCTTGAGCAGGAACGAGACAACGCTGCGGTCAGTCCTGGTGGCCTGCCCCAGGACGACCGTACCGTCGGTCGATGACGCGATCACGTTGGTCAGCGTGGTGCCCTCGGGGATCGTCAGGCCGGCTGCAGTAATGACATCCTGGAGCGACCGCATGCCCGCGGCCTGGGTCCAGACGAACGCATGCCCCTTGCCTTCCCAGGTCGTGCCCGACGCGCCGAAGATGACCTTGCCGCCATCGTCGATGGCGTTCGCAATGGCCCCCTGGAAGTCAAACTCGTCGGCGGGCGGAAGCCGCCCGATGCTGACCACGCCCCCGGTCTCGGTCCAGAAAAAGGCGTTCTCGCCCCAGTAGCCCGCGAGGAACTTGCCGTCCCCACTGGTAGCCATGACCTCACCCGGCGTATCAGAGGAGATTCCGCCAGCGGGGAGCAGGAAGCCGGTGCCGTCGGGGCGCCATACCGCCGGGACGCGGTCGACCTGGCCGTTCGAGGCCCAGCCGCCAATGATGCGGCCGTCGTCGGAGACCACGGTAGCGCGGTTGCTCGGTGGACGGGTGTCACCTTCGTACGACGAACCGAGACGCTGGAGCAGCGTCATGATGCCCGGGCCGGTCGCATCCCACTTGAACGCCTGCACGCCGCACTCGTCCCACGCCATGCCCACCACCATCCGGCCGTTGGCGGTGACATCCCAGGCACTGGCGATGTCGGTGCCGCACGCCGTCGTGAAGACGCTGGGGATGTCGGTCCAGCCGGAGTGCTCGGTCCAGATCCCTGCCCGCACCGGGTCGCCGTGGAGCGCCGTCACCAGTCCGTCGGCCGAGATCGACGTGACCGCGGCACGCGAGGGATCGCCGACCACGCCCTTGAACTCGAGGCTGCCGGTCGTGGTGCGGTAGAAGTAGAACTCCCCTTCGCCATTGAACTGCTGCAGCAGCGCAATGCTTCCGTCTGGGGTCAGGTCGATCGGCTGGAAGACGTTGATGAACTCGAGACTTGGCTCTACTCCGCTGGGCGGAGCGACGCTGTCGTCGGCACAGGCGGCGACTCCCGCCGCAAGAACCAAGGACAGGAGGACAGACCGACGACCGGTGCCGCGGTAACGCATTTTTTTCTTCCCTCAGGGAGGTGGCTCCGCCCGGCGAGACGCACGCAGGGCTTCCAGTCCCAAGGGGGCTGAGCACGGCATCGTCAAAGCAGTTGGTTGGATCGGGCAGTACGAGTTAGGTGGTCCGCGGAGCGCCTTAGCAGGAAGTTTGCCAGAGTGCCAATCCAAGGACCCTGGCGCACAACAAAGTATTCAAGTGTATGAGCTTATATGCATTCTCCCCACCCATTCCAGAAACATTAGGTGCGGCGAAAGTGACCCATGCCAGTGACACGGCACGGGACGAAGTGTCACTTGAAGTGGTTGCTGGTGAAAACAACAGAAGGGCGGCCCGTTGGGGCCGCCCTTCCTCAAGCAAGACTCCCGCGACGGCTACTGGATCGCGTTCATCATGTCGAAGATCGGGAGGTACATCGCCACCACCATGCCGCCGACCACGACGCCGAGCACGACGATCATGAGCGGCTCCATGAGGGCGAGGAGGGCGCTGACGGCCACGTCCACCTCTTCGTCGTAGAAGTCGGCGATCTTGGTCAGCATCTCGTCCAGGCCGCCGGTCTGCTCACCCACCGCGATCATCGAGATCACCATTGGCGGGAAGACCTTGGACTTGTCGAGTGGTGCGGCAATGGTCTCGCCGCCGGCAATGGACGCGCGGGACTCCATGACCGCATCGTGGATGACCCGGTTGCCGGCCGTCTTGGCGGTGATCTCGAGGCCGTCGAGGATGCTGACACCCGACGAGATCAGGGTGCCGAGCGTGCGGGTGAAGCGCGACACGGCGGACTTCCGCACCACGTCGCCCAGCACCGGCGCCTTCAGCAGCAGGCCGTCGATCACCTTCTGGCCCCCGGTGGTGGCATAGTACCGCTTGATGCCGAACCAGATGCCGAACCCGGCCGCCAGCATGAGCCACCAGTAGCTCGTGAGGAAGCCGGACATGCCGATCACGATCCGGGTCGGCAGTGGCAGTTCCATGTTCACCGAGGCGAACATCTTGGAGAAGGTCGGGATCACGAAGATGAGCAGCACCGTGATGGCGATCGCGGCCACGCTCATGATCACGACCGGGTAGACCATCGCACCCTTCACCTTGCGCACCAGGGCGTCGTTCTTTTCCATGAACGTCGCGAGGCGGAGCAGGATGGTGTCGAGAATGCCGCCATGCTCGCCGGCGGCGATCATGTTGACGTACAGCTCCGTGAAGGCGTTGGGGTGTTTCCGGAACGCGTCGGCCAGGGTGTTGCCGGCCTCCACGTCGAACACCACCGAACGGGTCACGTCCTTCAGCACCTTGTTCTCGGTCTGCTTGCTGAGGATGTCCAGCGACTGCACCAGGGGCAGGCCGGCATTGATCATCGTGGCGAACTGACGGGTGAAGATCACGATGTCGCGGGTCTTCACGCTTGGCTTGCCGAAACTGAAGTTGAGCTTGATCGGTTTCGGCGCTTCCCGGAGGCTCACCAGCATCATCCGGTTCTTCCGGAGATACGAGGTGACGTCGTCCTTGGAGGGGACGTCGAGCTGTCCCTTCTGGATCTGGCCCGTCTGCGGGTTGCGTGCGGTATACTCGAAAAGCGGCATCGTCCTTCTCCCGGTTAGCGGCGTCCGCCGCTGCTGCTGGCCATCTTGCCCGACGGCGCCGAGCCGATTTCCTGGTCGTCGAGCGGCTTCTCACCAATCATCCGCAGGAACTCGTTCGGATCCGGCGACACCCGGAGGCACTCCTCCTGAGCGACCTCACGGTTCATGTACAGCTGGTACAGCGAGGCATTCATCGTCTGCATGCCGAACTTCTGGCCGGCCTGCATGGCGGACTGGATCTGGTGCACCTTGTCGTCACGGATGAGGGCCCGGATGGCCGGTGTCACCACCATGATCTCCGTGGCCATCACCCGGCCACGGCCGCGCGAGCGCGGCAGGAGCGTCTGGGTGAGCACACCCTCGAGCACGAACGCGAGCTGGGCGCGCACCTGCGACTGCTGGCTGGACGGGAAGACGTCGATGATGCGGTTGATCGACTCCGCCGCCGAGTTGGTGTGCAGCGTCGCGAGGGCAAGGTGGCCGGTCTCGGCGATGGTGAGCGCCGCGGCGACCGTCTCGAGGTCCCGCATTTCTCCCACGAGAATAACGTCAGGGTCCTCACGGAGGCAGTACTTGAGGGCCGACGAGAAGCTCTTCGTATCCGTGCCCACCTCGCGCTGGTTGACGATGCAGCTCTGGTGGCGGTGGATGAACTCGATCGGGTCTTCCACCGTGATGATGTGACCCTTCCGCTCCTTGTTGATCTTGTCGATGATCGCCGCGAGCGTGGTGGACTTGCCCGACCCGGTCGGGCCGGTCACCAGGATCAGCCCGCGCGGCCGCTCCGCCAGCTTGGCCACCACCGGCGGCAGGCCGAGCTCGTTGAAGGTGCGGACGTTGAAGGGGATCATGCGGATGGCCACCGAGACGCACCCGCGCTGCTTGTACACGTTGCCGCGGAAGCGGGCCAGGTTCTGGATGCCGAAGGAGAAGTCGAGCTCGTCCTCCGTCTCGAACCGCTTCTTCTGGTTCTCCGTCAGGACGGAGTACGCAAGCGACAAGGTGTCCTTGGGATTCATGATGTCGGCGCACGAATTCGCGTTCGTGATGTCGCCGTCGACGCGAAGCTTCGGCCGTTCACCCGCGGTGAGGTGGAGGTCCGAGGCTTCCCGCTCGATCATTTCCTCAAGGAGCACCCGGAGGTTGACGCTCATGCTGCGGTCTCCTTCACGACTTCTTCAAGAGTGGTAACGCCCTTCGCGACCTTCACCATGCCATCCATGCGCAGGGTGAGCATCCCTTCCGCCACCGCAGCATCGCGGAGTTCGGTGGAGGCGTCACCGCGCAGGATCATCCGGCGCAGCGTGGCCGAGAGGTTCATGACTTCGTACAGGCCTGCCCGTCCCTTGTAGCCCAGGCCGCCGCACGCGTCGCAGCCCTTGCCCTTCATGAACGGAATCTTCCGGATTTCATCAAGATCCGTGCCCACGGCGGCCAGGACATCGTCCGGATAGCTGACGGGCTCCTTGCAGGACTTGCAGATGCGGCGCACGAGCCGCTGCGCCACCACCAGGTTGACGGCGCTCGCCACGTTGAAGGCCTCGAGCCCCATGTCGATCATACGGGTGATCGTGCTCGGCGCGTCGTTCGTGTGCAGCGTGGAGAGCACCAGGTGGCCGGTGAGCGCGGCCTTGATGGCGATGCTGCCGGTTTCAAGATCCCGGATTTCGCCGATCATGATGATATTGGGGTCCTGCCGCAGGAACGCCTTCAGCGCCGCCGCGAACGTGAGCCCGATCTCGTTGCGCACCAGGACCTGGTTGATCCCCATCAGGTTGTACTCGACGGGGTCCTCCGCGGTCATGATGTTCGTCTCGATGGTATTGATGCGCGACAGCGCCGAGTACAGCGTGGTCGTCTTGCCGGAACCCGTCGGGCCGGTGACCAGCACCATGCCGTAGGGATTCAGGATGGCCTTGAGGAGGTCCTGTTCCGCCTTGGGCTCGAACCCGAACTTGCTCAGGTCGAGCGTCAGGTTGCCCTTGTCCAGGATTCGCATCACGATCTTCTCGCCAAACAGCACCGGCAAGGTCGAGACGCGGAAGTCGATGACCCGGTTGCCCATCTTGAGCTTGAGGCGGCCGTCCTGCGGCACCCGGCGCTCGGCGATGTTGAGCTGCGAAAGGATCTTCACCCGGCTGGTGAGCGCGGCGCGCAGCTTGAGCGGCGGCTTCATCACCTCGATCAGGGCACCGTCGATCCGGTAGCGGACCCGGATCTCATGCTCGAAGGGCTCGATGTGGATGTCGCTCGCGCCCCGGCGGACCGCGTCGGTCAGGAGCCCGTTGATCAGCTTGACGACCGGGGCATCGTCGATCTGCTCCCGGGTGGCGACCTCGTCGTCCCGCTCCTCCACGATCTCGACGTCGTCGTCCAGCCCCTCCATGTCCTTGAGGAGGTTTTGGAGCTGCTGCTCGTTTCCGGCCGATTCGTAATGGCGCTCGATGAGGGCCCGGAGGGTCACCTCGCCGGCAATGACGGGAAAGAGATCGTACCGGGTGATGAACTTCAGGTCGTCCAGCAGGCTGTGGTCCGACGGATCGGCCACGGCCACCGTCAGCGTGCGGCCCTCCCGCTTGAGCGGGAGGACAATGTGCTTGGCGGCGACTTCGCCGGGAATGAGCTTCAGGGTACGGGGGTCCACCTCGAACTTCGTGAGGTCCACCGCCGGCATGCGGTGGTGCCGCGCCAGCAGCTTGGTCACCTCGATCTCGGGTACCATGCCCTGCTTGACCACGACGTAACTCAGGCGCAGGCGGGACGACTTCGCCTCGGCGGTCGCCGCCGTCAGCTGGTCGCGAGTCAGCAGACCTTCCTGCAGAAGGAGGTCGCCGAGGGAATTTCCACCTACCGCCACTGTTGCCATGGCCACCGTGCCTGACAGAAAGCCTAAGTGATTGTAGTGCCGTTAGATACGCTGCTAGCTCCGGGCTCCATTCAGGTCATTGATGCTGGCCTGCAGCCGCCCAGAGAGTCCGAGCAAGCGCAAGGCTGATGCCGAGCACTTCGGCGAGCTGGGAAGCACTGCGGAATGGCCCCGCGCTGTCGCGAAAGGCGACGATCCGGGCCGCCCGCCGTCGACCAATGCCCGAGATCCGTTCGAGGTCGGGGATGCCGCCCCGATTGATCACGTCGTCGAGGACCGGCCCCTCGGCCGCCGATGACGCACTCGCAGCGGGTGGCCCTCCTGCCGCTGGAGGCGAAGAGAACGCAAGATTCGGGGTCATCCTGGCGAGCTTGGACGGACCGATGCCCGGCACCCGGCGAAGTGCTGCCGGTTCGCCGAACGGCCCGGCGCGCGCGCGCTCCTCGATGATTCGGCGCGCGAGGGCCGGGCCCACCCCCGGCAGGCGCTCGAGCTCCTGCGCCGAAGCCCGATCGACGTCGACCCGTTCACCCGGCCCCAGGGGACGGGCGAGGCGCACCAGACTGTCGCGTCGTGCGAGCACCGCGGCGGCGTTCGGGGAACCGAGCAGGCGCACCTCACCCGGCGGCCGCCGGGGATCGTCAGCGACCATCCGCACGATGTGGCCCACCAGGCCCAGGCCGAGGAGCAGGAGGACCGCACGGTGCTCGGGGGACATGGAGGAAATGTCGGGAGTGGGACCCGCGGTGCGCGCATCCCAAAACGGCGGACGGGGCAAAAAGGCCGCGGAGACTACTGGTTCCCGCCTCCCTCCAGGCGGATCACCGCCATCATCACGTCGCCCACTGCCTGCAGGCTCTGCGCGCTGAGCTTGTCGGGCGTGTCATCGATGGTGTGCCAGAGGCTGTTGTTGCTGCCATAGGTGAAGTCGATCACGTCGATCGCCCGGATACCCGCCTGCTGCAGCGGCAGGTGGTCGTCCACCATGCTCTGGCCCGGTGTGGCGATGAACACCTTCGAGTAGCCCGCGATCTTCGCTGCATCCCATACCCGCTCCACCACTTCGGGCGCCCCCAGCAGCGAGTTGCCCTCCTGGTAGATCTGCAGGTCGCGGTCGCCGACCATGTCGAGCAGCACCGCGAACAGCGGCGTGGCCCCCGGGGCCTGGTTCTTCGCGTAGTAGCGCGCGCCGATCAGCGTCTCGGTCGAGTCCTCGAAGCTGCCGTAGTCCTCGCCGTCCACGAACAGCAAGTCGACCCCGATGGCCGGGGCGTTCTTCTTCAGGGCGTCGGCCATGCCGAGGAGCACGGCAACACCCGAGGCGCCGTCATTCGCGCCGTCGATCGGCTTCTTCTGGTCCTCGGCATTGATCGACTTGTCGGCGATCGGCCGGGTGTCCCAGTGGGTGAGGAAGAGGATCCGGTCGGTCGCCGACGGATTGAACCGGATCATCACGTTGTGCAGCGAGAGCCTCTCGCCCTTCGACGTGACGTTGACCCAGTCCTGGATGAAGACGGAGTCGGCCGTGGCATGCGCCAGCGAATCGAGCCAGGACGCCATCGCGGCGTGCCCTGGCATCCCCGGGACCCGGGGCCCGAAGGCCACCTGCGTCTCCACGTTGCGCATGGCGGCGGCCCCGTCGAACTCGCGCGGGGGGGCGGGGCGGGCCGAGTCGCAGCCCGCCAGGGACATCAACAGCGCAGCCGAGCCGATCCAGCGGTACCTCATCGATAGTCCCCGGCAAAGAGCGACAGGTTGAGCGACGCGACCAGGAACAGCTGGGAGTTCTTGCGGTCGAGGCTCCGGAAATCGTTCACGGTATAGCCCAGCTGCAGGCCCGCCGTGAGGCTGGAGATGATATCGGTATCGATGCTGCCGCGATACTCCTGGCGGCGCGTGTCCGAAATGATCTCGCAATCGGCGTTGGCCGTCCGGACGAGGCACTGGGTGGCCTTCGACACCAGGACACTGAACGAGGAGCGCGCAAGCTTCCGGACCCGGCTCAGGGCACGCGGCAGCGGAAAGGCGTACGAGAGGCTCCCGTTCAGGTCGGCCTGATCCAGCAGGGTCAGCGACCCGTTACTGCCGGTCTCCTGCTTCAGCATGTTGTAGTTGCCCGTCATCGCCACGCCGTTGCGGAAGGTGACGGCCAGCTCGGGTGCGATGTTGCGGGTCTGGTTGGTGATGACGGAGACGATGGTCGCGCTCACGGGCTGGGTGGTGGAGCCCTGGCGCTCGCGCAGCGTGGCGCCGAGCGAGAGCAGCGCAAAGGGCCCGCTGGAGAACGGCCGGCTGAAGCGTACCGTACCCGAGGGCCACTCCCGCTGGTAGATCACGGCGAGTCGCTGCGCCCCACCGATCGACTGATAGCGATCGGTCGTGATCTCGTTGTAGACGCCGGTGAGCGAGAGGCCAAAGCCGAAGTCGAGGCCGGTGGCCAGTTGCGTTGACACGGTCTCGGTGGCCCCGAGCGCGAGTTGCCCGTCCTGGCTCAGGAAGCTCGACAATCCACCCAGCCCCAGGATGTATCCCAGCGATGGCTCGAAGGTCGCGAGGTCGTACGTGGAGGTGCGGGTGGTGCGCCGGGAGATGTCGAGCGGGCGGAAGCGGCGGATCGCGTTGCCGACGCTGGAGGAATCGCCCAGCAGCTGGCGGATCCCGCGGGCATAGTCGATGGAGAAGCCCCATTCATAGCCGCGCAGGTTGGAGAAGGTCTGCGGCAGCAGGAAGGCGCCGGCGGTGTCGCCGTCGGTCCGGACCAGCTGGCGGCTGTTGAGGTACCGGTTGAGCACGAAGTTGCTGTTGGTGCTGAACCGGGGCCGGAACCAGGAGGCGATGCGCGGTGCGATCAGGATGCTCGTGCCCGCGGTCCGGTCGCGCTCGACGCCCACGTCGATCCCGAGGAGGTCCTGCCGCTCCGACGTCGCGAGCCGTGCCTGTGGCGTCGAGTCGCCGTACTGGCGCAGGTCGCGGGTACTGGTCACGTCGGTGTTGAAGATCAGCATGCCGATCGGCTGCCAGGTCAGGCCGGCAGAATTCCGCCACAAGTAGTTGAGCGCCAGGGCCGGGACCACGTTGGCGTCGATCGTCCGCTGGACCGGTGAGTTGTACGAATAGAAGTAGGTCTGGTCGCGTGAGAGCCCGCTCCGGAGCCGCACGCTGGTGGGCGCCAGGGTGTATGACGCCGTCCTGAGGCTGTTGCCGAAGTCGCTCTCGCGGAGCCATCCCGGGAGGCTGTTGACGAGGCCACCGAGGTTGATCGGTTTTCCGCGGCGGGTCACCGCGATCAGGTAGTTCAGGGAGGCGTTGTAGTTGTCGGTAGACGTCTGCGAGAGTTCGGTTTGTCCGCGACCCCGGGTATAGCCTCCGGTGAGCGACAGCGGATCAACGAGGAGGCGCGTCCATGGGGAGCCGCCGCGTGCTGACCGACGAACGAGGATGTTGGCATTCCCGATATTGGTGTTCGGCTTGCGCAGCCCCGGAAGCGCACGCGCCTCGATGTCACTGCCGGTGAGCAGCTGGGGGTTCACGTTCGACGCGGCGTAACTCAGGTTGATGGGGATGAGCAGTCCCACCGACGCCGGAAGGAACCGATCCAGCCGGAAATTGCCCGACGTGAGCAATCCGCCCGTGGTCCGGAAGCTGGGCTGGTCGCCAAGCTGGCGGAACTGGCCGTTGACGCTGGAAATGAGGAAGTTGATGTCGAAGACGTCGCCGCTCGCGAGCCGGGCGTCGAGCGCCCATGCCGTACCGGTCGTCGTGATGGGGTCCGACAGCCGCACGTCGTCCACCCACAGTTCCGTGGAATCGGATACACCTGCCGCCAACCGGATGATGCCGGTGGACAGGCCCTGCGCCGCCGCGAGGTTGGGTGGATTGACGCCCGGATTCAGGATGTGCACGATGTACCCGCCCTGGCAGGCAACGTAGGCCAGCGGATCACCGCCGCACTCGGCGGCACCCGACGGCGGCTCCCCCTGCTGCACGCGCGCCTCGATCACCGCCCGGAGGTTGGTCCAGGTCTCGAGGTTCACCACCACCTCGGGGTTCCATGCCTCCACATCCCCGGCACTGTGCAGCGGCGTCTGGTACATGTAGAAGTTGTTGGCGTCACTCTCGACCTTGATGTAGCCGTTGAGGTCGCCGACATCCCATCCGGGCAGGTTCTTGCCGCCCCGCATCCAGACCCGCAGCTGGCGGTACGACAGGAAGCGCTGGCTGCCGGCCGGGAACCGGAAGTACGCCTCGGCGCGCGAGCCCTGCCCCAGGTCGCGCGCAATGACGCGCAGCGACTTTTCGTCGATCACGATGCCGTTGTTCTGCGCGTCGGGCTGCAAGGTGTTGAGCGAGATCAGCACGCCCGGCGGCGGGATGTACCCGAGCGTCTTGTCGACGGTGGAGATGATCGACACCACCACGCTCCCCGACGGTTCCGCAGTGGAACCGGCAATGCCCGCGATCGGCGCCGGCGCCCGGGCGAGCCACGGCGCGCCCACGAACGTCAACCGCGCCAGCGCAAGTCGCGCCACGATATCATCGAGGGCGGGTGGCGCCACCAGCGTGACCCGGAGCGCCTGCACCAGCCTGATGTTGGGCGTGCCGATGACAGCCGTGGGCGTGCGGAGCGGCACCCGGTACAGGGTCCAGCCCGAGCCGTTGGGATCGGTCACGCCCTTCCGCACCACGTACTGCGTGTCGGTCAGGCTCACCACATACCGGTTCACGTTGTCGTTGGGACCCTGCGCATTCAGGACGTTGTCGCCGTTCAGGTCTTCCGTGTCGAGGAAGCCATTGCCCCGGGTACAGCGCGCACTCAGGTCGCCCCAGGGGAAGATCTGCACCGACGTGCCCAGCACCGTCTGGCACAGCGGAAACGCAGGATCGGTTTCGCCATCGGGCAGCACAATCGGGGGGATATCCCCGAGAATGCCGACATCATCGGTCTGCGCGTTGAAGATGCCGCTCGATCGTCGCTCCGTGTTGAGCACGCCCACGCCCACGTACTGTCGCCCGACGTAGGTCGAGTCATTCCCCGGCCCGACCACCAGCGTGTCCGGTGCCACGGCGAGGGCATCCTCACTCACCTGGCCCAGGTCGAACACCAGGTTGACCCCGGCGTCCTGCGCGCTGTTGCTCGCATCGTTGTACAGCCAGAACTCGATATAGCTCACGCCGGTGAAGTCCACGCCTACCGTGCTGATCGCGGTCTGCATCGACCGCCACCGCGGTGTCCCCGGCCGGGCCGGCTGGGTCCATTGCGAACTGTTGTTCTGCTGCACGACGCCGCCGGCGGTATCGGCGTGCAGCGTCAGGTACATGACCGTCTCGGGCACGAGGGTCCGGCCGACGGTCACGAAGAGCGTGTCGATATCCGAGGGAAAGATCTGCACCACCTGCCCGTCCGAACCGGGGATCAGGTTCTGCCAGATCATCTGCACGGCGTCCGCACTGTCGAAGGTGGCACCAAACCCGAGCGAGGGATCGAGCCCCGCCGTCGACTGGGGCTGGCTGCCATACTGCCACACCGCCGCACCCAGGCTGAGCGTGGTGCCGGAGATGCCCTCGAATTCCTCCAGGTAGGCCTGGCCAGTCCGGTTCGGGTCCGGCTTGGTCAAGGCAAACTCTGCGTTGATGTCGAGGAACGCTTCCGACGATCCATTGCGGTTCGTGATGGAGCTGATCAGGCGACCCAGCCCGGTCGGCCTGAAGTGCAGGTCGGTATTGATCCCGGCCACCAGGTTCGCGCTCGCCTCGAAGCCCAGCGCGGGGCGCGCAAAGGCTGAGCTCTCTCGCTGGTAGATGCCGACCAGGTTGACGCCACCGCTCCTGCCAAGGTCATAGTGTGTCGTGAGGCCGAAGATCGATGTCGGGGCAATGGCGAAGATGCCCCGCTCCTCGAAACGCGCCGTGATCTGGGCCACCCCGGAGCCGAACAGGGCTTCAGGATTGAGGAAGGTGACCAGGCCGGTTTCGTAGGAGATGGTGTAGTCGGTGCCACGCACGAGCTGGCGCCCCGACAGGTAGAGCTTTTCCGATCCCTCGAGGACCTGCAATGCATTCAGGTTGAGCGTGGAACGATCGCCACCGCCGGCAGAGTTGTACCGCAACCTGAACTGGAACTTCGTCGGCGGGCCCTGGCTGAACAGCAGGTAGACCGGCGTCTGGTAGAGGGAGTCGGCCAGTTCCGTCGGTCCGAGCACCGCGGGGTTGGCAAACGGCTTGATGTTGGGGAACGCCAGGTACGATTCGCGGATGATCAGCTCAGCGCCGGGATCGCGCGCCCGCGGAAAGAGCCGGTTTTCGCGATCGAAGCTGTTCTGGTCGGTGGGAACCGCCAGGCCCAGTGCACCGAGATAGGTGGAGAAGGTGGACGGCGGCAGCGGCCGCTCCGACCGGTTGAGGGAGATGTCCACCTTGAGCGACAGCGGATCGAGGTCCTGGCCCGCCACCCGGTAGAACTGCCGCATCTCGTGCCAGAAGGACGGCTGGTCGTTGCCCACGAGCGGCTCAACCAGCATCCGGAGGGAGTCGACCGACGCGCATGTGGTCCCTGCGCCGGGCTTGGGCTGCCCCGGAAAGCTTCCGACGGTGGTGCCGCCTTCGGTCACATAGCTGATCGCGATGTAGTCGGAGCGGAGGTCGACCTTCTGCGCCAGGGCGATCCAGAGGCCCGAGGGATCGGCGTAGTAATCAGCCCCCAGCACCAGGAGCTGCCAGGGGACCGGCCCGAAGCGCGAGCCGGACGGTCCCTGGAACGAGCAGGCGGGAATGCCGCCGAGGTTCGGGTCGACACCGCCGGTGAGCTGCGGGACCCGGTAGCGGTACACCCGGATCTGCGCTGGGCGCACATCGGGGTTCACGACCAGTGTGTCGAGGCTCAGGACGTCGATGGCAGGGTAGTTCGGGAGGGTGCGCGGATCGACCGTCCAGTAGAAGCGCCCGTACTCGAAGTCGAGATCCCGCTGGCTCCGGTCCTGCGGCGTGGCCGTATTCTGGCCGATGGTGAAGACGCGCTCGCCCACCGCACTGCCCTTCTGGGTTGCCGCCAGCGCCTGGACCTGCAGCTGCCCCAGCTCGAACAGCGCGTTGACCCCGAAGTTGTTCGTTGGAATCGACGCGGTGAGGTATCGCGACGGCGGGGGCCGAAAGGCGACGCTGCCGACCTCGACGCGCCGTACCACCTCGTCCTCCAGTCCCTCGTAGTACACCTGGATAATGTTACTATTCGTATAGTCGCGCTGCGTGTCCCAGTCGACGTTGACCCGCAGGCGCTGGCCGATCACGCCGCCGCTGCGAATGTTCATCTGGTTGTCGAGGCGCGGGCCGTTGATCTCGCCCCGGCAGCCGCTGGATGGATCGCTGAGGGACAGGGGCGTGCAGCGCAAGTTCTTGAGACGGTCGGCGCGCAACTCGAGACGGATGTTCCCGTCGAGCGTCAGGTCCACGAGGTTGCGGTTGAGGCCGAAGAGGCCGCGTTTCTGCAACTCCGCCTCGGCGGAGTCGGCCGCCTCCTGGCTGCCGCCGTACACACTGCCGAGGACCTGGCCGCTGGTGCGCGCGACCGTGGCGGAATCGATCGCGTTGTTGACGGCGGCTTGCCAGGCTGCGGCGGTGGCGCCCGGCAGCGGGCGCGGGCCGAGCAGCCAGGGTTGCTGAAATTGTGGCGGCACGCGCAACACGAGTGGTGGCGCGCCGAAGGCCCCCCTGACGCCAACGTCTGCCACCAGCGTCGTATCGGGGCCCGGAGCCAGAGAATCGGCTTGTGCGGCCGCCACAGCCGGACTGAAGGCCACGACGCCCAGGGCAAGGAGTAGGCGCGTCACGCTCAGGAAGCCACAGCGATCGTCATAAGTGGTTTGGATTCCTGAACATAACTCCACGTTCCAGACCCATCAACACGCCAGGAGCGCTCCCAGAAACCCCCGTGCGCGTCCTCTCCCGGTACATCCTACGCCAGTTGGCGCTCCCGTTCCTTTTTGGCTTGCTGGCGCTCACTGGGGTCATGCTACTCAACCTCATCGGGCGGAAATTCGGCAGCCTGGTCGGCAAGGGCCTGCCCTGGTCGGTCATTGGCGAGGTGTTCCTCCTCAGCGTCCCGTTCCTGCTTGCCATGACCTTGCCGCTGGCGGTGCTTGCGGCAACCCTGTACGCGTTCAGCCAGTTGGCGAGTGACAGCGAAATTACCGCGATGCGGGCCGGTGGCGTCAGCACTCTCGGTATTCTGACCCCGGTGCTTGGCTGGGCCGTCGTAATGGGCCTGGTGACCTTCGGCTTTGTGGATCAGGTGCTGCCACGGAGCAATGCGCGCCTGCGCAATCTCTACTTCGACATCGCCAGGAAGAAGCCCACATTCTCCCTGGTCGAGAACGTGATCAACAAGGTTCCCCCGTCCCAGTACTTCCTTCGTGCCAGCCGGATCGATCCGGGCTCCGGCCGGCTCCGCAGCGTGTCCATCTACGACGTGGGCCAGGCGGAGCGGCGACGGATCATCTATGCGGACAGCGGACTCATGGGCTACACCCAGGATGGTCGCGACCTCGTCCTCCGCCTCTTTGACGGTTCGGTCGAGCAGGTGACCTCGGCCGACCGACCGCTGCTCGAGCATACCACCTTTACGACCCAGGAAATTGTCTTCAAGGACGTGTTCGACCAACTGGAACGAAGTGACGATCAGCTGGATCGGGGCGACCGGGAAATGACGAGCTGCGAGCTCATGGGGGTGGTGGACAGCGCACGCCGTGACATGCGGGCCGCCGAGTCGCAACGCGGGGACCTTACCCGCTCCGACCTGCAGATCCTGCTCGGACGGCCCCCTGAACCTGTCCCACCACCCACCACTGCGACAAGGGAGGGACCATACCGAGGCGCATACTGCGGCGCTTTCGGCGCGCTTTCGGGGGCATTAAGAAAGGTGACGCAGAAGCCCGGCGGAGATACACACGACTCCACCGTGGCCGCACCACCGGAGATTGCCACGGCAGGGGCGGGCCCGGCCACGGCGCCCGCCGCGTCGCCGATGGCTGCGGCCGCGCGCCTCAGCGACTATGGCACCGTTGCGGCAGCGGCAGAGCGGGAGCGGAGTGCCTCTCGCCGCGCTAACCGGTACCGGGTCGAGACCCACAAGAAGTGGTCGCTCAGCTTTGCGTCCATTCCCTTCGTGCTCATCGCCGTGGTCATGGCGCTGCGCTTCCCTCGCGGGGGTATGGGCCTCGTGCTGGGGGGCGGGATGTTCGTGTACGCCGTGTTCTACGTCGGACTGACCGCCGGGGAGACGCTGGCCGACCGCGGCTATGCCTCCCCTGCCCTGGCGATGTGGTCGCCCAACATCGTGCTCGGCGCGCTCGGCATCCTGGGACTCCTGCTGGTCCGGCGCGGCGGGGGAAGCCCACGGGGCGGTGACTTCGGCAACCTCCTCGGCTTCTTTCGCCGCCGCCGCACCTCGCCGGCCGCCATGGGGCGTCGCTGATGCGCTGGGCGCTGCTCGATCGCTACGTCTTCCGGAACTGGCTCCGGCTGTTCCTGCTCACGATCGTGGGATTTCCCGTGGTCGCGACAATGATCGACCTCACCGACAACCTGAAGAAGCTGCTCGATCGCGGCATCCCCTTCGGCGGCATCGCGCTGGGCTATGCGTACCTGCTCCCGGAAAAGATGTTCGAGATCATCCCGGCCGCGGTGCTGGTTGCCACCGTCTTTACGGTCGGCACACTGGGCCGGCACTCTGAGCTCACCGCCGCCAAGGCCGGTGGCATCAGCTTCCATCGGTTCGTGCTGCCGATCTACGTGGGGGCGGTGCTTGCCGCGGGACTGTGCCTGGCCGTCGAGGAACTGGCACCCGCCATGACTGAGCGGAAGGTGCAGCTCCATGGGGAGCGGGCGGGCTCGAGGGGACAGCGGTACAACTTCGTCTATCGCGCCGAGCGCGGGTGGGTCTACACCGTGCGCAGCCTCGACTCCAAGACCCATCGACTCACCGACGTCGTCCTCACACGGCAGGACACCAGCGTCAACCTCGCCATCACCGCGGACAGCGCGACGTGGGACAGCACGGGGTGGCGTCTCTGGGGCGGGTCGAGCCGCGCGATCATGAGCGGCGCAAAACAGGCGAGTTTTCGGTTCCGGTCGATGCGACTCACCAGCATGACGGAGCTGCCCTCCGACCTGCTGGCCGAGCCGCGACGGCCCGAGGAAATGCGCTATGCGGAGCTGGGACGGTACATCGACGCCGTGGAACGTTCAGGCGCCGAGGCCGGCAAGGTGCGGGTGATGCGCGCGCTCAAGCTGGCGGTGCCGGCCACCTGCATCATCATCGCCCTCTTCGGGGCACCGCTGGCGATGACCTCGTATCGCGCCGGCACCGCCATCGGTATCGGCATCAGTCTCGGCACCACGATCGTGTTCCTGCTGCTGGTGCAGCTCTCCCAGGCACTGGGCTCGGGCGGCCTGATCAAGCCCGAGTTCGCGGCCTGGCTTCCCAACGCTGTCTTCGTCGTCGCGGCGATTGTCCTCCAGCTCAGGGCCAGGACGTAGGCACATGGTCGCCTCACGTCCTCACGCCCTCAGGTCTTCAGAACCCGAACCGCCACTTGGCACCAATCTGCATGGTCCACCGCGAGAGGTTCTGGCCGTACACCGTCCGCTCGACCACCGCAGGCTGCGTGAAGCGGTAGATCGGCCGGTCGTTGGTCACGTCGTAGCCGGCGACGCTGAGGAACGCCGGCCCTTCCTCGAACGCACTCACCTGCTTGAACAGTCCCCAGTCACTGCTCAGGAAGTTCAGGAAGTTGAAGATGTCGAGCGTGAGCTCGATACCTGAACCCTTGACCTGCGGCGTGGTCCAGCCGACCCGCAGGTTGAGGTAGTTCTGCCAGGGATTGCGGCAGGAATTGCGCTCCTGGATGCCGCCGCGCGCGGCGGCGAGGCACTTCTGGCTGCTGATGAAGTTCTGCAGCGAGTCGTAATCGGCAGGGTTGCTCAGCGTGATCTGGCTCGGGTCGGACGGCACGAACGCCAGGTCGTTGCCGGAGATGCCGTCGCCATTGGCGTCGCCGCTGGTGCCGGAGGGTCCGGAGTTGATCATCCAGCCATAGGGCGTGCCGGAGTACCCGGTGTAGAACACCGAGAAATCGAACCCGAGCGGCAGGTTGACCGTGCCTGTCAGCGTCACCTTGCTCGGAATGTCGAAGGCCGACGTCGTGACGGAGCGGTCCGCGATGGTACCGGTGCCGATCGAGGCAAACTGGTAGTTCGAGAACGCCTGGCTCGACGTGGCCGAGATCTGGTCGGTGGTGTGGGAGTAGGTATAGGCGCCGCTCAGCTGGAACCGGTTCGAGAATCCCTTCGCCAGCTGGACCGTTCCGGAGAGCGTCTGGCCCGCCGAGGTGTTGGTGTGGTACACCGCGCTGGTGACAGCGGAGGTGGTCCGCGTCACCGTGGCCCGGCCGGTTGCCGGGTTGAACGTGCCGTAGACAGCACGCCCCTCGCTATTGGTCGTGGGGTTCTGCGGAATGTTCATGTCCTGCAGGTAGATCTGGTTGACCTGCTTGGCGTAGTAGCCGTCAAGAGTCAGGATGAAGCCACCAGGGAGGCGCTGGTCGAAGCCGAGTGATGCCCGGAAGTTCTGGGGATACTTGAAGTTCGGGTCGAAGTAGTCCACCTCGCCGGCCACCGCGGTCGGGCTGCCGGTGCGGCACGACGTCGGCTGGGCCGCGGGATCGACGGTAAAGTCCGGCGTATCCGCGCCGGAACAGGTCACCTGGATGAAGTCGGCGCCGGTGTTGGTGAACGAGTTGGCCAGCCACACATACGGCGGGCGACCGGAGAACACGCCCACACCACCGCGCACGATGGTGCGTGCCTGCCCCGTCACGTCCCAGTTGAAGCCGAGCCTCGGGGACCAGAGGATATTGGCATTGGGGAAATCGCCGGTGTCGATCGGCAGGTTCGGGTCGTTGAGCAGGGCCGCGTTGGTGTTCGGGCTGTTGATGAGGGGAATATCGGCCCGGATGCCCAGGGTGACCGAGAAGCGCTCGGACGGCGACCACTGGTCCTGCACATACAGGCCGAATTGCTGTGCCCCGATCAGCGCGATCGGACCCTTCGGGTGCCCCGGCGCCGCAATCCGGCGCTGGAACGCCGTCGGCGTTCCCGCCTCGAGGCTGTCGAGGCTGTTGAACGCCCACACGCCGATGCTGGCCTGGAAGAAGGCGTTGTTGAAGCTGAAGAATTCGTTCTGGGTGCCCACCGTGAAGCGGTGCGCGCCGGTACCGAACGAGAAGTTGTCCGCCACCGAGAAGATGTTCTGGTCCAGGCTGTTGGTCTGGGAGAAACGCTCCGCACCTGCCGCGAGCCACGAGGTGGACGCCCCGATGTTGCCCACGGCGGTCAGGATCAGTGGCACTTCCTCCGGCAGCGCCCGCAGGTCGCGCACCGTCTGGTACCCGGTGAGGAACTCGTTCGACATGCCGCCCCCGAATTCCGCGATCCAGCGCGCACGCAGCGCGTTCACCTTGCCGGTCTGGGTATATCCGCTGTTGGACAGCTGCCAGCCATCTCGCATGCGACCGGTGATGGACACGCCGGTCGGGTTGCGGATATAGGCACCAAGGTCGGCATCCGAATAGTTGTAGGAAAGCTCGAGTTGGCTCGACTCCCCGGTGTTGATGGAGAGCTTGCCGAACAGGTTGGTCAGCGGGTTCTCGACGTTTGGCGTGGAGCCATCGCCGGAGTTGGTGATACCGTAGCCGCTCAGGATATCGACAAACTGGTTCACCGTGGCGGTGGTGAACCCCGTGTTGGCGAGGTCGGTGGCGTTGTCGCCGGTGAGGTTGAAGGGCGACGAAAAACCTGTCTCCTTCGACTGGATATCCGCCGACACAAAGAAGTGGACCTTGTCGGTGAGGATCGGGCCGCCCAGCGTGGCGCCGTATTGCCACACGCTGAGGCTGGTGAAGGTCGGGTCATCGCGATAGCCCGCGAGGTTCTTGCTCTGCCGGTATGCAAAGGCCGACCCGAGGAACCGGTTGGTACCCGACTTGGTGATGCCGTTCACCATGCCACCGGCGAAATTGCCCTGGCGCACATCGTACGGCGCCACCAGCACCTGGAACTCCGAAATGGCCTCGAGCGAGATGGCCCGGGCGCCCGACTGGCCGCCCGGCACGCCGGAAGCGGCCAGTCCGAAGAGGTCGTTGTTCACCCCGCCGTCGATCTGGAGATTGTTGTAGCGGTTGTTGTTGCCGGCGATGGAGGTGCCAACCGCCTGCGGGGCGCTGTTGATCAGGTCGGTGAAGTTGCGGCCCTGCAGCGGAAGGCTCTGGATCGCCGAGTCGCCAATCACCGTCGAGGGACCGCTCCGGCTTGCATCGAGCAGCGGATTGTCCTCCTGGGCGGCCACCTCAAGTTCCTGCAGCTGCACCACGGTCGGCGTGAGGGCGGCGTCGCGCAGCTGCCGGGTTCCAAGCCCGAGGGTCAGGTTTTCCTGCACCTGCGGCTGGAAACCAAGTGCCCGGAAGGTCAGCTGATATCCGCTGCCGGGAGTGACGTTCTCGAAGCTGTAGCGCCCGTTGCTCCGGGTGTTCGTGGTGAACGACTGTCCGGTCAGGAGACTCTTGAGCTCGACCTGCGCCGCATCAACGGGTGTGCCGGCTCCCTGGGCGGTGACGGTGCCCTGCAGTGCCGCGGTGGTTACCCCCTGTGCCGCAAGCGAGGCCGTCCCGCCCACGAGCAGTGCCAGGACGAGGGCCGCATGGCCAGGCAAACGGATACAACTTTTCATGAGGGAATCGTTCCTTCGGCGACCCGCGGGGAATGGCAACGTGACACAACGGCGGCGACCGGCCGACATGCCCGGTTGATAACCAGTAACTCGTTGTTTGTATTGGGTTTAGCTAATTTTGAGTGATCGCATCCGGGCCATCCCCTGTGCACCGAACGACCGCGGCGACAGACCAGAAACCGTTCACTTGAGCAGAAGTTACGCTTGCTCCGTTGCGCGTCAAGCAGCGTGTTCCAGGATTTACGATCCCGTGACCCGAAGGCTGCAGAATCGGCCTGTTGACAGGGACCGAGACGAGGTCGTTCTTTAACCCCGGTTCCCCGAACAGGGCACCTGATCCGACCCCAAGGAGCTGAACTTGCGCGCCGACAAGCCAACGATTCTTGCTGATCTCGTTACCCTGACCAAGCCGCGCATCATTTCGTTGCTGCTGGTGACGACGGTGGCGCCGATGTTCATGACCGACCGCGGCCTCCCTTCCGCGATGCTGGTGCTGTGGGTGGTGGTGGGTGGCTACCTGATGGCAGGCGGGGCGAACGCGATCAACATGTGGTTTGACCGGGACATCGACGACCGGATGACCCGCACTCGCCTGAGGCCGATCCCGGCTGGCCGGATCACCCCGGCGCAGGGACTGCTCTTCGGCATTGCCCTCGGAGCGATCGCCTTTGCCATCTTCTGGTACCAGGTGAACCCGCTGAGCGCGTGGCTCGCGCTGGGCGGTCTGCTGTTCTATGTGCTCATCTACACCATGCTGCTGAAGCGAAACACGGCACAGAATATCGTCATCGGCGGGGCAGCTGGTGCCTTTCCGCCCCTGGTGGGATGGGCCGCCGTAACCGGCCGGCTCGACCTCGCCGCCATCTACCTCTTTGCGATCATCTTCTACTGGACCCCCCCGCACTTCTGGGCGCTGGCCCTGATCAAGCAGGGTGAGTATGCAAAGGCGGGTGTGCCGATGATGCCGGTGGTGAAGGGCGAGGCACGGACCAAGTGGGAAATGCTCATCTATACCCTGCTGCTCCTGCCCCTCACCATCATGCCGGCGGTGTTCGGCGCCCTCGGTCCCTTCTACCTCGTGGCGGCGATCCTCCTTGGCGCTCGGCTGCTCTGGTACTGCATCCGGTTGCTCCGCGAGGCAGGGGTCACACCAACGGCGTGGAAGATGTACCGTTATTCCCTCCTCTACCTCGCCCTGCTTTTCCTTGCGATGGGCATCGACCGGTACCTTCCACGCGCGGCGCCGATCGTACCCACTGCTCCCGAGGTCGTCATCCTGCGCCAGAACGACAGAGCGGCAGCCCAGGCCGCCCATGAGGCGGGTCTGGAGCTGCCGCTCGCGCGGTAGCACCGCGGTCGGCTAGTACGACTGGTACTGGCCGCTGTAGAAGTCCACGTTCAGGAAGCGCCCCGCATCGCGCACCCCATCCTCCGTCATGATGTCCCGCCAATCGGGCTGTTTCGGCTCCTTGAGGTCACTCGAAACCATCAGGCGGTAGTTGCCGACGCCGGTCCGGTCGGCGAAGATGTACCATCTGGCCTGGTCGGGGTAGTTCCACACCTCGTACGGCGGGGCCCGCTGGATCTGGGCCCTGCGCAGGATGGACGGTGCCACGCCATTCTTGGCGAAGATCCGGCCCCGGTCGGTTTTCCAGCCCGGTACGTTCCGCTCCTTGAAGTTCTTGTCGGCAAACTGGATGGCAGCGTAGAACTGGTCGCGTGCCTCGTTGGCAGGCGTGCCCTTGGTCGGATCGCGCTTCTGCCAGAACTCGGTGAGGTAGCGCCGCTTCGCGTCCTCGCTCAGGTTCTTGTTCCAGATCTTCAACTCGCCCTGGGTAGCGATGTAGTAGAGTGGGGCAAAGGCGGAGTCGAGCCCTTCCACACTCATGTACTTGAAGTACCCCTCGTCGGATTCCTTGTCGAGGTTGATGCGGGCAACCTCATTCTGCAGTGTCGTATCGAGCCCCGCCATCGTCATCGGGGCGGAGCGATCGACGGCGCGGCTGCCCAGCTGCAGGAGCACCTTCAGCTGATAGCTGCCCTCAGGCAACCCCTCCAGGCTCAGGCGACCCTTCAGCAGTCCACCAGAGGGCGCGACCTTGATCGGTGTATTGGCGGTCCGGACCAGAGCCTTTCCGGTCCCGTCGATAACCTCCACCGCCATCGTGCCCGACTCCTCAACACCGTCGTTGTAGGCTTCAAGTACGTAGTACGCTTCGGGTTCGAGCGGCGTGAGTCGCAACACTGCGGACGGGCTGAAGAGGGTCGTTCCCTTCCGGATTTCGCCCGGCCGGGGCACCGAGTCACTGGCGGTGGCGGTTCGCATGGCGGACGCCAACGTCAGGTCGGAGGCATCAGGACGGCCGGTATATGCCTCGACCGGGATGCTGTTCGCCAGGGCCCGCCCCGACACGGAGTCGGTAATCTCGACGGACACGGTGTACTTGCCGGGGGCGATGGCAAAATCCATCATCTCGAGGCCGTTGATGCCCGGCACGTTCAGGGCGGCCGCGCTGAAGCGGGTGCGCCATGAATCGGTATGCAGGGTTATTCCGGTCTGGTCGGTGACCTTCACGCCCACCAGGTAGACGGCACCGGACGGGCCGGCGACCATGACCGACAGCGGCACCTGGATGAGCACACGCACCCGAGTCTGGCCCCCATTGTCGGGGCGATAGGATCTCACGGCACGGAGGGAAAGGCCTTCGGGGGCCTGGGCCCGTAGAACAGGAGGCCCGAAAAGCAGCGCCAGCAGGGCCAGAGCGGAAAGGCTCCGGAATCGCACGTTGATTGCTCCGTTGGGACGGGAACCCGGGGAGGGGGCGCGCCCGAGGGCGCCACCCCGCACTATGAACCTGCCACCGGAGACGACAGGCAGGCCCCGAACGACACAGGCGGGCCCCGAGAGGAGCCCGCCTGCCGGGAAACTACCCCGGTTCAGAAACCGACGCTGAACGTAAAGAAGTTCGTTGGTCCGAGCACGCCCAGGTACCGGTAGGCGTAGTCGAGGCCAAGACTGAACTTGCCGGCGGTCTGGAAGTTAAGGCCGCCACCAAAGGCCAGACCCTGCAGGTTCTCCTCATCCGCAACCGCGCTCGGAAGCTGGGTCGGGGTAAGGTTGTTGGCTGGCTGGTAGCTGTAGCTGACCCGGAGCGCCGCGCCGAAGCCCGACCCGCCGAGGTGCTTGAAATCCGCTTCCGTACCGACGCCGAACGACGCCTTGTTGCTGATCTGCTGGTTGAAGTCAGCGATCAGCGTCCAGCGGGTATCGGTCATGGAGAGGAGATCGTAGCCGAGGGCCACCTTGAAGGTGGTCGGCAGGCCGAACGCCTTGGTGCTCAGTTCACCCTGCTGCGGGTTGGTCGGCACCGTCGGGACACCCGGCACCGAGTCACGCGGCACATTGACGATGAGCGGGTCGCCGCCGTAGCTGATGCTCGACCCGAGGTTCGTCAGGGTGAATGAGAACTGGATCGGATGGCCGCCCAACCGGGAGTGGAAGTTCGTGCCGAAGTCGACGGCGAACGCGCTGCCGGTGGCACCACCCAGGTTGTCGAAGATGAACTTCGCCGTGATACCGGCGCTGAACCGGTCGGAGAAGTTCTGGGCGTAGGTAAGGCCGCCGAAGGTCTCGCTGACCGAGTACACCGATCCGGTGCCCTCGGGTTGCTCGACGGTGTAGACCGGCTGGTCACCGAACCCGAAGGTACCGAGCTGGAGACCGAAGGCCTTTGAGCGACCACCGAACGGGAACGACAGGCCGGCCCAGGCGTAGCTGGTGCTGGCGACGTAGTCGTACGCGCTGGCCGAGAACCCGCTGTTTCGCTGGAGGGCGATACCGGCGGGGTTGTAGTAGAGGGCGCTGACGTCATTGGCGATCGCGGAGAACGACGTACCTAGCGCCGCACCGCGGGCCGAAGCGCCCAGCAAGAGGAATTCTGCCGAGGTGGTGCCGTATGACGTGTTGTCGCTCCCGGTGTTCTGGGCCGCGAGCAGCGTCGGGCTCCCGATAAACAGCATCCCCGCCAGTGCCCAGCGAAGTCTTTGAGAATCACGCATGATCTTTCGATCTCCTGAGGTAGGTGGTGGGGCCCCGTTCGGGACCCCACTCACCGGGCCAGTGGACTACTGGGCGAAGTTCACCACTGTGAATCGGCCGACCCTGCGAGCGTCGCCGGCCTCGATCATATAGAAGTACACACCTGATGCCACGATCTGGTTGTTCCGGTTACGGAGGTTCCAGGCTTCGGAACCGCTGTAATTCGTCGAGTTGTGCTCGAGCAACTGCACCAGGATGCCGCTGGACGTATAGATGCGGATGATCGCCTGGGTCGGCAGGTTCACGAACTGAAGGATCTTCGCCTCAGTCGTGGCCTCGAACCCGTTGGTGACGTAGTACGGGTCGGGTACGGTGTGCACCTTGGTCAGGTCCAGGTTGGTGGCCGCCACCGTGGTGACGGGCTCCGTAACCGTGAACTGGACCTTCAACCCCGGGATTGCCGGGGACCGTATCGGAGCCGGAGTAAAGGTGTAGCCGGTCGGCGTCGTACCCGCAGCCAATGTTCCTGCTGCGGCGTCACCGGCGGCAGCCCTTACCCGCCCGCTATAGGTGCGTAGCGTCCACTTCGTTCCGGCTGCCGGCAGCGCTCCGCCGGTGAGCTGGAAGATGTAGCGCTCGCCGTTGACATAGAGGCCGATGCCCTGGCCCGTGGCTGCACCGGGATTGTATGCAGTGGTGACTGGTCCCGCCGTTGCGGTGCTGACATACCGCACGGTATCGGCCAGGTCGGCGGGCCCGAACGGCGCGCCGACATCGTTGATCCACCACTCCGCGACGTTGGGTGCGTAGTTGAAGTCGGCCCAACTGATGACGCCGTCACCGTCCGCGTCCGTCACGAAGCCCCAGGATGCGGCAGCTTGCGTATTGAACTGGACTGGCACGTCGTGTGAAAGGTCCATGACCGACTCCATCGTGCCACCGGGTCCCCATGTGAACACGACGTCGGCCTCGCGGCTCAGGCCAGCAAAGCCGTAGCCCCAGAACTGAATGGTGCCACTGTTGGCCGGCGCCTCGGCGACCGTCGGCGTGAGTGGGTCCTGGTCCACGTGGTGGATCGGTGCCCACACGGTGTCCACACCGGTCAGTCCGCCACCCACCTTGCCGCTGACGGCCGGGTGGTCGAGCGTTTCGTTAGCGCCCTCAAACCAGCGCGAACCGCCCGGCGAAACGGCAGAGGAGCAGCCCGTCAAGGCCGTGCCGCATAGTGCAGCGGTGTTGTTGCCGATGCGGTTACGGCGAGCCGCCTGACCTTCGAAGCTGGAGAAGTCGATGTACTGCCATTCGCCGATACCGACCGCGGCGTTGCCTGTGACCGTACCAGGAATGCCGTAGGTCGCTGCGGCTGTCGGGTCGATCGCGACCGGCTGGGCTCCCAACTGTGCATCATACTGGGCGATGCCGTCGAAGCTGCTCCAGATCGGCCATGGCGTGACCGTGACGAACGACGTCAGGACGCCGTCCTTGTTGAACGTCACGTAGAAGATGTAGCACGTGCCGCCGCCACCGAAGTTCGTGACCCCACCGCAGGCGGGATTGTTGTTGTCGTACGCCACGACGGAATCGATGGAGGCGGTCAGGTTCAGCGCCGGCAGCAACGCCGGGATCAGCGGAGCGAACGCACCCGACACACCGTTGGTGGCCGGTGGCGTGCCGTTGAACCTGCCCGTAGCGGCGTCGACATCGAACGGCCTGTCGACATCGAGCTGCGTGCCGCTTGTACCAAAGAGCCCGGACGTGAGCTGCGGCGCCACGACGTTGGTACCCGTGGCGCTCGGCGTCACCGACTTGGCGATGCGCGGTGACTCGAGGCTGGTCGGGCCCGACTGGTAGCTGTTGATGTCGAACGCCGTGACCGAGTAGAAGTACCGGAAGTTGTTCTTCGGCTCGCGATCGATGTACCCGAACGGCACGCCGGTGTCGGCGAGCGGCGGGTACCCGCCATCCGCAGCGCCCGTGAGGGCGGTGTCGGCGTTGGCGATGATCAGGGCACAGGACTCGGCGAGGCAGGCATCGCCCGGCACCTGGCCCGGGTTGACCACCACGCGCGAGGCGGAACCGAGCTTGACCTGGATGAACTGGCCGCTCAGTGGATACGACGTGGAGACGGTGGCCGGCAACCCGCTGAACTGGGCGTAGTCGAACGCCACCGGGCACTCGATGGTGACGCCGAGTTCGGGGGCGCAGGTGCCCACCGGCTGGATCTGGCCGGTAAAGTCGGCCATCTCGGTGCCGGCGTAGTCGAACTGGGCCACCAGCGTCAGCTGGCCCGAGTTGTCCACGCGACCGCGATAGATGCGGTAGCCCTCGACGTCGTACTGACGGTAGTTCGGGTCGTAGAGGACGTTCGGCTCGAGCGGCGTGCCCGGGTCGCTGGCGACCACATAGTACGGGTCACCCTGCACTTCGGACGCCGTCGGCTGCCAGACGATCGAGACCTGGTTGTTGCCAGGAATGAGGTAGAAGTTTGGCGTGGTCGGCGCGAACGGGAGCAGGAACCCGTTGTCGAAGATGACCTGTGCCGTGAGCGACTTGTTGAGCAGCGAGCCCGGGATGGTGCGGAACTCGCTCTGCTCGACCGTGCCGCTTCCGTCGATGTCGGTATACCCGTTGAAGCCGGTGAGGGAGTCGACCTGGTTCGCGCCGACGCTGAGTTGCGACACGTCGGTGAGGCGGACCGGGTTGCCCGGCGTCACGTCGGTGGCCGACGTTGGCGCGAAGCCCGGGATCGCCACCGGAGCGGCGAATACGTAGGCCACCACGATGCTGCCGAAGCCGCCCGGCGGCAGGTTCAAGGCGGTCGACGACTGATAGAACCGGGCGTCAGCGGCCGACGGGTTGATGAAGCAGATACCTACCGCAAAGCCGCCAGCGACGTTGCAGGCCTGGTCGCCCTGGGCCGGGTCGAGATTGCCGGACAGGTAACGGAAGAGCTGGAACACGTTGGCCGGGTCACGGAAGCCCGCGGCCGAGTTGATCGTGTTGGAGAAGAGCTGGATTTCGCCGGCGCCCGTCGGGCTCCGGAGGTACTTCACGCCCACGAAGCCCGGGCCACCGAAGAACGGCGGGCCCCAGATGGTGGGGTTGTCGTACTGCTCACCAGTCGACGGGTCGAAGGTGAAGGTGTGTTCGTAGCAGAAGCCCAGGGCGAACGGGATGTTCACCGAGCAGTAGTTCGAGCCGGCGGCGGAGACGTCCATGTCCGCGCCGAAGCCGGAGAACAGGCTGTCGATCGCGTAGCCTTCGGCCGGGAGGTTGACCCGGAATTTTGCGTTGTTGGTGGACACGAACTCGGCGCCCAGCTGCTGCATGGTCGGGCGGATCGCCGGACGTACACCCGCATATGCCGCGGGGTCGCTCGCGGTCACGTTGTAGAACGTGAACGTGAAGTAGACGATGTCCTCGTTACCCGTGGGGTAGTTCCACCCAAGACCGCGGGATTCCACGGCCACACCGAGCGGGTGCGGGCGGCCGGCAATGAGGTTCGGGTTGCCGTCCCAGGTGACGAACCAGACGTCGCCCTGTGACGCCGAGATGATGCCCCGGAGCACCGGGTTGTAGAAGTTGTCGGCTTCGTTGAGCTCGACCGGGACGCGGGCGGCATCGGGCCACGCCGCGGCATCGGCCGGGTTCTGGAAGTTGTAGATCGGCTCGACACCATCGCCATGCTCCGTCGTACCCTTGGGGTCGAAGAAGAAGGCGCCGGTGATATCGCCGTCCCAGGCGCCGCCGGGGTTGACGATCTTGCCGGCCATCTGGATGCCGGAGTTGAACACGAACTGGTTGCCGGTGCCCTTCGGCCAGTAACCGCCGCCGATGGTCGACGAGTTCGTGGAGTCAACACCGATGTTGCCCTTGGACGAACTCAGTCCGAGGTACACACGGTTGACGGTCATGCCGCCCAGGGTACGGGCGAACAGCCTGAACCCGCGTGGGCGAGCGCCGGGCTCCGGCTTCGCCGCGGCCGTCGCGGGGATGAGTGCCGCCAACGCCAGCGCCAGCAGTCCTCCCGCCGCGAGGCTTCTCGAACGCAACAAGACTTTCATCGCTGTCCTCTCAGAGTAGAAGCGCAGCCGAGCCCGACCGAACCGGAAGTCGGTTCGGCCGAGCCGGAAATGCCAACGTTAGAAATTGAACTCCACACCGAGCCGGAGCTGGGTACCCTGCCCATAGAAGAAGGTGGGTGCCGCGAGGCTCGCATAGTACAGCGCGTTGGAAGCGTCGAGCTGCTCCTGCACCGTATAAATGCCGTCGCCGTTGCCGTAGCGCTGTTCCGCCCGGATCAGGTAGACGCAGTTCGGGACCGAGGCCACGTTGCTGCTGTTGACCCAGTCGGCGCAACCGGAAGCGCCAGCGCCACCAAACGTGAGGTTCATGGCGCCGTCAGCATCGTAGACTCCGTTGCCAATGCCTTCCTGCGCATTGCGGGTGCTGTCGGCGGAGAAGTTCTGCTCCCGCTCGATTTCGCTGGTGATGCTGTTCGTGATCACGTACTGCGTGAGCGTGTTCGTGAAGTTCAGGATGTTGCGCGCATCAAGGTACAGGGACAGCTGGCTGCCGCCCAGGTTGAAGCCCTTGACGAAGCGCATGTCGAACTGCTTGAACGTCGGCAGGCGCTCGCTGTTGAGGCCGCTCACGAAGCCACCGCGGGCACAGACGCCGCCTGCGCGGACCGCCTGGTTGCCGTCGGGAACTGAACACGCCGTGTAGGCCGTGCCCGTGGCGAACCGGAACACCGCGTAGACCTGGAAGTTCTGCAGGATCGAGCCGATGGTCGAGCCCGAGTTCCACCCGTTCGGGAACGTCAGCGCCAGGCTTCCCGTCAGGTTGTTCGGCCGTGACAGCGCCACGGGTGCGATGGCCTGCGGGGGCGGCTGGTTGCCGCCGGTGACCTGGTTCACGACGCGCGACCCGAAGTTGATGTAGGTGAACGGGTCGGTGCCGGTGTTGGACGCGCTCGTGTAGCTGTACCCGATCGTGCCGTTGAACAACTGGCCGAAGCGACGGTTCAACCGCAGGTCGAGACCCTTGGTGTTGCCGAAGTCGGAGTTGGTGATCAACCGCAGGTCCTGGTTCTGCGTGGTGAGCGGATCGAATGAGCTCACGAGTCGGCCAGCGGCGTTCGCGAGGTTGTCGCGGTTGTACGCCGACACGTCGAGCACCATGTCGTCGTTGAACGCGTGCTGGATGCCGAACTCGAAGATGATCGACTTGCCGTAGTCGACATTCTGCCCGTACACGTTGTTCGTGTTGGTGACGCTGATGTCGGTGTTGATGCCGCTCAGGGTCAGGGCGAAGTCGGGGGACTGCACCGCCTGCGAGTACGAGAGGCGGAAGTTCGTGCGCTCAGTGACCGGGAAGGCCACCTGCACGCGCGGGCTGAGGTAGTCGAACGACTCGTCGGCGACGTACAGGTCCGTGGGATCCTCGCCCGGCTGGAGGTCGGGGTTGGTGGAGATCCGCGGGAAGCCCGACCACCGGCTGGCATTGGTGCTGAAGTGGTCGTACCGCAGGCCGACCTGCACCACCACGTCGCCGATGTCCAGACGATCCTGGATGTAGGCGGCGTAGCGATCCGGCTTCTCCGACCAGTAGTCGGAGAACGCCTGGCTGGCGATCTGGGCCGAGTAGCTGGTCATGTCATACTTGGTGTACTCGCCGCCGAGCTGGATACGGTTGTACCGGTCCAGCTGCCAGTCGAGCGTGGCATTGGCGACGTACCGATCCTCCTTGTACAGCTGGAGCCGCGCGACGGACTCGCCGCCGTCCGGGAACTGCTGCGCCAGGCCGTACGGGTTGGAGCGGTACGTAATCTGGGCGGTGTGGGCATTGACCGAGTCTGCGTTGTTCAGGTCAATGGCGCCGAGGCACGTCTTTTCATTGCGAATGAAGCAATCGAGCTTCGTCAGCGTCTCCCCGCCGATGTCGTACGTCTGGTCGAGGTAGCTGAAGTCATACTGCAACGGGATCGGGCTGAAGTAGAAGCCGAGCGTGCCCGCCCCGGGGCCGCCATCCGCGAACGGGCTCTGGATGAAGCGGTCGGTCTGGTAGGACAGGTTCACGTCGAGTGCCAGGGCCCGCTCCGCCGACTTGGACAGGTTCTGCGTCCAGTTGGCGGTGTAGATCGCATTCTGCGCCCGGAAACCGGTCTGCAGGTTCGCAGCGACGTTCGGGTTCAGGGTGTTGAAGTAGGTGAAGTTCTTCCCCTGGTTCTGGCTGCCGGCGGCGCTCAGGCGAAGCCGGGAACCGTTGCCGTAGGAGTAGTTGATGTTGGCGCCGGCCTGGCCCAGCGAGAAGCTGGAGTTGGCCCGGCGCGCACCGTGGCAGCTCTCGCCATTGTTGTTGGCGATGTCCGCATTGACGCTGCTCGAGAAGGTGTCGCAGCTGCCAGTGTAGATGGAGTACTGGTTGACCGTGACGTCGTCGAACCCGCCATCCTGATTCGGGTTGCTGACCACCGTGTCCACGCCGGTGGCAAGGAACAGCGGGTAGTCTTCCCGGCCCTTGCCGGCCTTGAGCGACAGGTTGCCCTCGCCCGCGAGGCTCACCGCGAAGGTCAGCCCCTTGAGCCCGAGCGGACCGCTCAGGTTGGCCTCGAAACGGTTGAATCCGGCGCCGATGGTGGTGCCGAACATCTGGTCGGATTCAGCGGCGAGGCGACCAGCAATCTTGTTGCCGCCCGTCCGGCTGGTGACGCTGATGATGCCCGACTGTGCGTTGCCGTACTGCGCGGCGGCGGCACCCGTCGTGACCGAGACTTCTTCGAAGCTGTTCGTGCCGAAGTTGACGCCGGTGGTGCTGACGACGCCGCCGTCCTGCGAGGCGTTGTCGGCATTGGTACCGGCCGCCACGAACCCGTTACCGCGGTTGCCCGGCTGGGTCGAGACGCCGTCAACGTACACCGCCGCCTCGTCGTTTCGGCCGCCGCGGATCGAGATCTTTGTCGCGTTCTGGCCTTCCGCCACGACGCCCGGCTGCAGCTGCACCACCTGGCTGACCCGGTCGACCGGAAGGTTCTCCGAGAACTGGCCGTCGATGCGCTGCTTGGTGGTGACTTCGTCGCGGGGCACCAGCGCGTTCGACGCCGTGGTGACCGTGAGGGAGTCGAGGGTGACCGTGGCGCGCTCGAGCTGGATGTCCTGGGAGATGGTCTGACCTGCCAGGATCTTCACGCCCTCGATTTCACTCTTCTTGAAACCGATGAAGGCGCCCCGAAGCGTGACCGTACCGGCCGGGATGTTGTTGATGAAGTAATAGCCCTGGGCGTTTGTGAGTGCGCTGAATGCCGTACCCACGATGAACACCTGGGCGCTCTGGACCGGCGCTCCCGCCTGATCCCGCACCTTGCCTTCGATCTTACCAGTCTGTGCCGCGAGCGCTCCTGCGCCGGCGAGCAACAGTACTGCCGACAACGCGAACCGTCTCGCGAGTCGGGCGAAGGCGCTGACTCCGCTTTGTGTCATAGAAGCCTTCCTCCTGGGCGTAAACCGCGCTGCTAAAGCAAATCATCAATGCGATCACCGCTGGAGCGGGCGCTCCGGAGCATTCGTTGTGGTACACGAATACGCCTCAGCGGCGCACTGCGCTGCCCCGCGCTAGCGCGCGAAGCCTTCTTCCTTGGGTCGAGAGACTGCTGGGGTTGTGCAACGGAACTCCGTCCTGGCCGGGACGGCGCGAGACAAGTATGAAGCGCAGTACCGTCGGTGTCAAGCAACGGCGACCGCAGCGCGACCAACCGGTGACAATCTGTAACTGCCTGAAACGCCAGCGGATACCCGGAAAGTGACGTTCAGGAACACGACAACGGGATCCCGGCCCTACGCCCCCAGGATCAAATCCCGCTGGGGTGTTCCCGGGGTTACGACTGCCGTGTCCGGAGTCAGGTACATGTTGACCTCACTGCGCACACCGAAACGCCCTGTCAGGTAGACCCCCGGCTCCACCGAAAACCCTGTCCCCGCAAGGAGTTGGCGGTCGTCGTGGGTTTCGAAATCGTCCAGATGCGGCCCGGAGCCATGCAGCCGGTGATCGATAGAGTGGCCTGTCCGGTGGACAAAATCAGCCCCGAAGCCGGCAGCTGTAATGACGCCGCGCGCCACCCGGTCCACCTCGAACCCGCGGATCGGCCGACCCGCCGCCCAGCCTGACTGAACGAACTCGATGGCGGCGTCCCGTGCATCTCGTACCGTTTCCCAGACAGTCTGCACCTCGGCCGGCGGCTGGCGGCCACTGAAGCCCATCCAGGTCTGGTCGGCGTAGACAGCGCCAAGGCTGCGCCCCCCCCACAGGTCGAGAAGTACCACCTCGTCCCATCCCAGTACCCGATCCGCCCCCGCCACCGGCTCATAGTGGGGGTTGGCGGCATTGGGCCCGAATCCGACGATCGGTGGGTGGTCGAACGCGAGGCCGCCGGCATGGATCGCCGCCACAACCTCCTGCTGCAGGGCACTCTCGGTGAGCCCAGTCCCACCGGCGACGACGGCGCGGTTCAGGGCGTCCTGGGCAACCTGGGCGAGCACCGCCGCCGCCGCGCGGTGATCGGCGAGGTCGTCGGCGCTCCAGGTGGACGCGAACCGTGTAACCAGGGCCGCCGACGGCACCACCGTGGCGCCGAGCTTCTGGAGCAGCTGCACGACACCGCTCGGCACCCGGTCGAGATAGGGCACCGCGTCATCGACCGCCACCTCCATGGCGATGCGCCGCCCCGCCACCACGCTGCGCAGCGCCTCGTGCAGCTCTTCCCACCGCGAGTAGGGCAGGATGCGCCCGGCAAACCCCGCGACCGATTGCAGCTCGATGCGGTGCGCCACCGCCACCGGCTCGCCGGTACGCGGCAGGTAGACGAACAACCGCCGACTTCCCATCCCGGCGATGCCCAGGACCTGACCCAGCACCGGGTTCACGCCCTGAAAATCGTAGAGGAGCCAGCCGTCGGCTCCGGCGACCTCGAGGGCGGCCGACAGCTCGGCCTGCGGGGGCAGCACCAGGGTCACCGGTAGCCCTCCGCATCCGACCAATGCCACACGCACGCCGCGTCACCCCGCGACAGGCAGCGATCATGGCTCATGGCGCCCTCCATGCCCACCAGGAGCCGGAGCAGTTCAGCCAGCATCGATCCGATGTAGCCACAGGCCTCACCGTCGGGGAGGGCAGCAATGGTAAGTGACTCGGGCACCCGTGCTTCCACGGCGCGACCGGCGCGCCGAAGCTCGACGCCGACGGTTCGGGCTGCCGCCCGGGCCGCGGTGCGGAACCCGACGTTGCGGCTCATGCCACCAGGCGCCACCCGGATCAAGGTACGGGCGCCCCGCCCACTCGCTTTCGCGGCGTGCCGGGCGGCCCGTCGTCCGGCGTCGGCGAAGGCGAGTTGCGCATCCGCACGGCGCCCCACCAGGCGGAGCACGCCAAGCGCTTCTTCACGCGGCACCTCGTCGCCGTGCTCGACGGCTTCCTCATAGCGCTCGATCTGGGCGGCGACCGTCTCGCTCAGGCCAAAGCGCTTGGATACCATCTCACTGGCCAGCTCCTCGAGGCCGTCGTCGAGCGGGGCGTCGAGGTTTCGCAGGGCCTGAAGCAGGCTGAGCGGTATGAGCGCGGGAACGGTGGATCGGGCTGTCATGTGATGGATATCACAAGATAGTCGACGAACGTCCTCCCCCTCTAGGGGTGCTTGCGCCGGAGCCCGGGCCACCGGGACATTGGCCCCATGCCGCCCCCCCTCCCGGTATCGGTCCTCGTTGCCGTGCTGCTGTCCGCGGGCGGCTGGGCGGCGAAGGCCCTGACGCCGCTCGGTGCGGTGATGGCGGCGCTGGTTGGCGTCGCCATTCTTCAGGGAGCGGGTTGGCCGGGCGCGGCGGTGCTTGCCACCTTCTTCGTGCTGAGCAGCGCACTCGGGAGGATCGCCGGCGCCACTGCTGCCGAGGCCGGTGCCAAGGGCGAACGCCGTGACGGGTGGCAGGTCCTTGCGAACGGCGGGGCGGCCGCCGTGGGCGCCGCCCTTGCCGGCACCAATGTCACCCTCGCGCTCTGGGTCGTCACCGGAAGCCTGGCGTCGGCCGGCGCCGATACCTGGGCCACCGCCCTCGGTTCCCGAAGCCGCGCCAGGCCCCGGTTACTGCTGGGCGGCCGGATGGTACCGACGGGCACCAACGGGGGTATGACGTGGCTTGGCACGGTGGGCGGGCTCCTTGGCGCGGCAACAATCAGTGCCGCCGGCGCAGCCGCCGGGGACGCCTCGAGCCTGCTGCCATGGGGCATTGCGGTCGGTTTCTTCGGGATGGTGCTGGATTCGCTGCTCGGGGCGACGCTGCAGGGAAGGTTCCGCTGTGCGGCCTGTGGAGTGGAGAGTGAGTGTTCGGTGCACCGGTGCGGACGCCGGAACGCCCACATTGGAGGTTTGTCCTGGCTCACCAACGATGGCGTAAACGCGGTGACGACTGCCGCCGGTGCCGTCGGCGGCTGGCTGGCGTGGCACCACTGGGCCGCCTGACCATTGACTGACCGAACCGCCGACGCGCTTGTGGTGGGCACCGGTCCCGCCGGCAGTGCCACCGCCGCCCTGCTCGCTGACGCCGGGTGGCGCGTGATCGCGATCGATCGCGCGACGTTTCCCCGGGAGAAGGCCTGTTCCGAGTACATGAGCCCCGAAGCGGTGCGCATCCTCGACCGGCTCGGCGTCACGCCTGCGCTCCGCGCGGCGGGTGCAGCGGCGCTCAGTGGCTCCACCGTGACGGCGGCGCACGGCGCCCGGCTGTCCGGCGGTTTTCCCGACGGTGGGGGACTGTCGATCGCGCGGCGCGAACTCGACCACGCGCTGGTTCGCGCCGCCAGGGCGCGGGGGGTGGAGGTGGTCGAGGCCACGTCGTTCGAGCGCCTGACCGTCGAGGCGGGGCGTGTCGTTGGCGCCGTGGTTCGCGGCCGCGACGGTGCACCGCATACTGTGCGCGCCGGTGTCACGATCGGTGCCGACGGCCTCCGTTCGCGCGTGGCGCGCGCGCTGGGTGGTCAGCACCTCGGCTGGCCGGCGCGGCTCGCGTTCGTGGCGCACGTGGAGGGCGTGCCGGACATGGCCGATCGCGCCGAGATGCACGTGAGCGCCAAAGGCTACGTGGGGCTCAATGCCATTGGGGGCGGCGTCACCAATGTGGCCCTCGTGGTCCCCCAGGACCGGGCCGCGCTCGCCGCCGGCCGAGCCGAGGCATACTTCCTTGATGAACTGGAGCGGTTCGATGGCGTCCGTGGGCGGGTCCGGCCCGACCGGATCGTGCGCGAGGTACTCGTGACGGGTCCCTTTGCTGCACGGGCGCGCCACGTGACTGCACCCGGGGCCCTGCTGGTCGGCGATGCCGCCGATTTCTTCGACCCCTTCACCGGCGAGGGGATCTGTGCCGCGCTCACCGGTGCCGAACTCGTCGCGCAGACGCTCGGCCGCTCGAGGGGGAGCGCAACCGACATCGATCGGGCGCTCGGCAGCTATCGCCGCGCGCGCTGGCGACGGTTCGGCGGCAAGTGGGCGGTGGAGCGGCTCATTGGCTATTCCATGACGGTCCCGGGCCTCTTCGACCACGCCGTGGCCCGCATCGGTCGCCGCCGCGGCATGGCTGACACCCTGGTCGGTGTTACCGGAGCGGTGCTGCCTGCGCGCGCCGTCCTCAACCCCTTCTTTCTTGCGCGGATGGTCCTGTGACCGAGCACGCCGTTGATCAAGCCCAGTTCCGCCAGTTGCTCGGCCGGTTTGCCACCGGTGTCACCGTGCTGACCGCACGCGACGCCGATGGCCGACCCCACGGCATGACCGCGAACAGCCTCTCGTCCGTATCGCTCGAGCCACCGCTGGTGCTCCTGTCGATCGACCATGAAGCCGCAATGCACACGCTGCTGGTGACGGCGCCGGTGTTCGCGGTCAACATCCTGTCGAGCCACCAGGAGACGGTGAGCCGGCGCTTTGCGGCGGAGCTGGAGGAGCGGTTCGAGGGCATCGGCTACCAGGAAAGTCCACGAGGGCTCATCCTGCTCGATGAAGCGCTGGCGCACATCGAGTGCGAACGCGTCGCCACCCACGAGGCCGGCGACCATACCATTCTCGTGGGTCGCGTCGTCGCCGGGAGCGCCAGGGATGGCCGCCCGCTCTGCTACTTTCGCGGCGGCTATGCGTCGCTGGCCTGATTGATGGGGACCCTCGCCCTCTCCCCGATCGGGCATGAACTGCTCGACGACCCCGGCGCCGATCCCGCGGTCGTCACCGAGTCGTTCCGGAACCTGGCGCGGTCCAACTGGTGGTTTGGCGGTGCCGCGGCGGTGCGGTTTGGCCTGGCGCAGCTGCTCCCGCGCGAGGCCCACGACCGGTCATTCACGCTGCTCGATATCGGTACCGGGGTGGGCGACCTGCCGCGCAGCGCCGTGCGCTGGGCCGGGCGCCGGGGAGTGCACCTCACCGGCTTCGGCCTGGAGCGGAGCCCGGTTGCGGCCGCCCTTGCCTGGCAGCGCGGCCTCCCCAGTGTGGTCGGCTGCGCCGGCGCCCTGCCGTTCCGGTCGCGGAGCGCTGACATCGTGATGATGAGCCAGCTCATCCACCACCTGTCGCGCGACGCCGCCGTCGAGGTCATCCGCTCGGCCGACCGCATCGCGCGCGTCGGCGTAGTGCTCGCCGACCTGCGCCGGAGTGCGGTGGCCGCCCTCGCCTTCCGCGTCGGCGCCAGTGTGCTGCGATTCGACGCCATCACCAAGGCCGACGGCGTCACGTCCGTGCGCCGGGGATACCTGCCGCGCGAGCTCACCGCAATCCTGCAGGACGCAGGGATCAAGGCGACGGTCCACCGGCGGCCCGGCTACCGGCTCGTGGCCGCCTGGCGCAGCACCTGATGCGGACGGTCGATGAGGTCGTCATGCGTGGTTCGCTGCAGGACGCCTTCCGCGCGGCCTCCGAAGTGGAGCGCTGGCCCGACCTGCTGCCGCACTATCGCTGGGTTCGGTTCCAGGAACGGCAGCCCGGGGGCGGTGTGGTCGAGATGTCCGCGAACCGGCCGTTCGGCCCGCTCAATTGGCCCACCTGGTGGGTATCACAGATGTGGATCGAGCCGGCCCGCGATGCCGTGCGCTACCGGCACATTCGCGGCGTCACCACCGGAATGGATGTGGAGTGGACGCTGCGGGACACGCCCGATGGCGTGCACGTCACTATCGTGCACGAATGGAGCGGGCCGCCCTGGCCGCTTATCCGCCAGCCGGCCGCGGAATGGGTGATCGGCCCGGTATTCGTGCATGGGATTGCGAGCCGGACGCTCGCCGGCCTGAAGCGCGCGGTCGAAGGCGGAAATCAGCCGTGAAAGGAACCTTGTGAAGCCCAGGCGAGTCGTGGTGACGGGGATCGGGGTCGTGACACCCATCGGCACGGGGCGCGACGCGTTCTGGGGCGGCCTGCAGGCGGAAGCGTCGAGGGTGGGACCCATCACCCGGTTCGACCCCTCCCCATTTCGCTCCCGCATGGCGGGGGAGGTACCGGACTTCGAGCCCAGCGACTTCATCGAGGCGCGGCGGGTCCGGCGCTTCGACCGCTTTGCCCAGTTCGGCGTCGCCGCCACCCGGCTGGCGCTCGCCGATGCGGACCTTGACCCGAAGCGCGAGGACAGTGAGCGCATCGGGTCGAGCATGGGCACGGCGCTCGCCGGCGTGGCGCGCGCCGAGGTGGAGCACGCCAACTACATGCGTGGGGGCCTTCGCGAGGTCGATCCCTCGCTCGCGCTTGCCGTGTTCGGCGGGGCGGCGAGCTGCAACGTGGCCATCGAGTTCGGGCTGTCCGGACCCAATACCACCAACGGCATGAGCTGCGCGTCGGGCAGCATGGCGATCGGGGACGGGTTTCGCTCGATCGTGCGCGGGGATGCCGACGTCATGGTGAGTGGGGGCACTGAAGCGCCGCTCTCACCGCTCTGCTTCGGGGCCTTCGCCGTCATTCGCGCGATGTCCACCCGCAACGATGATCCGGTGACGGCCAGCCGGCCCTTCGACCGCGGGCGCGACGGTTTTGTCATGGCCGAGGGTGCGGCAGTGCTCGTGCTCGAGGAGCGCGAGCGGGCGCTGGCCCGCGGCGCCCCCATCTATGCCGAGATCTGCGGCTATGGCGTCACCAATGACGCGCATCACATGACGCAGCCTCGCCCCGACGGCCGCCAGGCGGCGCGAGCGATGGCGCTGGCACTGGCCGAGGCACACGTGGTACCGGGCGAGATCGGCTACATCAATGCCCATGGCTCGTCCACGCCGCTCAACGACCCGACGGAAACCAGTGCCATCAAGCAGTTGTTCGGGGAGCATGCCATGCGGGTGGCGATCAGCGGAACCAAGGGATACTACGGCCATGCGCTGGGTGCGAGCGGCGCGTTCGAGGCCGCCATCTGCTCCCTCGCGAGCCAGCGCCGATGGCTCCCGCCCACCGTCAACCTCGCGACCCCGGACCCGGCGTGCGACCTGTCGTACATCACGGGCAAGGGCCGGGCTGCCGATCCCGAGTACATCCTCAGCAACTCATTCGGTTTTGGGGGGATCAATGCGGCACTGGTGTTCCGGAGGCATGATGGACGGTGAACGGTGAACAGTGAACGGTGAACGGGTCGCCGTTCCTGTTTACTGTTTACCGTTCACGGTTCACGCCGTTCTTCTTTCCTGGCCCGGATCATCAGGCTGATCGCATAGATCAGCAGCACCACCGCGACAATCGTGTAGGCCGCGATCATGAACCTGCTGTTGTCCGGTGGCTCACGCAGCAGCAGCAGCATCGTCACCCTCCCGAAGTTCGCGCAGGCGCCCCAGCCCATACCGCGTCGTCACCAGCCCCAGGTACAGCAGCGTAAACGCGGCGAGCGACAGGAGCAGCGTGGCCACGAAGGCGCCCGGCATCGTCGGGCCCTCGGGGTTGAGCACCACCGGCCGGGGATGAATGGTCCGGAACATGTACACGCTGAGATGGATGAACGGCACGAGCATCGCGCCGAGAATGCCGACCACGGCGCTGTACCTCGCTCGCTCGGAGGGATCGAACATCGCCCGACGCAGCGTGAGGTAGCCCACGAAGAGGAAGAACAGGAAGAGCGTGGAGGTCAGCCGCGGCTCCCACTGCCACCAGGTGCCCCAGATCGGCTTGCCCCACATCGGCCCGGTGAGCAGCACCAGGCCCGTCAGGATCACGCCCACCTCGGCGGACGCCTCTGAAAAGGTGTCCAGCCGCCGATCGCCCAGCCAGAGGTAGAGCCCGCTGCAGATGCCGACGAGGCCGAAGGCCATGAAGGCGCACCACGCCGACGGGACATGCACGTACATGATCTTCTGTGCCGGCCCCTGCACCGCCTCGATGGCGGTGAAACCGATCGCCCGCACGTAGGCACCCGCGACGGCGAGGAGGCCGATCGCAGTGAGCACGCGCCCGGTGCGCAGGGCCCGGCGCGCCGACGCGCGCTGGTCGCTATTCGTCAAAGAGGGCCGGGAAGACAAGGAGGCTGAGGGTGACGAAGGTGATGTCATAGACCAGGAGAAGGCGGAGCCAGCCGGCGCTCTCGAGGAGCGGACGCCCGTTCAACAGCGACGCCGTGACCTGCGCCGCGCCGGCGAGTGGCGGCAGCATGAAGGGGAGGAGCAGCACCGGCAGCATCAGTTCGTTGAACCGTACCCGCGCCGTCAGCGCGCTGAACACGGTGCCCACGGCCACGAACCCCACGCTCGCCAGCAACGCCACCAGCATGATGCCGGGCAGCGCCCCCTGCAGGTCCACATTGAAGAATAGCACGAACAGCGGCAGGGTGATGGCCTCCACCACCAGCACGAACGCCAGGTTGCCCAGGAACTTTCCCAGGAACAGCGCCTCGCGTGGAACCGGGGCGAGGAGCAACCCGTCGAGCGCACCGTGTTCGAGCTCCACGGCGAACGCGCGTCCAAGCGCCGTCACCGCCGCGAAGGCACAGGTGATCCAGAAGGCGCTCGGGGCCAGCTGGGCCGCGCGGAGGGCGGTCGGGTCCCGGGCGAAGTTGAAGATCACGAGGATCAGGGCGGCGAACACCACCGCCGACACCAGGGCGGTGCGGCGCCGCAGTTCCGACCGCAGGTCCTTCCCGGCAATAATGAGGGCGGCGGCCATGATACCGGGCAAGCGCGGCGTCATGCGGCGACTTCCATGCTGCCGGCACGCAGCGCAAGCACACGGGATGCGAGATCCCGCGCCTCGTGCCTCTGGTGCGTGACAATGATGGTGGCGAGCCCGGCCGGCCGGCGGGCGGCCAGGAGTGAGGTCAGGCGCAATGACGCCGCATCATCGAGGCCGGTGAACGGCTCATCGAGCAGGAGCAGCCTGGGCGCATGCAGCAGCGCCCGGGCGAGCGCCGCCCGCTGGATGAGGCCTCGACTGAGCGTGCGCGGCGAATCGCCGGCCCGCGACCCGAGCTCCACCTGGTCCAGTGCCTCGCGCGCCACCCGCCGGGCGTCGGCCAACCCGTACAGCCGCGCCACGAACTCGAGGTTTTCCTGCAGCGTGAGGTCGTCGTACAGCATCGCGCGATGCGACAACAGGCCGATCGCCGCCCGGCTGCGCGGGTCGCCGGTGCGCACCGGCACGCCGTCGAGCAGGACGCTGCCCGCCGATGGCCGCAGCAGCCCGGCCAGGACGCGCAGCAGCGTGGTCTTCCCCGCACCGTTGGGGCCGATCACGGCCACCGTCTCGCCCTCGGCCAGCGCGAGGTCGACGCCATGCAGCACCACGCGCTCACCAAAGCGACGGCGCACGCCAATGGCCTGGAGAAGGGGTTCTGTCACGGCGGGAGACTAACGCCTCCCCGTCACCCCGTCCACTTCACGTGCAGAAACGACGACAGGCCGGAACGGGGCGTTGCCAAACCTCGATCCGACCTGCCATCAGAACGACGCAGCTTGCGCTGCGCCGCATTTTCTACACTGCCGCCGGCTCGAACTCGAAGAGCATGTTCAGTTTCGTAATGTTGAGCAGGAAGCGCAGCTCGTCGCTCGGGTGCTCCAGCACCACCGCCTGTCGGCGTTCTGCAGCGCGGCGCTGTACCAGCATGAGCGCGCCGAGTCCGGCAGAGTCTACATGGCCCGTGGCAGCGAGGTCGACGATGAGCCGGCCCTCGCCTTCAGGCATCGACTCGAGGAGCTCGAAGGCCCCCGTGCGGAAAGCAACTCGTGTGTCGAGACCGAGGGTCTCGGGCGCGGACATCTCTCGTACGTACTGAGGTGTGGATCGCATGATTCTGCTCCCACACCCGATAAGGAAACCCGCGGTTGCCCGCAGCATTTCTCCACCTTCGGCACCGAGCTATCTCGCCAATCGCCGTAGTGCGATTGCAGTCGAGACCCCTGGTTTTGCGGCCCCGGATCACTCCGGGTGTGCTCTTATCGGGCGGATCAGGTTCTGTTGTCGGAACGTCGCTGCGTCCCACCACCTGACATAGCGAGACTGATGCCACGTTTGCCAGGTGCCTATATTCACTGGACTTGGCCGAATCATGACGTCCGGTTGCACGGAGTTTCGCGGATTTCCCCGGCAGTCCGCCAAGCAACGCCCTGCGCGACGGATGCGGAAACTTGCACGTTTGCGTTTCTTCCCTCTCCAGAGACGCCCGCCATGTCTTCTCAGCTCGACACGCTGCTCAGTGAACAACGCCGCTTCCCGCCGCCGCCCGAGTTCGCCGCGGCCGCCCAGGCCACCCAGGCACTCTACGACAGCGCCGAGCGCGATCGCCTCGCGTTCTGGGCCGACCAGGCCCGGTCGCTCGACTGGATCCGCCCGTGGACGTCGGTGCTGGAATGGACCGCCCCGCACGCGAAGTGGTTCGGCGGTGGCCAGCTCAACGTTGCGGCCAACTGCGTCGACCGGCACCTGGCGACGGCGCGGCGGAACAAGGCCGCCCTCATCTGGGAAGGGGAGCCCGGCGATCGGCGGGTTTACACCTACTGGGAACTCGGGCAGGACGTCGGCCGCTGCGCCAATGCGCTCAAGGCCCTGGGCGTGCGCAAGGGCGACCGCGTGGCCATCTACCTGCCGATGGTGCCGGAGGCGGCGATCGCGATGCTGGCCTGCGCCCGCCTCGGTGCGGTGCATTCGGTGGTCTTCGGCGGCTTCTCGGCGGAAGCGCTGCGAGACCGCATCAACGACGCGAAGGCGACGGTGCTCATCACCGCCGACGGAGGCTTTCGACGGGGCACCGTGGTGCCCCTCAAGCGCTGCGCCGACGAGGCGCTGACCGGGTGTCCCTCCATCCGGCACGTGGTCGTGGTGCGCCGTCGAACCGGCGGCGAGGGCGACGAGGCATTCGCCCACATGAGCGAGGGCCGCGACCACTGGTGGCATCGCCTGCTGGAGGAAGCATCCCCCAACTGCCCCGCCGAGCCGATGGAGTCCGAGGACATGCTCTTCATCCTCTATACCTCGGGCACAACGGGACAACCGAAGGGCATCGTGCACACCACCGGCGGGTACCTCACCCAGGCCGCCGCCACCACGAAGTACGTCTTCGACCTGAGGGACGACGATGTCTTCTGGTGCACCGCCGACATCGGCTGGGTCACCGGACATTCGTACGTGGTCTACGGTCCGCTGGCCAACGGCGCCACCGTGCTCATGTACGAGGGCGCGCCGGACTGGCCGGAGCGGGACCGATTCTGGAAGATCTGCGCGCGCTACGGCGTGACGGTGTTCTACACTGCCCCGACGGCGATCCGTGCCTTCATGAAATGGGGAGTCGATCACCCCGCCCGGCACGACCTCTCCCAGTTGCGGCTCCTCGGGAGTGTCGGCGAACCGATCAATCCCGAGGCGTGGATCTGGTACCGGGAGCATATCGGGGGCAATCGTTGCCCGATCGTCGACACCTGGTGGCAGACGGAGACCGGCGGGATCATGATCACGCCGCTCCCCGGCGTCGTCACCACCAAGCCCGGCTCGGCCACGATACCGTTTCCCGGCATCACGGCACGGCTCGTGGACTCCGAGGGCACGGTGATGGAGAAGGGCGGCGGGTTCCTGGTACTCACCGAGCCGTGGCCCGGCATGCTGCGCACCATCTACGGCGATGACGCCCGGTACCAGGACACCTACTGGAGCCGCTTTCCGGGCCGCTATTTCGCGGGCGATGGGGCGAAGGTGGACGACGATGGCTATTGGTGGATCCTCGGGCGGGTGGACGACGTGCTCAACGTCGCCGGCCACCGGATCGGCACCATGGAGGTGGAGAGTGCGCTGGTGGATCACCCCGCGGTGGCGGAGGCGGCGGTGGTGGGCAAGGCCCACGAGCTCAAGGGCCAGGCCATCGCGGCGTTCGTGACGCTGCGGGAGGGGCATGCCGCCACCAGCGAGATGCGCGACGACCTGAAGGCCCATGTCGCGAAGAAGATCGGCGCCATTGCGCGCCCGGACGACATCCTCTTCTCCGCCGACCTGCCCAAGACCCGGAGCGGCAAGATCATGCGCCGCCTCCTGCGCGACATCGCCGAGGGCCGAACGCTCGGCGACACGACGACACTGGCGGATCCGGCGGTGGTGGCACGACTGCGGGAGACCTATGAGGCGGAGGAGTCCTGACTAGAACTGGATCTGGGCGCCGAGTTCGACCACCCGGTTGGGTGGCAACTGGAAGAAGGCGGTGGGGGACTGTGCGTTCCTCGACATGACGGCGAAGAGCTTCTTCCGCCAGAGCGACATGCCCGGCAGCCCACTGATTCCCTCTCCCGACGTGGACGGGCGGCGTGGTGGCGGGCCTCCTCGCTTCTTACCCCTGGGCATCACGATCAGCGTTTCACGGCCGAGATAGAAACTCGTATCCGCCGTGCGGAAGGTGGCGGTGTCCTTCCCCGCTGAGCGCAGTTCGTCGGACAACTGCAGCAGCGCCAGGGGCACGTCCGGCGTTTCCATGAAGCCGTAGTGTGCCTTTACCAGGTAGAACCCCTCTCCCAGCGACTCGCGCTCGATCCGCTCCTCCGGCGCCACCATCGGGATCTCCGTCGTCGCCACCGACATGATGACCACGCGCTCATGCAGCACCTTGTTGTGCTTCAGGTGGTGCAACAGCACCGGTGGCGCACCCGACGGCTCCGACGTAAGGAAGACCGCAGTGCCCGGTACCCGCGGCGGCTTCCGCCGTGCGATGTCGGGCAGGAACAGGTCGAACGGCAGGGTGTTTTCACGGACGATGGCCGACAGCCGCACGCGTCCGCGCTTCCAGGTGGTCATCAGCACGAAGATCACGGCGGCCACGGCCAGCGGGACCCATCCGCCCGACGGCAGCTTGATCAGGTTCGCGCCGAGGAACGCGGCATCGACGACGGCAAAGAGGAGACCGAGCCCGAGCACCCTCCACAGCGGCTGGTGCCAGCGCTCCCGGGCGACGACCATGTAGAGGATGGACGTCACCAGCATCGTCCCGGACACCGCGACGCCATACGTGGCCGCCAGGCGGTCCGACGACCGGTACACGAGCACCAGGGCGATGCACGACACCCAGAGGAGGTTGTTCACCTCCGGCATGTAGATCTGGCCGCGAGCCGTGGACGAGGTGTGCACGATGCGCAATCGTGGAATGAACCCGAGCTGGATGGCCTGCTGCGTCAGTGAGTACGCGCCGCTGATGAGCGCCTGCGATGCCACCACGGCCGCTGCCGTCGCAATGATGACCATGGGATAGAGGGCCCACCCCGGCACCAGCTCGTAGAACGGGTTGCGGGCAGCGGCGGCGTTCTCCAGCAGCAACGCACCCTGGCCGAAGTAGTTCAGCACCAGCGCGGGAAGCACCACGAGGTACCACGCCCACCGGATGGGCCGGGGGCCGAAGTGGCCCATGTCGGCGTAGAGCGCCTCACCGCCCGTCACCACCAGCACCACCGCCGCCAGGATCTCGAACCCGAGGATCCCTTCGCGCTGGAAGAACGCCAGTGCGTGCAGCGGGTTCACCGCCTGCACGACCTCCGGGTGCATTACCAGGCCCCGAATGCCCAGCAGCGCAATGCATATGAACCAGATACTGGTGACGGGCCCGAACAGCTTGCCGACGCTCGCCGTGCCGCGTCGCTGCACCAGGAAGAGCCCGGAGATGATGAGTACCGACAGCGGAACGACCAGGTGCTCCAGGGCAGGCGTGGCGATGCTCAGGCCCTCCACCGCCCCCAGCACGGAGATCGCCGGCGTGATGATGCCGTCCCCATACAGCAGACACGAGCCGAAGAGGCCGAGGGCCGTGATGATGCCGATCTTCTGGCCGCCGCTGGGCCGGGCCAGCGCCAGCAGCGCCAGGATCCCGCCCTCGCCGCGGTTGTTGGCCCGCATCACGAAGGTGATGTACTTGAAGGAGACGACGAAATTGAGCGACCAGAAGATGAGCGACAGGATGCCCAGCACGTTCTCGTGCGTGGGCGGCACGCCATGCGGCCCGCTGAAGCACTCCTTCAGCGCGTAGAGGGGGCTGGTGCCGATGTCGCCGTACACCACGCCGAGCGCCACGAACGACAGCATGGCAAGCTGGCGTCGTGTCACCGGGCCATGGTGATCGGCTGACTGCTGGGTCTCGGACAGGTTGGCCGTTCCCGCCTTACGGCGTTGCCACCGGCGCGATCGAATCCACGATCCGCTTCAGTGCATCGTACGGGATGCCGCCGCTCAGCATGCGGCCGCCAATCACGAAGGTGGGCGTCGAGGGCACGCCGACCTTCATGCCCTCATCGAAGCTGGCCTGGATGCGGCCGGCATAACGGGCGCTTTCCATGCACGCATCGTACTTGCCCATGTCAATGCCGATCGGCTTGGCCAGGCTGCGCAGCTCACTGACGGCGTTCGGCTTGAACGCCCAGTCGTTCTGCGCCTCATAGATGAACCGGTGCATTTCCCAGTACTTGCCCTGCTCGTCGGCACACGCCGCGGCGTGGGCGGCGATGCGCGCCTGCGGATGAATGTTGTCCAGCGGGAAGTCGCGATAGCGCCAGCGCACCCGCCCCGTGGCAATCAGGCGTTCGCGCACCGTCGGGAATTGCACCGCATCGTACCCGCCGCAGGCCGGGCACTGGTAGTCGGCATACACCGTAACCTCCACCGGCGCATCCGCGCTGCCGAGGATATACCCATGGAACCCTGCGGTGTCGCTCGCCTGCACCGTCGCGTTGACCGGGATGCTCACCGTCGGGCGCCGGGACAGCGCCACCAGCACGCCAATACCGATAACAGCCACCGCGGCCAGGGCCAGGTAAAACCGCTTCATTCCGTTGGGCGCGGTCGCCGCCATGGTTCTTCGTCCTCCGGGTCTTCAAGGGTAAAGGAGCTGTTCAAGGCATCCTCAACGAGTCGCCGGTGCTCGGCGACCTCAGGCGTATCATAGGTACGGCGCACCTCGTAGTGGAACAACTCGCTTCGCGCCTCGCCCAGCAGCCGCTGCAACTCGGCGCTCGATTCCAGGAGGGCATCCTTCCGGTCGAGCTGATGGATAAGTTCGGCGAGCCGCCGCAGGAGTTCCCTCAACCGCTCGGCACGTGCGTCGTCGTAGAGCTCCTCGTGCTCCGACATGACTGCCCCCACCGGACGCCAGCGCGTCCTCTCAGGTGTACGAAGTCGAAATGTATATCGCCGGCCCACGGGACGGGGGAAACCACGCTAAGTCGCGCTGCCGCAGCAGCCTGGGCCCCTCCCACTGAAGTTGAGCACGGGGTTTGCACCAAATGGTGCTATCGGGTTATAGTTCCCGGCGGAAATTGTATCGCTTAGACATAGGGGTAGGGATGACCAAGAAGAAAACCCGCAGTACTCCGTCAGTGGCCTCCACGCAGGATCAGGCACGTGACGAGTTGTTCAGTCACATCCTTCGCTGCGGCGTCATCGAGGCGCTTCCGGAGCACCAGAAGGAATGGATGGACGACACCATGCAGTACCTCGCTGAACGATATGACGACCTCACCGACGCGGAACTGACCCAGCTCCGTGAACTCGGCGAGCGGTATTGTCAGCCGGTGCGGCGCAAGGAGCCCGCGGGTTCAGGCGCCGCCTGAGACCCTCTGGCTTCTGTGCTGTTGCGCGCCCCGGCGGACTCGCCGGGGCGCTCATGTTTCCGGGTCAGCCCATGTCCAGCTCGTAGCTGACCGGAATGTCGGGCGCGAGCGAATGCAGCACCGAACAGTATTTCTCCAGGGACAGGTCGATGGCGCGGCGCACCTTCGCCTCCGTCAGCGCCTCGCCCCGCACGCGAAAACGCAGGCGCAGCGCGATGTAGCGCCGGGGTTGATCGTCCCGCCGATCTCCCCATGCCTCGATCTCCAGGCTGGTCAGGGCCTCCCGCATCTTGGCGAGGATGTCCACGACGTCCGCTCCACTGCAGGACGCTGCTGCCAGCAGCACCTGCAGCATCGGTCCCGGCGCCTCGGTGTTGTCCGCGTCGATGAGCTGGTCGGGTCCCCCCGGTTCGCCACCGCGAAAGCGCATGCCGCCTGTCCAGGCGAGCGCAACGTGCTTGGTCTCCATCAGTTCCCTCTTTCCGGTGACGCCGGCTATCCCAGGCGACGCTGCAGTCGCCGTGCCCTATAGTAGTCCCAGATGGCATACAGGCCGACGGCCGTCGTGGCCCAGGCCATGGAGCGCAGGTATACGGGCGCGAGCAGGAATGCACCGAGCGTCAGCACCTGGCCGAGTGTCACCGCCTTACCGCCCAGCCGCGCCGGGATGGAGGAGACACGACCCAGGCCGGCACTGATGAAGAATGCAAGCGACGCCGCGATGTCACGCGCCAGCACGCCGATGACCTCCCACCAGTGCAGCAGCCCCGACCAGGCGACGACACCGAAGGCGCACGCCATGAAGAGGCGGTCGGCGACGGGATCGACGAAGACGCCGAGCCGGGACGGTCCCAGGCGTCGTGCCAGGAAACCGTCCAGCAGGTCGGAGGCGGCCGCGAGCGCGAGTATGACGAGCCGTGCCGCCGTTGTCGGCAGCAGGATGAACGCGACCGCGAGCGGAATCCGGAGCGCCGAGCAGACATCGGCGATGCCCCATCGCGGGCGCGCTTGCTCGCCCCCAGGAGGCGGACTAGCTTCGGTCACAGAGCAAACATACCTCGCACTCTCCTCGCCATGTCGATGTTCTGATGCGCCTCGATACCGCAGTCATCCCATGCGGCGGCCTTGGCCGCCGACTTCGCCCCATCACGAACTGGGTGCCGAAGGAAATGCTCCCCATCGGGCTCAAGCCGGCGCTGTACTGGGCGCTCGACGAGGCCGCATCGGCGGGGCTCATGCGGGTCATCATGGTCGTGACACCGCACAAGCCGATCATCGAGGCCGCCGCGCGCCAGTATCAGGGTCCGCTCGAACTCGAGTTCGTGCCGCAGACCGCCTTTCGCGGCCTGGGCGACGCGATCCTGTCGGTCCGCGACGCGCTGGCCGGGTCCCCGTTCATCCTGCTGCAACCCGACCAGCTCTTTGATGGCGCCAACCCGACCGCCGAGTTGCTCGCAGCCCATCGGTCCTCGGGTCGCACCACGGTGGCGCTGGTGGAGGTGGGCAAGATCGCCGCGGCTCGTACCGGCGCGCTGGGGCGCGCCCAGACTCGCGCCGGTCCGGCCGACCAGCTCCTGGTGGAGGCGCTCGAGCCCCGTGGAGCGAGCCTTGGCCGCTTCGATGCCGGGGCGGCACCGGCCCTGGCGCCGACGGGCCGCGTGGCCTACGCGAGCGATGTGTTCGACGACTTCGACGCCATTGCCGATGCGCTGCCGGACGGCGCCGAGATCGACGATCGCCCCGTGCTGCAGCGCATTGCGGACCGGGGGGAGTTGTATGGAGTGCAGGTCAGGGCGGAGTTGTTCGACCTGGGAGTGCCCGAGGGCTATCGCGATGCGGTGAATCACTGGCCAGCCCGGCTGACGTAGATGCGGCACTACGCCGTGCGGACCGTCGAGTTCGATGGCATCGCCCCGCAACGGCTGCTCGATGAGGGACAACTGGCGGTGGCCGTCGTGAGCGCTGCCGGCGCAATGGGTATGTCCGCCGAGGGTCCGCCGGTGACTCGATCGTCGCCGAGCGAGATCGCCGTGGCGCTGGTGTGCCGTGAAGGGCACGTGATCCTGCATGCCGTCGCGACTGAGGGCATCTGCCTCGTTGCCCTCGCGGGGCGCCCCGCCGTGCAACTCGAACGCGGGCTCGAGGTGATCGCGCGACGGCTCGGCGCTACGCCCCCCTGACCACACCCTCGGCGCGCGCCCCGGAAAACGCCAGCGCGGCCACGTCGCGGATGGCATCGGCCGTCACCGACCGGTAGCGCGCCGCCGGGTCCTCGAGTTCACCAAGCCCCTCGCCCGCCAGCCACGCATCAACAATTTCGCCCATCACCGCGCCCGCACTCTGGCGCGACACCTCCGCCTGCCCCGAGAGGTAATTCACGCCCTCGGCCAATTCCTGCGGCCCCACGCGTTCGTCGGCGAAGCGGGTCAATTCGGACAGCATCGCCGCGCGCGCCTCCTCCTCGCGTTCCGGCGACGTGGCGATGTAGGTGAGGAGCGCCCCGCCATCGCGACGTGCCCACGTGGTGCCCACCACGGTATAGGCGAGCGAGCGCCGGTCTCGCAACTTGTCGAACAATCGTCCGCCCAGTCCGCTGGCCACCGCGCCCCACACACTGGCGGCGTGACGCATCGGGTCCCGGCGATCAGGGCCGGGAAATGCCATCGCGAATGCCGTCTGCTTCTTGGCACGCAGCGTGACGCGCTGCCAGTCGTCGGGATCAGGCTGCACCAGCTGCCGCGATCGCGCGGGGGCGTCCGCACCCCCGGGCACGTCGGCGAACACACCGGCCAGTTCCGCTGCCGCCGTGTCCGGATCGAGATCACCCACCACCACCAGCACGCCCCGCCGGCCGGCAAAGCTGTTGCGGTGCCAGGCGCGCACATCGTCAATGCCAAGGTGCGGAAGAGTGTCGACGGTGCCGGCCACCGGCCGACCATACCCGCGGTCGCGGTATGCGGCGCCAAAGGCCAGCAGGAACGGGTAGCGGAACATGTCGTCGGCGACCTGCCGCGCTTCCTCGAGGAGCAGGCCACGTTCCGTCATCACATCCGCCTCGTTGAAGGCGGGCTCGAATGCGGCAAGGCGCAGCAGCGTGGCCGCAGGGGCAAGATTGGCGCTGAGCACCGGAAGGCTGAGGCCGGCCCAGTCGATGCCCGCGCTCGCGCTCAGCGTGCCGCCCAGTCCCTCGGCGGCGAAGGCAAGCGCCGCCCCGTCGAGCGAGCCGGCACCGCGAATGGTCGAGCGCATTGCCAGCGCACCAACGCCCGACATCTCCGGCGCTTCCGCGGCATCGCGCGGCACGTAGTAGCCGAGGGTCACCGCCGGCACGCCGGGCTTGCGCCGGATGAGCAGGTCGAGCCCGCCCAGAGGTACGTGCAGCACCTCGGCGGTGCGCGTGCCGCGCACCCGCTGGGGAGGCCGCGGCGCCGGAGGACTCGACTGGGGCGGGGCAATGACGGTGAGCGGGGCGACGGCAAAGGCCGCGGCAAGGCGTTCGGTGGTGAGGTCGTCGCCGGTGTCGTCGGGCAGGTACGCGACGCCGCTCACGCTCTCCGGCAACAGGTAGCGCGCCGCCACGTCGCGCACTTCATCGGCAGTGACGGTGCCGAGGCGCTCGTACTCTTCATCGAGCAGCTCGATACGCCCGAGCGCCTCGGCACTGGCGAGGGCCGATGCCCGACCCTCCATCGACTCGTTGCGGCGAGCCCAGCGGGCCTGGAGCAGCGTGCGCGCCCGCTTGAGGTCGGCTTCTCCCGGGCCCATCAAGGCGAGCCGGCTCGTGGCGGACGCTATGCCCGCGAGTGCCTGCTCCAGCCGGGCGGGATCCACGTCGGCCGAGATGGAGAAGATGCCGACGTCGCCCGGGGCATAGTTGGATGCCCCGATGCCGGTGACCACGCCCGGCTCGCGCAGGATGCGATAAAGCCAGCTGCCGCGGCCGGCGCTCAGCACCGCGGCGGCAACGTCGAGGGGTACGCTGTCAGGATGCAGGGCATCGACGGTGCGCCACCCGAGCGACAGTTCGGCGCGGGATACGTCGCCGCGCAGCGTGCGGGCCCGCACACCCTCGCGCGATGGCTCGCCCGGGGATGGATCGACGGCGCCGGGCGCGGCGGTCCAGTCTCCGTAGGAAGCACGCAGGACGACAAGGGCCTGCTCCACCTCCACGTCGCCCACCACCGAGACGATGGTGCGCTCGGGCACGTAGCGCGATTGGTAGTAGCCGGCCACGTCATCTCGGGTATAGCCAGCCAGCTGGCTCTCGGTGCCAATGCGCCACCGCCGAATCCGGTGATGGTCGAACATCAGCTCGTGCAGAGTCTCGTACGTCACGGCATCGGGCGTGTCGAGCTTGCGCTTCGCCTCCTGGATGATCACCTGAAGCTCGCGCTCGAGTTCACCCGCGTCCACCAGGGAGTGCCGCAGTGCATCCGCCTGGATGTCCACCGCGCGCGCCAGTGCCGAGGCCGGGAGGACGACGAAGTAACTGGTACGCTCGTAGGACGTGGAGGCGTTGAGGTATCCCCCGGCCGCCTTCGTTTCGCGGGCGATCTGGCCCACCGCGCGGGTCGGCGTTCCCTTGAAGAACATGTGCTCGAGGACGTGCGAAATGCCGACCCAGCGGTCAGGCTCGTCGAAGAAGCCGGCGCGCACATACGTAACCGCGGCCACGGCGGGCGCCGACGCGTCGCGCTGGACGAGGAGCGTGAGCCCATTGGCCAGCACCTCGCGATGAACGTCGGCCGTCCAGCGGCGGGGAGGAGAAGCGATGTTGGTCATGATGGAAAGTAAGGTCGTGAACGGTAAACAGTGAACGGTAAACGGGGCTCGGTACCCGTTCTCCGTTCACCGTTCACCGTTCACATTTCTAATGGAGGATCCGCAGTACTCCCGCCTCGGAGCTGCCCCGAATGAACGCCTCCGCGTCCGTCAGCGGGATGACGATCCCGGTCTCGGTGCGACCGCGCCGGGCCAGGCTCGCCATGAATTCGCTCATGGGAGCGTCGGCCCAGTCGGGCTCGGCGGCCTTCATCTGCTGCAGGATCTCCTCCCAGGTTCCGCGGAAGGAATGACCGCCCAGGGTGGCCACGTGATGGGCGTCGCCACCGGGCCGCCGCTGCATCGCCTGCAGCTCCGTGAGCAGCGTGCCGAACAGCTCGAGCTGGTGCGGGTCGCGCACCGTGCCGTCGGGTTGCAGCGCCTCGATCTCGGCGAGCAGCATGTCGATGGCGTCTGGCTCCCCGGCCACCTCGCCCAGGCGGCTGTACCATGGCGCCAGTTCGAGATCCTCGTCAGGCAGCCGGTAGACGGTCTTCTTCAGCTCGATGCAGCGCCAGAGGCCCAGCTCGTCGTAGTGGTCGTCGGGCTCCGTACGCTCGAGATGGTGGAGCGCCGCCTCCGTCTCCCCCCGGTCGTAGAGCATGTTGGCGAGATAGATGCGCGCCTCGGGAAACAGCGGCTCCAGCTCGAGTGCCCTCCGGATCCAGAACAGTGCCCCGGGATCGTTGCCCAGCCGGTGCGAGGCATAGCCGAGGCAGGCAGCCGCCTCGGGAGACTCACCGTGGGCCGTCACCGCCAACTCGAAGTAGCGGTGCGCCTGGGCCAGCAGTCCCTCGCGAAAGCAGGCGCGCCCGAGTTGCAGCATCAGTTCCAGGTCCTCGCTGAAGCCCAGTGCCACAATACGCTCATACGCCCGCAGCGCTCCCGCCCGGTCGCCGATCTTGAGAAGGGCCTCTCCCAGGCCCGCCAGGGCGTCCTCATTGTCCGGGTCCAGGGCGACAGCCGTCTCAAAACTTCGGCGTGCCCACGCGAAATCCTCCCGGGCGAGGTGGGCGTACGCCGACCCCACGTGCAGTTCCACGGCATTGGGATACAAGGCGAGGCCCTCGCGCAGGAGCGCCAGTGCTTCCTCGTAGGATCCCTCGTTGTAGAGCTGGTGCGCCTGTTCGTCGAATTCGTCGGAGCTGCGGAATGCAACCGACATCGGCAGGGGGCCTCCCGTGCGGGTTGGTCAATATTACGGATGGGTGCCTCGGCTGGCAAGAGTTTGGGTCGTAACCGTCTCGAAATATCTATCACCAACTGCCGGAAAGGCTTGCCGCACCTGATGTGGCCGCCTTGCGAGTGGCGATTTCCCATTTATCTTACTGACCAGTCAGTTATATCAGGAGTCGGCCAAGCGTGCTCGAGACATCCGCATCACCCCGCTGGCATCGTCGTCCCGACGAACGTCCCGAAGAAATCCTTGATGCGGCGCTCGAGGTATTCGGGGCCCAGGGATTCGCCGGCGCGCGGCTCGAGGATATCGCGCGGCAGGCCGGCGTCAGCAAGGGAACGCTGTACCTCTACTTCGATTCGAAGGAGGCGCTGTTCCGGGCGATGATCCTCGCCCGCATCGTCAGCGCGCTGGAGGAAGGCGAGCGTGAGGTGCAGGAGGTCGAGGGACCGATGCGCCGGAAACTCGAGGTGCTCATGCGCCGCATCTGGGCGGTGGTGGGCGATCCGTCGATGGCGCGCATCATCAAGCTGGTGCATGGGGAACTGAACAATTTCCCCGAACTCGCGCGGTTCTACTACGAGGAAGTGATCCTGCGGGTGCGCGCCCTGTGTCTCGGCGTGCTGGCCCAGGGTGTCGCGGCGGGCGAGTGCCGGCCGGAACAGTCGGAGTTTGCCGCGCGGGCGATGCCGTCGCTGCTGGTGATGGGGAGCAAGATGCTCCACTTCTTCGCACCACTCGATCCGGCTCCACTCACGGAAGACGCCATCGTGTCGGGCACCATCGACCTCGTCCTGCACGGCGTGCTGCCGCGCGACGGGGAGCCCCGCCAATGACGGTGCGGTCCCTTCGGCTTGCGCTGCTTGCCTCCCTGCTCGCGGTTCCGCTGTCCGCCCAGGTTCCCACGCTGGCGGCACCGGCGTCGTTGACCCTGGACGAGGCGATGCGCTGGGCCTGGCAACGGGGTGTGGCGGCCTCGGTGGCACGCCTCAATTCGGACGTAGCGCAGTCCCGGGTGGGCCAGCGGCGTGCCGACCTGCTGCCCCAGGTCTCGGGCGAGGCTGATGTCTCCCGGCAGACGCTCAATCTCGACGAGTTCGGGATCCCGATCGCCACTGGCGTGACGGAGCCGTTCGACCTCTTTCATTTCCGGTTGTCGGGAGCGCAGTCGCTGGTCAACCTGGCGGCCATCAGCCGGGTGCAGTCAGCGTCCGATTCGTCGGTTGCGGCCCGGTTCGATGCTCAGTCGGTCGGGAGCAATGCCGCGGCCCTCGCCGGTGTCGCGTACGTGCGTGTGCTCGGTATCGCCGAGACGATCCGCGCGCGCGAGGCCGACAGCGCCATTGCCGCCGACCTCCTGTCGCAGGCCCGGCAACTCGTCGACGCCGGCCTGAGCGCCGCCATCGACGTCACCCGCAATGAGGTGAACCTCGCGGCGGTGCGCACCCAGCTCGTGGTGACACGGAACCAGCTTGCGCGGGCGCGACTCGACCTGGCGCGCGCGCTCAGTGTTCCACCGGAAGCCGACATTCAGCTGGCCGACTCGTTGGGGCAGGAGGACCGGGAACTCCCCACCGACCAGGCGGCGGCGGTGGCGTACGCCAAGAGTCACCGGCCTGAGGTGCTGGCTGAGCAGCGCCGCACGGCGGCGGTGCGCCTGTTGCGGCGGGCGGTGGGGCAGGAAAACCTGCCCAGCGCCGGGATCGCCGGCCAGGTGCAGGAGAGTGGCCAGCACACCGACGGGTTGAGCGGGACATGGGCGGTGCAGGTCGGTGTTTCGGTGCCCATCTTCGACGGACTCCGCCGCCAGAAGCGGCGTGATGAGCAGGATGCGCGCTACGACGCGCAGAAGCTGCGTGAGTACGACGTGGCGCAGCGGGTGGACGCAGAAGCGCGCCAGGTGGTGCTCGACCTGACCGCCGCGCGCGATGAGCTCGCGGTGGCACAACAGCGCCTGCGCCTCGCCGACCTGGAACTCGTCCAGGCCGATGAGCGCGTGGAGGCCGGCGTGGCGGGCAGCGTGGAAACCACCAACGCACAACGCAACCTCGTGGGCGCGCGCGACGCGCTCATCCAGGCCCGGGTGTCGCTCGACATCGCCCGGGTCAATTCCTACCGCGCGCTCGGCACCATCGTGCCCGCGGGGTTCCAGTGATCATTGTCCCTGCACCGCGAGTGAGCGCATGACTGACGTCCTGACCGAGATTCCCCCTGTGGCCGCGCGGGCACCGGGCGAGCGCGCGCCGGCCACACGCGCGTCGCGCGTGCGCCGCGGGATCATCCTGCTGGTCGTGGCCGCCGGCATCGCGTGGGGCCTGCGCACCTGGATCGCCAGCCGCAGCGTCGTCACCAGCGACAACGCCCAGGTGGACGGACACATCACGCCGATCGCGCCCAAGGTGCAGGCGTTCGTGAGTCGCGTGCTGGTGGAGGACAACCAGCAGGTGAAGACGGGCGACACCCTCGTCGTCCTTGATGCGCGCGACCTGGAGCTGCGACTCCAGCAGGTGCAGGCCGACCTCGCCTCCGCTCGCGCGCAAGCCGGTAGCGGGCGCAACGCCGGGCAGGCCGCCGCCCAGCTGGCGGCGATGCAGGCCGAGGCGGCGGGGGCCGAGGCCACGGTGGCAGCCGCCGAAGCGGCCGCCACCAAGGCGGCGGCCGACCTGGAGCGCTACCGCGGGCTGGCGGCCAGCAAGGTGATCGCGGCGCAGCAGCTCGATGCGGCACAGGCGGCCAACGATGCCGCGGTCGCGAACCTCGATGCCGCGCGCCGGCAGGCGATCGCAGCGAAGAGCCAGGTGACCGCGTCGGCGGCCGCCCTCAAGGGAGCCGATGCGCGCCTCGCGGCGGCAATGGCGGCGGTGGGCACCGCGGAGGCCCAGGTCGGGTACACCGTCATTACGGCGCCGCTCGACGGGATCGTGGCGCGCCGGCGGGTGGAACCGGGTGAGCTGGTGCAGCCCGGCCAGGCCCTGCTGTCGATCGTACCGTCCACCGACATCTGGGTCACCGCGAACCTGAAGGAAACGCAGCTGCAGCAGGTCACGGTCGGCGACCCGGTCGAGTTCACGGTGGATGCCTACAAGGGCGTGAAGTTCTCCGGTACGGTGGAGTCGCTGAGCCCCGCGACCGGTGCGCGGTTTGCGCTGCTGCCGCCCGACAACGCGAGCGGCAACTTCACGAAGGTGGTGCAGCGGGTACCGGTGCGCATTTCGGCGCCCGCCGGAGACGCCGCGCATCCGCTGCGGCCGGGGATGTCGGTCGACGTGACCATCCGCGTGCGGTAGCAGTACCGGCATGGCCATCGCCGCACTCCCGCTCCGCCAGGTGCGCTCGGAGGCGGAGGTCTACCGGCACCGGTACCTCATCGCCTTCGCCGTCACGCTGGCCAGCGTCCTCGAGCTCGTGGACACGAGCATCGTGAACGTCGCCATCCCGCACATGATGGGGAACCTTGGCGCGACGCTGGAGGAGGTGGCGTGGGTCAGCACCGGCTATATCGTGGCCAACGTCATCATCCTGCCACTCACGCCTTGGCTCGCGGTACGCTTCGGGCGGCGGAACTACTACGCCGGCTCCATCATCCTGTTCACGGTCGCCTCGTTCTTCTGCGGCAACGCGCGAAGCCTCGAGGCCCTGGTCTTCTGGCGCGTCGTCCAGGGGATTGGCGGCGGCGCCCTGATCTCGACAGCGCAGGCGATCCTCTTCGACGTCTTCCCGCTGAGCGAACGCGGCACCTCCACGGCGATCTTCGGCATGGGCGTGATGGTGGGTCCGGCCCTGGGGCCCACCCTCGGAGGCTGGATCACCGACAACTATTCGTGGCCCTGGATCTTCTACATCAACATCCCCCTCGGCATCATCGCGGCCTACCTCACCTGGTCCTACGTGCCCGAGCCGAAATACAGCACCCAGCAGGACAGCGGGGTGGACTGGCTCGGCCTCCTCTTCCTCATCATGGGGGTGGGCGCGCTGCAGATCCTCCTGGAGCGGGGCGAGTCGAAGGACTGGTTCGAGTCGCCGGAAATCATCATCGAGACGATCATCTCGGCGTTCGGCCTCATCGCCTTCGTGTGGCATGAGCTGACCACCGACCACCCGATGGTGGACCTGCGGGTGCTGAAGAAGCGGCAACTGGCGGTCGGTGTCGTGTTCGCGAGCATCCTGGGCTTCGCCCTCTACTCCAGCGTATTCGCGCTGCCGGTGTTCCTGCAGAATTACCTGGGCTTTACGGCATGGGATACCGGCTGGGTGCTCCTGCCCGGTGCAGTGGCCACGGCGATCACGATGGCCTTTGCGGGCAAGCTGGCGAACAAGGTCGACGTGCGCCCGATGATCGCGTTCGGCGTGGTCCTCTTCGCGCTGTCGATGCGGCTGCACTCGCACTTCACGCTGGAGACGGGCCAGGGCGACCTGTTCTGGCCGATGATCCTGCGGGGCGTCGGGCTCGGGCTGATCTTCGTGCCGCTGACGGGCCTCGCCGTGGCCGGCCTCAAGCCGTCAGAAATTCCGCAGGGCACCGGTCTCTACAACCTCAGCCGCCAGCTCGGCGGCAGCTTCGGCATCGCCATCACCGCGACGATCCTCACGCGCTTCCGCGAGGAGAGCCGAGAGGCGCTGCGCGCCCACGTGACCATCTACGACCCGGCGACGCGCGGCTGGCTCGACCAGGTGACGCAGCGCCTGCTGCCCGAGACCGGCAGCCTCGCCGCCGCGCAGCAGAAGGCACAGGCGATCCTGGCCCGCGTCATCGAGGGCCAGGCGGCGGTGATCTCGTTCGAGAAGGTCTTCTTTGTCATGGGCGCAGCGTTCCTGCTCGCCACCCCGCTCCTGCTCCTCTTCAAGACGGGCCGCGTGAGCGGTGGTGGTGGCGCCGCACACTAGCTCGCCACCCCACATGACCGGGCCCTATATTCCGGCCATGCCGGCTTCGCCGTCCGCCCCTCGTTCGACATGACATTCCAGCAGAAACTCCTCCTCGGCTTCGGGCTCATGGTGCTCCCGGTGCTGCTCGTTGGCGCCGAGGCGATCCGGAGCAACGTGCTCGAGCGCCGGGCGCTCGAGACCCTGGGCGAGAGCCTCACGCGCACCCGGACCTACTCCGAGGTGGAGACGGCAATGTTCAACCAGGGAGAGGTCATCTGGCGCTCCCTGAGCGGGATGGAGCCTCGCTCCCGCGAGGAGTTCCGGCTCAACAGCGAGGTGGTGGACTACTGGCTGGATCGCTGGAGCTCTGAACTGCAGCCCGACGAACAGGAGCTGGCGGATGGCGTGCGCCGCATCGAGACGGAGATCAGGGCGGTGGCTGACCGCGTCTTTGCGCTCGAGGACCAGGGCAAGCGGGCGGAGGCCTACGCACTCGCCAAGGGACAGCTCAAGGAACGCCTGCTCCCTGCCCTGACGGAAATGAACCACCAGATCTACCGCCGCGCGCGCGAATTCAGCGTGTCCCGCGCCTTCAGCCGCGTGGCGGAAATCGTGAATACCGAGCGCACGCTGCTGTTCTGGATCCTGCTCCTCTCAGTGGGAGCGGGGATTGCCGGTGCCTGGCTCATCGCGCGCAGCCTGGCCCGCCCGATCGGCGAGCTGCGCGAGGCGATGACCGTGGTGGGACGCGGGGACCTCGATCATCCCATCACGCCTCGCTCCGGTGACGAGATCGGCGACCTGGCCCGCAGTTTCCAGACGATGACCACCAACCTGCGACAATCACGCGCCCAGCTGGTCGACGTGAATGCGGAGCTGGCGGCGAAGATCGGCCAGCTGGAGACGGCACAGGCCCAGCTGGTGGAACAGGAAAAGCTCGCCTCCGTGGGACAGATGGCCGCCGGCGTGGCGCACGGCCTGCGCAATCCGCTCGCCAGCCTGCGCGCTGCGGCCCAGCTCGCACTCCGTCATCCCGACACTCCGGCGGCCCGCGAGTCCCTCGAGTCGATGATCGGTGAAGTCGACCGGCTCGACAAGCGCATCGCGCACCTGCTCACCTTCTCGCGCCCGGCGCCACTGCACCCGATGCGCGAAAACGTCGCCACCCTGCTGACCGGGCTGATTCCGCCCCTCAAGCGCCTGCTGCAGGAGCGTGCCGTCACCCTCGGTCACCGACCTCCCCCCGGACCTGCCCGACGCCATGCTCGACCCGATGAAGGTGGAGCAGACGCTGCATGAGGTCATCGCCAACGCCCTCGACGCGATGCCCGGCGGGGGGACGCTGGGCCTCACGGCGCGGACCACCGGCGACGGCCAGTTCGTGCGGGTGGAGATCTCCGATACCGGCCGCGGCATCCCGGAAGACATCCTGCCGTCGGTCTACGATCCCTTCTTCACCACCCGGCCCGAGGGCACCGGCCTGGGGCTGGCGATCGCGCGTCGATTCGTGGAGCAGAACGGCGGCGTGATGGACATCATCAGCACCACGGGCCAGGGCACGACGGTAGCGATCCAGTTTCCCGCCGCTGCGCCGCGGGACGGGGGAAACGCATGAGCAACGGGACCATCCTCGTGGTGGACGACGAGCGGACGCTCGCCCGGGCGATCAAGGGCTACCTGGTCGAGGCGGGATACGATGTCGAGGTGGCCGGCGACGCCGAGCAGGCGCTGGAGATGCTCGACCGCCTCCGCCCCGACGTGGTCTTTACCGACGTGCGACTGCCCGGGATGAGCGGCATCGACCTGCTGCGGAAGATCCGCGAGTTCGACGCCGCCATTTCCGTCTGCGTGATGACGGCCTTCGGCACGATCGAGGGTGCCGTCGAGGCGGTGAAGCTGGGGGCGTTCGACTACATCAAGAAGCCGGTGGACCTCGACGAGGTGAAGCTGCTCGCCGATCGCGCGCGCGAAACGTCACAACTGCGGCAGGAGCTCTCCTACTACCGGAAGAAGGCGGCCAGCGACGTCGTGGTCAGCGGGATCGTCGGCACATCACCCGCCATGCGGGAAGTGATGGAGCGGGCGGCCCAGATTGCGGCGCTCGACGAGACACCACCGGTGCTGATCACCGGCGAGACCGGCACCGGCAAGGGCCTGGTGGCGCGCACGATCCACGCGTCCGGCGCGCGCGGCGGCAAGCCGTTCATCGACGTCAACTGCACCGCCCTCCCCGCGACACTCATGGAAGCCGAGCTGTTCGGGTATGAGCGCGGCGCCTTCACCGACGCGAAGGAATCGAAGCTCGGCCTGTTCGAGGCCGCCGAGGGCGGATTCCTCTTCCTCGACGAGGTGGGCGACATCGAGCTCGCCCTGCAGGGCAAGCTCCTGCGGGCCATCGAGGACCGGACGGTGCGGCGCGTGGGCGGCATCCGTGACCGCAAGATCGATGTGCGCATCCTCGCGGCCACCAACCGTGACCTGGAGGCCGACGCGCAGCATGACCGGTTCCGGAAGGACCTCTACTTCCGGCTCGCCGTCATCCTGCTGCGCCTGCCACCGCTCAGGGAACGGGGTGACGACATTCCCCTGCTCGCCGACCATTTCCTCCGGCAGTACAGCACCAAGTACGGCCGGCATGTCCGACGCATCAATGCCCAGGCGAGCGATCTCATGCGCGCCTACCCCTGGCCCGGCAACGTGCGCGAGCTGAGCCACGTGATCGAGCGCGCCGTACTCTGGAGCCAGGGCGACACCCTCGATGTGGAGCACCTGTCGCTGAGCACACCGGCGACGGTACCGACACCTGCGCCAGGTGCGGCGAGTGGGACACCGGCGCCGGCCGACCGGCTCGACCTGAGCCAGTGGGAGCGGACCCTCATCGAGCGCGCCCTCGCCGAGGCCGGCGGGAACCAGACCAAGGCGGCCCAGCTGCTGGGAATCACGCGCGACACGCTTCGATACCGGCTGAAGAAGTTTGGAGTGGGTGGGTGATAACACCCAATTGGGTGGGTGAGAACACCCAAAATCTCGAATTCTGGGCCCGTTCACCGTTCACTGTTCACAAGGATCAAGTCATTGTTAGGTAATGGTTTACGCCAGCTCAAGGCGGCCTTTTTTCCTGGCGGCACAGCACCTGCCATAGATAGGGCTGCGCCGGGAAGGCACTCTCCCGGTGGGTGGCAACACCCAAACGATTGTCGAAGGGCCATGTGCAGGCCCGATCACCTCAGAGAACTGGAGTCATCATGCGCTGGACCAAGCCCGAGGCAGAGATCGTCGCCGTAACGATGGAAGTCACCGCGTACGTCGCGACCCTGTAAGCAGCAGGACTGACGCCGAGGGCTCGCGCAAGCGGGCCCTCGGCGCTTTTCCAGGTGCAAGTCATACTGCTGGGAACGGCTGCTGGTGGCGGATTCCCGCAATGGAACTGCTGGTGTCCCACGTGTCGCGCCGTACGCCTGGACCCTCGCTCCGCCTTTCCACGCTCGCAGTCCTCCGCCGCCGTCAGCACCGACGGGTCGCACTGGTTCCTCCTGAACGCGTCGCCCGATGTCCGCGACCAGCTGCAGTTGCTGAACGGTCATCCGCCGACGGGGCTTCGGCATGTGCCGATCGAGGGTGTCGTGCTCACCGACGCCGAGCTTGACCATTCACTCGGGCTCGCGCTGCTGCGGGAGGGCCGGTCGCTGCAGGTGTACGCCACCGAGGCGGTCGAGCGCATGGTGACGGACGATACGCGATTGCTCCCGGTGATACGGGCCTTCGCGGACGTGCGCGTGAACCGGCTCCAGTTGGGCACCGGCACCGCGCTCCAGTTGCGCGACGGCAGCGACGCGGGCCTGACCATCGAGCCGTTTGCGGTGGCGGCCGACGCCCCGCGATTCGCGTCGCGCACGGAACCGGGTCACACCATTGGCCTGATCATCACCGAGCGTTCCACCGGCAAGCGGTGCGCATACGCACCGGGGTGCGGTGCCCTGGATGACGCGCTGGTCGCGCGCCTGTCCGCCGCCGACCTCGTACTCTTCGACGGCACCTTCTGGTCGAACGAAGAGTTGATCGATCTCGGCATTGGCGAGCGCACCGCGCTCCAGATGGATCACCTGCCGATCAGTGGCGTCGATGGCAGCCTCGTCCGCCTCGGGGCGATGGAGGGTCCGCGGCGGGTATATGTACATATCAACAACACGAACCCGGTCCTGCTCGAGGATTCCGTCGAGCGGCGCGAGGTCGAGGCCGCCGGGCTGACCATTGGCATGGACGGCATGAGGTTCGACCTGTGAACCTGATTGGAGCATCATGACCGACACCCTTATCGCGTCCGAACTGGCGTCCGCCCCCCGGGCAGAGATCCCGGCGCTGGAGCGTCCCCTGACCCCGCAGGAGCTCGAGGCAGCCCTGCGCTCCTTCCGGGGCTCCTACTACGTGGAGCACCCCTTCCACCGCGACATGTATGCGGGCAAGCTGACGCCGCGCATGTTCCAGGGCTGGGTGGCGAACCGACTGGCCTACCAGCGGGTGGTGCCGCGGAAGGATGCCGCCATCCTGTCGAACTGCCCCGACCCGGCGATCCGGCGGGAGTGGATCAGCCGCATCATCGACCACGACGGTACCCGCGAGGGCGAGGGCGGCATCGAGCTGTGGATCCGTCTCGGGGTGGCGCTTGGCGTGCCGCGGGAGGAGATGGACGACGAGCGTCACGTGCTGCCATCAGTGCGCCTGATCTGCGAATCGTACGTGTGGTTCTGCAAGTCGAAGCCGTGGGTCCAGGCCTGCGCGTCGTCGCTCACCGAGCTCTTCGCGCCGAAGATTCACCAGCAGCGGATCGAGTCGTTCCCGGTGCACTATCCGTGGATCCCGCCCGAGGCACTCGACTACTTCAAGAGCCGCCTGGTGCAGGCACCACGGGACGTGAAGCACGGCCTGTCGATCGTGCAGGCGCACTGTACCACCGTGGAAACCCAGCGCATGGCGTTCGAGGCCCTGGCCTACAAGCTGGACATGCTCTGGGCCATGATCGACACCATCTATCATGCTTACCGCGACTAGCGTTCCCACGCTCTGGCGGCTGGCGCGTGTCGAATACGACGACGTGCGCAAGCGCCCGGTGCTCCTCTATCCCGAGGGTGCCGTGCTGCTCAACGACACCGGTGCGGCGATCCTCAAGCTGGTGGACGGGCAGCGCACCGTCGGCGACATCGCCCGGGTGCTGAGCGAGCAATACAACGGTACCGGCAGCGCCGACCCGGCCGAGATCCTCAACGACGTGACGGCCTACCTTTCAACGCTGGCCGCCCGGGAGCTGATCCGTGACCAGTGAACGTCCCACCACACTGCTGGCGGAGCTGACCCATCGCTGCCCGCTGCATTGTCCCTACTGTTCCAACCCGCTCGACCTGATCCGCGCGGAGCGGGAGATCTCCACCGATGACTGGAAGCGGGTCATCACCCAGGCCCGCGCGCTCGGCGTATTGCAGCTCGGGCTGTCGGGCGGGGAGCCACTGGTCCGGAAGGACACCGAGGAACTCGCCGCACACGCGCGCGGGCTCGGGCTCTACAGTACGCTGGTGACCTCGGGCCTCGGCCTCACGCGCGCGCGAGCCGAGAAGTTCCGCGAGGCCGGCCTCGAGCACATCCAGATCTCGCTGCAGGACGCCGACGATGACAATGCCGAGCGGATCGCCGGTGTGCGGTCGGTGAAGCAGAAGCGTGCGGCAGCAGCACTGGTGCGCGAGCTCGGCTTCGCGTTCTCCGTCAACGTCGTGCTGCACAAGGCCAACCTCGACCGGATCCAGCAGATCATCGACCTGGCCGCCGAGATGGGCGCCGACCGCCTGGAGCTGGCCAACACGCAGTACTACGGCTGGGGCCTGGTCAACCGTGACGCCCTCATGCCCACCAGGGACCAGGTGGATCGCGCGTTCGAGGTCGCGGAGAAGGCGAAGCAGGCGCACCGCGGCAGCATGCAGATACTCTTCGTGCTGCCGGACTACTACGAGGAGTATCCCAAGGCGTGCTATGGCGGCTGGGGCAAGGTGTACCTCGTGGTCACGCCTGACGGCAAGGTGCTCCCCTGCCACGGCGCCACCAACATCACGACCATTCCCTACCCGAATGTGCGGGAGCACTCGATGGAGTGGATCTGGCAGGAATCGCCGCTGTTCAACGCGTTCCGGGGTGACAGTTGGATGAAGTCGCCCTGCTCCACCTGCGAGCGGAAGTGCGTCGACTTCGGCGGGTGCCGCTGCCAGGCGTTTGCGCTGACGGGCGATGCCGCGGTGGCCGATCCGATCTGCGTGCTGAGCCCGGATCACCACCTGATCACATCGGCGCTTGCCGACGCGAACACGACCACGCCATTCACCTACCGCAAGCTGTCGAGCGAGCCGCAGCCCGCGTGAGCGTCCCGGCGGTCGTGGCCGAGGGACTGGGCCGCGACTACGGCGGCACGAGGGCGCTCGACGGCCTCACGCTCAGGGTGGAGGCCGGCGACATGGTCGGCCTGCTCGGACCCAACGGTGCGGGCAAGACCACGGCGATGCTGCTGCTCGCCACGCTCCTCCGTCCGACCCGGGGCAGCGCGCAGGTGTTCGGGCACGACATCGTGCGCGCACGCACCGAGGCCCGGCGGAACCTCGGCCTCGTGTTCCAGGAACCCACCGTCGACCCCTTCCTCACTGTCCGGGAAAACCTCGAGTTTGCCGCTGCCCTGTCGGGGCTCGATCGCGGGCAGGCAGCCAGCGCCATCGGGCCGGCGCTTGAACGCATGGGCCTCGAGCCATTTGCCGACCGGCGTGCCCGTGAACTCTCGGGAGGGTGGCGGCGCCTCGCCGACATCGCCAGGGCAACGCTGCATGCGCCTCGCCTGCTGATCCTCGATGAACCAACGGTGGGACTGGACCCGGAGCACCGCGCGGCCCTGTGGGCGTTTCTCGAGACCGCATGCCGCGCGCAGGGAACGGCCGTGCTCTTCTCCACCCACTACCTCACCGAGGCGGAAACCGCCGACAATGTGGTACTGCTCTCGGGCGGGCGGGTGGTCGGCAGCGGATCTCCCGCGTCGCTGATGCAGCCCTTCGGCACGGCGCTCCTCGAAGTGGAAGGGCCCGGCGTAGCGTCACTGGTGGCGATGATGGAAGCGCGCGGCCTCGCCACCGCCATCGTGCGCACCCCCGGGGGGAGCCGCATCGGCCTGGATGCACGGCGCGAACAGGCGCTCGAGCTTGCCGGTTCGGCACCCGGCATCACCCGCGCGCTGCTCCGGCAACCGACGCTGGAGGATGTCTACTTCGCGCGCACCGGGCCTGCTGCGCCGGAGGGCCGGCGGTCGTGATGGCCCTGAGCGCCATCGGCGGGATCGTGCATCGCGACCTGCGACGAGCCATCCGGCAGCCGAGCCGGCTCATCGGCGGCCTGGCCCGGCCCTTCGTGTGGCTCCTGCTGGTGGCCAGCGGCTACAACGCGATCTCGAACCCGGGCACCGGCGGGTCGTATCGCGAGTTCGTGTTCGCCGGCGTGATCGTGATGGCGTGCCTTTTCGGGTCGGCGCTCACGGCCGTATCCACTGTCTACGATCGCGAATTCGGGATGCTGCGGCTGATGCTCGCCAGTCCTGCCGGCCCGGTGGCCGTCCTCGCGGGCCGGGCGCTGTCGGCGACGGCGGTGGGCATGCTGCAGGGCCTCGTTGTCCTCGCCGCGGCGCCGCTGGTCATGCCCATCACGCTCCGACAGGCAGGCGCCGCCGTCCTGGCCATCGCGCTTGCGGCCAGTGTGTCGTCGCTGCTTGGGCTGCTCGTGGCTGCGCGGTTGCGGTCGGTGGAAAACTTTGCGGGGATCATCAACGTGCTGCTCTTCCCGATGCTGTTCATCAGCGGCGCGCTCTACCCCGCGAGCAGCCTTCCTCCCGTGCTCCGGTGGATCGCCCGGGTCAACCCGGTAACGCATATGGTGGAGCTGGTACGCTCGGCGCTGGGCCAGCCCACCGACATTTCCGTGGCCGGCAATCTTCTTGCCCTGGCAGCATTCGCCGCGGTGGCCTTCGCGCTGGCCGCGCTCCTGTTCGACCCGGAGCAGCGGTTCATCGGCACGCCGGGTGCGAAGGGTCGCTAGGGTTCGGCAAAGATGGTGGCCGGGCAGGTGCCCCCTGGCGGATCGGGCCTCCGCTCCAGCACCACCTGCTGCTCCACCAGCGATCGCAGCGGCGCGCGCACGGCGCCGCCGACGGGCACCTCGGCCTCGACGGTGATCGCGTGGTCATAGCGCATTGGCCCGCGCGCGGGATCCCACGCGGCCACGCCACGATCATTGAGGTTGCGAACGTAGGTGGGTGTTAGCGTGTCGCCGGCCGCCGGATGCACCGGACCGCGACGCATGACCTGGACGCGATATCGCTGCAGCCCGGTGCTGTCGCTCAGGCGCCTGATGGCCAGACTGTCCCCGCTCCGCCACTCCTCACCCGACTGCAGCACCCGCGGCGGCAGCAGCGGGAACATCCCGTCGAGCGCGTTGGCCAGTTCCGTCACCTCACGCACCGTTTCCGGCACGAAGGGGGACACGCCCGTCGTGAAGGAACCGTCGGGAAGGAGTTCCCCGCGGTAGCGTCCGCCGAGCACGCCGGAGGCATCCGGCTCGCCCCGGTTGCCCCCGGCGCTGCGCCACACGCGCAGCGAATCGAACCATGCGACAAGCTGCAGTGCCGGGCCAGCCGGGGAGGCCGTGGTGGCCACGATGAGGTCGCCCTCGCGTCCTGACGTGGCGGTGGCGGTGCGACCCGCCGTCTGGACGGTCAGCTCGCTCCGCACCGACTCGCCGAAGCGGGCACAGGGCATCTGCGTGGCGACGTACGCCGGCGCCGACTGTGCCCCGAGTGGTGCATTCAGCAGCAGGAGCATGGCCGTCGTCGCCCTTCCAGCTGCCGAACGCATGCGGTGCCCTACTCCGCTCCCATGTACGGGTAGCGATAGTCGGTTGGCGACACGAGCGTCTCCTTGATGCTGCGGGGCTGCACCCAGCGCACCAGGTTGAGGATCGATCCCGCCTTGTCGTTCGTGCCGCTCGCGCGTCCGCCGCCGAAGGGCTGCTGTCCCACCACCGCGCCGGTGGGCTTGTCGTTCAGGTAGAAGTTGCCCGCCGCGTTGCGCAGCACCTGGGTGGCCTCGGCGAGCGCGGCCCGGTCGCGTGCAAAAACGGCACCCGTGAGCGCGTAGGGGCTCGTACCGTCCACGAGGTCGAGCGTCTCGCGCCACTTCCCGGCGGGGTACACGTGCACCGTCATGACCGGGCCGAACAGCTCGTCGCACATCATGCGGTACTTCGGGTCCTCGGTGGTAACGAGCGTGGGCTGGATGAACCAGCCTTCCTTGTCGTCGTATCCCCCGCCCGCCACGACCTTCACGCCGGGCGCCGTCCGGGCAGCCTCGAGGTAGCCACTGACGCGCTGGAACGCGCGCTTGTCGATCAGGGCGCCCATGAAGTTCCGGAAATCGGCCACGTCGCCCATCTGGATGTCGGCGATCATCGCCACCATGCGGTCGCGCACCTCGGGCCACAGCGTATCGGGGATGTAGGCCCGCGACGCGGCACTGCACTTCTGCCCCTGATACTCGTACGCGCCTCGCACCAGCCCCACCGCCAGTGCAGCCGGATCGGCGCTCTGGTGCGCCACGACGAAGTCCTTGCCGCCGGTCTCGCCCACGATGCGCGGGTACGAGACATACTTGTCCAGCCGGCTCGCGATCTGGTGCCAGATCTGCCGGAACACGGCAGTGGACCCGGTGAAATGCACGCCGGCGAAATACGGCTCCTCCACCAGGGTCGCGGTGCACATCACCGGCTCCGCCGGCACGAAGTTGATCACCCCGGGCGGCAGGCCGGCCGACTCGAGCAGGCGATAGACGTAGTAATTGCTGAGCAGTGCCGTGTGCGACGGCTTCCACACCGCCGTGTTACCCATGAGGGCGGGCGCGCCGGGCAGGTTTCCGCCGATGGCGGTGAAGTTGAAGGGCGTCACGGCATAGACAAACCCCTCCAGCGGCCGGTGCTCCATCCGGTTCCAGATACCGGGCGACGACTCGGGCTGCTCGCGGTAGAGGCGCTCCGCGTAGGCCACGTTGAGCCGGAAGAAGTCGATCAACTCACAGGCGCTGTCGATCTCCGCCTGGAACGCCGTCTTGCTCTGCCCCAGCATCGTGGCCCCGTTGAGCAGGGCGCGATGCGTGGTGGCAAGCATCTCGGCGGCGCGCAGGAACACCGCCGCACGATCCTCGAAGCGCATGGCGGCCCACTCGCGTTGCGACTCGATGGCGGACCTGGCGGCCGCCCGCACGGTGTCGGCGGTGGCGAGGTGCGCGCGCGCGATGACGTGCCGGTGCCGATGCGGCGACCGCACATCGATCATGTCCCCGCTCCGGATCTCCCGGCCAGCCACGATTGCCGGGATGTCGGCCACCTCGCCAGACAGCCGGGCCAGTTCCGCCTTCAGCGTGGCGCGCTCGGGGCTGCCGGGCGCATAGGAGAGGATCGGTTCGTTCCGCGGGGACGGGGTGTTCGGTGTACCGCTCATTGATGGGACCCGGATGAAATGGGGCTGGGAGTATACATCGTGCCGCCGCGAGGGGGCGATCCGCGTCACCGGCCCGCCGGGTCAGGCGTTGGCAGCAGCCCGGGGGGCGCAGTCCCCACGACGATCGGCGCGGGCAGCAGGACAAATCCGTTCTTTCGCAGGATCGCCTGCCCCTCGGGCGAGAAGGTGAAACGCACGAAGGCGGCGGCCAGTGCCGGATGCGGCGCCGCGAGGGGAATGGTCAGGGCGTAGACGATCGGTTCACCCCGCAGCGTGAGGGAGTCCGCGCCCCTCCGGCTGGCTCCGGGGATCCGGACCGCCGCCGCCTCGTACGCACCGGCGAGCGACGGGTCGCTCAGGTCGATCGCCGCCGGCAGCGAGAGGAACCGCAGCCCGTTCGTCTCGGCGAGCGAGCGATAGCTCCAGGCATAGTCGAGCTCACCCGCCTGGAGCAGGGCGGTCAGGTCCGACTCCTTGGGGCGCTGGTAGCGCGGCGGCATGGCGGCATCGAGGCGACGCGCCAGCCCCGGCTGGCGATAGTAGCGCTCGGCGAGCTGCAGCACGATGAGACTGCGATACCCGTTCGGGTCGAGCGCCGGGTCGGAGTGGCCGACGCGAACATTCTTTTTCTGGAGCACCTGCCACCAGTTGACGCTATCGATGACCGCCGCATCAACCGAGCGGTCGGTGAACGCCAGGACCATCGCATTCCGTGCAAAGCTGGCATACCAGGTGGCGTACCTGGGGAGCAACAGGTCGTCGATGACGTTGTAGTCGGCCACGCCGAGCACGTCGGGGATCTTGCCCAATTCGGTCAGCTTGCGTGCCGCTTCCAGGCTGCCGGAATTCTCCTGGGCCGGCTCCACGCGGGGATTCATTGCCTGGAATGCCGCGAGCAGCTCGTGGAATGGCCGTGCCAGGCTCCCGGCGTTGTAGACCACAAGCGGGCCCTCGAGTGCCTGCGCCGCGCTGCGCCCCGGAAGCAGCAGGGCCAGGAGCAGTGCCATCCCCACCACGGCCCGGGTTTGCGCCGGAATGCATCGCTGCCGATACTTGTCTCCACCCCGGGCGTCGCCCGGAGCATACTGCCACCAATCCTGGAACCTGGACTGCTTCATGCGCCGTCTCCTCGGATGTCTCACTGCCGTCGCCCTTGCCGGCTGCCCGACCTACGACCGCTACGACAAGCTGACTGACCAGCAGGGCATGATGCCCGCGGACCAGTTCGCGAGTTACGGCCCGGAACAGGCCCAGAAGATCGCCATCGGTCGGGCCCTCGCGCAGGCCTACGACGGCACCAGGCCGGCGGACTTCGCGGTCCAGATGGGTACTGCCGTTGCGTATGCCCGCACGATGCCCGATGTGGTGGACGTGAAGGCCGACACGCTGGCCTACTTCATGACCATCAGGTTCAAGAGCGGCTGGCGCCCCGCCGTGCTGCCGGTGGCCGACGGCAAGGCGCCACAGGACACCCCCGGCCTCCCCAAGCCGACCAGCTGACATCCCCGCCCGGTCAGCGCACGAGCACGCTGACCGGGTGGATGACGGTGCCGTCTGCTGCCTTCACGGCGGCATCGAGCGAGTCCACATCCCAGACAATGATGGCCACGCGATCGTCGCTCGCCGCAAAGGTGGCGAGATCCTGGGGGGACAGCTCCCGGCTCTTGAGCGGGCGATTGTCGGGGTCGGCATGAAAAGGGTGCGTATGCCAGCTCCCCACGATGCCCGGCAGCGAGTCGCAGGTTCCGGTGACTGCCATGGGCAGCTGGCGCATGTTGCGCGCAGGCAGGAAGCTGCTCACCGTCACTGAGGCGGCATCCGTCATCCCCTGCAGGCACCCCAGATACTCCTTCTGGGTCGGACGCACGGTCCCCAGCATCCGTTCCATCGTGTTCAGGCCCTGTAACTTGTCCCAGTTGCGGTTCGATGCCTCAAAAATGACATTCATCGAGTCGAGCACGGCCCGTGACACCGTAATTGTGTCGGGCGCGCCGCTCCTGATCGCCGACGGCAGCAGCAGGAAGCTGCCGAGGGCGACGACACGTATCGGGCGCGTGAACATTCCTGAAAAATACACTCGACCTCCGGAGCTCCCGTGAAGCGCAGCACGATGGTCACCGCTGGCGTCGCCGCCGCGTTTGGCGCCTACCTGCTCTACAGTACCCTGACCTCGCAGAAATATTCCTGTACCGTGGCCGTGACCTACCAGGGCCGGAATGGCAGTGCGACGGCGTCGGCGGCCTCCGAGCACGAAGCGAAGCAACAGGCCCAGACGACGGCGTGTGGCCCGATCACCAGCGGCATGAACGAGTCGATCGCCTGCAGCAATACACCGCCCGCCAAGACCGAATGCCAGACGCTCTGAGGTGACCGCCCGCTTCACGTTTCCCCATCCGGTCATCCTGCTGCTGGGCTGCGTGGCGTTCGCCGCCGCCCTGACCTGGGTTGTACCCACCGGGGCCTACGATCGGCGCGATGACCCGGTGACGGGGCGTGCCGTGGTGGTGGCTGGTACCTATCACGAGGTCGAACGGGCACCGGTCGGCGTGTTCGAGGCCCTGGTGGCAGTGCCGAAGGGCCTGATCGATGCCGCGAGCGTGATCTTCCTCGTGTTCCTGTCGGGGGGCGCCTTCACGGTGGTGGATCGCACCGGTGCACTGCGCCGACTGGTGGACGCGCTCGCCCGGCGCCTCGAGGGCCGGGGCGTCCTGGTGATACCGGTGGTTGGCCTGGCATTCGTGGCCGGTGGCGCCCTGATGCAGATGTCGGAGGAGCTGGTGGCGTTCGCGCCCCTCATGCTCCTCATCTGCGCCTCGCTCGGACTTCCCCCGGTCATGGCCGTGGCCATGAGCCTCGGCACGGCGACGATCGCGGCAGCGTTCTCGCCCGTCGACCCGTTCATGGTGGCAATCGCCCAGAAGGTGGCGCAGGTGCCGGTGGGTTCGGGCTGGCAGTTTCGCACCGTGCTCCTCACGATCGCCATGGCGTACTGGCTCTGGAGCATCACCCGCTACGCCGCGCGCCACGCCAATCCTCCCGCCGCAGCCGTTGCGGGAGATGAGCGGGACAGCCGGCTGACTCCGCAGCACCTGATGGTGCTCGGGGTCGTGGCGCTGACCTTTCTCTTCTTCGTGATCGGGGCGCAGCAGTGGGGCTGGGACTTTGACCGGCTCGCCACGCTCTTCCTGATCATGGGCCTGGTGTCCGGCATCGTGGGTGGCCTCGGCCTGTCCGGCATGGCGGACGCCATGATCGCCGGCATGCGCGACATGACCTACAGCGCCGTGCTGATCGGCATCGCGCGGGCGATCTACGTGGTGCTCGACCAGGGTCGCATCGTGGACTCGCTGGTGCACGCCATCGTCACACCGCTCGTGGGCCTGCCGGTGACGCTCGCGGCGCTCGGCATGTTCGTGGCCCACGCGGTCATCCACATCCCGGTACCGAGCAGCAGCGGCCAGGCCGTGCTGACGATGCCGATCCTGGCGCCGGTATCCGACCTCATCGGCCTGTCGCGCCAGGTGACGGTGCTGGCCTATCAACTGGGCAACGGCACGTTCGACCTGCTCTTCCCCACCAACGGCCCCCTCCTCGCGATGCTCGCCCTCGTGGGTGTGCGATTCGACGAATGGTTCAAGTGGGTGTTGCCCCGCTGCCTGCTCCTGGCCGGGCTCGGATGCGTGGCGCTCGTCCTGGCCATCGCCATCGGCTGGCACTGACCATGGGTGACATGATGGACCGACGCGAGTTCGTGGCGAGCAGCGTTGGTGCGGCCGTGGTCGCATCGCAGCTGACGGCCTGCCAGCCGGAGGCCACCCGACCGCGGCCGACCCCGTTCGAGCTGGATGAAGTCAGCATTGCCGGGCTGCAGGATGGCGTGGCGTCAGGTCGCTTCACGTGCGCCGGCATCACGCAGCAGTACCTCGATCGCATCGCGGCGGTGGATCACTCCGGGCCCTCGGTCAATTCGATCATCGAGCTGAATCCGGAGGCGCTCGCGGACGCGGAGCGCCTCGACGAGGAGCGGAAGGCCGGCCGGTCGCGCGGGCCGCTGCACGGCGTCCCCATCCTGATCAAGGACAACATCGATACCGGCGACCGGATGCGCACCAGTGCCGGTTCGCTCGCACTCGCCGACATGCCGGCATCGCGTGACGCGTTCGTGGTGCAGCGGCTCCGCGCTGCGGGCGCCCTCATCCTCGGGAAGACCAATTGCAGCGAGTGGGCCAATTTCCGCTCGTCGCACTCGACCAGCGGATGGAGCGGCCGGGGCGGGCAGACCCGCAATCCCTACGTGCTCGACCGCAACCCCTGCGGCTCGAGCTCCGGCACGGGGGCAGCGATCAGCGCCAACCTCGCCGCGGTGGGCATCGGTACGGAGACCGACGGGTCGGTGGTCTGTCCCAGCACCGCGAATGGCCTGGTGGGCCTCAAGCCCACCGTGGGGCTGGTGAGCCGGTCGGGCATCATCCCGATCTCGGCGAGCCAGGACACCGCGGGCCCGATGACCCGCGACGTCCGTGACGCCGCCATCCTGCTCAACGCGATGATCGGGATCGACCCAGCCGACCCCGCCACGGCCGCGGTACCCAACGGAGGCGCGGCCGACTTCACCACCTTTCTCTCCTCCGGTGGACTCGGCGGGGTGCGGCTGGGCGTCATGCGGCGCTACTTCGGCGAGCTGGCGGCGCTCGACACGGTGATGGAGGATGCACTCGCCGCCCTGCGCGACGCGGGCGCGGTGCTGGTGGATCCCGTTGACATCGTCACGGTACCGCTGATGGGAATGCCAGAATTCGCGGTGTTGCTCTACGAGTTCAAGGATGGCATCAACCGGTACCTCGCGGGGCGCGGGGAGACGACGCGATACCGCACCCTGTCCGACCTGATCGAGTTCAACCGCGCCAACGCGGCGAAGGAGATGCCCTGGTTCGGGCAGGAAACGTTCGAGCTCGCAGAGAAGAAGGGCCCCCTCAGCGAACCGGCGTACCGCCGGGCCCGTTCCGAGTGTCGCCGCCTCGCGCGCGCCGATGGCGTCGACGCGACCCTCAAGCGCCATCAGCTTGATGCGCTGGTCTGTCCTACCGGTGGACCGGCGTGGGTGACCGACCTGGTGAACGGCGACCATTTCGGGAAGGCTGGGGACAGTTCGACACCGGCCGCGGTGGCGGGCTACCCCCACATCACGGTACCGGCGGGCTTCGTGGATGGACTTCCGGTGGGACTGTCGTTCATGGGCCCGGCGTGGAGCGAGGGCTTCCTGCTGCGCTACGCATTCGCGTTCGAGCACGCGACCGGGGCGCGACGCGCGCCGACATTCAGGCCAACCGTGCCCTGACGCCTCGCCTCAGCCCCGCACCGGCACGCGCTCCTCCTCGAAGATCTTCCGTGCCACCAGGAACCCCGGCACGCCACTCACCGCACCACCCCGAAGGGCCGACGCACCGCAGCGATACACCCCCCGCATGTCCGTCTCGACGCCCCAGGTGCCATCCTCTTCCGGGTCGTCGGTGAAGAACCAGCTCAGCGAGTTGTGGAAGATGTTGCCCTGGTCGAGGTCGAGTTCCTGCTCCAGGTCCTGCGGCGACTTGATCTCGATGCAGAGCTCACCCTTGCTGTCACGGGCCAGGCAGTCCTCGAATGGTTCCGCCGTGATCCGGTTGATCGCCTCCAGGTAACGGTGCTGCATTTCCTGTTTCCGGCCTTCACCATCGCTCGTGAACAGGCGGTACGGCGCGTCCAGGCCGAAGAGCGTGAGCGTCTGGTATCCCTCCGCGCGGAGCGCAGGAGACAGGATCGAGTCGTCGGTAAGGGTGTGGCAGTAGGTCTCGAATGGCGGGAGCGCCGGGAGCTGCCCCGCCGCGGCCTCGTGCCAGGACAACTCCATGGCGGCGTAGCCCTCGTCCACATGGAATGAACCGGCGAAGGCCTCCGCCGGCGTCACGTTCGGCGCCTTGAGGCGGGGGAGCCGGCGCAGCAGCATGTTCGCCTTCATCACCGAGCCCTCGTCGGTGGCGATCGGCGCGTACTCGCGGCCGAACAGCCGTGCGAAGGTGCGGGGACCGGCGTTCACCAGGACGCGATCAGCATCGACCGTGTGCTCACGCCCATCATGCTCGAACACCACGGCATGCCGCCGGCCGATGTCGTGCACGGCGAGCACGGGACTGTCCACCACGATGCGGGCGTGCGCGTCGGTGGCCCGGCGCACGAGACCGTCGACCAGCGTCCGCATGCCACCCACGGGAACCCGCCACTCACCGGTGCCCTGACCGATGACGTGATAGAGGAAGCAGCGATTCTGGATGAGTGAGGCGTCGTGCGCCCGTCCGAAAACGCCGATCTTGCCGTCGGTGAGCACAAGGCCGCGAAGGACGTCGTCCTGCACATACCGCTCGATGACCTCGCCGAGCGGCCGTTCCACGAAGCTCTCCCACGCCTCGCGCTCGAGCGCGCTCGCCGTGAAGCGGTCGGCCCAGTGCCGGCGCGACCGGAGCGGCTGCAGCAGGCTGGGCCACACCTGGGCGGCCAGCGCCCCCTCGAGGCGGAGCAGCGCCTGGTAGCCGTCCCACTCGGCGTCGCCACCGGTCAGTTCGCGCAGCGATGCGCGCGAGCGCTCCTGGTCGACATTGGATATCACGAGGCCGCGCGCGGCGCCGTTGCGCTCATAGGCGGTGAACGATGCCACCGACCGACGTCGGGTCTCGAACGAGATGTCCAGTTCGTCGAGGATGAGTGGCGGGAGCAGGCTCACGAGGTAGGCGTACCGCGAGAGGTACGCGTCGTAGTCCGGAAAGACGCGCTGGGAGGCGGAGGCACCGCCGATCCAGTCGTTCCGTTCCAGGACGAGGACCGACTGCCCTGCGTTGGCGAGGTATGCCGCTGCCACGAGCCCGTTGTGCCCGCTGCCCACGATTACGGCGTCATACCTGGTGGCGAAGGTCATCCCGGAATATATGGCCCGTTCTGGAACGGAGCCGCCACTTGCGAATGGCGCAGGCGTCCGCCGGATCGCCACACCATGACACAAGGGTGGGTCACCCGGGTATCATTGTGTACGGGGACCCTTCCACACTCCAGGCAGCAACCAGTGGGCAGGCAGGCATTTAGCCGGTGCGACCAGCGCATCGCCTCGTCGTGGTGCAAGTGGCACCCGAGTTGCTGCCCAGAGTGTGTCGGCCCTTTCTGGGCCGTCTCGACGGAGGAGACAGATGCCGGAGGTCAAGATCAGCACGATGGACCAGGACGAGGACTTCGCCGCGTGGCTCACCGAGCTTTTGGAGCGTGAGGCGGAAGAGGCCGGCCTGCCCACCGGATTCGACGATCGATACATCGGCCTGACGGACGCGATCGGCGACTGGATCGGCGGGCTGCGGTACTACGTGCGTGGCGGAGTGGCCCACCTGCTCGATCTCGTGGTGGCCGAGGCGTACCGGAAGCAGGGGCATGCCCACCGGCTGCTGGCTGCATTCGAGGAACGCGCCGCTGCGGAGGGTGCCCACCTGGCCGAATTCTGGACGGACGACGATCGCGCCGAGGGCCTCCTCGCTGCGCTCGGCTGGACGGTGGTCGTTCGGCGCACGCGCTACATGAACCAGGGCGCATGGACCCTGCTGGAGAAGCGCCTGCCCGAGTGAGCCGCTATATTTCCGCACGTGGATGTGAGCTCCGAATCACTACCTATTCGAAGGTGACATGAGTCTCACCAACCAGGCGCGCGAACTGCTCTCGAAGTTTGAAGTCCTGAAGGATCTCGAAGCTACCGTACGCGAAATGATGGCCACGCACGAGCGCAAGCGCGTGCTGTGGATGCCGTCGGACCTGCTCGGGCTCGCCGAGGGCGACTGCAGCGAGACGCACCTGCGCAACCTGCGCGCGCGCGCGCAGGGCATCCCCGATGCCGTGCGCGCGGCGCTGGCGGTGAATACCCTCACGGAAGAGGGACTGCCCCACTTCCACCGGCTCCTTGCGGTCTACCTCGACGACGACAGCTACTGGCGTCTCTGGAACAACCTCTGGACCGCCGAGGAAGACCGGCACGGCCAGGTGCTGCACGACTATACCCGGGACACGCAGCTGTACGACCAGCGCAAGTTCGAAGAGATGCAGTTCGAGTACATCCGGGCCGGCTTCCATCCCTCGTGGGACCGGGACCCGTATCGCGTCTTTGCGTATACCACGGTGCAGGAGCGGGCCACCCAGCACTCCCACGCGGAAACCGGTCGCGTTGCGGAAGAGTATGAGCCGGGCCTCGCCGCGATCCTGGCGGAGGTGGCACAGGACGAGGCGCGGCACTTCGTGTTCTATCGGTCGGTGTTCGAGGAGATCCTGAAGCGGGACCCGAACCAGGCGCTGGAATCAGCCTCGCACATCCTGCCGGGCATCGAGATGCCCGGTGCCACGATGCCCGGCTTCCGCGATTTTGCCGACGTCATCCGCCGGGCCGGCATCTATGGCCCGCGCGACTACCTGCGCATCGTCCAGGAGCAGATCCGCTACTGGAAGATCGAGAGCCTGGACGGCCTCAACGACATGGGCCGCAAGGCGCAGGACGCCATCATGCTCATCCCGGACCGCCTGCGGCGCCTCGCCGACCTGGTGGAAACGCGAAGTCGCGCCAAGACCTTCCGCTTCGAGGTCGCCTTCAACCGCGAATTCTCGCTGCCGTGAGCCCGCGGTGGTTTGCCGGCCTGCTCGCCATTGCGATGGTGGGCGGCTGCGGCAAGAAGGAGGAGCCGAAGGCACCGGTCAGCGAGGGCATCCCTGCCAACGGCGCGCCGTCGGATGCCCAGGTGCTTGGCTCCGAGATGTTCGAGCTGATTGACCGGGTGGCAGACTACCGATCGTCCCATGAGGGCAAGCCGCCCCGGACCCTGCGCCAGCTCGGGGTCGACAGCCTCACCCCCACCACAATCCGCCGGCTCGCGGTCCAGGGCCGCACCTTCACCGTCACCGTCGTGTACCGGCGGCCCCAGGGGCGCGCGGTGCGCAGCTGCGGCGCCGGCGAGGACGCACTCGAGCAAGCGGCGCTCAATGAGGGCCGCTTCGCTGTCGCCTGCGACACGCCGTCGGGGCCACAGGGATTCGAGGTCGTGCGATGATCGAGACGCTCTTCTTCGGCCTTCGGATGGCGGTCTTCGGCGCCGCGGCACTGAGCGGGGTGGTGGCCCTGACCCACTGGGCGGTGGCGCGGGGGTATCTCCAGCCCTTCGGCGCATGGCCACGCTTCGTGCGCCGGGGAAGCGATCCGCTGCTCCACCCCATCGAGCGCCGACTGCTGGGTGCCGGCGGCAATCCGCAGAACGCACCCTGGTGGCTCCTCGCAATCGTGCTGCTCGGCGGGCTCGTGCTGCTCGAGGCGGTCCGGTGGCTGGTCGGGATGGCCTTCAACCTGGCATACGTCGGTCAGGCGGGGCCCGCCGGCATCCTCAGGCTGCTGGTCAGCTGGACCTTCCAGTTGCTCATGGCCGCCCTCATCGTGCGGGTCATCGCCTCCTGGCTCGGCGGGTTCCGCTACTCGAAGTGGCTCCGGCCGGTGTACGTGCTCACCGACTGGCTCGTCCTGCCAATCCAGCGCCGGATGCCCCCGTTCGGCATGCTCGACCTGAGCCCCTTCGTGGCGTACCTCGTCCTCATGGTGATGAGGTGGGCAGCCTTCCAGATCCTTCCGTACTGACACCCTTCCGCGCCAGCGCCCTCGGCACCAGCATTGCCGTGCGGGCCCAGCCGCGCGCCTCCCGCAACGAAATTGTCGGGCTTCACGGAGCTGAGCTGCGCATCAGGCTCACCGCCCCGCCGGTGGACGGCGCGGCCAACGAGGCGTTGATCCGGTACCTCGCCGCCGAGCTCGGGGTGGCCCGAGCGGAGGTGACACTCGTGTCGGGAGAAAGCAGCAGAAGCAAGGTGGTGTCGGTCCGGAACCTCACCCCCGTGGAGGTGGCCCGGCGCCTCGGCGTTACGGGGTAACACTTTACAACGGGCCCAGAAGGCCCGATACTTGCCCTTGGCAGTACCAACTGAAGTCCGTGGCAATTTGTGCCTATTGCGGCCACGTAAAACAATCGCTAAAACGGCACCCCCCGGGGGCCGTTCAGGCTCACCGGTTTTTTGTTGATGGGGATCGCATGACGCTGCAGGTGTCGTTCGAGTTCTTTCCGCCCAGGACTCCCGAGATGGAGGAGACGCTGTGGCGCGCGATCAAGCGGCTCGAGCCGTTGGCGCCGCGCTTCGTGTCGGTCACGTACGGCGCGGGCGGAAGCACCCGCGAACGTACCCACCGCACGGTGAAGCGGATCCTCGGGGATACGGCGCTGCTGCCGGCGGCGCACCTGACCTGCATCGCGGCAACACGCGCGGAAGTGGATGACGTTGCGCGCGACTACTGGGCGTCCGGCGTGCGACAGATCGTGGCGCTGCGTGGCGACCCGCCAAAGGAGGCGGGCCTGCACACCCCCGGCCCCAACGGCTACGCGTATGCTGCCGACCTCGTGGCCGGCCTCAAGCGCATTGCCGACTTCGAGGTGACCGTCGCTGCCTTCCCGGAGGGCCATCCCGAGTCGACGTCGGTCTATGCCGACCTCGACAACCTCAAGCGGAAGCTCGACGCCGGTGCGTCGCGCGCGATCACCCAGTTCTTCTTCGAGAACGACACCTACTTCCGCTTCCTCGAGCGCTGCCGCAAGGCGGGCATCACCTGCGAGATCGTGCCCGGCATCATGCCGGTCACGAATTTCAGGCAGATGACGGGCTTTGCGGCAACCGCAGGCGCGAGCGTGCCCCGCTGGATGGCCACGCGGTTCGAGGGACTTGATGACGACCCCGAGACCCGGAAGCTCATCGCCGCCACCGTCGTGGCGGAACAGGTGCAGGGACTCGCCGCACAGGGCGTGCGCGAGTTCCATTTCTACACCCTGAACCGCGCCGACCTCACCTTCGCCATCTGTCACCTCCTGGGCCTCCGGGCGCATCCGGCGCAGGTGGTGGCATGAGCGGCGCCTGCACGACGCACGAGCACGCGGGGGCGCAGCCGGTGCCGGTGTGGTCCGTCGACCCGGCCGCTGCCCCCACCCCATGGACCCGTTCCACGCGCCTCGCGGCGCTCGAGGCGCTGCTCCGGCAGCGCATCCTGGTGCTGGATGGCGCCATGGGCACGATGATCCAGGCGTACCAGCTGCAGGAGGCCGACTTCCGCGGGGAACGCTTTGCCGAATGGCATACCGACCTGCGGGGCAACAACGACGTCCTCGCACTGACCCGGCCCGACATCATCCGGGACCTGCACGCAGCCTACCTCGAGGCGGGCGCCGACGTCCTCGAGACGAACACCTTCACGACCAACGCCATCGCCATGGCGGACTATGGCATGGCGTCGCTGGCCCGGGAGCAGAACCTGATCGCGGCGCGCATCGCGCGCGGCGTCGCCGATGCCTTCGAGTCGGCAACCCCCGACCGCCCGCGGTACGTGGCGGGCGTGCTGGGACCCACCAACCGCGCCGCCTCGATGTCGCCCGACGTGAACGACCCGGGCTTCCGCGGCATCACGTTCGACGACCTGGTCACGGCCTACACCGAGGCCACCGAGGCCCTGATCGAGGGTGGGGCCGACCTGCTCATGATCGAGACGATCTTCGACACCCTGAATGCGAAGGCCGCCATCTTCGCGATCGAGGGGGTGTTCGAACGGCTGGGGGAGCGCCTGCCGGTGATGATCTCCGGCACGATCACCGACCAGAGCGGGCGGACACTGTCGGGCCAGACCACCGAGGCGTTCTGGAACTCGATGGCGCATGCGCGGCCCCTCTCCGTCGGGCTCAACTGCGCGCTCGGCGCCAAGGACCTCCGGCCGTACGTGCAGGAGCTGTCGCGCATCGCGCCGGTGTTCACGAGCACGCACCCGAACGCCGGGCTGCCCGACGAGTTCGGCATGTACGTGGAGGGACCGGAATACATGGCCGGCATGCTGGGCGAGTTCGCCCGCGCCGGCCTGCTCAACTTTGCGGGCGGGTGCTGCGGCACGACGCCGGCGCACATCCGGGCCATCGCGGAGGCGGTGGCGAAGGTACCGCCGCGGGTGTTGCCCACGCCGCCGCCGCGCCTGCGGTTGAGCGGCCTCGAGCCGCTCACCTGCGGCCCCGAGACCGGCTTCGTCAACGTGGGCGAGCGCTGCAACGTCACCGGCTCCGCGCGCTTCGCCAAGCTGATCCTGAACGGCGAGTACGAGGCGGCGCTCGATGTGGCACGCCAGCAGGTGGAGACCGGGGCACAGATGCTGGACGTGAACATGGACGAGGCGATGCTCGACTCGGCGCACGCCATGACCACGTTCCTCAATCTGTGTGCCTCGGAACCGGCCATCAGCCGCGTGCCGATCATGATCGACTCTTCCAAGTGGTCCGTCATCGAGGCCGGCCTCAAGTGCATCCAGGGCAAGGGCATCGTGAACTCCGTGAGCCTGAAGGAGGGCGAGGAGGAGTTCCTGCGACAGGCCACGCTGGTGCATCGCTACGGCGCGGCACTGATCGTGATGGCGTTCGACGAGCAGGGCCAGGCCGACACCGTCGAGCGCCGGGTGGCGATCGCCGAGCGCGCCTGCCGGCTCCTGGTGGAGCGGGTGGGGTTCCGGGTGGAGGACATCGTCATCGACCCGAACATCTTCGCCATCGCCACCGGGATCGAGGTGCACGACAACTACGCGGTGGACTACTTCGAGGCCACGCGACGCATCAAGGCGGCCCTGCCGGGCGTGAGCATCAGCGGCGGGCTCAGCAACGTGTCGTTCTCGTTCCGGGGCAACAATCCGCTGCGGGAGGCGATCCACGCGGTGTTCCTGTATCACGCGCTGCAGGCCGGGATGGACATGGGCATCGTCAACGCCGGCGCGCTGCCGATCTACAACGACATCCCCGCCGATGTCCTCGAGCGGGTGGAGGACGTGGTCCAGAACCGGCGCAGCGACAGCACCGAGCGGCTCCTCGCCATCGCCGACTCGGTGAAGGGCCAGGTCGCCGCGAAGAAGGACGACCTGGCATGGCGCAGCCTGCCGGTGGGGGAGCGCCTCGCCTACGCGCTGGTGGAGGGCAACGCCGACTTCATCGTGGAGGATACGGAGGAGTGCCGGCTCACCGTGACGCGGCCGATCGAGGTGATCGAGGGGCCACTCATGAACGGGATGAACACGGTGGGCGACCTGTTCGGTGCCGGCAAGATGTTCCTGCCGCAGGTGGTGAAGAGTGCCCGGGTGATGAAGCGCTCGGTGGCGCACCTCATTCCGTACATCGAGGCCGAGAAGCAGGTGGGCGACTCACGGGCGAAGGGCCGGGTCCTGCTGGCCACCGTGAAGGGCGACGTGCACGACATCGGCAAGAACATCGTGGGCGTCGTCCTGCAGTGCAACAACTTCGAGGTGATCGACATGGGGGTGATGGTCTCCAGCGTGAAGATCCTGGAGACGGCACGGGCCGAGGGCGTGGACCTCATCGGGCTCAGCGGGCTCATCACGCCGTCGCTCGAGGAGATGAGTTTCGTGGCGAGCGAGATGGAGCGCGAGGGGTTCACCATGCCGCTGCTGATCGGGGGCGCCACCACGTCCCGGGCTCACACGGCGGTGAAGATCGCGCCCAGGTACAGCGGTCCGGTGGTGCACGTGCTGGATGCCTCGCGTGCGGTGGGCGTAGCCGGGAGCCTGGTGAGCGACGGCCTGCGCGACGAGTACGTCCGTCAGGTCGCCGCCGACTACGAGGCGGTGCGGGTGGCCCGCGCCGGCCGCGGCCAGTCGGACGAGCGCGCCCCGATCAGTGAGGCGCGCGCGAACCGGCTGCCGATCGACTGGAGTGCCGTGCAGGCGCCCCGGCCGTGCTTCACCGGCGTGCGCACACTGGAGCACTATCCCCTCGCCGAGCTGGTGGAGAAAGTGGACTGGACGCCGTTCTTCCAGACCTGGGAGCTGGCGGGCCATTTCCCGGCGATCCTGACCGATCCGCGCGTTGGTGCGGCGGCCTCGAGCCTGTACCAGGACGCGCGCGTCCTCCTCGACCGGATCGTGGCGGAGGGATTGCTCGAGGCCCGGGCCGTGTTCGGCTTCTGGCCGGCGAACAGCGTGGGCGATGACATCGAGGTGTACAGCGATGCGGACCGGCACGAGGCCACGGCCGTCATTCACACCCTGCGCCAGCAGATGAAGAAGCAGCCGGGTCGGCCCAACATGGCGCTTGCCGACTTCACGGCGCCGCGCGACAGCGGCGTCGCCGATTACATCGGGGCGTTCGCAGTCACGGCGGGCATCGGGCTGGACCGGCTGGTCGCCGGGTTCGAGGCGCAGCACGACGATTACAACAGCATCCTGGCGAAGGCGCTGGCGGACCGGCTGGCGGAGGCCTTTGCAGAACGGCTCCATGAACGGGTGCGGCAGGAGTTCTGGGGATACGCGCCCGACGAGAAGCTGGACAATGGCGCACTCATCAAGGAGCTGTATCAGGGCATTCGCCCGGCGCCCGGCTATCCGGCCTGCCCCGACCATACCGAGAAGGCGACGCTCTTCGCGCTCCTCGACGCCACGGCACGCACGGGAATCTCGCTGACGGAGAGCTTTGCGATGCTCCCCACGGCAGCTGTGAGTGGCTACTACTTCTGGCACCCTGAGGCCCGCTACTTCGGCCTGGGGAAGATCGGCCGCGACCAGGTGGAGGACTATGCCCGCCGAAAGGGCATGCCTGTTCCCGTGGCCGAGCGCTGGCTCGCGCCCAACCTGGGATACGACCCGCATGATGTAACGGCGTTCGCACGCGTTGAAGCCCATGCCAGCCCCGGCTAGGTTAGTCCCAGTAGACTGGTCACTGAACCGGACTCCGAGGACCAACCATATGCAGGACACCACAATCGCTCCCCTGCCCCTCTCGATACTCTCCGAAGAAGAGACGATGTTCCGCGACGCCGTACGGGAGTTCGCGGAGACCGAGATCAGGCCCTTCGTTTCGGAGATGGACGAGGCCGCGCAGTTCCGCCCCGACATCATCGCAAAATTCTTCGGCATGGGACTCATGGGTATCGAGGTCCCGGAGCAATACGGTGGCGCCGGGGGCGGGATCTTCCTTGCCACGCTCGCCATCGAGGAGTTGGCGCGCGTCGACGCGTCGGCCGCCATCTATGTCGACGTGCACAACACCCTCGTCAACAACGCGCTGCTGCGCTGGGGCAGCGACGAGCAGCAGGCGCGCTACTTCCCCCGGATGAACTCCGAGCTGCTCGGCGCCTTTGCCCTCTCCGAGCCGGCGAGTGGCAGCGATGCCTTTGCCCTGGAGTGCAAGGCCGACAAGGTGAAGGACGGCTGGTCGCTCACGGGACGAAAGTTCTGGATCACCAACGGGGCCGAGGCCGGCATCTTCATCGTGTTCGCCAACACCGACTTCAGCAAGGGCTACAAGGGCATCACGGCGTTCCTGGTGGAGCGGGGCACGGCCGGGTTCAGCGTGGGCAAGAAGGAGAACAAGCTGGGGATCCGTGCCTCGAGCACCACCGAGCTGATTCTCGAGGGGTGCGTGGTGCCGGAGGCCAACGTGCTGGGGCCGGTGGGACAGGGCTACAAGATCGCCATCGAGACGCTGAACGAGGGACGCATTGGCATCGGGGCCCAGATGCTTGGCGTGGCGGCGGGCGCGCTGGAGGCGGCCACGAAGTACGTGAAGGAGCGGCACCAGTTCGGAAAGGCGATCGCGGAGTTCCAGGCGGTGCAGTTTCAGCTCGCGCAGATGGCCACCGACCTCGAGGCCGCCCGACTCATGGTGTACAACACGGCGCGACTCAAGGACGCTGGCAAGGCGTTTGCCACCGAGGCGGCGATGGCCAAGCTCTTCAGTTCGCAGACGGCCGATCGCATCACGTCGCAGTGCCTCGAGCTCTTCGGGGGGTACGGCTACTCCAAGGAATACCCGGCCGAGAAATTCTACCGTGACGCCAAGATCGGCACGATCTACGAGGGAAGCAGCAACATGCAGCTGCAGACCATCGCCAAGGTGCTCCTCAAGTAGATGAAGCGCGCCCGCCGTCTGCTGTTCCTGCTCGGGCTCTGCTGGGCACAGGCGCTGCCGGCGCAGACCAGCGGCAACTGGGTCGAGGAGCAGGTGGCGGCGTGGTACCCGATGGCCCAGAAGCTCGCCCGGGGCCGGTGGGGTGTCGCTGTCGCCGACCAGCAGGGCCGGATCCTGTGGTCGGTCAATCCTGACGAGTTGTTCACTCCCGCCTCCACCGTCAAGCTCCTCACCACCGGATTCGCCCGCTCCCTCGTTGGCGGCGACGCGCGTCGTGATACGCGCGTCATCGGCGTGGGACAATTGTCCGACGCCGGCGAGTGGAAGGGCCGGTGGTGGCTCGAGCTCAATGGCGACGTGACCCTCGAGCGGATGCCCGGTACCGGACCGATGTTCCGCGATCTCGCGGCCCAGCTGCGCATTGCGGGTATCCGGCAACTGCGCGGGCCCCTGGCCCTCACCAGCCAGGCGGGTGTGGCCGACGCCGTCTACCCGACGGTCTGGTCACCCAAGCATCGCGGCCGGAGCTTCGCCCCGCTCATCGGGCCGATGATGTTCCATGAGAATCTCGTGTTCGTGGGGGTCAGTCCCGGCTCCAAGGTGGGTGCGCGGGCCGTCCTGGTGAGCGCCGAGCCCCGCGGGCTCGCGTCGATGGTCACGGTGCGCGCGACCACCCGGAGCGGTCGCCGCAGCCGGCTGTCGCTGAGCCAGGGGAAGGACGGGCGGATCGTGGTGAACGGCTACATCGGCACGCGCGCGCGGCAGCGCACGCTGCTCGCCACGATGGTCAACCCGAAGCAGGTCCTCGAGGCGGTGTGGGCGCAGGCGCTCAGGGACGAGGGCATCACATGGAACCAGGACGGCACCAACAGTGCCATGACCAGCGACGCGTCGCGCGTGCTGGCACAGGTGCAGTCGGCAGTGTTCGACAGCGTGGCGAGTGAGGTGAACCGGCGCAGCCTGAACCCAGGCGCCGAGCTCCTCCTGCAGTGGGCCGCGGGGCGAGGCGACAGCGCATCAGCACGCCTGACGGCGCATGTCGCGTCGATCACCGGAATGCCGGAAGCGGTGCACCTGGTGGACGGCAGCGGCCTCTCGTACGACAACCGCATGTCTCCGCACGCCTTCATCAATTACCTGGCGCGCTACCCGCTGTCACCCTCGGGCGGTGCGCTCCCCATGCTCCTCCCGGCCAATGGATCCGGGACGCTGCACAAGCTGGCGTCCGGCCTGCCGGCTGCCGGAGTGGTGCGGGCCAAGACCGGTACGCTGGCACAGGTGTCCAACGTGGTCGGGTACCTCGGTCGGCCCGGTGGCGTGCTGCTCATCGCCCTGATGTACGAGGGTCCGCGCCCGGAGTCCGCCCGCCAGGCCGAATGGCGCCTCTTCCGCATCCTTGGCGCCGACGGCGTGCTGATTCCCTCGGACAGCTTTGTGCTCGACGACGCACAGCTGGGCAGTGACAGCGACAGCCTGGGCGCGGTCGTGGAGGACACGACCGGGCCCTGAGTTCAGTCGTGGTCGCTGTGCCGCGGCGTCGAGGCTGAATCGAGCATGACCGCCTTCGAGACATCGGGCGGCGCCCACAGTGGCCCCGTCGTTTCCGGGTGCCTGATCTCGCCGCCCAGCCAGGCGGTCCGGGCCGTTACCGATGCCGACAGCAGCAGCCCCACCATCGCCGCCGAACTTGCCCAGCGCGGCACGTCCCGGTCCTTCCGGCTGGCCCAGAGCCCCAGGGCCGCGACCGCCCCGGTCCCGAGCAGGATCCAGAGCGCCCAGTCAGCCGCCTCCTCGTGCTCGTGAACAAGGTCGTGGTCGAACCCCTGCACATCCTCCAGCTGCTCGTGCGCCTCGTCTCCGGTGAAGAATGCGGGGTAGACCGAGAGTCCGGCGAGCAGCGTCACGAAGAGGCTGAGGCGGATGAAGTCGCGCCGGCGTGTGACCAGCGCCCAGGTCAGTAGCAGGAGCGCCAGGATACTCCCGAGCACCGGGACGTGGTTGATCATGAGGTGCAGGTGCGGATAGTTCATGTGCAACGCCTCCAGAAGCGGGTAAACGCTCAGCTACGATTCACCGCCGGCACCAGGGCCGGCACGCCGCGCCGGCGCAGGCGATAGGCGTCGAAGAATCGCTCGACGGTGACGTACAGAACGGGCAGCACCAGCAGCGTCAGGAGGGTCGACGTGAGCAGCCCGCCGATCACCACCGTGGCCAGGGGTCGCTGGATCTCGGAGCCTGGCGAACTGGAGATCGCCATCGGCACGAAGCCGAGGCCGGCCACGAGTGCCGTCATGAGCACGGGGCGAATCCGACTCGCGGCGCCGTCGAGCGTCGCGGTGGCCAGGTCCGCGCCGTGCGCCCGGAGGTCATTGATGGAGCTCACCATCACCACGCCATTCAGCACGGCGATACCGAACAGGGCAATAAACCCGATGGCGGCGGACAGGCTCAAGTTGAGCCCGGTGATCCAGAGCGCCGCCACGCCGCCGACCAGTGCGAAGGGAACGTTGGCCAGCACGAGGGCCGCCTGCCGGACGCGCTGGAAGGCAGCGAACAGGAGCAGGTAGATCGCGAGGAGCGCCAGCGGCACCAGGATCGACAGTCGCTGCAGCGCCGTCCGCTGGTGGGTGTACTGCCCACCCCATTCGTAGCGGTACCCCGACGGGAGTGGCACCTGCACACCGAGCCGGGTCATGGCGTCCTCGACAAACCCGACGACGTCCCGGCCCCGGATGTTTGCGCCCACCACGACCAGCCGCTGCCCGCCCTCGTGCGCATAGGCCTCCGGCGCCTCCGCCAGCTCAACGCTCGCCAGGGTGCCGAGTGGCACGACCGCTCCGCTGGCGACCGGCACCGGCAGCAGCCGGAAGAGCGCCGGGTCGATGCGTGTCGCGTCGGGCATCCGCACCGCAATACCGATGCGGCGCGGGCCATCCACCACACTGGTGGCAACGGACGCGCCGAGTGCCCGCTCCACCTCCGCGCCCACCGCGCCGGCGCCAATGCCGTAGCGCGCCATCATGTCGCGATCGAGCACGATGCGCACCTGCTTCACACTCGACGCTGCGGTGGCCCGCACCTCGGCGGCGCCGGGCACGGCGGTGAGTACGCGTTCTACGCGCGCCGCGAGCAGGGCGAGCGTATCGGGATCGGTGCCGATCACCTTGACGCCCACGTCGGTGGTGATCCCGGTCTCGGCCTCGTCCAGCCGCATCTGGATCGGCTGGGTGAATGCGAACGTGAGCCCGGGAATCTGGGTCAGGACGCTGTCCATGGAACGCAGCAGGGCCTCCTTGCCGCCGGGACGCCAATCGCTGCGATCACGCAGCCCCACATAGGTATCCGACTCGTACGTGCCCATCGCCTCGGTCGCGAGGTCGGGGCGGCCGAGCTTGCTGACGACGCTCGTCACCTCGGGAAGGGCCAGCAGCGCCCGCTCAATCGCCACCGAGTAGTCCGTGCCCTGTTCCAGGGCGGTCGACGGCAGGCGGCGCGACTGCACGAGCACACTACCCTCGTCGAGCCGCGGCATGAACTCGCGCCCGAGACGGGTGCCGCCGATGATCGCCGTCAGGAACAGCAGGGCGAGGGTCCCGATGATCAGCGCCGGATGACGAAGTGTGCGAGCGAGAAACTCGCGATACCGATCACGGAACCGGTCGAATCGGGGCGAGTGGGGCTCCTTCGCACCCTGCAGGAACACGCGGGCCAGCGCCGGCACCAGCGTCAGGGCGATGAGCAGGGACCCCAGGATGGCGGCCACCACCGTGAACGCCATGGGAACGAACATCTTTCGTTCGGTGCCCTCGAGCGCGAAGATCGGCAGGTAGACCGCGATGATGATGGCGATCCCGAAGACCACGGGGCGACCCACTTCCACCGTGGCGCGCCGGATGCGGTCGCCCGGGCCGCCAGGCTCGCCTGCGCGCCGCATGATGTTCTCGATGATGACCACCGAACCGTCGACCAGGAGCCCGAAGTCGAGTGCGCCCAGGCTCATGAGGTTCGCGGAGTAGCCGAACCAGCGCATCATGACAAAGGCCCACAGCATCGAGAACGGAATGACGACGGCCACGATCAGGCTCGCCGCCACGTTGCGCAGGAAGAGCCACAGCAACGCCACAACGAGCGCCCCTCCCATGAGCAGGTTCTTCTTGATGGTATGCGTGGTGCGACCGACCAGTTCGGTCTGGTCGTAGAACGGTACCAGCTGCACGCCGACCGGGAGGGTCGGCAGCAGCGTCGCCACCCGCGCCTTGATCCGCGCGATCACCTCCTGGGCGTTCGCGCCCTTGCGCATGATCACCATCCCGCTCACGACCTCGCCGCCGGCGTTGTAGGTGACGGCACCCTGGCGGGGGAGCGATCCGCGGCGCACGGTGCCCAGGTCGGCAATACGGATGGGCACACCGGTGCGCGTAGCGACGCTCACGCGGCCGATGTCATCAAGCCCGGTGAGCCGGCCGACGCCGTGGACGATGTAGCGTTCGTCGCGGCTCTCCGTATAGGTGCCGCCGAAGTTGCCGTTGTCCCCGGTGAGCGCGCGCTCGACGTCGCCCAGGGTGAGCGACGCCTGTGACAGGCGCCGGGGGTCGAGCTCGACCTGGAACTGCTCGGTGCGGCCACCCCAGCTGTTCACCTCCACCACGCCATCCACGGTGCGGAGCGCGGGCGCGAGGGTGTAGTCCTGCAGGGTCTTCAGGGACATGAGGTCCCATTCAGGCGACGTCGACGTGAGCACGTACTGGTAGACCTCGCCCATGGCGGTGGAGATCGGTCCCAGCACCGGCGTCACACCTGGGGGGAGCTGCCGGCCCACATCGCCCAGTCGCTGTGACACCAGTTGCCGCGCGAAGTAGGGGTCCACCCGGTCGCGGAACACCACCTGGGTGATGACGAGGCCGAACTTCGTGGTGGAGCGCACCGCCTGTGCATCCGGCAGCCCGAGCAGCGCCCGCTCGATGGGGAAGGTGACGAGCTGCTCCACCTCCTGCCCTGCCAGGCCCGGCGCCTCGGTGATCACGCTCACGCTGTTGGCGGTGATATCCGGGAACGCCTCGAACGGAATGGTGCTCAGGGCCCACAGGCCAAGTGCGAGCAGCGTTGCCGCGCCCCCGAACACAAAGACGCGTCCACGGATCGCGAACGTGACCAGCTGCCGGATCATCGACTCACCCCTCCCCTGCCGCGGCATCCTGCAGCGCCGCGCGCAGGTAATAGCTGCCATGCGTCACGACCAGCACACCGGCGGTCAATCCTTCCACGGCCACCCGGCCCCCGTCGAGCGACGCTGCCCGCACCGGATGCGCCCGGAAGCGACCGGGCGTTTCCTGCAGGAAGACGACTTCCCCGTCTGCCATCCGCTGCACCGCCGATTCGGGCAGCACCACCCGGCTGGCCCGGGCACCGGTGGGGAGCGCCACCGAGGCGAACATGCCGGGTCGCACGCCCGCGGGAACCCTGTCGAGCGCCACGCGCACCTCGACCGCGCGGCGCAGGGAGTCGACGACGCCACCCATGCGCACGACCTTGCCCCCGATGGTGTCGGTCACGGCATCGACCGTGATCGCGACCCGGGTGCCGGGGCGGACGAGCACGGCCGCGTTCTCCGGCACGAAGCCGGTGGCCCAGAGCTCGCGTTCATCCCCCAGGTCGACCAGAGGCGTACCGGGTATCACGACGGCCCCCGGGCGCACATGGACCGCGAACACCGTCCCCGCCCGCGTGGCACGCACCGTCACGTCGCCCTGGGGCGAGGGGCTCAGGTGGTCGACGAGCTCGCGGCTCCGGGTGTACTCCGCGCGGGCCTGCTCGAGCGCGGCCTGCCGCCGTTCAACCTCCTCGCGCGGAACCGCCTCATCCGCCAGCAGGCGCTGCGACCGGTCGTACGCCGACTGCGTCATGGCCAGCTGCGATTCCGCGGCGGAGAAGTCGCGCACCGCGGTCGCAAGTTCGTGCGAGTGGATGTGCATGAGCGGCGCGCCGCGCGCCACCCGGTCGCCGGCGATCACCAGAACGTCATCCACCCGTCCCTCGACGATGGAGCCGACGCGGGCCGAGAGCGCCTCGGGCGTCTCCAGCGTCGCTGGAACGATGAGCGGGAGGGACACCATCTCCGTCTTCACGGTATCGGCGAGGATTCCCGCGGCCTGCACCTGCGCCGGGGTGAGCACCACGGTACCGGCGGGGAGCTTCTCCGCGGCCACGGTCTCCGGGGCGCTGCGGCATCCGGCCACCAGTGCGCCGGTCACGACGGCCGCGCGCCAGGCCCCATGCACGCGCCTCATTGCAGCTGATCTCCATTGGTATTGCACAGCATCTCCGCCTCGATGGGAACCCCGCTCAATCGTGCCTTCCGCGCGCGCGCGATGCGCTGCGCCGCGCGCCATTCTTCATACTCGGTGAGCAGCACCAGTCTCGCCCGGCGCGTGTCCAGCAACTCGACCAGCGTGCCCTCGCCGGCGTTGTAGCGCGACTCGGCGGAGCGCAGGGCGCGTTCGAGGTCGCTCACAAGCTGTGCATCGAAGACGGAGGCGACCTGCTCCAGGTGCGCCAGCGCGGCCCCGGCGCCAGCGCCCCGCGCCGCCACGAGGTTGGCGAGCGACTCGCGGTCGTCCCGCGCCGCATCGGCCTGGAAGCGGGCCGCCTTTTCGGCGGAGGACCCCGACTGGAGGATGGGAATGTCGAGCGCGATTCCCAGCCATAGCCCGGAAAAGCCCTGTGTCCGGCGCAAGCCGGCCGACGGACGGAGATCGGGCACTCGCGCGGCGCGGGCCCGGGCGATGGCGGCATCGGCGGCGGCCACGCTGAAATCGGCCCGAACCAGCTCGGCGGGCCGGCTCACCGCAGCATCGACCGCCGTGAATGCACACGGCGCCGCCGCGACCTCCACGTAGTCGCCCGGCGTGGCACCCACCACGCGGGCGAGTTCCGCCTGGCTCTCGGCGGCGAGTGCACTTCGCCGGGCGGCCAGTGACGCCGCGCTGGCCGCCTCCAGCGCCGCCAGCGCGGCATCACCGCCACTGCTCCGACCTTCCTCCGCACGGCGCGCCATCATCCCCGCGATTCGGCGGAGTGCAACCGACTCCTCCGCCGAGAATCGCGCGTTGGCGGCGTCACGGTCGGCCAGGGCGATGGCCTCGACGGCCTGCAGGCGGATGTCGGCCTCCGTCGCGGCCCAGGTAGCGCCGGCCATGCCCGCCTGGGCCTGCGCCTCGCGGATCGCCGAGCCCCGGTCACCGCCCAGCGTCAGCGTCTGTTCGATGATCGCCTGGCCTTCGACGCCGGCGAGCCCGTTCTTGCCGGTGGTCTGGACCTCGGCAAAGAGGTTCTCGGCGGTGACGCTGAGGATGGGATTCCGCCAGGCGCCGGCGCGGCGCACCAGCGCCACGGAGGCACTGTCCCTGGCCGCCGCGGCACGGACTGCGGGTGCCCCCGACACCGCGCGACTCAGCGCCTGGGAGGCGTCGAGCCGGAGGGTATCGGGAACCTGACTGAGCACGACCAGCAGCAGTGCGAGCATTCGATCCGGGTGTGAGTGACACGGGTGAGTCTACGGCGGGAACATGAAACGACGATGAACACGGTCGGGCGATTGACGCCACATGCCCCTCCGGTCCACGTTTGCGGCAGGAGAGGAGACACCATGCGGATCCTGGTGGTCGAGGATGAGGCTGCGCTGGCCGATGCCCTGGCGCGGGGCCTGCGCCACGCGGCCCATGCGGTGGACGTGGCCCATACGCTCGCCGCGGCACGCACCAGGCTCGCACTCGAGTCGTACGACGCGATGGTACTCGACCTCGGACTGCCCGACGGGTCGGGCCTGACGCTGGCGCATGACCTCCGCACCGGCGGAAGCCCCCTGCCGATCCTCATCCTCACCGCCCGGGATACCGTCCCGGATCGCGTCCGTGGCCTCGATCACGGTGCGGACGACTACCTGATCAAGCCGTTTGCACTCGATGAACTGCTGGCGCGCCTGCGGGCGCTGGAACGACGCGCACCCGAGCTGCGACCGACGGTGATCGCCGTGGCGGACCTTCGCATCGACCCGGCGGCCCGCAGCGCGTCCCGCGACGGGCGGGACATCCCGCTCACGACCACCGAGTACGCCTTGCTGGAATTCCTGGCGCGGCATGCCGGGGAGGTGCTCGGGCGTGCGCAGATCAGCGCGCACGTCTGGGACGAGAACTACGACCCGCTGTCGAACATCATCGACGTGTACATGGCACGCCTCCGGAAGAAGGTCGACGGCCCCGGCGCGGCACAGCTGCTCCACACGGTGCGCGGCGCGGGCTACACACTCGACCCGGAGCGCAACCCGGCGTGAGCTACCCGATCCGCGGGATTCGTGTGCGACTCGCCTTCCTGTTCGTGGCGGGCTTCGCGATCCTGCTCGCCGCGGCGGGCGCGGGCCTCTACTGGTGGCTCGAGCGAGAGTACTGGCGGGATTTCGACCGGGAACTCTCCGCAACGGCCCAGTCGGCCCAGGTGCTCTTTGCGCACGACCGCGGGGAGTTCGAGACCACGGCGGAGACGGCAGCACACCTGCTCACCGAGCTGGTCTTCGGCGATCGCACGATCGTCGCAACCGACGCCTCGTTCCGGCGCATCGCCTCGACGCTGCCCTACACCGGCCCCTCGCTCCTGCTGGACGACCTCGACCTCAGGCTGCACGCACCCATGCCGACCACGGTGACCCTTGCGAGCGGCCGGGCACGGGTCATCGAGGAACCACTGCCCGACGGCGTGCGGCTGCTGATCGCCATGCCCCTCGGCCCCCTCGAGCAGCGGCTGAACCAGTTGCGAGTGACCCTCATGGTCGGGCTCCCGATCATCCTGCTCCTTGGCGGGCTCGTGGGGGTCGCGGCCTCGGCGTCGGCCCTCACGCCGATCACCCGACTCGCGCGTGCCGCCGATGCGGCGGCGCGCGACGTGGCGGCCGGCGCCACCCAGTTCAGCGCGCTCCCGGCGGCGGCCGCCCCGGACGAGATCGGCCGGCTCTCGCGTGCCATCAGCGGGCTCCTGGACCAGGGATCGCGCGCATTGCGGCGCGATCGCGAAATCGCCGAGCAACAGCGGCAGTTCCTGGCCGACGCGGCGCACGAGCTCAGGACACCGGTCACGATCATCCGCAGTGCCGCCGAGGTCTCGATCGCCGCCAATGAGGATGCGGACCAGCGGCGGGATACCCTCGCCGCGATTGCGCAGGAAGCCACGCGACTGGGTGATCTCGTGGCCGACCTGCTGGCCCTGGCCCGTGAGGGCACCGCCAGCGCTGTCGAGGCCCGGGAGGCCGTCTACCTCGATGACCTGGCGCATCGTGTCCTGGCCCGCCTGCGCCGGCTGCCGATCGCGGCCGGCCGCGAGATTACCTTCGGCGCCTTCGGGGAGGCGCCCGTCCGCGCGATCCCGGCGCTTGCGGAGCGCGCGATCTTCGCACTGGTGCACAACGCACTGGTCCATGCCGCTGGATCGCGCATCGAACTCAGTACGGGTCACGACGGCGGCATGTCGTGGATCCGCGTGCGCGACTGGGGACCTGGCGTGCCCCCGGACGCCGAGGCGCGCGTCTTCGAGCGCTTCGAACGCCTGGATCCCGCCACACCGGGCAGCGGCCTGGGCTTGGCGATCGCGCGCCAGATCGCGGAAGTGCATGGCGGGAGCCTCACACTGGAGCGCCCGGACGGCGCCGGGACGGCATTCGTCCTCCGCCTCCCTTCGCTGGACGCCCCCCGTTCGGCCCCGTAACTTCAGGCGGTCCCTGCCCCGCGCCACTTCATCCTCCGAGACATCGACATCATGGCCACTGCCGTACCACCGATCGCCACGCCATCGGGCGATGCCGGATTCACTCCATTCGTCCCTGCCTCGGAGAGCCCGGCCGAACTGACCTGGAGGGCGCTGCTGCTCGGGGCGGTGCTGGGCGTGATCTTCGCGGCATCGAGCGTGTACCTGGCCCTCAAGATCGGCCTGACTGTCTCCGCGTCGATTCCGATCGCCGTACTCGCCGTCGCCTTCTTCCGCACACTCGGGCGCTCCACGATCCTCGAGAACAACATCGTCCAGACCACCGGCTCGGCGGGCGAGTCCATTGCGGCCGGTGTGGTGTTCACGCTCCCGGCGATCCTGCTGATGGGCTACGACCTGAGCGTGGCGAAGGTCGGCATCATCGCGGCGGTCGGCGGCATCCTCGGCATCCTGCTGATGATTCCCCTGCGGCGCGCGCTGATCGTGAAGGAGCACAAGACACTCACGTACCCCGAGGGCACCGCCTGCGCCGAGGTGCTCATCGCCGGCGAGAAGGGCGGCCTGCAGGCGCGCCTGCTGTTCCAGGCGTTCGGCCTGGCCTTCGTGTACAAGTTCCTGATGGCGGGACTCAAGCTCTGGAAGGAAGTGGCGACGAAGAGCTTCGCGTCCTTCAACGGTGGCACGGTGGCCGCCGAGGTATCGCCCGAGCTGCTGGGGGTGGGGTACATCATCGGGCCGCGGATCGCGGGCTACCTCTTCGCGGGTGGCACGCTGGCCTACCTGGTCCTGGTGCCGGCCATCAAGTTCTTCGGTGAGGGGCTCACGGCGCCGCTCTTTCCGGCCACGATGCTCATCCGGGACATGAGCGCGGGCCAGGTGCGCTCGAGCTACATCTTCTACATCGGCGCCGGCGCTGTCGCCTCGGCCGGCATCATCGCGCTCCTTCGTGCACTGCCAACGATCTGGAGCGCATTTCGCTCGGGCTTCCAGGACCTCCGCGGGAGCGTGGGCCCGGCGGCGAGCCGCCTGCGCACCGACCTCGACCTGCCGATCTGGGTCACGATCGCCGGCTCCATCGCCCTGGCGCTGCTGCTCACGGCGCTGCCGCAGATCGGCGTCAACCTGCTGGGTGCCGTGCTGATCGTGGTGTTCGGCTTCTTCTTCGTCACCGTCTCCTCGCGCATCACCGGCGAGATCGGCTCGAGCGCCAACCCGATTTCCGGCATGACGATCGCGGCGCTCATCGGCACCACGACGATCTTCCTGCTGCTCGGCTGGACCGGGGTGGACTACCGGGTGGGCGCCCTCTCCATCGCCGGCGTGATCGCGGTGGCCTCGGGCAACGCCGGCGCCACGAGCCAGGACCTGAAGACCGGCTACCTGGTGGGTGCCACGCCGCGGCGCCAGCAGATCGCCATCGTATTCGGCGCGATCACGTCGGCACTCGCCATCGGCTGGACGCTGACGCTGCTCAACACCACCTACACCACGATCGTGCCCGAGACGCACCCCGGCGTCACGCTCGAGGCCGCTGCGCCTGGTGAGCACCTGCGCTCCGTCACCAGCACCGGCGAGACGCTCGAGCACGCCGGCCGGTCCTGGGCGGTCTACCGGGTGAACATCGCGACACAGGGCGTGCTGCCCGGCAAGTATCTCGTGGATCCCGCGACACGAGAGATCGGGTTCCTGGTGGATCCCGGCATCGGTGGGCGCATTCACGAGCTCAACGGCGCCCCGATCACCAAGCTGGACTCGCCGAAGGCGACGATCATGGCGCTGGTCACCGACGGCATCCTGACCCACAAGCTTCCCTGGGGCCTCGTGCTGCTCGGCGTCTTCATCACGCTCGGCATCGAGCTGATGGGCGTGCAGTCGCTGCCCGTGGCGGTGGGCGTGTACCTCCCGATCTCCACCTCGTCGGCGATGTTTGCGGGAGGCCTGGTGCGCTGGCTGGTGGAACGGCGACTCCGGACCACGAACCAGTCCATCGCCGACGTGGAGTCAGGTCCCGGGGTGCTCTTCTCCAGCGGCCTGATCGCCGGCGGGGCGATCGCGGGCATTGCGGTGGCCGGGCTCGCCACGGTTTTTGCGTCGGCGGCCGATGGCGCCGGCGTGCCCGCGGCCGACTACATGGCGCATCGTGCCGGCACGGAGGCCTTGATGGGCCGCCTGGTCAGCGGCGGCTGGCAGGATCTCCTGGCCCTGGCACTCTTCCTGGCGCTTGGGGCGCTCCTGTTCCGGGTGGCCAGCCGGGCGCCGGCGCGCCCATGACGGCTCCCTCGTGAGTGCGGCCACCCTCCTCGGCGATGGCGCGTCGGTGCGCCCCCTCCAGGCTGCTGATGCCGCGGCGGTGCTGGACCTCATCGAGCGAAACCGCGCTCATCTCGACAAGTGGCTGCGCTGGTCGGCGAAGGTGCATACCCTCGCCGACGTGTCCGCCATGATCGCACGGTCGGAGGCCCGCCGTGCGGCGGGCGATGGCTTTCACTGGGGGATCTGGCACCATGAGGCGCTCGCGGGCGGTGTCATCTGCCACTACATCAACCGCGACAACCTCAATGCGGAGCTGGGGTACTGGCTCGGCGCCGACTTCACGGGCAAGGGACTCGCCACGCGTGCCACGGCCAGTGCCGTGGAACAGCTCCTTCGCCAGGAGCAACTGCACCGGGTCGAGATGATCTGTGGCGTGGCGAACTCCCGCAGCCGGGCGGTGGCCGAGCGCCTGGGATTCACCAACGAGGGCATTCGGCGCGAATCGTACTGGATCACCGACCGGTTTGCGGATCACGTGGTGTACGGGCTGCTCGCACGTGAGTGGCGCCGCGAACAGGCCGGGACGGAACTCTAGCCCCGATGAGCGAGACCCAGTCGATCCTGCAGCTGCTGGTGCTGCTGCTTTCGCTCGTGCTGACGCTGGGCGCGTTTGCGCGGCGACTGCCCATTCCCTACCCGATTGCGCTCGTCCTGGGCGGACTGCTCCTGAGTTTCATCCCCGGGCTCCCTGCCGCGCCGCTCGAGCCCGACCTCATCTTCACGATCTTCCTGCCGCCAGTGCTGTGGGCCGCGGCGTTCGAGAGCGACCTGCGCCAGCTCCGGCGCAGTGCGCTGCCGATCGCCGTGCTCGCCGTGGGGCTCGTCTGCATCACGAGCTTCGCCGTCGCCTGGGTGGCGCACATCACCCTGCCAGGCATCTCATGGGCGTCGGCGTTCATCCTCGGGGCCGTCGTGTCGTCCACCGACGCCGTCGCGGCGACCTCGGTGGCCCGGCGGCTCGGGATCCCGCGGCGCCTCATCGCGCTCCTCGAGGGGGAGAGCCTGCTGAATGACGCCAGCGCCCTGGTGCTCTATACCGCCGCGGTGACGGCACGCGTGACTGGCGAATTCTCCGTGGGCCGGGCCCTGGGCGACTTCGTGTATGACGCGCTGGGTGGCATCACCGTCGGCATCGTGGTGGCGTACGCACTGCACCTCGTGTCACGACTGACCCGGGACAGCGTGAGCAACGTGGCCCTGACGGTCCTCGCGGCGTACATCTCGTGGATCCTGGGTGACCGGGTGGGGGCGTCCGCGGTGCTTGCCTGCGTGGCGTGCGGCCTGACGATGCGGCGGACCTTCCTCACCGGTGGATCCTCGGCGGCGCGGATACAGGCCACGGAAGTGTGGGGACTGTTCGTCTTCGTGCTCAACGGCTTCATCTTCGTCCTGCTGGGGCTCGAATGGCCGAGGCTGGCGGTGGACATGCCGGCCGGCGGGCTGCGGGACTTCGCCCTCGCGATCGTGGCGGTGTGCGCCACGGTCATGCTGGTGCGCCTCGCGTGGCTCCCGTTCGTGACCTACGGCGCCCGCCTGCTGCTGCCGCGGCGCCATGCGTCGGCGCCACCGCGGGGCTGGATGCTGCTCGCGGGATGGACAGGGATGCGCGGCATCGTGACGCTCGCGACGGCACTGGCCATTCCCACCGTCTCGCTCACCGGGGAGTCGCTGCGGTATCGTGGCCGCATCGTGATCATCGCGTTTGCGGTCATCCTGGTGACCCTCCTGGTCCAGGGCCTCACTCTGGCGCCACTCATCCGGCGGCTTGGCATCACGGACGACGGCGAGGGGGCGCAGGAGCTCCTGCTCGCGCGGCGCGCCGCCATTGACGCCTCCGTGGCACGACTCGACGCCATCAAGGACGCCGGACCCGCCGACGAGCAGCTCGTGGCGATGCACCGGGCCTACTACGCGGCGCGGCAGGACCGCGGGCGCAACCTCGACAAGCTCGAGCCGGAGGCCGCCCGCGCCTCACGCCACGCCGTCGCGGAGCAGCGACAGCAGCTCATCGAGGCCCAGCGAGAGGCCGTGATCGAACTCTGGAGGAAGGGCACGATCACCGACCAGACACTCGCCGATGCCGAACGCGAGATCGACCTCGAGGACCTGATGTTCGATGCCCGGAAGGACTTCGGCGCATGACGGACACGTTCGCCCGGGCGGAGCTCTTCGTCGTGCTGCTGTCGGCCATGCTGGGGCTCACCGCACTGGCGCGCCGGCTGCTGGTACCGTACCCGATCCTGCTGGTGCTGGGCGGGCTGGCACTCGCCTTCGTGCCCGGGATCCCGGAGGTTGCGCTCGAGCCCGAGCTGGTGTTCGTGCTCTTCCTTCCGCCCATCCTGTGGGGCGCCGCCTACTTCACGTCGCTCCGGGACTTCCGGCGAAACCTCCGGGCGATCAGTGGGCTCGCGGTGGGCCTCGTGCTGATTACGACCCTGGTGATCGGCTGGGTGGCGCACGCGATCATCCCCGGCATGAGCTGGGCCGCGGCGTTCTGCCTCGGTGCGATCGTCTCGCCGCCCGACGCGGTCGCCGCCACCGCCGTGATGAGCCGGATCGGGATTCCCCGCCGGGTGATCACCGTGATCGAGGGCGAGAGCCTGGTCAACGATGCCAGCGCCCTGGTGCTGTACCGTGCCGCGGTGGCCGCCCTCGTCTCCGGCACCTTCTCGCTCGGCGCCACGGCCGGAAACTTCGTGATCGTGGCCGGGGTCGGCGTGGTGGTCGGGATCGCGGTCGGCTGGCTGACGCGCTGGGCCATCCGGCACATGCCGGAGGGCTACGGCCAGATCGCGCTGACGCTGCTCGCCCCCTATGTCGCCTGGATCGTGGCTGAGCGGCTTCATGGCTCGGCGGTGCTGGCGTGCGTAGCGGGGGGGCTGTACGTCCGCCGCTACTTCAGCGCCGAGGTGGCGCCGATGGTGCGACTGCAGGCACGCAGCGTGTGGGAGCTGGTGATCTTCCTGCTGAACGGCGTGATCTTCATCCTGATCGGGCTGCAACTGGGGCCGCTCCGGCGCTCGCTGACGGGAGGCAATGTGGGCCGGGTGCTGGTGTGGGGCGTCATCGTCACCCTTACGGCGATCGCGGTGCGCCTGCTCTGGATGCCGATCGGCAGCCGACTGGTCCGGCTCGACCGCCAGTACCGCGAGAAGAACCCGCTCCCGCCCCCGCGCCAGATCTTCATGGTGGGCTGGACCGGCATGCGCGGCATCGTCTCGCTCGCCACCGCCCTGGCACTGCCGCTCATGCGGGACGACGGCAGCCCCATGCCGTTTCGCGCCGAGATCATCATCATCACCTTCGTGGTCATCCTGGGCACGCTGGTGGTACAGGGACTCACCCTTGCGCCGCTCGCGCGGCTACTCGGCCTTTCCGGCGAGGACGCGAGTTTCGAGCAGGAACAGCGCGTGGCCCGGGAACAGGCGGCGCGCGCAGCGATCGACCGGGTGGACAAGGTTGCGACCGAGGACTGGGTGCCGCCCTCGGTGGCCAGCCAGGTGCGCGCCCACTACGAGAACCGCCTTCAGCGCTTCCGTCCCGAGGCGGCGCTGGACCCCGCCTGCAGTGCGGAACAGGCCGATGCCCAGCGCCGGCTTCGGCATGAGGCGATCACCGCCGAGCGACGCACGCTCATCGCGCTCCGGAACAGCGGCGAGATCAGTGACGACGTGCTGCACCATATCGAGCGCGAGCTCGACCTCGAGGCGACGCGGCAGGGGCTCGGGCACCTCCCGCTCGATGCCCCGGCACTGCAAACCTGACGCTGGCCCCGGATCGGGATATCTTCATCCGCCATGAATGACACCTCGCTCAAGTTCCTGAAGACGCTGCTCGGCACACCGGGCCCATCCTCCTACGAAATAGCCCCGGCGCGGCTCTGGCGCGCGGAGGCCGGCAACGTCACCCGCGCCGTGCGCGGCGATGTCGCGGGCAACTCCTACGCGACCCTCGCCGGAAGTGGCGGCCCCGCCATCATGCTCGCCGGGCACATCGATGAGATCGGCGTCCTCATCACGCATATCGATGAAAAGGGCTACCTGAGTTTCGACGGGATCGGCGGGTGGGACGCGCAGGTCTTCGTGGGCCAGCGCGTGACACTGCTCGGCCGCGCGGAGCATGTCACCGGGGTGGTGGGCAAGAAGGCGATTCACCTGATGGAAAAGGAGGAACGCGAGAAGGTCTCGCGTGTCGAGGATCTCTGGATCGACATCGGCGCCAGCACCAGGGAGGAGGCCGAGGTTCATGTCCGCATCGGCGACGCCGGCGTGCTTGCCGCCGGGCCGCTCGAACTGCCGAACGGGCGCCTCGTGAGCCGGAGCCTCGACAACAGGGTGGGCGCGTTCGTGGTGCTCGAGGCGCTTCGCCTGCTGAAGGCCGGGGGCCCCCAGGCCGCCACGGTCACGGCCGTCGCCACCACGCGCGAGGAGATCTCCCACACCGGCGGCGGCGCCCGGACGTCGGCGTCCGATCTCGAGGCGGTGGCCGCGCTCGTCGTGGATGTCACCCACGCCACCGACTATCCGGGGCTGGAAAAGCGGAAGCATGGCGAGTATCACCTGGGCGGCGGGCCGGTGATCGGGCGGGGTGCCTCGCTGAGCGCCATGGTGTCCGACCAGCTGATCGCGGCGGCGGAGGCCGACAAGATTCCCTATTCGATCGAGGCTGCCTCGCGGGATACCCACACCGACGCCGAGGCCATCTTCAACAGTCACCGCGGCGTGGCCACGGGACTGGTGTCGGTGCCCCTGCGCTACATGCACAGCCCGAACGAGATGGTGTCGCTGGAGGACGTGGTGAATACGGCGAGGCTGCTGGCGGCGTTCTGCCGGAGGGTCACACCGGAGATGGACTTCATCCCGCGATAGGGCACTACCCCTTCTTCATTCCTGCCAGCGCCTCCTGCGCCGCCTCACGCACACTGTGTTCGTCATCACCCAGCAGCCCCTGCAACGCCGTTGCGGCGGGGGCGCTGGCCGCCACCCGCAGGCCAGCGATGGCGGCGAGGCGGGTGGCAAGCGGGCGGCGGTTGAAGAGCCGGCGCCCGGGAGCGGCTGCACGCGCCAGCGCCTGCACGGCGTCGGGCGTGCCGATCCGGCCGAGCGCCAGCAGCAGTTCGCGCAGCACGTCAGGATTGGTCTCTTCCTCGGCCGCCAGCGCGAGCGACATTGCCAGCCCACGCGAGCGGGTACCGTCCAGGCCCTGCACCGCCTGCAGCCGGACCTGGGGCGCGGCGTCGTGGAGCATCTGCCGCAGCGGCTCGATGGCGACCGAGGTGCCGATCTTGGCGAGGGCACCGGCAACCGCGCGGCGCACCCGTTCGTCGGTGTGATGGACATGCCGCGCAAGCTGGGGGACGGTGTCCTCCGCCCGGAGGTCGCCGCACAACTCCGCCACGTTGCGCACCACGAACCACTCGTCGTGCAGCAGCAGGCGACCCAGCAGCGGCGAAGCGGTGTTCACCTGGCGCAGTGCGGCGTACAGCGCGCGACGCTGCTCCATCGATTCCGACTCCACCAGCTCGTGGAGGAGGGTCTCTGACGCCTCGGCACCTGCGTACTTCAGGACCTCGAGTGCGTCCTGTCGGAGGGGACCGCCGGTCAGCTTGGCGATGTGCTCCACCGCTTTCGCGGGCAGCATGCGACGGATCGCGATCTGGTAGGTACGCTTGAGCTCGCCATCCGGCAGGTCGCGCTCCAGGCGCGCCACCGCGGCGGCCGTGACGACGACGGTGTCGTAGTCGCGATCGCGTTGCGATGTCCCGACGCCCGCCACGATAGCCTCCAGGCGACCCGGTGCTTCGGAGCCGGTGGGGTCGATCGCCAGCTGCCTGAGGGCCTCGTCGCACTCCTCGCCGGCTACGCGACCCAGGTGCCGATAGCGATGGGTGGTGTCGAGCTGTTCCGGCATCGCCGAGCCATGGAGGATTTCGTCTCCCGCAATGAATCCGCTCGCCTGGTCAACGTGCTCACCACCCTCCTCGCCGACGGCACCGATCCGCACCAGGAACCGCACCTCGGGATCAATGTCGGCCACGAGGTGTTCCACCGAATCGAAGCGCCCAACGGGCGACGACAGTGCGCGGAGCACCGACAGCACGGCAGCTGGCGTCAGTCCTGACGGCAGCCGCACGGAGGCGATGCCGTGGCCCCGGAGGTGATCGACGAGGTCGCTTACCCCCGGCACCTCGGGGGTGACCGGCTGTTCGCCCAGTTCCGCGCCCGACTCGGTGATCCTGAGATCGAGTGGGCTGTCCCCCAGCGCGCGCAGGAATGCCTTGAAGGCCCGAGCCTGGTCCTCCCGGTGGGGAGGCTGGGCCCGCAACAAGGCGAGCACGGAGCTCAGCGTCGCTGCAATCGCCGCCGCAGGTTGACTCATCAGGACACCGGTCACAACAGGGCTGCTTTCGTGGACGTAGGTTACCATGCCGCCTCAGCGGCACCCGTAAGAACATTCACAACAACAACTTAGACCTTACGCGATCGAGCGCGAATCGCCCGGTCCAGGCTTGCCTGACGTGCAAGGCGCTTGCCATCCGCCCAATCGCTGTTGAGACCCGGCCCCGCGGGGCCTAACATTCACGCTTCTCCTGAAAGGGCTTTCCGGTGTTCCAGTCGTTTGTCCGCAGCCTGTTCTTCCTCACCCTGCTTCCTACGGCGATGCTGGCGCAGAGTACCCCTGCCGACCAGCCCCGGATGCTCGACGACATCAAGTTCCTGTCGGATGACCGACTCGAGGGCCGGCTTACCGGAACGTGGGCGGCGGACACTGCGGCGGCGTATATCCAGCAGCGCTTCAGGCAGGTGGGTCTGCAGGCAGCCGCCGGTGGGTGGTTCCAGGAATTCAAGGTGGAAGGCGGCGGCGCCCAGCGGGTCGCGTCCGCCGGCATGGTCGGGCGCAACGTGATCGGCCTGCTCCCCGGATCGGACCCGCGACTCCGCGAGCAGGTCATTGTCGTCGGGGCGCACTACGACCATCTCGGCGGCGGGGAATTCGGGGCGCTCGATCCTGACAGCGCGGGGAAGGCGCACAACGGGGCAGACGACAACGCCTCGGGCGTTGCGGCCATCATCAACCTGGCCCAGCGGCTGGCCCTGCACCGCCCCGCGCGCACCATCGTCTTCGTGGCCTTCAGCGGGGAGGAACTCGGCCTGCTCGGCTCGGCGTACTATGTGCGCCAGCCGGCCGTACCGCTGGCCAAGACGATAGCGATGATCAACTTCGACATGGTCGGCCGCCTGAAGAACGATCGACTGATCATCTACGGCACCGAGACGGCGACGCAGTTCACGCCGCTGCTTGATTCCCTGAACAAGTCGTTCGGCTTCGACCTCAAGATGCGCGGCGACGGGTACGGCCCGAGCGACCAGTCGGCCTTCTATGCGGTGAAGAAGCCGGTGCTGCATTTCTTCACCGACCTGCACGAGGATTACCACCGCACCACCGACGACTGGCAGAAGATCAACGTGGCCGGCCTGCTGAAGGTGACGGACTTTGCCGCCGCGCTGCTGCAGGAGCTCGCGGACCGGCCGACGCCGCTCACCTTCGTGGAGCTGCCGTCGCCGCACGCGACCGTACCCGCCCCGGGGCAGGCGCAGACACCGGGCTATGGTGCCTACCTGGGCACCGTTCCCGACATGGCGGGTGACGCGGCGGGGGTGAAGCTCAGCGGCGTGCGCGGGGGCAGCCCGGCGGAGAAGGCGGGCCTGCAGCGCGACGACATCATCACGCGCATCGGCGACATGCCGATTCCCGACCTGCAGGCGATGACCGACGCCCTGCGAGCCCACAAGCCGGGCGACGTCGTGCCGGTGACGGTGCAGCGCGACGGGAAGCCGCTGACGGTGACCGTGACGCTCGGCACGCGGGCGGGATGATGACCGTCCTCCATCCCGAGCCCATCGTCGCGGCACTGCGCGGCGCCTTCACGCGCGACGTCGAGCGCACGGCGATGCTTGGCCTCGCCGCCGAGCGGATCCGGGCGGCCGGCAGTCCGTATACCTCGGTGTACATGTACATGCTGCATGGGGACGAGCTGGTGCTGGAGGCGTTCGCTGGCCGGGACACCGAGCACACCCGGATCCGGGTGGGCGAGGGCGTGTGCGGCACCGCCGTGGCGATGAACGCCGACCAGAACGTGCCCGACGTGCGCGCCCGGGAGAACTACATCGCGTGCAATACGTGGACGCGCTCGGAACTGGTGGTGCTCATCCGTCGTGGCAGCCTGATCCTGGGCCAGATCGACGTGGACAGCGACGTGCCGGATCCGTTCACCGCGGAGGAGGAAGCGGCGGTGAAGCAGGTGGCCGACGCGCTGGCCGTACTCCTTTGAGCCTTGATTCGCGGCGGCGCATCCGTGGCGTCGAGCTGTTCGAGCGTCGCGTCGGCGAGGGGCCGCCCGTGGTCGTGCTCCATGGTGGTCCCGGCGCGAGCCACGACTACCTCCGGCCGGGGTTTGACCTGCTGGCCGCCGGTCACCACACCCTCATCTACTACGACCAGCGCGGTGGCGGGCAGTCACCGGTCGCCGCCGGGACCCCGGTCGGCTGGCAAGAGCAGGTCGCCGACCTCGATGCCCTGCGGGAGGCGTGGGGGCTCGAGCAGCTGGTGCTCTGCGGCTATTCGTGGGGCGGCCTCCTCGCGATGCTCTACGCCACCGAGCACCCCGACCGGGTGGCGCGCCTCGCGCTGGTGTCGCCGGCGCCGGCATGGCGGGCCGCCCGACTGGAGTTCGAGGCCACGTTTTCGGCCCGGAACATGAGCCCGGCACTGCAGGCGGAGCGCGCGGCGCTCCGGGCGAGCGGACTGCGTGAGCGCGACCCCGACGCCTTCCAGCGCCGGATCTTCGAGCTCTCGGTGGTGCCCTACTTCGTCAATCCGGAGCTGGTGCGGGAGCTCGCGTCGTTTCGCGTCATCGCGCGCACGCAGCAGGAGGTCTGGTCGAGTCTCGGCGACTACGACCTCCGGCCACGGCTCGCGGCGCTCCACCTCCCTGCGCTCGTGCTGCATGGCAAGGAGGACGTGATCCCGGCATCCGCGGCAGAGGAGGCGGCGCAGCTTCTCCGTGCTGAATGGCACCTGCTCTCCCCCTGCGGGCACTGCCCGCATGTGGAGCAGCCGGAAGCGTTCGCCGAGGCGCTGCAGGCCTTTCTCGCGTGACTATAGTTCCCCAAGTGCCCCGCGTAACCCCGTTCGACCTCGTGTTCGACCCCATTGCCGACGACCGGTTCCCGGCCATCCGTGACGCGCTCGCCGCCAAGGGAAGTGATCCCCGCGACCGCGACGCCTTCCTCATGGTTCCTGAAACGGCTTCGTTGATTCGCGACCTTCGGCCTGACGATGGCGTGGGTGAGGGGATGGACCAGCTCGTGGCGCTCGCGCACCATGCGTACCTCTTCTGGGCTGCCGAGCGCCCCGTACTGCCCCTGGAGCAGGCGGACCTCGAGGCCTTGCTGGAGGGTGCACCCACCGCGGGTGGGGAGGCGGCCGCCCGGTACCTGCAGTTCCCCGAGCGCCAGGTGTGGGCGCAGGCGCTCGAGGGCGAGGCCCATGAACCCCTTGATGGTCTCTTCGTGCACCACACACCGGACGGCGAGCTGCGGGTCTTGGGCGTGCTGGGCGTTCGTGCCGACCGGGACGGCTTCACCGTGGTGGAAGCGTCGGGCGCCCGACCGACCGAGCTGGCGCGGCCCGACCACTCGGCCCCGTTCAGCAGCATCCTCCCCGGTGGCGCGGCGGCGGGACTCCACTCCATTGCAGGTGCACCCGAGCTGCTCGAACTCGGATGGCGTGCGGCATGACCCCCGGCCCCGTCGCCCGCGTCGACAAGAAGAGCGCCGCGCAGGTGCTCGAGCAGATCGCATCGTTCCTCGAGCTCAAGGGCGAGAACCCCTTTCGGATCCGGGCCTTCCGTACCGCCGCCAAGGCGGTCGCCGGGCTGCCGGGCGACCTCGCCCCTGCCCTGACGGATGGCACCCTCGCGGCGACGAAAGGCATCGGGCCGGCCACCCTGCAGATCGTCCTGGAGGTCGTGACGACGGGACGGGCGTCGGTGCTGGAGGAACTGCGCGACCAGGTCCCACCGGGGCTCGTCGACATGCTGCAGATCCCCGGCCTTGGCGTGGCCAAGATCCGGCTGATCCACGACACGCTCAAGGTGGATTCGGTCAGCGAGCTGGAAGAGGCGGCACTGGACGGCAGCCTGGCCAAGCTCCCGCGCTTCGGGCAGAAGACGGCGGACAACATCCTCAAGGGAATCCGGTTTCTCCGGCAGGCCAGCGCCTTTCGCCTGTCCCACCATGCCGCGGAGGAAGCCGAGGTACTGCGCGCGGCCCTGAGCCAGATGAAGGGCGTGCGCCAGGCGGTGGTGGCGGGTGACGTGCGCCGGTGCGCGGAGGTGGTGCGCGACATTGTCATCGTGCTCACGAGCGACGCGCTGCCGGCGGAGGTGTTCGCCACGCTGAGCGAGTTGCCTGGGGTGAGCGAGTTCGCCGGGCAGGATGAGCGCCGCGTGACGCTCCGGTTCGCCGGCGGCAGCGTGGCACAGGTGATCGTCACCGCGCCCGTCAACCTTGGCGCGGTGCTGGTGCATGCCACCGGCAGCGACGCGCACCTCCGGCTGCTCGCCGCGCACGCGAACAGTGCGGGCTTTGCGCTCAGCGGCGCCGCCCTGTGGCGCGGGAGCGAGTTCGTGCCCACGCCCGACGAGGCGACCCTCTACGCGGCGCTCGGGCTGCAGCTGGTCCCTCCCGAGTTGCGCGAGGGCCGGGACGAGATCGCCCTTGCCGCGCGCGGCGCCCTGCCGCGCCTGCTGGAGCGGGGCGACCTCCTCGGCTTCCTGCATTGCCACACCAACTACAGCGACGGCACGAATACCGTCGAGCAGCTGGCGGTTGCGTGCCGCGCCCAGGGATACCGCTATGTCGGCATCACCGACCACAGCCAGTCGGCGGCGTACGCCGGCGGGCTGCGCGCCGCCGACCTCGAGCGCCAATGGGCCGAGATCGACGAGGTGAATGCGCGGCTCGAGGGCATTCGCGTGCTGAAGGGAGTGGAGGCGGACATCCTGCAGGACGGCGCGCTGGACTACCCGGCGAAGGTGCTGGAGCGGCTCGACTTCGTGATCGGCTCGGTGCACAGCCGATTCAACATGAACGCGGAGCAGATGACCGCGCGCGTTCTGCGGGCCCTCGACGACCCACGGTTGACGATCCTCGGGCACCCGACCGGCCGATTGCTCCTGTCGCGCGACCCATACCAGCTCGACATGGACGCGGTCATCCAGCGAGCCGCGGCGCGGGGCGTCGCCCTCGAGATCAATGCCGACCCCCATCGCCTCGACCTCGACTGGCGGGTCGTTCCGTCGGCCAGGGCCGCCGGTGCGCTGCTCTCGATCGGTGCCGACGCGCACAATATCGCCGGCCTCGACTACGTGGATTTTGGAGTGGGGGTCGCACGCAAGGGGGGGCTCGGGCCCGACGACGTGCTCAACGCACGCGATCTGGACGGCTTCATGGCCTTCGCCGGCTCCGCGTAGTGCCCACCACGAGACCGAAGGGCCGGGAATCGAAGGCGGCCCTGCAGCTGCGAGCGCTGGAGATCCTCACGCGCCTGAAGAAGCAGTACCCCGACGCCCACTGCGAGCTCAACCATCGCAATGCGTTCGAGCTCCTCTGCGCCACCATCCTCTCGGCGCAGTGCACCGACGCACGAGTCAACCTGGTGACGCCGGCGCTCTTCCGTCGCTATCCCGATGCGGCGACGCTGGCCGACGCGCGGCCGGAAGAGGTGGAGGAGATCATCCGCTCCACCGGATTCTTCCGTAACAAGACCAAGAGCCTCATCGGCATGGCGAATGCTGTGGTGACGTTGCACGGGGGCCGCATTCCCGACTCCATGGACGCGCTCCGGGTGTTGCCGGGCGTCGGGAGAAAGACCGCTAACGTCATTCTGGGCAACGCCTTCGGTATCAACGAGGGTGTGACCGTGGATACGCACGTGGGTCGCCTGTCGCGGCTGCTCAGGCTCTCGCGAAACACCGATCCGGAGCGCATCGAGCGCGACTTGATGGCGTTGTTCCCGCAGCGCGACTGGGCCTTGCTGTCGCACCTGCTGATATTCCATGGTCGGCGGACCTGCATCGCGCGGCGGCCCAAGTGCGGCGAGTGCGTCCTCGCCGATCTCTGTCCCTCGGCGCAGGTGTGAGCACGCCGGGTCACGTGGCAAGGAGAGTTGACATGCGTTCACGCGTCCGCGGCCTGATGGTGATCGTGGCCCTGCTGGTTGCCGTGCCGTCGCTTGCGCCGGCCCAGCAGTCGGCCAGCATCCAGTCTGCGCTCAATTTCCGGTTTTCGGCGGCGGAGGTGGAGGCGGTGGTGCACGCGCGGAACCGCCTGGCCCAGGCGATCGCCGCCACGCCTGGTCTCGGGAACCAGATCGTCGCGGCATCGCAGGGCAACCCGACCGTCGACCAGGCCATCGCGCGGCTGCAGCAGATCCCGCAGGTGCGGCAGGCGTACGCGAGTGCCGGCCTCACGGTGCGCCAGGGCGTGCTGAGCGAACTGGCCCTCGTCCTGACCGCGAAGGAGTACCAGGCCTCGCAGCAGAACCCGTCCGCCCCGGACATCACGCCGGCGATGAAGGCGAACCTGCGCCTGTACCAGCAGTACACCGGGCAGCTCATGGCATGGCAATCGGAGATCACCGGTCAGGGGCCGGTGGTAGATCCCGACATCGTTGGTGTCGCCGGCGCCTATCCCGACAACATGCAACTCCAGAACGACGCCGACGTGCAGCAGCCGGGCAACGAGAACATGGCCCGGGACACGGATGTCCAGAAGCCGGGCAACGAAAACCTCGCGAAGGATCCCGATGTGCAGCAGCCCGGCAACGTGAACGTGGCCAGCGATCCCGACATGCGCCAACCGGGCAACGAGAACATGGCCCAGGATTCGGACGTGCAGCAGCCGGGCAACGACCCCGCCAACGACCCCGACATGGTCAATTCCGTCATGACCGATCCGGACAACGTCTCGCCGTAGACTGCAGTAGATTCCTTCCACTCTTTCCGGAAGGCATCGTGGCCAAGACTGCAACCATCGAGACCAGCAAGGGCACCATCGTCGCCGAGCTCTTCGACACCGAGGTGCCCGATACCGTCGCCAACTTCGAGAAGCTCGCCAACAGCGACTTCTACGACGGCACCCGCTTCCACCGCGTCATTTCCGACTTCATGATCCAGGGCGGCGACCCGCTCTCGAAAAAGGCGGGCGACCCCAGGGCCGGTACCGGTGGCCCCGGGTACAAGATCAAGTGTGAGACGGAGAAGAACACCCATCGACATGTGGCCGGCACCCTGTCCATGGCGCACGCCGGCAAGGACACCGGCGGGAGCCAGTTCTTCATCTGCCACTCTCCGCAGCCGCACCTCGACCGCAAGCACACCGTGTTCGGGCAGGTCACCTCCGGCATGGACGTGGTGAATGCGATCCGCCAGGGCGATGAGGTGACCTCGATCAGGGTGAGCTGACCTGCTGGTCGATTTCGCCGTCCTGGCCGACTACGCCCTCTTCGATCAGCAGGGCAAGCTGTCGGTGCTCGGCATCTTCCGGCATGTGTGGGTGGGCGGGTTTCCTGCGGTGCACCCGCGCACCCACCTGGTCATCCGGCTTCGGGCGCAGCGCAGCGAGATCGGGGTGCATGCCTTGCGGATCCGGTTCCTCGACGACCGGGACACCGAACTGGCGGGCGGGGAAGGCACGGTGCAGTTCGGCGAGCCGCCGGTTGGCGCGACCGATGTGGAGGCGTCCGCCGTGCTCGCCTTCGATGTCCCGCTGCCCCGGCCGGGTCACTACCGGTTTGCCATCAGTATCGACGGCACCCCCGCCTCCAGCGTGCCGCTGTCCGCGAGTGCCGCCCCCACCGGAGGCCAGCACTAGTCTTTGACACTGGACCCGCCGCGCAGTACCCTTTGCCTGATCGGTCAATAGCTTGACCGGCGCCCTGACCCAAAACATGGTTCCCATTATTCGGAGTTCGCGTATGCAGCGTTCCGAAGTGTGCTTCGCCCTGACGGCGGCATTGCTGCTGGCGGTGCCCGCGGTTGCCCATGCGCAGGGGTACGGCGTCTACGAGCAAGGCGCCTGCACCATGGGACGCGGTGGCACCGCCGTCGCACAGCCATGCGGTGATGCGTCCGGCATGTACTTCAATCCGGCGGGCATCGCCGGCCTGCCCACCACCGGCTCGGTTGGCGGCACGCTCATCTGGCCATCGACAACCTGGACCAACGACAATACGCAGATCCAGGCCGAGTTCCTCAGCAACACATACGCTATCCCGAACCTCTACTTCGTTGCTCCCGTCGCCCAGCGCTTTGCGCTGGGCTTCGGTGTTTTTGTCCCCTACGGACTGACCACGGAATGGAACAAGGACACCTTCGAGGGCCGGTTCCTGGGGTACAAGACGTCGTTGCGCGCGATCTACCTGCAGCCGACGGCAGCGGCGCAATTCGGCAAGCTGAAGATCGGTGCCGGGCTGGATATCACCAACCTGCACGTGGACCTCGAGCGGAAGCTTGACCTCTCGTCCCAGTATTCCTGCGGCGCCGGGCTCCGCCCGCACGACCTTTGGCATGCTCGGCGTCCCCTATGGCACCGACTTCGCCGACGCGACCGTCACCGGCAGTGCGTGGGGCATTGGGCTACAACGTCGGCGCCACCTATGACATCACGCCGCAGGTATCGATCGGCGCCCGCTACACTGCCCGGCAAAAGATCACCGCTGACGGCGGCACGGCGGAGTTCACCCAGGACCCGACCGGTCTCGTGCTCACCGCCGGCAACCCGCTCGGCTTGCCAGGCGGCACGCCGGTGGACGCCCTGGTGGCGCCACAGTTCCAGGCCGGCGGCGCCCTGGTGACCCAAGGAGTATCCACCACGATCCGGCTGCCGGACCAGCTGGTGATGGGTATTGCGGTGACGCCCGTCAAGATGCTGAAGGTCATGTTCGATGCGCAGTACACCTGGTGGGAAGTGCTCGACGAGATCCCGCTTGATTTCGAGATCCTGCCGGCATCGTCCCTGGTGCTGAACGACCAGAGTGTCTGGACCTGGCGCTTCGGTGCCGAACTCCTGCTGTCCCAGCAGCGCGACGTGAAGTTCCGCCTCGGCTACATTTTTCATGACGCAGCCGCACCCGACCAGTCGGTCGTGCCCAACCTGCCCGAGGCGGCCCGGAACGATTATTCGGTGGGCTTCGGCATCCGGCTCTGCAAGTCGCTGTACGTCGATGCCGCCTACATGCTCGTCGATCCGGTGAACCGCCGCGGTCGGACTGTGGATATCCCGCCCGGCGGACCGGACACCAACGGCCTGTACTCGAACGCGAGTACCAGCCTGTTCGGCCTCACGCTCACTGCCACCTTCTGACCGGGAGAACCGAGTCCATGTTCCGACGCTTCCGGCTCATCGCACTCGCCCTGCCAATGGTGGTGGGCTGCTACACCAACGAGACCCTCGATCCGCCCGACCTCTCGAACAACAGCGGGCTCTTCACGAGGTTCGTCGCCATCGGCACGAGCATCTCCTCCGGCTTGCAGTCGGCGGGGATCAACGACAGCACCCAGCAGCGGGCCTTCCCGGTGCTCGTGGCCCAGCAGGCGGGGGCCAGCTTCTTCCGTCCCAGCCTGAACATGCCGGGCTGCCCCGCACCGTTCGTCAACAACGTCACGCAGGCGCGTGTCGGTGGCCCTGCCGCGCCATCATGCAGCCTGCGCGAGACGCCGATTCCCTACCAGGTCGGCAATCTGGCGGTGCCCGGGCTCACGACGCCCGACCTCTTCACCAACGTCGGGTCCCCCACGAGCACCTACGAGCGGCTGCAGGTGTTCTTCCTGGGCGGCCAGACGCCGTGGAACGCCGTGAGGGCGGCGCAGCCGACCCTGCTGAGCATCGAGATCGGATCGTCGGACGTCATCGGGGCGGTCTCGTCACTGCCGAACCCCGGCGACCCCGACTCGATCACGCCATATCCCGTGTTCGCGGCGAACTACATTCGCTTCGCCGACAGCGTGGAGACCCTCGGCACCAAGGTGGTGGCGTTCACCATTCCGGACGTGACGCAGATCCCGTACACCTCGCGCGGCAGCACCTACTGGTGCCTCAAGACCGGGGCATGCGGGTTCCCCGCGCAGTTCCCGGCCACCGTCAGCGTCGACAACAACTGCGCACCAAATGCCGCGATTCCGGGATCGAAGGGCGACTCGGTGCTGGTGCCCTGGACCGTGGGCGTGGCAGGCTTGCTGCAGGCCTCGGCACCGCCGTTTACGCCATTTACGCTCGACTGCAGCAACACGCTGCAGGTGGTGACCCCCGAAGAGTATGCGTACGTGCGGAACACCACCGACCAGATGAACGGGCTCATTCGCCAGCAGGCGACCGACCGTGGTTGGGCCCTGGTCGACGCGGGGGAGATCTTCGCCCAGCTGCAGGTACAGGGCTCAGGCATCCCCCTGTTCCCGGACCTGGCAGCGGTGCCCACGGGGGGCTCGGTCAACTTCGGGGACTGGTTCTCCCTCGACGGATTCCACCCGAGTTCCGCCACCCACCAGGTGGTCGCCGACTCGATGATCGCCGTGGTGAACCGGTTCTTCGCGACGCAGGTGCCGGCGGTGCCTTGAGGACGTGAGGACGTGAGGACGTGAGGACGTGAAGACGTGACCTGGCGGGCGGGCGAAATGAACTTTCGTTCCGCCCGTTTCCCGTTGTGTCACCGCACGCCTTCACGTCCTCACGTCCTCACGTCCTGTGGTAACTTCCCCGCATGACACTCACCCGAGACCAGGCCATTGCGCTTGTCCACGACTACACCCCGTCGGAGGCGCTGCGGCGGCACATGTACGCCGTGGAACTGTCGATGCGAGCCCTTGCCGAGCACTACGGTGAGGATCCCGATGACTGGGGACTTGTGGGCCTCCTGCACGACTTCGACTACGAGCGCTTTCCCAACGCGCAGCACTCCGCCACCGATGAGCATCCCGCAGAAGGCGTCCGCATCCTTGCGGAGCGAGGTCTTCCGGTGCCGATGCAGCACGCCATCCTGGGCCATGCGACGTATACCGGCGTGCCACGGGACACCCTCATGGCGCGAGCGTTGTTCGCGGCCGATGAACTGACCGGGTTCCTGGTGGCCTGCGCCATGGTGCGGCCCAACCGCAGCATGGCCGAACTGGAGGCGCCGAGCGTGCTGAAGAAGCTCAAGGACAAGGGTTTTGCGCGCGGCGTCAGCCGGGACGATGTCCGGCTGGGGGCCGAGGAGCTGGGCGTGCCACTCGATCAGCTGATCGGGATGCTCCTCGTGGCGCTGCGCCCGCACGAGCGATTGCTGGGACTGGGCGCGACCTGACCTGCGCCATGACTGGTGCGGCGGGGCCCCGGACAGCTGCCGGGGCCCCGCTCAACGTTTGAGGAGGCTGGTGCGTAATAGGGACGCAGGTGACGGAGAGCTGGCCCGGGAGGCGGCGGCGGGAGACCAGGAGGCGTTCGGCCTCCTGGTCGAGCGCCACGGTGCGTCCGCCCGGCGGGTGGCCCTCGTGATCCTGCGCGACGAGCACGACGCCGATGACGCCGCCCAGGACGGGCTGGTGGCGGCCTGGCGGTCACTGGAGCGGTTCGATCAGGCCCGCCCCTTCCGCCCCTGGCTGATGCGCATCGTGGTCAATGCCGCCCGTGATCTCGCGCGACGGCGGTCGGTGCGAGAGACCGAGCGGCTGAGTCCCGGCGTGGCGACCACCATCCGGACACCGGAAGAGGACACCGAGCGCGCGCTGCTCCGCGACGGCCTGAAGCAGGCACTCGCAACGCTGCCGGAGCGCCAACGCATGGTGGTGACCCTGTTTGATGCCGAGGGGTTTTCGCACGCGGAGATCGCCGAACTGGTGGGTGCACCGGTGGGAACGGTTCGTTCCGAGTTGTTTCATGCACGGCGGGCCTTGAGGGAGGAACTCGGGACGCTACGGGAGGAGACCAGGTGAACCAGATCAACCCATTCGACCCGGAGCGCGACGAGGCGCTGGGCGCGATGCTGCGGAAGGCGCTGTCGGGCGCGGACGACGTTGGCTTCCTCGCCCGGGTGCGCGCCTCGGTGGCGATGACACGGCAGGAACGCACGCTGGACGTGCTTGCGCGCTGGCTGCGGCCGAGTGTGGCGGCCGCCGCGGCCATCCTGCTCCTGGGCGCCGCTGCCCTGTGGTACCGGGGAACGGAAGCCTCGACCCCCGGCACCATCACGGTGGCGGAGCTGCTCGTCTCGGAATCGGTGCCGGCGCAGGAGATCCTGCTCGCCGGTCTTGTGGAGGGAAGATGATTTCGTCAGCCCGGCGGGCAGCCCTGCTGCTGGTCGCCACATTCGTACTCGGTGCCGCGACCGGTGCCGCGGCCATGGCGTATGCCGCGCACGCGCCTGCGCCACCCCCGTCGAAGAGCCGGTCGGCCTGGTACCTCGACCACCTCACGAGCAACCTCGACCTGTCGCCGGTACAGCGGGACAGCGTCAAGGCTGTGCTCGATCACCTCACCCCGGCGATGGACTCGCTCATGGCCGAGGTCCGTCCACGGATGGACAGCCTGCGCGCGATGACGCGGGCGGAGATTACGCGCTTCCTCGACCCACGGCAGCAGAAGGAGTATGAAGCAATGCGGCAGAAGCACGAACAGGAGCGAAAGGCTGGAGGCTCGAATGGCCGGTAGGCTTTCATTGCTCCTGCTGATGGTCCCCGGGCTGCTGGCGGCCCAGGAGCCCACGGCACGATTGGCCACGCCCGGCACGATCCCGGAGGTGACCCTCGCCGACGCGATCGTGCTCGCCAACCGGGTGCAGCCCTCGGTGGTGCAGGCACAGGCGGGGATCCGGAATGCGAAGGCGCAGGAGAAGGTGGCGCTCGGCAACTGGTTGCCCAACCTGAACGCCAGCAGCAGCGCCGGGTACTTCTATGCGGAGGGAAGCGGTCGCGTCGACCCCGTCACCGGCCAGTTCATCGGGGCCAACACCGAGACGGAAACGTTGAACCTGGGCCTGAGCACGAGCTGGGACGTTTTCACCGGGTTCCGCCGGAGCAATGACTCGAAGGCGGCCAAGGCCGGCCTCAGCGCCGCCGAGGCCGGCTTCGCCAACGCCAGCTACCAGCAGCGTTACAACACCACCGTGCAGTTCTTCACGGCGCTCGCCGGACGCGAGATTGTCGCGGTCCGGGAGCAGAGCGTCAAGCGCGCCGAGGAACAGCTCAAGGCGGCGGTGGCGCGGCTGCATGCCGGGAGTGCCACCCGGTCGGACTCGCTGCGGTCGGTGGTGACCCTGGGCAACACGCAGGTGCAGCTGCTGCAGGCGGGGGCGAACCTGACCGCCGCCGAGGCGGCGCTGGCGCGCCTCATCGGGTACGATGGCCGCGTGCGAGCGGCGGACGATTCCGCCTTCTATCACCCGATCACGACCGTCGACACCATGGCGCTCCTGGAGGAGGCCATGCAGCGCTCCCCCAGCGTGCGGAACACCAGGGCCACGCTCGCGCAGGCGGAGGCGCAGCTCAAGGCATCCAAGTCCACCTACTGGCCGCAGCTGGCGCTGGGCGGAAGCTGGAACTACAGCGGCAACAACTCGAACAGCTTCGGTCTCCAGAACCAGCGCCAGGCGAGCCTGAGCCTGAACTGGGCCCTGTTCAACCGGTTTGCTCGCGAGCGGAACGTGGACCTGCAGGTCAGCAACGTCGAGATCGCCACGGCCAACGCCGCGGATGCCGAGCACCAGGTCCAGTCACTGATGATCGGGCAGTTCGCACAGCTCGAAGCGGCGCGGCTCCAGGTCGTGATTGCCCGCCAGAGCCGGGAGGCCTCGGAGGAAGACCTGCGGGTGGTGGCCGAGCGGTATCGGCTGGGCGTCGCGACCATTGTTGACCTCCTGGTGTCGCAGGAGAGCCTGACGCAGTCGGAACTCGACGTGGTGAACGCCCGGTTCGCCTATCTCCAGGCGGTGGCGCAGATCGAAGCAATCGTGGGGAGGCCAATATGAGCCGGAACCTGCTCGACACTGCCGAACGGATGGCCCAGTTGCCACCGGACACGCCCAAGGACGCGGTGATCGTGACCCGGAACCTGGAGCGCGAGTACGTCATGGGGACCGAGACGGTGCGTGCGCTCCGTGGCGTGGACCTGGTGATGCGTCGCAACGAGTACGTGGCCATCATGGGTCCGTCCGGCTCCGGCAAGTCGACGCTGATGAACATGATTGGCTGCCTGGACACGCCGTCGGCGGGGGAATACTGGCTGAATGGCTACCGGGTGTCGGAGCTGGGGGACGACGAACTGGCGCGGATCCGGAACCGCGAGATCGGCTTCGTGTTCCAGACCTTCAACCTGCTGCCGCGCGCCACGGCACTGCACAACGTCGAGTTGCCGCTGGTGTACGCCGGCAAGCCATCGAAGCAGCGGAAGGAGCTCGCCACGGAGGCGCTGCGCCGGGTGCAGCTCGCCGACCGCATGCACCACCGCCCCAACGAGCTGTCAGGTGGCCAGCGGCAGCGCGTCGCCATTGCGCGCGCGCTGGTGAACGAGCCGAGCATCCTGCTGGCCGACGAGCCGACGGGAAACCTCGACTCGACCACGAGCGACGAGATCATGGCCCTGTTCGATGAATTGCACACCGGGGGCCAGACCGTCGTGCTCGTGACGCACGAACATGACATTGCCATGCACGCCCAACGCCAGATTCACCTGAAGGATGGGCGCGTTGAGCGCGACTTCCTGACCGAGAGGACCAGCTGATGCGTACCCGTTCCCTTGCCGTCGTGCTCCTGCTGGCCGCCTGCTCCAAGCCGGTCGAGAAGCCGGTGTACCAGGCCATAGCCATCACCCGGCGCGACATCGTCGTCTCGGCCCAGGCGTCGGGTGCCATCCAGCCCGATACCACCGTCGAGGTCAAGACGCGGGCATCGGGCGAGGTGCTGCAGATCCTCGCCGAGACCGGCCAGCTCGTGAAGCGCGGCCAGCTGCTGATCCGTATCGACCCGCGGCAGGCGCAGAACGCCGTGGACCAGTCGAAAGCACAGTTGACACTGGCGCAGGCGCAGCTCGACAACGCCAAGACGCAACTGGATCGCTCCAAGGCACTGCGGGATGCGCAGACGATCACGCAGCAGGAGTACGAGAACGCCCAGCTCGCCTACGCCACGGCCAGTGCGGCGGTGGTGCGGGCGCGGATCGACGTCGAGAACAACCAGATCTCGCTCGAGGACACCGACGTGAAGGCGCCGATCACGGGCGTCATCATCCAGAAGGGGATCGAGCGCGGGCAAGTGGTAGCCTCCGCCACGTTCAATGCCGGCGGCGGCACGGTGCTGATGAAGATGGCCGACCTGAACCTGGTGCAGGTGCGCACGCTGGTGGACGAAACCGACATCGGCAAGATCAAGGCGGGCCAGGCCACGACGGTCACCGTTGATGCCTATCCCAATCGGCCGTTCCAGGGTGAAGTGCTCAAGATCGAACCGCTCGCCGAGGTGCAGCAGAACGTCACCATGTTCCCGGTGCTGGTGCGCATCGACAACCGGGATGGGCTCCTGCGTCCCGGGATGAACTCCGAGGTGGAGATTCATGTGGGTCGTCGCGACAGCGTGCTGGCGGTCCCCAACTCCGCCCTCCGGACCCAGAAGGACGTGGAGTCGGCGGCGGGTGTCCTCGGGCTCTCCATGGATCGCGTGCGGGAGCAGCTGGCGGCGGCGCAGGGCGGCGACACGGCGTCGCGCCAGGTGTCCATGGGCGCCGGGGCGGGCAGTCCGCCGGCCGACACCGCCAAGCCGGCCGGCAACACCATGGTGGCCCAGGATGGGCGCACAGTGAAGCTGCCGGACGGGGTCACGGAGGCACAGGTGAAGGCCATCTTTGCGAAGTTCCGGAGCGGTGGGCAGCCCACGCCGGCCGAGCGCCAGATCCTCACCAAGATGCGGCAGCTGAATGGGGGTGGCGCCGGCGGACGCCCGCGCCCGCAGAGCAACGACTACCAGTTCGGTGGCAGCTACGTGGTGTTCCTGGATACACCTGACGGCCCGCGCGCCACGCCGGTGCGGACCGGGCTCACCGACCTCGACTACAGCGAGGTCATCTCCGGGCTCAAGCTGGGCGACTCCGTGCTGGTGCTCCCCAGCTCGAGCCTCATCGCGTCGCAGGAGGAGTTCAAGAGCCGCATCCAGAGCATCACGGGGGGCGGCATGCCGGGGATGAAGTCCAGCACCCCGTCGACGAGCGCACGGCCGGCGGCGCCGGCAGGACGGTAGCCCATGCAGATCGGTGAAACGGTCGCGGTCGCGTTCCAGTCGATCCGCGCCAACAAGCTTCGCGCCGCCCTCACGATGCTCGGCATCGTGATCGGCGTGGGCGCGGTCATCACCATGGTCGCGCTGGGCTCCGGCGCCCAGAAGGCGGTGGAAGACCGCATCAATTCGCTCGGTGCCAACCTGCTCAACATCTATGCAGGCCAGCAGACGGTCCGGGGCGTGGCCACCGAGCAGCGGGTCAACCTGACGGTGGACGATGCCGATGCCCTTCGGCGTGATGCACCCCTGCTCAGCAATGTCGTGCCGGAGCTCTCGAGCCAGCAGCAGGTGAAGTACGGCAACCAGAACATCAATGTCAGCGTGGTCGGCACCACGGCCAACTACGCCTCCGTGCGGAACTACACGGAGACGAATGGCCGGATGTTCACGCAGGGCGACGACCAGGCGCGCGAACGCTACGCCGTGCTGGGTTCGCAGGTGCCGGAGATGCTGGGCGCCAACCCGGCGGCGATGATCGGCCAGACGCTGCAGATCCGGGGCATTCCCTTCGAGATCATCGGCGTCCTGAGCGAGAAGGGTTCCCAGGGATTCCAGAACCCCGACGAGCAGATCCTCATCCCGCTCCAGACCGCGCGCTTTCGCGTGTTCGGCACCGACCGGCTGCGCACCATCACGGTCGAGGTGGCGAACAATGTTCCCATCGAGCAGGGGATGGTTGATCTCGAGCGGGTGCTGCGTCGCGAGCACAAGATCAGGCCCGGTGGCGAGAACGATTTCCGGGTGCGCAACCAGCGCGAGTTCCTGGCGACGCAGCAAGCAGCGACCCAGGTATTCACGGCGCTGCTGGCGTCGATCGCCGCGGTCAGCCTCATTGTGGGCGGCATCGGCATCATGAACATCATGCTGGTATCGGTCACGGAGCGCACGCGGGAAATCGGCGTGCGGAAGGCGCTGGGGGCCACCAAGCTCAACATCCTGCTCCAGTTCCTCATCGAGGCGCTGGTGCTCTGCGTCAGCGGCGGGACGATCGGGATCATCCTGGGCGTGAGTGCCGCCGTGGGGCTGTCGAGGCTGATGCACTGGAACACGCTGATCTCGCCGGCATCGATCGGCGTGGCATTCGCGTTCAGCGCGGCGGTGGGGCTGTTCTTCGGGATCTGGCCGGCGCGCAAGGCGGCGTCGCTCGACCCGATCACCGCCCTGCGTTACGAGTAGTGCCGACGGCCGGCCGGGGCATTCACCGGCCGGCCGCTACTCCTCGGCGTCGGCCCACACGTGCACCCGGCCGTCGTCGTCAACCTCCACGTGCAGCTGCCACGGCTGGCAGCAGACCGGGCAGTCCTCGACGTATTCCTGCTCCGACCCGCCCGTCGGGTCCACCGTGATCGCCACCGTCTCACCACAATAGGGGCAGGAGATTTCCTGCTCCGTGTCGACCTGCTCCCCATCGTCCCGTTCGTCGTCGTCCACAGCCCGCCTCCTCGCGCGTGATTCCATCAGGCTCTTGCCATTCGCTGATCCCACCGCCAACATCTTCCGCGCCGTCCCCACCTCCCAACCCGGACACGCATGACCAGAAGCCGCATCCTGGGTACCGGCATGGCCGTTCCCGACCGGGTCGTCACCAATGACGACCTCACCGCCGTCATGGACACATCGGACGAGTGGATCGCCCAGCGCACCGGCATTCGGCAGCGGCACTGGGTCCGCGAAGGCGAGACGGGCGTGGACCTGGCCGAGCGTGCCAGCCGGCGCGCCATTGCCGCGTCGGGCATGGCCGATGCCGCGATCGATGCCATTGTACTCGCAACGTCGACGCCGGACCACTTTGCGCCCGGCAACGGGGTGCTGCTTCAGCACCGTCTCGGACTGGGGCCCATACCGGCGCTCGATGTGCGCGCGCAGTGCAGCGGGTTCGTCTATGCGCTGGCCACGGCGGACGCGTATATCCGGGCCGGCCTGTACCGGCATGTCCTGGTGGTGGGCCAGGAGGTACAGTCTACCGGGATGGACGTCACCACGCGCGGGCGCGCCACGGCAGTCATCTTTGCGGACGGTGCGGGTGCCGTGGTTCTCGGCCCGTCAAGCAGCGATGGGCCTGGCATCCTGGGCTTCGACCTGCATTCCGACGGGGCCTTCGCCGAGAAGCTCTGGGTCGATGCGCCCGGGTCGATGTATCACCCCCGCATCAGCGCGGAACTGATGGCAGAGGGACGGCATTTCCTCGCCATGGACGGCAAGGAGGTGTTCCGTCACGCCGTGGTGCGCATGCCCGAATCGGTCCGTGCGGTACTCACCGCCGCGGGGCAATCGCTGGACAGCGTGAGCCTGCTCCTGCCGCACCAGGCCAACTTGCGCATCTCGGAGATGGTGCAGAAAACACTCGGCCTGCGGGACGAGCAGGTCTACAACAACATCATGAACTACGGGAATACCACCGCTGCGACCATCCCGATTGCCCTCGATGAGTGCGTGCGGGCGGGACGGGTGCGTCCGGGCGACCTCATTGTCGCCACGGCGTTCGGCTCCGGGTTCATGTGGGGGAGCGTGGCGCTGCGCTGGTAGGACGGTGCGGCAGCGCGCGGACGATCAGGCCCAGGATCGCGAGGACTGCAGCGGGACCCGCCAACGCGAGCAGCCATCCGGGCAGGAGCTCGATTCATCCGCGCGTCGACGCCCATGACCTGGGCTTGCCGCAGGCGATCGACGATGCTGGTGAGGAAGAGCGGCAGCCAGATGATGGTTGAGGCAAGCAGTACCAGAAGGACCGGATGACGCCAGGCACGTGCGGCTCGCCCCAGGATCCATGCCCCGCCGGCCACGCCGAGCCAGGTCGTTCCATGTGCGAGGAGGGTCGCTGCGCCGAATGAGAGGAGTACTGCCGACGCCAGTTGACCTGCCCAGCACCACACCGCCGCTGCGAGGGCCGTGGACCACCAGGGCGTCTCGGTCCACTGCGCGGGCATCAGGGATGGCGTCTCAGGGATATTTCGCGGCGTAGTACTCGCGCGTGCGCCGAGCACGGAGGCGAAAGAGCTCCTCGTCGTGCTCCACATGCTCCACGCGCAGGTAGAGGTCGCCGGGCCACATGACGCACCGCAGCGACCACGGCGCTTCCGACGCACCCATCATCCACTCCAGGGCCCCGCCGCCGGCATCGGTCCGTTCGATCTCGCTGTCGCGCTCCAGCCGCACCACTGCCGGCACCCCGGCCACGGAGGCCCGGGCCTCATCCAGCCGAAGCTCCGCCTCGTCCCAGGAGTTGAACGCCAGCTCACCGGGGACGCTGTCGTTCTTCGCCAGCAGCTCGAGATCGACTTCCCAGGGACCGAGGATATCCCACGCGTGATCCATGCTGCCCACGTCGGGGATGGTGACGACCGGATGCTTGCTGCTCATGCGTGTGACTCCGGGCTGTGCGAAAGCGGAAAATGGCCGAATTGCCGCGAAAGCGATACGCATGAAACTCGCCTGTCAGTTGTTCCGTACTGAAACACGAAGGCATCATTCTCTGGTTCAACGGGGTTTTTCATGGTGGGTAAACTCATGGCGCTGACTTCCATGCTCATTTTCGCCGCGTCTGCGCTTGGCAGCTATTTCTTTGCGCGCGGCTTCGTGCAGCGTCGCCTCCGCTTTGTGGATGCGATGCGCTCGCCCCTGGCGCCGCTGGTGGCCGGGGCAGCGGCTTTCCTGGTGGCGTGGCCCCTGGCGGCACTGCCACTGATCACGCTGGGTACCGCGATCGTCTTTGGTGTCGGCACCGCCATGGGGACCGCCGCCGGCGTTCGCGCCCTTGGGCGGGCCGAATCGTCCCGGGGGAGGCTGTACCCATGAAACTGCACTGGGAGAGGTCCCGAGTCGCCAGCAGCGCGAGAGCACGCTACTTTTTTGTCATGGCAGAAATAACCTGTACCCGCTGCGGCCAGACCCGCGAGCAAATGGCCTTCCAGCCGTTCCAGAACGAGTTGGGGCGGAAGCTCTACGCGGAGATCTGTGGGCCCTGCTGGGCGGAATGGACGAAGGCCCAGCAGCAGATGATCAATCACTACGGCCTGAACGTGCGTGAGCCGAAGGCCAAGGAGATGCTGCTCAAGAGCATGGAGCAGTTCCTCTTTGCCGGGGGGCAGATCCAGCTCTCCTGAGGGCGCGCCCTTGACACCCGATGACGGGGGCACGAAACTCTCCTGCATGAATACTCGTTCGCGGTACTTCTTTTTTACCTGCGCCGGCGCGGCTCGAGCTGCGTCCGGTTCCGGTAGCGTGAAGTAACGCGGCCAGAACGGACCCCTCGACGCCCCGCCGGCACCCGCCGGCGGGGCGTTTCAGTTTCTGCACTTCCTGACAACAGTCACAAGGAGCACGACCGGCATGCGCGTAGCGATCCAGGGTACCCATGGGGCCTTCAGTGAGGCGGCAGCACGGCGCCGATGGCCGGACCTCGAGGCGGTGCCATGTCGCGAAGTGGCGGATGCCGTGGCGGCGGTACGCGATGGCCGGGCTGACGCCGGCTGCCTCCCGATCGAGAACTCCCTGATCGGCTCGGTCACCGCCACCTATGACCTGCTGCACGAGGCATTCGGTGATGGCAAGCTCGCCTTGACGCACGAAACACTGCTCCCGGTGCATCACACCATCATGGCGGTGCCGGGGGCAACGGTCGGGCAGATCAAGCGGGTGTATTCGCATCCGGTGGCACTGGGCCAGTGCCGCCGCTGGCTGTCGAAGCATTTCCCCGACGCCGAGCTGGTCAGCGCCTGGGATACGGCGGGCAGCGCGGAACTGGTGGCGGCACACGGCGACCCGACTGAAGCAGCGATCGCAGCGTTGCCAGCGGCCGCGGCGCACGGTTTGGTGCCGCTGGCGGAGCGGATCGAGGACGACCCCACCAACCAGACGCGCTTCCTGGTGTTCAGCCGTCATGACGCACCGGTGGCAGCGCCGGGGACGGGGCCGTACAAGACCTCGTTGATCGTGTCACTCGACCACCGGCCCGGCATGCTGGCGCACACACTGCTCGCATTCAGCGCACGGGGCGTCAACCTCACGGCGCTGCAGTCTCGGCCGGAGCCATCGGCGCCCTGGACGTACCGGTTCTACGTCGACGTGGAAGGCGCCGCCACCGAGCCGCGCGTGGCGGAGGCACTGGAGGAGGTGGAGGCGCTCGCCGCCCAGCTGATCGTCCTTGGCAGCTATGAGGCGTGGACCGAGGGGGTGCCGGGGTTTCGCATCTTCCACCCCACGCCGGCGCATCACGTGCAGAAGCCCGACATCCCGCTCATCGATCGCCGGCGGATGCCGGAGGGATCGATTGTGAAGGTCCGGCATCTCGAGTTTGGTGGCAGCAGCCCGGTGCTCATCGCGGGGCCATGCTCGGTGGAGAGCCGCGAGATGATCCTGGAGACGGCGGACGCGGTGGCGGCAGCGGGCGGCGACATGCTGCGCGGAGGCGCCTTCAAGCCCCGCACCTCGCCCTACGACTTCCAGGGGCTGGGCGTGAAGGGACTGCGCTACCTGGCCGAGGCACGCGAGCGCACCGGATTGCCAATCGTGACGGAGGTACTCAGCTGGGAAGAGGTGCCGCTGGTGGCGCAATTCGCCGACATGCTCCAGATCGGCGCCCGGAACATGCAGAACTTCTCGCTGCTCCGGGCTGCGGCGCGGAGCGGCGTGCCGGTGCTGCTCAAGCGCGGCGCCGGTGCGACCATTGAAGAGTGGCTGATGGCGGCGGAGTACGTGCTGGCGGAGGGCAACCCGAATGTCGTGCTGTGCGAGCGTGGTATCCGCACCTTCGAGCGGGCCACTCGCCACACGCTCGACCTCAATGCCGTCGTACTGGTGCGCGAGCGGTCACACCTGCCGGTGGTGGTGGACCCGAGTCACGCTGCCGGCGTGGCAAGCCTGGTGACGCCACTGGCGGAGGCATCGCTGGCGGCGGGTGCTGCTGGGCTGATCGTCGAGGTGCACCCGAACCCGAAGGAAGCGATGAGCGACGGCCCGCAGAGTCTCGACGTTCCGATGTTCATCGAGCTTGCACGGCGGGTGCATCCCAACCGCGAACGGCGGCTGACGGTGACAGCGTGAAGGGAACCGAAACAGCGTGAGGAACAACAACCGCGGTGCTGTTCCTCCTTACGCCGTTGCAGTTCCCTAGTTTGGCGTCTTCGTGCGCACCTTCACGCCACTGTCGGAGGTGCGCCACTTCATGTCGGGCGCTTCCGGAATCGTGCCCGAGACGGTGAGCGTCTTCTTGTTGCGCATGATCTCGAACTTCACCGCGTTGCCCGGATCGTAGGACCGGAGGATACGGTGCATCTGCGCCGTGTTGGCCGGCTTCCGGCCATCGATGGCGAGCACCACGTCGCCGCCCTTCAGCCCGAGCGTTGATCCCTCAGGCACGCGGATCACCAGCACGCCGTCGGTGGCGCCAAAGTAGGGGGCCAGGTCGGGGTTGAGGGTGACCAGCTCGAGCGCCTCGAGCTCGGACGAGATGAACACGCGGAACGGCATGTCCCCCTCGCCCATGGGGGTACGCATCTTCATGCCGGGCGGCATCGGCTGCCGCATGCCCATTCCCTGCATCATCTGACCCTGGAAGCCGTCGGGGCCGTCATTGTCGAAGGTGAACGAGAATTCCCGCCCTCCGTCCGGCGTCACCATGAAGACGTTGTCGGGATCCTCCTGCGTCACCAGCGTCGTGCTCCTGCTGTCCTTGCCGCGGCGATAGTCCACCTTGATGGTGTCGTTGGCCGGCAGGCGCGCTGCCAGCTCGATGAGCTTCATTCCGGGAAGCGAACCGGGTGCCCCGTTGTACCTCATCGACTGCTTGCTGCCGGCACTCGGCGGCGTGACGAGCGGCGTGCCGTCGAGCCGTGTGATGATGTCTCCCGCCTCGAGTCCGGCCCTGGCCGCGGGGCCGCCGGGCGTCACGCCCTCGATATACGCCCCCACCGAGTCACTGGCCCGCGCCTGCAGGTTGACCTTGATGCCGATCCGGGCACGGCGCGTCATCACCATGGCGAGGTTCGAGCCCCACCCCGGGGAGCGATACCGCTCAACCCGCACCTGTGGCTCGGGCGAGGGGTCCTGTGCGGCGAGCGACCCGGCGGCAGCACCCATGGCGACGATGATGATCCAGCCTGCGCGATTCATTGAAATATCCCTCCGGGCTCAGAGCCCAACATTGCTGGCGCGCGTGACGTGTACATCCACCAGCGCGTCCAGGAGTCCCACTCGTTCCTGCCAGAGCTGCGTCACGTCGGGCCCGCGCATTCCGGGGGGCGCCGTGAGTTCAGTGCGCTCCAGGCGGCGGTCGACATCGGCGATCCGGTCCTCGAGGTCGGCGGCCACGCGGCTGGTGCGTCCGTCCAGTACCCGCGCGTCCGCTCCATAGGCACCGATGGCCGCCTCGAGCGCGCGCGAGCGCTGCTGGAGCGCGGTCAGTTGCGGCGCCGATGCCGCGACCGGTGCGGCAGCCACAGGGCGCCTGACCACCACGGCCAGCGCGAGGGAGGCGGCGAGCGCCATGGCGCCCGCCGTCACCCAGCGGATCCGCTGCTGCCGCTTCCGTGCACCGACCCTCGCCGCCACGCGGGGCCACTGGTCACGCGCCGGCCTGAGCGTCGGGAGGGCGCGCAGCCGTGCCATGCGCTGCTCCAGGCGATCCTGCTCGGCGCGGCACGCCGCGCACGCCGCCAGGTGCTCCCGCTGCGACGCCGCTCCCGGCTCAACGCCCGGTTCGCGCAGCTCGAGCAGCTGTTCCATCGTCAGGTGTGTCATGCCAGTACCTCCTCACCCAGCCAGCCACGGAGCCGTGCATGGGCGCGGGCCAGCTGGGACTTCGAAAAGCTCACTGTCTTTCCCATCATTCCCGCGATCTCGTCGTGGGTGTATCCCTCTACATCGTGCAACCAGACCACGGCGCGAGAGGTCTCGCCCAGCCGTTCGAGTGCCGCCTCGAGGTCCATGCGCAACGCGGTGTCCTCGCGCCGGTGCGATGTCATGCCATCGTGGAGTTCGTCGGTGTCGCGGTACTTGTTGCGCCGGAGTCGCATCAGCGCCTTGCTGGCGGCGATCGTCCGGACCCACCCCCACAGGCTGCCGTCATTCCGATATCGGCCGATGCTGCGACAGACCTCGAAGAAGGTCTCCTGCAGCACGTCCTCGGCGTCCTCGGTGGTGCGGCAGATGCGCCGGGCGAGGTTGTACACCGGCACCTCGAAGGCCCGGTAGAGGGCCTCCAACGCCGCCGCGTCGCCCTCCCGGGCCCGGGCAACAACCGAATCGGCATTGGCTACCGGGTACGCATCCATCATCAGCGCTCGTGTCATGGCACTGGTAAAGATGCCGGAACAGGGGGGAGGGTTGCAGCCCACGGGGAACCGAAAGGCGTCAGGGGGAACGGCGACACCGGGAGGCGGGCCCTGGGACTGAGAAGCGGGGCGTGAGTGCGGGGTATCTTGCTAGGAGTCTTATATTTAGGCATGAGCGCAACTTCCCCGACTTCTCCCCCCGCCGACTGGCTGCACCACCTCGCCGACGAGGCTGATGCAGCGTTCCTCTATCGTGAGCTGGCACAGGCCGAGCAGGATCCCGGCCGCTCCAAAATCTATGGCCAGCTCGCGGAGGTGGAGGATCGCCATGTCCAGGCGTGGCAGAAGCTGCTGACCGAGCAGGGCCACATTGTGACGGTGCCGCCGCCGTCGCGCGACGCGCGGGTACGGGCCTGGGTAGCCCGGCGGATCGGGCCCGGTGTGGTGCTGCCGCTCCTGCTCGAGGAAGAGGGCCGGGAGGTCAAGAGCTATCTCTCGCTCTACCGGGAGGCGCCGGACGGGGCGGCGGGCCCCACGGCGCTCAAGCTGGCGCGGGAGTCGAAGGAGCACGCGGAGCGGCTGGCGTCGATGGGTGGCGGCTCAGCGGAGCCGTGGCACAAGACCGGTGCCGGTGGATTCCTGCGCAACGTCGTGTACGGGTTCAACGACGGGCTCACCGCGAACTTCGGCCTGGTGGCCGGCATGATCGGCGCGCAGGGGGCGAACCTCGGAAGTCACGCGGTGCTGGTCGCCGGTGTGGCCGGCATGGTGGCCGATGCGCTGTCGATGGGCTCGTCGGGATACCTCGCGGCGAAGAGCGAACGCGAGGTGTTCGAGCACGAGATTGCGATGGAGCGGGACGAGATCAAGCTGATGCCCGAGCTCGAGCGGGAGGAGCTGAGCCTGATCTACCAGGCGAAGGGGATCCCCGCCGTCCAGGCGGATGCCCTCTCCGCCGAAGTCATGAAGGACCCGGAGCGCGCACTCGCCGAGAAGGTGCGGGAAGAGCTTGGCATCGGGGAGGCGACGAGCACGCCGACGCGTGAGGCCTGGGTAACGGGCACCGCCACCGCGCTCGGTGCATTCATCCCGGTAGCCCCGTTCCTGTTCGGCCGCGGGCCGTGGGTGATCTGGACATCGTTCGCCCTGGCCATGCTGAGTCACTTTGCCGTGGGCGCGGCGCGCAGCTTCTTCACCGGCCGGGGGATCATCAGGAGCGGGATGGACATGTTCCTGGTGGGACTCGGCGTGGCCGGCATCGGGTATGTGGTTGGCGACTGGATCGTGAAACTGCTCTAGGCATTGGAGGCACCACGTGGCGTTCTACACTGAGTCCCAGAAGGAACTCCAGGCGAGCTTCGACAGTCGCAAGCTGGCTGAGCGCATCGAGCAGGCGATCGTGACGGACCAGATCGTTCCCGAGTTGCACCAGCCATTCATCGAGTCGAGGGATTTCTTCTTCCTGGCTACCGTCAATGCGCGCGGGGAGCCGACGGTATCGCACAAGGGTGGGCCGGTGGGCGTTGTTACGGTGGTGGACGCTACGACGCTGGCGTTTCCGAGCTACGATGGCAACGGCATGTTCCTGTCGATGGGCAACATTGCCGAGACCGCCAAGATCGGCATGCTGTTCATCGACTTCGAGACGCCCAACCGGATGCGGGTGCAGGCCACGGCCACGATCAGCACCGACGATCCGCTGCTGGCGAAGTATCCGGGCGCGCAGCTCATCGTGCGGGCCAAGGTGGACAAGGTCTTCCTGAACTGCGCCCGGCTGGTGCACAAGCACCAGCGGGTGGCGGCGTCGCCGTACGTTCCGGACGAGAATGGGGAGACACCATTCCCCGCGTGGAAGCGGATCGACCTGGTGCAGGACGCGTTGCCGGCGAAGGACGTGGGAGGGCCCGAGCGAGCGGGCGGCGTGATCACGACCGAGGAGTATGGCGCCAAGCTCGCGGCCGGCGAGTCGTGACCATCGTGGCGGAGCCGATGCCGGAGCTGGACAACGACGAGATCCTCAGGTACAGCCGCCACCTGATCCTTCCCGAGTTCGGGCTCGACGCGCAGCGGCGGCTCAAGGGTTCGAGCGTGCTCATTGTCGGCGCCGGCGGCCTCGGCTCGCCGCTGGGGCTGTACCTCGCCGCCGCCGGCGTGGGCCGGCTGGGCATCGTCGACTTCGACGTGGTGGACGCCACCAACCTGCAGCGGCAGGTCATCCACAGCACCGCTGACGTGGGGCGGCCCAAGCTGGAGTCGGCGCGCGAGCGGATCGAGGGGCTCAATCCGCACGTTGACGTGCAGACGTACGACACGCACTTCACGTCGGCGAACGCGCTCGATATTGCGCGCGAGTACGACCTGGTGGTCGACGGCAGCGACAACTTCCCCACCCGGTACCTGGTGAATGACACCTGCGTGCTCCTGGGCAAGCCGAATGTGTACGGCAGCATCTTCCGGTTCGAGGGCCAGGCATCGGTGCTCGCGACCGACACCGGCCCGTGCTATCGCTGCCTCTTCCGGGACCCCCCGCCCCCGGGGCTGGTGCCGAGTTGCGCCGAGGGCGGGGTGCTGGGCGTGCTGCCGGGGCTGATCGGGGTGATCCAGGCGACGGAGGCGATCAAGCTGCTGACCGGCATCGGTGAAACGCTGATCGGGCGGCTGCTCCTGGTGGATGCGCTCCGGATGCACTTCCGCACCCTGAAGCTGATGCGCGACCCGCTGTGCCCGGCGTGCGGCACGCGGGAAATCCAGTCGCTGGTCGACTATGAGCAGTTCTGCGGATTGAATGATGTGGCTGCAGCCGGAGATGCCACCATCCCCGAGGTAACCGCCCGGCAGCTGGCCGCGCGGATCGAGCGGGGTGATGACTTCGACCTGATCGACGTGCGTGAACCGCAGGAGTGGGCGATCGGACGGCTGCCGGGCGCGCGGCTGGTCCCGCTGGCGACGCTGCCGGCCACGCTCGGTTCCCTGGACCGCGCGCGTGAGATCGTGGTGTACTGCAAGGGAGGCACACGCAGCACGAAGGCGGCGGCGCAGCTGCGCGCCGCCGGCTTCGTGCGAGTCTCACACCTGACCGGTGGGATCCTGGGCTGGAGCAGGGACGTGGACCCAGGCGTACCGGCCTACTGAGCGCGCTACCGGAATACCGCCGCAAACTGCTGGGCAACCTCAGGCCCAGCCTTGTCGCTCACCACTTCCGTCATGGCCGGCACCATCTGGTTGAACTGGTCCCGGGAGATGCCGATGTTCTTGAGCGAGCCCGACAGGCTCGTGAGGCCGTACATCTCACTGGGCATACCCAACTTGGTGCCTTCCCTGATCATGGCGTCGCTGCCGGGAAATGAATTCTTCACCTTCCTGAATTCGCCCGGCTGCATCGACCTCTCTGCGAAATAGAGTATTCCGCCCATGCCTTGCGCCGTCTGCGTGGGCGTCAGCCCGGGCACCGAGCCCTGCACCTCGTTGACCACGACGGCTGAGGGATGAAGCGGGTACTTGAGGGGAGCGGGCGAGGTCGCCTGCTGCGTGCTGTTCCCGCTGCAGGCTGCCGCGAACGCGACCGCTGCGCCCGCGAAGGTGGAGCCCCAGTGCCGGCCTGGTCCTGCCGTGATCATTCTCATAATCCCTCCGCGGATGGCGTGAGCAAACGCCGCGCATCTTGCGATGCAGCAGGGCCAAGAAAGACTCCCTACATCCACTAACTACGAGCGGGCTTTCGCGGGAGTGTCAGGCGGCGAGCGGCATCCGGGACGATTCGTGGTTCGGCGGGGTGGGCGGCGCGGTGCGGCGCCAGTCGAGCCACGCGAGCAGGAGGCATGCGGTAATGGACACCGCGGAGACGAAGCACCAGGGGCAGAACACCTTCAGCACGATCCATTCACCGTACTTGAGCCGCAGCGTGAAGAGGAAGGCGGGTACGATGAGCGCCAGCAGGGCGGTGCTCACGCGCCTGGCATCGACGTGCCGTGGCTGGATGCTGATCAGCGCCGCCACCAGCAGCACGGTGTAGAACACGGCACCGATCAGCGCGACATCAGTGCCGAGGAACGAGCCGTAGCTGCTGAACTGGGCGGTCTCGCAGCCATGGCCGTCGGTGCAGACGAGCGTTCCCACCCGTCCCGTCTTCCACAGGTGCAGGTAGGTGGCGACCAGGGCGTTGACGAGCGCGAGCACCGCGATGGTCATGCGGTAGAACATGCTCAGGCAACGACCAGGTTGAGGAGGCGATTGGGGACGTACACCACCTTCTGCACCGACTTGCCCTCGAGGAACTTGGCGATCTGGGGCTGTGCCCGCGCCGCCGCCACGACGGCATCCTCGGGTGCGTTGCGGGCCACCATCACGCGTCCGCGCGTCTTCCCGCCCACCTGCACCGCCACCTCCGCCGTTTCATCCACCAGCATCGCCGGATCGTATCCGGGCCAGCTGGCATCGAACACCGAGGTGTCGTGCCCCATCCGCTCCCAGCATTCCTCGGCGAAATGCGGCGCGAAGGGCGCCAGCATCACCACCAATTCCTCCACCAGCCCCGGTTCAATGCAATTGCTCTCGCGCAGGGTATTGAGCATCTCCATCATGGCGGCGATGGCGGTGTTGTAGCCAAGGCTTTCCAGGTCGTCGGTGACCTTCTTCTTGGTGCGATGCCACTTGGCGAGCACCGGGCGCAGCACTTCCCCACCCCGTTCGCCCTCCGCCTGGCTTCGGGCCACGAGGTGCCACACCTTGTCGAGGAAGCGGCGGATCCCGTTGATGCCGGTATCGCGGAAGTCGCCGCCCTCCTGGAACGGGCCCAGGAACATGAGGTACATGCGGAAGCTGTCGGCGCCCCAGCGATCGATATACTGGTCGGGGATCACGACGTTCCCCTTGGACTTGGACATCTTGGCGCCGTCCTTCACGATCAGGCCGTGGGCGCGGAACTTCCGGAACGGCTCCTCGAAGGTGATGTGCCCGAGCTCGTGCAGCACCATCGCGATGAAGCGTGAATAGAGCAGGTGCAGGACCGCGTGCTCGTTGCCCCCGATGTACGTGGCCACCGGGCACCACTTCGCCGTGCGCGCCGGGTCGAACGGCCGGTCGTTGAACTCGGAACTGGGATAGCGCAGATAGTACCAGGCCGAATCAAGGAAGGTGTCGGAGACGTCCGTTTCGCGCCGGGCACGCTTGCCGCACGTGGGGCACGGCGCGAAGTACCACTCCTCGTGCCGGGCGAGCGGCGAGATCCCGGTGTCATCGGGGCGGAAGTCGTCGATGGCGGGCAGCAGCACCGGCAGGTCCTTCTCCGGCACCGGCACCGGCCCGCAGTCATCGCAATAGATGATCGGGATCGGCGGGCCCCAATAGCGCTGCCGGGAGATGCACCAGTCGTACAGGCGGTACTGCACCCGCACCTCGGCCGTGCCCTGCTTCGCGAGCCAGTCGGTGATGGCACGCTTCCCCTCCCCGGGCGACATGTCACTGAACTCGCCGGAGTTGACCAGCCGTGCGCCGGCGGTGTCGACATACGCCTGCTCGAGTGGTGTGCCGCCATCCTCGCCGGGACCGGCGATCACGCGCTCGATGTCGAGGCCGTACTTCCTGGCGAACTCGAAGTCGCGTTCGTCGTGCGCCGGCACCGCCATGATGGCACCGGTGCCGTAGTCCATCAGCACGTAGTCCGCGATCCAGATCGGGATCCGCAGCTCGGTGGCGGGGTTCTCGGCATAGGTGCCGGTGAAGACACCGGTCTTCTCCCGGTCGCCGATCTTGCGCGCGACCAGGTCCTTCGCCGCCGCCGCCTTTCGGTAGGCCTCCACCTCCTTCTTCTGGTCGCCGGTGGTGAGTTGCTCCACCAGCGGGTGTTCCGGGGCGAGCACCAGGAAGGTTGCGCCGAACACCGTATCGGGCCGCGTCGTGAAGACGGTGATGTTCTCGTCGGGCGCCCAGTCCACCGCGAACGTCAGTTCGGCGCCCTCGGAGCGGCCGATCCAGTTGCGCTGCGCCATGGTCGTGGTGTCCGACCAGTCCATGAGCGACTTGTCGTCGAGGTTCGCGAGCAGGCGCCCGGCGTAATCGGTGATGCGGAAGAACCATTGCTCGAGGAACCGCTGCTCGACCGCCGCGCCGCAGCGCTCGCAATGCCCGTTGAGGACCTGCTCGTTGGCGAGCACCGTCTTGTCATTGGGGCACCAGTTGACCGCACCCTTCTTCTTGTAGGCCTTGCCGGCCTTGAAGAGCTGCAGGAACAGCCACTGGGTCCACTTGTAGTATGCGGGATCGGTGGTGGAGAGTTCGTGCCGCCAGTCGAACATGCCGCCGACCCGGGTCAGCTGCCGACGGAAATTTGCGATGTTGCGGGGTATCAACTCTGCGGGGTTGATGCCCAGCTTGATTGCGTAGTTTTCGCTGTGGATGCCGAAGGCATCGTACCCGATCGGCTCGAACACATCGTACCCGCGCAGCCGCTGGAAGCGCCCGAATACATCGCTGCCAGTAAAGGCGAACATGTTCCCGACGTGCAGCCCTTCCGCGGACGGATACGGGAACATCATCAGGTTGTAGAATGGCCTCTGGGCGCCATCGAGGTCGGGCTCGTTGGTGTGGCGCTCGGTCCAGCGCGCCTGCCACTTGGCCTCGATCAGGTCGGGGCGGTATCCGTCGGTTCCGTCCGGCTGGTCCACGGCGGGAGACGAGTTGCTGTCGCTGGGGTTCATAGAGCCCGCAAATTTATAGGCCGCGAGAGGTTAGCGCCAACCGAGGGCGATTTGCTGCCGCCACGTAACGACACTGGCCCCTGGTGGCAAGCGGGTCTTGCGGCCTCCGCGGGCGAGCGGTACATCATCTGGTAACGTATTGAATTCATGGGGAAGATCGACATGAGCACACGAACCACCCGCACAACAAAGCGCCAGGCCCGTTCCAAGGCCTCGAAGACTCCGCCCGCCCCGGCGCCAGCGCCGGCGCCGGCCAAGCCACCCTATGCCCGCGGCAATCCGCTCACCCATTCGGTGGTGTTCACTGACGAAAGCGGCACCTGCTGGCTGGTCTACGTCGAACCGGCGCCAGCGGAGCCGGCCCTGTGGCCGAGCGCCGTGGTGTTGCCGGGGCGGAGGCTGCGCTTCGATTCGGTGGAGGAGTCGCTCACGATTGCCCCCATGCCGGCTGGCGCGCCCTTCCTGCAGGAGCAGACGCTCCAGGAGTTGCTGAACCAGGCGCGCTCGGCGGCACGCAGCGTCCGGGCCGTGGCTTCTCGCGCGGCGCGACGGGCTTCGCCCGCCGCTGAGGTACCGGTGGCGCCGAAGGTTGTCGAGCTCCCATCGGATCCGGTTCGGCAGCAGCTGGCCAGCGTGGTAAAAGAGCAGAGCGGCTTCGGATACCGGCTGACGCGGTGGGTTCAGCCCGTGTTGCTGCTGGCGATGGTCCTCAAGGATGCGATCCTGCCCCGGGGCCGCGGCGGCTGAGTGGCTGGAAAAAACTGGCGGTGGCGGGCAAGCGTAACCCGGATTCAGGTTTAGCAGCCTGACCTTGCCCGTCCCGAAGTGCCTGACTGCTGCACCCCAGCCGGCTCTATTCCTTTTCCTGGAGCCGGCTCAAGCGCGTGAGCGCCGAGCCATCCGCACACTCCCGGTAATCCAGAAGCTGGTCGACGAACCCTCCTGAACGAGATCCGTCATGCGCGTGCCCCGCTGGCTCCGGCTCATCGTCCTGTCGGTGGTTGCGGTTGTGGTGACCGCCCTCCTCGTGATCTACGGTGGGTCGGAGTACATCCTCCGCAAGCGGTATCCGGCGGCCGGCAAGGCGTTCGCGGTGCCAACCGACTCCGCATCACTCGCCGCGGGGCGGCACCTGGTGGAAACACGCGGATGTTTCGACTGCCACGGAGATGGTGGCGCCGGCAGGCTGTTCTTCGATGAGCCAAATATCGCCCGGATCGTAGCGCCAAACCTCACCCACCCATTCGCGGGGTATTCCGACGCCGAGCTCGACGGAATCATTCGTCACGGGGTGCGGCCCGATGGACGTACCGTACTGGGGATGCCGAGCCAGGGGTTCACGCGACTCACCGACGACGATCTTGGGCGGATGGTGGGATACATCCGCACTTTTCCTCCGGTTGATGGCCCCGGCCGGAGTGTCTCCGTGGGAGTGCTCGGCCGCGTCGGCCTGCTCACGGGGCAGTTCAGCGTTGGTACCAAGCTGGTGGAGGAGGTGACGAGCGCCCCGCCCGTGGTGGTGCCCGACTCGCTGGTGCAGGGCCGCTACCTGGCCGTGACGGTCTGCGCCGAGTGCCACGGACCCAACCTCGAAGGGGACCCGGGGTTGGCGGTGCCACCGCTCGCCATCGCGGCCAGCTACAGCTGGCCCGAGTTCGACACGCTCATGCGCACCGGCAAGGCGCGTGGGGATCGGGAGTTGCCGCTGATGTCAGGAGTGGCACGCGATCGCTTTTCCCACTTTACGCCTGAGGAGGCGCAGGCGCTGTTCGCCTATCTCCAGTCACTGTCCCTGCCGGGCCGCGGCCAGTAGTTTCCGGGCACCACCACCCAGGATCCGCGCACCCGACCATGGCTGACTCCCGCCATCGCTTCACCCAGAATCTCTACATCGCCGCCTTCGCTGGCCTGGGCGTGATCGTCGTGCTGTACCTGGTGGCGACATTCATGCTGCTGCGAGCGTCGAGCGTGACCCCGACCGTGAAGGCAATGACGCCGGGCTTCCTGCTCGTGGCGGGCGGTGGCATCGTGGTGGTGTGGTTCCTCCTGCGCAGCTTCATCAACCGCGTGCTGAAGCCGGCGGGCCGCGCGGCGGCCATCGCGCTCCGGGTGTCCCAGGGCGACCTCCGCTCCATCTCGGACCAGGAGTCCGGGGGCGAGGGCCGGGACATGCTCACGCAGAGCATCTTCGCGATGGTGCGACAGCTCCGGGCCCTGGTCGAGACCATTCACGGCACCGCCGGCGAGGCCGCCGCCATGGCGCAGGAGATCGCCGCGTCCACCGAGGAAATGACGGCATCGACGGAGGAGGTCGCTGGCACCACCGGCGACCTCACGGAGCGCGCTGCGCAGCAGGCGATCATCGTGCGGGCCGCCGCGGAGGACGCCAGCAAGATCCTGGAGATTGCCAAGGTGCTCGCGAGCGGCGCCGGTGAGGCCGCCACGCGGAACGCTGCGCTCGCCACGGTGGCGCGCTCCCACCGGGACCGGCTCGACACGAGCACGGCGGAACTTGCACGGCTCGCCGAGGAGGTGGACCGCGGATCGGCGGAGGCGGAGGCGCTGGCGCAGGCCTCGAGCGAGATCAGCAAGTTTGTCACCCAGACCAAGGCGATCGCCAAGCAGACGCACATGCTGGCGCTCAACGCCTCGATCGAGGCGGCGCGGGCCGGCGACGAGGGCAAGGGATTCAGCGTGGTGGCGGAAGAGGTGCGCAAGCTGGCGGCGCAGGCGGCGCAGGCAGCGACCAGCACGAGCGACACGGTGCAGATGGTGCTGGAGCGGGTCCAGACGGCGCGAGACCGCCTGCTCCGCCTCGGCAAGGGCGGGATGGCCGCGCGTGATGCCGCGCATGCGGCCGCCGACGGCCTCCTGACGGTGGCCAACGACGCCGACGCCAACGACCAGTGGACGCGTGGCATCTCGGCATCGGCCGACCAGGTACGCGGGCTGATCGAGCAGATCGCAGGCCGGATGAAGGAGGTGTCCGCCGGGACCGAGGACTATGCCGCGGCCGCTGAGGAGATCGCTGCCGCTGCGCAGCAACTCAATGCGTCGACCGAGGAGATCTCCTCCTCGGCCAACACGCTGGCCGGTGCGGCCGAGAAGCTCACCAAGGCGACGGGGGGAATACGCCTGACGTAGCCGCCACCGATTCCCTTCGTGCCGAAGTCCAGGACGCGCTCGGCAGCAGTTACGTGATCGAACGCGAACTGGGTCGTGGCGGGATGGGGACAGTGTACCTCGCCCGGGACCTCGCGCTCGACCGACCGGTGGCGATCAAGGTGCTGCCGCCCGAACTTGCCGTGCGCCATGAGCTGCGCGAGCGATTCCTGCGCGAGTCCCGCACCACCGCCTCGTTTTCCCATCCCAACATCGTGCCGGTGCATGCCGTGGTGGAGCAGGAACAGCTGCTCGGCTACGTGATGGGCTATGTCGAGGGGGAGTCGGTGACATCCTGGGTGACGCGGTCCGGCCCGCTCGGGGCGCGGGATGCCGCGCGCCTCCTGCGCGAAGTGGCATGGGGTCTCGGTTACGCGCACGGGCGCGGCGTCATCCATCGTGACGTGAAGCCCGACAACATCCTCATCGAGCGCGCCACGGGCCGCGCGCTCCTCACCGACTTCGGCATCGCGCGGTCCTCGGCAGCCTCGGGGCTCACCGCCGTCGGCGAGATCGTCGGGACGCCGCAGTTCATGAGCCCTGAACAGGCAGCCGGCGACACCCTCGATGACCGGAGCGACATCTACTCGCTCGGGGTCGTCGCCTGGTACGCCCTCACCGGCAAGCCTCCATTCGAGGCCACCAGCTCCGGGGCGGTGATGGCGATGCATATCACCCAGCCGCTGCCGCCGCTTGCCCCGCTCCGTCCCGACCTGCCCAGGGTGCTGGTGGACGTGGTGGAACGGTCGCTCGCAAAAGAGCCGGCGCATCGATTCCAGACGGGCGAGGAGCTGGTGTCGGCGCTCGATGCCATGCAGGCGAGCCAGCGCGACGTCCCGCCGGTGATCCGGCTCTTTCACCAGCGGCTGGGCGTGGTGGGCATCGCCGCGATCGTGCTCAGCCTCCTCGGGGCAACCGTCGTGAACCGGTCGCTCCGTGACGGCAGCGAGCTGGACGCACTGATCATCTGCACCTTCATCTTCGCCCTCATCTTCGGCCTCGTGGCGACCCTGGTGCGCGATGCGCGCCAGCTGCTGCTCCGGGGCTTCAGCGCGGACGAGGTACAGGAGGGGCTGGGCGCCATCACGGCGGAAGGCGAGGACCTGCGCGCACAGCTTGCCGCCAACGCCACCTACGTGAAGCGCCTGCGGCTGCGCCGCTGGATGTCGGTGGGTTTCCTGTTCATCGCGGTTGCCACGATGGTGAACATGCTCCAGACCCAGCGAATTGAAGTCGCCCCCGGGAAGTACGGTGTATCGCGGGTGGGTATCGTCACCGGCATCGGGGCGACACTGATGTTCGGCACGGCACTCGTCACCTTCATGACGAGTTCGCTCCGCGGCCCCCCGTTGGGCCGCCTGGTCACCAGGCTGTGGAGCGGCATGGCAGGACGCGCGCTGTTTGTGGTGGCAGGATGGCGGCTCCCCGCACGGATGGCGACCCAGGCCGCCACTGCCGATCGTGCACGGGGCGCGGCGGCGGTGTTCGCCGGCCTCGAGCCGGGAGTCAGGCGCCGCCTGCGCGAGGTGGGAGCGGGGATCGCGCGCCTCGAGGCGGAGTCGGCCGAACTTGGGGCGCGGGTGACCCAGCTCGAGCTGACGCTGCAGGAAGCCCGGTCGGGTGTGACGCCGGGAACCGAGACGACCGGCGAGGCATCGCGATCGGCGTTCGCGACCGAGGCGGAGGCGGCGCTGGCCGGCGCCCGGGCGCGGCAGCAGGCGATCGCCAGTGGTCTCGAGTCACTCCGGATGCAACTCCTGCGTTACAAGAGCGGGCTTGGCACCGCGGAAGAGGTACAGCGCTCGCTCCGTGACGTGTCGGCGCGCGGCTAGGTACAGTCCCGCCGGAACATCGCCAGCACATCGAGCCGGTTCTCCATGGCCCCGGCCTGCGCCGAGATGCGCAGGGCGTATTCGCGCTGGAGAGAATCGGCGCTGACGCCGCGCGCAACGACCAGCCGCCATTGCGCGCAGTATGCGGGGATCTCCATCTCGATCACCTTGCGCGCGGTGATGAGGGTGGCGGCCCACGCCTCGCAGGTGGGGAACTTCGCCGCCTGTTCGCGATGCACCTGTTCATGCACCATCACCTCCTCCGCCTGTTCGGTACCGATGATATCGGCCCGAACCCAGCTCTCGGCGAGTCCGTCACGGCAGAAGGTGTATCCGACATAGCCCCGCGGGGGCGATGGCGGGGCGGCACCCTGGGCCCGGAGGGGGAGGGGTGAGCACAGGAGCGTGACAGCCAGCAAATAAGAGTGTTTCATGGCGCACTTGCATTGTAACCCGGCGCCGTGGAAGCTTTGTCCCATGCGGATCGCGATCTACTCCGAGATCTACTGGCCCATGGTAAGCGGCGTCGCCCTGACGCTGCGTCGGCTGGTGGATGCGCTGCATGCCCGGGGGCACGCGGTGCGGGTGTACTCGCCGCACTACGAGCTGCCGCCGGGGGCGGTCGAGCGCCCGGAGGTCCACCGGTCGCCCGGAAGGCCGTTCTTCCTCGCCCCCGACGTCCAGTGGGCCTTTCCCCGGGTCCCCGACCTGATCGCCGACATGCGGACCTTCCAGCCGCAGGTGGTCCACCTGGCCACCGAGTTCGCGATGGGCTACCCGGGCCTCCGCGCATCGAGGGCGCTGGGCCTCCCGATCATTGCCAGCTCGCACACCGACTACGAGGCCTACGCCCGGCCCTACGGGCGCTGGCTGGTCACCGCCATCCGGCCAGGCTGGGCATACATGCGCTGGTTCTATCGCCATGCGCACAAGGTGCTCGTTCCCACGCGGGTGCATGAGGCGCACCTGCACCGGCGGGGCGTGCACCACACCGGCATCTGGACGCGGGGCGTCAACTCCGAGGAATTCCACCCGAAGTTCCGGTCGGACGCCTGGCGCGCCCGCTTCGGCATCGGGCCGGACGATACACTGGTCACGTTTGTGGGGCGGATTGCCCCGGAGAAGAACCTCGAGATCCTGCTCGAGGCCTGGCAGCGGCTCGCCCCGATGCGCGGCAACGCGCAACTGGTGCTGGTGGGTGACGGACTGCTCGTGGAGAGCATCCGCGCGCGCCGCATCCCGGGGATTCACCTCCTCGGCTACCTGCATGGGATCGAGCTCGCCACGGCGTACGCCTCCTCCGACATTTTCGCCTTCCCGTCGGGCACCGAGACGTTCGGCAATGTGTTGCTCGAGGCGATGGCCTCGGGAACCGCCCCGGTATGCATCAACGCCGGCGGGCCAAGCGACTACGGGGTGGATGGGGTCAACGCCCTCATGTCCCCGCCGAACGACGTTGACAGCTTTTCGGCGCAGCTGGCCCGGGCGATTGCGGAGCCGGCGCTCAGGCACGTGATCGGCGAGGGAGCGCGACAAACGGCCCTCGGCCGCCGGTGGGACGCCATCCACGACCAGCTGCTGGATGACTACGCCGAGACAATCGCCCACAAGGGGCAACGCCGCGCGGCTGCCTGAACGCAAGTTCTTTGTTGTCAATACGATAGCCTCCGCACCGCTGCGGAGGCTATCTTTTCATGCTATGCCCAGACCCCGGTTTGCCTCCTATGCGTGGGGGGTGGTCCTGTTCACCTTCGCCGTGATCGCATGGGGCGCCTATGTGCGCGCCAGCGGCTCGGGGGCGGGCTGCGGAAGCCACTGGCCACTCTGCAACGGCAGCGTCCTGCCGCGGGATCCGGCGATCGAGACCGTCATCGAGTTCGCGCACCGGACGACGAGCGGGATCGCGTTGCTGTTCGTGGTGGGCCTGGTGGCGCTGGCGCGACGGGACTTTCCGTCGGGTCACATCGTGCGCCGCGCAGCCTGGGCGACCCTGTTCTTCATGGTGACGGAGGCGCTGGTCGGAGCGGGACTGGTGCTGCTCGAACTGGTGGCGCACAACGATTCCGTGGCCCGGGCCGTATATCTCGGTGTGCACCTGGTAAATACGTTCCTGCTGCTGGCCGCGATGACCCTCACGGCGTGGTGGGGTTCGGGACAGGCGGCGCCGCAGCAGCCGGTGGACTGGCGCCGGTTGGCCCCCTACCTGGGTGTGCTTGCGGGACTCCTGCTGGTGGGAATCACCGGGGCCATCACGGCGCTGGGCGACACCCTGTTCCCGGCGGGTTCACTGGCCGAGGGGTTGCGGCAGGATACGTCTCCCACGGCCCATGTCCTGCTTCGCCTGCGGGTGCTGCACCCGATTCTTGCGGTTGCCGGGGGTTTTGCACTCCTGATGATGGCCGTGCGCGGAATGCTGCGGGCGGCGTCTCCAGCGACGTTCCTTGTGGGGCGTGTGGCGGCCGGGCTGGTGGTGATCCAGCTGACGGCAGGCGTCCTCAACCTTCTCCTCCTGGCACCGATCTGGATGCAGCTGGTACATCTTTTTCTCGCTGATCTCGTGTGGCTCAGCGCCGTCCTGCTGGCAGCGTGCGCCGCCAGCGAGACCGCGCGTGCCGCGGTGGGCGGCCAGTCTCCCGCACTCGACACCGCCATTGTGCATCGGTAGGCGCCTGACACCCTGATGGACCGCCCCCGCCCCAAGCCAACGTTCGAGGGTCAGCTTCCGCAGCCAGAGCGGAACCCGCTTGCCTTGTCCGTCAGCGCCCTGCTGCACATCGTGGTCATCCTGGTCGTGATGCTCCTGTCGAAGCGGCTGGCGGACCAGCAGAAGGACAAGCCGACGGCCGATTCCACGGCGACGCGCGAGGTGGCGATGGTCTACGTGCCACCGCCCAAGCCAGTGCCGCCGCCGCCACGGCCACGGCCAGTGCAGCCGGTACAGCCGGTGCCGACGCCCCCGCCGGAGGCGCCACGGCCCAAGGCGATCAACAAGGTGCCGGAGCCGGAGCCGAATGCGCCGCCGGAGGCGCCGCGCACCGAGGGCACGGTCGAGCAGGACCGTCCACCTGAACCTGAACCGCCGGGCGACCCGCAGGCCTCGGCCCCTGACAACACCCCACCGGCGCCGGTGAACAAGGAGGATGCGCTCAACGCGTCGATGGAGGTTGAGGCGCGGCGAATCTTCGGACGGAAGAAGGGTGGCGTCGTGGCCGACGCCGGCCCGGTGGCAACGCGGCCGTTCGAGAACTCGATCATTCCCGACAGCAAGTGCCCCGCCGTCCCGACGGACTCGACCGGCGAGGTGCCTGAGGGCGTGGTGAAGGGTCGGGTGGTGCAGCAGGAAACGGGGCGCCCGCTCTCGAACGCCCACCTGCAGATGGTGGGGCAGACGTATCACACCTTTGCGAACGAGAACGGGGAGTTCGAGCTGCACTTCGACCTGAACCTGATGGCCGATTGCCGGGTGCAGTATGTCACGATCGTGGCACCGGGCTACCGGTCGCAGATGCTGCCAATCGTGATGGGCGGGGGAGTGTCGACGGTGCCGCTCAAGCGGCGATGAGGCACGGAACTCCTTAGCGAGAACTCTCACTGCAGGGCCGACGGCGTTCGCGCACTGGCGCTCTGCGCTTCCGCGATACAATTTTGTTCTCCCGCCACACCATTCCCTGAGGAGTCCATGCGCTCGATGCTGCCGGCCATAGTGGCCGTTGCCCTCGTTCCGTTTCGCTCCGCGGCGGCAGCGTCCGGGGGTCATTTCGAGGACAAGCTCGCCGACGTCCTGGTATGGGTCGTCCTCATCCTTGGACCGATCATCGCGATCGGGGTCTTCCTTCTGGTGCACATCATCCCGGAGAAGATCGCCGAGAAGCGGGAGCACCCGCAGCTCGACGCGATCAAGATCATCTGCCTGCTGTCGCTCTTCTTCGGCGGCATCCTCTGGCCGCTCGCGTGGATCTGGGCGCACACCAAGCCGACGCTGTACAAGCTCGCATACGGAACCGATCGTGCCGACCCCGTGACGGGTGACCCGGATCCGGTGCCGACGACGCGGCCGAGGGCATAGCGAATGGAACTGCTGCTCCTTGCGATCTATTCGCTGATCGTCTGGCTGATTTTCTTCAAGCTGAAGCTCCTTCCGTGGACCTTCGTGAGCCAGGTCGTGGTGATCACCATCCCGATCGTGGGCCTCGCGGTGCTGATCCTGCTCCTCAACGTGGTCGCGCCCAGCTCGCACGACGTGAAGGTGATCAACTACGTGGTGCAGGTCGTGCCGCAGGTATCGGGTCAGATCGTGGATGTGCCGGTGCGTGACAACCAGGAGGTGACGAAGGGCGAGGTGCTCTTCCGGATCGACTCGGTGCCGTTCGTGCTGAAGGTGCGCCGGCTCGAGGCGCAGCTGGCGAATGTGCGAGGCGGCCTGGGACAGGCGGGAAGCGAGCTCAAGGCCGCGCAGGAGAATACGGCGTCGCTCCGGATCCAGCTCGGGCTCGCCGAGCTCCGGGTACGGCAGTACACGGAACTGGTGCAGGCGGGTGCGGGCGACAAGTTCGACCTGGAGGATGCCCAGAGCAGTGCGGCCGACCTCCGGGCGAGGATTGGTGCCGCCCAGGCGTCAGAGCAGAAAGTGCGCGAACGGCTCGGCACACGGGTCGGCGGGGACCAGGCTGAAGTTGCCGAGATCCAGGCGCAACTGGCGCAGGCGCGATGGGAGTTGGAGAAGACCACGGTCCTGGCGCCGGGAGATGGTTATGCGATCAACGTGCAGATCCGCCCGGGGACGTACGCCGCCGCGCTTCCGCTTCGCCCGGTGATGACGCTGGTGCAGAAGGAGCAGCAGGTGTACGCCCTCTTTGCCCAGAATGAACTGGCCTTCGTAGAGCCGGGCAATGAAGCGGAGTTCACCGTGCGGGCGCTGCCGGGGCGCCTGATGAAGGCGCGGGTGAAGGACGTGATCTGGGCCCAGGGCCAGGGACAGCTGTCACCGTCGGGCGACCTGCCGTCAACGACGGTCGAGCTGCCGCCCGGCAGGTATGCCGTGGAGCTGGAGCCGGAGGACAGCACGATTTTTCTCGCGGCCGGGGCCCGGGGACAGGGCGCGATCTACACCGACCAGATGAAGATCATCCACCTGGTGCGCAAGGTGATCATCCGGGTGGGCGCGAAGATCGACAACCTCGTCCTGAAGTTGCACTAGCGATGCGTCGCCAGGCCGCCCTCGCCGTGGTCGTCAGCGCGGTGCTCGCTGCGTGCGCACTGAAGCAGCCGCCCGACAACGCCGAGCTGATGGCCACGGCGCTGCCGAACCTGCAGCTGCCCAGTGGCTGGATGGCGGCACCGGTGGATTCGACGCCGGTGACGCAGGGATGGCTTGTGGCACTGGGCGACTCGGGATTGCTCGCGCTGGTGACGGAGGTACTGGAGCACAACACCGACCTGGAGCAGGCGGCGGCGCGGGTAGACGAGAGCGCAGGGCGCCTCAAGCTCGCCGGCGGCAAGATGCTTCCTACCCTGGACCTGTATGGATCGGGCGGTATCGGGCTGGGCGGGGACGGCTCGGGCCTGAGCGTCGGCTTGCTGCGCGCCCGGTGGGAAGTGGACCTGTGGGGCCGGGTGCGGTACGGCCGGGCGGCCGCGAGCGACGCGTACCTCGCCTCCAGTGCTGATCTTGTCTATGCGCAGCAGTCGCTTGCCGCGATGGCGGCGAAGAGCTGGTTCCTCGCCGCCGAAGTGCGGTTGCTCACGCGGATGACGGATTCGCTGGCGCACTCAAGCGTCGAGGTGCTCAAGCTGACCGAGGTGCGCCGGCGGGTGGGCACGGCAAACGACCAGGACGTGGCACTCGCTCGCGCGGATGTCGGGTTCTATCACGATCGCCTGCTGCAACTGGAGCAGAGCCAGCAGGAAGCCCGGCGTGCGATGGAAGTGCTGGCCGGGCGCTATCCCGCGGCAGCGCTGCAACTGCCCGACAGCTTCCCGGCGACGCTGCCCCTTGTACCGGCGGGGCTCCCGATGAGCCTGCTCGATCGGCGGCCTGACATCCAGGCCGCCGACCTCCGCGTCGGGGCAGCGTTCTACGCCACACAGGAGGCGGTTGCTGCCCGGCTTCCGTCACTGTCGCTCACGGCGTCGTTCGGCGCCATCAGCAGTGACGTGCTGGAGTTGGCGCAAGACTTCTCCAACCCGATCGGCTCCATCGGCGCCAACCTGCTCGTGCCGCTCTTCCACGGTGGACAGCTCAAGGCCCAGGTGAAGATCCAGACGGCGGGCCAGCGGGCAGCGGTGGCGGCATACGGCGGGACGGTGCTGGCGGCACTGCTGGAAGTGGAGAATGCGCTCGGCGCCGAGCGGATGCTGCGACAGCGCGATACGGTGCTGGCGGCGATGGTGAGCAACGATGCCCGGGCTGTGGAAGTGTCACAGACGCGCTTCCGAGTCGGCCAGGAAGACCTGTTGCCGGGCCTGCTGCAGCGGCAGCGTCTCTACAACGCAGAAACGGCGCTGATCCGGGTGCGCACCGAACGGGTGATCCAGCGGATCAACCTGCATCTGGCCGTGGGCGGCGGATTCGTTGTGCCGCCGGTGGATTCGGTCACGGCGAGTCGGTAGGCACTGCTGGCGGCAGGGCACGGTCGTCCTTCGCTCGGCAAGCGGGAGGATCCTTCGCTTCGCTCAGGATGACACTCGCACCGCCTCGATCGAGATGTCCAGGTCCACGTCATCGCCGAGGAGCACGCCGCCGGTATCGACGACACGGTTCCAGGACACGCCGTAGTCCAGCCGGTTGATGGTCCCGGTGACATGGAACCCGACGCGCTGCCCCTTTCCCTCCCCACTCGATCCCAGATATTCGCCCGACAGGGTTACCGGCTTCGTGACGCCGCGGATGGTCAGGTTGCCGGTGAGCGTCACCGCGGTACCGGTGACCGTGACGCTGGTGCTGCGGAACGTGATCTCGGGACTGGCCGCCGCATCGAAGAAATCGGGCGAGCGGAGGTGGGTGTCGCGCTTTTCGTTCCGGGTGTCGATGCTGGTGGTCGCAATCACTATTTCCGTTGCGCCGTCGGTCCACGCCGTCGGTTCGCCGCGAATGGTCCCCTTCCAGTCGGCAAAGGTGCCGCTCACGCGACTCATGAGATGGCGGATACGGAAGGTGAGCTCGGAGTGGTTCCGGTCGATCGTGAAGGTCGCCGTATCGACGCGGGACACCGGTGCCGCAGCGAGGGCACCGGCCAGGGCAGTCGTCGAGAGCAACAGGTGGAGCACCGGAACCTCGGGTCAGAACGGCTTGTAGATGGCCATGATGCTTGCGGCAACGCCGAGCACCGGCAGGAACCAGAATACCGTGCGGGCCAGGTCGGGACGCCGGTAGGGTATCGCGACCAGCGCCGCCAGCACGACCCAGCAGCCCAGCTTGACGAGAACCCAGCCCGGCAGGTTTCCGTGCATCACACCCAGCCGCGCCAGGGCGCCGAACCCGCCGAGCAGGATGACAAACATCGCCGCGCCATGGGTGATGGCGATGAGCCGCCGGACGGATGACGTGGCCTTCGTGGCGCCGTTGGCCACCGTGAGGGAGAGACCGCCGAGTGCCGCGAAGGCGAGGAGCACGCCGAGAAGGTGCAGGACCTTGTAGGTTTCGTAGGGTATCATGACCGTGCCTGAGGAGAAGTCGACGACGTGACGAGCCGACAAGCTAGGGCCATCGCCGCGGTGGCGGGACCCCTCGCCTACATCGCCTGCGTGTGGGCAGGCCCGACGGGACTGGGCCCCGACCAGCGCGAGGTACTCGGCGTTGGCGCGTGGATGCTGCTCTGGTGGCTGCTGGAGCCTGTGCCGCTCGCCGTCACTTCGTTGCTGCCCATCATTGTCCTGCCGCTCTTTGGCGTGGTGACCCTCCGGGACATCACGGCTCCGTACGCCAACGAGATGATCTTCCTCTTCCTTGCCGGCTTCCTGCTTGCCGCCGCGCTGGAGTTCTGGGGTGCGCACCTGCGCCTCGCACTCCGCATCGTGGGCGCGGCGGGGCGGGACGGCAAGCGCATCGTGCTGGCCCTCATGGTGGCCACTGCGCTGGTATCGATGTGGATCTCGAACACCGCGACGGCGGCAATGATGTATCCCATCGCCGTGGCACTCGGCCAGCTGTTCGGCGAGGGCGGCGCTGCTGACCGCACCCGCACCGCGCTCTTCCTGGGCCTGGCCTACGCGGCATCGATCGGCGGCATGGGCACGCTCATCGGCACACCCCCCAACCTGATCTTTGCCGCCGCCGCGAAGGAGCTCCTCGGCCAGCCCATCGACTTCGCGCGCTACCTGCTGATCGGCGTGCCCATCGTGATCGTGCTGGTGCCGCTCTGCTGGGCCCTGCTGTGCTACGTCATCTACCCCAGCGACGCGGTGCTGGGTGAGGCGGCGGAGAAGGCGGTCGCGGACCGTCGCGAGCGCCTCGGCCGGTTCAAGGGTGGCGAGCGGGCCACCATCGTGGTGTTCGGGCTTACCGCGCTCGCCTGGCTGTTCCGGGAGCCGAAGGAGCTGGGCAGCCTCTCGATCCCGGGGCTCACCGGCCTGGCGCCGGGGCTCAGTGACGCCGCGATCGGCCTGACGGGTGCGCTGGTGCTCTTCCTGATCCCGGCACGCGACGTGGATGGGAACCGTCGCCGACTGCTGAGCTGGCACGAGGCAAAGACCATCCCCTGGGATGTGCTGCTGCTGTTCGGCGGTGGCCTGGCGCTGGCCGCCGCCACCGAGCTGACGGGGCTGACCCAGTGGCTTGGTGAGCAGGTGACCGGCCTGCAGGGAGCGTCGCCGTTCGTGGTGCTGCTCGCGGTGGCGGCGGGGGTGCTGCTGCTGAGCGAGCTCGCGTCGAATACTGCCGTGGCGGCAATGGCGATGCCGATCGCGGCGGGGCTCGCGTCGGGCGCGGAGCTGCCGGCCATTCGCGTGATGCTGGTGGCAGCACTGGCGGCATCGGCGGGATTTGCGCTGCCGATCGCGACACCGCCCAACGCGATCGCCTACGCGTCGGGACGCGTGACATCGCGACAGATGCTGCGCGCGGGCCTGGCGCTGGACGTGGTGGCGGTGATCGTGATCGTCGTCGCAGTGATGCTGCTCGGACCGATTGCGGGGTGAGCGAACAGCACACCGACCGGCCACCCAGGACCAACGCGTTGAGCCGAGTCGATGCCAGGGTCGTCGGGCTTCGGCTCGGGTTCCAGCTGCTCGGGCCGCTGGCTCCGGGACGCGCCGCGCGGCTGGCTGAGCAACTCTTCACCCGACCTCCCACGCACGCCGAGCGTCCGCACGAGGAGGCGTTCCTCGCCACCGGCGACGCCTTCACGGTGGACCTGGGCGGGCAGGCGCTTGCCTGCTGGAGCTGGGGAAGTGGCCCTGCCGTGCTGCTGATGCATGGGTGGGGGAGCCGCGCCGGACGCTTTCGCCACTTCGTGCCGGCGCTGCTGGAACGGCGACTCCGAGTGCTGGCCTTCGATGGCCCGGCCCATGGCCGCACCGGTGGCACCAGTGCGTCGCTGCCGGAGTTCGCGTCCGCGCTCGCTGCCGTAACGGCTGCTCGCGGCCCGATCAGCGGTTTTATCGGACACTCACTGGGCGGTGCGGCGGCGCTTTTCGCGATGCACCGACTGGTTCCGCCAGTTCCCACCGTGATGATCTCGTCGCCCTCCGATCCGGCAGTGTTCTGGCACCGGTTTATCCGCCACCTCGCGATTCCCCCGGTGGTGCAAGCTCGCCTGCAGCACAACCTCGAACGCCGCCTTGGCGTCACGTGGGATGAGCTCAACCTTGTGTCCACTGCCGCGACGCTGCCCACTCCCCTGCTGGTGATCCACGACGAGGGCGACGCGGACGTCCCCGTAGCCAACGGACGCGACATCGCGGCGGCAGCACCGCTGGGCACGTTCGTGCTGACCCAGGGGCTTGGACACCGGGCGATCATGCGTGACCCTGAGGTGATACGGCGCGCGGCAGAGTTCGTCGCGGAGCAGGTGTCGCGATGATCGTGATGGACCGGGTGAACGCGCTCGCGCCCGGCTGGTCGCATGTGCTTTCGACCACCGGCGACCTGGCAGAGCTCGATGCCTTCCGGATTCGCGTCGGGGCCCCGCGACAGGCGTTTCATTTGCGGGGTCGGCGCCCGCACCTCGACCTCAAGGGGGCGCCGCGGGAACTGGCGCTGGAGCAGCCGGATGTACGGGTGTTCGAGCGAACGTCGGAGTTGTTGCGGTTCCTGAGGGGTGAGGACGGTGAGGGGTGAGGGGTGAGGGGTGAGGAGGAGGGGTGAGGGGTGAGGGGTGAGGGGTGAGGGGTGAGGGGTGAGGGGTGAGGGGTGAGGGGTGAGGGGTGAGGGGTGAGGGGTGAGGGGTGAGGGGTGAGGGGTGAGGGGTGAGGGGTGAGGGGTGAGGGGTGAGGGGTGAGGGGTGAGGCGAGAAGATAGCGTAGGGAGGAAGAGAAGAAGCGAATGATGGAGCGCGTGGTCGGTGGCATTGCGGGACCGGTAGTTGCGGCGGTGATTGCGGGCATTGCCCGGGCCGTGAATGGGCAGCGCCTGCGACCGTTGTCAGCGCACGAACGCTCCGGGCTCGAGGAGATGTTTGCCGGGCTCGACCTTTCCGAGGTGCGGGTCGCTGAGGGCTGCCATCTTCCGCTCCTGCCTGGATTTGTTGCGATCACGCTGGGACGGACGATATACATCCGTGGACACCTGGCGACGCTCCCGCCGACGCTGCTTCGGCATGAGCTGGCGCATGTGCGCCAGTTCGAGGAGCGGGGATGGCTGGGCATGACCAGCGCTTATGCAACGCTGTGGCTGGAGCATGGCTACGCGCGGCACCCCCTCGAGGAGGAGGCGCGCGCGGCCGAGTTCAGGGCGGGGTGAAGCCGAAGGTGACGTGCACGTGCACGATGATGTGCTCGTTCATCTTGAACAGGCCGAGAAACTTGCTCAGCCCGCCGATGCGGTAGTCCTTGAGGTTGAGCGGGAAGCTCGCCTCGACGGTGACGGCCTGGTCGGTGCGCAGCACCACCGCCGGCAACTCCACCGCCTGCGTCACCCCGTGGATGATGAAGTCGCCCCCCAGTACTGCGTCCACCGAGTCGCCACGCTCCGCCTCCACCCGTACCGTCTTCAGCTCGAAGCGAATGGTGGGCCAGGTGCCCGACTCCATGGACTTGTTGAGGTCCTTGTCGCGCTTGCCGTTGCCAGTCACCAGGGTAGCGACCGGCGCCTCCACAAACCCGGTGACCCCGGCGAGCGACGTTCCCCCTGTCATCGACCCCGTGACACTGTGGGTGATGCCGGTGAAGTCGCCTCCCGTTCCCTTGCCGTCGAAACTCAGCGTGCCGTCGGTCACGGTGCCGCTGGGCACTGCCTGCTGCGCCCGCAGCGGTGCGGCGCCCCATGCCAGAAGCACCAGCGCGAGGGCAACGGTACGGGTCATGACGCGATCCTGCCCAATGCTGCGCGAATGGTGAAGCTCGCGCTGGTGCCGTATGAGAGCAGTGAAAAGACCTGCCCCGTGACCGACCAGCGCCGCGCAAGTTCCCAGGTCACTCCGCCGAAGAGTGCCGCGACGTTGAGGTTCGATTCCACCCGGTTGTCATCGACGATGCCGAGCCGGTTGGTGAAGTTGACCTGGAAGCGGGACATGAGTCGGGTATATCCGCCGCCGACATACGGCCGCACCGTTCCCTTGCTGAAGTAGCCGCCGAGGGTGAGGTCGGCGCCGTACACCGCAGGGGAGAACGAATCATCGGACGGCGTGCCCTGATAGCAGGAGTTGGCGGGGTTGAGCACGTCCTGCTCGTCGCAGGTGAAAGATCCGTGCACGCCGCCGAACGAGGCATTGAGGCTGAGGTTGGCCACCAGCACCCCGCCCATCGGTGGCGATGACCAGTCGGCACCGACGCCGATGATGTTGGCCGAGACGCCCGACACCGGGATGGGAGGAATCCATCCCGCTTCGGCGGCGAAGCCGGCGCCGAGCCCGACGCGAATGCGGGGCTGGGCGGCCACCACGAGCTGGTTGGTGTTGGAGAGTGCCTCCCCGGACCCGCAGGTGGTGGGCGGAAGGGCATCCTCATTCACTTCCGGCACCGTGACGATGCCGAGTCCGAGCTCGACGCGACCGGCCGTGGTGTGTCCCGGCCCGCGCGTGGGCGTGAACGCGATGGCGACCGACTTGACACCCATGATCTGGGCCTCGGGCGATCCCGCCGGCGCCACGCACGTCCCCTGCGCCGCCAGCGGTGCCGTACCGTAACACCACCAGCGCCGCGAGAAGAGTCTTCATTGGGCGATCCTTGCGAATGCGCTAGTTGACCGTGACGGTGCCCGCCATGCCGGTGACCGTTCCGTTCGACGGATTGTTGCCGTGCGCCGTGCAGTAGAAGTTGAAGGTGCCCGCCGACGGGAACACCACGTTGAAGTCCTGGGGTGCATCCAGCAGCGCCGGCAGCCCGGGACTCGCCGGCAGTGCCGACGGGTTTCCGGTATCGGGGGTCACGTTGTGGTTGGTGGCGCCACCGGCCCAGACGAATCGCACGAACTGCCCGGCGTTGATGCTGATGGTGGCGGGCGAGAACTGCGCGGCGCCACCGGGGCCCACGGTGATGGTGGGCACCACCGGCGACGTGGCGGTAAAGCTCACCGGCGAACCGCTGGCTCCGGATACCGACGCCGTGGCCGTCTGCGCACCGCCACCCGCACCGAGCGTCCACACGGTGACCGCAACTCCACTGGCGTCGGTGGTGGAGGTGGCCGGCGTGAGCGCACCGCCGTTGCTCGTCGCCCACGTGACGGTGGCACCCGACTCGGGAACGCCATCGTTCGAGACAATGACCCGAAGCGGATTCGGCCAGCGCCGCGCCGGCGGTTCCCGTCTGTCCATTGCCGCTGCTGGTTGTGGTCCTGGCAACGGTGAGTGTGGACGGCGCGCTGTCGCTGCTGCAGGCACCAAGCATCGCCGCGACGAACACGACAGATAGGGCCGGGATCTTTCGGGACATGATTCGCCCTCATTTGCAGGGGTGGACCTGGGAGACAAGCCACCCTGTGGGTGCAAGAGGGGTACCCGGGGTTATGTGCCACCCTGCCAGTCACTTGCGTCGCTGCAACCTGTCGCATTCGGCGCGAATCGCCATTGGGGTTCGCGGATCGCCCGCGTCAGGGCACCGGCCCGGTTGCTACCGGCAGCTCGTCACGCTGCGCCCACTCCGTCCACGAACCGTCGTAGAGTGCCGTATCGGTGACCCCGAGCACATCGAGTGCGAGGAGCAGGCTGCATGCAGTGACGCCCGACCCGCAGGAGGCGATCAGTGGCTTGCCGGGGTCAATGCCGGCGCTGGCCAGCATGGTCCGCAGTTCCGCGGGTGTGCGCAGCAATCCCCGTGAATCCACGAGCTGGGCATAGGGAAAGTTCCGGCTGCCGGGAATGTGCCCGCCGCGAAGCCCGGGGCGGGGCTCGGGTTCACTGCCCTCGAAGCGGCCGCGCGAGCGCATGTCCACCACCTGCACACGGCCGGACCCAGTCGCGTCGAGCACCTGGCTGGCCTTGCGCAGCATGCCGGGCCGAAGGCGGGCCCGAAAGTCGCCCAGTGCGACGGGCATCGCATCACCCTGGTCGAGCGGGTTCCCCGCCGCGATCCACGCGCCAAGGCCGCCATCGAGCAGTGAGACGGCGTCGTGCCCGAAAGCGCGGAACATCCACCACACGCGCGGTGCGCTGAAATTGGTGCCGGACCCGTCGTAGACGACGACGTGATCCCCATCCGAAATGCCGAGGCGAGAGACAACGTCGGCGAACTGGGCGGCGGGCGGCAGCGTGTGCGGGAGCGGCGACGCGGGATCGCTCGCATCATCGATGCTGAACAGCTGCGCGCCGGGAATGTGCCGCTCCCGAAAGTCGCGACGCGGGTCGCGGTTCAACGCGGCGAGGTACCAGGAGCCGTCGAGTACGCGGACATGAGGGTCGCGCAGGTGACTGGCAAGCCACGCGACGCTGACCAGGGTAGGAGTCGGCATTTCCCCAAAGGTAGCCCGCCACGGTTTGACCGCATGATCCGGGTGGACCACCACCCTGAATCGCGCTAACCTGTGCTCCATGAAACGCGCCCTCGATCCCCGCGCTGCATGGCGGGCCGTGGAAGCCCGGGATGCCCGCGCCGACGGCCGGTTTGTCTACGCGGTACGCTCCACCGGTATCTACTGCCGGCCGAGTTGCCCCTCTCGGCGGCCGAGGCGGGACCGGGTGGAGTTCTTTGCCGCGCCGGGCGAGGCTGAACGCGGCGGCTTTCGCGCCTGCCGACGCTGTCGGCCGGGCGAGGCGGTGGTGTCGCTGACGGAGCGGGCACGGGCGATCATCGAGCAGGCTGGCGGTGTGGACGTACCGCTGGCGCGGCTGGCCACACGGCTGGCGGTGAGTCCCTCGCACCTGCAGCGCACCTTTTCCCGGGCACAGGGAATGAGCCCGCGCGCCTATGCCGAGCGCATCCGGGGAGAGCGGATGCGACGCGCGCTCCGCGCCGGCGACAAGGTGAGCCGGGCCACGTACGATGCCGGCTTCACGTCGAGCAGCCGGGCCTACGCCGCGTCCACCCGGACGCTGGGCATGACACCGGGCAGTTATCGCAAGGGAGGTGCAGGAATGGAAATCGAGTATGCCCTCATCGCGTCGTCGCTTGGCCGCCTGCTGGTGGCCCGCACTGAACGCGGTATCTGTGCGGTCTATCCTGGCGACAGTGACTCGGTGCTGGAGCAGGAGCTCGCCAAGGAGTTTCCGCGGGCTGTGCGGCGCAAGGCGGGGTCGCCGTTCCAGGAAGCGCGACAGGTTCGGGATGCGCTCGACCGGGGTACCAGGGATGTGCCTCCCTTCGACGTACGCGGCACCGACTTCCAGCGGCTGGTGTGGGCTGCGCTGGCACAGATCCCCACGGGCCAGACACGCACCTACGGCGAGGTGGCCACATCAATCGGGCGTACCGGGTCAGCGCGCGCGGTGGCGCGGGCCTGTGCCACGAACAACGTGGCGGTGCTGGTGCCGTGCCATCGAGTGATCCGGGAAGATGGCGGACTGGGCGGTTTTCGCTGGGGGCTCAGTCGCAAGGAGCAGTTGCTCGCCAGGGAGGCCGCCAACGGCGCCTGAGGCAGGCCCACGGAACGAAAGGTGACCGCGCAGGGTACGGCGCGGTCTATGTCCAAGCTGATTGCCTTCCTCGTCCTGGTGCTTCTCCCGGCCACGCCCCTCGCCGCGCAGCAGGATTCCCGCCCGACCGGCTCCATCGTGGGACGTGTCCTGAGCAGCGTCAACAACGGCGGCATCCCCGAGGCACGAGTCGAGGTCATCGGCGCCGGTCGCCTGGCGGTGACGTCGCCGATCGGCAAGTACCTCCTGGACAGCGTCCCGGTAGGTGCGTGGCGGATACGGGCCACCGCGATCGGCTACGAGCCGGTCATCCTGACCGATATCCTGGTGGGGAGCGGCAAGCCGCTGGAACTGGATGTGCGACTCAGTCCTCGCGTGGTGCAGCTCGAGGAGGTCGCCGTCGACGCGCCGTACTTCTCGCCCCAGATCGAGTCCGCGACCAGCAATGAGAGCCTCAGCGCCGAAGATGTCCGTCGGGCGCCTGGCGTGCAGGAGGACGTGGTACGGGCGGTGGCCCTGTTCCCGGGTGTGGCCGTGACGACGGGCGGCCGCAACGACCTGGCGGTGCGGGGCGGCGCGCCGTACGAGAACCTCTTCCTGGTGGATGGGCTGGAGGTGCCCAACATCAACCACTTTGGTTCGCAGGGTTCCACCGGCGGACCGCTCACCATCCTCAACATCGACTTCATTCGGGAGGCGAGCTTCTCGTCGGGCGGCTTCGGCGTGCAATACGGCGACCGGACCTCGTCGCTGTCGAGCTTCTCGTTGCGCGAAGGGAACAGCGAGCGCCTCGCGGGCGAGGTGAACCTCTCAGCGACGGGGTTCGGCATCATTGGCGAGGGTCCACTGGGCAAGAACGGTACGTTCCTCGCCAGTGTGCGCCGCAGCTATCTCGACCTGGTGTTCCGGCTCGCGAACTTCACGTTCATCCCCGAGTACTGGGATGCCCAGGTGAAGGTGACGCAGCGCTTCGGCGCGCGGCAGTCGCTCTCCTTCATTGCTGTCGGTGCCCTGGACAACATCATCCTCGATGACGGTACCCCCGATGATCGCCTCGACAACAGCCGGGTCGCGGCACCGGACCAGCGGAGCTACTTCACCGGGCTGACGTGGAACTATTCCCTGTCGCGCGGCCTGTTGTCCGCGACACTGGGCCGGACCTGGACGCGATTCGCCACGAGCCAGTTCGACACGCTGCTGGCACCGACCTACCTCAACCGGTCGCAGGAAGGGGACAACAGTCTTCGCACCGAGCTCAGCTGGGAATTCTCGCCGCGCTTCCAGCTGACGGTTGGCAACACCCTCCGGTATGCCGACAATCTCGACTATGAGGTGCTGCTCGCCGGCGAGTATCGCACCGACAGCCTTGGCATCGCGCAGCCGCTGGCGGCGGACACGTCGTTCACGGCGCTCCGGAACGCGACCTACGCGCAGGCGGTCATCTACGCCGGGAATGTTCGCCTCACCGCGGGCCTGCGGGGCGACTGGTACGAGTTCCTCGATGCCTTCCGCGTGGCGCCACGGGTGGGCGCCAACATCCCGGTGGGGCGAACCGGCTCGCTCAATGTGAGCCTCGGGCAATATTACCAGGCGCCGCAGTTCATCTGGCTCGTGGGCGATCCCCAGAACATCGATCGCCTGGAGCCGATCAAGGCAAACGTTGCCGTTGCCGGATACGAACGCCTGCTCAAGCCCGACCTCAAGGCCCAGCTCGAGGTCTACTACAAGTCATACAGCAGCTATGCCGCGCGACTGTTCCGTCCCGAGGCGGTGCTGCAGCCCTCGGGTTTTGACGATGTGACCTCCGACATTCCCTCGGGCCTCGAACCGCTCGCCAGTATCGGTACGGGCCGCAGCTACGGGGCCGAGTTCCTGCTGCAGAAGAAGTTCAGCGGTGTGCCGCTCTATGGCCTCGCATCGATCACGGTGAACCGGTCCGAGTTCGCCGGCGTGGACAGCGTGCTTTACACCGGCGGCTTCGAGACGCGGTTCATCGGCAATTTCCTGGCGGGGTGGCGGTTCAATCCCCGGTGGGAAGTGAGCGGCAAGTTCCGCCTTGCCACGGGACTGCCGTACACACCATTCGCAGCGAGCGGCCCGATCGAGGGAGAACGTGACTTCAGCCGCTACAACCAGCTGAACCTGCCAAACTTTTCCGCGCTGGATGTGCGGGTGGACCGGCGCTGGTCGTTCCGGGGTGTGCAGCTCGATGTGTACCTGGACATCCAGAACCTGCTCGGCCGCAAGAACGTGGTGGGCAGCTACTGGAATGAGCGCACCCAGCAGGAGGAATTCGACGAGGCCCTCGGTGTGCTGCCGACCATCGGCGTCAACCTGGAGTTCTAGTGGGCGACGGGCACCACGCGCGGCCCGAAGTAGCTGCAGGACAGCGGGTTAGATGTTCCAGAACAGCACGTTGGCCGACTGCTGGCTGGCCCGATTCCCGCTCCGTATTGACGCCCTGCCCTGCACGCCCTACGCTACAAGCAGGAGGTTTACCATGCTCGCATTGATGCTCGCCGCCGCGGTGGTGGCCACAGACCCGCCGGTGCCCGTTTCGGTATCGCTCAACCAGAATGGACGCTACCTGCCCGGGACAGGGGTGCAGGTCACCGTCCGGCCTGGTTCCGATGGCTACCTGCTGGTGCTGAATGCCGACCCCGACGGCCGGGTTCGCGTGCTCTTCCCGCTCGATCCCACCGACGATGCCTTCGTGAAGGCGGGGAAGAAGTACCAGCTCGAGAGCCGGGGAGGACGGAGCGCCGCGTTCGTGGTGGACTGGGCGAGCGGCAGCGGGACGGTCTTCGCGGCGCTCTCGAAGGATCCGCTCCAGCCGGGAAGTTTTTCCGTCAACGGCCACTGGGACTACCGCAACTTCAGCGTGGTCGGCGACGACGATGAGGTGGGGCTGCGCACCATTGCGGAACAGATCGCGCCAGGTGGCGTGCAGTACGACTTCATGCCGTACTTCATCGCGTCGGCCGACGCGGTGGTGGACGGCGGTTCCACCGTGGTCGCACTTGGTGTCGGCGGTTGCTGGGACTGCGGCTACTGGGGTGCAGGATGGGGAGTGAATGTCGGCTGGGGCTGGGGCTGGGGCGGCGGCTGGTGGGGCTACAACCCCTGGTATCCGGTGTACCCGATCTATCCAGCATACCCGATCTATCCCGGCTATCCGGGCTATGGCGGCTATCCGGGCTATCCGGGCTATCCCGGTTATCCGGGCTATAGTGGCGCCATCACACCCTATCGTGAGCGCACCCTGACACGCACCTGGAACGGACAGCCCTACCCCGGCACAGCTCAGACCCCCCCGGGCGGCGTTGGAGTGCAGGGCCAACTGGCTGGCGCTCCCAACTCGCCGGGTGCGGGCTACCGCAACCGGGCGGAGAGCCCCGGTGTGCAGGGCGCCCTGACGAGCACCTCAGGCTCACGCCGCGTCGAGGGCGGGCAGGCGGCGAGCACTTCGTATCGTTCCCCGTCCTCGCGCGCCACCGCTTCGGGGGTGCCCGCCGCGCGGCGCGAGACCAATGCGCAGGGATATCGCACACCACTTCGCGGCGTGTCCTCGAGCAATGCCAGCGCCAATGTTGCGCGCCGCTCGGGTGGCACTCCGGCGAGTGGTAACGCCGGCCGTTCGGGGTCTCCCGGTGCGCGCTCCTCGAGCGGAGCCAGAAGCAGCGGGTCGCCATCCAGGGGCAGCGCATCGACGAGTTCCGGCCGGCGGGGTGGGAGCACGGCTGGGGGCAGCCGAGGGTACAGCGGGTCGCGCGGCGCCTCGGGCGGAGCGTCGCGAGGTGGCGGCGGTGGAGGGGGCGGTTCGCGTGGCGCCACGGGTGGTGGTGGAGGCGGTGGCGGCGGCGGGCGACGGCGGTAGAAGAGAGTGAGGGCGGACCAACTGGTCCGCCCTCGCGCTTTTCACGTCATGAAACGGGAACCGGATCGGTCCCGACGCGCGGGCGACGCCGGCGCCAGATCCGCCCGGCGATGCCAGCGAGGACGGCAACCAGAATTCCAGTCAGGAAGCCCTTCACCAGGAGCACGTTGCGCCGGAACCCGATGTCGATGTCGTGCCGATGATTCCAGATCTCGACGATCTTTCCATCCTGAAACCGGAAGACGTTGATGACGGGAACTGATTTCTCGCCACCCATCATGAACAACTTCATCCACCAGGAGCGAGGCTCGAACACCCACTGCCAGCGCGTGGCCACGAGGTCACCTTCGGCGACCTGATAGTCGATCGTGCCGGTCATGGTACCGTTCTGCCAGAAGAAACCGGCGATCGCCTTCTGCTGCGCTGCCGGCTCCGTCACCGACTTGAGGTCTCCCACATCGTGGAGGACGTACTCCGGCGCCACCAGTTCATCAACCGCACCGGGGTTGTCGGAAAACCAGACCTGTTCATAGAAGCGACGCGCGAGGGCCTTGTTCGACTCCTCCTCCTGCGCCTCCGCGACGTTGGCCGCGGCCGGCAAGACGAGCAACAGGGCCCGAATATCGAGCAGCTTCATTTGCACAAACTCCCCTCCGGCTGCCACACCCGAGCAGCGCGCGTAGATTTCAGCAATGCCATCACTCGACAGTCTCATCATGCGCTTTCGCTCGGCCGACCGCAACACGCGCCTGGAGACGTTGCTCGACTACTCGCGCAAGTTGCCGCCGCTTCCGCCAGAGTATGAAGCGCTCAAGGCAGAGGGACGGAACCTCGTGCCGGAGTGCCAGACACCGGTGTACCTGTGGATCGCCGTGGAGGACGGGAAGGTGCGCCTGCACGCCGATGTGCCGCGCGAATCCCCAACGGTGCGCGGGTTCGTGGCACTCCTGCTGCGATCGCTCGATGGGCTCACGCCGGCAGAGGTGGCGGCGGTGCCGAACGACCTGCTCGACCAGTTGCAGCTGACCGAGACCCTGGGGATGATGCGCACCCAGGGCCTCACCTCCATTCTCGGGCGCATCAAGCGCTCGGTTGCCGCACCGCCCTTGCAGGACGCCAGCCCCGGAAGCTGATGTGGCACCGTCAAACAGTTCCGTTGCTTCGACTCAGCGCGCAATAAATTGCAGTTGCGGTATTCGCCCGGCATAGTGCCGTGCCATAACTACATATGTGGCAGAGTTTTAATGGAATCGCTGAGGCTGGCCCGCCACCCTGGCGACAAGGTCTGCAGTTCGGCGCGCTAGATGCATAGTGGCTTGGTGAGTTCAAGCTCTATACATCAACGACGAGTGCTGTTCATGTACCGAATCCGCCGGGAAACAGGTGAAGAGATCACCCTCGGGTCCATCGACGAGTTCAGCGCGGCGGTGGCTGCCGGCCTCGTGACGGCGAAGGGCGAGATCTTCCATGCACGCGCCGAAAAGTGGCTGCCGATTGCTTCGCACCCGCACTTCAAGATGGCGCAGGACCGAAAGCGTCCAACCGCCAGCGCGTCGGGTCAGCGGCCGGCGGTTACGGCGCCTCCGCAATTGCGCGTGATGCGACCGGATACCGCACCGACGGCTGCCGCTGCCACGAGCGAACAGGCGGTTGCACAGAAGCCAGCGCCGCGGTGGAACAGCGCACAGCGCCCAGCGGCACGGGCGGTTGCGCCGAAGCCCGCCCCCGCGGCGCCACCGGCTGGCGACCTGCGCCTGGTTCGCGCCGACACGTTGCTGAGCGGTGCCGCGACGGCTCCTGCCCTTCCCGAAGTGGAATTCGAGCTCCTGCCGGTTCCGGAGAAGGCGGTGGAGCCCGTGGCACCCCCACCAGCGCCGGCACCCGCGCCGACTCCGGTCGAGCCGGTGGTCGCGAACCAAACACACGCGGTGGACACGGCGCCTGCCGAGCCGGAAGCGGCACCAGAGATTGTCGACCAGACCGAGAGTGAGACGGTAGTCGAGCGCACGCCAGCGGCGGTGGAGCTGGTGTCGAAGGGCGACGTCGAGATCATCAATCCCGACCGGACGATGCCGGTGGTACCTGAGGCGGAGATCCCCGCGCTGGAGATTCCGGCACCGATCCGGGATTTCGCGCCGGCCGACGGCGTTGCTCCGGCCGCCCCGGCGCGCTCCAGGACACCACTCATTCTTGGTCTGGGGGTTGCGGCGGTTGCCGCAGCAGTGATCGGATTCTTCGTACTGAAGCCGTCGAGCGAGGCGCCGGCGCAAAGCGCTGCGGTACCGCCGAGCGCCTCCACCAGCAGCGCCACGGCGGGCAGCGCGCCGGTCGCCACGGCACCGGCCGCCACTGTACCGGCCGCCACCGTACCGGAGCCCGAAACCCGCGCGGCTGTCGCAGCGCCCAGCGCACCCACCGGCTCCGCAACGGGCCTTGGTGGAGACGTGACGCCGAAGAAGCCGAAGCAGGCGTCGGCGGAAACGCTGGATGACGGCCTGGAACCGCCTCCCGACGTGATGCCCGCCGCGCCAGCACTCGGCGCCGTCGGTGACGCCGCCGCACTGCCGACCGTTGAGACCAGCGGCGCAACGCTCAAGATGCTGGATCGGGCCAACGCGCTCGAGCGGCAGCGGCGATTGATCGACTCGAGCATGCGCCAGTAGGCGCTACACCTACACCACCCGGCCCGACAGCACGTCGGCAGCGGTCACCAGCTTCACCCCGCGGCGCTCCCAGTCACTGAGGAGCGTCGCCGTGTTTCCGGGATCTATGGCGCGCGTCGCATCGGTAACAAGATGGATGACGGTACCGGGGCGATGCTGCAGCAGCCCGTCGATCGCGTAGCGATTGCACACATCGAGTGCCACCCCGTAGAGCACGATGTCGGAGGGGTCGAGCACATCGAGCAGCGCGGGAACGTTTGGATTGGTGAAGACGTCGAACCAGTGCTTGTGCACGAGGAAGTCGCCGGCATGCTGACGTAGGCCGTCCGGCAGCGGCTGGTCGGGCTCCAGGACCATCGGGTCGCGCAGGGTGGTCTCGGGGATCTTCCGCTGCCCCGGCGTACCGCGCATGCAGTGCTCGGGGAAGGACTCAGCAAAATCGGGGGTGTCGCTCAGTTCGCGATGACCCGGTTCATGGTCATCGGCGCTGGCGAGGATGCGGATCCCGCGCTTGTGTGCATAGTCCGTGAGGGCGGCGAGCGTCGGAATGATCGCCTCGCTGTCGGCGACGTAGAGCTTCCCGGTGGCCCGCATGAAATCGTGCTGGGTGTCAACGTCCCAGAAAAGGGCGCGGGGCAATGGTCAGGGTCCGGGGTGAGGAGTGAGGGGTGAGGGAGTCACTTGACCAGCTCAAGCCGCGGGTTGGGGCGGTAGTCGCGGCCCACCTTGGCGCAGGGCTTTCCATCGAGCAGCACCACGTCGCCGGTAAAGTCGAATCGGCCCCCGAAGAGCGACGACCCGACGCCATAGGCGTCCACCGGCACGCGCAGCTCCTCGAACTCACGGATCTTGTCCACCGTGAATCCGCCGGACACGACGATGCGCACGTGCCCGAACCCGCCGGCATCGAGGGCCTGACGCACATTCTCGACCAGCCGTGGATTGACCCCAGTGGGGCGGAAGCGGCCCATCTCCCCGAACAGCGAGCGGTCGACCAGCATCTCGCTGGTATCGATGCGCACGCCGTAGAGCCGCTCGCCGAGCGCCGCCGCCACTTCGAGCGCCGTGCGCACGCAATCGTTCTCGAAGTCGACCAGTGTCACCAGTCGCACGGACGGGGGCATGTACTCGGCGAACTTCTGCGTGGCGCGCACGGTGTCACCGCCGTAGGCGGCAATCAGCGCATGCGGCACGGTGCCGAAGCCCTCACTGCCCCACCAGCTGGCCTGGGCATCGGTGGACACGCCGATGGCCCCGGCGATATGCGCCGCGTAGCCATCGCCGGTCTGGACCAGCCAGTGATCATGCCGTGCCGGGAAGAACATCACTTCCTTCGGCGCCGCCGCCTCGACCACCCGCCGGGTGTTGGTGCCCACCCTGGTGCGACGGGCCAGGACGCCGAGATAGAGCGTCTCCAGGTGGGCAAAGGTTTCGTAGGGACCCTCGATGAGCAGTACCGTCTCCCAGGGCTGCACCGCATCGCCATCGTGGAGCGCGTGCACGACGAGCTCGGCCCAGTCATCGGCGCAGAGCTTGAGGATCGCGATGGCCTCGTCGATCCCGCCGAGGAAGGCCTGCTGCTTGCCGAAAACCTGCATGGTGACGCGAGGCCGCTTGCCGTCGGCGATGAGGATCTCGCGGGTGCGCACGAAATACTTGTCGGAGTAGTACCCCGCCCGCATGCGTTCCACCGGAAGATTGAAGATCGCGGGGTCGAGACGTTCACGGTGTTCGCTCATGCGTCCTCAGTTGTGTGTGGAGCGCCAAAGCGCGTCTGCTTCCGCGCGCGGAGCATGCGGGCCAGGGCGGCGCCGCGCGGCGTGCCGGCATGGTGTTCCACGAGGCGGCCCAACTCGGTGAGTGCGCGCCCGGGCTCCCCCAGCTGGTGTTCGTAGAGGTTGACCAGGGCCAGCCCCACCTTCAGGTCGTCATTTCGCGACAGCTGGTGACCGGCGCGCAGGGCGTCGAGTTCGGCCGCCGCGATCCCGGGGCTCTCCAGCGGACCGGCCATGAGCGCGGCGCGGCGCATCGTGGCTGCAACGCGCTCGCGCGGAGCCTGCGCCCGCTGCCGGTACTCCTCGGCGGCCAGGGCGTAGTGTCCCCCGGCCACCAGGGCCTCGATGCTGGCGTAGTCGGACCCATCCCGGCGCGCACTGGCACCCTGCAACGCCCGGGCGGCCCCGTCCACCAGCGGGGTCAGCAAGCCGTCCAGCACGCCCACGATGAAGCCATATACCCCCCACAAGGCAAAGATGAGCTTGAGAAAGCGGGTGTCCCTGTAGGCGAACCAGAACACGGCGGCCACCAGGGTGCCGATCGCCAGGACCACGGCGGCGGTCAGGCGAACCAGGACAAACGGGTCCTCGACGGAGACCCGCGTCCGGTCGAGGATGCGGTCGAGCAGGGATGGCTGTGTCAAGCGCCGAACTTAAGACTCGCGGGAAGACGGCGGCAAGTTGACAGGGCGTGGCGTGCTCCGTAGATCACGTGCACGCCAGCCACATGACTGATCCCGGATCCAGGACCCCACCGTGACGGATCGCCGTACCCGACGCTCGTTTCTCGGCACCGCCAGCAGCCTTGCCGCCGTATTGGCGCTCCCGCGTGTACAGGAAGTTGCGGCGATGCAGGCGCCCGCGATCCGCCGGGCACCGCCGGCACAACCGGTGGCGATCAGCTCCGCCAACAGCCTGGCCCCGGTGACGCGCACCGCGGAACTCGTGCTGCAAGGCACCGACACCCTCGATGCCGCCGTGGAGGGCGTCAAGATCCAGGAGCTGGACCCGAAGGACAACTCGGTTGGGTATGGGGGCCTGCCCAACGCCGACGGCGTGGTGCAGCTCGACGCGTCGTGCATGCACGGTCCCACCCGGCGGGCCGGCGCCGTTGCCGCCCTCGAGGGAATCAAGACGCCGAGCGAGGTGGCGCGCCTGGTGATGAAGTACACCAATCACATCATGCTGGTGGGTGAGGGCGCCAAGAAGTTCGCGTTGTCGTACGGGTTCACGGATGAGGAGCTGCTCACGCCCGAGTCGAGGCAGCGGTGGCTGGTGTGGCGGGCCAACCGGGGACCGGACGACGACTGGCTGCAGGTGCCTGACAAGGAGCCGATGGTGGTGCGGCCGACGGGAACGATCAACCTCAACGTGGTGAACCCGGCGGGCGACATCTCGTCGATCACCACCACCAGCGGACTGGCGTGGAAGATCCCTGGTCGAGCGGGCGACTCACCCATCGTGGGTGCCGGCCAGTACACCGACAACGAGATCGGTGCTGCCGGTTCCACCGGGCGAGGGGAGTCGAACATCATGGTGTGCGGTGCCTTCCTCACGGTGGAGGGCATGCGCCGTGGGCTCACGCCGACGGATGCGTGCCTGGAGACGCTCAAGCGGGTGATGGCGATGACGCCGCCACGGCTGGTCACCGAGACTGGCCGCCCGAAATTCGACCTGACCTTCTATGCGGTGAACAAGCGCGGCGAGTTCGGCGGCGCGTCGCTGTACCCGTACCGGTTTGCAGTGCACGACGGGAAGGACGCACGGTTCGTCGACACCGCCTACCTGTTCGAGCGAAGCAAGTGAGTGGGCAGGCGGTAGGCGGGAGGCGGGTGGCAGCCAGCCTTCTGCTCGCGCTGCTGCTGCTAGCGCCCTCAGCCTGGGCGCAAGGAATCTCGAAAAAGAACGCCTATCCGGGGCAGTGGCTCACCAGCTATTACCCCTTCATCGCCACCCTGCCGAACAACGGTCCCAGCTTCGAGTTGCGGGCGCAGCACTGGCAGATGGCGCCGTATGAGGCGCCGGTCACGGCGTCGGTCCTGTTCAGCGGGCGTGCGGCGTGGGCGCCGTGGGGCGGGAGCTGGCTGGTGGATGTGGGCATGAAAGCCCCGATGCTCGGCCCCGGCTGGCGGCTCATGGCCGACGTGCGCGCCGGCACCGACACCCGTTACGGATTCTACGGGCTGGGCAATACCGACGATATCGATCCCGGATCCACGAAGGACACGGAGCCGTACCTCTACCGGGTGCAGCGCAGCCTGTATGCGGCGACGGTTGACCTGACCCGCAGGATCGTCGGGCCGCTCAGCGTGTCGGTAATGCTGAATGGCGCGATCGCCGACTACACCTCGCTCTCGCCCACCTCAGTGTTCGAGCAGGTGATCGGGCCGGACCTGAACCAGACCGAGGGGTCGGTGACGGGGGCGCTGGTGCTCGACCTTCGCGACAACGAGTACAACACCCGGAAGGGGCTGCTGTTCGAGGTGGGTGGCCAGTATGGGGGATCCGAACGGAGCTACTCGCGTTGGTACGGCATCGCCCGCGGATGGGTGCCCCCGACGAGGACGACGACGGTGGCGGCGCGGGTGTTTGCGTCGAACATGGGGGGCACGCCAACGTTGCTGTCCCAGGAGGTGGTGCCCGGATGGGAGGCACCCTACGCCACGCTGGGCGGCGAAGACTCGCACCGGGCAGTGCCCTATGGTCGTTTCACCGGGTGGGGCGTGATCGGTACCAACCTGGAGGTGCGGCAGAACATCATCGACAAGGGCGAGTATGGCGCACTCGGCATTGTGTTGTTCATGGATGCGGGCCGGTCATTCCAGAACAACTTCTCGCTGACGCTGGAGGACTGGACCGTTGGCGGGGGTGGCGGGGTGGCGCTGAGAATATTGCGGGGCAACATCTTCGTGCTGACGTACGGCATCACGAAGTACGAAAGCCACGTGGGGTTCAGGACGGGATGGATGTTCTAGGACGCTCTAGTGCGGAAGTCTACAATCCTGCGACGGGCTTTTGAGAGCCAGTCGCGCCACTCAGCGTACCACGCGAGAGCCATACTGCAACACTGCTCGCAGATGGCCGCGTACTGATCGTAGGTGGTCACGCCGGGCGACGGCAGAACACGAAGGTATATGCGAGCGCGGAGTACCAGCGTCATGCCCGTTCAAGACGGGGCGCACGATCTAGGGTCGAAATGTCGGCAGCACTCCCGACCACCACTCGTTCGGACGGGGCGTGCCGGTGAACCGCTTCAACGGACGGCCCTGTGCCTGAAGCAGGAGACCCGTCAACGCCGGGGTGGGGGCCCCCGCAGTGGCACTGGGGGCCAACTGGAACGCCACCCTGACTGCGTCCATGTCCCAGTTGTCCTTGCCAACACCGCCACCGCCCTGCTCGAAGCGAACGCCGACCCGCCGAATGTCCCCCACATGCCACTGCCGGCCCTCCACTCGTTCGAGCTTCTGCCACTCCTGCCGGCTCCCAAGTCCATAGCGCTGCCCGCGTGCATTCCGGTTCACGGCGAATGGTGCCAGCATGACGTTTCCGGTCCGTGGGTCACGGAACTCCACCAGCAACTGAACGTCGCTGTCGTCCCGCAGGTTGTCGTCGCCGGTGGTGATGCCAAGCTGGAGCGCGCGGATGGTCAGCGTGTCAGCGACCGGCACACTGACGCGCTCGAGGCGCGCTGATACGGTGTAGCGCGCGCCGCTTCCCTCGAACTGCAGGGTACGCTCGAACGGCGCTGGGGCCTGTTGATGAATCTGCACGCCGATTGATGACCTCGGCTGGCTGAGCCTGATGGGAAAGGCCAGGTCCTGGCGGGGAAGACCCTGCACCGCAGGCCAGAGGAATACCTGGATGCCGACCACGCGGTCCGGCTGAAACGCCGATCCGACAGTCATCTGCAGGATGCGTTCAAAGTCATCGAGTCCGCGGCCGAGCTGAATCGCCAGCGAGTCCTGGGCCTCACGCGGTAGCCCGGCGCGCGCAAGACGAAGCGCACTCACCGGCTCAACGTTGGCCTGAAGGACTGCCTGCAGGTTGGCGGCCACCTGCTCACCGAGCCGACGCATCTCGTGCGGCGGCGTGTTGTTGTTGTCGATGGCCAGCACCATGGCGCCGAAGACCCAGGGCAAGTCAAGAGGAACCCCGGCGGCGTTCGTCGCGACGACCGGCATCGCATCCCAGGTGACCGTACCCATCCAGGCGGGGATCGCCAGAGACTCACCGGGGCTCATGTGGTCGCCGCGGCGAAGGCGCGCGCCGTGCTGGTATTCGCTCTTGCTGACCCAGTCGTGGGGCTCGCGTTCCACCACCGATACGACCGTGGAATGGGAACAGGCGATCCGCGAACGAAAGACGATCGTGATGAAGTACGGCCGATCGCCGCCCGACTCACGCTGGTCGTCCACGGTGACGCGATCCAGCCGGAGGCGCCATGACGGTGTCGGCACCGCACCGACCACCGGCTGGGGCCGTGCACACGGTGGCTGCTGTGCGCCAGCCGTCGACCCGACGAACGACAGAACGAACAACGGTGCTGCCAGCCTGCGATGCCACATGAGCTTCTCCTCGTCGCGGTTGACCCACCGGCGCCCTGGTAATGCCTGACCGGTCAAGGGTGCGCGCAACGGCATCCTCACCGCCATCACATGACCATGCGATAGTCGCTCGCAGTGCGGGACCGTAGGTTGGCCTGAGACTCGCCGCTTCCCGATCCATCGGCGACCGGAGGCAGGATGCCGAGAACGCTGCTGCTGCTTGTTGCGCTAGCGGGTACCGCGGCCATTGGCACTGCGACGGCCCAGCAGGGCACGGTCGATCGGCTGACGGTACGGGTGCGGAGCGGGGAGGACGACCTCCGGAAGGGCAGTCAACTGCGTGTCTGGCTGCTGCTGCGAAACGGGGATGCGCTGTACCCGGTGCCGGTGCGCGACGCGACGTTCTACCGCCCTTGGCCGGTCAACTGCTCGCGCAGCGGCTATTGCAGCACGATCCCCTCGAAGACGAGCCGCTCGTACGAAGTGACGCTCGAGCGGGCGGTGCTACGGGCAGAGATCGACCGGGTCGTGCTCGGGTTCAACGGCGGCCGCGAAACGATCTTTGACACTCCGGATAACTGGGACCTCGCCGAGCTGGAGGTACGGGCGCGCATGAACCGGGCGAACGGGCGACAGGAAGTGGTCACGCTGGTCCGGCGGCAGGGGAGCCTGCTCTATCGCTTCCGCGACTCCGAGACACATGAGTGGCCGGTGTCGGATACCACTCGCGCGCGCGTGCGGGTTACCACGCCATGAGGCTGACGTCGGACCACATGCGCCCCTGCTCTGCCATGCAACGCCTCACCGTGGGGGGCCCGTATGCAAGTGCACCTGCTGTGCTTCTCGGCCGCTGCCGTCTTGCTCGCCACGCCACTTTTGGCGCAAGTGCCCGGCAAGCCCTCAAAATTCGACCCTAAGCCGGGAACCGGGACAGTTTCCGTCGAGACCGGTATTGCGAGTGCGACGCCCATACGGCTCCCAGCTCCCATTACACGAACGAGCTGGATGCGCTCGCTCGACCTCACGCCCGCTGCCCTCACCAATGGCCAGGTGCTGCGGCTCTCGCCTTCGGCGCTCCGGGCCCGGGATGGCGCGCTTACGCTGATCGACGCGAACGTGCTCGAGGGCCGGAGTCGGCAATACGTGGCATACATGGCAGGACGATCGGGCAGCCTGAGCAACTGGACGGCAGCCGAGGCCGGCACGGTGACCCTCGTGTTCGACACCCGGCGCGGCGCGCGGTACCTGGTGGACTTTGCACTGGAGCTGGACACGGCTTCCCACGGCGCGCTTCGGCTTCCGTCCGCCATCGATCCGGTGTTCACGGCAGAGAGCTGCGCCCGTGGCACCGAGCAGATCCACGCGCGGGATGGGCACGTGGCGTTGCTGATCTCCGGTGCGCCAGCGGCTCGGTGCCGGGTTTCGCTGTCCTCCGGTGCGCCGGCCTCGCGGACGGCCACGGCGACCACCGGCTACCCGTGGACCTTCTTTCACGTCGAGGTCACTCCCCTGCGGTGAGATCGAGCTACCCCTCAGCGCACCCACGGGAAGGCGGCGCGAACCACGAACGACTTTCGCTCGCCGGTAAATCGGACGAGTGGAAAGCCTTCCTCCCTCGCGACGCAGAATTCACCGGCCGGGCCCCTGGCGACCGCGGAGATCTGGGCGACGTCCCAATTGTCGTAGGTCTGGAACAGATCGCGACCCACGCCCGAGAAGTAGATCTTGATCGCTTCGATGTCCGCGAGATGCGTTCCCCGGGGGAGCGGCAAGGACTTCTCTCCCTGGAACCACGATGATCCCTGACCGCTATTCAGGCTTGCGCCGGGGAGGACCCGGCCGTCCGCCAGCAGTACCGCGGCGCTCACATCCGAACCACTGCGAAGGCCATCTCCCTCGGGAGCTCCCACGATCCTTACGATGACCTCGGACACCTCGAGACTCCCCGGGATCGCGCTGGGTTGGGTGTTGACCCTCCGCAATGCCATGGCATCGTGAGAGCGGGGGCCGGGGACCTGGTCGAGGCGGTCGGGCCCGGCGACCCGCAGCTGAAGGGGTGGCCGGCTGTTCGAGACGATATTCAGGAGCGCACCGTCGACGCTTTGACCGCTGCGCGTGCCGACGAAGAAGTTCGCGCCGGGCCCGTGGCAGGACTCGCCGAACCACGCGACCTGATTCCCTGCCTCCCGGACATAGTAGACAATTCCGTTGTCTCCGAGCCAGACGTCAGTGAGGGCGCCGGCCCGCGGCACCATGCGGTTCACCATGCTGACCTTTCTGACGGACAGGGTGCCGAAGGAGCGAAGGGGCACGGACTGCCATCGGCTGCCCCCGAAGGGACCGCCTCCGGCGATTTTTCGGAACGACCCCGGCCGCTGGTCTCCCCGGAGCTCGGTTGGCTGCATGAGCAGGACCATCCCGGAGCCGGCGTTCGCGGTGCGCCCCAGCGGGACGTCCCACCACTGGCCGTCGCGCACCGTCAGTTCCTGCGCTGGCGAGCTGCTGGCAAAAGCGCGGCCGATGAAGATGTTGGCGTACCGGGCTTGGGGCCCCTCGCCGATCCATGCCACCCACTGCTGGCCGACCGGGGTGATGTGGAAGACTCTGTACACCCCACCATCGTCGCCACGATACATGCCGGCGAAGAGCTGGGCGTGGGACCGAGCACAGAAGAACACGAGAAGCGCAGAGACGAGGCAGAACACGTGGCGCGGGCGTTGATACATGTATCCGCTCCGGGGCTGAATATTGACCCGGCATAGTGGGGGGGCCGCCACCGGGCTGTACATCCGACAAGATGATTCGTGCAGGGCACGGCTCCCATCGCATGTCCATGTGAGGCGGCAGCTTGAATGACATGCCGCGGGTCGAGCGGTCGGCACCCGAGGCACCCTGCATCGCGCCGTTGCCCGAAGGTGCCTCGGCGCGCTATCTCTCTCCTACGGCCAGCTGCGAGCTACCGATCTTCAGCACAACCCGCACGACGCCTGTCCGCCCCTCGCTCATTCGCCTGCTGCTCTGCTGCATAGTGGTGGGTACGCTGCCGCGCGCCGTCGCGGCGCAGTCCCGCCTCGTGCGGCGCATCGATGCGACGGACGGGTTGCTGACCGGTGCGGTGCGGTCGCTCCAGCAGGACAGTACGGGATTCCTCTGGTTTGGCACCGTGGGCGGCCTGCACCGGTGGGACGGCAATCACCTGATGCACTGGGCGCCGAATGAGATCCGCGGCTGGGTCAACGGCATCGCCGCGTGCCCTGACGGCGGGCTGTACGCCCTGGAGGAGCCCGGACACATATGGCGTATCACGGCGGCTGGCGCCACCGCCGTGGCACTTCCTGGTCCCCATATCGCGTCCGGGCCAGTATCCATGGGTTGCGACGCGTCGAGTCATCTCTGGTTGGCCAACTGGAGCCGGGTGTGGCGGCGCGCACCGAGCGGCGCGTGGACCGAGATCATGCCTGGCGCGTTGCTCGACAGGATTCCCGAGATCCTGGCTGACGTGACGCACGATGGCGCGTGGCTGCATACGCGCAACGCCCTCCTGGCGGTCGACGCCCAGGGTACCGTACGGGAGGTTGCGTCCATCGTTCGTCCTGCCGCCGTCGTGCGCTCGGCGACCGGTGATACGCTCGTGCTCAGCCGCGACGGTACGCTATGGCGTGTGTCTGATGGGCGCACAACACGGATCTACGCGCTACCGGCTCGCGGCATGGCGTTGGTGCGACGGGGCCAGACAGTTTTCGCGGTGCATGATCGTTACCTCGTGCGGGTCAACGCGAACGACCCGCCGATGGTCGCTGGCCCCGAGGAATTCCCCGATGGCGGGGGTCCGGCCATCGTGGATGCCGAAGGCAGCCTCTGGCTGGCCACGCCGAGCGGAGTGCTGCAGCTCCCCGAGCCGGAGACGTTGCTCTGGAACGGGGAGCACGGGCTCCCCTCAGCGTTCACGCGATTCCTGGCCCGCCAGGGGGAGCGCATCTGGGTCACGGGGTGGCACGGGACGGGCTCGATCGCACGCAGCGCGACTGGCTGGCACGCATCGACCGCACCGCGCTGGGCGTCGGCCTCGCAGCTTGCCGTTGACGACCGCGGCACACTGTGGGTGACGACCAGCCGCGCCGCGCATGAGATACGCGAGGGCCGATCGATCGGCGTGCATCCGTGGAGCAGGCCGACGTATACCGTCGGCGCCGAGCCGCGGCCCGGCGGCGGCGTCTGGCTGACCACCGACTCGGGCCTTGCCGTTGTCGATCCTGCCAAGGGGCACTCGAGTCCGCCACAGTACCTGCCGGTACCGATTCACGGCCAGGTGATGCGGGTGGCCCGGACCAAGTCCGGTGCGCTCTGGATCACGGGCGGCGAGATGGCCTGCCGCAGTGGCCCGGGCCGTACCGGGTGGCGCGCGGCGGCCACACAGTGCGACACGATCCCGGGTGCTGTCGAAGTCCGTGGATATGCCGAGCTCGGCGATGGCGCGGCGTGGCTCGCCTCGTCGCGCACGGGCGTGCTCGCGCGACGTGGCGGGAGCTGGACTCCACTGCCCGGAAACGCCGACCTGCCGTCGCGTTCGGTGCTCGGGATCGAGGCATCGCCATCGGGCGGGATCTGGATCTACGGGCATGGCATGCTCATCCGTGTCCGTCCCGACAGTACCCTTCCGGCCGGATGGGAGGAACTCGAGTCGGTCACCGCATGGCAGGGCGTCAACACGAGTGTCGTCTCCGACGTCCTGGAGGATCCCGACGGCACCGTGTGGGCTGCGACCGCCTCTGGTGTTGCGCGCATCCCGGCTGCGGCGCGGACGGTGCCTGACGCGGCACCGCGCGCCGCGCTCGTCGGCGTCTACACCGATACGAGCTTCGTGACCGCCGACAGCGCGCCGGTGCTGCCGTTCCGGCACCACCAGATCGAGGTGCATTTCGCGGCGATGAGCTACCGAGCGCCGGCGCTCCTCCGGTACCAGGTGCGGTTGCTGCCCGAGCAGACGTGGATGGACGTGCGCGGAGAACCGGTGTTTCGCTGGATCGACCTTCCTCGGGGCGCCTACCGGGCCGAAGTGCGCGCCTCGCTCGACGGCCACACCTGGTCGGCGGATCCGGCGGCGTTCGGGTTTCGCGTGCTGGGGCCGTGGTACCTGGAGCCCTGGGTGCTGGTGACTGGTGCCCTGCTCGTGGCGAGCGCCCTGACCGTCGGCTATCAAGTCCGACTGCGCGGGTTGCTGGCAATGGAGCGGCAGCGCACGCGCATCGCGATGGACCTGCATGACGAGCTTGGCTCGGGCCTCGGTGGCGTCGGCATTCTTGCGGGTGTCCTTGCTGACAACGAGCCGGACGATGCAGAGCGACGCCGGCTCGCACGCCAGGTCATGGCGATCACGGAGGAGCTGGGCACGGCGCTCTCAGCAATCGTCTGGTCGCTCGATCCACTCGAGGACAGTCTCTCCGGGCTCGCCGCCCGCCTGCGCGAGCACGGCACGCGCCTCTTCTCCTCCGGCACCACGGAGTTCCTGGTGGCGTTTCCGCCAGCGTGGCCAGCGGTGCAGCTTGGTGCCGCGATGCGCCGAAGCCTGCTGCTCATCGGGCTCGAGGCCCTGTACAACGCCGCCCGTCATGCCCGCGCCACCCGGGTGACGCTCTCCATCGCTGTGCACAGCGGAACGGTCGAGCTCACCATTGAGGACGACGGCCCGGGCGTGCCCGCGGCGGCGGCACGGCGCCCGGCAGGTCGGGGCCTCGCGAGCATGGAGCGGCGCGGCGCCGAGGTGGGAGCAATCGTGGACATTCGAGCACGCGCCGGCGGTGGAACGGTGGTGCGATGCCTGGTGCCACGATCCGCCGTGCTCCGCGCGCCGTGAGCCCCCATCGCATCATCATGCGAGCGCACATCGGTCACGGTTGCCATAGACTGCGCGTCCGAGGCGTTCACTGACTACCTGGAGCCGTTGACGACCATGACCGTTCGTGTGGCTGCCGTCGAGGATGACCGGCACTATCGCTCGAGCCTGGAAACCCTGTTCGCGCATGCCAGGGGCTTCAGCTTCGCTGCCGCGTTCCGGACTGGCGATGAAGCGCTCGATGCCGCTGCACTGACGAAGACGCACGGCTGCAGCCCGGCCTGGGACCTGCTCCTGATGGACCTCGCGCTACCCGGCACGGATGGCATTACCGCGACGCGATTGATGAAGGCCATCCTGCCGGACGTGCCCGTTGTGGTGGTGACAGCGTTCGAGGATCCGCGCCGGGTGCTCGACGCGATCTGCAGCGGCGCCGACGGGTACCTGGTGAAGCGGACGCCTGCGGCCGAGGTACTCGAGGCCCTGCGAAGCATCCTGGCGGGCGGCGCCCCGCTCTCGGCCGGCGTGGCCAGGACGGTGCTGGACCTGGTCCGGCTGCAGGCGGAGCAGCCGAGGGCCCGGGCCCCCGCGCCGTCCGACGATGGAGCGCTCGCCCTGACGGACCGCGAACACGACGTGCTCCGCGGCCTGGTCCACGGGCTCTCGTACAAGGAGATCGCCCACGCACTCGACATCAGCCTCGATACCGTGCGGACCCACGTTCGTCACCTGTATGCAAAGTTGCACGTGCACTCCGTGGCGCTCGCCGTGCGAGCCGCGCTCGACCGCGGGTTGATCTGACCCTCCTGGGCCAGCCATGGCATCAGGGGCCGCGGTACGTCGGCAGCACACCGGACGTCCAGACATTCGGGTTGGGCGTCCCCGTGAACCGGCGAAACGGCCTGCCACTGCGCGTGAGCAGGGTCCCGCGTCGTCGTGATGTCGGCGCGGGATGGTTGACGCAGGCGATCACGAAGGTGTCGAGGTTCCAGTTGTCGCCGTTCAGTCCGCCACCGCCCTGGCGAAACTCGATCGTGATCGCGCGCACGAGCTCGGGGCGCATCCGCAGGCTGGCCACCTGGTGTTGTTGCACCACCCGCTGCCGATCGTGAAAGCCGACCGGGCCGCGTCCGCGCACCGTATTGAGGTCGAGGTTCCATCGGCGCATCCGCTGGCGCCCGGCGTCAAAGTACTCCACAATCACGTTGACGCGGCTGTCGCTGCGCAGATCGTCGTTGCCCGTCACGGCGGTGACGACCAGGCTGTCGATCTCCGTCGCTGGCCCGCCGGCCGATTGCCCGAGCAATGCGCGCGGACATGAGGCGCTGACCAGCGCGACACAGGCGAGCCGTCCCGCTGTCGTGCGCATCCCCTGCTGCATCGATTTCATGCCAGCCCTTCCCATGTTGTCCTTCGCGCAATGCGTGAGACACGCGCCGCACGCACACAATGTGCACCCGCCGACCGGCGCGCTCTATCACATGACCATGCGATGGTTCGGCAGGCCGCCATCCAATACGTTCGCCGCATGGCCGCGCTCAAGCGCTCACGACGTGCGCCCGGTCCGCAGGCCCCGAACCCACGGAGAGATCGATGACAATCACGGGGCATGTAATCGCGACGAGCGTGGCATTGACGGCGCTCGCCGTGACACTCGCCACCGCCCAGCAACCGGGGCGCGCTCAGGCCGCGCTGCGCGGGACCGCGCATCGTCCCGACATGGCCACGCCCTCGGCAAACTCGACCGTCTACGTGATGGCGACCAGCACCTGCACGGGCACCCTGGTGGCCCCGCGCATCGTGCTGACGGCAGCGCACTGCATCGATCATTCGCCCGCTGACGGTGCGCGCGTCACGATCGATCGCTTTGGCAACTGGGAGACGCCCGGCACCTGGTATCCACTGGCGCAGTTTCCGCGCGGGATCACCGTGAAGATCGGGGCGGATCGCATGGCGCCACTCGAGATGGTCACCGCAAGCCGGTACAACGTGGCCGGCTATGCCGACGTCGTGCTACTCGGCCTCGACCAGGCGGTCCCCGCGGCGTCGGCGCGCCCCGCGACGGTGCTCACCCGGACGCCCACGCCGGCCGACCCGGCGGCATTTCTCCGTGGCAAGCAGTTCCTGATGGTCGGGTGGGGCCAGACCGAGGACGGCGGCAGCTTGCCGAACCGGCGGCGCAGCGTCGAGGCGACGTTTGCCAGGTACCCGAACACCACGACGTTCCCTGCCCCACGAGGCCACCCGCTGCAGGCCGATGTTCGCGGGCGCGACAACACCGAGTTCAGCCCCGGCGACTCGGGTGGCCCCCTCTACTGGGACGACGATCTGAACGGGACCCGCTTCATCATTGGCGTGGGACAGGGCACGGAGGCCGGCGGCGGGCGCTATTTCCTGACATTTGCGAGGGGCGGCGTTGACGGTCGAGGTGATCCACGGCCCGACCTGGCCGCGTGGCTGGAGGCTGCGCTCAGGCCATCAATGCCGTGGGGTGCTGTCGGACGGGCCCCCGCACGCGCCGTAGCCATTGCCGCCTGCGCTGACCGACAGCTCTACATTCTCACCGCCGACGGACACCTTTACTACAGCGCGGACGGTTCCGGGTGGGCCGACCAGGGTGCGCTACCGGTGGATGGTGGTCACGCGCTCACGTGCCGCGATGGCGAATTGCACCTGCTCGATCGCTCGCGCCAGCTGATTCAGGTGCGCCGCGACTCGCGCGGGCTCTGGCAGGCCGAGCAAGTTGGGCGCCCGTTTGCGGCGGCAACAATCGCCGCACCGGCGGCTGGTCGCCCCAGGGTATTCTGGGCATTGAATGACGACCACACACTCTGGAAGAATGCGGAGGGCGGCGCCGACGGCCGCTGGGTGCGGATGGGACAGCCGCGCAGCGCGCAACTGGTTGCGGCGAGCCGGGGCGTGGTGTTCGCCCTGAATGGCGATGGCAGCATCTGGTTCAACCAGGTGGATGGCCGCGACGGCCAATGGCTCCGGGTGGGCCAACTCGCCAACGTGATGGACTGGACGATAGTCGAAGCTCATGCGACGGGCGTGATCACGCCCTTTGCGCTGCTCCGCGACGGGAACGTGGTTCGCGGTATCCTGGCTCCTGCGGTGCCGCGCTAGGACTGGACCCTACGGGCCACCCGTGGTTCGCGTATCGCGCCAGATCACCTTCTGGTCGCGTGCCTCGGCGGCAAAATCGGGGCAGCGGCCGTCCCCCCTGCCGCTGATGCCCCCGCTCGGAGCACAGATCTGCGCACCGGACGCGCTGTACAGGTAGCCGAACTGGTCGCAGCATCCGCTCGGAATCGAGTACGCCGCAATCCCCTTGTAGGTGTAGCGCACGATGATACCGGGTGGGTTCTGCACCGGAGCGCGCTCGAGGCGGGCGATCGTGCTGTCAATCCACGGCGATTCGCCAGCAGCCGCCGTGTCCGGCAGGGGTGCACTCGTCGTGTCCGTCTCCTGCGCCGCCACGCCAGCACGCTTGGCCCCGGCGCATGCCGCTGATGCCACGACCGCCGCGAGCACAGCGAGCCGCCGCATTACGTCACCTCGGCCGAAATGAATCGAACTGACCCGTCGTCCACGTTGCCGCGCTGGCGTCCGCGCCAAATGTGTGGATCGGATGCGCCGATCGTGAGAAGAGCGTGCCACGCGCGGCCTTCCCCTTCGCCCCGCGCCCCAGCCAGCCCACGATCAGCCCGTCAATCTGCCATCGATCGCTCGACATTGCCTTGCCACCCGGGCTGAAGCGGATGCTGAGCTGCCGCACATCACCGAGGGGGATCATGATTGCCGGCAGCTGGATGGTTGTCGCCTGCTTCGATCGGGGCGCGAGTCCGGCCGGGGGAGCATTCAGGCGAACGACCGCGTTGCGCATGTTGTCTGACGACCGATCGAAGTATTCGAGCACGAGGTCCACCTTGCTGTCGGCGCGGAGGTCATCCTGGCCGGTAATGACCTGGACGGAGACACTCTCCACGAGCTCGCCGGATGACGAAGCTGCATCCTGTGGGTCGGGTGCCTTGGCGGGCTGTGAGGCCATGCAGGCGGCAAGAGTGCCCAGGCCCGTAAATCCTGCGCAGAAGCGGCGATAAAAGGAAGACACCTGCGGCATGGCGAACTCCCGGTCGAAGGCACACGAACCGACCTGACTCTCATGCCAACACTGCCGCACGGGCCGGATGCAAACCATCGCATGAACATGTGATCGCGGAGGCGGGCGTCACGGCGTACCCTGGTCCGGGCATCGTCACCGCCACGGGAGTGCTCGTGTCCCAGCTCTTCACCTCGTTCGTGCACGGCCCCGCCTGCGGCGCGCTCGCGCTGGCGATGCTGCATCTCGCCCCGACGCGCGTGAGTGCCCAGGCGGGCGCGCGCTTGCCCTGGCCTGGAGTCGACACTGTGCAGTTCCGCCTGCAACAGTCCGGGAGCCGCACCGAGATTCGACACGTCGGGAGGGACGCGACGCGTGAGGTCAGCGTGAGCGCGGCCTGGCTTCGTGGCACCGACGAGGATGACGAGATCGCCATGGTGTTCGACACTAGTGTGATCGCCGCCACGGTCGATGCGCATCGTACCCTGCTGCTGCTCCAGTCGTACGAGATCGTCACGGAAGGAGGGTCGGCCCAGGCTGCCGGCCGCGACGTATTCCTGGTGTTCGATAGCGCTGACAGCATGCTGACGCCGTTCGCCCTCGGGCCACGCCTGGCACGCGGGCGGAACCGCGGCGCCGGGTGCTGGACGGCATGGGACACCAGCTACATCGTGGCCGACGTCAATGGCGACGGGGTGCGCGATCTCGGGGTGACGCAACGCGAGGTGCGCTGCGATCCGCCGGAAGACGGTCAGCCGGGTCGGTCGGCGCGGACGGTTGACCCCGTCCGGTGGTGGGTCTCCAGTGCCGATGGGGGGTGGACCGAGCAAGACGCATACGACGGGCTGCTCCCACCGGAGCGGCTTGTCCTGCCATCGCGCCTGGCCAAGCAGCCCGTGGACTTTGTGCTTGAGCTCCTGCGGCCGTGAACCTGCATCGAGGAGACAGAGCAGTGCTGCTGCATTTCCTGAAGTGGGGCTGCGCGCGTGCCATCGTGCCGGCGCTCGCCCTGGTCATCCTTGAGGGTCAGGGCAGTCCTGCTGAGGCACAGGTGGCAACGAAGGAGATGGTCGGCGCGTCGGATGCCGTCATCGAGCGCCTCGACATCACCGTCCGCACCGGCGACGATGACTTGCGGCGGGACAGCCGTTTCCTCATCGAGCTCCGCTCCAACGACGGCGAGGAAGATGCGACGTCCTACCTCAACTGTGACCAGCGCCGTGGCCGGCTGAACTGCCTGTCCATACCGGCGCACGCGCGACGGGAATACTCATGGCCCATGGCCCGCGCTGTTCCCGTGTCGGGAGTCGCGTTCATCCGCGTGTACTTCAGCACCGGAAAGCCCAGCCCGTTCGACTCGGACGACAACTGGGACCTGGCTGAGTTTCAGGTCCGTGCGGTGGTGCGGAATGCACGGGGCGACCGGCGCACCGTCACACTGGTGCACCGCACGCAGAGCCGCGGCAACCTGGTGCACCGGTTCAAGGGCGATGATTCGTGGCAGGTGCCGGTCGAGGTTACCCGATAGGCTAGCCCTGCGCCGGCGCCATGGTCGACGCCTAGCCTAGGGCCCGGGCGTACCGGCTCGGCCATAGCCCTCCATCGCGGTGGAGAAGGAGGGCAGGACGTCGCTTTGCCACGTGCGCAGGTTCGTGTTGAACTTGACCTTCTGAAAGTCACGAGTGAGGAACACCGTGGTGCCGGTACGCGGCTCGTACGCCAACACCTCGACCCAGAGCATCTCCCACTGGTCCTGCGCCATGCCAACGTTGTTGTGGTCCTCGTCGACGAGGGCGCGTCCCACATCGTCCACCGCATCCCCTGGGGTGAACGCGATTCGTACCCGCTCGACGTCACGCACCTGGTAGCGCGCAACCCTGCCCGAAAGCCTCGGATCGCCCCCGAACGTGCTCCGAGTGCTGAAGCCGCTGGGCGGCCCGCCGGCGAGGACGACGGCGACAGCGGTTCGATCCTTGAAGAGCGCGTTGTACGTTCCATTGACCTCATCCCGCATGTTGTGCCCCGCCATCGCCACCTCCACCTCGCGCCCGCCGATGACGAGGTAGAGCCGGAACGTGCTGTCACTGCGCAGGTCGTCGTTTCCGGTGAAGATCACGAACTTGAGCGAGGTTGCCGGGAGGTGCTGAATGATCTCGGAGACGCCGACCGGTGCCAGTGACCGCGATACCCAGTAGTCGCTGCCCTCGAGCTTCTGCCGCATCGCACCGCTGCTTGCGAGGGGCACGAGGTGCCCGTCGGGTGCTATGCCGCGAACGCTGACCCCGCGCAGCTCCCACTGGTCGACCTCGGATACGAGGGTATGCAGGTTGCGATCGGCGCTGTACTGCAGCAGCACGCGGTGCACGTTGCGGCGGAGCACCCGCCCGCCCGGAGTGTCGCGCGGAGTCAGCATCGCTCGCGTCGTCCAGGTGGTGCGATCGGCCAGGCGGCGCCCGGGCGAGATCGGCAGCCGGATGGGCGCGTTGCCCGTCGTCAGCTCGATCTCGAGCGCGAGGCCGCTCTCCTTGTGGAAATCGTCGTCGCCCGTTTCGACGGTCACCTCGAACCCGGTGAACGCCACCTCTTCGGGCTGGGCAAACGCGAGGGGTCCCGACCGCCAGGTGGCGTGGTGGGCGAACTTCTTGTTCAAGCGCTGATCCACCAGCGTCGCCACCCGCTGCCCGCGGGCATCGAACGCCGCGATCGTCAGGCGGTCGAGCACCCACTCATCATCACCCATCATGTCCCGCTTGTCGGCCACGAAGTCGAGCCCCACCTCGGTGATCTGTTGCAGCCGGACGGGGGACGGGAAGTTGACCTGGGCCACGTTCGTCGTCCGGTCGGCCAGCCGCTCGCGCCGCCGGATGATCGACTGGCGCTGGATCGCCTGGCCCGCCAGCTGCCAGGTCACGTAGAGCTGGCTCCCTTCGCGAAGGTCATCGTTGCCGGTCGTCACCCGCACTTCGAGTCGCACGATGGGGTTCTGCGCAGCGGCGTGGGCTGTGACGAGGAGGCAGAGCGGCAGGGCGAGGGCAAGGCGCGGCATGGGATCTCCGATGGCTGGGTGGTCCATCGGGCCATGTTAGGGCGGCGGCCCCGCCTCAGCTATCGCATGACCATGCGATCCGTGGATAAGGCACTGCGAACGGTGACAGGGATGGTTGCTTCCCTGTCACCGTTCGCGATTCATTGGCGGCGGGCCGTTCGGTGAGCGCCGTGCCTCAGTGCCCCCAACCCCGGCCCCGGCCCCGGTCATCCGACCTGCCCTGGACGTCGTCAATCGTCCAGATCTCGCCGGCGAGTGAAATGATGTACGCGGTATCGCCGATGAACTCCATCGAGGTGGGCTGGTTCAGCTCCTCGGCCAGGGTGGAGAGCGAACCGTCACGATTGACCCTCAGGAGTGCGCCCGTGTTCGGTGATGCCGGCGCGCCGGGGTCGCCGCCGCCGAAAATGCCCTGCGCCAGTCCGAACAACTCGCCGCCACGGCCGCGCTTCACGTCGACGCACAACCGGCAGCCAGACACAATCTCCCTGACGCCGCTCCTCGACCGATGACTGAGCGCCACGATCTTGCCGTCCTCAGGGATATGGGGAGCGGGCCCGGCCATGGCCATGTACACGTCACTCCCCGCGTTCTCGATGCCCGTCGGGACCACGTCGTTGTCGAACGAGCGGTACACCGAGATCTCGCCACGACGGGTGACCCGCAGGACGCGGTTCATGTGTCCGTCAGTGACGAGGAATCCGTCCCGATACGGCGTGAGCGCGTACTGCACGCCGGTCGAGATGAAGAACGGGAATCCGGTCGGGGGGTGCGCGATGTTGTATGCCCCGATGTCTGCGATGACGGTGAAGCTGGTCGGGCCGTCGACCCGGTAGATGCCATTGACCTGCCCGGTGGGAAACAGCACCGGGTCATCGACCAGGGTGACCAGGACGTATGCGGTGCGGCCGAGGAAGGCGACGTCGATCGCCCCGCCAATGCCAACGATCGAGGCCGGCAGCTTGCTCGCGAAGGTGGTCCTGGCGCCGGTCCGCGGGTCGACTCGCGAGACCCTGCCGGCGGCGCCCTCAGTGACATAGAGCTGATGGTCGTGCCCGACAGCACTGCCCGAAGCGCCCTGCAGGTCCTTCACGAGCAGGGTTGGTGTTCCCGGGGACCGGTGGTGCCCGCGATCACGATGCAGCTCGACGGCCGGATCAGCGTCGGTGACACCGGGGGGCGAGTTTGGCGCGTTGTCGCACGCGGCCATGAACGCCGTGATTGCAGCCCCGACAAGAACGGGGCGCACTTGGTTCGCCATCAATCGCCTGATGCATGTCATGGTGGGAGCTCCGGACGGGAGAGGTAGTGAGTGTTGCCCCGCAATCAGTTCGGAAAACGAGCAGCGCGCGGCTGGCTTGCTGCTCCCAGTTTCCGGAAATACATTGGCGCAGATGAGTTAACTGCGGGTCAGTGGTCCGTTAACGGCGGTTAACTCCTGGGCTGACCCTCCGGTGATGGTGGGTCCGGCCCATAGCGGGTTCGGCGGAACCGTCCCCGGATGGCGCTCCTGGCATGATTTCCCTCAAGCTTTTCGGCGGCGCCTCGCTCGAGCGCGACGGCGCGATCCTGAGTGGGCCGGCGGCCCAGCGCCACCGGCTGGCACTGTTGTCCCTCCTGTGCGTTTCCCATCCTCGCCTCCTCAGCCGCGACAAGCTGCTCGGCTATCTCTGGCCCGAGCGCGATGCCGATCACGGCCGCAATCTCCTGAAGCAGGCTGTACACGTACTGCGGAAAGCGCTTGGTGAGGGCGTGATCCACTCCGCCGGTGACGACCTGCACCTCGAACCGTCGCGACTGGGTTGCGACGTCCTCGCCTTCGAGGAGGCGCTGGCGTCCGGAGACCGGGAACGCGCGAATGAGCTGTACTCAGGCCCGCTGCTGGATGGCTTCTTTCTCAGCGACGCGCCGGAGTTCGAGCAGTGGGTCGACCAGGAGCGGGAGCGGCTCCGTCGGCTGTGGCGCCGGGCGCTTACGGAGCTCGCGGCGGAGAAGGGCGTCGCAGGGGATACCGTCGGGGCCCGGGACTGCTGGCAGCGGCTGCTCGCGGACGACCCGCACGATGCCCAGGCAACCGTCGGGTTGATGGAGACGCTGGACTCGATGGGCGATCGCGCCAGCGCCATCCGCCAGGCGCGTCGCCACGAGGTCCTGCTGGAGACGGATTTCGGTGCCGACCCGGACCCTGCAGTGCGTGTGGTGCTCGAGCGGATCCGTGCTGGTGCCTCAGGCGCGGCACCGGCGCCGGCGATGGGCCCGCCGGCGATCGATGAACCGAGGGAGGATTCCCGGCTCGCGCTGTCCGCGGCCGCAACCGAAGGTCCACGTGCCGGGTCGTGGTCGTGGAAACACGCGACAGCAATCGCGACACTGCTGTTCGTGTTCGGTTTCATGGCCTGGTTGTCGGCGCACAGGCCCCCAGGTCAGCCAGCCGAGATCACCAGCGTTGCGGTGCTACCACTGGCCAACTTCACGGGCGACCCCGAAGAGGCGTACTTCGTCGCGGGCATGCATGCCGCCCTGATCGCGGAGCTGGCCCAGGTGAAGGCGCTGACGGTTCATTCCCGCCAGTCGGTGCTTCGCTACCAGGACAGCGACAAATCCTTGCCCGAGGTTGCGAGGGAACTGGGCGTCCAGGCCGTGGTGGAAGGCGCGGTCTACAAGAGCGGCGACAGTGTTCGCATCAGCGTGCAGGTCGTGCGCGCGACACCGGAGCAGCACCTCATCTCCAGGACGTTTACCGGCCCGCTGAATCGTGCACTGGCGTTGCAGGGCGAGGTGGCGCGGGCCGTCGCCGACGCCATGCGGGCGCGCGTGACACCTGCCGTGCAGGCCCGGCTGACGAGCAGGCCAACTGTCGACCCGGCTGCCCAGGATGCCTACCTCGCGGGGCTGTATCATCTCGAGCGCGGGTCGTATGGGCAGATTCTTCCGTACCCGGAGCGGCTGCGCCAATTCCGGCTGGCGATCGCGAAGCTGGAGGAAGCAGTGCGGCTCGATTCCACGTGGGCCCGGGCGTACGCCAAGCTGGCGCTGGCCGACCACTGGCTGGCGAGCGGCAATCTGGAAGCGTCGGACGAGTATTTCCGGAAATCCCGGGCGTCGGCGCTGCGTGCGCTTGCCCTGGACAGCACGGAAGCTCAGGCATGGGCCTCGCTGGGCTTCGTGCAGCTGCACTACGACTGGGACTGGGTGGGCGCTGAGCGGTCGATCCGGAGGGCGATGGACCTCGATCCGAACTCGCACCACTGGATCTATGCGTCCTACCTCAGGGCTGCCGGCCGGTACGACGAGTCGATCGCCGAGTATCACAAGGCAGAGGCGCGAGACCCGCTCTCCGACCTGCTGAAATCCCAACTCTCAGACGCGTACTCGTGCGCCGGCCGGCACGACGAGGCGGTCGCCGAGGCCAAGCGGGTCCACGAGCGCGTTGCCGCCGCTGGCGGGTCCGGCGTGCGCGGAGACACAACGTGGCTCCTGGCCGTCATGACAGAGGAATACTCCCTCGCGGGCAGGCACGCCGAGGCGATCCGGGCAGCACAGCAGATGGTGGCACTGACCGACACCGTCAGTTCCGGTGATGCGCTCGCATTTGCGCTGGCGATGGCTGGTCGAGCGGCTGAGGCACGCTCACTGGTCGCACGGCTGCAGTCGCTCGGCGCCTCGTCACCAACATGGGCCGGCACCTATGCCGCGCTGGGGGACACGGCGCGGGCGGTGGAAATCGCCGCATCCAGGGTTGAGGCACAGGGCCGTGCCCTGGTTGGCGCGCGATGCTGGCTGATCTACAAGGTGTTGCCCGATGAACCACGACTGCAGAACCTGCTGCGACCAGTCGGTTTCCCCGACTGACTACGACTCGCCGCGGGCGGGCCATTCGGTGGTGGACTGCAGCACCTCGCGCACCGTGGTCTCGCCCTTGTCGCGGGCGTACCAGCGACGCTGTTCCCTGATCTTCTCGATGTTGGGGATCACGCCCTTGTTGGCGAGCACCCACGCCTGCAGTTCCGCGGGCCGCGGACCCCAGCGCCCGATCGGGCGAAACTCACCATCGAGTACGATGACGACCGGAATGGCCCGCGCGCCGTTGGTAAGGTAGTGGTCCATGATCTCGGGGTTCTGGTCGCGGAGGATGATGCGGAGTTCCACTCCCTCCACCGACTCGGCCAGACGATCGAGGAACGGGACGGTGCTGGAGGTATCGATGCACCAGTCTTCGGTGATGGCGATGATATGCATCCGGCGCCCATCGACGAGAGACGCCGCCCACTCGGGCGATTTTGCGTGACGATGCACGCCTTCCCACAGCGCACGGTGCTCGGGCGCGGCCTGGGCCACGAACTGCTCGAAAGTGAGCGCGCCGTTCCAGATTTCGCGAAAGTTGAGCTCGCCAGCCCCAGTCTTGTTCATCCCTTCCTCCTACAGTTCCTCGATGACCACGCCCCGCTTCGCGAGTCCGCCCACGTAGTCCTTGAACGGAATGGCCTCGTCGGGGGTGTGCACTCCCTTGAGGGTAACCCGCCCGTCGGCCTGCATCTGGCCGGTGAGCGACAGGGAATAGGCGGTGGCGCGCATCATCGCTGAAATACCATGCTCGGCGTCATAGTAGTCAATGAGCCGGAAGGTGACCGCGGCCTTTTTCCCGTCCTTCATACCCGACACCGTGATGAGAAGTGCCACAAGGTCCCGACCCTCGGGCTTGAAGAGCTGGGGGTGCACCGCCGCGATGAACACGTCGCGCGGCACCACCTGCTGGCCCTTTACCGTGATGGGCGAGTTCTCGAGCAGTCCCAGCTCGCGGATGGGCCGCATGATCGCCACATGCCCGGGATAGCGGAGCGTCTTGTACTCCATGACGTCCACCTGGCCCTCGTACTTGAACGGAAGGGTACTGATCCCGCCGGCGGTATGAAACGCCTCCAGGGGCCCGACGGGAGTCGGGAACTCGACCGTTTCCAGTTCACTCAGGGCGTCCACCTGCGCCGGCTTGCCGTCGCGCAGCACCCAGGAGGGGGTGGTGTAATAGTCGAGCGCCCCCTCGAGGGAGTAGACGATCTGGTAATTGAGCGGAGGCTCCGGATGCTGCGGCAACCCGCCGACGTAGATCTTCACCCGCTCCGTCGTGTCCAGGCGCCGGATCCCCTCGGCGGCAAGAATCGCGACCATGCCCGGCGCCAGGCCGCAGTCGGGGATGATGGAGAGGCCCTTTGCCGCGGCGGCGCCGTGGAGCTTCTTCTGCTCGAAGACGATCTCGGTGTTGCCACCGAGATCGCTGAAGTGGCACCCGCATTCGACGGCGAGTGCCGCCATCGGGCCATTGAAGTAGTACGGCAAGGCACTCATGACGGCGTCGTGCCCGGTCATGACGCGGCGCACCGCAGCGTGGTCGTTCCCGTCGAGCTGCTGCAGCACGAGCTTGCTGGTGCGGGCCCGCTCGAGGAATGGTGGGAGCCGGTCAACCTTCAGGTCGGCGAGGGTGACCTGGGTAACGCCATCGCTCTGGAGGAGATCGTAGGCGCACGCCGATCCCTGCAATCCTGCGCCGAGGACGAGCATCTTCATTCGGAGACCAGCCTATGCATAAAGTCCTGAAATAAATGCACTTACGGGAGCCGCTGAAGATAGCCGGATGGGCCATTCGCCTCAACACCTCCGGCACCTGCGAGTGAGGGCTCAGTCCGGAAGGCATTACCTTCCTGTCATGACAGTCCCAGCGGCGCTACCCCCCAAACGCGACGGCGAGGCGACGCGCCAGCGCCTCCTCCGGGCGGCGCTCGACCTCTACACCACTGTGGGGTTCAGGGGCACGACCACTCCGGTGATCGCGACGAAGGCAGGGGTGGCGGAGGGAACGATCTACCGGCACTTCACCAGCAAGGAACACCTGCTCAACGAGGTGTATCGCGGGGCGCAGAAGTGGGCGATCGGCATCGTGAAGGAAATCGAGGAGCAGGGGAAAGGGACCCGCGCCTCGGAGCGGTTGCAGCGCGTGGCCCGGCGCTTCTTCGATGCGGCCGATCGCGATCCGGCGGCGCTTCGCATGCTCCTCTACCCTGCCGGCGAGAAGAGCCTGGATGACCGGAGCCGGGAGGCGGCGCGCGAGTTCAGGAATGCCCTCCAGCAGGTGCTGGCGAGCGGCAAGTCGGACGGGCTGGTACGCTCGGGTCCCGCCGAACTGTGGGCGTCGGCCTGGCTGGCGCTGATTGCGTTCGGTGCGGAAAAGGTTGCGGCGCGCGAATGGCCGGCCGACCACCCGCATCTCGACCTCCTGATCGGTTCGGCGTGGGACGCCGTCTCCAGCGACACTAAGGTGCCGGTTCCCTCCGACCCGTGAAGACGGTGAGGTCGCGCGGGTTGACCAGCGACTCTCTCAGCCGCACGGTCCGCTCCCGTCCCGGTCCGACCGGCCGCACCACCAGTGCCCCATCCACTTCATATGCCAGTGAATCGTCACCCCACCGCACCGGGTTTACGGCGCCGGTGGCAAGCGTGGCCGGCGGCCCCGAGTCGGGATAGACACAGAGTGCCGCGGGTGTTTCCTCGCACGGCGCAACGCGTGCAAACGCCGGGGTGCCCACCGTCACGTCCAGCGCCCGCTCGGCGGCGGCGATATCCGCGGGCAGCACTTCCGCCGGCGCGGGCGGGTATGGCGGAGCATTGACCCGGAAGATCGTGCGCGTGGTGCGGATCACCATTGCGCGGCCGTCCTCGGTCCAGGCGAGCGCCAATGGCGCCCCGGAACTGTCGGGCAGCACGAGCTCGCGCTCCGATCCGTTCAGGAGATTCATGAGCCAGATGCGGGTGCGGGCGGTGTCGCCCTGCTCGCGCGAACGGAGGAATGCGAGGACGTCGCCCGAGGGCGAGAGTCGAGGCGACCACTCGGCGGGGAGCGAGAAGGTGACCTGCACCGCCACCGAGCCGTCGACACTCACCGCCCAGAGGTCACCCCGGCCGTCAGGGGCATCGGCAACGAGCACGATGTAGGGATCGCGCCCGACCTCGAAGTTGTGCCGCAGGGGCGGGAGACCGGTGCATGCCGCGAGAACCGCCAGAGCAGCCAGGCACAACCTACGGCGCACGTTCGACCTTTGCCTGCAGCAGCCACTTGTGGTTCGGGTCGACGATGACCGTCTCGGGCACCCCCGACACCGGCACCGTGACGCGGGTGGTGGCACCACTCGCATCCACCGTCACCAGCTTGCCACCGACGTCGATCTCCAGCTTCGGCAGCCGGCGAAGTCCCCAGGCCGGCGGCTGCACCTGCATGATCTCGAGGTCGACGGCATTTCCCTTCGGCGTCCAGCGCACGGTGAGCATCGGGTAGCCGGGGAGCATCAGTGCCTGGGTGAAGTACCAGTTGAGATCCTGCCCCGACGTTTCCTCCATGACCTTCTCGAAGTCGCTGGAGAGCGCGATGCCGTTTCGGTAGCGGCTGTAGTAGAGCCGCATCCCCTGAAGAAGGCGGAATCGCCCACGACGCCACGCAGCTCGTGCAGCACCCAGGCGCCCTTGGGGTAGTTGTTGGAGTTGAGCAGCCCCATGAGGTCGGTGGCGGTGGTATCCACGATGGGCGTTTCGGTGACGGGGTTCTTCATGAACACGCCGTCCGTGCCGGTCTTCCCGAAAACGGTGTTCGCGTTCTGCTGCATGTCGGCCTGGAAGGCGCTGTCGCCATGCGCGTGGCCGAGCCAGAGGGCCTCGAGATAGGTCGCGAAACCCTCCGAGAGCCAGAGATGATGCCAGTCGGCCTCGGTGACGGCATCGCCGAACCACTGGTGCGCTGTTTCATGGGCGATGATGCCCTCGGGCACCTTCCGCGCCTGGTACATCTTCGCGGCGTAGAAGATTGCGGTGGCGTTCTCCATCCCGCCGAAGCGCGTGCTGGACTCCACGTGCGCCAGGCTGGGATAGGGGAATGGGCCGATGAGGTCGCTGAAGTACTCCACGATGGCCGGCGCCACGCTGAAGGCCTGCGCGGCATACGCCGAGTCCTCCGGGTAGGACCAGGCGGCCTGCGGCACGCAGGGGGCGGTGCATGAGGCCGGGGTCAGCGGGGTCACCGACATCTCTGCGGCACCGAATACGAAGTTGGACGGCGGAATGGGCGTGTCCAGGCGGTACTGCCAGGCGACGCGATTGCGGGCGAGGGTGTCCACCTTCACCAGCATGCCGTTGGCGATGACCTCCAGGCCAAGGGGAACTTCCACCTTGAAGTTCACTTCCGCCTTGTCGGAGGGATGGTCCTGCACCGGGAGCCAGAGGTGGGCCCGATCGGGCCAGTTGTCAGCGAAAAAGGTGCGATTGCCGGTGGAATCGATGCGGACGACCAGGCCGTCGCGCGCGGTACCGTGGTACCGGATGCGAGTATGCAGGGTGTCTCCCGCCTGCTTGTCGTGCGGGATATAGACGATGTTGTCCTGGCGGCCGTAGGCGGTGCGATGGACCCGCGTGTTCTCCTTGCCATCGATCAGCACGCGCACCACGCGCATGGCCGAGTCGAGCGGCACCACCACCGGCGCGTCGGAGCCCAGCACCCAGACTGTTTCCACCTCGCCCACGATATGGGCACCGGTGTCGCTCACCGCGATCAGGATGTCGTAGCGGATGGCGTCGTGCGTGGTCTTGACGGTGTCGGCGCGGGCGGCGAGCGGGCCCTGCAGCGCCAACAGGAGAGCGAGGATCATGAATCCCTGAGACTGAGCGTGAAGTGGTAGGCGCCGACGTGCATTCCCTCGCGGAAATAGAAGCGGTGCGCCCGGAAGCGATGGACCCCGGAGTCGAGGTCGAAGGAATCGCAGTCGTTGTCGCGGGCATACTGGATAAGCCACTGGAGCATGGTGGCGCCGTATGCATTCGAGCGGCTGGCCTCGGCGGTCACGAGGTCGTCTACGTAGAGGTTTTTGCCGCGAGCCAGGATAACATTGATCCGAAACCCGGCGACCGCCCGCACCTCGCCGTCCGCCTCCAGCGCGGCAAGGAGGTAACCCTCCTGTTGCATGCGCCGAATGAGCCTGACAAAGGTTTCCTCGACGAGATGCGGCCGGAGCTCGAACATCACCGGGAAGCAGCGGGCGATCTGGTCGTCGGATTCGGCGAGCCAGATTCTGCTTTCGGCGTTGCTCACCCGGCTACCTCGAAGTCGATGGCCAGGCGCGCCTCGCGAATGGGCAGGAGATACGTTTTCGCGACCTCCACATGGTGGGGATGATCGACGTAGCGCTTCACCGCCGCCATGTCGTCCACCACCACCAGGAGGGCATGGGTGTACTCCGAGCGGCTCTCGGCGAGATTGGGCCCGAAGGCAACGCGGCGCACCTCGGGAATCTTGCCCTGCATGCCGAGCAGTGCCGCAGCGGCGGCATCCACCTGATCGGGGGTGGTGGCGGGGTTCCAGCGGAAGAGGACGACGTGGTGGATCACTCGGCAGTCTGCAGTTGAAGTCGTGAGTCGCTTGCCTGGGACGCATGGAACTTAGCGCAACCGGCGCCATTCATCGCCCGGTCACCTGTCATGCCCCCTCGCCCAGGGAAGGCTCTTGCACCGTCAGACCAACAAGCCGTTCGCGAACAAGTCCGACTGTCTCCCCCACATCCGTCGCATTGTTGAGATGAGCGGCAAGAAGATCATCGGAGTACGCGTTGGCGAGGAGCCACGCTGACCACACGGCCACGAAGTACCGCACCGGCGGCGGAGCGGCGCGCAACTCTCCGACAATGTTGGGGCGCGAGGCCATGAGGGCGAGGATATCCTCGAGATCATGACTCCCGAGCGGATCTCCCATTCCGCGGTCCCGGAACGCTCCCCACTTGAGGGCGAGAAAGCCGGCGGGGCTGGCGTGCCGGATAAGCAGGCCAGGGACGAGCTCGTGGCCCACCGCCGTCTCAACCACATTCATGTCGAAAGAACTTCCAGATCCGCCCAGGTGGTCACCGACCGGAACGAGATCGAACGGTATATCGTCGGGCGCGAGCCAGCGGTGAACGTGACGCGCCGAAGCCTGCTCACGAAACCCCTGCTCGCGCAGGCGATCGTGAAGCCGACCCAGGTCGCCATATGTGGCGGAGGCAATCACACCGTCAACATCCCTGGTAGGCCGGACACGGGGAAATGGCGGCGCCTCCTGCAGCAGTGGGGCGACCGCGCCGCCGATGAAGACCACATCCTCGACCAGTGGCCCCAGCGCACGTGCCACTGAGGCCAGTGGTTCCAGCGCTGCGTTGATCACGCCACCATTGCCGACGGAGCCAGGTGCTTTTCCAGTTCCCTGATCGCAATCGCCCGCTCGCGCGCGCGACCAACACGCAGCGCGTCGACGAGGGTCAGTGCTTCGTAGAGTGGCGGGCAGTGCTCCGGCAGTTCTGCGGCGCGCGCGAGCAGCGGTGTCAGCGATGCGCCCCGTACGACGCCCGTGCCGGCTGGCCACACTACAGGGTCGGTCCCGACGATGTGATCCGAGAGCGGCGGCGCCGAGTGAGCCGTCGGGACTCCCTGAACCTGGGCGCCAGGCACGGCCGGAAAGGCATACCGCACGCCGTGCGCGAGGAACTCGCTGAGGGCCAACCGATTGACCCGCCGGCTCCCCGGCATGATGAGATGGGCCGCTTCCAGTCGCCGCACTGATCCATGGGCGGTGCTGGTGCTGATCAGGAGGTCGCTGCCCAGGGACTCGAACGTAGCGCCCGGCGCCTGCGCAAGCCGAATAGCGACAGCTACATCCAATGGTCTCAGGGTCACTGGTTCCGACACGTATTCGCCATTCGAGAATGTGGAACGAATGATACGACGAGATCCCATACGGGGGCAAGTCTGGAACCTACCGACCGAACAGCTGACGGAAGAACCCGCGCCCGTGTGCTGAACCAAGCTCCTGCCCGAACGCCTCCATCGACTGGTACCGCTGGTCGGGCTTCAGGGCGAGTGCGGTGGCCAGCACCGACTCCACGCGCGCGGGAAGCTCGGGCCGGATGGTCCGCGCACCGCGCGGCTTCCCCTTGAGCCGAGCCATCATCGATTCCTGCGACGTGCGGCCGGTAAACGGCAGCTGGCCGGTAAACAACTCGAACGCCACCACCCCCAGCGCAAAGACATCGCTCCGCGCGTCGATCTTCTCCCCCCGCACCTGTTCCGGGCTCATGAACTCGGGGGTGCCGAGGATGATGCCGGTCTGGGTCAGGCGCACGAGTTCGGGATCGGGCTGGATCGCCTTGCCGAGCCCGAAGTCCATGACGACGGCGCGAATGCCGCCCGTCGCCGCGTCGTCGGGCACCAGCATGATGTTCTCGGGCTTGAGGTCGCGGTGGATCACGCCCAAATCGTGGGCATGCTGGAGCCCGCGGCAGGCCTGGACCATTAGCAGCACCGCCTCATCCACCGGATAGGGGCCGCGTCGCGTCTCCGACTCGTTGAGCGACTCGCCGCGGAGGTACGGCATGACGAGGTACAGCAGCTCGTCGGCGGTCTCGCCGACGTGGAGGATGCGACAGACGTTGGGATGATCGAAGCGCATCGCCAGCAGCGCCTCACGCTTCAGGCGCTCAACCGACCCGGGTCATCGGCGAGCCGGGGCGTGAGGACCTTGATGGCGACGTCGGTGTTCGTGGCCTGGTCGCGGGCCTGGTACACATACGACATCCCGCCCTCGCCGAGGCGACGGGCGACGCGGTAGCGATCGTCGATGACCTGGTTGATGACGAGCACCGGCGCCGGCGGGTCGCCGGCGATTGGCAGGGGCATGCTGGAGATGGCGTCGACATCCACGAGGGGGCTGCCGTCCCGGGCGCAGAACCGTACCGGGGGCTCGAACAGGCCCTGACACCGGGGACAGCGGCGGGCGCTCACCCGGGAGGCAGGGCGCGATCCCCGGCGCCGGCATCGGCAATACGTTCGAGGGTGCGCACCGCGGCATCGACGATCTCGCGGGCAAACCCGACATCGCGCTGGTCGAGCGGCGCGTCGGCGGTGGTGGTGCGGAGGAAGAAGACACCCGACGGCTCACCGCGGAGCTCGAACCGGATCGCAATCGCCGAGCGGAGCGGTACCGGCAGGCCGTCCGCGCGCCAGGCGTGGCGCACCGCCTCGTAGAGCGGGTCAGTGGAGACATCTTCCACGTGCACCACCTCGCCGGTGTCGAGCGCGCGTCGCAGCTCGGGATAGCGCGTCAGGTTGACCGGCAGCGACTCGATCGACGGATCCTCATACGCGGCGACGACGGTGCCCTGCTCGTCACCCGGCCTCGCCAGGATGATGGAACAGCGCGGAATGCGAAGTCCCTGCGCCACCCGGCGCACCAGCAACTGGAAGATCTCGCTCGTGGTGAGGCCGGTGGTGACGTCGGCCATGACGTTGGCAGGGGTGCGGTGCACCCGATCGGCCTCCCCATCGCGGGCCGCGTGACGCGCGCGCAGTTGCGCCTTCACCCGGGCCACCAGCTCGTGGACACGGAACGGCTTGGCGATGTAGTCCTGTGGCCCCGCGCCGAGCACCTGATAGATGTCGGCGTGCGGCGGACTGGAGGAGAGCAGGAGGAGACTTGGCGCCGGTGCCGCTGCCGCGGCACACAGGCTCGCCACTTCGGCGGCGGCACCACCACCGGCCGCGATGATGTCCACCAGCAGCAGCTCAGCGGGACCGTCGGCGAGCGCACCCTTGAGCTCGATCACGTCTGGCACTGCGACAGCATCGAATCCGTGTTCTCGCAAGACGCGGATGAGGGTGCGGCCGAGTGCGAGGTCGGGGTCGAGGATGACGAGCCGCGGCGGGGTCATCCCGCGAGGAATCGAGCGAACACGGCGTCGTCCACGTTGCCGCCCGATGCGATCACCGCGGTGGGGCCGGTGGGTTTGTATCGCCCCGACAGGAGTGCGGCCACCGCTGCGGCGCCCGACGGTTCCACCCGGAGGCCCGCCTCGGTGTGCAGGTACCGCACGGCCGCGCCGATCTCGGCGTCGGTGACCTGCACCGCCGTGGTCACGACGTCGCGAAACACCTCGAACGGCAGCTTGCCAACGCTGGGAGGAATGAGCCCGTCGGCGACACTGGTGGGATTGTCGAGCGTCACGGGCGCGCCGGCCTCGAGCGCCGCGGCCGCCTTGGCGGCGTGCTCCGGCTCCACCGCAACAAGCTCAACATCCGCCCCCGTCGCGCGGATGGCCGCCGCCGCTCCCGCAAGCAATCCGCCCCCGCCCACCTGCACCACGAGCGCCCGCACCGCCGGCCACTCCTCCAGGATCTCCATGGTGAGGGTGCCCTGCCCCGCGATCACGTCGGCATGCTCGTACGGCGGGATGATCACCATCCCCTCGCGCTCGGCGATCTCGGCGCACACCCTGACCCGTTCATGCCGCTCGACGAAGACGATCTCGGCGCCGTGGCTCTTCACGCCGGCCACCTTCACCGCCGGCGAATCCTTCGGCATGACGATGACGGTGCGGACGCCGAACCGCTTCCCGGCGAACGCGACCGCCTGGGCGTGATTGCCGCTGGAGTGGGTGACGATCCCGCGGGCGCGAACCTCCTCGTCGAGCCGGGAGATGGCCGTCCAGGCACCGCGGATCTTGAAGGCGCCGATGGGCTGGAGATACTCGGCCTTGATACGGACAGGCACGCCGAGCTGTTCGGACAGCGTGTTGAGCGGGATGAGCGGGGTCCGGACCGCCACCCCGTCGAGCCCGGCTGCTGCGCGACGGAGATTGGCGAGGTCGACCAGTGGCGGCCGGACGGCCGCCTCAGGCATCCTCGTCCGCCGGCTCCAGTGCATCCTCGGCCGTCGCGTCCTCGGCGGACGTTTCTTCCTTCACCACCCGCGCCACGCCGACCACGGCGTCGCCGCCATCCAGGTTCATGACGCGCACGCCCTGGGTGTTGCGGCCGATGACGCGGATACCATCCACCGGCACCCGGATGATGATGCCCTGCCGGGTGATCATCATCAGTTCATCCTCGGGGATCACTTCCTTCAGTGCCACGATCGAGCCGGTCTTGTCGGTGACCTTGAGGGTGATGATGCCGCGGCCGCCGCGCTTCTGCACCCGGTAGTCGACCAGCTCGGAGCGCTTGCCGTAGCCGTTCTCGCTCACCACCAGCATGGTGCAGTCGCGCCGCACCACGACCATGCCGATGACGGCATCGCCGTCGTCGAGGGCGATGCCCTTCACACCGGTGGTGGCGCGGCCCATGTCGCGCACGTCGCCGTGGTGGAAGCGGATGCTCATGCCGCCGCGGGTGGCGAGGACGATGTCGCTGTTGGCGTCGCAGACCTGCACGTCGATCAGCTCATCGCCGTCGTCGATGTTGATGGCGCGGATACCGTTGGTGCGCACGTTGCCGTACTCGGAAAGCACCGTCTTCTTCACCGTGCCGTTCCGGGTGGCGAAGATCAGGTGCTTGTCCTCGGCAAACTCGCGCACCGGCACCAGGCTCCTGATCTGCTCCGTGGGCTTGATCGCGATGCAATTGACCACCGGCTTGCCGCGCGCCGCGCGCCCCGCCTGCGGGATCTCATGCACCTTGAGCCAGTAGACGTGGCCCTCGTTGCTGAAGAACATGAGGTAGTCGTGGGTGCTGGCGATGAAGAGGTGCTCCACCCAGTCGTCGGCCTTGAGGTCGGTGCCGGTGGCGCCGCGCCCGCCGCGGCGCTGCCGCCGGTAGCTGGAGACGGGGATGCGCTTGATGTAGCCGGTGTGGGAGATGGTGATCACCATGTCCTCTTCGGCGATCATGTCCTCGACGGTGAACTCGTCCTGGTCGGCGAGGATCTCGGTGCGACGCTCGTCGCCGAAGTCCTTCGCTACCTCGCGCATCTCGTCCTTGAGGATCGTCATCCGCCGCTCGCGGCTGGCCAGGATGCTCTTGAGTTCCTTGATCGTGGCCCGCACCTCGCCCAGCTCCGCCTCCAGCTTCTCGATCTCCAGGCCGGTGAGGCGGGCGAGCCGCATGTTGAGGATCGCGTCGGTCTGCTTCTCGGAGAGCTTGAACCGCGCCCGCAGCTTCTGGTCGGCCTCGGCGGTGTCCCCGGAGGCGCGGATGATCTTGATGACCTCGTCGATGTTGTCGACGGCGATCTTGAGCCCCTCGAGGATGTGCTCCCGGGCCTGGGCCGCGTCGAGGTCGAACTGGGTGCGGCGGGTGATGACCTCGTGCCGGTGACTGATGTACCGGAGGATCATGTCCTTCAGGTTCATCACCTTCGGCGCGCCGTTGTCGAGCGCCAGCATGATGACCCCGAAGGTGCTCTGCATCGAGGTGTGCTTGTAGAGCTGGTTCAGCACGACGTTGGGGATCGCATCGCGCTTGAGCTCGATGACGATGCGCATGCCGTCCTTGTCGGACTCGTCGTTGACCCGGGAGATGCCCTCCAGCTTCTTCTGCGCTGCGAGGTCGGCGATCGCGCGCACCAGGTTTTCCTTGTTGACCTGGTAGGGAATCTCCGTGACCACGATCTTCGACTTGCCGGACGACTCGTGCTCCTCGATCTGGGCCCGCGCCCGCATGATGACGCGCCCGCGCCCGTTCTCGTACGCTTCCTTGATGCCCTGGCGCCCGTAGATGTAGCCGCCGGTGGGGAAATCTGGGCCGGGAATGACCTTCCGCAGGTCGGCGATGGTGGCGTCGGGGTTGTCGACCAGCAGCTCGACGCCCTTCACCACCTCGCGCAGGTTGTGCGGCGGAATGTTCGTCGCCATGCCCACGGCGATGCCGCTGGAGCCGTTGACGAGGAGGTTCGGGATTCGGGAGGGGAGGACGGTCGGCTCCTGGAGCCGGTCGTCGTAGTTGGGCTGGAAGAGGACGGTGTTCTTGTCGATGTCGTCCAGCATCGTGATCGCGATGCGGGTGAGCCGCGCCTCGGTGTACCGGTAGGCGGCTGCGGGGTCGCCGTCGACCGAGCCGAAGTTGCCCTGCCCATCCACCAGCGGATAGCGCAGGGAGAACTCCTGCACCATGCGCACCATCGCGTCGTACACTGAACTGTCGCCGTGCGGGTGGTACTTGCCGAGCACGTCGCCCACCACCGTCGCCGACTTCTTGTAGCCGCGTCCCGGCACCAGGCCGAGCTCGTTCATCGCGTAGAGAATGCGGCGGTGTACCGGCTTGAGCCCGTCGCGCACATCGGGCAGGGCTCGGGAGACGATGACGCTCATCGAGTAGTTGATGAACGACTGCTGCATCTCGTCTTCGATGAGGCGCGGAACGATCCGTTCGCGGCTGTTCGGTGCGGTCATGTGCGTCCAGGGTCGGGTGGGTCAGCGGCCGGTTTGGAACGGCCGGAACAGCCCGAAAGATACCCGGAGTGCCGGGGTGCAAGCAAGCACGGAAACAAGTTGTAAGCGGTTGACGGGCAATGGTTTAGTGGCGGCGGTGACACCCCAGCGGACTTGACCGGAAATTGCCACTGGCGGAGCGTCGATCCCGCCTCGTACCTTGTCGGCCACATTCCTCCCAAGGAAGTCGCGTGTTTCCACTCGCCTCCCGGCGTCCGGGTATTGGTGCGCTCCTTACAATCGTTTTGGCCGGTTGTTCAAGTGACAACGGCCCGACCATCGCGGTGGTCTCAGTGTCACCATCCACGAGCGCAGTCTCCCTCGGCGCCTCGGTGCAACTCGATGCGGTGGCGCGTGATGGCGAAGGTGATGTCGTGCAGCGCACGTTCACCTGGACCTCCAGCAATGTCGCGGTCGTCGAGGTCTCGAACTCGGGTGTGGCCACCGCCCGGGCCATCGGTGTCGCCACGATCACGGCGAAGACCGACGGCGCAGCCGGGAGCGCCACCGTCAGCACGCGCATGCCCGTAGCCATCGTAGAGGTATCGCCGGACACCAGCACCCTGCTCCTCGCGGACACGCTCCAGCTCGTGCTGACACTGAAGGATTCCCTCGGGAACATTCTCACGGACAGGGACGTGACTTGGACCAGTGGGAACGCCGCCGCCGTGCCGGTAACGAGCAGCGGCCAGGTCATTGCCTCGGCAGCGGGCAATGCGCAGATCAGTGCGACCGTCGAGGGGAAGATTGGCGTATCCGGGGTCGACGTGATCGCATTCACGGCAATCACGGCGGGCGAGGAACACACCTGCGCCCTGACCACCTCGGGAGCGCCGTATTGCTGGGGCGCAGGCAACCCGATGCCCACGGCGGTTGCCACCGACGTGAAGTTCCGGACGATCGCGGCGGGCCAGGAGTTCACCTGTGCGCTTGCCTTCTCCGGTGCGGCATACTGCTGGGGCGCGAACGAATCGGGGCAGCTGGGAGACGGCACCACGACCCCGCATGGCCTGCCGGCGCCAGTTGCCGGCGGACTGTCGTTTACCGCGATTACGGCGGGCTGGCGCTACGCGTGCGCACTCACTGGAGTCGGCCAGGTGTATTGCTGGGGATTCAACGCATCGGGTCAGCTTGGGAACGGCACGATCGCCGACAGCCCTGTACCCACCCAGGTGACCAGTGCAGCGACCTTCAGCAAGATCGATGCGGCGGCAGTACATGTCTGTGGCATTGGCAGGGAGGCAACGAGCTCGGTGTATTGCTGGGGGAGCAATTCGTTTGATGAGGCCGGCTTCGGGGCTGCCAATCCGCAGATGGTGCCATTCCCCGTTCCGGAAACGGCGTCCTACTCCGTGATCTCGTCAAGCTTCAACCTCTCGTGTGGTGCACTGCCTGTCGGGGCTGTGTATTGCTGGGGGGTAGCCCCGCTTTCCAACAATGGCATTCCCCGCGAGCCGTGGCCCGGGACGCGACTCAAGACCATTGAACTCGGATATTCCTCGGGTTGTGGCCTTGGCCTGTCCAGTGAGGCCTACTGCTGGGGTGACAACCAGTTTGGCCAGGTGGGGAACGGAAGCACCGACGGACAGATCCTCGAACCTACTCCACCATCGGGGTCACCTCGCTACGTGGCCATCACCGTGGGCGACTACTACGCCTGCGCCATCACTGCCGTGCACGTGACGTTCTGCTGGGGTCGGGGTGAGGCAGGGCAATTGGGTCGAACCCTCTGGGTCAGCCGGGTACCGATTCGCCCGACACGAGTGCAACCGCCTACGTCGTCCGCTCCGCCTTGATGATTGTTCCCGCGCGCCGGGTGGCGAACCAGTGCTGCAGTTCGTCGAACCAGACGTAGAAGACCGGCGTGATGTACAGCGTGACCAACTGTGAGAAGGCCAGGCCGCCCACCACCGCCAAGCCGAGCGGCCGACGCGACTCCGCCCCTGCCCCCGCCCCGAGCGCGATCGGCAGCGTGCCCATCAGTGCCGCCATCGTTGTCATCATGATCGGCCGGAACCGCACCGATGCCGGCCTCGAGGATCGCCGCCTCAGGCGCCCTTCCCCGTCCGCTCGGCCTCGATCGCGAAGTCGATCATCATGATCGCGTTCTTCTTCACGAGGCCGATCAGCATGATGATGCCCACGAAGGCATAGACGCTCAGGTCCTGCCGGAAGATGAGCAGCGTCAGCAGCGCCCCGAAGCCGGCGAACGGCAGTCCCGAGAGGATCGTGAGCGGGTGGATGAAGCTCTCGTACAGGATGCCGAGCACGATGTAGATCACCACCACGGCCAGCACGAGCAGGATCAGGAGGCCCCACTGCGCGTCCGCGAAGGCCTGTGCCGCGCCGGAGAAGCTCGCCACGATGCCGGTACCGATGACGGGCGTGGCAGCGGCCTCGACGGCGTTCACGGCATCACCGATGGCAACGCCCGCCGCGAGGTTGAAGGAGAGCGTGACCGACGGCAGCTGGCCCGAGTGGTTCACCGTGAGGGGCCCGACCGTCTCGGTGACCGTGGCCAGCGCGGTGAGCGGCACCAGCGTGCCATTCGGCGCCCGCACCGAGAGCAGCCGCATGGCGCCGAGATCGCGCTGGTACTGGGGCAGCAGTTCCATCACCACCTAGTACTGGTCGTTGTCGGTGAAGATGGTGGAGACCTGGCGCGGCGCCGTAGGCGTCGTACAAGCGCCTTCTCGATCTGCTGCACGGTGATGCCGAGCGACGACGGCCGGTCCCGGTCGATGGCGACCTGGATCTGCGGGTTCCTGATCTGCAGGTCGCTGGTGACGTCGCGCAGCTCCGGCAGGGCGGCAAGCCGATCCTCGAGCAGCTTGCTCGGTGGCGTACAGCTCGTCGATGTCGGCGCCCTGCAGCGTGTACTGGTACAGGCTCTTGGACGACCGCCCGCCGATGTTGATGGGCGGCGGGTTCGTGAAGAACACCCGCATGCCGGGCACCGCAGACGAGCTTGCGGGTCAGCTGCCGGGCCACCTCGTCGGCGTCGAGGCTTCGCTCGCTGGCCGGCTTGAGGTGCACGATGAAGCGCCCCTGGTTGGTGGCCGCTGCGCCACCGCCAGTGCCCATCGCCGACATGAAGCCCTCCACGTTCGTCCTCGGCCACGAGGATCGCCATCGCAGCCTGCTGGTAGCGCATCATCGCCTCGAACGAGGTCCCCTCCGCGGTCTCGGTGGTGCCGCGCAGCTGGCCCTGGTCCTCGCTCGGGATGAACCCCTTGGGCACGAGCTGCCACAGCACCACGGTGCCCACCAGGACCAGGACACTGACATGCCAGCGCCACGCGCCGGTGACCCATCACCCAGGCCAGGGTCCGCTCGTAGCTGGCGCAAGACCGCTTCGTAGGCCCGCTCGATCCACGCGGTGGCATTCGCCACCCGGCTGGGCGTCTCGTCGTGCCTCGTCGGCCTGAGAAAGCGGCTGCACGAGCATCGGCGTCAGGGTGAGCGACACGAAGCCCGAGACCAGGATGGCCACCGCGATGGTGACGGCGAACTCGTGGAAGAGCCGCCCGATGAGACCGCCGAGAAACAGCACCGGTATGAAGACCGCGACGAGCGACAGCGTCATCGACAGAATCGTGAAGCCGATCTCCTTCGATCCATTGAGCGCCGCCTGCATCGGCTTCTCGCCCATCTCCATGTGCCGCACGATGTTCTCGAGCATCACGATGGCATCGTCCACGACGAACCCCACCGACAGCGTCAGCGCCATCAGCGAGAGGTTGTCGAGGCTGTAGCCGAGCAGATACATCACGGCGAAGGTGCCGAGCAGCGACATCGGCAGGGCCAGGCTCGGAATGATCGTGGCGGACAGGTTGCGCAGGAACAGGAAGATGACCAGCACGACGAGGCAGAGCGTGAGGTAGAGGGTGAACTTCACGTCATCGACCGATTCGCGGATCGAGTCGGAGCGATCGTAGATGGTGGTCACCTCCACCGAGGGCGGAAGCCCGAGGCCGATCTCGGCCATCGCCTTCCGCACCCGTGCCGCGACCTCCACCGTGTTGGTGCCCGGCTGGCGCTGGATGGCGAGGACGATGCCGCGGGTCTCGTTGTACCAGGCGGCGGCCTTGGTGTCCTGCACGCTGTCGATCACCTGCCCGAGATCCTCCAGGCGCACCGGTCGCGCCGTTGCGCTAGGCCACGATCAGCGGCCGGAACTGCGCGGCGTTCTGCAGCTGGCCGTTGGCTTGCACGGCGTAGGCGCGGTCGGTGCCCCAGAGGATCCCGGTCGGCAGGTTGACGTTGCCCTTGGCGATCGCGTCGCCTACCTCATCGATGCCGATCTGCCGCGCCGCCAGTGCCTGCGGATCGAGCTGCACCCGCACGGCGTACTTCTGCGAGCCGAACACCCGGACCTGGGCCACGCCCTCCACCGTGGAGAGGCGCTGGCCGATCGTGATCTGCGCCGTATTCGTCGAGCTGTGACAGCCGGAGCGAGTTCGAGGTGAGCGCGTACACGATGATCGCCGACTGCGACGGATCCACCTTCTGGTAGTTGGGCGGGTCGATGTTCTGCGGCAGCTGGCGGACGGCCTGGGCTATGGCGGCCTGTACATCGCTCGCCGCGGCGTCGATGTCTCGATCGAGCGCGAACTGGAGCGTGATCTGGGTGCTGCCCTGAAAGCTGGTGGACGTGATCGCCTCCAGCCCGGCGATGGTGGAGAACTGCTTCTCCAGCGGCGTCGCCACCGATGCGGCCATCGTGGTCGGGCTGGCGCCCGGCACCGAGGCGGTGACCGAGATGGTGGGATAGTCCACCGGCGGCAAGTCGCTCACCGGCAGGCCGCGATAGGCGACGAGCCCGAACACGAGGATGCCGATCATGACCAGGGTGGTCATGACCGGACGCCTGATGAACGGTTCGCTCAGGTTCATGAGCCGGCCCCGCGGGCCGGCAGCACCTGCACCGCCGCTCCATCGGTGAGGCGAAGCTGGCCGTCGATCACGACCTGCTCCCCCGGCTTCACGCCCCCCGTGAGGACGGCGATGGAGTCGCTCTGGCGCTGCAGCGTCACGGTGCGGATGTGGGCCACTCCCGAATCCACCACATAGACGTAGCTGCCCTGCTGCCCGGTCACGACGGCATTGGACGGGACCACGAGAGCTCCCCGGTCAACAGAGAGGTCCAGCTGCACGCGTACGAGCGCACCGGGCCAGAGCCGGCTGTCGCGGTTGGCGAACTGGGCCTTGAGGGCAATCGTGCCGGTGAGCGAATCAACCGCATTGTCGAGAAAGTCGAGCGTGCCGGTGACCGCCGATGCGGTGTCGCCCACCGGGATCGCGCGGACGTCCTGCGCGCGACCCGCGAGTGCGCGCAGGTCGGTGAGGTAAGCGGCCGGCACGCTGAAGCGCACGCGGATGGGCGCCATCTGGTTGATGACCACCAGCGCCTCGCCGCTGCCGGCGCGAACGAGGTTGCCCTCGCGCACGAGAAGCGACCCGGCGCGTCCGGTGATTGGTGCGCGCACGGTGGCGTACTGCAGGCTCAGGCGGGCCTGGTCGATGGCCGCCTGGTCGGAGCGGAGTGTTGCCTCGAGCGCCGCCGCCGTGGCCTTGGCCTGGTCGAGTTGCTGTCCGGTGACGTACTCCTTGGCGGCGAGGGTCTCGAACCGGTCGCGATCTCGCTGCGCGCTCGCCCACTGGGCCGAGTCGCGAGCGAGCGCCGCCTCCGCCTGGCTCAGTGCCGCCCGGAAGGAACGCGGATCGACCTGAAAGAGTACCTGGCCCTCGGTGACCTGGTCGCCTTCACGAAACATCACGCGGTCGATCAACCCCGACACCTGCGCTTCCACCCGGGCGGTGCGCACCGGTTCCACGGTACCGGTCGCCTCGAGCACGCGGGGGACGTCGCGCTGCACCACCGCCGCCAGCTTGACCGGTGCCGCGGCCTGGGTGGCGTCGCCCTTGCCCTTGCAGGCTGACAGGGCGGCAGCGAGGAGGATGGCGAGTGGCGTCAGGCGCATTACTTGATCGAGTCCGTGGGTTCAGAGAGTCGGATGCGAGCGCCACCGTCGGGATCGAGCAGGGCAGCATCGTGGGCCAGCTGTACCAGTGCGGAATACCATTGCAACCGCGCCTGGATGCGCTGGGCCCGCGCGTCGGCGAGGGCGTTCTCGGCCGCCAGCAGGTCAATCAGGCCGCCGACGCCTTCCTTGTAGCGGGCCAGCGCGGCCTCCGCCGAAGCGGTGGCGCTCGCGAGCAACTCGGCGGAGGTGCGCACTCGCTGGCTGGCGGTGCGCTGGGCTTCGTACGCCGCAAACACCTGAAAGGTCACCTGTTGTGCCAGGCTGGCGGCACGCGCACTCTCCGCGTCAGCGAGGGCACTCGCTTCCCTGGTGTTGAATTCCCAGCTGAATCCATTGAAGAGTGGCACACCAAGCGCGATCCCGAGCGAATAGAAATTGCCGCCACCGCCGCCAGTGGAGAGAATGATGTTGCGGCCGGCGGCTCCGGTGGCCGAGATCGACGGCAAGCGCTCGGAGCGCACAGCTCGGGTGCGCTGCTCTGCCGCGGCCCAGGTGGCCTGCGCGGCGGCGAGGTCTGGGCGATTCTCCAGCGCGTGCTGCACCAGGGCATCCACGCTGTCTGCCACTTCGGCGATCTCGCCATGACCGAGGACGGCGTCGGCGTCCAGGTCGGTGGTAGCAGGAAAACCGGCGGCGGTGGCGAGCGCACCACGTGCGGTCCGCACCTGTCCCTCGGTGGTCTGCACCGCGAGCAGTGCCTGGGCCACCGCGGTGCGCGCCTGGAGCACATCGGCGATAGTGGCGACCCCGACGCGGCGCCGGTCCTCGGCGGCAGCGAGGTTGATGCGCTGTTCTTCCAGCGTCGTCCGCTGGGCCTCGAGCAGTGCGCGGAACCCGACGTAGTCGTAGTAGGCGCGCGCGGTGCGGAGCACGACATCGGCGATGATCGCGTTGTGGTTCCAGTCGGCGGCCAGGAGCGCCTCGCGCGCGGCGCCGATGGTTCCGGCGCGTCCCCCGAGGTCGAACACCAGCCAGCTGAACCCGACGCTGGGAATGTAGAGCACCTGCTGAACCGACTGCCGGCCCTGGGTGGCTGGGTTCTGCAACCCGGTGATACCCATGGAACCATTGACCTGGGGATACGCGAGTCCGCGCGAGGACCCATATGCGGCGGCGCGGGCGCGGGCCGTTTCCCAGGCAAGGCGGGTGTCGGGACTGTTGCGGAGGGCGAGGTCGACGAGGTCGGCGAGCGTCAGGGAGTCGCGCCGCGTCTCGAACTCGGCCGGCAGCACCAGCGGTGCGGCCTCCGGGATGACGCGCGGTTGCGCTGGCGGAGTCCACACTCGCTCCGGGGCGGGCGACGTGGCCCGGACGCCACCCACACCGGGGGAGGCCGGCGCGCAGGCGGCGGATCCCGCAACAATGGTGACGACGAGGGGCAGCAGCGTCGATGGGCGCGCAGTCCGGACCAGGAGCAATTTCGGTTCGTTTCAGTGCGAGAGTGACGGGCGAAGGCCGGCAGGCCGCGAAGACACTTCTACTTATACGCCGAGGTGGGGGCGAATGTTGAAATGCGGGTAGGCGGGTAGGCGGGTGGGCGGGTAGGCGGGTAGGCGGGTAGGCGGGTGGGCGGGTAGGCGGGTAGGCGGGTAGGCGGGTAGGCGGGTAGGCGGGTAGATGATGGATGCGCCGACGGCGGCACCAGCGGGTGCCGCCGTCTCGCCCTGCTTCGCCGGTCGCCCGAGCGCGGGCGGCCATTCAGTCCTACGACTGTCTTGTCAGCGCGGTGTCAGCTCAGCGCGGGGAGGGCGGGGATCTAACTGGGCCGGGATGGGCCGAGCGAGGTAGAGGGTCGGAGCTCCGGGGCCGCTCACGGGAACGGGGCGAGGCGAGCCCTGTGCTGGTGTGTTCATGGTTCCAACTCCTTGTTTCTGTACCAGACCTGGCCGGTGTGACCTGTCATGCGGCCTTCACAGACTTTGATGCATCCCGACGGCCAATGGTTGCGTAGGGACCGGCGCAACCCTTTTCAGGCTGTCTGTGTCTACGTGCTGTCCCACGGATCGAATCCAGCGCCCGGGAGCCAGGTGGACGACCAGCAATTGATCGGGCGAATCCAGGCCGGGGACCCGGCTGCGGAACGCCAGCTCTTCACGACCTACGCAGACCGGATCCACCGGATCGTCTACCGATTCGTCGGCGATTCGGAGGCTGCCCAGGACTGTGTGCAGGAGACGTTCATCCGGGCTTTCGACCGGCTGGGGACGTTCCGGGGCGATTCGGCGCTGGGCACCTGGCTGGGAGCGATCGCCGTGTCGGTGGCGCTCAACGCACTTCGGGGGCGGCGACGGGATGAGAAGCGGCATGCGCCATGGGAGGCCGCCGACGTGGTGGCGGCACCGGCGGCGCGACACAGCGATCCCGACCTCAAGGCGCGGATGCACGCCGAGATCGAGCGACTGCCGGAGGGTTACCGGATGGTGTTCCTGCTGCACGACGTGGAGGGCTACACGCACGAGGAGATCGGGACGATGCTCGGCGTGCAGTCGGGGACGTCCAAGGCCCAGCTGTTCCGTGCCCGGGCACGGCTGCGCGAGCGGCTGGCCGATTTCGCACCGGAGGTAGGTGGCCGATGACAGACGAACGCGATGAATCGCCGCTCGACCCGCGGCTGATCGAGCAGGCCCGGAGCTACAACGCGCCGCCGGCGGCGGATCATGACGCGATGTGGCGTGCAATCGAGGCCAGGCGCCGTCCGGCTGGTTCCCGGCGGCAGGCGCCACGCGACCGGCGGTTGTCGCGCGGCAGCCGGCGACCGGTGCTGAACACGCGCGTAGCGGCGTGGATCACGGGAATCGCGGCACTCCTGGTGCTCGGCATCGGCATCGGCCGGATGACGGCCGGCGGCGGCGTCACCGTGAGCTCGCCCACCACGGTTGCGGTCGAAGCGTCGAGCGGCCCCTCGCGGGCGCTGGAGATCGCCGCAGCACAGCACCTGAACCAGGCGGAGACCTACCTGACGCTGTTCCGTGCCTCGGTGCGAAGCGGAGAGGTGGACAGTCTTCCGGTGGCTGCCGCACGGCAGCTGCTCAGTACCAACCGACTGTTGCTTGACTCGCCGGTGGCCGATGCGCGGCTGCGGCCGCTGCTGCTCGACCTCGAGCTGGTGCTCGCCGAGATCTCGCAGCTCGGCACGACGAGCCGGGCAACCGATGTGCAATTGATCACTGATGGCCTCGACCATGGCGACGTGATTACGCGACTGCGTGTATCGCCGGCTCGAAGCTCGCTTCCACTTGGAGTACTCTAGTCATGCGCCTTCCCTTGGCGGTCCTGCTCCTGGCATCCACCTCCGCCGCCGGACAAATGGCGCTGGATCCGGACTCCAGTCTCCCCCGCGCGACACCTGTCGTGGCGACCAGCCCGGTGCGTGCGCCGTCGGCTTCCTTCGACGAGTGGCACCGGGACGATCCGGCCGACTCGCTCTACAAGGCGGCGCGCAACGCGTTGTCGCGGGAGCAATACAAGTCGGCGGCCGACCTGTTCCGGGAGGTACGGTCGCGCTATCCCAAGTCGGCGTATGTGCCCGACACCTATTACTACGAGGCATTCGCCTTGTACCGGAGCGGCAGCAGCGCCGACCTGCGGCAGGCGAGCAGCCTGCTCCAGACGCAGCGCGGCACATACCCGAGTGCGGCGACCTCGGGCGACGCACAGGCCCTGATGTCGCGCATCGACGCGGTGCTGGCGCGGCAGGGCGACGCCAACGCGGCAGCGCGGATGTCCACCACGGCGGTGTCGGCGACGGCACCGCGTGCGCCGCGTGCGCCGGTCGCGCCGCGCGCGCCCAGGGAACCGAGAGCACCGCGCGCACCCCGGGGTGACCGGGACAACTGCAGCAACGAGGACGACGACGTGCAGGTGGCGGCGCTCAACGGGTTGATGCAGATGGACGCGGCCAAGGCCACGCCCATCCTGCAGAAGGTCCTGGCACGCCGCGATTCGGGTTCCGCATGCCTGCGACGCAAGGCGGTGTTCCTGATCGCCCAGCAGGAGACACCGGGTGCGGAGAGCATCCTGCTCAACGTGGCGCGCACCGATCCGGACCCGGAGGTGCGGGCGCAGGCGGTGTTCTGGCTGTCGCAGGTGAAGAGCCCGTCGGCGGTTGCCGCCCTCGACTCGATCCTGCGCAACTCGACCGACCCCGAGTTGCAGGAGAAGGCGTTGTTCGCGCTGTCGCAGCAGGACAATCCCAAGGCGATCGCGACGCTCAGGGCGTTTGCGGCACAGGAGAGCGCACCCGAGGAACTGCGGGAAAAGGCGGTGTTCTGGCTGGGACAGAGTGGCGACACCTCGAGCGTCGGGTTCCTCCGTTCCCTGTATGGACGCACCAGCAATACAGAGCTCAAGGAGCGGATCCTCTTCGCCGTGGCGCAGTCGGACAATGCGTCGGGCCAGGCGTGGCTGATGGAGGTGGCGAAGAACCCGAAGGAGCCGGTCGAGGCGCGGAAGCAGGCGATCTTCTGGGCGGCTCAGAACGGGATGAGCATCGCCAGCATCAGCACGCTCTATGGCCAGATGCAGGACGTCGAACTCAAGGAGCAGCTGATCTTCGTCCTGGGCCAGAGCAACGATCCCGCGGCGGTGACGAAGCTGCTGGACATCGCCAAGACCGATCCGGATCGCGAGATGCGGAAGCGCGCGATCTTCTGGCTCGGACAGTCGAACGACCCGCGGGCGGCGCAGGCACTGGAGTCGATTCTTACCGGGAGCGGGAAGTGATGAGCGGGGCGCTCAAGGCGCAAAGGGCGCGGAGGGCGCTTAGGGCGCAAAGGGCGCAGAGGGCGCTGCTGGCTTTCATCGCGGTGGCGCAGCCCGTCCTGGCACAAAGCCTCGAGTCGAAGGTGTTCGCCAAGCGGGACGCCACAGTGCGCCTGAGCTTTGCGAGCCGGCCGGGAGTATGCGGCGGCTCCAGCGGCAACATCAGCTTCAGCGATCGCGACAACGAGCAGGATGGCTGGATATCCGATTGCGAGTCGGGGCCGGTGCGAGTGACGATCACGATCGAGGGTGGCAAGGCGACCCGGGTTTCCACCCGGGTAGGTGGGCGCTGGCTGCCGCTGACCGGCGTGACCGACCTGGGCACGGTGCCGGCCGCTGGGGCCGCGCAACTCATGCTGGCCATCGCTCGTAGGGGTGGGGCTGCCGCCGACGACGCCATCATGCCGGCGATGCTGGCCGACAGTGTCCAGCTCTGGCCCGACCTCATCAAGCTCGCACGGGATCCCGATGCTTCCACCAAGGTCCGCCGCTCGGCGGTGTTCTGGGTGGGACAGGCGGCGGCGACACAGGCGACGGCGGGGCTGGAGGAGATCGTGGGCGACGCCGCCTTGGAGCGAGAGGTGCGTGAATCGGCGGTGTTCGCGCTGTCGCAGCGGCCGAACGGCGAGGGAGTGCCGGCGCTGCTGCTGGCGGCCCGCACCGACAAGGACGCGAAGATCCGCCGTAGCGCCATTTTCTGGCTGGGCCAGTCCAACGACCCGCGGGCGCTGGCGTTCTTTGAGGAGGTACTCGCGACGGGACCGTAGGCAACCATTTCCCGGTGGCCGTCATCTAAGGCTGCACACACCAGTCAACGGACGCCGGGACTACTCATCGAATGCTGGTTGCACTGCTGCTCCAGGTTGCCCAATTCGCGTCGCCACCCGGCGGCGGTGCCAAGCCCGGGTCCGTCGCGGCGGTGGCCGAGCGGAACGTGCATGCGCTCCGTTCCACGGAGCCGATCCGCCTCGACGGGGTGCTGGACGACAGCGTGTGGAGCCGGGCGACGCCCGTCTCGGGCTTTGTGCAGCGGCAGCCGACGGAGGGTGCTCCCGCCACCGAGCGCACCGACGTGCGGGTAATCTTCGACAACAATGCCATCTACATCGGCGCCGAGATGTTCGACGCGACGCCGGACTCGATCTCCACCCAGCTCGCGCGGCGCGACAACTTCGTCACCGCCGACCGCTTCTGGGTCTTCCTCGATACCTATCGCGACAAGCGCACCGGATTCTACTTCGCCCTCAATGCGTCGGGGGTACAGTACGACGGCACGCTCCTCAACGACGACTGGGACGATGACACCTGGGACGGCGTGTGGCAGGGCGCGGTGCACCGCACCCCGACCGGCTGGACCGCCGAGATGCGCATTCCCTACTCCCAGCTCCGCTTCAAGCCCGGCGCGAACCAGCTCTGGGGCGTCAACTTCCGGCGGGACATCGCGCGGCGCAACGAGCGCGACTACCTGGTGATGGTCCCGAGCAACACGAGCGGCTTCGTGTCCCGGTTCCCGGAACTGCAGGGCATCGACGAGCTGCAGCCACCGCGCCGGCTGGAGCTGCTGCCGTATGCCACCGCACGCGCCGAGTACGTATCGCACGACCCGGGCGATCCCTACAATGACGGCTCGGTGTACGGCCTGGGGCTGGGCGGGGACTTCCGGGTCGGGCTCGGGTCGAACCTCACGATCAACGGCACGATCAACCCGGATTTCGGGCAGGTGGAGGTGGATCCCGCGGTCGTGAACCTGTCGGACGTGGAGGTCTTCTTTCCGGAGCGGCGGCCATTCTTCGTGGAGGGCGCCAACACCTTCAGCTTCGGGCGGGGCGGTGCCAACAACTACTGGGGCTTCAACTGGGCGTCGCACGACTTTCTCTATACGCGGCGCATCGGACGGGCACCCACTGGTGCCACACCGGACGATGCGTCATACGTGGACGAACCGGGCGGCACGCAGATCCTCGGCGCCTTGAAGCTGTCGGGGAAAATGGGCGGCTGGAATGTCGGCGCGCTGTCCTCACTGACCCGCAGGACGTTCGCCGACTACCAGGTATCGGGCGTAGCCGGAAGCGTGGAAGTGGAACCGACGACCAGCTGGAATGCGATCCGGGCGCAGAAGGAGCTCAACGACGGGCGGCAGGGCATCGGCGTGATCTCCACGATCACGCAGCGCTTCTTCAATGACGACAACCTCCCGGCGCAGATGAACCGCGGCGCCTACACCCTCGGGCTGGACGGGTGGACCTTCCTCGATGCCGGCAAGGTCTGGGTGCTCACCGGCTGGGCCGGCGGCAGCCTCGTAACCGGCACGACGGGACGACTGACCGACCTGCAGCAGAACAGCACGCACTACTTCCAGCGCCCCGACCAGGACTACCTGCACGTCGATTCACTGGCCACGAGCCTGGCGGGCTTTGCGGGTCGGCTGCTCGTGAACAAGCAGAAGGGCCCGATGCAGTTCAACGCCTCGCTCGGCGCGCTCAACCCGGGCCTCGAGCTGAACGATCTCGGATTTGCGCAGCGCACCGACCTCATCAACAGCCATGTCCTTACCGGCTATCGCTGGACCAAGCCGACCCGCATGTACCAGAGCATGAACTTCAACGTGGCGGCATACGGCGCGTGGGATTTCGGCGGCGACAACACCGGCGCCGGGATGTTCAGCAACGTGAACATCCAGTGGCGCAACTTCTGGTGGACGTGGGCGCGGGTAAACCTCAATCCGCAGACCGTCAACATACGGAATACCAGGGGTGGCCCGGCGATGCTGAACACGCCGGGCTTCAATTTTGGCGGCGGGTTTGAGACGGACAGCCGCCACCGGGTGACATTCGGCCTCGAAGGCTACGCCAACCGGTACCAGCAGGGGGCCGACGACAGCTGGGGCGTGGATACCTGGGCCGAGTGGCGGCCGATGCAGCGGCTGCAGCTGCGGGTCGGCCCGGGGCTCAGTCGCAACCTCGACGGTGCGCAGTACGTGGGCACCTGGGCGGATCCCACCGCCACCGCGACGTACGGCAACCGCTATGTATTCGGTGACCTGGACCAGTGGACCCTGTCGGGCAACATCCGGGTCAACTGGATCTTCACGCCGCGCATGAGCCTCGAGCTGTACATGCAGCCGTTCATCTCCAGCGGGAACTATCGCGTCCTGAAGGAACTCGCCGCGCCGCGCACGTTCGACTTCAATGTGTACGGCGAGCACGGCTCGACGTACGATCCGACCACCGGAATCGCGTACCCGGATGGCCCCGGCGGCGCGGCGGCCCCGATCGACATCGGCAACCCCGACTTCTCGTTCGCCTCGCTCCGGGGCAATGCCGTGCTGCGATGGGAGTGGAGCCCGGGCTCGACGGTGTTCCTGGTGTGGACCCACAACCGCAACAACTCGAACGACAGTCCTGACTTTGACCCCGGACAATCATTCGACAACCTGCTGCAGGCGCCCGCCGACAATGTGTTCCTCGTCAAGTTTACATGGTGGTTGAATCCATAGGGGGGTGAACGGTGAACGGTGAACGGTGAGCGGTGAGCGGTGAACGGTGAGCGGGGGAGGGGTGACGGTTGAAGGGTGAGCGGGTGAGGGGGTGAGGGGGTGAGGGGGGGTGAGGGGTGAGCGGGGGTGAGGGGTTGGTGTCGTTGCGGTTAGATTCGGTTCCCCATGTCACTGCGCCCGCCGGTTCGTGCCCTCACCGGGCTCATCGCACTTTCCCTCGCCGGATGCGGGCCGAGTCCCGGTCCCGTCCCCCAGCTTACGCTCGAGGTGGGTACCGACTCGGTGGTGGCGCCGTTCGCCGAGGCCACCGATGCGGCCTGGCTGGGCGGGAGTCGCTGGGCCGTATTGCTGCCGGGCGGCCCCGAGGCCGATATCGTGGACTTCGGGAGCGGAACGCGCGCGACACTGGGCACTGCGGCCACGCTGGAGAGCCCGTTCAGCGTGTTCCGGTCGGGCGATACGCTGTATGCCGGCGCGCCGCTCAAGCGTCGCCTGACGCTGTGGGGGCTGGACGGAACGTTTGCGCGATTCGAGCCGGCATCCGACCTGGTCCGGGGGGCGCTGCCGCGGGCGCGCGACGAGGCCGGCCACTTCTACTTCGAGTTGCGGCCCTCGGCGGGGCCGGACGGCAGCGGCAACCGGGACTCCGCAGTGGTGCTGGAGATGAACGGCACCAGGGTCGACACGGTGGCGCGGCTGGCGCCGATCGACCTCGCCAAGGTGGCCAGCCCGACGGGTGAGCGGTTCGAACGGCGGGTGTTCAGCGGCGTGGATCGGTGGGGCGTGTACCCCGATGGCACGGTGTGGCTGGCGCGGGTCTATCACAACCGGGTCGACTTCCGCGCGCCCGACGGCAAGACCCGCAAGGGCGAGCCGCTGCCTGACCGCGTGCTCGAGGTTACCCGTGCCGATCGCGAGCTGTTCGTGCGCAAGTTCCCGGAAGAATTGCGGGGCACGGCGGAACAGCTTCCGTTCGCGCCGATCAAGGCGGCCTTCACCGGCGCCTTCGCCGACGGCGACGACCGGATCTGGCTCGAGGGCAGCCGGTCGGTGGGTGATTCGGTGCAGCGCTACAACGTGGTTGGACGGGATGGGCGACTGAAGTTCGTGGCCATCCTGCCGGGCACGGGCCGCGCGATCGCCGCCTCCCGGACAGAAGTACTCACCGCCGACCTGGTGCGCGAAGGCATCCGCCTGCGGCTCGCACCGATGCCCGTCATCCCGACTGCTTCCGACACCTCCAAGTGAGACCGATGAGAATACGATATTGCCTGCCGAGCGTCCTCGTCCTGCTCCTCGCAAGCTGCGGTGACAGGGTGCCGGCAGTGACCCTCGCCGTGGACAAGAAGCTCAATGCGACGTTCGGGGGCGTGAGCGCGGTGGTGGAGATCCCCGGCGGGCGGGTGGCGTTCGCCGACCCGATGGCGCGTCGATTCCATACCGGCGACTTCGCCACCGGCGCGGTGGACACGCTCGGCGTACCGGTGGATTCACTGCCATTCGATGCGCCGCCGTCGCTCTACAAGCGACCGGGATGGGTGGCACTCCTCGCCGCCGACACGGTGGCGGTGGTGGATTTCGGCGCCACGCGCACGACGCTCTGGACACCGGCCGGCTTTGCGCGCGTGCTGCCGATCCCACCGGTGGGCGGCCTTACGCCCGTGCTGGTCTACGACACTCTCGGCTACGGCTACAAGGTGGATTTCCGCTCGGTGACGGGCGGTGCCGACCCGGGCACCGCGATGCAGAGCGACAGCCTGCCGGTGCTGCGGCTGGGCCTGGACGGCAACACCGTCGACACGATCGCGCGGCTGAGCCTTCCCGATTTCGGCGAGGCGCAGTTCGGGCCCCAGAAGCAGAGGGTGGCCCAGATCTTCGGCCCGACGGACATCTTCGGGGTGCTGCCCGATGGATCGCTATGGGTGGCTCGCGCGCGCACGATGTCGGTCGACTGGCGCGCCCCAGATGGGACGTGGACGCGCGGACCGCAGAACAGTTATGCCAAGGTGGCGGTGACCGAAGCGGACAAGAAGCGGGTGATGGATCGCCTGCACGAGCGCGGACTGCCGAGCACGGTGGAGGTGTCCTTCCCGTTCGCGAAGACCAAGCCCTCGTTCGAGGCCGCCATCGGCCGGCCAGACGGCGAGGTGTGGTTGCAGTACAGCCGGGCCGACGAGAACGACCCGGCGAGCTACGCGGTGATCGGACGAAACGGCGTGATGCTGCGCCGGGTGACGGCTCCCGCCGGCGTCGGTATCACCAGTGTCAGCGACCAGTATGCCTATGGGGCCCTCAAGTCGGGTGACGCGCGCGAGCTGGTGCGCCTTCCACTCCCATAAGGTCGACGACGAGCTTGCCCGTCTGCTCGCCCCGGGCAAGCCGCTGGAACGCCTCGATCGCCCGATCGAACGGCACCACCTGGTCCACATGGGGCCAGAGCAATCCCTCACCCGCGAGCCGTACGATCTCCCGATAGTCGGCGTGACTTCCCATGGTTGAACCCAGCAACGACCACTGGTGCCAGAAGAGCCGGCGAAGGTCGAGGGTGACGTGCGGTCCGCCGGTGGCACCGCAGGTCACCAGCCGTCCGCCCCGGCGCAGCAGGCGAGTGGAGCGCTGCCAGGTGGGCTCTCCCACGCTGTCCACCACGATGTCGGCGCCGCGATTGGCGGTGAGCTGGCGTACGCGAGCCACCACGTCCTCGGTGGCGTGATTCACGATGTCCTGGGCGCCACAGGTAAGCGCCACCTCGAGTTTCCCGGCGCTGCTGCTGGTCGCGATCACATGTGCGCCGGCATGCGCGGCCACCTGGACGGCGGCCAGAGCCACCCCACCGCCGACACCCCACACCAGCACCGTCTCGCCGGGCCGGACCTGCGCCCGCACCATCAGCATGCGCCACGCGGTGAGCGTGGCAAGGGAGAATGCCGCCGCCTGGTGCCAGGGCATCCCGGGCGGGACCGGGGCGAGGTTCGATGCGGGAACCACCACGAACTCGGCGAGCGTTCCGTGCCGGTGTTCCCCGAGCACCTGGAAGGCGCCGCACAGTGTTTCATCGCCGCGCATGCAATCGGCGCAGGTACCGCACGACAGCCCGGGATTGATCATGACGGCGTCGCCCGGCTGCACCGAGGTCACGGCGCTTCCGACCGACTCCACGATCCCGGCCCCGTCGGATCCCAACACGTGCGGGAAATCGTAGGCAACCCCCGGCAGCCCATCGGCGACGAAGAGGTCGAGCCGATTGAGCGCTGCGGCCTGGATCCGGACCCGGACATCATGAGGGGCCTGCACCTGGGGGGCGGCAACATCGGTCAGCGCCAGTTTTTCCAGCCCCCCGGTGGCCTGGAGCACCAGGGCGCGCATGAGGAATCCGGGCCCCGCGGGCGCACCGGTTGGAGGCAGGTTCATCGAATGACAATCCTTGCAGTCATGTCGTTCGCCTTTCGGGCGGGGCGCAGCAGCGCCGCTTGCAGAGCGAGTGAACTTGTGCATCTTAGGAGCATTGGCGGAAGGCCCTATCGCCTCGACCGCGGCGGGTAGCGCCGCATTCCAGTACCACAGGAGCGTAGAATGGCCGAGCTTGAGTCGAGCTGGCAGAGCGCCGGGTGGATGGATGAAATTCCAGGGTCGGAACCCGCAATGCCTCCCCCACCCCCACCTCCGCCGCCACCACCGCCGTCGCTCGTGACGCGGGTGGCCGCGGCGGCGATCATGGCCGAGCGAGCCATGGAAGCCCGGATCAAGGAGGCGGCGCGGGCGGTGAAGAAGGCGGCGAAAAAGGCGGGCAAGACTGAGCGAAAGGCGGTCCGGAGCGCGAAAAAGACCGTCAAGAAGGCCAAGAAGGCGGCGCGGAAGGATGTTCGGAAGGTGAAGAAGGCGGTCCGTAAGGTTGTGCGGAAAGCGACCAAGAAGAAGCGGACGGTGAAGAAGGCTGCCAGGAAGGCGTCGCGGACAACCAAGAAGGCGGCGCGGAAAGTGTCCCGCACCACGAAGAAAGCGGCCCGGAAAACCTCTCGCACCACGAAGAAGGCGGCGCGGAAGACGTCACGCACCGTCAAGAAAGCGGTCCGCAAGGCAAAGCGGCGCTGAGGCCAGCGCCCTGCTCCCCGACGCCCCGGCTCACCCTGCAGCCGGGGCGTCGTGTATTTTACCCCATCCCGACACCCTGGATGCCGATGCCGAAGCACCTGCTCGCGCTCCTTTTCCTTGTCGCAGCCTGCCATAAGGGCCCGCGGGTCGAGGTAGACCCGGCGCCCAGATCGCTCGATCCCCAACGACTTACAGAAGTACTCGAGTCGCAATTCCAGCAGTCGGCCCGCGACTGGAATGCGGGCAACCTGACGGGGTTCATGTCGGGGTACGCCGCCGACAGCACCACGATGTACCGCGAGGGTCCGGGATTCGAGCAGGGCTTTGCCTGGATCGAGAAGCACTACGCACCTGCGTTCGCGCCGGGAGCATCCCGGGACAGCCTGCGCATCGAGGACTTCGCCGCCCGCCCCCTGGGCACCACGTTTGCACTGGTGACGGCCCGATATGTGCTTTACCGGAACGGAGTTACCACGTCGAGCGGCCCCTTCTCCCTCGTGCTGCAGGAGCAGATGGATGGCTGGAAGATCATCCTCGATCATACGTCCAGCGACCCGCGCTAGCTGGTTCCTGGCGGCGTGCGTACTCGCGCTGGCCGCCTGCGACCAGGCGACGCCGGACGGCGTGGCACTGGTGGGCGCCACGGTCTTCGACGGATCGTCCGCACAGCCACTGACGGACCAGGTCATCATCGTTCGCAACGACAAGATCGTGGCGATCGGCGCGCGGGAAGAGGTGGGCGTCCCGCGGCGCATGCGCACGGTGGACCTGAGCGGGAAGTACGTCGTGCCGGGCCTGATCGATGGTCATGTTCACCTCCAGCGCTGGACGCTCCCGCGGTTCCTGGCGGCGGGTGTCACCACCGTGCGCGACGTGCACGGGCCATTCGATTCCATCATGGCGCTGCGGGAGCAGGCCAACCTGGGAGCCCTCACCAGCCCGCGGATCTTCAGCGCGGGCGCCATGATCGATGCGGCACCGGCCACCTATTCGGATGCCTTTGCGGTGGGTGGCACCAATGACGCGCGCAAGGCAGTGGACCAGCTGGCCGTGGGCGGCGTGGACTACATCAAGACGTACACGAAGGTCACGCCCGAGCTGCTGCGCGCGATCGTGGATGAGGCGCAGACCTTCGGGCTCCGGGTCACGGCCCACCTCGGCCTCACCGATGCCGTGACTGCAGCGGATATCGGCGTGCGCGCGATCGAGCACATGAGCGGCGTGCCCGAAGCCATCGTGGCCGACAAGTCGGCGCTGTACGCCGCGCATCGTGAGGGATTCTTCCCGGGGTGGACGGCGTTCGAGAAGGCCTGGAGCGGCCTCGACTCGACGGCGATGGCGCGCGTGGCGGAGCAACTGATCGCCGACCGGGTGACGATCGTGCCGACGCTGGTGCTGCATGAGACGCTGAGCCGCCTGGGCGACCCGACGATCATGCAGGACAGCGCGCTCCAGGCGGTTCCGGACTCGGAGATGAGCCGCTGGAACGTGCCGGGGATGATAGCTCGCGCGGGGTGGACGGCCAGCGACTTCAGCGCGTTTCGTGCGTCGCGGGCCAACCAGGACCTCTTCGTCCGGATCTATCGTGCCAGCGGGGGCAAGGTGGTGGCGGGCACCGACGCCGCCAACCAGCTGATCGTCCCGGGCCTGAGCCTGATCCGCGAACTCGAACTGCTGGTGGGCACCGGCTTCTCCACCACCGACGCCCTCTTCGCCGCCACACGTGACGCTGCATTGCTTCTCGGCGCCGACTCACTTGGTGTGCTGGCTGCGGGGCGCAAGGCCGACCTGATCGTGCTGGCCCGTGATCCGGTGGCCGACATCAGCAACCTGCGGAGCATCGAGCAGGTGATGGTGCGGGGGCACCTCATGTCCACCGACTCGCTCCGCCGCAACTGGTAGTGTCGCTCACGCGCGTGGTGCTGGCCTGGCTCGCCACCAGCGCCTGGTTTGCGCTGGTGGAGACGGCGCTGACGCGCTTGCGCGGGACGAGTACCGCTCGCGGTCCGGCACCCTGGTGGGTGCCGGTGGTGGAGGGGCTGATCTTCACGCTGTTCACCACGCTCTGGTTCGGGAGCTTTGGCCCGGGACGTGGGGGATGGATCCTGGTCTTCGTGCTCCTCGGCCTGTTGCTGGAGCTGCCGACACGCCTCCGGGACCCGGTCCAACGGGGACAGCCGAAGGGCCTCGCGGTGGCCGTGGTTGTCGCGGTGCTCAGGTGGGTGGTGGCGGGAGGGATCGTGTGGGGGGTGACAGCGTAAGGAGGAACAGCGACAGCGGAGCAGGAACAGCGGGAACGGTGAACGGTGAACGGTGAACGGTGAACGGGGGCAGGTTATCTTCGCGGCGTGAACTCCATCAGACTGACAAGCCTTTCGCATGGGGCGGGATGTGCGTGCAAGCTCGGGCCATCAGAGCTCGCGCAGGTGCTGCGGCACATCCCGAAGATCTCGGACGCCTCCCTGCTGGTTGATGCCTCCACGAAGGACGATGCGGCAGTGTATCGCCTTTCCGCCGACCGGGCGCTGGTGGCCACGGTCGATTTCTTCACGCCCATCGTCGATGACGCCGAGGAGTGGGGCGCGATTGCCGCCGCAAACGCGCTGAGTGACGTCTACGCGATGGGCGGGAGGCCGCTGCTCGCGCTCAACATCGCGGCGTGGCCCCGGGACACGCTTCCGCTGGAGCTGCTCGGCGAGGTGATGGGCGGCGGGGCGGCCACCTGTCGTGAGGCGGGCTGCCTGGTGGCCGGCGGTCACACGGTAGACGACCCGGAGCCGAAGTTCGGCATGGCCGTCATCGGCGAGGTGCATCCCGACCAGATGCTGACCAACGCGACAGCACGCGCCGGTGATGTGCTGGTGCTCACCAAGCCGCTCGGCACCGGCATCCTCACCACGGCGTTCAAGCGGGATCTCTGCAGCAGGGAGGAGCTCGCACCGGCGGTGCGCTCGATGCGCATGCTCAACGCCGGGGCGGCGCGCGCGGCGAGGGAAGCCGGTGTCCGCGCTGCCACCGACGTGACCGGCTTCGGGCTCCTCGGGCACCTCCACAACATGCTGATGGCAAGCGGCGTTGGTGCCGAGATCGACGCAGGTGCACTGCCGGTCCTTCCCGGGGTGCGCGACCTCATCGCGCGCGGCGCGGTTCCGGGAGGCACGCGACGGAACCTCGAGGCACGTGCGGATGTGGTGTTTGATGCGCGGGTGGACGACACCGACCGGATCATCTGTGCCGATGCACAGACATCGGGAGGCTTGCTGCTCGCCGTTGCGGAGGAGCATGCGGCTGACCTGCAGCGGCGCCTGGAGGCAGAGGGCGCGCTGGCGTGGGCGATCGTGGGGCGATGCACCAGCGGTGCGCCGGGTTCGATCCGCGTGGTGACGAGCCAACCATGAGTCTGCGCTGGACACCGGAGCGGATGGACCGACTCGAGTCGGCGGCGCGACGCGGGCTGCGGGTGACGGTGGCGCGCCGGGGCACCGAGTACGTCGTGGTGGCGCGCCGGGTGACGTCGGTAGGCGGCAAGGAGACGTTCGTCGGCTTTCTCCCGATGACAGGGGAGGAGCTGGTGTTCGCGCTCGACGACATCGACGCCTTCGAGGTGATCGGCCTGTGAGCCAGCGGATTGCCGTGGTGCACCTGGACGAGAGCTGCCTGGGCAACGGACGCGAGGGAGCCAATCCCGGTGGCGCCGGTGGGCTCATCGAGGTGCGCACCAGCCGAGGCATCGAGCGGCGGGACGTACTGGTCGGGTCAGCGGATACGACGAACAACCGGATGGCGCTGGCGGGGGCGATCGCGGTGCTCGAGCTGCTCGGGCGGAAGGAGGCGAGGTTCCGCGCACTGTTCGTATCCGACTCGGAATACCTGGTGAAGGGGATCCGGGAATGGGCACCGGGGTGGGAGCGGCGCGGGTGGACACGGAAGGGAGGCGCGATCGAAAACCTCGAGCTGTGGCAGGCGCTCGTTTCGGCGGCGGGGCGGCACGACGCGCAATGGACGTGGGTGCGGGGACACAAGGGTCACGCAAAGAACGAGTACGCGAACGACCTGGCGGTGCGGGCGGCCAAGGAGCAGGTCACATCGGATGGCGCCGTGGAGTCGGGATTCGGGGAGTGGCTGGCGGGGAAGCGGGCAAAGAAGCTGTACTTGGGCTACGACGCTGACGCCGCGTTCGGTGGGCTGGAGGAGCGACTGGCGCGGGGTGAGAAGTTCCTGCTGCGGGAGGAGGCCTAGGCGGCATGGGAGCAGGCTGGGGTGCCTCTCCTCAAAGGTCCTCGGGGCCGGGCACATGGACGTCACGCTCAGGTCCACCCGGCAGCCAGACCTTTTCGGAGAGGCACCCCAGCCTGCTCCCCGGCTCCTACTCCGCCGGCACCCAGGTGCGGGTTGCCGGCACGCCACACGCACTCCACAACACCTTCACATACGATCCGTCCGCCAGCTCATAGTGAATCTCGCCCGCAGAGATGCGGGGTGCTGCGGTGCACGTGGCATCGTAGCGAATCGGCGTGACGGTGTTGATCGCGAACGAGCGCACCGTGCCGTTGCGACTGAAGGTGACCTCACCGCTCTTCACAGCGGTGCCGCTCGGAAGTGGCTCCCCGCGCACCAGCGTGGACCCGGCGTCCGGGGTGAACACCAGCAGCGCGTTGTGCGCCACGGAGGCATCGCCGCGCCGGGGAAAGGTGCGCACAACCGACACCTGGTTACTCAAGCTGAGTTGAGCCGCGGTAGCGGTCAGGGTGCGCGAGCCGTTCCGGGTTGCCGACCAGGAGTTGGTTCCGACTGGCGCGGTGTACTGCCACTTGAAGTTGTCGTACGTCAGCAGGTACGCGAAGCTCGGCGCCGGGTCGGGGTCGCTGATGCTGATGACGCCGGTGAGCTCGACGGTGCCGCCACGCCATCCGGTGAAGCTGCAATCGGGAAGCGAGTAGGTGAAGGTGGCGTTGTCCCGAACCCCATCGCCGTCGGTGTCAGTGGTCGATGAAACGGTGGCGCAGCGGGTACGCAGGAGCGCGGGCCGCGACGGCGACAGCATGAGGGACATCGCGAGTGCGTCTTCGGCACCACCGATGGCGTCGAGCGCCATCTCGGTTTCGTCGGCCCCGGCCTCGCCCAGGTCGAGTGCATCTTGTTGCACTGCCGAGGTGCCGGTGCTGGGCGACACGGCGGCATCGGAGCATGCGCCGAGAAAGGCGGCGCTCAGGAGCCCGGCCCAGAGGAACCTGCCCCGCGCGTGACGAAGGTCACCAGTCATTGTTGAATCTCCCCATATTGGCGTTTGTGGAGCGGCCTTCCATCCTGAGCACAAGGACGGCCACAACGCCGCCGCGTTAAGTCGACCCCGGGGGTCGAGGTGTGTAGCTTCACGACAGGCCCATTTTCGTGACGCCCCTGGAGGAACTCCGTGCAGGATATTGAACGCCTCTTTCGTCACCTCACGAAGACACTGCAAGCGGTAGACCCCTCGCGCCTGCAGCAACCGTTGAGCGTGGGGGAGCTGGTGTCGCGGTTCGTGCCGTATCGCACCAGCCGCCGCGCGCTGGGAGTGGAGTCGAGCGAGGACTACGAGCTCCTCCTGCTCCGGTTCGCGAGCGGCGAGGGTGGTTTCGCCAGCACGGAGCCGGATCCGGTGCGGGTGCGCTTTGCAACCGAAGTGCAGAGCCCCAACCCTGATCTCTCGGTGCTGCGCGAGTTCCGCGACGCGGTGTTCGTGCTGCAACCGATTCCGCTTGCGCGCGTGCTGTCGGGTGCCAGTGCGGACGATGCGTATGCGCCGCCTCGACCCGTCCAGGAGCGGGTCGAGCAGACCCCGAAGGCGGAAGAGCCCGAGGATGCAGTGATCGTGGAGGCGGGGAGTGGCCTGGATGTCGATGCGGCGCTGCCGTTCGATGCGGTGCGGTCGGCGCCGCCTGCGCCCGCGCCAGTCACCTCGCCCCTGCCGGAGCCGGTGAAGGCGGGAGTGCGATGCAGCTATTGCGGCGGATCACTGCCAGCGGGGCGGGCGGTGCATTTCTGTCCCCACTGCGGGCAGTCGCAGTTGCAGGGGCAGTGCCCCAAGTGCAAGGCGGATGTGGAGTATGGTTGGCGGCACTGCGTGAGTTGTGGCACGGGCCTTAGCTTTGATTCCTGACGCACCGCGAGCATGACATGACCACCCCTGATGTCGTTTTCCTGAGCGGTACCCGCACCGGGTTCGGTGCGTTCGGCGGCGCCCTCAAGTCACTCTCGGCCACGGACCTTGGTGTGGTGGCCGGTACCGCGGCGATCGAGCGGAGCGGGCTCCCGGCCGACGCGATCGATCACGTGGTGATGGGCAACGCCCAGCAGACCTCGGCGGACGCCATTTACCTGGCCCGGCATGTCGGCCTCCGCAGCGGGTGCCGGATCGAGACGCCGGCGCTGACGGTGAACCGCCTCTGCGGCTCGGGCTTCGAGGCGGTGGTTCAGGCGGCGCACCAGATCATGCTGGGCGAATCGCGGGCGGTGCTGGCGGGCGGCACGGAGTCGATGAGCCAGGCGCCCCATGTGGTGCGGGGCGCCCGGTGGGGCCTCAAGTTCGGGCAGGCGCCGCAACTGGAAGACTCGCTGTGGGAAGCGCTGCGGGACAGCTGGTGCGACACCGCCATGGCCGACACCGCCGAGAACCTGGCGGAGCGCTTTGTGATCGATCGCGCAGCAGTTGATGCCTATGCGCTGTTGAGCCAGCAGCGGGCGCGCGATGCATGGGCGGCGGGCGCCTTCGCCGACGAGGTGGTGCCGGTGATGCTCACCGACCCGAAGACCAGGCAGCCGGTGTCGTGGGCGCGTGATGAGCACATGCGCCCCGACACGACCGCCGAGGGACTGGCGAAGCTCAAGCCGGTGTTCCGGAAGGATGGCGTGGTGACGGCGGGGAATGCGTCGGGCCTGGCGGACGGTGCGGCGGCGATGGTGGTGGCCGACGCCGCGCTGGCCCGGGAGCGGGGGGTGAAACCGCTGGGCCGGCTGGTCGCGTATGCGGTGGCGGGTGTCGAGCCGTCGCTGATGGGCATCGGACCGGCGCCGGCGGCGCGCGCGGCACTGACTCGCGCCGGCCTCACCCTGGGCCAGATGGACCTGGTGGAGGTGAACGAGGCGTTCGCGGCGCAGTACCTGTCGGTGGAGAAGGACCTGCAACTCGATCGTACGCGCACCAACGTGGACGGCGGTGCCATCGCGATGGGGCATCCGCTGGGCGCCAGCGGCGCCCGGATCCTGGTGCACCTGCTGCATGCGCTGCGGCGCCGGGGCGGACGCTATGCCCTGGGCAGCGCGTGCATCGGCGGCGGGCAAGGTATCGCCGTCATCATTGAAACTGTCGGCTGAACGGAGCTTCACATGGACTTGCTGCTACCCGCCCTGCTGCTCGTGGTTGGCTACTGCTTCGGGAGCCTTCGCATCCTGCGCCAGTTCGAGCGTGGCGTCTCCTTCTTCCTGGGCAAGTACTGGGGCACCAAGGGCCCGGGCCTTACCTTCGTGCCGCTTGGCTTTGCGACGATGAAGAAGATGTCGCTCCGCACGATGGCACTCGACATCCCGGCGCAGGACGTGATCACGCGCGACAACGTGTCGGTGAAGGTGAACGCGGTGCTGTACATGCGGGTGCTCGACCCCGCCAAGGCGTTCATCGAGATCGAGGACTACCTGTATGCCACCAGCCAGCTCTCGCAGACGACGCTGCGCTCGGTGCTGGGCGAGGTGGAGCTCGACGAGCTGCTGGCCGACCGGGAGAAGATCAACGCGGTGCTCAAGCGGATCATCGACGAGCGCACCGATTCGTGGGGCATCGAGGTGTCGGCGGTGGAGGTGAAGGACGTGGACCTTCCCGACCAGATGAAGCGCGCGATGGCGCGGCAGGCGGAGGCGGAGCGGGAGCGCCGCGCCAAGGTGATCGCGGCGCAGGGCGAGTTGCAGGCGTCATCCACGCTCGCCGAAGCGGCGAAGATGCTGGCGTCGGAGCCGGTATCGCTCCAGCTGCGCTACCTGCAGACGGTCACGGAGATCGCGGCCGAGAACAACTCGACCACGATCTTCCCGCTGCCGATGGACCTGCTGCGGCCGTTCATGGACATGGCCGACCGGGCGTCGCGCATGCGTGACGACAAGGCGGTGGCCGCGGCGCCCCAGCCAGCCGCGCTGCCGCCCGGCGGCGGGCCAATGCCGGCGCATGAGCTGGGCGACCTGATGCAGCGCCTCAAGAGCCAGGGCGCGGCGGCACAGGACAAGGAGCAGCATGGGAAGTGAGCTGACCCCGAAGTTCGACCAGGACGCACTGCAGCGGATCCTGCAGCGCGCAGCGCAGCTGCAGGCCGACGAGCGGGATGTATCGGGATCGCTCGACCGCAATGAGGTATTGGCACTGGGCCGCGATGTCGGCATTCCGGAGCGGTACCTGCGGCAGGCGATGCTTGAAGTGAACCAGTTGCAGGATGCGCCGGCACAGGAGGAATGGCTCGACCAGATGATGGGGGCAGCCACCGTGGAAGCGAGCCGGGTGGTGCGGGGCGACGAGGCCGGCATCGAGGCGGCGCTGGTGCACTACCTGGAAACCGAGGAGGTGTTCGGCACGATTCGCCGAACCGACGGGCAGGTCATCCTGGAGCCGCAGCCGGGATGGCAGGCGGCGGTGCGTCGGGCCACCGGTGGCAAGGTGTTCATGCTGCAGAAGGCGGAACGCATCTCGGCCACGATCATTCCGCTGGAAGAGGGGTTCTGCCAGGTGGTGCTGCGGGCGAGTCTTCGCAACACGCGCCGGGGGTACGTCGGCGGCGCGGCGGCACTGCTCTCGGTCGGGACCGCCAGTACCGTGATACTCGCGGCACTCGGTGCCTTCTGGCCCATCCTGCTGCTGCCGCTTCCGGGAGCCGCCGGTTTCTCCTGGATGGTCAGCAAGTTCTACCGTCCACTGACGGAACGGACCCAGCTCGGGCTCGAGTGCGCGCTCGACAACGTCGAGCGCGGCGCCGCGCGTCCATCGCACCAGCTCCCGGGCCGGAAGACCGGCGTCCTGGACACCGTGATCTCCGAGATCGAGCAGCTGGTGTCCGGCCGCACCGCCCGCCCGGGCAGCACGCCCAGGCCCAAGTCATGAGCGCCATCGTCACCGTCGGCGTGGTGGGCGCGGGCCTCATGGGCGCCGGCATTGCGCAGGCCGCTGCGTCGGCGGGATTCGACACGATATTGCGCGACGTGGACGAGGGTGCACTCGGGAAGGCGCGCGCCGGGATGGAGAAGTCCACGGCGAAGTTCGTGGAGAAGGGCCAGCTCACGGCGGACGCGCGCGACGACGCCCTTGCCCGGGTGACCATGACGGCCGATCTCGCCGCCATGGCGAAGGCGGACCTGGTGATCGAGGCCGTTCCGGAGAAGGTGGAGATGAAGCTCGCCCTGTTTCGAGAACTGGACTCCGTCTGCCCCCACCCGACCGCCTTTGCGAGCAACACCTCCAGCATCAGCGTCGGCGTCCTGGCTGCCGGAAGTGGACGGCCCGATCGCTTCGTGGGGTTGCACTTCTTCAACCCGGTGCCGCTCATGCCGCTGGTCGAGGTGGTACGCGGGCTGGCGACGTCGGCGGAGACATACGCGGCGGCGATCGGGTTCGTGCGGCAGCTTGGCAAGGAGACGGTGGAGGCGCGCGATGTCCCCGGCTTCGTGGTGAACCTGCTGCTGGTGCCGTACCTGCTTGATGGGGCGCGCGCCGTGGAGCGCCGCATCGCGTCGATCACCGACATCGACCGGGGCATGACGCTCGGGTGCGGGCACCCGATGGGACCGTTGCAGCTGCTGGATTTTGTGGGGCTCGACACGGTGGTGCGGATCGGCGACATCATGTTCGAGGAGTACCGGGAGGCGCGGTATGCGCCGCCGCCGCTCTTGCGGCGCATGGTGGCCGCGGGATGGCTGGGGCGGAAGAGCGGGCGCGGGTTCTACGACTACTCGGGCGGGGCGCCGGTGGCGATGGAGGCATGACGCGGACGCTCACCGTCCTCTTCATGCTGTCCGTCGTCTCGTGCAACCCCAACACCACGCGGCCGCGGATCCAGCCATTCCCGGAAGCGGCGGAAACGCAGGTACGGGCAAAGATCCCGGGCGCCACCGAGCGTCTCCTGGCCGCGCTCGCGGCCGACAGCATCCCGGTCCGTTTTTCGTCCACGCGCGATGGCTATGTCGAGACCCCATGGCTCGATGCCACCACGCTGCAGCCCACGAAGGCCCGTCCGATCGGGCTGGGCGTCGTGCGGATTCGGGGGTGGGTCGACCCGGCAAAGGAGGGCTACTCGTTCATCATCGTAGAGGGGGCGTACCGTCCGTTCGCTGATCCCTCGCTGCCGGAGCGCGAACTGGAGCGCCCCCTTCCGACCCTGAACCCCGTTCGGAACCGGATCGACAGCCTGGTGGCCCGGATTCCCACCAACCGGTCCGGGATCACCCCACCCCCTGCACCGGTTGCTCCAACCGGTCAACCGCGGGATACTGTACCAGACCGTCCGTAGTTCCTCCTCCTTCATCCCATACTGTGAGCCTCATGACGTCACCCAGCCCCAGCCGGCTTCCGCGCAGCATCGGGCTCTGGAGCGCCATCGCGCTGGTGATCGGCACGACCATCGGGTCGGGCATCTTCCGGTCGCCGGCGGGCATCGCAGAGCGGCTGCCGGGACCACTGCCCCTGCTTTCGGTGTGGGTGCTGGGAGGGGCCTTTGCGCTGTGCGGGGCGCTCACGCTCGCCGAGGTGTCGAGTGCCATCCCGGAAACGGGGGGACTGTACGCCTTCCTGCGCGACGGGTGGGGGCGACTGTACGGCTTTCTCTTCGGGTGGTCGCAGCTGGTGATCATCCGCGCGGCCTCGCTCGGCGCCATCTCGATCACCTTCGCGGAGTACTTCCTCCGGGTGCTGGGCTACGACCCGCGGGTGGCACCGTACGACGCCTACTCGCACCGCATCGCCGCCGTCGCCATTGTCGTCACCGCGACGTTCAACATCATCGGCGTCCGCTGGGGGGCGATGATCACCAACCTCACGACGCTGGCCAAGTATGGCGGGTTGCTCTTCATCATCGTGCTGGCGCTCACCCTCGGCCTGCCGCAGACGGGAGGCCACTTCACGCCGGCGGTGCCGCCGGGGAGCTTCTCGATCACCCCGTTCGGGCTGGCGCTGGTGGCGGTGCTCTGGGCCTACGATGGCTGGGCCGACCTGAGCTATGCGGCGGGCGAGGTGAAGGACCCCCAGCGCAACCTGCCAAGGGCCCTCATCATCGGCACGCTGCTGGTGATCGGGATCTACCTGCTGGCGAACATCGCGTACCTGTCGGTGCTCGACGTCAACGAGATCCGGGTGTCGAAGCTGGTAGCCGCGGACGTGGCGGAGCGCCTGATCGGGCGGAGCGGCGTGGTGTTCGTGTCGGTGACGGTGATGATCTCGACGTTCGGCACGCTGAGCAGTGTGCTGCTCACGTCGCCACGGATCCTGTTTGCCCTCGCCGATGACAAGCTGTTCTTCAAGCAGGTGGCGAAGGTGCACCCGACGTTCGGGACGCCGTACGTGGCGGTGATTCTCGTGGCGCTCATGGGCATCGCCTTCGTGCTGGCGCAGGGGTTCGAGAAGCTGACCGACACCTACGTGATCGCGGTGCTGCCGTTCTACGCCCTGGGGGTCGCCGCGGTGTTCCCGCTCCGGAAGAAGCTGGGCTATGCCCCATCGTTCAAGACCCCGGGCTACCCGGTGGTGCCGATCATCTTCATCGCGTCCACGATCTTCCTGCTGGGGAACGCGGTGGTGGAGCCAGACACCCGGTTCTGGACACTGGGCATCTTTGCGGTGATCCTCGCGGGAGTGCCCATCTATGCCTACGTGTCGCGACGACAGGCTGGCACGGCGGCGTAAGGGCCAGCCAATACCACGGACAAGGAGGAAACATGGAACTCGGCGCATTCTCCATCAGCCTGGCGGTGAAGGACATTGCCGCCTCGCAAGCATTCTATGAAAAGCTCGGGTTCACGCAGCTGGGCGGGGATGCGTCAGAGAAGTGGCTGATCCTGAAGAACGGGGACCATGTCATCGGCCTGTTCGAGGGCATGTTCGACCGGAACCTGCTCACGTTCAACCCGGGGTGGACCCAGGGCGGGCAGCCGCTCGCGCACTTCACCGACGTGCGCGAGCTGCAGCGCCAGCTCAAGGCGCAGGGCGTGACGCCAGCAACCGAGGCCGATGAGAGCACGACCGGCCCCGCCAGCTTCGTGGTCATCGATCCAGACGGCAACCCGGTGCTCATCGACCAGCACGTGTAGTGCCCGTGCCCGGCGGACTTTGGCACCGGATTCCGTTCTACTGGGGGGTTGCATGAGCGGCGACCCACATACGATCACCGGCCTGCTCGGCCAGTGGAGCAAGGGCGACCGCGACGCCTTTCCCAAGCTGGTGGCGCTCGCGTACGACGACCTCCGGGCCATTGCGCACCGGCGCCTTGCCGTCGGGGGCGATGACGACCTCGCCACCACCGCCCTGGTACATGAGGTGTACCTGCGCCTGGTGGGCAGCTCGGGGGGCGAGTGGCAGAGCCGCGCGCACTTCTATGCCTTTGCCTCCAAGGCGATGCGGCACATCCTAGTCGATCATGCCCGGCGCACGCAGGCGCAGCGTCATGGCGGTGGGGCTGTTCGCATCGCCCTCGATGAGGGGGCCCTGGCCGCCGACCAGGGATTTGAGGATGTGCTCGGGGTGGACGAGGCACTCGAGCGACTGGCGGAGCGAAACCCCCGCATGGCAAGCGTGGTCGAGCTCCGATTCTTCGGCGGGCTGACCATGGCCGAAATCGCGACCGTGCTGGACACCTCCAACCGCACCGTGGAGCGGGAATGGACGCGTGCCAAGGCGTACCTGCTCGAAGCGCTGAGCGGAGATGAGGGCGGATAGCCCGCTGCTCTGGGAACGCTGGGACGAGGTGGACCGGCTGCTCTCGGATGCACTGGAACGCTCGCCGCCGGAGCGGGTTTCGTTCGTAACCCAGGCCGCAGCCGATGATGATGCACTCCGCGACCTGGTGCTACGGCTCCTGGACCGGCTGGAGCTGGACAGTGGCCGGGTGACGTCGCCGTCGGGGCCGGTGATGCGGGCGGCGTTCGGCGACCCGCGGATCGACGATTCCATCGCCCCCGGCAGTGACATCGACCGGTTCCGGGTCCTGGGGCAGCGCGGCCGGGGCGGCATGGCCACGGTGTATGAGGCGGAGCGTTCCGACGGGACCTACCAGCAACGCGTGGCGCTGAAGGTGCTGCGGCGCGGCCTCGATACCGACGACCTGATACGCCGCTTCCTGGTCGAGCGGCAGATTCTCTCCTCGCTGACCCATCCCAACATTGCGCGCCTGCTCGACGGTGGATCGACGCCGGACGGTCGGCCGTACCTCGTCATGGAGCTGGTCGAGGGTGAGCCGATCACGGCATACGCCGACCGGCAGGAGCTGGACGCCGCCGCGCGGCTCCGCCTTTTCCTCGGCGTGGCCGACGCTGTTCACGCTGCCCATCGACAACTGGTGGTGCACCGCGACATCAAGCCCTCCAACATCCTGGTCGACAGCGACGGCAGGGTGAAGCTGCTCGACTTCGGCATCGCGAAACTGCTGGAGGATGACGCGGAGGAGACGGCGGTGGGAGCACGGGCACTGACGCCGGTGTACGCCAGCCCGGAGCAGCTGCGCGGCGGCCGGATCACCACTGCCACCGACGTGTACCAGCTCGGCCTGCTCCTGCGGGAACTGCTCACGGGTGTGCGACCGGTGGCTGGCGGCACGGACGCCGGTGTCCCAGCGGCCCACCCGGGGCGGCAATTGCGTGGTGACCTCGACATCATCGTCGGCAAGGCACTGCGGGAGGACCCGGAGGAGCGATACGCGTCCGCCGACGAGATGGCGGCGGACATCCGGCGCCACCTCCGCGGGCTGCCGATCATGGCGCACCCGGAGTCAGCGGCCTACCGCCTGCGGAAGTTCATCGGGCGCCACCCCGCATTCCTGCCGGCCATCGCTGCGCTGGCGGTCGGTACCGCGCTGTTCATCGGCACGCTGGCACGTCACAACCGGAGGCTGAAGCAGGAGCGGGACGCTGCTGAAGCCGCCTCTCGTCTTGCGAGGGAAACCCAGTCGTTCCTGGTGGAGCTCTTCGAGAGCGCCGATCCCCTTGCGCCAGCCGACCCGGAGCGAGGGCGCAACATCACGGTGGTGGAGGCGCTCCAGCTGGGGGCGCAACGAGTACACACCGAGCTCCAGGGCCAGCCCCAACTTCGCGCCGAGCTGCTCTCGACGATCGGGTCAGTGCTGGAGAAGCTCGACCAGGTGGACTCGGCGCGTTCGGCCATCAGTCGGGCGATCGAGATCCGGGTCGGCGAAGGGGATACGCTGTCGCCGGCGTTCGCCGACGACCTCGGGGAACTGGCGTACCTGCTGGGGGGCCAGGACGAGCAGGACTCTGCCCGGCAGCTGCTCCTGCGACGTCTCGACATCGAGCGCGGCCGGGATTCCGTGATCCCCGAGCGGGAGGGTCAGGCGCTGATGGCGCTCGGGATGCTCGAGGCGAAGGTGGATCCCGTGACCGCGATCGGCCTGACCGAGCAAGGTGTTGCGGCCCTCCGACGAGGAGGGGGCAAGATGGGTGAGGCACTCCGGCGCCTGGCCGACGACTATCGCGGAGTCAGCAGGACAGAGGAATCCGAGGCGGCGGCGCGCGAAGCCCTGGCAATCCTGGAACGGGAGGAAGGGCCGTCGAGCGTGCACACGGCGATGGCGGCCCACACACTGGGGCAGACGCTGGCCATGCGCGGCGACACCACGGAGGGCGCGAGATTGATCCGGCGAGCCATCGCAGTGTTCGATGCGCAACTGGGGTCGAGCCACACCTTCACGATGACGGTGCGCAACAATCTCGGCGTGCTCCTCACCGGCCCCGGAACCTACGCGGAAGCGGAAGGGCTCCTGCGCGAGGTGCTTGCGGCCCGGCTGGCGCGCTTCGGCGAGAACAACTCGCAGGTGGCCGGCAACTACCAGAACATCGCCGTGACCGTGGCGGCCCAGGGTCGATACCGCGAGGCCGACTCGCTGGCGCGGCACGCGGAGGTCATCTTCCGGCGCGTCGTCCCGGAAGGATCCTACATCATCGCGTATCCGATGCTGACGCGCGCAGAAATCCTGCTCCAGGGTGGTGACGCGGCTGGCGCGGCACGGGTCGCGGCAGGAGCCGCCGACATCCTCAGGGGCAAGGTGCCGACGGGACACCCAGCCGCGATCATGGCGGACTGCCGACTGGGCCGTGCGCGAGCGGAACTGGGCGACGCGGCGGGTGCCAGGGTCCTCCTGGACTCGGCGGTGCAGCGGATGGGCCGTGCCGAGGGAATACGGGCCTCGCAGGTCACGGAATGCCGTGATGCGCTCTCTGCACTCGGGGAGGTGGACGCCCAGGAAAGCTAGAAGCCGTTCCCGCGTGGCGGGGTCCGGCTCCCGAATCCGTTCAGGAGCGGGAAGGACCCTTCTGGATTGTCACGCGAGGAGTCACCCGATGTACCCCATCCGACGCACGCCATTTGCCACGGGGATCGCCGTGGTCCTCCTGTCATGCATTGTCCTGCCAACGACGGCCGACGCGCAGATCCTCAAGAAGCTCAAGAAGACGATCTCCGACGCCGCCGAGTCCGAAACGAACGCGCAGGTGGACAAGGTGGTACGCGGCACGGTGCAGTGTGCCTTCAACAACCTCAGTTGCATTTCTGCGGCTGAGGACTCGGGCAGCACTGTCGTGCTTACCGGCGAGGACGGCAAGGTGCTGCACGACCAGGCGGGCCAGACAGTGTCCGATCCTGCCGTGGGGGCCGCGCTCGCCGAGGACGAAGCGCGTCCGGCGGCCGACACGAGTGCACCGGCGGTGCGTCCGGGCGAGGGCGCATGGGCCAACTACGACTTCCAGCCCGGCAACGAGATCCTCTTCTTCGATGACTTCTCCCGCGATGTGGTGGGCGACTTTCCCCGCCGCTTTTCCCTGGTGGAAGGCAACTTCGAGATCGTGGACTGGAAGGGTGGTCGATACCTTCGCGCGACCTCGGGTGGCATCATTCGCCATCCCCCTGCCCCGGACATTGCCGGAGAAGTTCACGCTGGAATACAGCCTCAACGTGACGCACGGCAACGCGTACGCGCGCCTGATGCCGGGCCGGGCGTTCTACGGCCCGGCGCGCAACTACAAGGGATCCTCGGTGTCCGTCGGGCTGGCGAGGGTCGGCATCTTCGCGGTCAACGGCGCGGGCCCCACGGTACTCACCGGGGTCGATACGAAGGAGATGCGGAGTTCGGTGGTCCAGGTGCGCGTCATGGCCGACGGCGAGCACATGAAGATGTATCTCGGTGAACGACGGGTGGCGAATGCACCGAACGCCGTCTTTCCGCGCAGTGACACCCTGTTTCTCGCCGTCGGGTCGGCATCGGCGGACTATCCGATCCTGATCGGGCCGATGCGGGTGGCGGCTGGCGGCAAGGACCTGTATGACCGGCTGGTCGAGTCGGGCCGGGTCAGCACCCAGGGTGTGCTGTTCGCCACGAACAGTGCCCAGATCCGCCCCGAGTCCACTCCCACGCTGGCGGAAATAGGGCAGATGCTCCAGAAGAATCCCGGCCTTCGCATCGCGATCGAGGGGCACACCGACAGCGACGGGGAGGCGGAGGCGAACCAGAGCCTGTCGGAGCGCCGGGCTGCGGCGGTCAAGGAGTACCTGGTTGCGCAGCTGAAGATCGCCGTCGCGCGGCTCGAGTCGATGGGCTTCGGCGAGTCGAAGCCGGTGGCCAGCAATGACACTCCGGAAGGCAAGGCCAAGAACCGCCGGGTGGAGCTGGTGCTACTGGACTCGTGAGCAATTCCGTTCTGGCGCCGAAGGGCCGAGGATCGATGCAGGTGGCGGGGTCCGACGCGCGGCTGCGTTCAATGGGGCATACGGTACACATCGAACGCAGCCCAGGAGGTCCCATGCGCAGTGAGCCCTTGATAGCCCTTGGATTGGCAGCAGCGCTGGCATTCGGTGCCCAGCGTGGCGTGAACCCGGAAGCCGACGAGCCAACCTTCGACATCGGCGTGATCGGCCCAGTGGTACTGGCCGATGGGTCGAGGGGGTGCGACGTGACGATCTCGGCGAGCAACTCCGGGCCGAGCAACCTCGCGATCGATGCGTCGTCGCAGGTACGAGCCAAGCCGTCCCTTTCGCCGCAGTTTGGCACCTGGAAGAAACTGTGGGGGAGCAAGCAGTATGTCCGGGCCGGGCAGAAGTGGTCTGACGTGGTTCGCCTCGACTTGGGATGCTCCTATGTGCGGCAGTACCGCTTCGTGGTGCAGTATGCGGGCAACGAGAAGGCATTCACCTACCCGAGCTCGGGCGGGACCAAGTCGGAGGATGTCGGCCTGGGAAATCTCTACACCAAGTTCTTCGACTGAGGATGCCGTCATGATCAGCACAGTTGTGGTGCTTGCTACCCTCTCGTTTCCCGGCGCCGCGATGCAGGATGCGCAGGAGATCCTCGAGCGGGTGGCGGCCACGCGGGCCGAGCGGATGGCGTTCGTGACCGACTACACCATCATCCAGCGGGTGCAGGGGACGATGGAGGCACCCTTCTACTACGAGAAGTTCGCGCCCCTTGGCGGTACCGCAACGCTGTATCGGCTCGTGCCGATCGCCGAGTGGCAGGAGCGAAACGCTCCGCCAGGTTTCAATGGACCGGCCCTGGCTGCGGGGATGCGTGACGCCCTCGGGATGATGGCGGGGCCCCTGGGCGCCCAGATGACCGGCACCCCGGCCGGCCGGTTCATGCCTCCAGGGGCAATGGACCAGGTGATGGACGGCGCAAACAAGTTTCTCGATGCGGCGGCGAACCCACCGCCCAATACCAGTGGCGAGGACGCCATGAACGCGGCGGCGGGTGCGGCGATGTTCGCGGAACGCGGACGGTACATCGGGATGGAGATGGTGAACGGGCAGAACGCCTTCCTGCTCCGCGCCGACGACCTCGGAGACCTCCCGGTGCAGCAGGTGGGCGATGCCACGTTCACCATGAAGCGCATCAGCGTGTGGATCGACGACGACCAGTATGTCCAGCTGCGGCTCCGGGTGGAAGGCGTGATGACGTCCGGAAACAAGACCGTGCCGATCGTCATCGAGCAGGACCAGCTGGACTACGCTTCGGTGGGCCGGCTGTACGAGCCGCTCAGCAGCGTGAGCCGCATCACCGGCCTGATGGCAGGAATGGACCTGGACCCGAAGCAGCGGGCGAAGATGGAGAAGGCCAAGGCGGACATGGAGAAGATCAAGCGGAAGATCGCGATGATGCCCCCATCACAGCGGGCGATGTTCGAGGGCCAGATCGCCCCGGCGATGGCGCAACTGGAGCGGATGACGGGCAGCGACGTCATCGAAGCGAAGGTGGAGTACATGGTGTACAGCATCGACAAGGGTCCGCCGTTCAAGTGGAAGCCCTTCGACAGCTCGCTCGAGCCTGATGCGCAGCCGTTTGTGTCGTCGCCCTAGTTCCAGCGCCCGCGCGCGGCTTGACGGGAGGTAACCTATAGGTTACACTGCATCATCCTTCCCCAGCGGGGCGATGATGCCGGACACAGAACTCGTCGAAGTTGCAGACCGCTATTCCCGCAAGCGCGCCACGGTGGCGATCGTGGCAGCCCTCGTCTTCCTCGGCGTCCAGTTCGCCGGCCTGCCGCGTGCGTTCGGAGACGCCGCACACTCAACCCGGATCGACTGGTGGGCCGTGAACGCGGTGGTGCTGCTCGCGGTGCTGGCCACCGGTGGCGGAGTCCTGAACCGGCGGGGGGTGCGCGCCCTCGTGCACGACGACGTTTCGCGAACGCACCTGCGATCGGGGATGCAAGCCGGGTTCTGGGTCGCGATGAGCGTGGGGCTGTTCCTGTACCTGGCACCTTGGTTCCAGGCCTTTACGTCGCGGCAGGCGATCTACGTGATCGTGACGGGGAGTGTCGTCGCCTCGCTGCTGACGTTTGCAGGGCTCGAGCGCCGCGCGCACGCGGATGGCTGATCGGCTCCTCAATCACCTCCGCGCCGAGCGGGCGAAGCGGGGCCTGACGCAGGCGGAACTGGCGGCGATGGTGAACGTGTCACGGAAGACGATCAACACGGTGGAGAACGAGGTGTTCGTGCCCTCCACGATCCTGGCGCTACTGCTGGCGCGCGCGCTCGGGATGCCGGTTGAACGATTGTTCGAGCTCCGTGACTGACCAAGACGAAAGAGCCCCGGGATTCCCGGGGCTCTTTCTGCATACATCCTACCGACTACTTGACCAGTTCGATCTCGCTCGGCCGCCAGCTCTTGTCGAAGAACGGCTCGAGCGGGCTGTACAGGCGCAGGATGGTGAACCAGCCCTTCTTCGGGTCGGTCTGGATCCAGTTGCCGCGCTTGACGCCAGCCGGCTGGGTCGGCCCGAAGTAAACGGTGGTCGACCCGTCGGTGCCCGCCTCGGCGGCGGGCGAGGGGTAGCTCTGGCTGCCGGCGCGGGGATAGAGCTGGGGGGTGGCCAGCATGGAGCGGGTCTGGTTGTCGTACAGGGTGAACGACCAGAACGCGCGCGCGGGAATGTTTGGCGGCAGCGTCACCTTGTACGTCCTTGCGCCGTCAAAGGGGTTCTTGTCGGCATCCAGGAAGCCCATGAGGTACTGCGAGCCGACCCCGGGGATGCGCATGATCATCCCAGGCGAGTCGAGGGTGTAGCCGTAGTAGAACGCGGTGCGCGAGGCGAGGGTCCGCGCCCCCGTGGGCGGGAGCGGCTTGAACATCCCCTCCTTGGTGAACATCGGCGGCGGCGTCTCGAAGAATGCGCCACCCTCCCAGAGCATGCTGCTCCACGAGGAGCCGGGGTAGTACGACCAGTCGAGTGACTCGAAGGGCCGCCAGTTCAATACCCGGCCTGTGGCGTTCCCGACGGCGGCTGCCTCGGTGAGGGCCTTCTTCATCTGTGCGTTGGGGGCGAACGGCTTGCCCTTGACGATGCCGATCGCTGCCATCTGGCCGGCGAGTTCCACGTCGTAGCTGGTGGCCGGCTCTTCCTGCACGTTGGCGTTGATCATCTCGAAGAACGCGTAGTCGCTGGGTGGCACGGTGTTGAATACTCGATTGGACCCCTCGATGAACTTCGTCTCCGGAATCGGTGGGTCCTGGGCGATCCGCACCGTTCCCTCGAGCGCCGAGGCGATGCTGGTGCCCTCACCGCCCGGCGTGTAGGGATAGATCTTCATGTACTTCTTGATCATCGCGACGGCGGGCTTGGGGTCATTGTCGACCAGGTAGGCGCGAGCGGCGTACAGCGCGTGCACTGTGCTGGACCGCGCGATGTAGTAGCCACCTTCCGGCAGCGGGCCGTCGTAGCCCGGGGGCACGATGAGATACCGCCCGCCCTCGCCACGGTCGGGGCCGGGAGTACCGATGTCGATGATCCAGGAGAACCACATGTCGTTGATGGTGCCCACCGACCTGGGTGGCTGCTCGATGACGATCGGACCCTTCGTGAGGTCCAGGATGGCCAGGTAGTAGATGGTGTCGGCATTGCCGGTCAAGAACACCGATTTCGAGTTCATCAACTCGGAAAAGATGACCACCGTATTCCCCCCGGCGCCGATGCTCTGGAAGCCGGTCCGGAGGGCGTACGCGGAGGCGCCGCGAAAGCTGTTGTTGTAGACGTCGAGGCCGTTGGTGAACGCCAGCGCCGCGTACACGGCATCGGCGGTGGCGGCTGTCGGCGCGCCGTCCTTGAACTCGAGAGCCCCGAAGCGGCTTTCCATTCTTGCCGGTGCGCCGAGGGTCTGGACCGCGGCGGGAGGGAGAGCAGGCGTTTGGGCAACCGCGGGTGCGCTGATGATCGCACCCAGCAGTGCAGGAAGCGTCATCTTCAAGGTTCTGTTCAACAGTTTGATCTCCAGACTAGAGCGTGCCAGGATTGAGCCGCCAGATGGAATAGGTCAGGGCGGCGGCGAAAGTGACCCAGGCCAGGTACGGAATCAGCAGCGTGCCGGCCAGCGGCCGGACACGGCGAAAGAGGTTCGTCGTGACGGCCACTGCCAGCCACAGCAGCAGCACCTCCACAAATGCCAACGCCCCCTGATGCCAGGCGAAGAAGAGCCAGGTCCAGAGCGCGTTGAGTGCCAGCTGCACCACGAACAGAACGAGTGCCACACGTGCGCCGACGAAGTGGCGGTCGCGCCAGACCATCCACGCTGCGACCGCCATGGCGAGGTACAACACCGCCCACACCGGGGCGAACACCGATCCCGGCGGCGCCCAGGCCGGTCGCTGCAGGGCGGCGTAGAACTCCCGCGAACTGGCGGCGGCGGCGGAGCCCACGGCAGCGGCAACGGCAGTGATCGCGATCCAGCCGAGCAGGCCAAGGGCATCGAAGCTGCCCGGGGCGGTGCCCTGCCTACGTGACATAGGCCTTGACCCACTCCTCGAGCTGGCCCAGATCGAGGAGCGCGTCCTTGCACGGCCCAGACGGCAGGGTCATGGTGAGGCCCAGTACGGGAACCTTGCCGGCCACATCGTGAAGGCCGCTCACCATGTCGCGCTCGCAGGCCACTGCCACCACAGCGCGAGGGCGGCGCTCGCGAATGACGCGGCGGGCCAGCTGGCCCCGGGTGGCCACGAAGACCGGCACGTCATACTTGCCGGCCACCTGGAGCACGCCATCGAGGGTGGCGCGGGAGAGACAGCGCGGAATCAGGAGCAGCAGCTCGCCCTTCCCCACCTTGCGGTTCCGCTCGAGCACGAGCGCGTTGTAGACCTTGACCGCGGCGTTCTCCACCCAGTCGCGCCGGCCGAACCGTTCGGCCACCCGCGAGGTGAGACGCATCAGGTGAAGGAAGGGGCCCCGTTCGGCGAGGCGCTCGGGGAGGATCGGCCGGCGCAGGGCGTAGGAAATGACGATCGCGCCCCACCAGAGCCAGAACAGGGACGCCACGAGGGCGATGCCGAGCCAGACGAACCGGGGCACCTGGGAACTGAGACGCGCGAGATGCGGGGTCAGGATGAACACCACGAGGGACAGCGCGCCCAGGGCAACGCCCAGCGCCAGCGCCGACCAGCCGAAGAAGAGCGCGGGGGAGGAGTCGTAGTTCCCGAGATTCGGCAGGGGCGTGCCATCCCATTCGTCCCACTCGTGCCCGAGCCGACGATCGACGTCTATATGTATGAGCTGCGCGCGCTGGGCTTCCGACATAGAGGGGAAAGATAACGTAGGTTTGCGGCATGACGCCGATTCCGGGGTTCCGTGGCCCGTTCCGCACCGACATGCGCGCCCGCGCCGCCTACAGCGAGGGAGCAGGAGTCTACCGGATGCTCCCGCTCGCGGTTGCGCTGCCCGCCGACGAAGCGGACCTCGGGTCCCTGCTCGAGTGGGCCACAGGCAGCCGGCAGACACTGGTGCTGCGCGGTGCCGGGAGCGCGATGGGGGGCGGGAGCGTGGGTGAAGGTGTCATGGTGGACCTGACGGCGATGCGCGAGCGACGACTCAGCGTCGATGCCGGTGGGCGAACCGCCGTCACCTCCGCCGGCGTCACGCTTGGTCAGCTGGGTGAGGCTGCGGCGACGGTGGGGCTCCGGCTGCCACCGGATCCCTCGAGTGCCAGATGGGCGACGGCGGGGGGCGTCTTCTCGACCAACGCGTCGGGACCTCGGACGCACCGGTATGGCAGCGTGCGGCGGTGGGCGATGGGTGCGACGATCGTCACTGCCGGTGGGGAGCGCCTGGTGCTGCATCGCGGCACGCCCACGTCGGACAGTGCGGTCGGACGGCGGTTCGAGGTGGAGGTGGCACCTGTCATCCGGGCGAACGCGGGCCTCGTTCGCGAGCGATTTCCTCACACGCGGAAGAATTCCTCGGGCTACGCCCTCGACGCCTGGCTCGACTCCGGCGACCTGCTCGACCTCTTCATCGGCGCCGAGGGAACGCTTGGCATCGTGACGGAAGTCACCTGGCGGCTGGATCCGGTTCCTCCCTTCCGCGCCGGACTGCAGGTGGAGATCACACACCTCGAGCGCATCGCCGATACCATCGAGGCCCTGACTGCCACCGGTCCCTCGGTGTGCGAGCTGCTCGACCGCAGCTTCCTGGCGGTGGTGAGGGGCGACGCGGCCGGCACCGCCGTGCAGGTCCCCGAGGCGGAGGCAGTGCTGCTCCTCGAGTATGAGGAAGAGACGGCGGCGGCGATCGAGGCGCGAGTGACCTCCGGCGCGCGCGCCGCCATCGCATCGGGAGCTCGTGCGGTGCGACCGCGCACGGCGGAGGACGAGGCGGCGATGTGGACGCTGCGGCATGCCGCGAGTCCGATCCTCGCCCGATTGCCGGCGACGCAGCGCTCGATGCAGGTGGTTGAGGACGGCTGCGTGCCCATCAAACGTCTTGCTGAATACCTCCAACTACTGCGAGATGCGGCGGCGCGGCGCGACCTGCCGATCGTGCTCTTCGGTCATGCGGGTGACGGTCACGTGCATGCGAACCTCCTTCCGGACACCACGCGAGCGGGTTGGACCGACGCCGTCGCCGCGCTTCTCGAGGAAGTGAGCGCAGGCGTGATCGCGCTCGGCGGCACGCCAGCGGGAGAGCATGGCGACGGACGGCTCCGTGCCGGGCTGATGGAGCGGCTCTATGGCCCTGAGGTGGTGAGCCTCTTCCGGCAGGTGAAGAATTGCTTCGACCCACTGGGCATCCTGAATCCCGGCGTTATCCTTCCCGCCGTTCCGGCCGAGTCACCGCTCGCGGGACTGAAGGTGGGAGCGGAAGCGGTGGAGATCCCTGCGGACATTGCAGAGGGATTGAGGCGGATCGAGCGGGAGGGGGGGTACGGGAGGGCGAGGCTGGAGTTGGCGTGAACGGGGAACGGTGAACGGTGAACGGTGAACGGGACAGAGCGATGAAGATTCTTCGAGAGCCCACGGTGACCCTCCTGGCGCGGCCCCAGTTCGTGGAGCCGGCGCACCTGAAGATTTCCTGGAAGGGGGAGTCCAGCGACGGCGAGCGACTGGCGGAGTTTGCCGGGCGGCTCTGCTACATGAGCCAGCACAACCCGGCGGGGCGGAGCACCGGCGAGTACCTGGAGAACATCCTGAGGCAGGGTCATGGGTCGGTCTTCGAGCACTCGACCTACGTGCTGCTGCTCGAGGGGATCTCCCGTTCGTGCACCCACGAACTGGTGCGGCACCGGGCGGGGTTCGGGTACTCCCAGCTCTCGCAGCGCTATGTGGACGAGTCGGAGGCGAACTTCGTCATGCCCCCGGCGATCCAGGGTGACGCAGTCCTCGAGGAGGAATGGCAGAACGCGATGGCGTCGGCCCAGTCCTCCTATGTGGGCGCGGTAGAGCGGCTGATCGAGAAGTACAGCTGGGTGGAGAGCGGCGTGCAGCGCCGGAAGATGGCGCGCGAGGCGGCGCGAAGCGTCCTACCCAATGGGACGGAGACGAAGATCGTAGTGAGCGCGAACGTCCGCGCCTGGCGGACGATGCTGGAGCTTCGGCTCGGTGAGGGTGCCGAGCTGGAGATCCGTCGGCTCGCGGTGATGATCCTGCGCGTGCTCGAGCGTGAAGCGCCGGCTCTCTTCGGCGACTTCGAGATCTATCGCGGCACCGACGGGACGGAATGTGGGCGAGTTGGCTACCACAAAGTCTGAAAAATCCCGAAAAAACTATTGTGCATTTGTTTTGCATTCCTTACTTTGGATTCGCGCACGCGAGACAATGATCATTTCGAGGTTCGCTCGTCCGGCATCGGACGTCTTTTTTTGTAGAGGGACCGTTTGGCAGTTCGGATCGGACTAGCCTTCAATCTCAAGCCAGAGGCACCGGCACCAGTCGCCGGGGCGGCCTCGCCCTCCCCCGTAATTCCCAAGCACACCACAGTTCAAACGGCGCTTCCCTCGGCTCAGCGCGTGCTGCGCGACGACCTGGAGCAGCCTGATCTCTACGCCGAGTGGGACGAGCAGGGCACCATCGACGCGGTGGCTGCGGCGCTCTCCACCATAGGGGAAGTGATCCTCCTCGAGGCGAACGAGAGCTTCCCGGAGAAGCTCCGCGCCGCCCGGCCAGACTTCGTGTTCAACATCGCCGAGGGGCTCTACGGACCGAACCGGGAGGGGCACGTCCCGGCGATCTGTGAGTTCTTCGGGATCCCCTGTCATGCCTCCGACCCGCTCGCCCTCTCGCTCTGCCTGCACAAGGGCCGGACGAAGGAGATGCTGCTGCAGCATGGCGTGCCGACGGCACCGTTCACCATCGCTCGCACGGCGGACGACGCCCGGAACGTGGCGCTGCCCTTCCCGCTGTTCGCGAAGCCGTGCTTCGAGGGATCGGGCAAGGGTGTCACGGTCCAGAGCCTCTGCCACAACCGGGCGGAACTGGTGGCGCGGGTCGGCGCCCTGCTCGACACCTACAAGCAGCCGGTGCTGATCGAGACCTGGCTTCCGGGTCTCGAGTTCACGGTGCCGGTGCTCGGGAACGGCGCGGAGGCACGCTGCTTGCCAATCGTCGGCATGAACTTCGATGTGCTTCCCGCGGGTGCACCGCCGATCTACGGCTATGAAGCGAAGTGGCTGTGGGACACGGTGGCCAATCCGCTCCAGCTGTTCGAGTGCCCGGCGCAGGTGCCCGAGGCACTGACGCGGGAGATCGAGGTGGTGGCGCTCGCGGCCTACCGGGCGCTCGAGTGCCGGGACTGGTGCCGCATCGACGTCCGGTGCGACTCGGCGGGACACCCGATGGTGGTGGAGCTCAACCCGCTGCCGGGAATCCTTCCCGACCCGATGGACAACTCCTGCTTCCCCAAGGCGGCGCGGGCGGCAGGGATGAGCTACGACGACCTGATCCGCACCGTCGCGGATATCGCCTGGCGGCGGATCAGCGGCGGTTCCCTGCTGGCTGAGGTGAGCTGATGCGCGCAGTCATCCTGTACGACGGCGGCAGCGACGAGTGGTCGGCCCAGGACGTGGCCGCGGTCATGGCGAACGTGCGCGAGGTGCGGACCGCCCTCCGGCGCGCGGGTCATGAGCCGGTGCTCGCGCCCGTCCGCCTGGGTGAGTTCCGCTGGCTGACCCGGGCACGGAAGGCCGACCTCGTGTTCAACCTCTGCGAGGGGGTCAACGGCCGGGCGCGCTACGAGGACTACGTGGTGGGCACGCTCGAGCTGACGGGCGTCCCGTTCACCGGGTGCCGGCACTGGCCGATCTCGGTGTGCCACCGGAAGTACGTGGCCAACACGCTGCTGGCAGCCGGCGGGCTGCCGGTGCCGTCGTTCACGCTGGCGCAGGGCAACAAGATCCCGGCCGACTTCCCGCTGCCGGCGATCGTCAAGCCGAACGCCGAGGACGCCAGCGTCGGGATCGACCGGGACGCGGTGTGCACCTCGCGCCGGGCGCTCCGGAAGCGGGTCGCGATGATGCTGGAGCACTTCGATGAGGTGCTGGTGCAGTCCTACGTCGGCGGGCGGGAGTTCAACGTCGGGTTCATCGGCGACCGGATGCTGCCGGTCTCGGAGATCCGGTTCGACCAGATGCCCGAGGGGAGCTGGCCGATCGTGACGTACGCCGCCAAGTGGCAGGCCGGCAGCCCGGAAGACATCGGCACCCAGCCGGTATGCCCGGCACAGGCATCGCCGGACCTGCTGCGCCGGATCGGCGCGGTGGCGCGGCAGGCCTGGCAGGTGATGGCGAACGCCGAGGGATATGGCCGGGTGGACCTGCGGGTGGACGAACAGGGCCAGCCCTGGGTCCTCGAGGTGAACCCCAGTCCCGACCTGTCGAGTGATGCCGGCCTGGCACGGATGGGTCGTGCGGCGGGCTGGAACTACGACGAGCTGGTGATGCAGATCGTGGAGGAGACGCTCAACCGCGCCCGCCGGGCATCGGCAGCGGCGGCGGCCCAGGTGCCGTCGAGCATCACCGCGTGACCGTCGCCGCGCCGGTCCTGCTGCGTTCGCTCACGCCCGCCGACCGCGAGGCGGTCGAGGCGATGACGCGCGGCACCGGGTTCTTTCACGACGATGAGGTCGCCATCGCGGTCGAGGTGTTCGACGCCGCGGTGGCCGGGACCTCCGACTATGAGGCGCTTGGTGCCGAGGTGAACGGCACCCTCGCCGGCTGGATCTGCTGGGGACCGACGCCCTGCACGCTCGGGACCTGGGACTGCTACTGGATCGTCGTCGATCCCGCCCATCAGGGCGAAGGGATCGGCACCACCCTGCTTGGTGACATGGAGCAGCGGCTTGCGGGCCGCGCGCGCCTGGTGATCGCCGAGACAGCGGGACGTGACGAGTATGGGCCGACGCGGGCGTTCTATGAGCGCCGCGGCTATCACGCCCAGTCGCGCATCCCGGATTTCTACGCCCCCGGCGACGATCAGGTCGTCTACGTGAAGTATCTGAGCGCCGCGGTTCGGCCTTAAGGAGGACGGGTACCGGCATGGAGACCTGGCAGGAGGTCATGCGCAAGAACTCGATCGCATCGCTCGAGGCGCTCGCCATCAAGTTCGGCCCGGAGAACTTCCCGGAGCTGGACCGGCTGCGCATCGCGGCGGACAACTTCGAGTTCCGCATCTCGCCCGCAATGGTGGACCTCATCAAGGAGCCCAACGACCCGATCTGGCGCCAGTATGTGCCGACGGTCGATGAGCTCGACGTGGTCGACGGGATCGTCGATTCACTGAACGAGGATGAGGACAGCCCGGTGCCGAACATCACGCACCGCTACCCCGACCGGGCATTGTTCCTGGTCTCCCCGGTGTGCGCCTCCTATTGCCGCTTCTGTACCCGGCGGCGGAAGGTGGGCGACCCGGAGAAGATCCCGATGTCCCAGTTCGAGTCGGCGTTCCAGTACCTCGAGGAACACACCGAGATCCGGGACGTGATCATGTCGGGCGGCGACCCGCTGCTGCTCAACGACCGGCGGCTGGACGCGATCCTGACCCGGCTGCGGTCGATCAAGCACATCGAGATCATCCGGATCGGCAGCCGGGTGCCATGTCACCTGCCGGAGCGGATCACGCCGGAACTCTGTGAGACGATCCGGAAGCACCACCCGGTGTGGATCAACACGCACTTCAACCACCCCGACGAGCTCACGCCGGCAGCGGTGAAGGGGCTGGGCATGCTGGCCGACGCGGGCATTCCGCTGGGCTGCCAGACGGTGCTCCTCAAGGGGGTGAACGACAGCCCCGAGGTGATGAAGAGCCTGATGCACCGGCTGATGCTGGCCCGGGTACGGCCGTACTACATCTACATGGCCGACCAGGTGGCGGGCGCCGAGCACTTCCGCACGACGGTGCAGACCGGTCTCGAGATCATGCACGCACTGCGGGGCTGGACCAGTGGCCTGGCCAACCCGTACTTCGTGATCGATGCACCTGGTGGCGGCGGCAAGATCCCGCTCCTGCCGGAATACGTCGAGAGCATGAACGAGGATGAAGTGGTGCTGCGGAACTTCCGGGGCGAGCGCTTCGTCTACCGGCAGGCGCGGGAAGAGGTGGGCGTCGGGGCGGGATCGTCCGACCCGGAGTACCTGTTCCAGAACAAGCTTCAGCTCAAGAAGTCGCCGCGGAAGAAGGCGGTTGGGGCGAGGAAGCGGAAGACGGCATAGAGGCAGGCGGGTGGGCGGGTGGGCGGGTAGCCGGGTAGGCGGGTAGGCGGGTAGGCGGGTAGGCGGGTAGTTAAGAGCGAAGCGGATCAAGGGCGTGGAGCCTTGGTCCGCTTCTGCTTTCCTTCGTCTACCCGCCCACCCGCCTACCCGCCTACCGCCTATTCCGCAAACCTCACCTCGGTCCCATCAATGGCCAGGTAGAGGATCTCGAGCCCGCCATCTGCACTGGGCACCACGACGGGGGAGCGCGCGAGGGCGATGCCCTCCTCAATGGTGCTGTAGCGCCAGCGGCTGGCGGTGGTGCAGATGCTGGAGCAGGTGGCGTATCGGAGCCGGTCCAGGCCATTGTCGAGGAACGTCGCCTGCACCCTGCCGTTCGCATCGACGGTAAGTCCGCTCCCCTCGCCCACGAGTCCGGTAGTCGTCAGGTCGATAGTGGTCCAGTTGGCGATGGTGATACAGGCGCTGGCGCAGGAGGCGTACTTCATGGTGCCGCCCGTCGAGGCGAAGTAGGTCGCTGCGAGGCTGTGATTGGGGCCGAGCGCCAGCGCGGGCTCCTGCCCGCCGTCGGCGAGGGACACCGCACTGATGGTCCAGTCGGTGGCCTGCAGGCAATCAATGGCAACACAGGTGGCGTACTTGAGGTTGCGGCCACCGCTGTCCTGGTACACCACGTGGCGGATCGCCCCATCCACGACGATCGAGCTCGACCGGCCGACGTAGGGACCGGTGTCGGGTGTGCCGTTGGCCCAGCTGGCGTCGAGGCTGCAGAGCGCCAGGCAGCGCGCGAAACGGAGGAAGAGGTTGATGCCATCGTAGTAGGTGGCGTAGACGGCGCCGCCACCCGTCACCGCAATCGACGGGTTGATGCCGATCATGCTGCTCGAATTGTCCGCGGTGGCGAAGGACCAGGAGAGCAGGTCGGTACAGGCCGTAAGGCAGGTGGCGTACTGGAGCGTCTGGAGCCGGTCGCTGCGATAGAGCAGGTGTACCCGGCCGGTGGCGTCTACCCCGATCGCACTGGATGAGCCGATGTTGCCTACGGTGTCCACCCCCAGTACTGCCCAGTTGGCGGGCAGTGCGCAGCCGCTGGAGCACTCGGCGTAGAAGAGGTCGCCGTTGAGGGAGTCGGCATACACGGCGTGAAGCCCGCCGGTCGAGTCCTTCGCCAGGGCAAGCTTTCCGAAGAAACTGGTCCCGGTGGCCAGCGGGAAGTTGACCATGGGCCGAGTGGTGAAGGTCCAGGTTTCCGGAGCGGGCAGCGCGCCGCCAGTAGTGGAGAGCAATGCCGTCGAGATGGTCACCCGGTATTTCGTGCCCGGGAAGCAGCGACGCGTTTGCCTGCACCTTGGTTCCGCCGATCACACTGACCTGGCGCGGTACATCGAATCCATCGGCATCGGTGACGACGCCGAAGGAGGTGACGGTGGCGGTGGAGGCCTGGACCGGCGCGTCGGCGTTGGCCACAATGAGTTGGCCAAAAGGCGCCGCGGTAGCGTTGGCGGCGGGAGAAGTGGAGGTGATCGCCAGCGGCGTATTTCCACCGCCTCCGCCACCGGGAGGGGCGATGGGCTCGGGTGCGTCGCAGGCAGCGAGTGCGCCGAGGAGCAACAGGACGGCGACGCTGCGCCGGTTCCATCGAGCGTTCATCTGGTTCCTCCGGCCGGCCGGCCTCGAGTTCGAACGGATCGCAAACGACAAAATGATCGCAAGCGACGAGCCCGGACGGCGCCGGCTTCCTGGCTGGCTTGGGATGCGATCACTTAAGCTGTTGCAGTACAACTACTTGCCTCCCTGCCCCGGCTCGAGCCCCCAGCGTTCCACCCCCTCCAACCAACTCCAGGGATCGATCGTCACCCCCGTGATTCGCCGGGAAATGACCGCGGATTGCTCGGGAGTATATAGGTAGACGGCGGGCGCATCCACGTTCATGGAATCGAGGACCTCGCGCCACTGGGTTCGCGCAATTGGCAGTGCCGAGGCTTCGAGTGCCACCCGTATGAGTGAGTCGACCACCGGGTTGGCGTAGTGGCCGTGGTTGAGGGCGTCCCATCCGGCCCTGGTCCACTGGTCCACCAATCCGCGCGGGCTGGGTTCGTCGAGGTAGGCCCCGATGTAGCTGTCGAACTTTCCCTCGGCCAGTCGCTGCTGGAATACCGGGAAGTCGACGATGTCGATGGCGACCTCGGCGCCGAGCTTCCGCCACGATTCCTGGAGCACCTGCGCGAGCAGCTTGCGACTGGAACTGGTGGAGGGCACGAGCAACCCGAAGGCGAGGCGGGTACTTCCGTGACGCCGCACCCCGGAGGCATCGCGTTTCCAACCGGCGGAGTCGAGCAGTGCCGCGGCGGCGGCAGTGTCATACGGCAGCGTGCTGACTCCGTCGCCGATGATCCACTGCAGGCGCGAGACGGGACCTTGAGGCACCTGGGCCTCGGGGCCGAACACGGCGTGGGCAATGGTGACGCGATCGACGCCGAGCGTGAGTGCCTGCCGGACGGCGCGACTGCTGAAGCGGGGATCCGGTGCGCCGTTTGCGCCCTCGAGCCTGAATGCCGCGAAGCCATATACCGCCGAGGGATACTGCAGCACGCGCAGCAGGGTATCGGCGACAGCGCGCTGGGCCTGGGCCGGCGGGCCGGCGTGCTCCATCAGTTCCGCCTCATTCGCCAGCAGCAGGTTGAGGGCGGCATCGGGATCGGGAGTGAATCGCCAGACGAGGCGCCGGATGGCGGGTGCCGGCTGCCAGTTCGAATCGGCCTCGAGCGTCACCGAAATACCGCGCTCCCAGCTCACCACTCGATAGGGACCGCTCCCGACCAGGTTCGCGAGCGCCGTGTCACTGGTCCAGGTTGCCGGCGGCGTGGCGGACCAGATGTGCTCGGGGAGGATGCGAACGTGCCAGGTGGCGTCGTACAGTTGCTCGGGTGACCACGCTGGAAAACGTACCAGTACCGTGGTGGAGTCGAGCGCCTCTGCCACAACGCCCTGAAGGGCGGAGGCCGCCGCCGTCTCCAGCGAACTGTCGGCATAGGATGCGAAGGAAAAGACGACATCCTCGGCGGTGACAGGACGACCATCGTGCCACCTGGCGCCGGGCCGAAGATGAAAGCGCCAGCTCAGCGAATCCACGCGCTCCCAGGCAATGGCCAGTGCCGGCCGGAAGGCTGTGGGGTCGATGGTGGCACCACCGGGCTGGAGGGTGGCGAGCCGTTCGTATACGCGGTCGCCGATGTCGCGGCCGACCGTCTCGAACACCAGGGGAGGAAAGATGCTCGCGGGTTCGCGCACTGCCGCGATGCGGACAGTACCGCACTCGGCGCATGGTGCGCGGTTACGTTCGCACCCCGCGCCCATCGCGATGGCCACAAAGACTAGGAGACGGGCGAATGGATGTCTCATCCGGGCTCCGACGCTGATCCTGGTCGCGACTGGCGCCCCGGCGCCTGCATCGCAATGATTGAACTGGAACAAAACGTTACAACGGTATCGGGGATCCGCCGCCTCCGGTAAACGTAAGCTATTACAATAAAGCTACTTAGCAAAAATGTCGGAGGGGAATGGGGTCTGCGGGTAGATATAGACGATCCGGACCCAACAGGCCACGCCCTTCAAATCATGACGAGGTACTGCCTCATGAGACATTTCAGTGTACTCAGCCTTGCGGCCTTCGCGACGTTGCTTGGCGGCTGTTCCGATTCGGGCGCAGGCACGAGTGCCGACGCCACCGTGCGCTTCAATATTGCGACGTCCTCCGCGGCAACGACTGCGGCCGCGGCGCTGGATGTGAGCGGTGACCCGGAGACGTTCACGGACGGCACGAACACCCTGGTAATCGAATCAGCGCAGATGGTGCTGCGCGACATCGGCTTTCACCTGGTCGAGACCGCGACCTGCTCGGATGATGGTTCCGATGACGGGTCGGTAGATGATGGCAGCGGCGATGACAACGGTGGCTCCAGTGGCTCCGACGTCCGGACGGGTGCGCAGATCGCGTTCTCCCAGGACGATGACGGCAACGACAATGACTGCGACGAGCTCCGGATCGGGCCCTACCTGCTGGACCTTCCCCTTGGCGCGGGTGCGGCGCGGGCATTCTCGATCGAGCTCCCCGCCGGCAGCTATCGCGAGGTGAAGTTCAAGGTGCACAAGCCCACCAGCGCTACCGACGCGTCGTTCGTGGCGGCGCACCCGGAGTTCGACCAGCGCAGCGTGCGTGTGGTGGGGACGTACAACGGCGTCCCTTTCGACTTCACGAGCGATGCGACGGCGAACCAGGAAAATGAGTTCAACCCGCCGCTGGTGGTTGACGGCACGACAGCCACGGACCTGACGCTGTTCGTCGACCTGTCCACCTGGTTCGTGGTGGACGGCGTGCTGGTCGACCCGGCGCAGGCGATGGGCGGCCAGCCGTTGACGAGCCAGGTGAAGAACAACATCAAGGCCTCAATCCGCGCGTTCGAGGACGACGACCGTGACGGCGAGGATGACCATCATGAGGGGGGCGACCATAGCGTCCGCGGCTGACATGGATTCCCGGCCCGGATGACACCGGACTGGAGCGTCCTGATGGTTACGCTCAGCGAAAGCTTCCGTGCCACCCTCGAGGGGGTGGTGCGGGAGCTTGGTGCATTGCCGGTGCCGTGGAACCCGGCCGACGGTCGGCCACCGGTCGAGGGACCGGTCCTCGTGCTTGGCGGTGGCGCGGAGACCGACGCGATCGACCTCGTGGCCGAGCTGGACAAGAGCAACCCGGTGCTGCTGGTGGGCGCGTCGACCGAACACCGCCTGGGGTCGGCGGCGGTACGCGCCGGGGCGCGCGACTACTTCGCGCTGCCTGGGGATCTCGATGCGCTGCGCCGCACGCTGGAGCGGGAGGGTCGCGAGCGCCGGGGGGCAACCGAGGGCAGCAAGTTCGCGGCGGCGGAGCGGGTGGCGAGCGGGTTCGCCGCCATCGTCGGGACGAGTGAACCGATGCGCCGGGCGCTGGACCAGGCGCGGCGGGTGACCCGCCATGGCGGGGTGACGGTGCTGATCACCGGCGAGACCGGCACCGGCAAGGAGCTGCTGGCTCGGGCGATTCACTACGAGGGACCGCGCGCGGCGGGGCCGTTCGTGGAGATCAACTGCGCGGCGATCCCGGCGAACCTGCTCGAGAGCGAGCTGTTCGGGCACGAGAAGGGTTCGTTCACCGGGGCCGTCGCCACCAAGCCGGGCCTCTTCGAGCTGGCGCATGGCGGCACGCTTTTCCTGGACGAGATCGGCACGATGCCGATCGAGTTGCAGGCCAAGTTGCTGCGATCGCTCGAGAGCCGCGAGATCCGGCGGGTGGGGGGCCAGCGTACGCACCGCATCGAGGTGCGGGTGATCGCCGCCACGCACGGCGACCTCCGCAGTGCGATCGTGCGGGGCGAGTTCCGGGAGGACCTGTTCTACCGGCTCAACGTGGTGGCGCTCTCGCTGCCGCCGCTCCGCGAACGGCAGCAGGATGTGGAGCTCCTGGCCGAGTTCTTCCTTGAGCGCCTGGCCTCGACGTACGCCCTCCCGGTGCCGGTGCTGACACCGGCGCTGCGTGCGGCACTGCACGCGCATCCCTGGCCCGGCAATGTCCGCGAACTCCGGAACACCATCGAGCGCGGCCTGGTGCTGTCCACTCGCGGCTCGCTGGATGCGGAGGCGCTGTTCGAGCCCGAGCACACGCCGGCCGCGCCGACAGGCACCGGGGCGCTTCCCTTTCCGGCCGATCTCGCGACGATCACCCGCGCCGCCGCGCGGGCCATGGTCGAGTTTACTGGCGGCAACAAGAGTGAGGCGGCCCGGCGCCTCGACATCTCCCGGCCTCGCCTCAACCGTCTCCTCGATGACACCACTCCCTAGCTCCGGCCGCCGGCCGGAAGGATTGCGCATGGCACTCACAGCGCGCACGCGCGCCACCATCGTCACCCTCGCACTGGCGCTCGCCGTCGGCTGCTCGTCCGACACCGGCTCGCCGCCCGACACGCCGGGGTCGGAGCGGCCGCCCGCCGGGCTCAACGTGGTCCAGCTTTCCGAGTCGTCGCCGCCGCTCGAGGAGAGCAGCGTGTCCTTCTGGGCCATCAAGGGACAGAGTGTCGAGCAGAAGCTGTACTTCCTCGACTCGCAGGGGCAGCGGGGCGACGAGTACCTCGCGCTCAAGCTGGAGGACGGGTCCCTGAGCCGGCGTCCCGACGGATCGGTGATCGCCACCGGTGATTCGGTGCTGATCACGATCACGGTGGAGGACCCGGCGCTGTTGCTGTTCGAGCTGCAGCCGACGGGCCTCAAGTTCAGCGCCGCGGAACCGGCCGAGCTGAAGATCCGGTATGCCAACGCCGACGGCGACTTGAATGGCGACGGCGAGGAGGACGGGGAGGACGACCAGCTGGAGACGCTGCTGGGCGTGTGGCGGCAGGAACTGCCGGGCCAGCCATTTGTGCGGCTCGGCAGCGTGAAGGTGGAGGAAGAGCAGGAACTCGAGGCTGAGCTCCAGGGGTTCAGCCGGTACGCGATCGCCTACTGAGGCACGCGAGCATGACCGGACCCAGCGCCGAACCTGATCTCGTCACGATGCTGCGCGCGCACCTTGGTGCGGGCCGGTATCGCGAGGCGGTCACGTCGTGGCTCCGTGCCCCGGCGGCCGACGCGCAGCGCGGTGAGGCGCTGTTGCTGGCGGCGACGGCGTCGATGCGGCTGGGTGAGGTGGCGCGTGCGGGCGAGCTGGCGGCGGAGGCGGCGGAGGTGTTCCGGCTGCGGGCAGACCAGGACGGCCGGCTCCGGGCGCTCAACCTCCTTGGCGCGGTGGCCTTCGAGCAGGGCGAGCTCGACCTGGCAGTGCGCCGGTTCGAGATGGCACGGGGGCTGGCCCGACAGCTGGAGGACACGCTCTTCGAGGCACATGCGGCAAACAACCTCGCGTCGGTGGCGCACCTGCGGGGCGACGCCACGACGGCGCTGAGCCTGTACCGCGCGGCCCTGCTGGGCTACCAGCGCCTTGGCGACCGGCGCGGCACCACGCAGACGTACCACAACCTGGGCCTCGCGTTCCGCGACCTGGGTGCGTGGGAAGATGCCGATGAAGCGACGGTGCAGGCGGTGCGCCATGCGCGACTGGTGGAAGACGCCGCACTGGCCGCGCTGGCGGTGACGGGGCGGGCGGAGCTCGACCTGGCGCGCGGCGCTCCGGAGGTGGCATCGCGAGAGCTGGACCGGGCCCGCGAACTGGCGCTTCAGGCCGACGACCAGCTCGGACTGGCGGAGATCGGCCGGGTGCGCGCCGTCGCGGCCCTGCAGCGGGGCGATGCGGCCGGGGCGCTGGTCGAGGCGCGCGCCGCGGGCACCATTGCAGAGGAACAGGGGTCCGCGCTGCTGTCAGCGGAATGCGCGGCGGCGGCGGCGCTGGCGTTGCGCACCCTGGCGCGGGGCGATGAGGCCGACGCCAGCCGGCTCAAGGCATCGGAGGGGTTTGCCCGGCTGGGCGCGGTGGCGCTGGCCGAGCGCTTCCAGCGGAAATGGGAGCACGCCGGCTAGCCGCTCCCGGGCACCGGCGATGGCGGTGCGAGACCGGCCTGCTGTCCGTATCGCTCGATGACCAGCCGGACCAGCAGCGTCAGTGGTACGGCGAGGATGGTTCCCACCGGGCCGAACACCCACCCCCAGAACAGCAGCGAGAAGAACATCTCGATGAAGCTCACTTCGAAGCCGTGCTTCATGAGGCGGGGGCGGATGATGTTGTCGTTGATGAAACTGATGAGCACGTACCCGGCCACCACCAGCACCGCGCGCTCCCAGCCGAAGGCGAGCAGTGCAATGAGGGTGGGCGGGACCATCGCGAGCACGAACCCGATGACGGGAATGAAGGAGACGAAGAAGGCCAGCACGCCCCACGTGATCGCGAAGTCGATGCGCAGGGCCTCGAGGAGGAGCAGGTTGGCCATGGCGCCGATGAAGGCCATGAGCGCCGTGAGCCGCATGTAGGAACGAATCTCGCCGCCGAAGATCTCGGCCTGGTGCATCCACCGAAGCCCCGGGATGCCCGGTGTGCGGCTGTCATTCACGGCCAGGTCGATCAGCATGAACGCCACGAGCAGGAGCACGAAGATCGCGCGTCCCAGGACCAGGATGACGGCGCTGGCCATGGAGGTGGCGGTGCCCACGAGCCGGCCGGGATCGAGGAACCCCAGCGTGCTCAGGTGGCTGGTATCGACGTGGGCGCGGGCCAGCAGCGCCGTGATGCTGGCGGAGAGCTCGGCCAGCTGCTGCTGGTAGTGGGGGAGCGTCTGCACCAGGTGGGTGAGCGAGTTGATCAACAGCCCGATCAGTACGATACCGGCGACCAGGGTGAGTGCCACCACCAGGATCGCGGCGGCGGCCCCGGACAGCCCCTTCCGCATGAGCCACTGCATGGAGGGCGCGAGGGTCTCCGCCAGCACGATCGCCACCATGAACACCGTCAGCACCGGCGCCAGCGCCCGGAGGCCCAGCACGATGACCGTGACCGCGGCCGCGCCGACCAGCAGGCGCAGCAGCGGTGTCAGGGGAGGGGTACGCGCCGCGTCAGGCGACGGTGATCTCCTTGGCCAGGTACACGTCCTGGATCAGGTTGAGCAGCTTGACGCCCTCGGCCATCGGGCGCTGGAACGCCTTCCGGCCGGAGATGAGGCCCATGCCGCCGGCGCGCTTGTTGATCACCGCCGTCTTGGCCGCCTCGGCAAAGTCGTTGGCCCCCGAGGCGCCACCGGAATTGATGAGCCCGGCGCGTCCCATGTAGCAGTTGGCCAGCTGGTAGCGGGTCAGGTCGATGGGGTGATCCGTGGTGAGCTCGGTGTAGATCCTCTGGTCGGTCTTGCCGTACGGATTTTCCTTGCTGTTGAGCGCGTTGAAGCCACCGTTGTTCTCGGGGAGCTTCTGCTTGATGATATCGGCCTCGATAGTGACGCCCAGGTGGTTCGCCTGCCCGGTGAGGTCGGCGGACAGGTGGTAATCCTTGTCCTTCTTGAATGCACTGTTGCGGAGGTAGCACCAGAGCACCGTTGCCATCCCCATCTCGTGCGCGAGCGCGAACGCCTGGCTCACCTCCACGAGCTGCCGCGAGGACTCGGGCGACCCGAAGTAAATGGTGGCGCCGACCGCCACCGCGCCCATGTCCCGCGCCTGCTTCATGCTGGCGAAGGCGATCTGGTCGAACTTGTTGGGATAGGTGAGGAACTCATTGTGATTGAACTTCACGATGAACGGAATGCGGTGCGCGTACTTCCGGGCGACCGAGCCGAGCACGCCGAGCGTGCTGGCCACGGCATTGCACCCGCCCTCCATGGCGAGCCTGACGATGTTCCCGGGATCGAAGTAGGCAGGGTTCTTCGCGAACGACGCGCCGGCGGAGTGCTCAATGCCCTGGTCGACAGGCAGAATGGACACGTACCCGGTTCCGGCGAGTCGTCCGTGCCCATTCAGCGACTGGAGGCTCCGGAGGACCGGCGTGGGGCGGTCGGAGACGAGGTGCGTCCGTTCCACCCAATCCGGCCCAGGCAAGTGCAGCGCCTCCTTCTTGATACCGGTACACTGGTGCTCGAGAAGGCTCTTTGCCTCGTTCCCGAGGAGCTCGGTAATCGCTGACAATGGTGCCATAAGTCCGTTCTCCATGGTGCTTTACGCTGGTCGGAGCGCGCGGGTTCCGGGGCGGTGATACCCGCGTCCCGGGGCAGTATCCTATGGCCCGGGGCCACCTTGCGCCACCGTTGCAGGAGTCAACGCCCCTCTGGACACCGGGAATGGGCTCCGCCATGTTTGTCAGCCCGTAATTGCCTAACCCGTTTTCAGAGGATTGCTCTCATGCGCCGTTTGTTTGTTCGAACCGCTGCTGCAGCCGCCGTTCTGGCGATGGCCAGCAGCGTGCCCGCCGTCGCGCAGATTCCGACGTCGTCGATCGAAGTGACGCCGATGGTTGCCTACATTTTCGGTGGCGGATTCCCGACGGATGGTTTCGTGAGCATCCCGGACGGCAAGCTCAACATCGACAGCAACATCGGCTACGGCGTTGAGGTTGGCTTCACGCCAAACGGCAACACCTGGTTCGAGCTGACCTACATGCGGCAGTCGAGCGATGTCCGTTTTGATCCTTCCGTCGGCACCTGCACGCTGACGACCTGTTCGTCGGGCATCTCCACTAACTACATCCACGCCGGCGCACGGTGGGAGTTCGGCCAGCGCAACATCAAGCCGTTCATCGGCGGCGGCCTCGGTGTCACGATCTTCGATCCGTCGGCACCCGGCCTCGGCAGCAGCACCGACTTCTCCCTCTCTGCCGAAGCGGGCATCCGCTACATGTTCGGCAAGGGCGCCAACCAGCGCTTCGGCCTGCGTGGCACCTTCCGCGGCTGGTTCTCCTTCGTGCCCAACGGCCAGTATGCTGCCTGGTGCGGCTACTACGGCTGCTATGCCCAGGAGAGCTCCTCTACGGTGACGCAGGGTGAAATCTCCGGCGGACTGGTCATCCAGTTCTAGTATCCGCCGTGGCTTGCGCAAATGAAACCCCGGGCGGTGCCCGGGGTTTCTTAGTTCAGGGGCGGGGCCGTGCGGCCGTTCCAGCCATTCATTCCACACGAGGTGAGGCACCCGATGCTACCTGACGAACCACTTCCCGACTTTTCCGACGTGGAGGGTGGGAGTTCATCTGCGGCGGCCCAGCCCGACGCCCGGACGGCCCCACGCACCTATGAGGTGCAGAAGGGCGACAGTCTCTCGAAGATCGCGAAGCATGTGTACGGCGATGCCAGCAAGTGGCGCGCGATCTTTGCCGCCAACACCGACAAGCTCAAGGATCCTGACAAGATCTATCCGGGTCAGGTCCTCATCATTCCAGACGCCGGAAACGGCGAGGAGCGACCATGACCACGACGCGGACCCTGCTCGCGCTGACCCTGCTGGCTGCACCGGTACTCGGCACGGCGTGCAAGAAGGAAGCACCACCACCACCACCAGCCGAGGTGGAGATGGCTCCCCCGGCCCCACAGCCGGCCGTGACGCAGATCGAGCTCGGCAGTTCGGTGGGTGCCGACAACCGCGTGCTCGCGGCGCGGTCGAGCTTCGGCGTGAAGGACAGCATCATCGCATCGGTCTATACCGAGAACACGGCCCCGGGCGCGATGCTGACGGCGAAGTGGACGTTCCAGACGGGCCAGACGGTGGACTCCACCAGCCAGGCCGTGTCGACGTCACCGGCAGTGACAGAATTCCATATCGTGAAGAAGAGTGCGTGGCCGGTGGGGCGGTACAAGGTTGAGATCTCGCTCAACGGCATGCCGGCGGGATCGCAGGAGTTTGATGTCGTGAAGTAGGCGCGGTACCTACACCGTCACGACCGCCGCCGCCCATTCATCGGGCTGCTTGTCGTTCTTGTAGAGCACGCTGAAGTCGACCTCCACCTCGGTGCCGGCACGGCGGATGGCGTAGCGATCCATGTTGCGCGTGGCCCGGCCCGAGATGAAGGTACCGTCCGGCTGATACTTCGACTTGTGTTTCGGGCACTGGAAGCGGCCCTCGTCGACCCAGCGCAGCGCCGTGTTCTGGTGGGGACAGGACAGGGCGAAGGCATACACGCAGCCCATGTGACGAACGAGGATCAACTCATCGTCCTTGGCGAACTGCACCCCGTCCTCCGCGGGTATCGCGAAGGCCTTCATGCTGTCGCCACTGGCCCGACCGGAGATCGCCGTTACGCGCGCGGTCATCGCGGCCACCGCCCTCGGGGCAAGCCCGTCCGCCAGGAATGTCAGCGCGAGTGCCGCCAGCGCCCGACCGAGGGCCTCGCGCCGGGTCAGGGCGCACCCGTCGCAGTTGGGCGCCCCGGCGCCGTTCCGGTCATTCATTGTCATATCCTGCCTCTTCAGGCTGCATTGCTCAGCACGGTACCGAGCAGGGTGGTCAGGAACCACAGTGCGACGCTCGCGCGCGCGGACAGGCACAGGCGACGCCACCGCGATTCGTCGTTCGGTGCCCGGCTGCAAGCGCGCTCGAGCCGGAGCATCAGGACCCCGTTGGCGACGAGCAATGCCACGGCGCCCATCTTGAGCCAGAACGGCACCGAGCCCAGGAAGGTCTTGCGATCCGACAGGAAGAACCCGACGCCGCTGATGCCCACCACGGCAAGGGCGGCGAGCACCCAGGCATGCACGCCCGCCTGCGCTGCCAGCGCCGCAACCCGGGCGGAGCGGTTGTCGACGGGGACGCGGAGCATGTTCCGGTCGCTCGAGAGCGCCAGGCCACCGGCAGCCATGAGCCCGCCGATGTGGAGGAACTGGACGGCGACCTGGGCGGGCGTGCTGTCCTGGTAGAAGGTCGCCCAGCCGTCGACCAGCGCCATCACCGAAATCGTCAGCATTGGTGCCTCACTCCTTCCAGACGAGCATCATGAGCCATGAGGCTGTGGCGACCGCCATCGAGGTGATCGCGAGTGCCTTGTGCGTACTGGCGTCGCCGTTGTCTCCCACCTCACCGCCCTCCACTTCGGGAGCGGTCGCCCCCGTGGCGACGAAGCCCGCCTCGGCCACGAACATCGCGATCGAGTGCACCCATCGCCGGGTACGTCCAGCGGGGTCGTGCCGGCTCTCCACGAGGTTCCACACACCCGTCACGGTATTGACGGCGAACAGCGCGGCGGTTGCACCGGCGAAGACGCCGTGCCAATCCTTGGAGAAGGACGACGCATTGTTGCCGTTGTTGACCAGGTCGGACCCGGTGGCATAGGACCCGATGAAGAGCGGGAGCATGGCCCAGCTGGCATACTGGTGGATCTTGAGCCGCACGTAGTACCCGTTCGAGTACTCGATCGACCGTTGTCGGGTGGTGTCGTTGGACTCGCGCAGGACAGGCACATAGCGCGCGTCCCGGAAGGTGAAGGGGGCGATCGCGTCGACCGTCGGGGCGAGGCTGGCCGATTCGATCGCGGCGGATGGGTCTGAGGAGATGACGGTATCTGTGGCCAGCGGGCCCACGAGCGCAGCCACGGACACCTGCAGCAGCAGCAGCAGCATGGAGCACTCCAGTCGTCGGGGAGGACGGTCCGGCAAGACCCGCGAAGCCTAGTGCACCTGCATGAACCCTTGATGAACACCCAATGAGGCATCGCTTCCGGCCTGCATGGCGAATGCCAACTGGTGCAACCCGGTGCGCGCTGCAGATTGAGGCTGTCAGCACGCGCGCGCCATGCGTTGATGGACCGTGGAGGTCACGCGCGGCACGCCTGGGGCCGTAACGGCACGATCCACCTGCAACGCGACGATACGAGGGAGCACCTATGTCCCCGAGTCCCCGAGATGCCCTTCGCGCCTGGTTCCTGGGGCCGCGAGGTGAGAATGCCGACCTGATGGAACGCCTGGTGACCGAGTCGTTCCGGGATCATGTGTTCTGGCGGCGCAACTTCCGGCCAGAGGACGGGGTGACCATCCGGGAGGCGGACCGGCGACAGGAAGGCTACGATGCCGCCAACGCCACGCTCACGCAGGAGTTGATGGGGCTCCTGGCCGAGCTCAAGCAGGACGTACCCTTCTTCAGCGGCCGGTACCAGGGGCACATGATCTGTGAGCCGACGATCGCGGCGCAGGTGGGCTATTTCGCGGCGATGCTCTACAACCCGAACAACGTGACGCGTGAGGCAGGGCCGGTGACCACGCGGCTCGAGTTCGAGGTGGCCGACCAGCTGGCGCGCATGATCGGGTACGACCCGGGCACCGCCTGGGGACACATCACCTCGGGTGGCACCGTCGCCAACTTCGAGGCGCTGTGGATTGCGCGCAGCCTGTTCTACCTCCCGGTGGCGGCGGCGATGGCGGCCCGCGCCGGGGGGCCAGACGTCGAGGTGCAGCGGCCTGACGGAACGCGGGCACCGGTCTCGTCGCTGGGGCTGTACGAGCTGCTCAACCTCCGCGGCCCCGCCGCACTGGACGCGTGGGATGCATTGCAGGCGGTGGTGCCCCGGGCATCCTGGGCCGAGGTGATCGACCGGCACACGCTGGCGCGCGCCGGCTACCAGGAGTACACCCGCCGCCTGGCGCATCACTGGGGCGACCCGCTGCCCGACAGCGTGGTGCTGGTGGCGGCCACGGCGCACTACTCCTGGGAGAAGATCGTGCGCGCGCTGGGCATCGGCGCGGAGCAACTTGAGTTCGTGCCGGTCGACCGCCATTGCCGGATCGACCCCGATGCACTGTGGGAGCACATCGAGCGGCTGCACGCCCGGCGTGCGCCGATCCTGGCCTGCGTGAGCGTGAGCGGCACCACGGAGGAGGGGGCGATGGACCGCCTGGACCGGGTGCTCGAGGTACGGGCGCGGGCGGAACAGGAACTGGGCGTCACCTTCCACCTCCACGCCGACGCGTGCTATGGTGGCTACGCCGCCGCGGTGACCCGGCGGGCCGACGGCACCCATCGCACGGCGTCAGAGATCCGTGCCTCCACCGGAATCGCCTGGCCCTCGGACGACTGGGTGCAGTCGATGGTGGCGATGGGCTGGGTGGACTCGGTGACCATCGACCCGCACAAGCTCGGGTATGTGCCCTACCCCGCCGGCGCGATGCTGCTGCGCGACCGCCGGGCCCGCAAGCTCGTTGCGGTGGATCCGCCGTACCTCGCGCCCGCCACCCAGGGCGAACAGGAGACCTCGTTCCTGGGACAGTTCATCCTCGAGGGATCGAAGCCCGGTGCGGCGGCCGCGGCAGTGTGGCTGGGCCAGAAGGTGCTGCCGCTCGACGAGCGGGGATACGGCTACCTGATCGAACGCACCGTCATCGGGGCGTACCGGCTGCATGACGCGATCAGGGACACCGACCTCGCGCCCTATCGCGCCGTCATGCTGCCCCGGCCCGACCTCAACATCGTCTGCTTCATCATGACCCACCCGGTGCTCACCACCCTGGACGCGGTGAACCGGCTCAACGAGGGGGTGTACCGGCGGATGAGCCTGGGGCGATCGGGCGAGATGCCCGACTACATGATCACGCGCACGCGCCTCGTGCATCCCAACTACGATGGCGCGGTGCCCTCGCTCCTGCCGGCACTCGGGCTGGGCGCCGGGGAGTGGAGGGCTTCACGCGAGGGGCTGGTGGTGCTCCGCTCGACGGTGATGAGCCCGTTCCTCACCGGCGACTCGGGAGGAACGGATCACGTGGTGGGATACGTCGAGGCGCTGCACCGGGCGTGCATCGCGGCATTCGCTGAGATCACGCCCGGGGCCTGACGTGCCTCAGGCGTGCTGCAACTCGGCGCGCTCCTTCGACTCGGAGGCAACCTTCGTCGTCACGTCGGCCGGCGCCTCGGCGAAGCCGTGGAACTTCTCCCTGTGCGTACCGCGGCCATGGGTGATCGAGTGCAGTGCCGTGGAGTAGCGATACAGCTCGGCGGCCGGCACGATGGATCGCACGCGGGTGAGCCGACCATCGCGATCGGTGCCGAGGATGTGTCCACGGCGCGCGCTGAGGTCGCCCATCACGTCGCCCAGACTCTCCTCGGGCGCCCACGTCTCCACCTCGACCAGCGGCTCGAGCAGCACCGGATGGCATTCGGCCGCCACGTTCCGGAAGGCCTGGATGCCGGCCATCTTGAACGACATCTCGTTCGAGTCCACGTCGTGGTAGCTGCCATCGAAGACCTCTACCTCGAAGTCCACCACCGGATGGCCGGACAGCACGCCGCGCATCGCTGATTCCTGGATCCCCCGGTCCACCGCGGGGATGTACTTGTTGGGGATCACGCCGCCCACCACCTTGTCGACAAAGCGGTATCCCTCACCGCGGGCGAGCGGGCGAATGCGGATCCAGCAATCGCCGTACTGCCCGCGTCCGCCTGTCTGCTTCTTGTGCTTGCCCTGTCCCTCTCCCCTGGCCCGGAAAGTCTCGCGGTACGCGATACGGGGACGCACAAGCTCGGCGGTCACGCCGTAGCGCTTCGCGATGCGGCCGAGAATGGTGTCGAAGTGCCGCTCGCCCATCCCGTGGATGAGCGTCTGCCCAAGCTCCGAGTTGTACTCGAAGTGGAACGAGGGATCCTCCTCGTGCAGGCGGTGCAGCGCCGATGCCAGCTTGTCCTCGTCGCCGCGCCGGGTGACGAGCGCCGCCGTGGCCACCGCATCGGGAAACTCGATCGGTGGCAGCTGCACCGGTGCGTCGCGGTGACAGAAGGTGTCGCCGGTGTGGGTGTCCTTGAGCTTGGCGACGCAGCCGATGTCGCCCGGCATGAGGCGCTCGACCTCGATGCGCTCCTTGCCCTGTGGCACCGAGAGGTGATTGATCTTCTCGGCAATGCCGTGCTCTGCGTTCCACACCTCATCGCCGTTCTGCATCTCGCCGCGATAAATCCGGAAGTAGGTCACGTCACCCACATGCGGTTCGGAGACGGTCTTGAACACCCGACCGAGCAGCGGCAGGTTCTCGTACTCGCCTCCCGGCGGCAACTCGGCCTCGCGGGGCGACGGGAGAAGCTCGACGATTTCCTTGAGCAGGGTGCGGGTGCCGTACGTGAGGTCGGAGCTGCAGCAGAAGAGCGGCACCACCTCGCCGGTGACGACGGCGTGCTTCATCGCGGCGGTGAACTCGGAGCGGGGGATCTCCTCGCCACTCAGGTAGCGCTCGATCAGCCCATCGTCGGTGGCGGCGACCGCCTCGATGAGCTGGTCACTGAACTGCTGCACCTGGGCCTCAAGTTCCTTCGGCACCGGCACCACCTCGTACTCCCCGCGGCTTCCGTTGTACTCGTGGCAATGCCCGGAGAACAGGTTGACGATGCCGTGGAAGCCGCGGCCGTCGCCGACGGGCACCTCGACCGGCACGACGCGCGGCGTGAGGTGGGTGCGCACGTCCTCGTATACCCGGGCGAAATCGGCGTGGTCCTTATCCATTGCCGCGATCACCAGCATGCGGGGCAGGTGGTAGTGATCGCACAGCTCCCAGATCTTCTCGGTGCCGACCTCGACACCGGCGGTGGCGCTCAGCACCACGAGCGCGGCATCGGCCACGCTCAGGGCCGCGACGGCCTCACCGAGGTATTCGAGGTATCCGGGGGTGTCGAGCAGGTTGATCTTGGTGTCGAGCCACTCGGCGCATGCCGGTGTCATGGTGATCGAGTGCTGCCGTTCGATTTCGTCGGGGGATGTATCAGTGAGGGTCGTGCCATCCTTGATGCGGCCGTGGCGGCGGCTCGAGCCGGAGACATAGGCGAGCGCATCCACCAGGCTGGTCTTGCCGCTGCCCCCATGGCCGGTGACGGCCACGTTTCTCAGGGCATCGGGGCCATAGACTTTCATGGCCTGCACCTCCTTCGGCTGGAGACACTTTCATCATGCAGGCCGAAGGTGCCGCTGTCAAATCGCGCCCCGGGACCGGAGGATGGCCAGTACTTCCTGCACCGGAATGGCCGATACGGTGTGCCCGTTGGCGGTCTGGGTGGTGGCGGCAAAGAGGCTGTTGTAGATCGCCTCCTCGGTGGCCTCGACCACGCCCTGGAAGAGGGGCGACATGTCATCGTTGCCCACGTCGGCCTGGGTGATGCGCACGGCGTCGCGCGGGCGGCGCACCGCCGCACTGGTGGAGAAGGCAATGACGTAGTCGCCCGACCCGTTGCTGACCGTCGACCCGGTGCGCCCGATACCCAGCATCGCGCGCGACGCGAGGCGGCGCAGGTTGCGATCTCCGAGCGGAGCATCGGTGGCCACCACCACCATGATGGACCCCAGCGCACCCTTGGCCGGGGCGCCGGCCGACAACCCCGACCGTCCGAGCAGGCGTCCCACTGGCACGCCGACGATGGTCAACTCGGCGGCACCGCCATAGTTGGATTGCACCAGCACGCCCACCGTCCAGGTACTGTCGCCCACCTTCACCTGACGCGACGAGGTGCCGATGCCGCCCTTCCAGCCGAACGCGATGGTGCCGGTACCAGCGCCCACGCTTCCTTCCGCTACCGGCCCCGCAGATGCGGAATCGAGGGCGCGGCGCACGTCGGCCTCGGACACGAGGCGCGAGCGGATCGCGTTCAGGATGTAGCCGTCGTTGGTCTCGCCCACCACGGGATTGATGGAGCGCACCTTCTCCATGCCGGGCCGTTCCAGCATCCAGGTGACCATGGCATCGGCGGCGCGCCAGACGCAGAGCGTACAGGTGAGCAGGATCGGCGTCTCCAGCTCGCCGAGCTCCATGACTTGCGTGACGCCGAGCAACTTGCCGAAACCGTTGCCGACGTAGATCGCGGCAGGAACACGTTCGTCGAACAGGTTGCCCGGCGTGGGGCGGATCGCGGTCACGCCGGTGCGCACCGAGTCGCCAATCGTCACGGTGACCTGGCCGACCAGTACGCCGACAACGTCGGTGATCGCGTTCAACTTGCCGGTGGGCATCACGCCGGTGACGATGCCCAGGCTTCGCGCAGGTCCGGGTCCCGCCTGGGCGCTGGCGTCGGGTGCCGCCGCCGCGGTGAGCAGGAGTGCCGAAACGAGACACAGGTTTCGATGAATTGCGGTCATCGCCAGACGACCTCCGTGATGAATGGCAGGTGATCCGACCCCCAGTCGTCGCCCACGTGGGCACTGACGGCCTTCAACTGCTGGTCGAGCAGCACATGGTCGATCCGCACGCGGATCCAGCCATTGAGCTTGGTGTATCCCCATCCGTTGCCTGCGGCGCCGAAGGTGTCGTCGAGGTCGCTCCAGTAGCGGCGCCAGATCACGCTCTCGACCGGCAGGTTGAAGTCGCCCATGACGATGCGGGGCGCGGCGGTCGAGTCGATCCACCGCCGCACCGCGCGCGATTCGGTGTCACGCAACAGGTTGTTCGCGTCAATGAGCCGCGGGGCGTTGGACGGGTCGGTGAGCAGGTGCTGGACTCCGTGCCGGGGTGTCTCCAGGTGGAGTACGAAGACGGTGATGGTGCCGATCGGCGCCATCACCTCGTAGCGGGACACCACGGCGGCGCCGCCGGCGGCCTGGAAATTTACTGCGGGCATGCGTGTTGGCGGCGCCCGCAACGGGTAGCGGCTGAGGAAGCAGGTGGTGCCGGAGGTATCGACCGCCGCCCACCCCTCCTGCAGGGCGAGCGCAGCGTGCATGGTCCCCCCGCATTCCTGGAAGCCGGCGATGTCGGGCCTGGTGGCGTCGAGCAGTTCGCGCAGCCGGTAGCCCACGACCTGTCCGCCCTCCACGTTGAAGGTGAGGATACGAACCGACTTTCCCGGTCGCCACAGCGGCGCCGTGCTGAGCGTACCGCCCATGACGGGGCCGGCGACGACGATCGCCGCGAGAGCAAGTGGGATGAGTGCCTGCCGCCGCCAGGCGACGGCCAACATCGCGAGCACAGCAACGGGAATGAACCACGGCCAGCGGCCGGAGTAGATCAGTGCGGTGCCCCACCAGGTGCGATCGCCGAAGACGCGGTAGCCCAGGGCCACGAGCAGCATCGCGACCACGAGCAGCCAGGCGATGCCGTCGAGCGGCGTCAGTACCACCTTGCCGATGCGAAGCCGAGATCGAGGGGCGGTACCCCGCACCCATTGCCGCAGCCGCCCGAGGCGCAGGCGGTCCACCGGCGACTTGCACGACGGGCATCGCGCCGGGGCCCAGTAGCGGCCGGGATCGACCGCAACGCGGTGGCGGCGGGGACAGGGAAAGATGTAACGGGGCGCGGTCATGGCGGCGAAAGGTAGGGGCGTGGTTACCAAAGCCGGTATACTCCAGCAATGAACCCATCTCGTGTTGCCCTCGTTACCGGCGCCACCGAAGGTATTGGACGCGCCGTCGCCTTCTCCCTCGGCCGAGCCGGGTGGTCGGTGGGCGTGTGCGCCCGGACGGCAAGTCGGGTGGACCGCCTGGTGCTCGAACTCCGGGGCGCGGGCGTCATCGCCGACGGACTCCCAGCCGATGTGGGTGATGAGGCCCAGGTGAACGCCCTCATCGCGCATGTGGCGAAGGCGCTGGGCCCGGTCGATACCCTGGTCAACAACGCCGGCATGCTGGTCGCGAAGCCACTGGGTGAGCTGACCGTGGACAACTGGGATGCCACCATGCGCACCAACGTACGCAGCCTCTTCCTGACGACCCGGGCGGTGCTGCCGGGCATGCGCGCCGCCGGCCGGGGCGACATCGTGAACGTGGCCAGCCTCGCGGGACGGAATGGGTTCGTGGGCGGCACCGCCTACGTGGCCTCGAAGCATGCGGTCCTGGGCTTCAGCAAGGCGCTGATGCTCGAGGAGCGGAAGAACAACATCCGTGTCATCGCCGTCTGTCCCGGGTCGGTGGCAACGGCGATGCTGGAGAACCAGCCGCTGCTGCCATCAAACGCGGAGAAGATCCTTCGCCCGGAGGACGTGGCCGACACCATTCTTGCCGCGCTCCGGCTGCCGGGGCGGGCGCTGGTGAGCGAACTCGACATCCGGCCGACCAATCCGTGACGAGCGTTCCGGACCGGTGGGCGGTCACGCGCTGCGTTTGCCAGCGCATGACCTTCGAGACCTTGCTGCGACTGGCGCGAGAGTACGACTGGACGACCGAGGACCTGGTGGCCAACACCGGGTGCGGCGACCAGTGCGGGATGTGCCATCCGTACCTGGATCGGATGATCGCCACCGGCGAAACCCGGTTCACGCCTTTTCCGTAGCGCAGTAGCTGGACCCTTCTTCACCCGGGACTATCTTTGCCGATGCGCCGTTCCCTGCTGGCCGTGGTTCGCGGACTCCTGCTGGGCCTCTTCGTGCTCGGCGGCCCGGGGCTGCCCCTGGTCGATGCGCTGGTGTGGCATCGGTCGGGCGTCGAACAGTCGGCGGGCACGCGCCTGGACCAGCAGGGCGCGGCCCGCATCCACGCCGACACCTGTTCGCTCGCGGCGCCCCTTCCGGTACCGGGGCTGCTGTCGTGCACCGGGTCGCCGCTGCCGGCATTCCGCGTGGCGGTACGAGCGCCCGACGCACCGCCGGCGCGCGTCGCTGTCATTCTCCTTCCCGACCACAGCGCACGTCCCCGAGCCCCGCCCGTTCCCTCCGCCTGATCCCGTCGCCCACAACCTGACGAATCAATGAACGCCGCGCATCGGTGATGCGTGGACGTTCCGGCTGGAGACTGAACGCAATGCTGCATGTCATCTACCTGGCGCTCCTCGGCGCGCCTGCCACGGGTCCGCTGCACGGTCCCGATGATCTTCATCGCCTGTCGGGGACGGTGTCCGACAGCGCTGGCGCACCGCTCGCCGATGCGCGCGTCACCATCGCCGAGTCGCGGCGGGCCACCACCACGAATACGGAGGGTCGGTACGAAATTGCCGGCCTCACGAACGGCACCTATACGGTGTCGTATGCGCTGGTCGGCTTCGGGCCGCAGCTCCGGCGGGTGGTGATCGCCGACGGGAACGTGGTGGAGAACGTCGTGCTGAAGCCCAGCCTGATCGAGCTGCCGGAGCTCCAGGTCACGGCGACGCCGAATGCGACCAGTTCGCTCGAGTCGCCGCAACCGGTCAGCGTCCTGAGTGGCGAGGACCTGCATGCGGCCCAGTCATCGTCGCTGGGTGCCACGCTCGACGGCATGGCGGGAGTGCACAACTACAGCACCGGCGTCGGCATCGGGAAGCCCGTCATCCGCGGGCTCACCTCCAACCGGGTGCTGGTGCTCGACGACGGCCAGCGACTCGAGACCCAGCAATGGGGCGACGAGCACGGACCCAATGTCGAGACGGCGAACGCCGAGCGCATCGAGGTGATCCGCGGCCCGGCGAGCGTGCTGTACGGGTCGGATGCGCTGGGCGGCGTGATCAACGTGGTGCAGGCGCCGTTGCCGAATGCCGTGAACCGGAATGCATACGGCGGCGGCACCGTGGGTCTGGGCTACAACAGCAACAACGTACAGCCCGATGCGAGCGTGATGGTCGAGGGCGCAGCGGGACGCTGGGGATTTCGCGGCACCGGCGCGGGGCGGACCAGCTCGGACCTCAAGACCCCCGACTATACCCTCTGGAACAGCGGAAACAAGGCGCTGAGCGGGGCGGCGAGCGCCGGATATGCCGCGCCGTGGGGCACGATGTCCGCGACGTGGGGCCAGCGAAACGAGCAGATCCAGATCACCGAGGAGGACCCCGCCGACACGCCGAGACAACAGGTGATCTCGGGTCGTGGACGCCTCGAGGGGCAGTTCCCGGTGGGCCAGTCGCACATCGATGCACTGCTCACCTATGAGCGCAACAAGCGGAGCGAGTACGAAACGGCGACCACCAATGACGTGGCCACCGGACTTTACTCGCAGACCTGGCTGGGCGACGTGAAGCTGCACCAGGCGGTGGGCGGACGCGTCGCGGGTGTCCTGGGTGTCACGGCCCTGACCAACTGGTTCCAGAAGTTCGGGGAGGAGACGCTGATCCCGGAGAACCGCTCGAACACGGCGGGAGCATATGCCTTTGCCCAGTCGGACCTGGGCCGGTGGCAACTCTCCGGCGGGCTCCGCTTCGACTTTCGCCACCTGAGCGTGGACGCGGACTCGGCGCTGGGCAATCCCGCGGCCGACAAGAACTACACCTCGGTCGTGGGCAACATCGGCGCGCTGTACCGGGTGTCGGAGCCGGTGGCGCTGGTGCTCAACGTCGGCAGCGGGTACCGCGCCCCGTCGGTGTACGACCTGTATGCCAACGGCGTCCACGAGGGATCGCTGGCCTTCGATCGCGGCAATCCCGACCTGACCAATGAGCAGTCGCTCAACACCGACCTCGCCTTCCGCTGGCAGAGCAGCAGCCTGGCCCTCGAGATCGGCGGGTTCGTCAACCTGATCACTAATTTCATCTACTCGGTGCCAGTACCGGGCGAGATCGACCCGGCGAGCGGGTTCCAGGTGTACCAGACCACCCAGGGCAACGCCACGCTCACCGGATTCGAGGCGTCGGCGAAGTGGCATCCCTACGAGTTCCTGCACCTGCAGGGCACTGCCGACTATGTGTGGGGACAGAATACGTCGCAGGGCCAGCCGCTCCCGAACATGCCGCCGTTCCGCGCCACCTGGAGCGTGCGGGCCGAGGCGAAGGGCGGGCGATTGTTCTCCGCTCCCTATGCCGCCTTCAGCGGCGAGGTCAATGCACAGCAGACCCGGCTCAACCCGGACGAGGCGGCCTACTTCGCGTCGGTGTTCGACGGGTCGGGGTTTACGCCGATGGCGTATGCCCTGCTCAACCTGGGCGCGGGTGTGAGCATCGGTACCGGCGGGCAGCCGGTACATCTCGACCTCACGCTGCGGAACCTGCTCGACCAGGCCTATTCACCGGCGCTGAGCCGCAACAACACGGTGGCGCCGATGCCGGGGATGGGCAGGTCATTGCTGGTTGGACTGAGTACGTCGTTCGGCCGGATGTAAAGGCACGGGGCGCGGCCGGGTGGCCGCGCCCCTTCCTGCGTCACTCGCTGCCTGCCTGCACGTCTACCACCTCGTACACATCCTTGCCGTCCTTCTGGGCCGGCTGGTAATAGGTGTCACCGTATTTCACGTAGGTCTGGTCGCCGACCTTCACTTCCTCTCCACCCTCGGGGAGGTTCTCGACGATCGTCCCGGCGGTCGGCGGCACGACGGTGTAGCCCTTGTCCGACTTCTCGTAATAGGCGCCACCGTAGTAGTAGTTGTTCACCGTGGTACTGACCGGCACCGTGGTTGCGCTCGGCGGGAGCGTGGTGACCGTGGCACCCACGGGTGCCTGGACGACGGTGTATCCGCCGTTCGATGACGTGTAGTACACGCCGTTGTCGTAGTGGTATTGCTGGTTTGCTACGCTCACGACAATGGCCGTGGTGGCCAGTGTGGCCACGAAAAAGCCCCATGGATGCCAGGCCGGGCCCCAGTAGTATGGGCGGTACGGATGGTAGTAGTAGGGCCTGGCCGCGTAATACCGGTGACCGCCATAGACATACGGCGGCCGGGTATACCGCATGTTGGTGTTGCGGCGCACGGTCGTATTGCGGCTGTTGTTGATGTTGACGTTCACATTCCTGTTGTTGCTGCCGATATTCGCCCTGTTGTTGCCGCCGCGGTTGCCGACGTTGTTGTTGCCCGGCCGGGAAGCCTTGTTGCTCCCGCCGTTGATCGTCGGCTTGCCGGCCGGCCGGCTTGGCTGGGTGGTCGGACGGCTCGGCTGGGCAGACGGGCGGCTCGGCTGGGCGGACGGCCGGGAGGCCGGGCGCGACGGCGCGGCCCGGCTGGGTGCCGGACGACTGCGCGCGGCACCCCCGCCCCGTCCGCCTCCACCACCCCGGCCCCCGCCGTGGCTCATGCGCTGGGCGAATGCGTCTGTGGGGTCCAGCAGCATGGCGAAGGCCATGGCGAGGCCCAGCGTCGCGATGATGCGCGTCGACATTTTCATGATTGCACCGAGTCAGGATTTTCGGCGCGCGGCAGGATGTAGAGCGGCGTCGCGCCGGGGGGTGGCGAGAACTCGTAGTACTCCAATGGAATGTCGGGGTTGAGCTTCCATTCCGTGAAGGTGCCCTGGAACTGGGCATTCTGCTTCGTGTGATCGGTGATGATGTACTTCACCGGGAGGAAGGTGGCATCGTTCGCGATCCACAGCTGCACCGTCTGGTCCTTGCCGCTGGCCACGATGCGGAAGCATTCCCGCCCCTCCATCTGGACCGTGCCGATATAGTCCATCTTCGTGCTCTGGGCGACGAGGTCTTCCGTGAACGTGGGGTAGAAGAAGTCGGCGGCGGGGAAGTCGACGCCATACTCCTCATGGATGGTCTCGATGGTGGCCAGGATGCTGTCGGGCGCATCCATGATGCCGTAATTGTTCTCGGTGAAGCTGTAGTAGACGACACGTTCCCCGTTGTACCAGTACCCCTGGTGGCGCTTCTCGGTGATCGAGTTCACCAGCATGTGATCCGGCCCGGTCATGTATACCTCGTGCCTGCCAAACCGGGTCAGGGGCCCATACTCTAGATCCACCACGTCGCTGGAGGAGCGGACCACGTAGCTCACCGAGCTCAGGCTGCCGATCAGGTCCTCCATCCGGTTCAGGATCAGGATGGCGTTCGGGTCCATCGCCGTGCTGTCGGCGCTGGCACTCGCGGCCACCGCCGCCTGGGCGTTGGCGTTGCTCGCGGCCGGCAGCGATGCCAGCCCGCACAGGACGGCCAGTATGGCCGGCGTAGCTCTCATAAGGTCTCCACTCGGGGGGTGAACGCGTCCGCCTGCCCTGCAGACCGCATCGCTGTCGCCGTCAGTCAGACCAATACACCAGATCGCGCAATCTGTCCCCAGAATGGCATGGGGTCTAGAAGGTGACCGTTTCCAGTTTCCCGGTCCCCGCCACGAAGTAGAAGGCGTAACGCTTGTTGGTCTGTACCCGGAGGAGGTTGACGATGTTCTGCTGGCTGGGGAACATCTCGAAGAGGAGGTCGTTGCGGATGCCGAGTTGCCTGGGCGATGCGGCGGGGGTGTACTCGACGACGAACCACATCATCGGCTGGCCCTGCTCGTCGGCCTCGACACCGGAGGCCTGTACTACGCCCTTGAGCCGGACCCCGTCGGCCTCCACCCAGACCCGCTCCGCGAGGTAGGGCGCGAAGAGGGAGTCGGCCACGGTGCTGGTGCCGAGATCGAGCTTCTGGAGGTGATGGAACTTCATGAGGCCGAGCTGCAGGTCGTCCTTGAACAGCCGGATGCGGGAGACAATGGCGGTGCTGTCCACCGCCATGCGAGTGAGGGTGACATGAACATCGTGTGCCGCGGGGAGGGGCTCGAGGGTCCGGGATCCGGGTGTGGTCGCGACCGGCATCGCCAGTACCAATGCCAGCGCGAACCGTCGTCGCCCGGACCCCGGCCCGTGGCTCACGATACGCCGGCCCCTTCCGCCGTCCAGGTGTTGTTGTCCCGGTCCACGTCGGCGAACACCTCGTTCGGGTCCACCACCACCTTCGTCACCACCTTGTCGGTGAAGAACCCGTACTGGTGCTTGAGCTCGTTCTTGCGCCAGGCGTCGGCGGGGATCTTCACGAACTCCGTGGTGCCGTCGGAATACGTGACGTTCATCTGGATCGGCAACAGGATGCCGCCCTTGTTCTCGATGGTGATGCGCACGTACTTCGAGCCCCGCGCGGTGTTGCCGATCAGCGAGTCGGCCGACTGCGTCTCCACCGACGTCACCGCCTGGTCGTTGGCATAGGTGGTGAAGAACCAGCCGCGCCAGAAGTAGTTGAGCTGGTCGCCACCCCCCTCCTCCAGGGAACGGAAGAAGTCGGCCGGCTGCGGCTGCTTGAAGGCCCAGTTGGTGGAATACTCCCGGAACGCCTGGTCGAACAGTTCCGGTCCCATGATCTGCTCCCGCAGCATCACCAGGCCGGCCGCCGGCTTGCCGTAGCCGTTGTTGCCGAAGGCGCGGTGGATCACGTCCGACTCGGTCATGATCGGCACCTGGTCCTGGTCCTGCATGTACTTCACGATGTTCTTCGCCGGGCCACGGTTGCTGGGATACCCCTTCTCCCAGTCCTGCTCGGCGTAGTACTGCAGGAAGCTGTTCAGTCCCTCATCCATCCAGGTCCACTTCCGTTCGTCCGATGCCACGATCATGGGGAACCAGTTGTGGCCCACCTCGTGGATCGTCACCGAAATGAGCGCGCGCTCCACCTGCGGCGTGTACGAGCCGTCAGGGCCCGGGCGCGCACCGCAGAAGGCGATCATCGGGTACTCCATCCCGAAGACCGGCCCGTGGATGTTCGACGCCTTCGGGTAGGGGTACGGGAATGCCATCCGGCCGTAGGTCTTCATCGTCTGCGCGATCGCCTTCGTGGACACCTTGTCCCAGAGCGGCATGGCATCGCGCGGATACAGCGAGTGGAGCTCGATCGGGGTCTGGTCGGGCGTGTACTTGAAGCCGGCTGCGTCCCACACGAACGTCTTCGACGACGCCCATGCGAAGTCGCGGACATTTTCTGCCTTGAAGTGCCACTGCAGCGGTGCTGTCCCGGGCGGACGGGTGCCCGGCGTCATCACTTCATCCGCGGTGATGATGAACTTGGGCGTCTCCGACGTGAACGCCTCGGCGAGTCGCTTCCGCTGTGTGGCGGTGAGCACCTCGGCCTGGTTCACGATCACGCCGGTGCCCTGCACGATGTGATCGTGCGGCACCGTCAGGGTCACGTCGTAGTTGCCGAAGTTGAGGTAGAACTCGCCCTGCCCCAAAAACTGGTCCGTCTGCCACCCGTTCACGTCGTCGTACACGGCGGAGCGCGGATACCACTGCGCCATCTCGTACAGCCATCCGTCCTTTACCTGCTCCCGCACGCCGCGGCCATTGCGGCTGTTCTCCGGCACGGCGTACGACCAGTCGATCTCCAGCACCACCGACTTGCCAGCGGCAACCGGCGACGGCAGCGGGATCTTGAGCTCCGTGCCGTTGATCACGTAGGGCACGTCGACCAGCCGCGTCTTGCCCTTGGCGCCGGCCGGCACCAGCACCTGCACGCGACCCACCCGGTCGCCGCCCGCAAACGGTTCCGGCGCCAGGAACCGGCGCGCCGCCGGGCTCAGCTTTTCCGGGAGCGCCGATTCCGACGCGATCGTGCGGCTCACCTTCGGGTCGTCAATGTTCTGGTCCAGCTGGAACCAGAGATAGGGCAGCGCGTCAGGCGAATTGTTGTGATAGGTGATGCGCTCGGTGCCGGTGAGCTGGTGCGTCACGGTGTCGAGCGTGGCACGGATCACGTAGTCCACCCGCTGCTGCCAGTAACCCGGCCCGGGCGATCCGCTGGCCGTCCGCACGTTGTTGGGATCGGGCCACTCCTCGATCGCGCGGAAGTTGGAGAGGTTGGTCTTCGGGTTGGGACCGGCGTTGAGCCACTGCTGCGCCGCCACCGGCGGGGCACAGGCCAGGGCCACGATCGCGAACCCGGCGACCAGGCCGGCAGCGGAACGGACAGGGGACGGCGTCAGCATGCGAAGCATCCGGGATCAGGAGACAGGGTTGAATCGATCGACGATCATGGTCAGTGCCACGGCCATCGTGCCGCCGCAGAGTACGAGCACCCACTCGCGCCGCGTGAGGCCCAGGGCCCGCACCGCGACGACGCCCAGCAGCATCACGATGCCGACGATGAACAGCTGGCCGATTTCCAGGCCGATATTGAAGGCGAGCAGCGGCGCCACGATGGATTCCTCGCCACCAAGCAGGCTCCGGAGGAAGGTGGAGAAGCCAAGCCCATGGATCAGCCCGAAGCTGGCGGCGAGCACGTACTGGGGCAGCTGCGATCCAGTGGGGCCGGATTCCTCGGTGTCCCCCTTGGAGAAGACGATCGCCGCAATGCTCGTGAGCACGATCGTCACCGGGATCAGCACTTCCACCAGCTGCGTCCTGACATGCACCAGATCGAGCGTCGCGAGCGCCAGCGTCACCGAGTGACCCAGCGTGAAGGCCGTCACCAGCCACACCAGCCGACGCCAGGCGACCGGCGGATACGCCACCGTCAGTGCCGCGACAAAGAGGATATGGTCGTACGCCCGCGGGTCGGCGATATGGCCGAAACCAAGGCGAAGGTAGACCAGGAACTCGGACAGTACGGCCTCTCCCGCCCCCAACAGGACGATGTGTAACGAACATGTAACGACCGAGCGAATACGGGGTCTTCCTGCGGTATGTACGCCGCTCGGTCCACCCCGGTTTCGCGCTAGAGGATACCCCAGAGGAACCGCCCGGCATCGACGCCGAACCGCCAGCCACCCTCCCGGAACCCGTAGGCCAGGTCGAACCGCAGCACATCGAACAGCACCATGAATCCGACCCCCACCGACGGGTAGCAGCCATCGGCCGACGACCCCCCGGCCTGTGCCACCCGCTCCGCGACACAGACCAGCGTGCCGTAGGGCGCAAGCGTCGCCTGCGCCGGGCTCTTTCCGTACTTCGCGATCGGCACCGAGAAGAATGGCACCGGCACCCGCAGCTCGGCGCGCTGGGAGATGCCGTAGCGCGCGGCGAACGCGTGATACGCATCGCCGGGACCGGTCACCATCCCGCCCAGTCGCACCAGTTCCTGGCTCGGCACAGCGCCACCGCCAACGGCACCAGCATGCGTCTCCAGGTGCAGCAGCGGCGATCCGAGCGGCCGGTCGTACACCAGCGAAGCCGCCACCCGCGCCACCAGGGCGTCGGGCGATCCGTCGCGCGGGTGGATCCCCTCGACACGACCGTTCACGCTCCACCCCAGCACACTGCTGCTGCCGCTACCGCCCGTTACATCGCGCTGGCGCGTGAGCGTCACGTCGAGCCGGATCGCGTCGAGCTCCAGGGCAGGAATCGTCGGTCCGTAGGTGCCGCTCCACGGGCTCGCATTCACGCTGAGGCTTTCCTGTCGCTCTGCGGCCAGCCGAAGATCCCACGAGAGTGCGCCGCCCGGTTCCACCCGCGCCGAGATCCCTGCCGCGTAGACATCGTATGGATCGGTGTCGTCCTCTCCGAAGATCTGCGCCGCCAGCGTATTGCGGACGCCCGACACCTCAGCCACGTCGCCGGCATCGCGATACATACGACCCCCGAAGGCAGAGACCCTGAGCGTGGGCGTCGCGCGAACCGAAAGCTCCAGTCCACCCTTCAACTGCTGGTCACTGAACCCATAGGCCACGCGCGCGCCGGCACGCCACTCCCCACCCAGTCCGATGCGGCCGTCGATCCCGAGTCCGAGACCCTCCACCCGATTGACATGGATAAAGTCGGAGATCCCCTGTCCACCGATCGATGCGTGTGTCGCCCGGTCAAGCATTTCCTGCCGCACGATGCCTTCGGCCTGCCGCTGCACCGACTGTACTTCGGCCGCCGACACCGCCTGGTCGCCGGGCGTGATGGCCTCCATGATCGGTGTATCCCACTTGTATTCGTTGCGCTCCTCCAGCGGCGCCAGCACGATGCGGCCGGATGAGCTCGTCAGCATCGGGCGCCCGTCGCGGTCGAGTGGAGGAGGGGGCGGCGCGCTGTCGGCGTATGCCCGGTGATCGGTGACGATCCAGCGCGCGCGCACGATGCCGTCCACCGGGAAGTCGAACCAGGTGCTGCCGCGAACCACCTCGAGCTCCTGGCGGTATGGCAGCCAGTAGCGCCCGTCCACCAGCAGGTTCTCCAGCACCAGCGCCAGGCGTTTGATGCGCTGGTCGAGGATCGCCGATCGCGTGAACGTCACCGCCAGCCGCACGAGGTCACCGGTCGCGCGGTCGATGTACAAGCTGCCGACCATCCCCGGCGCGTCGGCGCTTCGAGGCCGGAGCAGGAGCTCGTACGCCTCGACCCTGCGCCCGGGCACCGCGATCGATATCGAGTCGGTGATCGCGAAGGTGTATCCCGGCCGGCCCGCCGCCGAGAGCGGATGCGGCAGGTCGCGCACGTCGCGACCGTCGCCCAGCCGGATCTTGTCGCCCAGGTTGTTGGTCACGACACCGTAGCGATCGTTGTAGAACCCCACGTCGCCCGGCAACAGCATGGTGTCGCGCCGCCCGATGATCCGCTGGTTCGTGATGCCCGGCGCATCCCACCGGATCCGCGACGCAAGTTCCACCAGCTTCACCACCCGGGGAGGCAGGATGCTGGAGTTCCCCAGCTCCACCAGGAACTGCAGCGTCCCCGCTCCCGTGCCGGTCCACGCCCGGAGTGTCGAGTCAACGTGGGCCCGCCGCGCCACCGCGCGATCGATCACGCTGTTCGCCGCGGGACTGTCCCAGGCCTGGGCCCATGCCGGGCGCCCCCACAGCACGAGCAGCCCGCACAGCACCAGCCCGGGTATCCGGAGAAGTACGGATTGCCGGATCCCGCCCTGGTGGTTTGCTTCTCGTGCCTTGGTCAGATGTCTCAACCTCAAGCTGTCACGGGATTTACGTGCTCACATCGATTGCAGGAACGTCCCGCATCGCGATGGCGTCGTTCGCCGCCGCCCTGATCCTCACAGGTTGCGGCGGCAAGTCGCCGGAAGGGGCGACGATGCCGAAGCCTGCGACCACGGCCGCATCCACGACCTACTGGAAGCCCGATTCGGGAGAGCGTCACCTGCGGAACATCCGTCAGCTGACCTTTGGCGGCAACAACGCCGAGTCGTATTTCTCGCGCGACAGCAAGCAGCTGATCTTCCAGCGGCAGGAACAGGTCGATGCCGGCTGCGACCAGCAGTACCTGATGAACATCGATGGCTCGGACATGCGCCGCGTCTCCAATGGCGAGGGCCGCACCACCTGCGGCTTCTTCTACGACGGCGACAAGCGGATCCTGTACAGCAGCACCTCGCAGCACGACAAGGCCTGCCCCATTCCGCCCGACAAGTCCCAGGGATATGTCTGGCCCATCGGCTACCTCGAGATCTACACCTCGAAGCTCGACGGCTCCGACCTCCGGCAGCTCACGAACAATGGTACCTACAACGCCGAGACCACCGTCTCGTATGATGGCAAGAAGCTGATCTTCACCAGCACGATGCACGGCGACATCGATCTCTACACCATGAACCCCGATGGCAGCGACCTGAAGCAGGTCACCACCCGCATCGGCTACGACGGCGGCGCCTGGTTCTCGCCCGATGGCAAGCAGATCGTGTGGCGCGCGGCGTACCCGAAGACGGCCGCCGACACCGCCGACTACGAGCGACTCCTCAAGGATCACCTCGTACGCCCCGCGCGCACCGAGGTGTGGATCGCGAACGCCGATGGCACCAATCCCCGGCAGATCACCAATCTCGGTGGCGCCAACTTTGCCCCGGTGTTCACTCCCGATGGCAAGAAGATCATCTTCTCGTCCAACTACAAGAACCCGCGGAGCGGCGCCTTCGACCTGTACCTGATCAACACCGACGGGTCCGGCCTCGAGGCAGTCACCACCGATCCCGAGTTCGACTCGTTCCCCATGTTCAGCTACGACTACAAGCACCTGGTCTGGGCCTCCAATCGCCACGGTCGCGAACCGGGTGAGACCGACCTGTTCATCGCCGACTGGGTCGAGTAGACTCTCAGGCATGCCGACGTACACCTACGAGACGCTCTCACCGACACCCCGCCGGTTCGACGTCCGCCAGTCGTTCAGCGACGCTCCGCTCGAGCAGGATCCCGATACGGGCGAGCCGGTGCGCCGCGTCATCAGCGGCGGCGCCGCGTTGCTCACCTCCAAGGAGAGCGGCAAGATGGGGGAACCGCCGGTGGCGGGCGGGGGATGCGGCACCAGCTGCGGCTGTGGCCACTGAGCCCACACCGCTCCGACGACTGGTGCCTCCGCGGGCGCTCCTGGCGAGCGCCCTTCTTTTTGCCCTGGCAAGTGCACTCGATCGATGGGCCTGGCATCACCTTCAGGTACATGACGTGTACAGCAGGGACTGGGCGCGCCTCTTCCGCATTGCCGGTTTCCTCCCCACCTGGATGCTCGGCTCGCTTGCCCTCATGCTCAGCGATCGCGGCACCATCGCACCCGCTCCTCGGCGGTTCTGGTGGCGCGGCATGCTGCTCACCACAGCACCGCTCGTCGCTGGCCTGTTGTGTGAAGTACTGAAGATCCTCCTCCGCCGCGAGCGACCCAACTTGCACGACGGTACCTACGTCTTCCGGAGCTTCAGCGACCACCCCTGGAGCACCGGCGCGCTCGGGCTCCCGAGCAGCCACACCATCGTCGCGTTCGCCGGCGCTGGCATGGCCAGCTACCTCTTTCCCCGCACCTGGCCGGCGTGGATGATCCTCGCTACAGGGTGCGCCCTGACCCGGGTGGCCGCCGGGGCGCACTTCCTCAGCGACGTGACGCTCGCGGGAATTATCGGGCTCTTCGTCGCCCGCACGCTGTGGCTGCGGCTGGGTAACCCTCCCGGCGCAGGCCAATTGGCGACCCCTCCCTCGCTCGCCTAGCTCCCACCGACATCACCCGGCAACAACAACACTCCGGCGCCGTGTTCTTGACAATATGCTTTTATAACTATATAGTGATATATGCCCACTGTCGAATACGCCCGCATGTCGGCCCGGATCTGTGCGGCTTCTGCACTGGCGCTCCTGCACCTCACGGCGGGAGGCCTTGAGGCCCAGCAGCCGCTTTCCCTCGCTGACGCCTTCCATCGCGCCGACTCCGCCGCGTTTGCCAATCGCATCGCGGTGGGCGACGCCCAGGCCAGCGGCGCCCAGGCCACCGCCGCGCTGCAGGGAATCCTCCCCACGATCCGTGGCGTGGCTGGCTATGTCCGCTCCAACGACCCCCTCGCCGCCTTCGGCTATACCCTGCAGCAGCGTGGGGTTACCCTCGCGTCCTTCGACCCGGCTGCCCTCAACTATCCGTCCACAGTCACCAACTGGAACGGCGGGGTGGTGGCCGAGGTGCCGCTCATCAACGTCGACGCCTGGTTTGGCCGTGCCGCTGCCTCGAGCGCTGCCGCTGCTGCAGATGCCGGCACCGGCTGGACCCGGGAGGTCACCCGCGTGGACGTGGTGCGCGCCTACTTCGGCGCCATCCTCGCCTCCGATCAGGCCGCGACCCTCGATAGTTCCGCCGCCGCAGCAGATGCGCACGTACGCCAGGCGGAATCCATGGTGACCAACGGCATGGCCACTCGTTCGGATGCCCTGCTCGCCTCCGTCCAGTCCGGCCAGGTGGCGGCACAGCTCCTCGGCGCTCGCGGCGAGGTCCGTATCGCACGCCAGCGCCTCGCGTTGCTGCTGGGACAGCCGGGCGACACTGCCTTCACCCTGCCCGATTCCCTGCCGGGGGCAGCAGCGATCCGCGCCCTCGCGCGTGACGGGCAGCCCGACTCCGGCACCACCCGCCTCGACGTGAGTGCGGCGCGTCTCGGCGTCGAGGCGGCGCAGCGCGACGTGCGCCGCGCCAATGCGATGTACATCCCCCGCGTCAACGGGTTTGGTCGCTACGACTGGAACAGCCCAACCCAGCCATTCGGTGGGCAGGGCAGTTACACCATCGGTGTCATGGCGTCGTGGTCGCCCTTCGCCGGCGCCTCCGAGATCGCCGCCCGCCAGGCAGCGCGCGGTCGTGCCGCAGCGGCGAGTGCCGGTGCCGAAGCCGCTGAAGCCACCGCCAACCTCGAGCGACAGGCCACTGCCACCCGGCACGAGGTGGCGCTCGCTCGGCTGGACATCGCCGAGGCCGCCGTGGCACAGGCGGCGGAAGCGCATCGCATTGTCGCCCGCAAGTACACCGGTGGGCTCGCCACCGTCGCCGAACTGCTCACGGCAGCTGCCGTGGAAACTCAGGCCCGGCTCGGGCTCTCCGAGTCCCGCTTCGAGGCCATCGTCTCCGACGCCGCCGCCAGGCAGGCGACCGGTCGCGACCTGATGGCGCTCACTGCCCTGGAGAACTGACATGCGAACACTGATGCCGGCCGCCGGCGTCCTGCTCGCGGCCCTTACGCTGGCCGGCTGCCGCCGCGACGCCGAGCCCGTTTCTGCCGAACAACCCGCCGCCATCACTGGGATACCGGTGGCTGTGCTGGATACGCTGATTCCCGATATCCTCGAGGCGTCCGGCACTGCCGCACCGGTGCGCGAGGCGACCCTCAGCACCAAGCTCATGGGATCGGTCATCACCGTCCGGGTGCACGAAGGCGACCGCGTGACGTCGGGTCAGTCACTGGTGCAGCTCGACGCACGTGACCTCGTGGCGAAGAAGAGCCAGGTTGAAGCCGGCCTCGCCGAGGCCACAGCCATGCACAACGAGGCCGCGGCGCACGCCGGGCGGATTCGCGGCCTCTATGCCGACAGCGCGGCCACGAAGTCCCAGCTCGACCAGGCCGAGACCGGGCTCGCCCGGGCCGACGCCGCTGTGGCCAGCGCCCGCGCCATGTCCGCCGAGCTTGCCGCGACCGCATCGTATGCTGACGTGCGCGCGCCGTTCGCCGGCGTCGTCACCCGCCGGTTCGTGGACCCAGGTTCCTTCGCCGCGCCCGGCGCTCCCCTCATCACGGTGGAAGACGCGTCCACGCTCAGGGTCACCGTGAGCGCCGCCCCCGAGGCGGTGCGCGGACTGCGACGCGGCAGCCGCGGTCGAGGCCCTCATCGGTGATTCCAGTGCCCGCGCCACCGTGGAAGGGGTGGTGCCAGCGGGCAGCAACCTCTACACGGTGAACGCGCTCGTTCCCAATCCCGGTGGCCGCTTCCAGAGCGGCAGCTCGGCGTCGCTCGCATTGCCCCGCGGCACGCGACGCGCACTGCTGGTACCGGTAGACGCCATCGTGCGGCAGGGCGACCTCACCGGCATCCGCGTCACCGGTGGCGGCGCCGCAGCGCTCCGGTGGATCAGGCTCGGGCGCACCCGCGGCGACATGATCGAGGTGCTGTCCGGGCTCACCGGCTCCGACACCGTGCTCGTCGCGACCGGGACGCGCTAAGCCATGGGCATCGCCGGCCGCGTCGCACAGGCTTTCCTCCGCTCCAAGCTCACCCCCTGGTGACCTTCGCGTCACTCGCGGTGGGCATCCTGGCCATGCTGGCCACGCCGCGCGAGGAGGAGCCGCAGATCTCGGTGCCGATGATCGACGTGATGGCCGCACTGCCTGGTGCAGCGCCCACCGAGGTGGAGAACCTCCTCACGCGACCGATCGAGAAGCTGATGTGGCAGGTACCCGGCGTGGAGTACGTGTACTCCATGGCGGGCGAGGGCATGACGCTCGTCACCGTGCGCTTCAAGGTGGGAGAAGACCAGGACCGCGCGGTGAGTCGCGTCTTCGCGAAGATTGGTGCGGAGGCGGACCGCGCCCTGCCCGGGGTCATGCCGCCGCTCATCAAGCCCCACTCGATCGACGACGTGCCGATCCTGGCCCTCACGCTCCATGGCGGGGGCTACGGCTCCGACGCGCTGCGGGTCATGGCCACCCACCTCGCCGACGACCTCGCCACCATCCCCGACCTGGCCCGCATCGACCTGATCGGCGGCGAACCCGCGCAGCTGCGCGTGACACTCGATCCCTCCCGGCTCGCCGGCAGCGGCGTCACCCCGGGTGAGGTGATGCAGGCGCTGCGTGCCGCCAACGTACAGCTCCCGGCCGGCGAGTATACCGCCGCCAACGAGGTGTTCCTCGTGACGGTGGGGGCACCCATCCGTACGGCGCGCGATGCCGGCGATGTCGTGGTCGCCAATCGCTCGGGGCCCAGTCTACCTGCGCAACGTTGCCACCGTGGTCGAGGCACCCGCCGAGGCCACCGACTACGTGACCCACGCCGCCCGCGGCGAACGGGGCGAACAGGCCGTCACCCTCGCCATCGCCAAGCGTCCCGGCGTCAACGCCACCGATATCGCCCACCAGGCCCTGTCGCGGGTGGATGAGGTGCGCGGCCGGCTGCTCCCGCCCGATGTCCGCGTGGACGTCACCCGCAACTACGGCGAGACCGCCAACGAGAAGGCCAATGAGCTCATGCTGCACCTGCTCATCGCCACCCTGTCGGTCACCGTGCTCATCGGGCTCTTCCTCGGATGGCGCGAGGCGCTCGTCGTGCTCGTGGCGGTGCCGGTCACCCTCGCGCTCACGCTCTTCGTCTACTACATGCTCGGGTATTCGCTCAACCGGATCACCCTGTTCGCCCTGATCTTCTCCATCGGCATCCTGGTGGACGATGCCATCGTGGTGGTGGAGAACATCTACCGCCACCTGCAGATGGGGGATCGCGCGCCCGACCTGGCCGCCGTCGAGGGCGTGGACGAGGTCGGCAACCCGACCATCCTCGCCACCTTCACCGTCATCGCCGCCATCCTCCCGATGGCGTTCGTCTCCGGCCTCATGGGTCCGTACATGCGGCCCATCCCCGTCGGGGCGTCGGCCGCCATGCTCGCCTCGCTCGCGGTGGCGTTCATTGTCACGCCCTGGCTCGCGCTGCGACTGCTGCGTGGGCATGTGAAGCCCACGACGCAGCCCCACGACAAGGCGCACGAGCCGGAAGAATCCACCCGGTTCGCCCGCTTCTACGCCGGCATCATGACGCCCCTCATGGATCGGCCCGGCCGGCGCATGGCGTTCTATGCCGGCATCGGCGTGCTGCTCCTTGGATCCATGGGCCTGCTGGCACTCAAGCTGGTGCAGGTCAAGATGCTGCCCTTCGACAACAAGTCGGAGTTCCAGGTGGTGCTCGACCTGCCCGAGGGCGCCACCCTCGAGACCTCGAACGCCGCTGCCCAGGCGGTGGCGACGTACCTCCGCACGGTGCCCGAGGTGGTGAGCACCGAGAGTTACGCCGGCACCGCCGCGCCCTTCAACTTCAACGGACTGGTGCGGCACTACTTCCTGCGGCGCGCGCCCAACGTGGCCGACGTGCAGGTGAACCTGCTGCCCAAGGGCGAGCGGAGCCGCCAGAGCCACGCCATCGCTGTCGCCGCGCGGCCCACCGTCGACTCGATCGCCCGGGCCTTTGGCGCCAACGCCAAGATTGCGGAGATCCCACCGGGCCCGCCCGTGCTCTCGACCCTCGTGGCCGAGATCTATGCCGACGCCGACAGCACCCGGTTGCTCGCCGCCGAACGAGTGCGCGCGATCATGCTCGCGACACCGGGCGTGGTGGACGTGGACTGGTCGGTGGAGGCGCCCCAGGCGAAGCGCGTGTTCCGGGTGGACCGGGTGCGGGCGGCCGAGGCGGGCGTGTCGGTGGAACAGGTGGCGCAGGTGCTCACCCTGTCGCTTTCCGGCGCCGACGCCGGGCTCGCCAGCGTGCCGTCGGCGCGAGAGGGCGTGGCCATCGTGCCGCGGCTCGCCCTCGCGAGTCGGAGCGGCATCGAGGCGCTCCTCGCCGTGCCCGTGGCGACACCGCAGGGGCCCACACCACTCGCGCGATTCGTCACCGTCGATTCCACCACGCGCGACCCGCTCCGCATGCGGAAGAACCTCCGCCCCGTCATCTACGTCACCGGTGACGTGGCCGGCAGCATCGAGTCGCCGGTGTACGCCATTCTCGCCATGAACCGCGCGCTCGATACGCTGCAGGTCAATGGGGCCGTGATCAGCCGCTACAACGCCACCGCCCCGGCACGCCTCGACGAGACGGCCATCAAGTGGGACGGCGAGTGGCAGGTCACTATCGAGGTGTTCCGCGACCTCGGCATCGCCTTCGCCGCCGTGCTCGTGCTGATCTATGTGCTGGTGGTGGGCTGGTTCCAGTCCTTCAAGGTGCCGCTCGTCATCATGGCGCCGATTCCGCTCACCCTCATCGGCATCCTGCCGGGACACGCGATCACCGGGGCGTTCTTCACCGCCACCTCGATGATCGGCATGATCGCACTCGCCGGGATCATCGTGCGGAACTCGATCCTGCTGGTGGACTTCATCCAGCTCGCTGAAGAGCGCGGTCGCCCGCTGCGCGAGGCGGTGCTCGAGGCCGGCGCGGTGCGCTTTCGCCCGATCGCGCTCACCGCCGCTGCCGTGGTCATCGGCGGCATCGTGATGGTGCTGGATCCGATCTTTCAGGGCCTGGCGGTGGCCCTGATCAGCGGCGCCATCGTGGCCACCCTGCTCACGATGGTCGTGGTGCCGCTGCTCTACTGGGAACTGGGACGTGAACGGCAGGCTGGCAGGTCTGGAAACTGAATACAGGAGGTGGGACAATGTGTAATGACGCAATCATCCGGCGCATCGCCGGGATCTTCGTGCTGGTCTCGCTGGCGCTCGGGACATGGGTTCATCCGGCGTGGCTGTTGTTCACCGCGTTCGTCGGGTTCAACCTTTTCCAGTCGAGCCTGACCGGCTTCTGCCCCCTCGAGCGCATGCTCGGGCGAGCCGGGCTGTTCGGCTGCACCCCGAGGAGCGCCCGGTCCTAGCGGCGGCGGAGGAGCTTGCGCTTGCGGCCGAGCTCCTCCTCCAATCCGCCGCAAACCAGCTCGCAGATCTTGAACACGGCAGGATCGCTGATCCGGTACCAGCTGGTCGTGCCCTCCTTCCGCCGGTCCACATAGCCCCGCTGGAAAAGCATCTGCAGGTGCTTCGACACGTTGGCCTGGCCGCCACCGGTCCGCTCCACCAGTTCGCCCACCGACCGCTCTCCAGAACGCAGCGCCTGCAGCAGGCGCAGGCGCATCGGGTCGCAGAGCGCCTTGAACCGCTCGGCGATGAACTCCGCGTTGGCATCGCTCAGTTCGGCCATGACCTAGTCTCCTTCTTTATGACCATACGGTAATATAATACCGCCTGGGGTGGCCACCCATGCCTCCACGGCGCCGTCCTCCTATTTTCCGCTCCACCTTCTTCCTGAGGCCCCGCCGTGCGGACCCGCTCATGCCTGGCACTCATTGCCCTGATTCTGGCCGCTGCTCCAGCCACGGCGCAGCAGGCGCCACCGCGGGAGTATCCCGGTCTCGAGACCGGCAAGATGTGGCAGTTCGATGTGCCACCCCTCGAGTACTGGAACACGCGCTACGGGTTCCAGCCCCCCGCCGGATGGCTCGATCACGCCCGCCTCTCCGCCCTGCGCTACGCCGGCAATTGCTCCGCCTCCTTCGTGTCGGGCCAGGGCCTGGTCATGACCAACCACCACTGCGCCCGCGAGTGCATCGAGAGCGTCAACCAGCCCGGCGAGGACCTCCTCGCCACCGGGTTCGTCGCTCCCGGCATGGCCGACGAACGGCGCTGCAAGTCGGTCTTCCTCGACCAGCTGCAGGAGATCACCGACGTCACCGCCCGGGTGCAGGCCGCCATCGGCAAGGCGCCGCCCCGCACCGCGAGCACGCTTCGCAACGGCGTCATCACTGCCATCGAGAAGGACTGTGCCGACATCTCGGTCGATGCCTTCTGCCAGGTCGTCACGCTTTACCGCGGCGGCCAGTACAAGCTCTACCGCTTCCGGCGCTACACCGACGTGAGACTCGTCATGGCACCGGAGAGCCAGATGGCCTTCTTCGGCGGCGACCCCGACAACTTCACCTATCCCCGCTACGACATCGACATGTCGTTCGTGCGCGCCTACGTCGATGGCAAGCCCGCCGAGACCACCGATCACTTCGCGTGGAGCAAGGCCGGCGCCTCCGAGGACGATCTCATCTTCGTCATTGGCAACCCCGGGTCCACCGGGCGGCTCAATACGATGTCGCAACTCATCTACCTCCGGGACGTCTCCTACCCGGCGCAACTTGCAGCCCTCGATCGTCGTATTGGGGTGGTTGAGCAACTCTCCGCCATGAATGACGACCGCGCCAAGGCGCTCCGGAACCAGTACTTCAGTTTCCAGAATGCCCGGAAGGCAATCGGGGGCTACCAGTCGGGCCTGCTCGACGCCCGCCTCATGGCGCAGAAGAAGGCCTGGGAGGCCGACTTCAAGCGACGCGTGGCGGCGAAGTCCTCCTACCAGCTCAAGTATGGCAAGGCGTGGAGCGACATCGCGCTCGTGCAGACCGAGCTGCGGGCAAGTGCCGCGAAGCGACGCTACTACTCCTTCAACGCCGACCAGAGCCGGCTTCTTCCCATCGCCGGGATGTTCGTGCGCTACAACGATGAACTCGCCCTGCCCGATTCGCTGCGGGCACCCGCCTTCCGCGACGCGAGCCGGAAGCAGCTCGAGCTCGCGATGGTGGCCGGTGCGCCGATCGATACTGTAGCCGAGCGGCTCTGGCTCACCGCCTGGTTCACCGCCATGGAGAAGGACCTCCCGGCCACCGATCCCGTCCGCCGCGCCGCCCTCGGGAGTCGCACACCCTCGGCGGCCGCCGAGGCCATGCTCGCCTCCACTGTCCTGATCGAGCCGGCGCAACGCCTGGCGCTCTTCACCAGTGGTGAGATCGGCATCAAGACCTCGAAGGACCCGTTCATCGTCCTCGCGCGCGTCATCGATCCCCTCGATCGGAGCCAGACGCTGCAGGTACAGAACCTGGCGGCGCGCGAAACGGCGGCGACCGAGCTGATCGCCCAGGCCCTGCTCGCGACCTACGGCAATGCCGTGGCACCCGATGCGACGTTCTCCCTCCGTATCAGTGACGGCCAGCCCAGGCGCTACCCGATGAACGGCACCCTCGCTCCCGCCTTCACCACGTTCTATGGGCTCTACGACCGGAGCGCGGGATTCAAGGGGATAACGCCATGGGACCTCCCGGAGCGCTGGCAGCAGCGCAAGGATTCCCTGGCACTCGCCACGCCGTACAACGTCGCGTCCACCAACGACATTATCGGGGGCAATTCCGGGAGCCCCGTCATCAACCGCGATGGCGAGGTGGTCGGGCTGATCTTCGACGGAAACATGGAGATGCTGCCCAACCGGTTTCTCTTCACTGAGTACCAGGCCCGGGCGGTCTATCTCGATTCCCGCGCGATCGTCGAGGCACTCCGGACGATCTACGGCGCAGGCGCCCTCGCCGACGAGCTCACCACCGCTCCCACGTCCACGCCCTGACCCCTCACCCCTCACCCCTCACCCCCATGCACCGCACCCTCACGCTGGCTGCACTCCTGCTCCCGGCCGTTCTTTCCGCCCAGGACTCGACCCTGATGCACATGAAGCAGATCACCCACGTCGATCCCGCCATCGAGCGGCAGGTCGTCGCCATCCGCGATACCGCATGGCGCGCCTATTTCGCCAACGACCAGGCCACCATGGGCCGGATCTTCCCCGACAACTTCATCTCGATAGGCTGGAGCGGTGGACCATGGCTCGATCGCGCCGGCACGCTCGCCGATGCGGCGAGCTTCGCGTCACACGGTGGCAAGCTCGTGGCGCTCGACTTCCCCCACACCGAGATCCAGCTCTTCGGCGATGTGGCGGTGGTCTTCAGTCTCTATGTGGTGGAGTTCGAGTACGACGGGATTGTGAGCCGGCAGTCGGGACGGGCCACCGAGGTGTTTGAGCGGAAGGGAGACCACTGGGTCCACCCTTCCTGGCACCTCGATTCAGGAAGGTGAACCGAGCGCACGGTCGCCCCCCGCTCAGCGCTTCACGCGCTGCAGCGTCATCTCGAAGAACTTGACCCAGGAGCCGTCAGACAGGCGCTCCCCGACCTCGTTCCACTCGTCGGCCGGGGTGTGCGTCATCGTGTAGCGCACCTTCCCCGCCCGCGGATCGGTGAAGTTCCAGATGAAGCCGTTTGCCGTGAGCTCGAATTCCGGGTCGACATACTCCTCACCCCGGTATGCGCGCATCGCAACCTTGCCGTCGTGGTCACGGAAGATCACCGCGTAGGCATCGAAGATCAGCTTCTCACTGCCATCCGGGAGCGTCACTGTTCCCTGCCCCTGCACGGTAATCACCCAGCCACCCGCCGCCGTGCCGATCCACTCGTGTTGCCGCACGTCCTGCCGGCCGCGCGGCCCCATATCGTACCATGCAGGCCCCTCCCACTCACCAACCATGAACGCAAGCGAAGCCAGCGGACCCTGCGGAGGCGCGGCAACCTGGGCGGCCGCCGGGAGCGCGATCAGCATTCCAGCGGCGAGCAACATACGGTAGCCCATCGTCCGGCAACCTCGATAAATAGGGTTGCCACAAGTTACCAGTCCTCGCGCGGTGCAGTCTTGGAGATTTCGGTCAATGACGAACGTTGTCGTGCGTGGTCGCGCGGACGCGCGCCAGGAAGCCCTCCGGCCCGAGCCCCGTCAATTTGGTGAATTCGTTCGACAGGTGCGCCTGGTCCGCATACCCCGCTTCCACTGCCACTCGCGCCCACGAAAGGTCTCGCGGCTCCAGCAGCGCGACTGCCGCCCGCACGAAGCGCCGGATCCGTGCGAACTCTTTCGGGGTGATGCCCGTCGAGGCGCGAAAGTGCCGCAGCAGCGTTCGCGGCGACACACCGAGCTGGTCGGCTACCGCTGAGATCGCGCATTCGCCCTCGGCCGCCGAGATCGCCGCCACCGCGGCACGCGACAACGGGTCCGGCTCTCGCCACTGGTTCGCCATCGGCAGCAGCAGGCCATCGAGTGCCCGCGCTACGTCGTCTGCGTCGGTCAGGGGTGCGGTCGCCGCCAGGAGCCGGTCCGCCAGGTCACCGATGATGGGGTACGCCGGCCGGGTCTGGTCCCGCAGCAACGCTGGGTCGATGCCGAACACCCGGCCCCCCGCGTGCGGCAGGCAGCGAAATCCCCAGTAGCGTGCCCCCGGCCGCACTGGCACCGTCAGCGCGTCCAGCCACGGGCCGCTGACCTGCGCCTGAGCAGCCACACCGGGGACATGTGGCAGCACGAGGGACGAACAACCGTCCGGAGGTGCGTGATGTATCAGCGGATGATCCGTGCCTGGATGTACCGAGAATCCCCAGTAGTTCTTGATCCATGGCCGGAGTGCCGGCGCCGGTTGTCGCTCGGAGTAGTGGAACGGGGACGTCATGCTGCAAAGCTACGCCGCGAACCATGCGGCCGCTGCGTGGATCAGGAGGTCCGGGGGTAGGTAGCTTCGGCGGGCGACGTTCGCAGCAGTTCGATCCACGGCGCAATGCCGTCCGCCACCTGCTGCGCCATCGCGAGGTGCAGCCGGGTGAACGCATCGGTGGCACCGGTCGTCAGGATCAGCGCGCCATTGATGGCGCCGCCCGCCCTGAGCGGAAACACCAGCTCGATGTCGGTACCCCCGCCCATCACGCCGTGCGGTACCTCCCCCGCAATCACTCGGCTCACCACCGCATTGTGTACCGGCGTCGACGTGATCTCGCCCAGGTGACGGTGATCCCCCGGCACCAGCACCAGCACCCGATCGGGCTGCTCCGTCCGGAGCGCCAGCCGCACCCGGTGGAACGGCAGCAACGCCGTCGCCTCTGCCATGTATTCCCGGAGCGCAGTGGAGAAAGTCAGGGACCGTCGCCAGGATCGTCGCCATGCGCCGCAACTGTGTCGGGATCGCGTTCGCTGACCCGAGCTGCGCGCGGATGATCCGAAGCTGGTGCGCCTGCACCAGCGCCTCCACTCGGCTCGCGATCCACGGTCCCAGCCGATCCAGCAACGCTGCATCGTGTGCGTCGTATACCCCAACCGCATCAGAGCCCAGCAGCAGGTAGCCCACCACTCGCTCCGCCACGACCAGCCGCACGCCCAGCACTGAGTGCACGGCGCCGTGGCTGCTGTCAGCCCAGCCGGTCCAGCCGGTTTCGCGGAGCGCGTCTGCCATGCGCACGCTTCCGCACCCGCCGAATGCCGCCGATGGATCGAACAGGTCTCGCGGCACGATCAGCGAACTGTCGCTCCAGAGGCCACCCTGTTCGTGCGCGCTGAGGCGGTACACCTGCTCCGGCGACGCACCGGGCACGAAGATGTCGAAGCGAGTGTGCGGGATCAGGAGATCGAGTGCCGCGCTCGCACCCCGTGCAAACTCCCGCGGCGTGTGTGCATCGCGCGTTGTTGCCGCTAGCGCGTCGCTGACCCGTGTCTCTGGGCTCGGCTCAAAGTCCGGTCGTTCGGGATCGGCCAGGCGTCCGAGCGTCGGCGCGATCCGCCGTGCCACCGCCGCCAGTCGCTCCAGCGTCTCGGCGTCATGCATGCCGGGCTCGAAGGACGCGACCAGGAGCAGGCCCACGTCGTCGCGCTCCGTGCGACAGGGAAAGCACGACGCTGAGCCGTAGCCGGCGTCGCGAATCACCTCTTCGAGCAGCTCTAATGGCACCGAGCCCACGCGCGGCGACGGCAGCGGCACCCGCAGGTCGTCTTCGGCGAGCGCGGCCGGACCCACCAGCGCTGCGCCACCCGATACCGGGTAGTACCAGATCGCCAGCAGGTCGTGCGGGATCTCCACACCGACGACGTTGCTCAGCGCCTGGTACCAGGTCGTGAGCACCGATGCCTCGCGCAGAGATTCCTCCGGGCCGGGCACCGGCACCACCAGTTCGCCGATATTCGTATGCATGCATCAGGTGGGTGCACGACGTATGCCGATACTCGGCTTCAACGTAAGATATTATAGGGCAGAGCTTTAGGTACATCCGTCTCGTCGCGAATCCGCTGCGCCGACGCCCCGGTGCCGCGTCTTGCACCTTATACCCCCCTCCCCTATATTGAAGCAGGCATACAGAGGAGATATCCAATGACCCCGCTCGTTCTCAACATCAATGGCATGTCCTGCGGCCACTGCCTCAACGCCGTCCAGCGAGCGCTGAGCGACACGCCCGGGGTCACCGTTGGTTCGGTGCGCATCGGTCGCGCCGAGGTGGAGTTCGACCCTGCCGTCACCACCGCCGAGAAGGTTGCCGCCGCCGTCACCGACGCCGGCTACGAAACCACTCATGTCCGATAGACACGAACCTCACGCCCTCACGTCCTCACGTCCTCACGTCCCGGCACGTCCAGACGCACGCGCCCAGGGGCGCGTGCGACTGGACGTGACCGGCATGACCTGCGCCGCCTGCAGTTCCCGCATCCAGCGCGTGCTCGAGCGTACCGAGGGCGTCAGCAGCGCCAACGTCAACCTGATGACTAACACCGCCGCCATCGAATTCGACCCCGGAGTAACCGGCGCCGAGCGTCTCGTGGCTGCAGTAGAAGGAGCCGGATACGGCGCCGTCGTTGATCCCGACGGCATGCCGGCCGCGACGCACCACCATCACGAGCACGCCGCAGCCGCACCAGCGGCCGCCGGTCATGTGCACCAGCACGCAGCCGGCGTCACACCCTGGGTGCCCCTCGCCTTCTTCGCGGTGGCGATGGTCATCTCCATGCTGCTCGACTCGGCGCCGGGTGGCTCCGTCCACGGCCAGTCCGATCCGCTCATGCAGCTCATGCACCCGCTCACGGCACTGCTGCAGCGGGCGATCCCCGCCGCCGCCGCCGTGTCGGCGTCCACCTGGCGCTGGATCCTGCTGGCACTCACGCTCCCGGTGGTCCTCATTCACGGCCGGCATTTCTACGTGCGCGCCTGGGCCGCCGCCCGGCACCGCGCTGCCGACATGAACACCCTCATCGCGCTCGGCACTGGCGCGGCACTCCTCTTCAGCATCGCAACCACCGTGGCCTCACCCTGGTTCGAGCGCCAGGGTATCGCGCCTGCCGTCTACTACGAGGCGGTCATCGGCATCATCGCGCTGATCGTCACCGGTCAGTGGCTCGAGGAACGGGCGAAAGGCCGCGCATCGGCGGCGCTCGACCGGCTGCTTGCCTTGAGGCCGCAGACGGTGCGCCTCGTGCGCGCCGGCGGTGATGTGGAGGTGCCCATCGCAGAGCTCGCAGAGGGAGACGAGTTCCGCGTGCGCCCCGGTGAATCCATCGCCGCCGACGGTGTCATCGTCGACGGCCAAGGCACTATCGACGAGTCGATGCTCACCGGCGAGCCCCTTCCCGTCGAACGAAAGGTGGGAGACGAGGTCGTTGGCGCCACCGTCAACCGCACCGGGGCACTCCGGGTTCGCGTGCTCCGCACCGGCGCCGATTCGGTGCTGGCCCGCATCATCCGCCTCGTCCGCGAGGCCCAGGAAACCCGGGCACCCATCCAGCGCCTCGCCGACCGCGTCGCCGGGATCTTCGTGCCCGTCGTGGTCGTCATCGCGATGCTTGCCGCCGCCGCCTGGTATTTCGCCGGACCTGAGCCGCGCCTGCTCAACGCCCTCGTGGCAGCGGTCACCGTGCTCATCATTGCCTGCCCCTGCGCCATGGGCCTCGCCGTGCCCACCGCAGTCATGGTCGGCACCGGACGCGGCGCCGAGCTGGGTGTGCTTGTGCGGGGCGGCGAGGCGATCGAGCGGGGAGACAAGATCGACCTGGTGCTGCTCGACAAGACCGGCACCGTCACCGAGGGCCGCCCTCGCGTCACCGCCGTCGAGCTGGCGCCGGGCTCGTCGCTCGATCGCGACGCACTCGTCATCCTTGCTGCTGCAGTGGAGCAGGCCAGCGAGCATCCCCTCGCCGACGCCGTGCTCGCCGCGGTGCCCGACAACGCCACCATCCCCGATGCCACCGATCTCGCTGTCGAGACGGGGCTCGGCATTGCCGGCACCGTGAACGGCCGCCGGGTCGCCATCGGCAATACCGCGTTCATGAATGCGCACGGCATCGCCACCGGCCTGCTCGATGATGCCGCCGCTCGGCACGCCGCCCTCGCCGCCACGCCGGTGTTCATCTCGGTCGATAGTGTGCTCGCCGGCCTGCTTGCCATCGCCGACCCCATCCGCGCCACCAGTGCCGCCGCCATTGCCGCACTTCGCGCGCGCGGACTGAACACCGTTCTCCTCACTGGCGATCGGCGCGACACCGCAAACGCCGTCGCCCGCCAGGTCGGGATCGATACCGTCGAGGCGGAAGTCTCACCTGGTCACAAGCTCGATGTCGTGCGGAAGTACCAGGACCAGGGCCGCCACGTGGCCATGGTGGGTGACGGGCTCAACGATGCGCCGGCCCTGGCCCAGGCCGATCTCGGCGTCGCCATGGGCGGCGGTACCGACGTGGCCCTGGAGACTGCCAGCGTCACCCTCCTGCGGAACGACCTCCGCAGTGTCGGCGATGCGCTGGCCCTCGTGAAGCAGACGATGCGCGTGATCCGCCAGAACCTGGGCTGGGCCTTCGTCTACAACATCATCTGCATTCCAGTTGCCGCCGGCGTGCTCTTCCCTGCCTTCGGCATCCGCCTCACGCCCACCATGGCCGCGGCGGCGATGGCGCTGAGCAGCGTGAGCGTGGTGGCCAATAGTCTGCGGTTGAAGGGGTTTACTAACACGGTGAGCGGTAAATGGTGAACGGACATCAACGTTTCAGCTCCTGTTCACTGTTGACCTTTCACCGTTCACGCTGTTCCAACCGGGCCCTGACATGACACCAGAATCTCGCCACGCCTCCATCCCCCCGGACACCAAGCAGGCCGTCCTCAACCGCCTCCGTCGCATCGAGGGCCAGGTGCGCGGACTCCAGCGCATGGTCGAGGAGGAGCGCTACTGCGCCGATGTGCTCACCCAGGTGCAGTCGGTGCAGGAAGCGTTGCGTGGCGCGGGGCGTGAACTGCTGGAGAATCACCTGCGGCATTGTACCACGGAGGCGCTGCGCTCCAACGATCCCGCGCGCGCGGAAGAGATCTATCAGGAACTGCTCGAGCTGGCCTGGCGCAGCGCCCGCTAGCAGCTTCAAGAAGGACCTCGGCCTGCTGAACCGACCTGTGGGACGCGGTCTCAGGCAGGTTTGGCGCGCTACCGCAGTCCCCCTCACACCCTTCGCAGTTCCCCCTCACTCCCTCACTCCTCACTCAGTTGCAGTTCCTCCTCACCCCTCACCTCCGCTGGAAAACCGACCCCGCCCTGAACTCCACCCTCGTCCCCGCCTTCGCGCAATACAGCCCCGCAGCGTACAGCAGCTCCACCTCCTCCACCGCGCCCCCCATCGGCATCGACGCCAGGAACTCATCGCCCGGCTGGTGATACCGCGTCGCCAGGTAGCTGTGGAACGGCTTGCTTCCCTCCGCTCCGGTACCGATGGCACCCGAAAGAATGAACGACGGCACCCCCGCGATCAGCAGCGACCACATGTCCGAACTCCGCAGCACCATCCGCGTCAGTTGCCCCGTGTCGAGCTTCCTTCCCTGCACCGCCGCCAGTGCCTCGAACACTGAGTCCGCATCCGTGAGCCCCGCGCCAACGAACCCCGCCGTGTTGCCCCGATCGTAGAGCACGATCACGTCGAGGTTGAACTCGACCACTGTGTTTGCCAGCGGAACCAGCGGCGTGCGCGCGTACTGGCGCGATCCCGCCAGCCCCATCTCCTCGGCGGTGGTCGCCAGGAACAGTACGCTGCGATCAGGGCGCGGCCCGCTCGCAAACGCACGCGCCAGTTCGATCATCCCCGCCGTTCCGCTCGCGTTGTCGATCGCGCCGTTGCAGATCTCGTCCGCCTCGCCCGGACGGCAGCGGCCGAAACTGTCCCAGTGTGCCGTGTACATCACGTACTCGTCGGGCTGCTTGGCACCCTTGAGCACTCCGGCCACGTTGTGGCTCGTGAACCTTGCGATGTCGGTGCTCACCCTCACGTCGGCCAGGAGCGGAAGTCGCCATCGCCCTGAACCCCGACGCCGCCGCGAGGGTGTCGAGGGAGCCCAGGCTCATTCCAGCCGCCGCAAGCACCTGCCGCGCCACTGATTCGCTCATCACCCCGCGCACCGTCACGCTTGGATCCGATGCCAGCGTCGTGACCCCGCTCTCGAATGCCGCCTTCCGCCGCGCAAACGCCTCGTCTGCCACCACGGCGATCGCACCCCGCGCCCCCGCGGCGGCCAGCACCGCCATCCGCGTCACCCCATCGGTTGCCTGCGGCTGCGCCACTCCCGGTGGATCAGTGTCGCGATACAACACCAGCGCACCAGAAGCCTCGCCAGCCACCGCTGGCGCTCCCCTGGCGTATCCGCCCCATGCTATCGAGACCCCGTCCAGTGCGACCATCTCGTCGTTGCCCACCAGCACCACCCCGTCGCCGAGGACGATCGACTTCCCGTCCGGCCCACGGATCACCACGCTCGCACTCCGCATGCGGCGCGTCTCCAGCGCCACCGGCTGGAGCCACACATCTCCAGCGACCGGCGCCAGACCCGCACCGGCGAACTGCGCCACGATGTAGTCGGTGGTTTTCCGCTCGCTCGGCGTACCCGGCTTCCGGCCCCCGAACGAATCAGAGGAGAGGACCTGCATGTCGGTCCGGATCCGGTCCCCGGATACGACCGGTGCCGACTGGGCCAGCACCGGGCCGGCCAGGAGCACGACGCCCGCCGCCAGGATGCACGCGCCCCAGTTGCCGCTTCGCAGCGTACGTAGTTGCGCTCTCACGTTTGATGGATACGCTTGTGCCATGACTCTCGATCGCCGGTCGTTCGTCTCTGCCGCCACCTCACTCGCCGCAGCTGCAGCCCTGGGCCCCGTGAACCCGCCGGCGCCGGCCCGACCCGCGGTAGGCGGGCCCGACGACCCGCTCGGCGTTCGCGGCGACTTCCCCATCACCGCCAATCGCACCTACCTCAACACCGCCTACATCGCGCCCCTCCCGACACCGGTGATGGCCGCCAGTCAGGCCTTCAACGAAAAGCGGGCCCGGGAGCCGCTCAACGTGGGGTCCCTGCTCCGCCAGGTCGGCACCGCCCGGATCAAGTTCGCCAGCCTCATCAATGCGACGCTCGACGAGGTCGCCCTCCTGTACACCACCACCGAGGGAGAGAACATCGTCGCCAATTCCATCGACTGGACACCGGGCGACAATGTGGTCATCGACGACCTGCACTACGAAGCCGCCTTCGTGATCTACCGCCAGCTCGAGGCGCGACATGGCGTCGAGCTCCGCATTGCCCGGAATCGCAATGGCACGGTCGAGGCAAGCGACATGGAGCCGCTCATCGACGCCCGCACCCGGCTGGTGTCGGTCGCCTGGGTCTCGTCCGTCAACGGCTTCCGCCACGACATGCGCGCCATTGCGGAGGTGGCGCATGCACACGGAGCCTTCGTCTATGCCGACGCCATCCAGGCGGTCGGCATGTTCCCCATCGACGTCCGGGCGTCCGGCGTTGACGCACTTTGCTGCGGCACCTACAAATGGCTGCTCGGCGGTTTCGGTGTGGCGCCCTTCTACGTGCGCCGCGCAATGCTCGACCGCATCCAGCCCGATCGCTTCGGCGCCTTCAGCGTCGAGCGCGAGCTGCCGGACCAGCAGTTCGAGCTCCGGAAGTCCGCCGGCAAGTTCACCTACGCCACCCTGCCCTTCGCCGAGGTGTACCAGCTCAGTGCCGCGCTGGACTACCTGGAGGAAGTCGGCGTAGCCCGCATCGAGGCACATACCGTATCACTCGCACAGCGCCTGCAGGACGGGCTCCTCGCTCAGGGCTACCAGCTCTTCACGCCACGGGGCAACAAGACCTCGATCGTCACTTTCAAGCTCGTCAAGGATCCCACGGAACTCAGCGCTGCCCTCACCGCCGCACGCATTGACGTTACGGTGCGCGAGCATGAGGTGCGCGTCTCCCCCGCCCTCTTCAACACCGAGAATGATATCGATCGCCTTCTCGCCGTCACCCGATCCCACACCTAGGCCGCCGGCCCCCCTCACCCGTCACTCCTCACCCCTCACCTCTCACGCTGTTGCAGTTCCCGTTCACCGTTCACTGTTCACTGTTCACTGTTCACGCAGTCGCAGTTCCCCCTCACGCTGTTGCAGTTCCCGTTCACCGTTCACCGTTCACCGTTCACTTTTCACGCAGTCGCAGTTCCCCCTCACGCTGTTGCAGTTCCCGTTCACCGTTCACTGTTCACCGTTCACCGTTTCAATATCCCTCACGACCTTCCCCCCCGCCCCCAGCACCACCAGTCCCCCAGCGATCGATACCGCCGGCAGCACGAACACCGCGTGCTCCAGCCCGAACCGGTCCGATAGCATTCCCACCAGCGGAAACGCGATCGCATCGCCCGCCAGGTGAATGAACAGGAAGTAGGCGCCCGCCACCGTGGCGCTGATCCGCCCCGGCACCACGTCGAAGATCGTCGCACTCAGCGGGCCGTTGTACCACGAGAGGAAGAAGAACGCCACGCCGAAGAGCAGCCGGAACGTTCCCGGATCCCGCACGGTCATGAGCCACAGCGCCAGCGGTCCGCCGATCAGGAGCCCGAGGGCCACCGTCAGCACCCGCGCGCGCGGGTTCCGCTTGAGCCACCAGTCGGCGATCAGCCCGCCTGCGAGCGTCCCGCACACCCCGGCAATGAGCCCCGTGATCCCCAGCAGCCGGGCCGCCTCGCCGGCAGAGAGTCCCAGTTCGCGGATGATGAACGTCGGCCCCCAGCCCACCAGCCCGTTCATCCCGAATGAGATCATCGCCCCCGCGATGAACACGTAGACCAGCGTCGGCGTGCGCAGCACTCGCTGCAGTGCGCCAAGCAATCCATCGAGCGCCGTGCCGGCGTCGTGACCGAACGGCGTGCGTTCCAGCTTCCCCATCCTGATCGAGCGCACCCAGAACCAGATCTGCACCACCACGCCGGTGCCGATGATCGCCCCCGCCGCCGCCACGTCGGCCCGCGAATCCTCCCCGTAGTGCCAGTCGAGCAGCAGCGCCGCGCCCACACCGACTACCACGCTCACGATGAGGGGATAGAACTGCAGTATCGTCGTGACCATCCCCTCTTCCTTCACGTACGGCCGCACCGCCACCGGGCCGCTCCGCCCCGATGGATCGATCAGGCGCGATGCCAGCAACGCCAGCAGGAATCCCGGAACACCCACCGCCATGAACGCGACCCGCCAGCCGTACAGCTGTTCCAGCGTGCCGCCGAGCAGGATTCCCAGCACGCCCCCGATGGCGAGCCCCGCCGAGAGCACCCCCATCGCCGCCGCCCTGCCCTTGCCCGGGTAGTAGTCGGCCACCAGCGAACTCGCCGCCGGCGCGAATGCCGCTTCGCCGATCCCCACCACCGCTCGGCAGGCGAACAGTTGCCAGAAGTTCCGCACCAGCCCGCTCAGGAAGGTGAAGGCGCTCCACACCGCCACACCCCCCGCGATCACCGCTCGCCGCGACCGCAGGTCGCTCAGCACTCCCAGCGGCAGCGCCGCCAGCGAGTACACGAGGATGTACGCCGATCCCAGCCAGCCCAGTTGTGTGTCGGTGAAGTTGAGGTCGCGCTTGAGGGGCTCGAACAACGCAAAGATGACGTTGCGGTCGAGATAATTGAGGAGGTTGATCGCGGTCAGCAGGGCCAGTGCGTACGCCGCATACCGCCGCGTTACCGGCGCAGGTGCCGCCCCATTCGGTGCGCTCATCCCACCCGCCTGCCCGCCCACCCGCCTGCCCGCCTACCTACCCGCCTACCCGCCCATCCGGCCACCCGCCTGTCAGTCATTCAGCACATACGCAAACACCAGCGGTGCGACGATCGTGGCATCGCTCTGGATCATGAACTTGGGCGTATCCACGTCCAGCTTGCCCCACGTGATCTTCTCGTTCGGCACTGCACCCGAGTACCCGCCATAACTCGTGGACGCGTCCGAGATCTGCGCGAAGTAGCCCCAGAACGGGACGTCCTCCATCTGGAGATCCTGCACCATCGCCGGCACCGCACAGATCGCAAAGTCGCCGGCGATCCCTCCGCCCACCTGGAAGAACCCGACGCTCGGCTTGTCCAGCACCGCGTCGCCGCCCTTCGCCTTCTTCTTTGCGGCGTTGTAGCCGCTCGCGTCGAGATACCAGCGCATCAGGTGCTCCATCTGCTCGGTGCCGCTCTTCACGCACTGATGATGCTTCACCTCGCCCCGGAACACCGCCGCCGCGAACATGTTGCCCGTGGTGGAATCTTCCCATCCCGGGTGATACACCGGGATTCCCTTCTCCCACGCCGCAAGCAACCATGAGTTAACGGCCGGGATCTGGTAGAACTCCTCCATCGCACCGTTGGCGAAGATGTCCTGCAGGAACTCCGCCTCGAACTTCCGCTCCCCCGAGTCGGCCGCCTTCTTCCAGCGGTCGATCAGCTTCCGCTCGAGGTTCCGCATCACCGACTCCGGGATCGCCGTGTCGGTCACCCGGTTGAACCCCGCGTCGTAGAGTTCCTTCTCGTCCTGCACCGAGAGCGCCCGGTAGTCCTCGATGATCTTGTAGTCGTTGTAGGCGAGGAGGTTGAAGAGGTCCTCTTCCAGGTTGGCACCGGTGCAGCAGATCCCGTGCACCATGTCCGCGCGGATCATCCGGGCGAGGATCTGGCCCAGCTTGGCGGTGCTCATCGCACCCGCCAGCGTCACCAGCATCTTGCCGCCCGCCTTCACGTGATTCTCGTAGGCGCGCGCCGCCGCCACGGTCTCCCGCGCGTTGAAGTGCAGGAAGTGCTGGTCGAGAAAGGTGCGAATCGGGCCCATCGATCGATCTCCAGACATGATAGGTGGCTACTCCCGGCGCGCCCGCGCATCGAGGACGATCCGCACCGCTTCCTTCGGGTCGTCCGTCACGTGAAAGAGGTCCAGGTCCGACGCGCTGATGTTGCCGGCCACGACCGCCGTCTTCGTCAGCCACTCGACCAGCCCGTCCCAGTAGCTCTTGCCGAACAGCACCACTGGAAAGTCGCTCACCTTCCCCGTCTGGATCAGCGTCAGCGCCTCGAACAGTTCGTCCAGCGTCCCGTACCCTCCCGGGAACACGATGAACGCGGTGGAATACTTGAGGAACATCGTCTTCCGCACGAAGAAGAACTTGAAGTACAGCGCCCGGTTGGCGAAGTCGTTGCCCCGCTGCTCGAACGGCAGCTCGATGTTGCAGCCGATCGAGAGCCCGTTCGCTTCCCCGGCGCCCTTGTTCCCCGCTTCCATGATCCCCGGTCCGCCGCCCGTGATCACCGGGATCTGCTGTTCGGCCAGCAGGCGGCAGGTCTCGCGCGCCAGCTCGTAGTACGGCGTCCCCGGCTTCGTGCGCGCCGAACCGAACACCGTGACACCGTCCTTCACGTCGGCCAGGTTGTCGAAGCCCCACACGAACTCGCCCATGATCCGCAGCACCCGCCACGAATCACTCAGCCTGATCGCCTCGGCACGTTCAACCGGCGACGTGGGACGCTGCAGCAGCTGCGCGTCCTCCGTGCCGAGTGAGTTCGGATTCGTCAGCCGGAAAGGCATCGGTGTCGGGGTTGAACCTTGGCTCATGAGGTCAGGTGCTCCAGGAGCGCCCGGTAATCGTCGGGCACGTTGTAGAAGTACGGCGACACGCGCACATGGCCCGGTCGCGCATCGGTGATGATCCCTGCCGCCGCCAGGCCCCGCACGGCGCCCGCCGGGTCGTCGCTCGGCAGCATCACGATGCCGCTCCGCTCCGCCGGGGTGGCCGCCACCTTGGGCCGGAGTCCGCGTTCACGCGCCAGCGCGATCAGGTCCTCCGTCAGCGCCGCCGTCTCCCGGCGCACCTCGTCGATGCCGATCTCCTCCAGCAGCTCGAGCCCGCCCAGCTGCGCATACACCGGCATCAGCGCCGGCGTGCCACCCTCCAGCCGCCGCGCGTCGTCGTGCAGCTCCAGGGCATTCGGGTCGAACCGGAACTGCTCCCGGTGGCTGAACCATCCAGCCGCCTTGGGCGAGAGCGTGGGCAACAGTTCCTGGCGCGCGTACATGAACGCGATGCCGGTGCCGCCCAGCAGCCACTTGAGGCCGCCGCTCGCGTAGAAGTCCACGCCCGACGCGACCACGTCCACCGGAATCTGTCCCGCGGCCTGGTAGCCGTCGATCAGTGCCAGCGCGCCCTTGCTGGTGCGCGATGGCGCTGATGGCCGCGGCGTCCTGGATGCACCCGCTGGTGAAGAACACATGGCTCGTCGCCACCAGCGCCGTGCGCTCGTCGATCGCGCGCTCGTACAGCTCCAGTGGCACCCGCACGCCGTCCGGGCTCTGCAACACCACCACTTCCACCCCGTGGGGCACCCGCGCCAGCCACTGATACGCGATGGTCGGGAAGTCGAGCGACGTCACCACCACCTTGGGTCGCTTTCCGTAGTCCAGCGACTCGGCGATGCTCGTGAGCGCCGTCGTGATGTTCGGGTGCAGGGCGATCGTGCCCGCCGGCGCCCCGACGACTCGACCATACCCTGCCCTCAGGTCGGCCAGCGCCTGCCACCAGGTGTCGTACCACGCCGACGCGCCCCGCGTCTCCCACTGGTCAAGATAGGTGTTCACCCGGGCCCGCGACCGCCGCGACAGCGCGCCCAGCGAGCAACTGTTCAGGTACACCGACTGCCGGAAGATCGGGAATTCGTCGCGGTACCGTGCGGCGAGTGTGGTCGGGAGCGGGCGCACAGTCATAGGGTGCCAAATATACCCGCGTTATCTTGTTGCTTCATGGCAGCAACAGGCGAAACTCCGCACGAAGGCTGGGAAGGACGCTACCCCGGTAGCTGGCCTGCCCTCACCGGCACGTTGGCCCTTCGCGCCATCGTCAATCCTCGGCTCGCCATTGACCTGCTCCGCACAGCCTGGGCCTTCCGTCGGCGTCGCTGGTGGGCGCAGGCGCCCTGGCTCCCTCTCCCCGATCTCACTTATCTCCGGTGGCGCATGTACACCGCCTATGGTGACGAAGCCGCCGTGCCTCCCGCTGAGGATGTAATCCGCTTTGCCCGCTGGCGCCGGGAAACGATGCACCTCTAACCCGCCCGCCCGCCCACCCGCCTACCCGCCTACCCGCCTACCCGCCTACCCGCCTACCCGCCTACCCGCCTACCCGCCTACCCGCCTTATTACATCATGTCCCGCAAGCAACCCAACGTCATCATCATCGGCGCCGGCTTTGCCGGCATGTACGCCGCCCGAGAACTGGGCGCGGCGCCTGTCCGCGTCACCGTCATCGACCGGCACAACCACCACCTCTTTCAGCCGATGCTGTACCAGGTGGCCGGGGCGGCGCTCAATCCGTCCGACATCGCGGCACCGATCCGGGCGACACTGCGACGGGAAACCCATACCGAGGTGATTCTCGCCGATGTGGCCCGGATCAACACAGTAGACAAGAAGGTTGAGTACGTAGACGGTGGTAGTATGGAATACGACTACTGTGTTGTGGCGCCTGGCGTCGAGACCTCCTACTACGGCAAGGACGAGGAGTGGGCGCCCCTCGCCCCTGGCCTCAAGACCTTGGAGGACGCGCTCGACATTCGGCAGCGTGTACTGCTCGCCTTTGAGCAGGCGGAGCGCGAGCCCGACGCTTCGCGGAGGCATGCCCATCTCACCTTCGTCGTGGTGGGCGGGGGTCCGACCGGAGTCGAGATGGCGGCGACAATCGCGGAGCTGCGGCGATACACCCTGGCGCGCGATTTCAGGCACATTGACCCACGTGAGGCTACGGTGCTCCTCCTCGAGGGTGGACCGCGCATCCTTCCCACCTATCCGGAGGAGTTGAGCGCAGCCGCCAAGACCAAGTTGCGCGGGCTTGGCGTTGAGGTTCGCGAGAACATGCTCGTGAGTTCCATCAAGCCGGGGTACATCGAGGCAGCCGGCTGGACCATTCCCACGCATACCGTCGTGTGGGCCGCCGGCATGCGTGGATCGGCATTGCTTCGTACCCTCGACACTCCCCTCGATCGCATGGGGCGCGTGATCGTCGAGCCCGACTGCACCATCCCCGGGCATCCGGAGGTCTTTGTCATTGGCGATGCCGCGCACTTCGAGGATCCCGTCGACGGGATTCTTCCCGGTGTGGCGCCGACGGCGATGCAGATGGGTCGCTACGTGGCGCGCGCCATCACCGGCGACCTGGCAGGGAAGCCGCGCGCGCCGTTCAAGTACTGGGACAAGGGTCAGCTTGCGGTCATCGGCCGCGGCCAGGCGGTGGCGGATATCTGGAAGCTCCATTTCTCCGGGTTCCTTGCCTGGTTCATCTGGGCCTTCGTCCACATCGCCTACCTGATCGGTTTCCGGAACCGCGTCCTCGTCATGCTTCAGTGGGCCTGGTCCTACTTCAACTACGAGCGCGGCGCGCGCCTCATCACCGGCACCGAAGAGTTCCCCGTCCAGTCCGCCCGCAAGTACCTCCGGGGATGAATGCCGTCGCGTCGCCGGCCGCCTTCTCGGTCGATGAGCTGAAGGCGTTTGCCCTCTCGCTGGGCTTTGTTGCCTGCGGAGTCACAGATCTCTCCCCAACGCCCCACGCCGACGTCCTCGATCGCTGGATCAAGCAGGGCTACGGTGGCGTCATGCGCTACCTCAACCGTCAGGCGAAGAAGCGCAAGGACCCGAGAAGGATTGACGAGCGAGGCAGGTCAGCAGTTGTTGTTATTGATAACTACTACTATGCGGAAGATGAACAAGGGCATCGGTTTAAGATCGCTCGATATGCCAGGGGACAGGACTATCACCTCTCCACCATGCGGCGCCTTGAGCAGCTGGCCGATTGGCTTCTCGCCCATGGTGCCACCTGGGCTCGGCCCTTCGCCGACGCCGGACCCGTCCCCGAACGGGAACTCGCCCAGCGCGCCGGCCTGGGATGGATCGGCAAGAACACCATGCTCCTCCGACCGGGGCTCGGATCATGGTTCGTAATCGGCAGTGTCATCAATGACTTAACTCTCCCGGCCGACCAGCCATTTACCACCGATCACTGTGGTAGTTGCACTCGCTGCCTCGATGCGTGCCCGACCGACGCCTTCATCCAGCCACGGCTCCTCGACGCCACCAAGTGCCTCTCATACCAGACCATTGAGCACAAGGGGCCGATCCCGGACGAGATCGCCGAACGCATGGAGGGCTGGATCTTCGGCTGCGATATCTGCAACGAGGTCTGCCCCTGGAACTTGCGCTTCGCCGAGCAATCCGCCGTGGCCGACTTCCGGCCCCGGAATCAGGTCGACCTCGACGATCCCGACTGTTTCGAGCATCTCTCCCAGGAGGCGTTCGATGCCCTCTTCGCCGACACCGCCCTGGCGCGACCCGGTCTCCAGCTCATGCGACGGAACGCCCGTGCGGCGCGAGGTGTAGACCTTGAGCCGTAGCCGTCCGGCGCCTTGAGCCCCGGCCATACGGACTGCAACCTGTTCCTGGTCTCACCAGCCGTTCCGCACACTCGCAACCGGGAGAGTATATGGATCCGACCAGTCTCATCCTCGAGGCAATTGCAGGCGCTGCAGGCGGCAACGTGGCTGGCCTCCTGAACAAGGCTCGCTCATATGGACCGCTGATCAACACCATTCTGGGTGTGCTTGGTGGACTGGGCGGGGGTGCCGCGCTTGGCGGCCCGCTGGCCGGCATGCTCGGCGGCAACCCCACCGCCGGCAATGTCACCGCCTCGGCGATTGGCGGCATCCTCGTTCCGCTCATCGCCGGCTTCCTCAAGAAGCCAGCAGCGTAGGAACCGGGGCGCGCGGGGCAGGGTACCATGACGCCGCTCTCAGGAGCGGCGTTCTTACTTCGCGCCCTTTGCGCCCTTGCTCTTTGCGCCCTTCGCGCCCTTCGCGCCCTTTGCGCCCTTTGCGCCCTTTGCGCCCTTCGCGCCCCCGTCACCCATGCCCAACCACCTCCTCAAGACCTCGCTCCACCTTCCCCTCGATCGCACCGCCGTCTTCGCCTTCTTCGCCGACGCTGCGAACCTCGAGGCCATCACGCCTCCCGAACTCCGATTCCGCATCACCACACCTCGGCCCATCGCCATGCGCCAGGATGCGATTATCGATTACCGCCTGAGCCTCCGCGGCATTCCCTTTCGCTGGCGCACACGCATCGCGCTCTGGGATCCGCCCCATCGCTTTGTGGACCTGCAGGAGCGCGGTCCCTATGCGCTCTGGGAGCACACCCACACCTTCACCGACGCCGACGATGGCGGCACCCTGGTGCAGGATCAGGTGCGCTACCGCCTCCCGTTCAGCCCCCTCGGAGAGCTCGCCCTTCCTCTTGTGCGGCGCGATCTGGCCCGGATTTTCGGCTACCGGGAATTGCGCGTCCGGCAGCTACTGGCCTGAGGACGAGAACTCGAGCACCGCTCTTCTTCTGGCGGCTTCGTACCTGTGCTCCCCTCTTCGAAGTCGGCAGTTGGAACTTATAAGTTGACATCAAAACTATTAACGTAATAGCAAAGATTGACACAGAACACAGCAATGTATTATTATAATATGACACTATCTTGCTGTGTCGATCTAAGTGATTGGAAACAAGGCGTTTATGGCACAGGTTGCGAGATTGAAGATCAGGCAGCTGGAACGTACCCTCGATCGCGTACGGAAATCGAGCATCGCCATTCCAGAGGTTGGGTGGGTTCACGCCATTCGGGATGCCTTGGGCATGACCATGCCGCAGCTCGGAAGGCGGTTGGGCATGCCGCGTCAGGCTATCAGCGCGCTGGAAAAGCGTGAGGCGAGTGGCGCAGTCACCCTGAAGACTCTGCGCGAAGTGGCCGCTGCCCTGGATGCAGATCTCGTTTATGCGATCGTGCCGAAGCGTCCGTTGGAGCGCATGATCGAAGATCAGGCGCACCTGAAGGCGACCGCCGAGCTCCAGCGTATATCGCACACAATGCGCCTCGAAGACCAGGCCGTCGGCAACGACGAGGCGGCGGAACAGCTGCGGGAACGGACGAACGAGCTGCTGTACGAGCGTCCGCGTTCCCTCTGGGACCCCGAGCGGTCGTGAATCCCGACCCCGATGTGGACGGGGCCACGCCACTCGACGCCGGCGAACGAGATGAGCTCATTCCAACTCACATCAGCACGAGGGGTGAGCTGAACGAATGGGAACAGGCGAACATCCTTGCTGCGCTGCCCTGGCTTGCCCGCTCCAGACAGGTGCTGACGGCCGACTTTGCGCGGTCACTGCACGCAAGAATGTTCGGTGACACCTGGCGCTGGGCGGGACGCTTTCGGCGAACCGACAAGAACATTGGGGTGCACTGGGAACAGGTCCCGACGCAGTTGCATCAGCTTCTATCCGACGTCGAGTACTGGATCGCGCACGCCACCTACGGCAACGATGAAATCGGTGCGCGCTTTCATCACCGTCTGGTGTGGATTCATCCATTTCCGAACGGAAACGGGCGGCACGCCAGGTTGATGACGGATCAGTTGATGCGACAGGTGGGCAGCGCGCCATTTACCTGGGGATCGGCCTCGCTTAATAGCTTGGGCACGGCGCGCGCCCGCTACCTCGATGCGCTCAGGTCGGCCGATGGCGACAATTTTGAAGCGCTCTTGGCCTTTGTCCGCACATAGCTTCACCCGCCCACCCGCCCACCCGCCCACCCGCCCACCCGCCTACCCGCCCGTCACTGTGCCTTGCCATCAGGGTATAACGATATGAGTCTACCTGCAGGCGACTTCTGGACTCCTGCTTCGCCTGAGAGTCTGTGACCACCGTCACCGTTTTGGGGAAGGGATACAAAATTGGTGACTTGGCTCACTACGCAAATGCCTTGCCCTGATTAGTGTTAGCAGCCTTCGGCAGCCGCCAAATCCGCGCGCGGTCGCCGGATTCGAGGTCGACGCGCACCTGCGCGGGCTCCGGATCGAAGCCTTTCAAGGATGCGGACGTTCGCTGTTAATGGAGACAAATTGCATGCGTAAGCTGATGCTGGCAGGCCTTCTCATGATCACGGCGGCTGGTTGTGCGAGCCGCAAGGACCTCGAGAAGGCACAGACTGAGGCGACGTCGCTCGCCGCCGAGAAGGACAGCCTGTTGAGCGAAGTCCTCGCCACGAGCAAGCTCGTGAGCGACGTGAACAGCGAGCTCGCCAAGGCCAAGGGCCTGGGCGTGAGCCCGACCACCACGAGCGAGGGCACCTCTGCCTCCAGCGCCGCCGAGGATCGCCAGATCCTGCTCGGCAAGATCCGCGAAGCGGTGGCCCGCCTCAATGAGAGCGAAGCCCAGCTCGAGCGCACCAAGGCCCGCATCGGCTCCCTCGAGCGCAAGGACGCGCGGCTCCTGAAGCAGATCGACGACTTCCAGAAGCAGATCGCCGAACTGCGCACCAACATCGAGGCCCAGCAGACCACGATCGAGGAGCAGAAGACCACCATCGTGGCCCAGAAGGTTCAGATCGACGAGCTCGGGGCCCAGGTCGAGACCGTCACGGTCAAGAACCGCCAGCTCGCCGACAGCGTTACGCTCGTCAGCAACGAGGCCAACAAGGTGTTCCTGGCCATCGGCACCAAGGATTCCCTGAAGGACAAGGGCGTCATCGTCGAGGAAGGCAAGAAGTTCCTCGTCTTCGGTGGCAAGCAGACCGTACCGGCGCGCGAGCTCAATCCCGCCGCGTTCCAGGTGCTCGATGCCCGCACCGATCGCTCGATCACGCTGCCCGAGGGCAAGAAGTACAAGATCGTGTCCCGTCAGGACCCGAAGCTCCTGCAGCCGGGCCCGGACGACAAGGGCAAGCTCATCGGCACGCAGACGATCTCGAACCCCGAGGAGTTCTGGGGCGCGTCGAAGTACCTCATCATCGTCGAAGATTGAGCTACGTCATGAACGACACCGCGCGGGCCCGAAGCTGGGTCTGCGCGGTGTTTTTCGTTTCGGTCATCGTTGCCGTTCCCGCCCGGGCCCAGGCCCCGTCGGTTGAGCAGCAGGTGGCCGGCGCCGTGCTCGCCGCGCCCGAGCCATTGCAGGCCGGTGCCGCGGTGCTCGGATGGCAGGGCGGGGAACTGGTCGAGATCCGGAAGGGCACCAACGGGCTCATCTGTCTCGCCGACGACCCCGCCACCGAACGTTTCCAGGTAGCCTGCTACCAGCAGGCGCTCGAGCCGTTCATGGCGCGGGGCAGGGAACTGCACAAGCTCAAGCTGGACCACGCCCAGGTGGACAGCGCGCGCGGCGCCGACATCAAGGCCGGTCGCTGGAAGATGCCGGAACAGCCAACGGCGCTCTACAACCTCATGGCACAGAAGGACAGCCTCGACGCCGCCACCGGCCTGCCCCGCGGCAAGGGCGCCCGCTGGTACGTGGTCTACATCCCCTACGCCACCGAGGCCACAAGCGGCTTTTCGATCACAGCCGACGGCTCCGGTCGGCCCTGGCTCATGAATCCCGGCCAGCCGTGGGCCCACCTCATGGTCACGCCGAAGTAGCGTTGCATGAGCCAAGGGCAGCGGAGACTGCGCTTTTGAGGTATATCAGAGGGCGCATCTCTCCCCACCAATCTGGAGTAAGCCCATGACCCGTTCACCCGCCTTGCTTGCTGCCCTGTCAGCGGCGCTGATCCTCGCCGCCTGCGGGTCCGACGACAATGGCCCCCCATCCGGCGGCGACACCACCCAGGACTACATCACCGCCGTGTCCGCCACCGTAGGCACCTCGGCGTCGCGGACCGGCCTGGCCCGGCTCGTCAACGGTACCTACCTCAAGCCCGAAATCGTGCGGGGATTTTCCCTGCTGATGCCTCCAGTCACCGCGATCTACCGTACCGGCACGCCGCCCGTCACCAGCGGCGGACTGACCGCCCAGGGCACCCCCAACAGCACGCCACTGCTGGGCCAGCCGTTCCGGTACCTGGTCACGGCAAACGGCGCTTTCACCATCGTGTATCTCGCCGTTGACGACCTGGACGGATACTGGGAACTCACGCTGCCGTCCGGCGTGTCCGCGCTCGAGCTGGTCATCACGCTGGCCAATACGCCACCCACCACCGACTTCCAGTTGCGGACGATTCTGGGCAGTGCGGGAGGCGTGAGCCAGCCGATCACCCTGCAGGTGCAGCCGGGCGACCTCTCCCTGGCAGACATCTCCGCAACGCTCCGGTGGACTGGTGCAAGCGACGTGGACCTGCACGTGATCGATGCCCTGGGCCAGGAGGTCTACTGGAGCGATACGTCGACCCCGGAAGGCGGGCGACTGGACCTCGATTCCAACCCTGGCTGTGACATCGACAACATCAACCAGGAAATCATCTCGTGGCCGGCAGGCAAGGCACCCGCCGGTGACTATCGCGTCTTCGTGCAGTACTACGATGACTGCGGCATTCCGTCGAGCGCCTACAACGTGAAGCTCGCCATCAAGGGCCGCGCCGTACAGACATTTACGGGAACGTTCAACGGACCGGGCGGAGATGCAGTAGCGGACACGGTCGCAAGGTTTACATATCCGTAACAAGCAACGACCTTCACCGCATTGAGTGCCCGGGGCGGCAGCTAGAGTGGCTGCCGCCCCGTGCGCAAAGGCGGCCCCCCTCCTGCAACGACAATTGGCGCTAACTTTCCCGCATGATCTCCAATCTCCATAGCATCGCCATCTTCGTCACCGACATCGACCGCGCCCTCGCTTTCTACCGCGACACCCTGGGACTTCCCCTCATCCGCCAGGGATCCTTCGGCGGTGAGTTCCTGGAGGAGGCCCCCCACCTGGGCGTGCACCCTGCCGTCCACCCCGATGCGAAGAAACTCGTCGGCCGCGAAACCGGGCTCACCTTCCACGTGCCCAACCTCGTCCACGTGGCCGGCATCCTCCACGACCGCGGCGTCACCTTCGTGCGCGAACCCACCAAGATGGGCTTCGGCGTCATGGCCATGATCGCCGACCCCGACGGCAACGTCTTCGCCCTCTGGGACGACGAACCCCCGGAAGACGACGCCGGGCACACCCATGGCTGAACCGCGTCGCCACTTCGCCAGCGACAACTGGGCCGGCGCACACCCCGAGGTCATCGCCGCACTCGCCGCCGCCAACATCGGCCATGTGCCCAGCTACGGCGACGATGCCGTCACCGCGCGCGCCATCGACCGGATCCAGGCCCTCTTCGGCGCGCCGGTATCGGTGCACTTCGTCTTCGGCGGCACTGCCGCCAACGTGCTCGGCATCGGCTCGGCGCTCCGGCCCTGGCAGGCCGTCATCTGTTCCGAAGTTGCGCACCTCAATGTCGATGAGTGCGGCGCCTACGAGCACCTGGCCGGGGGCAAGCTGCTCACCGTTCCCACACCCGACGGCAAGCTGACTCCCGAACTCGTCGCTTCACGCATAGCCAACATCGGCGTCGTGCACAGCGTGCAGCCTGCGGCCATCTCCATTACCCAGAGCACCGAGTACGGCACCGTCTACTCCACCGCGGAGATCGCCGCCCTCGCTCGCCTCGCGCGGGAGCACAACCTGCTCCTGCACATGGACGGCGCTCGGCTCGCCAACGCCGCCGCCACGCTTGGTCTCTCGCCCGGCGCGTTCACCACCGGCGTCGGTGTCGATGTCCTCACCTTTGGCGGCACCAAGAACGGGCTGGTCGGCGGCGAGGCCGTCGTCCTCGCCGACCCCGATCGCGCTGCTGATTTTGGCTTCGTCCGAAAGCAGGGAATGCAACTCGCCTCGAAGATGCGCTTCGTGGCGGCGCAGTTCGACGCCCTCCTCACTGACGGTCTCTGGCTCAGGAGTGCCACCCACGCCAACCAGATGGCGCAGCGCCTCTACCGCCTGGTGCACAACGTGCCCGGCGTCCAGGTCACCCAGAAGGTCGAGGCCAACGTCGTGTTTGCCCGCATTCCGCCCGCTGCCATCGCTCCACTGCAGGAACACTTCAACTTCCTCGTGTGGAATGAGCCGGCCTCCGAAGTGCGCTGGATGACGGCGTTCGACACCACTGCGGAAGACGTGGATGCATTCGGCGCCGCCATCGCGCGCGAGGTGACTGCGGTACTCGCAGCCGGTGCCACGCGATGAAGTCCCTCTGGGAGACCCTCTGCTCCATCTGGAGCTGGTTCGTGCTCGCCGCGTGCACGGTGATCTGGCTGCCGCTGATGGCACTTGTTCGCCTGGTCACCGCCAGATCCGACCCCGGCCGCTACCGCGTGGGATACATGTTCCGTCAGATCGGCGTCGTCATGGCGACTCTCAATCCCCTCTGGAAGTTCAGGGTGTCTGGTACGATGCCCGGAAACCCGCGCCGGCCCTATCTCGTTGTGTCCAATCATGAATCGTTCGTGGATATCCTCCTCATCAGTCACCTGCCATGGGAAATGAAGTGGCTCAGCAAGGCGGAGCTTTTCCGGATTCCCGTGCTCGGCTGGCTCATGCGCCTGGCCGGCGACGTTCCCGTCGATCGCGGCAATCCCCGCTCCGCCGCTGAGGCGATGGTGCGCTGCAAGCAGATCCTCAAGCAGGACGTCTCGGTCATCATCTTCCCCGAGGGCACCCGCTCGGAAACCGACGAAATGCTGCCGTTCAAGGATGGCGCCTTCCGCCTTGCCATCGATGCCGGCGTGCCGATCCTCCCGCTCGCAGTGAGCGGTGCCGCCACCGCTCTTCGGAAGCACGACTGGCGGCTTGGCCGCTCCGTGGCCACCGTCCGGGTGCTCGAGCCGGTGGAGACCGAAGGCCTCAAGCGCACCGACATCGCTGCCCTGCGCGACAGGGTGTTCGAGATGGTCTCCCAGGCCCGGAACGAGATGCGCGGCCAGCAGCCCGTGGCCGCTGCCGTCGAGTAGATGCACTCCACCCGGAGCGCGCCGCTCGGCATACTGGCACTTCGCTGGTTCCTCGGCGTCACCTTCCTGCTGTCGGGCCTCTCGAAACTCTTCGTTCACTTTCCCAACCTCATCGGGCCCACCTGGCTGGAAGACCGGCTCGCGCCGCATGGGCTCGCGCTGTTCGCCCGCTTTGTCGCCGCCTGCGAGGCCGGCGTGGGCGCCCTCCTGCTCACCCGGAGTTTCGCCACGCTCGGCGCCATCATGCTGGTGCCGTTGCTGGCCGGAATCTTCATGGTGACGGTGTCGCTCGAGTGGCGAGGAACTCCCTACGTCGTGGCCCTCATGCTGCTGTTCAATGCCATCCTGCTCGGCTGGGACTATCCGAAACTTCGCCACCTCATTGACGAGCAGGCGCCAGTGCCCGCATCGCCCGCGCCCCGCCTGCGCGCCGACCTGGTGTGGCTCGCAATACTGGCCGGAATCATCCTCCTCGCAACGCTACCTGCTCTTCGGGGAAGGTCCTGGGGCGGCGTTGTGGTGGCGGCCACCACCGTGCTGTTGATCCTGCTCGAATGGCGTCGCGCAAGACCGCTCACAAGGCTGCCCGTTGATCGGTTGAACATGTGGGTCGTCCTCGTTCCCCTCGCGGCGCTCTCCGCCGCGTGCACCCGACCTGCCTCCGATCCCGACGCCGACCGCGCTGCCCTCCTGCGCCTGCACGACCTCCAGCGTGAAGCGCACATATCGAAACAGGCACAGCTCCTCACCGGCACCTTCGCCGACACCTTCTACAGCATCGCTCGCGGTCGCGTCACCACGCCAACGCGCGCCGAGAGTGATGCCCGCCTCTCCGCCTACTTCGCCCAGTCCACTTTTCTCGAGTGGGATGACATCGCCCCACCCATTGTCAGCGTCTCGCCCGATGGGCAGATGGCCTACATCATCGTGCAGAAGCGCGTCAGGCTCACCTCGCCCGACAGCACCGGGCATCCCGGGGAGGAGCGCACCGACTTCGCCTGGCTGGAAACCTGGGAAAAGCGTGACGGCCAGTGGCGCCTCACCACCGTCGCCAGCACCGATCGCCCGGGCGACTAGACCCGGTCGGTTGACCGGTAAATCCGACATCACTTGCTCATATTGCCCAGCTTTACTACACTATCGATGCACGATATAACGGGCAAATATCAATGACAATAGCATCATGACTGATATATCATACACACAACCAGACTCCGACATACTCCGCGATATCGGCCTCCGGTTGCGGGCCCTGCGCGGCTCAATGAACCAGGCCGAAGCCGCCCGGCTTGCCGGACTCACCCGCTCTACCGTGAGCCGGGCGGAGCACGGAGACAACCCCACCCTGCTGACCATCATCCGGCTGCTCCGCACGTACGGTCGGCTGAATTCCCTGGAGACGTTCATCCCCGAGCCGGTCGAGAGCCCCATGGCGTTGTTGCGCGCGCGGAACCGACGCCGCCGGCCGCAGAAGTAGATGGCCGACGTTCGCTGCCTCGCCGAGGTCAGGCTCTGGGGACGCACCGTCGGTGCGCTCGCCGAGTTCGATGATGGACGAATCGCGTTCGAGTACGCTCCTGAGTTCGCGCGCAGTGGTCTCGAGATCTCGCCCTTCCGCCTGCCGCTTTCCACCAGCGGTCCCGTCACCTTCGAGGAGCTGCGACGGAAGCCCGCCTTCCACGGTGTTCCCGGTGTCTTCGCCGACTCACTTCCGGATGCCTTCGGAAATCTCGTTATCGCCGCGTACTACGCCGCGCGCGGGCTCGAGACGCTCGCCATGTCGCCGGTGCAGCGGCTCCTCTACGTCGGCCAGCGCGCCATCGGCGCGCTCACCTATCATCCCGAAGTGGCGCTGCCGACGCGCGCCGCCGAACAGGAGTCGCTCGAGGTAGCCGCATTGGTGCAGGACGCCCGCCGCGTCATTGCCGGCCAGCCCGACGTCGCGGTGCCCGAGATCTATCGCATTGGTTCCTCGGCCGGCGGCATGCGCCCCAAGGCCCTGGTGCTGTATGCCCCTGCCACTGGAGAGATTCGCTCCGGCTACGCCACCCCCCAACCGGGCGACGTGCCGTCGCTGCTCAAGTTCGACGGCGTGGGCGATGCGCAGGGCAGGGAAGCATTGTCCGAACCGGCGCCATACAACCGCATCGAGGCGGCATACGCCGCCATGGCCATTGATTCCGGGATCGACATGGCGAGTGTCACCGTGCTTCCCGGTGCCGGGGGATATGCCCACCTCCTGGTGAAGCGCTTCGACATCGACAATGAGGGCGCGCGCCTGCACCAGCACACCCTGGGCGGCCTGCTGCATGTCGACTACAACGACGCGGGAGCGAGCAGCTACGAGGAGTTCCTGCGGGCCTGTCTCCGGCTCAAGCTCCCGCCTGCCGCCGTCGAGGAGGGATTTCGCCGCATGGTCTTCAACGTCGTCGCCGTCAACCAGGACGACCACGTGAAGAACCTCTCATTCCAGATGACGCCGGATGGACTGTGGCGCCTGGCGCCGGCCTACGATGTCACCTTCGCGAAGGGCGGCGCGTGGACCAGCCAGCACCAGATGCGCATCGCCGACAAGCGCAGCGGCATCACTCGTGCCGACCTGCTGCAGGTCGGGGCGACCTTCGCCGTGAAGGGTGCCGCCCACGTCATCGACCGCGCCATCGACGTCGCGGCGCGCTGGCCCGAGTACGCCGCGCGCACCGCTGTCCCCGACGGTGCACTGCAGCGCGTAGATGCAGAACTGCAGCTGCGACGGAAGGAACTAGCGTAGCAGACGTCAGCGTGAGTCAGGGACCCCCGCGAGTGGTCTGGGTGCATGCAGTCCGCAGGAGTCGGGGCCCCCGCGCGAGGTGGTCTGGCCGAAGGGCGAACCGCAGCCGCAGTTGACGAGTATGGTCCGCAGGAGTCGGGGTCCCCGCGCGAGGTGGTCTGGCCGACGGGCGAACCGCAGCCGCAGTTGACGAGTATGGTCCGCAGGAGTCGGGGTCCCCGCGCGAGGTGGTCTGGCCGAAGGGCGAACCGCAGCCGCCTTCAGGCGCCTGCGGTTCGTGCCTGAGGAGATCCGAGGACCCCGAGCGCGGGGACCCTGACCCCGCGGGCCAAGCAGTCCAGCCTAGCGCCGCCCGTACCGCGCGTCCGCTTCTGCCGCCGCCGCCTGCAGCAATTCCACCTTGGACGGATCAACGATCGTCGCCGTCACCCCCACCGGTGATCGCCCGTACAGCTGCTGGAACAGCGTCAGCGCCGCCAGGTACGATCCCATTGGCGCCGGGTGAAATCCGTCGCTCCCGTACAGCTCCAGCGTCGGATCCCGCCGCCACGCCGCCCGCCACGCTTCGCCCGCCGGCACGAAGATTCCGCCCACCGCTTCCGCGGCATTCCCGTACGACATCCGCACCGAATCGAACGCCGCCATCCGGTTCGCGTCCGGCCACACCATCAGCAGCGCCACCCGCGCGTCGTACTCCTTTGCCACCGCCGCAAACTTTTTTGTGCTCGCCAGCAGCGCCGCTTGGCTCTCCGGCAGCCCCGACGGTCCCTGCTGCAGCACCACCACGTCCCACACCTTCTGCCTGATCATCCCCGGCGCCACACCCTCGGCCCAGTGATCATCGAGCGAGAAGCCGCTCCGGATCACCCGACCGATCACCATCGGCGGCGCATCCGTCGAGGCTGCGATCGCCTTGGTCAGCGCCGGAAGGTCGTTGTCGAATGTGAGGCTGTTGCCGACGAACAGGACGCGAAGCTCTGTACCGTCGAAGGGAGGAGGTTCCTGGCTGTCGCCACCACAACTGATGAGCAGTGCAAGAGAAAGCGCGCTGCTCCGGACAAGTCGCAGAAATTGCATGCGGTCGCAGGGAAGGGGGATCCCCTCCTTACGACCGCATCCCAGAACCAGTTTCTTTTCGCGCCCTGCGCGCCCTATGCGCCCTATGCGCCCTATGCGCCCTATGCGCCCTATGCGCCCTATGCGCCCTATGCGCCCTATGCGCCCCGCGCGCCCTACGCCGCCTTCCCCTTCGCAAACATCCGGTACACGCCGAGCAGGACCATCGCGCCAATGACCGAGGCAATGAAACCGGCCGGCTCACCTTCCGCATACAGGCCCAGCGTGCGGCCGAGGAATGCGCCAACCCACGAACCGGCAATACCCAGCAGGATGGTGATGATCCAGCCGCCCGGATCATTGCCCGGCATGAGCATCTTGGCGACGGCACCGATGATGAGACCGATCAGGAGTGTATAGAGCACAGGCACCTCATGTGAGGGACAGGGAGAATGTGCGACCCATTCTGGTACCCCGCAAGGAAGCGGTTGGGCCTCAACCGGCGGCCGGCGGCGGCGGATAGAGTGTCGCGCGCCACCGCTGGTAACCGCGCACGCACAACAGGAAGAAGCACAGGTACAGCACCGCCGTCGGCAGGAGCTCCTTGTTCCAGTACACCCCGATCGCGATTACGTCGATCGCGGCCCACAGGAGCCAGTTCTCCAGGTACTTCTTCGCCAGCATCCACTGCGCAACAAGACTGAACGCCGCGATCCCCGAATCCCAGAAGGGCAGGGCCTGGTCGGTGTAATGTCCCAGCACGAATCCCAGCACGAACGTCCCCACCGATCCCACCACCAGGCATCCAGCCAGGACCCGTGGCGGTGTCCGGCTCACCTCGACGCCGCCCCGGTTCTCGCCCCCGCGCACCCACTCGTACCAGCCGTAGAACTGCAGCACGAAATAGATGACCTGCAGGCCGGCATCGGCATACAGCTTGACCCGCGCGAAGATCGCGAAGTAGAGCGCCACCATCACCGCCCCGATCGGCCAGCCCCGCCAGTCCTCGCGCACGTTGAGCCATACGCTGACCAGGCCCAGTCCCGCCGCGATCCACTCGACGGTGTTCATCATGACCCGACCGTCCGCCCCAGCGCCGCCGGTGCCTTCACGCCGCCAACCACCCCGGCGAGGAGCAGCAGCGTCAGCACATACGGCAGCATCAGGAAGAGCTGGTAGGGCACCGGAAGTCCCATCGACTGGAAGACGAATTGCAGCGCCGTCGCGGCACCAAACAGCAGCGCGGCCGCCAGCACCCCAAGCGGATGCCATCGTCCCAGCACCACGATGGCGATGGCGATGAACCCGCGGCCCGCCGTCATCCGCTCGGCGAAGGTCCCCACCTGCGCCAGCACGAGCGTCCCTCCCGCCAGCCCGGCGAGCGCCCCGCCGGTCAGCGTTGCGCCGAACTGGAGCCGCCGCACACGTACGCCCGCGGCGCGCGCATGCTCCGGCGCTTCGCCCGACGCGCGAAGCGCGAGTCCGGTGCGGGTGCGGAACAGGAACCACCAGCTGGCCGGTACCGCCGCGAAGGCGATGTATGTCGTGATCGGCTGGTCGAACAGCGCGCCGCCCACCAGCGGAATATCCGCCAGTCCGGGAATGCGCAGTGCGCCCAGCGTCGGCAACGAGAGTCCGGCGCCACTCGATCCGAACGCCACCTGGTAGATGGCACCGGTGAGCCCCACGGCGAGCAGCGTCACCGCCGTCCCGGCAATGATCTGGTCCGTTCGGGCCACGATCGCCGCGAGGGCAAACACCAGCGCCAGCGCCAGCCCTGCCGCCGCACTCGCCGCCAGCCCGGTCCACGCGCCACCCGCCGCTGCGCCGATCGCCGCAGCCAGCGCGCCGGCGAGCATCGCCCCCTCCACGCCCAGGTTGATCACGCCGCCGCGCTCCGACAGCATCTCGCCCAGCGCCGCCAGCAGCAGCGGCGTGGCCACCCGCACCGCCGCCGACAGGAACCCCTCCAGCATCGGTGCATCCAGCATCATGCCACCGCCATGTCACGGCGGCGCGACGACACCGCGTCGGCCAGGAGCACCGCGAGGATGGTGACCGCTTCCGCGACATACACCGACACCGCAGGCACCCCGGCGTATCGCTGCATTGCCTGTGCACCCGCTTCGAGGCCCCCGAACAGGATGGCACTGGCGATGATCCCCACGGGTGACTGTCGCGCCAGGAGCGCCACCGCGATCGCGGTGAAGCCGTATCCCGGTGACAGGTTGGGATAGAGCGCGTAGCTCACGCCGCTCACCTCCACCCCACCGGCGAGCCCCGCCAGCGCGCCCGACACCAGCAGCGCAATTGCACCGATCCGCTTCACCTTCAATCCACCGGTCACCCGCGCCGCCACCGGCCCCGCGCCCACCGCACGCAGCTCGAATCCGGCCATCGTGCGCCGGAATACCCACCACACCACCACACTGCAACTGAGCGCGATCACGATCCCCAGGTGCAGTCGCGTCCCGGGAAGCACCGGCAGTCGCGCCCCCAGCGGCAACTGGTCGCTCTGCGGATAGATGTGCTGCGACTCCTGCAGCGGTCCCTGGACCATGAAGCTCACCACCGCCTCCGCCACGAAGTTGAGCAGCAATGTGCTGATCACTTCGAGCACCCCGAACCGCACCCGGAGCCATGTCGGCACGGCCACCCACAGCGCACCGGCAACAAGGGCAACCACCAGTACCACCGGAATGGCGGCGACCCCGGGCCACCCTCCCAGCTTGAGCCCGATCCACGTCACCGCCACGGCGCCGGCGTAGAACTGGCCCTCGCCCCCGATGTTGAGCACCCCCGCCCGGAGCCCGATCGAGAACCCGAGTGCGATCAGCATCAGTGGAATGGCCCGCACCAGCGTGCCGGACGTGAACGCGTACCAGCTGCCGAAGGCACCATCGACCAGCGCACCCAGCGCAACGACCGGGTCATAACCGCTCGCCATGAAGAACACCGCCAGCGTGCCGATCCCGGCGGCGAGCGCCGCAACCGGCAGGACGAGCGAGAGCGATCTGCCGCGGATCATGTCGCTGGCCCAGCTGCGTCAGCGAGCATCAGCGCCCCGATCTCCTCGCGTGCAGCCGACGGTGTGGCTTCCCGTAGCGTGCCCCGCGCCATCACCACAATGCGCTGGCCCAGTGCCATCACTTCGTCGAGATCACTGGAGTAGAAGAGCACCGCCACGCCCGATGCCGCCGCCGACCGGAGGCGCTCATGCACGGCGCGCGCCGCCAGCACGTCGAGGCCGCGCGTCGGGTTCTCGGCGATGAGCACCATCGGATGCCGCTCCAGTGCCCGCGCCACGATGAGCTTCTGCTGGTTGCCACCGCTCAGGCTCGCGGCCGCCGCATCCGGGCCCGCCGCGCGTATCCCGTACTCGGTGATCAGGTCGCGCGTGCGCTCGCGCGCCGATTTCCAGTCGAGGCCACCTCGCCCCACCCAGTCGGCAGATCGACCGAGACCGAGCACCACATTCTCGGTCAGCGAAAGCGCCGGGATCAGTCCCTCCGTCGTGCGGTCCTCCGGGATGAAGGCCAGCGGCTGCGCCACCTCGCGGGTGCCGCGGAACACCGGCAGCACACCGGCGATCGCCCGCAGCAGTTCTCGCTGTCCGCTCCCCTCGATTCCCGCCACCGCCACGATCTCCCCTTCACGGATCGCCAGCGACGCCGATCGTACCGCCATGCCGAGTCCCGATGCGCGCGCCACTTCGAGCCCTGCCACCTGCACTCGCACCGGCGCGTCATGCGCCACCACGGTCGTGGGTGGCGGCTCGTCCAGCGCCGCTGCCGCCCCGATCATCGCCGCAGTGAGCTCCCGCACCCCTGGAGTCGGGCCCGCAGGCCCCGTCCCGATCTCGCGCTCCATCACCACCCGGCCCTGTCGCAGCACCGTCACCCGGTCCGCGCCCCGGAGCGCTTCATCCAGCTTGTGCGTGATCAGCACCACCGCCCCACCCGCCTGCGCAAACGCACGTGCCCGCCCGAGCAGCTCCAGGGCCTCGCTCGGTGCCAGCACGCCAGTCGGCTCGTCCAGCAGCAGCACCCGCGCATCGGAAGCGAGCGCCTTCACGATTTCGAGGCGCTGCAGGAGTGCCACCGGCAGCGTGCCCGCAATGGCGCCAGGATCGAGGGGAAGGTTGAGCCGCGTCGTGAGGTCGCGCACCCGCGCCGCCATGTCGCGCGGGCGCACCGCCCATCCTGCGAAGAGCGCAATGTTTTCCGCCACCGAAAGTGCGGCGATCGACGTGAAGTGCTGGTGCACCATGCCGATCCCCGCCGCGCGCGCATCGCGCGGCGAGCGGAAGCGCATGGCACCACCATCCACGACAATCTCGCCCGCGTCCGGCAGCACCATCCCACCGGCCACGTGCATCAGCGTCGACTTGCCCGCGCCGTTCTCGCCCAGCAGCGCGTGCACCTCGCCGGCACGCACCACGAGCTCCGCCCCTGAGAGCGCCTGGACCGTGCCGAATTGCTTGTCGATACCGCGGAGCTGGAGGATCGGCTCTGTCACATGCCGGTGGGATGGTCGTGAAAGACATGCTCCAGGCCGAACTGTGCGCCGACGTGCTGTGCCAGCGCGCGCACACCCACCGTCTCGGTGGCATAGTGCCCGGCATGAAAGACGTTCACGCCGAACTCCATCGCGTCGAAATAGGTGTGATGGGGACCCTCGCCGGTGATGAACGTGTCGAGCCCGGCATCGCGCGCCTCCCGCACCATCGTGCCGGCACCACCAGTCACGATACCCACGCGCTCGACCTGTTCCGGTCCCCCCGCGATGAGCCTTGGTGCAGTCGACAGGCCGAGCACCGACGTGAGGCGCGCCGCGAGCTGGTCCCGCGATGCAATGCCCGGGGAGGCTGTGCCCCACAGGCCGATGGGCTTGCCCCGGTAGGCGCCGAATGGTCCCTGCACCTCGAGCCCCAGGAGCTTCGCCAGCACCGCGTTGTTTCCCACCTCCTCGTGCCCATCGAGGGGGAGGTGCGAGGAATACACGGCGATGTCGTGGGTAAGCAGCGCGCGGAGCCGCCGGAATCGACGGCCGGTGACGGGAAGGTTGCCGTCGAAGAAGAGTCCATGATGCACCAGCAGCAGTGGGGTGCCGCCCAGCGCCACCACACCATCGATCGTAGCCTGTGATGCATCCACCGCCGCCACGATCCGGTCCACCCTGCCGCTGTTCTCCACCTGCAGGCCGTTCACCGCGCCGTCGTAGTCGGGCACCTCGCGCACCCGGAGGTAACCATCCAGGTACGCCACGATGTCGCCCAGGGCGACGGACTGGCTCATTCTAGCGCGCCGCCGTGGCCGACGTCGGTCGACCCGCCCGTGCCGCCTTCGGCGGCTGCGCCGGGCGCAACGACCCTGCGATCATCGAGTCGCGCGCCGCCTCGAGACGGGGGCCGAGCTCCGCTGGCAGGGTTCCCGGGTAGGCCGGGTTCGGGTCGTAGCGCACCACGCCACCCTCGAGACCGAACTCGATCACCCGCGGATGAAATTTTCCCTTCTGTACCTCGCGCGCGACCGCGAGGAACGCACGCGGCAGGTCGATCACCGCCGACCCCGGTACCGATGCCGGCGCGAGGTTCGACTGGTCGGCGTTGGCCCCGAACACCAGCACCCCCGGGGTCTCCTTGGCCGTCTGGAACACCCCGAGCGCCGCCGCATCGGCGTTGTGGTGGAACACGTCCACCCCCGCGCGCACCAGTGCCATCGCCGCCTCCCGCCCCATCGCGGCATCGTCCCAGTTGTTGAGGTAGGTGAATCGTGTCTTCACCTGCGGGTTCGTCGCCATGGCGCCGTTGACCCAGCCCTGGTATGCCGCCTTCACCGGCGGCAGCTCCACGCCGCCGACGAACCCGATCACCCCCGTCTGGGTGAGGCTGCCGGCAACCATCCCGGCGAGGTAGCTCGCCTCTTCCAGCCGGAACACCAGCGGCGCCACCCGGTGCATCGTGCGCGCCCCCGAGGTCACGATGAACACCGTGCCGGGATACTGCGCACTCACCCGTTCCGCCATGTCCTGGAATTCATACCCGTGCGCGAACACCAGGCCATAGCCCTCGGCAGCATACGCCCGCAGTGCTTCCTCCTGCGCCGCCGGCGTGCGCGCCTCTACATGGCTCACCGGCACGCCGAGCGAATCGTGAATCCGCTGCAGTCCCTGGTACGCACCGGAGTTCCAGGCTGCGTCGGTAACGGAGCCGGGCGTGATCAGGCCCACCCGCAGCCCGGCGGGCGTGGGCGGCGCCTTGGTGCACGACGCCAGGACCAGGAGGCCGATGACCAGGCGCGCGATCTTCACGGTGTGCTGGTGGGCTCCCCGTCCATGCGCACCTCGCCGGACACCCGCGCCCCCTCCAGGATCGCAATGCGCTGGGTCATGATGTCGCCCTCCACCACCGCCGTCGCCTGCAGTTCCACCCGCTCCGACGCGTGGATGGTGCCCTTCACCTGGCCGCCGACCACGCACTCCTTCGTGTGCAGGTCGCCCTCCACCAGGGAGCCCGGCGCCACCAGGATCTGGCCACCCGCCCGGATCGTGCCCTTCACCTTCCCCTCAACCTTCACCACACCCTCGGCCTCCAGGTCGCCGGTCACCATGAGGTCATGCGCCACGATCGACAGCGGCATCAGGTCGCTGGCTCGGCGGCGCGGGCTCTCGGTCGAGCCGCCTTCCTTCCCGGCAAAAATCGACATCAGCCCTCCTCTTTCACGAGCGTGAGCGGATCGATGGCGGCTCCCTTGAGCCGGATCTCGAAATGCAGGTGCGGTGCACTGGACCGGCCGGTGTTGCCGGCCAGGCCGATGACCTGACCCGGTTCCACGATGGCACCCTTGCGAGTCACGATACGGGACAGGTGCCCGTACAGGGTCTGGTAGTCACCGGGATGCTGGATCAGCACGAAGTTGCCGAACTCCGGGTCCTGCCCCGCATCGAGTACGGTGCCGCCACCCGCCGCGCGGACGATGCTGCCCGTCGCCACGGCAATGTCCACACCCTCGTGTGGTCCGTCGGGGTCGTTCGCCGAGCGGCCCCGCGTCATGTAGCTGGGATCGTCCAGCGGCCAGAACGCCGGCACCGAGGCGCCGGTGGGAAAGCGCCGCGTGAGCACGGTGTTCGCGCGCACCGGCGGAGCCAGGGGAAGCGTGGACACCGCGCGTGTCAGCGCCGGCATCACGTCGCCACCGATCATCCCGCGCACCTGGTCGTAGCGCCGCTCCACGCTGTCGAGTGCCGCCGCCAGTTCGCGGATCTTCGCATTGTCCTGTTCCAGCCGCGCCACCTTCCGCTCGAGCGACGGTACGCGCGCCGCTGCGCGCACCAGCGGGGCATACGACAGGGCCACGAATACCAGCAGCGCCACGACTGCCGTCAGCGCACCCAGTGCCATGCGCAGGCCCCAGAGCGGCAGCCGGAAGTTGCGGGCCTGCAACGCCCCATCGGGCTGTACCAGGATCGTGACGTACCGCGTGTCGCTCTTCCGCTCGGTGCCCGTCATCCAGAGAACGGCTGGCCCAGGATGATCTCCAGCAGGCGCGCCAGGTCATCGTTGGAGTAGTAGCTCAGCGTCACCAGTCCCCGCCCTCGACGCTTCGCCGTCACCCGCACATCGGTGCCCAGCCGCTGGCGCAGCGCTTCCTCCACCCGACGCTGGTCGGCGCTCGGGTTGCGTGCCTCCCCCGCGGCAGCACCGCGGACGCGGCGCGCCGGGCGGCGATCACCTCGCACCCGGGACTCCAGCTCGCGCACTGACCAGTCACCCGCCACCGCCTCCTGGGCCACCCGCTCCATCGCCGGCTCGCTCTCGAGTGCCAGCAGGGCACGCGCATGGCCCTCGGTGAGCTTTTTCTCGATCACCAGGGTGCGCACCGATTCCGGCAGCTTCAGCAGGCGAAGCTTGTTGGCGACCGTCGAGCGGTCCCGCCCCACCATCCGCGCCAGCTCCTGCTGCGGCACCTCGAACTCATCGAGGAGCCGCTGGTACCCCAGCGCTTCGTCGATGGAGGAGAGGTTGTCACGCTGCAGGTTCTCCACCAGCGCCAGCGTGAGCAGGGTGCGGTCATCGGCTTCCTTCAGGACCGCCGGCACCGTTGCCCAGCCGAGCTGCTGCACCGCACGCCAGCGACGCTCGCCCGCGATCAGTTCATAGGTGCCGCCTGCCGCCGGGCGCACCACGATCGGCTGCAGCAACCCGGAGGATTCGATGGAGCGCGTAAGGTCCGTCAGTTCCGCCGGGTCGAAATGCGTCCGCGGCTGGAAGGGATTGGGCCGGATCGAACCAACCGTGAGCTCGCGCAGCAGCCCCGACGCCTGTGCCTGTTCCCGTGATACTGGCCCCAGCAGCGCTTCGAGGCCCCGTCCCAGCCGCTTGCCGTCGCTCATGACTGGGCCTCCGGTGCCACCGCTCCCGCCGCGGGCACAGATGCCGTGGATGATTCATCGGGCGCGCGCGCCGCCCGCTTGATCAGCTCCTGCGCCACCGCCAGGTAGCTCTTGGCACCCACCGATTGCACGTCGTACAGCAGGATCGGCTTCCCGAAGCTCGGTGCTTCCGCCAGCCGCACGTTCCGCGGGATCGCCGTCCGGAACACCTGGGCGGCGAAATATTCCTTCGCGTCTTCCGAAACCTGGCGACAGAGATTGAGTCGGGCGTCGTACATCGTCAGCAACACGCCGTCGAGTGCGAGGGCCGGGTTGAAGTTCTGCTGCACCAGTCGCACCGTGTTGAGCAGCTGTGAAATGCCCTCGAGTGCGTAGTACTCGCACTGGATCGGGATCACCACGCCGTCGGCGGCCGTCAGCACATTCAGCGTCAGCAAGCCGAGCGATGGAGGGCAGTCGATGATGATGAAGTCGTAGCGATCGCGGATCTGCGCCAGGCCGCGCCGCAGCGCCGTCTCCCGCTCCGCCCGGTTCACCAGCTCCAGTTCTGCGCCCACCAGGTCCTGCGTCGCCGGCAGCACGTCCAGGAAGGGAATGCCCACGTCGCGCGCGATCACCTCGTCCGGGTCGCGCCCGTCGACCATCACGTCGTAGAGCGATGCGTCCAGCTCGCCCTTGCTCAGCCCCACGCCGCTCGTCGCGTTCCCTTGCGGGTCGGCATCGACCAGCAGCGTTCGCTTCTCCGCGACGGCCAGCGAAGCGGACAGGTTCACGGCAGTGGTGGTCTTCCCCACGCCGCCCTTCTGGTTGGCGATGGCAACGATGCGCGCCATCAGCGTAAACGCTTATGAGACAATGAGTTACGCTCCGAGTTACTGCGAGGACCAGACCGGCGCCCAAAGGGGAGACCCAATATATGCCGTTCTCATACCCCGACAACAGCCAAGGATTCGTTCGCCAACATGATTCTGGGCAGATGGAAACAGGATAGGCCGGATGCCAGCCGCAGCTGCACTCCTGTTTCACGTGAAACGGAGCGCTCAGGCGCATCAGACCTCAAGCTCCAGCATGTCCAATCGCGAGAGCACAGGTCGACCTATCCGTCCCAGGATCCTGGGACACCACGAGTTGAACAATGACCTGAGAGAGGCATCGACTCGAGCTGGCAACGCAGGAGTCACACGGACTCCGACAGGCTCACGGATTCCGCAGCCCATACAGGCGACCACTTGGCTTCGCCCCGGTGAGGCCAGCAATAACGACTAGCCTTCACCAGGTCTGCCTGCCCTCAGCTCACAGCCAGCCGTCGTATCTATCAATTCCCAGTTCAATCCCAGCCTGGGCCTCATCGCCAAACCCAAACTCGCCCAGGCCGCACTGGCAACAGAGCATCGGAATTGTCGTGAGATCTCTCCCATCAATGACTCCACCGCGAGCATCTGCGCCAGCTCGGCACTCGCATCAGCCTAACAGCATCCTTGCTGGTCATGGAGCGCCGCTATCCACCATTCAGCCAGGAAACGCTCTTCAACCCCACCCATCTGCACGACCGGCATGTGGAGCGCCCACCAATTTCCCTCACCACCGCCGCACAATTGCCCTGCCGCCCGGCGTACGTCCTCCCAGAGTCCCGACACTGCCATTAGACCCAAGGCTTCGTCCTTGTCATCTTCGCCGGATTACACCAGCCACCCGACCGACATCGGTGGGCAGTACCGACCCCACCGCTCTTCGTGGTCCGTGGGCTCAGTGATCCAGCGATCCAGATCGAGGCACCATCCAGGCGTACCGCATAGCGCAACTCAACCGTTTCACGTGAAACAGCCGAATATGGATTTTGTACTTCTTACGCAAAGTCTTTACTGACAATGTATTGCCGTGTTCCGATGAAATGGAATCGCGCCCGAAGAGAAGTAGGTCAAGCTACGGTCTTTGTTCGGTCACTGCAATATCTTGCAGCTGCCTGATCCCACCTCCGCACCTCACGCCCCTCACCCCTCACCCCAAAAAAAGACGGGAGCGATCTCACCGATCACCCCCGCTGCTGCCGTTCCTCTTCACGCTGTCGCTGTTCCTCTTCAGCGCTCGCAGTTCCCCTCACGCCCTCACGTCCTCACGTCCTCACGTCTGCCCTGAGCGAAGCGAAGGGCCATCACACCCTCACCCACTTCCACAACTCCGAAAACTTCGGCCGCTTCCCGTGCATCAGGATCCCCACCCGATAAATCCGCCCCGCCACCCACACTACGGCCAGCATCCCCGCCAGCGTCACCGCAATCGACAGCAGCAACTCAGCGATCGGGATCGGCGCCAGTGAATACCGCACCGGCACCACAAACGGCGAGAGCACAGGAATCAGGCTCATCGTGCGAGCCAGGGTTCCGCTCGGCTCATTCAACAGCGAGAACATGGCCATGAAACCCGCCACGATGGTGAGCGTCACCGGCGCGTTCGCCTGCTGCGCCTCCTGCTGTGAATTGCACAGCGCCGCCACCGCGGCATACGCCGCCGCAAACAGCAGGAAACCCAGCACGAAATAGATCAGGAACACCGCCAGCAGGTCCGGCCGCACGCTGGGAAGCTTCATCGTCGAGAGCGAATCGGCCGACGCACCAAAGAACTTCGCAATCGGTGCCCGGTACGTCGTCACCAGCATTGCGGTGCCACCCCAGATGCTGAGCTGCAGGAGCCCGACACACGCCACGCCCACCACCTTGCCCAGCATCATCTGGAATGGCGTGACACTCGAGGCAAGCACCTCCGAGATCCGGTTGGTCTTCTCTTCCATCACCGACTGCATCACCTGCACGCCGTAGAGCACCATCGAGATGTACAGCACGAAGCCCATGATGTAGGCGAGCATGAAGGACGCCGCGCCCGACTCGCCGGTCAGCTTGCCCGCCGTCACCTTCTGCGTCACCACGTCGACGCTGCGCGAGGCCTTCATGCCCGTGAACACGTCAATGCCGGCCCGGCGCAGCCGCTCCTGCCGCAGCGACGTCTGCAGTTCGCTCTCGAGCTTCCGCATGTCTCCCATGCTCCCGACATTCACGCCGAGATACGGGATCCGGCCGCCGTCCACCGACTCGTCGGTGAGCACCAGGATGCCGTCCAGTCCCTCCACCCCGTCCGTGTGCACGCCGGTGATCGTAATGAGCGAATCGCGCACCGCGTCCACCCGGTCGCGCGCCGGCACCCGGATCAGCGAGTACCGCGCCCCGCCATCGGGGCCCTCGCGCCGCGATGCCGCCAGCGCCTCCGTCACCTTCATTCCCACATCACCGGTGGCACCATCCACCACCGCCAGGCGCTTGGGCTCCGTCTCCCGCCGGTCCAGCAGGATTGGCAGCACCGTGATGCCGATCATGAGCACGGGAAAGAGCACCGTGCCGATCACGAACGCGCGCGTCCGCACCTTCTCCAGGAACTCGCGGCGAATCACCGCCCAGGTCTTATGCATGGGACATTTCCTCCCGGGCCGGCGCCATGGCAGCGTCGGCGCCCACCTTGGCAATGAAGATTGACTGCAGCGACGGCTCCACCACCTCGAAGCGGGAAACGCCCACGTCGGCATCCACCAGCGCGCGGAGGAGCGTGTCACTCATCGCTCCCGGCGCCAGTTCCGCCTCTGCACTCGCCCCATAGTCATCCACTCGGCTCACCAGTGCGCGGTCGCCCAGCACCCGCGCCGCCACCGCCTGGTTCCGGTGAAAGGAAAGCGCCACATGCCGTCCCCCGGCCTCTCGCCGGATCTCCGCCAGGCTGCCATCCACCACCTTCTCTCCCCGAGCGATGATGGCGATGCGGTCGCACATCTTTTCCGCCTGCTCCATGATGTGCGTCGAGAAGAGCACGGTCCGTCCCGCCCGCGCGATCTCCACCACAACGTCGCGCATCACCTGGCTGTTCACCGGGTCCAGCCCGCTGAATGGTTCGTCGAGGATCACCAGCTCCGGCTCGTGCAGCAGTGACCCGATGAACTGCACCTTCTGCTGCATGCCCTTGGAGAGGTCCTGCACCCTCTTGTCGCCCCAGTCGGCAATGCCGAGCCGCGCAAGCCACTGCGCCGAAAGGTCGCGCGCTCGCGATCGCGGCAGCCCCTTCACTTCACCCAGGAAGGTCAGTTGGTCCATGACCTTCATCCGGGGATAGAGCCCGCGCTCCTCCGGCAGGTAGCCGATGCGCTCCGACAGGTCCCGGCTCGCCGCCTCGCCACCAAAGAGCGCCACTCGACCCTCGTCCGGCAGGATGATGCTCATGATCATCCGGATCGTCGTGCTCTTCCCAGCGCCGTTCGGGCCAAGCAGACCGTAGATCCCGCCTCGCGGCACCGTGAGGGACAGGCTCCGCACCGCCGTGTGGCCGGCAAAGCGCTTGGATATGCGGTCGAGTTCGATCGCGTTCTCGTACATGGACTCTCCGCGCGGAGGGGCAGGGAAGCGTGCTGTAATACGGGGCTGCAGGACGGGAGGTTTCGGCGGCTACATTTGGGGATCTCTCCCAGGCACCAGGACATGCTGCGACTGGCTACACCCGCTGATGGCGCCCGCATCGCCGCCATCTATGCACCCGCCGTAACCGACAATGCCACGTCGTTCGAGCTCAAAGCCCCCAGCGCCGAGGAGATGACGCGACGCGTCAGCGCGATCCTGGCGCGCATGCCATGGCTGGTGGCCGAGGTCGATGGCATCGTGACGGGGTATGCTTATGCCAGCATGCACCGCGAACGCCCGGCGTATCAGTGGTCCGTCGAGGTGTCGGCGTACATCGACACCAACGCGCATCGCACCGGACAGGGCAGGGCCCTCTATACGGCGCTCTTCCAGATTCTCGTGGCTCAGGGATACATCAACGCCTACGCCGGGATCACGCTGCCCAACCCCGCCAGCGTGGGCTTCCATCAGGCGATGGGATTCGAGGAAATCGGTGTCTTTCGCGGCATCGGGTTCAAGTTCGGGCGCTGGCACGACACCCTCTGGCTCCAGCGCCAGCTCGCTCCCCGTCGCGCCGACGCCCCACCGCCACGCGGACTGCAGGAGACCATGGCCACCCTCGCGCCCTTTGCGCCTTAAGCGCCCACCTACCCGCCCACCCGCCTGCCCGCCTGCCCGCCTACCCGCCTACCCGCCTGCCAACCGCCCCAACCCCGCCACCTCGTCATGCGGCACCACCAGGTGCCTGTGGTCCGCCTTGACGCCGAACTTGTTCGTGCGCTTCAGGTACTCCTCCCGGCTCATGCCGGTCGCGGGGTCGTGCACCCCCACATCGTGCAGCAGCAGCCCCTTGTCGGTGCTCTCGTGATACCGGCCTACATAGGTGCGCCCGGAAACACCGTCGAGGACGACGGTGATCCCGTGCAGCTCCTCATGGCCCGGATGGAAGACGTGGCCGCTCAACTCGATGCCCCCGACGCCTCACCGGCACCACAGAACTGGTCGAACGCCTTGATCAGGTCGGTCGCCACCGCGTCGGGACCGCGGCCCTCGATCTGGTGACGGTGGATGAACGACACCACCTCGCCGTCCTTGAACAGCGCGATCGACGGTGAGCTCGGCTGGTAGTCCGCGAAGAACTGCCGGGCACGGGCCGTGGCCGGCAGGTCCTGGCCGGCAAACACCGTCACCACATTGTCTGGCCGCACCGAATGCTTCAGCGCCGCGCGCAACGCCGGCCGTGCATTGCCCGCGGCACAGCCACAGACCGAGTTCACGAACACCAGCGTCGTGCCCTGCTGGTCGCCCAGCTGGGCGTCGACGTCCTCGATTGTCTTGAGTTCCTGCGCTCCCATCGCGACCATCTCCTCGCGCATGGGCTTGACCATCATCTCTGAATACGGCACTTAAAAAACTCCTCTGGAAGAGCGTGAACAGTGGACGGTAAACAGTGAACGGGACCTCCCGTTTACTGTTCACCGCTTACCGCTTACGCAGTCGCGGTTAACTCGTCCATCGCCTTCTTCATCGTATGCCACGCCAGGCTGGCACACTTCACCCGCACCGGAAACTCCGCCACGTTGGCGAAGACCTGCAGCCGTGCCGGCAGCGCTTCGGTTTCGGCTGACGCCTCTCCGGTTACCATGCTGTGAAAGGCACCAAACAGCCGGAGCACTTCATCCTTGGGATGGCCCTTCACCGCCATCGTCATCAGCGATGCCGAGGCCCGGGAGATGGCGCAGCCCCGACCCTCGAAGCGCACATCCTTCACCACGTCGCCTTCGAGTTCGATCCACACCGTGACCTCGTCGCCGCACAGCGGGTTGTGCCCCTTGGCGTGCCGGGCCTCCGGTCCCTCGATCCGGCCGTAGTTCCGGGGCGTCCGGTTGTGGTCCAGGATCAGGCTCTGGTACAGCTCGCTGATCGATGACATCAGGCGAACAGCGCCCGGGCCTGCTCGATACCACGGCCCAGCGCCTCCACGTCGGCAGCGGTGTTGTACACGCTGAAGGAGGCGCGAGCCGTGGCCGGCACCCCGAACCGCCGCATCAGCGGCTGGGCACAGTGGTGCCCCGCGCGAATAGCGATCCCGGCCTCGTCGAGGATCGTGCCCAGGTCGTGCGGATGCACTCCCTCCAGCGTGAACGACACCACCGAGGCCCGGTGCGATGCCGTGCCGATCAGGCGCACACCAGGGATCCCCGACAGCAGCTCCGTCGCAAGGGCCGTGAGCTCTGCCTCATGCGCCACGATCGCATCGGCGCCCACCGACTCCACGAAGCCGATTGCCTCCGCCAGGCCCACCGCTTCCGCGATGGGCGGCGTGCCGGCCTCGAACTTCATTGGCGGTTCCGCCCAGGTGATGCCGTCCAGCGCCACTACGCCGATCATGCCGCCGCCGCCCTGCCATGGCGGCATCGCGCGCAACAGCGCCTCCCGGCCGTACAGCACGCCGATGCCCGTCGGGCCGAACAGCTTGTGGCCCGAGAAGGCGAAGAAGTCGCAGTCCAGCTCCTGTAGGTTCACCGCCCCGTGCGCCACCGACTGTGCCCCATCCACCAGCACCAGCGCCCCGGCGGCGTGCGCCAGCTCGGCGATGCGGCGCACCGGGTTGATGGTGCCGAGCACGTTGGACATGTGCGTCACCGCCACCAGTCGCGTGCGCGGGGTGATCAGCTGCGCCATCGCCTCCAGGTCCAGTTCCCCGGCATCGGTGACCGGCGCGATGCAGAGCGTGGCCCCGGTGGACGCCGCCAGCATCTGCCACGGCACCCAGTTCGAGTGGTGCTCCATCTCCGTCACCAGGATCTCGTCGCCCGCCTTCACCGAGGCCCGCCCCCACGCCTGCGCCACCAGGTTGATGCTCTCCGTCGTGCCCCGGGTAAACACCACCTCGCTCGGCTCCGCGGCCCCGATGAACCGCGCCACCGTTGCCCGGGCCGCGTCGTACATCACCGTCGCTTCGCCGCTCAGGGCATACACCCCGCGGTGGATGTTCGCATTCTCATGGGCGTAGAACTGCGACAGCCGGTCGATGACCCGCTGCGGCTTCTGGGACGTGGCGGCGCTGTCGAGATACACGAGGGAAGGGTGGGTGGCGAAGATGGGGAACTGATCTCGGACGTGCGGACGTGCGGACGTGCGGACGTGCGGTCCCAGGAGGCCGGACTGCGTGTCCGCCTCGCCCGCCAATGCCGTCTCACCTCCGGAATTCTTCACGTCTTCACGTCCTCACGTCTTCACGTCCTGTTCCTCACGCCCTCACGCCCCCGCGCCGACCCCAACGCGCTCCTGCACCAGGCGAGTCAACTCAGCGCGGACCGGCTGCAGCGCCACTTCGGCCACCACTTCCGCCGCAAAGGCGTACGTCAGGAAGCGCCGTGCGGCCGCCAGCGGAATGCACCGGCTCTGCAGGTAGAACAGCATGTTCTCGTTGAGCGCACCCACCGTGGCCCCGTGCGTGCACTTTACGTCGTCGGCGAAGATCTCCAGCTGCGGCTTGGTGTCGATCCTGGCCGTCTCCGACAGCAGGAGCGCCCGGTTGGTCTGCTTCGCGTCGGTTTTCTGCGCCTCGGGCGTCACGAAGATCTTGCCGTTGAACACCCCGTGCGACGTGCCGTCCAGGATGCCCTTGTAGACCTCCCAGCTGCGGCAGTTGGGATGGTCGTGGAAGATCGACGTGTGATTGTCCACCAGCTGGTCGCCCCGGCCGAAGTACAGCCCGTACAGCAGGCTCTCCACGTTGGCGGCGTTCAGGTGGCTCAGCAGGTCGTGCCGCGCAATCGCGCCACCCATGGCAAAGCTGAAGTTGCGGTAGTGGCTGTCCCGCTCCTGGGCGACGTGCGTGAGCCCGAGGTGAAACGCCTCCTCCGTCTCCCGCTGGATCCGGGTGTGCTCTACCCACGCGTTCTCCGCCACCGACACCTCGGTCACGGTATTGGTGAGGTAGCGCTCACCCACCGCGAGGGTCACGTAGCTCTCGATGATCGACACCCGGGCCTCGCGCTCCACCACGATGAGGTTCCGGGGATACACCGCACTGTCTGCCGCACCGGGTGCGGTGACGTAGAGCAGGTGGATCGGCTCCTTCACGTCGGCGCGCGCCGATACGTGTACATAGGCGCCATCGGCGATCTGGGACGCGTTCCAGGCCGCAAACGGCGTCGCATCCACCGGTACCTGCCGCCCGAGGTGTTCCTCGAGCTCGGGGTTGGTACCCAGCGCCACCGAGAGGCTCTCCACCCGGACGCCCGCTTCCAGTGTCATCGACGAGAGCTCGGCGCTGTACCGCCCGTTCACGAACACCAGGCGCGGCCACTCCGCGTGCCCGAACAGGAACGGCGCCAGCGCATCGAGCGACACCGTGGCTTCCGGCGCCGCGCCGAAGGTCACCCGCCCGATCGGCGACACCGGGGTGAAGCGCCAGTCCTCGTGCTTCGACGTCGGAAGGCCCAGCGCTGCGAAGCGCTCCTCGCCCTGCTGCCTCAGCGCCACGAGCCACGCCGGCAGCGTACCGATCTGGTCGGCCACTGCGGTCATGTCCCCGCCCCCGAGCCCACCAGCTCCTCGATGCCCTCGTAGCCCCGCGCCTCGAGCTCCAGCGCCAGCTCCTTGCCGCCCGACTTGGCGATGCGCCCGTTCACCAGCACGTGCACGAAGTCGGGCACGATGTAGTTGAGCAGCCGCTGGTAGTGCGTCACCACGATGGTGGCGTTGTCCGGCCGCTTGAGCCGGTTCACGCCCGCCGCCACGATCCGGAGCGCGTCGATGTCGAGGCCCGAGTCGGTCTCGTCCAGGATCGCCAGCTTCGGCTCCATCACCGCCATCTGCAGGATCTCGTTCCGCTTCTTCTCGCCGCCCGAGAAGCCGGCGTTCACGAAGCGCGACATGATCTCCGGGCCCCATTCCACGACCTTGAGCTTCTCCTCCAGCACGTCGAGGAAGTCCATCGGGTCGGCCTCTTCCAGGCCCTTCGCCTTCCGGATCTCGTTGTACGCGGCCCGCAGGAAGTAGGCGTTGGTGACGCCGGGAATCTCCACCGGATACTGGAAGGCCAGGAACACGCCCTTCTGGGCCCGCTCCTCCGGCTCCAGGTCCAGCAGGTCCTCGCCCTCGTAGCGCACCTCACCCCCGGTGACGGTGTACGCCGGGTGCCCCGCCAGCACCTGCGCCAGCGTGCTCTTGCCGGAGCCGTTGGGCCCCATGATCGCGTGCACTTCTCCCGCGTTCACCGTGAGGTTCACCCCACGAAGGATTTCCCGCTCGCCTGCTGACGCACTGAGATTCCGGACTTCTAACACGTGTATGGCTCCTTGATGTCAGTCTTCACGTCTTCACGCCCTCACGTCCTCACGTCCTCACGCCCCCTAGCCCACGCTCCCCTCGAGTGATACGCCGAGCAGCTTCTGGGCTTCCACCGCGAACTCCATCGGCAGCTCCTTGAACACTTCCTTGCAGAAGCCGTTCACGATGAGCGAGATGGCATTCTCGGTGTTGAGTCCGCGCTGCTTGCAGTAGAAAATCTGGTCCTCGCCGATCTTCGACGTGGACGCCTCATGCTCCACGTCGCTCGTGGCATTCTGCACGTCGATGTACGGGAAGGTGTGCGCCCCGCACCGGTTCCCGATCAGCATCGAGTCGCACTGGGTGTAGTTCCGCGACCCCGCCGCCTTCGGCATCATCTTCACCAGGCCCCGGTAGCTGTTGTTGCCCTCGCCCGCCGAGATCCCCTTCGACACCACGGTGCTCTTCGAGTTCCGGCCGATGTGGATCATCTTGGTGCCGGTGTCGGCCTGCTGCTTCCCGTTCACCACCGCCACCGAGTAGAACTCGCCCACCGAGTCATCGCCCTGCAGGATCACGCTGGGATACTTCCACGTGATCGCCGACCCGGTCTCCACCTGCGTCCAGGAAATCTTCGCCTTGTCCATCGCCTTGCCGCGCTTGGTCACGAAGTTGAAGATCCCGCCCACGCCGTTTTCGTCGCCGGCATACCAGTTCTGCACCGTCGAGTACTTGATCGTGGCCCCCGGCAGCGCCACCAGCTCCACCACGGCGGCGTGCAGCTGGTTCTCGTCCCGCTTGGGCGCCGTGCACCCCTCGAGGTAGCTCACATGCGCGCCCTCGTCGGCCACGATGAGGGTCCGCTCGAACTGGCCCGTCTCCGCCGTGTTGATGCGGAAGTAGGTGGACAGCTCCATCGGGCAGCGCACCCCCTTCGGGATGTACACGAAGGACCCGTCGGAGAACACCGCCGAGTTGAGCGCCGCGAAGAAGTTGTCACTCGCCGGTACCACCGAGCCCAGGTACTTCTGGATCAGCTCCGGATGCTCCCGCACCGCCTCGCTGAAGGAACAGAAAATGATGCCCTGCTCCATCAGCTTCGCCTTGTACGTCGTGCCCACCGAAACCGAGTCGAAAATCGCATCCACCGCCACGCCCGCGAGCAGCTTCTGCTCGTTGAGCGGGATGCCCAGCTTCTGGTACGTCTCGATCAGCTTCGGGTCGGCGTCATCCAGGCTCGCCAGCTTCGTCTTGCTCCGGGGCGCCGAGTAGTAGATCACGTCCTGGTAGTCGATCGGCTTGTACGTCACGTTGGGCCAGTGCGGCTCCGACATCTTGAGCCAGCCCCGGTACGCCTTGAGCCGCCATTCCAGCAGCCAGGCGGGCTCTTCCTTCTTCTCCGAGATCAGCCGGACCACGTCCTCCGACAGCCCCTTCGGAAGGCTGTCCGCCTCGATATCGGTGACGAAACCGTACTTGTATTCGCGCTGCACCAGCGATTCTACCGACGGACTGGTCATGCCTGGTCTCCTGGCCGCGCCTCGCGCGGCGTGATCTGCACGACGCCGGCCGGCCCCGCGCCGTCGTCGAACTGGACGTGATATTCGCAGGCATTGCAGCCCGCGAGAATGTGCGCCTTCCGGTCCACCGCAGCCCCCAGCACCTCCTCCAGGAACCGGCGCTCCGCGACACAGATTTCCGGGTATCGCTCCGCCACCGCCTGGATCGCGCAATTGTGCTCCGTGAGCGTCGCCCCATCCCGCCCCGACGCCTGCCACTCCGCCATGTACCCCTCGTCGGCGAGCGCACGCGTCACGATGTCCATCCGGTCGCCCGGCGACTCGCCCTGAAGCTCCGCCCGCAGCCGCGTCGCCAGCCCATCGAACCGGGCTTCCAGCATCGCCACCGCGCTCGAACGCCCCTCACGCAACGCCACCTGATCGAGCAGCTGGGTCAGCGTCTCTTCATAGCGGCGGGGAAACAGTGACTCGCTTGCCGCCGACAGGCGATAGGCGAACACCGGCGCACCCACCCCACGGTGCTGACGCTCATACACCACCAGTTGCTCGACCTCGAGCTCCTTGAGGTGGTGACGCACCGCGTTGAGTGACAGGCCCAGATGCCCAGCCAGCTCCTTTGCCGTGAGCTGCCCGGCACGCTTCAGCGCCAGGAGCATTTCGCTCCGGGGACCCCGCTGACCAAGGGGGTGCGATGACTGGACTGCAGATGAAGTCATTGAGTGGAAGATCAGGGCAGGGAACACAATTGTCAATTCGTATCACTATTATGGCGCGAATTGTTTCCGTATTGAGTCGTTGCTACTACTACTACCCTCACGCCCTCGCTCCCTCCTGAGCGCAGTGAAGGATCCCCCATTGACCTTGGGCAAGTCCCAAATACCATCCCGCCCAATGTGGCGCCCCTCTCTCCTTCTGGTCCTGACCCTCGTCGTCGCGGCCCCCGCCCACGCGCAGGGTCCCGCGACCGCGCTGGCCCCGGCCGACACCTTCCCGTCGTCGGTGCACGACACGCTGCCAGGGTTCGCCAGCGATAGCCCGCAGCTGGCGCGAGCAATCGTCGAACTCGCCCTCTTCAACGCAGCCGCCGTCGGCATCAATCACCTGGCGCGCGACATCCCCACCGCCGGACCAACCTACTGGTGGCGCAACATCCGCGGCGGCTGGGCCTGGGATGGGAACTACATCAGCACCAACAACATCGAGCATCCCTACGGCGGCTCCGTCTACTACAACATTGCGCGGGCCAACCGGCTCTCCTTCTGGGCAGCCGCTCCGCTTACCGTTGCCGGCAGCCTGATGTGGGAGCTGTTCGGGGAAGCCTCACCGCCGTCGTATAACGACCTCATCGTCACCAGCCTCAGTGGCATCACGCTGGGGGAGGCGACCCGCCGCATCTCCGTACTCGTGCTCGACAATGAGGCCTCGGGCATCAACCGTGTCTGGCGCGAGGCCACGGTCCTGCTGCTCAATCCGGGAATGGGCATCGACCGCCTGTCGCGGGGCCAGACCTGGCACCAGCGCCCCAACCCCGCGGATCGTCGGCCGGCTTCCCTCCACGGCGCTGTTGCCGCCGGAGCCAAGCGCATGTCCCTGCCCGACGGTTCCCCCACCACCAGCACCGACGTCGCCGTTGCGGCGTTCGCCATGCAGTACGGCGATCCCTTCGGCGACGACCCGGTGCGGCCCTTTTCCCACTTCACCTTCACCGCCGAGCTGAACAGCGGACCCACCACGACCCTCACCGAGCTTGGCACCCGTGGCATGATCGCGCCCCTCGGCCGCGACACCCGGCACCGATCGGTGAGCGGAGTCTTCATGGACTTCGAGTACCAGTGGAATGAGGCCTACAAGTTCTCCTACCAGAGCTTCGGGCTCGGGCTGCTCTCCCGCACCGGGGGAGACCCGTGGCAACTCGACACCGACCTCAGCGCCGAGTTCGTGCCGCTGCTCGCCAGCTCCGACCCCTACGCAATCGATCTCGTGGGACGGGCGTACGATTACGGCACCGGCGTCGGCGGCCGTGCCTTTGCCCATGTCGCGCATCGCGGCTTCCGGTTGCTCTCAGTGGGATATCGCGGATACTGGGCCGCCACCGTCAATGGCGCATCCCAGTCAAAGCTGGTCCAGTTCGCTACCGTCGAGGCCCGTGCACCGCTTCCCCTGGGCCTCGCAGCCGGTGCGAGCTATGTCATGTACCTGCAGAGCAGCACCTACTCAGAACGCGGCAACAGTACCGTCGCACTCCCGGCGCTGACACTCTTCCTCTCGACGTCGGGTCGATAAATCACGTCCTCACGTCCTCACGTCCTCACGCCCTCACGTCCCCCCTCACGTCCTCACGTCCTCACGTCCTCACGTCCCTAAGGCTGCAGCACCACGATCTGAACCACATCCACCTGGCGCGCCAGGATCGATCCCCCATCGGCAAACGCCGGGTCCACCGTGCCGTACGCCACGCGCTGCACCTGCACATCCACCAGGCACTGCTCTCCGGTCGCGAGCGGCGGCAGGATATCCGGGTCCACCAGCACCGTGGCGGTCCCCGCATCCCCGACCTCCGTGTAGGTGATGCTGCTGCCGGCACCAGGACGAGTGCATTCCACCGTCCGCAGTATTACCTGCATCTGCTCCGCGGTACCCGATGGCGCCCAGTTGACGAGCAGGTTGTCGCCCGCGGTTACTGTCTGGCCCTCCAGCGGTTCGGTGATATCGACTTCCAGTGGCATGGTGACCTGCAGGTTGGCAGCGTCATTTCCGTCGCCTCGCTCGAGTGCCACCGTGATCAACGTGCCCTCATCGAGCTGTGACAGGCTCGCCGCATACTGCCCGCCACCCCGTGGCTCAACCGTCCACCGCATCTGCTTCGACTGGCCACCAGCACTCACCACCAGCGCCTCGTTGTCCGGCAGGCGAACGCTGGCGAAGGCTTCCGCCTCCAGTCGCCCGAACACGAACGTGATGCTGTTGGGTGCCGCAGAGATGGAAAAGATCGGTGTGAGCCCCGATGTCGGGGTGGAGCCACCAGTGCTGTCAGAACAGCCTGCAACTGCCGCCACCAACAACACTGTCGGCACACCCCGAGTGGCGAGAAGGTGCCATAACCCGTTTACAGACAACGCCTTGGGACTACTCTCGCGGGTCTGATGAATGGTGGGGTAGTTGACAGTATGCCAACCGGGACCGACCTTGGCAGCATGGCCGTGCGTCGAATTCGCCTGCTGGGCGATCCTGTGCTTCGCGAGCGCTGCGAAATGATCGAGCAACCGCAGTCGGCGGCCGTTCGCGTCGTCGTCGATGACCTCGCCGACACCCTGCACGACTGGCAATCGCGCTTCGGCAGCGGACGCGGCATCGCGGCCCCCCAGATCGGCGCGCCGCTTCGGCTGGTGTACATCGAGATGGACCAGCCGTGGGTGCTCGTCAATCCCGAAATCATCGATATTGGCGACGAGGACTTCACGGTGTGGGATGACTGCTTCTCGTCCCCCAACCTGCTCGTGCGCGTGCTCCGTGCCTATCGCATCCGCGTTCGCTACCACGACCTCAAGGGGAAGGCGCACGAAGCCGAATTTGAGGGCGATCGCGCGGAGCTGCTGCAACACGAGATCGATCATCTGGACGGCGTGCTGACGGTTGACCGGCCGCATGGACTCGATCCCTTCTGTCTCAGGGAAGAGTGGAATCGGCTGCACTCGGCCGCTGGGCGCTATGGCGAACCCGAATTGAGGTCCGCTCCCTACGCCGCGCCGGTCGTGTACTGAACCGGCGGCTCGACCGCGCTTCCGTCACCACTCCTAGAACCAGCGAAATACCCGCACCAGCAACGCCTCCTGGCCGTTGTTGGCCCAGCCATACCCGACCTTCACCGGACCAAGTGGTGTAAGGCCGCCGATCCCCACCCGTACGCCACCATACCACGAATCCCTGCCGAGGAAGTCGTTTTCCTCGCTGATGTTGCCGACCCCGATATCCAGTTGTGCCTCCACCGGACCAAGCACCCGAGCCCAGAATTCGCCCTGGGCCGAAAACTCGGAGCTGCCCCGCACCTGGTACGGATTGATCCCCGGGAAGCCGGCCGACCCGCCGAGCGCAAAGGTGAGCTGCAGCGGGAGGTCGGACCCGACACCCGCGCGCAACAGCGACCGGAGGCCGAACCGCTGCCTCGCCCATGGAAGCTGTACCTGTGCGAAGGCCCTGCTGTAGGATGACGTCCAGGTGGCCTCGAGCAGCACCCTCGTAGCGCTGAATGCGACAAAACGCTCGAGCTTCGCCGTGGCCCCTCCCGCCGCGCCGTCGGGTTCGCCCGGCTGGTACCACAGTCGGCCGACCGCGCCAAACGACACCTGCCAGCCATCGCCCAGCGTCCGTTCGATCCCCGCAAAGCCGGTCAGGTCCCGGGTGTCGATCGACTCGAGTTCGTCACCGCTCTCGGTGTACAGCGGGATCCGTTCCAGCCCGCCGTTGATGGAGAGCGCCGGCGCCAGCGTATGCCAGCGGTAGCGAAGGTTCTTGCGGACACCCAGCACCGCTTCGTCGCGCAGGCCCCCCAGCTGGACCACCGAACTCATCTCGAGTCCCAGCCCGAACAGGTTGCGCGACAGGCCACCGACCCACACCTCGCCGCCCATCACGTTGTCGTACGCAATGCCACCCGCTGCGTAGAGACGCGGGGCAGGGCGCACCACCGGCGTGAATGACACGCTGTCGCCCCACCCGCTGGGATAGAGCCACACTGCCTCCACCAGCGTGGACTGCACCAGCCGGTCGGTGCGCTTCGCGAGCAGCGGATAGGGGATTGAGTCTCCCGCGATCAAGCCGAGATCGGCCAGTACGCCGACGGCCGGATCCTTCCGGCCCTTGAGCGACGGGTCCTTTTCGCTGGCGAGCGTGATCCGGTTCACATAGGACGGCAGCGGCAGGACCCGGCGACCCCCGGTGTTGAGCGGGTTGAGGCAGGACACCTGCGCGAACACCGAGTCCGCGGTCGCGATGCCCAGTGCCAGCAGCGCTGCCTCCTTGTCCGGTGCGAAGTCGAGGGTGCTGAACTTGCCCACCGGCATCTTGATGTAGATGTCGTCGGGACCCAGCTCAGCCAGGGGCTGGTCGGCCAGGTAGTCGAGCAACCGGGCCGCAACGGCGCTCGATGAAAGCAGGGGGATGGTGTCCGACTGGGGAATGCTCAGGTCCGACACGATCACCCGCGTCGCACCAAGCTGCCGCGCGATGCCCACCGGTACATTCGCAACCAGGCCGCCGTCGGCCAGGTACTTGCCGTCGATGTAGACTGGCGTGAAGACGAGCGGGATGGAGATGCTCGCGCGAACCGCCCGGGGCAGGTCGCCGGAGGAAAGAATCACCGGCTTGTGCGCACGAAGATCGGTGGCCACGGCACGAAACGGGATCGACAGCGAGTCGAAATTGCCCCGCGCACGCAGGTTGCCCAGGAGCAGCTTCTGCTCCAGCAGGGCGTTCACGTCGCGCTCGTTCAGGGCGTTCGTCTGCAGGCCCGACACACCGTCGCCCTCGGCGAAGGCCACCTGCGGCTGCCGGTTCCCCAGCGTACGAGGGGTCACCGGGTCGAAGGTGTGGATCAGCGAGCCGCCCGGGGCCGCCTGCACGATGGAGTCGATCTGCTTGCCGCTGTACCCGGCGGCGTAGAGCGCACCCACCACCGAACCCATGCTCGTGCCCACGATCAGGTCAGGAACGATCCCCAGGGAATCGAGCTTCATCAGGACGCCGATGTGGGCCAGCCCCTTCGCGCCGCCACCCGACAGGACCAGCGCCGTCCGGGCCGGTCCGCAGCTGCCGATCTGGGCCTGCACAGCCGGAACGGCGACGGCCAGGAGTGCGAGGGCGCCGGCGAAATATCGAAGGATCATATGCGCCATAACTTAGTCCGCGGCCTGTTGGCCTGTGGACCCCTTGCGCCCGCTCCAACGCACTTCTATACCTATGCCATCGCGCCGCACATCGCGGCGACCCCGGATATGGAGAAGGCGAATGACGTACGTGATCACCGAAGCCTGCATCGGCGTAAAGGACCGAGCCTGCGTAGATGTCTGTCCCGTGGACTGCATCTACGAAAGCGAGGAACAGCTCTTCATCCATCCCGATGAGTGCATCGACTGTGGCGCCTGCGAGCCGGAGTGCCCGGTGTCGGCCATCTTCCCCGAGGAGGATGTGCCCGACAACCAGCTGGCGTACATCGAGAAGAACAAGGAAGTCTTCAACAGCGACAACCCGCCCGGCCGACCGAAGCGCTAGGGGACGGATGCCCGATGGACAGAAGCGGGGCCGGTCAAAAGACCGGCCCCGCTTTCATGCCACGAAACCTTTCACGCCGCTCGGGCGTCTTATCCAGAGACGGTCGCGTTGGCATCTCCAGTTCGCCAGGCCGTCATGCAGTTGTGGTGCTTCTCCCCAAGGCCCCGGGGTCGCGGCCAGCTAGTTCGGCCCCGTGGGTCTCCCCCCCCCCCCGAATTCCTTCACGCCCTCACGCCCTCCAAGAAATCGCCCAGCAGTGCGTTGACCGCGTCCGGCGCCTCGAGCGGCGGCAGGTGACCTGCGGCGGGAATAATCTCGAGACGGGCGTCCGGCAGCAGCGCCGCCATGTCCCTGGCCCGCTCGACCGGCGTGATCGAGTCGTGCTCGCCCACCACGATCATGACGGGAAGGTCGTCCAGCGTCCCGAGGAGCCCCATCGAATCACTCCGGTCGCGCATGGCGGCCAGCGCCCCCGCAATGCCAGCCACCGGCGCCGCCAGCATCATCCCCCGCACCCGTTCCACCACATTCGGCATCGACTGCGCCGCCCCTGGCGCGAGGAGCCTGGGGAGCATCTGTTCGGCAATGGCCGACGCGCCCTGTTCGCGCGCCAGCGAGGCCTGCTGGTCTCGCGCCCGCCGCGCATCGGGTGCGTCCGCCTCCGCCCTCGTGTCGAACAGCACCAGCGCGCGCACCCGTTCCCGGTGGCGCCGGAGGAACTCGAACGCCACGTACCCCCCCATCGAGAGCCCGACCAGCACCACCTCGTCCACCTGCAATGCCTCGAGCAGCGCCGCCAGGTCGTCGGCGTAGATGGGCATGCTGTAGCCGAGGTCGGGGGCATCCGAGAGGCCCATGCCCCGGAGGTCCGGGGCGATGAGACGGTGACCCTCCAGGTTGGCCAGCTGTGAAGCCCACAGCGTACGATCGAGGGGATACCCGTGGATGAACAGCACCGCGGGCCCCTTGCCCCGGACCTCGACCGCGAGGCTCACCCCGTTCACCGTCAGGCGCTGGACGCCCGGCGGCTCGAGCGGACGGGTGGTGAGGAACTTCCCCAGGTTGCCCGGGACCGGGGTCGGCCGCCCCGAGCGATCAATGCACACGAACACAAACTCGGCGGTCGCAATGAGCCGGTCGTCGCTGATCCGCCGCGCCGTCTGGCGCATCGTAAAGCTCGTCCGGCCATGATGCGTCAGCGCCTGGTGGAAACGCAGCACGTCGCCCGGGAACGCCGGCGCATGGTAGTCGATGGTCGTCTTGCGCACCGCCGGCCACGCCCCCTGCACGGTGAAGACATCCATCCCCGGACCGCGCGACAGCATCTCCCAGCGCGCCCGCTCGAACAGGCTCAGGAACGACGCCTGGTTCAGGTGGCCAAAGGCGTCGCACTCGTCGGGGTACACCGTCAGGTCGATTTCCAGGATCGTCATTGCTGGAAAATACGTCCCGGCATTGGACAGGGCGAGGACATCGCTTTAACTCTGGTCACCCCTCACCCCTCACCCGTCACGCCAGGTCTCATGAAGCCACCAACCGACTACATCCGCCACGCCGCCCGACTCGCCCGGAAACTCCAGCTCGAGGGCGCCATGGGAGGCACCCCGCAACCCGACGCCGAGTTCTTCAAGGTCCTATCCAAGGCACTGGATGAGGTGGCCGCCGGCCTGGAGCAGGTCTCCCAGCGCGAATAGCCTGGGCACCCTTCGCGCCCTCAAGCGCCCTTCGCGCCCTAAAACGCCACCTAATCAACGCCACCATCATAACACCATCACGCCACTATCGTGTCAGTGATGTGCCAAGTTGCCCCGCGACGCCGCCTCGACCAATTTTGAGCGTGCCTTCCAATAGATCCTCGTCCGCGCCGGCCCCGGCCGAAAACCTCCTGGTCGCGGATCAGGCGTCGTTCGACCAGCTCATGCCCCGCCTGGCAGCCACCGGCCTGCTCGCCGTGGACACTGAGGCCGCCAGCTTCCACAAGTACGTCGACCGGGTCTACCTCCTCCAGCTCTCCTCCCGCGAGGAGACCGTGGTGGTCGATCCGCTGGCGGTGCGCGACCTCTCCCTGTTCGGCGCCACCCTCGCCGACCCGGCCATCGAGGTGGTCTTCCACGACGCCGACTACGACCTGCGGCTGCTCCACCAGGAATTCGGCTACCAGGCCAACCACCTCTTCGACACCCGCGTGGCGGCTCAGCTCCTGGATGAGCCCGGCATCGGCCTCGCCGCACTGCTCCAGAAGTACCTCCAGCTCAAGGTCGACAAGCGCTTCCAGCGGGCCGACTGGTCGATCCGTCCCCTGTCCGACGAAATGCTCGCCTACGCCGCCACCGACACGCGGCACCTCGCCGAGTTGCGGGACATCCTGCGAAACCGGCTGATCGAGCTGGGCCGCATGGCGTGGGCAGAGGAAGAGTTCGTGGTGATGGAGGGGGCGCGCTGGGACACCGAGGACGCCGAGCCCGGCTGGCTGCGACTCAAGGGGGCCCGACTGCTGAAGCCGCGCGAGCTGGCGGTGGCCCGGTCGGTATACCTGTGGCGCGATGAACAGGCTCGCCGGCTCGACCGGGCAGCCTTCCGGATCCTGAACAACGAGCCGATCCTCGCCATGGCCCGGACCCCACCGCGCGACATGGCGGCGCTGAAGCAGGTCTCCGGCATCAGCCCCGACCAGGCGGAGCGGCGCGGGCGGCAGCTCCTCGCCGCCGTGGAGGAAGCGATGGCGCTTCCCGAGAGTGAACTGCCCCGGATCGAGCGCGCGCCACGCCGCGTTCCCGACCCGGCGCAGGATGCCCGGCTCGACCGGCTCAAGCTGGTGCGCAATCGCCTCGCGGCCCGCTATCCCCTGCAGCCCGGAGTGCTCTGCCCCAACGGGACGCTCGAGGCCATTGCCCGTGCCAATCCCGGCACCCTGGAAGAGCTGGGAACCCTTCCCGGCATTCGCCGCTGGCAGGTGTCCGAGATCGGCACCGACCTCCTTGCCGCCCTGCCTGAGCCTGTAGCCACCAGCTGAACCGGCGTCAGTAGCCGAGGAACGCCTTCACCCGGGGATCCATCTTTTCCGGTGTCCAGTACGGCTCCCACACCAGTTCCACTTCCACCGCCGTGATGCCCTCGAGTTCCGCCGCGACCCGCCGGGCGTCCTCCATGATCTCGGCACCCGACGGACAGCCCGGTGACGTCAGCGTCATGTTGATGTGGGCGACCCCCTCATCGCTGACCGTGATGTCGTAGACCAGCCCGATGTCGATGATGTTGAGGTTGAGCTCGGGGTCCTTCACGGCGCGCAGCGCCTTCCGGACGCTTTCTGCGGTCTGCATCTCATTGCTCCCTTCGAAAAGACTGCCACTCGCTCAGCATGCCGGTCCCGCCACTGCCGGACATGGCACCGACGCCTTCACCGCATCGGCCAGGTCGGCGCGGACCCGGCGCAGCGCCTGGAATGTCTCCTTCACCCGCGGCTCATAGGCCCGGTTGGTGAGGAAGACGACGAAGACATTGCGCACCGGATCAATCCACATCTGGGTGCCGGTCCAGCCGGTGTGCCCGTATGTGCCGGGATCGGGATGCCGACCGAACGACGAGGGTTCGGTGCCCGTCGTGTCTGGGGTATCCCAGCCCAGGAGGCGCGTGCCGCTCGTGGCCGTGGGCTGAAGAAAACGCCGCACTGTCCCGGCCGACACCCAGCTCACTCCATCCAGTGTACCCCACCCGAGCCACGCGCGCGCCACCCGGGCCAGGTCGGGCGCCGTGGAGAAGAGTCCCGCATGGCCCGCCACGCCGCCCAGGTATGCCGCATTGGGATCGTTCACCGTACCGCGCCGGGCCTGGCCCTCCGACGTGGTCGGCGCCGTCTCGGGGCGCGCCGTCGGCTCCACCCCGAAGCTGGTGTGTTCCAGGCCCAGGGGCCCGATCACTTCCTGCTGCACCAGGTCGGCGAGCGGCGCTCCGCCCACCTTCTCGAGTATGGCGCCGAGCAGGATGGCGTTGAGGTCGCTGTACTCCGGCGCAGTGCCCGGGGCGCGCCGCAGCGGCACCGCACAGATGGTCGCCACGGCATTGCCTGGCGACGAGGACGCCCTCCACAGCGCGATCCACGGCGGCAGGCCGCTGGTGTGGTCCAGCAGCATGCGCACCGTCACCAGCGGCTTCTCGCCCCCGGTGAATGCCGGGAGGTATCCCGCCACCGGTGCGTCGAGATCGAGCATGCCCCGATCCACGAAGCGCGCCGCGACGCCCGTGGTCGCCACCACCTTGGTAAGGCTCGCCACATCCCAGCGCGTAACCTGGGGAACGGGCCGCGCAGACTTGCTGGCCCAGGTCAGGTGGCCAACACCCTCGCTGAACAGTGTCGTATCCAGTCGCCCCACCACCACCACCGCGCCGGGATAGACTCGTCGCGCCACGCCTTCAGCTGCAACGCGACGCACCGCATCGAACGTTTGCGCCGCCAGTGGGGTACCGCCGTGGAGCAGTCCCGCACCGAGCATCGTCGTCGTCAGGTATCGGAAAACTGGTCGCATGCACCGTCCCGTCTCAGCTGGTCTGCTCCTGATACTAGCCGCATGCCGGTCGGCGGGCGTTGCGCTTGCGGGCGCGCCTGTGCCTCCTCCCGCCGCCACCACCGACACGCTGTTGATGCGTCGCATTGCCCGTACCCTCTCCGCCGATGCGATGCTCGGCCGCAAGACTGGCACCAGCGGCGCCGACTCGGCGGCCCTGTTCCTTGCCGCCGAGTGCCGGACGATGGGTTTCCAGCCGCTGGGCCCCGGCTACCTCCAGCCGGTGCCCCTCCTGGAATCGACCATCGATACCGCGCGCACGCATGTGCGCATCATCGGGCCCGGCGTCGACACCGTCTTTCAGCATCATGAGGAGTTCATCGCCGACCTCGGCACCCGCGCAACGCTGACAGGATTTTCCGGCGAGCTCGCCTATGTGGGCCGGGCACGCGACATCCTGTACCGGAGGAGCGACCTGCCCTCGCTCGAGGGAAAGGTGGCCCTGATGCGCGGCGAGTTCGGCTACAGTGTGGCCGCCGCGGATACGCTGGCGGGGCGCGGTGCGGTGGGGGTCATCCAGGTGGTGGATGACGCACGCCGCTACCGGCTCTTCCGGCAGACCCGCGGCACCACCCGCCTCTCCATCAACGACGACCGCCTCGACAGTTCCGTCATTCCGCCCCTTCCATCGCTGCTCGCCGGGCCGCGAATGACGGTTACGCTCTACCAGGGGCTGACCGGGGTCACCCACGGCTCCTGGAACGACGCCTACCTCAACGGCCTCGCCGCCGGCCTGCCGTCACCGCAGGTCATCGCCGGCTGGTACGCGGAGGTGTCCATCGGCACCACCGAAGCCCGCCGCACCAGTGCCAACGTGGGCTGCCTCCTGGGCGGCCAGGGTACCGCCGCCGATACCGCGCTGGTCGTCACGGCGCACTACGATCACCTCGGCGTCGGCGTGCCCGACGTGCACGGCGATTCCATCTACAACGGATTCTTCGACAATGCGGTGGGCGTCGCGATGGCGATGTCGGTTGGTGAGTGGTTCGCGCGCGAACGCGACGCCGGGAGGGGCCTGCGCCACTCGCTCATCCTGCTGTTTCCCACCGGCGAGGAAGAGGGACTTCTCGGCGCCGACTATTTCGTCAACGACCCGCGCTGGCCCCTCGAGCACATCGCGGCCCTCTTCAACTTCGACGCGAACGCGCCGCCCGGACCGCCTGTCGCATGGCGACTCGCCGGCGTCGAGGAAAGTGCCCTGGTCAAGGCGGTCCTGTCGGAGGTGGAGGCACGAGGATGGTCGGCCTCCGTGGCCGCCGCCGCGCCGGGCTCCGACTACTACCCGTTCCTGTCACGCGGCGTCCCCGCCCTCTTCCTGGTGCCCAGCGACGGCACCTATGAGGGAATGAGCGTCACGCTGAGCGACAGCCTGCGAACCGGCCTCTGGGCGCAGTACCACCAGCCTGGCGACGAGTATTCAGCCGACTTCGGGTTTGCGGGGCTGCTGCGATATGCCGACTTCACGCGGGACCTGCTGCTGCAGATAGACACCGGCACAGCTGGCGATGGCCAGCCCCTGGCGGGCGACGATCAGGGCGTCCCTGATTCGCGTACCTGGCCCGGCGGCAGGCGATAGAGCAGCTGCACGCTCCGTCGGTCGCGGTCCGAGGGCAGGCGCGCATGGGTGGAGGGATACATGATGTCCAGCGTGTCGGCCGAATGGGGCAACCCCACGGCGTGGCCGACCTCGTGGACCGCCACACCGGAGAGCGCCGGGTCCGGCAGCATCGTGCCGGCACTCGTGCGCATCGCAAGCGTGATGTAGGCGCGCCGCACACGACCGTACTGGTCCCAGGCCAGGTCGGTCTGTCCCACCCGGTCGTACTCGAAGTGATCCACCCACCGCACCGTGATATCCGCTCCCGCGGTATCGGGCAGCTCCACGAAGCTCAGGCCGGCACCGGTGCCCTGCCACACGCGGAAGGCATCGCGCGCGGCATCGGCCATGCGCGGCGCGTAGTCGCGGGGGGCGCCGTCCACCAGCAGCACGAAGCGCAGCGCCCGCCCGCTGCGATCGGGCCACCGCCGCACCACCGAGTCGGTGCTGACCAGCATCGAGTCGAGATAGGTGTCACCGCCCTGCTCGCTCAGTTGCCGCCGCACCGCGAGGCGCACCAGGTGCTCCGCCGATGAGCGCGACCGCTGGCCCGCCGACGCCGATGATGGCGACGCCGACGGACGCGCCACGCCCGGGGCATCATCACCCTCGGCAGTGTCGGCAGGCGCAAGCGTCACGCCCGCCTCGTCGTGTTTCGGCCAGCTCCGGCGCACGCGATCGGCGACCACGAGGACGAGAAGGAGCAGCGTGACCGCCGGCAGGACAATGCGTTGCAGCATGATGCGTGAAGTATGTCCACGAACCCGCGTGTTTGGCAGCACCGGCGCTGGCGTCAAGGAATCGCCCCGTCTAGGATTGAGCCACTCATGCTTTCCCTCGCGCGCGCGCTGGTTCGCCGGCGCTGGATCGTCATCGTCCTCTGGACGATCCTCGGCGTGTATGCGACGCTCCGCGCTCCCGCGACGCCACAACTCCTCAGTGCGCGCGGCGGGTCATTCAAGGTCACCGAGGCCGACGAAGTCAGCGCCCTGATCCGGACCCGCTTTGCGGCGCCGCTGGGCGAAGTCTTCGCGCTCACCTTGCAGGGCCCCGCCGCGGTGGACTCGGGGCGAGCCGGCGCGGTGTTCGACAGCCTCGTGGCCTCGCTCCGGCGCCAGCCCGGGATCCGCGAGGTCGTCACCTGGCGCGAGGCCCCCGACCGCCCCTTCATCAGCGCCGACCACCACACCACCGCGATGGTCATCGCCCTGCGCACCACGTCCGGCGACACCTCGGCGATGATGGTGGGGGTCGTTCGCGATACCGTACAGCAGGTGCTGCGCCACTTCGCCGACCGCGAGGAGTACCGGACCCTCCTCACCGGCCGCTCCGCCCTCGACGTCGACACCCGGGAACTGAGCACGCGCGAGACGCGCCGCGGTGAGCTGCAGCTCCTGCCGCTCACCCTCGTGATCCTCGTGCTGGCCTTTGGTGCCCTGGTCGCGGCCGCGCTCCCGCTGCTGATCGGCTCCCTCACGATCTCCGTCTCCCTCACCATCGTCGGGCTGCTCACGAAGATCACGCCGATGTCGATCTTCGTCCTGTCGATCGCCACGATGATCGGGCTCGGTGTCGGCATCGACTACTCGCTCCTCATTGTCACCCGCTTCCGGGAGGAAATGAGCCGCGGCTCGTCCCGCCGCGATGCGGCGGTGAACACCATCCTCACCGCCGGCGGCGCCGTCATCACCTCCGGCCTCACCGTCGTGGTGGGATTTGGCGCGCTCATCTTCACGCCCTTGGTGGAGACGCGGAGCGTCGGTATCGGCGGGCTCGTTGTGGTCGCGTCCGCGGTGCTGCTCTCGGTCACCCTGCTGCCGGCCCTGCTCGCCGTCATCGGGCGCAACATCGATCGTCCCCGCTGGCTGGCGCGCAAGCTGGCCTGGTATCACTCACCGCAACTCTGGGAAAAGTGGGCCCGCACCCTGCACCGGCACCCGTGGCGGGCGCTCACACTCGGCGGCCTCTTCATCGGCATCCTCAGCCTTCCCCTCTTCAGCCTGCGCGTGGGCGTGCCGGCACGGCACTGGTGGTCGGCCCACACCGAGTCGGGAGCCGGCGCCAGCGTACTGCAGTCGCTCGGGGCCATGGGCTATGTCGTGCCCGTCCGCGTGCTGGTCGAGTTGCCCCCCGGCAAGTCGGTCACCGAAGCGGTATACCTCCGCGGGCTCCGGAGCCTCTCCGATTCGCTCCGGGCCGATCCCCGCGTCGGCGACGTCGTGAGCATGGTCGACCTCGCCCCCGGCAACTCGATCCTCAAGTACTCCCTGCTCTACAGCAACCTCGATTCCGCGCGCGCAGAGTACCGGTTGCTCGACACCTATGTCGGGCAGGACACGCGCATCGCGATGATCGACGTCTTCCCCAGTGATTCCACGTCGCTCTTGACCGGCATGGGGATCGTGACCCGGGCCCGCGCGTTCGCCGCCAACCCGCCGAAGCAGCTCGCCGATGCGAAGATCCTGGTGGGCGGGTTCCTCGCCACCAATGTGGACCTGCAGGACGACCTCCTCGCCCGCTTCCCGCTCCTGGTGGCCCTGATCCTCGGCGCCACCGGCATCATGCTCGCCATCGCCTTCCGCTCGGTGCTCATCCCGGTCAAGGCGATCCTGCTGAACACCCTCTCCGTCGCCGGTACCTTCGGTCTCGTCGTCCTCGTGTTCCAGAAGGGCTTCGGCATCCGGGTGCTCGGTCTCGAGGGCGCCACCGACGCGATCTTTGTGGTCATTCCAGTGCTCGTCTTCGCCGTCGTCTTCGGCCTGAGCATGGACTACGAGGTGTTCCTCCTCAGTCGCATCAAGGAAGCGTTCGATCGCACCGGCCGGAACGACGAGGCCACCATGGAGGGGGTCAGCGCCACCGCCTCGGTCATTACCTCGGCCGCGCTCATCATGCTGCTGGTGTTCGGGGTGTTTGCCTTCTCGAAGGTGCTGGCGATGCAGCTGCTCGGCTTCGGCCTCGCCGTGGCGGTGCTGCTCGATGCCACCGTGATCCGCATGGTGCTGGTCCCGGCAGTGATGCAGCTCATGGGGCGGTGGAACTGGTGGCCCGGTGTCGACCCGCGCCAGCCGGCGCGCCCGAAGCCGATGCAATCGGGAGAACACCGCATTCCATGAGGGTTCGACGATGACCCACGCGCCCGGCCAGACGTCACTCCGTCGCGTCCTGCGGGTCAGGGATCTCGTCTTCTTCAACGTCACCGCAGTGCTCGGCTTGCGCTGGGTGGCCACCGCCGCCGCCGCCGGACCGTCGGCCCTGCTCATCTGGGTGCTGGCCGCGCTCTGCCTCTTCGTGCCACTCGCCTTCACCGTCATCGAGCTCTCGTCGCGCTATCCCGAGGAGGGCGGCATCTATGTGTGGACCCGTCGCGCGTTCGGCGACTTTGCGGGGTTCATCACCGGGTGGACCTACTGGGGGTCGAACCTCTCCTACCTGCCCGGCCTGCTGTATTTCACTGCGAGTACCGCACTCTACATCTTTGGCAGCCGCTACGCTCACCTCCAGGACTCGGGCGTCTACTTCATCGCAATCGCCCTGCTCGGCCTCGCAATCGCCGCGGCCATGAACATCGTCGGCCTCGAAGTCGGCAAGTGGCTCTCCACCATCGGCGCCTTCGGTAGCTGGATCGCGATGATCCTGCTCATCGTCTTTGGCTTCATTGCCTGGGCCCGCTTCGGGTCGGCCACACCGATCACCGCCCACTCCCTCCTCCCCGCGACCGGATTGCGGGAAATGGTCTTCTGGTCCACCATAGCCTTCGCCTTCACCGGCCTCGAGGCGGGATCCTTCCTGGGCGAGGAGATCGTGGATCCACGGCGGAGTATCAGGCGTGCCGTCTGGATCGCCGGCCTCAGCATCGCGGTGATCTACCTGCTCGGCACCCTCGCCATCCTGCTGGCACTGCCCCAGGCCGACGTCACTGGCCTCGCCGGCATCATGGACGCGCTGACGGCCACCGGCAGTCGCATCGGACTCACCGGCCTGGCGCCGATCGCTGCCGTGCTCATCGTGCTGAGCACCCTGGGCGGGGTCGGGGTGTGGCTCGCGGCACCGGCGCGGCTCCCCTTTGTCGCCGGCATCGACAACTACCTCCCTCGCGCGTTCGGCCGGCTGCACCCGAAGTACGGCACGCCGTACATCGCGCTGCTGCTGCAGGCCGGCGTGGCCGCCCTCTGCGCCATCCTGGGCCAGGCGGGCGAGACCCCGAAGCAGGCCTACAATGTGCTCGTGAGCCTGGGCGTGGTTTCGTTCTTCCTGCCGTACATCGCGATGTTTGCGGCGATGATCCGGCTGCAGCGCGAGCCCGCCGGCCCCGAGGTCGTGCGTCCACCCGGCGGGCGGCCAACAGCGATCCTGCTGGGCTGGACCGGCCTCGCCACGTCGGTCACCGCCGTCGTGCTCGCGTGCATCCCACCGCCCGATGAGGCAGATGGTCGCCGCTATGTGATCAAGGTGGTTGGTCTGAGCGCGCTGCTCGTGGCCAGCGGTGTGGCAGCCTGGATGGTTGGCAGCGCGCGAAAGCGCGCCGCCGCCTAGCGCGTGACGGTAACCATGCCGCTCGCGAGCAGCACCAGTGCCCCGCACAGCAGCGCCACCAGTGCCACCGCCCCGAGGATGGCGCCGCGCGTCAGCGCCCGCTCACCGCTCTGGTAGACATCGATGCGGCTGGCCGGCTCGGGCTTCGCGTCGCGGATCGCGCGCCATGCCGCACGCCGGATCTCGAAGTCGTCGCCCGCCTCGATGCCGTGCCGCGGGGTGATGCCGTCATCGAGCAGGTGAGGGAAATCGAGCACGTTCGCTTCCACACCAGCGAGCGCATTCCGGTCGTCGAGCGGACGAAAGCGCTGTCGCGCCAGCCACCCCGCCTGCACCGCCGCGTGATCCTTGAGCCGGATCCAGCTCTTCAACCCGGAGTCGTAGACAAAATCGTCGCTGCCCAGGAAGCCGCGCTCGAGGGCATCGAGCAGCGCATCCACTCCCGGAAACAGCCGGGTCGTACCGGCAGCATCGGTAACCGTGAAGTTCGGCATGTGTCGCTCTGAAACGAGGGAGGATTCACCGTCACCGCCGGCCAGCGGGGACGACTTACGCAACATTCACCGTAAGACAGCCCTGGTCAATCCTCCTCCTCACGCTGTTGCTGTTCCTCCTCACTCCTCACGCTGTCGCTGTTCCTAGCTCTTCGCCTCCAGCCAGTTCTCACCCACGCCGACATCGGCCACCAGCGGCACCCGCAACGGCATCACCGATTCCATCTCCCGCTTCACCAGTTCCACCATCGCGTCCACCTCGGCAAGAGGCGCCTCGAAGACCAGTTCGTCGTGCACCTGCAGCAGCATCCGGCTTGCCAGCCGGCGCCCAGCCAGCAACGCGTGGATCCGGATCATGGCGAGCTTGATCAGGTCGGCCGCCGACCCCTGGAGCGGTGAGTTCTGCGCGTTGCGCTCGCCGTAGCTGCGCAGGTTGAAGTTCCGTTCCCGCACCTCCGGGATGTAGCGCCGGCGCCCGAGCAGCGTCTCCACGTAGCCTTGTTCCCGCGCGAGCTCCACCTGCCGGTCGAGGAAGGCGCGCACTCCGGCAAACCGCTCGAAGTACTGCGCGATGAACTGCTTTGCCTCCTCCTGGGTGATGCCGAGCTGCTTGCTCAGCGCAAACGGGCCCTGGCCGTAGATGGTGGCGAAGTTGATCGTCTTGGCGCGTGCGCGCTGCTCCCCGTTCACCTCCGCCACCGGCACGCCGAAGATCAACGCCGCCGTCTGGCGGTGAATGTCGCCGCCCTGCTGGAAGGCCTCGATGAACAGCGGGTCGCCCGACAGGTGGGCCATGATGCGCAGTTCGATCTGGCTGTAGTCGGCCACTACGAAGTGATGCCCCTCCGCCGGCACGAACCCGCGACGGATCGCTTCACCCCGCGTCGAGCGCACCGGAATGTTCTGCAGGTTGGGATCGGAGGAGGAGAGCCGCCCCGTCGCCGCGCCGGTCTGGTTGAAGGTGGTGTGAATGCGCCCGGTGAGGGCATTCACCTCCAGTGGCAGCGTGTCGATATAGGTGGACTTGAGCTTCTGCAGCTCCCGGTATCCCAGGATCAGGCGGGGCAGGTCGTGCCCCATGTCGGCCAGCTGCTCCAGCACGTCGGCATCGGTGGAGGGGCCGGTCTTGGTCTTCTTCAGCACCGGGAGCTGGTGCTTGTCGAACAGCACCGCGGCGAGCTGGCGCGGCGAGTTGAGGTTGACGGTCTCGCCCGCCACCTGCGCAATCTCCACCTGGAGCTGCTCCAGGTCGCGCGCCAGTTCGTTGGAGAGCCGCTTGAAGAGCGCGAGGTCGATCAGCACGCCGGCCCATTCCATGTCCACCAGCACCGGGGTGAGCGGCATTTCCACATTGTCGAGCACGCCACCCATCGGCGTATCCGCCAGCGCCGGCGCAAAGGCAGCATGCAGCGCGAGCACCGTGGCACTGTCGCGGCCGCAGTACATCGCCGCCGCCGCCACCGGGATCTCTGCAAAGGGAGTCTCGCCCTTACCGCGCCCGGCAAGCTCCACGTAGGTCTGCATCGGGCGCCCCAGGTACTCCAGCGACAGCACGTCGATATCGTAGGACCGGCGTCCCGAGTCGAGCAGGAATCCCGCGAGCATCGAGTCCCAGCTGGCGCCCTGGAGCTCCACCCCGGCGCTGCGAAGCACCTGCCAGTCGAACTTGAGGTTGTGGCCCGCCTTCGGCACCGTCGAATCGGTCAGCAGCGCCACCAGCGGCAGGCAGGCCGGGTCCGAAAGCGGCGGAAGGTTCTTCACCGGTTCGGGCGCCGCGAGCTCACCGCCCTGCGGCCGGTGGCCGAACGGGAAGTACCACGCCTCGGTCGGGCTCGCGGCCAGCGACAGCCCGATCAGCTCGGCGCCGCGCGCCGAGCGTGAGTTGGTTTCGGTGTCGAGCGCCACGAGTGGAGCCTCCCGCAGCCGCGCGATCACGGCAGGCAGGTCGGCGGCAGAATCGACGATGGCCACATCAGCCTGCGCGGCCGCTGCGAGCTCACCCTTTGCGCCCTTTGCGCCCTTTGCGCCTTGTGCGCCCTCAGCGCCCTCCGCGCCCTCAGCGCCCTCCGCGCCCTGTGCGCCTTCCGCACCCTCCGCACCCTCCACCACCACCAGCTTCTTCACCAGCGAAAAAAACTCGAGTTCGGTGAGCAGCTGTGTCAGCGCCGCCTGGTCCGAGCCGCGGGGCCGGAGCTCGGCCACCCCGACCGTCACCGGCACGTCGAGGTGGATCGATACCAGCTCGCGCGACAGGCGTGCGTTCTCGGCGTTGGCCAGCAGCGCCTCGCGCGCGCGCTTGGGCTCCACCGTCGCGGCGCTCGCCAGGATCGCATCGAGGTTGCCGTACTCGCGAAGGAGCTTCTGGGCCCCCTTCTCGCCGATCCCCTTCACCCCCGGGATGTTGTCGGAGCTGTCGCCCACGAGCGCGAGGAAGTCGATCACCTGCGAGGGCGGAATGCCGAGGCGCTCGCTCGCATTCGATTCGTCCACCCACAGCTCGTCCACCGCCGCCGGACCACCACGCCCCGGGTTGAGCAGCGCCACCCCCGGGCCGATCAGCTGGTAGAAGTCCTTGTCGCCCGACACGATGACCGCCTGCATCCCCGCCGCTGCCGCCTGGGTGGCCAGCGTCCCGATCACGTCGTCGGCCTCGTACCCTGCCACTTCCACCAGCGGCACGCCCAGGGCATGCAGCAGCTGGTCGATCCGCTCGCACGCGCGATCGAAATCCGCCTGCAGTTCGGCGTCGAGCTTCTGGCGGGTGGACTTGTAGGCCGGGAATTTCGCCGTGCGGAAGGAGTCGCCGGCGTCGTTGATCCACGCGAGATAGTCGGGCTTGTGCTTCTCCTGCAGCCGGAGCAGGAAGTTGACCACGCCCCACGCGGCCGAGGTGTTCTCTCCCTGCGCCGTGCGCAGCGGGCGCGAGATCAGCGCAAAGAAGGCGCGATAGATCAGCGCATAGCCATCGATGAGGAAGAGGCGCGGGGTGACGGACTCCATCAGCGCCCGAGCCGTGTCGCCACGCGCTCGAACTCCGAGCGGGACTCCGGGGTCAGCCGGTAACGGTTGAACCCGGAGTCATCCCGGAAGTAGAGCGTGAGCCGCAGGCTCTGGTAGGTCCACCGGATCACCCTCGTCTGGGTGAGGCCGTTGGTGTCGAAGACATCGTCCGGTGGGCCCAGCCGGATGTAGACCTCACCCCGTTCCGTGCGCCACCCCGGTACGCCCTCGTCCCGGAACTGCTGCGCCGCCACCGCAACCCGGCCGAAGTACGCATTGAGCGCCTCGTTCTCGGGGGTCCCCGGGTTCGGGTCCGTCTCCTTCCAGAACTTGAGCCACGCCGCCGCCCGCTGGTCCGGCTCCGCCTGCTTCAGCTGGTTCACGTCATCCTGGTGACCGAACCACCGCAACATCCCGATCATCTCGTCGAAATTCGTCACCAGCCACGCCGCCGAGAACGACACCACCGCGGAGGTGACCTTCTGGTCGGGCGGGCGCCCCACCACCAGGCGCAGTTCGCCCAGCGCCATGCTGTCGGGCCGGAGCTTGATGAACTGGCTCTCCACCGGCAGGCCACCGCGGAACATCAGGGAATCCTTGAACACGATGCTGTCGGTCGCGGTGCGCACCTCGAACGGCACCGCCGTCGGCCCGGGATAGTTGTAGCCCTCGAGGTAGGCCAGCAGCGTGTCGCCGCCGAACGCCACCGCACCCCGCGGGTTGAGCACGATCCGCAGCGTCTGCGCCAGCTTCTCCCGGCCCGTCACCTGGTAGGTGAGGATCGGCGCCGACGTCGTGGCCGTGCCCAGCGGGGACACCACCAGCGGCAGCGACGCCTTGTTGATCGTGCCCGACTGCAGGTCGCGAATCGTCACCGCCACCTGGTAGGAATCCGGCAGCAGCCGGAAGAATTTCTGGAACAGCACGCTCTCGTCGGCGCGGCCAGTCTCCTGGAAGGTGTTCACCCGCACCACCTCTTCCTGCCCACTGCTCACCGCACGGCCGGTGGTGGGCTGGAAGGACGCATCGATGCGGTACCGCGCCACGTACGCGTTGTCATCCTTCTGGAAGGAGAGCGCCCGGTTCTCGAGCGACAGGCCCAGGATGACGATCACCGTGTCGCCCGCACCCTTCACCTGGGCCAGCGAGCCGGTGAAGGGCAGCGGCTCACCAGCGGAAAGCCGCCCCAGCCGCTGGAACAGCGCCTGCTGGTTGAGCAGCGCACTGAACCCTTCCGAGGGTGCCTTGGCATCCTCGGTGCCTACGCGCTTCCATCCCCCGCAGGCCGCAAGCAGGGTGATGAGCACTCCCGGCACCAGTACGCTGATCCGTCGCATGCGACTCCTCTCGGGACAACCCGGCAACTCCGGGAAAGCTTGCTGGCTAGGCAATGGAGCGCTAGCTTCGCCGTCCATGACCTCCGACAGCCTGCAGGGGCGTACCATCAACGGCTATCGCCTCCTCAAGCAGATGGGCGAGGGCGGTACGGCACTCGTGTATCGGGCCGAGCACCCCGAGCGCGGCGTGACGGCCGTCAAGGTACTGCGAAGTCGCCTCGCGGAGGATCCGGTGGCGGTGAAGCGATTCCTCAGCGAGTCCGATCTCGGCAAGCGCGTCACGCACCCCAACATCGTCAAGACCTACGACTACGGGCAGTCCGACGGGGTGTACTACCTCGCCCTCGAATGGATCGAGGGCGAACCCCTCGCCAACTTCGCCACCCGGTCAGGGCCCCTCGCCCCCGCTGTCGTTGCCACCATCGTGGAGCAGATCGGTGGCGCCCTCGGTGCCGCGCACAAGGGTCGCATCATCCACCGCGACCTGAAGCCGGCCAACATCATGTTCGATCCGGCAACCCAGCGGGCCACCCTGCTCGATTTCGGCATCGCACGTGATACCGAGAGTAATCCCGACGAGCGCCTGACCCGTGCAGGTTTCTTTGTGGGGACGCTGCAGTACGTCGCCCCGGAGACCCTCAGTGGTGCGCTGGTCAACGAGCAGGCCGACGTCTACAGCCTGGCCACCATCGCGTACTACCTGCTGACCGGTGAGCACCCCTTCAATGGCAAGAACCCCCGGGAGCTCTTCCAGCAGCTCCTGACCCAGAACCCCGTTCCCCTCAGCCAGGCAGCCAAGGGACTCAAGTTTTCCCCGGCCGTCGAGGCAGCCGTCATGCAGGGACTGATGCGGGACCTGTCGCAGCGTACCCAGACGGTGGACGAATTCACGGCCGCCTTCTGCACCGCCGTACGGTCCACCGACGATTCCCGGGGCGGCTTCCTCAAGAAGCTCTTCGGGCGGTGACCGACCAGGCCGCACTCGAGCAGCTCCTCCGGGAGCGCTCAGTGCGCTTTGGCGACTTTCTCCTCGCCTCCGGGCAACGCTCCAGCTACTACATCGACTGCCGCCTCACCACCATGTCCGCCCAGGGCATGGTGGTGATCGGTCGCCTGGGCCTCCATGCCATCCGGAGCGCCGGCTGGGCCCCCGACGCCATCGGTGGACTGACCATGGGAGCCGATCCCGTCGCCTACGCCGTGGCCGCCGCCAGCGCCACCCAGGCCCCCATCATCGATGCCTTCAGCGTCCGCAAGGAAGCCAAGACCCACGGCACCGGCCGCGCCATCGAGGGCAACTTCCGCCAGGGAGCCACGGTGGTCGTCGTCGAGGACGTAATCACCTCCGGCGGATCAGCCGAGAAGGCCATAACCGCCGTCCAGGAAGCCGGTGGCGTCGTGCTCGGAGTGCTTGCCGTCGTCGATCGGATGCAAGGGGGACGTGCCCACCTGGAAGGGCTGGGACATGCAGTTGTAGTACTCACTACTACTGCTGCTCTCGGCGTCAATACCTAGCGATTCCTTGCGTTCACCGCTCACTGCCTACGCCCCCATGAACCACCCATTCCATTTCGCCTTCTACGTGAAGGACCTCGCCTCCACCCGCCGCTTCTACATCGGGCTCCTCGGATGTACGGAGGGACGCAGCACCGATGCCTGGGTGGATTTCGATTTCTTCGGCAGCCAGCTCTCTGCCCACGCCACCGCCGACGTGCCCCAGCCACGATGGACCGGCAAGGTCGATGGCGTCACCGTCCCCATGCCGCACTTCGGCTGCATCATTCCCTGGGACGACTTCCAGCAGCTGGCCGCGCGCCTGGAAAAGGCCGGAACCACCTTCATCATCCAGCCGCAGGTGCGCTACGCCGGCCAGCCCGGCGAGCAGTCCACCATGTTCCTCCAGGACGAGAGCGGCAACGCCATCGAGATGAAGGCCTTCCGGCACCCGGAGCACGTCTTCACGGCGTGACACGCTCCGCCGATGTCGTCATCGTCGGCGCCGGCGTCATGGGCGCCGCCGTCGCGTGGCACCTGACCGCGCTCGGCTGCCGATCCGTGATGCTGCTCGATCGCGCCGCCGCACCCGGCACCGGAAGCACCGGGCGCGCCACCGGCGGGTTCCGCACCCAGTTCGCCTCTGCCATCAACGTCCAGTTGTCGCTGCTGTCGCGCGACAAACTGCGGCGCTTCAACCAGGAAACCGGCGGTGACTGCGGCTACGAACCGGTGGGATACCTCTTTCTCGCCGCCGATGAAGCCCAGCTCGGCACCCTGCAGGGCGCCATCGCCATTCAGCGCGAGGCCGGGCTCCTCGACTCGCAAATCGTGTCGACTGACGAGGTCGCGCAGATAAACCCGGCGATCGTCCTCGATGGCGTGGCCGGCGGCGCCTTCGGCCCCACCGACGGCTACATCCGCCCCCTCGGCATTCTCCAGGGCTATCTCGATGGTGCGCTGCGCGCCGGCGCACAGGTGGAGTACGACACCGGTCCGCTGAAGCTGGAACTGCATCACGACCGCATTGTCGGCGTCACGACCAGGGAGGGACGGATCAGAACCGGTCACCTCATCAACGCCACCGGTGCCTGGGCCGCCGATCTCGGCCGACTGGCCGGGCTCGACATTCCGGTGACACCGGTTCGACGCCAGGTGGCCCTCACCGCTCCCACCAACGCGTTGCCGCCAACCACGCCGATGACCATCTTCGCCGAAGACGGCTTCCATTTCCGGGTGCGCGATGGCCGGGTACTCCTGCTCTGGCCCACCGATACAGCAGGCGCCGATCGCCATGACACCACCTTCGACCCCGAATGGCTCGACGGCGTCATCGCCCGCGCTCACCAGCGCGTGCCGGCGCTCCGGACAGTGCCGGTCGATCGCGCCGGGAGCTGGTGCGGGCTGTATGAGATGTCGCCCGATCATCACGCCATCCTTGGTGCGGCACCGGGACTCGACAATTTCTGGCTCATCAACGGCTCGTCCGGTCACGGCGTCATGCATGCGCCGGCACTCGGCCAGCTGCTGGCCGAGATGATCCTGGCCGGTGGCCCCACCACCATCGACACGCGCGCCCTCCGACCGTCACGGTTCCTCGAGGGCGCGCCCAACCCGGCGCCCGTGCTGCTCTAAAGGAGATCGCCATCCGCATGCGACAGGTTCAGACCCCCGACGCGCCGCGTCCCGCCGGGCACTACTCCCAGGCCGTTGTCCATGGCGGGGTGGTCTATGTGGCCGGCCAGCTGCCGCTCGACCCCACCTGGCCCGATGCGCCGCACGGCACCGTCGAGGAACAGACTCGGCGCGTGCTCCGGAATGTCGAGGCCATCCTCCTCGCCGCAGGCAGCGACCTCGAGCACCTCCTGACCGTCACCATCTACGTCACCGATGTGGCGCACTGGCCCGCCGTCAACGCGGCATACGCCGAGGTCCTCGGCAGCCACCGACCCGCACGCACCGTGGTACCGGTGGCGGGGCTGCACTACGGGTACCTGGTGGAAGTCACCGCCACCGGCGCGGTGCGCCCCGCGTAGCCCCTCCCCTTGCACTTCTACAGGAAGGCGGTATCGTTCCTGTAGAAGACGGAGGGGAACGCATGCCCGACGAAAAACTCGAGCTCCCGCAGGGAACGCTCGATCTCCTGATCCTGAAGGCACTGTCGCTCGGGTCCCAGCATGGCTGGGCCATCTCCGAGCGCATTCGCGATGTCTCCCGCGCCGCGATGCAGATCCCCCAGGGCTCCCTCTACCCGGCACTGCACCGGCTGGAGCGGCGCGGCTGGATCACCGCCCGCTGGGACACCTCCGACAACAACCGGCGCGCGCGGTTCTATGAGCTCACGCGCGCGGGCCGCTCGCAGCTGAAGACCGAGGCCGACGACTGGCGCCGGTTGGCGGCGGCTGTCGAGCTGGTCCTCAACATGAGCTGACCGTGCTCGCCGAAGCGGTCGCCGGCCTGCGCCATCGGTGGCGCGCCATCTTCCGGCGCAACACCCTCGAGGGCGATCTCGACGATGAACTGCGCTTTCATCTCGAGCGCGAAACCGAGAAATACCTCCGCCAGGGAATACCGGAGGCCGAGGCAGCGCGCCGGGCCCGGGTCGCGTTTGGCGGAGTGGAGCAGGCGAAGGAGCAAAGTCGCGACGCCCGCGGCATTCGCCTGCTCGACATGGCACGGCAGGATCTTCGCTACGCCGCACGCTCCCTCAGGCGGAACCCTGCATTCAGCGCCGCCGTGATCCTGACACTGGCACTGGGCATTGGTGCCAATGCCGCCATGTTCGGCATCATCGACCGGCTGCTCTTCCGCGCCCCGCCATTCCTGGTCCAGCCCGAGCTGGTGCACCGCGTCTACCTCGTATCCGACGTGCGCGGGGCGCAACGCACCGAGGTCACCACCCAGTACACCCGGTACCTCGACCTCAAGCGATGGACCACGTCCTTCTCCCTCATGGCGGGATACAGCGTGCGGGACCTGCCGGTCGGCACTGGCGCGGAGGGGCGGGAACTGCCGGTGGCCACCGTGTCGGCGGCGGTCTTTGACTTCTTCGATGCGAAGCCCCTGCTCGGCCGCTTCTTCACCGCCGAGGAAGACAGCGTGCCGGTGGGCGCCAATGTCGCCGTCCTGGGCTACGGCTTCTGGCAGTCGCACTTCGGCGGCCGTCCCGACGTGCTGGGCCAGCAGCTCGAGATCGGTACCGCGCGCTACTCTATCATCGGCGTAGCGCCCCGTCACTTCGTGGGTCTCACCGACCGGGCCCCGCCGGTCGCCTTCATTCCCATCACCGCCTACGCCGCAACGTCACGCCTGCGGCGCGACACCTACTTCACCCGCTACAACTGGGGCTGGATGGAGATCCTGGCGCGGCGAAAGCCCGGGGTCACCGTTGCCGCCGCCACCGCCGACTTGAGCCAGGCCCACGCCTGGAGCTGGAACAATGAGCGCAGCGTGAGTCCCGGGGTGCCGCCGGTGGCAACCGCCCATCCGCGCGCCATCCTCGGGCCGGTGCAGATGCAGGGTGGCCCCAGCCGAAGCACGGTGACCCGGGTGGCCGGCTGGCTCGGTGGCGTCGCCGTGATCGTGCTGCTCATCGCCTGCGCCAACGTCGCCAACCTGCTGCTCGCGCGTGCGATGAAGCGGCGGCGCGAACTGGCGCTGCGCCTGGCACTTGGCGTGAGCTGGCCGCGACTGGCCGCTCAGTTCCTCACCGAGAGCCTGCTCCTCACCGGCGCCGGGGCGCTGGTCGGGCTCGGCCTGGCCTACTGGGGCGGGGGCGTGCTCGGCGCGTTCTTCCTCCCCGCCGGCGTCGAGACACGGGCCATCGCCGATGCGCGCACCCTGCGCTTTGCGCTTGCGGTGGCCCTCGCCTGTGCCTTCATCGTCGGCCTGGCGCCCATCATGCGCGCCCGGCGCACCGATCTCGTCGAGTCGCTCAAGGCTGGCGTTCGGGAAGGCGGGCACCGCCGCTCACGCACCCGCACCGCACTGCTGCTCCTGCAGGCCACGCTCTCCGTTGTGCTGCTGGTGGGTGCGGGGCTCTTCGTGCAGAGTCTCCGGAACGTGCGCGCCCTCCACCTCGGCTACGACGTGGACTCGGTGCTGTACCTGTCGCTCAACAGCCGCGGCGTGCAGTCGAGTGAGGACGAGGCGATCCAGCTGCGCCGGCGACTCCTCGACCGGGCGCAGTCCCTCCCCGGCGTGCAGTCCGCGGCCTTCGGGCTCACCGTGCCCTTCTGGGATACCTGGACCGAGGACCTGTTCGTGCCGGGCGTTGATTCAGTTGCTGCCCTCGGAAGCTTCACGCTGCAGGGAGGCTCGGCGGCATTCTTCAGCACGGTGGGCACACGCATCGTCCGGGGTCGGGGCATTGACGCCGGAGACCGGAGGGATGCACCGCGCGTCGTGGTGGTGGGCGAAACCATGGCCCGCACCCTGTGGCCCGGCCAGGAGGCGCTGGGCCAGTGCCTGCGCGTCGGCGCGGACAGCATGCCATGCTCCACAGTTGTGGGTATCGCGGAGGACATCCGGCAGAACAGCCTGGCGGACGAACCGGGGCGGCACTACTACCTGCCGATCGAACAGTACCATCCCGAATCGGCGGTGCTCTTCCTGCGCGTGGCCGGTGATGTCGAGGCCCTCAAGGAAGCGGTGCGCCGACAGCTCCAGCCGCTCATGCCCGGCGATGCCTACCTCACCGTCACCTCGATGCAGGAGATCGTCGAGCCGGAAATGCGTGCCTGGCATCTCGGCGCGACCATGTTCCTCGCGTTCGGTGGGTTGGCGCTCCTGCTCGCGGCCATCGGTCTCTACAGCGTTATCGCCTACGACGTAGCACAGCGCGCCCACGAAGTCGGCGTTCGCATCGCCCTCGGCGCACGCATGGCCGACGTGGTGCGCCTCGTGGTGGGCGATGGCCTCCGGGTCACCCTTATTGGCGGGACCGCCGGCGTTGTCCTCGCCCTCCTCGCCGGCCGCTGGATCGGCCCCATCCTCTTCAACGAATCGCCCCGCGACCCCCTCGTCTTCGGCCTCGTCGCCGCCGTCCTGCTCGGCGCGGCACTGGTGGCGAGTGGCCTCCCCGCCTGGCGTGCCACCCGGGTCGATCCCAGCAAGGCGTTGCGAGCCGAATAGCCCCGCTGAAGCCCGCACGCCGTCCCATCCGTACGGATGCAATCACCTCGAACCGGGGGACTCATGCACCGCACAGGCACGCTCGTGTCCTGTCTTTCGCTCGTCATCGTCACGACCGTTGCCGCACAGCAGCCACCTGGCCCTGCGTGCGGTGCCCCCGAGCAACGCCAGTTTGATTTCTGGGTTGGCGACTGGGAGGTCACCGACAGCGCCGGTGCCACCGTGTACGGCACCAACCACGTCGCCCTCGAGGAAGGCCGCTGCCTCATCCACGAGAACTGGGCCGGCAGTCGCGGCGGCACCGGCCAGAGCCTCAACTTCTTCGACCCGATGACGCGGCGCTGGGAGCAGGTGTGGGTCGGCAGCGATGGGCTCGTCCTCCAGATCACCGGCGGCCTGAAGAACACGAGCATGGTGCTCGAGGGGGATGCCCTGGGTCAGGGAGGAAAGAAGACGCGGCAGCGCGCCTCCTGGACACCGCAAGCCGACGGACGCGTGCGCCAATTCTGGGAACAGTCCACTGATGGCGGGGCCACCTGGGCGGTTGCCTTCGACGGATGGTACCGGCGCAAGCCATGACTCGGGCAGTGCGGGTAAGCGGCGCCGGTTCGTCACCTCCGTCTAGATCCGGACAATGTGAGCGCCGACGGTTCGCTGCAGGGGATGAAACCGTCCCCAAATGGTGGCGTAGGGTGCAATAAGGAGCGTTACAAATCGTTCCACTGCCACCGGAAATGGAAAGCGATGCCGGAACTCGGTCGAGGTGATGCCGAGAAGCGACCGGACATGCCGGCCGAACGACTGCGGCGACGAGTATTCCAGCCGGTACGCCACGTCAGCGATCGAGATGCCGGAGTCCTCGAACAGCTGGGCGGCATGCAGCAGCCGGATGGCGGCGAGATAGCTCTTCGGGCTTGGCAGTTCGGCGCGGGCAAAGCGCGACATGAGGGTGCTGGGCCGGACACCGAGTCGCTTCGACAGGTTGCGGACGGTGGGCGTGTCCGGCGCGAGGCGGATCATCGCCTCCAGGAAGACCCGGGTGTCGGGGGTGATGTCGGTGATGGCCGCGAGCACCGGCCCCTGGATGCGGGCCACTGAGCGCGTCACCGGCTGGCTCAGGATCTCGCGGAGGTGCGCCCAGCCTGTCGGGGCGGTAACGTCGATAACACGCTTGACGCCGCTGGCGCCGAGGAGCAGCAGGGTTTCGGTGGCGCGAGGCCCGTACTGGGACACCAGGGCCACCGTGGGCACGCTTGGAAATTCGCGGATCAGGTGCGCCACGCTGTCCACCTGGTCGGGCCCGCACTGCTGCACCGAGAGGAGCACCGCGTCTACCGGACGTTCCCGCACCGTGCGGATGGCGTCGGAGATCGACTCGCGGTGAACGATGGCGAAGCAGCCGGTGCCCACCGCGTCGACGCGGGAGCGCTCACCGGGAGCGAGAATGGCGGCGACCGTGGGAGAGCCCGCGGCGCTGGGTGGCGCGGCAGCAAGCATGAAGACCTGACCGTGAATGGGGCGGCGATAGTGGTCCGCCCCGCTCAAACGGGGGTCAAACAGTGTGGGGAGCCGCGGGGTGCAGTGCCCGCGCAACCTCCCGCGGGGTTCGGGCGTCAAAGTAAGTACGGAAACCCCAACCGGCCCGCGCCGTGAGGGGCTTTCTCGCCTTTCCCCGACGAACGTGGAGCCGCAGATGAGTGATCCCATCGGGCCTGGCCTGCGCGAGCGACTCCAGCGAGCACTGGGGGAGCAGTACGAGCTCGAGCGCGAGCTGGGTCGCGGCGGCATGGGGGTGGTCTTCGAGGCCAGGGACCGCACGCTTGACCGGCGCGTGGCCATCAAGGTGGTGCACCCCTCGCTCACCCACCACGATGGCATCGTGCGCCGCTTTCTCGCCGAGGCGCGCATGATCGCCCGCTTCCGGCATCCCGGCATCGTCGCGGTGCACGCTGCCGGCGAGGCTGACGGCCTCCTGTACTACGTGATGGATCGCGTCGACGGCGAGACCCTCCGCGATCGTCTGCGTCGCGAGCCTCGCCTCAGCGTCGACGATGCCCGGCGCATCACGGTCGACGTGGCGATGGCACTCGATGCCGCCGCGCGCGCCGGACTCGTGCATCGCGACGTGAAGCCCGAGAACATCCTCATCGATGCCAATTCGGGCCGCCCCATGCTGGTGGACTTCGGCATCGCCCGCGCCATGGCCGCCGAGCCGGAAGGCGACGAACCGACCACCGGTCGGGGCGTCGCCCTCGGCACCCCGGCATACATGAGCCCCGAACAGGCGGCCGGCGAGGACGTGGACGCGCGCAGCGACCTCTACTCGCTCGGCGTCGTCGCCTATGAGATGCTCACCGGCGCGCCGCCCTTCACCGGCTCGCACCGCGTGGTCATTTCCCGGCACCTCACCGATCGGCCGACGCCGGTCGAAAAGGCCCGGCCGGACAGCCCCGCGGCACTCTCCGGGGCCGTCATGCGCGCCCTCGAGAAGCACCCCGACGAGCGGTGGCAGACCGGCGAGGCGCTCTCCCTCGCCCTCAATGGCGAGGGAAGTGGGCCCCTGCCCAGGCGCGCGCGGAAGCGCCGCTTTGCGGTGCTCGCCGGTGGCGTCGCACTCCTGATCGGCGCCGTCGCCGTGAAGGCGATGAACCGCGACGGCCCGCCCGCCGGCGTCAACGTGAGGGAGTCGATCCTCGTGCTGCCGTTTGCCAACGTGCGGGCCGACTCCTCCGGCGACTGGCTGCGCGACGGCAGCGTGAGCATGCTCTCGCTGTCACTCGGCCAGTGGAAGGACCTGCAGGTGATCGGGCCGGAGCGAGTACACGACCTGCTCGAGTCGGCCCACCTTCGCGACGACGGTGGTGTCGGTCTCGAGGAAGCCCGGCGCCTCGCGCGCAAGGCCGGTGTATGGACGGTCGTGCTCGGCGAGTTCGACCGGAGCGGCGACACCCTGCGCCTCGCGGCGCGCGTCATCGATGTCGCCACTGGCAAGCAGGTGGACCTCGCCCGCGTCGAGGCGCCCGTCGGCGACGAAGTACGGCCGCTGTTCGACCAGCTGGCCGCACAGTTGCTCGACATCTCCGGCGCGCCCCAGGGTGAGTGGGTCGGCCTGGCCCAGGCCACCACCCGTTCCGTCGAGGCGTATCGCGCCTATCTCGCCGGCGCCAGCGCACTCAACCGCTGGGACCTCCCCGCCGCCGAGACACTGCTGCGGCAGGCCATTGCCGCCGACTCCACCTTCGGCCTCGCCTACTACAAGCTCGCGATCACGCGCGGCTGGAAGTACGGCGGCGAGGACTCCATCGGCGCCAACGCCATTGCGCGCGCCGAACTGTTCGCCGGCCAGCTGCCCCATCGCGAGCAGACCATGATTCATGCCTACCGGACCTTCGTGCAGGGCGCGAGCGGCGACGCGCGACGCCTGTATGAGGAGCTGCTGGCGAAGAATCCCGGCGACCCGGATGCCTGGTACGGCCTGGGCGATGCCTGGTTCCACGACGCGAAGCAGCCCCTCGCGCTGCGGTTCACCGAGTCGATGCGGGCCTTCAAGCGTGCCCTCGCACTCGATCCGGGCTACGCCCTCGCGTTCGAGCACGTCAACTACATCCTCGGCCGGGCATCACGACCGAACCCGCCATGGGTGTTGTTGCCGGGCGACTCCATCGCGTATGCCTACAACGACAAGGACCAGCGCGTCATCGACAGCGCCACCACCGCGGTGGCGGTGAAGCGCGCACGGGCCGAGACCATTCGCCTCGCCCGCGACTGGGCCAACCTGCAGCCCGCCACCGCCCGGGCCCACGAGGCCCTGCTCGCCGCACTCGTCGCTGCCGAGGAGTTTGATGCCGCCGGCAACGAGGTGGCGCGCTTTCGCGCCGTGGTGCCCAATCACCCCGAGCTCCCCTTCGACGACGCACGCATCCGCTTCGCGACCGGCGATGCGCCCCGCGCCGCGCGGCAGCTGGGCCTCTCCATCGACTCGCTCACCGCCGAGGACCTGCGACCGATCTCGGGTGCCCCGGACGCCGCGGAACGGCTCGTGATCGCGGCGAACGTGCTGGCCTATCAGGGCAACGTCGGCCGCGCCGCCAAGCTCATCGACCTCGCCAACCGGGTCCGGTTCGGCGATCCCGTGGCCGGCTCACCCGAGGCCGGCGAGCGCGATGCCTGGAACTGGCGCATGCAGGGCGAGCTCTATGCCGCCGTCGGCGCACCTGCCGCCGGCATGCGCCGCATCTGGCAGAGTGCCGCGGAGGCCAGTCGCTCCGTGCCGACCGAGAAGCGCGCCAAGCTGCTTGCCGCAGGCGGTGCTGCCGCGGTGGGGCTGCTCACCTCCGCCACGCCCGACGAATCGGCCGTCAACGAGATGCAGGCCATGGGTGGGGGCAAGCCCGCCAAGGAAGTGCGCGCCCTCATGGCCCTGGAGCACAACGACAAGGATGGCGCACGCAAGGCACTCGCCGAGCCCGACAGTGCCGCGATGTCGATGAAGGGGCCGTCGTACACCGTCTTCCGGCGACCGCTCGCCGCCCAGGCGTACTACCTCCTCGGCGACTACGATCGCGCCCTCAAGTTGCTCGAGGGGTTCGACAGCACCGACCTCAACAACGACCAGTTCGACATGCGCTGGGGCATCGTCGGTCGGGTGCGCCTGCTCCGGGGTGCGGTGCTGGAAAAGCTCGGCCGCCCCGACGACGCCCGGGAGCAGTACAAGCTGGCGCTGGCCCAGTGGACCCAGGCCGATCCCGACATGCAGGTGTTCGTGCAGGAGGCACAGCAGAAGCTGGCGCAGTTGCAGGAGAGGAGCTGATAACTGCTGTGAACGGTGAACGGGAGGCCTGTTTACCGTTCACCGTTCACCGTTTACTGTTCCATTGGGTTGGACGCGATGGTCGCGGGTGCTTCGGCACTCGAGGAAAGTCCGAGCTCCATCGGGTAGACTGCCAGGTAACGCCTGGGCGCCGCAAGGCGACGGACAGGGCAACAGAAAGCAAACCGCCCGGCGCACGCGCAAGCGGACGACGGGTAAGGGTGAAAGGGTGGGGTAAGAGCCCACCGCGCTCCCGGCAACGGGAGTGGCACGGTAACCCCCAGTCGGAGCAAGGCCAAATAAGCGGCGAGGTGTGACCCACACCGCCCCCCGCTCGGTCCCCTCGGGGATACGGACGGTAGCCGCGGGTAGGCTGCTCGAGGCGACCGGCGACGGTCGTCCCAGACAGATGACCATCCCCGGGGTTCACACCCAGGGAACAAGACTCGGCTTACGGTCCGACCCACCGCCGCCTCCGGCACTCGTTGCTGGAGGCGGCGGTTCCGTTTTCCCGCCCCAAGGCCCGTCCTGCTTCCCCGTACCCCCGGGGGTGGCTAGAATTTCCCCGTGAGCTCGCGTGACAAGCCTTATCCTTCGCACTGGGAGCAGGTCGCAGAAATTCGCGTGCTCCGGGCTCCCGTCAACGAATGGGACAAGCTCTCTGCGTGGGGCGCTGATATGCGCAAGCGCGGATGGCGCCTGTTGCGGGTCAACAGTGACAGTGGCCAGATCGTGGCGGTATTCGGAAAGTCCCGCCAGGCTCACCCCGACCTTTCCTGAGCGCTCCCGCGGGATGCGCGTTTCCCTTCATCGAGGATGACATGCTGGCTCGCTTACTGATGGTCGGTGCCCTGCTCTCCGGCACGGCCCTGCAACCCGCACCGCACTCCGGCAGCTACACCGCCCGCTACAAGGTGTCCCAGCGGATCCAGCAGGACGTGGACGCGACGGCGCTTGGTGGGGGCAAGCAGGGGTTCGTGGTCAAGACCACGAGCTACGTGCAGATCACGCTCACCGACAGTGCCGGGGGGCGGGCTGTCCGGGTGCTGGTCGACTCCATTCACGGCGACTCCCTGCCGCCCGGCGCACCGGCCGACATGCTGACCAAGGCCGCGGGCGTGGTGGTCACCGGCTTCGTGGATCCGAAGGGCAAGATCACCGACGTGAAGTCCAGCAATGAGGCCGGCGGATTGCAGCTGAGCAGCCTGGTCCAGCAGTTGATGCCACCGCTGCGCAACCCGCTCAAGGTGGGCGACGCCTGGACCGACACCACCGAAACGTCCACCGGCGTTGCGTCGGGAACGATGAACACGCGCACGGTCACGAACTTCAAGGTGACCGGCACCGAGATGAGCGGCGCCGTCAAGGCAAGCCGGGTGGATGCCGCCTTCAGCTCCGCCATTGCCGGAACCCAGGAAACCCCGGGCGGCTCGGCCGACATCGACGGCACCGGCACCGGGACCTCGAGCTATCTGGTGGCACCCGATGGCCGGTTGCTCTCCGGCAGCTCGAAGACCAGCAGCAACCTGAACGTCACCATGGCGGCGCAGGGCGCCATCCTGCCACTGGTATTGAACCAGTCGGTAGAAATCACGCCGCTCAACTGACCTCCGCAAGGCGCAGGGCCCGGCTGGGCTGGGCAGTACACGCCATCTGGCTCGCAGCGCTCGGCTGCGGGCCGACCGGCGCGAGCGCGCCTGGAACGCCGGCTCCCAAGCCGTCGGCCAAGCCTGCCGCGCCGGCGCCGGGACAGCCCGGTGCAGGTGCCGCCGGCGGGGTCACCCTGGCGAGGTACACCCCAAGCGACGCCCGCTATGCCATCGATCGCGCCGACACGATCACCTTCCAGTATCCCAACGGACTGCAGACACAGGTCGTCGAGCGCAGCATGTGGATCCGGCTCATCATCGGGCCCGGGGCCGGCACCGCACCCGTCAACATCACGCTCGACTCCATTCGCGTCGGCAACGTCCCGCGCGACTCGCTCGTCTCCGCCGATGGGCTCCACTGGACCGGCACGCTGGAGAATGGCAACCGGCTCGGCCCGCTGACCCCCTCCACGCAGCATGCCCTGGCCGAGCAGCTGGTGGGGAATACCTTCCGCGACCTGGTCGCCACCCTGCCGGCGGGCGGTGCCCAGGCGGGTGCCGCCTGGACCGATACCACCACCACCACCGAGCAGGTCGCCGGAAGCGAAGTTCCGGTGACGGTGATCCGCTCAGCCCGCATGGACGGGCCCGCCGGATCACCACCAGCACTCCTGCTGCAGAGTTCATCCTATGTGGCGGGTGACGGACGGAGCGAGCGGTTCGGCGAGGAGATCGGGGTCACCCTGAGCGGGCTGCGCCAGCGCACGCATCACGTGTCGCCCACGGGCCAGGTGCTTGCCGTCGAGGGCGCCGACTCGCTCGCCATCTCCTTCGACCTGCCGTCAGTGGGCCAGACCGTTCCCGCCACCCAGCAGGGCCACCTCAGCATTCAGCGAATTCAGGGCACGCGCTGACACCGATGGCCGCACCGCGCTGGCGCTGGTGGTGGCTGCTGGTTCCTCCCTGCCTCTTCGTGGCCTGGCTGCTCGCCGTGTGGCCGCCGCCGGTGTGGTATCGCACGCACTTTCCCGGCAATACCGCATTCATGCAGATGCGCGGCACCATCGGCCGGTACCGCCCGGTGCCGCTGGACTCGATTGCTCCCACCATGGCCGTGGCCGCCATGACCGGGGAGGATGCGAAGTTCTGGGAACACGACGGCATCGACTACGAAGCGGTGCGGAAGGCCCTCGGCTACCGCCGCCGCAATTTCGACTGGAATGACCCGCGCGACCGCGCCGCCCTGCGGAAGGCACTCGGCCACGCCTGGGAGCGGCGCGATGCACTGCGCGGCGCCAGCACCATCACCCAGCAGCTGGCCAAGAACCTCTACCTCTCGCCCTCCCGCAATCCACTGCGAAAGGTGAAGGAGGCGGTCACGGCATGGCGCCTGGAACGCGCGCTTGGCAAGCGACGCATTCTCGAGCTCTATCTCAACGTGGCGGAGATGGGACCCGACATCTGGGGCGTCGAGGCGGCCAGCCAAGCGTACTTCAGCAAGTCGGCGGCCCGGCTCACTCGCAGCGATGCCGCCGCGCTCGCAGGCCTGCTGCCCTTTCCACTGCGATCCAATCCGCTGCTCAAGCCGGGCCGCATGCGCTGGCGCCAGCGGCTCATCCTCCGGCGCATGGCCGGGGAGTCGCTGGAGATCCCGAAGACCGACGCCGAGATCCCCACGCAGGCCGACGCCGACACCGCCCCCACGGTCACCGATACCATGCCATGACCGTCGGAAGGGAACCGGGCGCACCCAACCGGCGTTACGCCAGCACCTTGAACCGGAGACACTGCTTGGTACGAACGGCAATGGCTGCACTGGCGCTCGGCGCCATCGTGACGGCCCGGGCCCAGGCCCAGTCGAGCTGGGTGGCCTCCATCCAGGGCGGCTACAGCGTCAGCACCGCCACCGCCGCCAGTCTTTCCCGCCGGAGGGTCGTTCGGCTCGAGCGCCTTCATCGGGCGGCAGCTGAGTTCGCTCGTCACGGTCGGAATCGAGGGCGGATTCTTCGGGGTCGAGAACACCACCAGCGTGGCGCGCGCGGATTGCCCGCCACCGTCGGTGCCGGGATCACTCGGGTGCAATGAGACCGATCGCGCTGAACTCGAGTGGATCCAGCTCGGCGGCACGGGGCGGATCGGGAAAAACGATGGACGATGGCGCCCATACGGTGCAGCAGGGTTGGCGGTCTATTTCGGCACCCGCGACACCGAGGTCAGCTACGCGAACGCGATAACAGGCGAGCCGGTGGGCATTCCCCTGGCCCCGAGCGTCAGCCGCACCGCCTTCGGTGGCAGCATCGGTGGCGGGCTCGACTGGGTGCCGAACGAGCGAACCCAATGGAGCCTGGGCGCCTCGGCCCGGCTGCACTACCTGGTGGGTGGCGACGAGAACGGCGAGTTCGGCGGGGATACCTTCGTGGCGCTGCTGGTGGGGGTGGGGTACCGCTGGTAGGAGCGTGAACGGCAAGCGGTGAACGGAAGCCCCCCGTTCACTGTTTACCGTTCACCGTTCACCGTTTCTAGTCGACCAATCTCAACGGCATGACGAGCGCAAGAAAGCTCGCCGGATCATCCCAGCCCACCGGCTCGCACGTGGCCGCGCGCTCCGGGGCCTTGAACGTCATCCGTACCTCATCGGTCGGGATGTACTTCAGCACCTCGAGCATGTAGGCGGCGTTGAAGCCGATCTCCAGCGCATCCCCCTCGTAGGTCACCGTCACCTCTTCCTGGGCCTCGCCCAGGTCGGGGGTCTGCACCGAGAGCTTGCAGGACCCGTTCGCGAAGGCCATGCGGATCCGGTGGGTCTGGTCGCTCGCCACGATGCTCATCCGCCGGAGCGCCGAGCTGATGGCGCTCTTGTCGGCCGTCATCACCTTGTCGTTTTCCCGCGGGATGACCTGCTCGTAGTTCGGGTACGGCCCCTCGATCAGCCGGGTGAACACCTGCGTGGTGGGCGAACGGAACCCGAGATGGTTCTCGCTCCGCGCCACGTCGATCTCGTCCTCTGCGGAGAATAGCTTCCTGATCTGCTCCAGTGCCTTGGGCGGCACGATCAGGTCGGCCTGGGCTCCACCTGCCGTCGCGGTGGGAACGTCCATCCTGGCCAGCCTGTGGCCGTTTGTTGCCACCATCCGCATCCGGTCGGGCCTGAGCTCCCACAACACGCCGTTCAGGATCGGCCGGCTCTCTTCGGTGCTGGCCGCAAACGCCACATGGGTGATGAGCTTCTGCAGGTTGCCGGCAGTCGCCTTCCAGCCGCCATCGAACTTGACTGCCGGAAAGGCGGGGAACTCATCCTTTGGCAGGCCGAGCAGCCGGAACTTGGAACGGCCACACTCGATCGTGATCCGTTGCTCGCCCGACGCGGTGATGCGGATCGAGGCGTTGGGCAGCTCGCGAACGATCTCCGCGAGTTTCCTCGCGGGAACCGTGATCGACCCTTCCTGGTCAACCGATGCCGGGACGGTGGTGCTGACAGCGATGTCGAGATCGGTTCCCGACAGCCTGACACCATCGTGGGTGGCCTCGAGCAGGATATTCGATAGCACCGGCAGTGTGGTCTTGGTAGGGACACTGCCCGCCACCGCCTGGAGGCCTTCCTGGAATTGCTCGCGAGTGATCGTGAACTTCATTTCTGCCTCATGCGTCCCGGAGAAGTACCTACCAGAACCTGTATATAAGAATGTAGCAGTAGTAGTAGAGGGGAGGCAGATGTGGACGAACCACCTGATCTCCGCCCCCCACGCCGACTTGCCGCGTTCGGCTCATGTCGGCTCGTTGTGGGCCATGCGGACATCTCGCCGCTCCGCCCACACTTTTTCATTTCGTTCAAGACTTTCAACGAACATCCCGTCAACATCGGGATAACCATCCGGAAAAACTCACGTCACATCTTTTCATCGCACTTCACTCTTCACGCAGTGCGACGACAGTCGCAGCAATTACGCTTGCGGCTGCAACTCCATCCGCGCGAGCTCCACCTTCTCGCGGAAGCCGCGATCACGCGTCATCAACCGCGCCACCTTGTCGACACTGTGAATGACAGTGCTGTGATCGCGCCCGCCAAATGCCTGTCCGATTTCGACCAGCTGCATCTGCAGCAGGTCGCGCGCGAGGAACATCGCGATCTGTCGCGGCACTGTCAGCGTCTTGATCCGCGCCTTCGAGCGCAAGCCTTCGGGGGTGACACCCCAGCGCCGCGCCACGACCTCCTGGACCTTGTTGATGGTCGGGAGCGCCTTGCTGGGTGCGCCGCTCTCGTCTGACGGCCTGATCCGGTCGGCCAGCGCCTCGCGGGCCAGCTCGATCGACACTTCCTTGTGCTTGAGCGACGCAAAGAGCAGCAGCTTGATGATGCAGCCCTCCAGCTCGCGCACATTGGAACGCACATGCTCCGCAATGAACCGAAGGACGTCGTCCGGGATCGCCATTTCCAGGTGATCCTGTTCCGCCTTCTTCCGCAGGATCGCAATGCGGTGCTCCAGGTCGGGCTGGCCGATGTCGGCGACCATCCCCCACTCGAACCGGCTCACCAGGCGGGCCTCGAGACCCGGCAATTCCTTCGGCGGGCGATCCGAGGTCAGCACGATCTGCTTGTTGGCCTCGTAGAGCGCGTTGAAGGTGTGAAAGAACTCTTCCTGCGTCATTTCCTTCCCCTCGAGGAAATGCACGTCGTCCACGAGGAAGAGGTCGACATCGGCCCGGTAGCGCCGGCGGAACTCCGGCATCGTACGGCTGTGGATGCTTTCGATGACTTCGTTGATGAATTGCTCGGCGCCCACGTACAGCACCCGCGTGTCGGGCCGGTGACCCACTACCGTGTGTGCAATGGCTTGCATCAGGTGGGTCTTTCCGAGTCCAGTCGCACCGTAAATAAAGAGGGGATTGTACGTCTTGCCCGGCGATTCGCTGACGGCATGTGCCGCCGCAGCGGCGAGTTCGTTCGACTTGCCGATGACGAACGTCTCGAAGGTGTACCGCTCGTTGAGCGGCTGGGCGCTCGGATTGACCTTCGCCGCTGGCGCCGCGGCACTCGGTGGCGGTGCCACGAAGAGATCCATCTGCGGGCGCTTGGTGCGCTCTTCCTGAACCTTGAAGACCACGCTAACTGGTTCGCCAGTAGCCTTTTCGGCCAGGCGCGACAGCACCTCGGCGTGCTTCGATTCATTCCACTGCACCGCGAACTGGTCCGGTGCACCCACGATCAGCGTCCCGTTCTCCAGTGAGATCGGTGCGGCCGGCTCCAGCCACGTGCGGATCGTCTGTTCAGAAAGCTCACGGAGCGCATCATCGAGCAGGCGCGTCCAGAGATCTTTCGCGGAAAGTTGCATCGAAATCCAGGCGACAGCGGCGGAGGGACGATCCAAGGGCGCGAGATATTACGGGTCGCGTGTGGATAAGTCAACCTTGACCCTGAGGCGGTTGCGCGGCTAGTTTGTCGGGCTCATTGGAGGACTTGTAATCGTATGATGCCGACATATCGTCCGCGCAACAAGAAGCGCATTGCCAAGCACGGTTTCCGTGCCCGTATGGCCGACCGCTGGGGCCGGGAAGTCCTGTCCCGCCGCCGCAAGAAGGGGCGGAAGCGGCTGACCGTCTCCATTCCGTCGAAGCACGGGCGGGCCTGACCACCGGCCAGGGCTTCGCGCGGTCGCGCCGGTTGGCGCGAGCAGCCGACATCCGGCGGTGCCTGGCCAAGGGTCGGCGCCGCCGGTCCGCGTTTCTTGACCTGATCTGGATTGACAACGCACTGGGCCATCCGCGCATGGGGTTGATCGTTCCCCGATTCCAGGCGACTGCGGTGGCCCGCAATCGTCTCCGCCGCCGCATCCGTGAGGTGTGGCGCCGGGAGGTGCAGTCGGTGCAACCCGCATTCGACCTGCTGGTGCGTGCGCGGCGAGAAGCCTACGGCGCATCGTACGACGCCCTGCGGGCCGAGATCCTGGGCTGGCGCGACGCCACGTGCCCCGCCCGGTGAACCATGGACCCGCGCCTGCTTCCGCGCCGCTCGCTCATGGTCGCGGTTCGCGCATATCAGATCGTGCTTTCTCCCCTGCTGCCACCGAGCTGCCGCTTCACGCCGTCATGCTCTGCCTACGCGCACGAGGCGCTCGCACGGCATGGCGCCGCGCGCGGGTCCTGGCTCGCCCTTCGGCGGCTGGCGCGCTGTCATCCCTGGAATCCGGGCGGATACGACCCGGTTCCCTGAACCAGAGATTCACGACCCATGGATAGACGTACCCTGTGGGCGGTCATGCTCATGATGACGATCGCCTTCATCCCCACCTTCTTCCTCAAGAAGCCGGTGCGGCCGGTCACACCGCCTGCCGCCGGGGTCAGCAATGACACGGCGCCGACCCAGCTGCCGGCACCGGCGGCGGCCGCAACTCCCGCCCCGGCCCCGGTGCTCTCAGCGGCACCCGAAGCCGCCACCACGGCGCCCGCCGATACCCTGATCGTCACCACCCCGCTCACGCACTACGGCATCAGCACCCGCGGGGGCGTGATCACGTCGCTGGAACTCGAGAAGTACAAGTCCACCTGGCCAGCCGCCAAGGGCGCCGCCGCGGAGCTGCTGCGGCCCGGCATTCCACTCCTCGGCCTCGTCGTCATCAACGGCGCCGATACGCTGCACCTCGACCAGTGGGATTTCAACGTCGAGCCCGCGGGACTCAACCTGACCGGTGAGCCGGCGTCGCTCACGCTCACCGCCGAACGCGCGGGACATGCAGTGCGGATCCGCTACACCTTCCTGCCGAATGACTACCAGGTGGGCGTCACCGGATCGGTGAGCGGCATTGGCAATGTCGGCGGCCAGTTGCTGCTGTCGCTGGGCAGCGGGCTCGCGAACACCGAGGCCGACTCGACCGACAACTTCCGGGCGGCGGCGCTCGTCACCTACGGCGGCAGCGCCGAGCGGCACGACCTGGCCAAGTTCAGCGCCGGCGAAACGGAGGCGCTGAGCGGGCCCTTCTCCTGGACCGCGCTCAAGTCGAAGTATTTCGTCACCGCCGTGCTCGCCTTCGACTCGGCCGGCGGGCGCCTGAGCGGTGTCACCGCTACCGCCCCCGCAACGGCGGGCAAGCGCCCGACCGCGGCGGCCACCGTGCTGCGCATGCCGCTCACCGCGAGCGGCGACTTTACCTATACGCTGTACGCCGGGCCGATGGAGTACGACCGGCTCAAGCACATTGGCCACGATTTCGACGACGTCAATCCGTACGGCCTGCCGGGCTTCCGCACCCTGATTCGCTTCTTCTCGACCCCGGTGCGGGGGCTCCTGGTATGGATGCACCAGTCGCTGCACATGGGCTACGGCCTCGTCCTCATCGCCTTCGGCCTCCTGGTGCGCCTGCTGCTGTGGCCGCTCAACCAGAAGGCGATGCGCGCCAACACCGCGCTCCAGGCGCTGCAGCCACAGCTCCAGAAGATCCAGGAGCAGTACAAGCAGGATCCGCCGCAGCTGCAGAAGGAAATGTTCAAGCTGTACAAGGAGAACGGCGTCAACCCGCTCGGCGGCTGCTGGCCCATGCTGCTGCCGATGCCGGTGCTCTTCGCCCTCTTCTTCGTGCTGGGCAACTCGATCGAGCTGCGCGGCGTGCCGTTCCTCTGGTTCCCCGACCTCGCGCGGCCCGACCCGTATTACATCATCCCGGTGCTGAGCGGCATCTCGATGTTCGGGCTGACCAAGGTCGGGCAGATGGGCATCCAGCATACCGCGCAGACGAAGATGCAGGCGCAGATGATGACCTACCTCATGCCGGTCATGATCACCATCTTCGGGATCAACTTCGCGTCCGGGCTCAACCTGTACTGGACCGTCAGCAACCTGGCGAGCATTCCGCAGCAGTGGCTCATCGCCCGCGAGCGGATGAAGCTGCAGAAGGCGGAAGTGAAGGCGTTCGTGGACATCAAGACCAAGCCGGCGGAACAGGGCGACGCAGGGGGGAAGGGCGGCAAGGGCGGGAAGGGCCGGAAGCGCTAGGCTACCGCTTGTGGGAGCCGTCGCAGAAGGGCCGCGTCTTCGACAGGCCGCAGCCACACAGCTTGATCTGGCCCGGGTGCTTGGCCGGCGGGGGCTCGATCTCGTCCCCGGCATTGTCGAAGATCTTCACCGGCCCCTCGACAATGAGCGGGCCGGAAGGCTTCCAGGTGATCTTGGTTGGGATGCTGGGCGACTCTGACATTGGAACAACGTAAACGGTGAACAGTGAACGGGAGCAAGGCCCCCCTTTACCGCTTACCGTTCACCGTTCACTGTACGTCCCTCACGCTGTCCTCACCCCCCCCGCCCGATCATCCGCCTCCAGCGCCTCGTCTGCCCCCGCCAGCAGCGCCGCCGCAATACCGCGTTCGCCCACCAGCGCCTCGGTGAACCGGTATCCCAGGTAGTAGCCGGCCCGTTCGGGGATGACGCGGCCGGCCACCAGCCTCGCCGCCGGGCTCATGCCGCCGGAGAGATACCTGAGCCTGAGCCCGAGGCCGGCGCGGTCGATGTCGGGCGCCACCGCGCGGCGGAGAAAGGACTCCAGCTCGCGCAGGCGCACGTAGAGGCGGCGGGGATAGCCGAAGTAGTCGGACGCGCGGAACCCCGGCGCCACCGCCTCCGCGGCGTGCACCGCGAGCCCCTCGTTCACGAGCAGCTCGCGCAACGTGGCCCGGCTGCCCACCTCCCAGTAGTCGTAGTATCCTCGCGATTCGCGCACGATCCGGCTGATGTCGCTGCGACTGCCCGTGGCGGTGTAGCGAACGGTGTGTGCCAGCTCGTGCCCGATCCACAGTGGCAGCAGCTCCGGCCCCAGGCCAAGCCCGTAGGTCTCCGGGTTGACCCGACCGGTGAAGTGCTCGAGGCAGATGAACGCCACACCCCGCCCGTCGATCACCAGTTCGCCGGCGTTGGCGGCACCCATCCCCACCATGAGCACCACGTCCGTCGGCTGCTGGATGCCCAGCACGTCCACCGCGCGCGCGATCGCCTCCTCGGCCACGCGATCGAGGTCGACCGCCTCGATCAGTGCATAGAGGTCGCGCCGGTCCGCCCGCATCGCTGCCTGGATGACAGCGACGGATGGTGGACTGTCAGGATCGAGGACGTAATTGCGCCAGTAGGCGTCGAGCAGCTGGCGATGGGAACTATGGAATGATCGGTAGGCTGCCTCGCTGTCCGGCGCGTTGATCAGCGCGAGAAATTCCGGCACGAGGTTGATGAGCACATGACACAATAAAAGGTGAGCGGTGAACGGTAAAGTGTGAAATGGCCTTGACGGTCCGGTTCACCGTTCACCGTTCACGCCGTTCAGTGCAACTGCTGCCGCTTCTGCTTTGCGATGTCGTCCAGGAAGCGCCGCTCATCGGGCGTGAGGCTCGCCAGCCCCTCGGCGCTGATCTTGTCGAGCACGCGATCCATCTCGCGTGCCACCGGGTCCACTTCCACGCCCCGCGACGGGAGCGAGGCGGGCGACGCCGCTGCGGCCATCCGGCGCGGTCGCTCCGCCTCGGCGGCACCAGGCTGCACCATGACCGGACGCTGCACCGCTCGCCGGGGAGCGCTGTGGTCGGGACCGTACGCCTGGAACCGGAAGAACAGGTACCCGAAGAGTGCCCCGCCGAGGTGCGCCTCGTACGCGATGTTCGACCCGCCCCGCAGGAACGGCAGTGCCATGATCGCGTTGAAGCCCACCAGGAGGATCGCGAATGTACGCGCCTTCATCGGGATGGGGATCGGGAAGAGGACCAGCTCAGCGTCGGGATAGAGCACCGCAAGCGCTACCGCCAGGCCCAGCACCGCACCCGACGCGCCCACGAACGGCCCCACCACGGTGAACCGCGACAGCGCCAGCGCGAAGATCGCCGCGCCCACCCCGCAGAAGAAGTAGAAGAACAGGAACTTGTCGCCGCCCATTCGCTGCTCGACGGCCGATCCCAGCATCCACAGGCCGAGCGAATTGGCCAGCAGGTGGAGCAGGTCGGCATGCACGAACATGTAGGTGACGAACGTCCACGGCCGGACCACGGCGTTGGTCGGGTCGAAGGCGAGCGCCCGGAACGCACCCTCCGACGTGAAGAGGGTGTCCAGCAGCAGCAGCACCGCTGCATTGATGAGGATGAGCCGCAGTACCCACGGGGTCATCCGTGGTTGGGAGATCGCCTGCATACCAGCCGCCTCTCTACCTGGACTTCTTTCCGCCAACTGCCGAACGACAGATCCGGTCACACAATTCCGGGAAACCGATACCGGCTGCCAGCGCCGACTGGGGCAGCAGGCTGGTCGCGGTCATGCCGGGAAGTGTATTCACCTCTAAACAGCAGGCCTCCCCCGAAGGTGTCAAGCGAAAGTCGACCCGGGAGTACCCGCCCAGCTTGAGTGCCTCGTGGGCTGCCAGGCCCAGCCGCCCGCATTCGGCCGCCACCGCTACCGGAAGGGCGGCCGGGAAGATCTCCTCCGACATCCCGGGCGTATACTTGCACTCGTAATCGAAAATCTCGTGCCGGGGGATGATCTCACCCACCGCGAGGCTGGACCCGTCCAGAATACCGACAGTCAGCTCCCGCCCCGGCACGAAGGCCTCGATCATCACTTCATCGTCGTGATGGGAGGCTTCCTCGATGGCCGCACCGAGCTCGCCCGCCGCGCGCACCACCGACAGGCCCACCGTCGATCCCTGCTTGGATGGCTTCACCACCACCGGCCATCCCAGCTGCGCTTCCACCTCCGCGTCCGTGGCGGGGGCCATCAGCCACTTCGCCGTCGGGATCTGCGCGTCGCGGAAGAGCCGCTTGGCGATGTCCTTGTCCATCGCCATCGCGCTGCCGATGGGACCACTCCCAGTATACGGTACCCCGATCATGTCGAGAATAGTCTGGAGTGTACCATCCTCGCCGTGGCCGCCGTGCAGCGCCAGGAAGAGAACGTCGGCCTCGCGGACCGCAGCCAGGCTCGCCAGGCCGCTCAGCAGCAGCCCATGTTCCAGCGTCTCGAGCTGGGCCATCGCGGGCGGCGCCACCCCGACCGAGGCAGAGAGGAGCCGCGACTCGTCGGCCTCCGGCACGAACCCCCGGGCGGTGTCCACCACCCTGACCTGGTGTCCAATACTTCGCAGGGCCGCAATGACTTGCACGGCCGATGCGAGTGCAACATCTCGCTCGGCGGATGTGCCGCCGGTGAGGACTGTGATCCGCATGTGGGGACGGGGCTCCTGGGCTGGCGGCAGGGAACCTGCCACCGCTCCTATCGCGTTCCGATCAACTGCTGCAACACATCATACCGGCTGACGATCCCGATCAGCGTGCCATCCTTCCGGACCAGCGCGGCGGGATTTTCCCGCGTGAGCATCGGTGCCAGGCGGTCGGTCGGGAAGGTGTGCTCCACCACGGGAAAGGCGGGGTCCATCACCTCGCGCACCGGGCGATCGAGCACCGAGGGCTGCGCCAGCGCCCGGGTCATCAGCGCCGACTCCACCAGGCCTCCCACCGCCTCGCCATCCTCGATCACCGGAATCTGGCTCACTTCCCAGCTGCTCATCAGGTTGAGTGCCTGCCGCACCGCCGCCGACGGCGCCACCTGTACCAGGGCCGGCGCATTGAAGGGCCGGCGCAGCCGCAGCAGCTCCTCCACCGTGGCCTGCGGCCGGTCCAGCATCTGGTTTTCCTGCATCCAGTCGTCGTTGAACACCTTCGAGAGGTAGCGCTCGCCGGTGTCGCACAGGATGGTCACCACGCAGGAATCGGGATCGTCGAGCTCACGCGCAATATCGAGTGACACCGCCACGTTGAGCCCCGCCGAGCCGCCGACCAGGATCCCTTCCTCACGCGCCAGGCGGCGCGCCATCATCATCGCGACGCGATCCGGTGCCTGCCGCCATTCGTCGATGGTGTCGAACCAGATGGTGCTCGACACCTTGTCGCCGCCGATGCCCTCCACCTTGTACGGCGCACCCGCACCCTCCTCCATCACCCCGGTGCGGGCATAGCCGGTCACCAGCGAGCCGACCGGGTCGCCGGCGATGATGCGGATCTTCGGGTTCTGCTCCTTGAGGTACTTCCCGGCACCGCTGATCGTGCCCCCGGTGCCCGCGCCGGCCACGAAGTGCGTCACCTTTCCGCCGGTCTGCTGCCAGATCTCCGGCCCGGTTGTGATGTAGTGCGCCTCGGGATTGACCTGGTTGTAGTGCTGGTTGGCGAGGAAGGCGCCCGGCGTGTCGTGGACAATCTGCTTCGCCTTCATGATGTAGTTGTCGGGATGATCGGGCGGCACCGCCGTGGGCGTCACCACCACCTCCGCGCCGTACGCGCGCAACAGCCGCACCTTTTCCTGCGACATCTTGTCGGGCAGGGTGAAGATGCAGCGATATCCCCTGATCGCGGCCGCGATGGCGAGCCCGACGCCGGTGTTGCCGCTCGTGCCCTCGACGATCACGCCGCCCGGCTTGAGGTCGCCGCGACGCTCCGCGTCCTCGATCATCGCCAGGCCGATCCGGTCCTTCACCGAACCACCGGGGTTGGCGTATTCCGCCTTGCCGTAGATCGGCGTGCGCAGGCCCGCACCGATCCGCCCCAGGCGGATGAGCGGGGTCCATCCAATGGTTTCGAGCACGTTGTCATACGGCGTGAGGTGCTGACCGGTCATGGCGTGACTCCACGGCCCTGCGGTGTGCGGAAGTAGACCGGCTGCAGGAACGACATGGCGACCTTGGCGCCATCGCGCTCCGCCGGTGCGTATCGAAGCGAGGGTGCGGCCACCATCGCCGCGCTGTCGAGCGCCGGGTAGCCGCTCGATTCGGCGACCCGGGTCGAGTCGCGGACGATGGCACCGCTGGTATCCACCATCAGCCGCAGCAGCACCGTGCCCTCGATGCCCTGGGCCGCCAGCGCCGGCGGATAGTCCACCGGCGAATTGGGATTGAGTGCCACCGGTGGCAGCTCGGTGGCCCGGGGCCCCTCTACCGGGCGGGATGGCAGGCTGACCGTGCCGTCTCCCTTTCCCGAGCAGGCAGCGACGAGGAACCAGAGAAGTGGCAGGCGACGCATATGGGACAAGTTAGCCCCGGGGGCGAGGAGGCGCCCTACATTGACCGGGTGGAAACGCCCCTCCCCATCGACCACGTCCTGGACGACCTGCGCGCCGCACTGGCCACCGCCACGTGCGCCGTCCTGCAGGCGCCGCCCGGCGCCGGCAAGACCACGCGGGTTCCCCTCGCCCTGCTCCCCTCCAGCTGGCTCGACGAACGCAGGATCGTCATGCTCGAACCCCGGCGGGTGGCAGCACGCGCCGCCGCACAGTTCATGGCCCGGTCGCTGGGCGAGGAGGCCGGCGGCACCGTCGGCTACCGCACCCGGCTGGATACCCGGGTTGGCGCACGGACCCGCATCGAGGTCGTCACCGAGGGAATCCTCTCGCGCTTGATCAGCTCCGACCCGGCGCTCGAGGAGTACGGCCTGGTCATCTTCGACGAGTTCCACGAGCGAAGCCTGCACGCCGACCTGGGGCTTGCGCTGGCGCTCGAGACCCAGGCCATCCTCCGCCCCGACCTCCGGCTCCTCGTCATGTCGGCCACGCTCGATGGCGAGCGGATCAGCCGCCTGATGGGCAATGCACCGGTGGTGACCAGCTCGGGCCGCAGTCATCCCGTGGAGCTTCGCTACGCACCCGGCCAGGTCGACGGGCGTATCGAGGGTCGCGTCGCCGCTGCCGTCGGGAATGCGCTCGCCGGCAGCAGAAGGTGATGTCCTGGTGTTCCTGCCCGGGGCGGGCGAGATCCGGCGCGTAAGCGAGATGCTCCAGGGCCGCGACGCGGTGATCGTTGCCCTGCACGGCAACCTGGCGCCGGCGCAGCAGGACGCCGCACTGCGTCCCGATGCGCAGGGACGCCGCAAGGTCATTCTCGCCACCTCGATCGCCGAGACCAGCCTGACGATCGACGGCGTGAGCGTGGTGGTCGATGCCGGGCTCGCCCGCGTCCCCCGATTCTCCGCCCGCACCGGGATGACGCGGCTGGAGACGATACGCGTCTCCCGGGCCAGCGCCGACCAGCGTGCCGGCCGCGCCGGCCGCCAGCGACCCGGCACCTGCTACCGCCTGTGGAGCGAGCCGGAGCAGGCGGGGCTCGTGCCGTTCCATGATCCGGAGATCATGGACGCCGACCTGGCACCGCTCGCCCTCACGCTCGCCGCAGCGGGGATGGACGCGTCGTCGCTGCGATGGCTCGATCCGCCGCCTGCGGCGCACCTCGCACAGGCGGGGCAGTTGCTGCGCGCACTCGAGGCGCTCGATGCCGACGGGCGCGCAACGGCGCACGGGGCGGAACTCGCCCGGGCCGGCCTGCATCCCCGGCTCGGCCACATGATCGTCCGGTCGCGTGCGCTGAAGGCGACGGCACTGGCGACAACGCTCGCCGCACTGGTGGAGGAGCGGGATATCCTGCGCGCCGAGGGTGGCCCCGCCGATCCCGACCTGCGCATCCGCCTCGACCTGCTTGCGCGCCGGGACATCCCACCCTTCGTGAGCGGCGCCCGGGTCGCGCGCGAGGCAGTGGAGCGGATCCGCGTTCACGCACGCGCACTGCGCCGTGAGCTGGGCGCGCCGGACACCGCATACGACAGCAGCGACGCCGGACTGCTGCTCGCCCTTGCCTATCCCGATCGCATCGCGCAGCGGCGCCCCGGCACCGCGCGCTTCCTGCTGCGCAACGGCCGCGGCGCGGCACTGGCCCTGCCCCACGCACTGGCCGATGCCGAGTTCATCGTGGCGACCGACCTCGATGACCGGGGCGCCGAGAGCCGGATCTTTCTCGCGGCCCCGCTCACGCGCGACGAGATCGAGGAACACCTCGGCGCAGAGATCGTGGTGCAGGAAGACGTAAGCTGGGATGCAGACGCTGGACGGGTGGAGGCGCGGCGCATCCGGCGGATCGGGGCGATCGTGCTCAGCGAGGGTCTCCTGCGCGACCCCGATCCGGTCATGGTGGCCGGTGCGTTCAAGGCAGGCCTGGCGCGCGCCGGACTGGAGGGCGTTCCATGGAGCGAGGCGTTTCAGCGGCTGCGCCAGCGACTGGCATTCCTGCACCACATCGACGGCGCCTCGTGGCCTGACATGGCCGACGCGGCCATGCTCGACCGGCTCGAACGCTGGCTCGCCCCCCACGCCAGCACCCTCCGCCGTATCGCCGATCTCGAGCGGATCGACTTTGCGGCGCTGCAACTGGGCGAGCTGTCGTGGCAGCAGCGGCAGGCGCTCGACCTCGATGCCCCGACCCACATCGAAGTGCCGAGCGGCTCGCGCCTGCCCATCGACTACGCCGACGCGTCGTCGCCGGTGCTCGCGGTGCGCCTGCAGGAGATGTTCGGCCTCGCCGAAACACCAGCGATCGCGCGAGGGCGCGTACCGCTCACCCTGCACCTGCTGTCACCGGCGCACCGGCCGGTACAGGTGACCCGCGATCTCGGCGGCTTCTGGCGGTCGAGCTATCACGATGTGCGAAAGGACCTGCGCGGTCGCTACCCGAAGCATCCCTGGCCCGAAGATCCGCTGGCCGCGCCACCGACCCGGAGAGCGAAGCGCAGGGGCACGTAGTGTCCACCGGATCGTCCCCCTCAGTGGGCACGTTAGGCAACACGAAACTCCCTGCAGGATCCGGATAGCGCATCACAAAACTGCCCACCCCATCGAGTTGCGGCGATCGTTACGAATCGATGATTCACGGCAAGCTTCCTGCTATCCCCGCGCGCAACCTCTTCCAGACTGGAGCGCGGGGCGCGCGAGTGCCTCGTAACACAAGGCATGAGAGCGAACCGTACTCTTCCGATCGGCACCACAACGTGGCGCGTGCTTGCCACGTTCGACTTCCACAACCAGGAACTGAGCGGACGGGCAGCACTCGTAGAGGGTGCCACCCTGCTGCTGCTGCGCCCCGACACCCTGCTCGAGGCGATTCCCCTCACCGAGCTGGCGCTCATCGGCGAGGCGGAGCCGGTCATCGACTCGGATCCCGCCCTCCTGCGGGTGCAGCTCACCCTGCGCGACGGTCGCACGCTCGACATCACCGGTGAGCTGGCCGACCTGGACCTGCTGGAGCGCTGGGTGGGATACCTGCACGAGCGGCAGCGGAAGGGCCGGACCGCCGGGGCCCGATTCCGGGCCTGAACCGCCGGCGTCGTGTGAGGCGTACGTGACGCCCTCACGCCCCTCGCGCGCGGCGCTGCAATTCTGCGAGGCGATTCAGCGCCTCGAGCGGTGTGAGCGCGTCGAGGTTCATGTCGCGCAGGGCTTCCAGCGCCGGATGCGGCGTTGCTTCCGCAAAAAGTACGAGTTGCCCAGGATCGGGCGCCGGCTCCGGCGCCCCGGGCACCACGCGGTGCTCGCTTTCCAGCTTCGCCAGCACCTCCCGGGCGCGCCGCACCACGGCATCCGGCAATCCCGCCAGCTGTGCCACATGCACGCCATACGACCGGTCGGTGCCGCCCGGCTCCAGCCGGTGCAGGAACACCACCCGATCGCCGGTCTCGCGCACGGCGACGTTCATGTTGCGCGCATGGGCCAGCCGCTCCGGCAGCTGCATGAGCTCGTGGTAGTGCGTGGCGAACATCGTCTTGCAGCCCACCGTGTCGTGCAGGTGCTCGCTCACCGCCCAGGCGATGGCCACGCCGTCGTAGGTGGAAGTGCCGCGACCGATCTCGTCCAGCAGCACCAGGCTGCGCGCGGTGGCGCTGTGGAGAATGGCGCTGGTCTCGCTCATCTCGACCATGAAGGTGGACTGGCCCCGGGCCAGGTTGTCGCTCGCACCCACGCGGGTGAAGAGGCGGTCCACCGCGCCCACCTGCGCCGACGCGGCCGGCACGAAGCCGCCCAGCTGCGCCAGCACCACCACCAGCCCGATCTGCCGGAGGATGGTGGACTTGCCGGCCATGTTGGGACCGGTCACCAGCAGCACCCGCTCGCCCTCGCTGAACACCACGTCGTTCGGCATGAACTGCTCGCGCGGCATGAGCCGCTCGATGACGGGGTGACGTGAGGCGCGCAGCGTGAGCGCAAACCCCTCGTCGATGGTGGGGCGCACATACTGGTTGGCCTCCGCCACCTGGGCCAGGCCGGCCCACACGTCGAGGCGCGCCAGCACCCGCGAGGTGCGCTGCACTCGCGCAATGGCGGTGCCTACCAGGTTGCGCAGCAGCACGAACAGCTCCGCCTCCCGCGTGGCCATCCGCTCCTCGGCGCCCAGCACCTTCGCCTCGTACTCCTTCAGCTCGGGGGTCACGTAGCGCTCTGCACCCGCCAGCGTCTGCCGCCGGTCGTAATCGGACGGCACCCGGTCGCGGTGCGCGTTGGTCACCTCGAGGTAGTACCCGAACACGCGGTTGAATCCCACCTTGAGCGAGGCGATGCCGGTGCGCTCGCGCTCGCGCTGCTGCAGCGATGCGATGTACTGCCGGCCGCCATCCCGCAGCGCGCGCAGCTCATCGAGCTCGGCGTCGTAGCCCGCCTCGATCACGCCGCCTTCCGCCAGGGTGGCCGGCGGGCGCTCCGTCAGTGCCCGGCCCAGTACGTCCGCCACGTCGCGCAGCAGGTCGAGTTCCTCGAGCGCCAGGGCGAGGGCAGCACTCGGCGGCTCCGTGCCGCTGGCCAGTGCGGTCAGTGCCTCGAGCACGTCGGGCAGGCGCAGGAACGAATCGCGGAGGGCGCCCAGCTCGCGCGGTGCCGCACGGCCCGCGGCGGCGCGGCCCGCCAGTCGCTCGAGGTCGCGCACGCCATCGAGAGCTTCCCGCATGCGGGTGCGGCCGCGACCGTCGCGAAGGCAGGCGTCGACAGCATCGAGGCGCGCCTCGATGGCCGCCACATCGCGGAGGGGAGAGAGAACCCACTGCCGGAGCAATCGCCCGCCCATCGGGGTGAGCGTGCGGTCGATCGTCTCCAGCAGCGTGGCGTTCCGGGTGCCGGCCACGAGGGGCTCGACCAGTTCGAGGTTCCGACGCGTCATTTCGTCGAGCCAGAGATGCGCATCGCTGCGGCGCACGGCGGGCCGGGACAGGTGCGGCATGCCGCCAGGCTGGAGCTCGGCGAGGTAGCGGAGGAGCGCACCGGCGGCACCGAGGGGCGCGGCGTCGTCTGCGCTGATGCCGAGGCCGTCGAGCGACGCGAGCGCGAAGCGCCGCGCCAGCTCCTCCCGCGCAAGCGCCGCGTCGAATTCCCAGCGTTCGCGCGGGGTCCGGAGCGCAGATTCGGTAAGGGTCCACGTGCCGTCGGACGGAACGACCACTTCCGACGGACCGTAGCGCTCCAGCGCGTCGGCGATGCCGTCGGCCGGCACCCGCTCGAGCACGAACTCGCCGGTGGAGAGGTCGATGGCCGCCAGCCCGCCCTCGCACACCGCGACCATCCAGTTGTTGCGCGCGCCCGGAAGCCATCCCTCCTGCAGCATCGCCCCCGGTGTCACCGTCTCCACCACCTCGCGGCGCACGATGCCCTTGGCGAGCTTCGGGTCCTCCACCTGCTCGCAGATGGCGACCCGGTGTCCTGCGCCGATCAGCTGCCGCAGGTACTCGGCGGCCGCCTTCACCGGCACGCCGGCCAGCGGCACGCCGTCACCCCGCGCGGTCAGGGTGATCCCCAGCACGCGCGCGCCCAGCTCGGCGTCCTCGAAGAACATTTCGTAGAAGTCGCCCATCCTGAAGAACAGGATGGCGTCGCGGTGCCGCGCCTTGATCTCGCGGTACTGCAGCATCAGCGGAGTGTCCTCGGACGACTTGCTCATGGCGCCACCACGAAGGGAGAGCCGCCCAGCCGGGCCTTCGCCTTCGCCGCCGCGGCACTGGCCTCGGTCCGCGTGGCGTACTCCCCCAGGCGCACCTTGAAGAATCCACCTTCCTTCACGATGACCCCGCTGAAGCCTGCCTTCTTGGCGCGATCGAGCATTTCGTCGGCGGCATCCTGCGAGTTGGCCGCCACCACCTGCACCCTGAATACCGGTGGCGCGGGACGCTCCGCGGCAGGCACTGGCGGTGGCGGCGTCGCGGTTGCTGGCGCGGGAACCGGCGCGGACACGACAGCCGGGGCGGGTGACGGCGCGCGCGCCGTGTCGCGGGCGGGCGGTGCTGCTGTCGGCGTATTGCATCGTCGGCTCAGTGCCACCAGCTCGGCCTGAGTCGAGGCGTCGCTCGCGCGGCTCATCCCGTCGCTCACCCATTGGCAGGCCGACGCCTGGTTGTTGGCGTCGAAGTCCGCCCGCGCGCCCCAGAGGGCGGCAATCGGATAGAGCGGCGATGCCGCATTGTCGGTGCGGAACTTCTCCAGCGTCCGGGCCGCCGCCGCGGGGTCGCCGTTGGCGTACTCCAGCTGCCCCAGGGCAATCGTGGCCGGTGCAGCCCAGGACGAGATCGGGTATCCCAGGATCACCCGCTGCAGTTGACGCCGAACCTCCTCGGCGGTTGGTGCTACCAGCGCCGAGCTGTAGAGGATGCCGGGATAGAGAGTGTCGGTCGGCGGGGTGGAATCTTCCATGCGCTTGAGCACGGCGCGCGCCGAGTCGATGCGCCCGTCCTGCGCCAGCCGCAGTGCCGCTGTAAGGGGGGAAATTTCCTGGGCCGCCGCGCGACGGGGCAGGGCCGCGCAAAAGATCAGCAGCAGCAGCCCACCGAACCTGACGGCAATGTTCCCGTGTCCTGTCACGCGACGCGCTCCTGGCGCGACATGCCGAGCCGGAGCACCAGTTCGCCCAGCAGGGCCTGCTCATCACTCAGCGTAGTGCTCTTGAGTGCCTGGTCGGTGGCGAGCGTGGCCCGCAGTCCGGCGCTGAGACGCGCGGCAGGCCACTGATCCGACCAGCGCGCCCAGCTCGCCGCCTCCGCCTTCCAGTCGGGCAGCCCGAACGGACGCGCCACCCGCAGCGACCGGAAGATCGCCCCTTCCAGTGCGCCCCCTCGCATTCCCTTGTCGCGATGGGCACGTGCCAGGGCCACTCCGGCCAGCGTCGTGCCGAGGAGGCTCACCAGTTTCACGCCGGAAATGCCCGACTGGTCGAGGACCGGCCGCAGCAGGGTGAGCGCCTTGCCGGTGGCGTCGGCGAACACCGCATCCCGCCAGTCATACATCGTCTCGCCGTGCCGCACTCCCACCAGGCTGCCCACCAGCTCGCGCGTGATGCTGGTGCCCGCTGCGAGCGAGGCCAGCTTCGCCAGCTCGGCATCGAGCGTGGTGAGGTCTCCTCCCACTGCCAGGTGAAGGTGTTCCGCAGCCTCGGGCGGGAGGGTGATGCCCAGTTGCCCCGATCGGTGCGCCAGCCATCGCAGCACCCGCTCCGGGGACAGCGAGGCACAGCGAACAGTCGTGGCGAGCTTCGCGAACTCCGCTTCGGGGTCGGGATCCGCCCCGCCCTGGACCAGCACCAGTACCGTTTCCGCCGCGGGCTTCGCCAGGTAGCGCAGCAGCTCCGCCCGGCCTCGCGCCTTCTTCTGCCATCCCTCCACGTCGCGCAGCACCACCACCCGCCGGTCGGCCATCATCGGCAGCGTGTTGAGCAGCGTGGAAAGATCTTCGGGATCGAGCGAGGTGGCGGTGCGCTGGTCGAAGTTGAAGTCGCGGAGGGATGGGTCAAGCACGCAGTCGGCGATTTCGCGCACGAGGTCGGCCTTCAACAGGTCCTCGGCGCCGACCAGGTAGTACACCTGGGCGATGTCGCCCTTCTTGAGGGCACGGAGCGTGGTATCAAAAGTCTGATCGGGCACGCCCCATCCTATTTCCGGAGGGGGGTAAACAGAAGGGGCGGATGACCGCCCCTCAATGTCAGTCCAGCTGGGGCGCGATCATCTCCGCGAATCCGGCCCGTGCGCGGTTCAGCCGGCTCTTCACCGTTCCCAGGTTGCTCTTCGTGGCAGCGGCGATTTCCTCGTAGGTCCGCCCCTGACGCTCCCGGAGCACGAACACCTCGCGGTGCAGCGGCGGAAGCCGGTCGACGGTCGTATCGACGAGCTCCTGCAGGTGGCGGTCCTCGAACATGTCGTCCGGCCGGCTCCGCAGGTCCTCGAACTCCAGCGGGCGCTCGTCGGCATCACCGGGGGCGCGGGCCGACTCGTAGAACACCAGCGGATTCCGGCTCCGGTTCCGCAGCTCGTTCTTGGCCAGGTTGGACGCGATCGTGTAGGCCCAGGTCGAAAACTTCCGGGTCGGATCGAACCGGTGCAGGTGCCGGTGGATACGGATGAACGTTTCCTGCACCAGGTCCTCGGCGCGTTCGCGGTCGCCGATCATCCGGTAGATGAAGGCGAGGAGCCGAGGGCGGTAGGCCTTCAGGATCTCGCTGAACGCTCGCTCGTCGCCTACGAGGTGCCGGGCCACGAGCACATTGGTATCGACCATACAACCCTCCGGTGTCTGAGCTTGACCAGCCCAACATAAGACACGGAGGAGAAATGTTCAAGGTTTCAAGGTAAAACACTGAACAAACATCAGCGCGGTGAGGGTCTTCGCATCCCGGATCTCGCCCCCGCGGATCAGCCGACCCACCTCCGACCACCGGAGTTCGTGCACCTCCATGAACTCATCTGGTTCGCGGGCAGCCGGGACGGGGCTAAGATTATGAGCCGAGTAGAGATGGATCAGTTCGTCGGTGAAGCCCGGGGTGGTGAGGATCGGCACGAGGGACCTGAGCTGGCCGGCCGCCATTCCTGCTTCCTCCCGGAGTTCCCGGCGGGCGCACTCCTCCGGGGCTTCTCCCGGATCCAGCCGGCCGGCCGGAACCTCCCAGAGGTAACCCCCGGCGGCGTGCCGGAACTGGCGCAGCAGCAGCACTCGCGGATCGGGCGCATCGGTCGGATCCAGGAACGGTACCACGGCTGCAGCACCGGGGTGGCGTATCATCTCGAGGTGCCCGACGCTGCCATCCGGGAACTTCACGGTATCGACGTCGAGGTTGATGATCCTCCCGGAATACTTTCGCTCGGTGGTGATCCTGGTCATGGCGCTTCCCCTCTGGATGGTGAATCCTGGTCCGTGACCGCAACTGACCCGGTGCCTGAGGTCGTTCCGGCCCCGCGAAGGATGCTGCTGTGGCCGCTGACGCTGGCGGCCCTGCTGCTCGCCTGCGCCGGGGTCTGGTACGGGCATGCCGTTGCCGTGACCCCGCGCGGCGACGCGCGCCTCTGGCTGGTGCTCGCCCCCGGGGCGGTGGCCCTGGTCTGGTCGCTGCTGGCGTACGCGCTCGCCTTCCGGCCGGAGTTTCCCCAGGTCCCCGCGAGGTGGTGGCTCGTCGCCCTCGCCGGCCTGGCGCAGGCGCTCGGCTTCATCATCTTCGCCTTCCGCGACCAGACCCCGAATATTCGCCTCCCCGGCCCTGCGGCGGAGGCAGTCAGCCTCGCGATGCAGCTCTGCTTCATCGTGGTGCAGCCGCTCATCGTGCTCGGCCTCGCGGCATTCCCGTCCACCGAACTCGGTCGCCTGGCGCGCCGGCGCTATTTCCTCGACGCCACCATCATCGGGCTGAGCGGCGCGCTGGTGCTCTGGGCGGTCGCCAGCCAGCGCGCCGCCATCGTGGGAAGCGACCGCCCGTCGATCGTGCAGGTGATCTACGCGGTGGGCGACCTGCTGGTCCTGTTCACCCTCGCCACGCACCTGTTCCGGCTCTCACCCCGGCTTCCGGTCTGGCAGGGGCTGGCCTTGCTCACCGCCGGCGCCGCGCTCTTCCTGCTCACCAACAGCTGGGTACCAAACCAGCCGGTCGCGGCGTCGCTGCGGCGTGCGATGCCGCACGAGCGTACGCTCTACGCCGAACTGCTCTTTGTGGCGGGCCTGGTCTACCTGCTGGTTCGTGCCGGGGCGCAGGGCCCCGTGTCGACCACGGAGCGACGTGCCACCGGTGTGGGCCTCGTCTCGTTCGGCGCGCTGGCCGCCGGCTATGTGCTCCTCGCCGTGGTGGCGAGCCGAAGCGAATCGACACTGGTGATAGGCCTGACCATCGGCGCGGCGGTGCTCACCGCCGTCGTGGTGCTGCGCCAGATCGTCACGGTGCGCGAAAATCTCGACCACGAGGCGAAGCGCACCCGCCGCAGCGTGGAAGAGCGCTTTGAGCTGCTTGTCGCGAATGCCTCGGAGGCCATCGTCTCCGTCGATCGCGACGGCACTGTGCTCTACGCCAGCCCGTCGCTGCACCGACTGCTCGGCGTGGCGCCCGAAGACCTCATCGGGCGGCCCTTCGACGAGCTCCTGCATCCCGACGAGTCGGTCTCCGCTCGTACCTTCCTGCACGAACTCCTCGCGCGGCCCTGGGGCAGCACGGTGCGGTCCTGGCGCCTGCGCCGCGCCGACGGTGGCTGGGCCTGGGGCGAGACCACTGCCACCAACCTGCTCTCGGATCCCAACGTGCGCGGCATCGTCCTCAACACGAAGGACATCACCGAGCGCCGTGAACTGGAGCAGCGCCTCACCCACCAGGCGATGCATGATGGGCTCACCGGTCTTGCGAACCGCGTGCTGCTGCGGAGCCGGCTGGAGCAGGCCCTCCGTCGCCCGCGCCCCGGTGCGCTGCCGCCCGCGCTGCTCTTCCTCGACCTCGACGGCTTCAAGGGAGTCAACGACACCTTCGGTCACGCGCAGGGCGACGCACTGCTCATCGCTGCCGCCACCCGCCTGCGCGAGCAGGTAGGGCTGCAGGACGTCGTGGCACGGATGGGTGGCGACGAGTTTGCCGTGCTCCTCGAGTCGCCCCGCGACCGGCAGGCGGTGCTCGACATCGCGCACCGCATCACCTCGGCCCTCAAGGTGCCGTTCCGCGTCTTCGGTCGGGAAACCGCCGGCTCGGCCAGCCTCGGTGTGGCCATCGCGGAACCGATCGATTCCGCCGGCGACGTGCTGCGCCACGCCGACGTGGCGATGTACCTCGCCAAGGCCAACGGCCGCGGGCGCTACGAGCTCTTCGAACCCCGCATGCTCGAGTCCGTCGTGGGGCGCCTGGGCCTGCAGGCCGACCTGCGCCGGGCGCTCGACGATCCCGACAACCGCGAACTGCTCCTCGACTACCAGCCAATCGTCGAGCTGGCCACGCAGCGCGTGGTGGGAGTCGAGGCGCTGTTGCGCTGGGATCACCCGGTGCAGGGTCGGATCACGCCGGCCATCTTCGTTCCCCTCGCCGAGGAGACGGGTCTCATCATCCCGCTTGGGCGCCGCGCCCTGCACCTCGCCTGCCGGGACTCGGCGCCCTGGGTACGCGAGTATCCCGGCATGCATGTCACCGTGAACCTGTCCGCACGACAACTGCCCGATCCCGCGCTGTCCTCCGAGGTGTCGGATGCGCTGGCCACCTCGGGACTGCCGCCGGCATCGCTGGTGCTTGAGCTCACCGAGAGCGCGATCATGCAGCAGCCCGAGCGCTCCGCCCAGGTCTTTCGTGAGCTGCGGGGGCTCGGTGTGCGCCTCGCCATCGACGACTTCGGCACCGGATACTCGTCGCTCAGCTACCTGCAGCAGTTGCCGGCGGCGATCCTCAAGATCGACCGCTCGTTCCTCACGTCGCTCGACCAGGGACCCAACGGGGCCACCCTCGTGCGCGGCATCATCGGTCTCGCCAACGGGCTGGAGCTCATCACGGTTGCGGAGGGCATCGAGACGGAGGAACAGGCCACCATTCTTCGCGCGCTGGGCTGCAGTTGCGGACAGGGAACGTTTTTCTCGCCGCCGCTGCCGGCGTCGGAGGTGGGCGCCTGGCTGGAAGATGCCGCGGTGATCAGTGCATCCGGGGGCGCGCGGGTCCTGGGTCGCTAGCGCCCCACTCCCTCGAACTGGCTCTGCACCCACGCCACCGGCACCTTCCACGACTCGGCGATCAGGTATTCCATCTCCCGCCGCGGGCTTTCCGAAATCGGGCTCGTGGTGGTGGGTGACAGGTAGGCCGTGATCCCGGTGCGCTTCGCCTCCACCCGGAGCCGCGCCATGTGGAAGGGATCACTCACCAGGATCACCGTCTCCACCTTCTCGTCACGCGCCCACGCCGCCACTGCCGTCATCGATTCGCCGGTGGACCGTCCCTGGGGCTCCAGCACCACCGCCGCCGCCGGCACGCCGCGCGAGGTGAGATAGCGCTTGCCCACCGTCGCCTCGCTCTGCACATCGCCCCGCCCGACGCCGCCAGTCACCACCACCCGCGGCGACAGCCCCGCCTGGTAGAGCTCGAGGGCGTGATCGAGCCGCGCCTGCAGCACGGGAGACGGCTTCCCGTTGTACTGCGCGGCGCCCAGCACCACGATGGCATCGGCCGGCCGGCGCTCGTCCACCGTGGAGGTGGTGAGCACCACCACGAACGCAGCGACCAGCGCCACCAGGGCCAGCAGGCTCAAGCCGAGGACGGCGCGGACCAGCCGACGAATGAGCTTCATGCGGGGGAGCGGGCGCGGTGGGCCAGGCGGTCAGAGCTGGTAGGTATCACCCTGCTCCGGGACATGCACTTCACGCACGCCCTCCTCGCGCAGCATGTCGGCCATGGCGCCGAGGGCCGGGCCCTCTCCATGCACGACGAAGGCGCGCCGGATCGGGCCACCGAGCCGCCGAACCCATTCGCGGAGCTCGCTGCGATCGGCGTGCGCCGAGTATCCGTCGATCGATACCACCTCGGCGCGACGCGGGTACATGTCGCCGAAGATCTTCACCTCCGGCGGCTCGTCCTTGAGGCGCCGGCCCAGCGTGTGTTCGGCCTGGAAGCCGACGAACAGCACGCAGTTCCGGTGGTCGCCGACATGATTGATGAGGTGGTGAAGAATGCGGCCCGACTCGACCATCCCAGATGCCGCGATGATCACCGCCGGCCCCACCAGCGTGTTGAGCTTCTTCGACTCGGCCACATCGCGCACATAGCGCACCAGCGGGAAGTCGAACGGGGAGAACCCCTCCTCGATGAGCTGCTCCCGGTGATCGAACACGTCGGGATGGAGCCGGAACACGTCGGTCGCGCTCACGGCGAGCGGGCTGTCCACATAGATGGGGATCTCGGGCAGCTCACCGCGACGCCACAGCTGGTGCAGCGAGTACACCAGCTCCTGCGTGCGCCCCACGGCGAAGGAGGGGATGAGCACCTTGCCGCCCCGCGCCGCCACCCGCTTGACTACGTCGCGCAGCCGCGTCTCCGCGTCGGCCACGCTCTCGTGATCGCGGTTGGCGTAGGTGGACTCGACGATGAGCGTGTCGATCGGGCCTGATGGCGGCTGGGGGTCGCGGATGATCGGCAGCCCGCTGCGGCCGATGTCACCGGAGAAGACGATGCGCTGCGGTGCGCCCTCGCTGCAGCGGAGGTCCACCGTCGCCGAGCCGAGGATATGACCGGCATCGGTGAACTCGGCGGTGAGCATCTTCCGCAGGTGCAGCGGCCGGCGGTAGGGCAGGCCCACCATGAGGTCCTGCACCTCGGCGGCGTCGGCCAGGGAATACAGCGGCTCGCTGTCGGGACCGCCCTTGCCATGCCGGCGCAGGAATTCCGCATCCTTTTCCTGGATGTGGGCCGAGTCGGGCAGCATCACCGCGCACAGGTCGCGCGTGGCCGGCGTGCAGTAGATCGGACCGTGGAAGCCGTTCTTCACCAGCAGCGGCAGCCGCCCGGTATGGTCGATGTGCGCGTGGCTCACCACCACCATATCGATGCGCCGGGCGTCGAACGGCAGGTCGGCGTTGAGCTTCCGCGCCTCGCTGCGCCGGCCCTGGAAGAGCCCGGCGTCGAGCAGGATCCGCGCGCCGGCCGCTTCGAGCAGGTACATGGAGCCGGTCACCTGGCCCGCCGCGCCGTAGAATGAGAGTCGTAGACTCATGAGACTCCGATGTCGGTGAGGGGTGAGGAGTGAAGAGTGAAGAGGAACGCCCCCTTACCCCTCACCCCTTACCTCGTCCCAAATAACCTGTCGCCCGCATCTCCCAGTCCCGGGAGAATGTAGCCCTTCTCGTTCAGTTCCCGGTCGAGCGCTGCGGCGAACACCATCACGTCGGGATGGGCCGACGCCATCTGCTCCACGCCCTCGGGCGCCGCCACGAGGCAGAGGAACCGGATGCGCTGCGCGCCCGCCGACTTGAGTGCCGTCACGGCCGCCACCCCTGACCCGCCGGTGGCGAGCATCGGGTCGAGCACGAAGAAGTCCCGTGCTCCATCGGTGGCCGGCACCTTGAAGTAGTAGTCGCGCGGCTGGAGCGTGTCGTGGTCGCGCACCATGCCGATGTGCCCCACCCGGGCCGATGGCACCAGCTGCGTGAGCCCGTCCACCATCCCCAGCCCTGCCCGCAGGATCGGCACCAGCACCAGCTTCTTCCCCGCCACCTGGGTGCCCACCATCCGCTCGAGCGGGGTCTCGATCTCGTGCGGCTCGGTGGGAAGGTCCTTCGTCACCTCATATCCCATCAGTACGCTGATCTCGGTCACCAGCTGCTTGAAGTCCCGCGTGGTCGTGTGCCGGTCGCGCAGGAGGGTGAGCTTGTGCTGGATGAGGGGATGGTCGAGAACGACGAGGTTGGGAAAGCGGTGGGGAACCATGCGCAAATATGTCGGGCGGACACGCTGCAGGACAACCTGTCCCGCCCGGGTCAACTTGGCCCACCCGAGTGGGGCCGCGGTGAGGGGTGGGGGACGCGGCTCACGCTCAACGACATGCAGGCGAAAGACTTGGCGGTAATGCCGCGCGACGCAGGGCGGCGGCATGCACCCTGCCCAATGCGGAACGATGGTACACCCGGGAATGCTGGCCGCTGGCCCCGCGTCTGGGCGCATGCGAGATTCGCCTGACATGGGACTCGCCCGCCGCCTCGCACTGCTGACCGCCGTGATCACGGTGGTGCTTGTGCTGGGCGCCACCGAGGTGGCGCTGCGCTGGTCGGAGCGCTCCCGCCTCGTTGACCGACGCCGCGAGTCGGTGGAGCTCGCCAGCACCTGGAGCGAATACCTGGGGCGGGTGGCGCCCTCCGGCGAGCGCGACTCCATCACCCAGGCGCTGGTCGGCTGGCCCAGCCAGCACCTCAGCCTGTCGAGCGCGGCGATGTTCGTGCGGCAGGACGGCGCGCTCACCCTCGTGGCCTCGAGCGACACCAGCCAGCTTGCCGCCGCCACGCGCGAGGACTCGCTGGCGATGCTCGAGCGGCAACCGGTGGTATGGTATGTCGGCGGGCCGGAGCCGGCGTGGAATGTCGCCATGCCGGTGCGCGGACCGGCGGGGCCGTACGGCGTGCTCCACGTGAGCGTGTCGACGGCGACGCTGCGCGGCTGGGCCCGGCTGGAGCGTGAACGCGCCTACCTGCTGGCACTGGTGGCGGCGCTGCTCGTGGCCGGCGCCGTGGCGTACCTCACCTCCGCCTGGGTCGGCGGTCCCCTCGGCGCCCTCGGTGCCGCAATGACCGAGGCGCATGATGGGGTGGCGAACGCCCCGCCAGTGCCAGAACGCGGCCCGGGAGAATTCCGGCTCCTTACCCGACGGTACAACAGCCTGCGCGACGCACTCTCGGCCCGACAGCGGGAAAGCGACGCCCGCGCGGCGCTGCTCACGCTCGAGGAACGGGCCCGGAACCTCGATCGACTCGTGCTGCTGGAGGAAGCCGCCTCCGGGTTTGCCCACGAGATCGGCACCCCGCTCAACACCGTGAGCGGACACCTGCAGTTGCTGCGCGACGACCTGCAGCGCGCCACCCAGCCGGCCGCAGTGGAACGCGTCCAGCTGCTCCTCGCGCAGGTGGATCGGCTCGCGGGAATCGTGCGCGCGCGACTCGATCGCGGCGGATGGCCCGAACCAATGCTGTGCCCCACCGATCTCGATGAACTCGCGCTCCGCATGCTCCGCTTCCACGAGCCGTCGCTGGTCGCGGCGGGTGTTAACGCTCATCTCGAGCGGTCCACCGGGGGTGCCGCGATCGCGGTCTGCGACCCGGCACTGGTGGAGCAGGTCCTCCTCAACCTGCTCAAGAACGCCATCGAGGCGCTCGACGGTGGAGGCAGCATCGTCCTCCGAACCGGTACGTCAGCTGATCATGCCTGGATCGACGTGGCCGACTCCGGTCCCGGCATCGCCCCGGTGATGCGCCAGCAGCTGTTCAATCCCTACGTCTCCACCAAGAACGGCACCGGCACGGGGCTCGGGCTGGCGGTGAGCCGGCGGCTCGCGCGTGCGCAGGGAGGCGAACTCGAGCACATTGCGGGCACGCCGGGAACGACCTGGCGCCTCTCACTTCCGCGGAAGTCCGCATGACCCCTGCCGCGCCCCGGCTGCTGCTGGTGGATGATGACGAAGCGGCGTGTACCCTGCTCGCCGAGGTGCTGGAGCGGGAGAAGTACTCGGTGGTGCGCGCACTGTCCGGCGCCGAAGCGCTGGAGCGGGTCGATCGCGACGGGCCATTCGATGCCGTGCTCACCGACCTGCGCATGCCCGGCACGAGCGGGCTCGACCTGCTGCGCGATCTGCGCGCCCGCGATGCCAATGCCATCGTCTTCGTGCTCACCGCCTTTGGTGACGCCGCCGCCGCCGGCGAGGCGATCCGCGAGGGCGCACACGACTTCATCAGCAAGCCATACGACCTGGGCCAGTTGCGTCTCACCATCGGGCGGGCCCTTGCGCGGAGTCGCCTCGCCTCGAGCACCCGCGGCACCCCGGCACCCGATGTCACCACGTCGAGCCCGCCGACGCTTGTCGGACACAGCCCCGCGATCATAGAGGTGATGAAGACGGTGGCACGGGTGGCCCCGAGCCAGGCGAGTGTCCTGATCTTTGGCGAAACCGGATCGGGGAAGGAACTCGTGGCGCGGGCGATCCATCGCTACTCCGACCGGGCCGACCGGAAGTTTGTCGCGGTGAACTGCTCATCGCTCGCCGAGGGGATTCTCGAGAGCGAGTTGTTCGGCCACGTGAAGGGCGCCTTCACCGGTGCCCAGGCAGCCCGCCCCGGACTTTTTCGGGAGGCCGATGGCGGCACGCTCTTTCTCGACGAGATCGGCGATATCTCGCCGGCACTGCAGTCGAGACTGCTGCGGGCGTTGCAGGAACACGAGATTGTGCCGGTGGGTGCGGAGGCGCCGGTGTCGGTCGATGCCCGCATCATCGCCGCGACGCATCGCGACCTCCCCCAGCTGGTGCGCGACGGCCGCTTCCGCGAGGACCTCTACTACCGCCTGCACGTGGTGTCGATCACGCTGCCACCGCTGCGTTCCCGCCGGCAGGACCTGCCGCTCCTCATCGATGACCTGCTGCGAAGACTGGGCGAACGGCACGACCGCGGCCCGGTGGCGGTCGACCCCGAAGCGCAGGCGCTGCTGCTGGCGTACGACTGGCCCGGCAACGTGCGGGAACTGCACAACGTGCTCGAACGCGCGCTGGTGCTGGCATCGCAGGACGTGATCGGCCCCGAGCACCTGCCCGCCGCGATCCGTGGGGGCAATGGCGCGTCACTCACGGCAGCACCGGTCAATGGAGGTGCAGTACCGGAAGCGCCTGCCGAGCTCCTGCCGCTGGCCGAGGTGGAGCGGCAGCACGTGATGCATGTGCTCCGCACCATGGGCGGGAGCCGCGAGCGCACCGCCCGCACGCTCGGCATTTCCCGCCGTACCCTGACCCGCATGCTCCAGCGCTGGGGTCCCGACCTGCCCGTCGACGGATAGCGCCATTCTGTCCGGCCGGGCCAGAGTGTCCCTGACGCTCTGTCTCCCAGCCCCGCTTTTCCTCTCGTCCGCCCCCGATCACAAACCCCGTCTCCCGTGGCGCATCCTGTTCCCCGCGTGTGAGTTGCGCGGTGCGAAGGTGCGCATGGTGCAGCACCCGATCAGCGTGGCACCAGCAATGCTTTAGGAGTGGGCACGGGAGTACGGCGGTTCGCAGGTCAACCACTTGGAGGACTCGTTCCATGATCGGCAAGTTCGCACTTCCCCTGGTGTCGCTGGCTCTCTCCGCAACGGTACTCTCCGCCCAGGCTGCGGCGCCGGCACCAGCGATGAAGCCACCGACCCAGGTGGCGACGGCAAAGCCCACCACCCCTGAGAGCAAGTCACAGAAGAAGGCAGCGAAGAAGTCGGCAAAGACGGAAAAGAAGGACGAAAAGGCCGAGGCGAAGACGGCAAAGAAGGATGAGAAGTCCGAGGCCAAGACCGAAAAGAAGACTGCCGCAACGCCGGCCAAGATGCCGGCACCGGCCGGCAACAAGTAGGAGAAGGTCCTTCCGCGAGGCAGCGAAACTGGCTGCGGTTCCTCACCTGAGCCTCGCATCGCGCCCCTTCGAGCAATCGGAGGGGCGCTTCTCTTTTGCCCATGTCGGCTTGGAATCCGGGGCTCCGCGCCCTTATATTCTCCCGCCCTTCGGCTAGGTAGCTCAGTTGGTAGAGCAGCGGACTGAAAATCCGCGTGTCGGGGGTTCAATTCCCTCCCTAGCCATGACATGCGCTGTCGACGCTCCGCGTCGGCAGCGCTTTGTCATGGCTGGGAGGGGTACTCCGCAGCCTGCGGCTGCTCCGTTTCCCTCCCCCAAACATGTGCGGACGCTCCGCGTCGGCAGCGCTTTGTCATGGCTGGGAGGGGTACTCTCTTCTCCCCCTCAACCCGGGTACACCAGCCCGTGCTGCGCGAGGAGCCGCGGGATGCTTTCCGGCTGGAAGTAGTGGCCGTAGCCCGCCGCCAGGGTCTGGAGGTCCGGAATCTCCGCCACGCTCACCGCACGCGCCGTCGTCATCCGCTCGCCGAGCTCGTCGAAGAAGTGCTCGAAGCCCGCCGGGGAGATGATCTCCAGGATCCGGCACGTCGTATCACCGGCATTCCAGAAGGTGTGCCACTGCTGGCGCGGCTTGAACACGAGGTCGCCGGCCTCCGCGTACACCACGTCATCGCCAAGCTGCGCGCCCATCCGCCCCTCGAGCACATAGCTGTACTCGTCCTCGCGCTCGTGGATGTGCAGCGGGGCGACGAGGGTGCGCGGGGGGATCGGGTGCTCCACCAGGGAGAAGCCTCCTCCCGATTCCGCGCCCCAGACCATGAAGCGCACGCCGACGGACTGGAGGTCCACGAACTTGCCGTCCCGGGGACCGATGAGGCGCGGCCCGCTGGAACCGTCGAACCGCGACGTGAGCCCCTGGGACGCGAGCACGGACGGCCGCGGCTGCGTCCGGGCGGTGGGCTGGGCCTGCTGCAGGACAGACATGGGATACCTCCGGATCAGGGTCAGGCTTCGTTGAACTTCCAGTGAACACCGTTGTTCACTGACTCACTGGCACAGTACGGCCGGGCGGCCGTCTTGTCAAGGGTTGGGTAAACAGGTATGTTTACCGATATGAAAACACGGAAATACCGGCTGGGGCGGCGAGCGGAGCAGCAAGCCGAGACCCGGCAGCGCATTGTCGAGGCGACGGTCGCCCTGCACCGGGAGGTCGGGCCGGCCCGCACAACCATCAGCGCCATCGCCGAGCGGGCCGGCGTCGAACGGCTCACGGTATATCGCCACTTCGACAATGACGCCGCCATCTTCGCCGCCTGCTCGGCGCACTTCACCACCGAGGTGGCACCGCCCGATCCGGCGGCCTGGGCCAGCGTCGCTCGGCCGGTCGCGCGCCTCCGCGCGGCGCTCCTGGCCTTCTACGACTACTACGTGCGCGCCGAGGACATGCTGGTGCACGTCTATCACGATGCGCCGCAGCTTCCCGCGCTCGCCGCCGTCATGGCGCCGCAGGCAGCATTCCTCGCAGATGTGCGCGATGGGCTGCTCGATCACTGGAACGTCTCGAAGACGGGGCGCGCGCCGCTGGCCGCCGTGATCGCGCATGCGCTCCGATTCGACACCTGGCGCTCGCTGGCCCGGGTGGAAGGGCTGGAAAACACCGAGGCCGCCGACCTGATGGTCCGGCTCGCCCAGGTCGCTGCGGCCGGCGCCAGGTCTGCGCGTCGTTCTGTCCCGCGCGGGTCAGGTTGACCCGTCACGCGACAACGCGTGAACCGCGATAAGGCCCGGTAACCCGCGCCGAGGCGGTTTGCGGACCGCCGACTCCCCGGATCCCGCGCGGCACGACCCCTGCCCTTGGCAGCATGCCTTCAGCAAGGAGTCGACAATGTTCTCACTGGTCGCGGCACTGGCACTCGCCGCATATCCCTACGGCCCCACGCAACCGGTAAGCGACCTTCCGCTGCGGCCCTTCGCCGCCGAGGTGCCTGCCTCGTTCATGGCCGTCGTGCTTACCGGGGAGAATGGCTGGGTGGGTATCGATCGCAACGTCACCCAGACACTGCTCGACCGCGGCATTCCCGTCGTCGGCTTCGACACGCCCACCTACCTCAAGGTGAAGCGAACCCCGGAGCAGATGGGCGCCGACCTCGAGCGGGTGGTGCGCTTCTACCTGGACAGCTGGGCTGCCGATAGCGTGCTGCTGATCGGTGATGCACGCGGTGCGTCCACCCTCGCTGTCATGGCGGCGCGACTGCCGGCCGACCTGCGCGCGAAGGTCAAGCTCGTGGGACTGCTCGAACCGGGACTGCAGCTGGAGTCGATGCCGGTGCTGCCCGAGGCGACCCGTCTCACCGGGCTCGATGTGGTCTGCGTGTATGGAAAGAAGGAGTCGAACACGCTCTGTCCCCAGCTGCCGCCGGCACTGGGCAGCGTGATCATCACCGACGGCGGTCACCATCTCGACAAGGACTACGCGATGCTGACCGACCTGCTGCTGGAGCACGCATCGCGCTGAGGCGGTGATGGACTAGTTTCCGGGGCATGCGCATGCCCTGGACACTTCTTCTCACGGCACTCCTCACCGCCCTTCCTTCAACGGCACGGGCGCAGGCGGGGTCGTGGCCGCTCCACGGCCACGACCTCGGTGGCCAGCGCTACTCGCCCCTCACCGCCATCGATACCGCCACGGTCAGTCGCCTGGTGCCGAAGTGGACCTGGCACAGTGGTATCACCGCAACCTTCCAGGCGACGCCGATCGTGGTGGACGGCGTCATCTACGTGTCGCTGCCCTTCAGCGGCGTGGCAGCCCTCGACGCCGCCACCGGCCGGGAGATCTGGCGCTACAAGCACCAGTCGTCGGTGGCGAAGCCCTGCTGCGGGCCGGCCAATCGCGGCGTCGCCGTGTCGCACGGCAAGGTGTACGTCGGCACCGTCGACGGCCGGCTCGTGGCCCTCGATGCGAAGACCGGCGCCGTTGCATGGACCGTGGCCGTGGCACAGTACGAGGGCACCACCGAGGCTACGAGCCAGCTCCGCACCGATGACCCCTTGTCGCAGGTACAGAAGACCGGTTCCACCGGGGTCGGGATCAGCGCGGCGCCGCTGGTGTACGACGGCAAGGTGTTCGTCGGAATTGCCGGGGTGGGATACGGCCTGCATCCCGACAAGGGACTCTCCGTTGTCGGCCTGAGCGGGCAGTACGGCCGCCCGGGGCTGATGGCGGCGTTCGACGCCAGTTCGGGCAAGCTGGTCTGGCGATTCAACGTGACCGGCCCCGGATGGGAAGGCAGCTTCCGCAACAGCACGCCCGACGGCGTGCCGATGCAGCGGGACATCGCCGCCGAACATGCCGACTCGGCGGCGTACGCGGATGCGTGGAAGTACGGCGGCGGATCGATCTATGCCAGCCCGGTCATCGATGCCGCTCGGCACCTGATCATCTTCGGTACCGGCAACCCGTCGCCCCAGATGGCCGATGCATCGCGCCCCGGCGACAACCTCTACACCTCGTCGCTGGTGGCGCTCGACCTTCGCACCGGCAGGATGGTGTGGCACTACCAGCAGGTGCCCCACGATCGCTGGGGCTACGATGTGGCGAGCTCGCCGGTGCTGCTCGACGTGGAGCGCGGCGGAAAGCGGATTCCGGCGGTGGCCCAGGCAAGCAAGACGGGCTGGGTCTTCGTGCACGACCGTCGCGACGGCACGCTGCTCTTCAAGTCGGATGCGTTCGTGCCCCAGCGCAACCTCTTCACCCCGCCGCAACCGGGCGAGGGCGTCGTGATCGCCCCAGGCATTGCCGGCGGCGCCAACTGGTCACCGTCGGCGTACAGCACGCCGTTGCACCTCTTCTTTGTGGGTGCACTGCACCTGCCCACCCGCTATGTCGCGCATGAAGTGCACGCGCCCGATGGCAGCGTCACCCAGTATGCGAGCACGCAGGACACCGACGAATCGTGGGGCACCCTCAGCGCGCTCGATCTGGCGCACGATGGCAGGCTCGCCTGGCAGGTGAAGACCAGCGAGCCGCTGATCGGCGGCGTCCTGGCCACCGCCGGCGGGCTCGTCTTTTCCGGGGCAGGCAAGGGGGTGTTCGCTGCCTTCGATGCCGCGACCGGTCGGCAGCTCTGGTCATTCCAGTGCGACGCCGGAGTGAATGCGCCCCCGGTGAGCTATGCCATCGGCGGGAAACAGTTCGTCACCGTTGCCGTAGGTGGAAATGCCCTCTTCGGCTTCAAGCAGGGCGACACCGTCATGGCCTTTGGTCTACCCGATTGAGGAGTTGCTCATGCGGCTTTTCCCCGTGCTCATCCCGGCCAGCCTGCTGCTCTCGGCGCTCGCCGCACCCCTTGGCGCCCAGCAGGTTGCCGTGACCGACGATGCCGCGCGCATGCACGCGCTGCACGAGCACGATGCGCCCGTTCCCAGCGGCGCGGTTGGTGCGCCCCGCGGCGAGGTGGTGTCGGACACCGTCGTCTACGGTACCGTCGACGGCAGGCAACTCACCGGCTTCCGTTCCCGCCCGAAGAATGCGAAGAAGGATGCGCCCGCGATCGTGGTCGTGCACGAGTGGTGGGGACTCAACGACAACATTCGCGCCGCCACCGAGCGCCTGGCTGGTGAAGGGTACGCCGCCCTCGCGGTGGACCTGTACGGCGGGAAGGTCGCCGCCAATCCCGATGAGGCCGCCACGCTGATGCGGGCGTCGGGAAGCAACGTCGCCGGGAACCGTGCGAACCTCGCCGCCGCGATCGACTACCTGAGGGCGCAGGGCGCGACAAAGGTCGGCACGATCGGCTGGTGCTTCGGCGGCATGTGGAGCCTGCAGGCTGGCCTGGTGGGCGGGTCGAAGGTGCAGGCGGTGGTGATGTTTTATGGCAAGCCGATCACCGATCCCGCCCAGTTGCAGGAACTCAAGGCGCCGCTCATCGGCTTCTTCGGCAGCCAGGACGGCGGCATCCCGGAAGACAGCGTCAAGGCGATGGCGGCGGCCCTCGACAAGCTCGGCAAGACCGAGTCGGTGCACTTCTTCGATGCGGGGCACGGCTTCGCCAACCCGTCGGGAAGGAACTACAACGCCGCCGCTGCCGAATCGGCCTGGAAGCAGACCACGGCGTTCTACGACCGCTACCTCAGGTAGTCACGTGATGTGGCGTACGATCGCCGCACCGGCGCTGCTGCTGGGGCTCGCCGCCTGTCATCCCGCAGCCCCAGCGGCAACACCGGTGGCGGCAGGCCTCACGATGGTGGAGCCCGGCGTCATCTCAACCGAGCTGCCGGAGTTCGCGCTCACCATGTCGCCCGATGGACGCGAGATGTACTTCAATCGCGCATCGGCCGATCGCTCGACCCTCAGGATCATGGTGTCGCGGCGCGTCGATGGACGCTGGACGACACCCGAGGTGGCGGCATTCTCCGGATCCTCGCGCGACGTGGATCCGTTCATCACCCCTGATGGCACGAGGCTCTACTTCAGCTCCGATCGGCCGCGCGACGGCTCCCGCAGCCACGTCGTTCAGCACCTGGTACGTCGAGCGCACCACGACTGGCTGGAGCGCGCCGGTGGATCCCGGTTCCCCGCTCAACTCCGACTCGACCGACATCTTTGTGTCGGCGTCGAGGAGTGGCGAGGTCTACTTCTACTCCGCGCGCACCGGCGTGCCCGGCATCTTCACCAGCACGCAGAGCGGCGCCGGCTGGACCGATCCGGTGCGCGTGGACCTTGGCACGGCAGCGGCTGGTGCGGGGAACCCGATGATCACTCCCGATGGCCGCGTCCTGCTGGTGACGATGCGACAGCCGGGAACTGGTGCGGACATCATGTATGCCTGCCGGCGGGAGGGCGCGTGGACCGAGCCGCGGCCACTGCTGCCGCCGGTCAACTCGCCCCAGTCCGACTTCGCCCCCGCCGTGGATGTGTCGGGCAGCACGCTCTACTTCACCTCCGAGCGCCCGGGAATCGTGGGGGCTCAGCCCGATTCCATCCGCCCGCCCAGCGACCTCTATCGCATCCCGATGCGCGAAACGGGTATCGACTGCCCCTGATTCCCTGAAGCATGCGATACATCCTCCCCGCTCAGGGCGTCAGCGGGATGTCTGCCTTGGCCCACGCCACCGTGATGCGCGGCTGCAGTGCGGCCGCCTCGGCGCTGGCACCCGTCGCCTCCAGGCTCTGCGCCAGCCCCTGCAGTGCCATCCCGTTCTCCGGATACTGCACCAGTGCTGCCCGATACACCGCCGCCGCCTCGCGCGGCCGGTGCGCTCTAAGCAGTGCCTCGCCCAGCGCGAGTCGCGTCGGATAGTGCCAGAACGCCGGCTCCATGTAGGGCAGGCTGTCCTCCACTGTCACCGCACGCTCGTACTCCCGGATGGCTTCGGAAGAGTTGCCGCCTGCTTTCGCGATGTTCCCCGCCAATGTTGCCGCAGAAATTTCCAGCAGCATCCGGCGCACGCCGGCTGGCTCAGCCTTCGCGAGTCGCTGCACCGTATCGAGGGTCGCCCGGGCTTCGGCGCCTCGGCCCTTCGCCGCCAGCGCACTGCCCCGGGCATAGAGCGCCATCCCGCGCGCGGCGTGCAGCGTATCGGGAGGAATCGGCAGCGACAGGATCTCGTCCCACTTTTCATAGGTGGCGAGGTACACCGGTCGCGCCGCCAGCACGTACTCCGCCTCGAGCGCGATCAGGGCCACCTCCACCGGCGTGCGCTCCGACGCGGCGGTGGCCGCGGCGATCGCCTCCTGGCTCCGTCCCGCCAGCGCGGCCGCAAAGGCGAGGAAGTGGTAGTTATGCGGATAGTAGGCCGCCGTATAGAACGTCGGCTGGCCGGGCCGGTCAGCGATGAACTGCTCGTCCGCATGCACGGCGTGCATGTTGGCATCCACCGCGTCGTTGTAGCGTCCCACGCGCATGTAGATGTGCGCGGGCATGTGCACCAGGTGGCCCGCCGCCGGCATCAGCGTCGCCAGCCGCTCGGCACAGGGCACCGCGCGCTTCGGGTCTACTTTTTCCACCGCATGGATGTAGTAGTGACAGGCGCCCGGGTTCAGCGAGTCGGCCGCCATGACGCGCTCGAGATCCGGAACGAGGTTCTCCAGGCCGGGGTTCGGGTTGCCGTTCGCGTCCCAGTAGTCCCACGGCCGGAGGTCCATCAGCGATTCAGCGTAGAGCACCTGGGCATCGAGGTCAGCAGGGAACCGCTGCGCCACCCGCGCCATGGCTTGCGCGTAGGCACTGTCGAGCGGCGCACGGTTGGCTGGCGCCGGGTCGGCGTACCGCGCGCTGAGGGCCTCGATGTACGCCCGCTCGCGATCGGATACCTGGGAGGCTCCTGCCCGTGCCTTCGACAGGGCCTCCCAGGCCGGTGCGGACGCCGCCGGATCCATTGGCAGGTTGATGTTCGGGCCCAGCACCAGCGCCGCACCCCACCAGCACATCGCGCAGTTCGGGTCGACCGCCGCCGCCGAGCGGAAGGAGCGCTCGGCCTCCGCGTGATTGAAGGCGTAGGTCAGCCGCATCCCCTGGTCGAACAGTTGCTGGGCCGCCGGCGTGGCGGTCACCTCGACGTGGTGGTTGCCCAGTCCCTCGATGATCGGCTCGCTGGCGACAGGGGTCTCGGACTTGCCGCCGCACCCGCCCAGCGCCATGCCCAGTATCATCAACGCACCGCGCGACCAGGTCCCAGAGCGCCGGCGTTGGGACGCCGGCGTGGTGCTCGCAGGGGTGCGCATCAATGGCCGCTCCGGACGTACCGCGCAGAAGTAGCAATCGGGCAGCGTGCACTGCAGCGAGGTCCAGCTGTTGCACTCGGGGCAGAACAGGGCATCGAACACGGCGTAGTGAACCAGCCGCCCGCGGCAGGTGGTGCAACTGGCGCGCACCACCCACCCCTCGATGCGCAACTGTCCAACATGAACGGTGTCGTCCTGGGGATTTTCCCGAACATCGAGCATGAGTCCCTCCTTCCGGCAGGCCCCTCCATGGGGCCACTCACAAACCAATGCGCAGGATACCCGCCGGCTGCGACATGCGCCTAGTGGACTGGCGCCGGTGCCGTGCCCGCCGGCGTGATCCGCATCCCCGGCGGGAGCCGGGAAACCTCGGGGCCCATGTCGAGCAGGTCTCGCACTGCCGTGGCGTGCAGCCAGGGCAATCCCTCGATGCCGGTACCCACGGCCTCCGTGAACAGCGCCCTGGCCCGGGCGGTGTCGCCCGTCGCGGCGGCGATGCGCGCGAGCTGGAACGCGTTGCTGCCCAGTCCCCAGGGACGCGGCGGGCCCAACTGCGCCGCCGTCGAGCGGCCGCGCACCCGGGCCGCAGCGATGATTGCGTGCGCGCGGTAGTCGCGGCGATCGGGAAAATCACGCGCCAGCCCTTCCAGTACACGGCTCGCCGCGTCCCACTGGCCCAGGTCATAGTACGCGGAACCCAGCCAGTAGCGGTGGGCGCGATGTGCCGGGTCCAGCTGGAGCTGGGCCTCAAGCCACGTCACCGCCCGTTCCAGGTAGCGCGCTCCCGCCGCCACCCGGCCGTGCGCCATCAATTCTTCACCAGCCACGACCATCGCACCACCCTGTGACCAGTAGGTGGAGGGTGCCAGCGGTTCAGCCGCCAGGAGCAACCGGTTAATCTCGCTGGTGTCGCCCTGCGCCGCGAGTGCGCGCACCTCGAGCGCGAGCCCGACCCGCCGATCGGGAAAGCGCCGTTCCATGGTGCGCGCCGCCTCCCGCTCACGGTCGTGCTCACCCAGCAGGTGCAGCGCATGCGCGAGCTGGGTCCAGTAGGCCGACCACCCGCCCAGTGCGCCCTCTTCGGGAGGAAGCGACTCGAGTGCCGTCAAGGCCTCATCGGGCCGGTCGAGGCTCAAGGCCAGCAGCGCCAGGTTGTACCCGGCATGCGAATCGGGCGCCAGCTCCGACAGGCGGGTCAGCGCTGCATACGCTCCCGTGAGGTCGCTGCGGTACATCGCGTCGAGCTGCTCGAGCTGCAGTCGCTGGTAGGGCGCAAGCAGCGACTCGTCCGCGTGCAGCGTTGCCAGCACGCCGGCGATACTGTCGAACGCACCCAGGTTCCACCACGCGGTGGCCAGGCTGAACAGCGGCACCATGAAGGTGCTGTCGATGGCGTTCGCCTGCCGCAGGTACGGCACCGCCTCGGTGTACTCCTGCCGCTGGAAGCGCTGCGAGCCGGCCTCGTATGCCTGGTATGCCTCGTAGGTAGGCGGACGCCGGCGCATGCCGCTCGACTTCGGTACCCGTTCGTTGGCCAGCACCGCTACCGCGCCGAGCACCCGGTCGCGGAGCAGGGGAAGCGCCATCTGCGGCGTGGCACGGTCAATCGTGACTGGTGCGATCACGGCCAGTACCTCGCCCGTCGTCGCATCGCTCACCTGCCCGCGGAACTGCAGTGAGTCGCCCAGGGCGTAATACGCCCCGCTCACCACGGTGCGGGCGCCCGTCTGCTGGTTGAGCCGCCGCGCCACCCCCAGGCCGGTGCCATCATCCGGCGTCGCCGACGCCTCGAGCGCGGCCGGCCAGCTGACCACCGATCCCAGTCCCGATTCCTGCAGCCCCTGTGTCAACCAGTCGCCGGCCATGCGCCCCCACGTGGCGAGCGTGGAATCGCCGGTCTCGTTGCGGAAGGGAGCCACGGCGATCGGGACGCCGAAAGCACCGGTGGCGCCGTCGCGCCCGAGCCGCGAACCGCGGGTGACCAGGGCGAACACCACCATCGCGGCCAGTGCCGCGACCACGACCGCGACGAACGGCCATCGCGCGCGGCGCGGCGCGACCTCCTCCAGGCGCTGGACGATGACGCCGGCATCGGCCGGCCGGGCGGCGGGGTCGCGCGCGAGGCACTGCGACACGAGCTCCACCACCACCGCCGGGGCATCGCCCAGCACGCGCAACGGTTGCGGCAGGCGCGACGGTTCGTCACCGCTCAGCGACTCGGCGGCGAGCAACCCCCACGCGTACAGGTCCACCTTGTGGTCGAGGGCCGACAATGCGGCGCGCTGCTCCGGCGCCATGTACGCCGGCGTGCCCACCACCACGCCACGACCGGTGCTCTTCCCGTCACCCGGGTCGTCGTGCACCAGCTTGGCCACGCCGAAGTCCATCAGGAATGCGTGCGCGCCGACACAGAGGACGTTGGCCGGCTTGAGGTCGCGGTGCACCACGCCGGCGGCGTGCGCATGCGCCAGCGCCCCCGCCACATCGCGCAGCAACGGCAGCGCCTCGGCGAAGGGCAGGGCACCGGCGCGATCGAGGCGCGCCCGCAGCGTCTCCCCTTCGAGGTAGGGCATCACGTAGTACAGCAGCCCGTCGGCGTCGCCCGAATCGATCAGCCCTACGATGTGCGGATGCCCCAGGCGAGCGGCGATCCGCACCTCGCGCAGGAACCGGTCGCCACCCCACACCTGCGCCACCTCGGGATCGAGGACCTTGATCACCACGCGGCGCGCGTGCTTCGTTTCGTGGGCCAGGAAGACCACCGCCGACCCGCCCCGGCCGATCGGCTTGTCGATGATGAACCGGTCGCCCAGGGCGCGCGCCATGCGCTCCGCGATGTCGTCGTCTCCCTGCACCGGCGGGCGGTCGAGCAGTCCCTCCTGTTCATGCGCGCGCAGCAGTCGCTCCACCTGCTCGCGCAGCGCGGCATCGTCGCCACACTGCGCATCGAGCCAGTGGGTGCGCTCTGGTCCCTCCCGCTCGGACGCCCCCTCGAACAGCTCCAGCGCCCGGCCCCACGATTCGCGGTTCATTCGCCCTGTGCCGGTCCTGCATCGGGATACAGCTCGGCGTGGAGGATCGCGCGCGCCCGTTTCCAGTCGCGTTGTACCGTGCGTTCCGTCACGCCGAGTGCCGCCGCCACCTCCGCATCGGAGAGACCCCCGAAGTAGCGGTATTCCACCACGTCGCGCAGTCTCGCATCGAAGGCACCGAGGCGTTCGAGCGCGTCGTCGAGTGCGATGAGTTCTTCCGGCGACACCACCTGCGGCGACGCGGCGTTGCCCAGCGTGGTCTGCGCCCACCCGCCGCCGCGGCGCTGGGCCTGCCGGCGACGCGCGCGGTCCACCAGGATCTGTCGCATCGCCCGGGACGCGATGGCCATGAAGTGCGACCGGTCGTTCCAGTCGGCGTCGGCACCGAGCAGGCGCAGCACCGCATCATTCACCAGCTCAGTGGCCTGCACCGACTGGGCATCGCGCTCGCGCCGGAGCAGCGCCGCCGCGCTCCGGCGCAGCTCCGCCTGCACCAGCGGGTAGAGTCGCTCGGCGGCATCGGGGTCGCCCTTTCGGTGCGCCTGCAGCAGCGCCGTGATGTTTCCGGTCACGCTTCCCACTCGTCGATGTTGCGGGGCCAGTCATCCTTGAGCAGGCGTGACAGGCTCCGGTCGGCCAGCACGCGTCCGCCCGTCTGGCACCGCGCGCAGTAGTTGGTCTCGTTCTCGGCATAGCGAATCCGCTGCACCGGTGCCGCGCACACCGGGCAGGGCTGGCGGAACCGTCCATGCACCGCCATGCCGTCGCGAAAGGCCGTCACCTTTTCCGGGAAGCTGTCGCCCGCTTCAGCGCGCAACCGGTCGGTCCACTCCGTCAGCGTGGCACGCGTCGCGTCGAACAGCCGCGACACCTGCTCGTCGCTGATGCGCGACGTCAGCATGAGCGGCGACAGTTGTGCACGGTGCAGGATTTCGTCGGAATAGGCATTGCCGATGCCGCTCATGAGCCGGGGATCGGTGAGCGAACGCTTGAGGGTGTGGTTTTCGCTCCGGAGGCGCGCACTGAACTCGGGCAGGGTGGCATCCAGCACCTCGAGACCGTGTCGTTCGAAGGCGGCGAGCGCCGCTTCCCCCCGCACGACGTGCACCGACGCGCGTCGCTTCGATCCCGCTTCGGTAAGGTAGAGCGTGCCGTCGCCCACGTCGAACTCGGCGAGCACCATCTTGCCGCGAATGGCCTTTCCCCGCGGGCGCCAGCGCAGGCGCCCCGCGATCATGAGGTGGATGACGATGAACAGGTCGCCTTCCAGTGCCAGCACGATGCGCTTGCCCAGGCGACGGATGCCGATGACCCGCCGACCCTTCACCTCCGTGATGGGGGGCTCCACCGTGCGCAGCACGAACGGGCTGGCCATGCGTATGTCCACCAGCGGACGGCCCAGCACCGCATCGTTCAGTCGCTCGATATACACCGTCAGGTCCGGCAGTTCAGGCACGCTGCCCCCGCGAAAGATGCTTCGAGTCTAACTTCCCGCGGCCATGAGATCGACTGCTGCCTCCCGTACCATTGCGCTGTTCGAGGGCGCCAAGGGCCTCCTGGTGCTCGTCGCCGGGCTGGGCCTGCTCCGTCTGATCCATCACAACCTGCAGGCGGTGGCCGAGTCGCTGGTGCGTGAGGCCCATCTCAATCCCGCCAGTCATATCCCCCGGATCTTCATCGAGGCCAGCAGCCGGGTGGACGATCATCGGCTCGTGCTGCTGGCGCTCGGCGCGCTGGCCTATTCCTGCGTCCGCTTCGCCGAGGCATATGGCCTGTGGGAGGATCAGGCATGGGCCGAGTGGTTCGGGGCGCTCAGCGGTGGTCTCTACCTTCCCTTCGAGATCGCCCTCATTGCGCGCCGTTTCAATACGCTGCACCTGGTCGTGCTCGCGAGCAACCTGCTGGTCGTGGGATACCTCGCGCGCCGCATTGTGCTGCGCCGGCGGGAGCACCACAATCGGCTCGCGAGCACGGGCCCCGAGCCGTCTGCCGATGGCTGATCCTTGCTTCGCCGTCACGGCGCCGGGAATCGAGGCCATCACGGCGGCGGAGTTGCAGGCGCTTGGTGCCACGATCGACGCCACCGAGCCCGGCGGGGTGTCCTTCATGGCCGACGCGGCACTCCTCTATCGCGCCAACCTCGAGCTCCGCACTGCGAGCCGTGTGGTGAAGCGCGTGGCCCAGTTCGAGGCGCGCACCTGGTTTGAGCTCGAGCGCCATGCGAAGAAGGTCGCGTGGAATGCGCTCCTGGGCGACGGGATGCTGCCCGACTTCGAGGTGACCAGCCGCAAGTCGAAGTTGTACCACAACCGGGGGATCGCTGAACGCCTCGCGCGCATCGTCGGGAGAGCCGACAACGCGGCCCCCGTCGATAAGGCGAGGGCGGCGCGCTTCACGGTGCGCGTGGTGCGCGACCGGTTCACCCTCTCGCTCGATGCATCGGGAGAGCTGCTCCACCGCCGCGGGTACCGGCTCGAGACGGCGAAGGCGCCGCTCCGGGAAACGCTGGCCGCGGCCATGCTGCTCGGGTGTGAATGGGACGGCACCGTGCCGCTGCTCGATCCCTTCTGTGGTTCGGGACGATTCCCATCGAGGCGGCGCTGCTGGCGCGGCGCATCCCGCCGGGCCTCTCGCGATCGTTTGCCTTCGAGTCCTGGCCCGACTTCGATGCAGCGCTGTGGGCCGGAATACGCTCCGACGCGATGTCGCGGATCCTGCCCGGTTGCGTGGCCATCGTCGGGAGCGACCGCGACGCCGGCGCGATCGAGGCCGCTCGCGCCAACGCCGAGCGCGCCGGCGTTGGAGCCGATGTGCAGTTCCACGAGGCGCCGCTCTCCGCGATCGAGCCGCAAGCCACGCCGGGACTGCTGCTCACCAATCCCCCGTATGGCGCCCGCATCGGTGAGGAGAAGCCGCTCCGGAATCTCTACGCGCAGCTGGGCAACGTGGCCCGCACCAGGCTGCCCGGCTGGCGCGTGGCGCTTCTCGGTGCCAATCCCAGGCTGGAGGGGCAGGTGGGCATGCCGTTGCACGAGATCTGGCGCACCAGCAATGGGGGCATTCCCGTCCATCTCATGGCAACCTGATGCGCCTTGGCGGTTCCGGTCCGCGTCGGTAAATTCCAAGTCTATCGGGGGGGTATCAATGTCGGAAACAACTGTTCCTGCGGGCCTGGCCGAGCGCCTTCGCGAAGCCACTGGCGCGGCGCACACCGCCGCCGAGCGCACCGCATTCGTCAAGCACCTGTTCAAGGGGACGCTCCCGCGCGAGGGCTATGTCGGCCTGATCCGCGCGCTGCATCCCGTGTACGTGGCGCTCGAGGAGCGATGGGCGCGCACAAGGACGATGCCGCGGTGGGCATGGTGTACGATCCCGCCCTCAACCGCGCGGCGTCGCTGGAACAGGACCTCGAGTTCTTTGCCGGCAAGGACTGGCGCGCGATCCCGGTGGTCAAGGCAGCGTCCGACTACGCCGAACACCTCACGGCACTGGGCAAGACAATGCCCCGCGGGCTCGTGGCACACGCATACGTCCGTTATCTCGGCGATCTCTCCGGTGGCCAGATGATGGGCCGCAGCGTTGCCAAGACATATGAGGCCGGCGAGGCCGGGACCAACTTCTACAACTTCAAGGACGTAGCCGACGTGAACGGCCGGAAGAACACCTACCGCGCCGCCCTCAGCTCCCTTCCGCTCAGCCCGAAGGAACAGGACGAGGTGGTGCAGGAAGCGGTCGCCGGCTTCGACTACGCGAAGCGGATGTTCGAGGACCTCGATAAAGCCTATCCGACAGCGTGAACAGTGAGCGGTAAACGGTAAGCGGGGGCGCGATCAGCGCCCCTTTTCTCACCCGTTCACTGTTCACTGTTTACCGTTCACGCCCTCATGTCAGACTCCCTCCTCTCCGACATCGCGGCCGCCATCCGCGGCACTGACACCGACTACACCGAAGGCCCCCTCCGCCGCGCGATCATCCTGCTCGCGGTGCCGATGGTGCTCGAGATGGTGCTCGAGTCACTGTTCGCCGTGGTCAACATCTTCTGGATCGCGAAGCTCGGCGCCGACTCGGTGGCGAGCGTGGGCCTCACCGAGTCGGTGCTCTCCGTCATCTATGCGCTGGCGATGGGGCTCAGCATCGGCGTCACCGCGATGGTGTCGCGCCGCATCGGCGAGAAGAACCAGGACGCTGCCGCACGGGTCACCGTCCAGGCGGTGCTCATCGGGCTCGCCGTCGCCGCCGTGCTCGGCACTGCCGGCTTCCTCTTTGCGCCCCACCTGCTCGGCCTCATGGGGGCGACGCCCGGTGTCATTGCGGTGGGGACGGGATATGCGCGCGTTGCGCTCGGCGGCGAGGCGACCGTCATTCTCCTCTTCCTCATCAACGCGGCGTTCCGTGGCGCCGGCGACGCGACGATCGCGATGCGCGTGCTGTGGACGGCGAACGCGATCAATCTCCTCCTCGATCCCTTTCTCATTTTCGGGTGGGGGCCGTTCCCCGAGCTCGGCGTCACCGGTGCTGCAGTTGCCACCACCATTGCGCGCGGCTCCGGCGTGCTGATCCAGCTTGCCGTGCTGTCGAGCGGCACCGGCCGGCTCGGCGTCGCCCGGCGCCACGTCGTGGCCGACTTCAAGTTGATGTGGGCGCTCATCCGTCTCTCGGCGGTTGGCACCTTCCAGATGCTCGTCGGCATGGTGAGCTGGATCGGGCTGGTGCGGATCCTCTCCACCTTCGGCAGCGCGGCACTGGCAGGGTACACCATCGCCATCCGCGTCATCATCTTCGCCCTGCTGCCATCGTGGGGGTTGGGGAATGCTGCCGCGACAATGGTGGGACAGGGGCTGGGCGCGAAGAAGCCCGATCGCGCCGAGAGCGCGGTGTGGGTTGCTGCCAACTACAACGCGGCGTTCCTCACCACGGTGGGCGTGCTCTTTTTCGGGGCAGCCCCGTGGCTGATCGGGTTGTTCACCCACGATGCAGCGGTGGCGGTGTACGCCATCTCCTGCCTCCGCATCGTAAGCCTCGGCTTTCCGGTCTATGCCTACGGAATGGTGCTCACGCAGTCGTTCAACGGCGCGGGCGACACCTGGACCCCCACCTGGCTCAACCTCTTCTGTTTCTGGCTCTGGGAAATTCCGCTGGCATGGGCGCTCGCGCACGTGATGGGTTTCGGCCCGCGCGGCGTGTTCATCGCGGTTACGGTGGCCTTCTGCACCTTCGCGGTGGCGAGCGCCGCGCTCTTCCGCCGCGGGCGCTGGAAGTTGCGCGTCGTCTAACTCGCGGCGATGGCGCCCCGGATCCCTGCGATGAGCATCTGTGTCCCGATCACCGCCAGGATCAGTCCCATCAGCCGGCTCGCCACCTTGATCCCGTTCTGCCCCAGGAATCGCACCAGCTGGCCGCTGCCCAGGAAGGCGACCAGGTTCAGCAGGCAGATCGCCGCCAGTGCGCCCACCACCCGGATGATCTCCGGCATCGTCGATTCGGCGGCGAAGCTCATCGCGGTGGCAATGGCACCAGGGCCGGCGAGGATTGGCAGCGCCAGCGGTGACACCGCGATGCCGATGGCGGCGTCCTGGCTCATCGCGTTGTCTTCCGCCGTTGGCGTATGGAAGCTCGAGTCCTGCCCCTGCAGCAGGTGATAACCGACCAGGGCGATGAGTATTCCGCCGGCGATCCGGAACGCCGGCAACGTGATCCCGAAGAGGGAGAAGATCTGCCGCCCCAGCACCGCGAAGGTCGTGATGATCACGAATGCGAGCAGCACCGCCCGCAGCGCCACGCCCTTCCGCGTTCCCGGATCGAGTTCCTTCGTAAGCCCGAGAAAGAGCGGTGCATTCGCGATCGGGTTCATGATGGCGAAGAAGGCGATCAGCACTGTCGTGAAGTGGACGGTGGCGCTGTCCATCCGTCAGCTCACCTTGCCGGTGCTCCGGAGGTAGACCCAGAGCGCCTCGATCTCCCCGTCCGTCATGTCCGCCATTTCCTTCCACGGCATCCGCTCGTTCAGCGTGCTGCCATCGGGGCGCTTCCCGTGGCGGATCGCGTTGCTGAAGTCCGAGAGCGTCCAGTTGATCATGCCGCTGGCACTGATGTTGGCTGCCGGAACGAAGTCGTCCGGTTCACCCGGGTTCAGTCCCCCCTTGAGCTCCGGGCCGTGGCAGCCGTAGCAGCCGGTGGTGCGCGCGAGGTATTCGCCCTCGCTCATCGGCGGACGAATCCCCACGCTGTCGTGCTTCACCTTCGCCCCCTCGAAGATCGGCAGCTTCCCCGACGCATACAGGGCCCGCCCGATGGGGCCGAGCTGCCGACCCGCCAGTTGGCGATCGACCTTTGGCACCGTCTTGAGGTACGCAATGAGCGCGGCCATGTCCTCGTCGGTGAGGTACTGGTACGAGTCGCTCGGCATGATGACGAGCGAATGCTGGTCGGGGTTCAGGCCGTGACGGATCGCCAGGTCCCACTGGGCTGCTGACCAGCTGCCCACGACGCTACCTGCACCGCCAGTGAGATTGGGGGCGGTGACATAGGCGAACGGCATCCCGTCGATGAAGACCCGGCCGCCCAGGTCCGGCTCGTGGCACAATCCACACTTGCCGAGCGTGGTGGCGAGGCGATGGCCCCGCTCGAGCGACGCGCTGTCGCTGGGAATGGTGAGGTTCCTGCCCGCAACCTCGTACCGGTGATTGAACCGGTACGCCGTGTAACCGTAGAGCGCCGCCAGCGCCACGCCGAACACCACCAGTACCCCGAGAATCCACCGCCCCAGTCGCCGCATGCGTTGCCTCCGTTGAGGTCAGCCTACTTCGTGGCAGTCACATCGAGCTTGGACACGTGCAGGTTCAGGTTGTGGTTTACCCGAAGCCCCACGACCCCGTCAGTGACGACGTCGGCCCGCGGCCGGCTCGCCACCTTCGTGCCATTGATCAGGAAATCCACCGAGGTTGCCGTGGCCACCACCGTCAGCAGGTTCGCCACGTTCTCTTCCTTGCCGTCGAAGAGCTTGATCGCCGCGCTCTTGGTCCAGGGGATCACGTCCTTCGTGTCCTTCCCGGCGCGCTGCTTCACCAGGTACTCCCCGTCATTCCGGATCAGGAAGTAGGTGTACGACTCGTCGGCGCCATCCAGCTTCGTGCCGCCGATGAACAGCCCGAACGCCTCCGCGTGCCCGCTGGCTGGCTTGAACAGGAAGATGTTCGCTTCTGCCTTGAACGATCCCTTCGCCGTGGTCGCGGGATTGTAGAGGATCACCGCAGGCCCGGTGGTGATGTGCCAGCCTGGGGGCATCGTTGCAAAGACGAGCTTGGTGCTGTCCGCGCCCGGACGATCCATCCGGACGCGCCAGCCGTCGGGACGCTTGTCGCCCTGGGCGCTGAGGGAGGCCGACGTCAGGGCGAGCAGCAGCAGGGCGAGCGTACTGGAGCGGGGCATGGCAAAAACCTCGGGAAACGGGATCGTGACATGGGGGTGGTTGCAGAATCTTGTACGGGAGTAATACTGAGGAAGTTGCGGGGACGTAACCCCGCCTGACACCCGTGGCAGGCGGGTCTCGTATAATAGGATCTCACCTGAATTCACAACGGCAACGCGGCACGCAGGAGGTTTCAGATGTCGGTCACAACCATCAATCCTCCGGGTACCTTTTCCTGGATCGAGCTCGGCACCACCAATGGACCCGGGGCCAAGGAGTTCTACAGCAAGCTCTTCGGCTGGGATGTGCAGGAAAACCCCATGGGGCCCGACTTTACCTACTACACCTTCACGGTGGACGGTCTCGATGTGGCGGCGATGTACCAGCTCATGGACGACCAGCTGAAGCATGGCGTGCCGGCACACTGGCTCTCCTATGTCTCGGTCGCCAGCAGTGATGACGCTGCGGTGAAGGCGAAGTCCCTTGGCGCCACCGTCCTCAAGGAACCGTTCGACGTCGGCACGCACGGACGCATGGCGATGATCCAGGACCCGCAGGGCGCCCCCTTCGCTGTATGGCAGGCGATAGAGAATGATGGCATTGGCAAGCGCGGCGAAACTGGGTCCCTCGTATGGAACGAGCTCTCGACCACCGATATCAAGGCTGGCACCGCGTTCTACACCGAGCTCTTCGGGTGGAACACTACGGTCATGAACATGACGGGGATGGATTACACCGTCTTCCAGCGCGAGGGACAGGAGGTCGGGGTGGCTGGCGGGATGCAGAGCGAGCCCGGCAGTCCCGTGCCGCCCAACTGGCTCCCGTACTTCGCGGTGGACGACGCTGATGCCAGCGCAGCACAGGCCTCGAAGCTCGGCGCAACGGTCATTGTGGAGCCGACCGACATTCCCCGGACCGGCCGCTTCGCGGTGTTGCGCGACCCACATGGTGCGACGTTCGCGATCCTGAAGCCGATGCCGATGTGATGACGGCGTGAGGGCGTGAGGACGTGAGGGCGTGAGGGTGTGATGACCACCCCTCACCCCTCACCCCTTACTCCTCACCCCCTGCCAATCGGTCCCAGCAACCCGAACAGCCACGACACCACGATCCACGCCAGCCACAGCGATCCCGCCACCAGCAGCAGGAACAGCACCCCGAACAGGATGATCGCCCACTTGCTCCGCCGCTCCACGCGCGCCGGGTCCGCGAGCCAGCCTTCCAGCACCCGCCGGTTCTTGGTGTTCGACTTCCAGGTTGCGTCGAAGAGGTCGCCCACTACCGGCACCGCGCCGAAGATTGTGTCGATCCCGATGTTCATCAACATGCGACCCAGCACCGGCACCGGCGCCCGCAGCTTGAACGCCAGCAGCATCGCGTAGCCCCCCAGGGCGCTCACCGCGATGTCCCCCACGCCGGGCACCAGGCCGATGATCGAGTCCAGCCCGAACCGGAAGCCCGTACCGGGAACGCGGAACAGTTCATCGAATGCGTAGGCCAGCTTCCGGTAGCCATCCAGGGCGCGGTCGTTGCCTGCGGTTGGCAGGTGCGAGCTCGGTGCGGGTACCGGCGTTGTGGCAGGGGTCTTTCTTGACATGCCGAAGCATACCGGATGTCGTCTCTGACTGTTGGATCGGACCTGCTGCGGCGATCGTTCCCTGCGACTCGCCCATACTGCGATCGTGCCGGCGGCTCGCCCACCCCAGTGCGCTTTTTTGATACCGCTTCTGCCCACCCCCCGTCCCATCTTTCTGATTTTCGGGGTGACCGTATGACAGACGCCAGTGCGTCGCACGGGGCAGTGGCCCCTGCCGTGACAGGTGCAGCCGTCGCGGCTGGTACTGGCCGGCCGCGCCTGCTTCCCCAGCTTCGCTCCGCACTTCGCGCCCGCCATTACAGCCGAGCCACCGAGCGCGCCTATACCCTCTGGGTCAGGCGCCTGGTCCGTTTCTGTGGCATGCGCCATCCTGACCAGCTGGGCCCGGCTGAGATTACTGCATTCCTCACTGATCTCGCCGAGCGTGGTCGAGTCAGTGAATCCACCCAGACCCAGGCCCTGAGCGCCATCCTGTTTCTCTATCGTTCAGTGCTCCGCCGGGATTTCGGCTGGCTCGATGGTTTGGTCCGCGCCAAGGCACCCGACCGCTTGCCGGCGGTACTTACGCGGGACGAGGTCGTTCGCGTGCTCGATGCTCTCTCTGGCACCAGCCGTATCGCTGCGGAGCTCCTGTATGGCAGTGGCCTCAGGCTCACCGAGTGCCTCACGCTCCGCGTGAAGGATGTCGAGTTCGACAAGGGCCAGCTCACTGTTCGTCGGGGCAAGGGCGCCAAGGACCGCGTCACCATGCTCCCCCGGGTGGTACAGCCGGCGCTCCGCGCGCATCTCGAGGAGGTGCGACTGCAGCAGGTGGATGACGTGGCCCGTGGCGTTGCCGTTCCGCTGCCCGAAGCATTGGAGCGCAAGGTTCCCGGTGCCGCCACGGCATGGCCCTGGTGGTGGGTGTTTCCGGCGGGCAGGAGGTACGTCCCCCCTGGCAGGGCCAAGGCCAGGACGTGGCGGATGTACCTCCACCCGACCGCCATCCAGCGCGCAGTTTCCAACGCCGGCCGGGAGGCGAAGATCACTCACCGGGTAACGTGTCACACCTTCCGCCACTCCTTTGCGACCCACCTTCTGGAGGACGGGTACGACATTCGCACGGTACAGGAGCTTCTTGGCCATCGCAGTGTTACGACCACGATGATCTACACGCACGTACTTAATCGTGGCGGACTGGGAGTGCGGAGCCCATTGGACCGTCGCTAGGTATGGGACGATCGACCCATGGCCCAACCACTGCCTTTGCAGCGCCGTCTTGGCAGGCCCCCGGTCGAGCGCGTAACATCATGTGGGTGGGGCGCGTTGCAATGAGTGAAAAGCGGCATAAGTCGATCGGTTCATAACGGCGCGAACGCGTGCTGAACAAACGCAGTTCATGTAAGAGTTATGCCGCTGACGCGAGGAGTATGCTTAGGAAGCGTCCGACTCATGGAGAGAATGTGCATCTACGAATGACTGCTCTCCTTGGTTCAATCGCCGTCTCGACCGCATGCCACGGCCCAGTCCCGGTGCCGGCAACGGCCCCTCAGCTCGCGACTTACGTGGGCTGCTTCGACCTGGTTGTCACGACCGATTCCGCCTCCATGCCCGATTCATTCCCCACTGGAAGCGGCGGCAGGCACTCGGTGGCGGTGCCATCCAACGAGGGCGAGGAGCGCTTCTGGCTCTATCTTTCGGCGCAGGAGATCAAGGTGCAAGGGGGCGAGGAACGCGGCCTCTTAGCGGTGCGCCCGCACATTGATCCGACCGAAATGTCAGCGTGGCGCATGTTGGCCCACGACACCGTCGTCGCCTGGTTCGTCGGGTACGGCACATGGGAGCAGGTGCTACGCTTTCGAGGATCAAGCGACACCCTCTCCGGGCGCGGTGAGAGTCGCACTCATATGGGCTATCGGAGCTACTCACAAGTGCGGGCGACGCGACGTGCTTGCCCGGCAGATTCGCTCAGCGCAGGGGATACCATCATCGACTTGCCGAGTAGCGCCACATAACACGCACATGGTGTCGTCGGCCGCGGGTGGTTTTGCGGCGCCAGCGCCGCCTGTGCTACGAGCCTGTTCAGTCGCGTCGCTGGCGCCGCACACCGCGGCCGCAACACATGTGCAACGCGTTATGCGGCTATCGGAGGTCACTTGAAGTCACTCAGTGGAAAGACAGCGGCCGAGTTCGCGGCCGAACTCGTAAATGATGCTGACTATCAGCGACGCCTGGCTGAGCGCGAGGCCGATAGCGCAGCGCGGTTGGCAGCTTGCCACGCCGATGAACCTTCCCTTTTGCGCGACTTGGCTGCGGCTGGCGTCACGGCCGGATCGGTATGGGACTTCGTTGGCGGTCGCACACTCCGCCATCGAAGGCGCGCCTGCACTGCTCGCGCACCTCGGGCAGCCTGACACGCACCGGTCGTCCGGGAAGGGATCGCTACGAGCATTGGCTTGCTCCCACCTTCGGGAAGTGGCTGAATTGCCACTTCGTGCCGTCTTCATGGAGACCACGATCCCTGGCGAGCGTTGGCTGGTGGCAAATGCCCTGGCGGCCATGGTGGGCTACGAGACACGTGAAAGATCTTCCGGGCATGGGCGAGTTTAAGATGCTCTTCGGGCAAGGCAACCGGCGGCTATAGGGACATTCTGTGTCGCAGAACTTTCGGCTGCGCTTCGATCTCGTCGAGTCCGCATCGCGTTGACTGCGGCGAGACCGAGATACCGCTCTACTTCAATGGCGAACACCGGCTGGTACTTCGCTCCGGTGGCCTGAACGAGCCGATCAGCAAGTTCCCGCGCGCAGCGATTATCGGCGGCCCTTATGGTAGCACGGAGGCAGCAGCCGAAGCCGCATTGAAAGCCAAGTCTGGCATGCTCTATTGGGCCGTTAAAGAACAGGTTGGCCTGAATCTCGGCGATCGGCAGACAGCGCAGCATAGTTACCGACTATGGGCGCGAAGTGCTCTCGTCTCAGATCGGAAGGCCCATTCGCAACGACGTCCACGGCATTGATGTCTATGAGCCGGTAGATGGCGAGGTGTTTGCATCATTCGACGCATCTCTTCAAATGGCCAAGAGCATCGACGAACTGGTCAGGTGCTTTACCGCTGTCTTCGAACGACTCACGCCCACTCTCCGACAAGCAGTTGCTCGCCTGCGAACTGTATTCTGGATCGTTCTTTGACAGTTCAGCACGTAGTAGGCTTGTGACGCTGGTTTCGGCGATCGAAGCCATTATTGGAGCCCGCGGAGCGGTCACCAGCGGCCGCTTGATGTTGGTAGCGAAATTAGAAAACGATGTTCGCAACTCAGCACTGCGCCCAGCAAGGACAAGGAGGTGATGTGCGCGCAGCCTTCAGTGGCTGAGGCAAGAGTCCATTGGGCAGGCCGGCCGGGCGCTTGCGGCAAGATTGCTGCCCGGTCGCGACTACGCTGGTGCAGCCGGCTGTAGCGCTATCTTTGCCAATTGCTCATGACGCGCGGTAGCCAGCTACTTCACTTTGCGGCGCCATACGCGATTCATCAATCGATATCGAGAACCTTGCGGGCCAGGCTCGAGAGTTTGATGTCGCATCTCCTGCAGGCGACAATTGGTCGCCCAGCCGCCTAACAAGCACATGGTGCTGTCGGCCGCGGGCGGTTGTGCGGCACGAGCGCGGCCTGTGCTAGAGAGCCTGTTGAGCCGCCGCGCTCGCGCCGCCACCGCGGCCGCAGCACATGTGCAACGCGTTATACGGCGCCTGAGGCACACGAGCGTATCGTGGTGGGTCATGATGGCGCAGCGACCGTCCGCGTAGCGGAGTGCTATCGCGTGGCGAGCAGTCAGCCACCGGCCGTGCTGTAGGTGTCAGCACGTCGCGGTTCAGCGGTCGGTGGCTAGCGGGGCCGAACGCTCGCATCGGGGCATGCTCGGCCAGGCGAACGGATCTGACTGGTCGGCTCAATAGGAACATCCGAGTGCGGCCCCGCATCACGGCATCACCACGGGTTCCGCTTTTGCTCTGGTTGTGCAGCTGCCGGGCGTACCAGCGCGCCGCCGCATAACAAGCACATGGTACTGTCGGCCGCGGGTGGTTCTGCGGCACGAGCGCGGCCTGTGCTAGAAGCCTGTTGAGCCGCCGCGCTCGCGCCGCCACCGCGGCCGCAGCACATGTGCAACGCGTTATAGCCGCAAGCGGATTGCAGTCGATGCAGCGAAGATGATGTACGCGCTCCTACGTCGCGGGGACAAGCATGCGTGGCGCATCCTGATCAGCGATCTCTGCCTTGTCACCCTGTGCGCGTGCGTGCTCACCTCGGCACCCAATGCCGCCAAGGCTCAGGTACCGCTCGACTCCAGCCACGCTGCTATGGCCGCCTTGGCTCGTCGGACCGTTCGTCGGCTTCGCCCGCACACTCGGTCGCCGACGAGTTTCTCGGGGTTACTCCTGGGCGTGACCGACGTCTTCCTTGGTGTCGAAGCCGTCACGACGATGGTTCGGGTCGGGCGCGGTGCGGCTGTCGCAGCACGTTTCAGGTCCGGCCCGTGGTCATCAGTTCTGGCGCGGACCTGCCGCCAGGCTACTGATGCCGCCGCCTGGGGCAGCGACCATCGGGAACACGGCTTACGCGTTCGGTCGTCGTGCCGCCTGTCGGCGTAGAACTGCGGCGTCACAGCCGCCAAGCGAGCGGAGTTCTACATAGCGGCCGCCGCTGGGCGGACTCTTCGTCACCAAGCCCTTCGCAGTTCCGGATGCCGCGAGCATCAACTTCACGCTGCGAGTACGGACTGGGCTGCGGTTCGGACGACACGCACGCAATGGCTGCAGCTCGGTTACAAGTACCATCAGTTGTCGAATGCGTACACAGCGGACGCCAATCCGGGTCTCCGATGGGCACGTGCTCTATGCCGGCTACGAGCTGGGGCATTCGCCTTCCTCGGTAGGTCGGCCAGTTGCGTCGGGTACAGTGCGACGCCGCGGCATAACAAGCACATGGTGCTGTCGGCCGCGGGTGGTTGTGCGGCACGAGCGCGGCCTGTGCTAGAAGCCTGTTGAGCCGCCGCGCTCGCGCCGCCACCGCGGCCGCAGCACATGTGCAACGCGTTATGTCGCGGCCGGCCGTGAAGGCGGACGGCGTACCGGTTACCGAACCCCTAGGACAAACGTCCTATGGGTACTGACCCAGTGGCGGAAGTCACCGCCGGCGCAGTACCATCAATCATCACCACATTGCGATGTATCCACGAGCTGGGCGGCGGGCACCAGCGCGTTGACCGGCATGCTCGGTTGGGGAACTCCTGGCGGGTGCTCCACCATCGGGAAGTCAGGGCGCACCACTCCGGTGCGGTTCCCGGCATCCCCTGGCGTCACCTTCGGAAACGATGGCAACGACCAGTGCGCCTCCCCAGCTGCCGTAGCTAGCTCGCAGGTCGGGCGCGCCGCGAACATAACAAGCACATGGTACTGCCGGCCGCGGGTGTTTTGCGGCGCCAGCGCCGCCTGTGCTAACAGCCTGTTCAGCCGCGTCGCTGGCGCCGCGCACCGCGGCCGCAGTACATGTGCAACGCGTTATGCGGCAACTCACGCTCAGCTCGGAATGTCGATGCGCCGTGTCACGCTCCTGGTCCTCGTCGTCGCATCGGCAATGCGCAGACCGCTGCTTGGCCAGGCACGCTGACCCGGCTTGCATGGATTCGGCGCAGCGCAGTCGGAAGTGACCAGTGCGCAGCGTGAGTCCTTCAAGGTCGCTGGCCGACGCCTTCAGCAGCTCGTCAGCGAGCTCGCACGATGGCCTGCCTGTGCCGCCAACGGGCGCAAGCTTGACTCGCGCAGTCGGCGTGGGTCGGCGATGCGTCGGTCGCAGTGTCGCCTCGCAGGCAGCGGCGTTCATGGCGCGGCACGACGTACTCGATGGAGGTGACGCTTTGCCGTGAGTCGCTGGCACCAGCACGTATCGCGACAGCTTGCGATCGTGCTTTGTGACGTGGGCAGCACCGTTGGAGGCTCGTGCGTAGCGACCGCACGATACGCATCGCTCGCAGAGGCTTCGGCGGGCCGCTGAATCAGCCGTTGGCGAGCAGTCGCGTGCCGCATAACAAGCACATGGTGGCTGTCGGCCGCGGGCGTTCTGCGGCACGAGCGCGGCCTGTGCTAGAAGCCTGTTGAGCCGCCGCGCTCGCGCCGCCACCGCGGCCGCAGCACATGTGCAACGCGTTATGCCGCTGTACGGCTGGGGCTACGGCAGCGGTGGGATAGAGTCGGGCTCCGTGGTGAACTGTCACGATCTCGACCGCGTCGCCCGCAATCTGGTACACGATCCGATACGGCCGCTCGATCACCTCGCCGGAGGTCGCGGTCCGGCCGCTTCGGGCACGCGGCGCCCGGATTGCGGGCGAGTGTCGCAATCGCTCAGTGGCGCCGACAAGTCTGGCGACCATGGTGGCCGCATAGACCTGGGAACTGTCGGCGATGTAGGCATAGATCGCGTCGAGGTCTCGGGTCGCTTGGGCCGACCAGCGGATGGGCGTCAGAGGCCGAAACGGGCTCGGACCGCCTCATGCGAAACGACGCGACCGGCGGCCAGATCCTCGAGCCCACGTTCGACCTTAAGCAGGAAGAAGAGCCGCTCCATGGCGTCTTCCAGTGTCGGCCTCGGGCGGCAGTTCGGCCACCGCCTTGAGGGCCTTCGCCTTCGGGGTCGCTTCTGGCATCGTTGCTCGCAAGGCGGAGGACCGCTCAAGATTGGCAGGATCAGCAGCGGCATAACAAGCACATGGTGGCTGTCGGCCGCGGGTGGTTCTGCGGCACGAGCGCGGCCTGTGCTAGAAGCCTGTTGAGCCGCCGCGCTCGCGCCGCCACCGCGGCCGCAGCACATGTGCAACGCGTTATGTGGCTGTTCAGTACTGACTTGAGGACACGCCCATTCAAGCTCACGCATTGCGAACGAGTACTATGCGAAGTAGTACCGCTACCTCACGAACCGGCGGCACTTCCCCTCCCCGGATGGCCCTCTCGGATCTCATCGGGAAGCCGGTCATGTTCCCTGAGTAACGGTCGGGCAAAGCTCTTCCAGGTCGACACGAAGCGCACGCTACCGGCCGCAAAGGACGAGTTTCGATAGCCGTTACAGGTCCACGCCAAGCCCGAAAAGGAGCTCCGGGTCCGATGCGGTTCCACCAAACGCATTGTCTTGCCAGAAGTTCACCTGCGCCAGGACCCGGAGGCGGTAGAACGGCCCAACCTCCAGCCCGATCCCAGCTCCATAACTCAGGCCAGTGTTCGTGTCGGTAATTCCGTAGAACGCCTCCGAGTTCGGTGGCGTTGGCTCGACAATCACGCCACTCGAGTGAAAGAACCCTATGGCGCCGCGAATCGACAGTGATGCCTTGTGGAATGGCTTTGTTGCCACCTCGAGGAAGCCGGTAGCCCGCCAGATCCGCTCGTCCGTGCCTTCGAGTGTCCAGTCCCTCAATGGCGGATCGCCGATATGAGCGGTACTACCCATGAAGCCCACTCGCACCACCGGGGTGATGTAGTAGCGCACTTGAAGACCGAGTGTGAAGTATGCGTCATCATTCGCATTGTCGTACTGCACCGCGCCCAGCATGACGGCAACATTCACTTGTGCATGGGCAACCGAGGCTGCGCACAGGCTCAGTCCCAGGAGCAGGCTGCCACGAGTAGCGGTCATGGTTGCACGTGAACCTTTATCAACGCGAGCGAAGGTGTATTGGTCGGCCGCGCAAAATTGTACTGCGCGATCGTGATCCCTGGACTCCAGTTACCGAGTGGATCGTCGCCCGGCCTCTTTACGCACCGGTCATCATCATCTTCATAGGCTTGCAGGGTGAACAGGTTCGAGCCCACGGGTATTGCCGTCGCCAAAACATGCCCCGGAGTAGCAGACCAATAGTAGTCCGTTTGTGGATAGAGATCCGTTGCCGAAGCACAGGAAGCGTACGCCCCATTCACCTGCCCGAAGATCTCAATTTCCTGCGTGCCCATAAGAATGCCCTCCATGTTCTGGGTCAAGTAGAAGTAACCCATGTAGGTCTTGAAAGCCGTGTCGCCACCAGTTGGAGGGGGAGAGGGACCGCCGCCACCACCACCACAGTTTTGCATCTCTGGATCGCACTTGGCGTGCGGGACCTCGCCATTCGGGAGAAGCCGCTCGCCATGCGCGCCGCCGGATGCAATTCCAGCTTTCATGGCGGCAAGCATGCTGGTTCCGGTGCGGGCTCCGCCAAGCAGCGCAGATGGCGCGTCATCGTAGTCGATCTCGGACGGTCCCAAAACAACGGTTACTACTGCCCCCGGATCGTACCACTCATCGACGCGGAATGCAGTGCCATTGGGCCTAACGATGTAGAAGGAATCAGCAGTGGTGCGTACTGCTACCTGAAACGATGTTCTCGATGAGGCTGCAACGCGCTGGGACTGGATTGGAAGATAGAGCTCTAGATCCGGAAGTTGGTGAAGTTGATCTGGGGTGAAAGCGCGCCCGGCCTTCAGCAGTATTTCCCTGGCCTTGGCACTCGTATCAGCCATCAGGATTCGGCGGAGCGGAATCCGCCGCTCCACATAGGGTGACTTGGAGATTCCATTCAGCAGCCAGTCTCGGGTACCAGCATCGCGAAGAGCAATGGCCAATCCGACACCAATCTGCTCGAGCGTGCCTCTGGGTTGAGCGCCTATCAGATTGACAGCGGCAACATTCGTTGGCTCAGTCGGTATCGGCTGTGGTTGTTCCGAGCACGCGCTGAGCGCGATTAGCGTGACGAAAAGAGGCCGTACGCCGTGGCCTGCCTTTCCTCCCATTGATGGAAGCATCGCATCCTCCGTGAGAGCGACAGTGTGGTGAAGCGGATCGCCACCATTGTGCGCATTCAGGATCAACGGAGAAGCAACAAGGCATCTAAAGCGCGCGCAGCACAGCACACTCAACCTATTTGACCACATGCAGTTACCGTGACTGCCCATACCAATTACATCTCGCCTCCGTCTCTGTCGAAACAAGGCGCCTGCCATGCCTCTTCAGTCAGCGCTAGGTACGTTCTTTGGGCCATCGTCGCCGGCTGCGAGACCATGGAAGAGGTTGCCACATAACAAGCACATGGTACTGCCGGCCGCGGGTTGTTTTGCGGCGCCAGCGCCGCCTGTGCTAGAAGCCCGTTCAGCCGCGTCGCTGGCGCCGCGTACCGTGGCCGCAGTACATGTGCAACGCGTTATGTAGCGCTCCGGGGTTGTTCACGTGGTTCTTGCCGGGACTACGCCAATGGCGTAGCTTGTCACCATGCGCTTTGTCGAGACCCCGGTGTTCACCGCGAGCATCCACGGCCTGCTGAGCGCTGAGAGCTACCGGCAGCTTCAGGTCGCCTTGGTGCTCCGTCCCGAGCAGGGCGCGCTGATTCGCGGGTCGGGCGGGCTCCGGAAGCTGCGGTGGAGCGCCCCAGGCCGGGGCAAGCGGGGTGGCCTGCGCGTGATCTACTTCTGGGAGCCGGCGGAGGAATGGTTCCTCATGCTATTCGCCTATCCCAAGAACGCCCAAGAGGATCTCACCGCCACGCAGTTGCGCGTGCTGCGCCGGATCGTGGAAGAGGAGCTTTTATGAAGAAGCAGGATTTCGACAAGCTGGTCCTGAGTGTCAAGCAGGCGGGACGCATTCGACGGGGCGAGGCGGCCCCGCGCCGCGTCACGCGCTTTGCGGCGGCGGATGTGCGCAAGATCCGGGTGCAGCTCGGCCAGACCCAGACAGAGTTTGCGCTCATGATCGGCGTCAGTGCGGCGACACTGCGCAACTGGGAGCAGGGACGACGTCAGCCCGAGGGTCCCGCCCGCGCCCTCTTGCGTGTGGCGGCCCGCAATCCCAAAGTCGTCGCGGCAGCGCTGGCCAGCTAAGAGCGCAGCGCTACATAACACGCACATGGTGCCGCCGGCCGCGGACTGTTTGTGCGGCACGAGCGCGGCCTGTGCTAAGAGCTTTTTGAGCCGCCGCGCTCGCGCCGCCACCGCGGCCGCAGTACATGTGCAACGCGTTAGGCGGCAATCCACCGCTTCCGCGGCCGACTGAGCTTGGCGGCGATCTCCCGGGGCGTGGCGCCGAGCGCGAAGAGCGACCGCAGTAGTAGATCCACGGACACGGTGGGGTCGGCCGCCTCCATCTTGGCAACACGCGACTGACTGGACCCCAGACGCTTGGCGAGGGCGACCTGCGAGAGGTGGAGCCCTTCCCGTCGCGTACGCAGCGCTTCGCTCAGCGAGAGCTTGAACGTCACGAAGGCGGCCTCTTCGGGCGAGAGCTGGAGGAAGTCGGCCGCGTCGCCGACCGCCCATCCGTGGGTCTCGAGTTTCGTGCGCTTGGTCTTGTTCATATCGCCTCCTGGTCGTAGCGTCGGAGTCGACGCTGGCAGTCCTCGATCACGTGCTTCGGCGTTTGGGGCGTCTTCTTGCTGAAGACCCCAGCGATAACGATGGCGTCTCCGTCAATCCGGTACACGATGCGCCAGGTGGCGGTCTCGTCCACAATCCGCAGTTCATGGCAGCGACGCCCGATACTGGGCATCGGTCGTGAGTGCGGCATCCCCAGCGCCGTCCCTTGTTGCACTTGGCGGAGCCGCACACCAGCCTCGAGCCGGGCCGCGGCGGAGAAGGGTGGGGATCTCACTTCACCGCGGAGCCAGACGAGCGGCTTGTCGCCAGGTGTCATACGGCAAGGTATGTCAGAAGTGACATATTGGCAAGTTGCCGCCTAACAAGCACATGGTGCTGTTGGCCGCGGATAGATTTGCGGCACGGGCGCGGCCTGTGCTAAAAGCTTGTAGAGCCGCCGCGCTCGCGCCGCGACCGCGGCCGCAGCACATGTGCAACGCGTTATGCGGCTAGCGCAGTTTCCTCACGAGGTCGGGCGATGCCGGATTTCGAGGCCATTTTCAAGTTCCTAACCATGTTCGGTGGCTTTATGGCCATCATTCTTGGTGCGGGCTTTGGGTTCAAGCGGCTGGGCCGGAAACCAATGGCAGACGCGGAGACAACGGATAGACTGCTCGAGGCCGAGTCCCGCATTGGCGAACTCGAGGAACGGCTCGACTTCTCTGAACGTGCCCTCGCAGAGCTTCGGGTGCGCACACAGATCCCGCCGGCACCACAATGAGCCCGCCCGCTCTTAGCCGAGTAGGTACGGCAAGCTGTCGCGGCAGCCGCATAACACGCACATGGTGCCGTCGGCCGCGGGTAGTTTATGCGGCACGAGCGCGGCCTGTGCTAGAAGCCTGTTGAGCCGTCGCTGGCGCCGCGCACCGCGGCCGCAGTACATGTGCAACGCGTTAGGCAACTCTGGCGGTCTTGGTTGTGAACGTCACCTTCACGCCCGCGTGCCCAAGCATGGTCACGAGGGTATCGATGCTGAAGCGGTCAATCTTGCCGCGGCGGAGATCGCTGACGCGCGGCTGCGAGACGCCCAGGAGCTTGGCGGCCTGGACCTGGGTCAGGTCCCGTGCCTCCAGCACCTTGCTCAGTGCGATCATGAGCTCGGCGCGGACCCGAAGATGCTCGGCCTCCTCCGGCGCGAAGCCGAGATCCGTGAAGACGTTGCCGGTCGACCGGCGGAGCTTGGTAGCCATACGTTCCCTCCTAGCGCCGCCGCCGGCGCTGTTGCAGAATCTCCGCGAGGCGCTTTCGAGCCACCTCGATATCGACCACCCGGGTCTGGCGCGTCCGCTTCTCAAAGGCATGGAGGACATAGATGCCCTCCTCGAACTTGGCAATGTAGAACACCCGGTGCTCGGTCCCGGTGTGCAGGCGGATTTCCATGACGCCCACTCCCCCGCTCACCATGGGTTTCCAGTCATCGGGCATGAGCCCAGCCTGGACGCGGCTCAGCTGGTAGCCAGCGAGCCGGCGCGCCGCCACGGGAAAGGCGCGGAGATCGTCGAGGACGGGTCCGGCCCAGAGCAGCGGCTTGTCAGGCATGGGCTAATATATACGTACTTATATATCCCTGCAAGAGTTGCCTAACAAGCACATGGTGCTGTTGGCCGCGGGTAGATTTGCGGCACGAGCGCGGCCTGTGCTGAAAAACCCGTTGAGCCGCCGCGCTCGCGCCGCCACCGCGACCGGAGCACATGTGCAACGCGTTATGCTGCGGCCGGCATTTGTGGCTCCGCGCGGCGCCCCGTAGATTCCAGAACCTGCCCCAAGGGAGGGTTCATGACAGCCTCGACCACCCGTGACAAGATCCTCGACGCCGTTCGGCAATTACCGCCGGACGCGACCGTCGAGGACGCCATCGAACGCCTCGTCTTCCTCGCCAAGATCGAACGCGGTCTCGCCCAAGCCGATGCGGGTCAGCTCATTCCCCATGAGGAAGCGAAGCGCCGGCTCCTGGGATGATTCCCGTCGAGTGGACCCCTCAGGCGCTCGACGACGTTCAGGCCATTCGCGAGCATATCGCACGCGAGTCCGCCCAGTACGATGAGCTGATGGCGCAGCGGTTCTTCCGCGCCGTCGAACGATTGCAGCACTTCCCCGATTCTGGACGCATGGTTCCGGAGTACGCGCGCCCGGATCTGCCCGAGGTACTCGAGCGTATGTATCGTCTACCGGCGGCTACCGCAGCGGGTGGAGATCATCACGGTGTGGCACAGCGCTCGATCGCTGCAGTTGGAGCCGCGACCGCGGCCGCAGCACCTGTGCAACGCGTTAGGCAGACTGTGTGAAGCCGCCCACGCGTTCCAGGAGAGACAAGCACGCCATGCGACAGTCGCGAAGACCCCTCTCTCTCTGCACGCTCATTTGCGCGAGCGCGCTTCTGATCGGCTGCGTGCCGGCGCGTCGGCAGGAGGGAGCCGCGAGGAACTTCAATCGAAGCATCGCTCTTGAGGATTCGGCTGCAACTTCGGCCAGCGTCAGCATTGGCGATGTAAACGCGGACGGACACCAGGACATCGTGCTCGTCAAGGGCCGCCACTGGCCACTCGCAAATCTTGTCCTGCTAGGGAACGGCAATGGCACCTTTCAACCGGCCTATCCCCTTGGCGGACAGCCTGACCGTTCGTATTCAGGGGTGCTCGTGGATGTGGACGACGATGGTGACCTCGATGTTGTCGTCAGCAACGACTCGCCCGACGCGAAGATCGTCCACCTCAACGACGGCCGTGGGCGCTTCGCGGCCGGCTCGACCTTCGGCCAAGGCGCGTGGCCGACGCGACATATCAGTGTCGTCGACCTCAACGGTGATCGTCTGCCGGACGTCGTGTTGGCGAACAGATATGGAAACAACCCGGGCCCGAGCTACCTGTGTTTCGGCGTGAGGGGTGGCAGCTTCGCCGACGAGTGCGTGGCCTTTGCTCATGGGTCGGCGACGACAATTAAACCCACTGACGTGAACGGCGATGGCTCTCCTGATCTGGTGGTGCCCCATCGGGACGCAGGCCAGGGCTTGATTTATCTCAACGATGGGAAGGGCGGCTTTTCGGCGACCCGGCCGTTTGGGCCAGTCGCGGCGTCCATCCGCACCGCCGAGCCGGTCGACCTGGATGCGGATGGCGTGATCGACCTCGTAGTAATCGACGAGGAGACCGGGCCTGCCATCTTCTGGGGCCGAGCCGCCGGGACGTATTCTCCGGCCGAAGCCCTCGGTACACGTGAAGCGACGCCCTACGCCATCGCGGTGGCCGATCTGGATCGGAACGGCCGACCAGACGTGATCGTGGGTTATGTGAAGTCTCGGCCGATCGTCTACTTCAACGACGGGTCAGGTACCTTCCACTCCGTGCCGTTCGGCGACAATGAAGGCACCGCCTACGGATTCGCGGTTGGTGATTTTGACGAGGACGGTTTCCTGGACATCGCCATGGCACGGTCAGACGCACGAAACATGCTGTACTTTGGCGCTGCGACCGGGGGAGCACGCTGACAGCAGACTGAGGCAAAATCGGTTTGCGACCGCGGCTGAGCGGCATGTCGTTAGGCGGCATCACAATACTGGACTGGGACTCCTATGACGACCACAACCCCGAAGCCGCGGGTAGCATCCTTCGCTCCACAGTTTCTAGTCGACGACCTGGCCCGTTCCATTGCCTACTACCGGAAGCTCGGTTTCACATTCGGCGAGCCGTGGGACGGGTTTTACGCCATTGGGCGGCAGGACGGGCTGGAGCTCCACCTGAAGGAAGCGCCCAGGAATGCCGACGACCGCCGCCACCGGCGTGCGAACGAGCACCTCGACGCGGCGGCCGGTGTGGACGGCATCGAAACGTTCTACGCACAATGCGCAGCGAACGGCGCAACGATCATCAAGCCGCTTGCGGCAACTCCCTGGGGCACGAAGGACTTCTACATCGAGGACCCCGATGGCTATGTCGTCTGCTTCGGGGGGCGCCCGACCGCAGACTGAGCGGTGCAACGGTTGCGCTTCACAACGCGGATGCCGCCTGACCAGCGCATGCAGCTGACAAGGGCGCGCTCTTGGCGGCAGCAGCGCCAGGAGCTGGTGAGCCGCCGTGCTCGCGCCGCGACCGGCCTCGGAGACGAACGACTGCACACCCTATGCGTTCGCGGGAGGCGCGATTGGAGCATTGGTCGGAGCGCTCCTGGGATTGGCGATAGCCGGCATCGGGTCCATTGTAGCACCATCCTTTATGCGGACCAGAGACTCGGCCCATGAGCAGACTAGTCCGGCAACGCCTCATCCTGGCCGTCCAGAACCTCCGCCTCTCGACGGACTTCTGGATGGGAACGCTCGGCTTCGTGCGAGACTTCGGCGATGAGACGGACGGCTGGAGTTGGCTCTCGCGCGATGAAGTGGCCGTCGGCCTCGGGGAGTGCGCCAATGAACCAGCCGCCGCCACCCTCGGCGATCACTCGTACGTCGCCTACATCACCGTTGAGGATGTGGACGCGCTCGCCCGCGAGTTCCGACAGCGCGGAGCCGACATCATCGCAGGCCCCTCGACGAAGCCGTGGGGAATGCGCGAATTCGCGCTGCGGACGCCGGACGGGCATCGCCTGACGTTCGGGGCTGAGGTGCGCGCCGCGGCACGATGATGCACGGCGCCTGCCGGCCCTGTCAGGCCGGGGCATTGCGGCCTGTTCCGGAAATGGGGGCAGTACGAGTCACCGGTCGGCAACGTCTATCCCTGTGGTGCCGGCAGCCATCCGGGCGGTGGCGTGTCGATGGCGCCGGGGCGCAATGCCGCGCAATTGCGATTCGATGCGCGGCTTCTCGATAACCCGATGGCTTGGTATATGAATCCGCGCCATGAGGAATGAATACGACTTCTCGGACGGCGGGCGAAATATCTACGTCGTGACGATGGAACCCTCCCTCCGGAAGGCGATTGCCTGCGCCGCCATGGCCGCGCCAGCACTGCATACACTCACCGACATCCTGGAGTGGGTGTCGGGAGGATTTTCCGCCGTGCAGCTCTGGCTGAACTATGTCGCGTTCCTGCCCATGCCGGTCCTCGCCATTGGCCTCTATGCAGCACAGCGACCCCGCATCGCGTGGATCGGCCTGGTCGGGGCCCTGGGCTACGGCTTTGCCTTTGTCTACTTCGCCCATACGACCCTGGTTGCCCTGGCGCAGCATACCCCGACGTACGAGCAGCTCTGGAGTGAGCTGGGTTGGCCGTATACCGCGCACGGGGCGCTGATGGTCATGGGAGGAGTGGCCTTCGGCTGGGCGACCTACCGGGCCCACGTCTTTCCCAGGTGGACCGCCGCGCTGTTCCTCCTGGGCGTTGGCATCAATTTCCTCCTTGCCCTCCTGCCGCTCCCGGATCTGCTCCAGACGGCGGGCACCGCCCTGCGCAATGCCGGCTTGGCGGGAATGGGCTGGACCCTGCTCCATGCGCCTGGTCCGTCATCACCGGACCCTCGGATGGGCGCCGTGTGACGGGCCCCATGCCAGCGCGTCGGTGGCCCGGCAGCCGCGGCATGTGGCTCCGGTTCATGCTTGGGCTGGGTGGCCTGTACGCCGTGTTCGAGGCGAGTGCCCGGGCACTGGATAGCGATCGGGGACAGGCAGGTGTGCTGGTCGCGATCGTCGTCATCCTGTCTTCGGTGGGGGTAGATCACTGGCTGCTGGGCGAGCCCGTCAAGGGAGAACTCAGGCGGCTCGGATTGGGCCTTCCCGATCGCAGGGGGCTCTTCGGGGCGCTCATTCCGTGCCTGCTCCTGCTTCTCGTCATACCGCTCTACTTCCATCTCTCGAAGGCATCGTGGAGCCTCTACCCAGGGTGGGCGCGACTCCTCGTCGGCTTGTTTGCGCAGGCGGGCATTGCCGAGGAGGTGCTCTTTCGGGGATTCCTGTTCAGGCACCTGCGGCAGGGGCGCTCATTCCTCGGTGCCGCCATGGTGGCGAGCGTGCCCTTCGTGCTCGTGCACCTGAGCCTGTTTCTCACGATGCCATGGCCGATTGCAACGGCCTCCGTGCTGCTGGCGGTTCTGATCTCGTTTCCGCTGGCCTGCCTCTTTGAGTCCGGCGGCAATACGATCTGGGGACCTGCGCTCGTGCACTGGGTGGTACAGGGCGTGGTCAAGATCATCGTAGTCGAGGGGGGCGGCGTGGGTTTTCCGGTCCTCTGGATGCTGGCAAGTGCGGTCATCCCCTTTGTAGTGTTTGCCTATCGGCCACGTGGCCCCGGGTCGCACATTCGGGGCCCTGCCCGTCGGCATTACCTTCCGGCCAACGAAGCACCGGAGCACACGACGTCGCATGACACACGTCCGCGTTGACAGCTTCACCATCTCGCTCGACGGATACGGGGCGGGCCCATGTCAAGACATCGACAATCCCCTCGGTATTGGCGGCACGGGCCTGCATCAGTGGCTGCTGCCAACCCGCACGTTCCAGCGGACCCTGTTCGGGAAGGACGGCGGCACGACCGGGGTTGACGATGACTTTGCCGCGCGCGGCTTTGAGAACGTCGGGGCCTGGATTCTCGGGAGGAACATGTTCGGCCCCGTGCGTGGACCCTGGCCCGACCTGAACTGGAAGGGCTGGTGGGGAGACAATCCCCCGTACCACGTTCCGGTCTTCATCCTGACGCATCACGCACGTCCACCCATCGCGATGGCAGGCGGCACGACGTTCCACTTCGTCACCGGTGGCATTCACGATGCGCTCGCGAGGGCGCGCGACGCGGCCGGCGGCATGGACGTGCGCATCGGTGGCGGGCCGCACACCATCCAGCAGTATCTTCGCGAAGGCCTCATTGACAGGCTGCATATTGCGATCTCTCCCGTCCTGCTTGGCACGGGAGAGCGGCTGTTCGAAGGGGTCGACCTGCGGGCCCTGGCATACGAGTGCACCGAGTACGCAGCCTCGGAAAAGGCCACGCACGTGGTCCTGCAGCGCAAGGGCGGCGTCCCATCCCATCGGGCCCCGCTCAATGTTCCGGTTCGTGAAGCGTGATCAGACTGCCGGGGAAGTAATCAGGCTGGCCTACGTTCCTGACCAGGATCAACAGCGTGAGACGATATTCCCTCGAGTACCTGCTGATTGCAGTGACCATGTTGCTCAGCATATCGGGATTCTGGAACATCTACCTTGGGGACCGTGCCGCCCCCAATCCGTATCACCATCTCCATGTGCTGACCAATTTCACCTGGCTGTTCCTGCTGGTGTACCAGCTCCGCCTCATCGGGAACAAGAGGTATGGAGACCACAAGCGGGTGGGCCTTGCCGTCCTGGTCATGGGTCCCCTGTTGTTCGCCACGACGGCACTGCTCTCCGTTCACTCGGCACAAAAGGGCCTGGCGTCTGGGCGGGGCGACTTCCTGATCGTGCAGAACGTAGGGGTCACCCTCGAACTGGGAGTGCTCATCCTCCTTGCATTTGTGCTGAGGAAACGCCGAAAGCTGCACGGGTCCTTCATCTTCAGCACAGCCATCCTGTTCATGGGCATTGCCCTGTTCTTCACGCTCATCAGCTTCGTGCCGCCGTTCAAGATCGAGGGGCCAGAGACCTTCTACCGGTTCGGTACGGCCGCGATGGCCGGTCAGGCCACCTGCCTTGCGGTGGGGCTGTTGTTCTTCGTCAAGGACTTCCGGAACGGATGGCCCTTCCTGCTGGCCGGCTCGTTTCTCATGCTGAACGACCTGATCAAGTCCTCGCTGACCAGGAACAAGCTGATAGATCCGCTCGCCGAGTCGGTTGGCTCCATGAGTCAGCCCCTCACCTTTGTCGGCAGCTTCGCGCTGTTGCTCGCCTTGCTGGCGGCCACGGGGATGCTCAAGTCGAGAGCTGTGCGAGAATGATGATTTGGCAGGTACATCCTTCCCACACTGTATGAGATAGATACCAATCGGAATTCCAGCACCTCCCGGGCTCGCGCCGTGTTCCACGCCTGCCTGTGCACCGCCGCCCTCAGTCGAATCAATGCGCTAAGCGGAATTGCCACCGCCGCCTGCAGGGCGCAAGCAGCGTTGGGTGCGCTGGGGTGTATGATGAAGGGACGGGATCACCCGCCGGATGGTCATCGACCGCGGAGGCCACAAGACATGGATCGTTCCAGCGCGATTCCCGGCGCCGCCGTGGCCGTCCCACTCCTTGAATTCACGGTCACGGCCGAGCGCGTGGATGCGCACGGAAGCGTGGTGCGCTGCAAGGCGGCCACCGTCACGCTGGACACCGACCTGGCGGGTCGCACTGACGCCTTCAATCCGGCGGAGCTGCTGCTCGCGGCTCTCTCGGCCTGCATCATCAAGGGTATCGAGCGCGTGGCGCCAATACTCCGCTTTCCAGATGCGCGGCGTGACGGTGCACGTGCACGGAATCCGGCGCAATGTGCCGCCGAAGCTCGAGCAGATTGACTACGAGATCCTGGTGGATACCGACGAGCCCGACTCACGCCTCGCGCTGCTGCACGAGAACGTGAAGAAGTACGGGACGGTCTTCAACACGGTCGCGCCAGGCACCCTGCTGCAGGGTGTGTTGCGACGTGCAGCCGAATGACGCACACCCGCGGCTAGGCCTGCCAGGTGCCCTTGGCTCGGGCAGCGACCGCGCCCACCAGGCCGTTCAGGGCCCTCGTCGCTCGGCGCATCGAGAAATGGTACAGGGCCCGGAATCCCTTCACTCCCAGGCCGGCGCCCAGGCCGGCGCCCAGCAGCACTCCCCCGATCACGCCAACCGGTCCCGTGCCAAGTGCCAATGCGATGGCACCGAGCCCGCCCAACCCCACACCCCCGGACACGGTCGTTACGAACATGCCCAGGCCGAGACCGATATTATGCGACGTCACGGGGCTCTGCACCGTTATTTCACAACCGCCGATCGGTTCATCCACCGGGCGCAGGGAGACGAACATCTGCTTGAGCCCGGCATCGGAGGCCTCGAACGCAAAGCCACGTTCGAATGGAGTCCGCATGCCTGGCATGGCGAACACCAGCATGCCCCCGTCGAGTGGATCGCCTTGCTGGTCGGTCAACGTGAGGCGGAAGGATTCACTCGTGAACACGGCCTCCATGGCGGAGAGGACCTTCTGGGGTGACGCGTCCACGACCCTCTGAATGGTGATCGTATCGGGCGGGTGATTCAGGAATCGCCTGGCGAGAGCACCTCCCCTCCGTTCGTCGCCGTGAAGCCGCCCTACGCGGATATCTGCAAGCGCCGCTTCCACGAATTGGTCGGCGATCCCGGCCTCAGAAGCCGCCGAGCGCACCTCTGTTAGCGCATATTGACGCAGGGGAGCCCCAATGCCTTCGGCCCCCACCGTTGGCGCCGGGACGTCGCCGCCGGCCTCCGCCTGCAGCTGGGCGGCCCGTCCCCAGAGACGGGTCGCCTCCTCCTCGCTGAGCATCTCCGGGTCGTGCGCCATCATGCAGGTCTCACGTCAGCTACTTGCTCCTGGAAACCGGGGGCGAATGGCCCGAAGGGCCTCGCCCCCCAAGTTAACTTGGATTCTGGACGGCATGAGCCATTGGGTTATCCTCCATCGCAAAGGAGAGAAGCATATGGATCCTTCCAGTTTGATTCCCCTTGCGGCGGTCGTGTTTGGCGTCCCCGGGTTCATCGCGTTCGTAGCCCTGATTGTCGGCCACACGCGCAAGGTGAAGGAAATGGAGCTCAGGGAGAAGGAGCTTGAAATGGGCGGCAGCGATGCGGTGCTGGGACCCGCGGTCCACGCGCTGAATGACGACGTCAACGACATGCGCGCACAGCTGGCCGAGCTCCGGGAACGGGTCGACTTTGCCGAACGGTTGCTCACCGCCGGGAAGCGCTCGGAAAATCCATGAAGACGCTCATCACGGAATTCATCAGCCTCGATGGAGTCGTCCAGGCCCCGGGAGGCGCAGAGGAGGACACTGAAGGGGGATTCACTCACGGTGGATGGTCGATGAAGTATTTCGATCCTGTCGTCATGGGTGGCATGTTCGCCGACCTCGCCAGCCACAGCGACGCGCTGTTGCAGGGGCGTCGTACCTATCAAGTCTCGGCTGCCGCCTGGCCTGGTCGCTCCGGCGACCCATTCTCGGACTGGATCAACCAGGTACAGAAATACGTGGTATCCAATACGCTCGCGGAGAAGGACATTGCGTGGAACCCCACCACTATCATCCGTGGCGACGATTTCCTGGAGACCATCTCCGACCTGCGCGCGCAACCGGGTGGCTACATCTATGTGTATGGCAGCGCCACCATGGTGCGGTCGCTGCTTGCCGCCGACATGGTCGATGAGTTGTTGCTGACGATCGAGCCGATCATCCTTGGCGGAGGGAAGACCATCTTCGCCGCCAACGGCAAGGCGATCCCCTTCACGCTGGAGTCCACGGCGAAGGCGAGCACCGGCGCGCAAGTATGCCGGTATGTGCGCGCACCGATAGGCTCCGGCATTCCTTCGCGTCCCCCTTCACAAGGCGCCATGGCAATGCCCCGGTTCATCGACGTCAGCCACACGGTTGAGCACGGCATGGTCACCTACAAGGGCCTCCCAGCACCGATCATCTGCGATTACCTCAGCCGCGAGGCGTCCCGGGCGCGCTACGCCCCAGGCACGGAATTCCAGATCGGCAAGATCGAGATGGTCGCCAACACGGGGACCTACATCGACAGCCCCTTTCATCGTTACCCGGACGGCACGGACCTCGCCGGGCTCCCCCTGGCGTCCCTGGCCAATCTTGAATGTCTCGTGGCCCGGATCGACCCGGGGCAGGGCCGGGTTATCGATCGCCTCCCTTTTCGCGCGGAGGAGGTCAGGGGGAGGGCGGTCCTCGTCCAGACCGGCTGGGACCGCCACTGGCGCACCGATCAATATTTCGAGGATCATCCCTACCTGACCGGCGAGCTCGCCGAATGGCTGGTGGCCGCAGGCGCCGTGCTGGTGGGCATTGATTCGTTCAACATCGACAGCGTGCACACCGGCGAGCGACCGGTTCACACCATCCTGCTCGGCCATGACGTTCCCATCGTGGAGCACCTCGCCGGCCTCGACCAGCTCCCGGAGCGGGGAAGCCGCTTCTTCGCGGTGCCGCCGAAGGTGAGGGGGTTCGGCACCTTCCCGATCCGCGCCTTCGCGGTGGCCAGCACTCCAGCCTTTGCTCGCGAGGATGACGATGGGCAAGAACAGGCTTGAGGCGTTCAGCGACGGCGTCCTTGCGATCATCATCACGATCATGGTGCTCGAGTTGAAGGTTCCGCATGGCGACAGCCTGGGGGCACTCGCGCCACTCGGTCCGGTGTTCATCAGCTACGTGCTCAGTTTCGCGTACCTCGGGATCTACTGGAACAACCATCACCACATGCTCCATGCCTGCACCCGGGTCACGGGAGGCATCCTCTGGGCGAACCTGCACCTCCTTTTCTGGCTGTCGCTGTTTCCGTTCGTCACCGGCTGGATGGGCGAGAATCATTTCGCCCCCGTCCCCTCCGCGCTCTACGGTTGCGTGCTCCTGGCGGCGGCCATCGCCTACTGGATCCTGCAGCAGGTGATCATCGCCGCGCAGGGCCGGGAGTCGCCGCTGAAGGCCGCCATCGGCACAGACTGGAAGGGCAAGCTCTCGCCTGTCCTGTATGTCGTTGGAATTGCTTCCACCTTTCGGTGGCCATGGGTCGCGCAGGCACTGTATGTGGCGGTGGCCCTCTTGTGGCTGTTGCCTGACCGAAGAATCGAACGATCGTTGGATCTGCACGGCGCCTAGCAGCACCGGGCGGCCGGCGCGAAACGTCGACCCCGCCGAGGTACGGAATGTCAGACACGCAAGGACGCGTTGCCCTGATCACCGGCGCGAGCAGCGGGATCGGGGCGGGCAACCGCCCATGCCTTTGCGGCGAAGGGTGCCCGGGTCGGTGGCCGCCCGGCGGGAGTCCGAACTCGCATCGCTGGTGGCTGAAATTGTGGCTGCGGGCGGGCAGGCCAGCGCCGTCGTGACGGACGTCTCCAGCGCCCGCGACGTGGAGCGGATGGTCGCCCACGCGATGGTGGCTTCACGCTGACGGTCTGAGCGCACGAGAAGCAACCAGGATGTCACCCGCCACTGTGCATTCCCGCCGGCAGGTCACACTCTTCGTGCCCGAACCCGCGAGCTCCATGCTCGAGGTGATCAGGGAGCGCCTGGATCCCGTCCAGTACCGACTCATTCCGGCACACGTGACTCTCTGCCGCGAGGACGAACTCGTGGATCGCGCAATCACTGGATTGGAGGCGCTGCACGGGCTCGATCAGCTCGGGCCGCTGCCGCTCATCTTTGGCGCACCGGAGGTGTTCGATGGGCATGGAGTACGCCTGCCGTGCATTGCCGGTGAGACCCACTTTCACCGGCTGCGCGTCGCAGTCCTTGGATCCGAGGAGATCCGGGAACACCGGGCACACATTACGCTCGCTCACCCCAGGAATCCACGCGCGCCTGGGAACCTGCCTTCGACCTACGCTTCGCTGACCACGCCATTGTCCATTGTATTGCCTCGGCTCTCCCTTATCGAGCAGCGTGGGTTGGCGCCCTGGCAGGTACGACAGGAGAGGGACCTTGTGACCCGCAATGCCTGAACAGTGCCGGTAATTGAAGCGAGCACGCTGGTGCGGGCCGCCGCCGCACCGTAGGTTCTGATCGACACCCATCACCACAGACACGGACTTCCCATGACGGCCGTAAGCGAACCTTCCCTTCTTCTGCGCTCGCTGAACATCGGCCTTGTCGCCCTCTACGCCATCCTGCTCGCGTATGCAGTGCGCGACTACGCGACCGATGGAACCTCAGTGAAGGCGCTCCTCCTCCCGATCGGCGGGGTGTCGCTGGCCGTCGCGATGCTCATTGGGCACCGACGGCCGCGACTCTCATGGATGTTGTTGGCAACCAGCCTGGTCGCGAACGCAGCATGGTTCCTGCGCTACCACATGGCAGGCACATAGCGCCATAGGCCCCCCCCGGCCGCCAGGAAGCCACGCAGTTTGGGGACGTACTCCGCCAACCAAACGGCCGGCAACAGCATGGCGGGACTCGGGCCCGTTGTGCGTTCAAGAGGCATCCCCTCACTTCGGAGTCGGAATGCCATCCATGCACACGTGCGAGGTACTCCTCGCAGCTTCGCTCCTGATTGCCCTTCCCGCAGTGCTTGACGCCCAAACCAGCAAGACGAGCGGCCACACGACAGCTGGCGGAGCGGCCCAGGTCTGGCTGGATGGCCGGACCGCACGCTCGGCGCCGAGCGGCGTCACCGCTTCAGTCGGGCAAGTCCTCAATCAGAAGACAGTGGTCCGGGCAGAGCTGGACGGAACACTCAGTGCCGTGCTCTTCATGGCCTTGGTGGACAACGGGAGGGTGGTGTGGCAGTCGGAGTCGGCGGGGTTCAAGCTGACCGCCGCGGCCGCGCGTTCCACGAGCGGTGCGGTGCTCGGGCAACTCATTCCAGGTGATCAATTCATTCCAGGTGATCAATTCATTCCCGGCGACCAGTTCAGCCAGATCCAGGAACGGCCCGGCAAGTACTACGCCCTCGGCAACAAACCGGTATCGGCGGCCGCGTTCGCGACCGGATCCGGCGCCATGCTCCTCGACGGTATCTTCGATGCACCGCGGTCAGTGAAGGCTGGCCGGGCGCTGCTGGTCGCGATTCTCCCGGCGGCCGCTTCGGCGCGAAGGAGTGCGCAGGCCGTCCCCATGATGATCGGTCTCTGAACGAGTCGCGTTCGGTACTGACCGCCGGGCAGTGCGACCGTATCGCAACTACAGCGCATCGGCGGTAGCCAGGAATGTCACCATACGTCGAGCACCTTCGTGCCAGGATCGGTCATGACCTGCTGATGCTACCGAGTGTTGCTGCGGTAGTTCACGATGCCGAGGGGCGTCTGTTGCTGCAGCAAAAGGCATCGGGCGAGGGCTGGAGCTTGCCTGCCGGCGCGATCGAGCCGGGTGAGAGTCCCGAGCAGGCGGTTCGGCGCGAAGTGCTCGAGGAAACCGGCTTGCTGGTCGCTCCGGCTGGAATCCTCGGGGTGCTCGGAGGTCGCGATTTTCGATATGTCCGGCCGCAATCCCCACGCACCGCAGCCCCTCTGGTTTGAGGCAACTGCAGTCCTCCTGGGAATGTTCTTCGCCGCACTGGGGGGCCTCCTCGCTGCATCGGTGGCCCCGGCCCGCAAGGAGTGGCATGCGGCGGCTGTAGCCGGACTCGTGGCGCTCGGCGCCACCGTTTCCCTGGTGAAGAGTCCAGCTGCCGATGCGACGTGGTCCCAGTGGACAGCTGTGCTGCTGATGGCACCAAGCGCCTGGCTCGGCGGGAAGCTTCGTCGGTACAGCCAAACAAAATGATCACCTTGAGCACTCGTTCCTTATGGGCAGGCTCGATGGTGCGGTAGGCCCATCGTCGGATGGGATCGGCGGTGGGATGCGGCGGGGTGGCGAATCGACGCACTGGTACTACCTTCCGGCCCATTCCCACCACAACAGCCGGGATTTCGTGCAGCTCACCGACGACATGCGTGCCGAGCTTGAGCGGCGACTCGCGCTCAACGCGCTGGAACAGCCGGATGATCCCGCCTTTCGCGACCTGCCCCGGATCGACCTGGCATCGCTGCTCGCGCTCGTGGCGGTCGCGGTGGCGGTCGTACTCCTGCTGCAGGCGGGGTGAATGACCACGGTTCCCGTGAACGCGACGCCGGTTGATCAGGCGCTCGCCGAGACGCTGCCGCTCACGCGGGCCGACCGGCGGTGGACGTTCCTGGACGTGGTGAGCGTGAAGTCCGGGTTGGCGATCGCCACCTGGGCCTTCCTCTTCGGCGGCGCCACGGCGCAGTACGTGGGGTTTCGCGACGGCATCCTTGCCATGCTCGCGGGCAACATGATCGGCGTGGCCATCCTGCTGCTCGGGGTGGTGCTCCCGTCGAGCAAGTGGGGCACCGAGTTCTTCGTGCACCAGCGGTCGGTGTACGGACCGGTGGGTGCGCTCGCATTCGTGCTCGTCGTCGTGGTCGCGGTGATCTTCGCGTGGGCGGCGATCCTGGCCACCATGATCGGCAAGTCGGCGGTGGAGATCGTGCGCACCGTATCGACCAGCGTGCCGCTTGGGGAGTCGGTGCTGCAGGTAGTGGTCGCCCTGGCGATGCTGCTGCTCGCGTGGGGCGTGCTCATGCGCGGCAGCGAAGGGGTACGGCTGCTCAATCGGATCGCCGCGCCCGGGCTGTTGTTGCTCTGCGTCTGGCTGATGGCGGCGCTCTTTTCCAAGGTGTCGCTGGCCACGCTCGCCGCCGCACCACCGATCGCGCCGAATCCCGACCGTGCCACCAGCATCATGCTCGCCGTGGAGCTGAACATTGCCTGCGGCCTGAGCTGGGGCTCGCTCGCAGCCAATCTCGCCCGCTACGCCCACACGCAGCGCGCGGCGGTGTGGGGCAGCCTGGTGGCCTACGTGCCGGTCAACGTGCTGGCCGCGACCGTGGGTCTTGCCTCCGCGCTGGCACTCGGCAGCGCCGATCCGGTCACCTGGATGGTGCCGATGGTGGGTTCGATCGCCGGGATCGTGCTGCTGTTGCTGCTGGCGATCGCCAACCTCAGCAGCCTCGTGAGCATGGTGCAGGGCAACTGCCAGACGCTCATCCAGCACCTCGGGTCGCGCCTGCAGGCGCTGGGGTGGCCGGGGTTCACGCTCCTGTTCTTCACCGGCGTGGCCACGCTGGTGCTCTTCGCCTCCGACGCGCTCTACAGCCGGTTCTACACACTGGTCGCCTTCAGCGAAGCCGTGATCGCCCCCATGTGCGGCATCGCACTGGCCGATCGCACGGTGCTGCGGCGCAACCAGGTGAACGTGCGCGCGCTCTACGACAGCGCGCCGGGTAGCGAGTACGCCTACTGGGGCGGGGTGAACTTTGCCGCCTTCGCCGCCATGGTCGCCGGCGGCGCCGTGTACCTGTCACTGCTTGACCCGCTCGCCATGGTGGGCACCCCGCTCTTCACGCGCCTCTCGGCGAGTGTGCCGGCGGCGGGCGTGGCGTTCGTGGTGCACGTGCTGCTCACCAGGTTGCTGGTGATCCCGGCAGGGAAGGGCGCCTATCCCCGCCATCGCGTTCAGCCATAGCCGCACGGCACCGTGATCGGGTGGGCAGTCGGTCCCATGCCCCCGCTCGAGAAACCCCCTCCGCACCACGTCCTTCCGTCCACATGTCGGTCCTCCGGTCCCTTTGCCGCATACCATGGCAGAGGGCACATCGTCATGCCGCGTTCACGAGGCGGAAGACCTGACAACACGAAGGGAGGGCGTGCCATGTCCACCATCTTGGAAAATCCAAACCAGGCGCTCTGGGAAAAGGGCGACTTCACCCGCATCGCCGATACCATGCGTGAAAGCGGTGTCGCGCTGGTGAAGCAGGTCGGCATTACCCGAGGGCTCAGGGTCCTCGACCTCGGGTGTGGTGACGGCACCACCGCGGTACCCGCCGCCCAGCTCGGTGCCGACGTGCTGGGCGTCGACATTGCCCGCAACCTGGTCGAGGCCGGGAACCGGCGGGCGGCGGCGCTGGGCCTGGCCAATTGCACCTTCAGCCAGGGGGACGCGAGCAACCTCGAACTGATCGCCGGACAGTCTTTCGACCTGGTGATGAGCATCTTCGGTGCGATGTTCGCGCCGAGGCCGTTCGACGTCGCCCGGGAGATGGTACGGGTGACCAGGCCAGGTGGGCGGATCGTGATGGGCAACTGGATCCCCAACGATCCCACACTCGTGGCGCAGATCCTGAGGATCAGCTCGGCCTACACGCCGCCCCCGCCCGAGGGGTTCGTCAGCCCCATGACATGGGGTATCGAAACCAGCGTGATCGAGCGGTTCGGGAACGCCGGCATCCCGGCCGGGAACATTTCCTTTGTGCGGGATACCTTCACGTTCAACTTCGAGGGATCGCCGGCGCAGTACGTGGACCTCTTCCGGACCTATTACGGCCCCACGATGAACGCCTTCGCGGCTGCGGGAGAGAATGGCCGTGCGGAAGAGTTGCAGGAGGAACTGGAAGACCTTTTCGCCAGCCAGAACACCAGCGCGAAGGGTACCTCCATTGCGGCGACCTACCTGCGCGTCACGGTAGTGCGATAGCGGGCTGACAGTCTGACGTCGAGGTACTCCGATGAGAGAAACGAATGGTCTTCGCCAGCACCTCGTACGGCTCCTCAGCTGGTCGGACGCGCACGTCAACTTTGACGGTGCCGTGGCCGGCCTCCCCGCGGCGATGCGCGGGAAGGTGCCCGAGGGCCTCCCGTACTCGGCCTGGCAACTCGTCGAGCACATGCGGCTGACGCAGGCCGATATCCTGGAGTTTTGTGTGAACCCGGAATATCGGGAGAAGGCCTGGCCGAGGGACTACTGGCCCACTTCGCCGGCACCGCCAGCAGGGTCGGCCTGGCGCACCAGCATCTCGGGGTTCCGGGCCGACCGTCGCGCCCTTGAGCGGTTGGTAATGGATCCACGGAACGACTTGCTTGCCATCGCACCGTCCGGCACCGATCAGACCATCCTCAGGGAAGTCATCCTCGCCGCCGATCACGCGGCGTACCATGTGGGTCAGCTCGTGGTGGTGCGCCGCCTGCTCGGTGCCTGGCCTGGAGCATGAAGCGACGGCCTGCTGGCTTGACACCGACGGGGCCCCTTTCCTAGAATGTGCCGTGTACACCTAGCCAACTAGGTATCCATGGCCAAGGCAAAAAACGATGTGCTGCAGGGTACGCTCGCCCTGCTGGTTCTCCGGACGCTCTCGGCGGCGGGGCCGCTGCATGGCTATGGGATCACGTCGCACATCCGGCGGGTCAGTGCCGACACGCTGCGGGTGGAGGAGGGGTCGCTGTATCCCGCCCTCCACCGCATGGAGCAGGAAGGGTGGCTGCGCGCGTCCTGGGGCACCACCGAGAAGAACCGCGAGGCGCGCTTCTATGCATTGACCGCCGCGGGTGAGCGGCAGCTCGAGGTGGAGCGTGCCAGCTGGACGCGCCTCACCGCGGGTGTCGGCCGCGTGCTCCGCTACGCCTGACGGGAGGTCGCCGTGTCACTCCTCCGACGCCTGCTCAACTTCGGCCGCAACGATGCGCTCTCGCGTGATATCGAGCGTGAGGTCGCCTTTCACCTGCGTGAGCGCGAGGAGGAACTGATCGCGCAGGGAATGTCGGCACCGGGCGCCGCGCACGAGGCGCGGCGCCAATTCGGCAATCCGGCCTTGCAGCGTGAACGCACGCGGGACGCCGACATTGTCGCATGGCTGGATTCCCTCGCCGGCGACGTGCGCTACGCCCTGCGCGCGCTGGGTCGCTCCCCCGTCTTCACCTTCGTGGCCGTGGCATCCCTTGCCCTTGGCATCGGTGCCAACACCGCCATCTACACCCTCATCGATGCCGTGGTGATCGCGCCCCTCCCCGTGCCCCACCCGGACCAGCTCGTCCAGGTGACGCTGAGCGGCGACGACACCCAGACCAGTTTCACGAACCCGTTGTGGGAGCAGGTGCGGGATCGGCAGCAGGCACTGACGTCGGTCGCCGCCTTTTCGGAGACCGACGTGAACCTGGCTGAGGGCGGGGAAGTGCGTCTGGCGCACGCCGAAGTGGTGAGCGGACAGTTCTTCACGGTGTTCGGAATGCAACCCGCCGCCGGGCGGCTCCTTTCTCCGGCGGACGACCAGCGCGGCTGTGCACCGACCGCGGTGCTGTCCTGGGGATTCTGGCAACAGGAGTACGGCGGTATCGCGTCGGTCATCGGCAAGTCCATCCGGGTGTCCGGCACGCCGTTCGAAATTGTCGGGGTTTCGCGCCCGGGGTTCACCAGTCCGGAAGTTGGGCGCGAGTCGCAAGTGTACTTCCCCTTGTGCGCCGAGGGACTGGTGCGCGGCCGACCCAGCATCCTGGACGCGCGCAGCACCTGGTGGCTCAGGGTCGTGGGACGGCGGGATGCCTCCACGTCGCTGGCACAGGTCGGCGCACAGCTCGCGCCCCTCGCACGCGCCGCGCATGAAAACACGATACCGCCGCGATGGTCCGCGAAGGAGCAGGCGGACTACGTGAAGGACAGCTACTTCGGTGTGACCCCGGCGGAGCACGGCATGTCGGCGGTACGGGACCGGTACCGTCAGGCCTTGCTGGTGATGATGGGCGCCGTGGCGCTCGTACTCCTGATCGCCTGCGCCAATGTCGCCAACCTGCTCCTCGCGCGCGCCACTGCGCGCCAGCGAGAGCTGGCCATCCGCCTCGCGCTCGGCGCCGCGCGCCGCCGGATCGTGCGCCAGCTCCTGACCGAGAGCGCGCTGCTCGCGCTGCTGGGCGCCGCCGCCGGGATGCTGGTCGCCCGCTGGGGCGCACAGGCGCTTGTGTCGCTCATTCCGACGCGAACCGGCGCGGTGGCGCTCGACCTGGGGCTCAACCTGCGCGTGCTGTCCTTCACGATACTGACGGCCATCCTGACGGCCACGTTCTTCGGGCTGGTGCCCGCGTTGCGCGGCACCCGCGTCAGTCCGCAGACGGCCATGAAGGCCAACGCACGCGGCATCGCAGAGGGACACGCGCGATTCACGCTGGGCAAGGCGCTGGTGGTGGCTCAGGTGGCGCTGTCGCTCATCCTCCTGGTCGGCGCCGCCCTCCTGGTGACGTCGCTGCGTAACCTCGGGACCGTGGACCCCGGGTTCGACGCGAAGGGCGTGCTGATTGCCGACGCCAACTTCCGCCGGGCCGACCTGAACCCCGAACAATTGACGGGACTGCGGGAGTTGCTGCTGGCGCGGGTGCGCGCCCTGCCCGGCGTCGCGTCCGCGAGCGCATCAAGCCTCACGCCCATCGAGGGCAGCAGCTGGAATGACGAACTCGTGGTGGAGGGGTACGTCCCCTCCTCCACGCATGATGCGGTCGTCTGGTTCAACGAGGTGACCGAGGGGTATTTCAAGACAATGGGAACCCGTCTTGTGGCCGGCCGCGACTTCAATCGCGATGATGCCCCCACTGCACCTCGGTCGGCGATCATCAATGAACTGGCGGCGCGCAAGTTCTTCGGCAGCGAATCGCCTCTCGGCAAACAGTTCCGGACAACGGTAGGCAACGGCCTCAGCGACCCGTACACCATCGTGGGCGTGGTCGAGACGGCGAAGTATCGCAGCCTGCGGGAGACCGACAGCTATACGGTGTACCTGGCGGAGTCGCAGAGCGACGCGCACCAACCCCAGGTCACCCTGACAATTCGCGCGCTCGGTGATCCGGGCGCGCTGGTGACCCCGGTGAAGCAGGTGGTGGCCGGGGTCAGCCAGGTCGCGTCGATCGAGTTCAGGACACTTGGCGACCAGGTGGCCCGCTCGCTGCAACGGGAGCGCCTGTTGGCGGTGCTGGCGGCCCTGTTCGGCGGCGTCGCGCTCGTGCTCTCGGTGATGGGCCTGTACGGCGTCATGGCCTACACCGTCGCCCGCCGCCGCAACGAAATCGGCGTGCGCATTGCGCTCGGTGCCGGTCAGGCCCGGGTGCTGCGCATCGTGCTGGTGGACGTCGCGCGCGTCATCGGTATCGGCCTGGTGCTCGGCACCGTCGGCGCACTCGCGTCAGGCAAGCTCGTTTCGACCTTCCTCTTTGGCCTGGCGCCCGGCGATCCCATCATCCTGCTGCTGGCGGCCGGCGTGCTCGCCGTCGCCGCCTTCGCCGCGGGATTCGGGCCCGCACTCCGCGCGTCGCGGATGGACCCGATCAGTGCGCTCCGCGAAGACTAGGCGGCCGCAACCACGGCAAGGCTGCCCACGAGTTCCGGCGAACCTCTATCTTGATACCTTGGCAATCGGACCCCATCTCCGGAGTGTCTCGAATGTCCGCAACTCCCTGCATCTCACGCGTCGCCCTGCTGCTGGTCGCATGCCAGGTTGCATCCATAGGTCAGTTGCGAGCCCAGGACCCCGACACCACCGGTCACGACCATCTCACCGAAGTCGCGTGCGTCGACGTGCCCCCGGGCGACGCACGACCGGCGTTTGGCTGCTTCAACGTCGGCATGGTCACTGGGCTGCATTTCAGTGAAGCTTCGGTGTACTGGCACTTGAGGATGTTCCCGAGCAGAAAGGCGGCCGAGGCCGCCAGGAGTGCGACGGGAATCGTGGTGGAGGAAGATGGCAAGGTGTGGCTCTCCGAATTCGGGCCTCAAACCGCCCGGTACCACGGAGGGAAGGCAATCGCCGTCGTCGGACCTCTGCTTCTGCCCTCCGCAGCCGGCTATACGGCAGTTCTCTCATACGCCGTCATGCGACCCGGCGACAAGTCGCGTGTGCACACGCATTCGGGGCCTGAAGGGTGGTACGTGCTCGCGGGAGAGCAGTGCCTGGAGACGCCAACTGGGGCTCAGAGGGCCAACGCGGGCGAAACCATGACCGTGCGCTCGTATACTCCCATGGAGTTGAACGTCACCGGCAAGACGCTTCGTCGTGCGTTCGCCCTCGTCATTCATGACGCAACCCAGCCAAGGGGCACTCCCTCTGAATGGAGACCCGCCGGTGGGTGCAGTTAGTCACGACAGGGTCTCGATGATCATCGTTTGCCACCAAGGAATTGACCCCTGCCGTGAGGAGGACGGGACGCCATCATGAACATTGTCATCAATGGCATCGGTGTCGCCGGTCCTGCGCTCGCCTGGTGGCTGCTGAAGTCGGGGCACACCGTACTGCTCGTCGAGGAAGCGCCGGAACTTCGCCGCGATGGATACATCATCGACTTCTGGGGACTCGGCTACGACATCGTTGAGCGGATGGGCCTGATCGGCGAGATCCGGCGCCTCGGCTACCAGGTCCGCGAAGTGCGCTTCGTTGATCGCCTGGGCCACACGCGAGGCGGATTCGACGTCGGTGTCTTTGGCCGGATGACCAACGACCGCTTCACGAGCCTTCGCCGCGCCGACGTCTCGGCCACGCTGTATCACGCCATCGCGGGACAGGTCGAGACGCTCTTCGGCGATTCGGTGGCCGGCATCGAGGAGCGCGACGACGGCGTCCTGCTCACCTTCGACCACGCGCCGCCTCGACGGGCGGACCTTGTCATTGGTGCCGACGGGCTTCACTCGCGAATCCGCCGCCTCGCGTTCGGGCCGGAATCGAGCTTCGAGGTTCCGCTCGGCTACCACGTGGCGGCCTTCGAGGTCGAAGGCTACCGTCCACGCGACGACCTGGTGTACGTCAGCCACGGCCTTCCCGGGAGGCAGGTATCACGATTCGCGATGCGCGATGACAGGACGCTCTTCCTCCTGATCGTACGCGATGAGTACCTGCATGGTGACGACCCGAAACAGATGCTCCGGAAGGCACTGGCCGGGGCGGGCTGGGAATGGCCGCAGATCGAGCGGGAGCTCGAAGCTACGCGCGACCTGTATTTCGACACGGTGAGCCAGATCCGGATGGGCCACTGGACGCGGGGACGGGTGGCCCTGGTTGGGGACGCGGCCGCGTGCGTCTCGCTGATGGCCGGCGAGGGTACTGGCCTGGCCATCGCCGAAGCGTACGTCCTGGCCGGCGAACTTCACGCGTCCGGTGACGACTTCGCCACGGCGTTTGCACGGTACGAGCAGAAACTGATGCCGTTCCTCAAGACGAAGCAGGCGTCGGCGGCGCGATTTGCCTCGTCGTTCGCCCCGGCCACCGCGTTCGGGATCACCTTCAGGAATGTGGTGACGCACCTGATGCGCGTGCCGTTCATTGCCGAATACTTCATTGGCCGCGACCTTCGCGATGACATGAAGCTGCCCGACTACGACGTACCCGCGTAGGAGGCGCCGGCGCATCACAGGGCCGCTCGCCTTTCTCCAGGACATCTCGAACAAGGGTAGCTTGGTTGGAGGTGTATTTCCCGGAGTATCGCAGTGACACGACCCAAGGCCCTCCTGCATGCGTCACACTGAGCGCCACTACACGGCACACATCGGGTGGATGCGTGCATCCGTCCTGGGGGCGAATGACGGCCTCATTTCCACCAGCAGCCTCGTGGTCGGCGTCGCCGCCGCGCAAGCCACCCGTGCGCCCGTCCTCCTCTCGGCCCTGGCGGGGCTGGTAGCGGGCGCCCTTTCGATGGCAGCCGGCGAGTATGTCTCGGTGAGCTCCCAGGCAGATACCGAGCGGGCTGACATGGACCGGGAGCGCGCCGAGCTCGCCGCAGACCCCACCACGGAGCATGCTGAGCTGGCCGCGATCTACATCGCGCGCGGCCTCACCCCAGACCTCGCCGACCAGGTCGCCGGCCAACTCATGGCGCAGGATGCCCTCGGCGCCCATACCCGGGACGAGCTCGGCCTCTCCGAATTGACGCTCGCTCGTCCTATTCAGGCCGCGTTGGCATCGGCCCTGTCGTTTGCGGTTGGAGCCGCACTGCCCGTACTGACTGTCCTCTTCATACCGTTTGGCATCGTGGTCCCAACGGTCGTCGGAGCCTCCCTCGTGCTACTCGTCGTCCTGGGTGCGCTCGCCGCGCATCTGGGAGGAGCCCCGCGGGTGCGGGGTGCTGTGCGCGTCGCCTTCTGGGGAGCTGTCGCCATGGGCGTCACTGCTGTGGTCGGCCATTTTTTCGGGGCGGTGGTCTAGCCCCGCGTCACGGGTCCACCAGTTTCGGGGTCTCGTCCTGGAACGAGTACGCCTGGTGCGGGCAGTGCAGCGCGGGATTGGTCGGGCTGAACATGCCCGCGGGATTGGGCTTCCAGAGCCACACATGCAAGTCCCAGTGATGCAAGGCCGCCGGCATGAAGGGATGATGACCCTCCATTGGCCCCTGGAACTGCACACCGAAGAGTTCAGGCCGCACCCGCGAAGTCTTGGTAGGTACGAACCACTCGGCGGCCACCAGCTGCAGGGTGTCGCCATGGGGCTCATAGATGAGGACCTGCGGGCGCGCCGGGTCTACCGGGGATCCGATCAACTGCATGTTGAGGAAGTGCACACCCATTCCTCCCACTGGATAGGGCGTATCCCCCAGGGTTCCGGCCACCGGGAACTCGACGCAGGCGACGGTCGAGAGATACCCATCGTGCACCGCCACCATGGGATCGTGGTACTTGTCCAGCGCGGCACGGAGTCGGGTCAACTGCGCCGTATCGGCCACCGACTTGACCCCTGTGGCCGTCTGCCCGGCAAGACTGCCAACCGGCATGGCGCACAGGACGGCAAGAACAACCAATTCAGACCTCATACACGCCTCCTGACACCGGGGGGCAAGTCCAAAACGCTCGCGCTGCAAGATGTGGGGCGGTAGGGCCGCGCCGTAAGGGGCAGGCTTTCACTCGTCAAGAAATGTTGAGGCATCGTTACATGGTCAGGATCAAGTATCTCGTCATAGCGGCCGCCCTCGCATGCGTGGCCTGCGACCGGAACGCACCCGCGAACACCGCAAACGCCGGCAGCACAGCGGCGACCCCTTCGGTCGCTCCGGCGCAGGATGCACTGGTGGCGCTTGAAACGAGCGCGCTCGAGGCCTGGAAGTCGAAGGATGCCGCGTTCTGGGGCACATTTCTCTCCGACAAGTTTGTCGGCTATGGCCCATCTGGCAGGCTCGACAAGGCATCAGCGACGAGGCAATACACCGGTACCGACTGTGACATCAAGAGTTTCGCGCTGTCTGACGCACAGACGAAGCCCCTCGGCGAAGAAGCGGCTCTGCTCACCTACCGGACCACCGTCGACGGCGCCTGCGGTGGCCAGCTGGTTCCGGCCGCCAGTTGGGCGGCGAGCGTTTACGTTCGCGACGGCGAGAACTGGAAGGGAGCCTTCCACGCCGAAGCGCCGGTTGTCGATCCCAAGGCGAGTTCCGCGAAACCGGTCGACCGGAAGGAACTGCCCGCTGCGGTCGAGGCTCAATCTGTCGATCGAGATCCGGGTACCGATGCCATGCTTGCGGTCGAGAAGGCCCTCTGGGAAGCGTGGCGAGAGCACGACGCCGCCACGATTGAAGCCCTGGCGACCGATGATATTTCCTTCATCAATATTTTCGGCACCTACTTCGGGACCAGGGCCGAAGCGTTGAGGGACTGGACCGGCAGCGGATGCGACGTGAAGAGCGTCAGCGTCACCGACGCCACGGGCACGATGCTCTCGCCCACGGTCGGCATCCTGAGATTCAACGGCGCTGCCGATGGCACCTGCTACGGCCAGAAAATTGAGGGCTCGATCTGGGGCACGTCGATCTACGTGAAGGACGGCGATACCTGGAAGTGGACGTTCGGCATCAACGTGCCCGCAAGTCAGGGCGCCTGAGGGCGGGAGCGAACACCTCGGGCCGACCTGCGCCTCAGGTAGAGGCTACCCCATGCACGCAACGCATCGATGGCGGGGATGGTCGTGAGGCCGAGCTTCGTGATCGCGTATTCCACATGCGGCGGCACGACGGGATGAACGGTGCGGGTGATGAGCCCCGAGCGCTCGAGGTCCCGGAGCTGCTGCGTGAGCATCTTGTGGGAAACCCCGTGGAGCTCGCGGCGCAGCTCGCCGTAGCGCCAGACCCGGTCGCGCAGGCGCCACAGGATCGGCATGCGCCACTTGCCGCCGATCAGGTGCAGGGCCAGCTCGACGGGGTTCTGGTACCGCTCGCCCTCGAACTCGAATTCAGGCATTTATCACTCTCCTTTCGGTGAGTATCATCCCAAAAGGTGCATTCTATCCTGCCCGCTCGTGCTCCGGTAGGTTCCGGCCGAACCAATTTTCCGGAAGGTCTCATGAGCGCGAACATGAACGTCACGAATGCAGCCAGGCCGAAGAAGGTGCTGCTCATTGCCGCCAACCCCGCGGTCTCGACAACGACGGGCTGGCCCATCGGCTTCTGGTGGGCCGAGCTGACGCACCCGTACTGGGCATTCACCGAGGCGGGCTACGAGGTCGAGATTCGCAGCCCGAGTGGCGGTGCCCTCCAGGCAGACAGTTACTCCGACCCAGGCGACCCGAGCGGATACTCGGCGCACGACATCGTGAGCCTGGGCTTCCTGAAGTCGCCCCGGCACATGGCGCTGATCGAGAATACCCGGAGCATCGATGGCGTGGACGTCGCCGGCTATGACGCCGTCCTGGTGGCCGGCGGGCAGTCGCCGATGTACACCTTTCGGGGCAACAAGGAGCTCGCCGGCCTCGTGGCGAAGTTCTATGAAGCTGGCAAGGTCACCGCGCTCGTGTGCCACGGCACCTGCCTGCTCCTCGAAACGACCCTCGCGAACGGTGACCTGCTCGTGAAGGGCAAGACCTGGACCGGGTTCGCCAACAGCGAAGAGCAATTCTCCGACAGCTTCGTCGGCAAGCGCATACAACCCTTCTGGATCGAGGACGAGGCACGGAAGCTGGACGGCACGAACTTCATCGTCGACCAGATGTTTCGCGAGTTCGCCGTGCGCGACGGGCTGCTCGTCACCGGGCAGCAGCAGTTCTCCGGCGCCGCAGCGGCGCGGCTCGTCATCGAAGCGTTGGGTCGCTGAGGAGGCACCGATGACTACTGTAGCCGTTCTGGGCGCCGGCACCGTGGGCCGCGCCCTCGCCCATTCACTCCTTCACGCCGGCGCTGTCGTGCGGTTCGGGGTGCGCGATCCGGCCACTCCCAACGGCGACTTGACCGGCGCGCTGGCGGGCATTCCGGTATTGCTCCCTGCTGCTGCCGCTGCGGATGCGGAGATCGTGCTTCTCGCCGTCCCTGCTGCCGCCGCCCGGGATGCCGCGCGCTCGGCGGGTGATCTGGCGGGAAAGATTCTCCTGGATTGCACCAATCCGCTCCGCTGGGATGGCGGTCCCGTCTGGGCGCCGCCGCCGGAAGGTTCAGTCGCCCAGGCCCTCGCAGCCGCTTTCCCCGGCGTCCCGGTCATCAAGGGGTTCAATCATTTCGGTGCCGAGATCCAGCAGGCTCCGGCGCTGGAACACGGTGCTGCCGATGCGCTCTTCGCTGGAGACGATCCCGATGCGAAGCCGTCTGTCATGGAGCTTGCCACGCGAATGGGGTTTCGGGCGCGCGACGCGGGACCACTCCGGAATGCCGCCCTGCTCGAGAGCCTCGCCGTGCTCTGGATCCAGCTTGCCACCGTTGGGGGCGCCGGCCGGCACTTCAGTTTCCGGATGGAGGCGCAGCTTGAGGGGCGGTGACGTGCGACGACCGGCAGGCGTGGCTGTCAGGGGCAGGTCCTCGCCGGCTCTTACCAACGCAGGTGGCGTGGCGTAACGTTGACCCTCCCATGTTCAAGGAGCGGGTCATGCCGATGTACCTGTGGCGAGCGTCGTACGCCGCCGAAGGCGCGAAGGGTCTCCTCAAGGAGGGGGGCACCAGGCGACGTGAAGCCGTCCGGGCCATGATCGAGAAGGCGGGCGGGAAGCTGCACTCCTTCTACTTTGCGATCGGGACCGACGACGTCGTCGGCATTGCGGAGTTCCCCGACACGACGACCGCCGCGGCCTTGAGCCTGGTCGTCAACGCAAGCGGGGCAGTACACCTCCATTCGACCGTGCTGGTCACGGCGGAGGAGATGGATGCCGCCACGAAGAAGGCCGTGTCCTATGCGCCGCCCGGTGCCTAGGTCGCGACGGCAAGCGAGATCAACCACACGACCCGGGCCTACAGCCCGGAGGGCAAGCGCTGGGATGTCAACAACGGCGAGATCACATTCGCCGGCGCGGAAGCCCTCGCCGGCGACCTCGAGCGTGCTCCCTTCAACTTCTACCGGCTGGTCCGCGCCGTCGCTGTCGGCGACCCGTACTACGAAGTTCGCTTCGGCGATGGGGACATCCCGGGCACCCGTCGTCTGGAGTTCCGTGGGCCGGACGGTGTGCTGGGTGGCTGGATCATGCTGAGCGCCGTCGCATGATCATCATGTTGAACGGGCCCCTGGGCGTTGGAAAGTCGACGCTCGCCGAGTCACTCAGCGAGCGCATCGACAACTGCGTGATGCTCGATGGGGATCACCTCGTAGCAGCCAACCCACCGTACCGCGATGAGCTCGGGCATCTCCACTCGACGATTGCCTTGATGGTGTCGCATCATCGCGGGTATGGCTATCGACACTTCGTCATCGACCACTTCTGGCGCTCACCTGAGGACCTCGCTGACCTGACGAGCCGCCTCGCTCCCGTTGATGCCGACATTCGGTGCTTTTTGCTGACGCTGCCGGCGGAGGAGAACCTCAGGCGTATCGAACGGCGGGCCAGTGCGCGAGTGCTGGACGAACTGGGATTTGAGCTTGAGACCGTTGGCAGAGAGTGGGCGATAGTGGCCGCGGCATCGGCGGGGAGCCTCGGTGAACCGTTTGACATGTCGGCCGCACTGCCGGAGCTCCTCACTAGGATACTGGCGAGACTCGGATCAGCCTGAACGCTGCCGCGAATCAGCACCGTGGGCGACCAGTAGCGCTCACGGTTGGTGCGGCCGTTGTTCCGGGCCGGGTCGATCCGGTAGGCATTCGACGCCGGGACGATGTCCATCCCGCCGGCTGCCGTCGCCCTCGCTCGAAAGGTTGTTCCCTCCACTGTCTGCAGCGGCGCCAGGTTGCGGACATCGTTGGTGGCGATCGCGGTCATGTAGGCGTCCATCGCCTTGAGCACTGCGGCCTCTTCGCCCGGCTGGGTACCGGCGGGGACAGAAGTGTCAGGCGGCACGGCGGGACTGCACGCTGCCAGCAGGACCGCAATCGCGAGTGCGCCCGAGGCTCGATTCATGGCAATCTCCTGGTGTGGCGTGAAATTGGTCGTCCCATGCATGGTAGCATACGGTCGACCCGTGATGGTCATGACAACCTGGCGAAAGCACACCCGGCAGATGGCGGTCCAGCATGCGCATCCAAGTTGGATCAGTAGCGGCACTCTTCCGATATCCCGTGAAGTCCCTGCGCGGTGAACCGATCGAGGCCGCCAATGTGGGCTGGCACGGTCTTGATGGCGATCGGCGCCTTGGCTTTCGCCTGGTCGGTGATCGCGGTGGCTTCCCCTGGCTCACGGCCTCGAGGCTTCCCGAGCTCATTCTCTTCACCCCATTGCGGCGGGAAACACACGTCGATGGGAGCCTTCCCACGCATGTTCGTACACCGGAAGGCGCGGAGCTGGGCATCTTCAGCGAGGAACTGGCGACCGAGGTCGGTCGCCGCCATGGTCACCCCGTCGAGATGATGCACATGAACCGCGGCATCTTCGACGAAGCGAGCATCTCCATCATTACCTCCTGCACCGTCGCCGAGATCGGCACAGCCGCGTCGCACCGTCCGGACGCCCGGCGATTCCGCCCGAATATCGTGATTTCATCACTGCGATCAGCTCCCTTCGAGGAGGATCAATGGGTGGGCGGGGTCCTCTCATTCGGGGATACCGGCGAGTCCACCACTGTTGGCATCACCAACCGCGACGAGCGCTGTGCAATGGTAAACCTCGACCCCGACTCGGCACGCCGCGACGGCGAGGTGCTGAAGACAATTGTTCGAAGGTGGGACAACCGGGCTGGGGTCTACGGCACCACCACGCGCTGTGGGCCGCTCGCTATCGGGCAGCCCGTATTCTTTACGGATTGATGAAGATGGCTCGTGCCACCAGAATGGCCATCACCATGGAGTCTTCATGCGTTTGACGAATCGGTCGGGGCTGCGCCTGCTGGTCGCACTCACGGTTACGGGGTGCTCCCCCGATCGTCCCCCGGCCACTCCGCCATTCGACATCGTGATCAGCAATGGTCACGTCATCGACGGCACCGGCTCACCGTGGTATGGCGCCGACGTGGGCATTCGCGCCGGGCGGATTGCCGCCATCGGGCACCTGGCGGGCCAGCCGGCCACGCGGACCCTCGACGCGCGTGGCAGCGTGGTGGCGCCCGGTTTCATCGACATGCTGGGGCAATCGGACCTGACCATCATGGTGAATCCGCACCTGCCGTCGAAGATCTACCAGGGCATTACCACGGAGATCACCGGCGAGGGCGGATCGGCGGCGCCGCTCAACGATTCGATCATCGCGGCCGACCAGGTGACTTACACCCATTATGGGATCACCCCGACCTGGCGCACCCTCGCTGAGTATTTCGCGCGTCTGGAGCAGCAGGGGATCGGAATCAATTTCGCGACCTATGTCGGTGCCACCCAGGTGCGCCGCATGGTGCTGGCCGACGCCGACCGGCCACCCACTGCGACCGAGCTGGTGCACATGCAGGAGCTGGTAGCGGCCGCCATGCAGGATGGCGCGGTGGGCGTGTCCACCTCGCTGCAATACGCGCCGGCGCCGTATGCGAGCACCGAGGAACTGATCGCGCTCGCGCGCGTCGCCGCCCAGTGCGGCGGCGTGTACGCCACCCACATGCGCTCCGAGGGGGCGCATATATTCGAGGCGATCGACGAGGCGGTGCGCATCGGACGGGAGGCAGGGATCCCGGTGGAGATCTGGCACCTCAAGGCCGCCGGCAAGCCGCAGTGGGGAATGATGCCGCAGATCGTGGCGAAGATCGACGCCGCGCGCGCCGGCGGGGTGGACATCGGGGCGAACACCTATGCCTACCCCGCCTGGTTCAACAGCACCTCGGCGTTCATCCCGCCGTGGGCGCACGACGGCGGCAACAGGGAAATGGTCAAGCGACTCCAGGACCCGGCGATGCGGGCCCGGATCCGGAAGGACATGCTCACGACGAACGCGCCGTGGGAAAATGAGTGGCAGGAGATTCCCGGGCCCGAGGCGGTACTCATTGCCGTCGTGGCGAACCCGACGCTGCTTCCGCTACAGGGCAGGACGCTGGCGCAGATTGCGAAGGAACGCGGCACCGATCCCATCGAGACACTGATGGATATCCTGGTGGAGGATGACGGGTTCACCTCCAACGCCGTCTTCGCGATGTCCGAGCCCGACGTGGCCCTGGCGCTGCGGCAGCCGTGGACCTCCGTGGACAACGACTCCCAGGGCACCGCACCCGACGGGGCGCTGGGCACCGAGCACCCCCACCCGCGCGCCTACGGCACCTTCCCGCGCATCCTCCGGAAGTACGTCCGGGAGGAACACGCGCTGGCCCTCGAGGATGCCATCCGGAAATTCACCGCGCTCCCCGCGGCGCGCATGCGGCTCGCCGATCGCGGCGTGCTCAAGGAAGGCATGTGGGCTGACATCGTGGTATTCGACCCGGACTCGGTTCGCGACCTGGCCACCTTCGAGCAGCCCAATCAGCTTTCGCAGGGCATGCAGCATGTGCTCGTCAACGGTGTGCCGGTGATTGTGGATGGCGCGATGACCGATGCGCTGCCGGGCAAGGTGCTGCGTGGTCCCGGGCACGAGGCGGCGGGATGCCGGAAACGCGGGACGGGTGGTTTCATGGCTGCGTCGCCTGGTGCATCTTGATCCATCTTCATACATGGAATTGGCACACATGATCGAGCCCCTGAACAGTCGCTTCCTGCCTGCCGTTCACGCCGCCCTGCGCATCGTGGCGGGTGCCGCCTTCTTCTCCCATGGCGCCGCCAAGCTCTTCGGCTGGTTCGGCGGCTTCGGGCCCGATGGTGGTACCGTCAACCTCATGAGCCGGTTCGGGGCCGCCGGTGTCATCGAGGTGGTGTGCGGCCTGTGCCTGGTGCTGGGCCTGGCGACGCGCCTGGCCGCGTTCATCGCCTCTGGCGAAATGGCGGTCGCGTACTTCTGGATGCACGTGGGCGGAAGCGGCCACATCTGGTGGTGGCAGAACCATGGTGAAATGGTCATGCTGTACTGCTTCATCTGGCTGGCGTTTGCTGCGTGGGGTGCCGGACCGTTCAGCGTGGACGCGTGGCTGGAGAACCGGCGCCGCGCGGCGTAGGCCAGGCGTCATCCACATCTTCAGGAGTGGCATCGGATGCACCGAGTTCTTGATGTGCTCCGGAGCCCGATTCATGCAGGAAAACCTGGACTCACCTCGGTATCACCATGTTGCGCATCGTTGCCGACCGGATTCGCCTGATCACCGACCTGTCCGACCTGCATCACTCGCTCTACATCGAGCTGTATCCGGGGCCGAACCGCGATCGATGCTGGTGCTCCGATTCCGTCTTCATGACCGAGGACGCGTTCGCGTTCGTGGAGCCAATCTTCCGGTATCACATCCCCGAGTACGACCACTACACATTCATGGAGTTGCCGCGACTCGCAGGGATCAGGGTGGTGGGAGCGCTCACCGCACTCGCGCGCGCCATCGACGGCGAGCCGCTGATTGCCCCGCTCACGGAGTGCGCCGCCACGGCTTTCGCGCTGATCGGCCAGGGAAGCAGTGAGGAGCACAAGCTGGTGGCCCGCCTGGCCATGAAGCTCGCCACCTGGCTGGAATGGCAGTTCGCAGACGAGAGCATGGTGTCGGTCATCGGCATCTGAGCGCGCTCCACCCGCTACTTGAGTGCAATCGCCGTCAGCGTTCCGCCTGCCTGTGCGATCAGCAGCAGGCCGTTGCGGGTGAGCGCGAGGTTGCCGGCCGCCGGGTACGACCAGACCTCAGCTTGTGCCGACAAGTCGATTGCGACCGTGCGCGGGCCGGAGGTGACGAACAGCAGGTTCCGGGTGGCGACCATGGTGCCCCGCGGCTCCTCGCCGCCCGGAGGTGTCCACGTCCAGAGCAGGCTGCCATCGCTTTCCCGTCGCGCCTGTACCTCGGCGGGGGTATGTGCGTAGATCACTCCACCTGCGATGGTCGGCTCCTCCCGGAACGCGATACCGGCCTTCTCCCACATCACCCGGCGACCGATGAGGTCGAACGCAACGAGGCGGTCATTCTGCTCCACCACCAGGTTGCCCATGCCGCCGAGCACCGGCACGGATCGACCACCCCAGCCCCCCACCAGGTACCCCGGATCGGCTATCTCATACAGGAGCGCGCCACTCGCGGCGTCCGACACCGCCACCTTTGCCTCATTGTAGGTGCGATACGCATACACCCGCCCGTCCGCGACGGCGGGCACCAGGACATAGTTCGTCGGATCGCCGCTGGACCAGCGCAGTGATCCATCCTGCATGCTGAAGGCGTAGATGTCGCCGTCGAAGGCGCTGGCGGTGTAGAGCGCCTGTGCCCAGGGAACCGGCGCATGGCTGACGAGCCACTCATACCCCTCGACGTATACCCGCGGCGCACCGGAATTGGCCTCGAGGCCCCACAGTGAGGAATTGGTGCCACCGGTGAAGACGTAGACCGCGTTGTCTCCGTACGCCGGGGGCCCAAGGGACTGGATCACGCCGAAGTCGTGCGCCCACCGGGTTGCGCCGGTTGCGGCGTCAACTGCAAAGAGCTGCTGGCCCGCGTAGTACGCTGTTGACGTGGCGAACAGGACGCCATCGCCCTCGACCACCGGGTGGAGCCCGGTCCCGTGTGCGAGGTCGACTTCCCAGCGCCGGGTGAATGACAGCGGGTCCGCCGTCGCCGGCACGAAGCCCGTGTGTCGGGGATTGCCCTGGAATGTCGTCCACTCATCCGAAACGCCCGCCCAGTCTGCCACGGGACGCGCCAGGATCGTGACAGTCGTCATTGCAGTCTTGGTTTCACAGTAGGCGGTGATGGACGCCGTGCCGGCGCCGACCGCCGCCACCTCGCCGGAGCGAGACACCGTCGCCACTCGTGGATTCGAGCTGTACCAGTTGATGTGACGGTCATCGAGCGGAATGCCGCCTGGCGCGAGGGGAGTCGCCGTGACCTGCAAGTGGCCGCCCACGTACGTCACCGAACTCTCGGGGCTCACCGCCACCGACTGGACGTACAGGTAGTTGGGCTCCTCAGGCTGGCACGCCAACACCAGCGCACCGGCTGCAAGACGCAGGAGGCGAACACAGCCGCGAGCGGTCAGGGTCATGGACGGGCCTAGTAGAGAAAAGGAACCACCGAAGTTCGTTCCAGGGGATAGTCGGGGAAGTGCTCGTGATACCAGCGGTGGTGCGACCGCGCCCTTGGTACCAGGTTCGCCGCCGTCCAGAGGAAGAACACGAGCCCTGCCGGCGACCAGGTGAGGATGGCCCAGCCCAGCCATTCGACCAGTTCGCCGGAATAGTTCGGGCAGGACACGAGACCAAAACCGCCCCCGCGGGGAATCCGGTAGCCGGTATCCCCGGGCGCGCGCAGTCGCCGCAGGATGGCATCCGAGTGCTGGTTCACCGCAAACCCCGCAAGAAACAGGACCACCCCCATGATGAAGCGGGGGTCACTGGAACCACTCGGCGCCGCGCGCCGGCCCCAGGGTGAACAGGCCGCGCCCCTGCAGGTAGCCGTTCATCACGTTGAAGATGAATCCCATCGCCATCACGCTCACCGGCATCCGCAGCTGGCCGCCGCGCAGCCGGAAGGGATAGACCAGTGCGCGATTGACGTAGTGCAGCAGCCAGAGCAGGAGGAACACCACCGCCACAGGTTCCGTGCGGCGGCCGGACGCGAGAAAGCAGGTGACGAACACCAGCACCGCCGGGGACTCCATGATGACCCAGCCCGCCGTGCGGTGAATGGTCGGGCCCCAGCCGGGCCGGCTGTGGCGTCCGTACGGTGCGGAAAGGAATTGCAGGGCGATGAAGGCGCAGGCAGCCACCCCGGTCCACCCGATCAGCAGCCACGAATAGAGCTCGCGCTCCGTCATCCCCGGAGCCGGCGTTTCACCGCGGCACTCGACAGCTCCCGCAGCGCGTGCTTGCCGACCCACTGCGCGGTGGCATCCGTCGATGCCGCCAGGCGCGCCGCGACCTCTGCGGCCGCCGCGTTCAGCGCCACATTGCGCTTGCCGATGGCGCGGAGCGCCATGTTGACCGCCTTCTTGACGAAGTTCCGCTCGTCGGTGGCGGCCTGCTCGATGAGTGCCAGTCCGCGGATGAACTGCGTGTCGGTCGCCGCCTTGTCGTGTACCGAGAGGCTCCAGAGCAGCGCGAACGCGGTGCGCTTGATGAACTCCTCCCGCCGGCCCGCCCACTGCTCCACCTTGCGCCACGCATGCGGCGTGCGATCCCAGAGCGCAAAGGCGAGTGTGTCGCAGATGGCCCAGTTGTCGAATTGTCGGCTCCAGCGATCCATCTGCGCCGGGGTGACGCGCTCCGGCTCGTCGATATAGGCGGTGAGCAGGCGCGCCTCGTACCAGCCGGTTTCCCAGAGCGCTGCCGCCAGCGCATGGTCCCGGCCAAGCTGCTTCGCCAGCAGCTGGATGTGCTTCATGGGCACGCCGAATGCCTTGTCGGACGGGACATTGTAGCGGGCCATCCCGTCGCGTGTTGCCTTCGTCGCGTGGCTCCGGAGCCACGCGATCGCCTCATCCACCCGGTCCTTCAGCGGCCGCACGACCTCCGGGGCCTTCTTCTCCGCTGTCTTCCTTGGCGCCATCCTCAAGCCTCGTCGTATGCCTTCTGCAGTGCGGCCAAGTCGATCTTCTTCATCAAGCCGTCCGTCCAGGGAGAATGTAGTGGAGAAAACAGGTCCGTCAGTGCCCTGATTCCTCCGCCCTGCCGCCCACCATGAGGTCGATGTCAAGGGTGAGTTGCCGGGTGCCACGCGTCAAGGCAGGGCGCCCGGCCCCCGACTGGACCGAAGTTGCGTATTCTTTCAGGGAAAGGACTCACGCCATGATCCTCACCGCCGCCCTCATCATCCTTGCGGGCCTGGCCTACCTTGGTAGTTCCCTGGTCATGCTGGCCTCCGTGGCCGGTATGGCTGTGGCGCTTTGGTTCACGCGGCAGCGCCCCATATCTGTCCAGCTCATCGTCGTGCTCCTTGGGGCCATCGGTGCCGCGCTGCTCGCTGAGGTGGTGCACCTGCTCTATCACCAGGCGCAGGGCGACCAGCCCGACCATGGGGGATTCTGGCTCTCCGCGGTCCTGGTGGGCGGGATGAACGGCCTGGCCCTGGCGCCGATCGTCTGGTTCGAGCATGCCCGGGCGATGCGCGCTCGAGGGCTGACGAGCGCTGGGACCGCCGCGCCCTGACCCCGTGACGAACAGCCCCGGGGCGCCTTCGGCACGGCCGAACACTGGCGTTCTTACGGTGACAATTTCACGAGTTACATTGCGTTCGATGAAAACAGCCTCACGGTACCTCCTCAGGGCAGCCCTGCTGGGCTTGGCCGTCACGGCCGGCCGGGGCACGCAAGCCACCGCCCAGGCGGTGGCGACGAATTCCTATCCGGCCTACGTCCCGGCAGACGCCGAGTTCATGACCGGCATGATCGGTCACCACGCGCAGGCGGTGCTCATCGCCGGCTGGGCGCCGAGCCACGGCGCCAGTCCGGCGATCCTCAACCTCTGCGAGCGCATCGTCGCCGGGCAGACCGACGAAATCGAGCTCATGCAGGTCTGGCTGGCGGACCACAACGAGCCCGTCCCCGACCCGCTGCACCAGAAGGACGGGATGGCAGGGATGAACCACGACATGGCGGGCATGGACCACGGTACCATGCCGGGTATGCTGAACGCCGAGCAGCTGGCGCAGCTCGATGCCGCCCGGGGCCCGGAGTACGATCGCCTCCTGCTCACCTACATGATCCAGCACCACAAGGGCGCCATCGTCATGGTGGACAAGTTGTTTGCCACCCAGGGCGCCGGCGAGGAGGAGCGTTCGTTCCGGTTTGCCTCCAATGTCTACGCCGACCAGACCACGGAAATCGATCGCATGCAGAAAATGCTCGCGGCGCTGCCAGGCACCGCGAGCACGAAATGAATCTTCACATGACCACCGCTCGTCCGGCCGTCGCCTCCTCACAGGAACCCTTCATGGTCTCATCCAGTCTTGTCCTCCGGCCGCGTGCCCGGCGGAGCGCCGCGTCCCGTGCTCCGCTGCTGATCGCGCTCGGGGCCGTCACCCTCGCGGCATGCGCGAAGTCCACCTCCAGCGCCGGCGGTGCGGGGATGTCGGCCATGGCGCCGAAGCCTGATCCCCGGGTCGGCCTCAAGGCAGGCGCAACCGATGCTGGCGAGGCGGCCTGGAACATGAGGCTCGTGTCCAATACCCCGTCGTCCGAGGGGTTTGCCGGCGTCACGAACTCCGACCTTTCGTTCCTGCGCAACTACGCGATCCAGGGCAACTACAACGGCTTCCAGGTGTGGGACATTTCCTCTCCTGCCAAGCCGACGCTGACGCTCGGCTTCCTCTGCCCCGCGTCACAGAGCGACGTCTCGGTCTACAAGAACCTGCTGTTCGTGTCGGGCGAGGGTAACTCGGGCCGGATCGACTGCGGTGCCCAGGGCGTCCACGACACGGTGAGTGCCGACCGCCTGCGCGGCATCCGGATCTTCGATGCCACCGATATCGCCAACCCGAAGTACATCGCCAACGTGCAGACCTGCCGCGGCTCGCACACGCACACGGTGGTGATCGACCCGAAGGACGCCGCCAACGTCTATGTCTACGTCTCCGGCTCGGCGGGCGTGCGTTCGCCGAACGAGCTCCCCGGTTGCTCCAAGCTGTCGCCCGACCAGGACCCCAACTCGGCGCTGTTCCGCATCGAGGTCATCAAGGTGCCGCTCGCGCATCCGGAGCAGGCGGCCATTGTAAGCTCGCCCCGCATCTTCAACGACCTGGTGGCGCCGCCGGAGCATGGCGAGAGCCCGGCCGATATTGCGGAGTCGAAGAAGGATGCCGCGGCGGCCCGCGCGAAGGGCGGCTACACCGCGGAGATCCAGGGTCGCGAATACATCCTGCCGTCGCAGATGGTCAACCCGATGCTGGACAGCCTCGTGAAGGCGCGCGGTGGCAGCGGGGCTCCCACGGCGGCCGACAGTGCCAAGCTGCGCGCCGACCTGCCTGCCCTGATCGCCGCGCGATTCCCGGCAGAGAAGGATGAACCCGGGAAGCCCCGGCCCGGCCCGACGCAGTGCCACGACATCACCGTGTATCCCGCCATCGGCCTGGCCGGCGGCGCGTGCGGCGGCTATGGCCTGCTGCTCGACATCAAGGACGTGGCCAACCCGAAGCGCATCGGGGCGGTGGCCGACTCGAACTTCTCCTACTGGCACTCGGCCACGTTCAACAACGACGGCACCAAGATCCTGTTCTCCGACGAGTGGGGCGGCGGCGGCCAGCCGAAGTGCCGCAGCACCGACAAGCCGGAGTGGGGTGCCGACGCGATCTTTACGCTGGTGGGCGGCAAGATGGTGTTCCAGAGCTACTACAAGCTGCCGGCGGCACAGACCAAGTACGAGAACTGCGTGGCCCACAACGGCTCACTGATCCCGATTCCGGGCCGTGACATCATGGTGCAGGCCTGGTACCAGGGTGGCGTGTCGGTGTTCGAGTGGACCGACCCGAAGAAGCCCATGGAAATTGCGTTCTTCGATCGCGGTCCGGTCGACTCGACGCGGATGGGCAACGCCGGTTCCTGGTCGATCTACTGGTACAACGGTGTCATGGTGAGTTCCGAGATCGGCCGCGGGCTCGACATCTTCGAGCTCACGCCGAGTGCCTTCATCTCCCAGAACGAGATCGACGCGGCGAAGTCGGTGCACCTCGACTACTTCAATGCACAGGACCAGCCGAAGATCACCTGGCCGGCCAGCTACGCCCTGTCGGGTGCGTACCTCGACCAGCTCGAGCGGTCGAAGGGCCTCTCCTCCAAGCAGGTCGCGGCGGCACGCAAGTCGCTCGCCGACGCCCAGGGCATGTCCGGGTCAGCGCAGAAGGATGCGCTCGACGCGCTGGCAAAGTCGCTTGACAGCGAAGCGGCCGGTGCCGCCGACAAGGGCAAGGTGAAGGCGCTCGCGAACTCGGTGAAGGAACTCGCGGCGAAGTAGGTGCCTCGCCTCCTCATGTAGCAAGTGGCCTGTCCGGCTCCAGCCGGGCAGGCCACTTTTCTTCAAGGAGATCCGCGTGACCGACCCCGTCCCGCAGAAGCCGGCACATATCCGCGAGTTCACTCCCAGGTCGGTTGCGGTCGGCCTGCTCGTGGCGCTCGTGATTGGTGCTTCCTATCCCTACGTCGTGTTGAAGTTCGGTTTCGGCCCCAACATCTCGGTCGTCTCCGCCTTCTTCGGTTTCCTGGCCCTCGGCCTCTTCTCCAAGAGCTACAACCGCTGGGAAAACAACATCGTCCAGACGGCCGGCACCGCGGCTGGACAGATCGCCTTCCTCTGCTGGCTGCTGGCGGCGTTCGACATGCTCGCCGCCGAGCCGGACAGCGGATTCAGCGTGCACCTCACGCGGATGCAGACCTGGATCTGGTTATCCGTGTCCGGCATTCTCGGCGTGCTGCTGGCGGTGCCGCTCCGCAAGCACTTCATCGACGACGAGAAGCTGCCGTTCCCCGACGGCATGGCAGCCGGTGAGACGCTGATCATGCTCGACGCCCGCGACGACCAGTCGCGGCGTTCCGCCTTCGCGATGATGGGGTCGATGATCTCGTCCGGTGTCCTGTTCTTCGCGACCCAGGTCCGGCTGGTGGCGGAGCTCGTGGCGTTCCGGGTGAACGCCTGGTCACCGGTCGTGGGGCTGGGTTTCGGGGTGTCCCTGCTCAACATCGGGTCGGGCATGATCATCGGGCTCCGCATCACGGCGAGCATGCTGCTCGGCGGGTTGTGCGCCTGGGTCATCGGGCCGGTGTGGTTGCTCGATCATGGGTACATCACCGAGTCGACCCGGCGGGTGGACATCCTGCTGCTGGTCATGTGGCCCGCCGTCGGCATGCTGATCGCCGGCGGCATCACCACGTTGCTCATTCGCTGGCAGGTGCTCCTCCGCACCTTCAAGAGCCTCTCCAGCGCCGGGGACCTGAGCGGCGACCTGTCGCTGCGCTGGGTCGGGATCGGCAGCCTGGTGGCCGCGACGGCGCTCGTCATGGTGCAGCGGGCCTTCTTCGGGACCCCGGTGTGGCAGTCGGTCGTCGCCATTCTTCTGGCCATTCCACTCGGGCTGGTGGCCCTGCGCGTCCTGGGCGAGACCAACTGGGGGCCGATCTCCACCATGGCGAACGTGACGCAGGCCTTCTTCGGCGTGGTGGCGCCCGGCAACCTGAGCGCGAGCATGGTGTCGAGTGGCACCACCAGTGCAGTGGCGGCCGAGTCGGAAGGATTGATGCAGGACTACAAGGCGGGCAGCATGATCGGCTCCACCCCGCGCATCCTCACCTACATGCAGCTGATCGCGGTACCGGTGGGTGCGCTGGCCCTGGCCTGGATGTACCCGGTGCTGCGCGATACCTACGGCATCACCGGGGACCACGCGCAGTTGAGCAGCCCCACGTCGCAGCGCTGGGTGGGCTTCGCGAAGATGGTGACGCAGCAGCTCACCGGGCCGGCCGCCCTGACGCCCGAGGCCATCATGCGGCTCACCTGGATGAAGTGGTCGTTTTCGGTGGGCGCCCTGCTGGGCGTGATCTTCACCTTCATGGAACAGCGGAAATCGTGGCGGGCCTTCGTGCCCTCACCGACCGGCATGGGCATCGGGGCGCTCATTCCGATCAGTGCAGTGACCACGATCTTCCTCGGTGCACTCGGCGACTGGATCTGGGAAAAGACGCGGCCCGAGTCACACCAGCGCTATTCGATCGCCATTGCGTCGGGGTTCATTGCCGGCGAAGCGATTGTCGCGGTGATCATTCCGCTCCTGGTCACACTGGGGATCATCAAGCTGGCCGGCTGAAAAGCCGACGACCCGGAGGCAGAAGCCTCCGGGCCGCCTGTGTGCGCTACGCCGCCTGCGCCGCCGTCCCCGCCATCTGCTGCTCGAGGGCGCTCGGACTCGCCTCGAACTGCACCCCGATCTGCGCCGAGAATGGATCGGGGAAGACCTCCAGCGTCCCGGATTCTATCGCCGCCAGGATGGCGGTTGCAATGCTCGCGGGGCTCACCTTTTCCATCGGGATCTCCGCCGCCATGTCGGTGTCCACCGGACCGGGATACACCCCGAACACCTGGGTACCCTGCTCCGCGAGGTGCACCCGTGCCGCCTGCGTCAGCGAGCGCACGGCGGCCTTCGAGGCGCTGTAGGACGCGAGTGGCGGGAAGTTCGTCAAACCGGCAACCGACGAGATGTTGGCGATCGCACCACCACCATTCCTCGCCAGGATTGGCGCGAAAGCCTGGACCAGTCGGAGGGCGCCAAAATAGTTGACTTCCATTTCGGCGCGACCGGCCTCGAAGTGCTCCATGCTCGCGATCGATGTTCCCAGGGGGGCGGATGCCACCCCCGCATTGTTGATCAGCAGGTCCACATCGGTCGCCTTCGCCGCCGCGGCCGCAACCTGGTCACCATTCGTCACGTCGAGCGTCAGGAGCTCCACCCGCGAACCGTACTGCTGCTTCAGCGCGTCCAGCGCGGCCGTGTTCCGTGCCGCGGCGTAGACCTTCGCCGCGCCCGCCGTCAGCAAGGCCTCGGTGAGTGCCTTCCCGATTCCGCGGTTGGCACCGGTCACGAGGGCGACACGGCCCTTGATCTTCTGTTCACTCATTGTGGCTCTTCTCCGTATGGTTCATTGTTGATCGAACGGTCAAAAACTGGACAACAAAAACACCTCAGGCGCGGAGGGCAGAAAGCGCCGTGGCCACGACGCCCTGAAGCAGGGCCGTGGGTGCGCCGCCCCGGCCCAGCACGACAAGTCCGTACAGCTGGCTGACCAGGAAGAGTGAAAGCGCCGCCCGATCGGTACTGGCCGGAAGTTCACCCTTCTGCACTGCGCCGCGGAGTGCATGGGCAAAGGCGGCGCCGATCTGCTTCTGGTTGGCCTCGTAGCGACGCGTCACGTCAGGGTCGTCCCGCCCGAACTCGACCACGCTGTTCAGCATCATGCACGAGCGGCGCTGCTCCGTGCAGGTGTTCGCGTCGACCATGCCCACGAAGTACCGGCGAATCGCGTCCAGGCCGGCAGTGGGCTCGAGCAGCGGCGCCAGCATTTCGAGCTGCCGGGCGGAGTAGCGATCGAGTGCGGCGAGGAAGAGGTCGTGCTTGTCGCCAAACGTGCTGTAGAGGCTCTGGCGACCAATGCCGAGGCCTTCCTCGAGGTCCCGCAACGAGGTGTCCTCGTAACCCTTCGTCCAGAAGAGCTCCGTGGCCCGATCGAGGACCTGGTCGACGTCGAATTCACGTGGCCGCGACATGATGAACCATATATGTTCTTGACCGTTCGGTCAAGTACCCGACGTTGGCCACGACGGGCATGTATCGTTACCGGCCATGACCCCCGTGAACGTTCGACCTGCGAGTGCCGCCGACGCGAGCCGCCTGGCGGCCCTGAGTGACGTGCTCGGCTATCCGGTCGAACCGGCCGAATTCGCTGAACGACTGCGACGTACGCTGGCGCGAAAAGCCGATGCCGTGTTCGTCGCCGAAGGGCCGAAGGGCGAGGTGATCGGCTGGATCCACGCGGCGGAGCAGGAACTGCTCGAATCCGGGCGTCGCTGCGAGATCGTCGGACTGGTGGTCGACGCGCAGCATCGTGGGGCTGGGGTCGGCCGCATGCTTGTCACGGCCGCCGAGGCATGGGCGACCGGGCGCGGACTTTCCACGATCGCGGTCCGAAGCAACATCGCACGAAGCGAAGCCCACCCTTTCTATGAGCGCCTGGGCTATCAACGGGTCAAGACCCAGCACGCCTACCGAAAGCGCCTCCAATAGTGGCTGCCCCTGCACGGGAACTGGAGCGCGCGCTGGGTCGGCGCGACCTCACCCTCTTCACCATCAACCGCGTCATCGGGGCGGGGATCTTCGGGATCCCGGCGGTGCTGTACGCGGGGGTCGGGCCGTTCAGCGTGGTCGCCTTCCTGCTGGCCGCAGTAGCGATTGCGCTCATCGCCCTCTGCTTTGCCGAAGTGGGCAGCGCCTTCCGCGACACCGGGGGGCCGTACCTCTACGCCTATCACACTTTTGGCCCGCTGGTCGGGTTCGAGGTCGGCTGGCTGATGTGGGTAACGCAACTCGGCGGGTTCGCCGCCGTGGCCAACCTGCTGGTGAACTATCTCGGCTGGTTCGTGCCCTCAGCCACGGCAGGACTCCCGCGCCTGTGCATCGTGGCGGTGCTCGTCACTGTGCTCACCATCATCAACGTCATGGGCGTGCGGCGCGCGGCCGCGCTGAACAACCTGCTCACGCTCAGCAAGCTGGTCCCGCTCATTCTCTTCGTCATCGTGGGTGGATTCTTCGTCGAGCCAGTACGCTTTGCGAACCCAGGTTCACCCGCGCTGGTGTCGTGGTCCGGCGCCGTGCTGGTTGCGGTGTACGCGTTCAGCGGATTCGAGGTGCTTGGCGTGCCGAGTGGCGAGATCCAGGATCCGGGCCGGGCGATCCCTTTTGCGCTGCTCACCGGACTCGGCGTGATCGCCGCGATCTACGTTGGCGTGCAGGTCGTGGCCGTCGGGACGCTGCCCGGGCTCGCGGCATCGGCACGTCCCCTGGCAGACGCCGCCGGCCGGGCCATCGGTCCTGCTGGTGCCGCCTTCATGGTGGTGGGGGCCCTTGTCTCGATGGTGGGAGTCCTGCATGCAATCCTCCTCGCCGCGGGTCGCATGCCGTTCGCCATGGCGGAGCGCCGCCAGCTGCCCCCAGCGGTCGCGGCGGTGCACCGCGTCTATCGCACGCCCCATGTGGGGTTGATCGTCTCGGCCGCCGCAATGGCGCTGTTCACCCTGGCGACCACCTTCACCTCGGCGCTCACGATTACGGTCGGTCTCCGCGTCATCATCTACCTGGTCACCTGTGCCGCACTCCCGCTGCTCCGGCGCCGGCGCGGTCAGGCGGCGGCGGCATTCCGGGTGCCGGCGGGCGACGTCGTGGCCGTGCTCTCGGTGGCAACGTGCGCGGGCCTCCTGGCCATGCGGCCGTGGGCGGAGACCCGGCAGCTCGCCATCGCGCTGGTCCTGGGTGTCGTGGCATGGGCCGGATGTGCCCTCGCCGTACGGCGCCACCGTCCCATCGGTGAGGCTGGTCCTGGTGCCGATGGCGAGACATTATTGCAGCCTTCGGCAGCATCCGGGGAACAGCGGCCGGGAGGGGATGTGTCATGACCACAATCCGGGCGGGACGTCCCGCCGATGCGCCTGCCGTGCTGGCGCTGTACCAGGCGGTGGCGCAGCAGGGAGGTGGGCTTGCCCGGCGACCGGAGGAAGTGACGCCGGACTATGTAGATGCCTTTGTGTCCCGGAGCGTGGCGCAGGGTATCATGCTGGTGGCCGAGGTGGAGGGCGTTCCCGGGCTGGCGGCAGAACTGCATGCGTATCGCAGCGACCTCAGGAACTTCCGTCATGTACTCGGCGAGCTCACCGTGGCCGTGCACCCGGCGGCGCAGGGACGGGGGCTGGGACGGGGACTGTTCCTCGCGCTGATCGACCAGGTTGTCCGCGAGCATGCCGATGTCACGCGGGTCGAGTTGATCACGCAGGAGGGCAATCACCGCGCGCTGCGGCTGTACGAAGGAATCGGCTTCAAGCGCGAGGGCCGCATGCCGGGGCGGATACGCAATCCTGATGGAACGCTCGACGCGGATATCCCGCTCGCATGGCTGCGGTGAAGCCGCGATACTTTGCAGGACCGGCGGCATTCCGGAAGTGGCTTGCAGCAAATCATCACACCGCCGATGAGTTGCTGGTGGGTTTCTACAAGACGGATTCCGGCAGGCGCAGCATCACCTGGCCGGAGTCGGTGGATCAGGCGCTCTGCTTCGGCTGGATCGACGGGGTGCGTCGCCGGGTCGATGAGGTAAGCTATACCATTCGGTTCACGCCACGCCGGGCGCAAAGCATCTGGAGCACCGTCAACATCAAGCGCATGGCGCAGCTGGCAGAGCAGGGACAGGTGGAACCGGCCGGGCTTGCGGCGTTCGAGCGTCGCTCGGACGCCAAGTCCGGTGTCTACGCCTACGAACGGCAGCACGAAGCTGTCCTGTCGGCGGAACAGGAGATGCACTTCAAGGCAAACCGGAAGGCATGGGCCTTTTTCCGGGCTCAGGCACCGTGGTACCAGCGCGTCATGATCCATCATGTCGTGAGCGCCCGGAAGGAAGCGACGAGGGCGCGGCGACTCGATCGCCTGATTGCGGATTCAGCACAGGAGAGGAGGAGTCGGTGATTGGTGGCTCGATCATGATCGCAGCCTCGCGTGCGGCGATGCGCGTCCGCATCACCGGGTTGCTGTGCATGCTGGCTTGCGCCTGCCGGAGCCGCGATGCTGATACTGCACCCATGGCCACGGTGGTGGCGGGCGACACGACCGGATCGGCATGGGGCGTCACCCTGGAGGCCGCCGGGCCTGTTCGCTTCGGGATGACTGAGGGTGAGGCGATGGCGGCCGTCGGTACGGCGCCCGACAGTGCAGCAGCGACCGACTCCGCCTGTCGCTACTGGCGGCCGTCGGCTGCGCCACCCGGCTTGCGGTTCATGCTGGAGAACGGCCTGGTGGTACGTGCCGACGTCGACAGCGCAGGCATCACCACCATCGGCGACCTTGGTGTCGGCAGCCCCGTCGATTCCGTGCTGCTGGCACTGGGTCCGTCGCTCCAGGTAGCGCCGCACAAGTACGAGTGGGAAAGCGGGTGGCGATACCTCAGCATCGGAGGCGACTCGACGCACCGGCTTGTCTTCGAGGTCGACAGCCATGTCGTCCGCACCTGGCGCGTCGGCCTCCTGCCGGCCGTCGAGTACGTCGAGGGCTGCAACTAGGCGATGACCGTGCTTGAAACCCGGCGCCTCGTCCTCCGCCGGCTCACCACCGACGATGCGCCGTTCATCCTCGAGCTCCTCAACGAGCCCTCGTTCCTCGAGTTCATCGGTGACAAGGGCGTACGGACCCTCGACGACGCGCGCGACTACATTCGCACCGGGCCACTCGCGAGCTATGATGAGCACGGCTTCGGGCTCTACCTGGTGCTCCTCAAGGACGGCGAGGTGCCGATCGGGATGGGCGGGCTGCTGAGGCGGAAGGGCCTGCAGGACGTGGAGGTCGGGTACGCGATCCGGCCACCCCACTGGAGGAAGGGCTATGCCCTCGAGGCGGCATCGGCGCTGCTGCACTACGGACGGGAGGCGTTCGGGCTCCGGCGCATCGTGGCCATTACCTCACCCGACAATGTCGGTTCACAGGCCCTGCTGGGGCGACTCGGCCTGAAGTTCGAAGGACCGCTCCGCCTCAACGGTGATAGCGAGATCCATCTTTTCGCCATCGAGAATGGAGAGCAGGCGACCATGACCACAAGGAGCCATCAGTGATCGACCCGATGAACCCCAGGCGCGCGCTTCTTCTCGGGGCAGCAACCGTCGGCGTGCTCGACCTCCTCGACGCGTTCCTGTTCTTCGGATATCGCGGGGTGCCACCGGTTCGCATCCTGCAGGCGATCGCGTCCGGGCTCGTGGGCCCACAGGCGGCGGTCGACGGCGGTCTTGCCACCGCCGTGTTCGGCCTCCTGCTGCATTTCCTCATCGCCTTGATCATCGTGCTGGTGTTCTACCTGGTCAGCCGAAAGGCCCCGGTGCTCACGCGCCACCCGCTGGTGGCCGGCGCGCTGTACGGGATCGCCGTCTACTTCGTCATGACGCTCGTGGTGGTTCCCTCCTCTGCGATCCACGCCGTGCGCGCGTTGCCGTCGACGCCGGTGCTCATCAATGGACTGTTCATCCACATCCTCGGCGTGGGCATCCCGGCGGCACTCTTCTCCCGCGCGGCAGTGCCGACGCAGGTGGCGTGATCAGCATGGGGGCCCCTCACGTGCGGTGGCCGGGTCCCGCATTGCTCGTGCTTGCCGCGCTCGCTGGCACGCCCACAGTGGTACGATGCCAGGAAGTGGGCACGGTGGCACCCGACTTTTTGGCCCCGCTGGTGTCCGACAGCACGGCTGGGTGGTGGCAGCTCTGGTCGCGCCCGGCAGCGCCGCTCACCGTCGTCAACTTCTGGGCAACGTGGTGCAAGCCATGCGAGAAGCTGCATCCACTGATGCTGCAGGTGGCCCACACCTATGCATCGCGCGGGGTGCGTGTGGTGACGATCAACATGCGCGAGCCCGCCGACTCGATCCGCCGCCTGCTCGCCGCCGACTCGGGGTCCGTCACCCTCGACCTGCTCGATCCCGATGGCCAGATCACCGAGCTCTACACCGTGACCTCGGTTCCCACCACCCTCCTCATTGCGGAAAACAACGTGGTACTCCGGAGGTGGGAGGGCGTGAAGGCAGTGCAGAGCAGCCTGGAGCCGGTCATGGAGCGCCTGCTTGCCGCGGAGCCGGCGTCCGGCGGCCGGCGCCTGGGCTGCTCGGACTAGCCGGACGATGCTTCTGGCCCTGACGCGCGCCGTGAGCCCCTTGATGGCGAGCTGTGAACTGACCCACCTGGCGCGTGTCCCTATCGACCCCGCCCTCGCCGCGCGACAGCATCGCGACTATGAGGAGGCGCTCCACCGCCTCGGGTGCACCATCGAGCAGGTCGTGCCGGCGCCCGGACTGCCCGACTCGGTGTTTATCGAGGATACCGCAGTGGTCCTGGATGAAGTCGCGATCATCACCCGGCCCGGCGCCGAGTCGCGAAGGGGGGAAGTGGATGCAGTGGCGGTGGCCCTGCAGCGGCATCGGCCGCTCGTCACCATCACGCACCCGGGCCTGCTCGATGGCGGTGATGTGCTGCAGGTTGGTCGTCGGCTCTATGTGGGCGTATCGGGTCGCACGAACGACCTGGGCGTGCAGCAGCTGCGACGCCATGTCGCCATCCACGGCTATGAGGTTCGCGTCGTCCGCCCCACCGGTTGCCTGCACCTGAAGACGGCGGTGACGGCGCTCCCGGATTCGGCGGTGCTGCTCAATCCCGACTGGGTCGCACCCGCCACGTTCCATGATCATGATGTCGTCAGCGTGCACCCCGACGAGCCTTTCGGGGCGAACGTCGTGCGCGTGGGCGATGCGGTGCTTGCCGCTGCTGCGTTCGAGCGCACGCGAGAGCGCATCGAGGCACGGGGTGTCGCGGTGCATGTGGTGGATGTGTCCGAGCTGGCCAAGGCCGAGGGGGCGGTGACCTGCTGCAGTATCCTGCTCGGCACGAAGCAATGAAGCGATCGGCGAGCAAGGGCGGGATCGTCTATTCCAGCGAGCTGGGCCGGATGTGCCCGGATTGCCGAAAGCCGCTGACCTACTGCATCTGCAAGCCAGCCGTTGCGCCGGTTGGCGATGGCAATGTGCGGGTGGGGCGCGAAACAAAGGGGCGGAAGGGCAAGGGTGTCACCGTGATCACCGGGGTGCCACTCGCCCAGGCCGAGCTGCAGGCGCTGGCCACCCACCTCAAGAAGCGGTGCGGCTCGGGCGGCACCCTGAAAGATGGGGTCATCGAGATCCAGGGCGACCACCGCGACCTTGTGGTGGAGGAGCTGCAGAAGCGGGGCTGGAACGTGAAGCGATCCGGCGGGTGAACTGATGCCGGCGCTGCGCCTTGCTGGTGCGGAAGCCGAGTTGACCACGGCGGCCACCGACGCATTGCTGACCCTCGTGGTTGTCGCTGGTCTTGTGTGGCTCTGCCGTCACGTGCCGCCGTCGCCACGCCGGACGCTGTGGGTGCGCGGATTCGCGCTCTTCGCTGCGGCCGGCGCGCTGGGCGCGTTCGTGCATGGGTTCGATTTGGACGCGCAGACCCGCGAGCTGCTCTGGCAGCCCCTCTACCTGACCCTGGGTTCTGCCCTCGCGTTCTTCAGTGCCGGCGCCATCGGCGACTGGCGGGGCGACGCAACGGCGCGCCGCGCACTGCCCTTCCTGCTCGCCGTGGCCTTCGCGTTCTACCTCCTCACCAGGCTTCAAGGTGGCAAGTTCCTCGTCTTCGTGATCTTCGAGGCGGCCGCACTCCTGTTTGCCCTGCTGGTGTACGCCCGGCTCGCGGTCCAGGGACGGCGCGGAGCCCCGCTCATGGTGATGGGCCTGTTACTGAGCCTGGCCGGCGGCGTGCTCCAGGCGAGCACCCTCTCGATCAGGGTTGTCTGGGAGTTCAACCACAACGGCCTGTATCACCTGGTGCAGTTGCTGGGGGTGATATTCCTGCTCGCGGGCCTGCGCCGTACCCTCTCCGCCGGATCCAGTACCGGCGCGTACCCCTCGCGAAAGCAGCCGTAACCTGCGAGTTTACCATGTTGCAGCGGCGCCGGATTGTCCGACCGCCGGCCCGTCCCACCGGATAAGGATCCATCGTGCCTTTCAGTAGCCTCAAGCTTCACTCCAGCCTCCTCCAGGGGGTGAAGGAACTCGGTTTTACCCGCGCCACACCAATCCAGGAAGCCGCGATCCCGCCCGCGCTCGAGGGTCGCGACATCCTTGCCTGTGCAATGACCGGCAGCGGCAAGACGGCGGCCTTCATTCTTCCGATCGTGCACAAGCTGATCGACCGGCCCCGCGGCGTCACCCGGGCGCTCGTGCTCACGCCCACCCGCGAGCTCGCCGCCCAGATCCACGAGGATCTCAAGGATCTCGCCGTGCACACCCCAATCTCCGGTGCGCCCGTCTTCGGCGGCGTGGGAATGGGTCCGCAGGAGCACGCCTTCCGCAGCGGCGTTGATGTCATCATCGCCACGCCGGGCCGGCTGCTCGATCACTTCCGCCAGCCCTACGCGAAATTGGCCGGCCTCGAGTACCTCGTACTCGACGAAGCCGACCGCATGCTCGACATGGGCTTCCTGCCCGACATCAAGAAGGTGCTGCGGCATCTCCCGGCCCGGCGCCAGACCTTCTTCTTCAGCGCCACGATGCCGGGCCCGATCGGAGTGCTCGCCAAGGAGATGCTGAAGGATCCCTTCACCATCAACGTCGAGCGGCAGTCGCAGCCGGCGGTCGGCATCACGCAGGCGGTGTATCCGGTGGCGCAGGAGCTCAAGGGCGCGCTCTTCGTGGAGCTGCTCAAGCGCGGCGAGATGAAGGAGGCGCTGGTCTTTACCCGGACCAAGCATCGCGCCAACCGCCTCGCTGACTACCTCGTGAAGCACGGTATCAAGGCGGCGCGCATCCACGGCAACCGTTCGCAGGCCCAGCGCACTGACGCGCTCGCCGGGTTCAAGGACGGCCGGTACCGTGTGCTCGTGGCCACCGACATCGCGGCCCGCGGCATCGACATCGAGGAACTTGGCCACGTGGTCAACTTCGACGTGCCCCTCGCGTCGGAGGACTACATCCACCGCGTGGGCCGGACGGCGCGTGCGTCGGCCACCGGCGATGCCTTCACCTTCGTGGCGCCACAGGAAGAGGGCGAACTGCGGAGCATCGAGCGGGCGGTGGGGAAGCGGTTGCCGCGCGTCACCGTGCCCGATTTCGACTACACCGCAAAGCCCGAGGGGCAGCTGGAGATCCCGCTCGCCGAGCGGATCGCCGCGATCCGGGCGAAGAAGGCGGAGGACCGCGCCCGCGCGAAGGCGAAGGAAGCACGCCGGGCCTCATCGGGCGGTCCCGCCCCGGCCGGGCGCCCCGGCGGAAGCGGTCGCAGTGGCGGTGGTCCGTCGCGGGGCGGGTCGTCCCGGCGGGGTGGCGGTGGCCATCGCGGTGGGCGCTAGGCCCCTCACGACCGGAGCGGCAGCGCTCCTGTGCTTCGCTGCGCGGCCGTCGGCGGCGCAGCAGCAGGCCTGGGTGATCGGCGATCAGCCCAAGGCGGCACTGCAGCAGCTCTGGGCCACCAGCATCACCACCCGCCGCGAACAGGTTGCCTGCATGGGCGGCACCATCGGCCCCGACACGGTACTCGTGCGCCGGGTCCAGCCCGTGGACGAACTGTCCGACTCGCTCACGGCGTCCGCGGATCGCTCGCTCACTGAATGTGCACCGCCCCAGTGGATCGGGACGGTGCATTCTCATGTGCGCTCCACCGACGACGACGCGCCGGCAGACAGGTTCAGCCCTGGTGATCGCGCGGTCATGTCGGAGTGGACGACGCGCTGGGGTGGCCAGGGTGCCTTCTGCCTGGTGTACAGTGAGCGCAACCTGCACTGCGAGGTGTACCCGCCTCGTCGTGCGCGTCCGATGGCGCGAGACACGACCTGAGCGGTCCTGAACAGTCGACCAGAGCGGGCAAGGGCCTGCGGAGAAGAGGGAAATGAAATCTTCCACACGATGCGGCGAGCTGGCAGGTACGCTTGTCCTTGGTTTGGCGCTGGCCGGCTGCAGCTCGGCGCCGCACGCCGGCAACGGGGCGGTGATGCTTTCGCCAGGTGAAGTGCGGCAGGTGGCGAAGGAGGCGTTCGTCTACGGATTTCCTCTCGTCACAAACTACCAGACGCTCTACAAGCAGGCTGTGGATACCGCCAGCCCGGACTATCGCGCCCCATTCAATGTCATGGGTCGTACCACGGGGGTTGCGACGCCCGACGACAAGTTCGTGGTCACGCCCAATTCGGACACCCCCTACACGTTCCTCTGGGCCGACCTCAGGGCCGAGCCGGTCGTGATCACCGTGCCGAAGGTGGAAACGAACCGGTACTACACCGGCCAGCTGATCGACCTGTACACTTTCAACTTCGCCTACGTGGGGACGCGCGCCTTCGACAATGACGGAGGGCTCTTCCTGCTCGCGGGACCTGGCTGGAGGGGGAGGACACCCTCCGGCATCCGCGCCGTGCTCCGCTCCGAGACGCAGTTTGCCTATGTGCTGTTTCGCACGCAGCTCTTCAACCTCGCCGACACGGCGAACGTGCGGCGTATCCAGGCGGGGTATGATGCGAAGCCGCTGAGTGCGTTTCTCGGGCATCCGGCACCCGAGCCGCCCGCCGTGGCGTGGCCCCCGCCGTCAAGCGACATGACGACCGGACCGGCGCTGTTTTCGTACCTCAACTTCATGCTCCGGTTCTGCCCGGTGAATCCGGGTGAACAAGGCTTGATGGACCGCTTTGCAAAACTCAACATCGGTGCCGGGAAGACATTCGATATTCAGCACCTGTCGGCCGAGCAGCAGCAGGCCGTACGGGACGGGATCGCCGATGCGTTCGGTGAGCTCGACGTCATCATGCACGAGATCAACACCGACAGCATCTCCAGCGCGCAGATGTTCGGCAGCCGTGAGGCAATGCGGAACGACTATCTGCACCGGTTTGCCGGTGCGAAGCTCGGCCTGTACGGAAACTCGGGCGAGGAGGCGGTCTACCTCGGGTACTTCGTGGATGGCGAGAAGCAGCCGCTCAATGGGGCGACAAAACAGTACACGCTCCACTTCCCGAAAGGCGGCCTGCCGCCCAACAAGGCATTCTGGTCGCTCACGATGTATGACGGGACGTCGCAGCTCCTCGTGGCAAACCCGCTGCAGCGCTACCTGCTGAATTCGACCATGCTCAAGTCGTTCAAGTGGGACGTGGACGGTGGGCTCACGCTCTATATCCAGCACGAATCGCCGGGAATGGCGCAGCAGCCGAACTGGCTGCCCGCGCCGGACGGGCCCTTCTACGCCGTGCTCCGGATCTACCTTCCCGGCCCGGACGTGGTGAGCGGTGACTGGAAGAAGCCCGCCATGGAGCCGGTGCCGCAGTAGTTGACCTGGCGCCCGGCCGCGATCACGACCCAGTCAGCGCGCTGAGGGCCTCCACGGCTGCCGTCCACCGGGTCAACGCGTCATCGTGCGCGCGCCGCGCCTCCTTCAATTCGGCATCGACCTTCCTCGCCTTCGCGGCGCCCTCGGCGCCGCCACTGTAGAGCGACTGGTCGGCCAGCGCCGCCTCCAGCGCGCCGACCTTCTCCTCCAGCCGGTGCACTTCCTGTTCGCGTGCCGTCGCCTCGCGCTCCGCGGTGCGGCGCAGTGACTCCGCGTTGCGTTCCGGGCCCCTCGCCGCGTCGGCGCGGGCTGCCTTGCGCGTGGCGGCCGCCGCCACCGCCGCCGCGGCGGTGCGGCGTGCCGCGCGTTCGGCGGCATGCAGTTCCCACTCGACGAACGGCCCACCGTAGTCCTCGAGATGCGTCCCGTCGAAGGCCCACACCCGGGTGGAGAGTTCGCGCAGGAAGGCCCGGTCGTGGCTCACCAGGATCACGGTGCCCTCGTAGTCCTCCAGGGCATCCTCGACCGCCTCGATCGACTCGACATCCAGGTGGTTGGTCGGCTCATCGAGCACGAGCAGGTTGGCCCGCTCGAGCGTGATGAGCGCGAGTGCCACCCGTGCGCGCTCGCCGCCCGACAGCACCGAGGTGTTGCGGAGCACCTCGTCGCCCGAGAACCCGAACGCGCCGAGATGGTTCTGGATGCGCCCGCGGGTCCACTCCGGGCGCAGGTCGGCAATGCAGTCATAGATCGTCTTGTCGCGCGGTACCTGCGCCAGGTCCTGGCGGAACCAGGCCGCCGATACCGAGCCACCGAGCCGGGCCTCGCCCTGCGCCGGCTGGCGATCGCCGAGCAATGTGGCAAGCAGGGTGGTCTTGCCGGCTCCATTGGGACCCACCAGCGCCACCACGTCGCTGCGGCGGGCCACCGCCGAGAAGTCCTTCACCAGCACGCGATCGCCCACCATGACGTCGATGTGCTCCGCCACCAGTGCCTGGTCGCCACCCCGCTCGTCGATCTCGAGCGTGAGGGACATCGCCTCGCCCTCGCCCGGCGGTGGGGAGAGCCGCGGCAGTCGCGACAGCTTCGCCCGGCGACCCTTCGCCTGGTTGCTCATGCGCCCGGCGATATTGCGCCGGATGTAATCCTCTTCCTTCGCAATGACCTTGCGCTGGTTGGCCACCGCGCGTGCGAGGGCCATCTCCCGCTCGGCCTTGAGGGTGACGAACTGGGTGTATCCGCCGCGGTACTCGACGGCGGAGTTGTTCGACACGTGCAGGATGTGGTCGACGGTGTCGTCGAGGAAGGCGCGGTCGTGGCTGATGACCAGCACCGTCTCGCCGAACTCGCCCAGGTATTCCTTGAGCCAGTCGATCGTCGCGAGGTCCAGGTGGTTGGTGGGCTCGTCGAGGAGCACCAGGTCGGCGGGCGCCGCGAGCTGGGCTGCCAGTCCCACCCGGCCACGCTCGCCACCGCTCAGCCCCGCGAGGGCGCGCGTCTTCGATTCGTCGGCATCGAAGCCCAGCCCCTGGAGTACCTTGTCCACCCGGGCGTGAAATTCGTATCCACCCTGGTGGGCGAACTGTTCCTGGTCGCGCCCATAGCGTTCCAGGTCGGCCTCGGTCACGCGCTCGCCAAGTTCAGCCAGGCGCTCGCCCTGGCGGGCAAGCGACTGCTCCAGGGCGATGACCTCGCGGTATTCCAGCGCCGCGGCATCCCAGACAGTGGCTGCCGCGCCGAAGTCGCGGTGCTGGTCGAGCATGGCGATCCGCAGGTTGGGCTGCCGCGCAATGGCGCCGCGCGTGGGAGCCATCAGCCCGGCGGCCAGCCGGAAGAGCGTGGTCTTGCCGGATCCGTTCCGGCCCACGATGCCCCAGCGCTCGCCGGCGGCCACGGTGAAGGTGACATCCCGGAGCAGCGTGGTAGCGCCGAACTCGACGGCAACGTCGGACATGGAGAGAATGGTCACGCGCCAAATATGGCGAGGCTTGACTCCCATTGCGCGGGGCGGTTAACCAGCAGGCGGGCAGGCGTCGGCACGCAACCAGATCCGGGGGCAACGCACCGTGAACGCAACCATCGCATCCATCGCCGCGATCATCGACCGGGAGCTTCGCTCGGTGTGCGCGGAGCTCGAGGCCTACGCCGACGAGCGCGACCTGTGGCTCGTAGCGCCCGGCATCACCAACCCGCCGGGCGTGCTGGCGGCACACCTGGTGGGAAACCTGCAGCACTTCATTGGTGCCCGGCTGGGCGGTACCGGCTACCTGCGTGACCGCGCCGCCGAGTTCTCCCGCCGCGACCGGACTCGCGCAGAGCTGGTAGCTGCGCTGGAGGAGACCCGCGGGATCGTGCGCGCCACCCTCGCGGCATTGCCGGAAGGGGAGCTCGACCGGGAATATCCCGAGGTGATTGCCGGCGTCCGGCTCGGCACCGGCGACCTGCTCATCCACCTGGTGAGCCACCTGGCATACCACCTGGGGCAGATCGACTATCACCGCCGCCTGCTGGCCGGTGGGGCGCCGGTCAGGGCGATGGCGATTCCCGACCTGGCCACCGCACAGCCGGCGTGACCACCCTTACGCCCGGCGACGGCCGGCAGTAGCGTATCACGCGCCGAACGCCCAAGTTACGCCTCCCCGTTGTGGAGCTGCCCCGACCTTATGACCGACCGACCGCTCACGGAACGGCTCCAGCTCAAGGGCCAGTTGCGCGCCTTGATCCTCAATGCGCCAAAGGGCTATCGCACGCTGCTCGGGCCCCTGCCTCCCGATATCACCGTCAACACCAAGCCGTCCGGCCGATACGACTTCGTGCATCTCTTCGTTGCCAACCAGGCGGAACTGGCCACGCTCGGGCCCGCGGCGCTGGCGGCGGTGAAGCCCATGGCCATCTTCTGGATTTCCTACCCGAAGCAGGGCGGTGGCCTGGAGAGCGACATCACGCGCGATCGTGGCTGGGATGTTATCACCAGTGCAGGCTTCGACACCGTGGCCCAGGTGTCCGTCAACGATGCTGGTCCGCGCTGCGCTTCCGCCCCGTCGACGAGGTTGGCAAGCGCAGTCCGGCTTCGCGTTCGAACGGTTAGCGCCTGTCCGCATCGCCGGGGTCGAGCTACCAGAAGATCTACGCCGTCGTTCGGCGCATCCCCAGGGGGCAAGTTGCGACCTACGGACAGGTGGCCGGGATTGCCGGCTTGCCCGGGCACGCACGGCAGGTAGGCTATGCCCTGCATGCACTGCACGATGACGAGCGACATCCCCTGGCATCGGGTGGTGAACGCCGCAGGCGCCATCAGCCTGCGCGCCGTCCCGGGATTCGAGCTTGAGCAGCGCCTGCGGCTCGAGGCCGAGGGCGTGAGCTTCAATGCCCGCGGCCGGGTCCCGCTCGCGCGCTATCGCTGGGACGGCAGGCGCCGTCCCCCTTCACGGGGAGCAATCCATGGCTGACAATGCAACTCGGGGCAATCCGCTCCTGAAGGCGACGACGATCAGTGCCCTGCTGCAGCTGCTCATGGTGGTGGGTGGTCACTTCCTGCCCCAGCTGGCGCAGCTCTTCCCGGTGCTCGGCACCGGTCTCGGCGGAGTCGCTGGCATCCTGTTCGGCCTCTTCAGCAAGGGTGCCACCGGTGGTGCGCTGGCCGGTGGCGGGGCGGCGGCCGGTGGCCTCGGCGGATTGCTGGGATCGGTCGTCTCCATGGCCATGGGCGATGTCCCGGGCGCCACCGTCGGCATCGCTACCGGTTCTACGGCGGTCGCGGGCGCCATTGGCGGCCTGCTCGGAAAAATGCTTGGCGGAAAGCCCGCCTGAATCCACACCCTGCCCACCATTTCCGAAGGAGGATGCTGTGCCGAAGTACCTGACTGAGTTCATCGGGACGTTTTTCCTGACTCTTACCGTCTGCCTCATGGTTACTGGTGAGCAGCCGATCGCGGCGCTCGGCATTGGCGGGGCCCTCATGGTCATGGTGTACATGGGCGGGCACGTGTCCGGCGCCCACTACAATCCCGCGGTCTCCTTCGCGCTGCTGCTGAGGAAGAAGTTCCCGTCGTCCGACTTTGCCCCATACGTGATTGCCCAGCTGCTCGGTGCCACGGCGGCCGCCTGGGCGTCGTACCTCATGCTGGGCAAGACGTTCAACCTGGCACCAGCAACCGGCGTCAGTGCCTTCACCGCCGTCCTGGTCGAGGCGCTCTTCACCTTCGCGCTGGCGCTCACAGTGCTGAACGTGGCCTGCTCGGAGAAGACCAAGGGCAATTCGTACTATGGGCTCGCCATCGGTTTTGCGATCGTGTTCGCGGCGTTTGCGGGCGGGTGGATCTCGGGTGGGGCCTTCAATCCCGCTGTGGGCACCGGCCCGATCGCGATCAACGCGATCTTCGGCGGCGGCAGCTGGGGCAACCTCTGGATCTACTACGTGGGTCCGCTGCTCGGTGGTGCCGTGGCGGCGGTGGTCTTCGGCATCCAGGAGGGCTAGGGTTGACGGCTGGCAGGCTGGTCGTCGAGCGCCGTCTGCTGTTCGCGAGAAAACGCCAGCGATGCCCACACCGGCAGGTGGTCGCTGGCGCCGAGGTTGTCCTGGACGGCGCCGCTGCCGCCCACCGTGAAGCCACGCGAGAACACATGGTCCACGGCGAAGAGCTTGTGCGTGGTGGGGCCGGTATTGCGGCTGGGCCAGAAGTAACCGGCATCGGTGAAGATCGCGCCCACGTTGTCGTGGCTGTTCATGTCACCCGCCACCACCACGCGATCGTAGCCCTCGGCCGCACCAACCACGGCGTCGGCCTGGTTGCTCTGCCCCGTGAACCACACCTCGAGGATGGTCGACAGGTGAACCGCGTACACCCGCACGCGTTCCCGCCCGACGAGGATGGTCGCCGCGACCGCAACGCGCTGCGCACCACGGCTCATCGACCGGCTCGGGAGGATGATCTTCCTGTCGTCGACGATGGGCCACCGCGAGAGGATCGCATTCCCGAAGTTCTTCTGCGGCACGGGATGCAATTGCGCCGGGTAGTACACATATCCCATGCCGAGCGCGGTGGCGGTCTCGGTTACCGCATGCTCGTTCATCTCCTGCAACATCACGACGTCGGCGTTGCGCAGCTCGGGCGACGTCTGCAGCACCTTGATGGCGAGTGCCGTCTGCTCGGCGTAGCGCACGTTGAAGGTGACGACCCGGAGCGAGTCCGGCGTGGGCAGCTCGGCGATGGCTTCCGCTGCGGCCACGTGCGGGCCACTCCAGGCGGCTTCGCTCTCGGCCACACTGGGGCTCGCGAATCGTGGTCCCGTCTGGTCGGTATAGTTGATCCCTCGCGCGCAGGACGCGATCGCGGGAAGCGCCATGAGCGTGAGGATATGTCGCGGTAGTGTCATGCAGATTTCCGGTTTGGCAAGCATCGCACCGTTCAGGCACGGACGAACGCCCTCGTGAATGACGCCGCCAGTACGCAACATACGACATCGCACCGGTTGCTCGCCACCGCCTCGAAAGGGATGGGGTTGTCTCCTGCTGCGGTTGTCGTTGTCCTCCACTGCGTACTGACCGCGTGTGCCACGGCGCAGTCCCCTGTCCGTGTCGCGTGCGAGGGTACCGCTGTCGAGTCCCCAGCCATCGACTCCACCCAGCTCATGGCCGACCTTCGGTCGCTCGCGGCCGATTCCATGGAGGGCCGGGGCCTCGGCACCCCTGGTGGCGCGCGGGCACGGGCGCTCATCGCACAACGGTTCCGGGCGTTGGGGCTGGACACCCTTTCCGGCGGGGCAATTCAGGCCTTTGGTGTTGCAGGCGGAAAGGCCGGCGGCGCCAATGTCGTCGGGCTGGTGCGTGGAGGCACCCGTCCGGGCCGCATCATACTGGTCACTGCGCACTATGATCACCTGGGCGTGCGTGGCGGTGAGGTGTACAACGGCGCCGACGATAACGCCTCGGGCACGGCAGCCCTTATGGCGATTGCCGCGTTGTTCCGTGATCGGCGACCTGACCACACCGTGATGTTCGTTGCCCTGGACGGGGAGGAAGAAGGGCTTCTCGGTGCGGCGGCCTTCATTGCCGCGCGAGCAGTTGTCCTCGATTCGGTTCTGCTCGACGTGAACCTCGACATGGTGAGCCGGAGCGTCGAGGGCCAGCTCTTCGCCGTCGGCCCGCTCCGCTATCCCTCGCTGCGACAGTACTTGCCGGCAACGGCATGCACCAGCGGCGTGGCGATCATGCTTGGGCACGACACGGGATCACCGGATCGCGACGACTGGACCATGCAGTCGGACCAGGGGGCGTTTCAGGCGGCTGGCATCCCGTTCGTGTACTTCGGCGTCGAGGATCATGCCGACTATCACCGGCCAACCGATGACGCCGAGCGGATCGATCCGGCATTCTTCGCCGCCGCCACCCGCGCGATCGCGCGCTTCGTGGAGCAGGTCGACGCGCACCCGGCCGCAGCCGAGTCGGCGCGCGTCGGTCCGGCAGGGAAGAAGGGCGCCCGGTGACGCCGACTGGCAACAGTCTGCTGCCGCTCTTCGATGCGCTGGCCTTCGCCGCCGACCGCCATCGCCTGCAGCGCCGGAAGGGTGCCGCGGCCAGCCCCTACATCAACCATCCCATTGAGGTGGCGCGGGTGCTCGCCCACGAGGGCGGCGTGACCGACATGGCGGTGCTCATCGCGGCCGTGCTGCACGACACGATCGAGGACACGGCAACCACCGGGGAGGAAATCGCCGCGCGCTTCGGGGCGGATGTTGCAGGCCTGGTGCTGGAGGTGACCGACGACAAGGCGCTTCCCGCGTCCGAGCGGAAGCACCAGCAGGAGATCCGTTCCGGCGCACTGTCGCCGCGGGCGAGGCTGGTGCGGCTGGCGGACAAGGTGTGCAACGTCCGCGACATGGTGGGCGACCCGCCGCACGGCTGGAGCGTGCATCGGAGGCGCGACTACCTCGACTGGACTGAACGGGTGATTGCCCGGTGCCGGGGCGGCAACCCGGGCCTCGAGGCGGCCTACGACCAGGCGCTGATGGCGGCTCGCGAGGCGCTCACGCCCGGGTCCTGACGCTCATGCGGTTGCGCCTGGCTGGGCAAAGCCCACCACCGTGCCGCATGGTGCGCGCACGAAGATTTCCTCTGCGCCGTAGAAGGTGGTCCGCCGGGGCACCACGACCTCCAGTCCTGCCACCACCCGCTCGATGGCATTGATGTCGTCCACATCCAGGTAGAGCGTGATGCCATGGCCGGCAACGCTGGCGGCCACCCCCGGTACATCGGCTTCCATGCTGGCATGCGACTGGTACATCACTTCGAGGCCGTCCTTCACCAGCATGGCGAAGCCGAGCCGCGTCTCGTGGGGAACCTGCACGGCGAGCGAAAAACCGAGCCGGTCCATCCAGAACGGAAGGCAGGGTTCAATCGCCTCCACCGCAATGATCGGGACCAGCTTCCTGAGTTGCATGACCGCCCTCCTTGCTCCAGGTGCTCGCATCGTGTGCCTGTTTGACTGCCATTCCTGCCATCATAGATTGGCTGCATGACCACACCTTCCGCTACCCGCCCCGCTCCCGGCGAGTTCACGCCCTACTTCGGCACCTATATCGACAAGGTTCCCGACGGGGACGTGATCGCCGCACTGGAATCCGGTATCAACACCACGCGGAAGGTGCTCGCGTCCGTGAGTGAGGAACAGGCGGGGTTCCGCTATGCAGAGGGGAAATGGAGCGTCAAGGAGGTGCTCGGGCACATGTCCGACACCGAGCGGATCTTCGCCTATCGGCTGCTCACGTTCGCTCGGGGTGATGCCGGTCCGCTCCCGGGCTACGATGAGAATATCTACACTCCGGCACAGGAAGCCGACCGGGCGCCGCTCGCCCTGCTCCTCGACGACCTTGTGACGGCGCGTGCTGCCACCCTCACGATGCTGAAGGTCCTCCCACCGGCAGCGTGGACACGCCGCGGCGTCGCGAACAACGCTCCGCTGAGTGTGCGTGCCGCCGCATGGATCATCGCGGGACACGAGATCCATCACCGCGGGGTGCTGGAGGCGCGCTACCTCAACGCGCCCTGACGGGAAAAGCCAACCACCAGCAGCTGCACAAACTGGTCGGCCCGCGACTGGCTCCCGAACGACTCCTCATAGCCCGCTGCCGGCCTCGCGGCCACGATCGCGTCCATCGACTCGCCCCGCTGAACTGCCGCACGCACGCTCTGGCCCACGGCCTGGAGCATCGCACGGTACGCCACCATGCCGGCCCTGTCCGTCGGGGGACCGTGGCCGGGCACGATGATCGTTTCGGCGTTGGCGAGCGCGAGCCCGGCATCGACGGCGGCGAGCATCCCCTCCCAGCTCCCGCCCGCCCACCAGTCGATGAATGGTGGTGCGCCCAGCTCGAGCACATCACCCATGTGCAGGACGTTTGCCTCGGGAAGCCAGATGATCAGGTCGCCGTCGGTATGGGCTGATGCCACGTGGCGCAGCACCACGGTACCGTTCGCGCGACGGATCGTCAGGCTGTCATCGAGGCATTCGGTGGGCAGCGCGGCGGCGGGAGCGGGTGTGCGGTGCCACTCCCGCTCCGTGATGGTGGTGTCCTTCCGTGCCTGGACCGCCACGTTGCACTGGGCGACCAGCCGCGCGCCCTCCGCGCGCCAGTGCGGGTTGCCCCCGATGTGGTCGTCATGATAATGCGTGGTCACCACGGTGCGGACCGGCCGCGGCGTGACGGCGCGCAACGCCGAATCAGCCAGGCCGACCCGGCGCTCGCTCTGCGCATCCACGAGCAGCACGTCGGTGCCGTCATCGTGCACCAGGATATTCCCGTTGGCGAACCCCGACAGGACCCAGATGCCCGGGCGGAGCGACACCGTGGTGATCTGCATGACGGACTGTGCCAGGGCGATCGAGGGAAGGGTGAGGGCCAGCAGGAGGGTGAGGCAGGGATGTCTCGGTGCGTGCATTCCGGGTCCGTGATGGGGGTCCGAAGCCGGACGGGACGGCGGCGCCGTTCGTTTCAGGCGTAGTCAGTCCTTCTCCTGGAGCATGCGCCGCGGCGGATCGTCGAGGTCGTCGAACTGGCCCTTCTTCACCGCCCGGAGGAAAAGGAAGGCAAACACGCCACCAAGCAGGAGTGCGATCGGCAGCAGGAAGATCAGGGCGTTCACGCGTCGCCCTGGCGCACCAGGCCCTCGATGCGAAGCGCGCCCCAGATCACCATGGCGCTGGAGAGCGGCATCAGGACGGCAGCCACCAGCGGGTTGACCAGCCCGGCGGCGGCGGCCGATACCGCGAGCACATTGTAGGCGAGCGACCGGCGCTGGCTGCCGTGAATGGTGCGCCGGACGGCACGTGCCGCGCGAAGACCTGCGAGCAGGGGCGCCAATGACGGGCGCACAATGACGCCGTCGGCCACGAGCACGCTGCTGGCCGCACCGCTCCCCATCGCGATACCCACGTCCGCTGCCGCGAGCGCCGGTCCATCGTTGAGTCCGTCACCGGCGAAGAGCACGCGATGTCCCTCCCCCTGCCGTTCCCCGACCCAGGCGGCTTTCTGTTCCGGATCGCACCGCGACACGACGGCGTCGATGCCCGAGGCCGCCGCGATGCGGTTGGCCACCTCGGCGTGGTCTCCGGTGAGCAGGGTGACGGCCAGGCCCTGCGCCTGGAGCTGTCGCACGGTGTCCGGGGCATCGACGCGAATCACGTCGCCCAGCCGGATGTGGTGCCGCTGCCCCGCGTCGTCGCTGAGGAGCAATGATCCGGGGCCGCCCGACGCGAGTTGCCACTGCACGCCATCTACCCGGCCGCGCATGCCGACGCTGACCTCCTCGTGCACACCCTCCCCGCGCGGCAGCGCGATGTCCCGGCTGAGCGCCTCCTCCACGATGGCTCGCGCGATCGGGTGCATGCTGTAGCGCTCCAGCCCCGCGGCGATGCGCAGGGCCTCGTCGTCGGCCTCCAGCACGGCCACGGCACCTGCCGTGACCGTCCCGGTCTTGTCGACGGCCACGAGGTCCACGTCACCGAGGTCGAGCAATGCGTCGGCCGAGCGGAACAGGAGCCCGCGGCGTGCCGCGGCACCAAGGCCCGCGGCGGCAGAGAGCGGCTGGGACAGCGCGAGGGCGCAGGGGCACGCCACCACCAGCACCGCAACCGTCCGGGTGAGCGCCACGTCGGGACCGCGCGCAATCCACCATGCGACGCACGTCACGGCCGCAACCAGCAGCGTGGCGGCAGTGAACCAGGGAGCCATGCGGTCTGCCATCGTGGGCGACATGCCGCGGTCGGCCGCCTGCTCGAGCTGCGACGCCATGCGCCCCAGCATGGTCCCGCCGCCGACGGCCTCCACCTGCACGGTCAGTGCGCCATCGAGGAGGACCGATCCGGCAACCACACGGTCGCCGGGCGCAACCGGCACCGGTTCGGCCTCGCCGGTGAGGAGCGCCATGCGCACCTGGCCCGCGCCCTCGGTGATCACGCCATCCGCCGCAAACTCCTCGCCGCTGCTCACGTCGATCAGGTCGCCGGCGCGAAGCGCGGAGGCCGCGACGGTCTCGAGGCCCGCGCCCGCCTGGCGCCGCGCCATGGACGGCGCGGTAGCCGCGAGCGACATGGCGGCCTCCACGGCGCGCCGCCGCCCGCGACTTTCCAGCATGCGGCCGGCGAGCAGGAGCGCCACCAGCATCCCGAGCGAGTCGAGGTACCCGTCGTGCCCGGAGAGCGTGGAGATGACGCCGTGACCGTAGAGGATGGCAATGCCGATCGAGATTGGCAGGTCCATGTGGAGCACGCGTCGCCGCAGTCCGGCCACGGCCCCGGCAAAGAATGGGGCGGCGCACCACAACGCGACCGGTGTGGCAAGCAGCAGGGCCAGCCAGCGAAAGAGGGCGGTGAAGCGCGGTTCCATGACGTCGAACCATCCGGCGTACAGCGATGCGGAGAGCAGCATCAGGTTCATCGCGCAGAACACCGCCACGCCGCATCGCACCAGCAGGTCGCGGTCGGGCGGTGCCTCCTCGCCCAGCGCCCGCGGCTGGTAGCCCAGCGCCGCGATGCGGCCGGCCAGGGCCGTGAGGTCGACGCGTCGCGGGTCCCACCGCATCGAGGCCCGGCCGGTGGCGTAGCTGACCATCACGCGTTCCACCCCCGGTGTGCGCTCGAGCACCTGTTCGATGACCCACACGCACGACGCGCACCGCAGGCCGTCCACCTGGATCCGGGCTTCCTGCAGGCCACCGGATCCGGCGCTCGTTGGCACCGCCCCCCACCCGGCCGATACCGGGCCCGGCCGCGGCGCGCATGCCTCACGCTCGTCGTAGTAGCGGCCGAGGCCGGCGCCCTGGATGATGGCGAAGGCCATCTCGCATCCTGGGCAGCAGAAGCGCTCCTCGCGCGCCTCGAGCGCGGCGCCGCAATGCTGGCAGGTGTTCATGACGCCGCTCACCGCGGCTCCGTCACGTACGACGCGGCCACCGGGTCGCGGTGGCTCAGTGCCAGCCACACGAACAATCCGTTCACCAGGAACATCACGGCGAAGGCGATGACCAGGCCGATCGGCCAGCGCCGGTCTGCGGGGATCACGGCACCGCTCCGCCACCGGGGGTCATGAAGGTCGCCTGCAGCAGGCGCTCCTCGCCGCCCGACGAGATCCGGACCTGGAAGGGGATGGTGCGTGCGGCGCCGGCGTTGCGCGGCATGCGCACCACCACGGGCACGGTCCGGTCGGCGGCACTCGCAACCTCGATCGGCGGGGCCATCACGGTGCCCCCGGGCAGGCCCACGAGTGAGACGGAATACGCCGCACTGGGATGACGGGCGTCGTTGTTCCCGATATTCAGCAGGTAGGTGTTCCTGATGGTGCCGTCGTCGTCGAGCACGAAGGTGGACCCGGGGCTCCGGGAGAGGTCCGCCTCGAACGCCACGTGCGAGGCCAGCACGATCACCGCCGCCACACCAAGTGCCGCGATGAGGCCGCCGTAGATGAACGGGCGTGGTCGCAGCAGGCTGCGCGCCTCCCCCCGCGTCTCCGCCTCGGTGGTGTAGACGATGAGCCCGGGGTGCCCGAGCACGCCCATGACATGGTCGCAGGCATCGATGCAGCGGGCGCACCCGATGCACTCGAGCTGGTAGCCGTTCCTGATGTCGATGCCCGTGGGGCAGACGTTGACGCACAGGTTGCACGTGACACAGCGGCCGTCCACCTTGGCGTCCGGGCCGCCACGCGGCTCACCCCGGCTGGTCTCATAGGTGATCTGCAGCGTGTGATCGTCCGTCATCACGCCCTGGAATCGCGCATAGGGGCAGAGGTAGATGCAGAACTGCTCCCGGAACCAGGCAAAATCGAGAAATGCGATGACGGAAATGACGCCGGCAAAGGCGTAGCTCGTGCTCCCCGCCTGGCCGGTCCAGAGCGCGCGTGCGTCACTGAAGTACCCCACGAACGACGCCGCCCCGACCACCGCCACCACGGCGAACACCGCCCACTTGCCCAGCCGGCGCAGGACCCGATCCGGCGTGACGGGGCCGGCATCGCGGCGCATGCGCACGTTGCGGTCGCCCTCGAAGAACTTCTCGATGGGGCGGATCAGCTCCTCCAGGAACACCGTCTGTGGACAGGCATACCCGCACCAGAGCCGGCCGAACAGCGAGGTGAAGAAGAAGAGCGAGAAGGCAAGCGAAAGAAGCAGGATCAGGATGAGCACCGTGTCGGACGCCGTGTACATGGCGCCGAAGGCGTACAGCCGCCGCTCGGGTATGCTGGCCTGCAGCACCGGGTGCCCCGCGACGCGGAGCCAGGGCACGCCCAGGAGGATCACGAGGAGGATCCACCCGCTCAGCCGGTGCAGGCGCTGGAAGCGTCCCCCGATCGATTGCGGATACACCCACGCGCGAACGCCCGGCGCGAACCCAAGCCTGGCCAGCAGGCTCGTCATCAGTGTGCTCCCTTCGGTGCTCTCGAGTCCCGCTACGGTGCGGCCACCTGCTTCGAGATGATGTAGGCGGCCACCTCGCCGATTTTTTCATTGCCCAGGATCGGCCCCCACGTCGGCATGCCCTTCGCGGCCACTCCGTGGGTGATCGTGGCGACGATCTCGGCCGGCGTCCCACCGTGGATCCACGTGCTGTCCACCAGGTCGGGCCCGATGCCGCCCTCCAGGGTGGCGCCATGGCACGCCACGCAGTTGGCCTGGTAAACCGCCTCACCAGCCGCGATTGCCGCCGGTGTCACCTCCACCGTGGCGAGCTGCGTCGACTGCGGCCAGCGCGTCTCTGCCTCGGCCATCTGGGCGGCGAGCGCCTTGACGTACGACCGCTTCCCGATGAAGTGGTAGTACGCCGTGTACCCCACCGCCCAGATGATCGTCAGGTAGAACAGGCCCACCCACCAGTTGGGCATCGGGTTGTCGTACTCCTCGATGCCATCGCTCTCGTCGCCATGCCCCAGCACCTGGTCACGCTCCGGCTTGCTCACTGCTCGCCTCCATCCATGAAGGGCTGACGGGCCGCCTCCTCCAGGCGTGCGCGGTTCCGGGGCGCCCACGCCCAGAGGATCCAGCCCGCAAAGCATGCGAAGAACACCAGGGTCATCACGCCCAGCAGCCATCCGCCCTGCACGCTGGCCGCCGCCTCCCGGATGAGCGGGTTCATGGCGTTGCCACCTTCGTCGCGCCCGCCTGGATGGCGGCGGTGCCGTCCTTGCCCAGCCGCTGAAGGTACGCGATCAAGGCGACGATCTCCTCGTCCGGTTCCGCCGTGAACCCGCCGGTCTTCAGGCTGGCAACGATCGCCCCCCCCTCGGCCTGCATCTGCTGCGGGATGCCCGCGATCACGGCATCGCTGTACGGCACGCCCACCTTGCGCAGCGTCCGCACCGTGGCGGCCACTTCGAGTGGATCGACCCTGGCGCCGTAGAGCCACGGGTAGGTCGGCATGTTGCTCCCGGGTGACGTGCTCCGCGGATCCTTCATGTGCTGGTAGTGCCAGGCATCGGGGTACTTCCCGCCCACCCGCTGCAGGTCCGGGCCGATGCGTCGGGAGCCGAGCAGGAACGGATGGTCGTACTCGTACTCGCCCGCCCTGGTCCACTCGCCATAGCGCAGCATCTCGGCGCGCGTCGGACGGATCATCTGCGAGTGACAGGAGACGCAGCCCTCCCGGATGTAGATGTCCCGCCCCGCCGCCTCCAGCGGCGTGAGGGGTGATACCCCGGCGAGGTGTTCCGGCCCCAGCTTGGCGCTGAACATCGGCACGATCTCGACCAGACCGCCGATGGAGATGGCAATGGCGGTCAGCACCGCCATCGTGCCACCCTTCGCCTCGATGATCCGCCGGTGAAAGCCGTCCTTGTGCTCACTTGGCATGGTATCCCCCGCCTAGGCGCGAGCCGGCAGTGCATCGCCGGTTGATGGTGTCGCGGCGCGCGCGGCGCGGGCCGAGAGCATGAAGTTGAGGGCCATCAGGATCACGCCGGAGAGGAACAGGAGCCCGCCGGCGAGGCGCATCCAGTAGAAGGGCGCGAGCTTCTCCACCACGTAGGCCCACACCGGGTAGCGCAGCTGGCCACTCGAGGGATCGATCGCCCGCCAGAACAGCCCCTCCGTAAGCCCCGCCGCCCACATGGAAACGGTGTACAGCACGATCCCGGTCGTCGCGATCCAGAAGTGGGTCGTGACCCATTCCGGCTTCAGCAGGGGACGGCCGAAGAGCCGCGGGAAGAGCCAGTAGAGGATCGCGAACGACAGCATGCCGTTCCAGCCGAGCGCCCCGCTGTGCACGTGCCCGATGATCCAGTTGGTGAAGTGCCCGAGGCCGTTGACCGCGCGGATCGACAGCAGGGGGCCCTCGAAGGTGGCCATGCCGTAGAAGCTGACGGCCACCACCATGAACTTGAGGATCGGGTCGGTGCGCACGTGATCCCACGCCCCGCGCAGCGTGAGCAGGCCGTTGATCATGCCACCCCACGAGGGCGCCAGGAGCATGATGCTGAACACCATGCCGATGGTCTGGGCCCACTCCGGCACGGCGGAGTACAGGAGGTGGTGCGGGCCGGCCCAGATATACAGGAACACGAGTGACCAGAAGTGGATGATCGACAGGCGGTAGCTGAAGATCGGCCGTTCGGCCGCTCGGGGGAGGAAGTAGTACATCAGCCCCAGGAACGGCGTGGTCAGGAAGAAGGCGACGGCATTGTGGCCGTACCACCATTGCACCAGCGCATCCGTCAAACCGCCGAAGACGGGGTAGGAACGGGAGAGGGTCGCCGGGATCTGGATGTTGTTGACGATATGCAGGACGGCAATCGTGATGACGAAGGACATGTAGAACCAGATCGCCACGTACAGGTGGTCGACCTTCCGGATCGCGATGGTGCCGAAGAAGTTGATCGCGAAGATGACCCACACGAGGGTGATTGCCCAGTCGATCGGCCAGATCAGTTCGGCGTACTCATGGGTCTGCGTCAGGCCGAAGGGCAGCGTCAGGGCGGCGGAGACGATGATCAGCTGCCATCCCCAGAAGTGGAGCCGCGAGAGGTTGTCGCTCCACATGCGCGTCTTGAGCAGCCGCTGCATGGAGTAGTAGATGCCGGTGAAGCAGATGTTGCCGCAGAAGGCGAAGATCACGGCATTGGTGTGCAGCGGGCGCAGCCGGCCGAAGGTGAGCTGCGGGATCCCCATGTTGGCTGGCCACCACGCGAGCTCGAGGGCGATGATGACCCCGACCAGCATTCCGACGATCGCCCACGTGACCGTGGCGATGAAGAACAGCCTGACGATGGCATCATCATACGGCGGGGTGGGCGAGGTACGGTCCGGCACGGTCGGTGGAGGGGTGGAGTCCGGAGCTGGAGCAGTGGCCATGTATCCGCCCGAAAGGGGGTATGATGAGGTGAGCACCTGCACCAGCGACAGGGCATGCCTGTCCCGGCTGCTGCTATTCCTACGGCCCGACCGGATGGTCAGAGCGGGGATTTCAGTGAGGAATTCATCATACACGCCCGCTCCTGCCGGATGATAGCCCTGCTGGTCGGGGCCTTCGTGGCGGGGCTGATCGGCAGCCCGCATTGCCTGGCGATGTGCGGGGGGTTTGCTGCGGCCTGTTCCCGAACCCCTGCCGGTGCGGCGGCGTGGCACCTGGGGCGCCTGACCACCTATGCCGCACTGGGTGCCCTCGCGGCGCTCTTCGGTCACGCCTTGCCGGGCCCCGCCTGGGCCACCGCCGCTGTGTCGACGGCGCTGTTGGTCTGGTTCACCGGTGCGCTGGCCGGGCTCCTTCCCGAGCCGCGATTCGCCATGCCCGGCCTGGGGAGCACAATGACCCGACTGCTGCCAACTGACGCACCGGCTTCGCGTTACCTGTTCGGGTTGGCGAACGGACTGCTGCCATGTGGCCTGGTCTACGCCGCCCTGGCGCTGGCGGTGGCGCTTGGCAGTGCACCTCTCGGCGCTGCCGCCATGGTCCTGTTCGGGTTGGGCACGGTCCCGGCCCTGGCCGTCCTCGCTGCCGGCTTCACCCGCCTGCTCCGGCGGGGACTCTGGCCCCGCCGCCTGCTGGCAACGGGCTTGTTGATGGTCGGGCTCTGGTCGATCGCGGCGCGCGAGGGATGGGTGGGAGGGGGATTGTCACAACCGGACCGGCCGCACCAGCACGGGTTGGCTCGATGACCGCCATCGGCCCGCGCCCGCCAACCCAGCTTCGCGCGTATGCCGCCCAGTTGCTGTCGCGCGCCGCCGGCGCGCCCCTCGTGGAAGGAAACGCCGTGCGCATCCTCCGCGATGCGGCCGAGAACTTCCCCGCGTGGATGCGCGCCATCGAGAGCGCGGAGCGCAGCATTTTCTTCGAGTGCTACATCATTTCCGACGACCCCACCGGCCGGCGATTCGCCGAGGCGCTGGCTGCCCGGGCGCGAGCCGGCGTACGAGTGCGGCTGCTGTATGACTGGGTCGGGTGCCTTCGGGAGTCGGGCGCTCGCTTCTATGGCATGCTGAAGGAAGCCGGCGTCGAGGTGCGTTGCGTCAATCCACCGAGCATCGACGACCCCTTCGGCTGGCTCAGCCGCGACCACCGGAAGATGCTGGCCGTCGATGGCCGCATCGGGTTCGTGACTGGTCTCTGCGTCAGCGCGCGCTGGGAAGGTGATCCGTCGAAGGGGTCGGAACCCTGGCGGGACATGGGCGTGGCCATCGAGGGCCCGGCGTTGACCGACCTCGAGGCGGCCTTCGCCGAGGTGTGGGCGGTCACCGGTGCGCCGATCCCCGGCGAGGAATTGACGCCCGCCGGGTCCATCGAGCCCTGCGGTGACATCGCGCTCCGGGTCATCGCCACCGCGCCAGCCACGACCGGGGTGTACCGTCTCGACCTCACGATGTCGTCGCTGGCGCAGAAAACCCTCTGGCTCACCGATGCCTACTTCGTGGCGAGCGCCGCGTATGTCCAGGCGCTGTGCATTGCGGCGCGGGACGGCGTTGATGTGCGCCTGCTGGTCCCGGGATCCAGCGACGTACCCTTCGTGAGCCCGCTCTCGAGGTCGGGATACCGGCCGCTGCTCGAGGCCGGTGTGCGCGTCTTCGAGTGGAATGGCACCATGCTCCACGCGAAGACCTCCGTCGTCGATGGCCAGTGGGCACGGGTCGGCTCCACCAACCTCAACCTGCAGAGCTGGATGGGAAACTACGAGCTCGATGTGGCGGTCGAGGACCAGGAGTTTGCCGGCAAGCTCGAGGCCATCTACCTCGAGGATCTTGCCAACGCCACGGAGATCGTGCTGTCGAAGCGCTCGCGGGTACAGCCCATCATACCCCCCACGGGACATCGACGGTGGCGTCGTTCGCCGGGCAGCTCGAGCCGCGCCGCCACCAGCGCAGTCCGCTGGGTGAACACGGTCGGGGCCGCCATCGGCAATCGCCGCGAACTGGGCCCGGCGGAGAGCCGGCTCATGGGAATGGCGGGTGCTGCGCTCGCCGTGCTCACCGTCGTGGCGGTGCTCTGGCCCCGCGTGGTCGCCATTCCCGTGGCGCTGCTCGCGTGCTGGCTCGCCGTCGGCTCGCTCGCCCGCGCGTGGCGCCTCCGACAGGAGCAGGAACCAGCAGCAGCGCCCGGGCAGGCGCTTGGGGGTGCAACCGGCCCGGCGCCGGAACGTCTCCCTGACTGGCTGCCCGGCGACCCATTACCATAAGGATCGGGCCGGGTCCCGCCCGGATTCGTATCATCCTGTCCCATCGGGAGTTGTCCTGTTGTCTATCCTGACTCAACGACCTGTCCTCCGGCGCCACCCCGTCACGGCGCCCCGCCTGGCGGCGGCGCTGTTGCTCCTCCTGGCCGCCTGCAGCACCCGGCCGGCATCGTCGGTCGCCGGGCCGTCCCCTCGACCAGCGCCCGGTGCCGCTTCCGCGCCATCACGGGACGCGGAGACACCGGCGGCGGCGCCAGTGATCCCCCACGCGTTCGCCATGCCCGCCTGGGGTGCGTTCGACAGCGCGGTAGCGCTGGGCACTCGTACCCGCACCGGTGAACCTGGTCCCGCCTACTGGCAGCAGCGGACCGAGTACCACCTCGAGGCGGAGCTCAACCAGGTCAGCAAGCGCCTGATTGGCCAGGGCACCGTGACCTATCACAACAACTCGCCCGATACGCTGCCGACGATCTACCTCCAGGCGTACGGCAACCTCTTCGCCCCGGATGCGAAGCGGAATACACCCCTGCTGGCATCACTCGGCGGCATTCTCTTCACCAGGGTCGCCGCCGCCGGTCAGTCGCTCGACTCGACGGACGCTGGTGCCGGCTGGACGGTGTCGGGCACCATCATGGCGCTGCGCCTCCCCACGCCACTTGCCCCCGGCGCAAGCGTCGAACTCGAGTTTGGGTGGAACCTGCGGATCCCCCCGGATGGCCCGCGGGGAGGCCAGGACCGGGAGACATATGTCCTGAGCTACTGGTATCCGCAGGTCGCCGTCTATGACGACGTGAATGGCTGGCAGGTCGACCAGTACCTCGGCAACGCCGAGTTCTACATGGGCTACGGCGAGTACGATGTGGCACTCACCGTTCCCGAAGGCTGGCTGGTGGCATCCACCGGCACGCTCCAGAACCCGGAGGAGGTGCTGGGCGACAGCACACGCGCCCGGCTGGCTGAAGCCCGCGCCAGTGGTGCGCTGGTGCACGTCGTTGGCGAGAGCGACCGCGGCGCCGGGAAGGCGACGACGAACGGCAAGGACGGGAAGCTCACCTGGCGCTTCAAGGCACAGAACGTCCGCGATGTCACCTGGGCGACGTCCCGCCTGTACCTCTGGGACGCGAGCAGCGTGCCGGTGGGCGGCACCACGCCCGGTGCCGCGCCTGACACCACGATGATCTACAGCTTCTACCGGACCGACCAGCTCCGCTCAGGGTGGGGCGAGAGCGTACCCTACGCCGCCCGTTCGATTGCCGTCTTTTCCCGCCTGCTGTGGCCCTATCCCTATCCGCACATGACGGTGGTGGATGGTCCCGCGAGTTGCGGCGGCATGGAGTACCCGATGCTGACATGCATCGGGGGCGACTGGAACGAGCGCACGCTCTTCGATGTCGAGGCGCATGAGATTGCCCACATGTGGTTCCCGATGCAGGTCGGGTCGGATGAGAAGCGCTACGCGTGGATGGATGAGGGCATGGCGCAGTACTTCCAGTCGTTCGCGATCAAGGCGCAGTTTCCCGAGTCCGACGACGCGGGAGACAACCGGCGCAACTATGTGGGGGCGGTGCGCTACGGGAAGGAAACCGAGCTCATGCGCCACGGCGACAAGTATCCCGACTACAACACCTACGGCATCGCGAGCTACTTCAAGCCCGCCAGCGTGCTCGCGTCCCTCGGCACTGTCATCGGCGATTCCACCATGATGAAGGGAATCCGGGAGTACGGGAAGCGCTGGAGCGGGCGGCACCCGATGCCGGCCGACTTCTGGGACACGATGAACGACGTGTCCGGCACGAATCTCGACTGGTTCTGGCGCAGCTGGTACTACGAGACGTGGAAGCTCGACCAGGCCATCGACGATGTGGTCAGGGCCAATGCCGACACCCTCATCGTCACCGTCGAGAACAAGGGCAAGGTGCCGATGCCCGTATTGCTGGTGGCGCGCGGCGCCAGCGGCAGCACCACCAGCCTCACGCTGCCCGCCGACATCTGGTTCCAGGGCGAGAAGAAGGTCACGGTGCGCATGGCGGTGCCCGATGACTTCACCCGGCTGGAGATCGATCCGGGCCAGCGCCTCCCCGACACCGACCGGAGCAACCAGGTCTGGCCGCATCGATGAGCCCCGCAACGACCGGCCAGCGCCTGCGACTCTACCGCCTCTGGCGCACGGCGACCATCCTCTGCGCACTTGGTGCGGTGGAAATCGGGGTGCTCGCATGGCAGCGGCGGGTGCCGCTCCTCGCGATCGTGTGCCTCCCGCTCCTGGGGCTCGCCGTCTATGGCGCACGCCGCGGCGCGGCACTCAGGAGGATGTTCTAGGGACGGCCAGCACGGCTCGGCCCCACGGACCGGGTGATGCGTCGCTTTCTTCATGCGGGGCACCGACGTAGCTTCAAGGTCATGGCAATCGACATGCACGCGTCCAGGACACGCCAGCGTCCCGCCGCATGACGCATGCGCCGTCATTGCCTGAGCGTCCGCCTTCCTCCGACGCGATCAATGCCTTCCTCATTCGTGTATCCATCGCACTGCACAAGCACGGCACCTACCCGCCGGGCCATCCTGCCCTGGTATCGGCCGACTCCGCGCTGGCCCTGTCCACCGAGGCGCTCTTTGCCGAGCGCCCCGCGCTCGGCATTGGCGTGGCGCGCCGCACGCTGCTGATTGACGGCGTCCCGACCGACAGCACCAATGCGGTGGTGAAGGAGCTGGCCGAGCGGCTGCACCGCCGGGAGGTGGGCGGGATCATGCTGCGCCGCGGGATCACGGCTGACGAGCTGAGTGAGGCGCTGCATCACCTCAGTGCCGACCCGCAACTGTTTCGCGAGCGGCTGCATGGGCATGGTGAACCGCTGCCGACGTGGCCGCACATCGACATCGTGCCCCCGGCCTTTCGTCGCCTGGCGCTGGCCGACGACGATGGGACCGAAGCCGCCGAAGACGGGGCGGGGCAGCAGCTGTGGCTCACGCTCGCCGCCGCCACGCTCCATGGGGACGGTGACGGGGAGGGTATCTCGGAGGCTGATGCCCAGCCCGATCGCCTGGCCACCCGGATCAACAGCTACGCGCGCGAGCGCCGGAGCGCCCGCGAGGTCGGCGAAATGATCGTGCGGCTCGGTCGCTACGCACGGGGTGCCGATCCCGCCGAGCGACAGGTGCTCGAGGGACAGGTGCGCTCGCTGGTGGCCCAGCTCTCTCCCGCGGCGCTGACCTGGCTCTTCAGTGGGCAGAACAAGGAGGAGCGCCGGGTGCTCATGACCGAGGCGGTGGATTCGCTCCCGGTGGATTCCGTGGTCGAGTTGCTCAAGGCCGCGGGAGAATCGGGTGAGCAGAACATCTCGCACTTCATGGTGCGCATGCTCCGGAAGCTGGCGGGCCAGGCCCGGGCGTCGGGTGATGCCGGGTCGCAGGGCGACATCGAACTCCGGGACGCGGCGCGCGAGATCGTGGATAACTGGACCCTCGAGGACCCCAACCCGATGGAGCACACCCGGCTCCTCGACCAGTTGAGCCAGTTCGAGGTGTCCAAGGTGGAAGGCACCGTGCCGCTGGCGGGCGAGGGCTTGCGCCTGATGCAGATCGCCATCGAGACGAATGCGTCGGGTGATCATGTGCTCGAGGCGATCGAGCTGATGCTGGAGGCGCGGGAACTGACGCCGCTGCTCGACCTGCTCGCCAGCGCCACTGACGCGCCCGACACCGTGGCGCTCGCACGGCGGCATCTGGGGTCGCCCGAGATCCTGCGCCGCGTGCTGCTCGAGGAGCCGATCGATGTGGCGGGCAGCCAGCGACTCCTCGACGAGACCGGCTCGGCGGCGGCGGCAGGCCTCGTGGACGCGCTCGCCATTTCCGAGTCGCAGGGCACCCGCCGCCTCATCCTGGAACGGCTCGCCGCGATGGGCGCCGACATCGGGCCGCTCCTGGCGGAGCGGCTTCCCCGCGTGCCCTGGTATGTGCAGCGCAACCTGCTGGCGCTCCTCGCCCGCCTGAAAGTCCTGCCGGCGGGATTCAAGGCGCGCGCGTACGCCGAGCATCCCGAGGTGACGGTTCGCTTCCAGGCGATCAGCGTCATGGCACGACAGGCGAATGAGCGGGAGGAGGCCATACATCTTGCGCTGGCCGACAACGACCCGCGCGTGGTGAAGCTCGGACTGGACGCGGCGGCGGGCGGCCTGCCGCGCCAGGCGGTGACCCGGCTGATGGTGTTGATCAACAGCCCGGGGCGCCCGGTGGAACTCCGGCTGCGCGCCATCTCCCTGCTCGCCCAGGCGCCCACCCCCGCGACACGCGACTGGCTCTTCGACAGGGTGCTCACCAAGCGCACCCTCTTCCGGGGACCGCGGCTCACGCCCAAGTCGCCGGAGATGCTTGCCGCCCTGGAGGTGCTCGCGCGCAAGTGGCACACCTACCCGCAGGCGGCCTACGCCCTCAAGCTGGCCGGGGAAAGTGGCGACCCCGAGCTCATGCACGTGGCCCGCGGACCGGAGGTCGCCGGATGAGCGCCGCCCCCTTCCTCATTTCGCTGGGACAGTGCCTCGCCACCATGAACCTGTATGCCGAGGGCCACCCGGCACGCGAGCGCGCGCTCGACAACTCCTACGAACGGCTGGTGCGATTGCTGGAGGGAGAGCAGCGCTTCGACGTGTCCTTCGTGGGGGCAGAGACCGTGGTGGGCGAGCGGGCCCTCAACGATCTTGGCACCTGGGACTGGGCGCCACGGCTCGCGAGTGTTGGCGTGGAGCGCATCGAGATCGATGCCGGCGTCACCAGCGACGAGTACACGCGCTTTGTGGACGATATCTGGCGCCGGCTTAACGGCCGGCCCGACACCTCGGCCGAGGCGCGGCAGATGGTGGAGTCGTCGATCCGCTTCGGCCCGCTGCTCGTCCGCGAGATCGGGGGGGGCGGCAGCGACGTGACGGATGGGGCGATGTCGCTCCTGGCCGGCTATGCCAGCTCGCTCTCGCTTCAGGATGAGGCCGCCACCGTGGACTGGATCCACGACGAGGTGTCGGCGAGCGAACGGCTGCCGATGGGCGAGGTGGAGGCGGTGGTGCGCTCGCTTTCCGTCGCGATGCAGCGGGAGCACCGCATGCTGCTCCCGCTGCTCGACCTCAAGCGATTCGACCAGTACACCACCACTCATGCATGCAATGTGTCGGTGCTGGCGATGGGACTGGCGGAGCGCCTCGGGCTGGGCCGGGAGGAAGTGCGGAGCTTCGGCGTGGCGGGACTGCTCCACGATCTCGGCAAGATCAAGATTCCCAAGGAAATCCTCACTAAGCCGGGGAAGCTCTCCGACGAGGAGCGCGCCGTGATCCAGGCGCACCCGGTGGAGGGAGCCCGCATCGTGCTCTCGCGCGAACGGGGACTCGGCGTGGCCGCGGTGGTGGCCTACGAGCACCACGTCTGCATCGATGGTGGGGGATATCCCAGCTTCCGCTTTGCGCGCAACTGTCACTACGCCAGCCGGATCGTGCATGTGTGCGACATCTACGACGCACTGTGCACCAACCGGCCCTATCGCGATGCATGGGAACCGGAGAAGGCGCTGACCTACCTCGAGTCGCGCACCGGGACGGAAGTGGATGCCGACATTACGCGCACCTTCTGTGAAATGGTGCGGGCCAGCATTCCCGCACGGCTCCCGATGCCGGAAGAGGCGGCTACGGCTTGAAGCGCTCCACCCCCGGGGCCGGCGACCAGGGGTGCTTCGGCTCGAAGGTGGACCAGAGAAGTGCCGACACCTGCCGCAGCAGGACATATCCCGCGTTGTCGCTTGCGTACGACGAATCCACCGCGTTCTTCGTGATCACCGAGAAGACATAATCGCCCGACGGGGCGTTCACGAGCACCACCTCCGACCGCGAATGGTCCACGGCGCCCTGTTTCGAGGCCGCCTGCGTCCACGGCGGGATCCGCGACAGTGCCTCCCCATTCCAGTAGATGCGCGTGAGCATGCGGTACATCTCCTGGTCCGCGGCCGGGCTGACCGCCCGTTCCTGCCGGATCATCACCAGCAGCTCCGCCATCTCGCGCGTCGTCGTCTGGCCCCAGCCATACCTCGCGCGCGCGTCCTCGCGCCCCGGTGTGCGCGAGTTCACCCGGGTGGAGTCGAACCCGTGCCCGGCCAGCCACGCGTTGATCGCCGTGCCGGTGCCGACCAGCTTCTGCAGCCACAGCGACGCCGTATTGTCGCTGGTGGTGATCATGAGCATCGCCACCTGCGCCAGCGGGATCGGCGTGCTGTCGCGCAGCTTGCCGAGCATGTCATCCTCGCCGGCATAGAGCAGCGAATCGCGGTAGGTCAGGGTGTCGAGCCATCCCAGCTTCCCGTCCTCGATCTGCTGGAACAGCGTCAGCATGATCGGCACCTTGATCATGCTTGCGGTGGGAAACACCTCATCGGCCCGGATGGCGGCGTACCTCCCGGTCTTGAGGTGCCGCACGTAGATGCCGACGGTGCCCTGGAACGGTGCCACAAGTTGCTGGAGCTGCGCCTCGAGCGCGGCATCCCTCACCGGCGAGGGAACGCGCTGCGCGGCGGCAGGCACCGAAAGGCCCACCGCCGCGCACACGGCCAGTGTTACCGCCGCTTTCTTCACGCCCTCACGCCCTCACGCCTAGTATCTGTAGTGCTCCGGCTTGTACGGCCCGTCCACCGGCACGCCGATGTAGTCGGCCTGATCCTTCGTCAGCTTCGTCAACTTCACGCCGAGCTTGTCGAGATGGAGGCGCGCCACCTTCTCGTCCAGGTGCTTCGGCAGCGTGTACACCTTCTTCTCGTAGCTGGCGTTGTTCGTGTGCAGCTCGATCTGCGCCATCACCTGGTTGGTGAAGCTGGCCGACATCACGAAGCTCGGGTGGCCGGTGGCGCAGCCCAGGTTGAGCAGGCGCCCCTCCGCCAGGATCAGCACGCCGTGCCCGTCGGGGAAGACGAACTCGTCGTACTGCGGCTTGATGTTGTTCCGCGTGATCCCGTGCTTCTTGAGCCCGGCGATATCGATCTCGTTGTCGAAGTGGCCGATGTTCCCCACGATCGCCTTGTCCTTCATCCGCCGCATGTGGTCGACGGTGATGATGTCCTTGTTGCCCGTCGCGGTGATGAAGATGTCGCCCGTCGCCACCACGTCCTCGAGGGTCGTCACCTGGTAGCCCTCCATCGCCGCCTGCAGCGCGCAGATCGGGTCGATCTCGGCCACCACCACGCGGGCGCCCTGGCCCTTCAGCGCCTGGCAGCACCCCTTGCCCACGTCGCCGTACCCGAGCACCACCGCCACCTTGCCGGCCAGCATGACGTCGCTGGCGCGCAGGATGCCGTCGGTCAGGGAGTGCCGGCACCCGTAGAGGTTGTCGAACTTCGACTTCGTCACCGAGTCGTTCACATTGATGGCCGGGAACGCCAGCGTGCCGGCCTGCATCATCTCGTACAGCCGGTGCACCCCGGTGGTGGTCTCCTCCGACACGCCACGGATGGCGGCCGCGACCCTGGTCCAGCGGCCCGGGTTGTTCTTCTGCTCCGCGCGCAGCAGGTCGAGGATGACACCCAGCTCCTCGGGATCCTTGTCAGCGTCGAACGCCGGCACCGTGCCCGCCTTCTCGTACTCGGCGCCCTTGTGCACCAGCAGCGTCGCATCGCCGCCATCGTCCAGCAGGAGGTTCGGGCCGCCGCCATCAGGCCACATGAGCGCCTGCTCGGTGCACCACCAGTACTCCTCGAGCGTCTCGCCCTTCCAGGCGTACACGGCGATGCCCTTCGGCTTGTCGACCGAGCCGGTGGGGCCAACCGCCACGGCGGCGGCGGCGTGGTCCTGGGTCGAGAAGATGTTGCACGACACCCAGCGCACGTCGGCGCCAAGGTCCACCAGCGTCTCGATGAGCACCGCCGTCTGCACCGTCATGTGCAGCGAGCCCATGATCCGGGCACCCTTGAGCGGGTTCTTCCCCTTGTACTCGGCGCGGAGCGCCATGAGGCCCGGCATCTCGTACTCGGCGAGCCGGATCTCCTTCCGGCCCCACTCGGCGAGGCCGAGGTCCTTCACCTTGAAGGCCGGCCGATCGATGCTCGCGCTGGCCTGCTTCCGTTCCGTTGCGATGGCGGTCACGTTCTGCTCCTTGAGATGATTGCCCGCTCGGGCGATGAATGGTCGTGATGTTGCGGCGCGCGCGCCGTGGCGACAAACAGCATTGGCCCGCGTGCCCGCGGCTCGGCGGGCAGCGTGCCGCGCCGAAGCGCGGTGAACCCGGCTGCTTCCAGCCAGCCGCGGAGGACCCCTTCGTCGAAGCCCTGCCATGACTGCCCATATCGCTGGCGCAGTTCCACCTGGTCATGCGGCTCGAGGTCCACGATGAGCAGTCGCCCACCCGGCTTCAGCACCCGGGCCGCCTCCTGCAGCACGAGCAGCGGATCGGCGGCGTAGCCCAGGACGACGCTGAGCACCCCGAGGTCGAGCGCCCCGTCGTCGATGGGAAGCGACTCGAGGCTGCCGTTGCGCAGGTCCACATTGGTCACGCCCGCGAGTCGCGTGCGCGCCACGTCGAGCATTTCCGGCGACCCGTCCACCGCGATGACCTGCCGTACGAACGGCGCGGCCGCGAGGGCGAAGTGACCGGTACCGCAGCCCAGGTCGCCGACCGACCACGTCCGCGTCCAGCAATCCGAGAAGCGGCAGCAACTCCACCCGGGCACCATAGAGCTCGCTGCGCAGGTCGTCCCACTGGTTGGCCGCGCCGGCAAAGAACGCCTCACGCGCCTGCCGCTTTGCGAGCACATGGCGCAGTCGCTCCGCGTCGCGCCGCGCATCGGGGGTGGTTTCCACCTCCGACCGCACCAGGCGCCACAGGTCGCCCAGGGCCGGCGCGTGGTCCGGACAGGCCCGGTAGTGCCTGCTGGTGCCGTCCTGGCGCGACGTGACCCAGCCCGCCTCGCTCAGTGCCTTGAGGTGCCGACTGACCGTAGGTTGAGGCAGTTGAACGACTTCGCCCAGTTCACCGACGCTCAATTCCCGGGGCTCCAGGAGCAGGAGCACCCGGGCGCGCACCGGATCGGCAAAGAGATCGAGCTGGGGTAGGATCGACGTCATGTATCCGAATATACGGATACATGAATATACCGCAAGGGGGCGCCTCTTGGGGACGCCTTCGGGGCTGGGGAAGCCCTATTCGGCCACTTCGCCGGTGATCTTCTTCAGCGACTTCCTGGCCATGGCCGCCACATCTTCATTGCGGTCATCGAGCTCCTTCTGGAGCGCGGGTACCGCCTCGGCTGCACCAGGGCCGATCTCGCCGAGGGCCAGCGTGCTCGAGTAACGCACCGAATTGTTCTCGCTGCTCAGGTTCTCGATCAGCGCCGGGACGGCTGGCTTGCCGGCGGCCCCCGCCGAACCCACGGCATAGGCCGCGGAGACACGGGTGTAGGGCGCCGCACCGCCAAGGTCGGCAATCCACTCCGAGAGGGGCCGGTCCTGCACGATCGGGTCGCTGTTCTTGGCCTTCGACTGCGCGAGGAGCGGCACGACGCACAGGGTGGCAAGCACGAGGAGCGCGGTGCCGCTCCGCCGGATAAACGTCATATGGTGTCTCCTGGACAGTTCACTGGGTTCGCGAAAAAGTATCGCACTGCCGCGGGTCGCCCGACTCGAAGCCGCGACGGAACCACATCATCCGCTGCTCCGAACTGCCGTGCGTGAACGACTCCGGGCTGACACGACCCGCAGACATCTTCTGGATGTGATCATCGCCGACTGCCGCCGCGGCCCGCAGGCCCTGTTCAGCCTCGCCCGGATCCAGCTTGTTCCGCTGCGCCGCCGAATGCCCCCACACCCCGGCGTAGCAATCGGCCTGCAGCTCGAGCAGCACCGACGCCTGGTTCGCCATCTCCGGCCGGGTCTGCTGCAGCCGGGACACTTGCTGTGACGTGCCCAGCAGCGTCTGCACGTGGTGCCCGAGTTCGTGGGCCAGTACATAGGCCTGGGCAAACTCGCCCGATGCGCCCATCTGCCCCAGCTGATCCCAGAACGACAGGTCGATATAGACCTTCTGGTCGGCCGGACAGTAGAATGGCCCGCTGGCCGCCTGCGCTACCCCGCAGGCGGACTGGACGACGTCGCGGAACAGCACCAGGCGCGCATCGGTGAACCTCGTATTCATCGTCTGCGGAAGCAGGGCTGCCCACACCGTGTCCTGGGCGTCATTGAGCACCCACGACATGAACTGGACGGCCTTCTCCTCCTGCGGATCGTCGATCGGCGCGGCCTCGGCGGCCGGGGCACCCGCGCCACCGCCCGCCGCCAGGCTCAGGAAATCCTGCTTGAAGATGAGGCTCAGCACCAGCAGGACGACGATGCCACCCAACCCCAGGCCCCGTCCCCCGCCGAAGCGGGATGCGCCTCGACGGTCCTCGAGGTTGTCGCTCCTGCCGCTCGGCGTCCAGCGCATCGCCACCTCCTGAAATGATCACCCGGTTGTGGAAGGGAAGATACTCGACCCGGAAACAATCCCGGGTGTGCCTTCCGTACGGTCTCCAGCTACCCTGCATGCTTTACACGTTTCAGCGTTTTACGTTCTGAGGGACCATTCGTTTCCCGGGTACCCCGTCTCGCCCCCCACGACCTTCAGGAGCACCGACTTGATCCGTCAGGGCGTCCTACTCACCGCCTTCACCATCGCTTGTGCCTCGTCCCTCGCCGGCCAGACCGGCTCACCCGCTGGAGCAGTTCCCGTAGAGCGGCTCACCGCCAGGCGGGACGGGCTCGCGCACGCCATGGGCAGCGGCGTTGCCGTGCTTCGTTCCTCCGTGGAACGGAACATCGAGGGAGACTACCCGCAGGACTCGGACTACCGTGAGACCAATGATTTCTTCTACCTGACCGGCATCGAGGCGAAGGATTCATGGCTGCTGGTCGTGGCAGATTCCGGCCGGGCTACCCGCGTCACCCTGTACCTGCCGGCCCGCGACCCGCAGTCGGAGCGCTGGACGGGGCCCACCCTCGGCCCTGGCGCCGACGCGTCCTCGTTGACCGGCATCGCGGATGTGCGAACCGCCGATAGCGCCGAGCAGCAGATTCGCGGGGTGCTCCAGGCCCGCACCTATTCGCGAAAGGGTGGCTCGCTGTTCGTGGACCGGAGCGCGCGCGCGCGCCAGGACACCTTCCTCCGCGACCTGGTCTTCAGCGCTGAGCGCGACGACGCGGTGCTGCCCGCCGTCAATCTGCTATATGTGATCGCACAGCTTCGACTGACCAAGGACGCGGAGGAGATCCGTCGCATGCATGCCGCGATCGACCTGACCGCCGAGTCGCTGGTGGATGCCATGGGCGCCATCAAGCCCGGGATGACGGAATACCAGGTTGAGGCGATGATCGAGAGTGGCTTTCGCGTCCGTGGCGCGGAGCGGCTCGGCTTCCCGAGCATCATCGGCTCGGGCCCCAACTCCACCACACTGCACTACGACAAGAACCGGCGCACCATCACCGCCGGCGACCTTGTCGTGATGGATGTGGGCGGCGAGTATGGGTATTACTCGGCCGACGTGACCCGCACCGTTCCGATCGACGGGAAGTTCACGGCGCGGCAGCGCCAGATCTACGACCTCGTGCTCGCCACCCAGCAGGTAGGCATCGACTCGGTAAAGCCGGGCATGACCGTTGGCCGGCTCAACCAGATTGCGCGGGCTTACATGAAGGAGCACTCCGGCACGCTCTGCGGGTCCACCACCTGCGATACCTTCTACATCCACGGCCTGTCCCACTGGCTCGGCATGGATGTGCATGACGTTGGCGACTACACCACGGCGCTGGCCCCGGGCATGGTCATCACCGTGGAGCCCGGGATCTACATTCCGGACGAGCAGCTTGGTGTCCGCATTGAGGACGACGTGCTCGTGACATCGGGCGGGCATGAGCTGCTCTCGAGCAAGGCCCCACGCTCCGCGAACGACATCGAGAAGGCCATGAAGGCCGGAAAGAAGGGTAAGTAGGATGCGCTTCCGACTGTCCCTGGTGGCCGGAGCGGTGGCCGCCTGCGTGTCGACCATGCCGGTGGCGGCCCAGTCCGGAGCCAGTGCCGCCGACGAGGCAGCCGTCCGCGCCGTCATTGCCCAGCTCTTCGATGGCATGCGGGCGCGCGACTCGGCGATGATCGCCGGCAGCTTTGCCCCCGGGACCCGGCTCGTGTCGGTCGGGACGCGGAAGGGTACCTTGATGATCGATCCCATCGGGGCCGAGGAGTTTGCCGGGTACGTGGGCAAGGCCACCGGTGCGACGTGGGACGAGCGCGTCCTGGCCACCACGATGCAGTTCGACGCGTCGATGGCGGCGGTGTGGGCAACGTACGAGTTCTGGCTGGGAGACAAGTTCAGTCATTGCGGCGTGGATGCGTTCCACCTCGCCAAGCTGCCCGAAGGATGGAAGATCATCGGCCTCGCGGATACACAGCGGCGTGAAGGTTGCGAGCAGGGCAAGTAAATGATCTCGGCGCCAGGCGCCGTCAGGAGGAGTCCCATGCAGAAGAAGTGGTTGAGCCTGTTGGCCTTGCCGGTGGTTGCCGGGGTTGCAATGACCCTCCTCTCGGCCGGTGCGCCGCAGCGCGATGGGGCGCGATTGCTGGACCAGGTTATGGCGCGACTGCAACGGGAGGCCATCGACTCGATCTCCCAGGAAGAGATCTACGAGCGGGCTGCCCGTGGCCTGGTCCGGCAGATCGACGACCCGTACGCGGCGCTCTTCTCGCCGGCGGAGCTGGCGCGCTTCTCCCGCGAAAGCCTGGGCAATTCCTACGGCGGCGTCGGGCTCCTCATCGAGGACCAGGACGGGCTCATCGTGGTCAGCAAGGTCTTCGCCGACGCTCCCGGTGAACAGGGCGGCATCGTGGCCGGCGACCGCATCCTCGCCGTCGACGGCGAATCGGTGAAGGGATTCAAGCTGGATCAGGTGTCCCGGCGCCTGCTGGGGGCACCGGGCACCCCCGTCGCACTGACCCTCGCCCGCGAGGGCGTCCAGGCGCCGCTCACGTTCCAGCTCAACCGGGCGACGGTGCACGTGCCGAGCGTGCCCATCGCCATCGTGCTCGACAACGGGATTGGATATGTGTCCCTCCAGCGCTTCAACGATGTCGCGAGCGAGGAGCTGGGCCGCGCCGTCACGAAGCTGGTCGAGCAGGGTGTCCGCGGTCTGGTGTTCGACCTGCGTGGCAATCCCGGTGGCGATGTGGAGCAGTCGGTGCGAGTGGCCAACCTTTTCCTGGCCCCGGGCCAGGATGTGGTGACGGTGAAGTACCGCAGTCGGCCGGCCGACCAGCGCCGCACCGCGTTCGCCCCGGTGGCACCCGACCTCCCGCTCGTCGTCCTCACTGACAGCAACACGGCGTCGGCAGCCGAGATCGTGGCGGGCGCGCTGCAGGACCACGACCGAGCCGTGCTGCTTGGCACGGTATCGTATGGCAAGGGCGTCGTGCAGACGCTATATCCGCTCGACGGTGGCTGGATGCTCAAGCTCACCAACGCCAAGTGGTATACGCCGAGCGGTCGTTCCATCCAGCGGGAACACCAGTCGCGCAATGATTCCCTGCCGCCCGCCGATACCACGCGCCCGGCGTTCCGCTCCGACAATGGCCGGATCGTCCTTGGTGGCGGCGGCGTGGTGCCCGACGTGCTGGTTGGGGCCGATACCCTCACCTCGGTGGAGCAGGCACTGCAGCGCGCGCTCTCGGCCAGGGCGAAGGAAGCGAACACCGCACTGACGCAGATGACGAAGGAACTGAAGCGTAACGTGCGCTACGATTTCACCGTGCAGCCGGCCTGGCGCGACACGCTCTACCAGCGCCTCACGCGCGCCGGGGTGGAGATCACCCGCGCGCAATTCGATTCCAGTCGGCAGATGATCGACCGGCTCCTGGAGCAGCGCGTGAGCCGCTCGGCCTTCGGCGACTCGGCCGCGTTCCGGCGCTGGGCACCGGAAGATCCGCAGTTGCACAGGGCGATCGAGCTGCTGGGCGAGGCCCACTCGCAGCAGGAGCTGCTGGCAGTGGTGGTGAAGGAAGAGGGCTAGGCGGGGCCGCCCCTGTTGCTTGACAATCCGACAGTTTCGCTCGTATTTGCACGCATGTCACCAGAAAAGTCACTGCCGGTGGTGCAGCCGATCACCGAACGCGGATACGCTCATCCTGAAGTCCTCGTTTCCACCGAGTGGGTTGCCGCGCACCTCGACGATCCCAAGGTGCGGATCGTCGAGTCGGACGAGGACCTGCTTCTCTATGAAACCGGCCACATTCCCGGCGCGGTGAAGATTGACTGGGTCACCGACCTGAACGACCCGGTGCGCCGCGATTACGTGTCCCGGGATGCCATGGAGGCGCTGCTGCGCTCCAAGGGGATCTCGACCGACACGACGGTGGTCCTCTACGGCGACAAGAACAACTGGTGGGCGGCCTACTCCTTCTGGGTACTGCGCCTGTTCGGGCTCACCAATCTTCGCTTGATGGACGGTGGTCGGCTGCGCTGGGCCGAGGAAGGCCGGCCGCTGGTGACGGAGGCGTCGAAGTACCCGCCCGGCAACATCGTGGTACCGACCCGGAATGACGCACCCATTCGCGCCTATCGCGATGAAGTGCTGAAGCACGTGCAGGCCGGCGGTCGCCTGGTGGACGTGCGGAGTCCCGAGGAGTACCGGGGTGAGCGCCTGCATATGGCGGACTATCCCAATGAGGGTGCGATGCGCGGCGGTCACATTCCGGGCGCGCGCAGCATTCCCTGGGCGCGCGCCGTTGATCCCGCAACCCACTGCTTCCGGCCGGCGAGTGAGCTCCGCACGATCTACCAGCAGGAGAACGGCATCGCCCCTGGCGGCGAGACCATTGTCTACTGCCGCATCGGCGAACGCTCCTCCCACAGCTGGTTCGCGCTGACATATCTGCTGGGGTTCGAGCGGGTGCGGAACTACGACGGAAGCTGGACCGAGTGGGGCAATGGCGTGGGGCTGCCGATCGAACGCTAGGCGCGCATTGCGGACGTTTCTAAAGGGCGACCATTTGGTCGCCCTTTCTGTAATCATAAGTCGCCAAACGACTTAACTGCTCGATGCGTTGGGTGATCGTGGCGGTATTGTAAGCAGGTACTTGCATTCTATCCAGGTTGGGGTATCCTATCCGGCCATGAGTATTGACGCCAGGGAACGATTGCTCGAGGTGGCCGCTCGTGTGTATGCCGAGGCGGGCTACCGGGGTACCACTACTCGACGGATCGCCCAGGAGGCGGACCTCAACGAGGTCACCCTCTTCCGTCACTTCGGTTCCAAGGATGCGCTGATTCGCGAGGCGATCGAGTGCGCCGACCGTCAGAGTCGTGAGCTGCTGAACCCGGATGCGGAGGATCCCGTCGCGGAACTCCAGCGGTGGGCGCTCGCGGCGTTCCAGCGCTTCTACCGGCAGAAGAACCTGATTCGCCAGGTGCTGGGCGACATCGTGCTGCGTCCCGAGATTGCCCCGTCGGTCTGCGACGGTACCACCACCGCCGAGTTCGACCAGTTGAGCATGTTCCTGCGGCACCTTGAGGCGAAGGGTGTCGTGCACATCGGCGATCCGATGCTGCTCGACGCGAGTGGTGCGATGCTGGTGCATGCGTTGCTCAGTCACGCGCTCTGGCGCGACCTGGTGCCTGACATGCCGGCGCCGGAAGACGTTACCAGGCTCTTCGTCGAAGTCCTCCTGCGCGCCGTCGGGCTGCGCAGCCCCGGGGCCATTCCTGAAGGAACTCGCGCATGAGGTTGATTGTCGGTGCCGTGGTGGTGTTCACGCTGGCCGGGATGCCGTCGCTTGCCGCGCAACAGCCGGCACCCAACGCCGTCATCAGGGTGCCTGGCCGGGATACGGTGCGCCTTACGCTATCCGATGCGCTGGCGCAGGCGGAGCCCGCCAGCGAGCAGGTGGGCATTGCGGAAGCGAGCGTGCGCCGGGCCCAGGGAGCAGTGATGCAGACGCGCTCCGCGCTGCTGCCGCAGGTCAGTCTCGGTCCGCAGTACACGCATGTGTTCGCGAACCCGTACCAGAACCTCTTTCCGCCCGACTCGTCGGGCTCGAACCCGTTCACCTCCAAGAACCAGTGGCGGATCGGCGGCAGCGCGGGGATGTCGCTGCTCAACCTGAGCCAGTGGTCACAGCTCGGCGCGAGCAAGGCGGCCGCCCGTGTGTCCCAGCTCCAGCTGTCCCAGCAGCAGGCGCTCACGATCCTGACCGTGGCGAGCGCCTACTATGATGCGGCCCTCACCGCGCAGCTCGTCACCATCACGGAATTCACGTTGGCGCAGGCGGAACGAACCCTGAGTGACGTCACCCTGGGGCGCGAGGTCGGCACCCAGTCGGAGTTCGAGCAGCTGCGTTCCCGAGTGGCGCGCGACAACCAGGTGCCGGTGGTGACGCGCACGCGTGCCAACCGGGACATCGCCATCACGCGACTCAAGCAACTCCTCGACATTCCCCAGAGCGCCGAGATCGTGCTGGAGACCCCGCTCGACGACCGGGACAATTCCGGCGTACTGCCAACCGATGTGGACACGCTGCTGCATGGGGCGGACACCTCGGCTGCCGGGCGCGCCGTCGTTCGTACTGCACAGGAGACCGTGACGCAGAGCGAGCAGCTCGACCAGGCAGCCGGCCGCCAGTGGATCCCGACGCTGCAGACCACGATGAACTACAACCGCGCCGGCTTCAGTGCCGATCTCTTCCCGGTCAACAGCCAGTTCGGCAATGACTGGACGCTCACCACCGTGCTCAACTGGCCGATCTTCACCTCGGGCCGGATCCTCGGTGCCAAGAAGCAGACCGCCGCCAATCTCGATGCAGCGCGGCTGCAGGCCAAGCTCACGCGCGAGCAGGCGGTACTGGACAACGAGACCATCAATGCCCGCTTGCGCGAGGCGCAGGACAACGGGATCGCGACCGCCAGTGTGGTCGAGCAGGCCACCCGCGCATACGAGATCGCCGAGTTGCGCTACCGCGAGGGACTTTCCACCCAGACGGAATTGCAGGATGTGCGCCTGCAACTGGAACAGGCGCGGGCCAACCAGGCCCAGGCGGCCCGCGACCTCCAGGTGGCACGACTTCGCCGGGTGCTGCTGCCGTACCTGCCGCTGGGCACCGCCGACTTCACGGCGGCAACGACGTCCACGGTGACGTCGGCTGGCACGGCGCTCCAGTCATACAACGGCGCCGTCTCCTCGACGGGGCGCTGATCAGCCACATGACACCAAATACCGCAATCGCAAGGAAGACCCCGATGAATGTCCGGAGCGGCGCCGCCATCCTCATCCTCGCGTCAGTGGCAGGCGCGAGCTTCGTCGGCTGCAGGGCCCCGAAGAAGTCCGATGCCAGCGAGGCACCGGCACCGGTCGTGGTCGGGCCCGAGAACATCAGCATCGCCACCCTGAGCACGCTGCTCGATGGCCCGTCGATCTCGGGAGCGCTCGGCGCCGAGCGGGAGGCGCGTGTACGGGCGGAGCTGGGTGGTTCGATACTGCAGGTGTTTGTCGAGCCGGGGCAGGCGGTGAAGGCAGGGCAGGTACTCGCCCAGATCGAGCCGCAGACGGCGCGGGAGCAGGCCAGCCTTCACCGATGCGCTGGTGCGCAGCCTGGAGAACGACCTGCGCCTGCAGCAGCGAAACCTCGAGCGCGACCAGCGGCTTGCGGAGGCGGGTGCGGTGTCGACGCGGACGGTCGAGGCGGATTCCCTGGCGCTCTCACAGGTGCGGGCGTCGCTGGCAGAGGCGAATGCGCGGCAGGTGGTTGCGCACCGGTCGCTGGAGCGGTCGAGCGTGCGGGCGCCATTTGCGGGGATCATCAGCGACCAGACGGCCAGCGTGGGCGACGTGGTGAAGGATGGCACCGAGCTGTTCACCATCGTGGACCCATCCAGCCTTCGGCTGGAGGCCCAGGTCCCGGCCGAGGCGCTGGGCAGGCTGAAGGTGGGCACGCCGGTGCACTTCTCGCTCAGCGGTTTCCGCGACGACCAGCTGACTGGCAAGGTGACGCGCATCTATCCGTCGGTTGATGCCGCCACGGGACAGGTCCGGATCCTCGTCACCGTGCCGAACCCGAACAAGCAGCTGGTCGTCGGCCTGTTCGCCGAGGGCCGCGTGATCGTCGTGTCCCGAGAGGCCGTCACGATCCCCAAGAGTGCGGTCGACCCGACCGGTGTCCGGCCGATGGTGAGCCGCCTGCAGGGCGGCATGGTGGAGCGCCGGGAGGTCGAGGTGGGCCTCGAGGACGCGGCCACCGAGCGGCTCGAGATCAAGTCGGGCGTGGCCGCAGGCGATACCGTGCTCACCGGCGGGGTGCGCAGCCTGCCGGAGGGCACGCCCGTACGCATACAGGTTCCGGCTGAGCGCGCGTCCAGCGCGCCGGCATCCTAGGAAAGACGCCCCATGTTCATTTCGGATTTCGCGATCAAGCGCCCGATCGTCACGATCGTGGCAATGGTGGCACTGGCGCTGGGAGGCATCATCGCGCTCTTCAAGCTGCAGACCGATGAATTTCCCGACGTGGCACCCCCGGTGGTAACGGTCGGCATCCCGTACCCGGGCGCCTCTCCCGAGACGGTGGAGAAGGAGCTCCTCGACCCGGTCGAGGAGGCACTGACCTCGATCAGTGGCGTGAAGAAGGTCGTGAGCAAGGCCGAGGACGGGTTCGCGTTTCTCCTGATCGAGTTCGTGTTCGAGAAGCCGTTGTCCGAGGCGACGCAGGACATCCGCGATGCCATCTCAGGCATACGCAACGACCTGCCGACCGAGATGGAAGAGCCGGTTATCAAGAAGTTCAGCGATACTGACCTGCCCATCGTGTCGCTCGCGCTGGCCTCCGACCGGCTGTCGCCGGCGGAGCTGACGCGCCTGGCCGATCCCGGCATCACGCGCGAACTGCGTTCCATTCCGGGCGTCGCGGAAGTCACCGTGGCGGGGAAGCTCGAGCGTGAACTGACGGTGGAGCTGAAGCCGGCGGCGCTGCAGGCGAGCGGAGTGAGCGTGTCGCAGGTGGTGCAGGCCCTGCAGGCGCAAAACCTGGCCGCCCCGGTCGGGCGCCTGACTGGCACATACGACGAGCGCTCGATACGGCTCCGCGGCCGGCTGGACGGCCCCGCCGATTTCATGCAGCTGGTGGTGGCCGAGCGCGGCGGAACGCTGATTCGCCTGGGCCAGGTGGCCGAGGTGAAGGACGGGACGGAGGAGCAGCGCACCATGGCGCTCTTCAACGGGCGCCCGGCAGTGGGCATCGATGTCAAGAAGTCGCGGGGATACAGCACGACCGACGTGGCTGCGAAGGTGCTCGCGCGTATCGTGAAGCTCCAGCAGGAGATGCCGGAAGGCGTCGAGATCAACGTCGTGAAGGACGCCGGTGTTCGCGTCGCGGCGGCGGTCGAGAACGTGGAACTGACGCTGCTCGAGGGCGCGGCACTGACCGTGCTGGTCGTGTTCGTGTTCCTCAACTCGTGGCGCTCGACGGTCATCACCGGCCTGGCGCTGCCCGTCAGCGTCATGGCCAGCTTCATCGCCGTCTGGGCGCTTGGGTTCAAGCTGGAAACGATGTCGCTCCTGGGGCTCTCGCTGGCCATCGGCATCCTCATTGACGATGCCATCGTGGTGCGCGAGAACATCGTGCGGCACGTGGAGATGGGAAAGGATCACTACACGGCAGCGATGGAGGGCACCGACGAGATCGGGCTGGCCGTGACGGCCACGACGTTCTCGATCCTCGCCGTGTTCGTGCCGATCGCATTCATGTCGGGCGTGGGTGGGCAATGGTTCAAGCCATTCGCGCTGACGCTGGCGTGCTCCGTGCTCGTCTCGCTCTTCGTCAGCTTCTCGCTCGACCCCATGCTGTCGGCGTACTGGAATGACCCGCACGTGCCGGTGGAGAAGCGGCGCTGGATCACGCGGGTGCTCGACCGGTTCAACGACTGGTTCAACCGCGTAGCCGAGGGATACAAGGGTGTCATCGCGTGGGCGCTCGACCATCGGGTTGCGATGGTGGTGGTGGCGCTGGGTGCCTTCTTCGCCTCCTTCACGCTGCCGATGAAGGGGATCTCCGGCTTCCTCGTGGCCCTGGCCGGGATCAGCGTGATCGTGTGGGCGGTGACCGGCACCCGGCACCCGGCGGTGCGAGTGCTTGGTGCACTCGCCGGCATCGCCATCGCCGTCGTACCGATGCGCTATGTGCCGGAGTGGAGAAAGGTGGGCGTGGGTTTTGTGCCCATCGACGATCGCTCCGAGCTGCGCGTGGCCATCGAGACGCCGCCAGGATCCAACATGGCCTATACCAAGGCCAAGGCGGACGAGACCGATCGCATCATTCGTGCACGGAAGGATGTGCGCTACACCTACGTGACGCTTGGTGATGCCGCGTCTGGTGCCGTGGACCTGGGCTCGGTGTACGTCAAGCTGATCCCGAAGAGCCAGCGGAAGCGGAGCGCCGACGAAATCGCCGGCGAACTCCGGGGCCAGCTCGCGAACGTGGGCGGTGTCAAGCTGGCGGTCTTCTCCAGCGACTGGGGCGGGGGGCGGAAGCAGCTGGCGCTGCAGATCAAGGGCCCCGACCTGGTGACCATCAACCAGGCGGCGGAGCAGGTGCGGCAGATCGCGGAGCGGGTCCCCGGTGCCGTGGATATTGCCCTCTCGAGCAAGGGTCAACGGCCCGAGCTCACCGTGGAGCTCGACCGCTCACTGGCCGGATCGCTCGGCCTCACCGTGGGCCAGGTGGCCCAGTCACTGCGACCGGCCTTCGCCGGAATCGATGCCGGCGATTGGGTCGATCCGAGCGGCGAGACGCGCGACGTGACCGTGCGGCTGGCGCCGGAGGCGCGGAAGCGCGCCGAGGACCTGCGCCAGCTGCCGCTCACGATACCGGGCAGCTCGGCGGCCGCACCCCGCACTGTCCCGCTCGGGCAGGTCGTGCGCGTGACGTCGGGCCTTGGGCCGGCGGTGATCGACCACCTCAATCGCGACCTCGTCGTCAACGTGGAGTGGAATGCGCAGGGCCGGTCGACCGGCGACGTGATGGCCGACGTGCAGGCGGCCCTCGCCCGCACGCCCCTGCCACCGGGCGTCACCTACTCCGTGGGCGGCGATGCGGAGCAGCAGGCGGAGGTGTTCGGCAACATCGCCCTCGCCCTGATCGTTGCCGTGGGGCTGATGTACCTGATCCTGGTCATGCAGTTCGGGTCCTTCCTCGACCCGCTGGCCATCCTGTCGTCACTGCCGCTGTCACTCATCGGGGTGATGCTGGCGCTGTCGATCGCCAACCTCACGATCAATATCATGAGCCTGATCGGCGTCATCCTGCTCATGGGGATCGTGGCCAAGAACGCGATCCTGCTCATCGACTTCGCCAAGTGGAGTCATGAGAAGGGACTGCCGATCCGCGAGGCGCTGATCGAGGCCGGTGCGATCCGGCTCAGGCCGATCCTGATGACCACCTTCGCACTGATCGCCGGCATGATCCCGGTGGCGATTGCCCATGGCGAGGGCGCGCAGTTTCGCCAGCCGCTGGGCGTGGCGGTGATCGGCGGCGTCCTGACGTCGACGCTGCTGACGCTGCTCGTCATTCCAACGGTGTACGAGATCTTCTATGACTGGAGGGAAGTGCTGCTGGAGCGGTTTGGGCGTACTCGGCATGCACCGCCGGTACCGGCCGGTGCGGGTGCCACCCCGGGCGCGGAGCGTCACTAGGACCGCTCACCCACGCCGATGACGCCCTTGGTGCGGCGGCGGCGTTCAGGCCGGAACGGCGTCCGGTTCCCCGCGGGCGCCGGTCCACCACCAGAGCAGGGCACCGCCGGCCATGAGCGTCAGGCACATGTACTGTGAGTGGGAGAGCAGCCCCGGGGCGCCGCCGGCGTCCGCGTCCCGGAGAAACTCGATCACAAAACGCTCGGCGCCATAGATCAGGCAGAAGAATGCGCTGGTGCGACCCAACTGGTCTCGATGACCGCGCCAGTACCAGGACGTCAAGAGGAACACCACGAATCCCGTGACGCCCAGGAGCAGCGTGTTGGGATGCACTGGCAGTGACCAGGCATCGTCGCGTTGCACCAGTCCGCGCCGCAGCTGTGCCACCCATGGCATGCTGCCCTGGGGATACCGGATGCCCCAGGGCCAGGTGGTGACCCGCCCGAAGTCATCGCCCGTCAGCCAGCAGTTCACCCGGCCGATGAGGATGCCAGCCCCCATCACGCTGGTGCCGATGTCGATGAGGCGCAGCGGCCTGAGTCCGCGCCACCGCGCGTAGGCCACCAGGCCCAGGGTAACGCCCAGGGACGCGCCCCAGGATGCCGTTCCCCTCGACCCGTCCACCAGTTCCCGCAGGCTCATTTCCCAGAATCGCGTTCGGGTGACCAGGTAGAACACCCGGGTACCGACCAGCGCGCCGACGGTACCGGCGAGAATCGCCTCCAGTGCGGTATCCAGCGAGAGTCCGGAACTGGTGGCCCGCCGGGCGAACAACGCACCGCACACCAGGACCACCACGGCATACAACATCCCGGGGCGGGGCACCAGGAAGGCGAGCCACGGCAAGGGACTCGACTGGAACCAGTTCACCACTGCTGGATACATCCGAACCCACCTTGGCTGTGAGCCGTGAGAATACTTCCGGTGTCCCTCCGTCCTTCCAGAGATGGCGGGGCCTCTGCCGTCGGATAGGACCTCAGGCGGGCGCGCCAGCGCCTGGAACGCAACCTGGTACTCACCAGAAGGGGAATCTATGTCCAGTCAACTTCGCCTGCCGCGCCGTACACTCGTCCTCCTCCTGCTGCTTGCTGGAGTCAGTATCCCCATGGTCCTCTCGGCCTGCAGTTGCGAGGATTGCTCGACGATTGAAGGCCAGACCTACTGCAGTGGCGGGTCCGGATCGTCCTCGAACTAGGCGATCGTACCCGGGCGGCTTGCTCGCGTGCCCCGCCTCGAGGACGGAGGTGGGGTCCGGTCGAGAGCACCCAGACCATGAACTGGTTCCGGCGTCGCTGCGGTGTCGCCGCCGTCAGCCTGGCGTGCGGCTGGCCCGCAATCTCGCAGGCTCAGGCCTCGGTGTGTGCCGCAGCCGGGGACGACTGCATTCCGCCAGGCGTGCTTGAAATATCCGTCATGGCCGCCACGCAGGATTCCGGGAGTCCGCTCGCGTCGCCAACGGCCGTGCGGTATCCAGGGGCGCGCACGGCCATCGGTATCGCGTCCGTGAATGTCGCCATGTGGGGCTTCAACCGGGCGTACCGTAAGCAGGAATGGACCAGGGTCTCGCCGGCATCGTGGTGGCAGAACCTGAAGGGTGGCTGGGAGTGGGATAACAACGATGGCCTGACGAACAACTTCCACCATCCCTATCACGGGAGCATCTACTTCAACCTGGCGCGCGCGAACGGCCTGTCGTTCTGGACCGCCGCCCCCGCCACCGTGGGCGGCAGCCTCATGTGGGAGATCATGATGGAGGCACAGCCGCCGTCCATCAACGACCTGCTGACGACCAGCCTCATGGGCGTTGTCCTCGGTGAGGCGACACGACGGCTGTCGCTCTTGGTGCTGGACAACGAGGCGTCGGGAATCGATCGCGCCTGGAGGGAGCTCTCGGTGCTCCTCATTGATCCCGGCCTCGGGCTGAATCGACTCTCGCGCGGCGAGTCGTGGCAACGGCGCGCCAATCCTGCCGAGCACAAGGCGGCTGCCCTGGAAAGCCGCATCGTGGTGGGCGGGCAAAGGCTCCGCGGTGCCGCTGGTGTGGCGGTGGACCAGGCGCTGGTGGGTATCGGCATCGAGTACGGTGACCCCTTCAGTGCCTCGCGAGTGCAGCCCTTCTCGTTCTTCACCTTCGGCGCGGTCCTCGCGAGTGGCTCGGCCTCCCCGCTCGCCGAACTCGATGTGCGCGGCATCCTGACCCGGTTCGGGTTGCGCGGGCGCACGCACGCGGCGGGCATCTTCATGGAATACGGGTATCAGTCCAACCCGCTGTACAAGTTCGCATACCAGAGCTTCAGTGGCGGGCTGCTCTCACGGACCCAAGTGGGGCGGTGGAGCCTCCGGTCGGACCTGAGTCTTCTGGTGCTTCCGATCGTGGCCACGTCCGACGACAGGGCGTGGGCTTCAGTGTCGCGCCTCTACGACTATGGCGCGGGAGTCGGGGTCCGGGCCCTGGGCCGCCTGCAGCATGGCTCCGGCGGCATCACCCTCTCGGCAGGCTACCGCGCCTTCTGGACGGCGACGATGAGCGGGGGATCGCAGGCGCACCTGAATCAGATCATCGACGTGGATGGGCTTGTGCCCGTGCTAGGGCGGGTATCCATGGGTGCCAGTCTCCAGGTGTACGTCCAGAGCAGCCGCTACCAGGGGGGGATGACCTCCAGTAACACGGTGCCCCGGCTGGCAGTTTTCCTGTCGGCCCGCCAGTGATTCTGCTGCACGCTGTCTCCCAGTAACGTGACCCCTCAGGCACCGCGCGAATCCATCGACGAAGAGGTGGTGAGAACACTTGGGGTGTGACGGCGTCAATTGGGAGAGCCGTCAGTTCCCCTCGACTTCGCCGCGGTTCAGCGGCAACCGGCCCCCGGTAGAAATCGGAGCCGTGCACTTCGACCCTTTTTCGACGTATCGGAGGCCCAAATGTCCAGCGTTCGCTCCCCGCAGAAATTCCGCCTCTTCCTGCTCATGGTGGGTGTCGGGGTGGGCACCGCCTGGTTGTCGGCATGCGGTTCCGAGTACCAGGAGCCTGAGTCGTGCAGCACCGAAACCGGTTCGAGTAATCCCTGCCCGACAGGGCCAGGTGTGGTCACGACGGCAAGCTAGAGGAAACGAAGCGCTTCAAGGTTGCGGGATCATTGGTGATGATCCCGCTGACGCCGCGCGACCAGAGTCTGCGGGCGATCGATGGATTGTCCACGGTCCATACATGCACACTCGCGCCGAGCGAGTGCGCGTTCGCCACGAACCGGCGAGTGGGCACGGTCAGCACGCCACGGTGCCGCCAGGGGACACTGTACGCGACGCAGCGCAGGTCGGGTACGCCTTGCAGCGGCGCGAGCCAGAGGCGCAGGATATCCCGGGCCGACGCGCCCACCAGGAACGGCGGCTGCCGAAAGGCGCCCAGCGCCTCGTCGTGCGCGGACGCCACGACCACCCGGTTCGCGGCGCCGGTCTTCAACAGGACCCCGGCAATCGCTTCCTGTGCTCCAGGCTCTTTCGCCTCGAGCAGGATCGGCAGGCCCACCTCACGGAGCACCAGCTCGAGGGTCGGAACGCCAACGGTGTCGCCCACGCGGAGACGCGCCAGTTCGTCGGCCGTGCGTGCTGCAACCGGTCCCCGGGCGTCGGTGGTGCGGTCCAGCGTGGCATCGTGGATCACGACCGGTACGCCATCCCTGGAAAGCCGCACGTCGAGCTCGATCGCATCGGCCCCGGTTTCCGCCGCGCGATGGAACGCCGCCAGCGTGTTCTCCGGCCGTTCCGCCGACGCGCCCCGGTGCGCGATGACGAGCCGAGCCAGCGGGTCAATGAGTGGGTTCAGAAGCCGGCGGCCTTCCCATAGCGCCGTACGATGTCCGCCGCCGACTCGATGGCGCCGATGCCGTCGACGCTCTTGCCGGCCTGCCAGTAGTCGCTCGACGAGCCGCCATTGAGCGATGCCTCCTTCAGGCGCATCGCTGAGCGGACGGCGTAGATGGTGCGCATGAGGTGCTTGGTGCGGCGCCCCTTCAGCATGAGGCGGGCGAGCGGTCCCGCCCGCGTGCCGATGCGCTGCACGTAGGGGGTGTTGATCACCGCCAGCGGCACGCCGGTCACGCGCTCGGTCAGCACGATGTCATCCGCGGTGGCCCGCACCAGGGCGTCCTTGTAGCTCGCATGCGCGCGGCACTCCGTAGTGGCGATGAATCGCGTGCCCATCTGGACGCCATCGTACCCCATCGCCAGCAGGCGCGCGAACTCATGTTCGTCGCCCACGCCGCCCGCGGCCACGACCGGTCGGCCCAGCGGCCGGAGCGCGTCCAGCAGGGCCTCTGCCGACATCCGGCCTGCATGACCTCCTGCCCTGTCGTTCACCGCGATCAGGCCGTCGACACCGCTGTCGAGTGCCTTCCGTGCCCACTTCTCCTCGGTCACATCGTGGTAGACGCATCCACCGGCTGCATGGGCCAGCTCCACCACCCATCGCGGGTTGCCGAGCGAGGTGACGAAGAAACGAACCCCGCCGGCGATCGACTGCTCGACCCAGCTGCGCATGCGGTGCATGTAGAGCTTCGAGGACGTCTCGAGAATGACGTTCATGCCGACCGGCCGCGATGTCAGGGTGCGGATGAGCGCCATGCCCTGCTCGAAGTCATGCCCGTGCACGTAGACCAGCGCCATCGGCTGGACAATGCCGATGCCGCCTGCCTCCGATACTGCGGCCACCAGTTCAGGGTTGCTGCACGGATACATCGCGCCGCAGATCAGCGGGATCCGGATGCCGGCGTCGCGCGTGAGTGCCGTCTCAGGCATGCGACGAGGGAGTGATGGGCCGGATGAGCCACCGCACCTGCGCACGGGCCACAACCTCGCCGGCGGCGTTCATGACGACAGCGGTGAGGGTCACGGTTTCCTCCACTCCAGACGGGGCGGAACACCGGCACTCGGCAACGAGCCTGCCGCGGGCCTTCTTGAGGTACTCGACCCCGAGGTGGACCACGATGCCGCGCGCAGTGTCCGGCAGGCTGGTGAGCATCGCCAGTCCGCTGGTGATCTCGGCCAGGTTGGCCAGGGCGATGGCATGTACCGACCCGAGGTGATTCCGCACGCCGCGCCGGTCCCTCAGCGTCACCCGCGCATACCCGGGCTCGAGTTCCTCCACCCGCGCGCCAAGGGCGCCGGTGTACGGTACCATGCGGCCGAGCATCAGGCTGAACAGGAAGCGCCCGCCGGGCATGGGGGCGAGACGGCGCCACAGGGAGCGCAGGGACCGGCCGGGCGCAGCAGGAGAGGTTGGCATCGGGAGTCTCGGAGTGTAGGCCGGGGTCCCCGGCAGCGTCAACGTAGCAGGCGTTGTGCGGCGTGCGGTGCGCGGTGCAACTTGCGTCGTGCGCCGGTGACTCTGCCGGCCAGGGCGACCGGCTTTTCGAGACGGAGAGGCGATGTCATTCGCGGAATTGCGGAGGGAGTACCGGTTGGCCAGCCTCGACGTGGCGGAGGTCGATCCCGATCCGGTGGCCGAGTTCGGGAAATGGATGGAGCAGGCCCTGCGGGCGGAGCTGCTGGAGCCGCACGCCATGACACTGGCCACGGCGTCTGCCGATGGCGTGCCATCGGCGCGCATCGTGTTGCTCCGGGGGTACGATGGGTCGGGGTTCACCTTCTTCACCGACTATCGGAGCCGGAAGGGCCGCGACCTGGCCGACAACCCCCGCGCCGCCCTCGTGTTTCACTGGGCCGAACTCGAGCGGCAGGTGCGCGTGGCCGGGACGGTGCACCGCGTCTCGCGTGACGAATCGACGGCCTACTTCCGCTCACGACCCCGCGGAAGCCGTATCGGTGCCTGGGCCTCGCACCAGAGTGCGGTGCTGCCGAGCCGGCAGGTCCTCGACGACGCGGCACGCGAGGCGGCCACCCGTCACCTGGACGAGGATGTACCCCTCCCCGACCATTGGGGAGGGTATCGCGTGGTCCCGGTGGAGTTCGAGTTCTGGCAGGGACGCGAGAGCCGGCTGCACGACCGGGTGCGCTATCGCCGCACCGGCGACGCCTGGCGAATCGAGCGCCTGTCCCCCTGAGGGAGGGCTACTCCAGCGTCTTCCTGAATCGTCCGACTGCTATCGCCGCGACGCCCACCGCAAAGCCCGTCAGCACGAGTGCCTGGCGCCACACGGCGTCGGGCCCGGCAGCCTTGAGCAGCACGCCCCGCAATACCTGCAGGAAGTAGGTCAGTGGCAGCGCGGCGCCGATCCATTGCGCCAGTTCGGGCATCGCCTCACGGGGGAACATGAATCCCGAGAGCAGGATGTTCGGCAGGAGAAAGAGGAAGCCGAGCTGCATCGCCTGCGCCTGTGTGCGCACCAGGGTCGAGAGCAGGATCCCCACGGCGAGACTGGCAAAGATGAACGGCAGGGCAACGGCATACAGCAGGGGCAGGCTGCCGAGGATCGGCACGTGGAACAGCAGGCGACCGAGCAACAGGATGATCGTGATCTGCACGTATCCTACCAGCACGAACGGCACGACCTTGCCCAGCAGCAGGCCGGTGCGGCTGATCGGTGTGACGATGAGCTGTTCCAGGGTGCCGCGCTCGCGCTCCCGCACCACCGCGACGCTCATGATGATCACGAGCGTCATCGAGAGGAGTACCCCGATGATGCCGGGCACGATGTAGACGGAGCTGCGCAAGGTGGGATTGAACCAGGGCCGCACACTGACGCGCACCGGCGGCTCGACCTTGCGATTGGCGCCCAGCAGGGCCTCGGATCGTGCGTTGCCGGCCTGCGTGGCGCCCCCGATGGCCGCCGATGAAGAGAGCGGGTCGGCGGCATCGACGATCACTTGCGCCGTGGCAGTCCGGCCCTGCTTGATGTCATCGGCGTAGTCGGGCGGGATGATTACCGCCGCGGCCACTTCGCCATCCACGATCCGCCGGTGAATCTCGTCCCGGCTCGCGGCATTGCCGTGCAGGCGGAAGTTGCCGGTGTTCTCGATGGCCGCCACCAGTGCCCGGCTCTCGCTCGAACGTGACTCGTCGAGCACGAGGGTCGGGAGGTTGCGGACTTCCGTCTGGATCGCGAACCCGAACAGGACCAGCTGGATCGCCGGCACCCCGATCATGAGGCCGAGAGTCATGCGATCGCGCCGCATCTGGATGAACTCCTTCCGGAGCATCGGCCAGAAGGGTGCGCCCAGGACCCGCTGCACCACGCTCATGCCGCCTCGGCCTGGGCTTGCAACGCAATGAACACCGCTTCGAGCGTCGGCTGGTTGAAGTGCGCCGTGATCTCGTCGGGCGTGCCGTCGGCGATGAGGCGCCCGGCAAGGAGGAATGCCAGCCGCTCGCAGCGCGCGGCTTCGTCCATGTAGTGCGTCGTGAGCAGGATCGTCGTGCCGCGTGCGGCAAAGGCGCCGATCTGGGTCCAGAATCGCTGGCGCGAGGCCGGGTCGACACCTGCCGTCGGTTCGTCGAGGAACAGCAGGTCGGGGCGGTGCGCCGTGGCGCACGCGAGCGCCAGGCGCTGCTTCCATCCGCCACTCAGCGTCCCGGCGAGCTGTCGGCTCCTCGGGCCGAGTTCGAGTTCGTCCAGGAGCTCGGCGATTCGCGTCCGGGCGGCGTTGCCCCGGAGGCCATAGACGCCGGAATAGAAGCGCAGGTTTTCCAGCACGGTGAGGTCTTCGTACAGGCCGAAGCGCTGCGACATGTAGCCGATCCGCCGCCGTACCTTCTCGGGTTCCTTCACAACGTCAAACCCCACCACGCTTGCCTCGCCCGAGGTGGGTTCCATCAGTCCGCAGAGCATCCGGATCGTGGTGGTCTTTCCCGAACCATTCGCGCCAAGGAGGCCGAAGATTTCGCCCCGGTGCACCGAGAGGTCGAGCCCCTCGAGCGCCACGCGGTCGCCGAAGACCTTCCGGAGGCCCCGGGTCTGGATCACCGTGCCGGTGTTCACGGCGTACCGGCCGGCACGAACACCGCCGTGGCGGGGAGGCCGGGCTTCACGGCGCCCGTCGAATCCTGAATATCGATGCGGACACCGAACAGCAGGTCTTGGCGCTCTTCCTCCGTGAGTGCCGCCCGCGGCGTGAATTCGGCGCGCGGGTTGATCACGCTCACGATGCCGGAAAACAGCTGATCGGGCAGGCCATCGAGCGTGACGGTGGCGCGCTGGCCCAGTCGGATGCGGGCAACACTGCGCGCGGCGACGAAGACCCGTACCCAGGGTCGGGATACCTGCCCGAGCGTCAGCACCGGTGATCCGGGGGTCAGCACCTCGCCCGCCTCCGCGTATCGCTCGAGGATCACGCCGTCCGTGGGCGCCACCAGTACGAGATCGGCGGCATTCGCCTCGGCGGCAGCGAGGGCCGCGCGCGCCGTGGCGGCTTCGGACCGCGCCTGCCGGATCCGGTCGGGTCGCGTGCCGGCTTGCAGCAGGGCCAGCTGTTCCTGCGCTGCGTCGCGCCGGCTGGTCGCGGTGGCGACGGCATCGTTCGCGTTGTCCACCGCCTGCTGGCTGATCGCATTGCCGGCGAGCAGCGCACGAGCACGCTCCAGGTTGCGAGCGGACAGCGCCAGGTTCGACTGGGCGCCCTCCAGCTCGGCCTGAGCCCTGGCGAGCTCCTCCGGGCGTGCGCCGCGCTCGAGGTCGCGCAGTGCCGCGTCCGCCGATGCAACGCGCGCCCGCTGGCCGTCGAGTGTCGCCGAGAGTGCCGCCTGCGTCAGCACGGCGACGGTGTCCCCGGCGCGCACGGCGTCGCCTTCCTCCACCGGGACGCGCAGCAGCCGGGCCGTCGCCATTGGGCTCACGTCGGTCTCGATCACCTCGATCGTGCCGTGGGCAACGATATCGGTGGTGGCCTGGCGTGAGCACGCGAGGCACGAAATGGTCATGAGCAGCACGGCATGACGTAGCATCAGGTCAACGCGTCCTCGGCTGGGGAGTGGAGGGATCGGCGGCGAGGGCGCGGAGCGCGAACGCTGCGGCATGCACGCCAAACTCCCGGAGCCAGACGGCATCGGGTCCCGTGCTTCCCCGCTTCAGCAGGATGCCCTGGATGATTGGCTGGGCCATGAAGGCGTAGATCACCTGCCCCATGATCGAAACGACGGCCTGCACCGGATCGATGTCCGGCCGAAAGTCCCCCGATGCCTGCCCATGGCGAATGATCTCGGCAAACCGATGGAGGAGACTGCCGGCCGCCGCCTGAATTTCGGGAAGTGCGTGCGCGGCAGCGTGGTCGAGCACCTCACGTTGCATCAGTGCCGGCATCTCGGGATGCAGGAGCAGGAACGCCACATAGGCCTGGACGAAGCGACGGATCGCCTCGGCGGGTGGGACCGGCGCGAGCAGTGCCGGACCGGCGTCGGCGGCAAGCCCGGTGATCCGGCGACGCAGCACGGCGTGGTAGAGCGCTTCCTTGTTGGCGAAGTAGTAGTACAGCAGGGCGCTGTTGAGCTGTGCCTCGGCGGCGATGTCCTTGATGGTGGTGGCGGCGAAGCCCTGTCGCGCGAAACGGCGCTCGGCTGCGTCGAGCAGTGCATCGCGGGCAGCGGTGGTGCTGCTGACGGAATCGGCGATTCGGTCGCGCGGCGGCGGGTTCGGCATTCTCCTTAATTAATCAATCAATTAACTCTGCGCAAGTAGGCTATTGTCGCAACGCCCTCACGCCCTCACGCCCTCACGCCCTCACGCCCTCACGCCCTCACGCCCTCACGCCCTCACGCCCACGACACCTCGTACCGGCACACCACTCCCCCTCGCGCCCGGCACTCCGTCTCCCGCACCTCCACCCCGGTCACCTCACACATCTCGAGCGCACGCCGGTACCACCCCACCACCGTACGACAGTCGTTCTCGTTCACGTCGGGCGCATCGTGCGTCGTGAGCACGCCGCTCGTGGCGCCGGTCCGTTCGTAGCTCCGCCGCCCCGACTCGTAGTACATCGCATAAATCTGCGGCGCCTTGTCGAGGAAGACATGCGGCTCGCCCGGCGCGAGATACCCCGAGTGCACGCCACGCCAAGGTTCCGGTCGGCCGACGCCGCGCCAAGTCGCTCGAACACCTCGGCGCTGCCACCGCCCAGTTCCTCGACGATCGCGGCGTCGAGCGCATGGCCCAGGCCCACCGGATACCAATTGGACGTGAAGAGCATGCGGAGGGTGCGTTGCTGATCCGCCGGCATCCGCGCGAGTACGCGGGCCACGCCTTCCTTGCCGGCGGTGTCCTCGACGAACCCGAGCCGTGACTTGAGCACAGTTCCCTTGATCTGCTGCGACATGCTGCTCTCCAGGCAGTCAGGCCTAATTACGTGAAAACCAGCCGGCCATTAGCAGCGGTACCACCCAGAAGACGCCTGACTACGGCGACCCGTCCAGGCCGTCGAGCAGCCATTGCCAGTTCTTCGACGGCCACTCTCGGCGGCGCCCTGAACGAGTTGTCCGGCACGCGCTTCGGCCGACCACCGGATCGCCCGCGAGCGGGACCAGCGAAACCTGCGCCCGGCCCCAGGCGCTCGGTATAGATGATGCAGGATCGTCCACTTCCCGGGAACACCGGCTCGGCTTTCCGTGGTAACTCGTACTCCAGCAGCGTCGAGTCGACCACAGAGCCGACCGCATCGAACATGACCAGCAGGGCATAGCCGTGCGGAAGGAATGACTGGTGGATGATGGTCGGCGCTCCATCGGGTTGTTCCACGTGAAGATATCGACCTGGCTCACGTTCTCGAGGTTGGTGGCGATGTATTCGATCGTGTCACCGACCACGGTGATGGTTCTGTCATTGTCCGGCTGGATGACGTTGATGACGGAGTCGGCGCACGCGGTGGTACCAGCCGTCGCATGAGCAGGAGTACGAGTCCGCAGGCTGTCGCATGGTCAGTCCCTCCATTGCGGGATCGAGGTCGTGAGGTAGAGGCGAAGTTCGCTGTTCTTCCGGCTCACGTTATTGCCCGGCCATAATAGTTGCTCCAGCGCCGGAGAACGTTGAGTCCACCCCCATCCCGACACGCCCCTTGTAGTAGATCCTGCCCGTGCCACCCATGAACAGCAGCTGGTGGTCGCCGGGAAAGCCGCTGATGATCGGAAGGAACACATAGCGCGAGTACGCACCGATCTGCGCCAGCCCCGGCCAGACGACACTCGCATTCGGCGACCCCACCGAGGCCGATGCCATAGTCGTAGTCGCGGCCTTCCTGCGTGAGGTAGAAGTCGGACTGTACCGCGGCGACCGGCATGAACTGGCCCAGCAGTTCCGCGCGCAGCCGCACGTCCCTTCGACGGGGCGGCGCCCGAGCACCGGACCGAAGGAGAATCCCTGCCCGCCAAACTCGATGGCGGGGTTCGACGACGTAGTCATAGGTCATGAAGCCGGCGAGATGATTCAGCCCGCCGTCTCCCGAGCTTCCTCGCGGCGAGGCTGCCCCGGACTAACGAGGTGAGGCGAGCCGGCCGGCGGATCCATTGTTGCTGGCGAGCGTGATCTCGCCTCGGAAGTAGGAGAACGGCTTCTTGGCCAGGTCGCGCAGCCCGTCGCCGTACACCATCCTGGCCGGTCAAGAACGCGCCATTGAGCGCCTCGTCGGCGCTTTCACCAGGCACGGTGAGTCCGGCGGTACCCGACCTCCACCCCACCGAAGATGGTGGACTGCCGCCACTCGGGTGGGGTGCTGCGACACCTTCCACGCCTCACCCCGCACCACCCGGTTGAACCCGCGCACCGGATTGAGCAGCCCGGCCGTCACCTCGCGCACGACGCGCTCGAACCCCGTCGCCTCGTTCTTGAGCGTGAGGGAGGACACGCGATAGAGCATTTCGCCGAGGGTGATGCCGCCGAGCGTCGTGTTCGCCAGATCGTTGGGCGCCGGGGCCCAGACTTCGCCGAACAGTTCCCATGTGAGGCTGCCGACGAACGACCACGGCGCTGACTGCCAGAAGTTGTACCCGTTCGTGCGCGCCGAGTTGAAGTACATCGCGCCGTGGTAGGGGTGGGAGAACTGGTTGTTCAGGAAGGCGTTGTTGTCCCACTGCCAAGGCAGCGTGAGGTTGTCGTCCCCAGCTCTTCAGCTGAACTCCGCCCACTCGGCGCCGCGCGAGCGGCTGACCGCGTTGGGGATCATGCTGGAGTGCCATCAGTTCGCCCGGCAGCCACCCAGAAATGCTTCTTCGGGGGTTGCATTGCGGGCAGGGGAGCGTATCGCCGCAGCGAAATGCGACGCCGGGGGCGCGACTGGCCGCATCGTGAAACGGAGGTGCGGGCGCTGGTGTTGAGGCCGATTGCGACCAGGCTATCCGGCGCGAACAGCCTGCGGCCCCTGTGCCATCGAGTGGCTTGGCAACCACCGTCAGCGTGCCGACGGCGAGCAACCTGGCGGGAAATTCGATTGAGCGGCACTGGGATCCTGGGTTGAGGGATGCGCACTTGGTCCGGTGATTATTCGTCCGACGCCGGTGCCCGGCGCCAGCCAGCACTATGGGAATGGCCCTGCGCGGAGCGCCCTTCCACGGGCAAGCAGCGCCGGCGGCTCGTCACCGAGCCAGTTGATCTCCAGTCGGCCCGCCCGCTCGAACTCCACCGTCCCGCCGCCGCGGACCACACCCGAGGGATTGACCTGCAGGAGTTCGTCGAGGCTGTAGAGCTCGATGGTCAGCTCGTAGCGGTGGGGACCCTGACGGAGGTGCCGCACGATGACGGGCGTGCTCGGGCCCAGTGTCGAGATGGTCCCAAGCAGGCGTCCATCAATCCTGATCCGTACGAGTCCGCGCAGGCGTGCAGCGGCATCGGGCCCGAGCTCGATGGTGGTGGCGTCAGACTCGTTGACCCCTCGGCTCGGCGGCGACGCCACATGGTTCGGGTCGGGCTGCACGACGGGCAGGCAGGCGAGCAGGTTGGCCGCCCGCCGCGCGCCGGTCGGGTGATAGCGGTCATGGCTGAACAGGCCCATGCGGGTGAAGAACTGCACCGCGGCCTCGACGGACGGACGGCTCGTGCGTGCGAGTCGGGCGGCAGCGTAGCAGTCGGCCTCGAGTTCCTGGCGCTGGCGGAGCTCGACCACGCTGGAGTCGCGGCTCGCGAGCGCGCCGCCGACATGGTTGTAGAACACGTGGCCGTACTCATGGGCAATGAAGAAATCGCGCAGCAGGGGACCGACGCGCTCGATGAGGGCGGGATTGTAGTAGATGACGGGCCGGCCGTGCTCGCGCCGGGTGACGGCAACGTCGTGCAGGGTGTCGGTGGCCAGCAACCTCACGTCGGTGAGCGGTTGCTGCGCGCGCAGCACCCCCGGCACGCTCCCAAGCGCCAGGATGAGCATCGCGATGCCGCGTCGCACCGACATACCGACCGTCCTTCCCGGCCGGCGACCCTGCAGGTGCCGGCGTGTTCGCCTCGCTCTACTTCAAACCCCTCGCCCCCTGCCCCGGTTCCGGCTGGCGCGCAGGTGCACTGGTACGGGCGCCGTGCTGCGCTGCCCATAGGCGGCGAGCGCCGCCCCAAGTGTTGCAACAATCAGTACGAGTGCAGCCAGCATTGGTTCGTCCATGGTGATGGTCTGGGTGGTCCACTACGCATCACCCGAGCCACGACCACGAACGATCGACCTCCAGGGGACGCCGGGATCCGGCGCACGGGACGCAAGTGGCGCATTGACAGGCAGTAAGGGATCACGCCCGGCCGCGTTCCCCGGGCGGGGTCGGGCAGCGGCGGCCCATGGCGCAGGGCGCTGCCCGTTCGCCTCCCGGCAGCGCGGGCATCGTCACCGTTGCAGCCCGCATCGAGGCGACCCATCTTCCACCTGTCCGCCAGGGGTACCCCGGCAAGCACGCCGAGGTTGAGACAGTCCCTTGGAACCTGATCCGGTTCACACCGGCGGAGGGAGGCGGCGCAGGCACGTCACCCTGCCGCATTCCTTCGTCGTTCATGCGATGGAGGATTCCATGTCGGCACCCGCAACCACACAGCACGATGACACCTTCGAGCACGCCTTCCCGGGCTCCCGGAAGGCGTACGTCGATGGCCCCCGCGGCATTCGTGTCCCGGTCCGGGAGATCGTCCTTTCCGGCGGTGAGCCTCCACTCCGGGTCTACGACCCGAGCGGTCCGCAGGGCATGGATGTGCGAGAAGGCATCCCGCCGCTGCGGATGCCCTGGCTGCTCGAGCGGGATATTCACCGGGTCGCCGGGCGACCGTCGAATGCCCTGATCCCGTCCTCACTCGAGCGCCCGGCCTATCGCGGGCAGGGACCGGTGACCCAGCTCCATTACGCGCGACGCGGCGAGGTCACCCCCGAGATGGAGTTCGTGGCCCTGCGCGAGGGACTGCCGGCCGACTTCGTCCGCAGCGAGGTGGCCCGTGGGCGGGCGATCATCCCGGCGAACATCAACCACCCCGAGCTCGAGCCGATGATCATCGGCCGGAACTTCCACGTGAAGATCAACGCCAACATCGGCAACTCGGCGGTGACGAGCACCATCGAGGAGGAGGTGGAGAAGCTCCGCTGGGCCACCCTCTGGGGCGCCGACACCGTCATGGACCTTTCCACCGGACAGAACATTCACGAGACGCGGCAGTGGATCATCCGCAACTCGGCGGTGCCAATCGGCACCGTGCCCATCTACCAGGCGCTGGAGAAGGTCGGTGGCGTGGCGGAGGACCTCACGTGGGAGGTGTACCGGGACACGCTCATCGAGCAGGCAGAGCAGGGCGTGGACTACTTCACCGTCCACGCCGGCGTGTTGCTGGAATACGTGCCGCTCACCGCACGGCGCGTCACCGGCATCGTGTCACGCGGCGGTTCCATCATCGCCAAGTGGTGCCTTGCCCATCACCAGCAGAGCTTCCTGTATACGCGCTTTCGCGAGATCTGCGAGATCATGCAGGCGTACGACGTGTCCTTCTCCCTCGGCGATGGCCTGCGACCGGGGAGCATTGCGGACGCCAACGACGAGCCGCAATTCGCCGAACTGCGCACGCAGGGCGAGTTGACGAAGATCGCATGGGAGTACGATGTGCAGGTGATGAACGAGGGCCCGGGACATGTGCCCATGCACCTCATCAAGGAGAACATGGAGAAGCAGCTCGAGTGGTGCGCCGAGGCGCCGTTCTACACCCTGGGGCCGCTCACCACCGACATCGCGCCCGGCTATGACCACATCACCAGCGCCATCGGCGCCGCGATGATCGGCTGGTACGGCACGGCGATGCTGTGCTACGTGACCCCGAAGGAACACCTGGGCCTGCCCAACCGGGACGACGTGAAGGCCGGGGTCATTACCTACAAGATCGCGGCCCACGCCGCCGACCTGGCGAAGGGCCACCCCCGTGCGCGCCTGTGGGACGATGCGATCTCGAAGGCGCGTTTCGAGTTCCGCTGGGAGGACCAGTTCAACCTCGCGCTCGACCCCGTCACCGCGCGTGCCTTCCACGACGAGACATTGCCGGCCGACGGCGCCAAGGTGGCGCACTTCTGCTCGATGTGCGGCCCGAAATTCTGTTCGATGAAGCTGACGCACGAGTTGCGCGACGAGGCGAAGCGACAGGACATGGAGCGGGGCATGGCCGACAAGGCGGCCGAGTTCCGGGCCGGCGGCAGCGAGATCTACGTGGCGCCCGCCAGTCGCTGAAACCGCGCAAGGAAGCGGCGATCGAGGCTGTCCTTGAGACGCATCGCCAGGCGGCCCTGGCGGGCGATGGCGCCGTACGCGAGGAGCGCCGTGCCGTCGCCGCAGTCGAGGAGCGTGAGCCGCCGGGGCTCCTGATAGTGCCGAACCTTGGTCGCTGGCGCGTCGCCACAGAACGCGGCCACATTGTCCGTCAGCAACTTGCCCATGGCGGGCGCATCGCCCGCCACGAAGACCTCGGGATGTGACACGCTCCGCAGGGTGTCATCGACCTCCGCAAATCCCCGATCATCCAGCGCAAGCCCCGACGCAGAGAGCGCGGCGGCCGGTGCGTTGCCGATCGTCCAGACCACCACATCGGCCGGCATGATGGCGCCCGAATTGAGGCGCAGGCCCCGCCGCGACACCTCGGTGACGCGGGCCCCCAGCGCGGACGCGATGCCGAGGCGCCGCAGCGCCCCCGCCGCCACGGGACGGGCAGCAGGGGGACAGTCGGGGAGCAGGTCCGCTGCACCATCCACCAGCATGATCGTGGCCGAGGTGCCATCGCGCACGAGGCGCGCGCGCAGGGCACAGGCAACCTCGAAGCCGCGGCCGCTGGCCCCGACGACGGCGATCCGGACCTCCCGCCGGTCGAAGAGCTGCTGCGCCCGCTCGACCTCGGGCACGATCTCGATCGCGCGCGTCATCGGGCGGATAGGTACCGCGAACTCGGCTGCGCCGGGTACGCGCGCATCACAGGGAATCGAATGCCGCGTGAGTGACAGCGCCTCCCACGCTTCGCGACGGCCGTCCGCCAGCTCGATAGTCCGCGCGGCCGCATCGACGCGGGCAATGCCGCCCTCGATGAAGCGGCATCCGGCACGCTCGGCGAGGCGCCGCAGGTCGATCGACATCGACGCTTCGTCGTGCCGCCCGGCGAGCCATCCCGGCACCATGCTGTCGTGCACATACGTGGATGACGCGCTGATCAGCGCCGGATCGCTCGCCTTCACGTAGCCCGCGGCGAGGCCCTCCAGCAGCACGAGCTGCGCCGGATTCACTCCCAGCATCACAAGACGGCGCATGCTACATCCCCCCTGACGGCGCGGAGGCCGCGCCTTCCGTTCGGCCGAATTGACAGGGTGGCTGCTCCGCGGGCGAACGAGGAACTGCCGCAGTCTGCCGAATCGACCGATCCGGGTGGCATGGCGAATGAATCTCTTGCCGATGACGCCAGCGCGGAGCTGGCATGCCAACCAAAATGGAGGATGATATCATGCGATACGGAGTGACCCAGCGTCCCGCAGACGCAATACAGAACCTGCGTCGCCTGAACTCGTTCCTGGATGAGGCGATTGGCGGGTTCCCCTTCTCGGCGGAGAACGGTACGCTGACCGCGGCCTGGACGCCCGCCGTGGATGTGTTCGAGGACAAGGACGCCGTGAAGATCGTGGCGGAATTGCCGGGTGTGAAGCCCGAGGACGTGAAGATCTCGCTCGAGAACCAGTTGCTGACGGTGCGCGGTGAGAAGAGACAGGTGGCCGAGGAAAAGACCGAGCGGGTGCACCGGTATGAGCGGTCATATGGCGCATTCGAGCGGACGTTTGCCCTGCCCGGCACGGTCGACCCCGATCGCATCGAGGCGGCGTTCGGGGACGGGTTGCTGACGGTGACCCTGCCGAAGGTGGAGCGGGCACGCCCGCGGCAGATCGAGATCCGTTCGAAGTAGGCATTGATCAGGCCACAACCAGCTTCGTCTCAAGGGCGAACCGCGTAAGTCCCGCCACCGTGCGGATGCCGAGCTTTCTCATCAGGCTCTCGCGGTGCGTCTCGACGGTGCGATGCGAGATGCCAAGTTCGCCGGCGATCTCCTTGTTGGTGAGCCCTTGAGCGATGCCGGCCAGCACCTCCCGCTCCCGGCCGGTCAGCAGGTTGAGGCTGGCCTTCTGCTGTTCCCGGTCGATGTCGCCGCGCACCGCCTCGGAGAGGCGCGCGGCGACCACCGGGCTGAAGTAGGCCTCGCCGCCCAGCACGGTACGGATCGCCGTCGGCAGTTCCTTCGCGGCACCATCCTTGAGCAGGTACCCATGGGCCCCCGCGCGTACGCTCTCGAGGACGTATTCCGTGTTGTCGTACATGCTGAGGATGAGCACCCGGACGTGCGGCAGCGCCTGGCGCAGCCGGGCGGCCGCCTGCAGCCCCGTCTCGACCGGCATGGAGATATCGAGCACGGCGACGTCGGGCTGGTGCGCTTCCGCCAGCGCCAGGACCTCGGCGCCGTTCGTCGCCTCGCCAACCACCAGGAATCCCTCCCGCTCGAGCACGCTGCGGATACCCTCCCGCACCATCGCATGGTCATCGGCGACAAGCACGCGGATCTGGCCGTCGGTCACGCGGCCTCCCCTGTCGTGATCGGCACGTGCACCTCGACTCGCACGCCGGCACCGGGCCGGCCGTCGAATCGGACACTGCCTCCGAGCGCCGCAATGCGCTCCCGCATGCCGGTCAGTCCCATGTGTCCCTCGCGTTCAAGCAAGGCGGTGTCGGTGGTGTGCGGCCCGGTGCCGTCGTCGGCCACCACGAGTATCAGGGCCAGTCCCTGAACGGCGATGTCGACCGACACCGCGTGTGCGTTCGCATGCCGCACCACGTTGGAGAGCGCCTCCTGCAGTGCGCGAAATACCGCCAGCTCGGCATCCTTGGAGAGCGGCGGCAGCCCCGGCGGTGCCTTGAGCGTAACCCGGATCGCGCTCCGCTCGCTGAAGTCGGCCACGAGCGAGCGAAGCGCCGGCAGGAGGCCCAGGTCGTCCAGGAGCGAGGGGCGCAGGTCGTTCACCACGCTGCGGATGCCACGGATGCCCTTGTCGATCAGGCCGAGCATCCGCTCCAGCCGGGGCGTGGCGATGTCGGGCACCTGCACGCGCAGCAACTCCAGTTCCATCTTGACCGCCGAAAATACCTGCGCCGTCTCGTCATGCAGTTCGCGCGACAGGCGACGGCGCTCCTCTTCGTGCTGTTCCACCATGCGTGCCGACAGACGGGCCAGCTCCACGGTACGAGCCTGCAGCCGCTCGTGCAGGTCGGCGTTGGCCAGCGCCGCGCCCACCTGGCGCCCCAGCGCCTGAAGGAAGTCGTCATCGAGCGCCGTAAATGGGTCGCGCGCCGCGCCGGTGAGCACGAGGGCCCCTGATGGTTCGGTACCCGTGAAGACCGGCAGGACCGCAATGTAGGCGAGGGCATCACCGCCCTTCCCGGGCATCGACTGCCCCTTGTCCGTCACCTGGGTCAGCCCGGTGCACATCGCCTCGTCGAGCGCCGCGGCGGTGACCGACTCCGGCGTGCGCCCGGTCCAGCCGGCAATCTGGCCCGCACCGCGCTCGAATCGACCGGTCTCCCGCAAGTAGAGCGCACTGCCGCGCACGGCCGGCAGCGTGAGGGGCCGGGCCAGGAGCGCCTCCAGCACGTCGCTCCGGCCCCGGCGCTGAAGGTCGCCCGACAGGTCGGTCAGTGCGCGCAGGCCGCGGCCCAAATCGTCGAGCACCAGGATCATGATGCCGGCGCCGACGGCGAGGGCAAAGGCGATGTCGAGGTAGTACCCCCACGGCGCCCAGGCGCCCCGCGCGCGAAGGAACGGGTAGTCGAGGTGGTGAATGCTCCACAGCAGGAAGGCACAGGCCAGGATGCCGGCACCGGTGGAGCCAACGAGTCGCCAGTACCGGAGGAACACCCAGCCGGTCCATGCCGTCGCGAGGCTGAGGAACAGCACCGCCGGTCCGGCCGCGAGGAAGAAGTTGTCCAGCTGGTAGATCGCGATGTACGCCCACAGCAGCGGGAAAATTGCGGCGACGAGGTACACGGGACGCCAGCGCAGCTGCCGGGAGAAGACCAGCGCGGCCCACAGGAGGGCGAGCGCCGTCCACCCGGTGATCGCCTGGTGCCAGTAGAGCCAGCTCCAGTTCCGGGTGAGGAGGAAGCCCATGATGGCAAAAAGGCGCAGGACGTACAGGCTCCACGCGCCGGCGTACCAGGCAAAATAGGACTTGCCGTATCGCTCGTAGAGAAAGACGCACAGGAGGGCCAGGCAGCCGGTGATGGCGGCCTGCAGTATCGCCGCATCCAGCTCGAGCGCGGTGGCCAGCGCGATGGGGGTTTGCACTGACCTAATCAAGCGGCGCCGTGCCGTTACTTTCAACTGGGTAGTTCACCGGACGCTCCAAGGATCCCGCTCATGCCAGCCAGTATCCCGGACCAGCCTGCGGTCGAGTTCCGTGGCGTGGCGAAGCGCTACGGCTCCACGCCCGCCGTGCGCGACCTGTCGTTCTCCGTGCGCCGCGGGGAGTTCTTCTCGCTGCTCGGGCCGTCGGGATGCGGCAAGACCACCACGCTCCGGCTGCTGGCCGGGTTCGAGACCGTCGATGAGGGGGAGATCAGGCTCTTCGGCGAGGTGGTGAACCACCGACGGCCGTACGAGCGGGACCTTGCGATGGTGTTCCAGAACTATGCCCTTTTTCCGCATCTCTCGGTGGAGCGAAACGTCGCCTTCGGGCTGGAACAGCGGAAGCGACCCGCTGGCGAAATACGCGCCCGTGTGTGCGCGGCGCTCGAGCTGGTACGGCTCGATCCCGGCACATACGCGTCGCGCCAGCCCGCGGAGCTGTCGGGCGGCCAGCGCCAGCGGGTGGCACTCGCGCGCGCCCTCGTGCTCGAACCGCGCGTGCTGCTGCTGGATGAGCCACTCGGTGCGCTCGACCTGAAGCTCCGGAAGGAAATGCAGGTCGAGCTCAAGTCGCTCAACCAGCAACTTGGCGTGACCTTCATTCACGTGACCCACGACCAGGAGGAGGCGCTGGCGATGAGCGACCGGCTTGCCGTCATGGACCAGGCTCGGGTGGCCCAGCTCGGCACACCGGCGGAGATCTACGAGAATCCGCGGACCGCGTTTGTCGCCGATTTCATCGGCGAGGCGAACTTCCTGAGCGGCATTGCGATGGGACGGCGGGAGGAACTGCGCGATATCGCCAGTGAGGCCGGTGGCTTCAGCATCCCGGCCGCGACAGGTGTGGCGAGCGGCGATGTGGTCCGGATCGCCGTGCGCCCGGAGTGGCTCGACCTTACCCCGCTGGATGCCGCACCGCCGGGCGAGAACGCGATTCCAGCGACGGTGCAGGACCTCGTCTATCTCGGCGAGACCATCCATGTGCGCGCGATGCTGGCGAATGGCCAGGTCATGGTCATCGCGCTCCGGAACGAGGGTCAGCTGATCAAGCCGCTTGGCTGGAGCCGGGGTGACCAGTGCCTCGTGGCGTGGCACGCCGAGGACTGCCAGCTGCTCGAGGAATGACGAGCCCGAGGCGGTCCGTCCTCAGGTGGGTGGCGCGACATCCTGCATCGCCCTGTGCGTTGCTCCTGGGGCCGGCGGGGCTCTGGCTCCTCGCCTTCTTCCTGCTGCCGATCCTGATCCTGCTGGCGTACAGCGTCATGCCGCGGGGCGCCTACGGCGGCGTCACGCCGGGATTCACCCTCGAGCACTACCGCCGGTTCCTCGACCCGCTCTACCTCGGGATCCTCCGGCGCACGGTGTGGCTCTCCTTCCTCTGCACGATTGCCTGCCTCCTGCTTGCGTATCCCACCGCGTACGTCATTGTGCGCAGCGGACGGCGGCGCAACCTGCTCCTGTTCCTCGCGGTGCTGCCGTTCTGGACCAGCTCGCTGGTACGCACCTACGCGATGATCTTCCTCCTGCGGGACAGCGGCCTCATCAACCGCGTGCTCATGGACCTGGGAGTGATCCACGCACCGCTCCGCCTGCTCTACACCGAGGGTGCGGTGCTGGCGGGCCTGGTCTACGGGGCCCTCCCGTTCATGATCCTCCCGATCTATGCCTCGCTGGAGAAACTCGACCCGGCGCTCCTCGAGGCGGCGGAGATCCTCGGGGCGCGCTCGTGGGCACGCTTCACCCGCATCATCTGGCCGCTCACGCTGCCGGGCGTCGTCGCGGGCTCGCTGCTGGTGTTCGTGCCGTCCCTCGGGTCGTTCGTGGTGCCCGACCTGCTCGGCGGGGCGCGCCAGATGATGATCGGCAACCTGATCCAGAACCAGTTCGGCCCGGCGCGCAACTGGCCCTTCGGGTCGGCGGCGGCCTTTGCGGTGATGGCGCTGGTCATGGTCGCGATGCTCTGGGTGCTGCGGGTGCGCGATCCGCACGCGGCCGCACCGACGGACCGGGCATGAGCGCGCGCCGCGCCCCGCTTGCCGTGTCCGCCGCCGCGCTGGGGACATACCTGTTCCTGCACGTCCCGCTGCTCGTGCTTGTCGCGTTCTCGTTCAACCGGTCGCGCTTTGGTGTGCAGTGGGGAGGCTTCACCCTCGACTGGTACGCCCGCCTCGCATCGCGTCCCGACATCCTGCGTGCGCTGCGGGTGAGCCTCGTGGTGGGATTGCTCTCGACCCTGCTCGCGACCGTCACCGGCACCCTCGCCGCGCTGGCGCTCGCCCGTCACCTGCCGCGGGCGCGCCGTGCCGCGGGCGCGATCCTCTACCTGCCCATCGTCACCCCGGAGATCGTGGCCGGCGTGTCCCTGCTGGTGCTCTTCTCATGGCTCGGCATCGGGCTCGGCGTCACCACGATTGTCATCGCCCATACCGCGTTCAGCATCCCGTTCGTCACGGTGGTGGTGCTCGCCCGGCTGCAGGGTACCGATCGCACGCTCGAGGAGGCGGCGATGAGCCTTGGCGCCGACGAGTTCGCCACTTTCCGGCGCGTCACGCTGCCGCAGCTCATGCCCGGCGTGCTCGCCGGCGCGCTGCTCGCGTTCACCCTCTCGTTCGACGATTTCGTCACCACCTTCTTTGTCTCGGGTGTTGGCTCCACGACGCTGCCCCTGGCGGTGTACTCCATGGTGCGGAAGAGCGTCGAGCCGAGCATCAACGCCCTCTCGGCCCTGCTGGTGGTCGTCACGACGGTGGCGGTGTTCCTCGCCGATCGCCTGGCACGGGGCAGTACCCGGGCATGACGGGGCGCCTGCAGGGCCGCCGCGACTTCATCGGCGCTGCGGCACGCGCCGCCATCGCGGCGTCGGTGGCGGGACCGTTGCTCTCGGCCTGCGGGCACGAGCGGCGACCACCGGCAGCAGGCCTCGAGCCCGAACTCAACATCTACAACTGGTTCGATTACATCGGCCCGGAGACCATCGCGGGGTTCGAGGAGGAATTCGGGGTCCGGGTCACCTACGACACCTACGAGAGCAACGAGGAGATGCTCGGGAAGCTGATGGTCGGTGCCACCGGCTACGACCTCGCGGTGCCCACCGGGTACCAGCTGCCCCTGATGCGCGAGCGCGGCATGGTGGCGCGCCTGGATCGCGCGATGCTGTCCAATTGGGACAACCTGATGCCGCTGTTCCAGTCGACGCCCGCCGATCCTGCCGGTGAGTATGGTGTGCCCTGGCAATGGGGCATTACCGGCATCGCCTACCGCGCGGACCTGGTGCCCATGGCACCCGAAAGCTGGGGTGCGTTCCTCGACGGCACGGCAGCAGGCAAGGCAACGATGCTGGATGATGGCCGCGAGGTGCTGGGGGCGATGCTGCGATACCGCGGACATTCTCTCAACTCCATCGACCCCGCCCATCTGGCGGCTGCGCGGGAGGATGCCATCGCGGCGAAGGCCAACCTGCTGGCCTTCATGACCCTCGCGCTCAAGGGCCAGCTCGCCAGCGGCGATGTGGCGATGGCGCAGTGCTGGAACGGTGACGCGCGGCAGGCGCAACGGGAAAATGCCAACATCGCGTTCGCGTTGCCGCGAGAGGGCAGCCTGATCTTCAACGACTACATGGTGCTGCTGAGCGACGCGCCGCATCCCGCTGCCGCCACGGCCTTCCTCAACTACATCCTGCGCCCCGACGTGGGTGCCGCCATCAGCGAGGAAACAGGGTATGGGACGCCGAACCGCGCGGCACAGGAGCGGATGCGCGACCCGATTCCGTTCCCGTCCGCCGAGGAACTCAGGCGGCTCGAATATCAGGTCGATCTCGGTGCGGCCACGGCGATGTGGGACCGGATCTGGACCGAGGTGAAAGCGGCGGGCTGATCCGGTCTTGCGGGGCCGGCAGCGGGTTGCGGCGATGCCCGGCCGGTGGCACCTTGGGCAAGGAACCTTATGTCGATGACTTGGCCGATTCTACCCCTCGAGCAGTTCACCCAAAGGTATGGGGATCTGGTCGCGCTTCTTCGCGCCGACCCGGCCAATGACGCTGCCCAGGATCTTGCCCTCGAGACCTGTACCACCATCGCCAACAGCCAGCCGATCCGGCTCGAGGCCGGCGTGGAACTCGTTGGTGAGGAACAACTTCTGACCTTGAAGAGCCGCCTCCTCGCACGGCAGGTGGACAGCATCAGCATCAGTCCGGGGGTGGAGGAAGAAGAACTCCTCCGGCTCGCTCGGGCACTGGCCCACGACTCGGCCCCGATTACGTCGAGTCCCCATATTGTCGCGACACTGATTGAATCGGTAGTTCCAAGCTGGAACGGCTTGACGTTGATGGATGGTGGTTCCGAGACCTTCACGCCTCCCCGCGACGGAGGCGACCGGCGAATGGGGTCTGACCGCCGTGACCTGTTGCGGGGGGTGCGGCACCGGGGCCAGGAGCGCCGGCGCTCGGAGCGGCGGGTCACCGGTGAGCGTCGACTCGTGCTGGTAAAACACGTGGCGACCGACGTGCAGAAGGTGCATGAGCGACTGGGCCGGGCAGTGAAGGAATCCGACTGGCGGACCGTGCTTCATCTGGCCTCTGTGCAGTTGCGCACCCTGCCGGCCGTGCCGTACGAGGATCGGCGTCGCCAGTCGATCCTGTTGAAGCGCCAGCTCAGCGCCTCTGCGTTCGAGGGCATCGTCCGTCTCGCGTTGTCGGATCCGCTCGAGGCGGCGCCGGCAGCGGCGGTGTTGCGCTGGGGTGGGCTGGATGCCGCCGAGGTGATGCTCAAGGTGCTGATGGAGGCAGAGTCGGTGGGGCCGCGCCGGATCCTGTTCGAGGTGCTGGGCGGCATGCCCGAGATCTATCCAATGGTATTGCCCTACCTGCTCGGCGGGTCGCCCCATGAGGTGCGGCACGCCGCCGAGCTGGCGGGGCGCCTTCGCAATCCGGCGGCGATTGACCCACTCAAGCGCAGGCTCAACGACCTCGACGAACGCGTGCGGGCCGGCGTCATTCAGGCGCTGGCGGAATTTCCCCTGGGCGAAGTGGTGGAGAGCATGCGGATTGCCCTGGCGTCGCCTTCGCCGTCCACCCGGTTTGCGGCCGTCGATGCCATCGGGCGCCGGCGCGCGCTCGGGTTTGCGATGCCGTTGCTCAAGCTGGTGGAACAGGAGCGCGACCCGCAGGTGTGGAAGGCTGCCGTGCGCAGCCTGGCCCTGCTTGGCACCCCGGATGCCTTGACCGGCCTGGCACGCCTTGCCCTCGTGAAGCGCTCGTTCCTGTCCGGCAAGGGGTGTTCGGTGGAGCAGCGCGTTGAGGTGGTCCGCGCGCTGTCCCAGGTCCACGGGCAGACGGTTCGTGCCACGCTGGAGCGCATCGCCAGGGAAACCGAGGAACCGGTGCGGGGGGAGGCCATGCGCGCCCTCCAGGAACCGCTTTCGGCTGCGGGGTAAGCGGCCCTACCATTTCCGTGTTGCCACACCTACCGTTACGGCCTACCGAATTCCGGGGAACACCATGAATACGTTCGGGATGATTTTCGCGGGTATTGGCGCGGGCGCGATCATCTTTGCCCTTGGCTTTGTGTCACTGGTGATTGGCGGGCTGGTGAACGCGATGATCCTGCTCATGGCTGGTCCCCTGGTGGACCGCATGCTGGGCAAGAAGGCGGCGTAGGGCGCCGGGGCTAGGTCGCCTCGGCGGGTTTTTCGGGCTCGGGGGTGGTCGCCCGCTTGAGTGCGCCGTCATAGTTGGCGCGCAGCGTCCCCATGAGTTCGCGCAGGCCCCGCACCTTCATCTGCACCCCGCCACCGCGCCGGGCCATGGTGCCCATGATTCCGGCCGCATCGGCCAGGCCTGGCAGCCCCAGCGCCTGGGAATTCGCCTTCACCTCGTCGAGCATGCGACACAGCCCGCGAACGACGCTGTCGTCGGCCTTTTGCGTGGACATGAGCTCGATGGCGCCAATGGCGCGCTGGAACTTGGGTGGCAGCGTCTCCAGATACGAGAGCTGCTGGTGCTGCTTCGAGGTGAGCTTGAGGGCCACGGACGGGCTCCAACGGGCGGGAGGCGGGCGGGTCACGCGCAATGTAGCTGAATCGATGAAACCGGGGGTCCCTGCCCGTTCGTATGGGATCCGGCAGCCGACGGCCAGCGGCTGCGTATCCTCAACACCTGAGTTGCCATGATTCTCTCGGACCTGTCCATCCGGCGCCCGGTGCTTGCCAGCATGCTGAGCTCGGCGCTGGTGCTGTTTGGCATCATCGGGTACCGGCAATTGTCGGTGCGCGAGTATCCCGACGTGGACCCACCCATCATCTCGGTTCGCACCACGCTTGCCGGTGCCAACCCCCAGGTCATGGAGTCGGCGGTCACCGACATCCTGGAGGAAGAGCTGAGCACGGTGCCGGGCCTGCGGACCCTGACCAGCTCCAGCGCCGAGCAGTTCAGCAACATCACCCTCGAGTTCACCCTGGACCGGGACGTGGACGACGCCGCCCAGGACGTGCGCGACAAGGTGTCGCGCGTCCGGGGACGCCTGCCGCTGGACATCGAGGAGCCGGTCATCGCCAAGCAGGAGGCCGATGCCTCGCCGTTCTTCTGGCTGGCGCTCAATGGCCAGAACTATTCCCTGCTGCAGCTGTCCGACATGGCCGACCGCCTGGTCAAGACCCAGCTGCAGACCGTAGCTGGCGTGGGCAGCGTGTTCATTGCCGGTGAGCGACGCTATGCGATGCGCGTGTGGCTCTCCACGGCGCAGCTCGCCTCGCGCGGGCTCACGGTGCAGGATGTGGAGCGGGCCATCCGCACGCGCAACATCGAGGTGCCGGCGGGGCGCATCGAGTCCGATCGCCGGGAGTTCACCGTCCGTTCCCTGGGTGAACTCAAGACACCTGCCGAGTTCGGCGAACTGGTGGTGGCGAGCCAGGGCGGGCAGCTGGTCCGGCTGAAGGACGTGGGGCACGTCGAGCTCGGTGCCGAGGACGAGCGCAGTGCGCTCCGGTTCAAGGGCGTGCCCACGGTGGGGCTCGGCGTGGTGCGCCAGTCGAAGGCCAACCTGATCGAGGTCGCGGACGCCGTCCGCGACGCACTGCCGTCCATTGCCGCCTCGCTGCCCCCCGGCGTCAGCGTCGACATTGCCTACGACGGCTCGACCTTCGTCAAGCGCTCCATCCTCGAGGCGCAGGAGACGCTGGTCATTGCGGCCCTGCTCGTGGTGCTCATCATCTTCGTGTTCCTGCGCAACGTACGCTCCACCATCATCCCGGGCCTCGCCATCCCGGTGTCGATCGTGTCCACGTTTGCGGTGATGTACTTCCTCGGCTTCTCCATCAACAACCTCACCCTGCTGGCGCTGACCCTCGCCATCGGCATCGTGGTGGACGACGCCATCATCGTGCTCGAGAACGCCTTCCGGCACCAGGAAGAGCTGGGCGAGGATCCCGAGACGGCGGCGCTCGAGGGCACTCGGGAAATCGCCTTTCCGGTGATCGCCACTACGATCGCACTGGTGGCGGTGTTCACGCCCCTCGCCTTCCTGACGGGAAACACCGGCCGGCTCTTCAACGAATTCGGCATCGCCGTGGCAGGATCGGTGATCGTGTCGGGCTTCGTGGCGCTGACCCTCACGCCGATGCTGTGTGCCAAGATCCTGCGCGTGCCCAAGGAACACGGTCCGCTCTTCAAGATGTTCGAGCGCGGGTTCAACCGGCTGGCCGATTCGTATGGTCGTTCGCTGCGCTGGGTGCTGTCGCACCGGCTGTTCATGCTGGTCGCGGCGGTCGCATCGGTGGTGCTGGCCGTCGTCCTCTTCAACGGCCTCAAGCACGAATTCGTGCCGCCGGAGGACCGGGGGCTCTTCATCACGATCGTGATCGCGCCCGAGGGCTCGACCCTGGCCTTCACCGACGAATACCAGAAGCAGGCCGAGGCCATCCTCGGGGAGACGAAGGACGTCGACCGCTACTTCAGCGTAGTGGGTGGGTTCTCGGGCTCACCCAGCCGGGGGCTGATCTTCACGCGCCTCGTGGATGAAGGACCCCGCCGGAAGGTGCAGGACGTGATCTCCGAGGTGCAGGGCAAGTACTTCGGTATCCCGGGCACGATGATCTTCGCGAACAACCCCCCGGCGTTCGGCGGGTTCGGCCAGCCGGTGCAGTTCGTGGTCCGCCATCCCGATTTTGCCAAGCTCTCGGCCGTCATGGACACGCTGACCAAGCGGGCGCGCCAGATCAAGGGCCTGGTGAACGTGGACACCGACCTGCGGGTGAACAAGCCGGAACTGACGGTGAGCTTCGACCGCGATCGCGCCGAGGATCTCGGTGTCAGCGTCGGTGACGTGGCCGGAACGATGCAGACGCTGCTTGGCGGGCGACGGGTGAGCACCTTCACCCAGAACAACAAGCTGTACGACGTGATCGTGCAGCTCGACCCGGTTGAACGGGCGACTCCGAACGACGTGTCCGGGCTCTACGCCTCGGGCCGCGGCGGGCAACTGGTGCAGTTGAGCGCCGTCACCAACGTGAATGAAGGGGTCGGTCCGCAGCGGCTCAACCACTTCGACCGGGTTCGCGCCTTTACCCTCACCGCCAACCTGGCGCCGGGCTTCACGCTCGGCGAGGCCCTCGACTCGCTGAACCGTGTGGCAGCCGAAGTGCTGCCACCGGTGGCGAGCACCAGGCTGGCTGGGGAATCGCGCGAGCTCGCCGAGAGCGGCGCCGCGCTCTACTTCGCCTTCGGCCTGGCCCTGCTCGTGGTGTTCATGGTGCTGGCGTCGCAGTTCGAGTCGATGATCCACCCGCTCACCGTCCTCGTGGCGGTGCCGCTGGCCATCACCGGCGCGCTCATCACGCTGTACCTCACCAAGTCGACCATCAACCTGTACAGCCAGATCGGGATGATCCTGCTGATCGGGCTGGTCACCAAGAACTCGATCCTCCTGGTGGAGTATGCCAACCAGCTCCTGGAACGGGGCGCGCGCGCGAGCGACGCGATCCTCGAGGCTGGCCGGATCCGGTTGCGGCCGATCCTCATGACGAGCGTTTCCACCATCACTGGCGCGCTGCCCATCGCCCTCGGCCTTGGTGCCGGCGCCACGAGTCGCCGGCCGCTGGGCTACGCCATTGCGGGCGGCGTCTTCTTCTCCACCATCCTGACCCTGTATCTCGTGCCGACTGTCTGGCTGTTCTTCGAGGGCCTGCGCAAGCACACGGATCACACTCCCCAGCCCGCCGTGGCGGCCGTTCCGGTGATGGCTGGGGAGGTCGAGTGATTGCCTTCGCCGCCGCCCTGCTCCTGCAGGTGCCGATCCCGGTTCGGATCCTGCCCCCGGATTCGACGCTCCCGAACATCACGCTGCCCGAGGCCATCCGGCTCGCGACCGGCGTCGATCCGGCCTATGTGCGCGCCGCGGGTCGCGTGGACAATGCCGAATGGGGTCGCCGCGCGGCGGTGCTTTCGTTCATCATCCCGTCGCTCGTGGTGAGCCTTGACGCCACCAAGTACTCGCAGCCGTTCTTCAACCTCGGCATCGGCGCACCCACGACCACCGCGGTGAACTTCCGCGCGAATGCGGTCTACGAACTGTTGAGTGTCCGGAAACTCACCGATCTCGGCTTTACCAAGGCCGAGCTCGAGGCATCCCAGGCCAACGCCGAGCGACAGCGCTTCCTGCTGGCGTTCGATACCGAAAATGACTTCCTCAATGTGCTCGCCACCCGCGAACTGACCCGGGTGGCACAGAGCCGGTACGAGCGCGCACAGGAGCAGCTCACGGTGGCCCGCGCGCGGGTGCTCTCGGGCGCTGCCGTCCAGACCGACTCGTTGCAGCTCGTGCTGGAGCTCACGCAGGCGCGGCTCGAGGTGCTGCGGCAGGATCTGGCCCTCAAGGTGGCCCGCCTGCAGCTGGGGCGGCGGATCGGACGCGACGGGCCGGTGGAAGCCCGGGTGACGGACAGCCTCCTGCCGGCCCCGCTGGAATACACCGACGAGCAGCTGGCCCAGCTGGCACTGCAGCAGGCTCCCCAGTATCGCGAGGCGCGGAGCCTGGCGCGTTCGGCGTCCTATGCGCTCAAGGGCCAGCAGGGAGCATACCTGCCGACCTTCAACATCACTGGCGGCTTTACGGAGTACGACAGCAAGTTCCCGCCATCGGCGCAGGGTGTGGGGTCGATCTCCCTCGTCGTGTCGCTGCCGATCTGGGATCGGGGCCAGCGTGAGATCGCCGTGCAGCAGGCCAAGACCAACCTCGCCGTGGCACGGGCCGTGAGCGCCGACCTCGAGCGCTCGGCCCTGCGCGACGTGACCCAGGCGGCAGACGCCTACCGTATCGCCCAGGAGGCCGTGACCCTGACGCAGCTCCAGCTGGTGGCGGCGCAGGAGACCTACCGGGTGCAGGAGCTTCGCTACAAGAGCGGGGCGAACACGATTCTCGACCTGCTGGAAGCACAGTACCAGCTGACGCGCGCCGAATCCGAGGCGGTGCAGTCGGTCTATGCGCTATATCTGTCACTGGCGGGCCTCGAGGCAATTACGGGACAGGAGTTTCTTGTGGGGAGAACCCAGTGAAGAGTTGGAGGGGAGTGCGCGTCGCGCTGGCCGTGATCGTCACCTGCGCGGCGTGCAAGAAAGCCGGCCCGGCGCCGGCGGCCGCGGCCGGGGCGGGAGCGCCGTCGGCGCCGGCGATCGCCGTCGAGGTGGCGGTGGCGCGGAGTGATACCGTCATCGACGCGATTGCCGCCACAGGACAGATCGAGGCAGTGCAGGCCATCGAGCTTCGGCCCGATGCGGAGGGCCGCATCGTCGAGATCCTCTTCCGTGAGGGCAGCGAGGTGGCCAGGGGAACGCCGCTCTTCCGCATCGATGACGCGGAACTGCGGGCGCAGGTGGCGCGCGCGGAGGCCGATCGCGACCTCGCGACGCAGTCGCTGGAGCGCACCCGTGACCTGATCCAGCAGCGCGCCTCGTCCCAGGCCGACCTGGAACGGGCGGAGGCCACCGCGCGCAGCGCGGAAGCATCGCTCGACCTGCTCAAGGTGCGACTGGACCGGACGGTGGTACGCGCACCCTTTGGTGGCGTCGTCGGGCAGCGCTTCGTGAGCCTCGGTGACTACGTCACGACTGCGACCCGTCTCGCGTCGCTGCAGACCGTGAACCCGGAGCGCGTGAGCTTCCAGGTGCCGGAGCGGCACGCCGCGCAGCTCAGTCGCTCGCAGTCGATTGCCTTCCAGGTGGCCGCCATGCGCAACAAGACCTATACGGGCACGGTGGATTTTGTCGACCCGGTCGTCCAGTTGCCCGGGCGAACCATCACCGTCAAGGCGCTGGTGCCGAACCCGAAGCGCGAGTTGCAGCCGGGGATGTTCGTCGAGGTGCGGCTGGCCACAGCGACGCGCCCGGATGCCACCATCGTGCCCGAGGAGGCGGTGCTCGCGCTCCGGGGAACCACCATCGTGTGGGTCATCAAGGACGGAAAGGCGGTGCGGCGCCCGGTGACGCTCGGGGTTCGCTCGCCCGGCTTCGTGGAGGTCGTCGAGGGCGTGGAGCCCGGCGAGCAGGTGGTCGTGGGAGGAATCGAGAAGATGACCGAGGGCGCGGCGGTGACGCCGCAGGTTGTCGAGCGCACCAAGCCGGCGGTGACGGAAGGACGCTAGTGGCCGTGATGCAGTCGGGCGGGGCGGGAACACGATGGCTTCGGCCCAGGGTCCTGGCCCTGGTGGCGGGGGTCAGCACGGTCCACGGCGCCAGCCTTGCCGCCCAGGGCAGCATCGTCGGCCGGTGGCGCATCGACGTGTACGACGTCACCCCGGCCCCGCTTTACGGCGAGTTGATCTTCACCGACTCGGCCGGCACCACGAGCGGGCGGGCCGACTTCTCCAACCACAGTGGTCCACCAGTGGCATTGTCCCAGGTCCGCAGCGATGCGGGCCTGCTCCAGTTCGTGGTCCCTGGCGAGGGTGGCGCGGTGTTCAGCGGTCGGGCCATGGACGGGGCGAGGCATCTCCGGGGCGACGTGGTGGCCGAGGACGGCCGGCGCGGGCGCTGGTCCGCCGAGCGGCTCGATCCTTCCATAGAGTTCTATCCGGTATTGCCGCAGTTCCGGCTCCGGCAACTCGTGGGCGGTGTGGGTGGTGATCACGCCGTCCTGCCCGGTGCGATGGTTGCAGCGGCCGTTGCCGAATCGTCGCGCGCCGGGATTACGGCGACCTACGAGAAGATGGCGCGCACCGTCGGCCTGGCCCCGCTGAGCGGGCGCCAGCTCCAGGCTGAGGGTCCGGGCCGTGTGCTCGGTTTCACGCAGCGAGCCGACGTGCTCGCGGCGGTGCAGCATGCGCTGGAGCAGGTGCGCGGGGCCCTGGCCAGCGACAGCGCGCGCGGGCAGTTCGACGCACTCTTCCGGCCCGGGGGCACCTGGCGCCTCGACCTGCACGGGGCGGCGCTCGACATTGCGCGCCTCCGCTCGCGTCGGCTCCAGTGGGACGACGTGGTACCGGCGCTGCTCGCCACCGGCCTGATGCGCGATTCCGTGGCCGCCGCCGTGCCGCGTGCACTGGAACAGGTGCTCATGCTGCGGATGGCGGACTCGACCGCGGTGGCGCGCATGTTGGCCGCCGCCGCCGTCACGGCGCCGGTGTCAGCACGCGCCCTGACCATCCTGCTGGCCGCGTATCCCGAGGCGGAAGACTGGCATCGCCAGGCCCTCGCACTCCTGCTCCGCGCCAGGTGGATCATGCGCGATGGCACGCTGCAGTCCCCCGCTGAGCTGGTGCGCACCACCTGGCGTGGCGTCATGCCAGGCGATTCTGCGCGCGCGAGTACGATCCCGGCCATCGTGTCGCGGCTCTTCGGTCAGCCGCAGGCGGTTCCACGCTATGGCGTCTCGGGGCCAAGTATGCGCCGGCTGGTGATACCGCTCAACTGGAGCGGTGAACAGTGGCTCGAGCGGCATGGCACGGGCGGGATGGTCGGGACGCTGCACCTGCTGGATCTGCCGGGCAGCGGTGAGCTGCTGGTGGCGCGGGGCGATGAAACGCTGCGCGTCGTGTCGGTGAAGCAGCGCGCCACCGAGTCGACCAGCGGGTTTCTCGAGCAGCAGGAAGCCATCGCCGTCGAGCCGAGTTACATACCGGTCCTGGCGCTTGGGGCCGTGCTCCACGAATGGGGCCACTTGCTCGCGGAAGGATGGCGCCTCGACGAGGCGGTGGGGGCGTCCCCTGACAGTGGAGAGGTCCAGCTACCTGCGGTGAACCCGTGGCTCGTGGAGGGGATCGCCGAGGAATGGACCGACATGGTACTGGCCCCGATTGTGGCACGCTGGCCGATCTTCGGGTTCGCGGAGGCGGAGAAGCGGGTTCGGCTCTCCGGAAACGAGGTGGACCCGCACGTGACCGGATACCTGCTGGCACGCGCCGCCGTCGCGGCGGCGGCGGCCCGGGGCTCCACCGCCCCGGTGGCCCTGCGGCACCTCATCGAGGCGGGTGACGTGGCCACGGTGGCGGCGGACCCGCTCTTCGGGTCGGTGTTCCGCGATCCGGGGGATGCCGCCCCGCTCATCATCCCGGCTCCGAGCAGGCGGTTCCTGGTGCCCGAGAGCATCTTTTCGGTGGATACCCGATTCCCCGATCCACTCAGCACGATCATCAGGATGCCCGAATGATGCGATCGAGCGCTCACCTGCTGCTGCTGTCGATGCTCGTCGCAGTGCCGCTGGCGGCGCAGCAGACCACGCCGGAGCGAACTGGTGGGAAGGAGACATCAAGCTGGGCGGACGTGGTGGCGTTCCTCGATTCGCTGGAGCGGCGCGGTGCCCCATTCCGCTTCGGGTCGCTGGGCGTGAGCACCGAGGGCCACCGCATTCCCTTCGTGATCGCGGCGGCTCCCGGGGTACAGGGGCCAGCTGACGCGCAGGCGTCCGGGCGCGTTGTCGTGTGGATTCAGGGGAACATTCACGGCGGGGAAGTCGAGGGCAAGGAAGCGCTGCAGATGATGCTGCGTGACGTTGCCTTCGGCGCGCTGCATCCGCTGCTCGACAGCCTCGTGCTGCTTGTGGTGCCGATCTACAACCCCGACGGCAACGATGCCTGGGCCGCAGGCAGCGTGAACCGGCCGGGGCAGAATGGGCCCGCCGTCGTGGGGCGCAGGCCTGACGGGCTGGGCCTCGACCTGAACCGCGACTACGTGAAGATGGAAGCACCCGAGACCCGGGGCACGGCGGCCCTGTTCGACGCGTGGCAACCCGATGTCTTCATCGACCTGCACACGACCAACGGCAGCTACCACGGGTATGCCCTGACGTATTCGCCCGGGCTCAATCCGAACGATACGCCCGCGAACGCCTATGTTCGAGACCAATTCCTTCCTGAAGTCCGGCAGCGCATGAAGAGCCGGCACGGCATGGCGATCTTTCCCTACGGCAACTTCCGCAACCAGGCGCCCGACTCGCTCGTGCTGGGGTGGGAAACGTACGACGCGCGTCCGCGGTTCGGCACCAACTGGGCCGGGCTGCGTGGGCGGCTTGCGATCCTGAGCGAGGCGTACAGCAACGATCCCTTCCCGGCGCGCATCACCTCCACGTATGCCTTCGTGGAGGAGGTGCTCACCCTGGCCGGGGCCGAGCGCGGCGGCATCAAGCGCCTGGTGGCGCAGTCGGCGAGCCTGCGTCCCGACTCGGTGGCGGTGCGCTCGGTACTGGCGCCGCCCACCGAACAACCGGTCATCGCCGAGATCACCGTGGCGGCCGGGGACGGCGATGGACCCTTTGCGCACCGCACCCGGACGGGGCAGTTCCGCACCGTCCGCATGCCGGTGTACGATCGCTTTGTGGCTGCACGGCGCGAGGCACGGCCGGCGGCGTACTTTGTCCCGGCATCGCTGCCCGATGTGGCAGCACTGCTGGTGCGCCAGGGCGTGCAGGTGGAGCAATTGACGGTGGCGTGGACCGGGTCCGCCGAACGATTCCGGGTGGACTCGGTCAGGGCGCAGCCATTCGCCTTCGAGGGGCACCGTACCGTGATCGTGGAAGGTGCCTGGCTCGACGCGCAGCCATACGAGGCAGCAGCCGGGAGCTACCTGGTGCGCACCGACCAGCCGCTTGGCACGCTGGCGAGCTACCTGCTCGAACCGGCATCCGAGGACGGCGTCGTCGCATGGAACCTGGTCGATCGATTGCTCACCCTCCGGACACCATACCCGATCGCACGCGCGCGCGGGCCCGTGCGCGCCACGACCATCGAACAGCACTGAGAGCGAGGAACCCATGCTCGAGGCAGGCACCAGGGCACCGAAGTTTTCGCTGCCGTCGGACGAGGGCCGCACGATCTCCCTGGATGACTTCAAGGGAGTGAGCAGGGTCGTGCTCTACTTCTATCCCAAGGATGACACCAGCGGGTGCACCACCCAGGCCTGCGAGTTTCGCGACAACTGGAAGGCCGTGCAGGCCGCCGGGGCCGTGGTGCTGGGCGTGTCGCCCGACGGCGTGGTGTCCCACGGAAAATTCCGCGGCAAGTACCAGCTCCCGTTTCCGCTGCTGGCCGACGAGGACCATGCCGTGGCCGAGGCATACGGCGCCTGGGGAGAGAAGTCGATGTACGGCCGGAAGTACCACGGCATTCTCCGGACGACCTTCCTCATCGGCACCGATGGCAGGATCGAGCGGGTCTTCCCGAAGGTGAAGCCGAAGGGGCACGCCGGCGAGGTGCTGGCGGCGCTGGGATCGTGAGCCGATGCCGGAGCCCCGGCAAGCCCATGATTATCTTGCCGGATGACAGGCACGTAAACCTGGATCAAGGAAGCGAGTGCGAGGAACGATGGCCCAGCCGGCAGCAGTGAAACCCGAAGGCAAGACAGCGCCGGTGGCGACGACCGGTGGACCGCGAGGGGCAGGGGCATGGCTCTGGGAATGGGCCAAGTCGATCGCCGTCGCGCTCGTCGTCTGGTTCTTCCTGCGCACCTTCCTGCTGGAGGCGTTCCGCATCCCCTCGGGCAGCATGGAGAACACGCTGCTCGTCGGCGACTTCCTGTTCGTGAACAAGCTGCTGTACGGTGCCGAGGTGCCCCTCACCGGGAAGACCCTGCCTGCCGTGCGCGAGCCGCGCCGCAATGAGATCCTGGTCTTCGATTCGGTGGAGGAGCCCGGCCTGAAGGTGGTGAAGCGCCTGATCGGCGTTCCCGGTGACACGCTGGCCATGGAGGGTGGGTTCCTGATCCGGAATGGCCAGCGTGTCGATGAGCCGTATGCCCTGCATGCCAACCCGTCGATGCTGGCCGAGCCCGATCAGCGGGAGCACATGCGGGCATGGCAGTCGGCGCACCTCGCGGGACGGTCACCCGAGGGCTATCACCCCGACCTGCAGAACTGGGGACCCATCGTGGTGCCCGCCGATTCCTTCTTCATGATGGGTGACAATCGCGACAGCTCGTACGATGGGCGGTACTGGGGCTTCCTCCCACGGGCCAATGTGCGGGGAACTCCCATGTTCATCTACTACAGCTTCAACGGAAACAGCTGGCGCCCGCTGCCGTTCTTCACCGACATCCGCTGGGGAAGGATCTTCAGCGTTCCGAAGTAGCCCCAACCGTCCCGGTCACCAGCTGCCCGGGGCGTTTCCATCGCGCGGCCACACCGCCGGCGAGCGCTCCCGCCAGCGCCGACAGGCCGAATGCCGCCGCAAATCCCCCGGTATCCGCGAGCGCTCCGAGCACTGGCGGTCCGACGATCCTCGCGGCGGACCCGATGCTCTGCAGGGTGCCCAGGACCCGGCCCTGGTCATCGGGCGCCGTGGTACGGGAAACAAAGCCGGCCACGCACGGGCCAATGAAGCTGAAGCCGGCGCTGAGCAGGCTCACGGCAGCAGCGATCCCCGCGATGCGCATCACTCCGTCCGGCGGCAGCAGCGCCAGCAGCGGAAGGAGTGACAAACCGGCGGCCATCAGCACGCCACCCCACATCACCAGTCGCAACTCACCCACCTTCGGCGCCAGCTGCCGCACCAGGCGACCCTGCACCAGCACGCTGACCAGTCCCACCAGGGTAAAAGCGTAGCTCACGCCGGCGCGGCTGAGCCCCAGGGACCGGGTACCGAACTGCTGAAACACCACGTACATCGAGGTGAAGGCCAGGGTCGCGGCAAAGGTGACCACCAGCGCCGCCCGCGGCACCCGTACGGTGGCACCCCACTGCTGGGCCCGCCGCACCCGGCTCTCGCGAAGGCGAATCACTGCGATCAGGAAGTTCAGTGAGCAGATGCCGGCCGCGAGCAGCCCCGGAGCCCCCTCGCCCCATCGACTGGCGAGGCCGCCGAGCGCTGGGCCGATGGTGAATGCCAGGCCGAAGGCGGCGCCAACCAGGCCCATCACGCGCGCGCGTTCTTCTGGAGGGGTGGTATCCGCGAGCGCAGCCTGGGCGACGTTGACGGTGGCGCCGAGACTGCCGGAGAGGACCCGCGAGAGGACCAGGACTGCAAGGCTGCCCGCCAGCCCGAAGACGGCATAGGCGAGCGCACTCCCGGCCAGGCCGAAGAGAAGGATCGGGCGGCGGCCGATGCGGTCACTCAGCCGACCCCACAGAGGCGCCAGCAGGAAGGAGAGCAGGGAGTCGGTGGCCACCACCGCGCCGATCAGGAGGCCACTCGACGTGAAGCGGGCGGCGGCCAGCGGGAGCTGGGGCACGACAATGCCGAACCCGACAAGGTCGAGAAACACGGCAAGAACGACCGCCATGTCCGCGGACGACCGCGGAGCGGTCGACGGGTCAGGAATCTGGGGCACGCGACTGGTGACCCAACTGGCAGGCAGCCAGCCGGGTCGAAGCGATCAGGTGGCTAGAACACGGGGCGGGGTGCTTCGGGCAGCGAATCCCGGCTGAGCACGCGATCGATGTAGACCGCAGTGCGACCGCACTCGCCGCACATCAGCGTAACCCGGCCCGAGGGGATCGCTGGATCTCCTGGACGACGTGGCGTGCGCTGGACGGATGTAGTCTGGCATGTCGGGCAAACGAGCGGCTGCAACTCGCGATCGGCTGATATGAGGAGCAACGCTTCTGGAGCCCGGTATTCCTTGATTCCCCTTCGACCCACGGACAATCCTCCCAACAGCGTGGTGACAGTGATTTCCCTGTGCCGCGCGCGATGAATCTACCCAATTTTGACCTGATTGCTACCCGCGATTGTGATATGATCGATACACCGCACAGACACTGACGCGATACTGTCAGATCGCTGTATTCACTTGATGTAGTAGTAGTGCATGCTACGCTTAACTGCCGATCCGGCAACCGAGTAAATGCTTGACGCCGATTGAGGCTCGTGATACGTTGACGCCCAACCGACACTGTCGTGTCGGCGTAACTCTCCAGGCGCCGGCATGGCGCGGAGGTGCTTGTGGCAACAGAGCTTGGCGGGTCACAGATCACGACCCTGATGGAGACGCTGCCGGGCATTGCAAATGTGCTCCGGAGCCCGGTCGCCGACGCGATCATCAATATGATCCGTGCCGGCGTCCGTCTCCGCGAATTCCAGTATTCCGATGCCGACGAGCTGGTGAAGTACGCGATCCGGCGGAACCTGCTCGGAAATGACGAAGGTGAGCGCGTGCTCGCCGAGGCGAAAGCTGCTGAACAGAAGCGGCTCGACAAGGCCGCCGAGCGGGCCCATCACAAGGCACACCCCACCAAGAAGGCGGCCAGCTCGAAGGCCGGGGCCAAGGCAAAGTCGGCTCGGAAGGTGAAGTCGGTGAAGCCTGCCCGGAAGACAAAGGCTACAAAAAAGCGCTAGTCCGCCAGAACCCGCCCTACACCCGGAATTCGGTGACCAGGGCGGCCAGGCGATTCGATGCCTGGAGCAATTCCGCCGCTGCTGCCGCCATCTCCTCAGTTGATGCGCTCTGTTCTTCCGCCGCCGCGGTAACTTCCTCGCTGGCGGAGGCATTCTCGTTGGCCGCAGCACCCGCCTCGGCCGTTCGTCCACCCAGTGCCGCTACGGTATCCTCGTTGCGGGTGGCCTCGCGGGCCACGTCCTCCGCGGCCGAGCGCACGCCTTCCACCGCCGCCACAATTTCCTCGAGCGCATGAGCCGCCGCCCCCGCCACCGACTCCACACCGGAGACCTTGGCCGAGCCTGAGTCCATGGTGGCGGCCACCTCGGCCATCTGCTGCTGGATCTGCGACACGGTGCGTGCCACCTCCTCGGCCGCCTGGGCGCTCGAGTCGGCGAGGCGGCGCACCTCCTCCGCAACCACCGCGAAACCGCGCCCATGCTCCCCGGCGCGTGCCGCCTCGATCGCGGCATTGAGGGCCAGCAGGTTGGTCTGCGACGAGATCTGCTTGATCAGCTCGATGAAGTCGGAGATGGCCCGGGATGTACGAGCCAGCGCCTGCACCTGCCCGGTGGATGTGCGCACCACTTCGCGCACTGCGAGCAGCGCCTGCCCAGCACTGGACACATCGCCGCGATGGTACTCCGCGAGGCGCCGGATGCGGTCACCCACATCCACCACGCGCCTCGCGGCCGCCGTGTTGCCGACCGCCGTCTCCCGCAGTGATACGAGCAGGACGTCGGCGGCGCGCATGCCTGAGGCCTGTCGCTCGGCGCTGTCGGCGACGCGAACCATCGCGGTGGAGATTTCCCCGCTGGTGGCCGCGAGCTCCTCGCTCATCGCCGAGAAGTCGCTGGCGTTGGCACTGATGGCCCGCGCCTCACCGATCACCGACTCCACCAGGCCGCGAAGTCGGGTGCGCATCCGGTCGAGTGCATGCGCGAGGCGCCCGAGTTCGCTCGGCATCTCGCCAAGATCGAGCGGGCGGAGGTCGCCGGCACCGAAGCGATCGGCGGCCCCAACGAGCTTCTTGAGTGGCAGGTCGATGGCACGCACGACCACCACGACCGTCCCCAGCCCGAAGGCCAGGGCGCCGCTGAACAACAACCAGAGGATGGTGCGCCGCTGCTGGGTTTCCCGCTGGAGGTTCTGCTGACCACGCAGCGCCGACTCGGACTGCGAGTCGGAGAGGCGCTGCACATCCCCCGTGAGGGTCGCCGCCGGCGCCCGGGCCTGCTCGGCGGCGGCTCGCGCCTCGTCGGGCCGGCCGAGGTCGGTCAGGGCGAAGGCCCGACCGTACGCCACCTCGATGCGGGCCTGCACGTCGGCAATCCGGTTAAGGACGATCCGGTCGTTGTTGCCGAGCGAGGAAAGCTGCTGGTAGCGTCGCTGGTAGCTGTAGGCCGAGTCGCCGTGCATCAGGAATGCCGTGCGCAGCGAATCGGATGGCGTGGTCAGGTACAGGTCCGCCGCGCGGACCTGGGCGTTCGAGGTGGAGACGAGGCCGGCTCCGACCTGTGCGATCTCGAGCATGGCGGCAAGCTGGCCGGTGACCAGCTTGTCCAGGGCACCGATCGTGTTCACGGCGAGCATGGCCAACGCCAGCACGAGCACCAGCAGCAGTCCCATGCCCGACAGGACGCGGCTCCGCAGGCTGCCCAGCACTACAGGCCGCCCGCGAGCAGCACGGCGCCGTTGCGCACGACGGTGATGTACACCTGCTTGTCGGCGACATCACCGAGGGAGTCGAACACGATCTTGCCGGTGGCACCCTCGAAGGGTGCGGTGCCATGACCTACGCGGTCCAGTGCGCGCCGGATGCTCTCCCGGTTCGGGCCCCCGTCCTCGATCGCCCGCGCCAGGAGGTTCACGGCGTCGTAGGTCGCAGCGGCCGGCTGGTTGGGTACCGGCGTGTCGGGATACTTCTCGGCGTACGCGGCCACGAATTTCCGGTTGGCGGAGGTATTCAGGCTCGGATGATACGCCGCACTGACATAGGTGCCCTCGGCGAGCGGGCCGGCCTCTTCGATACCCTCGAGGCCATCTCCCCCGAGCATTGGTACCTGCAGGTTGAGCGACCGGGCGCCGCGCAGGATCGACTCGGCATCAGGCCGGTTGCCGGCGACGAAGAGGAATTGCGGGCGCTGGAGCCTGGCGAGTCGCTCCAGTTGTGGACCGACATCGGGCGTGGTGCCCAGGTAGGGCTCCATCCCAACGAGTTGCCCGCCCCGATTCGCGAGGCTGGAGGCGAATGCCTGGCGGATGCCTCGTCCGTAGTCGTCGTCGAGGTAGAACACGCCGCCCTGCTTCAGCTGCAGCCGGTCGGTGACCCAGCGCGCGAGCGCTGCGCCGTGCGCCAGGTCGCTCGGGCACATCCGGAAGGTGTACGGTCCGGCATCGGACACTTCCGGCGCCGACGATGACGGGGTGATGGCGACGAGCGGACGAGAGCCGCTGTTGTAGATCGGGGCGGCGGCGAGGGTGGTGCCGGAGAACAGGTGCCCGACCACGGCCACCGCTTCGGATGAGTAGAGTTCACCAGCGACCCGTACCGCCGAGTCGGGATTTGCGAAGTCATCGCGCTCGATGAGGGCAAGCGGCCGCCCGCGCACGCCACCCTGGGCGTTGATTTCCTCCACGGCGAGCCGGGCCGCGCGCCGCATCGGTTCACCGATGGGATCCGAGAGGGCGCCGGTCAGGCCGATGTAGATGGGGCGTTCGGTGCGGGTGCATCCGGCCAGCCCGGCGAGGAGGAGCAGGGCCAGCACCGGGATCGCGCGCTTGACGTGCGGCAATATCACCATTGAGCGGGAGGCTACTTCCCGGACCACTGAATGGCAATACCCACTGTCGCCGCTGTCTTCGACCTGCACGGCCTGACGGTACTCGACGCCGTGACCAGCGCCGGACGATTCCTCCGTGCGCAGCGCGCAGCGCGTCCCGGCGCGACCGTCCGGCTCATCACGGGCCGGGGCCGATCCGGTGGCGGCGCGCCGGTGCGCACCCGTGTCCGCACGCTGCTTCGCGCACTTGCATCAGAGGGCAAGGTGGTCCGGAGCTTCGAGCTCGAGGCGAGCGAGGGAAGTTTTCTGGTGCGGCTCACCGGCTAGCGCGCCGGCGACGCCTCGATGCCCTGCACCACGGAGGTGTCGGCGGGTGGCTTGGTGGCCGGGGCCTTCTTGCCGGCCGACTTCTTCGCCGGCGCGGCGGGCGCGCCGCGCCGCGCGGTCCACGCGTCGAGGATGTTGCCGTCGATCAGCGCCACCGACGTTGCCTTGGCGCCCTGCTGCGCGCGCCAGGTGAGGCGGATCATCGTGCCCCTCCGCACCCACTGCATCATCCACTGGGAATTCTGCGCCCGCGCGTCAACACGGCCGTAGCGCCGCTCGAGCGAACGACGCAACTGGTCCAGTTCGTCTGGCGCCAGGTTGCCCGCCACGGTCAGCACGCTGGTGGCGCCATCGACCGCCGACATCCAGAGTTCCAGCGGCTCGGCGGCGTCGGGCACCGTCACCGTGGCGCGGCACTCCTCCACCCGCACATCGACTTTCGAGCGTTCACAGCGCAGGTGCCCGCCATCCCGGTCCGCAATGGTCTCCTCGACCACACTGACCTGCGCGCCGGCCTCGATCCCGAAGATCGACAGGGGATCGGTGGCCGGAGCCGCCTGCGCCGCCAGGGGCGCGGGAACGAACAGGAACAGGGCGAGCCTGATGGCGATACGGGTCACGCGATACCCCGGGAGGTCAGGATGCGACTACCTGCGTGCAAGGAATGCGCCCCAGCCGGGGCAGGAGGAATGCCGGTGACCGGATTCCCCGGCCACCGGCCCGGCAGTCATGCCCTGCGGACGTTGGCTGCCTGGAGGCCCTTCGGGCCTTCGACCAGCTCGAACTCCACGGGATCGCCCTCGGCCAGGGAGCGAAACCCATCCATCTGAATGGCGGTGTGATGGACGAAGACGTCCTTGCCACCGTCCTGCGCTATGAATCCGAACCCCTTTGCGTCATTGAACCATTTCACCTTGCCCGTCGCCATGCTGACAGCCTCATCCTGGGGAGCCCTTGGCTCCGGTCCATCGGCCGGTCGGGATGGCCGGCCCCAAAAATAAGTATGCGCCGATCGGGGCGGTGTCCCCGTCGGCGCGGCTCAAAGCCAGGGTTCTGCGCGGGCATGCCACTGCATCTCCTAAGCTTCCGGCCGCCATGGCATTTGTCAATGCATCCGGGCGCGGTGCCTCCCGGCATGCAAATCACTGCACCGTCGCTCAGCTCAGCCCGGTCCGGATCGCGGTCGAGACCTGGGCCGTGAAGGTGTCGATCTCCGCCGGGGTGGTATACACGTTCGGCGTGATCCGGAGGCCGCTGAACTGGGGATGCACGATCAGCGTGGTCACGATGCGGTGCTGGTTCATCAGCCAGGCTTGCAGGCGGGCCGGGTCGAGGCCCTCGATGGAGACAAAGCCGATCGCCGCGCCATCGGGCGAGTTGAGGGGTGTCAGCACCTTTACCCGGTCGCTCTGGGCGAGCAGCGGCATGGCCCACCGGTCGCGGAGGTAGCGCAGGCGCGCCACCTTGCGGTCGGCGCCGATGGCCTGGTGAAACGTGAGCGCCACGCTGATCGCATTGTGGTTCGCCGCGGGATGGGTGCCGATCTCCTCGTACTTCCGGATGTTGGCGTTCATGGAGGCCGGTGCCGCCATCATCGGCCACAGGCCCGGGATCTGGTTGCGCCTCACGTAGAGGAAGCCGGTACCGATCGGCGCCAGCAGCCACTTGTGCAGGCTCGTGCCGTAGAAGTCACAGTCGAGCGAATCGCGGTCGAACGGGAAGTGCGCGAAGGCGTGGGCGCCATCCACGAACACCGCGATCCCCTTCGGCCGGGCCATCGCGACGATGTCGCGCACCGGGAGGATCTGCCCGGTGAGGTTGGTGATGTGCGTGACCTCGATGACGCGCGTGCGGGGCGTCACGGCCTCGGCGAAGCGGTCGACGACATACTGGTGCGACGGCGGCGGCACGTCGAAGGAGATCGTCTTGACCACGATCCCCTCGCGTCGCGCGCGCTGGTCCCAGGTGGTGAGCATGCGACCGTAGTTCTGGTCGGTGACGATCACCTCGTCGCCCTTCCGCAGGTCCAGGCCAAGGATCATCGTCTCCAGGGCCTCCGACGCGTTCCGCGTGATCGCCATTTCTTCCGGGTCGCACCCGAACTGTCCCGCCAGCCCGGTGCGCACCGACTCCACCCTCGGCTCGAGGGTGCGCCACATGTGTTCCACCGGCAGTTCGTTGGTGAACCGGAGGTCGCGCATCATCTGGTCCAGCACCACGGTCGGGGACGGGCACACGCCGCCATTGTTCAGGTTGATCATGGTGCGATCGCAGTCGAACGCGCGCTGGATCACCGCCCAGTAGTCCTCGTCGTCGGGCGCACCAGCACGCGCCCCCGTGGACTCGGCATCGACCAGGTAGCGAATGGCCTTGGGCGAGAATGCCGGCGCGGCGACAGCGAGCGAACGAACGAACATGCGACGATCGACCATCATGGACTCGCAGGCGAAGTAGATTGGATAATGCGGGGCCGGCGCCCGATCGGCCAGCGCCAGCCCGAACCTGCTTCGTCGCACCGACCAACCTACGCCCCGACACGCCCATGCTCCTTGCAATGCTTCTCGTGCTGCAGCAGCCAGCCCAGCAACCCGTGGCACCGCCCGTGGCGCCCCCGCCGCCAGTCGCCGCCAGGGCGGCCTCACCCATTGCCCGGGTCCAGGTCGAGCCTGGCGATGTCGCGGTGCAGGCAGGCGACACGGTGCGCCTGCGCGCCATCGCCTACGACTCCTCGGGCCGCGTGCTCGGCGGAGCCACCACCCGGTGGTTCCAGGCGAGCCATGGATTTGAGGGTCGCGTGAGTGACGACGGCCTGGTCACCGCCGGGGCTACCGGCGCCATGCGCGTCAGCGCCGTGACCAGCGTCGCCGGCAGCAAGCCCACCACGACCTTCACCCGCATCACCATCCTCCCGCCGCCGGCATCCCGCATTGCGGTGGAGCCCATGGTGACGCGCCTGTACGTCGGCCAGGCGCTGTCGCTGGATGCCATCCCCTACGCGGCCAACGACGACCGCCGGTACGACCTCGTCACCTGGGAATCCGACGCGCCGGGCGTGGTCTCGGTATCGACGAGTGGCCGCCTCAATGCGTTGCGGACGGGGCGCGCCACGGTGACGGCGCGCGCCGGACGTGCCAGCCAGGCGATCCCGCTCGTCGTCGAGGCCAATCCTGCCGCGACGCTGGTGCTCGGGCCGGCGGATACCGCCGTGCGCACCGGCGACGTGGTTCGCTTCGCGGTCTCGGCGCGGGCCTCCACCGGCAAGACGCTGCCCGGTGTGATACCGGAGTATCTCGTGAGCCCGGGCGGCGCCGTGGTCGATCCCGATGGTGTGTTCGTGGCGGATGCGCCGGGCAGCTACCGGGTGGTCGCCTCCTTCGCAGGGCGTACCGCCGAGGCGTTCGTCGCCGTCCGTCCGCGCGAGGCGGCCCGCCCTGCCACCGTCGTCGGCCGGCTGCCGGTCCCGGGGTTCATTTCCACCGAGTTCTGGCTTCATCCCGATGGCCGGCACGGGTATCTCGCCACGCTGGGCGACAGGCTCTATGCGGTGGACCTGCAGGATCCCGCACAGCCGGTGATCACCGACTCCGTGATGGTGGACGCGCGCACGATCAACGATGTCATGACCACCGAGGACGGAAAGTTCGGCGTGATGACCCGCGAGGGCGCGAGCTCACGCAAGAACGGCATCGTGATCCTGTCGTTCGAGGATCCGGCGCACCCGGTCCAGGTGGCCGAGTTCACCGAGACGGTGACCGGGGGGGTGCACAGCACCTTCATCTACAAGGGTTTCGTGTACCTCACCGACGACGCCACCGGGTCGATGCGGGTCATTGATATTCGCGATCCATATCATCCATCGCAGGTGGCGCGCTGGGAAACACCGCGCACCGAGGCGGGTCGCACGCTCCACGACATCGACGTACAGGATGGCCTCGCGTACCTCAGCTACTGGAACGACGGCCTCGTGATCCTCGATGTCGGCAACGGAGTGCGGGGCGGCACCCCGGAGAACCCGCAGCTGGTGTCGCAGCTCAAGTACGACCTCAACGCCCTCTACCGCGACGTCGAGGCGGTGGGCGGCCCCGGCTTCATCCGTGGAACCCACACGGCGTGGCGCAGCGGGCGCTATGTCTTCGTCGGTGACGAGGTGTTCTCGGCGAAGCCGGTTGGCACGCTTGGGCCGGTGGGCCTCGGTCGCGCCTACGGCCGCCTCCACGTGGTGGACGTATCCGACCTGGCGGCGCCGCGCCTCGTCGCCTGGTACGAGCCCAGGGACGGCGGGGCGCACAATGTGTGGGTGGCTGGGGACACGCTGTACATGGGCGACTACCAGGGTGGGCTTCGCGTTGTGGACGTGTCAGGCGAACTGCGGGGCGACCTGCAGCAGCAGGGCCGGGAGATCGCGCACGTGACGACCGGCGACGGGCAGGGCTACGTGCCGAACGCGCCCCTCACCTGGGGCGTGATCTACCGGAATGGGCTGTTGTACGTCCCTGACATGAATTCGGGCCTCTGGATCGTGAAGGTCGACGGTTCAGCTGTCGGTGTGCCGTAGGGGAGAGAGGGGCAGCTATATTCAGGGGCTGTTGCCGAAGGGGCAGCAGACGTCGGCGGGCGGGAAGTTCCCGCGCCCGGCGCCTATTTATCGAAGCCGGACTGGAATCATGACCCGTGTCGCACTCGCTGGTGCCCTGCTGTCCCTTGTCGTGACCGCAAGCGCCGGGGCGCAGTCCCCGGGGCTGCAGCCCGCAGGTGCACTGCCCCAGGTATATCGGCCTGAACAGCTCAATCCAGTACAGCGCCAGGCGCGCGACGCCGTCTCCGACCTGCGCGACTCCGTTGCCGCCGCCGGCGGCGCCCTGGCCCGGCTCAGTTCGGACGTGAACAACACATCCCTCGAGGTGCTGGAGAGCCGCGCCACCACGGTGGTCGATCGCTGTGCCGCCGCAGAGCGCCAGCGCACCCAGTCGGTGGCGCAGCTTTCGTCCGCCGCCCTGACCAAGCCGGGGGAACTGAGGGCGCAGAAGGAGATGCTCAGTGAGATGGATTCCCTGAAGCAGTCGATCGACCTCTGCACCGCCACCTATAAACCGCTGGCGCAATCCGGGAAGGGGCAGGAAGTGCGCGACTACGGCCCGTCGCGTGCCAAGCCCATCCTCGCCGGCTTCCAGCAGTTCAACTACTCGTTGAAGCCCTTTTCCAAGGCGATGGACATCCAGTTCCGCCCGATGCTCAACGCCGGCAAGTCGCCACTGGATTGAGTGGAAGAGGTGGAGAGTCTGCACGGGCTCGTGTAAACATCGTCCACATGCTGTGGACGGATCTGGCAGGTGCTGCGTGGGACGGGGTTTAGCTCTCCACAAAGTGAACATGGCAATGTGGCGTAAGCCGAAGAAAATCAGGCACTTGCGCCACTTCTTGGATGCCATAGCTTAGGATCACGCGCTGATCACTGGAGCACCGGAACCTTGGTTTCGGAAGGCAAGTGGTCAGCGGGTTCGAGCGGCGCGTCGGAGGAGACTGCCAGAGCTCACAAGGCTTGGCGGTCGATGAATCCGGTGATCACTCCGGCTCGAACAGGTGGAGCCAGTCGCGCGCTCCATCCGCCCCGATGTAGCGCCTCGGGATGCAGTGCGAAGGGTTGGTCCGCGACCCGATCCGACTCGCAGCGCTCGTGTTGATGAACCAGGCAGGATGGCCATCCGGTCTGGGGATGGAAGCCGAAGCCCCGCGCGAGCCCTACAGTGACGCATCAGTCACCGATGGCCGACGGGAGAAGAACGGCGGCGGCAACGCTCCGACTTCGGGTAATCAGCGTGGGGAACGGCCGACAGGACTCCGGGTTCTGCGGCCGTTTCCGTTTTCCCCCCTTCGTTTCCCTTCCGTGACCTCGCTGTTTCCGGATCGCGTGACACCCAGCCGATGGTTCGCCCATGCGAATCAGCTTTGTCACCGACACGTGGCTTCCTGAGATCAATGGCGTGACCACGGTGCTTGCGACGATGCGTCGTGGTCTGGAGCAGCGCGGGTACACGATCCAGCTCGTGGCACCGCGCTACCCGGCGTCCGCAGCCGACACGGGCGAGGTGGTGCGCCGGCCGTCGATCCCCTTTCCGGGTTATGCGCAGTCCCGGCTCGGCCTGCCGTTCGACCGCGGGGTGGCCAGGGCACTGGAGCGATTCCAGCCTGACCTGGTGCACGTGGTGACGGAGGGCCCGCTGGGCGCGGCCGGGCGGCGCTACGCGCTGTCGTCGGGCACGCCGCTGGTCACGTCGTTCCACACCGACTTTCCGCGCTATGCCGCGCGATACTTCGGGCGCTGGGCCGTGGCCCCGGTACGGGCCTACCTGCGGCGCTTCCACGGCGAGGCGGTGGTGACCCAGACACCGAGCGAAGCCACCAGGGCGGACCTCATCGATCTGGGAATCCCGCGTGTGGTGGTCTGGGGTCGCGGTGTGGACACCACCCTGTTCACGCCCCGACGGCGAAGCGAGGAACGGCGCGCCGCCATGGGTGCGAGCAACAGGACTGTGGCGCTCTACGTGAGCCGCCTGGCCGTCGAGAAGGATGTGGATACCCTCGTGGCCACATTTGAACGGGTGCACGAACGCCTGGGTGGCGCGCTCTGCTTCGTGGTGGCCGGCGATGGACCCAGGGCCGGCGCTGTACGCGCGGCGCTGCCCTTCGCGCTTCACCGGGGGTTCCTGGGCCGGGAGGAACTGGCCGACCTCTACGCCGATGCCGACCTGTTCGTCTTCCCGTCGCGCACCGAGACGTGCGGCCTGGTGGTGCTCGAGGCGATGGCGTCCGGCCTGCCGGTCATCGCTGCAAACGAGGGAGGGGTGCAGGAGAATCTCCGCACCGGCATCAACGGGCTCGCGCTGCCGGGGGGCGACGCGGCGGCGTTCGCCGCGGCCGTGGAGGAATTGGCGTCCGATGTGCAGCAGCGCTACGCGATGGGCCAGGCGGCGCGCGCGTTTGCCCAGGCGCGGGACTGGGAACGCGAACTGGATGCCCTGGAGCCGCTCTATGCCGGCGCCGTGGGTGGGTCAGTGCATGCGCGGGGCGTTGCGCCACTCGAGCCGATGGTCGCACAGGGAAGCCTGCGGTAGCTTCCAGTCATGGTTCTTCATGTGCTGGTTGTGTCGCCCGACGAGGAACGCCGGCAGGCCCTGACCCGGGCCCTCGTCGAGGGCGGGCATCGTGCGACCGGGGCGGAGAGCGGTGCGGTGGGCGCCGCAGCCCTGGCCGAGCCCGGTCTCGATGCGGTGGTGGTAGACCTTCGGGCGGCTGACGTTGGCGCCGCGGCACTGCGTGCGGCGCTCGACCCGGCGGCGCCGCCGGTACCGGATTCCCTCGAGGACGCGGAGCGCCGGCACATCGCCCTGGTCCTGCAGCACACCGGGGGCAACAAGCGCCAGGCCGCGCTTCTCCTTGGAATTTCCCGCTCCACCCTCCTGCACAAGGTCCGCAAGTACCGGATCGTTACGCCGCGATCCTGACGATCCGCACCCGCCCGAGCCGCGACACGAAGATCTCGACCCTCGCCATTCCGCGCGTCACGATATAGCGGGCGTTGGCCGCACCCATCGCCAGTCCGTTCGGCGCATAGGCCGTTTCTTCCGGTTCCGTAGCGAGCGCGGCGTCGTCCAGGGCGGGTCCGGGAACGCGCCAGCGCAGCGAGTCGCCCACCAGCACCACCAGGGAATCGGTGGTGAGCACCACCCGGGCAATGCGTTGCTCGTTCAGTGCAACGGCGCGTGCCCGCGAGTGGGCCAGCGCGATCCGCCCAGCGGCCTGACCGGCATGAATTCCGTCGAGCGTGCCGGAGATACGCGGCAGCGCGAGCCCGAACAGGATCCCCAGCAGCACCAGCACGACGATGAGCTCGATGAGCGAATATCCATGGCGACGCATGGCCCATAGTAGGGCGGACGCGATTCCGCCACGGGACCCGCAGCGCGCCGTCCGGCGCATTGTGACGCGCTGCTCTTGCCGCGCGCCGGACGGGCGCGCATACTGTTTTTCATCCTCGCGTTTGTCGACTGCTCACTGTGCACCTGCGGAGCTTCTCCCTGATCCACTTGATGACGGCACCGCTGCCATGCCTTGCGCCGTTGCTCCCCGGGCCATCGACCAGCATGGTGGTCGCATGACAGCAGGACTCGTGACGCCTGAAGTGCCGCCCGCCGCGGATCCACTTGCGGTGTTGCGTGAGTACCGCACGCTCGCACCGTGGAGCCTGCGCGACCTGGCGGCGGTTGCGGCGGCGGTACTCGAGGCATCGGATGTGGTGCCACTGAACGCAGCAGCGCGCGCGCGACCCACGGAACGCACCATCCGGTTCTATGTCACGCGTGGACTGGTCAGTGCGCCAGAGGGGCGGGGCACCGCCGCCGTGTATGGCTACCGCCACCTGCTGCAGGTGCTGGCGATCAAGCTGCGGCAGATGGAGGGCGCCACGCTCGATACGCTTTCGGCGGAGTTTGCCGGAATGACCGGCGACATGATCGAGCGGCGCGTGGCGGCAGCACTCGGCACCGCCCTCCCGTCGCCTGAACGTCTTCCCTTGCTGCGCCCAGCCGGTCATGCCCGCGGCAAGGTGGGCCGGGCCATGCAGCAGTGGCTGTCGAGTCCGGTACCGGGCCAGGAGCGCGGCAGGAACTGTCGGCGCGTGCCGGTGGCGCCGGGTCTCGAGATCATGGTGGACGAAAACCACCCGGTGCTTCGCGCCGTCGGCGGTGACAGCGCCATCGCCGATGCGGTGCGCCAGGCGCTGACCCGCCTGGTCGGCGGCGAATAGCTGCCCACTCCCTCGATCGAGGCAGGATACCCATGACCATCATTCTTCTGGTTCTCCTTGTCGTCGTGGCACTGTGGGTCATGGGCGCGTACAACGGCCTCATCGCCCTCAAGAACCAGACGTTGAATGCCTGGAAGCAGATCGACGTCCAGCTCAAGCGCCGGCACGACCTCATCCCCAACCTGGTCAATGCGGTGAAGGGGCAGATGGACTTCGAGAAGTCCACGCTCGAGGCGGTGATCTCCGCCCGCGCCAAGGCCGTGGGAGCCACCGGCGTTGCCGCGACGGCAAGGGCCGAGGGAGAGCTCACGCAGGCACTGGGAAAGCTCTTTGCCCTGGCCGAGAACTATCCCGACCTCAAGAGCTCGACCAACGTACTCCAGCTCCAGGAGGAGCTGAGCAGCACGGAAAACAAGATCGGCTTTGCGCGCCAGCTCTATAACGATGTTGCGACCCAGTACAACACGCGCCAGGCCCAGTTTCCCACCAACCTCGTCGCCGGGCTTGCCAAGGCCACGCCATCGGAACTCTGGGAGATCACCGACGCGGGCGAGCGGCAGGTTCCCACCGTCGACCTGTCACTGAACCGACCGGCCAGCTGACGCAGTGAGCGCCGGTCGCGGCAACCTGTTCGAGGAACAGGAACGCAACCGGCGCCGTTCGTTCGGGCTCGTCACCATCTTCGTGCTGTTCTTTGGCTGGGTCGGCTTTGGCGGCGACCTCGCGCTCTACTTCCTCACCCAGGGTGCCGGACCCGGCGCCTATCGTCATGTCATTCCCATCATTGGCATCGTGGCGACACTCGTGGCCGGCGGCATTGCGTGGTTCGCCTGGGAAAAGGGGGCGGACCGCGTGCTGTGGGCCACGGGCGCGTGGGAAGTCATCGAACCGTCGACGCCGGCGCAGAAGCAGTACGTCAACGTGGTGGAAGAGATGGCCATTGCCGCCGGCCTGCCCCGTCCACGGGTCTGGGTGGTGCCTGATCCCGACCCGAATGCCTTTGCGACCGGCCGCGATCCGCAGCATGCCAGCATTGCGGTGACGGAGGGGCTGCTGGCCCGGCTCAATCGGGAGGAACTGCAGGGCGTGGTGGCCCACGAAATGGCCCACATTGCCAACTGGGATACCCGCCTGATGACCCTGCTCGCCGCGATGCTGGGTGCGGTGGCACTCATGTCCGACGGCCTGGGCCGCGCGATGCGCGGGGGTGTGCGCGTGGGAAGCGGTGGCTCCCGCGGGAGCAGCAAGGGGAAGGGCAATCCGCTGGGGATGGTCCTGCTGGTCCTGTGGGTCTTCACCCTGCTCATCGCCCCGGTGGTATCGCGGCTGCTCGCCATGGCGGTGAGCCGCAAGCGCGAGTTCCTGGCTGATGCATCCGGGTCGCAGTTCACCCGGAACCCGCTGGCCCTTGCGTCGGCCCTCGAAAAACTGGAGGCGGAGCCGGCGCCAACCCGTGCCATCACGCAGGGGGCGGCGCACCTCTGCATCGTGGACCCGGCGGAGCGGAAGGTGTCGGAGCGTTCGGGATTGCTGGGAGATGTCTTCGCGTCCCATCCACCGATGCGGGAGCGGGTGGCACGACTGAAGGGCATGGCGTATCAGGTCGTGAAGACGTGAGGACGTGAGGACGTGAAGGAATCAGGTCAGGCACTGTCTCCATCGTCCGAGTCATCGAGGAACGTCAGCGCCTGCCGCCGCTTCACCACCGCGTCGAGTGCGCCGTGCACCCCGGCGTCGACCACGGTATTGATCAGGTCGCGCATCCGCTCGACCGCCGTCTCGGGAGGCATCTTCTCCTGGTACGGACGGGCGGTGGTGAGGGCGTCGAAGATCTCGACCGCCCCCACAATGCGGGCGCCGAGTGGAATCGCCTCGCCCTTGAGCTTGTCGGGGTAGCCGAAGCCATCCCATCGCTCGTGGTGGTTGCGCACGAAGCTGATGATGTCCCTGAGGTGCACCAGCGGCGCCAGGATCTGGCTGCCCACAAGGACATGCTGCTGCACATGCCGGTACTCGTCGTCGGTCAGCGGACCCTGCTTGTTCAGCACTTCCTCCCGGATCCCGATCTTCCCGATGTCATGCAGGCGCCCGGCGGTGCGGATCATTTCCACATCTTCGTCGGAGAGTCCCAGTTCGGCGGCGACACCGGCGGAGAGGTCGGCCACGCGCGCCGAGTGGCCCCGCAGGTAGGCGTCCTTGGCCTCCAGGGCGTTGACCAGGGCCTCGAGCGTGGCGACGGAGAGTCGTTCGAGGGTCTCCTGTTCGCGGCGCAGGTCCACCGACCGGAGGTGCACCTCATCACTCAGCCAGCGCTCGATGCGGGTGTCCTCCAGCGCCTTGTGGCGGCGCTGGAGGGCGCGGTTCACTGCCCGCGTGACCTGGTCAAGGTCGAGCGGTTCGGTCACGTAGTCCATCGCCCCGCGCTGCACGCAGAGTGCCGCGGTGGTGGCGTCGTGCGCCGCCGTCAGCATCAGGATGGCCAGGCTGGGCTCGAGCTCGAGCAGCGCGGGCACCAGCTCGATGGCGCTGGTGCCGGGCAGGTGCGTGTCGAGGAGGATGGCGGAAATCTTTTCCCGGCGCACGAGGTCGACGGCCTCGGCGGCCGTGCCTGCGGTCAGGATGGTGTAGCCCTGCAGCCGGAGCTGCCGGCCGATGGCGGCGCGCACGGCATCCTCATCATCGACAACGAGGATGCTGAACGGTCCGTCGGTGGCGGGCAGGGTCACGTTGGGGAGCTCCGGTGACGTCGGTGCGCGGACGACGGGAACCTACATGTTCCCGTCGACGAACTCCACCTCGACACGGCGCGGAATGATCCCCGCCTCGGCGGCGCGGTCCAGCAGCAACTGCACCGCGGCGCGCCCGCGGGCGCCGTAGTCTACCGTCCACGCATTCACGTACATGCCGACGAAGGTATCGGTGCGCTCGTCGCCAATGCCGCGATTGAACTGCTGCGCATGCGCCAGCGCGGGCTGGCGGTGGGCCAGCGCATACTCGATGCTCGCGCGCAGGTCGCGGGCGATCTGGTTGATCGTCACCGCCCCAAGGTCGCGGCGAACCACGTTGCCGCCGAGCGGAAGCGGCAGCCCTGTTTCCCGCAGCCACCAGGCTCCCATGTCCTCCCACAGGTGCAGTCCCTGGTCCTGGAAGGTGAGCTGTCCTTCGTGAATGAGCAGCCCGACGTCCACCTCGCCCCGCGCCACCGCATCCTCGATGGTATCGAACGGCATGACGACCTGGATCGTGTCGGGCTGGTAGAGCCGGAGGGCGAGGCACGCCGTCGTGAGCGTGCCGGGAATACCGACGCGCTTGCCCCGCAGGGCGTTCCGCGGGTCGCCGTCCACGGGCACCTTCGCGACCAGGCGCGGGCCGTAGCCGTCGCCCATCGAGGAGCCGCTCGAGAGGAGGGCATACTTGTCGGCGAGGTAGGCATACGCGTGGATGGACACCGCCGTCACCTCGAGCTCGGCGGTGAGCGCGCGCCGGTTCAGGGACTCGATGTCCTGCAGCTCGTGCACGTACGCCAGGTCGCCGGTGTCGATCTTGCCCGCGGCGAGCGCGTAGAACATGAAGGCGTCGTCGGAGTCGGGGCTGTGGGCGACGCGGATCGTGGTGGTCATTGGCTCTTCCTGTACTCGTCGATGACGGGCTTGTGCTCCGCATACTCGGGGCGATCGGCCCGGCCGATCTCGGCCTGGTAGTGTGCGTTGAACTCCTTCCGGGCGGCCGCGGCCGCGGCCGCCGATCCCCGCCGGTCGGCCACCTCGCCGCGCACCAGGTAGCCGAACAGGTGGTTCGGGTGCTGTGCGAGGATCGTGTCCGCCAAGGCGAGCGCCTCGGGGTAGGCGCCCGATTCTGCGTAGAGCACCGCCGCATGATACTGCAGGTCGGCGGTGACGGTATCCAGCATGCCGTAGGCGAGGATGGCCATCGGCATGAATTGCCTTGCCTGGGCGCTGTCCCCGGTGCTCGCGGCGCGCATCACGCGGTCGTACAACCGGTTGAAGCGTTCGGCGGGTGACATGCTCGAGATGTCGGGTGGGGTGCCCGCTGGCGCCGCGCCGCTGCCCTCCTCGTCCACCGGCGCCCCCGGGGCTGCATTGCCCGAGTTGGCCATCCGGGGCACCGACGGCGGGCTGTTGCGGTTGATCCCCAGGAAGGCGATCCACGTGAGCCCACCGATCACCAGCATGCCGGCGATCAGCCACGGTACCCGGCTGTCGCGGGTCATCGTCGGCGTTGCCGTCGCCGCGCCAGGTGCGGGCGCTGCGCTCCCGACGGCCTCGCCGCACCGATGACAGAACCGGGCGATGGGCGAAAGCGCGGCGCCACAGTGCGCACAGAAGCGCGGGGCCACGGCGGCGCCGCAACGATCGCAGAACCGACCGGGAGCATTGCTGCCGCAGATGGGGCAGGCGGGGACGGAAGGAGAGGGGGGCACGGGCGGGCAATGTAACCGCTGGCGGCCCCCATGGCACCGTATTACCGTGCAGGGCGATCGCGCCACACGCGAACGAGCACTGGAGGGTCATTGCAGCCATCGCGCAACGCGCCCGAGCCCCTTGCGGCCGATGCCCCGCTGGGCCGCTCTCTTGGAGAGCTCGTGCGGGGAGAGTCGCGCTGGAATGTGTGCCTCGAAACCCGCCCGCATCCGCGCGGCACCGGGCTTCGCCACAACACGCTGCAGGGTCGGCTTCACTTCGTCGACGAGGTCCAGGGCCACCGCAGCACCGGGTGGATCTTCACCGAGTGGACGGACACCGATATCGTCAATCGATTCAACGAATTCAGCGCTGCGGAGCTCTGGCTGCTGCTCGACAGCCTCGCCTGACCCGCTGACAGCGAGGGGCCATGGGACTGGGACGAGCACGCGGTGACCGGCCAAGCCTGGAGGAATTCCCTACCGACCTGACCGGGGCCCGGAAGGGCGACATCCGCGAACTGGCGGAGCGCTTTGGCGTGGACTTCCTCCGGCTGCAGTTCACCGACATCCTTGGCGTCAACAAGAATGTCGAGGTGCCGCCGAGCCAGTTCGAGAAGGCACTCGATGGCGAGATCATGTTCGACGGGTCCTCGATCGAGGGGTTCGTGCGGATCGAGGAGTCGGACATGCTCCTCAAGCCCGACCCCACCACCTTCCGGATGCTGCCCTTCGACGAGGAGGGAGGAAGGGTGGCGCGGCTCATCTGCGACATCCACACGCCCGACGGCGCCCCGTTCGACGGCTGTCCCCGCCACACCCTGAAGCGCCAGATCGCGCGCGCCCGGAAGCTCGGCCTGGAGATGATGGCCGGCTGCGAGTCGGAGTTCTTCCTCTTCGAGAAGGCGCCCTCGGGCGCGCCGACCACCACCACCCACGACCGCGCCGGCTATTTCGACCTCGGCCCGATGGACAAGGGCGAGGAGATCCGCCGTGTCATCGTGGACTGCCTGGAGCTCATGGGCTTCGAGGTGGAAGCCGCCCATCACGAGGTGGCACCGGGGCAGCACGAGATCGACTTCCGCTATGCCACCGCGCTGGTCACCGCCGACAACCTCGCCACCTTCAAGCTGGTGGTGCGCCAGGTGGCGAACCGGTACGGCTACGTCGCGTCGTTCATGCCGAAGCCGATCGAGGGCGTGGCCGGCAGCGGCATGCACACCCACCAGTCGCTGTTCAAGGGCAAGGAGAACGCCTTCTTCGATGCCGACGCGGAGAACCAGCTCTCCGCGCTTGCCCTGCACTACATCGAGGGGGTGCTGCAGCATGCGCGCGGCGCCTGCGCCATCACGAACCCGCTGGTCAACAGCTACAAGCGGCTCGTGCCGGGATTCGAGGCGCCGGTGAACGTCGCCTGGTCGCTGCGCAACCGGTCGCCGCTGCTGCGGATTCCCGATCGCCGCGGCATCGGGACCCGCTGTGAAAACCGCATGCCCGATCCCGCAGCCAACCCCTACCTGGCACTTGCCGTGCAACTGGGGTCCGGCCTCGACGGCATCGAGAACGAACTGGTGTGCCGCGAGCCGGTGCACCGCAACATCTTCCGCATGACCTACCGCGACCGGCGGAAGTACCGCATCGACGAGCTGCCGCGCGACCTGCACGAGGCCATCGAGTACCTCGAGAAGGACGACGCGGTGAAGACGATCCTGGGCGAGCACATCACGGAGCGCTTCATCGAGGCGAAGGAGAAGGAGATCGAGTCCTTCAATGCCTACGTGAGCCAGTGGGAGATCGAGCGGTACCTCGGCCGGTACTGAGCGCGCGCCGTGCGACCCGCCGGCATCCTGTGCGACCTCGAGGGCACCCTCTACTCGGGTGACACGCCGCTTCCCGGAGCCGCGGCGCTGGTGCCGCGCCTCCGCGCCCTCGACATTCCATTCCGTTTCGTCACCAACACCACCAGCCGGTCGCGCCGCATGCTCGTGAGCCGCCTCGCGGCCATGGGCATCCCGGTGTCGGCGCACGAGATCATCAGCGCACCGGTGGCCGGCGCCTCACTGCTCCGTGCCCGCGGACACCGCATCGTCGCTCCGTTCCTTGCCAGGGAAGTGCACGAGGATCTCGAGGGCCTCGAGCTCACGGGCGGCACCGCCGGCGCCATCGGTGCGGCCCCCACCGCCATCCTGCTTGGCGACCTGGGCGAGGACTGGGGGCATGCGTTGCTGCAGGAGGCCTTCACGTACCTGCGCGCCGGCGCCGAGTTCCTCACCTGTTCGCGCGACCGGGTATACCAGAAGGCGGGCGCACCAGTGCTGGATGTCGGGCCGTATGTCGCGGCGCTCGAGTACGCCAGCGGCAGCACGGCGCTGGTGGCCGGGAAGCCCAGCCGCGTGATGTACGACGAGGCCGTCCGCCAGCTCGGCCTGCCCGATGCGTCGCGATCACGCGTCCTGATGCTGGGCGACGACATGCATTCCGACATTGCCGGTGCGCAGCGCGCGGGCCTGGTCGCATGGGCGGTGGAGACGGGGAAATTCAGTGCGGCCGATGCGGCGCGCGCCGGCATCGCTCCCGACCGGATCGTGCCGGGCCTCGAGACACTGCTGGCGGACCTGGGGCAGTGACCCTTCGCTGGATCATGCCGATCGTTGCGCTGCCCCTGCTGGCCGCGCCACTCGTGGCACAGGCCGGTGAGATGCAGGCGGGCATCCCCGTCGTCCAGTACCTGGAAATCATCCGCGAGGACATCGCGGACACCAGCGAAACCAGCTTCGCCGCCAGGGCCGCCAACGCGCTGCACGTCCGAACCCGCGCCAGCGTGGTCGAGCGCGAGGTCCTTCTCAAGCCAGGGATGCCATATGACTCGGCCCTGGCGGCGGAGACGGCAAGGAACCTCCGCGCCCTCGGCATCTTCCGCGACGTGCTGGTCGACACGGTGCGGAGCGATAGCGGCCTCACCCTGCGCGTGGTCACGAAGGACGGCTGGACCACCTTCCCGATTTTCGACATTACGACCGCGGCGGGGCAGTCGGCGGTGGCGTTCGGCGTTGCGGAGGCAAACCTGCTGGGCCTGGCCGCGACCGGCCTCATCCGGTACAGCGACAATCCCGATCGCAGCGCGTGGCTCTTTGCGTTCCGGCAGCGCCGCATGTTCGGCCGCGACCTGAGTGGAACGCTTTCCTTCGAGGAACGGTCGGACGGGCGCGCGATCTTCGGCCAGCTCGGGCGACCGTTCTATACCCTTTCCAGCCGCTGGGCCCTGGGTGGCGACGCCACCTACTTCGACGGCGATGTCCTCGTCTTTGCAAACGGTATCCTCACGCCGTACGAGACACTGTCGCGGCGGCTGACCCTGGTGCGTCTCGACGGGGCGCGTGCGCTCCATGCCTCGCCCGCCGGGTACCTCAGGGTCGGGCTCCAGGGGCAGTGGCAGTCGAACTCGTTCATACCGGCTCCGGTCATCGTGCCCAGGGTGGATACCACCCAGGTGGCCATCGGCGCCTACCTGAACATGCTGCGTGCGCGCTATACCGTAGTGGAAAATGTCCGCAGCTTCGGACGGGCAGAGGACTACGACGTCGGCTGGGGTTTTCGCGTGGGACTGCTCGCGGCCCCGGCGGCATTCGGGTATGCCGAGAGTGGTGTCGGCATCCAGCTGAGCGCGTCGAGTGGGTTCCTCTTTCCGGCGGGGTTCGCGCAGCTCAGCGCGACTGCCAACGGACTCTACTCCGGCGCGGGCGTCGACTCCGGGTCTGTCGTCCTCAAGGGCAATGTCGTGGTCCAGCCCAGCCGGAAGAACGCCATCATCGCCGGCGGCTTCGTCGGCTGGCAGAAGAACCCGGTTCCCGGGAGCCAGTTCGACCTCGGCCTGGTGTACGGACCGCGGGCGTATCCGCTGCACGCCTTCACCGGGGATCGCGGCTTTCTCGTGGCCGCGGAGTATCGCTGGACCTTTGCGGAGAACTTCGCCGGCCTGCTCGGCCTCGCCCTTGGCACCTTCGTGGATTACGGTGGCGCATGGTACGACGGTGAGGCGCCGCGCACCGGCACTGATTTCGGCGCCGGACTCCGGTTCGGCCCGAGTCGCTCGGCAAGCCCCGTCTTGTTCCGGCTCGACCTGGCCTATCGCGTCGAGGCGGCCCCCTTTCCCTCGGGATGGTCGGTGGTGTTCGGGGAGGGATTTACGTTTTAGGGCGTGAGGACGTGACGGAGCGATGCCTCACGGTTCGCGATGTAACGTTAGATTGTGGAACCTCAACCATCGGGCCCATGACCGCATCCGAACCAGAAGTCACGCCCGCACCCAAAGCCAGGCGCCGTCGCTGGCCCGTCGTTGTCGCTACGCTGGTGCTCGTTCCCCTGCTCCTGTTCGGGATCTACACCTTCTTCGTGGTGAGCTGGAGTTACTCCGACGGCGAGCGCGCGGGCACGCTGCAGAAGTTTTCGCGCAAGGGGTGGTTGTGCAAGACGTACGAGGGCGAACTGGCCCTGTACGTGGTGGGCGGTGTGGCGCCGCAGATCTGGTACTTCACCGTTCGCGACGAGGCGATCGTCCGCCAGATGAGCGACGCCGTGGGCAAGAAGGTCCAGTTGCACTACGGTGAGCACCGCGGTGTCCCCACCGACTGCTTCGGCGACACGCCCTACTGGGTGGATCAGGTGAAGGTGATCACCGAGTAGCGAAGCCGTGGGGAGGTGATCACTGTCGTATGCCGGGCCGACGTGAGTGCGTCGGCCCTTGTCGCTGCTGGCACAACCCCCGATCGAGAGAGGATGTCCCATGAGCATCCAGCCCGAGGACCTGGCCAAGCGGCTCCTGCGCTCCGAGTGGGAGCGCCTGTCGCACCACGAGCGTACCGTCATCGCGAAGGTGCTGGAGCGCATCCGCCCGCGGCGCGATATCCACGAGGAATACCGGGACCAGCGCACGGTTGGCGAGCGCCTGGCCGACCGGGTCGCCCGACTCGGCGGATCATGGACCTTTATCGTCCTCTTCCTGCTCTTCCTGCTCGGCTGGGTCATCGTCAATACGGTGCTCATCCGGCGCTGGGGAAGTGCGTTCGATCCCTATCCGTTCATCTTCCTGAACCTCATCCTCTCGACGCTGGCGGCGATTCAGGCACCGATCATCATGATGTCGCAGAACCGCCAGTCGGTGGTCGATCGGATGGCCGCGGCGAACGACTATGAAGTGAACCTGCGGGCGGAGCTGGGCGTGCGGGCGCTGATCGACCGGCTGGATGAACTGCAGCAGGCCAACGAGGAACAGCTCATGCTGCTGCGCCGGATCCCTCCAAGGGAAGGGGACTCTCCGCCGGCAGCCTGACCTTCACGCTCCCCCTCTGGCGTCTCCCCTCCTGACATCGTATCGTATAGTCGAACTTCGGTATTTGTTCGGTATTTGACTCGAGAGCTACCGCCCCGTCACGGGGCTTTTCCTGTCTCTGTAAGACGTTGTAAAACAGATACTTATGCAGATAGCCCAGCTTCGATCCCAACTCGATCAGGTCATTGCCCAGCCCCCGGTCGCGGCCGATGCACTCCCGACAGGCATCGAGGAACTCGATGTCGCGCTGGGGGGAGGAATCCCACGCGGCCGGCTCACCGAACTCATCGGTCCGCTGGGCGCGGGTACCGCAACGCTGGTGCGCGCACTGGTCGGTGCTGCGCTGGTCCGTGGGCAGGGTGTCGCCTGCATCGATGCCTCGCGCACCCTCGATCCCGCCGATTGGGCTGCGCTCGACTGTGCCTTTCTCCGCGTGGTGCGGCCGCGCGATGCGGCGCGCGGGGCCTGGTGCGCCGACGTGCTGCTGCGCAGCGGCGCCTTCACCCTCGTGGTGCTCGACAGCGCGCCGCCGCTTACGCGACAGGTGGCGCTGCGACTGGTCGGGCTCGCGCGCGACCGTGACGCAGCGCTTGTCGTGGTAGGCGATGGATCGGTATCGCAGGTGGGCGGGGCGGTGCGGTTGGAGGTCAAGCGCCGATGGGGCGCCGGCGGTCAGCGACGGCCTTCCGAATTGACCGTGCTGCGCGGCGGGCTTCGAACCACCATTGAGGTGCCCAGTGTCATCTATCGTCCGCGTCGCCTGTGTGCGCATCCCGAAGTTCCCGATCGGCGCGGTGTGGCTCGAGGAAGGACCGCCCGGCGATAAGGTCCTTCACTGGGACCAGCATCCCCGGGCCCTCATCACCAGCGACCGGGTGGTCCTCGCCACGACGCAGGCCACCTCCCTCGGCGTCCGGCACGGCATGACCGTCCCCGCGGCGCGCGCGATGTGCGCCGAGCTGGAGGTGCGTCCCTGGGATGATCGCGCGATCGGACGGGCCATGCACCAGGTCACGGCTGCATGCCTCGCGCTCAGCCCGCAGGTAACGCCGGCGCGTCCCGGCCTCTGGTGGATCGGCGCGCATGGACTCGAGGGGCACGGCGGTGAACAGGGCCTCGTCCGGTCGCTCCTGGTCTGCGCCCGGCGCTGGCACCCCGATGCCCGGGCAGCCGTGGCGTCGAGCTGTATCGCCGCCTTCGTCGCCACCTGGCTTCGTGGCAACGGCCGCCTCGTGCCGCGTGGTGGCGACCAGGTACTGCTCGCCCGGGCACCGCTCTCGCTCCTCCCGATGGACGCCGAACTGCGCGACACCCTCGTGGCACTCGGCCTCCCGACGGCAGGACAGTTCGCCGCCCTCGATCCCGGCGATGTCGAGCAGCGCTTCGGCCCCACCGGGCTCGCCGCCTGGCGCCTCGCGCGCGGTGAGGACCAGCGCCGCCCCACTCTCGCGCGCCCGCTGCCCGATGACACCGTCGCCATCGAACTGCCCACGTCCGCCGAGACACTCGAGCCCGTGCTCTTCCTGGTGCGGGCGGCACTGGGACGGCTGATCACGCAGGTCGCGAGCGACGGCATGGCGGTAGCCGCACTGGAAGTGGAACTGATGCTCGACGAGACGCCTCCCCGCTCGGCATCGCGTCGCGTCGCCCTGGCGTTTCCCCTTGCCCGACTGGAGCCCCTCTTCGAGCAGTGCCGGGCGGTGCTCGATGACTGGACGCTCGAGGCGCCGGTGCTCGGCGTCGTGGTGCGCATTACCGAGCGTGCCCGGACGTCCGGCGAGCAGGGCGACCTGCTGCACACCGGATGGCGTGATCCCGCCGCGGCCGAAGCGGCGTTCGCCCGGCTCCGCGCGGTGCTCGGTGCCGATGCCGTGGTGCGACCGGTGGCGCGGGATGGCTTTGCCCTGGAACGCCGCGGGGCCTGGGAGGAGGGCCAGGGCCCGCACACCGCGTCGCCTGCGGCCCCACCACCAGGTCATCCTGCCGCGCTCCTGCGCCTTCTCGAGCCACCCGAACCGATCGAGGTCGCCCCCGGCACCAGCGCCTTCACCTGGCGCGGACGGCACTGGCCCATCACCGAGCGGGGAGGCGTGGAACGGCTCTCCGGCGACTGGTGGGCGTCACCCTATGCGCGGGACTACTCCTCCTGGACCAGTGAGGGCACCGCCTTCCTGGTGTTCCTGAGCGGGGGCACATGGAGTGTCCACGGATGGTATGACTGACACGATCCAGGCGTCCGGGTACGTCGAGCTGCACTGTCATTCCTGTTTCTCCCTCCTCGACGGGGCGGCATCGCCCGAGTCGCTGGTCGATCGTGCGCATGCGATGGGCCAGCACGCACTCGCGCTCACCGACCACGACGATCTCGGCGGTGCGGTGCGCTTCTCGGCGGCGGGGCGCGCACGGGGCATCGAGGCGATCATCGGGGCAGAGCTGACCATTACCGTTCACCGTTCACCGTTCACGTCCCTGGTTCTCCTGGCCGAGTCCGCCACCGGCTACGCCAACATCGCGACGCTCATCACCCGCGCGCGGATGGATGGACCACGCGGAGAGCCGGCGGCGTCACTCGACCTGCTCGCGAAGCATGCCGACGGCGTCACGGCGCTGACCGGCGGTCCGCGCGGATGGGTGCCGTCCCTCCTGGCCGCCGGCGATGCCGCGCGCGCGCGCGCCGCCGCCGGCGTCCTCCGCGACATCTACGGCGATCGTCTCGTGATCGAGTGCTGGGATCACGGGCTCCCCGAGGAGCGCGAACTCACTGCGCAACTCATGGCCATGGCCAGTACACTCGGCGTGCCCTGGATCGTGGCGAATGACGTGCACTACGCCCTTCCCGGGGATCGCCCGGTGCACGACGTGCTCATGGCGCTCCGGCACAAGACCACCCTCGACCAGATGGGGACGCGCCTTCGCCCCAATGGCGAGTGGTACCTCAAGTCTGCGGCCCAGGTGGCGCGTCGCTGGCGCCATGCCCCCGAGGGCGTGCGCGCCACCTGCGCCGTGGCCGAGCGGTGTGCCTTCCGGCTGGAGCAGTTGCGTCCCACCCTGCCGGAATTTCCCCTGCCACCCGGTGTGGGGGAGGATGAGTACCTGGAGCGGCTGGTGTACCAGGGCGCGGAGGAACGACTGAAGCGCGACGGGGTGCTTCCCGCATACAAGAACCAGCTGACTCACGAGCTCGCCATCATCGCCCGCCTCGGGCTCGCCGGCTTCTTTCTCATCGTGTGGGATATCGTGCGCTTTGCGCGGCGCAACGGGATCCTCTGCCAGGGCCGGGGGTCCGCCGCCAACTCCGTCGTCTGCTACTGTCTCGGCATCACGGCGGTCGATCCGGTGAAGATGAACCTCCTCTTCGAGCGGTTCCTGAGCGAGGAGCGCGCCGAGCCCCCCGACATCGACCTCGACATCGCGCACCGGGAGCGGGAGCGCGTGCTGCAGTATGTCTATGAGCGCTATGGCCGCGAGCATGCGGCGATGGTGTGCGAGCAGATCAGCTGGCGCGGTCGCAGTGCCGTGCGCGACGCCGCGCGCGTCCTCGGCTTCAGCGTGCAGCAGGCCGAGGCGCTCGCGGCCTTCAGCGACCGGTTCTCCGCCCGGGCCACGGCGCAGGCGCTGCGCGGGCGCGACGGGGCCGACGCCTACACCCAGGACAATCCCGAGTGCACCGATGCGGTGGAGCGCGAGGCATTCCGCGACGCCCACGCCGAACAGGACCACACCGAGCGCCGCAATCCCGTCACGTCACTGCTCGGGTCCACCGAGGCGACCTCGGTCCTCGTCAAGGCTGGTCTCGACCCCGGCGACCCGCGGGTCGCCCTCCTCGCCGACATCGTCGAGGGATTGCACCAGCTGCCGCGCCATCGGTCCATTCATGTGGGCGGGTTCGTGCTGACCCGCGAGCCGTTGTCGCGCATCGTGCCCATCGAGCCGGCCTCCATGCCGGGTCGTACCGTGATCCAGTGGGAAAAAGACGACCTCGATCCCGTGGGCCTGGTGAAGATCGACCTCCTCGGCCTTGGCATGCTCACCCTCCTGCAGGACTGCCTGCTCTACATCAACCGCACCCGCGGCGTATCGCTCGATCTCGGCACCATTCCCCCCGACGACCAGGCGGTGTACGACGACCTCTGCCGCGCCGATACCATCGGCCTCTTCCAGGTGGAGAGCCGTGCGCAGATGAACACCCTCCCGCGCCTCAAGCCGCGCGCCTTCTACGACCTCGTCGTGGAGGTGGCGCTCATCCGTCCCGGGCCCATCCAGGGCGACATGGTGCATCCCTACCTGCGTCGCCGCGCCGGGCTCGAGGAAGTGACCTATCCGCACCCCTCGCTCGAGCCGGTCCTCCGGCGCACGCTCGGCGTGCCGCTCTTCCAGGAGCAGGGAATGCAGGTGGCGATCGCTGCCGCCGGCTTCTCGCCCGGCCAGGCCGACGAGTTGCGCCGCGCCATGGGACACAAGCGGTCCCATGAGCGCATGGCCCAGATCGCCGACCAGCTGGTGGAGGGCATGACGAGGAACGGCATCGATGCCGACACGGCGCGCAGGATCTACCAGCAGATCAACGCCTTTGCCGACTACGGGTTTCCCGAGAGCCACGCCGCCAGCTTCGCACTGCTGGTGTACGCCTCGGCCTACCTCCGGCATTACTACCCGCCCGAGTACACCGCGGCGATCCTCAATGCGCAGCCGATGGGGTTCTACTCGCCCGGGACACTGGTGGAGGATGCCCGGCGGCACGGGGTGGAAGTGCGGCCGGTGGATGCGCTGCAGAGCAGCTGGGATGCGACACTCGAATCCCGCGACGCGCGACCCATGCGTCACGACGCGCCCGCCGTTCGCCTCGGATTCCGCTCCATCCGCGGACTCGGCACCGCAGCGCGCGAGAAGATCGAGCGCGCCCTCAACGAGCGGCCATTCAGCTCCGTGACCGATGTGGTGAATCGCACCGGGCTCGACCGGAGTGCCCTCCGTGCCCTGGCGGAGGCGGGTGCGCTCGACAGCCTCGTTCCGCACGAATCACCGGAACGCCGCCGGCGCATGGCGCTGTGGGAGGTGCTGCGGGCGGAGCGCGGTGACGCGGGGCCGCTTGCCGCCGTGCCGTCGTACCGCCCGGCGACGGTACTCCCCGCGATGTCACCCTATGAACTCACCGAGGCCGACTATCGCATGACGGCGCTCTCACTCAACGGGCATCCCATGGCACACCTCCGCCGGGAAATGAACCGGCTGGGGGTGACATCCGCCTCCAATCTCGGGCCGGAGCCAATGTCTCCGGTGATGTCGTCCGGTGCGCGCGTGCGCGATGGCGATACCGTCCTGGTCGCAGGTCTCGTCATCTGTCGACAGCGGCCCGGCACGGCCAAGGGATTTGTCTTCCTCACGATTGAGGACGAAACCGGGTTGGTCAACGTCATCGTGACGCCAAAGCGGTTCGAGCAGCAGGCGCTGCTCATTGCGCGGAGTCCGCTCCTGCTGATCCGGGGGACCTTGCAGATCGAGGGGCGCGTGGTGAACGTCCGCGGGGAGGAATTCCGCCTCCTCAATGCCCCCGTCGGAGCCGAGCATGCCCGTCGGCACGATTTTCACTGAAGAACGCTTCAGGCCCTCGCAGCAGGACCCCCCTTGACCCGAGTCTCCAGCGCACCCGTTGCCTGCCTCCTCCTGGCCCTGGCAGGAACGGTGGCACCCGCACTCGCTGCGGCGCAGGATTCCGTCACTACCACCGTCGTACCGATCGCCAAACCGCACGCCATCAAGTGGTGGGAAGTTGGTGCAGCGGTGGGTGGGGGCCTCCTGACCATGGCGGTGGTTGATGGACCGGTGCAGGGTTGGTCGTCCGATCCCACCCACGGCAGCCAGACCGCCGACGACTTCGCCAACGCGTTCAAGTACTTCGGCGCGCCGGTCGTCGTCCTTCCCGTTACTGGAGGCATCATCCTCGCCGGCCTGATCGCCAGGAAGCCGGGGATCCTGCACAGCGGCTTCAGGATCGGCGCCTCGGTCGTCCTGGCGAGCTTCGTGACCGAGGCGGCCAAGCTCACGTTTGGTCGAGTGCGCCCCTACGACACCAACGATGTCTGGGACTACCAGCCGTTCAGCGGCAACGCCTCACTCTGGTCCGGGCACACCGCGCTGGCGTTCTCCTTTGCCGCCTCATTGGCGCAGGAACTCCACCGCACCTGGGCCACCGTCGGGCTCTACACGCTCGCGACGGGCACGGCGTGGTCGCGCGTCTACGACAACCAGCACTGGGTCAGCGACGTCCTCATTGGCGCGGCGGTGGGCATCACCTCGGCAAAACTCGCGACTGGACGCTGGACCATCTTCGGGCTGCGGGCGCCAGTGCCACTCGCTACCCCCAACGGCCTCGGCGTGATGTGGCACGGGACGTTCTAGGGCCGGGAGCGCTCAGGCCGTTACGCGCCAGGCGTGCGTGTACACCGTGTGGGATTCCTTCCGGGTAAAGCCGCAGAGCGTCAGGTTGGCCTGATGCGCCATCCGCACCGCGAGCGCCGTAGCGCCCGATACGGTGACGAGCAGGCTGGCACCCAGCATCGCCGTCTTGTGCACCATCTCGAAACTCGCGCGGCTCGTCACCACCACGAACCCCGACTGCGGATCGATGCCGCGGGTGAGCACGGCGCCGATCAGCTTGTCGAGGGCGTTGTGCCGCCCGACATCCTCGCGCACGAGCTCCACTGTCCCGTCGAAACCGGCCCATCCCGCCGCATGCACGGCACCCGCCGAGCGGTTGAGTTCCTGCCGTGCCACCAGGCCGTCGAGGGCACGGTGAATGACCCCGCCCGGCACTGCCCGCCCCTCGGGTACCTCCGACACTGGGCGCAACACCGCGTCCACGCTGTCGCTCCCGCAGACGCCGCAGCCGGTCCGCCCCGACAACCGGCGGGTGCGGCCGTTGATCACCTCCATGCACTCCGGCGCCACCGTTGCCTGCATCTCCATGCCGCGCTCGTGGGGAACGCATGCGATCGCCAGCATGTCTGCTGGCGACCGGATGAGTCCCTCGGTGATGCTGAACCCGAGGGTGAAGTCGATCAGGTTGGTGGGGGTCGCCATCATCACGACGTGCGGGATGTCATTGTAGACGATGGTGACCGGTGCCTCCTCCGCAACCATGTCGTCCCGCTCCGTGCGAACGCCGTGATCCCAGCGCTCGACATGGTGGGGGATCAGTGGCTCGGCGGTACCGAGCCGGACGAGGGCATCAGGCTGGGTGAGCCAATCGGTGGGGGTGTTCATGGGCATTCCTCCTGTCCTGAATCCTAATCGGAACAGGAATGCCCTGGTTTGGAAAAGAACAACGCCCCTGCCGAGGCAGGGGCGTTGTTTATCAGGCGAACTCGCGCTGGATCAAGTCTCCTCAGGCTCCGGCGGCGTCTGGTCGACATCGATGTAGCCCGGGTCACCCGAAGCAGGCGCCGCGATCACGCGCTGAACCGGGCGATCGCCCAGCACCCAGTACCCGGGACTGACAAAGCCGGAGGCGTCGACCGTACCCCTGTTCGTCTCAAGCAGTCCGGGCAGGTTCAAGCTGAAATTGATCGCCTGACCCGCAGCAGGGGTGCCATCCGGGAAGACAACCTCGAAAATCGGCTCGGGGGACACGACCGTGACGGTCGTATCTACACCGGCGATATTGAGTGTGACCTCTTCAGTGGTGTACCCACCAACTGGAATGACCGGGGTCACGTACACCGCCGTTGATGGGTCCGGCGGCGGAAGCGGGGTACCGGTGGTGTTGTCTTCACATGAGGCGAGGAACACGGTGGCCGCGAGGACGACAACTGATCGACTGACGATTCGATGAAGCATGCTCGGTTCTCCCTCAGTGGGTAAGGACGATCCCGCGAGTCAGGCAGCCCGCCGATCCGTGGGTCGATTTGAAGCCATTAGGCGCAGCGGTCGACAACCCGTTGGCATCACGCGAAAGACGTCTGTGACAAACCTGAAGCTGATATGGGACCGGGTTGGATAGCGATAAGTTACCGCTCGGGTACAAGTGCCGCAAGACGGCGACACCGGGGGCGAAAGCTTCAGTTCGCAACGGCTTGGCTGCATGCTGGCCGGATCCCGCGGGTCGGCCCGGAGCTTCGTCGTTCCATTCAGAAACATTGCAATGACCTGGCTTGCGCGACTCACCTCCGACGCGTGTTGCTGTGGCGGAGCCGGGTGCTGTACCTTCACCGGCGCTCATCATGCAGGGCCGGACGCTTCCGGCGCCGTAGCCAAGTGGTAAGGCAGAGGTCTGCAAAACCTCCATCACCGGTTCGACTCCGGTCGGCGCCTCTCGACTCACCAAATCGCTAACCCTCAGCCACGTAGCAACTTGCACCACAAGACTCCCCAAACGGGAGGTATGGATATATTATTCAGATCGGGAGCCGATGCGCAGAACTACGTTTCTGGCGCAGCGGCTCCTGATCGTTTTCAGGGTTGACCCCCCGGGGCGCACAACACATCGAACAGCGTGTGCCTGCGCGGGCGCGTTTCACTTCATGCAAGGAAGCCATGCGACCGCTCCGCGTCGGCATTCTCGATCTCGTCGCTCGTGCCCCCACCACTGCGATCTACTCCCGCGTCATGAACCCGAACCTTGCCGGCATCATGCCGCAGATCGTTGCGGTCTGGTGTGAGCAGGCGGGGCATGACGTGCACCTGGTGTGCTACACCGGATTCGAGGACCTGCAGGCGGAACTGCCGCTCGATGTCGACGTGTTGTTTGTCAGCGCCTTTTCCCAGTCGGCGCAGCTGGCATACGCCATCAGCAACATGTTCCAGCAGCGCGGCGCCGTCACCGTCCTGGGCGGACCGCATGCGCGGTGCTATCCCGAGGATGCGGGCCGTTTCTTCGACTATGTGCTCGGCTTCACCGATCGCAATACGGTGCTCGAGATCCTGGCCGACCGGGAGCAGCATCGCCCCGAGGGTCGCCAGCTGGCCTCGGCGCAGCAGCCGAAGGACCTTCCCACCCTCGCCGAACGGTGGAAGTACGTCGAGAAGACGCTGTCAAAGGCGCCAGTCATCCAGATGGTGCCGATGCTCGCGAGCCTCGGATGCCCCTACACCTGCAGCTTCTGCATCGACTCGACGGTGGAGTACCAGCCGCTCGGGTTCGACCGGCTCTCGGAAGACATCCAGTTCCTGCTGACCAAGCACAAGCGACCGATCGTCGGGTGGCACGACCCGAACTTCGGCATCCGCTTCGACGAGTGCATGGAGACACTGGAGCGCGCCGATCCCACCACGCGCATCCGGCATATCGCCGAGAGCAGCCTCTCGGTACTGAACGAGACTCACCTCAAGCGGCTCCAGAAGAACGGCTTCAAGGCGATCCTGCCCGGCGTCGAGTCGTGGTACGATCTCGGCAACAAGTCGAAGACCCGGAACACCGGGATGGAAAAGGTGACGCAGGTGTCGGATCATGTGAACATGATCCTGCGCTACATCCCCTATATCCAGACGAACTTCGTGCTCGGCCTCGACGGCGACATTGGTCCGGAGCCATTCGAGTTGACCAAGAAGTTCCTCGACCTGGCCCCTGGTTCCTTTCCCGGCTATTCGCTGCTGTCGGCGTTCGGCAAGGCGGCACCGCTCAACCTCGAGTACCAGCGCGACGGCCGGGTGCTCGGCTTCCCGCATCACTTCCTGAACAACAACCACGCGATGAACGTGAAGCCGAAGAACTACGCGTGGCCCGAGTTCTATGATCGTCTCATCGACCTCACGAAGTACTCATTCTCGGGCAAGATGATCGCGAAGCGCTTCATGGGTAACAGCGAGCTGTTGCCGCGCGGCATGAACGTGATCCGCGCCATCTCGTCAGAGGGCTGGGGGCGGATCAAGTACCACACGACCATCCGGGGCCTGCTCGACACCGACAAGTCGGTGCGCGACTACTTCGAGGGCGAGTCCACGGTGCTGCCGCAGTTCTATCGCGACCGGATCCGCCGCGAGCTCGGGCCGTTCTGGGACTGGCTCCCGGAAGGCGCGCTGGAGCACGATCCCAACGCCTACCTCAAGGCGTCGGCGGGGCTGGTACCGATCGCGCCGCGGCCAGGTCGCGGGACGGTAGCGAATCGGGCTGGAGTGGCGACGGTTTAAGGCGCAGCACGGGGAAACGACAGAGGCCGGCTTCGCATCGCGCGAAGCCGGCCTCGATCGTTTTGGCCGGTTGAACGCCACTATTGCTGGGGCGGTGCTGCAATCGCCCTCCAATATGAGCGCACGGGAAAGACATCTTCGTTCACGTTGGCGACCGCGAGGCAATAGGCTGCATTGTCGAAGGTCAGGACGCAGGTGGGATATACCTGTCGCACCGGAAGGGGAAACGCACGGTCGTCGTAGACATCGACTGCAACCGTGGTCGGGCCCGTCGGTCCAAAATCGACCCGCACGTCGCCAGCCGAGGCAGTTGGAGCGGTATTGAACAGGGCGAAGGGCCAGCCGAGGGCTACCTGTCCGGCGCTGAGTCCCGCAACGCGCACGGGCGGCGTGGTTCCCAGCCAGCACAGCACGGCCGACCCCTCGATTCCGCAGGCAGCAGCCTGATCATCCTGCGCACTCACTGACTGGAAGGCATGGCCTCCGGGAACGAGCGTCGGCGATCCGAGCGGCAGTCCCCAGCACCACGCAGCCCTACCCGCATCCAGTCCACAGGCGTACCATAGGCCCACGCTCAGCCCCGAGAGGGCGACCGAGGGAGAGAGTTGGTACGGCGACATCGCCTGGTCTCCCCAGCACCAAATTGAATCGTCCGCTGCGGAAGCGCCGCAGAATGAGTGCCCTCCGCCGGCAATGCTCTTGAGCGGCGGGAGCCCCGGAACTGTGGTGTAATCCCGGGGATCACCCGGCTGGAAGGCGCGATTGCAGAAGGCTGCTCCCGCACCGTCGAGTATGCACGCCACCGAGTAGGTTGTCGCGATGTCCCGCGCCTGGATCTGCGGCAGGACACGCCGGGTGGACTGGTCGGGTGCGTCATGCTGCCAGCACCATACCTCGGTGCCTCGCAGCCCGCATCCGCGAGCGAACGTCGCCGCCAGCTTGTCGGCATGAAACACCTCGGTGCCCACGGAAATGACAAGCGCCGGCTGGTCGTACAGGGTCGCCCCGATCCGCTGCTCGCCCGCCGTCAGCCCCGGCGTCCATTGTGCTGTCGCAAGGCCATCGACACCAGAGGTATCGGAGCTCGCGCGAAGGCGGCCACCTCCTGTCACAATGCTCCACGCGACCGGCACCCCCGGCACGGAGGTACCGTCCCCGTTCACGACCCTCACAATGATCAGCTCGGACGAAGGAGATCCAGGAGTGGCAGTGGCGGGGGCCTGCGCCAGCTCGAGATGAACCTCACCCGAAGCGTCGTCGGGACTCGAGCAAGCTGCGGAGCCCAGCGCCGCCACGACTGCGACGGCGAGGAGCGGTCGGTTCATGGCATCACCCCAATGAAAGGTTGCTGAGAAAGCAGGTTGCGTGAAACGGCCCTTTGTGCGCAGGCGGAAGCGCGGCCGGTCAGCGTCATGGCGCGGGCTCCGGAATGCCAATCCACGTGAAAGGCCCAAAGCGGTTGGAGTAGTCGGACGGCACTCGTGCGATGGTCGCGGTGGGACCGTAGAAGGACGTATGCGCCCAGCACCACACCGGTCTCGATGGCGCACACGCTGCTCGCCCCCGCGCTTATCTGGCGAACACATGACCCCCAGAACACTCGGCGCGTCGCCTCCATACCAGCACCGGCGGATCCAGCCAGGCCGCATCCATCGCGATAGTACGCCGCAATCTTGTCGGCGTGGAATGCGCTGGCACGCACCCGGATGCGCAGCGCCGGCTGGTCGTAAATGGTAACCGAGATTTGCTGCTCGCCTTGACCGAGTCCGGGCAGCCATTCCGCCGATGCAAGTCCATCGATCCCGGACGTATCGGCTGATGGCCTCAGCGAGCCGCTGCCCGGGGCGGCTTCTCCACTGCACGGGTACGCCCTGGGTCGATTGGCCCAGGTCATCGAGCACCCGGACGATAAGGGTCTGCGGCATCGCCTCGCCGGGAACAACCTTGGCGGGCGCCTGCACCACCTCAAGTCGGCTCGGCGGCGATGGATCATCGTCAACGGAGCAAGCCGAGACAGAACAGGACACCACCAGTGCCGTGTGCAGCCGGAGACTCATCGTACGTTCTCTTGTGAAATGATCACAAGGAGACGTAGTGTTTCCCCACATGCGCACACCTGCGGTGGTACTGGTGCTGGTGATGGGCCTGGGAGCCTGCAGCAATTCGGCCGCGCCACATGGCGCCAACCTCCTGACCCTGACCAGCGCAGAGGACGGGGCCTGCGGGCGGACTGAGAATCAGCTGCGGTGCTGGGGCAGCCTGTGGTCGCTTCCCGGGGTCTCGTATTCGCGGGTGCCGACAGAGCCCGGCCCCCCCGTCAGCGGCCTCGTACTGGTACGCAGCGCTCCCTTCGATAGGGGCGGCTGTGGACTCGATGCTTCGGATGCGCTCTTCTGCTGGGGCCTCAACGGTTCCGCATACGCAGCGGTCGCACCCGCCCTCCGCTTCACCGACGTGACCGTGGGGCAGGGTTTCCAGTGCGCCTTGGCAACCAGCGGCACGATCTATTGCTGGGGCGTCGGCTGGGGCACCGGGATTTCCGCGCAGGATACTGCGATCAAGGAGTGTGGAAGGAGCCCGGATACCTACCCATGCGTGCCGGAACCAACGCCGATCGCCAGTCCCGACAAATTCAAGGCGCTTGCCTCGGGATGGTTTCATACGTGCGCCGTCGCACAGTCTGGACAAGGGTTCTGCTGGGGAGGCGGTGCCCTCGGTGCGGGCCCAGACTTGCAGGACTCGCAGACGCCCGTGCCCGTCGCATCCCAGGATCGTTTTACCTCGATCTCATCCGGCCCGGAGGGCAGCTGCGCTATCAACGGTGCGGGCCAGCCCCTTTGCTGGGGATTCAGCAATGGCGGAATGCTGGGCTCTTCCGAGCCGTATCTCGCCGAGCCAACCCCCGTTGAACTCGCGAGCGGGGTGGTCATGAAGTCGGTTTCTCTCGGCTATTCGCATACCTGCACCCTCGATACGAGTGGCGCTGCCTGGTGCTGGGGAACTGGCGGGCTGGGCAGTGGTAGCACGAGCAGTGTGACACCGGTGCAGGTCCTTGGAGGCTTGCGCTACTCGACACTGGCGGCGGGCAACGGTTTCACCTGCGGCATCTCGGGCGCTGGAGCCTGGTGCTGGGGTATCAACAACTACGGCCAACTCGGCAATGGCGGCAGCACCGACTCGCCGATTCCGGTCCGTGTCGCCAACCAGGACCAGTTCGACGATTGACACTCAACAATGAGGTTCGCATTCGCACGACACTCTTTGCCGCGACCTTCCTCCTCGCGGCCTGTGCTCACAAGCCACCCCCCGTTGTGGAGCCCAAGGCCCTCACCGGCGCACCCTGGCGGCTGGAGGACCTCGTCGGTCACGGCATCATCGACAACTCGCAGGTGACGCTCCAGTTCATGCCGTCCGGCAAGGTGTCGGGGCGCGGCGGCTGCAATACCTACACCGGCAGCGTAGCCTTCAAGGGCGCCGCCATCACCTTCACGCCGTTCGCCGCCACGCTGATGGCCTGTGCGCCGGCTCTCCTGGACCAGGAGACGCGCTACTTCGCGGCCCTCACCCAGGCTGACTCGATCGCGTTCGACAAGACCGGCGCCTTGCTGATCCGCGTCAAGGGCGAATCGAAGCCGCTCCTGTTCCGTCGATAGCGCTGGTCGTGCACCCTGCGCTCCGCGCACTTCCCCCGCAGTGGCGCACGCGATTCGCCCCGGCCCCCACCGGCTTCCTTCACCTTGGTCACGTGGTCAACGCGATCCATGTATGGGGATTGGCTCGCGCCTTTGGCGGACAGGTCCTGCTCCGGATCGAGGACCACGATCGCACCCGCTCACGTCCCGAATACGAAGCGGCCATCCTCGACGATCTCGACTGGCTGGGACTGAAGCCGGACATCGGCGTCACCGACGCCTTCCGCGCCGGGGCCCACCCACAGCGGCAGAGCGACAATACCACTCGCTACCAGGCATCCCTCGAGCGCCTGGAGCGTGCCGGGCTGGTCTATGCCTGCGACTGCTCCCGACGCGACATCGCGCAGGACGTGCCCGACGTGTTCGGGGAGGAGACGCGCTACCCGGGTCGCTGCCGCGCGCTCGGCGTCGACCGCGCTACCACGAAGGCGCGCCGTGTCATCATGGCGGCCGGTGTCGAGCAGTTCGCCGACCTGCGGCTCGGGCCCCAGGCCCAGGAGCCGGCGTTGCAATGCGGCGACCTCCTGGTGCGCGACCGACTCGGTCAGTGGACCTACCAATTCGCCGTTGTGGTCGATGACATGGAGCAGGGAATCGACGTGGTGGTCCGTGGCGAGGACCTGCTTCCGTCCACCGGGCGCCAGATCCGCCTGGCCCGGCTGCTCGGCAAGGCCGAACCACCGGTGTTCCTGCATCATCCGCTCATCCTGAAGCCCGACGGCAGCAAGCTCAGCAAGTCCTCGGGCGACACCGGCATACATGAGCTGCGACGTGCCGGCTGGACCGCAGGTGCCGTACTGGGCGAGGCTGCACGGCGCGCCGGCTTCATGTCGGTGACCGGGTCGCTCGAGGCGACCTCACTCGGCGGGCTGGTGGCCGGGGGCAGCACATCTGCTTGACCTCGCGCTCCGCGGCCGTTAGCCTCTCTGTTGAGAGTGGCAGGTACCTGCTTCCCCCGGCCCGGCGAAACGTCATGCGGCGCAATCAACGAAATTGGAACCACCCCGGGGTCACGACCAGGCAGGAGTCCGCCGGCTCGCTCTGAGTCTGCGTGCCACCAGGATCTGGGCGCCCCGCGATCACGACTGGTCGCGGGGCGCTCCTCATTTCCGTGCGGGAGGAATTCATGAGCATGAAACTCGTGCGGCGGTTGCCGCGCGCCCTGCCGAAAACCCAGGCACACCCGGTTCCCTCGCTCTTCGAGAACTATGCCGGGCTGCCCGACAGCTATGACGAGCTGTTCGATGGTGATGGGCGGCCACGGAGTGGCGCCGGGTCAGTGGTTCGCCTGCTCGGGGCCCTGGGACTGGGAGAATATCGTTCGCGGAAGCGGCTTGCCGACCTGATGTTCCAGGAGGCCGGCGTGACGTTCTCCGTCTATTCCGACGGACGTGGCGTCGAGCGCATCTTTCCGTTCGATCCGATCCCGCGCATCATCAGCGCGCTCGAGTGGGCCCGGCTTTCGGCCGGGCTTGAACAGCGCATGAAGGCCCTCAATCTCTACCTGACCGACATCTACGGCCCGCAGCGCATCCTTGAGGAACGGGTACTGCCGCGTGAGATGCTCGAAGCCTCGCGCGGATACATCCCGTCGATGCGTGGGGTGACGCCACCCGGCGGTGTATACGTCCACGTGGCGGGTATCGACCTCATCCGCCGCAGCGATGGCACCTTCGTGGTCCTGGAGGACAACCTGCGCACGCCGTCGGGGGTGTCGTACGTGCTCGAGAACCGCGCGGTGATGAAACGGGTTCATCCCCAGGCATTCCGGAACACCGTGGTGCAGGCGGTGGACGAATATCCGGCCCGGCTTCGTCACGCGATGGAGTCGGTGGCGCCCGAGGGAGTGGACCGGCCTCGCACCGTGGTGCTCACGCCCGGGCCGTACAATTCCGCCTACTTCGAGCACTGCTTCCTGGCGCGCCGGATGGGCTGTGAACTGGTGCAGGGCAGCGATCTCTTCGTGTACAACGACAAGGTCTACGTCCGCACCACCCGTGGACCCGCCCGCGTCCACGTGGTCTATCGTCGGCTGGACGACGCGTTCCTCGATCCGGAAGCCTTTCGGGCCGACAGCCTCCTCGGCGTGCCCGGCCTCGTTCGCGCCTACCGGGCGGGCAACGTGACCTTGGCCAATGCGATCGGGAATGGCGCCGCCGACGACAAGGCCATCTATCCGTTCGTGCCCGACATGATCCGCTTCTACCTCGCCGAGGAGCCCATCCTCCCCCAGGTGGACACCTACGTCTGCGCGAGGCCCGACGACCTCGCCTTCGTGCTCGACAACCTGGCCCATCTCGTCGTCAAGTCGGTGGACGAAGCAGGTGGCTACGGCATGCTGATGGGCCCGCAGGCGAATCGGCGAGAACGGTCCGCCTTTGCCAAGAAGATCCGGCAGCGACCGCGCGGCTTCATTGCCCAGCCACTGGTGGAACTCTCCACCTGCCCGACGCTCGTGGGACGCGAGGTGCGCGCCCGTCGGGTGGACCTGCGCCCCTACATCGTGACGGGCAGCTCCACCTGGATCCTGCCGGGAGGCCTGACCCGCGTGGCGCTGCGGAAGGGGTCCTACGTGGTCAACTCCAGCCAGGGCGGCGGATCGAAGGACACCTGGGTCCTCGGGGGAGATCCCACCTGATTGCCCGCGTGGCCCAGACCGCCTTCTGGATGCACCGCTACCTGGAGCGCGCGGAGAATACCGCGCGCCTCCTGCAGGTAAGCCTGCATGTGGCGCTCGATGTCGAGCTGCCCGAGGGCGAGCTCTGGCTGCCGGTGCTCGCCGTGTCCGACGAGGAAAAGCTCTTCCGGAGCCTGCACGGGGCCGACGCGCTCGGCGATGCAGAGAAGGTGCAGGAGTTCATGACATGGGAGGAAGAGAACCCGGTGTCCCTCGTGCGCTCCTTCCACCTGGCCCGCGACAACGCGCGCACGATCCGGGAAACCATCAGCATGGAAATGTGGCAGGCCGTGAACAGCTGCTGGCTCTGGATGGAGGACGGACGCGGTCGCCGGCAGTACGACCGTGAACGCCATGCGTTCTACGAGCGCGTGAAGACGGCGTGCCAGCTCTTCCACGGGTTGTATCACACGACTATGCTCTTCGACGAGCCATACGACTTCATGCGCATCGGCTCCCTGCTGGAACGTGCCGAGCAGACTGCGCGCATCCTGCTCGCCATGTATCGGCCGTCGCAGGGGAGGGGCCGGGCCGATGCACCCGGCGATGCCGCGCGGTGGCTCACCACGCTGCGCGCCTGCTCGGCGGTCGAACCATTCATGAAGCGGACCCGTGGTACGCTGATCGGCTCTGCGGTTGCCGGGTTCCTGCTGTACGACGACCGCTTTCCACGGTCGGTGCTGCACTGTACCAACCGCGCCCAGGTGTTCCTCGACAGGGTGCGGGGCGCTGGCGATGCCGGCGACGAGCACAACTCGGCCAGGCGGCTGGTCGCGCTGGTGCGGAGGCTGCGGTCGTCGCGCATCGACATGGTGCCCGACGCCGGCCTCACGGACGAATTGGGTATCCTGCTCGACGGCATCGACGGGGTTGGCAGCGCCATCACGGAGGATTTCTTCAGCATGAGCCTGCCGCACGCCTCGGGAGAGTACTGACGTGGAGGGGATCGCCGAACGGCGCCAGAAGAGCCAGCTCCTTGCGCTCTCCTTCGATGGCTGTGTGTCGCCGTCGATCTCGCTGCACGACCCTGCGGGCGGCGGCATGCCTGCGGCGCAGGCCCAGGCACTGGGATGGGGAATCGCCTGGTATCCGGGACAGCAGGCGGCGGCGCTGGTGCTCAAGGACGGTGGTTCCATCGCCGACAACGCCCTCACCCGGGTGCTGCGTGAGTGGGACCGATTCGAGTCCGACCTGTTCCTCTGCCACGTCCGCGGTGCCGCGGGCCGGAATACCGAGGCCGACACACAGCCGTTCGTTCGCAGCTACGCCGGCCGCGACTGGGTCCTGGTGCATGCCGGGGAACTGCCGGGCGACAAGGCGACGGTGCTTCCACTGGGCGAGGGTCCGCGATTCGACCCGGTGGGGCGCTCCGATGCCGAGTGGATGCTGTGCTGGCTGCTCGGCATGATCCAGGAACGTGGCGCGCGCCGCCTCGCGGAAGCCGGGTGGGAGCTTCTGCACGAATGGATGCGGCACCTCAACGACCTCGGCTCCTGCAACCTGATGCTGAGCGACGGCATCGACCTGGTGGTGTACCAGGACCGCTACCGCCTGTCGGGCCTGTGCTGGAATCGGCGCACCACCCCTGACACCGCCCTCGATCTTCGCTCCGGGGATTTCACCGTCCAGCTCGTGGGCGACGGCGCGCGCCAGCGCAGCGGCATCGCCGTGAGCAGCACGCCGCTCTCCCCCGATCCGTGGCAGCCAATGGCCGGCGGTCAGCTGATGGTCCTGCGAGCTGGCAGCATCGTGTGGGACAGCCATGCCGGCGCCGCGCCGGAGCTGGGTCCGGCCCCGCTGATGCCCACACGCCTCCGTCGCCCGGAACCCCGCGTGCTCTCGGTGGTGCACGAGACCACCTACCGCTATGGCTACCAGGTGGAGCGAAGTACCCACCTCCTCAAGCTGCAGCCGGTGCGTGACCTCACGCAAACGCCACTCGAGCACGAGGTGTCAATTTCCGTCCCGGCACTCCGGCACGAGTTCGAGGACGTGTTCGGCAACCGCACGACGGCGATCACCGTGGAGACACCCTTCTACGAGCTGAAGGTGACCAGCCGGTCGCTGGTCCGGGTCGCGGAGCCGGCCCCGCTGGAACTCACCGGCCCTCGTCGCGTCTCGCTCCCGCTCGTCTGGATGCCGTGGCAGCGACAGATGATGTCGCCGTACCTGCTGCCGCAGGAGCTCTCGGAAAGCGAGCTCAGGATCCTCATCGGGTATGCCATGGGGTTCGCGCGGCGGCAGGACAACGACCTGGTGGAAACGCTGTGCGACATGAACGCGACCATCCATCGCGAGTTCACGTACGTCCCGGGCGAAACGCACATCGACACGACGCCCTTCGAGTTCTTCCAGCGCCGCCGCGGGGTATGCCAGGACTTTGCCAACCTGCTCATCTGCCTGGCCCGGCTGCTCAACATTCCCGCCCGCTATCGCGTCGGGTACCTGTATACGGCGGCCGACTATGCCAACAAGCTTCAGTCGGAGGCGTCACACGCCTGGGTCGAGCTCTACCTGCCGGACCACGGGTGGCACGGTTTCGACCCGACCAACGGATGCCTGGTGGGCACCGACCATGTGCGGGTTGCCGCGGGGCGGCACTACCGTGACGCGGCGCCCATCGCCGGGACGATCTACGCGGGGGGCGGTATCGAGACCCTCGACGTCACCGTGCGCGTAGAGCTGGCGGAAGAGCCGGCGGAACCCGCCTTCCTGGCAGCGGTGCCCGCCTGACCCTCACGATCCCGTCTTTCCTGTCAGGATCCCGTCCCGGATTCGCGTTGCCTTGGCGCTGGAGCTGGGATCCGCGTCAATCCTGATGCTCGTGAGCTGGTTCGTCGCATTGAGCTTCAGCGTCTCGGTTCCGCGCCGCACCGTAATCACGTAGGGCGCGCCGGCCTTGCCGGCATAGAGTTCGCGAAACTCCGGTCCGAAATCGGCGTTGTTCCCGACCGTCACGTCACCCACCGACACCAGGTAGTCGCCCGGCTGCACCCCCGCCCCGGCCGCGGCGGATCCCGGCGAGACCGCCACGACCCGCACGCCGGAACTGTCGGCGTCGGTCTGCACCCCCACGCGCGGGTCACGGCTCATGCGCATCCCCGCGAGCGGCAGGACCGTCTCCCAGGGGTAGGGCGCCCGCCCGTCGACATACAGGCGATTGAACTCGGCGAATGACTTCCCGCCCGCCGCCTTGCTGACCGCGGCCCACCACTCCTCGCCGGTAAAGCCCCGATCCTTCTTGTAGGCGCTGTTGTACACACTTCGCATCACGTCGTCGAGCGACCGGCGGTTGTCGCTTGCGTCGCGGATCATGATGTCGAGCATCAGGCCCGCCAGCGAGCCCTTGTCGTAGTACAGGTAGCCCGTGCCGTCGGTCGGGTGGATCCATGTATTGAGCGACGCATCCTCCAGCGCCACCGGCGGGTTTCCATCGACGTTCAGGATCTTGCCCGTGGTCGTGGCAAAGAAGTTCGACGGCTCCACCAGCTGGGCCCGCACCAGTACCAGGTCGGCGTAGTAGTCGGTGATCCCCTCGCTCACCCAGAGCCACGTGGTGGGCTGCGGACGGTCGTAGCGGTAGGGATAGAGGTCGGCCGGGCGGAGGCGCTTCACGTTCCACGCGTGAATGATCTCGTGGGCATAGAGCCCGTCCAGGAACGGGTTGCCCAGCGCCAGCGGCGTGATCACGTCCACGTGCGAGTTCTGGTGCTCGAGTCCGCTCGCACCCTGGTAGCTCGAGTCGGCGATCTGCATGATCGTGTAGTTCGTGAACGGCTTGTCGCCGAAGGCCTGGATCATCGGCGGCCACATCTTCTTGAGGCGGGTCCAGGTCTCGGCGCGCGGCGCACCCGACAGGCTGCCCGCCGGGTACGTCGCCAGCCGCAGGGTGATGCCCTCCACCTGCACGCTGTCATAGTCGAAACGCCCCACGAAGAACGGCATGTCCACCAGGTCGTGGTAGTTCTCCTCATGATAGCCGTCCTTCACGCTGCCGTACGTCATGCCGGTCGCAACGATCCAGTCGCTCTCGGTCAGGATGCGTACCCGCGCGGGAAATGACAGCGGCTGTCCCTCGGCGTACATGAACACATTGGTGCCGTTGAACAGCAGGAACTCGTCGCGGGCCCAGGACATCGCATTGTCGAGCGTGTCGGCCTTGAAGTCGAATGACACCTTCACCGGACCGGCCCCCGACGTGCGGAGGCGCCAGGTGTCATAGTCGAGCTTGTCCCACTCGATGGCCTGGCCGTTGCGCGTGGGGGTGAAGTTCGACACCCACTTGGCGAAATCGGTGATCTCGTAGGCCCCCGGCGTCCACGCCGGCAGGGAAAGCAGCACCGGGCCGGTGCCGCTCACATCGAACGTCATGGTCACGGACATTTCGCGGCGCGCGGCCAGGTCGCGATTGAAGGTGACCTGGTAGGCGACGTTCGCGATCGGTGCCGAACGGGGTGCCGCGGGGACCGCCGGCGCGCGCTGCGCCACGAGCAGGTGCGTGGTCGCGACGACGAGCAGGGACAGTGTGGACAGTGTGCGCATGACTTCCTCTGTGATGAACGAAAGGCGGGGGGATCGCGAGATCCCCCCGCCGCAACCTGACCCTCCGACGGGACGGCGAGGCCGGATGTTTCAGGCGCTGCCGAACGTCTCTGCCCGGCCCGGGAGGTCCCACTCCGCCTCACCCTCCCAGCGCGCCATGACGGCGGTGGCAAGGCAGTTGCCGACCAGGTTCACCATGGTGCGGGCCATGTCCATCAGCTCGTCGACGCCGAGGATGACGGCCACGCCCTCCAGGGGAAGCCCATAGGTGGACAGGACGCCGGACAGCACCACCAGCGACGCACGCGGCACCGCGGCGATCCCCTTGCTGGTGATGAGCAGGGTCAACATCATGCCGAGCTGGGTCGGGATGGTCATCTCGATCCCGGCAGCTTGTGCCACGAAGAGTGACGCCACGCCGAGGTAGAGCGTTGACCCGTCCAGGTTGAACGAGTAGCCGGTGGGAATCACGAACGCGACGATGCTGCGGGGAACGCCGAATTCCACCATGCGCTCCATCGCCAGCGGCAGCGCGGCGTCCGACGACGTGGTGGTGAAGGCAATGAGCGCCGGATCCTTGGCGGCGCGGATGAAGCGCCGGATCGGTACCCGCGCGATGAGCGCCGCCGGCACGAGCGCCACCAGCGCGAACACGATGAGCGATGCGTACAGCGTCAGGATCAGCTTGGCGAGGTTGCCCAGCACGCCCAGCCCGGAATGGCTCACCGTCACCGCCATCGCAGCACCGATGCCGATCGGCGCAAACTTCATGATGATGGCGACGAACTTGAACATCACCTCCATCACGCCCTCGGCGAAGAGCAGCATCGCGTCCTTCGGCTTGCCCTTGACCTGCGTCAGGGCGATCCCGAACAGCGTGGACCAGAACACCACCTGCAGGATCTCGTTCTCGGTCGCCGCCTGGAAGAAGCTCTGCGGGACGATGTGATTCAGGAAGCCGGCGAAGGTGGTCGGCGCCGCCTTGACCAGCTGCGTGGGATCCACCGGTGGCAGCACGACGCCATCACCCGGACGCACCAGGTTGCCCGCGATCAGCCCGATGGCCAGTGCAATGAACGTCATGAGCCAGAAGTAGGCGAGCGACTTGATGGCGAGGCGCCCGATGCGCTTGAGGTCGTCGCCGTGTCCGGCAATGCCCACGATCAGCGTCCCGAAGATGATCGGGACGACGATCGACTTGATCATGCGCAGGAAGATGGTGGAAAACGGCTTGAGCTTGGCCGCGAAGTCGGGGACCGCCCAGCCGAGCAGGATGCCGACCCCCATGCCGATGAAGATCCAGTGGGTGAGCGTGGTGCGCCTGAGGAGTTTCCACATGATCAGCGGGCCGCCAGGGCGCCGGCCTTGGCCTCGATGCCCGCCAGCAGCGAGCGGTACGATGCTGCGAACTTGGCGACGCCGTCGGCCTCGAGCTCACTGGTGATGGCACCGAGGTCGATGCCATACTCGGCGAGCGCCGAGAGCCGTCCCTGTGCCTGTGCGACATGCTCGTCGAGGTGCAGGCACAGCTGGCCGTGCTCGCGAAAGGCGGCAAACGTTTCCGGCGGCAGCGTGTTGACGGTACGCGGGCCGATGAGTGCCTCGACGTAGTACACATCGGAGAGGCGCGGATCCTTGGTGCTGGTCGAGGCCCAGAGCGGCCGCTGCGGATAGGCGCCGCGCGCCGAGAGCTGGTGCCAGCGGGGCAGGTGCAGCGACTGGCGGAACCGGTCGTACGCGACCGCCGCGTTGGCGATCGCAATCAGGCCGCGGAGCTGCCCCGCGAAGAGATGTCCACTGTTGGCGACGCGCTCCAGCAGGGGATCGACCTTGCCATCGAGGCGGCTGACGAAGAAGCTCGCCACGCTGCAGGGCGCGCGCTGCGTGCCCGCTGCAGGGGTCTGAAAAAAGGCCTCCATGCCGGTCATGAAGGCCTCGATCACTTCGGTGTAGCGGGACACCGAGAACAGCAGCGTCACGTTCACGTTGATCCCCGCCGCCAGGCACCGGGCAATGGCCGGCAGCCCTTCTCGCGTGCCCGGAATCTTGATCATCACGTTCGGGCGATCCACCGCCGCCCAGAGGCGCTCGGCTTCGCGTACGGTACCGTCGGTGTCGTGGGCCAGCGTCGGCGACACCTCGAGGGAGACGGTCCCGTCGCCGTTCGGGTCCTGGTCGTACACGCGGCGGAAGACATCGCAGGCCGCCTGCACATCAGCCACGGCGAGGGACTCGAAGATCTCCGCCGGCGTTCGCCCCTGGTCGGCGAGCGAATGGATGTCGGCGTCGTACAGCGTGCTCGTCGCCACTGCCTTCTCGAAGATCGTCGGGTTCGACGTCATCCCCTTGAGTCCGTCCTCGTGGATCAGTCGCGCGAGCTCGCCCGAGCGCACCAGGTCGCGGGTGATGAAGTCGTACCAGGGACTCTGCCCCAGCCGGCTCAGTGCAACGAGCGGATTGGCGGTTGCGGACGGATTGTCGCTCATGCATCGCTCCGGGTGAGGAGGTCCCTGACGGCGGCAGCAGCAGCGGCCGGCGTGAACCCGAATTCGGTGAAGAGGCGCTCCCCCGGCGCCGAGGCGCCAAAGGTGCGCATGGCGATGATGCTCCCGGCATCGCCGACCCAGCGCTCCCAGCCGAAGGGGCTGGCAGCCTCGATGGCGACGCGGGCCGTGATGCGGGACGGGAGCACCTGCTCCCGGTAGTCGCGCGGCTGCGCGGCAAACAACTCCCATGATGGCATCGACACCACCCGGGCCGGTACACCATCGCGGGCCAGCAGCTCGGCGGCGCCCATCGCCACGCCCAGTTCCGAGCCGGTGGCGATCAGGATGGCACGCGGGGCGGAGGCTGGTTCCTGCGCCACGTACGCACCGCGCGATACCTCCGCCGCGGAAGCGATTCGCGGCAGCATCGGGACCTTCTGCCGGGTCAGGATGATCGCGGTCGGGCCCGTGTTGCGCTCCAGCGCGATCGTCCAGCTGGCGACCGTCTCGTTGGCGTCGGCTGGGCGCAGGGTCACCAGGCCGGGTATCGAGCGAAGCATCGGCGAGCTGGTCGACCGGCTGGTGGGTCGGTCCATCCTCACCCACGCCGATCGAGTCGTGCGTGCCGACGTAGATCACCGGAAGTCCCATCAGCGCGGCGAGGCGGATGGATGGCTTCATGTAGTCGAAGAAGACCAGGAAGGTGCTGCCGAAGGGCCGCACCCCACCATGGGCCGCGAGCCCGTTCATGCAGGCACCCATGGCGTGCTCGCGAACCCCCCAGTGCACCGCACGGCCCGCGACGCCGGGGCCGAACGCGCCACCGATCGTCTGGCCGACACCGGTGCTCCCCGCCAGGTCGGCCGATCCGCCCACGAGGTTGCCGACGTGCGGCAGGATCGCCTGCAGCGCCGCGGCACTGGCCTTCCGCGTCTCCATCGCGCCCTTGTCGACCGGAAAGACCGGCAGGTCGCGGTCCCAGCCGGCGGGCAGTTCGCCGCGCTGTTCGCGCAAGTACGCCGCCGCTTCATCGGGGTACGCGGCGCGGTACCGCTCGAATACCGCGTCCCAGCCCGCCTGCGCCTCCGCCCCATGGGTGCGACAACGACCCATGTCGGCATACGCGGCGTCGGGCACGACGAACTTCTGGTCCTCGGCCCATCCAAGGATCGCCTTGGTGCGGCGCACTTCCTCCGCGCCCAGGGGCGCGCCATGCGCTTCGGGCGTGTTTCTCCTGGTCGGGGCGGGGTCGGCGATGATCGTGCGCAGCACGATCAGGGTCGGTCGCTCAGTTTCGGCACGGGCGGTGCTGAGTGCGGTGTCGATCGCCTCGAGGTCGTTGCCATCGGCCACGTGCAACACGCGCCAGCCGTATCCTTCGAAGCGCCGCCCGGCATCCTCCGTGAAGCTCAGTCCGGTATTGCCATCGATGGTGATACGATTGTCGTCGTAGATCAGGGCGAGCTTGCCCAGCTGGAGGTGTCCGGCCAGGCTCGCCGCCTCACTTGCGACACCCTCCATCAGGTCGCCATCACTTGCGAGGGCCCAGGTACGGTGGTCCACGATGGTGGCGTCGGGCCGGTTGAACCTGGCCGCCAGGAACCGCTCGGCCATTGCCATGCCGACGGCATTGCCGATGCCCTGCCCGAGCGGCCCGGTGGTGACCTCGACCCCTGCGGTGTGCCCCCGTTCCGGATGGCCCGGCGTGAGGGAGTGCCATTGCCTGAAGTTGCGGATTTCGTCCAGCGGGAGATCATACCCGCTGAGGTGCAGCAGGCCATACAGCAGCATCGACGCGTGGCCGCACGAAAGTACGAACCGGTCGCGGTCCGCCCAGCCTGGGCTCGCCGGATTGTGCCGGAGGTGCCGGGTCCAGAGGAGGTAGGCTACCGGCGCGAGCGCCATTGGCGTCCCAGGATGCCCGGAATTGGCCTGTTCCACGGCGTCCATGGCCAGGACGCGCATGGTATTGATGCTGACCCACGGGTCGAGGGTGTGGCTGCTCGACGCGCGCGGCGCGGCGGGGCGGATGGCTTCCACCGGCAGGGCGTGCTCCTTTCAGCGGGGACGGTCGTGGGGCGACGGCTGGTTTGGTCGCAAAAGATAATGGGCGGGGAATCTTTTCGGGGGGCTGGAGTGTATCCGCAGTTCTCTCTTCATCTTCGGCGACCAGTGATCGTTACATGACCCGGCGCAACGACCGTCCTGAGGCCAGCAACGGGGCCAACCGGACCTACGAGATTCACGAGGCCGCCCAGCTCACCGGACTGGCCCCGGCTCGGCTGCGCGCCTGGGAACGGCGGTACGCCGTGGTGCGCCCGGCGAGGCAGCCGAACGGGTATCGCGCATATACCGCAGAGCAGGTGGCGCTGCTCCGCGCATTTGCCCGTCTCATCGAGAATGGCGAACGCATCGGTGACCTGGCCGTCCAGCCGGTCGAGGAGGTCCTGAGCCGGTCCGAGGCGAGGGAGATCGACGAGTCGAGCCACGGGGCACTGCTGGCGGCAGTAGTTTCCTACGACCGGGTGCGGCTCGAGGGGCTGGTGGCGGAGCAGCTGCGGGTCCGGGGGCTCAGTGGTTTTGCCCGCGAGGTGGTCCTGCCCCTGGCGCAGGTAGTGGGGGACCTCTGGGCCCTGGGGAAGATTCCCATCGCCGCCGAGCATATGGCGAGCGAGGTGGTGGTGCACGCCCTCAAGACCGGCCTGCGCGAGGGCCGCGGAAACGGGTTTGTGTGCCTTGCGGCCTGCATCCCCGGTGAGCGGCATGAGTGGGGGTTCCTGGCCACGCTCGCCGACATCCAGGAGTCAGGCTGGCAGGTGCACTACCTTGGCCCTGACCTGCCGGTGGACGATGTTGTCGAGGCGGCCTGGGCGCGCCAGGCCCGTGCCGTCGCGTTCAGCGGCAGTGATCCGCGGCTCGTGGAGCCGCAACTCCCGGCGCTGACGCAGTTGCCGGCGCGCCTGCCTCCCAGGGCCGTGCCGGTGATCGGCGGCGGCGGTGTGGCACCGTTTGAACATATTCTCCGGTCTGCCGGATATCGCATCGGTCTCGAGTCCTTCGTGAACCCGCTCGACAGGCTTGCATCGTTCCATGACTGACGTCGCCCCTCCCCATTCCCTCGCGGGCATGTCCACCCCGGTCGCCGGACACACGGATGCCGCGCGCCGTCGTACCGCGACCATCGTGGGCGCCGGGATCGGCGGGCTCGCCACGGCGGTGCGCCTTGCCCACGCCGGCTGGGACGTGACGGTGCTGGAACAGCACGACCAGCCGGGAGGTCGTGCCGGCCAGTGGCAGTCCGAGGGATTCACCTTCGATACCGGGCCGTCGCTGGTCATGATGACCGAGTACTGGGAGAAGCTGTTCAGCGATGTCGGGCGCCGGCTGGAGGACTACGTCACCCTGGTGCAGATCGATCCCTGCTATCGCATCCACTTTCCCGATGGCACCAGTCATGACCGGAGCAGCGTCCTCAACCGGCTCATCGAGGAGTGCGAGGTTCTCGAGCCGGGCTGCGGCCCCAACCTGCTGGCGTACCTGACGCGCACCAGCCGGATGTACCGGGACGGGCTCAAGTTCATCGGGCGAAATGTGCACCGCCCCACGACGATGCTCGACCTGGACAACATCGGGATCCTGACCAGTGGCGCGCTGGGTGACCTGCAGAAGATGGTCGGCAAGTATTTCAAGGATGAGCGAATGCAGCAGTCGCTCAGCTTCCAGACGCTGTATCTCGGCCTTTCCCCCTACGAATCGCTCGCGATCTACTCCCTGCTGCCGTACGTGGAGATCGCCGGCGGCATCTTCTATCCCATGGGAGGCATGTTCCAGCTGGCGCTCGCGCTCGAGCGGCTGGCCCGGGAACTTGGTGTCACCTTCCGCTACGGCACTCGCGTGGAGCGCTTCGAGACCGGCGGGCAACGGGTACGCGCTGCGCTCCTGGCCGATGGTGCGCGGGTCGCATCGGACATCGTCGTCGCCAACGCCGATCTCCCGTATGCCTACGATGAGCTGCTGCAGGCGCCCTATCCCGGTATCGAGCAGAAGCGCTTCAGCTGCTCGGTGGTGCTGATGTACATCGGCACGAACCGCACCTGGCCCCACCTGCAGCACCACAATTTCGTGGTCGGCCGCGACATGAAGACCGGGTGCGACGACCTTTTCGTCCGTCATCGCATGCCCGAGGACCCGCCCTTCTACGTCGTCGCCACCTCGCGCACCGACCCGAGCCAGGCACCACCGGGAGGCGAGAGCCTCTTCGTGCTGGTCCTCGCGCCCAGCCAGCCGGAGGACCGCGCTGACTGGGTCGACTGGAGCGTCGAGGGACCCCGCGTCGAGCAGCAGACGCTCGACCGGATGGAAACAACCCTCGGCATGACGGGCCTGCGGGAGCATATCGTCACCAGCCGCCTCGTGACACCTGAGGACTTTCGGGTGCAGTACGGCAACAAGCGCGGCGAGGCATTCGGGTTGTCGCACAACTTCATGCAGATCGGCTACCTCCGCCCGCACAACCGGCACGCCACCCTGAAGAACCTGTTCTTCGTGGGCCAGAGCACGCATCCTGGCTGCGGCCTGCCGATGGTCCTCATCTCCGCCGAGTGCGTCGCCGACCGGATCCGGGAGGAGGTGACGGGCGCATGACGCTCTCGTTGCTGCGGAGCTACCGTCGCGCGGAGCACACCACCGCCGTCTGGGCGAGAAGCTTCCACTTCGCCAGCCGTTTCCTGCCCCTCGACAAGAAGCGGGCGATCTTCGCGCTCTACGACTACTGCCGGCACGCCGACAACCTGGTGGACGCGCGAGGCGACCGCCCCGTCTCGTTCGTGCGGCATGACCTCGCCGAGCTCGCGCGCGAGGTCACCAGCATCCATGGCGGCGCGGCACCCTCGAGTGACCGCTGGCTGGCGCTTGCCGACACGCTGCAACGCTACCCCGTGCCCCTGGCACCGCTGCTCGAACTCCTCGAGGGCGTGGCGATGGACCTCGAACCGGTGGAGATCCAGGACTTCGCAGCACTGCACCGCTATTGCCGGTACGTGGCCGGCGGGGTGGGCCTCATGCTGGGTCCGGTGCTGGGCGCCGCCCCCGGGACATTGCGCGAGGCCGGTGTGCGCCTGGGCATTGCGATGCAGCTCACCAATGTCCTGCGTGACGTAGGCGAGGATCTCGACAGTGGTCGGGTCTACCTGCCGGCCGACGAACTCGCGGGCTTCGGCCTGTCGCGCGCCGCGCTGGAGGAGCGCCGGGTCACGCCGGAGTTCCGGCAGTTCATGGAGTGGCAGGTGACCCGGGCACGCCGGTACTTCGAGGATGGGGGACGGGTGGTGGGGCTCTTCCCCAACGACGGGAGCCGCCTCACGGTGCGGCTGCTGCAGCGCACCTATGCCGGCATCCTCGACGCCATCGAGCGCATTGACTACGACGTCTTTCGCACCCGCGCGTACGTCTCGGCACCGCGCAAGCTCGTCGTGCTCGGCCGCGCGATGTGGTCGGAGCGACCGTGGTCGATGTCGCAGCCATCCGAGCGCTCCGTGTGAGCCACGCGCGGCGCGTCCCCGCTGCATATCAGGCGCCCAGGCCCCTCGCGGTCTGGGCGTTTGCGCGCTATTTCCGTGGGCTCTTCCGGCGGCACTTCGCGTCGGCGCGCTGGGCCGCCCTCGACGCACCGGCAGGATGGGATCGATCGGTGCCGGTGCTCTTCGTGTCGAATCACACGAACTGGTGGGATGGCTTCTTTTCCTGCCTGCTCACGGAAGAATGGGGACTCACCTTCCACATCCTCATGGAGGCGGTCCATCTGCAGCGCTACCCGGCGTTCCGGCGGATCGGCACGCTGCCGATGCGCCGCGACAGCCGGATGGGCGCCTGGCAGGACCTGCACGATGCCGATCGCGCGCTCCGTCCGGGGTCGTCACTCTGGATCTATCCGCAGGGCCAGCGCCGGCCCGCTTCCGAGGTGCCGTGGCGGCTGGAGCGCGGTGCGGCACACCTCGCCATCCGCCATGCAGGCCCGCTCCGCATCTGCCCGGTCGCGTTCCGGTATCCCTTCACCGGAGAGCAGCTGCCCGAGGCGCTTGCGCTCGTGGGCCAGTCGTGGCTCCACGATGGTCATACTGATCGAAGGATCCTGACCGAGCGGATCGGCGCGGCGCTCCGGGATACCCTCAGCGCGCTCGATGCGCGACTTTCCGTCGAGGCACTGGACGATTTTCGGGTGCTTGTGGCGGGCAAGTTGTCCATCAACAAGCGGATGGATCGCGCGCGCCACTCCCTCGGCATGCTCCCGGGACGCTTCGAGGCCCGCAATGGATAGCTATGCGCTCTGGAAGGCCGTGCACGTGACGTCGGCGGTGCTCATCGTCGGCAACGTGACGGTCACGGGGTTCTGGGCCTCGTTCCTGTACCGGCAGCGCGGCAAGGTGGGATTCCGCGCAATTGCCCGGGGGATCATGCTCAGCGATTTCCTCTTCACGCTGGTCGGTGGGGCCGGACTCACCATCAGCGGCATCCTCATGGTGCGGGCCCAGCACATCTCCATCATGGACACGCCGTGGCTCAGGCGGGGCGTGTTCATGCTTGCGATCAGCACGCTGGTGTGGCTGGTGACGCTCCTGCCCGACCAGCTGAGGATGGAGCGGGTGGATCAGTCGGACGACCGTGGCATGCGCCGGCTCTTTACCCGGTGGAGCATCATCGGGTGGGCATCGACCCTGCTGCTTTTTGTCGGCCTGTGGTCGATGGTCGTGAAGCGATAGTGTGCGCGGGCCGCCGACGCGCGGATGATGCGTGTGCGCGGATCGGTATCCTCGCTGTCGTCGGGATCGTCGGATGGGGTCGCATTCCAGGTGTCCACCATCAGCCGCCAGCCGTTGGCGCCGCGGGCAAAGCACATCACGTACTTCCCCGAGTCGGCGGCCGTGTCGTCCGTCGGGGCCACATGGTACGTACCCACCACATACCCGTCCCGTTCGTGCGCCACCACACGCACCGTATCCAGGGTCAGCCCGCGTTCGAGACCCTCCTGCCAGAACCCCAGGATGGAATCGCGCCCGGTGACGATCCCGCCATCCGGCGGCAGGAGCAGGGCTCCCTCGCCATACAGCGCCGCCAGGCCAGCAGCGTCACCCTGGTTCGAGGCGTCCTGATACGCCGTCACGATCTCGGTGAGTTCGCGCTGGCCGCTCACCGTGTCCTGGCCGCTGGGCCCGCGGGTACAGGCGCCGAGCGCCACGGCGGCTAGGACCACCTCGGTGAACCGGTAGGCTGTCATTCTGGCGACTCTTTGGGTAGTTTCAGTGACGTGGAATTGGCAGTGCCATAGGGGCGCTGCCCGGAAACAATGCTAGAACAACCAGTTGTAAAGGAATCTGTGGCCCGTCGTCCTCGCCGGCGCTCGTCTGCCGGAACTGCCCCCGCGTTTCACCGCTCGGCCGGGCGCAGCATGCAATCGCATCGTGAGTGGCTTCTCTCCCAGCATGGTTCGGTGTGCGCCTATTGCGGCATCGAAACCCCGCCCGAACTCATCACCCTTGATCATGTGCGACCGCGCCGCGGGCAGACGGCCTACGACCGTCCGGACAATCTTGTCCTCGCCTGCCGCGAGTGTAACGCGGCAAAGGCCGATACGCCATTCATGGCGTTCCTCCTGGCCAAGCGAAGCCGCGGCGTCTTCCTGTTGCACTACGGTGATCACCTCTCCGAACCGCTGAAGGATATCGCCCGTCAGGCGTCCGAGCGGCCGATCCTGGAGAAGGAACGGTAGGCACGGCGCACGGCCGGCCTGCAAAGCCAAAGGGCGATCCCGCATGGGATCGCCCTTTCTCGTCGTGGACGGTACCAGCTCACCTCGGTGCCAGCGTCTCGTTGACGATGCGACTCTGCTCCAGCGCGTGTGCCGCCGGATACCCTTCCGCAGGGCTGGCCCGATCGGGGCGGCCGACGTAGGTCAGCGCAGCACCCTCCGGCAGTACTTCGCGCAGCTTGGGTTCCACGTACGACCAGGCGCCCATGTTCCTCGGCTCCTCCTGCGCCCAGACCAGTTCAGCGATGTTCGGGTACCGCGCCAGCACCTCGCGAAGCTCGGTCCACGGAAAGGAATAGAGTTGCTCGAGGCGCACCAGCGCGATCGGCTTGGGCTCCTGCTTCTGTAATTCGGCGACGAGGTCGTAGTACACCTTGCCCGAGCACAGCACCATGCGCCTCACCTCGTCGCGGCGATCAACCGCCGATGGATCGTCGAGCACCGGGTGCCAGCGTCCCTCGGCGAGGTCGGACAGCGACGAGGTGGCGAGCGGGTGCCGCAGCAGGCTCTTCGGCGTCATGATCACCAGCGGACGCTGCCGGGTCCGCTTCGCCTGGCGACGCAGCAGGTGGAAGTATTGCGCCGGCGTGGTCGCATTGGCGACCCGCATGTTGCCCTGGGCGCACGACTGCAGGAAGCGCTCCAGCCGGGCGCTCGAGTGCTCCGGTCCCTGGCCCTCGTAGCCGTGAGGCAGCAGGAGCGTGAGCCGGGTGGTGAGACCCCATTTCGAAAGCCCGGATGACAGGAACTGGTCGACCACCACCTGGGCGCCGTTGATGAAATCGCCGAACTGCGCCTCCCAGAGGACGAGGGCATCGGGCGCTGCCGCGCTGTAGCCATACTCGAATCCAAGCGTTGCCAGTTCTGAAAGCGGACTGTTGTGCAGCTCGAACGGCGCCAGCGATCCCGGCAGCTTCTGCAGTGGGCACCAGGTGGCACCGGTGTTCACGTCATGCTGCACCAGCTGGCGCTGGCTGAAGGTGCCGCGTTCGACATCCTGCCCCGTAAAGCGCAGCGGCACACCCTCCGTCAGGAGGCTGGCCATGGCAAGCGCCTCGGCGTGGGCCCAGTCGATGCCCCCCTCCGCCCCAAGCGCAGGGCGCCGGCGCTCGAGCTGCTTCAGCAGCTTCGGGTTTACCGTGAAGTCGGCTGGCCAGGTCAGCAACTGCTCATTCAGTGCCGTCAGCAGTTCGGGCGCGACGCGCGTATCCACTTCCTGGCCCGCCACCACCTGGGTCTGCGAAGGAGGCGTCGTGCTCTTGCCGGTACTCGCCCGGAAGGCCTGCTGCACCTCCACCAGCCGATCATACGCCGACGTGGCGAGCGCATCGGCCTCGTCGCTGCTCAGGACACCCTCGGCCACCAGCTGGCCGGCGTACTTCTCCCGCACTGTCGGCAGCGCCTTGATCGTCTGGTACATCAGCGGCTGGGTATAGCTCGGCTCATCGCTCTCGTTGTGCCCGTGGCGGCGATAGCCGATCAGGTCGATGAGGACATCGTGCCGGAACTTCTGCCGGTAGGCCATGGCCAGTCGAATGGCGCTGAGGCAGTTCTCGGGATCATCCGCGTTCACGTGGATGATCGGCACGTCAAAACCCCGGGCGAGGTCGGAGGCGTAGCGAGTGGAGCGCGCGTCTGCGCTGTCGGTGGTGAACCCGATCTGGTTGTTGGTGATCAGGTGAATGGTGCCCCCGGTCGCGTAGCCGGACAGCGCGCCCAGGTTGAGCGTCTCTGCGACGACGCCCTGTCCGGCAAACGCCGCGTCACCGTGGATCACCACCGGCAGTGCCTTGCTGGCATCGTGATGCGCGTCGCGGCCACGCCGCTGGGTCTGCTCGGCCCGCGCGCGGCCGTCGACCACCGGGCCGACAAACTCCAGGTGGCTCGGGTTCGGCACCAGGTTCACGGTGATGGCGCGGCCACTGGGCGTCAGGTAGGCACCCTCGGCGCCGTGATGATACTTCACGTCACCGGTGCCCCCTTCGGGCGTGAGCAACCCCGACTCGACATGCCGCCCGCCCTCGAACTCCGCGAAGATCGTGTCGTACGGGCGCCCGACGGTGTGGGCCAGCACACTGAGCCGCCCGCGATGTGCCATCCCGATCACGACTTCGCGTGTGCCCTGCTCATCGGCGGCGATCTCGATGATGGCGTCGAGCATCGGCACCAGCATGTCCACGCCCTCGATGGAAAAGCGCTTCTGGCCGAGATAGGCCTTGTGCAGGAAGCGCTCGAGCGCCTCGACCTGGATCAGCCGTTCGAGCAGGCGCATGCGCCGCTCAGGTGGCAGGGCCAGCGACACCGCGCCCGATTCGATCTGCTCGCGCAGCCAGACGCGCTCCTCATGGCTGGCGATGTGCTCCACCTGGTAGGCGAGCGTTCCGCAGTAGGTCTCCTGCAGGTGGGGATAGGCATCCAGGAGCGTCTCGCCGGGAACCGCGACGCGCAGCACGGCGGCCGGGACCTGCGCCATGGCCTGTGGCGTGAGGCCGAGCGGCACGGGGTCGAGTGCCGGGTCGCCGATGGGCTCGCTGCCGAGGGGATCGAGATTGGCCGCGAGATGACCATGCGTCCGGAACGCCTTCACCAGGGCCATGCCGGCGGCGACATGGAAGAGGGCGGAGGGGTCGGATTGCGCAGAGAAAAGGGTGAGGTCGCGCGGGGCGGCAGGGTCGCTCACCACCGCGTGCGGGCTCTCAGCCGGCACCATGGTGCCTTGCTCCCCAGCCGTCACGCCCAGGCTCTGCACGACGTTGTCGTAGAATCCGTCGGCACCCTGCAGCATCGCATCGATCGTCCCCAGGAACGCGCCCGATTCGGCGCCCTGGATGATGCGGTGATCGTAGGTGCTGCTGATGGTCATCACCTTCGAGACGCCCAGTTCGGCGATCCGTGCCGCAGGCATGCCGGAGAACTCGGGCGGAAAGGCGATCGAGCCCACCGCGATGATGCTGCCCTGGCCCACCATGAGGCGGGGCACTGAGGCGCGCGTACCAAGACCGCCGGGATTGGTCAGCGACATGGTGGCGCCGGCGAAGGCATCGGGCATCAGCTTGTTGACACGCGCCTTCTCCACCAGCCCTTCGTAGGCGGCGAGGAACGCGGCGAAGTCCATCGCTTCCGCCCCCTTGATGACCGGAACGACCAGGCCGCGACTGCCATCCTTTCGCGTGACATCCACGGCGAGGCCGAGGTTGATCCCCGCCGGTGTGACCCGCACCGGCTTGCCTTCCTCCTCGGCGAAGGCATGGCCCATGACCGCGTGTTCCTTCGTGGCGCGCACGATGGCCCAGGCGATGAGGTGCGTGAAGGAGATCTTCTCCTTGCGGCCAGCCCCCTTGAGGGCCGCATTGATCGCCTTGCGGGCGCTCTCGAGGTGGGCCACCGGCAGTTCGCGAAACGTCGTGGCCGTGGGGACGGTGAGGCTCTCGTTCATGTTCTGAACGAGGCGGGCAGCGGGACCCTTGATGGGCACTGCCGTGGGCGAGTTCTGCGGGGGGGACGCGACCGGAGCGGTCGGGGCAGCCCCGGCCTTCTCCGCCGTCCCTGACTTGGCCTCCGTGCCGTTCACCCCCGGCACTTCACCAATCACGCCACTCTCAAACAGCTGGCGCCACTTCGCGTCAACCGATGATGGGTCGCGAAGAAACTCCTCGTACATGACCTGGGCGAAACCGGCGTTGGCCGTCTCGAACACGTTCGGATCCACGGACTGCTCCCCTGGTGTCATCGGCGCCCGGCTATGCGTGCCGGGATGGCAAACCCCTGAAAGTTAGCGGAAGTTCGGGCATTGCGGTGGGGGGGAGGGTCCGACCGGTCAGGCTGCGATATGCCGCCACCTGTCGCTGCTGCTCCCCCGGGCTCCAGTGGAGCTCCTGCGCCAGCAGTTCGGCCGTTCTGGTGGCGGCGGCGGCACCCTGGTCCCGGGCTTCATAAAACAGGTGAATCCGGCGCACCAGCACATCGGTCACGGTACGGGCAAACTCCTTCCGCGCGGCGTGAATGACCTCGGCGGCGACGGCGGGATGATCGGGCTGCAGGCGCTCGGCCAGCCCGGGCTCGCTGCGCATCAAGTTGAAGATGCCGGCGGCCTCGGTGCCGTAGTGCCGGAGCATATGCTCGACCGTGGTGATATCAATGCCTGCATCGATGCCAAGGCTGCGAATGGTGCCGAGACTGGCCGACTCTCCTCCCGGCAGGGGTTCCCGGTCGGTGCCTGCCTCGGCCGGCCAGGATCCCCGGTCGGCGTTGAGCCGCTTGACCAGATGGTCCACCACCTGGGCGGACATGCGGCGGTAGGTGGTCAGCTTGCCGCCCGCGACGGTGACCATCCCGCCCGGCCCGTCAGTGATCACGTGCTCGCGCGACACCGCCGAGGCACCCGCCGCACCATCCTCCACGAGGGGCCGGAGCCCGGCCCAGGTGGCCACCACGTCGTCCTCGCTCAGGTGGGCGTTGGGGAAGCGGCTGTTGGCGGAGCGAAGCAGGTAGCGTACATCCTCCGACGACGCGCGCACCTCGTCTGGTGATTCGGCTGTGTCGGTGTCGGTGGTACCGATATAGGACCAGTCGCCCCAGGGCAGGATGAACATTACCCGGCCGTCGAGGGGGCTGGTGAAGGTGATGGCCTCGTGATTGCCGAGCCGCTCGCGTGGCACCACCGCATGGGTACCCTTCGTCAGGCGAAGGAGTCGGGGGGCCTTGGGATCCTCGAACCGCCGGACCTGGTCGGCCCACGGGCCGGTCGCGTTGACCACAATCGAGGCGCGGAAGGTGGCTTCCTTCCCGGTGTGGACGTCGCGGACCGCCGCGCCCGTCACGCGACCGCCCTCCTTGGTGAGGCCGGTGACCGTCGTGTAGGTGAGGATCGTTGCGCCGTGCTCGTACGCGGACCGGGCGGTGGCCACCACGAGACGGGCATCGTCACACTGGGCATCGAAGTACCGGGCGCCACCCTGCAGGCCCGTGGCACGCAGGCCGGGCTCACGCGTCAGCAGCGCGCGCTTGCCCAGCATCTGGTGAGCGCTCACATTGCGGAACAGCGAGAGGATGTCGTACATCCACATGCCGGCGGCAAGTTGCCAGCGGCGGAGACGGTCGCCGTCGTGTACCGGGAACACAAACGGCAGCGGCCATACCAGGTGGGGTGCGATCCGGCGCAGGATGGCCCGCTCGCGCAGCGAATCGAACACGAGGCGCAGCTCACCGCGCTCGAGGTAGCGGAGCCCGCCATGCACCAGGCGGCTGGAACGACTGCTGGTCCCGAAGGCCAGGTCGTTCTGCTCCACAAGCACTGTGCGCATGCCCCGCATCGCGGCGTCGCGCGCGACACCGGCACCGACAATGCCACCACCGATGACCAGGAGATCCACGGCTCGACTCGCTGTTTCCTTCAGTGACGCCGGCCGTTCTGATTCCACGTGCCTCCTCACCCTCCTCTCCCGCTGATGCGGCCCAGTACCTGGTTTGCCTGGCAGGCCGACCGACTGGTGCCGGGAAGCCGCGTCCTCGACCTGGCCTGCGGCTCCGGCCGGCATGCCATCGCCGCCGCGCAGCTCGGCGCACAGGTGGTCGCGGTCGATCGCAACCCCGAGTGCCTTGCCGCGGCGAAGGGGTTCGCCGATGACGCAGGACTCCGGATCGACTGGCAACAGGCCGATCTCGAGCACGACTGGCCCGATTGGGGCTCCTTCGACGCCGTGCTGCTCTTCAATTACCTCGATCGATCGCGCTTTGGCCGCGCGCTCGAGGCGGTCCGCCCCGGCGGGCTTCTCATCGCGGAAAGCTTCCTGACCACGCAGCGCGAACAGGGCTGGGGCCCCACGGCTGCCGAGCACCTGCTGCTGCCCGGCGAACTGGCCGGGCTCGTGCGGCCATTCGAGGTGATCCACGGCCGTGAGGTTGCCGAGCCGGTGGACACCGAGCGCTGGCAGCACGTGGCAAGCATCTGCGCGCGCAGCATCACCTCGTGAAAGCTAACGGGACTCCAGCCGCATGTCCCTCCCCGTGACGGGCCGTCGCGTCGCCATTGTTGCCGGTGTCCGGACGCCCTTTGCCCGCAGTGGCACCGCGCTGAGGGACGTTCCGGCCGTGGCGCTCGCGCGTCACGCTGCCCGCGAACTGCTCTACCGGACGGAAATCGATGGCACGCTCATCGACGAGATCATCGTGGGCCAGGTCGTTCCGTCCGTCCTCACGCCGAATGTCGCGCGGGAGGTGAGCCTGCTGCCCCAGTTTCCCCGCACGATCCCGGCCTACACGCTCAACCGGGCCTGCGCATCGTCGGCGCAGGCGATCACCAACGCCGCGGACCAGATCCGCCTCGGGCACGCCGACGTCATCATCGCCGGCGGAACCGAGTCCCTCTCCGACATCCCGGTGCTGCACTCCCGCCGGTTCAGCCGGATGCTTGTCGAGGCCAGCAAGGCCAAGACGCTCGGCCAGCGCCTGGGCATCCTGGCGCGGGTACGACCGCGCGACCTGGTGCCGGTTACCCCGGCCATCGCCGAGCCATCGACCGGGGAGTCGATGGGGCAGTCCGCCGAAAAGATGGCCAAGGAGAATGGCATCACGCGCGAGGCGCAGGACCTCCTCGCGCTCCAGAGTCACGAGCGCGCCGCCGCTGGCACCGCCGATGGAAGGCTCACCGCCGAGATTGCACCCTGGTTCGGTGGACGGGACGGCGGCGACGTATTGACGAGCGACAACGGGATCCGCACCGACAGCTCGCTGGAGCAGCTGGCCAGGCTGCGCCCCGCCTTCGATCGCGCCTACGGGACCGTAACGGCGGGCAATTCATCGCCGCTCACCGATGGCGCGGCCATGGTGCTGCTCATGTCGGAGGAGCGCGCCATGAGCCTCGGCTATGCGCCACTCGCCTTCCTCCGCAGCTATGCGGTTGCCGCCGTCGATCCCGGCTGGCAGCTGCTCATGGGTCCAGCCTACGCTGTGCCCCGCGCCCTGGAGCGAGCCGGGATCTCGTGGAACCAGCTCGGCCTGGTCGAGATACACGAGGCGTTTGCGGCCCAGGTTCTTTCGAACGTCCAGGCGTGGGGATCCAGCCTCTGGGCTGAACGGCTGGGCTTGCCCGCTCCTGTGGGCGACGTCGACTGGGAGCGTACCAACGTGATGGGGGGATCGATCGCGATCGGTCATCCCTTCGGGGCGACCGGCGCGCGGATCGTCACCACCCTCGCGAACGAGATGCGCCGGCGCGACGTACAGTTCGGGCTCGTCTCCATTTGCGCGCAGGGCGGCATGGGCAGCGCGCTCGTCCTCGAGAGGACGTGAGATGAGCGCCTTCACCCTCGAAATTGAAGCTGGCGTGGCCGTGGTCACGCTCGACGTGCCGGGCGCGCCGGTCAACACCCTCTCCACGGCGGTGGCCCAGGAGTTTGCCGAACTCCTCACCCAGCTCGAGGGCGATCCCCTGGTGGGCTCGATCGTGCTGCTCTCCGGCAAGCCCGACAGCTTCATCGCGGGCGCCGACATCGAAGAGTTCACCCGGCTCCACACCTCCGAGGAGGCGACCGCGCTCAGCCGCCAGGCGCAGGGGCTCATGGACCGGGTGGCAGCGAGTCGCAAGCCCGTGGTGGCCGCCATCCATGGTGCCTGCCTCGGAGGCGGACTGGAGCTCGCGCTGGCCTGTCGGTGGCGCGTTGCCACCAACCACGCCAAGACCCAGCTCGGCCTGCCCGAGGTCCAGCTCGGCATCATTCCCGGAGCCGGCGGCTGCAGCCGCCTTCCACGCCTGATTGGAGCGAGGGCGGCGCTCGACATCATCCTCGCCGGGAAGAGTGAACGGGCCGCCAAGGCGTTCAAGCTGGGGATGGTCGATGAACTGGTGCATCCCGCCATCCTGCTGGAGGTGGCGCGCCGCGCGGCCACGCGGCTGGCGGGCGACGCTGCGCCCGCACGATCAGCGAAGCGCGGATTGGCTGCCCTGCTGCTGGATGACACACCACCGGGACGGGCCCTGGTATATCGCATGGCCCGGCGGCAGGTCACGGCGAAGACCGGGGGGCACTATCCGGCGCCGCTTGCCGCGCTGGACACGGTGCAGGTGAGCCTGTCGCGAGGCATGGAGGCGGGGCTCGCCTACGAGGCGCTGCGCTTCGGCGAGCTCGCGGTATCCGAGGTGTCGCGCAACCTCGTCGGCATCTTCTTCGCCACCACGGCGCTCAAGAAGGACGACGGCGTTCCGCCCGGTACGGCGGGCGCGCTCACCCCGGTGGGACGCGTTGGCATTGTGGGCGCCGGCTTCATGGGTGCGGGGATCGCGGGCGCCGCCGCCCTCAACGCCGGGGTGGAGGTGCGCATGCGCGACGCCGACCTGCCGCGTGTGGGGAAGGGCCTCGGCGGCGCGACCGCAATCCTCCAGGCGCGCTTGAAGCGAAAGCGGCTCACCCGGCCCGAATTTGATCGGCTCGCGGCACTGATTTCGGGCGCCGCCGATGACACCGGGTTTCGTCACGCCGACCTCGTCATCGAGGCGGTTTTCGAGGATCTCGACGTGAAACGCGATGTGGTGCGCTCGCTGGAAGGCGTGCTCGCCGCGGACGCGATCATCGCGACCAACACCTCCACGATTCCCATCGCCCAGATCGCCGCCGGCGCCGGCCGTCCTGACCGCATCCTCGGCATGCACTTCTTCTCTCCAGTGGAGAAGATGCCCCTCCTCGAGGTCATCCCGCATGAAGGGACATCGCCGGCTGCCGTCGCCACGGCGGTGCGGTTTGGCCGGCGCGTGGGCAAGACGGTGATCGTGGTTGGTGACCTCCCCGGCTTCTGGGTAAACCGGATCCTCACGCCATACCTCAATGAGGCCGGCATCCTCCTGATGGAGGGCGCGCCGATGGAAGCCATCGACCGCGTCATGACGCGCTTCGGCTTCCCGGTTGGCCCGGTCACCCTGCTTGATGAAGTGGGTCTGGATGTGGCCGGGAAGGCCGCTGGTGTCATGCACGCCGCCTTCGGCGCCCGTCTGGCTCCCTCCGACCTCGTGGGCACCCTGACGGCCGACGGACGGCTCGGGCGCAAGAACGGGCGGGGCCTGTATCGCTACGAGGGTGGGAAGCGCCAGGGACCCGACAATTCCGTCTACGCCCTTGCGGGCGTCACGAAGCAGCCGAACATCGACGAGCCGTGGGTGGAGCACCGGCTGCTGTATGCGATGCTGAACGAGGCGGCGCTTGCGGCGGCAGACGGCGTCATCCGCTCACCCCGGGATGGCGATATCGGGGCGATCTTCGGCATCGGGTTCCCGCCTTTTCGGGGAGGGCCGCTGCGCATGATCGATTCGCTGGGGGCGGCGCAGGTGGTGCGCCGACTGCGTGAACTGGGTGATGCCCACGGGGCACGCTTCGATCCCGCCCCCAGCCTGGTGGAGATGGCCGGGAGCGGGGGGCGATACTACCAGGATTAGGACTGGATCAGGAGAGCTGGTCGCCGTCGGGCGGTGGCGGCGCCTCGTCGCTGGGACGCGAGGCGGCCCACGTTTCCCAGGTCAGGTGGCAGCGGTCCTGGAAGTACTCGGCCGGGTGGCCAGAGCGGTTGAGCAGCGCATGCAGCATCTCGTGACGCACCACCATCTCGTGCTCGACATAGTTGCCGGCAATCACGATGCGCACGTCATCCCCGGTCTTGATGCGGATGCCGACCTTCTCGCCCTCGGCGGTGGGAAAGGTCGAGACACCGGGCACAACGTACCACTTGATGTGGTTGAGGTTACCCTGCAGCTCGGCACAGCCCTCGGTGCTGACCCACCAGGCCTGATACGCCGCGGGAGGCGCGAACGCCTCTGCGCCATCGGGCAGGGAACTCGTTGGTTCCGTGGTGCACCCCAGCAGAGGGATGAGCAGCGCGGGGAGGAAGGCGCGGCCGAGTGGCCGACGCTTCGGTGACGATTCCGGTGCCTGAGCGGCCCGGTTTACAGCCGGCGTGGAACGCATTGCGTCTCCCACGCCCGATAATTTCCACCTTCGGCACCGAGCTATCTCGAGCGCAGGGGGCGCTGGAGACCTCTAGTTTTGCGGCCCCGGATCACTCCGGGTGTGCTCTTATCGGGCGGTCAATGGGTTGACCCTATCACCGTCAAGTTTGACGGCACCTCAAACCTACGGATCGCGAAGATGGTGGTCAACGACCCCAAAACTGACGTTCCTAAGTATATGATTTAAAACACTTTGCGGTGCCATACTGACCATTTTTTATACAGCGCATTCAGCGCCTACTAGTATTACATGTCGGCCCGTCGCAACAGTAAGCTTGCTTTCTCCGACCTCTTTCGCGGACATTACAACTCTTGGGGGCGTACCAGTGGCTCGAATTTCCCTTTGGCTGCTCGCGTTGACGTTGATTTTGGCCGCTCCCGTGGCCGCGCAGACGCTTCCTGTGGAGGATCCGGTGCTCCGGCGTCTCTGGACGCTCGGCATGGACAGCAGCGAGACGTATGACCTGGCGCAGCCCCTCCTGGATTCGATCGGACCGAGACTGACCGGCTCCCCCGGAATTCGCGCCGGCAATGACTGGCTTGTGTCCCGCTATCGGCAGTGGGGAATTACGGCGAAGAACGAGCAGTATGGCACCTGGCGCAGCTGGCGCCGGGGCATCACGCACTTCGACCTGGTGTCGCCGCGGGTGCGCTCGCTCGAGGCGATGATGCTCGCCTGGAGTGCGCCGACAAAGGGTCGGGTCGAGGGCAAGGTGATCATCCTTCCTGACGTGGCCGACAGTGCGGCATTCGCGGCCTGGCTTCCGGAGGCGAAGGGAAAGTTCATCCTCGTATCGTTCCCCCAGCCCACCTGCCGTCCCGATTCCAACTTCAAGGAGAATGCTCAGCCCGCGACGTGGGACAGTCTTCAGGCCCGGCGCAAGCGGGCCCAGGGCGAATGGGCAGAGCGGGTGCAGCGCACCGGCCTCCGGGGCGACGCACTGGCGGTGGCCCTCACCGATGCCGGCGCGCTGGGCGTCGTCACGTCGCTCTGGTCTCGCGGTTGGGGCGTGGACAAGATCTTCGGCACGCGAGCCACGAAGGCGCCGGTCGTGGACGTGAGCTGCGAGGACTATGGCCTGCTGTTTCGCCTCGCCGAACGAAAGCAGTCGCCGGTGGTACGGCTCGAGGCCCAGTCGGAAGCACTCGGTGAGCAGCCGGTATTCAACACCATCGCCGAGATTCGCGGCGTGGAGAAGCCCGATGAGTACGTGATGATGTCCGCGCACTTCGACAGCTGGGATGGTGCGTCGGGCGCCACCGACAATGGCACCGGCACCATCACGATGCTGGAAGCCGCCCGGCTCCTGAGCATTGCCTATCCGCGGCCGAAGCGCACCATCATCATCGGGCACTGGAGCGGTGAGGAACAGGGACTCAATGGTTCGCGGGCATGGGCCGCCAGTCACCCGGAGGTGGTGCGCGGCCTGCAGGCGCTGTTCAACCAGGACAATGGCACCGGCCGTATCCAGACGATTTCGACCCAGGGTCTCATGGGGGCCGGGCCACTCTTCGCGGGCTGGCTTGCCCGGCTCCCGGCCGAGCTCACCGCAGACATCAAGCTGCAGGTCCCCGGAACGCCCGGGAGTGGCGGTACCGACAACGCCAGCTTCGTGTGCTATGGCGCGCCCGCTTTCGGTCTCGGGTCATTGCCCTGGGAGTACTTCACCTACACGTGGCACACGAATCGAGACACGTTCGACAAGATCGTGTTCGACGAGCTGAAGCAGAACGCCACCGTGGCGGCGATGCTGGTCTACCTGGCGTCCGAGGACCCGCAGACGATGCCACGCGACCGCCGCATCATGCCGACCGATGCAGCAACCGGACAGCTCCGGTCCTGGCCGGCGTGCACGGAGCCGGCACGCACCAGCGCCGAGAGCACGCGGTAGGGACCGGTCTGGCAAGGTAGGCAACCGGGGGACCGCCCCTTTAGCTTGGTGGCGGCTCCGGGGATCTCCAGCAAGGAATCAGATCGCATGATGCGCAACGCCCTGCTCTGGCTGTCGGAACAGCAGCAGATCTTCAACTTTGTGCGCCGCAACGGACTGGCAAAGCAGTTTGCGTCGCGCTTTGTGGCGGGCGAGACGATCCCCGAGGCGGTGGCTGCGGCGACGGCGCTCGAGGCCAAGGGCATCACGGCGTCGCTCGATCTCCTCGGCGAGAGCGTGACGCGAGCGGAGGAAGCGGAGACGGCGTGCGCCCAGTACGTCCAGATGGTGGACGAGATGGCGGCGGCGCAGGACGAGGTGAACGTCTCGGTCAAGCTGACGCAGATGGGCTTCGACCTGGACGAGGACCTGTGTTTCCGGAACATGACGCGCATCCTCGAGCGCGCCGAGACGCACGACGGGTTCGTGCGACTCGACATGGAAGGCTCCGCCTACACACAACGCACGCTCGACTTCTTCGCCAATCGTGTCTTCCCCCGGTTTGGCAACCACTGCGGGGTCGTGATACAGTCATGCCTGCGACGTTCCGACATGGACGTGCAGCGCCTGATCGACATGCAGGCCCGCGTGCGCCTCTGCAAGGGCGCCTATCTCGAGCCGGCCGACGTGGCCTTCCCCGCAAAGTCCGATGTCGACAAGGCGTACGTGCGCCTGGTGGAGAAGTTGCTCGAGCGCGGCAATTATCCTGGCATTGCCACGCACGACGAAGCCATCCTTGCCCATGTGCGGAAGTTTGCGCAGCGGAACGGCATCGGCGCCGATCGCTTCGAGTTCCAGATGCTCTATGGCGTGCGCCGGGACCTGCAGGAACAGCTGGTGCAGAGCGGGCACCGGATGCGCGTCTACATCCCCTTCGGCACCCAGTGGTACCCCTATCTCATGCGCCGGCTGGCGGAGCGCCCCGCGAATATCGCATTCATCCTGGGCAACATTGTAAGAGAATCGGTACCGGGACTGTGAGCGAATTCACCCTTGGTGGGTACATGGCGAAGCACGAGCGCGCCGCCGCATTCGAGGGTGCCGACGGCCAGCCGTATTCGGTGGCCATCTACGTGGACGATGAACCTGACGACAAAGGCCGCTTTGGCGCCGCGCTGCTGTTCGTACGATGGTCCCCTTCCGGCGACCGGCCCGTTGGCCATCTCGAGACGCCGGTCCTTACCCGGGGCGCCACGCCGGGCGAAGCCAACGACCGCCTCGAGGCCTGGTCGCTCTTCGACGTGAAAACCGCCCTCGACGAGGCGATTGCCACCGCACCTGAACCCTGGTGACGATGCGCCGTGGCACCGTCCTGGGACGGGACGGCGCGGCCTTTCGGGTGCAGGCAGGACCCGACGAGCTGCGCGCGGTCCTTCGCGGCCGGATGAAGCAGCAGGGACTCAAGGTGGTGGCCGGGGATGTCGTATCGCTCGAGCCCGAGGCGGGCGGTGATCTGTGGGGCATTACCGAGGTCGCGCCGCGCCACTCCGTGCTCGAGCGTCGCATTCCCGGCGGCCGTGGCACCCGGGCGATCGTGGCCAACATCGACCGCATCTTCGTCGTGACCGCCTCGCGCGAACCGGCCCCCATCCCGTCCGTGATCGATCGCCTCCTGGTCCTGGCCGAGGCCAACGACGTCACGCCGGCCCTCATCGTCAACAAGACCGACATCGACCCCGGTACCGATCTCATCACCCGCTACCGGGCGGCGGGCTATGACGTCTTTCCCGTGAGCACGAAGCGCGAGGAGGGACTGGACGCGATCAGGGCCTGGTTGCCGGATCACGCCTCGGTGTTCACCGGGCCGAGCGGCGTCGGAAAATCGAGCCTGCTGAACGTGCTGGAGCCGGGCTTCGCCCTGCGCACCGCCGCCGTGAGCGAACGGATTGGTCGGGGGATGCACACCACGGTCAGCGCGGTGATGATCCCCCTGTCGGGCGGTGGGTGGCTTGTAGACACGCCCGGGTTCAGCGAGGTGGGACTGTGGGGTCTCGAGGCGCGCGGACTCGCCGAATGCTTCCCCGAGATGCGATCGCGCCTTGGGGAGTGCCGCTTCCAGGACTGCCGGCACGTGAGCGAACCGGGCTGTGCCATTCGCGCCGCCGTCGACGCCGGTGCGATGCACCCCGAACGTTACGCCAGCTACCTCCTCCTGCTGGAGGAAACGGAAGAGGAGCCGCGCGACTGGGAGTGACGGCGCGGCCCCTGGTCGGCCCGCTGGCAACGGTATGCGGATTGCTTTCGTCCGGGCTGTCATGACCCATCCAGTGCTCATTCCCCCGATCCGGGGCAACTCCTGACGCCGCGCGTCCTGCTCCTGGTGGAGCAGCGCCACTGGCGTGCTGCAGCATGCCTGCCACCGCTGTTGCGCGAGGCAGGCTTGCGTGTCGACGTCATCTGTCGCGCCGGCTGCCTCATTGCAAAGTCGCGGTTCGTGGACCGCCGCGTCCTCGTCGATGGCCCGGAGGAAGCGTACTTCGCCGAGGTGCGCCACTTCCTCGCGCTCAATCACGACCTCTACACATGGGTCCTTCCCGTCACGGATACCGATGTGCGTGGCCTCGCGCTCCGCGTTGACGAAGCGTGGGTGCAGCAGGTCTTTCCCGCACGCCAGGCACCCGAGGTGGTCGAGGCATTGCTCGAGAAGCCGGCCATGGAGGGGTTGCTGCGTCGCGCGGGGGTGACGCTCCCGGACTCCACGCGCATCGCGACGCCCTGGGAATTGATCGAGTTTGCGGATGCGGCGGGATGGCCGGTCATGCTCAAGCCGGTGGACGGCGTCGGGGGTGGCGGGGTGGTGCGCGTGCGGTGCGCCGAGCAGGCGGTGGAGGCCGTGGCGTCGGTGGGTGCCTCGTATCCGGCGCTGATGGCACAGGCCTTTGTTCCCGGTCCGGTGGCCTCCTGTCAGGTGGTGTACAGTCGCGGCACCCCGGTGGGCTGGGCGACATCGTTCAAGATTCGGACATGGCCCGGCCCGTACGGGCCCTCGTCCGCCGTCACCTTTGCCCCGATTCCGGGCGTGGCCGAGCAACTGCCGATGATCGGGGAGGCACTCGGCTTTCACGGGGTGCTCTCGCTCGACATGATCGTGGACGAGCGCACGGGCCGGCCGATCATCATCGAGGTCAATCCACGCCCGGCGGGTATCATGAGTCGGGCCCGGCGCGGTGGCGTGGATTTCAGTGCGGCACTGCGGCAAATGCTGTTCGGAATCGAACCCGTCGCGCATACCAGGGGGACGCGCACATCATTCACCGCAAGTGCCTACCCCCAGGACCTCGTGCGCTGTCTCGACGAGAATGACTTCACGCCATGGCGCGACTGGCTCAGCGTGGCGAACCTCGTTGACCTGCCGTGGAATGACCCCGCGGTGTTCCTGCAGGGTACACGTACGCTGGTCGCACGCTTCGTGCGCCGCAACTAGGCCTTTCGCGTCCAGCGCTCTGCATCGCGGTGGTCCACTTTCGCCATCATGCGGTCGAACGCCTGCTGCAGGTCGATGCCCTCCCGGTTGGCCATGCAGATGAGCACGAACAGGATGTCGGCCATCTCCATGGCCATGTCACCCGGTGCCTCATCCTTCTTCTTCGTCTTCTGCCCGAACCGGTGGTTCACCTCGCGGGCGAGTTCCCCCACCTCCTCGGAGAGCCGGGCCATGTTCGTCAGGGGGTCGAAATAGCCCTCCTCGAACTGCGAGATCCAGGCATCGACCCGCGACTGCGCTTCAGCAAACGACACTGTGCCTCCTCGATCCCGTCACGTCCTCACGCCTTCACGCCCTCACGTCCTAGTTCTCCGGCCAGCTGTCGGTCCAGGCGTTGGCAACGAGCTGGAGGTGGGCGTACCGGGCGAGCGCCTGGCCCAGGTAGCACGACTGATACTGTACTGTGAGCTGTGGTCCCGCCTCGGAAAACGTGATGTTGGCACCGAGCTTCACGTTGAGTCCTGTAATCAGCGCGCCCTGGATGACGGCGCTCCCCTGGACGACGGCGCGACCACCGACCAGCACGGCGCCTGCCCAGGTGAAGTTCAGGTCGATGGTGACATCGCCCGTGATGATCAGGATCCCCTGACCGGAGTGTGATGCGTCCAGCGTGATCGGCGTCCCGGCGTTGTCCACCACCACCGTGGGCCAGTTGGTGAAGCTGCTGGGCCAGCCCGTGGTGGACGAGAGGGCGTAGTCGGGGGTGATCGCCGATCCATTCACGATCCCATCCCAGTCGATCGCCACGGCCGCGGCCGTGGCCAGTGAATCGGGATTCCCGTTGTTGAGCTGAACCGACCCTTGCGGCACCAGCGGCAGGGCAGGCGACTGCCGGTAACCGTCCAGCCCATCGGTTTGCGTCGGCACCATGACGCCCGCCAGCATCGGCGATGCACCACAGGCGTCGAACCCGCTGATGGTGCCGGTGATACCCGTCTTCTGGAGACCGCCGATGGCGGTCCAGCCTGCATCCACGTCGATCGACGCGTCCTGCCACGTCGCGTACTGGGCCACCGTTCTCTGCGCCGCCGGCGTGTCGAAGCTGAACCGCCCGCCGTGACTGATCCCACGCGACCGGAGGACGTACAGTCCCTTGACGGCGCCGACCGGCGCCCGGATACGGAACAGGGTCACAAAAGCCGTATCAGAGGCCCCGATCGGGATCGCCACGCTGTCGGTGGCGCCAGGCTCCGCGTCGAGCAAGGCGACGTACCGCTCCAGGCCGGACTGGGCCACCGCGAATGCATCCACCTGCGCCTGCTGGTCTCCGACGATCCGCCGCTCTTCCGAGACCCGCGCGAAGCCAGCGGTTACGGCGATCGCGAGGATGGCCATGAGCAGGATGACCAGGGGGAGGGACATCCCGCGCCGGTCGCCGGCAAAGCCAGCCTCAGTCACGACGGTTCTTGAAGAAGACGGAGGTGGTGAGTTGAACAAGCTTGGGCGCCGTGGCGCCGGCCGGGATGGCCTCGCTCATGCCGTCGAGGTGAACCTCGATCCCGCGCGTCAGGGACCGCGGCGATGGCACGCTGTTCTGGGGCACGTCGGACCCCACGACGTAGAAGCGGAATCGGGCGGTATTGTCGAAGGGGGCCGCCAGCTCTTCGCGCAGCCCGCCATTCAGCACCGTGCGCCACAGCGCGATACGACCCGGCAGGGCGACCGAGCTGTCGAACTCGTAGCGCACTTGCTGGTAGAGCAGGACGTTCATGCCGACGGATGGCGTGCCGCTACCCAGTGAACTGGCGTTCAGGTTGACCACGCGGCCCGCGGTGCCGCTACCGGCCGACGAGGGAAGGGTGGTGATCCCTGCGCTGGTACAGACCGAACCGGTGCCAGGGGTGAAGATGGTGGCGCTGCTGCCGGAGACGCTGCGATATCGGTAGGCGGAGGTGCTGGCGTCGCGCCACGCGAACCCGGCGAAGCGCGCGGCGCTCCACTGGGTATTGTCGACCGGCAGCATGGTGGCCGCCATCGGGAGCGTGGTGTTGCACGCGACGCCTATCGCGTAGGGCACGCGCAGCGTGATGTTGCGCCCGTCTACCGTCGAGACATCGAGCGCGCCCTCGGCCTCGGCGACGCGGAGGTCGGCCAGCAACCGGTTGAGCGAACCCCGCGAGACCGAGCGTGCCACCCGCCACGCCTCATTGCTTCCGGCCGAGCGGTTCTGCGCCAGCATGATCTGGATCAGCGCCGCGCCCGCGATGGTGGTCACGGTCATCGCCACGAGCAGTTCCACCAGGGTGAGGCCTGACCGGCCCAGGGCCCGGGGCCTCACGGCGAATTGAAGGGGTTGATGCGCTCGGAGTTGACCCGGTAGACGACCACCGTGTCGGGTGCCGAGAGGATCGTGTCCCCGGGCGTCACCACAATGCTGATGCGACGCAGTTCCGGCAGCGTGTCAACGAGCGCCGTGCATGTGGTGTGGGGAAAGGCCTGGGCAGGGTCGGCAACGCACGCGCTTGCCAGCAGGTCGAACGGCAGGGCGATCGCCTTGGACGACGCCCCGACCAGGGCGGCCGTTCGATACTGGCCCATGGTCACGGTGCTCGACTGACGGGACGCACGCAGGAGGAGCGGTCCGAGCACCGCCACCACAAAGCACAGCAGCGCCAGCGTCGCCACCGTCTCGACCAGCGTGAAGCCGCGACGGTCAGTGCCATGCGCCACGTGCCGGCAGCTCAATGAACCACCCGCACGAGGCCCGCACTCGACATGGTGATCTGCCGGTTGGCAGGACCTGCGGCAATCGTGACCGTGAGCGGCAGCGTGGCCACCCCGGAGGGGGATACGATCACGCTCGCCTCGGACAACATCAGAGAATCGAGCTGGAACTCGGTATCCGGGCCGAACGCCCGCCGCTGATAGAGGTTTCCGGTCGCTTCATCGCGGATTTCGAGCGCCTGGTTGATGCAATCGCACGACACCGTCACCGGACGACGCTGGCGGCTCGCCAGGGTGAAGCTGCGTTCCAGGGTCAGCGCTACCAGGCCAGCTGCCCGGTCCACTCGAGAGCTCCGAAACGACTGACCGATGCGGGGGACCGTTCCAAGCATCAGGATGCCCAGGATTACCAGGACCACGAATATCTCAACCATGGTCATTCCACGGGCGTTCCGCACCGTCATCCGTTCCTCCATGCAAACGGTTCCATCCCAACAGGTAAGCTAACCCAAAACGGCGCTCGCCGCCCATGGGTCAATTGGCCTAATTGCCGGATGGCGTACCCGGCGATACCCTCCATCCACCGTCCTTAACCATATGGCAACCGATGCGCACCCGTGACCGGATTCTCGAGAATCTGGAATCGCTCTACCGCGAGTCGTACGAACGCGCCCGCACCGAGGGGCTGGCGTCGCGCATGACCGAGCTGGACAATGCCTACATGCGAGACCAGCTGATGCTCGAGATCCTCCTCGATATCAGGGATCTCTTCTCGGTTGCGCCCTCGGCAAAGGGCGGGAGTGCCCTCGAGACGCTGGAGCGCCTGCGCCGGCTCGGCAGCCGCTGACGGGTGATCCCAAGCGTCGCTGTGATCACCATGCTGGCATGCGGGCTGCAGTCAAGCGGCGTCAGGCATCCGGGTGTCCGGGTTCCGGGCCAGCTGAAGTACTGGCGCAGGCAATTGGTACTTGAAGCGCAGGATCCTGCAGGGCAATAGTCCGACTCACGCCAGGAGAATTCCATGGGCTGTCGCTACTGGCGGTCGATGCGGCGGTGCGTGCGGCCCCTGTTCTTCCTTTCCCCCCTCGTCTGCGCCACGCCTCTGGTGGCCCAGAAACTCGTGCTTTCAGTGCCGCTCGACACCCTGGTGGCCCGCGCAGCGCGCGACTCCACCGATCCGCTGGTGCTCTACAACCTGGGCGTCGGCTACTGGATGAGCGCGCGCTACGACGAGGCGGAGGCGGCGCTGCTGCGGGCCGACGCCATCGACCCGCGCATCGCCGAGGTGCAGCTTGCGCTGGCCTACCTGCCGTACGGGCGGCGGCCGAAGCTGTGGAAGGAGGAATCCAAGGGGACGGTGCCCCCGGAGCTCGTACCGACGGTCAACGAGGCGAACCACCGGTTCCGCCGGACGTTCATGCTCGACCCGATGGTGGATATGCGCATCATCGGGCTGGTCATCCCGCCGCGCGACGCGATCATCGTCGGGCGGAATGCCGACCGGTACTACGCGGCCCTCGTGCTCGGGTTCGAGTCCTTCTGGGGGGGCAACTACGAATCGGCCTATCAGTCCCTGGAGCAGGCGTACGCGTTCACGACGGAAAAGGACCGGGCGCAGATCCCGTGGGTCGTCCTCTGGTATCACGGACTTGCCGCCGCGCACATCGAGCACAATGCCACGGCGATCGCCGATTTTCGCCTGCTGCTCGCGCGCCGTCTCGAGCGGGAGAAATCGGACTCGGTGGCCAGCTTCGCCGTACTCCCCTCCAACACTGTGCGCTACGTACTGGCCACCATGCTCCGCCATGCCGGTCACCTGAGCGATGCCAAGGACGAATTCCAGGCGGTCCTCACGAATGACCTCTCATTCGAGATGGCGCATGCCCAGCTCGCCGACATTGCCGAGCAGGAGAAGGCGTGGGACCTCGCCGTCACCGAACGCGAGCGCGCGCTGAACGCCAGTCCCTCTGATCCCGGCCTGCTCCTCGACTACGGAACAACGTTGGCGCGCGCGCGCCGCTTCAAGGAGGCGACCACCGTGCTGGCGCAGGCGGAGGAGGCGATGCCGCTCAATGCGCGCGTGCCCTACCTCCGCGGTCAGGCTGCGGTAGCTGATGGCCGGACCGAGGAGGCCATGATCGCGTTTCGCCGCTTTGCCGCGATTGCCCCGGCGCGTTTCGGCTCGCAAGTGAAGCAGCTGGAGGCGCAGTACGGATCCCTGCGGGCAAATTGATGCGCGGCATCGGCGTGTTGCAGGTCAACCCGAACCGGAGTCACCACCGCATGAGACGCCAGCTGCAGTGGGTGCTGCTGCTGCTCACAGCCGTCCCTGGGTTCCTCCACGCCCAATCACTCAAGCTCGACGTGCCGCTGGGCGAGCTGGAGTCGCGCGCGCGACAGGATTCCCTGGACCCCGCCGCGCACTACAACCTCGCCGCCGGGTACATGAGCAAGAAGCGCTTCAGCGACGCCGAGCAGTCGCTGCAGGCCGCCCTGGCGATCGACCCGCGGTTCGCCGAGGCCCATCTGGCCCTGGCGGTGTCGCGCGAGCGGAATGAGGGGTACTGGGATCGGGTCAAGGGCGACAGCGCGCGCCGGGCGGCGTTCTCGCAGAACCGGCTGATGTACCAGCGCGCGTTCCTGGTGGACCCGTTTGTCGATGTTCGTCTCCTGGCGCTGCTGTTCCGCGTCACCGGACGAAACACCTATGTGGATGCGATCAAGGCGTTCGTGGAGGGCCGGTACGCGGAATCGTACCTGAAGCTGGGGCGGGTCATCGACGACCGCCCCAGCAAGCAGCCGCGCGACTCGGCAGGCGAGTCACTGCTCTGGCTGCACGCGCTTTCCGCGGTGCAGGTGAAGGAGTACGAGGCGGCCGAGACAGATATCCAGGGGTTGATCCGGCTGGCGAGCCGGCCGGCGCAGGACGACTCGATCAATACCGCCCCGCTGAATGCCAACGAATACCGCTACATGCTTGCGGCCTTGAAGCAGAAGGCCGGGATGTCGGCGGAAGCGATCCAGTTGTACCACGAGGTGCTCGAGCAGGATGTGGCGAACTACATGGCGCATGTTCAGCTCGCGCGGATACACGAGGAGGCGAAGGATTGGCCCGCCGCGATCGCGGAACGGCGCCGCGCCGTTGAAACGCAGCCCGACGATGCCAGCCTCCAGACCGATCTCGGGGTCACCCTCGGCCGGTCGGGTGACTTTGCCGCCGCCGCCGCCGTGCTGCGGGAGGCCGCCGCCGCCAATCCCCGCGACGTGCGCCCGCTCTTCTGGCTCGGCGTGGCCGAATTACAGCTGAACAACCGGGACGCCGCCCGCGAGGCCTTTACCAGGTTTCTCGCACTCGCGCCCTCGCGGCAGCAGCAGCAGATCACCGTGGCCCGCGCGAAGCTGGCGACGATCCAATGAGGCGCCTCATGATCCTGGCCGGGTTGCTCGCACCGGCGACCGCCACGGCGCAGTCCACGAGCTATGAACAGCTGCAGGCGTTCTCGGGCGTGCTGAGCCAGATCCGCAGCAACTATGTCGATACGGTCGAAACCGCGATGCTGGTGCGCGCCGCGATCACGGGCATGCTCAAGTCGCTCGACCCGCACAGCTACTACGTGTCGCGCTCCGATTTCGAGATGCGGATGGCCTGGGACGATGGCCGCCTTGCGGTGACCGGCATCCTGCTGGAAGACGGAGATGACGGGCCCACCGTCGTGGCGGTGCAGCCGTCCAGCCCCGCGCTCAAGGCCGGCATCATGGCCGGCGACCGGCTCCTGCAGGTGGACAGCCTGGCGACCACGGGTCGAGGATCGCGTGCCGTCGAGCTCCAGCTGCTCGGGGAGAAGGGATCGAAGGTCCGGCTCCTGCTCGAGCGTGGGCCACGCATCGACCCCGACACGCTCGCGCTGACGCTCAAGCGGACGGTGGTGGAACACCAGGTCGTCCCGCCTCCCAGCATGGTGAACAAGACCACCGGCTATGTCAGGCTGGAGCAGTTCACGATGACGGGCGCGTCTGCCTTCAAGAAGGCCATGAAGGACGTGCGCGGCGACGGCGCCAGGGTGGTGATCGTGGACCTGCGCGGCAATCCGGGTGGCGACATGAACGCGCTCGCGGCGATCGCGGCGCTGTTTCTCCCGGGCGGAACCGATATCCTGCACGCACAGGGACGGAAGAAGACCGGCCTGGAAACGGTGCGCACAAAGAGTGACGGTGAGTTCGAGGACATGCCGCTCATTCTCCTGGTGGACGAGGGAAGCGCCAGTGCGGCGGAAATGCTGGCTGGGGCGCTGCAGGACCACGACCGCGCGCTGATCGTGGGGCGCCGCACCTTTGGCAAGGCGCTCATGCAGATGGCGCTGCCATTGCCGAATGGGGACGTCGTGTGGCTCACGACGGCGCGGGTGGCCTCGCCCAGCGGGCGCGTCATCCAGCGGCGCTACAGCGGCCTCGAGTACGAGCGGTACCGCGAACTCGCGGGGAAGCCGGTGACCGCGACCGACACCATGCAGGTGTACCGGACCGCGTCCGGCCGTCCGGTGCGCGGCGGCGGGGGGATTGCCCCCGACGTGGTCAATCCAGTGGCCCCGCTGCCCGCCTGGTTCAGTATCGCGGCCGACACCGGCATCGTCCTCGGCATCGCCGACAGCGTCGCCAACTCCCTGCCCAACTCGCCCCAGGCCCGCGATGCCTGGCTCACGGCAAGCGGTCGCTGGGACTCGCTGCTCGTGACACCGCTGCTCGCGCGGGTCAGGAGCAGCCTGAAGGTCCGGGCCGAGCCGGATTCGGCGGTGCGGCAGCGGCTCGCGCGCATCCTGGCCTACCGGGTTGCCGAGGTGCGCTGGGGGCCTGAGGCGGGTGAGGTATTCCGCCTGGCCAACGACCCCGATGTGCGCCTGGCCCTGGCTCAGGTTCCCACCCTGACACAGCAACTTCATTCACCCTGAGGTAGTACCGTAAGTCTTTAAATTGCAATAGCTTGAAAACTCTGTTCCGCTGGCCTCGGACTCGCGCTATCTTCCCGAGTCCCCGGCATCCTCCGGGCACGTGTCCGCCCCTACAGGGATCCCGATGGCCACACGCACCAATCGATCAAAGGCGCTCGCGTCGACGAAGCTCGAGAAGGCCGAGCTCGTCGACCTGTATCGCGTCATGTTCCTGTCCCGCCGTATCGACGATCGCGAAATCCAGCTGAAGCGGCAGAACCGGATCTACTTCCAGATCTCGGGGGCTGGCCACGAAGCCATACTCGCGGCGGCCGCAAAGGTCATGCGTCCGAGCTACGACTGGTTCTACACCTACTACCGTGACCGGGCGCTCTGTCTCGGCCTTGGCATGACCCCGACGGAGCAGCTCCTGTCGGCGGTCGGCGCCGCGGATGACCCCAACTCCGGCGGGCGCCAGATGCCGTCGCACTGGGGGCACAAGGACCTGAACATCGTCAGCGCCTCGAGCCCGACCGGCACGCAGTTCCTCCAGGCGGTCGGCTGTGCCGAAGCCTGGCTGCGTCTCAGCCAGATGCCCGAGGACACCCGGCCCGACGTCCCGTTCCAGGAGGACGAGGTGGTGTTGGTCACCACCGGCGACGGCACAACGAGCGAGGGGGAATTCTGGGAGGCACTCAGCAGTGCCACCAACCTCAAGCTGCCGGTGATTTTCCTGGTGGAGGACAACGGGTACGCCATCTCGGTGCCGGTGGAGGTGAACACACCCGGTGGATCGATTTCCAAGCTGGTCACCGGCTTCCCGGGCCTCTTCATCCAGGAAGTCGACGGCTGCGACCCGATCGCATCCTACGATGCCATGACACGGGCGGCGGAGTATTGCCGGGCGCGGAAGGGTCCTGCCCTGGTCCATGCCAAGGTGATCCGGCCCTATTCCCATTCGCTGTCCGATGATGAGGTGCACTATCGCAGCGTGGAGGAGCGGGAGGCCGACGCGGCGCGTGACCCGCTGGTGACCTATCCGCGCTGGCTGCTGGAGCAGGGCGTGGCCACCGAGTCGGAGCTCGAGCTCATTCGCCAGCAGGTTGAGGAGGAGATCCAGGTCTCCGCCGAGGTGGCGCTCGCGTCGCCCCAGCCGGCGACGGATACCATCTACGACTACGTCTACTCGCCCGACGTCGATCCCACGTCGGAGCAGTTCGACACGGAAGACGACCCGCGCTTCACCGGGGAGCCGACCACCATGGTCGACCTGCTCAACGGGTGCATGCGCGACGAGATGACGCGCGATTCGCGCATCCTCCTGTTCGGGGAGGACGTCGCCGACGCGACGCGTGATGACTGCCTCACCGAGGTGAAGGGGAAGGGCGGCGTCTTCAAGGTCACCTGGGGCCTGCAGCGCCAGTTCGGGAGCAACCGCGTCTACAACTCCCCCCTCGCGGAAGCCAACATCGTGGGCCGGGCCATCGGCCTCGCCACCCGCGGGCTCAAGCCGGTGGTCGAGATCCAGTTCTTCGACTACATCTGGCCGGCGTACATGCAGCTCCGCAACGAGCTGGCGCTCATGCGGTGGCGCTCGAACAACTTCTTCAGCTCGCCGGTGGTGGTACGCGTGACGTATGGTGGGTACCTGAAGGGGGGTGCCATCTATCACTCACAGACCGGTGCCTCGCTCTTCACTGCGATCCCGGGGCTGCGTGTCGTCTGTCCCGCCACTGCGCTCGACGCCAACGGTCTCCTGCGCACCGCGATCCGGTGCGACGACCCGGTGCTGTTCCTCGAACACAAGCACCTCTACCGCCAGACCTACAACAAGGCGCCGAACCCGGGCCCGAACTTCATGATCCCGTTCGGCAAGGCGCGAGTCGCGCGTGAGGGGAGCGACCTCACCGTCATCACGTACGGCGCGGTGGTGCAGCGCGCAGTGCAGGCGGCGAAGGAGGTCGAGGAGCGCCATGGGGTCAGCGTCGAGGTAATCGACCTGCGATCACTCTCGCCGGTAGACTGGGAAACGCTGTTCACCTCGGTGCGGAAGACGAGCCGTGTGCTGGTGGCGTACGAGGATTCGTTGTCGTGGGGGTACGGCGCCGAGATCGCAGCGCGGATCGCCAGCGACTGCTTCCACTGGCTCGATGCACCGGTGGGCCGCATTGCGGCGACCGATACGTTCGTGGCCTATGCGCCGGAGCTGGAGGAAGTCATCCTTCCGCAGGTCGACTCGATCGCCGCGGCCATGGTCGAGACGCTGTCGGCCTGATCCTGGTGGACGGAGGCGGGTTCACCGCTCCATCAGGTCCCTGACCTCACCGGCGGCGGCAATCGCGTTGTCCACGTTCCGCGACAACGCGCGCGCCGCCTGGGTGGCCTGCGTGATATCCCCCATCACCTCGGATACGTTGGACGACTTGAGCTTGAGCAGGTCGAGCCGCAGGTTCTGCATCGCGAGCACGCACGAATCGAGGTGACGCTCCACCTGGAGCTTCCGCGCCTCCAACTGGCTCACCGTGCTCTTCTGCCGCTCCAGCAGTGAAATGTGCCGGTCGCGCTCCTCGTCGGCGGGCTGTTGCCTGAGCGCTGCCAGGCGCTCATCGATCCGGGCGGTGCCGCCGGCCGCCATCTCGCCCGCCATCATGTGCAGCGTACGGCCGAGATCCAGCGCGCGGCGGTAGAGCCCATCCACCGTCTCGTTGATGTCCTTCAGCACCTCTCGCTCGGACGGCGGAAGACGCTCGACCAGCTTGAAGATCGCGGCACGATCGCCGTGCACCTGGCGGATGAGCGGAAACTGCTCCCCGAACTCGTGCTGGGGCGGTGCGGCGACGGCCTTCGGCAGGATCCCCCTGCCGGAGTCCCGGCTGGACTCGATCGAGTCGGGTGCCGCCGGGCGCCGGAGAACGTCCCGCCAGCTGTACCCCGCCTGCCACAGCTTGGAGTAGTTGCTGAGGAGCCCGATACCCATGCCGGCCGCCGGGAAGAGGAACCACGGCGGGTCGAGCTGGGTCGTGGCGACATTCATCAGGAACAGGCCGCCGTTCACCGCGAGCCAGGTGGCGAACTGGGCGCGCACCTTCTGCACGATCTTCGGCTCGCCGGTGTCCGGGATCTTGATCTCGCCACTCTTCTCGTTCCGCTCCTGCCATGCCGGGCGTCGCTCATATCGCCGGTTCGGGGAGCGTGAGCCGCGCGGCACGGGGAGGTTCGGCATCCCCGGAATCGGGTCGTTGGCGCCGCCGCCGATCGGGCTGCGGGGATTGCCGGTGAGCGGCCGACGGGACATCGCCGAGGGCCGCTGGTTTCCGGTGCTGCGCGCCGAGCCGGCGCGCCACGACGTGCCGGTGGGACGATACCCGGTGACGGTCCGGCTCTCGAGCGCACGGCGAAGCGTGTCGGCTGTGGGCCAGCGGTTCTCCGGATCCTTCTCCAGGCAGCGCGCAACCGCGAGGGCCAGGTCCTCCGGGACGTCAGGCCGCTTGAGCCGTATGTCGGGCGCCGGTTCGGTGATCTGCTTCATCAGGATGCCGGCGACCGTCGGGGCGTTGAACGGCAACTCACCCGCCAGCATCTGGTAGGTCACGATGCCGAGGCTGTAGAGATCGGAGCGCCCGTCGATCTCCTTCTCGCCGGCCGCCTGCTCGGGGCTCATGAACGCCGGCGTGCCGATCGCGACCCCTGCGCCGGTCAGCGTGGCCCCGGAGCCCTGCGACAACGCCTTCGCAATGCCGAAGTCGGTGACCATGACCCGGCCGCGTGTCCCCTCCAGCAGGATGTTGTCGGGCTTGATGTCACGATGCACCACCGACACGGCATGGGCGGCGCTGAGGGCGTCGGCACTCTCCTTCATGATCCGGCGCGCCTCGTCCGGCGGCAGCGGTCCCTTGCGCTTGACCCGGCCGGCGACCGACTCGCCGTCCACGTAGCCCATGACGAAGTACACGATGCCCTTCGCCTCGCCGACGGAATAGATGGGCACGATGTGCGGATGGAGCAGCTGGCCAGCCGTCTGCGCTTCGCGCTTGAACCGCTCGCGGATGTCCTGCTGGAAGGCAAGCTCCGGCGGGAGCACCTTGATCGCGACTCGGCGCTTCAGCTGTTCGTCGCGCGCCCGATAAACGACGCCCATGCCGCCGCGCCCAATCTCACCCTCGAGGGTATAGTGGGTACCAAGCGCCTCAGCGACGCGAGCGGCAAGCGGCTTGTCGACGGTTTCGGACATCCGCGCGACTGACTCCGGTCGTTTGAGTAACTGAGGTGGCTCGGCGGTCACGGCAACCGAGACGCCAACACCCGGTAGCCCATGAATTTGCCTCTTCGTCATGAGCGGGGCAACGCCTTGTCGGGAAGGCTGCCCCTACGCGCACCGATTGCCAAAGATTCAGGTTGAACCATCCGCTCGCCGTCGGGCGGTCAAAACGGCAGTAACACCCTATATGCTACCGCCGTTTCAGCCCCGCGGGACACGATGCAGGCGCAGCAGGATCCCGCCCTGGACGCCCGAAGTGCTTCACCAGTAACGCGAAAGCTGTCGGCGACGTATGTGGCACATGGGGTGCAACCTGGGCCCCCGCACTTTCTCGCAGGCACAGGTGCCTGCGCCGCAAAGGCAGGATCCCAATGGAAGGACCTACAATAATGAATGAACGCCTGACGCTTCCGGTGCTCCCGCTCCGGGAGGTCGTGCTCTTCCCGGGTGTGGCTGCGCCGATCGGCGCTGGCCGGCCCGGTACCCTGAAGGCGATCGAGGCCGCCCTTACCACGCCCGAGAAGCTGGTCTTCGCCGTGTCGCAACGTGAAAACGTCGAGACGGTGAACGCCGACGTGCTCTATACCATCGGCACCGTCGCGCGTATCGGCCAGATGCAGCGTGGCCTGGCCGGCGTGCAGTTGCTGCTGCAAGGCGAGTATCGCGGCATCGCCATGCACTACTTCGAGAAGGATGGCTACCTCGCCGCCGTGGTGCGTACCGCCGAGGAAATGGCGGCGCTCAACCCCGATGACCCGGCGTTCGTGGCGCTGCACCGCGAGGCGCGCACCCGCGCCGCGGAGCTGGGCCAGAAGTCGGGCTTGCCGGAGGAGGTCGTGCAGCAGGTGCTGGGCGGCGTCAACGATCCCGGCCGCTTCGCCGATCTCGTGGCGGGGTACATCGACATCACTCCGCCGCAGCGCCAGGGTCTGCTGGAGAGCCTCTCCGTCGAGGAGCGGCTCCGGCGCGTCCTGGTTCACCTGCAGCGCCAGATCGGCGTGCTCGATGCCCAGGAGGACATCAAGTCCCGGGTGCAGGAGGAGCTGGGCGACCGGCAGCGCGAGATGTTCCTGCGGGAGCAGCTCAAGACCATCAGGAAGGAGCTCGGTGAGGACGATGAGTCGTCCGACCTGGAAGAGCTGCGCGAAAAGCTCGATGCGCTCGACCTGCCCGAGGATGCGCGTCGCGAGGTCGACCGCGAGTTCAGCCGGCTGGACCGCATCGGCCGCGAGTCGATGGAATCGCAGGTGATCCGCACCTACCTCGAGACCGTCGCGGAGCTGCCCTGGAACACGCGCACCGAGGAGCACCTCGACCTGGCGCAGGCGTCGAGGATCCTCGATGAGGATCACTATGCCCTGGGCGACGTGAAGGATCGAGTGCTCGAGTTCCTGGCCGTTCGCCAGCTGCGGGATACCCGCAAGACCGAGCGGTCCGAGAAGGCGGAGGTGACGGGCGCCGGTGACAAGGTGACAACCGAGCCGACGAGCCCACCGCTGTTGGCCGAGGAGAAGGAGGCCAAGGGGCCGATCCTCCTCTTTGCCGGCCCTCCGGGCGTCGGCAAGACGTCCGTCGCCAAGTCCATCGCGCGGGCGATGGGCCGCAAGTATGTCCGCATCTCGCTCGGCGGGGCGCGCGACGAGGCGGATATTCGTGGTCATCGCCGCACGTATGTGGGGGCGATGGCGGGTCGCATCATTCAGGGAATGAAGCAGGCTGGCAGTCGCAACCCGGTCTTCCTCCTCGATGAGGTGGACAAGCTCGGCGTTTCGTTCCAGGGCGACCCGGCGGCGGCGCTGCTCGAGGTGCTCGACCCGGCACAGAACGACTCGTTCGTGGATCACTACCTGGGCGTGCCCTTCGACCTGAGCGAGGTGCTCTTCATCGCCACGGCAAACTTCATCCAGAACATCCCGGCGCCGTTGCTCGACCGGATGGAAGTGGCGGAGTTTGTCGGCTACACCGAGGGTGAGAAGCGCGAGATCGCACGGAAGTACCTGATCCCGCGGCAACTCACGGAGAACGGTCTCGACCCGTCGCAGATCGAGATCACCGACGCGGCGCTCGGCCACGTGATCAGCGCGTACACCAGGGAATCGGGCGTGCGTCAACTGGAGCGCGAGCTGGGCAAGCTGGCGCGCAAGGTCGCTCGGAAGGTGGCGGCGAAGGAGATCGACCGCGTGTCGGTCGATGCCGACCTGGTCGCCGCCCTGCTCGGGCGGCCCCGGGTTCACCCCGAGAAGGCGATGCGCACCGACCAGGTGGGAGTTGCCACCGGCATGTACTACACGCCGGCGGGCGGTGACATCATGTTCGTCGAGGCGTCCACCATGCGCGGCAAGGGCGAGCTCGTGCTCACCGGGCAGCTGGGCGACGTCATGAAGGAATCGGCGCGAGCGGCGTGGACCTATGCACGCTCACACTCCGCGGGGCTCCGAATCCCCGATGACATGTTCGACCGCGACGTGCATATCCATGTGCCGGCGGGTGCCATTCCGAAGGATGGTCCATCGGCGGGTGTCACGATGGCGTCGGCGCTGATCTCGGCGCTGTCGGCCAGGCCTGTGCGCCATGATATCGCGATGACGGGCGAGATCACGCTGCGCGGGCATGTCCTGCCAATCGGCGGGGTCAAGGAAAAGGTGCTTGGCGCGCTCCGTGCCGGGATCACGGAAGTGATCCTGCCCAAGGAGAACGAGGCCGATCTCGAGGACCTCCCCGAGGAGGCCCGGAAGCGCATCAAGGTGTATCTCGTGGAGGAGCTGGGTGAGGTACTCGCGCTGACGTTGCGGGGCGCGAGCTTCCGCGAGGGACGGCTGCTCTTCGGCGAGGAAAAGCCGGGCGACGTGGCACCGCTGGCGGCCTATCACCACTAGGACGTGAAGACGTGAGGGCGTGAGGGAGACGGAAAAGGATGAGGGCGTGAAGTGGACCAGCCACTTCACGCCCTCATTCTTTCCTTCCCCCTTCACGTCCTTACGTCCTCACGTCCTCACGTCCTCAGGCATGCCCTGTCTGCGGTGTCTCCGCAAACACGATACGATCACGGCCCTCGGTTTTCGCCGTGTGCAGCGCCTTGTCTGCCGCGTGGCCGATCTCGAACGCCGTCTCGCCGTGGTGCAGGTAGACAGCACCGCCGACACTGACCGTAACCGGGATGACGCTCCCGTCGCGCGTCTCGGACGGCTGCGCAGCGATGACCTCCTGGAGCTTGTGTGCCACGTGGGCCGCCCCCTCGGGCGTACAGCCCCGCAGGATCAGTCCGAACTCCTCCCCGCCGTAGCGGCCCACCAGGTCGCTCGCGCGCACATGGGATCGCAGCAGGCCGCCGATATGCACCAGCACCTGGTCGCCCACGAGGTGGCCGTAGCGGTCGTTGACCCGCCGGAAGTGATCCACGTCCACGATGAGCAGGGCGAACCCGCTCCCGCTCCGCCGCGAAAAGTCCACCGCGATTTCCAGTTCGGCGAGCAGCGTGGCATGGTTGAGCAGGCCGGTCAGCCCATCGCGATGAACCAGCTCGCGCAGCTGGCGGCCTCGTTCCGCCCTTGTCACGACCAGTTGCAGCAGCAGCGACTCGTCCACCGGGTGCGCCAGGAAGTCATCGGCGCCGGCCCGCAGTGCCGCGATCTTGTCGGCCACTCCGCCCGCCGGCCCGACGAGCACCAGCGGAACAAGGTGGAAACGGGGATCCTGCCTGAGCAGCTTGGCAAACGTGACGCCATCCGCATCCGGAAGCACTTCGGCCAGCAGCACGAGGTCGGGCACCTCGGCATCGAACAGGTCCTGCGCCTCCGTGGCGTCACGAGCCTGCACCACGCGCACTCCCGCCTGCATCAGGTAGGCGGCGTAGGCGTCTGCCACTGGATCCGGGTCCACGATCACGACGCGCGCCGGCGGTGCGCCGACTCGCGCCATGAGCCGGGCAAACCGCGGAAGTTCCGAGTCCACCTGCTCCGCGGTGTAGATCTGGTCCGCCCCCGAGGCCACGGCACGCATGCGGTCGACCGGTGACGCCGCCTCGATCAGCACCACCGCGCGCGGACGCGCGAGGCGGCTGGATGTCCAGGCCGCGATGGTGGCGTAGGGATCCTGCACCGCATCCTCGGCGGAGATGACCACAAGGTCAGGGCGGGTGGAGGGCGAGGTGATCTCCGGCTCGCTTGGGTCACCGAGATGTACATCGAAGCCGGCCGACCAGAGGCCCCGAATGGTGCGTTCGCGAAGGAGTCCGGACTCGACTATCACCAGCGCACGCCAGCCGAACTCTGCCTGGCGGGGTGTCTCCCGAACGCCGACCGGATCGAGCGCGCGACCGGCAGCGTCCACCGCCCTGCTTAGCAGGGTGAGGCTGCCCTGCAGGTGATCGGCGGCTTCGGTGGTCTGGGATGGCGTTTCCGCCAGCCAATTCTCGATCTCCCGGGCAAGCGCTGAGATTTCCGGAAGCCCATGTGCTGCTGCGGCGCCCGCGAGCTTGTGGATACGTGAGCGGAGCCACTCCGCCGCCTGGCTCTCTCCCGCCCTGAACGCCTCCGCTTCCTTCCGCAACTCGGCCAGCCGCGCTGGCGCCTCCGTCAGGTAGCTCTGCCGGAGGGCGCGATACACGCGTTCAGTTTCCGTGTTCATGGCGTCCTCCCAGCACATCAATGGCGAGCCGCGCCGCAGCCACAAACGCCGGCGCCGTACCCCAGTGACCGGAGACCTCGGTGCCTTGGCGTGCCGCCAGCAGCGCAGCCCGCGCATCCACGACACAGACCAGTGGGACACCGGGCCAGGAGTCCGGGGCCGCCAGTTCCTGGACGGGGGCAAACCCGAGATCAGCGCGCCCGACCGAGTACAGGTTCACGTTCAGTCCGGCGAGGACCGGACGCCGCAGCGCAGGGCCGAGGAGGGGAAAAGCCTCGCCCGGAGCCAGGAGATCAACCGATGACACCGCGCGTGCGACATCGTGCTGTATCAGCTGGAGGGCTCCACGGCTCGAGGTAATTTCAACGAGGGTTGGGGTCGGCGGGGCTGCCAGCGCCTCGAGTTCAGTGGTCAGGCGACTCAGGGCCTGGCCATGATCGCTCGCGATGCGGGCAAGGAGCGCCGCCGGAGGTTCAGGGCGATAGCGCTTGGGGCGACTCCCTTCTACACGCGCCGCTCCCTTTCCGGTCAGTCCTTCCAACGCGCTATACGCATTGGCCCTGGCGAGTCCGGCGGCCCTCGCAATTGCGTAACCGGTACCCGGGCCATCGCGCAGGAGGACCTTGTACACGATGCCTTCAGTGGGCGTGAAGCCAAACGGCGTAAGGTCGAGAGACATGGCGTAGTATGCCATGCTACCCCTAGCCCATGCAACCGTTTCCGGCCCCCGATCAGCTCAGCTGTAGCTGAGTTCCCAGCCCAGAAGCTTGGCGATGATCGCAACCCGGAACGTGACGTCGATGGCGCGACTCTCAGCCGACTTGTCATCGGCCTGAAGCGGGTACCAATGATAGGTGATCTTGTTCAATGGCTTGGGCATGCTGCGCAGGCCCTTGGGCGCCCAGACACCACGCTCATCGAAATCCTTGAGCAGGCGTGTCAGGACCTTGGTGGCCACGGGCGCCCATTGCAGTGCACCCATTCGCGCCAGCATCTCGATGTAGTGCAGCGCCAGCGGCAGGTCCTTCGCGACGCCCTTGGAGTCGGCCTCGATCGGGTCGCCGAGCAGCAGGTGCTGGGGCTTGAGCGCCTTCTTCCCGAGCACCACCACAAACGCCTTCTTCGGCGCCGGTTGCGCGAGATAGTGCCCGAGGCGCTCGGTGAAGCCGGCGCGTTCCCGCTGCAGGCTCGGCATCTGTGCGATCATCGCAACCGAGTACCAGGTCGGTGGATGTGCGTCGGGATGGAGCGCCGTGCGCTTCGACGTCTTGACGAAGGGCTTCTCGGCGATCGGGCTACGCAGGAAGGCAGATACCGAGTTGGCGATCTTGTGCGCCGCACCACGCAGCCGCGGATCCTCATGGTGCCCTGCCTCTGCCAATGCCGCAGCGGCCGCCTCGCGGTAGGCCCCCCGTACGAAAGGCACCACAGCCGGCTCCGCTCCCGAAGCCTTGGCGAACTCAAAGAGCAGCGCCGGGTCCTCGTCGCGACTCAACAGGCGGAACAGCACCCGGTCGGAGAGCCTGAACGGCCGCGATCCCAGTGGCCAGCCGATCTGGAGCAGCCGACGGTATTGCGGGATGGTGCCGACCTCCTTGATCCCATCCTTGACCGACGGGGCGAGACCCAGAAGGTTGCCCCCCCAGATTCCGGAATCCTTCTGCTTCTTCACGAGAGCAGCGCCCGACTTCGATTCGACTACCGCCTGCTGGGCCCCGACAATGGCCTCAGGCGCGACTGAACCAGCCGGACAGAGCTCGGTGAGGGTACGGTACCGGATGGCCTCGCTGCCGTGCTCGAGGAGCCAGGCTAGGGGGATCTGGTGTGTGCTGGGGAGTTCCAAGACGGCTCCTGGCCGAAATGACGCAGGGAGTGGGGAAGCGGGCGCGAATATAAGGGCGGCGGACGCCGGTGACAATTGCGCGCACCGGTTTCCGGGCACCTGAGGTCTTAAGTAATTGCAAAGTAATGTCTTGCACTATAGTGTAGCGTTTTCGGGCACTTACGCCGACAGGTATGGGCCGTTGGGAACGAAAAACGGGGGCCGCCTGGCCCCCGCTTTTCCACGATTTCCGGTGCTCAAGTCGGGTGACTGAGCGACCAGACGTAGGCAGCAACTGCCTTTACATCGTCTTCGCTGATCTGCGATCCGCCCTTGGGCGGCATGGCACCCTTTCCCAACTTGGTTTGATCTACGGGGATACCGGTCGTGACGATCTGTACAATCTCGGGATAGGTCCCCTTGCCATGGATCCAGGTAGGATCCGTCAGGTTCGGTCCAACCATGCCCTTCGCATCCATGCCGTGGCAGGCGAAGCACAGCCCGCTGCTCGTGAAGATTGTCTTCCCCTTGGCGATCATGGCAGGCGTGACGCCGGCCGGGAGCTTCTCCTGCGCGGCGGCAGGCGAAACGGCCATGCAGGTAAGGGCAAGTGCGAGCAATCCAAGTCGAGTCCGCATCTCCATTTCACCACTCCTGAGGTAAGCGTCTGTCACTGCTGGGTGTCGGCGCCTCATGCGCTCCTCGGGAATAGTACGGGCCACCTCGTCCCGCCGCCACCGGAGCCTCCTCAGTGGCTCGCATCCCCCGTGCCGTCGGGAACTTCGGCCATGGCGACGGTTCCCGACGCTCCTTGCGGGGTGATCTGTCCGCGGTCGTAGACGCTCCGAGGGTTCCATAGCACCCAACTGGTGACACCGAGCTCCTCGGCCGCCCGTATCTGGGCCCTGACGTGTTCCGGTCCATATCGCGGCGCGCCCAGCGTGAACGCCTGCAGGTAGGGGCGAATTTCGGCAGTGGGCCGACCCATCTTCTGGGAGCGACGGATACCGTCCTGCAGTGCCCGGCGGATGATGCCGTACGGCTCGGCATTCGGGTGGGCAAATCCGTATTCGCCCCGGTTGTAGTGACTCGGATAGACCATCGGCAGCACCGCGTCCGCGGTGGACACGAGGTCTTCCCACACCTGCCCGATGCCCATATCGCCGGTGGCGCTCGTGGTGAGGCCGAATACGTCGATCGTAAAGGGTACACCGAGCGCCCGCGTGCGCTGCTCCAGAATGGCGAGGCCCTCGGCCACACCCTGCCGAGTGGTTTGCTGGGGTCGCCGCGCAGCGAACAGCGCCGTGGCGCGCCGAGACGGGGGCTCATCAGGAAAGCGCACGTAGTCGTACTGGATCTCGGCGAAGCCCAGCTGGACGGCTTCCTCCGCCAGTTGTGCGGCGTAGATCCACACCGAATCCTGGAACGCGTCCACCCAGGCGAAGCCCAGGCGGTCGTGCCAGAGTCCGCCGCCGGTATGCCGGATCGCCCACTCCGGCTTCCGCGCGGCCAGCAGCGGATCCTTGGCGACGACGATGCGTGCGATGGGATGGATGCCCCGGGCCTGCAGTCGTGCGAGCCGGGCACGTATGTCACGCGCCCTCTGCTGCGCGTTCGCGCCGATCGCCCGCGCCGTGGGGACTTCCGAGCGGTACGTGAGGTACCCGGTGTCGTCCTTCACATCGATGACAAAGCTGTTGACCTCGGTGCCAGCCGCCAGTTCGATCAACTTGCCCAGTCGCTGACCGCCGAAGGCCCATGCGTTGACGTAGAGGGCGCGGACCGGCCTCGGTGGAGGCGACAGTGGAGATGCCGGCCAGCGCACCGTGTCGGGGTCGAACGCCGGCAGTGTCAGCGGGTGCACTGGTGAGACCAGTTCATCCTGCCAGTGTGCAGGAACCTGCGCTGCAGCGGGCAGCGCCAGGAGCTGAGTGAGCAGGGCGGCAGTGCTGGCAAGTCGTCGCATCGGCGATTCTCCCGGGCTGTGGCAGCTTCCAAGGCCTGGGAGGCCATGGCGCGCTGCTTCGGGGAGGGAAAGGCAATGCGGGGACCAGCGTGCTGGTGGAGGGTGTCATGATTGCTTACGATTCGCGGTGTCCGCCCAGTTTGCGTTCACCTGCCACTTCTGTGAGCTCTCATGCGCGCCACGATCAAGTATTGCGTCGTCTGAAACTACGAACCGCGAGCCACCGGTCTGGTGGCTGAGTTGAAGGAGGCCTTCCCGGACATTGAGGCGCAGCTCGTCCCCAGTTCGGGCGGCGTGTTCGATGTCACCGTCGACGGCGCGCTGGTCTTCTCCAAGAAGGCCCAGGGCCGTCACGCGAAGCCGGGTGAGGTCGTGGCATTGCTGAAGGGAGTTTCCTAGGAGGGAGCGGGGCTCGATCGAATGCGTATCGCCGTCAATACCGGCGGCGGCGACGCCCCGGGTCTCAATGCCGTCATCCGGGCGGTGGTGCTGGCTGCGCATCACCGGGGCTGGCAGGTATACGGAATCCAGCGGGGCTATGAGGGGCTGCTCACGTTCAACGGCGTGGTGCGACTGGCGCCCGAGAACGTGCGTGGCATCGTGCACCTCGGTGGCACCATCCTCGGCACCACCAACCACGGCAACCCCTTCCGCTATGTCGTCACCGACCCGGACGGCACGCGCCGTGAGCTCGACCGCTCGGACGAGCTGGTCGCCGCCTTTCGTGCCAGTGGATTCGACGCCCTGATCGCCATCGGTGGCGATGGCAGCATGCAGATCGCGTGGGACCTCGCTCGCAAGGGCCTGCCGGTGGTGTGCGTGCCCAAGACCATCGATAACGACGTCGAGTGCACCCAGCAGACCTTCGGGTTCGATACGGCGGTGAGCACCGCGACCGAGGCGATCGACAAGCTGCACTCCACCGCCGAAAGTCACCAGCGCGTGATGGTGGTCGAGCTCATGGGTCGGAACGCCGGCTGGATCGCCCTGCACAGCGGAATCTCCGGGACTGCCGACGTCATCCTCATTCCCGAGATTCCCTTTGACATCGAGCGGGTGTGCGATGCCATCCGTGCGCGCGATGCCGCCGGAAAGCACTTCAGCATCGTGGTGGTGGCGGAGGGCGCGCGTCCAGTTGGTGGCGAGGTGTCGCTCCTCGAGCGGCGCGGCGCGGGGACCGTGGACCGCATCGGTGGGGTCGGCAGTCGGGTGGCGCAGATGATCACCGAGCGCATGAACAAGGAGGTGCGTTCCATCGTCCTTGGTCACCTGCAGCGGGGCGGCTCGCCGACCACGTTCGACCGGCTCCTCGGACTGCGCTTCGGCGGTGCTGCGGTGCGGGCGGTGGCCGATGGCGCCTTTGGCACCATGCTTGGCCTGGCCGGCGACTCGATCGTGCGCGTGCCGCTGGCCGACGCTGTGGGTCGGCAGAAGCTGGTGCCGCTCGACTCGGACGTCGTGATCACCGCTCGCGAGCAGGGGATCTGTCTTGGGGACTAGGCGTCACGCGGTGAGGGCGTGAGGAGGTGACGGAATCCGATCCCGGCGCGGCGCCGCCAACGGTGATACAGCGGGTGGTCGAGACGCTGCATGGCGTCGAGATCGTCGATCCCTACCGCTGGCTCGAGGCGGGCGAGTCCGCGGACGTCCGGGCCTGGACCGCGGCGCAGAACGCGCACACGGAGGCATGGCTTTCCGCCGTCCCTGCCCGGGCCGGCATTCGCCGTCGCCTCGAGCAGCTGCTCGGCATCGGCGTGCTCGGCGCGCCAACGCCGGCACGCGGCAGGTACCTCTACCAGCGGCGTGAGGGCAGCACCAACCAGCCGATCCTCTACGTGCGCGATGGTCTCGAGGGTACCGATCGCGTCGCGGTTGATCCCAACGCACTGTCGGCCGACGGTACGACGGCGCTCGACTGGTACCATGTGAGCCCCGATGGCCGGTACCTCGCGTACGGCCTGTCCGTCGACGGCAGCGAGCAAAGTGTCCTCAGCGTGCTCGACCTCGACACCCTCGCCCCACTTGCCGACCGCATTCCCCACACGCGCAGCTGCGATGTCGCGTGGCTTCCCGATGCGTCCGGGTTCTACTACACCCGCTACCCGGCGCCTGGAACAACGCCGGCAGGTGAGGAGCAATACCATCGGGCGGTGTGGTTCCATCACGTGGGTGATGCGCCTTCCGCCGATCGCCTGGTGTTCCAGCCGGCGGAAAAGGAATACTGGCCGGGGGTGTCGCTGTCCGACGACGGGAAGTGGCTGCTGATCAGTGTGGCGCGCACCTTCGACGAAACCGACCTCTACCTGCAGGATCTCGCGTCGGGCGGTGAGCTCATCGGCGTGGCGGCGGGCCTGCCGGCCACCTTTGATGGCCAGGTGGCGCATGGCGTCCTCTACCTGCGCACGAACCTGGGGGCGCCCACCTTCCGCCTCTATGCCGTTGATCCAGCCGCGCCGGCGCGCGATGAGTGGCGTGAGCTCATCCCGGCCAGAACCGACGCAGTGCTCTCGAGCGTGGGCGTCACCGCGAGCAACCTGGTGCTCGACTACCTGGAGCGCGCCACTGCCCGGCTTCGCCTTGCCGACCTCCAGGGCGGTGGCATTCGTGACATGGAGCTGCCCACACTCGGGAGCATCTTCGGCCTCGGCATGGAACCGGACGGCGACGAAGTGTTCGTGGGGTTCTCATCGTTTACCGTGCCACCCAGCGTCTATCGCCTGGAGCCGGGCCCGGGCACCCTGACGCTGTGGCGCCGGGCCGAGGCGGACATCGACCCGGACCGGTTCACCGTCGGCCAGGTGGAGTATCCCTCGGCCGACGGCACGCCGATCACGATGTTCCTGGTGCACCTTCGCGACCTGGCGCGCGACGGCCGGCGGCCGGCGTTCCTCACCGGCTACGGCGGGTTCAATATTTCCATGACGCCGGGCTTCTCGCGCTCGATGCTGCTGTGGCTGGAGTCGGGGGGCATCGTGGCCATCCCGAACCTTCGCGGCGGGGGGGAGTATGGTGAGTCATGGCATCAGGGCGGCATGCTTGCACGGAAGCAGAACACCTTTGACGACTTTGTCGCGGCGGCGGAATGGCTCGTCGCGTCCCGCTGGACCAGCCCCGACCGCCTCGCGATTCAGGGTGGATCGAACGGGGGCCTGCTGATGGGAGCGGTCCTCACCCAGCGGCCGGACCTGTTCCGGGCGGTGGTCATTCAGGTTCCCCTGCTTGACATGCTGCGCTATCATCGATTCCTGATCGCCAGGCTCTGGATTCCGGAGTATGGGTCCGCCGACGATCCGGGACAGTTCGCCTGGCTCTCCGCGTACTCGCCATACCATCATGTGCACGAGGGCGCAGCGTATCCGGCGGTGCTGATTGCCACCGCCGAGAGCGATACGCGGGTCGACCCGCTGCACGCGCGAAAGATGGCGGCCCGGCTGCAACACGCGACGACATCCGGGCTTCCTGTGCTGCTGCGACTCGAGTCGCGCGCCGGGCACGGCGCCGGCAAGCCCCTGGCGAAGGTGCTCGACGAACTGACGGATACATGGACATTCATCTGGCACGAGCTGGCGCTCGCGGCCCCGGAGGATCGATGACGGACAGCGTCCTGCGTCACAACCGTGCCCTGGCAGGGCAGGGACTGGCCCTGGTTCGGATCATTGTCGGCGCCTGGTTCGCGAAGGCACTCTTCACCAAGCTCACGCTGGTGGGAGGAGTGCTGCCGCTGCCCTACGCATCGGATCGCTGGGTGCAGACGATGCCGAAGATTGTCGCAAAGCAGATGGCAGAGAATCCCATCGGGCCCTACAAGGCGTTCGTCGAGGGAACGGTGCTGGCGCACCCGGCGCTCTTCGCCAACCTCACGGCGCTGGGCGAGTCGGTCGCCGGTACCCTGCTGGTGCTCGGCTTGTTCAACGGCATCGGCGCACTGACGGCGCTGCTGCTCACGCTCAACTACGGCACGGCCAGCTGGCACATGTCACCGGCCAACCAGGGGTTCCACTGGACGCTGGCGGCGGTCATGATCGGCCTGTGGTGGGGCCGGGCAGGAATGACGTGGGGTCTCGACGCGCGGCTGGCGGAGTCGAAGCCGGGACGGTGGGGAAGCAGGCGACCCTGGGCCTAGGGCCTGCTCAATACGGGCCCCGGCTCATGCGGCTGGGGCCACCCGCTCCAAGTACCTCGCAGAACGCTTCCGCTTCAGAGTACAGCACGCAGAACGCGCCGTCCGTCTCCCACCGCTGCCACCACAGGAACATGATGCCGCGATCGGCTCCCGAGAAAACGTCGTAGGGCCGCTTGCCATCGTACAGCGCGATGTGGGTATGCACCGTCCCGAGCCAGTTGGGCGGCCCACAGGCCTCGATGGAGCTCTGGGCCGACACCCCGAGCGAATCGGCACCGCCAACCTCGAGCAGCTTGACCCGCGTGACACGGACGCTGTCCTCGCGCACCTCGCCGGCGAGGCAGGCGACATGCTCGCGCTTCTCCGAGGCGCTTTCGGCCCAGAGGCGATGCAGCAGGCTGGTCGCGTCGCTGGTGAAGCTGAAGCGCGCCGGCAGCTTCTGGAACTCGGGCTTCGGGACGGGCGGCATCCGGTTGCCGCGCGGCTGCTCGTAGGAGGGCGCCGAGTCCTGCGCCATGACGAAGGATGGCACACCCAGGGTGCATGCCAGCAGGATGCAGAAACGACGCAGGGTACCCTCCCGGAGAAACTCTCCTGAAGGTTACCCTGTTCTGGTCCGGTCGTTCACCCCGTCAGGGCGCCGACCCGACCGCGACCCCCCATGGGACCTGTCCGGCGGGAATGGTCTTCACGACCGCAAAGGTCGCCACATCGATGACGCTCACGTCATTCGACGGCCCATTCGCGCTGTAGAGCTTGCTGCCGTCGGGCGACAGGGCAATGCCCCACGGCCGCTTCCCGACCGCCACCGACTTCGTGACCTGCGCCGTGGCGACGTCGACGGCGCTGACGGTGCCGCCCCGGCCGTTGCTGACGAAGAGCTGCTGGCCGTCGGCGGACGGAATGACGGTCATGGGCTTGGACCCGTCCGGCAGCGTGATGGTGCCGATGACCTTCTTCTTCTGTACGTCGATCACGGACAGCGTGCCCCCGGCCTCATTGGCTGAGTAGGCGCGCGAGCCGTCGGGAAGAAATGCCACGCTGCGAGGCCTGAGCCCGACGATCACCTGCCCCAGCCGCTTCCCCGATTCCGCATCGAGAATGGTGACGTCATGGTCAGTCTCGCCGCTGACCCAGACCGTCTTGCCATCGGGAGCGAGGGTGACGCCCTCCGGTTCCCTCCCCGTCGGCACGGTTGCGAGGACCTTCCCGGTGGCAATCTCCACGATGGATGCCATGCCGGCGTCCTCATTCGAGACGAAGATCTTCGAGTCGTCCGCCGACAGGGCGAACGTCTCGGGATCGGATCCACCCGGCAGCACCCGGGTCACGGTGCGGGTCGCGGCGTCCACCACGGCCACACCATCCTTGCTCTTGTCGGAGCTGAGCTTCTCGCACTCCTCATCGGGCATCGTGGGCGGGCACTTCGGCGACCCGGTCAGGGCCACAAACACCTGCTTGCCGTCCCGGCTCACCTTCACGCCCCTCGGTCGCGTGCCCACCGGCATCGTCCCGATGACGGAATCGTTGTCGACGTCGATGATGGTAAGGTCGTGCGAGTCCTCGTTGGTGACGTAGGCGTAGGCGGAGGGCGCCACCGCTGCTGCCGCCGGCGCCTCCTTCGGTCGGTCGGTACAGGCCGACGCCAGAGCTACCATCGCAACGGCGAGGCCGGCACGGTACAGTCGTGCGTCACTGAACATCACAGGTTCTCCCTTACGGCGGGCCGGCCCTCATGAATCTTGCCATCGGCCCTGCCTTTCACGTAGGCATAGATTCCGGTGATCTTGTCCATCTCGAGCCCCAGCTCGCACCACGATGGCATCCCCTTCTCCTTGCGTCCCTGGCACACCGTCGTCACGAACACCTCGCGGGTCGGGATGGTGCCTCCCTCCTTGAGCGAGGTCACGAGGGCTGGCGCGAACGACGTGCCCACGGCGTACTCCCCGTGGCAGCGCGCACAATTCAGCTCGAACTGCTTCCATCCGTTGTACGCTTCCCGGCTGATGGTGTCCCTGGGGGCGGTATGGTACGCGTCCTGGAGCGGCGCCACGGCCACAGGTGGCGTATCGGCCACAGGCGCCGAATCGGCTACAGGCGGTGCGGATGAAGCGGGCGGTGCCGAATCTATGGGCGGTGGCGTGGTGCTCGCGGCGGCATCAACCGGTGGCATTGGCGCTGGTTCCTGGCGGGGTCGCTCGCCACAGGCGGCGAGCAACAGCGCAATGCTGAGAAGGGCGAGCTCATGGCGCACTGAAGATTGCCTTGTCCACGTTCTGCGCCTCATCCAGACCCTTCATCTGGTCCCGTCCGACGATGTCCACGAAGATCGCGCCGTCCACATCCGCCTTGTTGAATTGCGCGCCCGTGACGTCCGCGCCGGTGAAATCAGTGCTGGCGAGGTCGGTGTTCTGGAGGTTCGCGTTCACCAGCTTCGCCTTCCGGAGGGACGCGAACGAGAAGTCGGCCTTGAACAGGTTGGCGCCGGTAAAATCGGCACCGGTGAGGTCGGCGCTGACAAACTGCGCCCTCATCACGCCCATTGACTGGTTTCCGGGGTCGGCACCGATGTTCGCGCCGCTCAGGTTGGCATCGACCAGGGTGGCGCGCAGCAGGTATCCGATGATCCGGGTATCGCGGAGGTCGGCACCATTGAGGTTGGCGCCCTCGATGATGGTCGCGAACAGGCTGGCACCGCGCAGGTTGGCTCGAGAGAGGTTGGTCCGGCGCAGCGTGGAACCATCCAGGTTTGCCTTCGCGAGGTCGGCGCCCTCGAGCACGGCATCGGTGAGGTCGCAGCTGAAGAAGTCGGCGCCGGCGAGCTTGGCGCCGCTCAGACGCGCGCCGGTCAGGTTGGCGCGCTTGAAGTCGATGCCCTCGAGCGACAGGTCGCTCATGTCCGCACCCGTCAGGTCGGCCGGCTGAGACTGGGTGGACGCCGCGAGCCGGTCGCGAACCTGGGCAACGCTGAGGCGCTGCTGTCCCTCGACGGGTGCGGGCTGTACCGCCGTGCCGAGCAGCGTGGCCAGCCCCGCGAGCGCAAGGCGCGTCCGGAGCGCCGTCAGCCGTCGGCCTTCACGGCGGGCCGGCCGGCGGCCACCTTGCCGTCAGCACGGAGTTTCAGGTAGGCGTAGATATCCTGGATCTTGTTCATCTCCAGGCCAAGCTGGCACCAGGAAGGCATGCCCTTGTCGGGGCGGCCCTGACAGACCACCGTGATGAAGGCCGCCTGGTCGGGAACGGTGCCGCCCTCCTTGAGCGACACGATCAGTGCCGGCGCGAACGAGGTGCCGACGCCATACTCGCCGTGGCACCGAGCGCAGTTGAGTTCGAACTGCTTCCAACCCTGGTATGCGTTCTGGGGAATCGTGTCCCGGTGCCCCGCCTCGACCTGCTTCTTGTAGGCCTCCCAGTCGACACTGTCCTGGGCCTCGGCGCGGACGGTACCGATGAACGAGAGGGCCGCGATCACGGCAATGGCGCGGGCGGCAAGGCGAATCGGCGAGCTGATCATGCGGCTGACAGATCCTTTCACGCAGTTCAGTTGGACTTCGCCGAGGGTTGTCCACCGGCGTTGAGCGGCAGCATCGGCACATTGTAGCTTTGCAAGATCTTCACCATCTCGCCTTCCTTCGTGTCGATCACGGTCTGGAGGCTGTCACGGAACTTGGTGTCCCGTCGGCGGACACCCATTCCCATGCTGTAGACAAAGGGGATGCCCTGGACCGTGTCCTCCGCGACCTTGTGCATCACGAGCGGGACCTTGCTCTGCTGCACGAAGTAGCCCGCAATCGGCCCCCAGACAATCGCGACATCGATGCTGTCCCCCAGCGCCTTGAAGATGTCATCCGGCCGGTAGATGTCGCTGTAGTTGGTGGGAAACCCTATCAGGTTCCCCACGACCCCATACGTGCTCATGGCCATGGCGGGTGGGGTGTTCTCGGCGTCCGAATTCAGAATGTGCACCCCGATACGCAGGTGGCGGAAGGTGGTGTCCGCAAGCGACGAGAGGTCCAGTCCGCTGTCCTTCCGGTACACGATGTAGTACCCCGACCGGAAATAGGGGCCGGTGACGCCGGCGATGTCCAAGCCGCTCGGCGCGGTGATGGCGACGTCGCAGTACCGGCCATTCAGGGCCCGGCTGAAGAAGCCCCGGCGCACGGGCCACCAGGCATACTCTACCCGCCATCCCCAGGTTTGTGCGATGAGCTCCGCGATCTTGATCTCGTAACCTTCTCCGGCCTGGTTGGATGCGGGGAGGTTGTCGGGATCGGCACAGACGCGGAGCACGCCTGCTTCGCGGCCGGCCTTGAGCTGTGTGCTATGGAGTGAGTCTTCCTGTGCCGCCGCGCTGGTGGCCGTGAGAGCCAGGGCGGCAAGGAGGACGAAGCCGGTGCGCATAAGAGCTCCGATTCGTTCGACGGCCGGGCGACGGCGCCCAGCGGGAGTAGCCAATAATAACGAAGGCGCCGACCATCGGGGCGAATTGCCCCGCAGCCAGCGCCTCCATTGTCCAGCCAGCGAAACTGCGCCGTGGGAGCCCGGCCGAAGCCGGGCCCTCACGGATGGAGCACTTAGAGCGAGAAGACGGTGAGCACGCCGCCCTGCGTTGAGAACTGTGCGGCGTCACCAAAGGCGCCGAGCGCGCCGAGACCGGCGGTCGGATCCTCTGCACCGATGCCCGCGGCCACGCCGATGCCAGCCCAGCCACCGATGCCCGAGAGCACGGCGACATACTGCTTGCCATCAGGCGCGATGTACGTCATCGGGTTGCCGATGATGCCCGACGGGGTCTTGAACTGCCAGAGGACCTTGCCGGACTTCGAGTCGACAGCCTTGAGCCAGCCTTCCATGGTGCCGTAGAACACGACGCCCGTGGCAGTGGCAAGCGCGCCACCGTAGGCTGCGAGCGGCTCCTTGATCTCCCACACGGTGGACGCTGCGCGGTCCTTGCCTGCCGTCGGATCCCAGGCAATGAACCGGCCGCGGTACCCGCCCGGGCCAGGGAACATCCGCACGATCGCGCCGACGTACGGCTGACCGGCGGTGTACTTCACCTCTACGCCCTCGTAATCCATGCAGATGTGATTTGTGGGGACGTAGAACAACCCGGTGACGGGAGAGTATGCGGCCGGCTGCTGGTCCTTGAACCCGATCGCAGCCGGGCAGATGCCCTCGGTATTCTTCTTGGCCGTGGTGCCATACCGCGGATCCTTCTGCGGGATGCCAGTCGCCAGGTCGACCTTGGTCGCCCAGTTGACCGGGCCGTAGGGCTCGGCCTTCGTGAGCTTGCCGTTGGTGCGGTCGATCGTGTAGGCGAAGCCATTGCGGTCGAAGTGCTGCAGGAGCTTCTGGCCGCCCTTCTCGAACAGGATGTTCTCGTTGACACCGTCGTAGTCCCACTCGTCGTGCGGCGTCATCTGGTACGCCCAGGCCACACTGCCATCAGCCGGGTGCCGCGCGAAGATCGTCATGGACCACTTGTTGTCGCCGGGGCGCTGGTCGGGGTTCCAGGAACCCGGGTTGCCAACGCTGTAGTAGAAGAGATCGAGGTCGGGGTCGTAGGAGTACCAGCCCCAGGTGGTGCCGCCACCGATCTTCCACTCATTGCCCTGCCACGTGGTGACGCCGAGATCCTTGCCCTTGTGCGAGGCATAGTTCGCGTTGCCAACCCCGTTGACGATGCCCACTTCGTCGTCCGGACCGGTGCTGTACTTGGTCCAGATGTGTGCGCCGGTGTTCACGTCGAACGCCGACACGCGACCACGCACGCCGAACTCACCACCCGAGATGCCGGCCATGACCATGTCCTTGATCACGATCGGGGCGTTGGTCATCGTGGCGCCCTGCTTGTAGCCGTTCGCCTCGACACCAGCGTTGGACTTGTCCGGGTGCTTCGCCTTCCAGAGTTCCTTGCCCGTCTTCGCATCGAGCGCCAGAAGCTCACCCTGGAGGAGCTGGATGAAGATCTTGCCGCTCTTGTGGTAGGCCGTACCACGGTTCACCAGGTCGCAGCAGGCGATCGGAATCGCGTCGGGCGACTGGTTCGGCGTGTACTGCCAGATGATCGGCGCGCCCGGCTTGGAGAGGTCAAGCGCGTAGACCTTGTTCGGGAACGAAGTGTGCACATACATCACGTTCCCGATGACGAGCGGGTTGCCTTCGTGGCCGCGCAGCGTGCCGGTGGAGAAGCTCCAGGCCGCCTTGAGGTTTGACACGTTGGCCGTCGTGATCTGCTTGAGCGGGCTGAACCGCGACAAGCCATAGTCACGACCAGTCATGACCCACTCGCCCTCTGCGGCGCCATAGGTCCACGACCCTGAACGGGCCGCCGCCTGGGCGTTGGCGGACGAGACGGCGAATACGAGCATGCTCGCCGCAATGCCGCCAGATATCACCTTCTGGCTTCTACGGTTCATACTGACCTCTTCATAAAGGGTGACTTCACACCGCGATGCGGACTCGACACCGCACGCCCAAGGGCGGGCGACCGGTGAGACTGCGGACGCACGCCGGACGACTGCGCGTCGAGCGTGACCCGATCATCGCTTCGCGCATGGCGTGCCATGTCCAAGCTGCGCGCCCAGCAAAGCGCCGGCGATCGAGAGACCGATGTGTCCGAGGGATTGCTCATGGTAGTGCCTGTTTGCGCCATGATCCTCTAGAGGATACGCCCGTGCCAGCCGATGTCAACCAGCGGCATATACTCCTGATGTGTTTCGGGGACCTGCAATGGCTTGACGCTACAAATCCCGCAACGTGGCAACGGGGGCCGCCGTATGCCATGGGATTGTCCTGGAGGTTGCATCCTGAAGCGCCTAGCATACGGCCAGAAACCGCTGGTGTCAATCATAGGATCGCGTCAGCAGGTCCACCACGGCACCCCGGTTCGCGAACGATCCCGCCACAACGATCCCTTCCGAACCCAACTCATCCTTGGCTATACCCGCCAGGCGCTCAGAGGCTCCATCGTCGCCTGCCAGGGCGTAGACAGCGGGTCCCCACGAGCTCTGGCCCACGCCAGCAGCACCCTCCTCCTGAAAACGCGCAATGAGCTGCGCGGTGGGCCCGGGCGCAAAGGGACCCCCCTGGCTCGCCGCGAACCACCGGCCGGTGACCTGCTGCACCTCGACCAGGGCCGAACCGAAGTCGGTGAGGTCTTCTTCCACCAGGGCCGGGAGGAGCTGCATCAGGACAACGTGGGCGACGTGTTCCACCTCGCGGACCGGCGGTGCGGGAAGTGTGCGGAAGGCTTCCACCTCTGCCTCGCCGCTCAGTCCCGGGCTCCCGGCGGGGATCGCCACCACGAACCGCCAGGCCGGCGGCATCGGCAGGCGGGTGAGGAGCGGCGCCAGGTCTGCGCCGGCCCGCCGACCCCCCTCGAGAACAAAACCTCCCCGCTCGAACAGCCAGGTACCGACCCCGGAACGGACTCCACGTCCAGATTGACGCGCCAGGGTGGGGGCATCATGCGACCGTTCGTAGAGGGCGGCCAGTGCGCGCGCCACGCTCAGGGCCAGCTGGGTCCCCGACCCGAGACCGCTATGCGGCGGGATCGCGTGAGCGATCGTGAGCCGTGCCCCTCCTGGGAGGCCTGTCGCCCCGGCATACCGTCGGGCAAAGTCGACCGCGCGTGCCGCGTCCGGTCCGGTCGCACTGAACCCGTCCGCCCGTTCCGCCTCGAGCTGCAGGGCGGGAAGCGGAATCGCCGCACCCATGCCCCCGAAGCGGCGTCCCAGGATGCCCCGCAGGTCGAGCACCCCGAAATGGAGCCGGGCTGGTGCACGGACCCGGACACGCTCGACCGGGAGGCTCATGCCGGGTCCACCTGCGCGGAGGAATGCGCCGAGATGTGGTTCGTGACCAGCGTCCATGCCTCGAGCTCCCGGGGGCCCGCGGTCTTGTCCACCAGGATCCGGAGCCGTGCGAGTTCCTCGCTGATCTGTGCCGCCGGGAGCAGGTGCACCCGGGTGGCGAGGATCGCGGCTTCCAGCACCGCATGCTTGGCGCGGTTGAACCCGATGAACTCCTGGCCACGCCCACGGTGCACGATGCGGGTCTGGATCCGCGAACGCGGTGGGGTGGCGTCGATACTGTCCACTTCGAGCTCATGCCATGAGCAGGCCGCCTCCAGGACCGCACCATCGACGCGCTCCGCGCTGCGCCAGGGGAACTGCGGACTCCCAATGGCAGCCTGAGCGAAAAGCAGGATATCGTCTACAAGGTTGAACACGGCCGTGCGTGAGGCGCTCACGTTGCGAAACGTCGTCGTTTCGAGGAACGGCTTCAGCACCAGGGTATGCTCTCCCCACTCCACGCCCATCGGTGCGAAGTTGACCAGTCCATTCCTGTCCCGGGTGGTGACAATGCCCTCGACGATCATCGGCACTACTGAGCGGGTCCCAGGACCGGAAGGCTTACATAAGAGGGATAGCGGCCGTTGCGGTAGATGCGATGGGTCGCCGCGCGAAAGTCGCCTGGCGCGGCGAGGAAGATGTTCGGCACAAAGGTCTGTGGATTCCGGTCGTACGCCGGGAACCAGGTGCTCTGGACCTGTACCATGATCCGGTGCCCCTTCAGGAACGTATGGCTCTGCTGGTGCAGGTCGACCAGATACTCGTTGACCGTGTTTGGCGTGATGGCGCGCGGCCGATCGAAGCCCTGTCGGTAGCGCCCGCGGAAAATCTCACTCGATATCATGAACTCGTACCCGCCAAGGACGGGACCCTGGGTGATGGTATCAGGGAAGACATCGATGAGCTTGGCCACCCAGTCGGCGTCACTCCCCGTGGTGGAGGCGAAGAGGTGCGCCGCAATATCACCGCCGATGGTCATGTCCTCGGTGAGGGGCTCGGTGCGCCAGGTGAGGATGTCCGGCCTGCCGTCCACGAACCGCTGGTCTTCATAGAGCCAGGGGCGCCAGTGCGAGCCTCGCGGATCGTAGGTCAGCTCGATGGGCCGCTTCCGGTACGGTATGGGATGCGCCGGATCGGACACGTAGCTGTCGAACATCGAGGTACGTGCCTCGCGCGACGTTGGCGGGTCGAACGACAGGAGACCGCCGGCCCGCAAGTACAGCTTTCGCGCCCTTCCATCCGTTGCCGGCCAGTGGTCGAATCGCCGCCAGCGGTTGCTCCCGCTCTCGAAAAGTGTGGCTTCAGCGAGGTCGAGCTTGCCCTTGCCCTTGAGCCAGTAGGCAAACCACGGCGCCTGGATCTCCTCGCGAAAGTACGTTCCCGTTGGGCTGCCGAAATCGATGTCGCCAACCTTCTGCCCGTCGCCGCCCCGGCTTCGGTTCCAGCTGCCATGGTACCACGGACCCATCACCAGGTAATTGTGGTTGTTCCGGTCGAGCCGTTCGAGCGTGGCGTACGTCACGAGGGGACCGTAGAAATCCTCCTGGTCCCACCAGCCGCCCACGACGAGCGTCGGCACCGCCACCTCCGTAAGCCACGTGGTCAGCGCCTGCCCCTTCCAGAACGCGTCGTAGCTCGGGTGCTCGGTGAAGTTGGTCCACGTCGGCGAGCGCCCGGCCAGCAGGCGCGTCAGGTTGCCGAGCGGCCCCTGCGCGAGATACCAGCTGTAGGTGTCGTAGAAGCTGATCGGGGGTGGCACCGATTCGTCACTGGACAGCTCCAGGTCGCTGGCGTACTCGAAGGCGTAGCTGAGCCGGAAGGCACCGTAGTGGAAGAAGTCGTCGCCCATCCAGGTGTCCGTCATCGGCGCCTGCGGGGAGATCGCCTTGAGGGCAGGGTGCGGGTGGACGCCCGCCATGGCGGCAAGCCACCCCGGGTAGGAGACGCCCAGCACGCCGACGGATCCGTTGTTCGACGGCACGTTCGCGAGCAACCACGCGATGGTGTCGTAGGTATCCGTACTTTCGTCCACCCCGTTGGCATCCTTCGGATCGTGCAGGGGCCGGTTCATGACGAACCGCCCCTCCGAACCAAATCGCCCCCGGATGTCCTGGTAGACGAAGATGTATTCCTCCCGCGCGAGCTCGGCGTAATTGCCACCGGCCTCGAGGGCTTCACCCGATGACGCGATGCCATACGGTGTGCGGGTCATCAGGAACGGCAACGGGCCCTCGCTCGACGCCGGCCGGAAGATCCTGGTGTTCAGCCTGGTCCCGTCCCGCATCGGGATCATCACCTGCTGCTCGCGGTACACCGGGAATGCGTCACCCTGGGCAGCAACGGGCGGCGGCACGGCCAGCAGCAGGGAAAGAACCATTCCGGGCAATACACGCATCACGCAGGTCTCCAGCTCAGGGCGTCAGCCACGGTACCAGGGGGGTGGGGAATCCTCGGCGGGTCCGTCCCCGGCGCTGCCGCCATCGGCCGCCGCCGGGAGCGTGCCGGCCGGATGGCCGGGGCCAAACAGGAAGTTGGCGAGCAGGCGATACCCATGCCGCGTCAGCACCGACTCGGGATGAAACTGGACGCCATGCACCGGATCCACGGCGTGCCGTACGCCCATGATCTCGCCGTCGTCGGAGACGGCATTCACCACCAGGCCCGTGGGAATCGACTCCGGGGCAATGACCAGCGAGTGATACCGCGTCGCCACCAGCGGCGAGGCGAGGCCAGTGAAGACGCCGGAGCCATCGTGGGCAATGCGCGATGTCTTGCCATGCATGGGGCGCATGGCCCGCACAATCTGTCCGCCATACGCGGCGCCAATCGCCTGGTGCCCCAGGCAGACGCCGAGGATGGGAATGTGGGCGCCGTAGCGGCGGATGAGATCGACCGATATGCCGGCGTCGGCCGGAGAGCAGGGGCCGGGCGACACGATGATGTGGGTCGGTGCCAGCGTCGCGACCTCATCCAGGGTCAGCGCATCGTTTCGCCTGACCAGTGCCACTTCACCCAGCTCCCCCACGTACCGGGCCAGGTTGTAGACGAACGAGTCGTAGTTGTCGACGAGGAGGATCACGATGCGTGGCGGGCCAGCGTTCGAACGATCCCCTGCACCTTGTCCAGCGTCTCGCGGTATTCGTGCGCGGGGTCGGAGTCGGCAACAATGCCGCCGCCGCCGGAGAAGTATATCTGCCCGTTCCGCATCACACAGGTCCGGATCGCGACATTCATGTCCATGGCGCCAGTGCGGCTGATGTATCCGATGCTGCCGCAGTAGAGGCCACGCTCCGTCGGTTCCAGTTCTGCAATGATCTCCATTGCCCGCACCTTGGGCGCGCCGGTTATCGACCCACCGGGAAAGGTGGCCCGCAGCAGTCCGGTGGCGTCCACCCCGGGCTGGAGCTCGCCAAGGACGGTCGAGACCAGGTGATGCACGGTCGGATGCTGCTCCAGCGCGAAGAGCTCCGGCACGCGGACGGTGCCGGGGCGGCAGACACGAGACAGGTCGTTGCGCAGGAGGTCCACGATCATGACGTTCTCGGCGCGGTCCTTCTCGCTTTCGGTGAGTTCCCGGCCCAGGGCCAGGTCGTGCATCGGCCCGAGGCCCCGTGGTCGCGTACCCTTGATGGGCCGGGTCTCCACCTGCGTGCCGTGCAGTGACAGGAAGCGCTCCGGGGACACGCTGAGCACCGTCACGTCATCGCAGGCGAGATAGGCGCCGAACGCCGCCGGGTTCTCCTGCCGGAGTCGCTGGTAGAACGCCAGCGGTGGCTCCGGCAGCGGCGCCTCGAATCGCTGCGACATGTTCGCCTGGAAGATGTCGCCCGCCAGGATGTACTCCCGCACCCGCTGCACGGCGCTCAGGTATCCGCGTTCGGTGAATGTCGAGCGCAGCCCGATGGTCTCGGCATTCTCCAGCGCGAGGACGGGATACGATGGTGCGAGCATGCGCGCTGTCCCCGGACCTGCCTTCGGGTCGAATGGCGGAAGCGCAGGTCGCTCGGTCCGGGCCAGCCGGGAGCGCACTTGCTGCACCCGCTCGGCGGCGGCCACAGTGCGCGCGTCGCCGCTGGCGGGCAGGCCGGTGCTCAGCAGCCAGCACGCACCGGCCTCGTGGTCCCACACCAGCGCCCAGTCATAGAGGCCGAACATCGCGCCGGGCAGGGCGAGGTCGTCGTAACATGCGGCGGGGCGCCGCTCCAGCACCCGGCCCCAGTCGTAGGCGAGGAATCCAAGGGCGCCACCGATGAATGGCGGCTGGCCGGGCTCTGGCTCGACGTTGAGCGGCGCGAGTTCGCGCTCCAGCACCTCCAGCATGTCGCCTTGAACCGGGGACCAGGCCCTGTCGTGCGCGTTCCGTGCCTCCGTCCGGTCGCCGTGGGCCCGCAGCATCCTCCACGGATGGGCCGACATGATGCTCCATCGGCCCAGGTGGCGTGGGTCGACGGCGCTGTCGAGCCAGATGAACCAGGGCAGCCCCGCCAGGCGCGCCGCGGCCTCGGCGGGATCCGGCATGGGATCGAGGCGCTCGATCAATAGCGTCATTGCGGGTCTTGTGTGCGCGTCGAGCGCTGGGTCAGCCGCACATGTTCAGCGCGTGCGTCGTCTGGCGGCGTGAGGTAGCCCCATTGCAGCGAGCCCTCCTGCCGGTACGTCTTGCCCAGGGTGATCGCGAGCTTTGCCTTCATCAATTCCTTGCCGAGGTAGAAGGCGTGGGTCGCCTCGTCGACCCCGAGCTCGCCGAAGATCTGCTGAATGTCGGTGCCGCGCACGAACCGCTCGCGGTTGAACACCGTAATGGTGTCGCGGTCGGTGAAAATCCGGAAATTCGGGTCGGTCACCTCCCGCTGCAGCGCCCGGAGCTCCGCCTCGGTGTATTCGAGGATCCGGGGATCCTTGATGGTCACGAGCCGGTCGTCCACCCGCTTGGGCACCGTCCGCTGGCTCACGGCATAGTGCATCAGCCGCCGCGCCACGTCGATCTCGCGGACCGACCCCCTCGCCCAGGGGATCACCTCGGTGGTGAGCACGGCGCGAACCCCCACTTCTTCGCAGATCGCGATCAGCAGGGCGTTCATGCCGGTGGTGTCTGCCGCCGTGAGCTCGGTGATGTTCCCGACGCCCATCATCTGCGGCACCGTCGGCCAGCGACGATGTGCCTCGGCGTACCGCTCGAGCGACGCCATGAAGCCGAACCCGATCGGCTCGAGGATCGGGTCGATGAGGTACTTGAGTCGCCAGCGTTCGAGGTGCTCCAGGCTCCGCTCCAGTTCGGCGAACTGGTCGCCGCCGTCGGGGATCACCACGAATCGCTTGTCGCTACCGGCATAGCGCCCGGCGACCTCGATATTGCTCGCGTTGACGCTCAGCACCATCTCGGCACCGGCGTCCAGGGCGGCGTCGATCTCGACCGGATCGAATGAGTCCACACTGACCCGGATGCCGGCCCCGGTGAGCTCGCGGACGACGCTCCCGATCTCGGGAAAGGGGCGCCCCGGGGTGCAGCCGATATCGATGAGGTCGGCCCCGCTGGCGCGATAGTATTCGGCCTGCGCTCGAAGCGCCGCCCGGTCCATCGCGGGCGCGTTGTTGATTTCAGCGAGGATCTCGACCTGCCAGCTGCCGTAATCAGCGGCCCTCGCGGCGCGCCCGAAATGCTGCGGGATATCCCGCAGGTCCCTGGGCCCCTTCTCGACGGCGACCCCGAGCCGCTCGCTGAGCACTGTCGCATCGCCCTCGCAGAGGCCGGGAATCATGACGAGATCAGTACCCTCGGGCGGCGCGAGCGCCTGTTTCGCGATCCAGTCGGTCGTCATGAGGGCCGCCACCGTGATGCGCATGACGGCCACGTCGCAGGCAAAGGGGAGCTCCTGCTCCCCCAGCATCTTCCGGAGCGAAGGCTCGGCCAGCTTGCCGGTGAGAAACAACACCCTGGTAGGTGTAGCCACGATGTATGGCGTGAGGACGTGAAGACGTGAGGACGTGAGGGGCTGCGTCACGTCGTCACGTCATCACGCCTTCACGTCTCCGCTGCGCACCCACTTGTTCGGCGTGCCTTCCAGCCCCGGAAAACCCGTGGCCGGCCGCCACAGGACCACCTCCTCGATCTTCGCCGCAAGCTCGAAGTCCTTGTCGGTGATGCCTCCTGCGCTGTGGGTCTGCAACTTCACCGTGAGTCGTGCCCAGGTGACCGCCAGGTCCGGGTGATGGTATGCTGCCTCGGCGACGTACCCCACCGCGTTGACCAGCATGAGGGTGGCCTGCCAGCCGTCGGTCTTGTAGATCCGCCTGATCCAGCCGTTCTCGTAGTACCAGCCGGGCAGCGCGGCGAGCTTCTCGCCGATCTGCGCTTCGGTATAGGTGGGTTCCTTGTTGGCCATCGTGAACTCCTGAAGAGGACGTGAGGACGTGAGGACGTGAGGACGTGAGGACGTGAGCGGTGCCGGGTGGCGTAAGGATGCCACCTACGTCACCACCCCGCCATTGACCAGCAGTGTTTGACCCGTCACGAAGGAGGCGGCGTCGGAGGCGAGGTACACGGCGGCCTGGGCCACATCTTCGGGTGTTCCCCATCGCCCGAGCGGCGTGACCCGCTCGACATGCGCGCGCCATTGCGCGCTCGCCTCGTCGCCGAATGCCGTGTCGATGAAGCCAGGCGCGATGACGTTGACCCTGACGAGCGGGGCCGCGTCGAGCGCCAGCGACCTGCTGAAGGCGAGGATGCCGCCCTTGGCCGCGGCGTAGATCACCGGGTTCTCCCCCGCCATCCCGGACAGGACATGATCCCACGACATGTTGATGATCACTCCGCTCCGCTTCCGCGCGCGAAAGAAATCCACCGCTGCCCATGACGCGAGCACGGTACCGCGCAAGTCCACGTCGAGCACAGCATCCAGTTTTTGCTGCCGTGTAAGCGACTTGCCTTCGCCGGTGAGGATGTCGGCCCCGGCGTTGTTGACCCAGGCGTCGAGTCCATCGAAGCGGGCAGACAGCTGCTCGACCAGTGACTCGATCGCGCCGGGAGCCGCCAGGTCGAGCGGCAGCACGGACGCGGTGCCGCCCTCCTGATGGACCAGGCGTGCCGTCTCGTCCGCCCCTTCTCGATTCTTCCTGTAAGTTATTGCCAGTGAAGCACCTGCGCGCGCTGCCGCAACCGAGATGGCTCGCCCGATACCGCTGGAGGCACCGGTGACGAGCATTGTCCTGTCGCGAAGCGAGATGGCCGGACTTGGCGTGGGCATGCGGACGCTGAACCTTGGTCGGCGGGGAGGGAGTAAAAACATACTACCCCGTTCCTTCCGAGTGGAGGCAGTGCCCGGCGCCGGCTCCCCTCCCGCTACAATTGGTGCATGCGCCTCCTTGTAAGTGTGCGTGACGCCGAAGAAGCCCGGGCCGCCCTCGAGGGGGGCGCCGAGATCGTGGATGCCAAGGAACCGCGTCTCGGAGCGTTGGCTCCGGTCTCGCCGGACACACTGGAATCGATATGCGATGCGGTGCCCGTCACGGTGCCGCTAAGCGTGGCCCTGGGCAACGCAGATGCCGACGCCCTCGGAGACCTGGTGGGAGCAGTCGCACCACTTAGGCGCCGGGAAGGCCTCTACCTCAAGGCCGCCGTCACGTCGCGAACGCCGGAAGAGGCGGGGCGAGGCATCGCCACTGCCTGCCGGGTGCTGAAGGGTCGTGCCGACGGGGCATGCTTGATCGTCGCGCGCTACGTGGACCAGCCGTCGGACGCGGACGCGCTCTCGCGATGGATCTCGGTCATTGCCGCGACTGGCGCGCGAGGGCTTCTCCTGGACACGAGCCAGAAGCTGGGGCCGGACCTGCTGGCCTCGGTGGCGCCGCGGGCCCTTGCGGCCCTGCGTCGTCAGGCAACGCGAGAGGGGGTTTGGCTTGCCGTCGCGGGACGCATGACGGTGGCCCACATCCCACAGCTGCAGACAGTACGACCGCATGTCCTCGGGGTGCGGGGCGCCGTATGTGACGGGGGGAGGGCGGGAACACTCTCAGCCGGTCGGGTGGCTGAGTTTCGTCAGGCTGCCTGCGGCGTCAGCGCGCGGGCACGGCGCCGAGAGTCCATGGTGTAGCGACACGAACGGGCATTCCACGTGGCAGGAGCGAGGCAAATGCGCGGTCCACGACTGCCTCGACAGGTCCGTCCACCGGCTTGAGCAGGATCAGGGTGCGGGCTCCAAGCTCGCCGGCCAGGAAGGCGGCGATACTGTCGCTGGTGACGTCCCATGAATGCGGCAGGGCATCGGTAGCGCGCAGCCAGGCATATGGTGCCAGCACCGGAATACGGCTGGAGGCATGCGCGCCGGCGATTGCTTCCCGCGTTCGGATGAGTTGGGCCTCCCCGAGTTGGTCGGCGACCTGGTGAGCCGTCATGTCCATGGCCAGGATCGCCATCCAGTGCGCGGCATCGTCGGACAGCGCGTGGTCGCGCTGCGTCGCTCGCACCTGGTCAGCGAAGGCGCCGCCTCCTGGTACCACGACGAGCGCGGTACGCGAGGCGAGAAGCCCGATGGCGACGAGTGCTGTGTTGAGGTGAGCAGCATCACGACAGACCGCGCCACCCAGCTTGAGCACGGTGAGGGCGGGTTCAGGCACGACGTTGCTCGAGCAGTCGCGCGACGGCGACCGCCGGCGCCGCGCGGCTGCTCCCCACGCTCCAAGCTGCGCCAAGCACCACAGGGGTGAGGCCGGCCGCGCTGGCCGCTTCGGTCGCGATCGGTGCGCCCAGCCCAAGCAGCACCGCCCGATTGAGCTGTGGATGACGCGCCCGCACCTGTCGGATGGCGGCGGCGATGGCGGCGACCTGCGCTTCGGCGACATGCCTGGCGATCGCCGTGACGCCGTCGTCACTGACCATTGAACGATCGGCGCAGACCACGCGGGCCAGGCGCTCTCCCGCGCGCTCTCGTGAAGGGGCCGCACCGCTGCCATTGTATCCGAAAGCGTCGTCGGGAAGGGTACCGAGCCAGCGGTGCACATCCGCGGTGTGGGCGAAGTCGTCGGCTGACACCTGTGCCGTGCCGTCGCGCCAGGGTACGCGCTGCACCAGTGCCTCCACCGGCGTACGCAGTGCGCCGCTGTAGACGAGCTCGCCGCTTGCCAGCCGGTCGGGATCGGTGCGGCCGAGCGCGTTCACCTCACCGTGCGCGACGGGAATGATGTCGGTGGTGGTGCTGCCCATGTCCACAAGGATTGCATCCCGGTGCTCGACGGCCACCACCAGTGCGGTCGCCATCCAGTTGGTGGCGGCAACACTGATGGGGTGGGCCCGGGCGACAGAGGGCCGGCAGAAGCGGCCGCACGAGTCGAGAACGTGAAGAGTCGCCCCGGGAAAGGCGTGCTCCACGGCGTCGAGGACAAAACTGACGCCCTCCGCCTTCGACCGGAATCGCTGTGAGAGTTCGGCTGTCATCGTGACCGCGTGCGCGCACCCTGCAGCCCCGATCTCCCGGCCCAGGCGCTCCAGTGTTGCCGCAAGCCGGTCGGCGTTGTGTTCGACGGAGAACGCTTCCGTCAGCGCCGTGACGGTGCCATCGTCCGCCACGCGTGCCACCTTCACATTGACGCCACCGATATCCCAGCCGATGGAACTCATTCCAGTCCTCGATCTCGCACATGGTGTCGCGGTGCATGCTGCCGGCGGCGACCGATCACGCTACCAGCCGGTCCGGTCCGTCCTCACGCCGGGCGCACCGGGTGATGCGGTTGCCCTGGCGCGGGCCTATGCGGCCCTGCCGGGCGTGTTGCGCTGCTATGTCGCCGATCTCGATGCCATCGGCGGCCTGGCCGTACAGCGTCGGCTGCTCGCGCTGCTTGCCTCGAGCGATGGATTCGGCGGACCACTGCTGCTCGATCCCGGCATCTCCACCCTCGCCGGCCTGCAACGACTCGATGCCCTGCCGGCACGGCTCGTGGTCGGACTGGAGACCCTGGGCTCGTTCAGCGATCTCGCCCGGCTCGCCGCACAGGTCGAGGTGACATTCAGCCTCGACCTGCGGAACGACGTGCCAATGAGCCGGCCCGGACTGCAGGCGTCTGCGGGCTCGCCCGACCCGGTCGTGCTCGCCGAAGCGGCGGTCGCGGCCGGCGCCCGGGAGCTGATCCTGCTCGATGTCGGCAGGGTGGGGCGTGGCGCGGGGGTCAATCTGGACCTGCTTGCGCGCCTGCGCCGGGCTCTTCCAGGGCTGCGCCTGCTGGCCGGTGGTGGCGTGCGGGGAGAGGGTGACCTCACGGACCTGGCCGACCGGGGATGTGATGGGGTTCTCGTCGCGACGGCACTGCACCGGGGCACCCTCGCACTTCGCGCCCCGGCGGTGGATCAGTCGGGCACCAGCGAGGTGCGGTAGGTCGCCGACTGGCCGAAGCTTTCCTCCACCTCGAGCTCAAGGAGGGTGAGGTGCGAATATCCCTCATTCACCAGCTCGGTGCGCAGGCGCATCGCCAGGTACTGCGCGAGCATTTCTGCCGTTGAGTTCTGGATCGGGAGCATGGCGCAGTCGGAACGCGGGAACACGTAGGTGAGCTTGCCGAAGTAGTCGACATGGAGCATCTCACCCTCCGTGCGGTACCCGAGTTTCGGGTTCAGGGTGGGGAGCAGCACCTTGTGGTCGATTTCGTCGGCCAGCGCCCGCACGATGCGCTTCAGTACGCTGAAGTCGAGCACGAAGAGGCACTCATTGTCCACGCTTCCCTCGACCATCACCCCGACGCGGTAGTTGTGCCCGTGGAGTGATTCGCACTGATGACCGCGAAACGTGATGAAGTGTGCGGAAGCGAACACCAGGTAGTCCTTGCACACCTGCACCCGAAAGCTGCTCTGCACACCCGCTCCTTGGTTCACTGCGTTACCTGACTGGCGCGAAGTCCCCGCTCAATAATAACGATGAACAAGGCGGCGGCGGTGAGGTCGGCGGTGGTGCCGGGGTTCCTCTGGTTGATTCCGTCGCGGAGACCAGCGTCGAAATCCGCCAGCCGTGCCTTGCCCTGGTCGCTGCGCACGCCGCCGCTCGCGAGCACCTCGGCCGCCTGGCGGCTGACGGCATCGGCGGCCTCACGCCCGAGCTTGCGCTCGATCAGTGTATCCCGCGCGTGCGCCAGGATGGTGAGCGAGGTCTCCACCGTTGCGGCGGGCCATTCGAGCCCCGCATCGAGCGCCGCGTTCAGGGACGGTGCCGCGATCTCGAAGGTGATGGAGAAATCTGTCGCGTACTCGGAGGCGATGGCGTCGCGCGCGGCGGCGAGCATCATCGTGTCGCGGAGGGAGATGTCGGGTTCGCCGGAAACGTCCTGCGCGTCGACCTCCCCGAGGCCCCCCGGCGCCGCAAGGCGGATCGCCTCGTACACGCGCCGCGCATCGTCCACCGTGGTGCCGTGCAATACGCGGCGCACGGCATCGCGCAGCGGGCCATCGCCCTTGCGCAGCATGCCATGGGCAAGTGGGGCCAGGAGGAGGATCAGGCCGAGGTTGGTATTGCTGGCGGTCCAGCGGCGGGTGGCTTCGACGGCCGACAGGATGGTGGTGCCGAGACTCTCATGGTCTGCCGAGAGAAAGGCCGGCCCGATGGCAGCCGCGCTCGCCAGGAAGTCCTCGTAGCGCATGTCCCCGAAGGCGCGCCCCGGGGAAACGTTGCCCGGTTTGGGCGCCGCAACCTCGAGGAGGCAGGCCAGCTGCACGGCGCTGGCGACATCGGCCGGCGTCATGGGGCGACAGGCCCCCGAACCGGCACGCCCTTCACCGCGTGCTCGACGAGGGCGCCAGCCACGTCCATGCCGGTGGCGCGCTGCAGGCCCTCCCATCCCGGGATTCCATTCACCTCCAGAACATACGTCACCCCGTCGTCGCCCGTCAGCAGGTCGACCCCGGCATACTCCGCCTCGATCGCAGCCGCTGCGCCGCGCGCCAGCCCCGCAAGCGCAGGTGACAATTCAATCGCCGTGGCGGTGCCACCCCGCGAGACGTTGGTTCGCCAGCCCGGGGACCGGCGCTCGATCGCACCAAGGATTCGCCCGCCAACGACAAAGGCCCTGACATCGCGCCCCTGGTGCGGTACCGTGCGCTGCAGGTAGAAGACGCCCTGGATGCGTTCGACGGTGCGGAAGACCCGCCAGGCCAGGTCCTCATCGGTGAGGCGCAACATGCCGAGCCCCATGGAGCCGAAGAGGGGCTTGAGGATGACGTCACCGCCCAGTTCCCGGTATGCCTCCATCGCGGCATCCGGGCTTTCGCAGCTGCGTGTGTCGGGTACCGGGAGCCCTGCCTGCTCCAGCAGCCCCGTAGTCCAGAACTTGTCCACCGACCGCTCGATGGCGCGGGCCGTGTTGACCACGCGCACGCCGCGTTCGCCCAGCTGGTGCAGCGCGTCGACCCGGTGAATGATCTGTTCGAGCGAGCCGCTGGGGACGATACGGGCGAGCACGACGTCGGCGCGCTCGAGCTCGATGCCGCCACTGCGCAGGCCGCGCCGGCTCCCGAAGGAGCCGACGATATCCTCGTAGCGGGCAAGCTGGTGCTGGTGACCGTGCTGCCGGGCAGCACGGTCGAGTTCATCGGTGTGCCAGCCGGTTCTTGATGCCAGCGTGACGATGAGCAACTATTGCTGGACCCCGATCATGCCGCGGAGCCCGCCGGTCACGAAGTTGCCGAAGTCATTGCCCACCCGGGCAAACGCCTCGCCGCCCACACCGGTCATGAGGCTCTCCATGGAACTGAAGCAGAGTTCCGCCTGGCGGTAGACGGCGGGCGGGGTGCCATCGAGGTTCGAGGTGAACTTCGTGAGGTCGGCGCGCACGAAGCCAATCGCCGCCTGTTCCTTGCCCACGAGTTCCAGGTGCTTTGGGTAGTACTCCTCGAAATCGGCGGCGCTGGTGGGGGTGCCGTACACGACTGTCGCAACCGCCGGGCAGGGTGTGTCGCTCGCGTCACCCGTTTCCTCGGCGATCAGCAGGAGGAGTCCCTCGGGCGGCGACAGGTTGGCCAGGTCGGCGCCCACCGCCTGGAACCCAGGCGTCGCGATACCTGCCTGCAAGGCGGCCATCGACGGGAAGTACAGCTCCGCCTGGCGATAGAATTCCGGCTTGCCGCCCTGGAGTGACTCCACGAACTTCGTCAATTCCGCCTTGGTGAAGCCGATCTCCTGCTGCTTCTCGCCCACGAGCTTGAGGTGGTGCTCCGCGTAATACTTCTCGAACTTGGCGGTGTCCTTGGGCCAGAGATAGAAGACAGTCACGATGGCCTGGGGCGGCGCCGGGGCGGCCATGGCCGCCGTACTGTCCGCGGCCTTCGCCGCATCCTTGGTGGGGCTGCATGCCGCAAGGAATGCGGCTGCGGCGATGAGTGTAGTACCGGCGAGTGTGCGCATGTCCAACTCCTGGTTGAGAACGAGGGCCGCCGTCAGGCGGGATAGCACGACGCGCGCAGCACGTCCTGGTTGAGCTGCCCGGCGTGGAATGTCCGCCCGCTTTCCGTGCTGGTCAGCCGCACCTCGGCTGGACTGAAGAGCAGCGGGTCGATGGCGTAAAAATCCTTGTTGTAGCGCTGGAAAATGTCGTAGAACGGCGTCCCATAGTCGCGTGATGCCGACGCGGGCACCTGGGGCGCCAGCTCTGCCAGCTGGGCATCACTGGCGTGCACGGTGAAATGCACGCTCCCGCCGTAGAGGATGCAGTCGTTGGTGCGCCCAATGGCCCGTATGTCGTTCTTCGCCACCGGGGGGAGGGGTGCGAAGCCGACGGCGCTCACGATCCGCGACAGGTCGAAATGCAGCTGCTCGATCTTGTGCATCGCCGTCTCCACCACCCGTGCGGCGATCTGGACGCCACCCGCGAGGCTCGCGGTCGGGGCAACCAGGAAGGTGAGCTGGTCGGGCGCCAGCCGTGCCTTCGCGGCGACCCACTCCGCCACCGCTTCCGTCGGCAGCTGGCGCCCCTCGAGCACGAGCACGCCGTGCTCGGCGGTCTCGGCGTAGCCCAGCTTGGCGAACAGTTCCTTCTCCACCCGCGCGTGCGCGCGCAACGGGCCGGATCCCATCGCGAAGAATCCCTCGGGCGAAATGGCCCAGCCGGCATACTGCGATGCCATGCAGCTCACCATCGGATGATCCGTCCACACTGCCAGTCCCGGCCACGACTCGTTCCCGATCATCACCGGGCTGAGCACCACGTTGCCAAGGCCGCCCATGCAGATCTCGGACAGGGCGAGGCCGGCGTCGTACCCGCCGGGAACATCGATACCGCAGTCGATCACGCGGGCGCCGTTCGCGAGGACATGCACCGCGCACCGGAGGAGGTCGGCCTGCTCCGCAACGCCGTCGGCGATGTCGCTCGCGCGCTCGCCCATGGCGAGCGCCTTCATGCTGGGCTCCATGCGAGAATTTCCCCCTTGCCGATCTCTGACAGGTCGCCGCTGTAGCGGCGGAAGGTTCCATCGATGTGCGCTGCACTGACGGGAAGCCCGTGCACATCGCGCAAGCGCCGGAGCAGCAGGCGAAGGTAGACGGGCTGGAACGTGCAGGCGTAGCGGTAACCGGCTGCCGGTGCGACGTCACCGAGACAGACGAGTGATCCCCGCTTGTTCCAGAGGCCGGCGTCGGCACCGGAGGGCCCGCACGACACCACCGTTCCGGCAATGGCGGTGAGGAGGCTGCAGCGACCGGTCGAGCCGCCGACGGCCACCAGCCCGCGGCGCATCGCCGCACCCGTTTCGTCGCCGGCGTTGCCGAGCACGATCAGTTCGCCTCCGTTCATGCCGCGCTTTCGGCCGGCCGCCGCCGCGCCAGCACGGTTCCCGGTGCTGCCGCGAACAACAAGCAGGCCCCCGGACATTGCTTCGCCGGTCGAATGGCCGGCGCTGCCACCGATCTCGAGGCGGCCGCCGTTCATGCCGGCGCCCGTATGGTCGCCCACGTCACCCTCGACCAGCACCGCGCCCTCCATCAGCCCTGCGCCGACGCGCTCGGCCTCTCCCAGGCCGCCTGCCAGCACCGCGGTGCCATCGGGCGTACCCTCGACGGAAAAGAGGTCGCCAACCAGCACCGGTCCCGAGTGCGCCCCCCGCACCTCCCGCCCGGCGATCTCGGCGGCGGTGGATGCCACCCAGGGCGTGGCGAATGCGGCGCCCAGGTCGACGCGCTCCCTGAGCGTAGCGCGTAGCTGCAAACGGAGGCCACTCATGCGCCGGCACCGTCCATGATCTCGCGCAGGCGAAAGTGGTGCGGGCCCAGCTTCCCGCCGTAGTTGCCCGCCGTGATCGAGACGATGCCGGGCCGGCACGCCGCATCAATGCCCGCTTGCATCGACGCACTGATCGCGCTGGCGTCCAGGCCGTTGACCACGATTTCGAGCACGGAATTCACCGTGTCGGGAAGTGCAGTGGTCGTGATGGCCCGAAGGGTGGGACAATAGGCATCGTTGGTGGACGCAATCATGGTCTTCGAGCTCTTCGCACCAACCTTTGATCCGCTGCGCACCACGCCGCCGGGAAACGGGAGGATGATGCCCGGCATGCCCTGCATCGCATCGACGGCTGCCTCGGCGGCGGCCAGCGCAAGGTCGGCATCCTCCGCCAGGATGAGGAAGTTGCCGCCCCCGATGCACTTCACCATGCCGAACGTCTCGGCGACCAGGAACTCTCCCTCCATCACCGGGACGCGCCAGAAGCGCTGTCCGTCGATGACCTTGCTGGACTGGAAGCCGTCGCCAAAATACCGGAGCGCGCCCCCAACCTTGACGCGATCGGGTGCGTCGGGGAGGCCGTCGAAACAGGCGGTGGTGGGGCAGGTAAGGATCGTCTGGCCCACGCGCTCCACCAGCCGCTTGGACAGCTCGTCTTTCGCCATCACCATGAGGAGCACGCTGACCCCCGGACGCCCATCCGGCGTTTCGGCCCCGCTGAGGTCGCGCTCGATTCCCGCCTCGCACTTGCAGCCGATGACCGAGGTCGCGAATCCGGTCAGTTTGAGCGCCGCTTCGCGTACCCATCGAGGAGAACGGGCCGTAATCACCAGCCGTGCCGCACGCATGGTAAATGCTTCGGCGAAGGTATCCTCGATGTACACGCCACGAATCTTCATGTCAGTCGATCGCGAGCGGCCCGTTGGGCAGCCCCGAAACAGGGTAGTGGTCGAACTGCACCGTGGAGTATCGATCGAAGTGTGACCGGAGCCCCGGCAGCAAGGCGTCATCGTACCCGGGCTGGACGTAGAGACGCTGGCCCACGGGCGCGAGCCGGAGATGGCCGTCCTCCACCACCATTTCGCCATGCTTCAGCACGTACCGCGGGCTCGCGAACATCTCGGCGATGTCATCCTCCCGGCTGTAGACCGTCACGTCGGCATCCGCACCGGCACCGAGATGCCCCTTGTGGCGCAGCCCGAGCAGGCGGGCCGGCCCGGCGCGCGTGATAATGGCGATCTCGCCCAGGGTGAATTGCCGGTCCAGCCCGTCGAGCAGCGCACTCCCTGCCAGCAACTTCGGGTTGACCCGCTTCAGCTGTTCATCGCGCACCGCCCGGTCCATGAGGAGCTGGATGAGCAGTGGATATGCGAGGAAGGACCCGCCGTTCGGGTGGTCGGTGGAGAGCACCACCCGCCACGGGTCGTTTGCGAGGAGGAACAGCTCGAGCCCGATCGCCCACTGCAGGGAGGCGACGGCGGCCTTCTCCTTGTACTCGAGCGGCACGATGCCACAGCCTGTTTCCAGTTCGATGTCGATGTTGACCCACTTCCGGCCGCTCGACTTGTAGAGCAGGTACTCCACCGGGCTGTCAGCGGTGACGGTCGTGGCCGGGCCGAACATCACCTGGCCCACATCCACACTGTGCTCCGGGTGTTCGTTGACCCAGTCGGACAGTTCGCGCGCCGCCGACTTCCAGCCGCCGCCCGCGCCGTAGGCGTGGAACTGCAGGTGGGTCAGGTGCGCCCGCCGCCCCTCGAGGGCGCGGAACGTCTCCAGTGTCGTGACGACATTGCCCGGCATGCCCAGGTTGTTGGCGTGGATGTGCAGCGCGTGCGGCAGTGCCAGCGTGTTCGCCGCGTCGGCAAGCGTCTCGAGAATCCCGCGTGCCGTGACCCGCGAGCTGCCAAGGGCCTCGTCGATCCCGGTCAGGTTCCGCTGCGGCGTCTTCCATGCCTCCACGCCACCCGGGTTGACGACCTTGATCGCATAGCCCCCCGCGGCGCCGAGGAGCCACGCGGCATAGTCGCGCGCACGGTCGCGCTCGCCGGCATCGATGAGCCTGAGGAGGTACTCGTCGTTGCCCATCAGCACGAAGCAGCCCGCATCGATGCAGGGTGTGTCGCTCATCTCGTGATGGGTGTGCCGTGCCGTGAGGGGCGCAATGGCGGCGTCGAACACCGTGGTGTAGCCCAGCCCCGCATACCGGTAGCCGGTGGTGAACGTGCTGGGCACCGTCCCGCCGGTCCCCGAGCGTCCCAGGCGCCCGTCCGACAGGCGCGGTGCGGGCACCGGGTCGGCAGCATGCTCCTCGGGCAGGAGGCGTCGCGCATGGTTGCAGCTCGAACTGGCGATATGGCTGTGGATGTCCACGCCGCCCGGCATCACGACCATGCCACGCGCATCGATAACCGGAGCGCCCGCCGGCACATCCGGCACGATGCGGCCATCAGCGATGCAGATGTCGCGCACCTCGCCATCAATGCCATTGGCGGGGTCGTACACCGTACCACCAACGATTCGTCGCATCGATGCGGGCATCAGGCCGGCACCCGGCCGAGGCGACGCCCGAGGGTCTCGTAGAGGGCGCTGAGTACCATGATCGCGCTTCGGGGACCATCAAGCGCCGCCGTCAGCGACAGCGGGACGTCATCCATCCGGTAGGCGGTACCTCCCTCGTGCAGACCGGCGCGACCGGTATCCATCGCGATCCGCGGAACGAAGGGCGCCTCGCTGGCCGCGGGGCCAACAACGACGGTCGGCACGCTTTCCAGCGACGCGAGCGCTGTGGAAGGAATGGCCCGCCAGTCACCCACGACCAGGGCGGCGTCGACACTGGCGATATCGTCCAGGCCGCGACGATCGACGGCATACTCCGGCACGCCGCTCCTGAAGTCCACGGCAAATGGAAAGCCCGTCTGCCACGTCAGGAGCGATTCAATGCCGTTCCTGTTGTCTCCGCTGCGCAAGGTGTAGAGCACCGCCCGAGTCGGGCCGTTCAACGCCTGCGCCAGGGCGATCAGTCCCTCGGCGCGCTGCGCCGGGCGCTGCGCGTCCGCCGACTCACCGCTCGCCACAATTGCCACATACCTGGCGGCAACGAGCTGCGCGGCCAACTCCGGCAGGCCGGCGATTGCAGCGGCGGCAGCTGGTGCCGTGCGGCCGCCCACGATGGACCGAAGGTGGCTGAGTGCGGCCAGTTCAGCACTCGCCGGCACCCGAAGTGTGGAATCGGCGTCAGGCGACCCATCGGTGCCGATGCGCACGCGCACCACTGTGCGCCCACTGCGTCCGCCCGGAATATGTGTACCGGCGGCGTCGACAAGGCGCTCGACCAGCCGTGGGTGCGTGCGCTCGGTGTTCACTCCCCAGAAAATCACCAGGTCGGCGCGGTTCCTGAGTTCACCCAATGTCGCGGCGGCTCGCCCACGACGCTGGCCTGCCAGGATTCCCGACGCCGCGGCGGCACTGGTGGCGGTATCGACCACCGCCTGCAGTCCATCGGCGATGGCCACCGCGGGCTTGAGTGCCTCGACGGTCAGCCCCGGCCCCAGATACACGAGCAACCGACCGCGGGCGCCGGCAAGGAGCGTTGCGGCGGCATCGATCGCGGCGTCCAGTGCGATATCGTCCCGGCCCGACCGGATGCAGTTGGGTACGACGCCGGCCTCGAGCCACGCAGCGCCGAGCGGGCATGTCGGGGCCATGTCCGATGCGCGCCCGTTCGCCACCGAAACGGTGACGTCATCGCAGAGGAGCCCGCAACCGAGGCAGGTAATGCCCGTCCTCCCGGGGGTCGCAGTCATCGCTGGGTCCCGCCGGTGATCGCATTCGACCGCGCTACGAGGGCCTCGTAGCAGGCCGCGACTGAAGGCGCGCAGGCGAATACGGTGCAGATGGGTGCGCCGGCCAGTATGGCACTCCCCGACTGTGGCACATCCCGAATCGAGTCGTCGGCGAGCCAGGCGTCGGTGTCGGGCGCCACCCAGTCTGCAGGAGCAAAGACTACGGCCTTCCCCTGAACCCCCGTCGCGACTGGTTCACTCGAAGTGAGCAGCCTGCCCTCGCTCCCAGCCAGGTGCGCCGAAAAGAGGGAAGCCCCTCGCGCGCGTTCGGCGAGCTCCACGGCACCGGTCCATCGCGGGTTCACCTCGACCACGACGGCGGTACCACCCCGGGCGATGAAGTCGATGCCATTGATCCCGCGCAGGCCGAACGCCCTGGTGAGCGCAACGGCCGCCGCGGTGGCGCTGGCCAGTACTTCGGCCTCTCCGGGAATGACTGCGGCTCCTCCGCTCCCCAGCAGGTTGCCGCACCAGCGATGGCCATGCGCGCCGAACGCGGGATCGCCAATGAGTTGCCGGGTAAGGCCAAGCACGGTCACATCGGTGCCATCAGCCACGAAGACCAGTGATGCCGGTGCACCGTCGATCCACTCCTGCAGCAATTCACCTGTTGCCAGGGTCTCCTCCGGGCGCCAGCGACGGACACCCTGGCCACCACCACCGCGCTCCGGCTTGGCGACGAGATCGCGACCCCCAGCCAGTGCAGCCGCCTCGCCCGCGCCGGCATAGACCGCGGCAGTCGGGAGCCCCGACGCTTCGAGCACCTGCTGTACCCGAGCGGCGGTGCGCACCGCACGTACCGTCGATGGTGCGTTTCCGATCATCCGCCGGCCCGACGCAAGGCGCTCGAGGGCATCGGGATGGTTCTCGAAGCCGGAGCTCCAGGCCAGCGCATCGGCAGGCAGCCTTGCGCGGTCCGCGATGGCGTCGGGCTCAAAGAGGTTCAAGGTGAGGTGTCGAACGGGACGCGGCGCGGGCTCGAGCAGGTCGCGGTCACCGTAGCCGTCAGCAGTCTGCACCGCGTAACCCGACGCGATCGCCGAGCGTGCGAGCGACCGCACCGAGACCCCGACAACGAGAAGGCGCGGCAAGGAAGGCATCATGCGAGATCGAGCGCGCGCCGGGCGGCGTCCGGCGTGATGAAATAGAGATGATCAAGTGAGGTGCCCGACGCTTCGCGAATCCGCATCGTATCCACCAGTTCGCCGTGCTGTCCGCCGGCCAGTCCATCTGCCAGCAGCGCCGCCCCCTGTGCTCCCTGCTTGCCATGCGAGGCGAAACCAGTGAGATGCCGCACCGGCAGGGCCCCAGCCAGGGCGACCGAGAGCCGCTCACGCACCGCAGGGTCGGACGCGATACGCCCCGATACCAGCACCTCGCTCGCGAGCGGCGCGGACACGAGCATCTGGCTCACTGCCTTCACCGCACCCTCGATAAATGCGTCGAACCCGGCACCGGCGGCATGACGATCCGACGCGGCGATCGTCGTAACCCCGCCCTGGAACAGCATGGCCTTGTCCACGCGGCCGGCGAGATATGCCACCTCGCCGTCGAGGCCGCCTGCCGCCTGCCATCCGATGGGCCCGCTGCTGCCGCCGATGCCGTCCACGACCTGTCCACGCTGCACCGCAACGGCCCCGGTGAACGCCCCACCGAGTTCGAGCAGGACAAACGCCGTATCACGAGGCGGCGCGCCAAGCCGATGCGCCTGGTCCTGCACGCCAAGCGCCGCTGCACAAAGCTTGTCCGCGGTGCCCATGTCCACGCGATTGATCTTGCGATACTCGGGAACGGTGTCGAGATGAATGACGCCAGGCAGGAGCATGAGCGGGAGACCCGCGTCCGCCAGCGCGCGGGTGAGGCGGCCCAGGCCACCGATGCCGCCCTGTTCTCCCTTCCGGGCAAGAAAGGCCAGCCGGAGGTCGTCCTCACTCGTCTCGGCGACGCGCCGCAGCGGCAGTCCGTATCCCGAGAGGCCCGTCACGAGGTCCGGGTCACCATCGCCCGAAAGCGCCGCCACGAATCCCGGTGGATCGGCCAGCGCGTCGGCGGTGGGCCATGACCGGTCGATGACCAGGCGGCCATCCACCAGGCCGCACACGTCGATCGAGACCGTGCCCGGGTCGATACCGACGACCCGTGGCATTCCGGCTAGCCCTTTGACCCGGCCAGCAGTTCGCGCGCGACTTCCGCGATGGCCTCGGCATCCAGGACGAGATCGCTCCGGGTGAACAGCCGGGCCACACAGGCCTTGTGCAGCTTCGTCTTGAAGTTGCCGATTCCGAACGCGCCGAAGCAGCTGATGCCATCGCGCATGACATTCGCATCGCTGACCTCGATTCCCTCGATGCCGAGCGGTGGTGCGGCGTTCAGGTCGACCGCGATCTTGAGCGTGTCGTGCTTGCGCCACGCGGCCTGAGGTACCATCTGCACGCCAGCGGGGCCCGAGTTGAGCAGGATGTCTGCACCCTCGAGCACCTTTGCCAGCCCCGACGGGTCGGCCAGCGTGGTGGCCTCGACGGCGACATCAAACCGGGCGCTGATGAACTGCCGCGCCTTGTCGCCCTGCTCCGGCTTGCGTGACGTGATCGTGACGTGGACGCCGCTCCGCGCGAGGAGACCGGCCGACCGCTGGCCAACCGGTCCGGTGCCCGCGAGAATGACTGCCCGCCTGCCGCGCAGGTCGCCCAGCGCCTGCTCGATCTTGGCCACGGCGGCCACGGCGGTGGTGTTCGATCCGTTCGAGTCGAGCATCACGGACACGGTCAGGGGCGTGAACATCGCGTCCACGGCCATGGCGAGCAGCTGTTCTCCCACCGTCATGTTGCTCCCACCAATCCATACTGCCGTGTTCTTCAGGTCCTTCGGCCCACGGGTAAAGATGCAGCCATGGATCAGGTCGCGAACGTCGGTTTCGACGACGCTGCCATAGCTCATGACGGCGTCGGCGCCGGCGTCGTACGCCACCACCTGGTCGAAGACGCTGGGAAGCCGGGAGCTGTCGAGCTGGAGGAGGAGCTTCTTCATGGGATCGTGGGTCGTCAGTCGTCAGTCAAGAGTCGTGAGTCGAGAGGGGATCTCTGCGACTTCCAAGCAACAGGGGGGCGTCCCGAGACATTGGGCCGCCCCCCGGTGCAAGGAAAAAGTAGAGCTTATGCTGCTCAGCCTTCGGCGCCGCTCGCGAACGGGTGACGGGCCGCCTTGTACTTGGCGAGCACGTCGTCCAGCGTGGGCTGGCCCTTGAGCGCGCGGGAGATCGACTCCTTCGTTGCCTTGTAGTTGAAGTCGTAGATCTTCTTGTCGTCGGCCGCCTGCCAGTGAATGAACACGCCCACGAGCACGCAATACTCGTTCGCCTTGTCCTTCGGGATGGTGCCGTCGGCGACGCTGTCCATGACCGCGCGCGCGACCGCTGCCTGCGCCGGGCCGAACATCTGGACCGCCTGCTTGGCGCCCTTGATGGTGACCTTGTTGAAGAGCAGCGTGTCCGGCTTGCACGCGAGGTTCGGCGTCACGACGGCGAGCAGCGTGGTGAAGCCATCAGAATTGCGCGACAGGGCCTGGGTGAAGGCCGCACCGGCGTGACCGCTCTTGGTACCGATGATGAGATCGATATGCGCGATCTCGTTGCCATCACCGACCAGCGATTCACCGATGAAAAAATCCGCAGCCATGGAAAGCCTCCGTTTACGGTTGGTCGAGCCCAGGGAATCGAGGAACTGCCATCAAGATCGAGGTTGCATCGAACCGGGGAGCAGCAGACGGCCGATCACGGCCGGGGGCGGTCCCGCCGCAGCGGGTAGCTCTTCGAGGAAGCCTAGTATGGAACCCGTACGGGAGGGTGTCAAGCCGGGCATGGCAGTCTCCACGTGCAGCTCCTCCGTGTAATCACCGAGTGCCGGGAACTGTCCTCGATGTCCTCACGCCCGGACGCCTCTGTTTGGGTGTCCTTCCGTAAGCAATTCACCGTCAGTGAGTTACGTCGTGGCATGCCGCTCGCCATTAACCGGGCAGAAGTCTGCTTGCCGAAGAAACAGCAGGACACTCGACGCCGAGGGACGACATGCTCAAGACCAGCGCGATCGCTGCACTCGTTCTTGTGGCCGCCGCAGGACCCGCAGCCGGGCAGGTGCGCGCCACTGTCGGCGTCAATGTGGTCTACGCAGCACCGCCCCGGGTCCTGGTTCGGCGCGCACCAGCGCCGGCGGTACTGGTGGTCCGGCGAGTGCCGCCACGGGGCAGGGGATGGTGGGCTCGGAACGGATATCGGCGGGCGAACGTTTATACCGATGGGCGGTACTACTACAACGGATGGACAGCGTATCCGGGCGTGACGCAAGTCACAGTGTACACGCGAGATGGACGATACCTGATGGAAATGCGCGGTCACTAGACCGCTGGAAAAGGGACGACTGGCCTTCCCTGCACCTCCCCGGTGCTGGATCACCCCGATCCGGGTCAGTCTCCTCTCTTCAAGTGCCCCTGCCTCCCAGGTGGGGGCGCTTGGCTTTCTCCCCCCGCGGCTGCACGCCGCAGTGTGTACGAAGCACGCTCTCCACGAACCACTCCCATCCGGCGTACTCGCGATACTGCTCCAGCGTCACCGCGCCGAGCTCCCCCAGGCGCCGCCGAAGGGTCCACAGGTCCAGGCCAAGGCGTTCCGCCGCCTGGGCAGTGCTGAACCGCAGGTCGCCGGCGCCTGAGGCCAGGTTGAAGACATCTCGCCACGCGGAGGCGTCAAGGTCACCGAGTGAATTGAGCCGGCCGGCCAGCCACCGCACGCCAAACGCGACCCGAGCCAATCCCCTGGTCCGGGCCGACATGGCGATGGTCATCGGCATCCCGATGCTGGGTCGCCTGAGACGGGATGCCACGTACGTGGCCACCTGCTCTGGATCGACCGGGCGCCGGCTGCACACGGCATGCTGCGCCAGCGATGCGAGCGGCGTTCCCTCGTCGGGCCGACGGACCAGGAACGCGGGCGTGCCGGGCACCCCGTCGAGTTCGCGGAGGACGGCGCCGGCGCTCGACGTTGCGCGCGTCACGATCAGGAGTGGCGCCCATGGTGCGCGGCGCAGCGTACCGCCCAGCCCCTGAATCGCCCCTGCGTCGGCGTCCACATCAAGGATGAAGATGCCGCCCAGCGGTGGCAGGCCGACAACGGGCTCAAGCGACGCATACGGCGGCGCCGCGATCCGCAACGGCGGCTCGAGATCGGCAGGAACCGGGGGTGAGATCATGTCCACATGTCAGCATACCCCCTCAATCCCAAACCGGTCAATCGGCTTGGCTTTTGTGAGCGAGCGGGCGTTCATTCCACGCCATGCAACCCACGCGCGATCATCACCTTCCGCCCGATCCGTCGGCATTCCGTCACGCACCACATCCGCATGGCCGAATAATCGTCATCGCACCGACGCGCGCCGCGTGTGAGACGATCGAGCTGGCGCTCGGCCTGCATCTCGACACACTGCTCGAGCGCGAACACGGTGACGAACTGCGGGCCTGGGCCTCCGGAGGGCGCGGGTTCGGCATCGTCGCGGGCACGGGAGTGGGCAAGACGCTGGGCATCCGGCCCATCGCCGAGGCCATCCTCAAGGAGCCGCTGCGGGTTGGGGTGGTGAACCGGGAGCGCGAAGCCACTCCCGAAACCCCCTCCTGGAATGTCGTGATCGTCACCACGGGCATCGCGCGGCGCTGGTTCCAGGATGATCTTATCACCGGCCACGACACCCTCGTCGTGGACGAGATCCACCAGACCTCAGCGGAACTCGAGCTGTGTCTCGCACTGGGCAAGCGCGCGAAATGCCGGTTCATCTGGCTCAGCGCCACCGTGGACCCGGCCTACTACGCACGCTACCTGGACTCGAGCGACGTGCTCGTGACGAGTGCCTTCGACCCGGCATTGCGGGCCAGGGTAGAGGTGGTGCCGCAGACAACCCAGGAGTTCTTCACCGAGAAGTACGTAAAGCGCCTGATCCGGGACAAGCGTGGCGTTGCCGTCTTTGTCCCGACTCGAGCCGAGGTGGAGCACCTCGCCTCTGACATCGGGAGCCAGTGGCCCCGTCTTACCGCCGCGTTCTATCACGGCGGCGAGCCAATCAGGGTGGTGCGACCCTTCCTCGAGGGCGAGGTGGACCGGCCATTCCTGCTGGCGATGACCGCGGCGGGCCAGTCGGCGCTCAATGTGCGCGGCCTGGACACCGTGATCATCCTCGATGCGCGATACGCCAACAAGGTGGACCGCGGTCGCAACGTGCTGCATCGCCTGTACCTCGGCGCAAACGAGATCCTGCAGATGGCTGGCCGCGTGCACGGGCGCGTGCCCAACGGCGAAGTGACCATCCTGAGCGACCGGAAGCTCGTGTTCGACGAGTTGCGCCCCACCCCACCCGAGTTCCAGCTGGCGGGCGATGCCGAGCGTGTCGCGATCACCTGCGCCGCCCTGGGCGTGGATGCTGGCGACCTGGACCTGCCGCAGCCGCTCGACCGGGTGGCCTACCGGCGTGCGATGGACCGGCTCACCTCGCGCGGCCTGGTGGAGAATGGCCGGCTCACGCGATATGGGCACGAGGTGGAGGCGATGCCGGTGGACCGGCCCTGGGCCGAGCTGCTGGTGCATGCCGATCCGGAACTGCTCCCGATCGTCGCGGTGTGCTCCAACATCGATTCGCTCCATCGCATGACGCGCGAGGAGCGGGAGCTGCACGGCGCGCTGGTCAACGGGAGTGATCACCTCACGGCCTACAACCTGTTCGCCGAGGCGGTGAACCAGTGCGGCAACATTGGCGAGGTCTATGGCCTTCCGCGCCATGTTTTCGTGGAGGAGGAGCTTGCCGCCTGGGCCGAGCGACGCGGGGTCCTCGTCAAGTCGATCGAGGACACGGCCCTTGGCACGGCGTCGGTGTATCGGGCACTGGAGCTGCCCCTTCCGCGGGTGCTGCCGCATGCAACGAAGGAGATCCGGCGGAAGTGGATCGAGCTTCTCGCGCGCCTGATGCCCTTCGACCTGGTGATCGACGAGCGCACGGCGGACGGGCAGGAGGCACGGATCTCCAAGACATCGGTGGCGGGAAGCTGGGGCGCCGTTGCCGGGAACCTTCGCTTCTTTGCCGACCGCTTTGGTGCGCCTCGCGCAGGCATCGAGGGCACCACCATTCCGTACGATGTGGTGAAGGACTTCGCGACGTGGGGCAAGCCGAGGGTCGCCGTGTCCGGCCCCCGAAAGCACCAGCACCTCGTCACCCAGCGACGGCTCGACTACTTCGGCTTCCACCTGGAGACGGTCACCGAGGACATCGAGGGCAATGTACCCCCGGAGTTGCTCGACGCGGCGCACGATGCGCTGGTCACGGCGCTGCTGGAGGGAGAAAGCCCGCATCCTGACCAGGGGCGCATCCGGCGCGCGGTGGCTGACCTCGATGAGATGTGGCGCCGGAGCGGCGGGGCCCTCCCGGACGCCGCACCGGCTGCCGTGGGTGCGATGCTGCGGTCGCAGCTCCAGCAGGTGCGAAGTTGGGAGGGCTTCCTCCGGCAGCGATTGACCCTTGATCCCGAAGCGCTCGTGCCGGCAGCCACACGGAGCGCCCTCGCCGCCCTGCCCACGTCGGTACACCTCCATGGCGACGCGGCGCCGCTCCACTATGAAATGGAGGACGGGGTCGGGGTGGTTCGACTGCACCTGCGCGAGGGGCAGGCGCGCCGGTTCCAGGACCGCGACCTGCCGCCGCTCGACCGGCCCGTTCGCTTCGCGATTGTGCGAGTGCGCCAGGCGCCGGCCCTTGGCGCCACCGTTGCGGAGGCGATGCGCGCGCTCAAGAAGGCGGGCGACGACGGTGCGGGGCGACGCGACGGGAAGAAGGGCCGGTTTCGCGGCAAGCGGGACAGCCAGCACTGGAGGAAGCGCCGCTGATGTCACCCGCGGTGCCGATCACGCTGGTCATCGTACAAGTGCTCTTCGCCAGTCTCGCCATCGCCGGGCGGTACGTGCTCCCGGAATTTCCGGCCGGGCTGCTGGTGACGGTGCGCGTGGTTGGTGCCGCGGCGGTGTTGCTGGCAGTGAATGCGGCGAGAGGCGGCCGCTGGGTCACCAACCGCCGGGACCTCCGCGACCTCGCGGTGCTGGGCATGCTTGGCATTGCGGCCAACCAGTCGCTTTTCCTGTTCGGGCTGAAGCACACCACCGCCATCAATGCGACGATCCTGGTGACCACGGTGCCGGTCTTCACCGTGCTGGGCTCGGTCCTGCTGGGTCGGGAACCCGCCTCGGCCCGCAAGCTCGCCGGAATTGCGCTGGCGGCCGTCGGCACGATCTACCTGATCGGGCCTGATCGCATCTCCCTCGCCCCCGATGTGGCGCTGGGCAACCTGCTGATCGTCATCGGCATGCTGTGTTACGCGACCTACTTCCTTCTCGCCAAGCCGATGATGGTGCGCTACGACTCCATCACCGTCAGCACCTACGTCATGCTGTTTGCGGTGATCGGCGTACTGCCGCTCGGACTCCTCGGGCTGCACGACTTTGCCGTGGGCAGCGTGCGACCGGCGGTGTGGGGCTGGGTGGCGTACATCGTGGCAGGACCGACGGTCCTTGCCTACCTGCTCAACATCTGGGCCCTCCGCCGCGCGTCATCGAACATGGTGGCGATCTTCATCTACCTGCAGCCGCTCTTCGCGGCGGTGGTGGCGCCCCTGGTACTTCAGGGCGAGGCCGTCACCGCACGCGCGACGGTGGCGGCATGTGCCATCTTCGCCGGGCTCGCGACGGTCATCGTGGCGGAGCGGCGGCAGCATCGGCAAATGCCGGAGGAGGCGCCGGTGGGGGAGTAGTGCTTCCGGCTGCCTTTGGCGCGTCCTTGACCAATAGACGGGAGCAAACCAGCTTGACCGTCTCGGAATGAAACCTTTGGTGCCCTGGGCGCGTATCGTCATATATGACTGAAGGATCCATCGCAACAAACGGTCAGCCGTCAGTCTTCTCCCCCTTGGCCCGGGCCCTGCTCGACGGGTTCAGCGAAGGGGTCATTGTCTTCGATGCGCAGGGTCGCGTCATGTACGCCAATCAGCAGGCCCGTGAGGCACTGCGGTCGTTCGACTTGAGCGCGGATGCGCGCGACTTGCTGCCGCAACTCTCGGCGCTCGGTGGGCGGCTTCGGCCGCTGCGCATTGGCCAGCTGGAACTGGGCGAGGCGATGTTCATCCCGGGCGTGGCAGGACCCGCGACGTTGGCGGAGCGGGAGAAGGAGGCTATCGTCAAGATGCTCGACGCCAACAGCTGGAAGCTGGCGGATACTGCCCGGCATCTCGGCATCAGCCGCACGACTCTCTGGCGCCGCCTCAAGGCGTACGGGCTCCACCGGGACGGCCGGACCAAATGGGCGCATTCCTCGCCACGCTAGTTGCTGCGGCAGTTCTTTCCCCGACATCCCGAGACACCATTACCCCATTCGCCAGCGCCGCCACCCAGGCGCTGGTTGAGCGCGCCATGGCGCGTCAGCACACGCAGGATTCCCTGGTGACGGACTATTCCGCCAGCCTTCGCTATCGGCTCACGGTGTCACTGGGCCGCCGGAAGTGGGGCCGCAGTGCGGTGGCGGCGGTGGAGGAGCAGGAGGCTCGGGTCACCTGGGCGGCACCGAACAACCTCGTGGTCGACATCATCGGCCGACGGGAGGAGTCGACCAACCAGGAACTCAAGCTGCGGAGCATCTGGGACCGGCCCTGGTTCGTGGCGCGGGGCCTCACCGATTCCATCCGCCTCTTCAGCGACGACTTCCCCGCCATCGCCCCGCTGCACCCGCTCGCGGCCAATGGGCCACAGTGGTACCGCTATGACCTCGTGGACAGCCTGCTGGTCACCCTTCCCGATGGGCGGCGCGTGAAGCTGCTGGCAGTGGACGTAAGCCCGGCACGCGCCGGGCCGTCGCTGGTGGTCGGCAAGCTCTGGCTCGATGCGGAAACCGCGGAGACGGTGCGCTTCTCGTTTCGCTACGTCGGCACGTCGCAGTGGGTAGCGCCCGAGGGCGACACGAAGAAGGACTCGTCGAGTTCACGTCGCGCCAACAAGTGGGTCAATCGCCTGCTCACGCTGGATGCCGACCTCGAGTACGCGCTGCAGGATGGGCGCTACTGGATGCCATACCGGCAGGTGCTGTCGGGACGCGTCACCATCCCGCTCACGGGCGACCTCGTGCTGCCCTTCGAGGCGGTGACGACCTTTCGCGACTATGAGATCAACACCGGCAGGCAGCCGGTCTTCTCGATCGCGCTCCCTGATTCCACCCTGTCGAAGGACAGCCTGAAAGCGTTGCGCCGACTGCGGCAGGACTCGCTCCAGAAGGAGCGGCGCGATGGAGAAGGGCCGGACAGCCTGCGGGCACGCAACTACTCCGGGGCCTGGGCGGGCGGGCGTTTTGAGGTCCATCAGGCGCCGGCGGATTCACTGGCCCGTTACCAGGACTGGGGCGACAGCCTGACGCTCGCGGCGAACCCGGATGCAGCGGCCCAGCTGCGCGACGTGGAAGCCGACCTCTCGCGCATGGCGCAGCAACTGCCGTCCGACCTGACCGGAGAGAAGCCGGTGCGCTTTGCCTATGAGCGCACCGCAGATGCCTTCGGGTTCAATCGCGTGCAGGGCTACGCGATCGGTGCAGGCATCGGCGTTCGGCTTCCTTGGTGGAACTTCACCGACCTGTACGGGACGGTGCGGTATGGCTTCAGCGACCAGATGGTAAGCGGTCGGCTGGGTGTGGTGCGCAACGGTCCGGGGTGGAAGCTGACCGTCGACGGGTACTACGACATCGTCGACCAGGATCCGATCTCGCCCGGTCGGAACCTGGTCAACTCCATCAATGCCATCTTCACTGCGCACGACAACGCCGACTACATGCTGGGCGGCGGTGGCAGCGCCAACCTGAACGTGCCGGTAAGCGATCGTCTCGACCTGCGCATCGGTGCCAAGGTGGAGTGGGAAGGCACCGTGGTGACCGAGACGGGATCGGGCGTCAATGACTTTCTCGGGGGATCCGGGGTGATGCCGCCCAACGCAGCCGTCACGGAAGGAACCTTCGTGGGTGGCTCGGCGGCGCTGCACCAGGGCGGTCCGGTCAACTGGACGCTCACGGCCGATGTGCTGGGCGGGGCGGGCACCGTGACTGCCCGGACATGGGGCGATCTTCGCCTCGGGTTCGGCCAGGGGCGTGGTGCCACCGTCCGCCTGAAGAGCGGCGTGGCAACGAGCCCGGTACTGCCCCAGATGGAGTTCCGGGCCGGGGGCGTTCACACGGTGCGCGGCTTCCAGTATGGCACCCAGCGGGGGGCCGCCTTCTGGTCGGCGCAGGCCGACGTGACCCCATTCGGGGGCCCGGTGCGCCCGGTGCTCTTCATGGACGCGGGCTGGGCGGGTGATGCCTCGAGTTACTTCAGCGGCCAGCCGCTGGTGGGCGGGGGCATCGGCCTGTCGATCTACAGCAAGCTGTTTCGCAGCGGCATCATTCGGTTCGACCTGAGCCACGCCATCACGCAGCGTGACACGCCCGGGAACTCTGCATGGCGGTTCGACGTCATCCTGACGGCGGTACGTTGAGCCGGGGCCGGGTGCACCTGGCCGTGGCTGGGTGCGTGCTGGTGGCGTGCCGACCACCGGGAGAAGGCTCACTCCGTGCCCGCTGGACGAGCACCGATACCACGCTTGCCCGGGGAGCGGTGTCGCTTCCGCTCCGGGCCACCTGGTGCGAGTCGCGCGGGCGACTCACGCTCCTCGCCGTCTCGGGCGATACCGGGGTCGGGATCCTCGTCCGCACCGTGGCGCTCGCGCCGGGCCTTTTCCAGGTGTCGGACACCACGGCGGCCCGGTCACCGGGTGCCGGGATGGCGCTGCGCCTCACCAGGCCGAACACCCTGTACACGCTGAGTGCCGATTCAGGTGCGGTTGCCATTACGTCGGTGGCGGAAGGAAGGGTGGACGGGCGCTACATCGGGTGGCTTTCCCAGCCCGGCACGGGTCCCGTGCTCCTGACAGGATCGTTCGCGGGAGCAGCCGCGGTGCCCGATCCGGTCCGGTGTGATCGTGAAGCGTCGGTGCCAGAGGCGCCTGCCGCGCCCGATTCGAGTGTACCTTAAGGCCATGGACAGCACCTATTTCCGGAAGGGCTTCGGGCTCAAGAACGTCATCGAGGAGCAGCGGGACGCGGACTACCACAGCGGCCTTGTGGACCTCTTTCGCGCCCAGCAGCATGAACTGCGCGTGGGACCGCTCACGCTGCGCCTGGCGCGCGAGTTCGGCTTCTGCTACGGCGTGGATCGCGCGGTCGACTACGCGTACGAGACGCGGCACAAGTTCCCCGACCGGCGGCTCCTGCTGGTAGGCGAGATCATCCACAATCCCCACGTGAACCGGAAGCTCCAGCAGATGGGGATCGAGTTCCTGGAATACGGTGCGGACGGCGAATTCGACTTCTCGGGCGTGACGCCGGACGATGTGGTCATCATGCCGGCCTTTGGCGTGACGATCCGCGATTTCGAGCGACTCCGCAGTATCGGCTGCGTGATGGTGGACACCACCTGCGGCTCGGTGCTCAACGTCTGGAAGCGGGTGGAGGGCTACGCCCGGGACTCGTACACGGCGGTGATCCACGGGAAGCACTATCACGAGGAGACGAAGGCAACGGCGAGCCAGGTGATGAAGCATCCCGGTGGCCGCTACCTGGTGGTGTTCAACATGGAAGAAGCACGGATCGTCTGTGACTACATCGAGCAGGGTGGGGACACGGAGGCGCTCGCGCGGCGGTTTGCGGACCGGTTTTCCCCCGGCTTCGACTTCGCGCTCGACTTGCAGCGCGTGGGCATCGCGAACCAGACCACGATGCTCTCGGGCGAATCGCTGGCGATCGCCGAGGAGTTCCGCCGCAGCATGGAGCGCCGGTACGGCCTCGAGGCGGTGGCGGATCACTTTCGCACCTTCGACACGATCTGTTCCGCCACCCAGGAACGGCAGGACGCGGTGGTGGCGATGCTCAAGGAGCCGCTCGACGTGATGGTGGTGGTGGGCGGCTACAACTCGAGCAACACGACCCACCTCGCCGCCCTGGTCGCGTCGCACGGGATCCCCGCCTATCACATCGAGGATGCCAGCTGCGTCGATGCCGCGGCGGGCACGATCCGGCACCAGCCGGTGGGGCAGAAGGTGGAAGTCGAGGTCGCCGGGTGGCTTGGCGATTCGCGCCGCATCGGCATCACGGCCGGGGCGTCGACGCCCAATAACAAGGTGGGAGAGACAATTGCGCGCATCGCCGCGACTGCCGGCCTGGCCGGCGAGCTCGACGCGCTGCTCGAGGCGTAGCCCGGCTAGGCTGCGCCTGCCTGCTCCACCAGCATCCGGGCCACGGCAATGATGGTCAGCGGTGCGCTGCCTTCCGCACGGTTGTTCGCAATGACGTAGGCGGGCAGGCGCAGTGCCAGGGCGGTGCGAATGAGCGCCACCAGGTCGGCGCGCAGGGCAGGCTGCGGGTCACGAATGCTGTCATAGGGAGAGAACGCCTCCACCGCATCGGCGTACAGGCGACCAGGCCGCAGCAGGGCGCGGCAGACGATGCACGGTCCGGTGACCGAGTCGGCCAGGGCGAGCTGATCCCCGATGGACGGCATTCGCGTCCACGAATTGAAGACGTGGGCCACACCATGCTCGCGGAGCACGGCAAAGTACGCGGGCGTGAGGTACTCCGGGTTCCGGATCTCCACCGCCCAGGGCCCGCCAGCAGGCAACTCCCCGAAGAATCGATCCAGGCGCTCAACGAACTCCGCTGCCGAGACGCCACCGCGTCCCGTCGACTGTATGGCCTGGAACTCGAAGACGAACGGGCCGGTGTGCCCGGCGAAGTGTGCCATGTACGGCCCATAGACCGACTCGAGAAAGAAGCTCGAGTCGAGAAAATGCGGATTGACCTCGCCGGCCCTGGTCCGGGTCTGGACCTTGGCCCACGTGTGCACCGTGATCTCCTGCCACACCTTGCTGACACAGGGAAAGCCTGCCGGCAGGTTCGCCGCATACTCGCGAAGGACGGCGTCGGTTGGCGGGGCGTAGAAGCTGGAGTCGATGCCAACGGTGCGGAACAGGGGGAAGCGACTGTACTCAGCGAGCATCGGTGCCGCGGTGCCACGACCCTTGTAGTCACGGTGGTAGACCAGGCCCTTCCATCCTGGATAGGTCCAGGACGAGGTGCCGAAGCGAATCAGGGCCGGCACGCGCGCCGCGAGCTGCTGCAGGTCGTCGGGGGTCACGCGGTCGGTGGCCTGGTGTCAGTTCTCGACGATCCGGTAGACCCCGCCGCCCGCGAGCACATAGAGCTCTCCCATGCCATCCTCGCCGAATCCCGGAATACTGCCACCCGGAGCGAGGGCGCTCCATGATCCGGTTTCAGTGGCGAGCCCCCCGGAATACCGGAAGCTCCGGACCCAGCCCTCACAATAGTCGGCGTAGAAATAGGTGCCGGCGAGATCGGGAATGGCGGTACCGCGGTAGACGTATCCGCCGCTGACGGAGCAGCCGTCGTCATGCGTGTACTCGAGGACCGGGAGCACCAGTCCCGCCTGGTCGCAGCTGCTCGCATCGTAGCACCGCGTTCCCTCCATGATGTTCCATCCGTAGTTGGCACCGCGGCCTCCGCCCAGGGCGGCGGTTGCCACGTCGATCTCCTCACGCTGCCCCTGGCCCACGTCGCCAATGTACAAATCGCCGGTCGATCGATCGAAGCTGAAACGCCATGGATTGCGCAGGCCCCAGTTCCACAGTTCACCACGCATGCCTGCCATGCCCACGAACGGATTGCTGGCGGGTACCGAGTATCCAGTGGGGGCGCTCACATCGAGCCGCAGGATGGAACCGAGGAGGTCGTTTCGGTCCTGTCCGTTGCCATCGGGATCGCCACCCCCGCCCCCGTCGCCGATGCCCATGTAGAGAAAGCCATCCGGGCCGAAGGCGATATGTCCGCCGTTGTGGTTACCCTGCGGCTGGCCCACCGTGAGGCGGATGACCCCACTCGCGGCATCGGCCGCATCGGGGTTACCGGACACCTGGTATGAGGCGAGCACGTTGTCGCCTGACAGGTTGGTGTAGCTTACGAAGAAGCGCCCGTTCGTGCCGTACTGGGGATCGAAGGCGAGACTGAGCAGCCCTTGTTCACCACCCGTCGAGACGAGGCTGCCCACATCGAGGAACGGCGTCGGCAGGACGGAGCCGGCCTTCACGATCTTCACCACGCCGCCCTTCTCTACCACGAACAGGCGGGCATCACCGACAGGTGCCGTAGCGAAGAGCGGGAAGGTGAAGCCCGTGGCCACGGTCTGGAGCGCGAGGTCAGGCCCTGGCGGCGGTGGCGGCTGTTCGCTGGAGGAGCATGCGGTCAGCCACAGCAGCACACCGGGCGGCAGTATGTTGAGCAGGGTAGCTGGTCGGGGCATTGTGCGTGACCTTTGAAGGAAGATTGCGGTGCGCATCCGGTCGCTGCAATCCTCATACCCCCTCAGGAGCCATACGGGCATTGGAGTACGCCACGCAGATGCGCGCAGCATGGTACGGCAGTGCTGGTGACACCAGCGTGATAGAAATCCGCGACGTTCCACTGCCGATGCCCGGCCCGCACGAGGTGCGGGTGCGCGTTCATGCGGCGGGCCTCAACCGCGCGGACCTGCTGCAGCGAATGGGACGCTATCCCGCGCCGCCCGGCTGGCCCTCCCAGGTGCCGGGACTCGAGTATGCCGGCACCGTCGAGCTTCGGGGACCTGGAGCATCGCGCTGGCAGACTGGAGACCGGGTCATGGGCCTCGTGGGCGGGGGCGCGCACGCCGAGGCCGTCGTGATTCACGAGGACGAGGTGATGCCGATCCCGCGCGCCCTCTCCTATGCGGAAGCGGCGGCGATCCCGGAGGCGTTCGTGACGGCATGGGACGCGCTGGTGCATCGCGCGGGGGTCTCCAATGGCGATCGGGTGCTCATACACGCAGTGGGAAGCGGCGTCGGCACCGCCGCCGTGCAGCTGGCACGTGGACTTGGCGCGCATACCATCGGCACCTCGCGCACCGCTACCAAGCTCGACCGCATCATGGCTCTTGGCCTCGACGAGGCCATCGATACGAGTGTCGGTTCATTTCGGGAACAGCTGTCGGGGCCGGTGCATGCCGTGATCGATGTTCTCGGCGGCCCGGCGCTGATGGAAAACCTTGCCGTGCTGCTTCCGCGTGGCCGGCTCGTGCTGCTGGGAAGCCTGCTGGGTGGGCATGGCGAGGTGGATCTCGGGTTCATCCTGCGGAACCGACTCGAGATCATCGGCACGGTGATGCGATCCAGGGGGCCGGCGGAGCGTGCCATCCTCGTGCGCGAGTTCGTGGCAGAGGTCCTCCCGGGGTTCGCCATTTCGCCCGATGGTGAGAATCCGAGGTTCCGGCCGGTGGTGGACACGATCCTTCCCATGGAAGAGCTGCCGCAGGCGCATCGCCGGATGGAGCAAAATGACACGTTCGGGAAGGTGGTGTTGACATGGACTTGAGGGCGTGAGGACGTGAAAAGTAACTGCTACAAGAGCTCCATCTGTGCAGCTTGCACATTCGTTCCGTTCACTGCATCAATGTCGCGGGTCATCCCACCTGTTGGAAATCCAAACTGCAGCTGCAATGCGGTCAACCGCCGGGACAGCGCCTTCCGGTAGGCAGGCTCGGCGTTGGTCGAGTGTGAGAAGTGCCGTTCATAGCGCGCCAGCAGCTCGGGGAACTCGGCGGCGATTTGCGCGAGGAACTTCTTGCGCGCCGTGGGGCCGAGGCGCAGGACGCCACCATTGACGCGGGCGGCGCCGGCCGCTCGCGCGGCGGTGAACAGCTGGGTGAGGCCCTCGCGGGAGTCGGTGAGCAACGGAACAATCGGCGCCACGAGCACGCCGGCATTGAGCCCGGCGGCCGTGAGGCGAGCCAGGGCGCGGAGGCGCGCGTGTGGCATTGGCGTCCGTGGCTCGAGCCGCCGCAGGAGCGCACCGTCGCAGGTGGCGAGCGACACGTGAATCTTGAGTCGGTGCCGAGCTGCCACGTCGCGGAGCAATGGAATGTCCCGGGTGATCAATGGCGACTTGGTGATGATCCCCAGGTGGAGCGGAGGGAACGGGAGCAGCGCCTCGAGGACACTGCGCGTGATGCGGAACTGCCGCTCCGCAGGCTGGTAGGGGTCGGTGGCGGTGCCGATGACGATGGCTGCATCGCCGACCCTGGAGGGCTCGAGCGTGCGCGTCAGGATTTCGGCGATGTTGCTCTTGACCAGGATGTGGCGCTCGAAGGCATCGACGGCGGGTCTCGTCAGCAACGCATCATCGCTTTCAGCGCGCAGGTCGCCGCTCGCTGCATGGCGCTCGACGGTGTAGCGGTGGGTGTCCCGTGCGTAGCAGTAACTGCAGCCGAACTCGCAGCCGATGTAGGGATTGATTGACCAGAAGCCCATGTGCGTTGCCGCCGCACTGTTGAGCGCGGAGCGAACAGGCAACTCCCGGAATTCGGTGCCGCGCGCGCGGGTGTCGAGCACCGGTAACCCCCGGGCGGAAGCGCGTCCGGCCAATTCCGCCAGCTCGATCTGGCGGTCGGTGACCCTGGTCCTGGCTCGTGCCATGGTCAGCCGCATCGGCCCCAGCCGCAACGCCGGCACCCGACACACCCGGATACTTTGGCGAGGGGGCCGCTGCATTCGGGACAACTCTTCAAGTCCTTGTCGATTATAGGCTTCGGCGATGCCTGGCTGAGCATAGGTTCCTCCGGTTCAGATGCTATTACCCGAAGAAATACCGAAGAAACGCAAGTCAGTCAAGCATAATGCCGGCTCAGATTCTCCGGCTCCCTCTCCTTTCCGCCGGCGCAGCGAAGTCTGCTGGTTCCGCCGGGTGAACGATGAGGTCAAAGGCAAGAAAGACGGTGTGGGACATCTGGTAGAATCCGATCGCGGTTCCCACCAGCAGTGCCACGGTACTCCATTGCAGGAATCTCCACGGCACATCGGGCCAGCTCAGCACGAGCACAGCGAGCAGCCAGGCGCAGGCGACAGTCTCGATGGCCACGAGACCCACGAAATACGCACCCAGCCAGTATCCCCGTTCGCCCCGCTCAAAGGTGAGGCCGCAGCTCGGGCACGCCGGGAGGAGCCGCGCATAGCCGACGAACACCGGCCCGCCGCCACAGTGCGGACAGCGGAGGCGCATGGCCCGCCAGAACATCGTTCGTGCCGCGGTCTTCACTCGAGCGATTCCATCCAGGTTGTGAGGTCCGTCAGTCTCTGTTCATACCCCTCGTCGGCGAAGAGGGCGTGCCGCGCGTCGTACTCGGTCAGGCGAACGCGCGGGGCGGCGGGTCCGCCGGCAAACCGGCGACTTCCGTCGATCGGTACCATCGTGTCGTCGGTGCCGTGCAGCAGCAGCGCGGGCGTTTCGAGCAACGGTGCCCGCCGGTGCACCGCATCGCGGGTCGAAAGGATCTCGCTGGCGAGCCGCGCGGAGGCGCGCCGGTGAAAGAGCGGGTCATCGAGCACAGCCTGCAAGACCGCTGGATCACGCGCAATGCGCGAAAGATCGAGACCGGTCTCCAGCGTGAAGGAAGGCCAGATTGTGGACAGTACCTGCGCCAGCCAGAGCAGCGGCGCGGGGGTCCCGATGGAACCGAGCACCGGTGCGGCAGCTGCCACCCCGCGAATCGTTGCGGGATACTCGATGGCATAGTCGAGGACCATGAGGCCGCCAAGGCTGTGGCCGAGGAGCACCGGCGTCGTGGCTTCCCGCTCGCGCACGAGTTCCACGAAGCGACGAAGGTCCTCGCGATACACCTTCCATCCATCGACATGGCCGCGTGGGCCTGGTGAGCGGCCGTTCCCCCGCGTGTCGAGTGCGTAGACTGCCACGCCGCGGGGCGGAAACCACTCGGCGATGCTGGGATACATGCCGCTGTGATCGCCGAGCCCGTGGACATTGATGAGCACGGCGCGGGGATGGTCGGGTCGCCAGTGCTGCCAGAACAGGTCCATCACGGCTGCACCATCGTCAGCTGGCCCTCGGCCAGCCACCCGTCGGGATCCCGGGCAACGACCTCTGCTGTTTGATTCGTGACGGGAGTGGCGGGGACTACCGGCGGTGCATCGTGCGCGCTGAAGCCGAGGAACCAGGCGCTGGGGCCGGCATTGCGCGCGTGCTCGACGACCAGGCGCTGCAGGGCATCGGGTGCGGCGCGTGGCGAGGCCGCGACGCTCCGCCGATGGCGCTCGAGCGCGCGGACAACCTGCGCGCGAGGCACGCTGAGTTCACGGTAGCGCTGACGCAGGTGTGCCTCATCGGTGCGTGCGGCGCGAAAGCGGGGCTGGAGGAGGCCACAGGCACAGTGGCCGGCGCGAAGGAGTACGGCTGTCTGCGAACCGGGCAGGAGTGCGCGCCAACGCTGCTGTCCAGCCGGGCTCAGCGCATCGGCGTGGGTGCCAGGCGGCAGCATGGATCGCACTTCGCTGAGTGTGAGGGGGGAGACGAGCACCAGCTGGTAGCACATGCGGGAGGCTCAGCTTCGGTGTGGGGGCTCTCCTCGTTCGCGTCGCCCCTTGAGGATGAGCGCCGCCGCTTCGGCGGCGGGACCCCCGCGCTGCTCGATCGAGGCGAGGGTCACGTCGTCCTTGCTGCCGAGTTCGGCGGCGAGGAGCACGATCATGCTGCGCCGGGAGGACATCTCCTGATCGGCCAGGGCGCGGCGGTGGGCGCGCAACCCGAAGTAGAAGGCTACCACGGTGGTGGCGACGCCGGCGCCCAACCCCAGGAGACCGGCCAGCCGCGGCACGGTACCTCGCACGCCGGCGACCCCGATTGCGTAAGCGATGACAGCGACGCCGGCCAGGCTCCACATCGTACGGCGATACTCCCTGGCGGCATCACTCAGGACACGGCGTGGCATGGGGGTCATGACTCCCGAGTCAGATCGGGAGATCCTCCCGGACGATGACCAGCAGCGCGGCCTGCGGAACCACCAGGTACTTCTTCTCCTCGAACGTGATCTCCACCGCTGCCTTGCGGAAGAAGATGGCGTGGTCGCCCACGCGCGCCTGCATGGTGGATTTCCGTCGCTCGCTGCGCGTCTTCCACGGCTCGTCGTCGGGCGCCACGATGTCGGCCACGGCATCACCGGGGCCGGTGGCCACGATGAGGCCACCCTGCACTTGTTGTGTGTCGAGGGCGCTGGCCGGGAGGTACAGGCCGACCCGGGTGCGGTCGTCACCTTCTTCCGGTGTAATGAGTACCCGGTCGCCCACGAGGATGAGCTGCTTCCCGGGGAACTCCATGTCAGGCACTCGCGCCAGCATCGTGCACCGTGACGAGCTCGAGCACGACGAGACGCCGGGAAATGGTGGGCAGCCGGAGTTGCACCTCATCGCCCACCTTGCGGTCGGCGAGGGCGCGGCCCAGCGGGGACGCCAGGGAGATGTGCCCGGCGTCGATGTCCATCATCTCGGCGAGCACGACGACGAACTCTTCCACCTCGTGGGTGCTGAGGTCGCGCACCTTGACCCGGGACCCGAGCCCAACGCGATCGGTGGGCGCCTCGTGGTTCTCGAGCTGCGTGACCTGCTGCATGCGCTGGTGCAACTGGCCCAGGCGCGCCTGCACGAACTGCTGCCGTTCGAGCGCGGCCTTGTACTCCGAGTTTTCCCGGAGGTCGCCCATTTCCACCGCCGTGGCGATGGCCTGCGGCAGGGTCACGTTGAGTTCATGGCTGAGCTGGTCAATCTCCCGGCTCAGCTTCTCCTTCATTTCTCGTATCATCGGCTGGTCCGACCATCCAAAACGTGATGAGAATCCATCGGGGGGCGGGCGTCCCACCCGCATGAGCATGAACTGCACGGTCCGGGACGAATGCTCCGCCCCGGACCCGTCGACTACCTTGAGTGTGACTCGAAAGATACACCGATGACGGGGGACCGCGAGAGCATGGCGACGTTGGTGAACCACCGGCGAACCGGGATGCATAAGTTCTTCAGCAACATACGCTTATGGAAGTTGTTCAAGGCTGGAGTGGCGCCACACCTGCTGCTGCTGATTACGGCGTGCGGCACGGGTCAGGCGCAGGGCCAGGTCAATACGGCGCCGGCACCGATCGCCAGTGCGGCAGCGGCGGAGTCGCTCCTGGTGGATGTACAGTCGGTTGATTCCAGTATCGCGGTGAGGCTCAGGTACTTCACGCACGACAACTTCACCGGTGCCCCCCTTCCGGGCTACGAAGCCAATCGAGCCTACCTGCGTCGCGAGGCGGCGGTGGCGCTTAGCCGGGTACAGCGCCTGCTCCGTGCCGATGGGCTCGGGTTGCTGGTGTGGGATGGCTACCGACCGGTCAGCGCTACCGAGGGGATGGTGGCATGGGCGGAACGGACCGGGAACATGAAGCTGTTCAAGCAGGGGTACATCGCGCGGCGCAGCCGGCACAACATGGGCGTGGCGGTAGACCTGACACTGGTGGCCCTCGACACCGGAGCGCCCCTTGAGATGGGGACGCCCTACGACACCTTTTCCCAGGCGGCACATACGGCGAACGCCACTGGCGTCGCGGCACGGAACCGGCAGCGGCTGGTATCGGCGATGCAGGCCCAGGGCTTCATCAACTACGACCAGGAATGGTGGCACTTCTCCATTGTGGTGCCGGACCCGGTGCCGTTCAACGTTCCCGTGAAATAGGCCTACCTCGCTGTCCAGGCCTCGAGGTTCCGCAGGATCTGTCGTTCGTGCTGGTGCAGGTGTTCCGCGTAGATCTCGAGCCAGTCCCCGACGCCATACGCGCCCGACTCGGTGTGGGTGCCTCGACGCGCCCATTGTGCCGGGGTTAGCTGACGGAGCAGGGGAACGGTATTGCCTCGCACGGCACGAATGGTGGCCAGGGCGGGTATCAGAGGCTGGGAATCGTAGGCCATGGCCTCGACCCAGCGGTCCTGGTCGTAGCCCATGATGGTTGGCTCCTCCTCGCCGAGAAGGAATCGGACCCGCATCGCGGAGTTGGTCTCGCTGTCGGCACAGTGGATCACCACCTGGTGCACCGACCACTTACCCGGGCCCGGGCGCCACTTCAGCGCCTCGGCGGGTACTTGATCGAGGGCCGCTTCGAGCCGATCCGGACCCTCGGCGTAGCGGGTGATCAGTCGTTCTTGTTCAACGTTGGGCATGGCACGGTCCCGGGATGGGGTTCCTGATTGATGGAGCCTGCGGGCCAATCGGACAAGTCGTTGTGTCTCAGGAGCTTCAGGTCCCGTTGCCCCGGTCAGGGCGCCGCATTCCGAGTCCGGGATTCATGATTGACGGGGCCTGTCACGGTCGCTAACATCTAGCCTCTTGTCGCATAGGGTTTGCGGCATGTTCCTCTGCGCACAGGGAAGACCCAGGATGGACCAACGATTCAAACGCTGGCGCTCTGTTGCCGGGGCCTTGCTCCTGCTGACGTTCTTCGTGGTCGCCATTGGCAGTGCGCAAGCCGTTCAATACCCCCAAAGTACACTTCATCCCAAGGGCGATTTCGCCCTGATGGTGGACAAGCTGTTCCGCACGACGCTCCTCTGGGCCGGAATCGTCTTCGTCCTGGTCGAGGGAGCGCTGGTGTTTGTCATCTTCAAGTTCCGCGGCAAGCCTGACGATCCGGAGCCGAAGCAGGTGCACGGCAATACGATGGTCGAGGTCATCTGGACCGCGATCCCGGCACTGGTGCTGGCCATGATCGCCGTCCCGACGGTCAAGACGATTTTCCGCACGTACGAGATTCCGAAGGGAGCCGACGTCCTGCAGGTCGAGGTGATCGGGCATCAGTGGTGGTGGGAGTTCCGCTATCCCCAGCTGGGCCTGACCACCGCGAATGAGCTGCATGTACCCGTCGGCCGCACGGTCGCGCTCAAGATGATCACGCAGGACGTGCTGCACAGTTTCTGGATCCCGCAGCTGGCCGCGAAGCGCGATGTCTTCCCCAATCGGAGCACCACGCTCTGGTTCAAGGCTGAGGAAGCCGGGGACTATCCGGGCCAGTGCGCGGAGTTCTGCGGTATCCAGCATGGGCGGATGGCCTTCCAGGTGATCGCCCAGGGGCCATCCGATTTCGATGCCTATGTCGGGCGGATGCAGGCGACTGGTGCGCCGGTGGCGGCGCCGGCCACGCCAATGACCGACAGCAGCGCCTCCACGCCGACGGCGGCAGTGCCGGGGCTGACGACCACGACGCTGGCGGCCACCGTCGGGGCTGAGCCGGACACCACGGCCGGGGCGCAACTGTTCCTGACCAAGGCCTGTGTCGGGTGTCACTCGCTCAATGCGATGAAGCCGATGGGGATCGGCCCGAACCTGGCCGGCATCGGCCAGCGGCGCTACATCGCAGCGGGATGGCTGAAGAACACGGACACCAACCTGGCCAACTGGATCCAGCACCCGCAGACGGTCAAGCAGGGCGTGCTGATGCCGGACCTGGGCGTGACGGACGCCGAGGCACAATCCCTGGTCGTGTACCTCCGGCAGCACTAGCCGCCAGCAACCACGAAAAGGCCTTCTCAATGGCGACTTCAGTTCTTGATCACGCCGGTGCTGCCGGGATCCATCCGGAGAAGACCGGTCTCTGGTCATGGATCACCACGGTGGACCACAAGAAGATCGGCATCCTGTACGGGGCGTCGGCGTTCATCTTCTTCCTGATCGGCGGGCTCGAGGCGTTGCTGATCCGCTGGCAGCTCATGCGGCCGGACAACCACTTTGTCTCGCCCGACTTCTACAACCAGCTGTTCACGATGCACGGCACGACGATGATCTTCCTCGCCGTGATGCCGCTCTCGGCGATGTTCTTCAACTTCTTCATCCCGCTGCTCATCGGGGCGCGCGACGTGGCCTTTCCGCGGCTCAACGCCTTCAGCTACTGGGTGTTCCTCTTCGGCGGCCTGTTCCTCAACTCGAGCTTCCTGTTCAACGCCGCGCCGGACGGGGGATGGTTCGGTTACGCCAACCTGTCGAGCAAGCAGTATTCGCCGGGCCTGAACATGGACTTCTGGGCCATCGGCCTGCAGATCCTGGGCATCGCGTCCCTGGCGGCCGGCGTGAACTTCTTCGTGACGATCCTCAACATGCGGGCGCCGGGGATGAAGCTGATCCGGATGCCGATGTTCGTGTGGATGAGCTTCATCACGCAGTTGCTGGTCCTGCTGTCGTTCCCGGTGATCACGGTCGCGCTGATCCTGCTGATGTTCGACCGGCTCTTCGGCACCAACTTCTTCGTGCCGATGGGAGGTGGCGACACGCTGCTCTGGCAGCACCTCTTCTGGATATTCGGGCATCCCGAGGTGTACATCCTGATCCTGCCGGCGTTCGGCATCATCTCCGAGATCCTGCCGGTGTTCTCGCGCAAGCCGCTCTTCGGCTACACCGCGATGGTGTTCTCGGGGTGCTTCATCGCCTTCCTGGGATTCGGCGTGTGGAGCCACCACATGTTCTCGACCGGCATGGGCCCGATCGCCGACTCGGTGTTCTCGCTGGCGACGATGCTCATCGCCATCCCGACGGGCGTGAAGATCTTCAACTGGATCGGCACCATCTGGGGCGGGTCGATCCAGATGAAGACACCGATGTACTTCGCGCTGGGCTTCATCGCGATGTTCATCATGGGCGGCCTCTCGGGCGTCATGCACTCGACGGCCCCGGCCGACCTGCAGCAGACCGATACCTACTTCGTGGTGGCGCACTTCCACTACGTGCTCTTCGGCGGCAGCATCTTTGCACTCACCGCCGGCGCCTTCTACTGGTGGCCCAAGATGTTCGGCCATATGCTCGACGAGGGGCTCGGCAAGCTCCAGTTCTGGATCATGCTGATCGGCTTCAACCTCACCTTCTTCCCGATGCACATCGTCGGGCTCGAGGGGATGCCGCGCCGGGTGTACACCTACCCGGCGGGACTCGGCTTTGAATCGCTCAACCGGCTTGAGACGTACGGCAGCCTCATTCTCGGCTTTTCGTTCCTTGTATTCATCTTCAACGTGATCAAGTCGACGCTCTCCAAGGCGCATGCGCCCGCCGACCCGTGGAACGGGGCCACGCTCGAGTGGTCCATCCCGTCGCCGCCGCAGGAATTCAATTTCGCGACGATCCCGACGGTGCATGGCCGCGACCCGCTCTGGGACGAGAAGCGCGCCCTTGGCGGGCCGCTGCCCGAGCCAGCTCGCGTGAGCGGTGCCGGCATTCACCTGCCCAATCCGTCCTACTGGCCCTTCCTGGCGGCGGTGGGCGTGCTGCTGCTCTTCATCGCGTTGATGCACCACGATGGGAAGTTCGGCCCCGCGTACATCTTCGGGGCGGTGTCGGTGCTCTTCTTCAGCATTTTCAACTGGGTCTTCGAACCGGCCGAAGGCTGAGCGAGGAATATCGTGGACGCACACGCACTGCACCCCGAAACGTCAACCGGCATGCCGAACCGGAAGCTGGCCATCTGGACCTTCATCGGGTCCGAGTGCCTGTTCTTCGCGTCGCTGATCTCGGTGTACCTGGTGTACAAGGGCAAGAGCCTCGTCGGGCCGTATCCGAGCGAGATCTTCGAGATCCCGCTGGTCACGGCCGGCACCGCCCTGCTCCTCTTCAGCTCCCTGTTCGTGGTGCTCGCCCTGAATGGCTGCGAGCAGGGCAACCGGAAGAAGTTCCTCGGATGGCTCGCGATGACCATCCTGTGCGGACTCTTCTTCATCGGGATGCAGGTGTACGAGTTCACGCACTTCTATCATGAAGGCCTCACGATGCAGAAGAACCTGTTCGGCGCGAGCTTCTTCACGCTGACCGGGTTCCACGGAACGCACGTCACCATCGGCGTGATCTGGCTGCTGTCGGTCTTCATCGAGGGGGTGCGCGGTCATGTGCCGCCGGCAAAGGCGCTCAATTTCGAGATGGCGGCGCTGTACTGGCACTTCGTCGACGTGGTGTGGATCGTGATCTTCCCGGTCGTCTACCTCATGAACTCCTAGGGCTATCATGGACTCCTCTGCCCAGGCACACGAGCACAACTTCCCCGAGCGCGCGGGGGAGTATGTCCGCATCGGCCTCGTGCTCTTCATTCTCACGGCGATGGAGGTAGGCGCCTACGAGATTGCGCACCGGCCAGGACTGCCCCTGCACGACTTCCTGCATAGCGGACTCATTCCGGTGCTGATCGTGCTGTCGGCGATCAAGTTTGCGCTGGTGGCGCTGTACTACATGCACCTCAAGTGGGACGGTCCGCTGCTCAAGGGGATCTTCAGCTTCTCCCTCTTCCTGGCGACGTTTGTCATCCTGGCGCTGCTGGCGCTGTTCATCTACGAACGCAATTTCTCGGAGATGATAGGCCCCCTGGTGGGGGCGACGTGACATCCTTCGCTGCGCTCAGGATGACGTGACGACGTGAGGATGTGAAGTGGCGAAAAGGAGAAAGGGCGGGAAGTCTGTTGACTTCTCGCCCCTCTTTTTTCTTCACGCCTTCACGCCCTCACGCCCTCACGCCCTCACGCCCTCACGCCCTCACGCCCTCACGCCCTCACGCCCTCACGCTCTCACGCCCCGCAGCCAGCGCCAGGCAGAGCCATCCCGCCAGGAACGCCACCCCACCCAACGGCGTAATCGCACCCAGGCCCCGCACGCCGCTCAGCACCAGTGCGTAGAGGCTTCCCGAGAAGAGCACGATTCCCGCGAGGAAGCACCAGCCCGCCGCACTTGCGAGTCGACTGGGCCAGCGATCGGCCACCCAACCCGCCGCGATGAGTGCGAGCCCGTGGTACATCTGGTACCGCGCAGCGGTCTCGAAGACGCCGAGGTCGCCGGCATCCAGTCGGGCCCGCAGGGCGTGTGCCCCGAACGCTCCTGCCGCCACGGCGAGTCCGGCGACGATGGCACCGAGCGCCACCATGCGGCGCGGGTTCACGGGGCCGCGGGTGGCTCGATGCCCGCCGCCGACACCGCCATACCCATGGCGTGGTAGCCATTGTCCACGTATACGGTGCTGCCGGTGATGGCCGCCGCAAGCGGACTCGCAAGGAACGCCGCTGTGGCACCGACCTCGGAGGCCTGCAGCCGGCGGGGGAGGGGGCTGTTGGCCTCGGTATACCGAATCATCACGTCGATGAACCCGATCGCGGTGGCAGCCCGGGAGGCCAGCGCACCGGCGCTGATCGTGTTGATGCGAACGCCCCATCTCCTCCCCGCCTCATAGGCAAGCGTCCTGGTATCCGACTCGAGCGCCGCCTTCGCCGACGACATGCCGCCGCCGTATCCCGGCACGACCCGTTCCCCGGCCATGTACGTCAGTGAGAGGAAGGAGCCGCCCGGTCGCATCATCGGCGCCAGGTTCCGGACCAGGGAAATGTTGCTGTATGCGCTCACGCCCACCGCGGCGAGGTACCCGGCGCGCGAGGTGTCCACCAGCTGCTTCCGGACCTCCGGTCCGTTGGCAAGGCTGTGCACCACGATGTCCAGGCCGGTGTCGCCGAAGTCGCGGCGCAGGCTCGCGGTGAGTCCCTCGATGGAAAAGTCGCCCTGTTCCTTGTACCGCTTGTTCTCGAGGATTTCCGGCGGGGCATCGCTGAGCGTATCGTAGGCGGCGTCGAGCGGATAGATCTTCTCGAACTCCATCCGTCGGCCGTCAGCCAGCGTCATTGATTCGTCCATCTTTCCCCGCTCCAGCATCTTCTGGAAGATGCCGAGCGCGGGGGGCCAGGTGCCGACGGATACCAAGGCGCCCGCCTCGGCGAAGGCCTTGGCGATGGCGAAGCCAAAGCCGCCGTCGTCGGCGACGCCTGCGATGAAAGCCCGCTTGCCGGAGAGGTCGATGGGAAGCATGTGCGTTGGGTTAGGGTGATGCAAAAGTAGGGGATGGGGCGCCCGGATGCATCCCGGGCGGATCCCGGCTTACTCGCCCCGGAGAACCTCGAGCGGCGCCCGGCGCACGACATCGCGGCTGTTGAGGAGGCCCATGAGGGCGGTACCCGCCACCACAATGACGCCAAGCCCGCCGATGCTCGCCGGCACCCCGAACGGCGACTCAAACACCCAGTGGGCCAGCGCCCATGCCGCAACGACCGCGAGCCCGAGGCCGACCACCGCCGCTATCAGGCCTAGGGCCGAGTACTCGGCGACCACCACCCGGAGGATCTGCCCTCGCGTGGCACCGAGGGTGCGGAGGAGGGCGCCCTCACGCACCCGCTGGAAGCGACTGGTCGCGACGGCGCCGGCGAGCACCACGGCGCCGGTGAGGAGGCTGAACAGGGCCATGAATCGGATGGCGAGAGTCACCTGGCCCACGAGCTTTTCGACTGCCGCCTGCACGTTCGAGATGTCCACCACCGTCACGTTGCTGAAACGCTCCACCAGCCGACGCTGCAGCCGTCCCCTGGCGGCCGGATCATCGAGTCGCGTGAGCAGCAGGGCGCTCTGTGGCGCTCGCTCCAGGACGCCCGGCTGGAACACGACGAAGAAGTTCGGTTCGAAGCGGGCCCAGTTCACCTCCCGCATGCTCGTGACATGCGTGACGATGGGGAGACCCTGCACATCCCAGGTGATGGTGTCACCGATGGTGACGCCGAGTTCGGATGCGAGTCCGACCTCGATGGAGATAGCGGCCGGTGAGGGCGAACCGGCCTTGGCTGCGGAAGCGGCCGGCCACCATTTCCCGGCGACCAGCTTCTCGGATGAGACGAGCGTGTCGCGATACGTCGACCGATATTCTCGCCGCACCGCCCATCCGGCGCGACGCTGGCTGCCACTCGCGCCGCCCGCCCCGGCGGTCGAGTCAACCTCGACAGAATCGTCCCCGGTGCGGAGCACCGCGCGTCCGTTGATGGCACTGATGCGCATGGGCACAATCGGCACCGGGCCGATCAGGCGCAGGCTGTCGGCCGCGAGCAGCGACTCGGCAGGGGCCAGCTGGTCGGGCTGGATGTCGAGTACCACGAGGTTGGGCCGACCGTCACCACCGGAAAGCTGGAGCTGGTTCAGCAGGTTGTGCTGCACCAGGTACAGTGTAGCCAGCAGGAAGGCGCCGAATCCAAGGGCAAGCACGACGGTGGTGGTCTGGTTTGCCGGGCGATGCAGGTTGGCCAGGCCCTGGCGCCACACATACGGCCAGCTGGCCGGGTTCCATCGGCGCACCAGGCGCGTGAGGCCCTGGCTCGCCAGCCAGAGCACCAGGACGGCACCGCATATGCCGAGGGAGAAGTAGAGTGCCGTGCGCCAGTTGCCCACCTGCAGCGCGGTGAGCGCAACAACGCTCAGCAGGAGCGCCGCGAGCGTGGGCATCGTGAGGGGGTCGCGGCGCGATGGTGCCGGGTCGACGTCACGGCGCAGGGCTGCCAGCGGCGGCACGCGACGTACCGACAGGAGCGGCAGCAGCGCAAAGACGGTGCTGACCCAGAGTCCAACCAGCAGGCCCAGGCCGATCGCTCGCAGCGAAGGTGCCGCAGAGACGGTTACGGGAAGGAAGTCGTGCAGCAGGAGCGGGAGCAGCTGCTGGACAGCGATACCGCCGAGCACGCCCAGCACGCTGCCCAGCAGGCCCATCCCGACCGCCTGCAACAGGTACACCGAGAACACCTGGCCCGATGACGCGCCGAGACATCGCAGCACGGCGATCGAGTCGAGCTTTCGCCGGATGAATACCGAGACGGCGCTCGCCACGCCCAGCCCGCCCAGGAGCAGCGCCATCAGGGCCACGAGCCCGAGATAGTTGCCCATCCGGTCGAGAGTTTCCGTGAGGTTGTTGCGGTCCTCCTCGACGGTGCGGATGCGCACGCGCTCAGGCCGAAGGGTGCTCCGGAACCGCTCCGCGAGCTTCAGGGCATCGGCAGTGGGCGGCAGCCGCACATACGCCGCATACTCGGCGCGGGACCCCGCACCCAGCAATTGCGTGGCCTCGAGAAGACGCCACGGAATGAACACGCGCGCCCCGAACGCGGCGCGCACCCCGACGTCGCCGGGGATGCTGGTGGTGACGCCGATGATGGTAAATCGGGACTCACCCAGTGAGAGGGTATCACCGATGCGCGCGCCCAGCTGCGTCAGCAGGGAGGGCTCGACCACGACATTGAGGCCTTCGTGCAGCCGCCTCCATGCCGTGACGGGCGAGGTGCCGATCTCGCCATAGAACGGATACCCGGGCTCCGCCGCAGTGACCTGCACCAGCCGGCTCCCGTCGGTGCGCCCGACGTACGCCATGGCGGCGAATTGCGCCACGCGGGCCACGGCGCCGCCGCGACTGACAGTATCGAGCACTGCCTCGGCGGTAGGTGGAAATGGCCGCCGGCTCACCAGCGCCATGTCCGCCCCGAGAAGTGAGCGCGCCTGGTCCTTGACCGACTGTCGCAGGTTGTCGGAGAAGCTGTTGATGGCCACGAGTGCCGCCACGCCAACGGCCACGGCGCCGGTGAGCACAAGCAGTCGTCGCCACGACGCGCGGCCCTCCCGCGCGGCCATGCGGAATACAAAGCCGGACGACGTCACGCGGAGGTATCGCTCGCCAGGGCACCGTCGGCCAGCCGGATGATCCTCCGCGCGCGGGCGGCCAGGGCGAGGTCGTGGGTCACCAGCACGATGGTGGTGCCGAAATCGCGGTTGAGTTCCAGCATGAGTTCCACGATGCCGCCGCCTGTTGCACTGTCGAGATTGCCGGTCGGCTCATCGGCGAACAGGATCCGGGGGCGGTTGGCGAAGGCGCGCGCCAGCGCCACGCGCTGCTGCTCGCCGCCCGACAGCTGGGCGGGGTAATGATGGCTGCGCTCACCCAGGCCGACGCGGGCCAGAAGCTCACGGGGGCGCTCCTCGGCGGGGCGACCGGAGAGCTCCAGCGGAACCTGGACGTTCTCGAGGGCCGTCAGCGTGGGGATGAGCTGGAACGACTGGAAGACAAAACCGACCTTCTCGCCTCGCATCCGCGCGCGCTGGTCCTCCGTCATGGCGCCGAGGTCGGCGCCATCGAGGTGCACGGTACCGTGGCTGGGCCGGTCGAGCCCGGCGAGCAGGCCAAGCAGCGTCGTCTTGCCGCTTCCCGATGGCCCCACAATCGCGAGGAACCCGCCGTCCTCGAGGGCGAAGGTGATATTCTTCAGTACCGTCAGCTGGCGGCCGCCGGAGAGATATGTCTGGGTCAACCCGTCACAGCGAAGCATGCACATCCCGGGAGATCGTTGAGAGCGCGAATGATAGCTAGGTACACGATGATGGCCGTGCTTGTTGCCGTTTCGGGCTGCGGACGGGAACGCACCGGTGCGGCGCAACCTGCCGGCGGTGCTGTGGCCTCCAGCGCAGCCTTGGCCGACAGCACCGCCCCGGTCGTGATGTTCGTCGGCACGAGCCTGACGGCGGGCCTCGGCGTCGAGCCAGACCAGGCCTATCCCGCGATCATCCAGGAGAAGATCGACTCGGCGGGCCTCCACTATCGGGTCGTAAATGCCGGCGTGAGCGGCGAGACGTCGGCCGGCGCCCTCCGGCGCATCGACTGGCTCCTCAGCACGCCAGTGGCCGTCCTGGTCCTGGAGACCGGAGCCAACGACGGCCTGAGGGGACAGGATCCTGACTCGATCCAGTCGAACATTCAGGCGATCATCGACCGGGTGCACGCAGTGCAGCCGGAGGCCCGCATCGTCCTGGTGGGCATGAACGCCATGCCGAACCTGGGGCGCGGGTACGTGACGCAGTTCCAGCGGGTCTTTCCCGCCGTCGCTCGCGCCAACGACCTGCCCATCGTTCCCGCCCTGCTCGAGGGCGTGGGTGGCGTGGACTCGCTCAACCAGCCGGATGGCATTCACCCCACGCCCTCGGGACAACGGAGACTGGCCGCCAACGTATGGCAGACGCTGCGTCCCCTGCTCGCGCCATCAAGCTGATTGCCTTTGCCGCCTCGTTGCGGCGCGAATCACTCAACCGCCGCCTGCTGGCACAGGCGGTTGCACTGGCGCGAGCTGAGGGCGCAGAGGTTGACGTTCACGAGTTCCGGGAATTCATCTTTCCGGCATACGATGCCGACCTGCAGGCAGCCGCCGGCATACCGGCGGAAGTAGAGCGTCTCGGCCGACTCGTGTCAGCCGCTGACGGCCTCCTGCTCGCCTCACCCGAATACAATTTCTCCATGCCCGGCAACCTCAAGAACACCATCGACTGGCTTTCGCGCATCCGCCCCTTCGTGGTCAGTGACCGATGGGCACTGCTCCTCTCGGCATCGAACTCGCGGGTGGGCGGCAATCGCGGATTGTGGCACCTTCGCGTTCCACTCGAGTCGATGGGGATGATCGTGTACCCCGAGATGTTCTCGCTCGCCCAGGCTGGTGAAGCCTTTGCCGCCGATGGGTCGCTGCACGACGAGGTCCTGCGCCAGCGACTGGCGGCGCTGGTGTCCAGGTTCATTGGAACGGTGGGGAAGGCGCGCGGATGAGGCGGGCGCTGCTCGTCTGTGCCGGCCTCGTCGCCTGCCGCCCCGACGCATCCCTCCCGGTAACGGGTCCTGACGTGGTGGACAGCGCCGGGATCCAGGTGGTGACCTCCTCCACGCCCGCATGGGGCGACCGGCCGGCATGGCGAATTACCGGCAGCCCGACGCTGACACTCGGTGGGGTGGCCGGCGACTCCGCCCTCGACTTTCTCGGCATCACGGGTGCGGCGCGCCTTCCCGATGGCAGCATCGTGGTGGCCAACGGGGGCACCGGGCAGCTGCGCTGGTTCTCAGCGTCAGGAAAGCACGTACGGACCGTCGGCGGCCGGGGAGCCCCCATCCAGTTCGGTTCGCTCGCGAGCCTCTATTCCCAAGGGGATACGCTGCTCGCGTGGGACGCGCGCGCGCGGGTGCTCACGCGACTGGATGCTGCTGGGGTGGTACTGCATCAGGATACGCTGCGACTGCAGGACAGCACTCGCCGCTTTGCGGTTCTTGGTGCTTTCGCGGATGGTCGGCTGCTCGCTGAGGCGGGGACGGAACTGGAGCTGAAGGATCGCGAGCCGGGATTTGTGCGGCCGGGCCGGAGCCTCTTCCGCTTCGACGGCAGCGGTGTTGCGGACAGCGTAGGGGTCCTGCCGGGCGAGGAACTCTTGCTGAGCACCGAGCATGGGCGCGCATCGCTCTCGGCCGTTCCCTTTGGCCTCGGGTCGCGCCTGGCGGTACTGCCGGATGGCTTCATCACGAGCGAAGGCGGAAGAATGCAGTTCGAGGAGCGCGATGAATCGGGGCAGGTGCGCCGCATCATCCGCTGGCCCGGCACGCGCCTCGAGGTGTCGCGCGATGACATTGATCGGCAGGGGCGCGCACTGCTCGGCAGCGCGGGCACCGGACTCCAGCGTGCGAGGCTCGACTCGGTGTGGCGCACGATCCCGAAGCCCGATTCGCTCCCCGCCATCATCGGGCTGGTGCCCGATCCCGGCTCGCTGGCGTGGGTTCGCCGGGGCGGGCATGTGGGCGACATCGATGCGGAGTGGTGGATATTCTCGAAGGAAGGGTCATGGCTCGGATCCCTGGCGCTCCCAACCCACGCCTCGCCACTTGATATCACCGCGGAGTGGATCGTGCTGCGTACCGTCGATGAGAACCGTATCGAGCGCGTGGAGGTGCGACGGCTGCGCCGCTAGCGGAGCCGGGGCGGCTCCTCGAAGTACGCGGCGAGCTGGGTCAGGTAGTCGTCGACGGGGCCGGCATGCCGAGTGGTGAATTGTGATATGAAGCGGTCGGCCTTGCCGGGAATGGTGCCGCGTTCCGTGATGGTGAGGTCGATGCCCGACGGAGCACGACGAATGGCATACGTCCATTCACTGCGCGGGCCGCGGGCCTCCGTGGTTCGGGTCGTCACGAGCCGCACGGGGGGAAGCTCCTCACGCACCACCACGACAGTGCCCCGTCCATCGTCGCCGATCTCCCGCCACACGGCATGCGACGACGAGTCGGGCAGGTGCTCCAGCTGGATGATGTCCCGGCGCCAGGCACGGATGCGCACCGAGTCGGTGATGGCGCGCCATACCGCCTCGGGCGTGCGCGAAAGCGTCAGCGTGCGGCTCACCTCGTGTTGCTCCGGCAGCAGCAGCCCGCCGATGCTCACCGCGATCCCGGCCACCGCCAGCACGAGCACCGTTCCCAGCAGCCATTTCTTCAGCAGGGCTTCAATGTTCATGGGGCCGGAGAATGTCTTCCCCGGCCCCATCGCACAAGCCGCTGCCTAGCGTGACGCGAGCGCGCCGAGGGACCTGAGCTCAGCCTCGACGTCGGCTTGCGTCACCTCCACGGGGATGGTCCAGCGACCATTCTCGACTTTTTTCGTGGGCACCCTGATGCCGCGGATGGTGCCGTCGGCGATACTCACAAGCGCCGTGACGGACTCGCGTCCCGGTGCACCGGTGATGACGAGCACCCAGTCGCCCGTCTCCGGCCATGCCTGCTTGAGTGCGTACACGCCGTCGCGGTCGGTCCGTTCGAGCGTAAGGGGGATGCTTTGCCGCTGGCCGTTCACCAGTCCCTCCGCACGCGCCTCGACCACGAATGCGGTGGCCTGTTCATGATGAAAGGTGTGCACCAGGAGATAGGCACCCGGTGCCGATCGGTTCATCGGGTTGGCGGGGAACTCGATCGAGAGCCAGGGTGGGCCCGCCAGGGCGGGTGATGCGGTTGCCGCGACCAGGGAAACGGCGGCAGCGAGTGACAGGAAAGAGCGACGCATTTGTGGACCTCACTTATCAGGGAAGGACTACTGCCTCGTCCCTGAGATGCCGCCCGGCGCCGCGGGGTTTGGATCGACTTCTGGTTGCTTCAGCAGGGAAATGCGCCCCCGGAACGTTCGCGCCGTGATCGCGGAGCCACCATCGCCGATGCTGGTTCGGAGGGTACCGCTGGCGCCGGGCTTGCCACGAAGGGTGAATTCGCTCGAGATGCTCCCGGCCGGTGCAGAGAGTTCAAGGTCGGCCCCGAGCGTTGGGGGCAGCCGCAGCTCGATGTTGCCGCTGTGCGTCTGCGCATCCAGTGTCCCGCCTCGCACAATGGCCCCCTTCCATGCGATCTCGCCTGACACTGTCTCCAGCCGCGCGCGCGCCACCCGCGCACCACCAATGAGGATGGCTCCGCTCACGGTGGTCACGCTGAGGTCTCCCCGCACTCCGCGGAGAACGACGGTGCCGCCGGCGGTGCGGACCCGGAGCGATGTCGCCGGCCCCGCCACCTCCACGTTGCCGTCGAGGGTCTCTGCCGACACCGTGCGCGGGGCGCCCTCCAGGTGCAGTCGCCCCGCCGTCGTGATGAAGTCGAGGTCGCCGGTGAGTCCGCTCGCATCGAGGCTCACGGTCGCGCCGCGTACGCTGACCCGCGCATGCTTCGGCACCCGTACCTCGAGTGTCGCGCTGTTTACTACACTGCTGGTGTCGGTACCCTCGAGGCCAAGCTTGGCGACGTCCAGCGACCCACCGAAGTACAGCCGGCCGGCATGCGCCGGAAGCTCCCCAGTGACCACGAGGCTGTCGCGATCCCAGCCCACCAGGCGTACGAGGCCGACCAGGTCGTTGAGGCGAATGGCGGCGTCGGGATTCACCGCCATGCGGCGGTCGACGCGCTGCTGCGCGAGCAACGGCGCGGGCAGGAGAAACGCAAACATCAGGGCAGCACGGCGCATGGATATCCTCACGAGCGGGGCAGGCGGGCGGCCTGCTGCAGGAACTCGACGCGCTGCCGGTGTGCGGCCCGCAGCAGGTCGGCGAGTACGGGGCTGCCGGGGTCGGCATCGAGCGCACGCTGACACTCGGCGACGGCGGCATCGATCACCACCAGGTTGCGGGCCAGCACGGCGCGCGTCTCCGGTGCCAGGGGAGCGGACCGGAGGCCATCCTCCATCACCTCGCCGGCACGCGCGAGGCGGGCGAGCTGGTCGCGATCGAGGGGCGCTGTGGCAACAACTGGTGCCGGCGCGGAACGATGCACGAGAAACCAGGTTACGGCCGAGGAGAGTGCAGTGAGCGCAAGCGCGGCGGCAAGCTGCAGCATGATGGGCCGCCGGCGAGGCTGCGCGCGCGCCGGGAGCCTCGCCTCGATCGCAGGCCAGAGGTCGTGCGGCGGCTCGACACTGCGGGGCAGGCGGTCGAGATGCGCGCGCAGGAAGGCTTCGTCGTCCGGCATGTGTCCGCTCATCGATCCAGGGCCTTTCGCAGGAGCCGGCGCGCCCGGAAGAGTTGCGCCTTGGAGGTTCCTTCCGCTATGCCCGTCATTTCCGCAATCTCGGCGTGCCCATATCCCTCGATGTCATACAGTACGAAGACGGCACGCGCACCGGGGGGAAGTATCTTCATCGCCGCCTCCAGGTCCATCCGGTTGCCAGGCTCCGGTATCGGGCCGGGAGCCTCGTGCAGTTCGGGCTCCTCGACCGTGGTGACCTGCATGTCCCGGCGCCATGCCGCGCGGCGATGGCCAAGAACGACGTTCACCGCCAGCCGATGGAGCCAGGTTCCAAAGGCGCTCTCGTGCCGGAAGCTCGGAAGCCGGTCCCATGCCCGGACGAAGACGTCCTGGGTCCTTTCCTCGGCTTCCGCCGCGTCACCCTCCATCCGGAGGCACACGGCATAGATACGCCCCGCGTGCGCCCGGTAGAGGGCCGCGAAGGCATCGGCGTCGCCGGCCTGGGCGCGACGGACCTCCAGGCTCAGCGCGTCCGGATCCATGGTCCTCGCTTGGTCTCGGTCATCGGCGCTGGTCCTTTGATGCCGCCGGGGTTGCCTGGGTTTGAACTGCCCTTGGCGTGCCCAGCATCCCAGCGATAGGTTCAACCCCCATGTCCTTCCTCATCGACCGCCAGCAGCGCGCCGCGCTCCTCATTTTCGTTCTCGGCGCAGGGCTTCTCTGGGCCACCTGGCCCTATTTCAGTGGCCTGCTTGGCGCACCGGTGCTCTACGTCATTTTCGGTGCGCTGCACCTGAAGCTGGCAAAGAGGATTGGCGCCTCGGCCGCGGCCATTGTGGTCATCGTCATTGCGTTCGTCGTGATCTTCCTTCCGGTAGTGGGCGCGGTCGGCCTCCTGGCCAACGAGGCGCAGGGTTGGGCAACGACGATCAAGGACAGCGAACTCCTCCAGCGGCTGTCGGTGCTCCAGATCGGTGACATCAAGGTGGGCGAGCAGCTCAAGAAGGTGAGCTCCACCGCGCTCTCGTGGCTGGGGGGCAGCGCATTCGGGTTGGTGGGTACGGGCGCGAAGCTGCTCATCCAGTTTACGCTGACCTTCTTCGGGCTGTTCTACCTGCTCGTGCAGCCGTCCGACGCCCGGAGGATGCTCGAGTCGTTCATCCCCTTTTCGCCAGCCAACCGTGCACGCCTGATCGAGGCCTTCCGAAACGTCACGGTCTCGATGCTGGTGGGTACCTTCGCCACCGCCCTGCTCCAGGGCCTGGCCGTGGGCCTGGGCTTTTGGGCCTTGGGTCTCCCCAGTCCGGCGTTCTGGGGCGTGGTCACGGTCATCTTTTCAATCCTGCCGCTGGTGGGAAGCGGCATTGTCTGGGCACCGGGTGCGGTGTATCTCGTGGCCCAGGGTCGACCCATCTCCGGCATGGTACTCGCTCTTGGTGGTGTCCTCATCGTCGGCAACATCGACACGCTGGTGCGCCCCTTCGTCTTTCGCCGCTACGCCAAGATGCACCCCTTCATCACCGTGATCGGTGCCTTTGCCTTCGTTCCTCTCGTCGGCATTCTCGGTCTTCTGGTCGGTCCGCTGGCCATCTCCTACTTCTTCGAACTGGTGGCGATGTACAAGGGTGAGTACCTGCCCGATGAGAACGGCTTACACGCTGGACCCGCCATGGAGGCCGGCGCGCCGGCGCCACAGGTATAGCGGTACTCCCAGCAGGATGAGCCCGGCACCGCGCACGGCGTTTCGCGGGTTAGCCCCGATCGAACCGGCCACGACAAACGCCGCTGCCGCCACGAAGAGCAAGGTCGAGAGTTGCCAGACGGGAGTAACAAACCCCGGTTGTACTGCTCCCGCACGTGCGTCCCGCCGCCGGAAGACGAACAGCGTCGCTGCCGTCAAGCCAAAGAAGATCCAGTCGCCAAACACCACATAATCCAGCAGCTCCCCGTACGTGCCTGAGAGCACGAGGACCGCCGCCCATGCCCCCTGGGCCACCAGCGCGATCACCGGCGTGCGAAAGCGGGGGTGCAGGCGGGCGAAGGCGTCGAAAAAGAGCCGGTCACGCGCCATCGCCTGGTAGACACGGGCGTTGGCGCAGATTGCCAGGTTGAGGAAACCGAAGGTCGAGACGGCAATGCCGACCGCGATGAAGGTGCGCCCCGCTGGGCCGAGGAAGACCTGCATCGTGTCTGCCGCCGGTGCCGTGCTGTCCGCCAGTCCACCCACGCCCAGGGCGCTCAAGTAGACCACGTTTGCGAGCAGGTACACGGTCACGACGATCCCGACGCCCCAGAGGAGCGCGCGGGGAAGGTTGCGCGGCGCATCCACCAGCTCTTCAGCGACGAAGTTGGTCTGCTGCCATCCACCATACGCAAAAAGCACCGGAACCAGGGCGCCGGCAAAGGCGAGGGTAGGGCCGCTGCCGGACAGGGGAACCATCACTGGCGCCGGGGCGACGCTCTTGCCGAGCATGGCACCGAAGCCTGCCAGGATGAGGAGCCCAAGCGCCGCCAGCTTGAGCAGGGTGAACAGGGACGTCATCACCGAACTCGGCGTGACGCCGAGAATGTTGATGCTGGTGAGCAGCACGATGCTGCCCAGCGCCAGGGGGGTGATGGCCGTGGGCCCGAGGCCGGCCACGGCGCCGGCATAGCTGGCAAAAGTCATTGCGACCGCGGCGATGGCGCCCGTTGCGATGACCAGGAGCAGCGTCCACGCGTAGAGGAACGCGGGAAGCGGTCCCCAGGCATCTCGGAGGTAGACGTACCCACCACCGGATTCGGGTCGTCGTGCGCCAAGCTCACCGTAGATGAAGGCGCCCAGGATCGCCACCAGACCCCCGACGACCCAGGCGACAATCGTGAGGGTCCCGGTTCCGGCGCGCTGCGCCACCACCGCCGGGTTCAGGAAGATCCCGGAGCCAATGATCCCGCCCACCACCATCATCGTGCCGCCGAAAACACCGACCCGCTGCGCGTAGGTAGTCATGCAGCTCCAATGTAGGCCAAAAAAACAGCGGGGAGTCCGAAGACTCCCCGCTGGTGGTGCCTGTTGCTGCCGGCCTTACTGGCCCGGATCCTCCACTTCAACCGGCCCGCCGTAGAGCGACACGCGGCGGTTGAGTTCGCGACCTTCCCTGGTCTTGTTCGTCGCGATCGGACGAGTCGAGGCATACCCCTTTGCCTCCATCCGGTCAGCCGGCACGCCCTGCGTGGCCAGGTAATCCTTGACCGCATCCGCGCGGGCCTGCGACAGGCGCTCGTTCAGCTTGACGCTGCCGGTGCTGTCGGTGTGACCCTGCACCCAGATCTTGTAGTCTGGCGGCAGGCTCGGCAGGATCGTGTTGATCTTGATCGCTGCATCCGTCAGCGAAACCTTGGCCTGCTTCGTGAGCCTGGAACTACCCACCTCAAAGCTGCTGCCCTTGATGGTGAACGTTCCGCCGGTCTCCTCGAAGATGATGCGGCAGCCAGCTGCATCGACCTTGGTACCGGCCGTGGTCGACGGGCACTTGTCGTTGCAATCCATGACGCCGTCGCCATCCGAGTCGCGCTGGCAATCCGAGCAACCCATGGCGTCCACCTTCTCGCCGGCCGGGGTGTTCGGGCACTTGTCCGCGCTGTTCGGCACGCCGTCCTTGTCGTCATCGGACGGGCAGCCTTCAGCGTTCACCGGCGTACCGGCCGGGGTGTTCGGGCACTTGTCGAGGGCGTTGTTCACGCCGTCGCGGTCATCGTCGAGCTGCGACTGCGAGCAACCAACGGAGTTGACCGTCTCGCCAGCCGGGGTGTTCGGGCACTGGTCGCGATCGTTGACCACGCCGTCCTTGTCGTCGTCGAGCGGAATCGGACAGCCCTTGTCGTCAACCTTGGTGCCCATCGGGGTGTTGGGGCACTGGTCGAGCTTGTCGATGACGCCGTCGCCGTCGGAATCCTTCGGCTTCTCCTTCGGGAACATCAGGGAGAGACCGGCCTGAAGACCCCAGTTCCCAGCGTTGTCGGCCGGGCCCGTGAAGTCAGCGGGTGAACCGATGAGGTCGTAGGTGCCGTCGATGCGGCCCTGGAGGATGCCGCCCACACCAAACCGCAAGCCGAGCAGGAAGGAGGGGGCGATGCCGTCTGTGTGGCCCGGGATGCTGTCGTAGTACCCGCCGTAGCCGCTGTACACGGCGCCAGCGCCGATCACCAGCGCCGCCGGCTTGAAGTTGATGTTGTATTCCAGGAAGCCACGGACCGACTGAGCGCTCACCTTCTCGTCGAAGCTGGCGTTGCTGTCAGTGGAGGCAGTCGGGATGTACGTGTACTGGCCCTCGATCTCGAGGTTACGGGCCACGAAAAAGCCCAGACGCCCACCAACCCCGATGTCGTTCTGGAGTTTGTAGACGTCGTCGAACCAGGTGACGCGCCCAAAGGCACCGATTTCCACCGTGCCTGCTTTTTGGGCAGCGGCGGGTGCGGCCGCGATAACCAGGGCCGCAGCAGACACGAACAGAGATCGCATGAACACTCCGAGCATTAGGGGAGGACAGAAACGGAAAACGCCAAACCGCCGACCGTGGTCGACGTCAGGGGGGAAACTTACGCCCGGGCGGCAAAACGTCAATACAGTCACAACTTGCCTACCCACCCATGGAAGAAACGTTTCAGTAAAAGGTGCCGGGGAATGCAGGTCTTGACATTCGTTAAGTACTAAATAGTTTATTGCTCACTCATATCGGAGCAGGCGAAGATATGGCTGGTTTTGCAGGGACCTCACAGGAACGACTGGCGCTCCGGACCTTTGTCAAACTGGTTCGGGCGGCGAATGCGCTCAGTACCCGCCTGAATGGTCCACTTGGGGAGGCCGGGCTGACCGAGAGTCAGTTCGGCGTGCTCGAGGCGCTCCTGCATCTCGGTCCACTCCATCAGCGTGAGTTGGCCGCGAAGATCCTCCGGACCCATGGCAACGTGACGCTTGTGGTGGATCAGCTGGAGAAGCGAGGCCTGGTCAGGCGCCAGCGTGGTTCAGCCGATCGCCGCTACATCAAGGTGCACCTTACCGATCATGGGACGGCGCTGGTGAGTGAGCTGTTCCCGGCGCATGCGGCGAGACTGACAAGGGAAATGAGCCTGCTCGGCGAGGATGAGCAGCGAGAACTGGCAAGACTCTGTCGCAGCCTCATTCGGCCGGCAGTGCATGACGAACAACAAGAGGAGCACGAATCATGACCGGCATTCATCACGTCACCGCTATTTCCGGCGATCCGGCGGCGACGGTGCGTTTCTATGGCGATACACTCGGACTGCGGCTGGTGAAGCAGACCGTCAATTTCGACGATCCCGGCACTTTTCATCTCTACTTCGGCGACCGGACCGGTGCGCCCGGCTCGATCCTCACCTTCTTCCCGATCCCGGGCGGCAGGCGTGGACGCACCGGCACTGGTCAGGCTGCGGTGACGAGCTTTGCCATACCATTGGAGTCCATCGGCTGGTGGATCGAGCGACTGGGGGCACGGGGAGTGACGTTCGAGGCCCCCGTCAGCCGGTTCGGCGAGAGAGTGGTGGCCCTGCGGGACCCCGACGGCATGCTGCTGGAACTGGTGGGCGCGGCCCCCTATGCGCAGCACGAGGGCTGGGCGCACGGCGGGGTTCCCGCCGAGCACGCCATCCGCGGGGTGCACGGAGTAACGCTCTGGACCGACGACGCGGCCACCGGCACGGTCGAAGTGCTGACCGGCCCGCTGGGCTTTCGTGCGGCGGGCGAGGAGGCGGGTACCCGTCGCTTCCGGGGCGATTCACCGATTGGTGGTGTCGTGGATCTCCGCAGGGCCGACGGATTCTGGAGTGGCGTCGGCGGAGTGGGGACGGTGCACCATGTGGCCTTTCGGGCCCCGGATGATTCCGCCCAGCTGGAAACCCGCCGGCTGGTGGAAACGGCGGGGATGAGCATCACCCCAGTGGTGGACCGACAGTACTTCAAGTCGGTGTATTTCCGGGAGCCTGGTGGTGTCCTTTTCGAGGTTGCCACCGACAGCCCCGGATTTCTGTGGGATGAGCCGGAGCGGGAGCTGGGGACGACCCTCAAGCTGCCGCCGTGGCTCGAGCGGCATCGCAAGGAAATCACTGGCACCCTTCCGGCCCTCGATGCCGCTGCAGTGGAGGTGATGTCATGAGCGGCCCGAACTCACATGATGGAGGCGCACCGGTTTGTGCCGGGGCGGCCGGAGCTGCCGACGCTGCTGCTCCTTCACGGTACCGGCGGCGACGAGAACGACCTGTTGCCGCTCGGCCAGGCGCTCCTGCCAGGGGCGGCGTTGCTGAGCCCGCGCGGGGCAGTGCTCGAGCGGGGCCAGCCGCGCTTTTTCCGGCGGCTGGCCGAAGGGGTATTTGACCTGGACGACCTGCAGGTCCGCACCGGCCAACTGGCTGAGTTCATCGGGGAGGCAGCAGCGAAGTATCAACTTGATCCGCGGCGCGTGGTCGCCGTGGGCTTCTCGAACGGGGCCAACATTGCGGCCAGCCTGCTGCTTTCGGGTACGGGAACATTGGCGGGCGCGGTGCTGCTCAGGCCGATGGTGCCGTTCGAACCGGAAAAGCTGCCTTCGCTCGCGGGTGTGCCGGTGTTCATCTCGTCCGGCCGAACCGATCCGATTGTGCCGCACGCGTTGGCTGAGCGGCTCGGTGTACTGCTCACGGATAGCGGTGCCACGGTGGAATTCCGGTGGAGTCCCGGTGGTCATGGGCTCGCGCAGGGTGACATTGCCGAGGCGGCCTCATTCCTGGAGCGGCACAGCGCCGATTTCGGCCTTTCTTCGCTAACGTCCAAGGCCCGACCGGGTCAATAAAAGAAGGTTGTCTGGATTCGGGGCTGGGCGTCGCCTCGTGATCTCCCAGCCGCATCGGTCCGCCGACGTCCCGGACCGGAGAAATGGGTCCTGATCATGTCGCTTGTGTCCCTGGAGCTCGACCGGCAGGTACGGGCTGACCGGCTGGTGCAGGAGATCGCGGCTCGCCATGGGCTCCCCCCGGCCCAGAGCATCAACCACTCCGCGGAGGTGACCGATCGCTTTCTCGTGGCGTACGTTCCGGATGTCACGGGAATGCCGGGCACGCCGCACGCTGTTGAATTTGCGTTCGCATCGTCAATGCTCGAGTCGATCGACGCCCTCCGGAATGTCGCGACCGAATCGTCTGGTGGTGACGGTTCCGCTGCCTACGTGTACGACCTGGACGGGGGAATGGAGTAGGTCGCCTTGTATCGGCGTGAGTTCGGCGCATTACCATTGGTAATGCGCCTTTTCTTTCTGTTCCCGCTCCTCGTCGCATCGCCGCTGCTGGCCCAGGCGACTCCGTCGTCCCTGCTCGTCGAACGCCTCGCCGGCATCACCGCGGTGACGGGATTCGAGCAGGCGTTCGTCGACACCCTCATCAACCTGCTTCCCGAATCGACACGCGACCGGTCGGGCAGCGCCGTGCTGGTGCTCGGCACGGGTTCGCCGCGCCGCCTGCTGGCCTGTCCGCTCGACGAGCCGGGCTGGGTAGTGGGAGAGGTGGAAGCGGATGGTTACCTCACCCTGCGTCGTGCGCCGGGGCGCTGGCCGTCGCCCCTCTTCGACCAGCAGCTCGAGGGTCATCGGGTGACGCTGTACGGGCGGCGGGGTCCGGTCCCGGGGGTGGTGGCGGTGCGCTCCGTTCACCTCACGCGCGGTCGCAACGGGGCAGCGGACGAGCCCTTCAACGTGGATGACGCGCGGGTGGATGTCGGTGCGGCCACCGCGCAGGAAGTGACAGGCCTGGGTGCGGGTGTGCTCACGCCGGTGTCGCTCGTTAAACAGCCGCTTCGATACGGCGGCGACCTGCTCGCGGCGCCGATGGCGGGGCGCCGCGCGGCATGCGCTGCACTGGTGCTCGCTGCTCGCGACGTCTCGCCGCGCTCGGGCACCGTGGTGATCGCCTTCGTCACGGAGCAGAACCTTTCCCAGCGCGGCCTGCGCACGGTACGGCGCACCTTCGGACCCTTCACCGAGGAGCGCCTGGTGGACGGCGCCGCCGGAGCGCCGGGCTCCGCCCAGCGTACCCCCGACGGATGGCTGCTGCCGGTGGCGCACGCATGGACCACCGTGGAGACGGTCTCCCTCGCCGGCGCCGAGGCGCTGAGAACGAGCCTGGCGCGCTGGATCGAGGCGGGCCAGTGATGCGCCGGCTGGTGGTGCTTGTCGCGCTGTTCCTGCCTCCGTCACTGGCGTCCGCCCAGCAGCCATCACTTGACGACGTACGGACCGTCCTCGCGCCGCTGATCGAGACCTACGGTGTCTCCGGAATGGAAGGCCCGGTGCGCGACGCGGTCACGCGCATGCTGCCCGCCTGGGCGCGACCCACGACCGACTCGGCGGGGAACCTGCTGATCGAGGCGGGGCAGGGTGAACCCCTGGTGGTGTTCGTGGCCCATCTTGACGAGATCGGTTTTGTCATTGGCGGCATTGAGGATGACGGCACGCTCGAGCTCAAGCCGCGCGGCGGGTTCTTCCTGTCGCTCTTCGAGGCCCAGCCAGCACTGGTGCACACCGGCGATCGCGACATCCCGGGGATCTTCCTGCCACGCGACTCCGTCGGTGACGCTCCGCGGCGCGCGCCGCCCCCGGTGCGAGCCACGATCGGTGTGTCCTCCCGGCAGGAAGTGGAGGGGATGGGTGTCCGGGTGGGTCACACCCTCACCATGCCGAAGGCATTCGTGCCGCTGGCCGGCACCCGGGCTACCGGTCGCTCATTCGATGATCGCGTGGGCTGCGCGGCGCTGGTCCTGGCGCTTCGGCAGCTCGACCCGAAGCGACTCCGCCATCGGGTGATCTTCGTGTGGAGCGTACGGGAGGAGACCGGTCTCGAAGGGGCGAGGGTGGTGGCCGATGCCCTGGGCCTGTCGCCGGCGCGGGTGCATGCGGTGGACACCTTCGTGTCGTCCGACTCGCCCCTGGAGATCAAGACTTTCGCCGACGTGGCACTTGGGTCGGGCGCCGTGGCCCGGGCGCTGGACAACAGCAGCGTGACGCCGCCAGCCCTGGTGGACACACTGGTGCAGCTGGCGGCGCGCCGCCGGATCCCGCTGCAGGTGGGCTCCACCAACGGGGGGAACGACGGTTCGGTGTTCGGCGCGTGGGGCGTGCCCGACGTCCCGGTCGCGTGGCCGCTGCGCTATGCGCATTCGCCGGCGGAGGTGGTGGACCTGCGGGACGTGCAGGCGCTCGCGCAACTCGTGCGGACGCTGGCGGAGGACTGGTAGCCCGGCGTGGCGCCGCCACGCCTTGCGCGCGAACCGGGTAGACTGCATGTTTATGCGTTATGCAATCTCCTGAGCCCCGCGTCGCCTTGGCCTTCTCCGGCGGCCTCGATACGTCGTACTGCGTGCCCCGGCTGGCCGATGACGGCTGGGCGGTGGAGACGGTGTTCGTCAATACCGGTGGCAGCACCGCCGAGGACCGGGCGGTGATCCGGCGCCAGGCGGAGGCGGTGGGCGCGCGACGCCACCACGAGGTGGATGCCCGGGCAGCAGTCTTTGATCGCTTCGTGCGCTACCTGATCCAGGGCAACGTGCTCCGGGGCGAGGTCTACCCACTGAGTGTCGCGGCCGAGCGCACCCAGCAGGCCATTTCCGTCATCGAGGCGGCCCGCGCGATGGGCGCCGGCGCCGTGGCGCATGGATCGACCGGGGCGGGCAACGATCAGGTGCGATTCGACGTGGCGTTCCGGGTGCTCGCTCCCGAGCTGCAGATCCTCACTCCCATCCGCGACGCAAACCTCCAGCGGGCCGACTCGATCGCGTACCTCGAGGCGCGCGGCCTTCCGGTGCCGGCCAAGGCGAGTGCGTACAGCATCAACCGCGGCCTGTGGGGCACCACGTATGGCGGTGGCTGGACCCACGATACCTGGGCCGGCCCGCCCGACGAGCTCTTCGAGCCGCCAGCGGATGCCCCCGCGACCCGGGAGATCGTCATCGGCTGGGAGCAGGGCATTCCACTGTCCATCGACGGCGTGGCGCTCGATGGTGCCACCTTGGTGGACCAGCTGGGCGACCTCTGCGCCGCCTACGGCGCCGGCCGCGGCATTCACGTGGGCGAGACGGCCCTCGGCATCAAGGGTCGCATCGGCTTCGAGGCCGGTGCGGCGCTGCTGCTGATCCAGGCCCATCGTGAGCTCGAGAAGCTGGTGCTGACGAAGTGGCAGGTGTTCTGGAAGGACCAGCTCGGTCGCTTCTATGGCGACCGGCTGCACGAGGGGCAGTACTTCGACCCGGCGCTGCGCGACATCGAGGCGATGTTCACCAGCTCGCAGCAGCGGGTCACGGGTGAGACGCGCGTGCGGCTTTCCGCGGGGCGGACGCGTGTCACCGGGGCGCGGAGTCCCTTCTCGATGATGGACCCGTCCGTCGCCACCTATGGCGAGGACAACCGTCTGTGGACCGGTGCGGAGGCGCGGGATTTCTCGCGGATCGCCGCCATTCCGTCGCTGCTGGCGGAGCGAGCTGGAGTTCAGGGCGCCAGGGGCGCCAAGGAGAGCCTGTGATCACCACGCGCGTCAAGCTCGACAAGATCTCGTCTTCCACCCGGAATGCCGCGCTGGCGACCGAGGTGATCGTGGGCGACCAGATCGTGGCGCAGGAGGGATACGTGCTGGCGGTGCGCATCCGGGAGGACAAGGCCGCCTACAACTCGGTGGAGGACCTGTCCGGCCGCATGGTGACGCTCCGCGCCGGGGACGTGCTCGCCGGCACCCTCGGCGCGCGCCGCGCCCTGCGGGGCTATGCCGGCATCGTACCGGCGCGCATCGCGGTGGGCGACGTCATCGAGGTACTGAACCTCGGTGGCATCCTGGGCAAGTGCACCTCGGCCAACCCGGACATCGGCGCGCCATTCAAGGCCGATGTGCTCGGCGCGATCCTGGCCTTCCCGGAACTGGGTGATCGGGTGGGGCGCCCGGCGCACATCAAGGACCGGTCGGTGCCGACGGCGGAGGTGCTCGAGTGCTCCGCGCCGGTGGTGTACATCGCCGGTACCTGCATGAACGCCGGCAAGACGGTCGCGGCCGCCGAGCTGGTGCGTGGTCTGTATCGGAGTGGGCTCAAGGTGGCTGCCGCCAAGCTCACCGGTGTGTCGCTCATGCGCGATGCCCTGGCGATGCGCGATGCCGGTGCCAGTGCGGCGCTGACCTTCAACGACATCGGTATCGCGACCACCCACCCGGGCGTCACCGTGTCGAGCGCCAAGGGCATCCTCAACCGGCTCGCGCAGGGCAAGCCCGACGTGATCGTGGCCGAGCTGGGTGACGGCATCCTGGGCGAATATGGGGTGCAGGACATCCTGGCCGATCCCGAGCTGGCGGCGGCAGGCGCTGCATGGGTCATGGCGGCACCCGACCCGGTGGGCTGCTGGGGCGCGAAGGTGCTCATGGAGCAGCGCTATGGGCTCGCGATCACGGTGATCACCGGTCCCGCCACGGACAACGAAGTCGGTCGCGACTATGTCAACGCCGAACTCAACGTCCCCGCATTCAACGCCCGGCGTGAGCCTGAGAAGCTGGTGGAGGTGGTGCTGGCCTCGATGGCGGCATGGCAGGCGGCGCGACCGGCGGACGCGCTCACCCCGGCCTGACGATGCGCGTAGCCGTGATCGGCGCCGCGGGCTATGCCGGTGGCGAGCTCCTCCGTCTCCTCCTTTCCCATCCCGACATCACCGACTGGGTGGCGACGAGCCGGAGCCAGGCGGGCAAGCCGGTGGGCGACGTCCATCCCCAGCTCCGCGCGCTGACGGATCGCACGTTCGTGTCGATGGAGCCGGCGGATGCCGCGCAAGGCTGTGATGTGGTCTTCCTCTCCCTCGAGCATGGAGAGTCATCGCGGCTGGCGCCGGCCATCTTCGCCGGCAATCCCGGCCTGGTGATCGACATCGCGGCGGATTTTCGCGTACAGGACCCGGCGCTCTATGCGCAGTACTACGGCGCGCATCCATCGCCCGAGTTGCTGCCGCGGTTTCGCTACGGTCTCGCTGACGTCGAGGGCGCCCGACTGAAGGGTGCCACGGCGCTTGCGGCGCCGGGTTGTTTCGCGACGGCGGCGCAACTGGCCCTCTATCCACTCGCCGGCATTGCCGGGATCGAGCCGGCCCTCTTTGCCGTGACGGGATCGAGCGGCGCCGGCGTCCATCCGCGGCCTGCAACGCACCATCCGGCGCGAGCGCACAACCTCTTTGCCTACGGCGTCATGGGGCATCGGCACGAGGCCGAGGTGCTCACCAGCTGGCGCAAGTGGACGGGGCGCGCGGACGCGTCGGCCCGCCTGATGACGCACAGTGGACCGTTCGTGCGTGGGATCTACCTGACGCTGCATGCCAGGATGGCGGAGACAGGCGGGGCACCGGCGGAGCTGTATCGAAGCGCGTACGCGGACCGTCCCTTCGTCCGGATCCTGGACCAGCCGCCGGAGCTCACGCACGTGGTCGGCACGAATGAAGCCCACATCCACGCGGTGCCTTCGGCCGATGGCCGGGAAGTCCAGGTGATGATCGCGATCGACAACCTGGTAAAGGGCGCCGGCGGCCAGGCGGTGCAGGCGATGAACCTGGCGCTCGGCATCGACGAGCGGCGGGGGCTGGTGGGTGGCGGGATATTTCCATGTTGAGCAGGCGTGAGGACGTGAGGGCGTGACGAGTTCCCTGTTGCCGGTCTACGCCCAGTTTCCCGTGCAGCCTGTGAGAGGCGAGGGGAGCTGGATCATCGACGTCGATGGCCACCGCTGGCTGGATGCGTACGGTGGACATGCGGTGGCGAGCACCGGGCATTGCCACCCACACGTCGTGCGCGCGATTGCGGAGCAGGCTTCGCAACTGATCTTCTATTCGACCGTGCTACCGCACCCGAACCGGGAATTGCTCGCGGCACGAATCGCCGCACTCATGCCGGTGGGGCTCGACCAGATCTTTTTCTGCAACTCCGGGGCAGAAGCCAATGAGAATGCCCTCGCGCTGGCCCGGAAGCGCACCGGTCGCGAGCTCGTGGTCTCGGTGACGGGTGGCTGGCATGGTCGCACCGTGGCAACGCTCGCCGTCACCGACGGGGCGAAGTATGAGGCGGGGGCGCGCCGTGCCGGCATGCCGCTCTCGCTCAAGACGCCATTCAACGACGTCGAGGCGCTCGAGCGGGCCATCGACGATTCGGTGGCGGCGCTCATCGTGGAGCCAGTGCAGGGCATGTCGGGTGCTCGCGACTGTTCGCACGCCTTCCTGGAGGCGGCACGCGCAGCGTGCTCGCGCCATGGCGTGGCACTCATCTTCGACGAGATCCAGTGCGGCGTCGGCCGGCTCGGCGCCTTCAGTGCGGCAGAGTTCTACGGTGTCACACCCGACGCTGTCACGATGGCGAAGGGGCTGGCATCAGGGTTCCCGATCGGAGCGGTCGTGGTGGGCGACTTCCTTGCCGAGGGCGTCAGCACGGGCGACCTGGGGAGCACCTTTGGCGGCGGTCCCCTCGCCTGCGCCACCGGGCTCGCGACGCTCGACGTCATTGAGCGCGAGGGTCTCGCGGCCAATGCCGCTCGCGTCGGGCAACAGCTCCGTGAGGGCGCCCTCGCGCTTGGTGCACTGGCAGTGCAGGGGCATGGACTGCTGCTGGGCCTGCGCCTCCCGGTCCCGGCGCAGCCGGTGCAGCGTTCGCTGTTCGAGCGCCGCATCCTCACCGGCACGTCAAGCGACCCCGACGTGCTGCGCCTGCTGCCGCCGCTGTCATTCTCGCCGGCGGAGGCCAACCTCCTGTTGTCCGGGCTTGGCGAGGTGCTGGCGTGATCGAGGTGACGGGGAGGGCCGGTCCCATTGCGGTCGATGACGGCGGCACCGGCGAGCCTGCCTGCCTGCTGGTCCACAGCCTCGGCGGACGAACGGAGTTCTGGACCGAAATGCTGGGAGAACTCCGCAAGACGCACCGTGCCATCGCGCTCGACCTGCGGGGCCACGGCGCATCGGCGGCCGCGACGTTCGCCAATTCGGGGCTGGATGACTTTGTCGACGACGTGCTTCAGGTTGCCGACTCGCTCGGCCTCGCGCGCTTCGTGCTCGTGGGACACAGCTTTGGCGCCACGGTGGCGCTGGCGGTGGCGACGCGGGCCCCGGGCCGCGTGCTGGCGCTGGCACTGGTGGATCCGGCGGGCGCCTTCGACCAGGTAGCCGGTGTCGACCCTCGAGGCGTTCATCGATACGGTACTGCAGGACGAGGACGGATCCTTTGTACGGGCGGCGTATGAGGCGAACCTTGAGCGAGCCTCGCCCCGCACGCGGGATGCGGTGCTGGCCAGCCTGGCCGCTACTGACCGTGCCACGCTCGCCGGCGCGTACACCGCGCTCTTCGCCACCGATCCGCGTGCCCTCCTTCTGCGCTACCCCGGACCGGTGCGCCTCATCGTGGACGCTGCCAATGATTCTCCCATGAGCCTGCATGCGCAGGTTCCCGACCTCGACATCGTGCCGGTGGCGGGAGCCAGTCACTGGCTGATGCTCGACCGACCGGACGAATTCGTCCTTGCGCTCAAGGAGTTCCTGGATGCGACGCTGGAGGTGCCGAAGTGAAGCGTGATTTCCTCTCCATGGAGTCCTGGGGTCGCGACCAGTGCCTGGCGCTCCTCGACCTCGCCGACCGGGTCAAGCGGGGGGAGATCCCCGGCGGGCTCGAGAAGAAGATCATGGCGATGATGTTCATGGACCCGAGCCTGCGCACGCGCACCAGCTTCGAGGCCGCGATGTTCCTGCACGGCGGCCACGGCATCGTGCTGGAGCCGGGCAAGGGGAGCTGGTCGCTGGAGACGGAGCCGGGCGCGGTGATGGACGGCACGACCGTGGAGCACATCAAGGACGCCGCCCGCGTGCTCGGGCGGTATGCCGACGTGCTCGGTGTACGCACCTTTCCCCGCCCGGGCGCCTGGGAAACGGTGCGACAGGACCTGGTGATCAACCGGTTCGCCGAGTATTGCGAAAAGCCGGTGATCAACCTCGAGTCGACGCGGCGGCATCCCTGCCAGGGACTCGCCGATGCGATGACGCTGCGCGAGAAGTTCGATGGTGATCCACGCGGCAAGCGCTTCGTGCTCCTCTGGGCATGGCATCCCAAGGCCCTGCCCACGGCGGTGCCGGCGAGTGCCGCGATCGCGGCGGCCATGCTGGGCATGGAGGTGGTGATCGCGCGCCCGGACGACTATGAGCTCGATCCGGAGGACACGGCACTGGTGCGCCAGCTGGCGCGCGACAGCGGTGCCATGATCCACATCAACAATGATCCCGACGACGCGCTGGTTGGCGCCGACGCCGTGTACGTGAAGTCCTGGGGCTCGGTGAAGCACCACGACCATCCCGAGGAGGAGGCCGAGATGCGCGCCGGCCTGCGCGACTGGCGCCTCACCAGCCAGCGGCTGCGGTCGACCCGCGGCGGCAAGGGCATCGTGATGCACTGCCTGCCGGTGCGCCGCAACGTCGAGCTCGACGATGACATCATCGACGGCCCGACCTCGGTGGTGGTGGACCAGGCGGAGAACCGGCTGCACGCGCAGCGGGCACTGCTCCTCGAAATGCTGGCGACCTCAACTGGGCAACAGGGATGACGATCGATTCATCGAAGGGTATTGCCGGCCTCAAGGGTGCGCTCCGCTACGTGCGGGCATACCGCGACCAGGTGTTCGTGGTGAAGCTGGGTGGCGACGTGGTGAGCGACCCCGACACCCTCGACCAGGCCGCCGCGCAGCTGGCGCTGCTGTCGTCCCTGGGTATTCGCCTGGTGGTGGTGCATGGTGGCGGTCCGCAGGCCACGGCGTTGAGTCGCAAGCTGGGCACCGAGCCGACGATCGTAGCGGGCCGGCGGGTTACCGACCAGCAGGCGCTCGAGGTCGCCAAGATGGTCTATGGCGGCCAGCTCAATACGGACCTCCTCGCGTCACTGCGCGAGCACCGCCTGCAGGCAGTTGGCCTGTCGGGTGTCGACGCCGAGCTGATCACGGCACATCGGCGTCCACCTGTGACGGTGGTCGACGATGCTGGCAAGACGCGCGTGGTGGACTACGGGCACGTGGGTGACATCGACCGGGTCGATCCCCGGGTGCTCAACACCCTGATGGACGCGCGGTTCGTGCCGGTTGTTGCGAGCCTGGCGGGCGACGACGATGGCAATGTCTACAACGTGAACGCCGACACCGTGGCCGAGTCGATTGCCGTGGCCTTGCAGGCGATGAAGCTGATCTACATGACCGGGGCGCCAGGGGTGCTTCGCGACCGGAACGATCCGTCGTCGCTGGTCACCTTCGCGGACCCGGACGACCTCACCACACTCATGGCCAGCGGCGCGCTGGCGGGGGGAATGCGGCCCAAGGTGGAGGCCTGCATCCGTGCCGCCACCAGCGGGGTGGAGCGCACCCACATCATCGATGGCCGGGCCAATGATGCGCTGCTCCTCGAAGTGTTCACCGGCGCCGGCCTCGGCACGATGATCGTCGGCCGGAAGGAGAAGGCAACCTACCTTGGCGTCGACCTCGCCGGCTGAGATTGCCCTGCTGCACGACCTCGTCGCCATTCCTTCCGTGAGTGGCGACGAGGAAGTCATTGCACGTCACGTGGAGACGACGGTGCGCGAGTGGGGCCTGGATGTAGTACGGGATGCGGCAGGAGTGCGGGTCGAGGTGCGGGCGGGGAAGCCTGGCCCCACGCTCGCGCTGGTATCGCATCTCGACGTTGTCCCCCCCGGGCAGGGCTGGACCCGAGATCCCTGGACGCCGGTGGTGGAGGACGGGCGGCTCTACGGTCGCGGCTCGAGCGATGCCAAGGCCTCAGTGGCGGCGATGCTCTGCGCGATCCGTGACGTCGCGGATGCGGGCGGGCCTTCACATGGTCGACTGCTGGTGATCCTGGGCTTCGGCGAGGAGACGAAGCAGACCTCGATGCCCGAGGCGCTCAAGGCGGTCGGCACCGTGGATGCGGCACTCGTGGGGGAGCCAACCAATCTCGAACTCTCCGTCGCACAGCGGGGGCTGATGATGGTGGACCTGGTGGCACGTGGCGACCAGCGGCATGCCGGGTACGCCGCCGGCGACACCTTCACCAACGCCGCCATTGTCCTTGCGCGCGACCTGCTCCGACTGGCCGAGCTCTGTCAGGAGCGGGCGCACCCGGTGCTGGGTCGCGTCTCCATCACGCCGACGATGGTGGAGGCGGGCATCAGTCGCAACGTCACGCCGCCCATGGCCAAGGCGGTGCTCGACATCCGCAGCACGCCGAGTTGGTCGCATGACGAGATCGGCGAGGTGCTGCGGGCGGCACTCGAGTCCGAGGTGGTGGTCACCTCGCAGCGGCTCGTGCCGTGCGAAACGCCGGCACATTCACGCCTGCTTGAAGTGGCTGGTCGCGTGCGGCCGGCGGCGGGGCGCTACGGCAGCCCGACGTGCTCCGACTGGGTGTTCCTCAACGATCGGGACACGATCAAGGTGGGCCCGGGCACGAGTCGGCGTTCGCATACGGCGGACGAGTGCGTGGACCTGCACGAGGTCACGGAAGCGCGCCAGTTCTATGCCGACGTGGCGAGGGAGTACCTGAGTGAAAACTGACGTGAGGGCGTGATGACAGGACGTGAGGACGTGAGGACGTGATGACGTGAAGAAGTCCCTGTGGGGAACGGCTCCGAGCGAGACGCTGTTGACGTACACCGTCGCGGATGATCGCGAATGGGATGCGCGACTGCTGCGCTGGGACATTCTCGGCAGCCTCGGCCACGCCGAGGGCCTGCGCAAGAGTGGCATCCTCAGTACCACCGCGCACCTGCGCATGCAGCGCCTGCTGCGGGGCGCACTGAGGGCGGTGGATGCCGGTCAGCTGGCCATCGGCGAGGAGCATGAGGACGTGCACTCGGCGGTGGAGTTCTGGCTCACCCGGCGCGACCGCAGGAGCGGCGGGATGCTGCACACCGGTCGGTCACGCAACGACCAGGTGGCGGTGGATATCCGCCTGTACCTCAAGGATCGCGTGCTGTCGCTGCAGGCGCGCGCCACGGAGCTGGCGACCACGCTGCTCGACTTCGCGGCGGCCAACCGCACGGCGCTGTGGCCCGGTTACACGCACCAGCGGCGCGCCATGCCATCCTCGGCGGGTGTGTGGGCCTCGGCGTACGCCGAGGGGCTGCTCGACACCATCGAGGGTGTCGATACCCTCTGGCGCCGGCTTGATCGATCCCCACTGGGCAGTGCGGCCGGCTACGGCGTTCCGCTTCCGCTCGATCGTCGGGCGACGGCACGGGCGCTCGGCTTCGGCGACATCGACCACAGCGTGGGCCTGGTGCAGAACGCACGGGGAAAGCTCGAGGCGGCAGTGCTGCACTGGTGCACCGAGCTGGGCCACGAGATGGCCAAGCTGTCGTCGGACGTGATCCTGTACAGCGCCGAGGAATTCGGCTGGCTGCGACTCCCGGTGGACCTGGCCACGGGATCCAGCATCATGCCACAGAAGCGGAACCCGGACCTGTTCGAGCTGACGCGCGCCCGATCGGCGCTGGTCGAGGGTGCACTGTTCACGGTGCATGCGCTCAAGGCCGGCCTGCCGGGTGGCTACCACCGCGACTTCCAGTTCCTCAAGGCGCCGCTCATGCGCGGCATCGAGCTCAGCGACGAGATGCTGCGCATGCTCATCATCGCGATGCCGCGGGTCGAGGTCGATCGTGACCGTGGCCGGGCGGCACTCGGCGGCGACATCCTCGCGACGGATGAGGCGTTGCGCCGTTCCAGCGAGGGTCAGCCGTTCCGGGAGGCCTACAGGGACGTGGCCGCGGAGCTCAAGCGCGGGGTCGCGATGCCGGCCATCCCTGATCGCGACCTCATCGCGGCCCGCACGAGTGCCGGCGGCGTGGGGAACCTCGAGCTCGGACTCGCGCGTGCGCGGCTCACGCAGTCGCGGCGCTGGTGGCGAGCCGAACGCCGGCGCTTCGACGATGCGATGCTCCGGCTGGCAGGGCGCAGGCAGGGATGACGGCTGACCGGCGCAAGCGCCATCTCAGGATCCTCGAGCTGGTCAGCACGCGCGCTGTGCGGACGCAGGAGGAACTGGCCGACGCGCTGACGAGTGATGGCTGGCAGGTGACGCAGTCATCGGTCAGCCGGGACATCAAGTCGTTGCGGCTCGCCAAGGTGGACGGGGTGTATCGCAAGGCGTCTGCTGCGGCGACACGGGTACGCGATCCCGACGAGCTTCGGATCGCGGAGGGGGTGCTGACGGCCGAACCTGCCGGCGATGCGCTGGTGGTGGTGCACACGCCTGCCGGCGAGGCGAACCGGGTGGGGATTGCGCTCGACCGGCTGGCATGGACCGAGATCATCGGCACCCTGGCGGGAGACGACACCATTTTCCTCGCCGTGTCAAACGAAGCTTCCCAGCGACGGGTTCTCCGGCGGCTGCGGGCGCTCGGCGCCGGTCCCGGATAGCAGGGCACACTGCAGCGGGCAGCAGAACGCCGGACAGGTCATCGACCTGTCCGGCGTTTCTACGTGCGTGGAGAAGGTGTTGCCTATTCTGCCGGCGTGACCTGCAGGTCCAGGTAGCTCTGGCCGCCCCGGTCCTTGGCAATGATCGCGAGCTTGTTGATGCCCGGGGCGAGCGTGACGCTGATCGGTGCCACGGGATTGACGTTGGCGCAGTTCTCGTGGGTCTTGAGGCCGCCACTCACGTCGACGTTGTTGAGGAACACCTGCACGTCGTTGTCCACGAGAACCTGGATGCTCGCCGCTTCGCCGTTCGGCACGAAGAAGTCCTTCCGGATCAGCACGTAGCTCGGGGTGCCGATGCCCCAGTTCGTCACGACGGGAGGCAGGTTGTACGGCTCATTGGCGCAGTAGGTCAGCGAGCCGAACGGCGCTGCACCGGTTGCCCAGCCATCAGGGAAGCTCGCCGTCTGCCAGCCCGGAGGGGCGCTCGCCGGATCGGTGGTGGTGTAGTAGCTGTATCCCGGCGCACCGAATCCGGGAACCGGCCCGGCGCCGTTGGCGGTGAACTCGACCGGGGAGCCAAGGAAGCTCAGGCCCGGCGTGCTCGCCGTTGCGACCAGGGTGTTCGTGCCGGCGTTGATGACCCAGCTGCCAACGGTGGCAACGCCGCCGCTGGTAAGCTGATTGCCGCCACTCACGGAGCCGCTGCCGGTGGTGGGTACGAAGCTGACGGCGACGTTATCCACCGTCGCACCCTCCTCGGTCTTCACCAGCACTGACGGTGGCGCACTCACCGCGGCACCGGCAGCGCCGTCCTGCGTCGTGGCCGAGTTTGCCGTCACGGTCAACACCGGATCGACACCGTCGAACGGGCTGTAGTTGCTGGCCAGCCCACCGCGGCCGCCGGTGCCAGTGGCCGCACGGGCCAGCAGCTTCTGCGGCAGTACGATGTCGATGACCTTGTTCAGGAAGGAGATTCCTGACGGCACGCACGACAGGCTCAGTGGCTGCAGGCTGACATTGCCCGGCGAAATGATCTCGATATTGCCGAACCGGACGTTGCCCTCGACGGTCACCGGCTTGTTCGGCGCCAGGTTGTGCGCCAGGCGGATCCGTTCATTCCTCACGTCGCCTTCTGGGAATGGAAGGTTGATGCATGCGCCCACCAGCCGCGCCCCCGGCGGAAGCTCCGGTGATGCCGTGATGTCGTAGCAGGGGCCGGTCTTGCGGAGCTGCGTATCGAGGCCGACCGTGCACGGCGTGATGCTCACCAGCGTGGCCACCGGCGGATTCACCACCTGGGTCGCCACCAGGTTGCCATTGAAGCCGGGATCCTTGTCGGGTACGCCGACCGTCGCCGTTTCGCCGGGATTCACGATCTGGGCGGCACCATTCACCAGGTCGAGCGGGGGCGCCGGTTCACCGATGACGCAGTAGAGAAGAGACACAAAGGATGCGATGCGCTTCAGGACCGCCGGATCCGTCTCCCCGACACTGGCGTCGAGGGCCTTGCCGGCGATCGCCATCAGCTTGGCCTTGGCCTGCGGCTTGGCGCCGCTCTGGTTCAGCGCAAAGAACAGTGCGATCTCGATCTTTACTGCCGCACGGACCAGTGGCCTCTTGAACACGTCGTTCACCAGCGCGTTGATCTCGTCCTTGCTGCACCCGGTCGGATACCGGAGGAGGCTCGGGTCGGAAATCTCAGGCTGGCTCTGCGTGGTCTGGGGAGTCTGTGGTGCCGTGGATTGGTCGGAACAGGCGGCCACGAAGATGAGCATCATGGCAATGAGGGCCTGTGCTGGGCGGAACGACCTGCGACGCATCTTGGGGATCTCCCTGGGGGCCAGACTGCTAGGTGTGAGCATGATATGGCTGGCAAAAGCCTTGCCGTCAAGAGTCTATACGCTTGCGCGGAGCTAAGTTATTGTGGGACGTTGGTTTGGGCTAGGTGGGCGAGGCAGGATGGCTCATTCTGGTGCCGCGCGGGCGGCGTCCAAGCCACAACGGCGCAATGGTTTATGGTGCGCGCCCTCCCCACCGCGGGTCCGAGGTGAGCTGCTGGAACTCCCATCCTGGATTCTCGACCATCCCGGCCTGTCGATCGGGGTTGGCCGCCCAGTACGTCATGAGCGCCTTGAACGCGGCATCCTTGTCGCCGAGCGCCGTCTGTGCCACCGCCTCTTCGAACAACAGGTCCCGGCTCCCGTCGATGTCGGGGGTTCCGCGCGACCGGGCGATGACGCGCTTCGCGCTGTCACCCAGTTGCTTGCGGGCGAGCACGCTGGCCACGGTCATCTGCGACGCCAGGGTCCAGAACTCGCGCTGGTTCCTGGGGGCGAGGGCCGCCACGCTGTCGCGCAGTCGCCAGGCCCGGTCGACGTCGGGTTGCCCGGCGCGCGTGGTCAGCAACTGCAGGCGGCAGAGTGTAAAGCGGTAGTCGGTGGGAAAGCGGCGCGCGCCCTCTTCGCACCAGTGCGAGGCGGCGGTGAAGTCGGCCAGGTCGTACGACGACAGGAAAAGCCGGTGGATGACGACGTCGATGTTGGCGAGGTAGGCATCGGCCTCATAGGCGCGCCTCGCCGCGAACTGCACCTCGCTGAAGTTGCCACTCTGATTGTAGAGATGGCTCAGTGATGCCCAGGCCTGCGCCTGCAACGGGTCGATCAACTTGCTTTGCTCGAAGTCCGATTGTGCCGCCGCGAGTAGCTGTCTTGCCGCCGTGGGGTCCGTCTCCAGCCCGAGGATCCAGCGCCAGTACCGGAGGTCGCCGCGCTGATACAGCGCATCCGCATTCTGGGGAGCGAGTGTCAGTGCCTGGTCCACGGAACTCAGGCCTCGCGCAAGGATGGGCGCGGCAAGCATGGGATCCCGATTCACGAGCCGGACACGGCGCGAGGCGAGCGCTCCCTTGAGGATGAGCGGCTCGGGCCAGGTCGCATCGAGCAATACGGCGGCACCCAGGAGCGAGTCGGCCTGATCGAGGGCGATGGTCGCCGCTGCGGGATTGTTCCGCGCGAGCGAATCGACCTGTTTCCGGAGCGCCTCGGCGCGCTGCACCAGCACCCACGCCTGCGGATTCCTGGTGCGCTGCTGTTCCTGCCGTAGCCGGATCTCAACGCCGAGTCGCTGCCGCAGGAGCAGCGCCGCTTGCTGGGACAGCGAATCGGCGAGGGTGAGATAGCTGCCAGCGGGCTGCTCGAAGCTCGCCCGCTCGAACGGTGCGCCGCTGCTCGCGTCAACCAGGCGCACATTGACGCGTACCCGGCTTCCGGACTGTTCGACGCTTCCCTCGACAAGAGTGCCGACCTTCAGTATCCGTCCGATGCTGTCCGGCGGTGTGTCCTGGCCCCTGAACTGGGCGACACCGTTTGCCGAGATGACGTACAGGCCCTGAACCCGGGTGAGCTCGCGGATGAGCCCCTCCGTAAGGCCGTCGGCGAGGAGTCGGAGCGAGTCGTTGGCCGGGCTGTCGAAGTAGAGCACCGCGATGTGCTTGGCACTCTCGTCGGTGGCGGCCGACACCACGGCCCCCGCGCCTCCGCGAGCGCCGTAATACCGAATCCCAAACAGACCCAGCACCACGAGCAGAGCAACCACGGCTCCGGTCAGGAGCCAGGTCCGTCGCGGCCGTGGCTCGACCTCATCCTGGAATTCCTGCACCGGCGTCTGTCTCGTACCACCTGGGCGCATGATCTTCGCCGTCGTGCGCCGGGTGGAAATGGGAATCTGCTGCGGCGTCCTCGGGGTATTGGCTCGCCTGGCCGACGTCCGGAGCAGCGATGCTTCAGCCTCCGCTTCGCCAAGCGCCTCGGCGAAGCCCTTCATGCTGGGGTAGCGATCGGCCGGCGTCTTCTCAAGCGCCCGGAACACGGCATCCTCGACGGCATCGGGAACCGAGTTCCGCACCACCTGCATGCTGGGGACCTGTTCCAGCGAGTGCCGCGCAAGCACGGCCATGGCATTGGGTCCGTCGAACGGCGGCTGTCCCACCAGCAATTCGTACAGTACGCATCCCAGGCTGTACTCATCGCTGCGTCCATCCATGTCGCCGCCGAGCGACTGCTCCGGGCTCATGTAATGGGGCGTGCCGACCGCCATGCCCGTCTCGGTCAGCTTCTGTCCGGCCGACTCGACGGCCCGCGCAATGCCGAAGTCGGCCACCAGGGCATGGCCGCCCTGGAGCAGGATGTTCTCCGGCTTTATATCGCGATGGATAATCTTGCGCTCGTGGGCATAGTGCAGTGCCTCGGCGGCCTCGCGCACGATCCGGACGGCGTCCTCGATCGGCAACTGGTGCTCGCGCGACAGGCGGTCCCTGAGCGACTCCCCCTCGACGAACGGCATCACGTAGTAGAGGAGGCCGTCGGCATCGCCGGAATCGTAGAGGCCGAGAATATTCGGGTGCTGCAGCTGGGCGGCCACACGGATCTCGCGCAGGAAACGCTCAGCCCCGATGGTGGCGGAGAGTTCCGGCTTCAGCACCTTGATGGCAACGCGGCGCTGATGCTTCGGGTCCTGGGCGAGGTACACGTTGGCCATGCCGCCCTGGCCCAGAAGGCGCTCGACGTCATAGTGTCCCGCGAGGGCCGCCTTCAGTTGCTCGAGCTGATCAGCCACTGACACTCAGGGGGAAGGAGGAGCCGATTCGGGCAAACAGCGAAATCTAAGCGGGGGAGGCCGGCGCCGACGAGCGATACCGACTCTGTCCGCGGTTACCTGGCCTGGGTCAGCGCTGCCTCCACCCGCCGGGCCAGCTCGACCGGGCTCATCGAAGGAGGGCCGTGGATGTTCCACTGGTTGATGACCACCACCATGGAATCGCGGGGAAAAAGCATGGGGAACTGGCCGCCGTACCCGGAGCCGGACGGCAGCCAGCCGCCTTCGGTGCCCGGATCGGGGAACAGCCACCACTGGAGACCGTAGCGGAAGCGGGCATCGGCGGCCACCGGGGCGATTGGCGAGAGGCTCAGGGTGATCCACTCCCGAGGGACCACCTGCCGGCCCTGCCACTCTCCTCCCTGCAGGTACAGCCAGGCGACCTTGGCGAGGTCGTCAGTGCGCAGGTAGAGTCCGCCCTCCGTGTCGTGCAGCCCCGCCGGGGTCGTCTTCCAGAAGAAATCGGTGATGCCAAGGGGCATGAACAGGTAGTCGCGCGCGTAGTCCGGCACTGGCCGGCCGGTCGCTTTCTCCAGGATGGCGCCCATGAGGACGCTGGCGCCCGAGGAGTACGACCAGAAGGTGCCGGGGTCGTGCGCCATGGGGCGGTTGATGACGTACGCCACCCAGTTGGCGCTCGCCTCCATCTGGGTCGCCGAGTTGGCCGAGTCGGTGTAGGGGAGATTCTCGTTCCAGTCAAAGCCTGGTGACATGGTCAGCAGGTCGCGCAGGGTGATGCGCCGCTTGCGGTCATCCAGGTTGGCGATGCGGGTTGTATCGAACCAGGTAATGATCGGCGTGTCGAGCGACGCGATCTCTCCCCGCGCGATGGCGATGCCAACGAGGGCACTCGTCACGCTCTTGGTCACCGATTGCAGCGTATGCGCCTGGCCCCTCTGATACCATGGGTGCCAGTCGGGATGGTCGTAGTTGAAGGCGTGGTCGACGGTGTCGGCCGGGTGAACCGCCGTGTAGACGGAATCGTAGTTGCGGCGCCACTGGGACGACCAGGCCAGCTTGCCGTTGCGGACCACCGAAAATCCATCCACCAGGCCGTACTTGCCGGAGCCCATATCGGCGGCGAGCGAAGCCAGCACGGTGGAGTCGAGCCCCACGCTCGCCGGTGACGCAGTGGTCCACTGCGCCTGCACCGTGGCAGGGGTGAGGCACAGGAGGAGCATCCGGATGGACCGGAGGCGGCGCCCTGCATGACACCGACCGGCGGCGGTCATTCGGTGAGCGCAGCCCTCATGGCGGCGGCCGTGGGCCACCGGTCGCCCGGCTCCTTGCTGAGGGCGCGATCGAGCGCGTCGGAGAGGTGCTGCGGGGTGTCGGATCGCAGCGTGTCGACACGGGGGGGCGGCTCCGTGAGGTGCTTCTGCAGCACGATGCCTTCCACCTTGTGGACAAACGGCGCCTTGCCGGTGAGGCACTCGAACAGGACACAGGCCAGAGAGTAGAGATCACTCCGGTGGTCGATGTCCCGCAACCCGCGGATCTGCTCCGGGCTCATATACGTGCAGGTGCCGAGCGCCACGCCGGAACGGGTGAGGTTCTCTCCCGCCGAGTCGGCGATCGCCTTGGCGATGCCGAAGTCGAGCAGGATGGTACGGCCATTCGAGATGACGATGTTCTCCGGCTTGACGTCGCGGTGCACGATGCCGTGTTCATGTGCGTGCTGGAGCGCGCTCAGCAGGTCGGAGCCGAGCCGGATGACGTCGTCGACGGGCAGGGAACGGGCGCGGGTGATGCCTTCCCGCAGGGTAGGGCCCGGGCAATACGACATGGCGTAGTACACCACCCAGTCGGCCTCACCCGAGTCGAGCAGCCTGGCAATGTTGGGATGGTCGAGCTGGCTGCAGAGGCGCACTTCACGAAGGAAACGGTCGGCAGCAACCGTGACCGCCAGTTCGGGGTGCAGCACCTTGAGTGCGACTTCCTCGTTGGCGCGGTTCTTGGCCAGGAATACCCTCGCGCCGCCACCACGCCCCACTTCCCGTTCCAGAGTGTAGAGGTCGCCCAGCGCCTGTTGTACCGCGGTGAAGAGATCACGTGCCATGGCTGGTACGCTGGGGCAGGCGCACCCAATGCGCAATGGCAGGTGTGCTGATGTCGGGTGGCGCCTTCACGAAGCCGAGAGGGACCGTCCCGACTTGCCGTACCGTACCGCCGTTATTTCGGCGATGATGGCGAGGGCAGTGTCCATCGGCTGGCGACCGCCAAGGTCGAGCCCGACGGGGCCATGCAGGCGCGCGAGGTCGGCGTCGGTGAAGCCGGCGGCCCTGAGGCGGGCACGGCGCTTCTCCTGGGTCTTCCGCGATCCGATGGTGCCGATGTAGGGCGCCGGGGAGCGCAACGCGATCTCGGTGGCGGGTTCATCGAACTTGGGGTCGTGTGACAGGAGGACGACGTAGGTGCGGGCGTCGAGGCCGATCCGGTCGAATGCCTCCTCGGGCCAGCCGAGCACGAGTTCGTCGGCATCGGGAAAGCGCTCGCGCGTGAGCCACGCGGCGCGGCCATCGGCGACGATGGTACGGTAGCCCAGCGCGCGACCGAGGAGGGTCAGCGCCTGCGCGATATGGACGCCGCCGAAGATGACCAGGCGTGGCTGCCGCGGGAACACTTCGAGCAGCACGAGGAGCTCGCCACCGTCGGCGGTGGTGAACGCCTCGGTCCGGCTCTCGCCGCGCGCCAGCGCATCAAGCGCGGCGGCCTCCACCTGCGGCAGGACCGCATCGAGCTCGAGTTCCGCCTGCCTGGACTCGTCGCGCACGGCGCCCATGGGAGGCATGATGGGCTCACGCCCGCCGTCGTCGCGCAGCACGTAGGTGGCGCCGATAATACCGGGAGCCTTGATGACCGTTGCCACCGCCACGCCACCTTCGCCGCGTGCCGCCTCGAGCACGGCGGGACGAATGGCCGGCTCGATCAGCACGGAGATGGTGCCACCGCACGACAAGCCGACTTCCCACGCCGTTTCATCGGCCACACCATAGGACACGAGTTTCGCCGTGCCCCGTTTCGCAGCGTCGGCGATCTCCTGGACCACGGCATTCTCCACGCAGCCGCCGGAGACGGAGCCGAGTACGGTGCCGGAGGCCGTCGCCAGCATCACCGCCCCCGCCTGCCGCGGCGCGCTACCCCACACCTGGGTCACGACCGCCCGTCCGATCGGTTCGTTCCGGGCGATGAGGCGCTGATAGTCAGACAGGATCTGCAGGGTCACGGAGTCGATTCGGGTCAGGGTGACGGAAGATGCGAGGCCCGCCGAGGGGAGTAAAGACCGCGCCGGGCAGGCCTCAGGCGGCGCGTGCGCATCGGGCGGCGAAATCCAGCCAGAACTGTTCAGTGAACTTTCGCGCAGTGCCCTCGAGCAGGTGACCCCCGACGCTCGCGAGGAGGCCGCTCACCTCCACGTCGGATTGCCAGGTCATGGCGGTGCTTCCGGCGGCGGTCTCGTCGAGGCGGATCGCCGTCGTCATGTCCACGCCTGAGCCAGGTGCCTTGCCGTACGCGCGCATCGTCAGCTGTCCCGGCGGGGCGACGTCGAGCAGTTCCACGTCGAGCGTGAAGTGCACCTTGAGCGCGCCAAGCCCCACCGCCAGGAAAACCTGAAAGTGATTCTCGTCGAGCTGTTCCACCTTCTCGACGCCTGGCGCCGAGGCGGCGACAAACTGCGGATCCGTGAGGTGCTTCCACACGATCGGGCGTGGAGCCATCACCTCGTTCGATCCTGAAAAACTGAACTGCATCAAGGGTTCTCCAGCGGGGAAAATGCGGCCAGGTCGGCCGGGGTGTCGATATCGGGGTTCCAGCCAGGCACGTCGATCACCTCGAAGGCGCGGCCGTGGAGCAACGTTCCTGGCCCCTCGTTGCCTTCGAGGCCGGAAACCGCGGCCCAGAGGCGCCGGTCGAGCAGGACCGGATGCCCTGGTTCGTCCGGGCACCCGGCATAGCGGGGGCGCACCGCGTCGGCACCAGTGACCCGCCAGCGCCGCACGACCTCGTCGATGACCTCTCCCCGGATCGCGGGCTGGTCACCCAGGAAGACGAGCGCGGCTGCACCGGCGGCGGGTGCGGTGGACTCCAGTCGCTCCAGCCCGGCCCGGAGGCTCAGCGCGAGGCCCTCGCCGGCCCGCGGCGCCGCGACAACGAACGCGCTAACCTGCTGTCCAAGCTGTGCTTCCGGACCCTGGGCGTCGCGCACCACCAGGAAAACGGCGCGCAGGATTCCTGCTCGGGCGCTCGCCGCCACCGTGTCGAGCACGCGCGCGAGCACCGGTCGGCCCTGCAACGGTGCCAGCAGCTTGTCGCTGCCGAACCGGGAGGACCGACCCGCTGCGAGGACGATGGCGAAGACCGGGGGAACTGGAGACACGCGGGGCAAAGGTAACAGGGCACTTTCCGGCCTGCCCGGCGCATGGCCCCACATGGCCTGCTTGCGTTGCGTGCACTCCCGGCCACCGCATACTAGAAGGAGCCCATTGTTGCTTTTTCTCAAGGAGGCGTTCAAATGACTGCAGTCTCACGCCCGGTCGGTGAAGCCACGCTCCCGTCAGGCGCTACCAGGTTCAGCAACCGGATCCCGATCCGCTCCCGATACGACAACTGGATCGGTGGTGAGTACGCCCCTCCGGTGAACGGACAGTACTTCACCAATCCCTCGCCGGTGACCGGGCAGCCCCTCTGCGAAGTGGCCCGCTCCACGCACGAGGATGTTGACCGGGCCCTGGATGCGGCCCATGCCGCCGCCCTGAGCTGGAATACCACGTCGGCGGCGTACCGGGCCAACATCCTCAACCGGATCGCCGACCGACTGGAGCAGAATCTCGAGGCCATCGCGCTGATCGAGACCATCGACAACGGCAAGCCCATCCGCGAGACCATCAACGCCGATCTTCCGCTCGCCATCGACCACTTCCGCTATTTCGCCGGCTGCATCCGCGCCCAGGAAGGCGGGATCTCCGAACTCGACTCCGATACCGTCGCCTATCACTTCCACGAGCCGCTGGGCGTCGTGGCCCAGATCATTCCCTGGAATTTCCCGCTGCTGATGGCGACGTGGAAGCTGGCGCCGGCGCTTGCGGCCGGTAACTGCGTCGTGCTCAAGCCGGCGGAGCAGACCCCGGTGTCGATCATGGCGTTCATGGAGCTCATCGCCGACATCCTGCCGAGCGGCGTGGTGAACGTGGTGCAGGGCTTCGGCGTCGAGGCGGGGAAGCCGCTGGCGCAGAGCCCGCGGGTGGCCAAGGTGGCGTTTACCGGCGAGACCACAACCGGTCGCCTCATCATGCAGTATGCGTCGGAGAACCTGATCCCGGTCACGCTGGAACTGGGCGGCAAGTCGCCGAACATCTTCTTCGCGGACGTGATGGAGGCCGACGACGACTACTTCGACAAGGCGCTCGAGGGCTTCGCGATGTTCGCGCTCAACCAGGGCGAGGTCTGCACCTGTCCCTCGCGCGCGCTGGTGCAGGAGTCGATCTACGATCGCTTCATGGAGCGCGCCGTGGCCCGCACCAAGGCGATCGTCGAGGGCAACCCGCTCGACGCCGCCACCATGATCGGTGCCCAGGCGTCGAACGACCAGCTCGAGAAGATCCTGAGCTACATCGACATCGGGAAGAAGGAAGGCGCCAAGGTACTCACCGGTGGCGCGCGCCGCGTGCATGCGGGCGAGCTCGCGGAAGGCTACTACATGCAGCCAACCATCCTCGAGGGACACAACAAGATGCGCGTGTTCCAGGAGGAGATCTTCGGGCCGGTGGTATCGGTGACAAAGTTCAAGACCCAGGACGATGCACTCGCCATCGCGAACGACACGCTCTACGGCCTCGGTGCCGGGCTGTGGAGCCGTGACGCCAACATCTGCTACCGGATGGGCCGCGCGATCAAGGCGGGCCGGGTGTGGACCAACTGCTATCACCTGTACCCGGCACACGCCGCGTTCGGTGGCTACAAGCAGTCGGGCATCGGCCGGGAGAACCATCGCATGATGCTGGACCACTACCAGCAGACGAAGAACATGCTCGTCAGCTACAGCCCGAAGAAGCTTGGCTTCTTCTAGCCTGGACGTCGTCTCGCGCGTCGGCATCACGCCCGAGGCGATCACCGTGCTCCGCCAGCTCAAGGCGGCGCACGGTGACCTGCTGTTTCACCAGTCGGGCGGCTGCTGCGACGGCAGCTCGCCGATGTGCTATCCCGCGCGGGAGTTCAAGGTGGGCCAGCGCGACGTGCACCTCGGCGACGTCGACGGGGTGCCCGTCTACATCGGCGGGTTGCAGTTCGAGGCATGGCGCCACACCCAGCTGCTCATCGATGTCGTGGCGGGGCGGGGCGGCGGGTTTTCCCTCGAGGCCCCACTTGGAGTGCGGTTCCTGACGCGATCGCGGGTGTTTGATCCCGCTGAGCAGGCCTGGCTCGATGCCTGTCCGCCGAGAACGGGCCCTTCTGCCGCTTGACCGAAGGGCCCTGCTGCCCTAGAGTCGTGGACCCCGCCAGAACTGTCCAGCTGGCGGGGGTTTCTCTTGGGGTGTAGCTCAACTGGCAGAGCGCCCGGCTGTTAACCGGGAGGTTGCTGGTTCGACCCCAGCCGCCCCAGTCCTTGTCCGCCGCATGCGGGTGCTCGCCAGTGGTCCACTCGGCCACCAGCTTTTCCGATGATAAGGCGCCTGTTCCTCCTCGCCCTTTTTCATCTCCTTCCCGGGATGCTTCCTGCCCAGGAAGGTCCGCCGGACTGCGCGCGGCTGGCAGCCAGTGGTGCCAGCACCGACCTCTACTGCATCCCACTCATCGCGGCACCAGGCTACGCGGCGCACGGTTCGGTAGAGCTCGGCTGGGTTCCCGGCCCGTTCACGGTGTCGGTGTCGGAGCGAGGCGTGCAGCGCTGGAACCTCATCATCTCGACCACCGGCCTGCGTCGTGATACGCGCGCGCCGCGGTCGGGGTTCGTCGCATGGGCCACGCCGCCATCCTTCGCGCCGCTCGTACGTCTGGGCGTGGTGGGTACCGATCCGCTGCGCATCAGAGCCGATTGCCTTCGATCGCTTCCTGGTGCTCATCAGCGCCGAAGAAGACACTGCCACGCGGGAGATGCGGGGCAAGGTGGTGCTCCGGGGTCAGTCGGCGAGCAATCGCCTGCGGCCGGCAGATACGTACGAGTTCTTCCTCGGGGCACTCGGGCCGCGCGACCAGGGCGGTCACATGATGCACCACGCCCAGGGTGCCGGGGACGCGCTCTCGTGGAGCGAGGCACCGATGTATCCCGGTCTCGACATGCTGCCATCGGAAATGGCCCTCCGTCCCGCCGAGGCGCCCTGGCTCCCGGCGGCAGATCCGGAGGCGCCGGCGGCACGGCCGCGCGAGGTGGTGCGGCTCGCAACCGGTGATACCCTCGACCTCACGGCCGGCGTGGTGCGGCGCTCCATCGCCGGGCGCGACTATACCATGTTCGGGTTCAACGGCCAGTATCCCGGCCCGCTGATCTCCGTCAGCCGCGGTGCCATGGTGACGGTGCGGCTCAAGAATGAACTGCCGGTGCCCACCACGGTGCATTGGCACGGATTGCGGCTGGACAACCGGTTCGACGGCGTGCCCGATGCCACCCATCCGGCGGTGCAACCGGGAGGGTCCTTCGCCTATGAACTGCGCTTTCCCGACGAGGGCCTCTTCTGGTATCACCCGCATGTGCGCGAGGACATCCAGCAGGATCTCGGCCTTTACGGCAACATCTTCGTATCGCCCGCAGGTGCGGCTGCTGCACCGGCACCGCATGAGGAGTTCCTCATCCTCGACGACCTGCTGATCGGCGACGCCGGGCTGGTGCCATACGGCGCGTCGACGCCAACGCATGCAGCGATGGGACGGTTCGGCAACGTGATGCTGGTGAACGGCGAAACCGGCTGGAGTGCCGGCGCACGCACCGGTGAGGTGACGCGACTGTACCTCACCAATGTCTCCAATACGCGCACCTTCAATCTTTCCCTTGGTACCGGTGTGCGGATGGTGGTGGTCGGCTCCGACCTGGGAGAGTTTGCCCGGCAAACGTCGGTGGAGAGCATCGTGATCGCCCCGGCGGAGCGATACATTGTTGATGTCACCTTCGACGCGCCGGGCCTGCATCCCCTCGTCAACCGGGTGCGCGCCATCGACCATCTCTACGGGCGCTTCTTCGATGCCGTTGATACCCTCGGCACCTTCCAGGTGGAGGCCGGGACGGCGCCGGCGAAAGGCAGCGGCGTCGCCGCGCCGGGACGGGATGCGGCCGAGGTGCTGGCACTGGCCCGCGCCAATGTCGGCCTCCCGCCGCAGCACACCCTCGAGCTGGAAGCGCGATTTACCGACCTCCCCTTCGTGAGCGAGCAACTCATGCGCCTCGACTCACTCTACTTCAACCCGGTGGAGTGGGAAGGGACGATGCCGGGGATGAACCAGGCGATCACCGGCAGCCAGGCGCACTGGACATTGAGGGACCCGGACACCGGTGCCGAGAACATGGATGTGCACTGGACGTTTCAGCAGGGCGACCTGGTACGACTCCGTCTGGTCGGCGTCCGAAACACGCTGCATGGGATGCATCACCCGATCCACATCCACGGCCAGCGCTTCCTGGTGCTGGCGGTGAACGGTACGCCGAACGAGAATCCGGTGTGGAAGGATACGGTCCTGCTGCCGGCCGCCGGGTCGCTCGACCTGCTGGTGGAGATGTCCAATCCCGGCACCTGGATGCTGCACTGCCATATCGCGGAGCACCTCCAGGCGGGAATGATGCTGCACTTCGACGTGGAGGCGCTATGACCCGACGAAACTCATCAATGCCGTGCGCGGGCGCGTGGGCATCAACTAGCCAGGCAACTGGAGGAACCATGAGGCGATTCACGGCAGGCGTTGTCGCGGCCATCCTGGCGCTGGCCCCGGTGGCCGTGCAGGCGCAGCGACCCACGCTCTCGGAAAACGTACTGAAATACGTCAGCAGCGACTCCAGCGTGGTGGCCATCACCGGTGTCACCGTCATCGACGGGCACGGTACACCAGCGGTGCGGGGACAGACGGTGGTGATCCGCGACGGCCGCATCGCCGATGCGGGACCATCGAGCAAGGTGAAGGTGCCGGGCGGGGCGCAGGTGGTGGACGGCAGCGGGATGACGCTCATTCCGGGCATCGTGGGCATGCATGATCACATGTTCTATACTGCCGCGGGCGGTGTCGGCGTAACCATGAGCTTCACGGGGCCGCGTCTCTACCTGGCGAGCGGTGTCACCTCGATCCGTACCACGGGAACCCGGTCGCCCTACGCCGACATCAACCTGAAGAGCGTGATCGACTCCGGATTGGTGCCGGGTCCACGTATCCACGTCACCACGCCGTACCTCACCGGCCCCGAGGGAGGCGGTTCGATGTCGGTGGCGGCCGACGCCGAACAGGCGCGCCGGTTCGTTGCGTACTGGGCGGCGGAGGGGGCCACCTGGGTCAAGTTCTATACGGATATTTCACGGGCCGCGATGAAAGCGGCGATCGACGAGGCGCACAAGCAGGGAATCAAGGCGACGGGCCACCTCTGCTCGGTCACCTTCCAGGAGGCGATCGACCTGGGCATCGACGACTTCGCCCACGGCGTGCTCACCGCCAGCGATTTCATCGAGGGGAAGCAGCCAGACAAGTGCCCGCCGAATGTGTACAAGCAGCTCGACTCGCTCGTCAGCGGGGACAGTCCGCTGGCCAAGTCGCTCATCAAGTCGATGATCGCGCACAAGGTGTCGATGACGACGACGATGGCGATCTACGAGGCGCTCTCCCCCGGGCGGCCGGTACAGGACGAGCGCTCCCTCGAGCTCATGACGCCGGTGGTGCGGGCGGCCTACGTGAGGAACCGCGCCTACATCGACTCGATGCCGGGATACGCCTTCACCAAGGATGGCTTTGCCCGTGCCCTCGCCTTCGACAAGGCCTTCTACGCCGCCGGTGGCGTGATGGCCAGCGGGGTGGACCCCACCGGCAACGGCGGCGCCCTTCCGGGATTCGGCGACCAGCGGGGCTATGAACTGCTGCGCGAGTCGGGGCTCAACGCCGAGGAGGCGGTGCAGGTGGTGAGCTACAACGGCGCCCGCGTGCTCGGCGTCGAGGGCAAGCTCGGCTCGGTGGAGAAGGGGAAGATCGCCGACCTCGTCCTGCTCAGGGGTGACCTGGTGGCCGACCCGTCGGTGATCCGCAACGTGGTGACGGTGTACAAGGACGGCGTCGCCTACGATCCGGCCAAGCTCATCGATGCGGTGCGTGGAAGGGTAGGCGTCGATTGATCATCGCCTTCCTCGGTCTCGGACAGATGGGCCAGCCCATGGCCCGGAACCTCGTGCTCGCCGGTTTCGATGTTCGCGCCTGGAATCGCTCCGGGGGATCTGTCGAGGGAGCAACCACGTGCCGCACCATCGAGGAGGCGGTACGCCTGGCGGATGTCGTGGTGACCATGCTGTCGGAGGATGCCGCGGTGCGGGCGGTGACCTTCGGCGACGGCAAGCTGCTCGCCAGCCTCAGGCCGGGCGCCAGTCACGTGGGGATGAGCACCATCTCGATGGCGCTTGCGGCGGAACTGGCCACGGTGCATGCCCAGGCGGGGCAGCGATTCGTGAACGCGCCGGTGTTCGGGCGCCCCGACCGGGCGGCGAGCAAGGAGTTGTTCATCGTCCCCGGTGGTGAGCCGAAGGACGTGGAGACACTTGCGCCGGTGTTCTCGGCGATGGGGAAGGGCACCTTCCCGATGGCAGGGGCGGCAGAATCGGCGGTGGCCAAGCTCTGCGGCAACTTCATGCTCGCCACGTTGATCGAGTCCCTGGGCGAGGCGCTCGCGCTCGGCGAAAAGGGCGGCATCGAGCCGGCGCACCTGCTCGCCATGCTCACCGGCACGCTGTTCGGTATCCCGGTGGTCCACGGTTATGGCGGCATGATCGCGCGACAGCAGTTTACCCCGGCGGGTTTCGCCATGGCGCTTGGCCTCAAGGACATGCGCCTGGTGCTCGAAGCGGGAGATGGCCTCCAGGTGCCGTTGCCGCTGGCCGATCTTCTGCGCACCCGGTTTCTCCAGGCGCTGGCTCAGGGCAAGGGCGACCTCGACTGGTCAGGTATCTCCACCGTCATCCGGGAAAGCGCAGGCCTCGCGTGACCTGTCGGTTGTTGCATCGTCTTGGCGCCGCGGGAGCGATCGCGGCGCTTTCCCTGTCGGCTCCCCTCGCAGCGCAGGTCGCGCCACCGGTTGCCCCGAAGGTACCGCACGTGACACAGCCGCATGGCTACCAGGTGGAGGATGACTATTTCTGGCTCCGCGACCGCGAGAACCCGGAGGTGCTGGCGTACCTCGGCGCCGAGGAGGCGTACGCCGACCGCATGATGGCGGGCACGGCGGCGCTGCAGGACACGCTGTACCGGGAAATGCTGGCCCGCATCAAGGAAACGGACGAGGATGTGCCATACCTGCGGGACGGCTGGCTTTACTACACCCGAACCGAAATGGGCAAGCAGTACCCGATCCGTGCCCGGCGGCATGGCAGCATGGATTCCACGGAGCAGGTGATCCTCGATCTCAACGTGATCGGTGCGGGAAAGGCGTTCGTCGGCGCGGGAGCAGTGGTGCCGAGCGATGACGGCACCAGGCTGGCCTACACTCTCGACACGACAGGCTATCGGCAATACGTGCTCTACGTGAAGGACCTGCGGACGGGGGAGGTGAGCGCGCCGATGGCGGAGCGGGTGGGCAACGTGGCATGGTCGACCGATGGAAAGATGCTGATGTACACGCAGGAGGATTCAGTCACCAAGCGCACCTATTTGGTGTTGCGGCAGCCGCTGGGTGGCAAGCCGGAGGTGGTGTACGAGGAAAAGGATGACCTGTATGAGCTGGGCCTGAATCGCACGCGCAGCAAGGGCTATTTCCTGCTCACCTCCGAGAGCGCCACGACCACGGAAGTACGGTATGTCCCCGCCGACCGGCCGCTCGAGGCCGCGCGCGTCATCGCGCCAAGAGTGGATGAACAGGAGTACCACGTCGACCATGTCGGCAAGCGGTTCCTTATCCGTACCAACGACAAGGGGCGCACCTTCAGGCTCGTGTCTGCACCGGTGGCGAGTCCTGGCCGGGCCAGTTGGGCGGAGCTGATCCCCAATCGCCCGAACACCATGCTGGAAGGGGTCAGCGCCTTCTCCGATCACCTGGTGACCACCGAACGGGAGGCCGGCCTGGTGCATTTCCGGGTGCGCACCCTGGAGGGGAAGGACCCGAAGGACGTGAGCTTCCCGGAACCGACGTACTCTGTGTTTCCGGCGCAGAACTACCAGTTTGCGACGCAGGAGTTCCGGTTCGCGTACACCTCGTTGATCACGCCGATGTCGGTGTACGACTACAACGTGCGGACCGGCGAACGCACGCTGCTCAAGCGTGAGCCGGTGCTGGGCTATGACCCGGACAAGTACAAGTCGGAACGGATCTGGGCCACGGCTGGTGATGGGACGAAGGTGCCGGTGTCGCTCGTGTACCGACGGGAACTGGTGCTGAATGGCCGGCGGCCAATGCTCCTCGAGGGCTACGGATCCTACGGCTACCCGAACGACGTGTTCTTCTCCTCCAACGACGTGAGCCTGCTCGACCGGGGGCTGGTGCTGGCGACCGCACATGTACGGGGCGGCGGCGAGTTGGGGAAGCCATGGCACGACGGTGGCCGGATGATGACGAAGATGAACACCTTCACCGACTTCATCGCGGTGGCGCAGTTCCTCATCACGGAGGGCTACACCTCGACCGACCGCCTGGTGATCACCGGGGGGAGCGCCGGCGGCCTGCTGATGGGTGCGGTCACCAACATGCGGCCGGAGCTGTTCCGCGCCGTGGTGAACTACGTGCCGTTCGTGGACGTCATGAACACGATGCTCGATGCATCACTGCCGCTGACCACAGGGGAGTACCTGGAGTGGGGCAACCCGAACGAGAAGCCGGCGTACGACTACATGGTATCCTACTCGCCGTACGACAACCTGTCGGCGAAGGCGTACCCGGCCATCCTCGTGCGGAGCTCGCTCAACGACAGTCAGGTGCCGTACTGGGAGTCGGCCAAGTACGTCGCTCGCATGCGGGCGTTGAAGACAGACTCCAACCCGCTGCTGTTCAAGGTCAAGCTGCAGCCGGGCGGGCACGGCGGGGCGTCGGGGCGCTACGACCGGCTGCACGACAGCGCGTTCGACTTCGCCTTCATCCTGACGCAGCTGCCGCCGCAAGCGCCCCTGCCGTAGACCCGGCTACGACTTCACCAGGTCCACCCGCCGGTTGTTCTGCCGTCCCTCGGCCGACTTGTTGTCGCCCACCGGCTTGGTGTCGCCGTAGCCCTTGGTGGTGAGCTGGGCCGGGTTGGCTCCATACTGTTGCACCAGGGCCGACTTCACGGCGGCCGCGCGTGCGTCGCTGAGGGCGAGGTTGTCGGCCGGCTTCCCGACGTTGTCGGTATGACCCTGCACCTCCACCGTGAGGTCGGGGTGCGCCTTCAGCGTGGCGGCGATCTCCTTGAGCGTGGGGGTGGACTCGGGCAGGGGCTCGCTCTTGCCCGTCTCGAAGAGGATGCCCTGCGTCGTCCAGCGCCCATCGGATGAGAGGGCGTCGTATACCGTCGCCTGTGTTTCGGCGACGCGGATGCGCCCCACGTACACGGGGCGGTCGCCTCCGTCCGTTCCCCAGAGTGACAGGTAGATCGAGTTGCCCCGCACCATCATGGCGTTGGGGATGTTCGCCACCCGGCGCTCATTGGTGTAGACCTTGAGGTACTTGTTGTCGCCCTGGAAGCGCGCGTGCACGAGGCTGCCCTGCAGCGCCTTCTTCTGCGCGTCCGAGTAGTACGAGTTCACCACCTTGGTGTACCCGTTCATGATCTCGATGCCCTGGTCTCCCACATCCACGCGGGTGCTCGCATCGCTGGACTTTTCGCGTCCCCCGGCCACTGAGATGGCGCCCCACGTGCCATTCTTCGAGATGAAGTCTATCTCGATGGTGTAGCGCGGCGGCAGCGGCTCCGACAGCGGAATGTAGAGCTCGGCGCGGTCGCTCGCCTTGAGCATCCGCACGCCGTCGAGCTCGACCAGTTCCAGTTGGCCGCTCTTGTACTCGAGCCGTTCGGGGAAGTTGCCGACCTTGTCGTCGCTGTAGTCGAGGTCGAAGATGACCCGGTTCCCCGGCACGAAATCGTAGTTCGCCCACTCCGTGGCGACCGGTGCTGCTGCGGGGGTGGCGCCTGGGCTCGCGTTCGCGGCTGGCGCTGCGGTCGCGGCGACGGGTGCTGCGGCACCTTCCTGGGCCGGCGTGGGTGCCGGGGCCGGGGTGGCCGATGTCGATCCCTGCTTGGTCGGGTCAACCTGGTCGAGCCCCTTGTCGACCGCCTGGTTCGTGGCCTGGTCGGCGCGTGCCTTGGCCTTCTTCGTCAGGCCCCCGAACTGTGCGTGGCTCTCGCCTGGCGCGAGCAAGAGCATGATGGCGCCCGCCGCCATCGCCACGGCGCAACGAGTCGCTGTCTGGAATGACACAATCCCCTCCTCGGCTCTGGTCAATTGGCAATCAATGCAGGGATGTCGCGCGGATGGGCGATCCAGTAGTCGGGTTTCGACGGCTCAAGGTACTCCCGCCCAAATGGACCCCAGAGCACGGCACCGGTCTTGACACCCGCCGCGTGCCCGGAATGGATGTCGTGCACGCTGTCGCCGAAGAAAATGGCGCGGCCTGGATCGGCGTCGAGAAGCGCGAGCGCCTTGTGCACTGGCTCCGGGTGCGGCTTGGGATTCTCCACATCGTCGGCGCAAACCAGCACTTCAATGTACGGCGCCATCCCCGTGAGGTTAAGACCCCGAATCGCACCCTGCCGGTTCTTGCTGGTGACGAGCGCCGTGCGACGACCGGCCGCGCGTACCGCCTGCAGCATCGCGGCGACGCCGTCGTACGCGGTGACCATCGAGTCGTGGTGCGTGAGGTTGTAGTCTCGGTACGTTGCGACCAGCCGGTCGATCATGCCGCTCCCATCCTCCCATTCGGCGAACTGCACCCGTAGCGGGGTGCCGACACCACGGAGCCAGTCATCGTCGCTGCGCGCGGGGATGCCGTGTACCCGGAGGGTGTGGTGATAGCTGTCCAGGATGAGCTGGACTGAATTGATGAGCGTCCCGTCAAGATCGAAGAGCACTGTTTCGAAGGTGGCCATGGGCGCCAAACGTATCGCGTCGCTCCGGGAACGGAAGGTCGCCGTCACGAATGATGATGAGCCCGCTCAAGCGCGCGCCCAGCAAGCCGTCCCCGGGTGAGGGCGCCGGCAGGGCGGGCAGGTGTCGCATGAACCCTGCATCATCAACGGTGCAAAGCTGCCGGATCAGCACCCGCTCACCCGCGGTGTGACCGCCCCCGGCCCACCGCATGGCGCGCTCGACCAGTGCGAGCCTGTCCCGGTCGCGCTCGCGGCTTGCCAGGCGCATCATGGCGTTGAGACGCTGGAGGAGGGCGCGAGCGGCGGGATCGCCACGGCGCCACCACGCCGCCGCCTCGTGCTGGCGCATCAAGTCGCGGACCGCGCCAGCGAGGCGGTGCAGCGCCGCACGCCGCTCCGCCCGGGTGACATCGGGCGTCGCATCCGGCTGGAGGGCTGCCCATCGGAGCACCGGCACCGCTTCCGCTTCACTGTGCCACGTCGCCCCAGCACCACTCCACGCCAGCGATCGTCCAACGACCGCGCCCGTCGCATGGTCGCCTGGTATTTCAAGGACCTCGAGGCCCGCGAGGAGGCCGGGAGCGGAACCTGTCACCACCGCCACGCCGGTAACGCCTGGGCCGGTACCCAGGTCGCGGGCAAGTGCCTCTCGCCATCGCCAGATGCTGGCCTCGCCGCCACCCACGCCGACGCGTGACGGGAGTTCCCGCTTCCGCTGGAGGATCGCACCAAGATGCAGGCGCTGCTCGAGCGCCGACGGAACCGGAATGGTGTGGCTCGTGCTGCGGTGCGCCGACGCGCCGCGGCGACTCCGACCCTCCCGCTGCTCAACGCGGGCCGGAGTCCACGGCAGGTCGTAGTGCACCACGCGCCGCAGCCGTGCGAGATCGAGCCCCTCAGCGGCGACGTCGGTGGTGATCAGGTGGCGCGGTGCCAGCGGGCTGGCCGGGGCGTCGGTCCGAAACCAGTCGAGCACGACACCTCGCGGCGCGCGCAAGGCGCCGATTCCGGCCGCGACCCCGCTGCACCACGCCGGTCGGAGGTGAACCAGTCGGTCACGGAGGTAGCGGACGGTTGCCCGGCGCGTACTGAACACCAGTGACGGAATCTCATCGGACAGCAGCAGGCGCAGGGCACCAGCACGGGAATCGTCGCCATGGCATGCGGCATCGGCGGCGCGCCGGAGCTCTCCCAGGGCGGGGAGGTCGCCCACCGACAGGATGCATTCGCCCGGGTGGGCCACCAGTTCCCACAGTACGAGCTGGCCATCGTCGACCCCGGTGAATCGACGAACATCGCCCCGGTTGACGCATCGACCGGCCCGTGCCGCGTCCGCAGCATGCAGCAGGAGTCGCTCATAGGCGGCCGCTGTCTCGGCGAGGGCGGCGGGACTCGACGCCATTGCACGCCAGAATACCCGCCGGATCAGCGCCGCCGCAGGGCCATCGGCCGACAGCTCGAGGCCATCGACGAGACGCAGCAACTGTGGCCCCGCCGGCGTCACGAGATCACCAGGTCGCTCAGCGCCGGATGTCCTTCGCCGCTGGCGAGCAGCGTCGACAGCGAGCCGATGCCGCTCGTCGCCAGCGCGTCATCACGCACCACCAGGCGGAGTTGCGCCGCCAGGTCGTCGAGTCGGTTGACCACCGGTGTGGCCGACAGGAGCACGCCGGGCCGACCAAGCAACCAGGGCGCCACCAGGGCGTAGCGGCGGGTGAGCCGATTCCTGAAGTGGTGGCTCTCATCGATGATGACGAGGCCACGCCCCGGCTTCAGGCCGCCCCGGCTCGCGCGGGCGTGCGACACGACCTCCACCGTTGCCCCAACGGATCCTGCCGTCCTGATCCAGTGACCCCGCAGGGGGGCTGGCACGAGGACCGATGTCGATGCTTCGTCGTTGCTGCGGAGGGCGAGGGCAAGTGCGAGCCATGTCTTTCCGCTGCCCACCGGCAGTGCAATCAATGCACCGCCGTGTCGCTCGAGTGCATGTACCGCCCGGCGGAAGGGCGTGGCCAGCGATGCCCAGAGCCAGTCGGGCGGCTGCACTCTCGCCTCCGGCGGCAGCAGGGCGGCGGCGATACCCCGGGCCACCAGCGTCACTGGTGCGGACGGTCCTGCGTGGAGCGCCGTGGCGCGAGCATCGGCAACATCCTCCAGCGCCTCAGCGACAATGCGCGGCGGCAGTCCCACCCAGTGCCTCCTGCTCCTCGTGCGTGAGATCGAGCAGTTGCGCCACTCGCCGGTCGATCGCGGCGCTGGTGCCAGCGCCCTTCTCGCTGGCTGCCAACCGGCCCAGTACACCATCCTCCAGGGCGCCAGCTGGAATGGGCAGTGACTCGACCACACGCGCGTTGAAACGGCGGAAGCCGCTCGCCGCCAGCGGTGCCTGCACCTGTGCGAGGGCCCGCATCCAGGTCGAGTTGAGGAGCGCAGCCAGCACGAGTGCGGTGGTAGCGTCGGCGGTGACCAGCACATAACAGGTATTGAGGGGCACCAGCGTGGCCGACTCGGCGCCGGTGAGCGCCGCGGCCTCCAGTCGACGCGCGAGATCTGCCCAGATCACCCGGTGCGCGCCCGTTGCCGAGCGGGTGCGGAACAGGGTCCATGGTGGCCCATCGCGGTAGTCAGAGCGCCGACACAGCCGGGCCCGAAGGGGCTTGAAGTACGCGGCAGCGCGGGGTGGCAGCACGAGCAGTGGTTCGCCTGCTGCGTCGCAGGGCCACCGGAGCCACTTCACCGGATTGACCTGACCCGTCCTGATGTCGCGGCCGCGCACTGCCCGTCGCATCAACTGCGGCTCGATATCGGGTTTCGCGGCGAGAAACACGCTGTCCGCGCCAGTCTTCACTCCCAGCTGGCACTTCCATCGCTCGCCGAGCGGCGAGTGTTCCCGTCGCCAGGCGCGACGTGACATTCCCCACGACCGCTCCAGCCAGCATCCAGGGTCCATCGCCCTCGAGCGACGCCTGCAGGACTCCCGTTGTCATCGCTCCCAGCGCGGTGCCTGTGCGCTGGCCCGCCCCCGGCGGAGTGTTGCGCGTCACCAGTGCCATCGGGTACACCGTTGCGTCGAAGGCCTTCGCGTCTCCGGAAGGAGTATCGGCCACGACCTCGAGGGTGGTGGACGCGACCAGGGAGCGGCGAAGGGTCGCGGCGTACCCCGCGTGCCGGAGCTTTGCCGGAACGAGCAGGGCGGTCACCCCGCTCTCGCGGGTGAGCTCGAGCGCGCGCTCCACGAAGGCGACAGACAGGTCGGGATAGTTGCGGTAGCCGCGGCCAGCCGCGGGCCGGAACCACCGGTACCGCTCGGCGAGTCGCTCGCGCAGCTGGCGAGGCAGTGCCTCGCTTCGCACCCAGGGCGGGTTGCCCACGACAATGTCGAACCCGCCTGCAGCCATGACGTCGGCGAAATGCACCGCGTAGTCGAAGGCCGGCAATGCGCCGTCGCGCTGCAGCCGGCGGCGGGCGGCGCAGAGCCGGCGCCGCTCCTCACGGACCGCCGCAAGCTGCGCCTTCTCCTCGCGCGCCAGGCCACGCCGCTCCCCGAAGAGCGTCTCCGCTCGCGCCAGTTGCAGGATCTCGCCGATCCTCGCCTCGGCAGACTCGGTCGATCGCGCCAGGGAGGAAGCCTCGGCGGATTCTTCCGCCTTCCGGAGTGCGCGCAGCGCGGGACGCTTGGCACCACCGGCTGCGGTGATCGCCGCCTGCCGTGCGTGGCGCAACCGCACGGCGGCGGCGGGGTCGGGACGCTGCAGTCCCTCGCGGGTCCACAGGGAATCTCCCTGTCGTACCACGGCGTCGAGGTTGGGCAGGGGAGGCACCGCCGCCGGATCGACGGTGTCGTCGTCGGCGATGACCGCGAGCCAGAGGCGCAGTTCGGCAAGGCGTACCGCGGTCGGGTCGAGATCGACGCCGAAGAGGTTTCGGGCGAGCACGCGCCGCCTGGCGCCGGCGGCGCCCTCGTTCGGCAACTGTGTGAGCCGCGCAATGCGCTCGAGCGCGCCAAGCAGGAATGCACCGGAGCCGACCGCTGGATCGAGCAGGGTCAGCTCGGCGATCGGCACGGCGGAATGCCTCGCGTGTATCTCGAGCGCCGTGTCCACAAGCTCCCGGACCAGCATCGATGGTGTGTAGTAAGTGCCTGAATGGTGGCGATGTTCCGGGTCCATCAGACCCTCGAACACGCGGCCGAGCATGTCGGGCGCCACCACGCTGCCGTCATCTTCCCTGGTGGTGAAGTGAAAACTCTCGAAGAGGTTGTCGAAGGCGTCGCGCCATGTGGGGCCGGGGATATCCACCTTCCAGCGCTGTTCGAGTGCGTGGGGCTCGAAGAGGCCGCCATTCAGGAAGGGAATGCTGCCAAGCCTCCGCGCAACCGAGCCCCGCTCCGCGGCGGGACGGTTCAGTGCGCCGAAGAACAGTGGCCGCAGCAGGTCGCGCTGCAGGGAGCGCCGACGGGACAGACAGTCGTCCACCGAGCGCGCCATGAAGTCGGTGCGCCCGTCGAGCCAGCCCTTGCTCTGCACGAAGTAGAGGAAGAGCACCCGGTTGAGTTGCAAGAGCGCGAGTGCGTCGCGGTCCGCTGGCGACGGGCCTGGCGGCATCGCACTGCGGAACCGCTCGAAGGTGAGGCGGAACTGGCGAAAGAACCGTGTGCCAAGTGGCTCGATGGAGAGGATGTCCGCCAGCCGCACCGCCGCCTCGAGTGGCGCCAGCTCGCGAAGGGACGCGATGCGCTCCAGTGCTGCGACGGCGGCGGGGTCGGGCTGATCGAGCGAGACCTCGAGCAGCGGTGGGCGGTCGATGGCCACGGTGAAGCAGATACGTCGATGGGCTGCGTCAACGCAGGCCACCCCGGCGGGCCTGCCGAGTGCCGCGCGTGCGCGCGCCACGGCGCGGCACGCAATGCGGGCATCGCGAGCCACCAGCGTTATCCAGGGCAGGCCGCGCTGTGCTTCCAGCGTGGCCATGCTGAGCACCTCAGCCGCCGCCGCGTCTATACTGGCCGGGTCGAGCGAATGCCAGGCGCCATCTACTTCGAGCGCCGACAGGAGGCGGCGGAGCCCGGACCAGGTGGTGGACTGTGGAAGCAGTGCTGCAATTGGCATGGTACGCCCCTTGGATAGCGCATCATGCCTCGCGTCCCGGGAGCGAGCGGCACCATCGCGCTGCGGGGCGGATCAATCCATCGCCTGTTCCGTTCCGGGGCTCATGGGGTAAGACTTCTGCCGCGTCAACTGACTCAATGGAGGATCACCATGCAGGGCAGGATGATCGTTGGTCTGGTGGCAGGAGCGCTGGTTTCCACCGCACCGTTGGCGGCGCAGTCGATGGCCGCAACGAGCGCCGACTCGGCGGGTTTCGTCATCATGAAGAACCAGGACACCGTGGCGACGGAGCGTTTCCAGCGCTCGGATGTCACCTGGAGTGGCACGCTCGCTGTCTCCGGCCGGAAGGATGTCGCGGACACCTGGTCGCTCGTCACCGCGCCCGATGGCAGCGTACCGCTTGTCGAGGTAATGGAATCGCAGAAGCCGCCCGACCCGCGCATGAAGGCCAACATCCTGTCCCGGGCGCGCATCATCGTGAAGGGGGATTCTGTCTCAGTGGACCAGATGACCTCCAACGGGCTCATCACCCGCATCTTCCAGTCGGAGGTCGGGGTGGTGCCGTACCTCAACCTTTCCTTCGGCATGCTTGAGGTGGGGCTGCGGCAGGCCGAGCTGTCGGCGAAGCGGGACTCACTCGGCCTGACGGTCTATTTCTTCAACCTGGGCGGGGGGCAGACGGCGCGCGGAACATTGGTGCAGCAGCCGGATGGGAAGGCCGAGCTGAGAATCGGTGAGGTGGAAATGGACCTGGTGCTGGCGTCGGATGGTCGGCTGCTCTCGGCGGCTATCCCGGCGCAGGGCCTGAAGGCGGAACGGGTTCAGTAGCGAAGCCGGTAACCTCGTCGTACACCCGGCCGCGCCACTCCACGCGCCGGGTGCCCCGCCATGCAGAGCGCGCGAGGATCACCAGGAACATGCTGGCGCCGAGTGGATACAGGAGCCCGTACCACGCCGGCGCCTGCATGCCGAAGCTGATCAGCGACCAGAATAGCACCGAGAGGCCCGTCGCGATGGCGGCGGGCGCGAGGAGCGCCGGCGTCTGCCCGACGAGCGCGGAGACCAGGGCGATCGGCGGCACCAGCCAGAAGACCCCGTAGAGCGCCATGAGCACCGGGCCGAGGAGCCGGAGTACCGGGTTCCGGCCGAGCGAGATGCGCGAACCGATGAAGATGTTCTTGGACCAGCCCTCGACCACCTGGCGCAGGTCCTGGTACATCCGTGTTTCCATGAGGTCATACGCGAAGGCGAAATAAAGCTTGCGGCCCATGCCTACGACCCGCTGCGCCATCGCCAGGTCCTCGACAACCTCGCCCCGCACCGCTGCATGTCCCCCGATGGCGGCGTAGCTGCTCCTCGAGAACATCATGAACTGGCCGTTTGCCACAACGCCTAGCGGGCTGGTGGCCTTGTTGACGCTGCTCGGGTGGTATCGGATGCCAAGCATGACCCACACCTGCGGCATGATGACGCGCTCCCAGAAGCTCAGCACCAGCTGGCGCGGTGCCACCGTGAGCAGGTCGGCCCCCGACTGCCGGAGCATGGCCACGGCGCGCGAGAGCAACTCGGGATGATGCTTCGTGTCGGCGTCGGTGAAGACCAGGACCTCGCCGGTCGCGGCGTCGGCGCCCTGCTGGCAGGCCCAGGGCTTTCCATACCAGCCTCGCGGCAGCGCGCGGCCGGGGACGAGGCGGAGCCGGGCATCGGTGGCGGCCAGCGCCGAGACCTTGCGGGCGGTGTCGTCCGTGGAGCGGTCGTCCACCACGATCACCTCGAGCGGTGTGCAGGTGGACGCGAGCACCGAGGCGAGCACGGTTTCGATCTGGGCCGATTCGTTGCGGGCGGGGATGATGACGCTGACACTCACGCCGGATGCCGGCGCCACGTCGTTGAGGCTTGGCTTGCTGCGCGCGAGGCGCGCAATCCCGAGCAGGGGCGCCGCCCAGGGGAGCGCAGCGAGCCATGCCGCCGTTGCCATCAGCTGTGGTGCGACAGGTCGGCGAGTTCGCCTTCGAGGTGGGCGAGGTGGCGGTCGAGTTCCTCGAGCTCGTGCTCCGCATCGTCGGCGACGGGGACCCCGTTACGGGCGAACAGTGTGGCGACGAGGGCGTCGGTATAGCCCACCACCGCAGTGGAGATGCCGCGGTCGACAAGCCGGTTGAGGCGAAGCATGATGGCCAGGGCCTGGCGGGGCCGAAGCGTGGTGACGATCGGGGCAAGGCGCAGCGTGAGGATGTCGCGGAGGTGTTGCAGTTCCTCGACCACTTCGCCAGCGGCCAGGCCGCGCATGGAGCCGACGCGGCCGTACTGCTCGCACGCCTTGACCCAGATCGGCATGACTTCGCGCCGAAACGGGCCCACGCTCTGGCCCGTGAGGTCGACCAGGAGCCGGAACTGGCGCTCGATGAAGGCCCGGGGAATCATGCCCGTTGCAGCGAGCTTGTCTCCCAGACGCCGCGACCAGTCGCCGAAGAGGGCGTCCCGGGACTCGGCGATGATACGACCGGCTGCCAACAGCGCTGGCTGGGATGCGCGCAGGGCGGTTCTCCTTAGGTGGTGCGGCGGCAATCTATATTGGCTCATATGACCCGGTCAAAACCCGTGACAAAGCCGCCGCGCCTTGCGCCCGGCGCCCGCGTGGCAATCGTGGCGCCCTCGGGCCCATGCCTGGAACAGGATGACATAACCCGCTCGCTCGAACTGTGCCACGCCCTTGGCCTCGAGGCGACGCCCGGCGAGCACGTCCGGGACCGATGGGGCTACCTCGCCGGAAACGATGCCGATCGGGTCGCAGACCTCAATGCGGCCCTCAGGGACCCCGCCATCGATGCGATCTGGTGCGTGCGCGGAGGCTATGGCATCACCCGGATCCTCCATCAGGTGGACTTCGCCGCCCTGCGAAAGCACCCGAAGGCCATCATCGGCTTCTCCGACATCACGGCCCTGCTGCATGGGGCGCTGAGCCAGGCCGGCGTGGTCGCCTTTCACGGCCCCACCGCCCGCCAGCCGATGCCCGAGTTCAGCCTCAGGCACTTCGACCAGGTACTCCGGATCGCGGAGCCCGTCGGGAGGCTCGAACGGTTGCCGCAGCCTGCCGGGGTGCATGCAGCCCGCCAGAACCGCATTGTTACACTGCGGGGCGGGGTGGCCGAAGGTCCCCTGCTGGGCGGCAACCTCTCATTGCTCCAGTGCCTGGCCGGCACGCCGTACTTTCCCGACCTGACCGGCGCCATCCTCTTCCTCGAAGATGTCGGTGAGGCGCTCTACCGGGTGGATCGGATGTTCGCCCACCTGTCGGCTCTCGGCGCGTTTCGCCAGCTCGCCGGCGTGCTGGTGGGTCGGTTCACCGAAATGTCGCAGGGAACCAGTGACGGCGCATTCGGGTTCGATGAAGTCCTGCAGCACTACTTCGGTGGACTCGGCGTCCCCGTCGCCCATGGATTTCCGGTAGGCCACATCGATGACCAGTGGACGCTGCCACTGGGTGTGCGGGCCCGCCTCGATGCCACTTCCGGCGACGTCGACCTGCTCGAGCGGGCAGTGACCTGATGGCGACGCCAACGCTCACCACGCACGAGGTTGCCGGCGTCCTCGGCCCGATCCACGTGGACGTGCGCGCGGCGGGCCGTGACATGCCGCGCCCCGCAGTGGTTGTGGTGCACGGATTCAAGGGCTTCAAGGACTGGGGGATGTTTCCCCCGTTGGCCGATCGCCTCGCCAAGGCAGGATTTGTGTCGGTGAGCCTCAACCTGAGCGGCGCGGGCGTGGACGCGGAAGGCCGGTTCGTCTATCCCGAGCGGTTCGGCCACGACACCATCAGTGCCGCGATCACCGACCTCGAGCGGGTCATCGATGCCCTGTCGGCCGGATCGCTGGATGTTGTGCCGCCATCGAGCATCGGGGTGCTGGGCCATTCGAGGGGCGGTGGCGTGGTGATCCTCACCGCGGCGCGCGACGCGCGAATCACCGCCCTGGTAACGTGGGCGTCCATTGCCGACGTGAACCGCTGGCCAGCCGCAGTCATGGACGCGTGGAGAGCGTCTGGCCGGCACGACATCGTCAACGCGCGAACCGGCGAGGTCCTGCCGCTCTACACCGATGTGCTGGACGACAACGAGCGGCACGCCGACCGGCTCGATATCCTCGCCGCCGCCGGCCGCATTACCGCACCCTGGCTGCTGCTGCATGGGGACGCCGACGAGGCGGTGCCGATCGAGGAAGGCGAGCGACTCGCTGCGGTGGTGCGCCATCCAGCCAGCCGGCATGAGTGGATTGCCGGGGGACAGCATACCTTCGGCGCGCGGCACCCATGGGCCGGCAGCACACCGGAACTGGAGCGGGTGGTCGCCGCGAGCGTCGCGTGGTTTGCCAGGTACCTCGCGTGACCGATCGCATCGCAGTCGTGACCGGCGCCAACCGTGGCATCGGGCGCGCCATCGCGGAAGGGTTGGCCCGGGCTGATTTTCATACCGTCCTGGTGTGCCGCCGCCGAGAGGACGGCGAACGCGCGATGGAAGAGATCGCCTCACGCACTGGCAACCACGCGCTCGACGTGATGACGGCGGATTTCTCCAGCTTGTCACAGGTGCACCGTGTCGCGGCGGAAATCGTGGCGAAGTATCCATCCCTGCATGTACTGGTGAACAACGCGGCACTCGCGCGGAAACAGCGTGCGGAGAGTGCCGACGGTTACGAGCTCACCTTCGCCGTCAATCACCTGGCTCCGTTTGCACTGACCCGCCGCCTGCTGCCTGCGCTCGAGCGCGGGGCACCATCACGCATAGTCACCGTGTCGTCGGGGGCCCAGCGGGGGATGACGATCGAATTCGACGACCTGCAGACCACGCGGCGGCGCTACAGCGGCGTGCGGGCGTATGGGGAGACGAAGCTGATGAACGTGGTCTTTACACGGGAGCTGGCCCGACGCACCGCCGGCACGGGTGTGACCGCCAACTGCTGTCATCCGGGCGTGATCGCCACCGATGGGTTGCTCAACTACCTGCCGCGGCTGTTGCGCCCGCTGGTTGCGGCGTTCGCCGGAAGCTGGGAGCAGGGGGCCGACACGCCACTCTGGCTTGCGACGTCGCCCAGCGTGCGCGATGCCACGGGCGGCTATTACGTCAAGCGCCGCCTTGCGCGCGCCAATCCAGTGGCTGACGACGCCGAGCTGGCGCGACGGTTCTGGGCCGCAAGCGAGGCGCTCGTGCTCCGGGCCGAAGCCTGATTGCCTAGCTCCCGAGTTCGATCACTCCGATGCGTCCGGTGCCGCTGAGCGCGAGCCATATCCGGTTGCGCGACGAATCGGTGACCATGTGGCGCACCACCGCACCCGGGGTCGGGATCTGCAGCTGCGTGGACTTCTCGGTGACGGGATCGAACCGCGTCATCGCATCGCCCTTCGCATGGTTGTACCAGATCGCGCCGTCGGGGGCGATGGCAATACCGTAGGGCCCCTCCCCCGGAACAGGCGACGGCCACTCCCGAATCTTCGACGTAGCTGGGTCGAGGGCGCCGAGGAAGCCGCGCCGGTAGTCGGTGTACCATACCGTCCCGTTGGCGGCGACCTGCAGTCGGCGCGGCCGCGCACCCTCCGGCAGGTTGAACTCCGTCATGGCGCCTGTCGAAGTGTCCACACGCCCGAGCTTGTTGGTGCCCAGCATCGCGATCCAGATGTGCCCGTCGGGCGCAGAGACGATGCCGTACGGCACCGAGCCGCCGGTGGGACAGTTGAACGTTCGCACGTTGCCGGTGGCGGGATCGAGCCGGCCGTAGCTGTTGTTGTTCGCATCGGTGTACCACACGGCGTCGTCGAACCAGATGGGCGTATGCGGGTTCGCCGTCTCGGAGGGCAGGTTGTACTCCGCGATCTCCTTCGTGGCGGGATCGAGCCGTCCGATGATGCCGGTGCGTTGCCCGGTGTACCAGACCCCTCCGTCGGGCGCCACGACGATGCCGTGCGGTCCCGAGCCGGGCGTGGGAGTCGGAAAGTCCGTAATGATTCCTGTAGACGGATCAAGCCGACCGATGTAACTGTTGGTCTGGTCGGTATACCAGACAATGCCGTCGGCGCCAACTGCCGGGTCATGGGGGAAGTTTCCCGGTCGTGAGAGCACATACTCCCGGAGGACCGGAGGAGTAACCGGCAGCGGTACGGCTCCGGCAAGGGCAGCGAGGAGAGCAGCGCGAATCATGAAGACGTCTCCCGAAATGATGATTGGCAGCGATCTGTGCCCCTACGGGTTGGACCTGTGGGGGTTTCCGCTGCCGTGAGCGACCTGCTCGATTCCCTCCTGCAGCGTCGCTTCGTGCGTCCACCAGTGCAAGTGGAGCCGGTCCCGGTGCTCCGCTGGGCAGCGGTGGCTATCGTGCTCGTGCCCGATCCTGACGCACTGCTGCTGGTTCGCCGCGCCGAGCGATCAGGTGATCCCTGGTCGGGACAGATGGCGCTGCCCGGTGGCCGTCGGGAGGATGGCGAGGACCTGCTCTTCACGGCCATCAGGGAAACGGATGAAGAGGTGGGGCTGGTGCTGCCACCAGAATCGCTGGTTGGCGTGCTCGACGACATGGCTCCGCGAACGCCGGTGCTGCCACCGATCGCCGTGCGGCCCTACGTCTTCCGGCTGCCTCGCCGCATTGCAGCCGAGCGATTGAGCGAGGAGATCGCGGCAACCCATTGGGTGCCACTCGCTACCCTGCTCAGTGCCGATACCTATGCGAATGCGAAAGTCATGATCCGCTCGGAACAGGTCCGGGTCCCGGCGTTCCGGCTGGCGGAAGGTACTGTGTGGGGCATGACGGAAAGGATCCTGAGCGACCTGCTCAGGGCATGACGCAGGCTCGCGTTGCGCCCGCTGGGGTCCGGGGCTAATTCTCCCCAATCACCTCCGTCCAGGATGGTCACCATCGCAGGAGACGAGGGCGCTCGCGAGCCACTGAGCCGGTCGGTCGAGGACTATCTCAAGGCCATCTATCGCCTCTCCGAGGACGGCTCTGCCGCGTCCACCAGCCAGATCGCCGAGGCCCTTTCACTTGCACCGCCGTCGGTCAGTGGCATGGTGAAGCGGCTGTCGGAGCTCGGGTTGCTCACGCACGAACCCTATCGTGGCGCCACCCTCACCACCGAGGGCCGGCACGAGGCGGTGCGGGTGATCCGGCGACACCGGCTCATCGAGGCGTACCTCGTCGGATTTCTCAACTACACATGGGATGGGGTGCACCAGGAGGCGGAGCGGCTCGAGCATGCCGTGTCCGATGAGCTGGTGGAGCGGATGGCGGTGGCACTTGGTCATCCCACCGTCGATCCGCACGGCGACCCGATCCCGGACGCGGATGGTGCGGTGGCGCGGCCCAGGCTCACGGCGCTGGCCGACGTGCCGGCGGGAAAGAACGCGGAGATACGGCGGGTGGATACCAGCGATGCCGAGCGGCTCCGCTATTTCGCCGGCGTGGGACTGGTGCTCGGTGCGCGGGTTCGGGTGGTGGAGCTGGCGCCGTTCAGTGGCCCGATCACCCTCGAGGTGTCGGGCCGGAGCCAGGTGCTGGCACACGACCTGGCCAGGCTGGTGTACTGTTCGCCGCCAGAATTCCCTTGATCTGATCGATCGACCCGATGGTGTACGGATCCTCGCCGTTGAGCGCCGCAAGATAGAGCGACACGAAGTCGCCCAGCAGCGCCAGCGACAGCATCTTCGCCAGCAGCGTGGTGCCGCTTGCCTTCACGCGGTGGGCCTCGCCCGCCCGCGCCACGAGCGCCAGCGTTGCATTGGCGCGCAGCTGCATCCGCCCGCTCTCCGTGCCGTCCTCCAGCAGCAGTGTCACCCAGCGCGTCACGCCCTGCCGCTGCGCGCCCTCCCAGCCCAGGATTTCGTTGTGGTTCATCTCCGGCAGCGCGTGGGCGAAGACATGCTGCTTCGCGTTCTCGTTGATCTGTCCCTTCCATCGCCCGGCCACCACCGCCTGCCAGCTTCCCAGTCCGTACAGCACGCCGACGGCGCCGTGCAGCGCCAGCGCGAGTCGCTTCGCCTCATTGGCCGTGCTGGGCAACTCCGCCTTCCATGCCGCGGCCGCAGCGTCGGCCTCATTCGCCGCACCAGCGATGTCCTGTGCCGGCAGGAGGCCGAGCTTCGTCGCGGTCACCAGCACGGGCACAAGCATGAAGCCCATGGCGGTGCGGGGCGGCTGGCCGCCCGGGATGGTGATCACCGGTACCCCGTGGCCGACCGCCCGACGGGCAAGCTCGCCGCCGCTGGTAACCACGACAATGCGCGCGCCACGGGCGCGGGCGTCGTCATAGGCGGAAAGTGTCTCCTCGGTGTTCCCGGAATAGCTCGTGGCAAAGACCAGTGTGTCACTCCCGACATAACCGGGGAGCGAATAGTCGCGATTCACGCTGAACGGAACGGCGGCAGTCGCCTCGAAGAGGGCGCGGGCAAAATCGCCACCGGCGGCCGATCCACCGAGCCCCGTGACCACGACCTGGCGGACACCAGTCGCATCCAGCTTCACTGGCGCGGCGTCGGCGATGCTGAGCGCGGCCCGGCACTGCCCCGGAAAGCCGACGGCCAGGGCATACATCCCCTTGGGATCGCGGTTCGTGACGAACGACGGATCGTCCAGCGTGGCAGCTGCAGAAGACATGGAAACTCGCCTGTAGTAGTGGCTTGGGCTCGAGTAGAAGACTAGCGCAAAGCGCGGTCGACCGCCCGCCGGCTTGACAATTAGGCTTGCCTAATATTACAATCTTGTCGACCTATAAATCGCGTAGTAAGAGGGTTCTTTTTCCCATGGCAGTGGCAACCAAACCGCTCGATCAACCCCCCGGCTGGCGATTTCCGCGCCTGCGGCCCTCATTGCCGGAGGCGCATCGTTCTGTCGCCATACCGGCCGGTGCCAGCGTATGGCGCAAGGTGCTGGCGTTCGCCGGCCCGGGCTACATGGTGGCGGTGGGCTACATGGACCCCGGCAACTGGGCCACCGATCTCGCCGGCGGTGCGAAGTTCGGGTACACGCTCCTCAGCGTGGTGTTGATCTCCAACCTGATGGCGATCCTGCTGCAGTCGCTCGCGCTCAAGCTCGGCCTGGTGACGGGGCGCGACCTGGCCCAGGCCTGCCGCGACCACTATTCCCGGCCGGTCAGCTTCATCCTCTGGATCCTCTGTGAAATCGCGATCATCGCCTGCGACCTCGCCGAGGTGATCGGCTCGGCGGTGGCGCTGAACCTCTTGTTCGGTATTCCGTTGGTGTGGGGTGTGGTGCTGACTGCGGCCGACGTGCTGCTCATCCTGCTGCTGCAGAAGCGCGGCTTCCGGTGGCTCGAGGCATTCATCATTGCGCTGATCGCCATCATCGGCCTCTGCTTCGCGATCGAGCTGGTGCTGGCCAAGCCCGCGGTGGGTGCGCTCCTCAGCGGGTTCATCCCGCGCTCCGAGATCGTGACCAACCCGTTGATGCTGTACATCGCCATCGGCATCCTCGGCGCCACGGTCATGCCGCACAACCTCTACCTCCATTCGGCCATCGTGCAGACGCGCGACGTGGCCGACAATCCTGCCGCAACGAAAGAGGCGATCAAGTACGCCACCTTCGACTCCTCGTTCGCGCTGCTCTTCGCGTTCTTCATCAATGCGGCGATCCTGATCCTCTCGGCGGCGGCGTTCCACACCAGCGGGAACACCGAAGTGGCGGACATCAACGACGCCTTCAACCTGCTCACGCCGCTGCTCGGCACCACCATGGCGAGCACCTTGTTCGCCGTGGCACTGCTGGCCTCAGGCCAGAACTCGACGATTACCGGAACCCTTGCCGGCCAGATCGTCATGGAGGGCTTCCTCGATATTCGGCTCCCCCCATGGCTCAGGCGCCTCATCACGCGCCTGCTCGCCATCGTGCCGGCAGTCATCGTCACGGCCCTCTACGGCGAACGAGGCATCGGGGCGCTGCTGATCCTGAGCCAGGTCGTCCTGAGCCTGCAGTTGTCGTTCGCCGTCATTCCGCTGGTGATGTTCACCAACGACCGTGCCAAGATGGGGGCATTCGCGAATGGCCCCGTGCTCCGGGCCTCGTCTTGGATAGTGGCGCTTGTCATTGCGGGACTGAATGCGTGGCTGCTGGTGGGTACGTTCCGCCTCTGGATCGCGTAGGCGCGCCACGCGCACTCTTCCCGCGACACTGTTCCTTGCGTTCCTGTGCCCGGCTTCCGCGGATGCGCAGGAGCCTCCCCTGGCCTCGAAGCGCGGCTACAACCTCTTTCACCGCACACCGGTTGAGTTGCGCCGGCCGATCTCCACCGACCGCCCGGATCGCACCGAGAGTCCCTACACCGTCGATGCCGGCCTTTTCCAGGCGGAGATCGACCTCTTCACCTACAGGGGTGACGCATCTGCGGACGGCGTGCCGGGCGTCGAGAGCAGCTCCTTGTCGGTGCTGCCGTTCAACCTGAAGGCCGGGCTGCTTCCCAACGTCGACCTGCAGTTTGTGCTCGAGACATGGTCATGGAACGAGGAATCAGCCGGCGCCGGCACCGAGCGACGACGCGGCGTGGGAGCCATCACCATCCGTACCAAGGTGAACCTGTGGGGCAATGATGGCGGTCGCACGGCGTTCGCGGTGATGCCACTTGTCGCCTTCGTGTCGCAGCCGGGGTCAGCAGAGCGCCTGGTGACATGGGGCGTGATCCTGCCGTTCAAGCTGGAGCTTGGTGCGGGGTGGGGTTTCAGCTCGATGCTGGAGCTCGACCTGGTAGGGCAGGGCACCAACACACCGCGTCGGGTTGTCGCGATCGGATCGGCTTCGGTAGGTCGCGACATTGCCGGCCCCTTGGCGTTCTACCTGGAAGGGTACGGCGGTACGGTCCTGTCCGATGGCTCTGCGGCTTGGGAGGCGACGGGCGACCTGGGGCTGACCTTGGGGCTAGGGCTCAATCTGCAACTCGACGCCGGCGTCAATTTCGGCTTTACCCTCCTGGCCGAGGACGTAAACCCCTTCCTCGGCCTGACAGTACGCTTCTAGCCGGGACTCCTACATGCCGGCGACGCCCTTGTTGACCAGTACCGTCACCACCACGCGGCGATTCTCGGCCTGACCCTCGGCGGTGCTGTTGCTCGCGGCGGGATGCGACGTGCCCATGGCCGCGGGCGCGAGCATCCGGTAGAGCGGAACATTGCCCTTCTGTTCCAGGAACTCGATCACGTTCTGTGCCCGCTCGTCGGTCAGCTTGTCGTTGAGCGCGGCATTGCCGGTGGCGCTGGCGTAACCGGCAACCTGTATGTTGTACCCGTTGATGCCCTTGGCCTTCTCGGCCAGTGCCATGAGGTCAGTCTTGCCGCGGGTGTCGATGACGCTGCTGCCATTGGCGAAGTAGACCGTGGCAGTCGCCTCGGTCATGTAGCTGCCCATGTTGTTCATGCGGTTGTTCATCGCCGCCTCGCCGGCCTTGTTCGCGGCGATGGCCTGCTGGTTTGCCCCGATGGCCGCCTTGTTGGAATCAGCCATCTGCGAGGTGGGGTCCACCCCGCCGGCGATCTCCTTCGCCGTCGTCAGGTCTCCCGCAGAGAACTTCACCGATGTGGCGGCGAGGGTCTTGTTCGCGCCCGGCGTGCCCTCGACCTCGACCTTGAGCCCGGGGATGAGGCTTGTCATCGCCATCGACGAGTGCTTCAGCTTGAGCGCGCCCTTCTTCTCCTCAACCTTGGTCGCATCGTTCAGCGTGACGGTGGTGGTGCCGGTGGCAGTGGTCACCATCATGTCGGCTCCACTGCGACCGGAAATCACCCCGCTGATCTTGGTCGGCTTCTGGGCCAGGGCGGCCTCGGGGCCAACCGAGATGCCCACCGCCGCCACCAAGCCCATGACTGCCAATATCTTCCGCATTTCCTGCCCCCCAGAATCTAGGTTGTATCCGAATGCCAGCCGCTAAAGATGCGTCGAATCTATCCCGCCGCCGCCGTATCGCGAGCGGCCAGGGGCGGTCTCCCAACCGACCTTTGAGCGGTGCTCCCGGGTACACTGCTCGGTGATCCCTTTCCTGCTTGCGCTCCTGCTGTCGCCGGTCACACCGCCGACGCTGGACAGCGCCCGGGCCCCTGCCGGGGCGTCTCGCGTTCTCGACGTGGCGATCGAACGCCGAACCGCCGCAACGCTTGGGTTGTCTGTGGGCGACACGGTGCAGCTTGGCCAAACCCCCGGGACGATGATCGCCGCGGCGCGGGTGGCCGCCATCTATGAACCGGCAGCCGATCCCGCCACGGTACTCCGTCGCGACCTTCGCGTGCGGATGCACCTGGGTGACCTCGCAGCGCTGCTGGGCACGCCCGACCGGGTGGACCGTCTGGGCCTCGGGCTCGCGCCCGGCGTGCCGGTGGACAGCGTCGTTCATCGGCTCAATGCCGTCGCCTTCGGCTATCGCGCTTACGCATCGAGCGAGATCGCCTCGGGATCGTCCCAGACTTTTCGCGTCATCAGCCGCTTCCACCGGGCGATCGCGGTGATCTCCGTAACGGCAAGCGCGATCTTCCTTCTGTGCATCATGCTGCTCAAGGTGGAGGAGCGGCGGCTCGACGTCGCGGTGCTCCGTTTCATCGGCATCCGCCGTCGAACCGTCTTTCTTGCCCTGCTGCTCGAGTCGGCCATTGTTGCGGCGATCGGCTCGGTGGCCGGTGTCACCTTCGCCCTCCTGGCGAGCGCCATCACCAACGCCTACTACCAGCGCTTCTTCGACACGCAACTCATCTTCTCGCTGGTGACGCCTGCCATCGTCCGTTTCAGCGTCGTGCTATCGGTGGTATTGGGCGTGGGTGCCGGAGCCATCGCCGGACTGCGCCTGGCCCGCACGAGGCCGCTGGTGCTCTGGGGACGCGGCTGATGGACCTGCGCCGGGGCTTCCGGAACCTCCGCCGCCATCCGCTGCGCTCGCTCCTGTCGGTGGCGGGCATCGCGGTCGCCGCAGCGATGCTCTGTGACATGATCATGCTGAGCGGCGGGCTGGAATCGTCCTTCGAGAAGCTCCTCCTGCTGCGCGGCTACCAAATTCGGGTGACGCCGGAGGGAACACTGCCGCTGGACAGCGAGGCCACGATGCCCGGTGCCATGGCGTTGACGCGACGTATCGCGTCCGACCCGGACGTAGCCAGCGTTGCCCCGGTGGTGGCGACCGCGTTGTACGCGCCTGCCCCCGCTGCGACATCGCAGCTCGTCACCTTGCTCGGCTACGGCATTGACCCTGCGCACCAGGGCCTCTACGAACTGGAGACCGGCCGCGACCTGCTTCCCGGCGACTCGACCGGCGTCCTCCTGAGCGCCCCGGCGGCGCACCTGCTGGGTGCCGGGCTCGGCGACACCATCACCCTCGTGTCGCGGCTCGATCCGCAGGTGGCGAATCCCGGCACGGAGCGGCGCCTCGTGGTGCGGGGGCAGGTGCGCTGGCTCTACGACCACGCCGGCCAGGCATCGGTCGGCACACTCGTGCCGGTCATGCAGGACCTCGGCGGCATCGGTGACCGGGCGTCGCTCCTGATGGTGAAGGTGCGCGACGGGGTTGACGTGCCGTCGGTCACGGCGCGCCTTCGCCTGGCCAACCCGGGCGTCGAGGTCAGTGGCCTCGATGAACTGGTGCGGCACTTTCAGCAGCGCATGATCTACTTCCGCCAGCTGGCGCTCATCCTCGGCAGCCTCAGCCTCGGCATCGCGATACTCCTGGTGGCGACGTTGCTCACCATCACCGTCAATGAACGGCTGGCCGAGATCGCCACGCTGCGTGCCATCGGGGTGCAGCGCGGCAGCATCATGCGTGATGTGCTGGTGGAGGGGGCCGTGCTGGCGGGTGCCGGTGGAGTGGCAGGCCTGCTGCTCGGCCTGCTGACGGCCCGCCTCCTCGACAGGATCCTCACGAGCTTTCCGGGACTTCCCGCGGCGTTCTCGTTCTTTGTGCCACGGCCCGTCGCCCTCGTGACGGGACTGGCGGCGACGCTGCTTGCCGGCGTCGCTGCGGGGCTCTATCCGGCGTGGCTCGCATCGCGTGCGCCGATCGCGGCCACACTCCGTGCCGAGGCGACATGACACTCCTTGCGGGCCGGGACCTCCGGAAGACCTACCAGCTGGCCGAACGGGAGGTGGCGGCGCTCCGGGGCGTGACACTCACCGTGGCGCGGGGCGAGTACGTGGCCATCGTGGGCCCATCGGGATGCGGCAAGTCGACGCTGCTGCAACTGCTGGGAGGCATCGACACGCCCACCGCCGGCTCGGTTGAACTGGACGACGTGCGCATCGACACCCTGAGCGACCGTGCACTCACCGATGTGCGCCTGCGGAAGATCGGCTTCGTCTTCCAGCGATTTCACCTGCTGCCGGTGCTCAGCGCAGAGGAAAACGTGGAACTGCCCATGGCCGAGGCGGGCATGACGGCCAGCGCGCGCCGGGCTCGCTCCCGGGAACTGCTCGAGTACGTCGGGCTCGGCGACCGTGCACGCCACCGGGCTACGCAGTTGTCCGGCGGAGAAATGCAGCGGGTTGCCATCGCCCGCGCGCTGGCCAACCGTCCGGCGCTCATCCTGGCCGACGAGCCCACTGGCGAACTCGACGCCGCCACCGGCGCGGGTATCCTGGCGCTCTTCCGCCGGCTCAACAGCGAGGGCACCACGCTGGTGGTGGTGACCCACGATGACCGGCTCGCCGCAGAGGCGGGAAGGGTGGTGCGCATGCTGGACGGGCAGGTGGTGGCGTGATCCTCACGCTGGCGGTGCGCCACCTTTTCGTGCGCCGCGCGCGGGCACTCGTGCTCCTGTCCGGCTTTGCGCTCGGGGTCGGGGTCATGATCGTGCTCCTCTCGGTGGGCGAGGCGATGCTGGAGCAGTCGCGCGATGTGTCCCTTGTGGGAGGGGGCGAGGTGACGGTGCTCCCGCTGGGGATCGATATCGAGGCGATGCGCACTGGGGGCGTGAGCGGGATGTTTTTCGGCATCGATCGCGCGCGTTTCGTGAGCCGGCAGCTCCTGGGGGGGCCGCGGCAGGCGGGGGTGGTTGCCGCACTGTCCCCGCTCATCGAAGACAAGCTCATGTATCTCGGCCACGGGGACCGCGTGGTGGCGGTGCGGGCGGGAGCGACGGTGCCGAGTCGCGCCGCCGCCGTGGGGGCAGCACTCGACGTGCGGGAGGGGCGGTGGATCGACTCGCCCGAAGACTCGGCCTGGATCGTTCCAGCGGCGCAGCAGCTGTATGACGAGCTGGATCACTTCCATGTGCCGCCACGGGCTGATTCAACCTGGGGCGAGTGGCATTACTTCAACCTGCTGGTGGTACCCGAGGAGTGGTGGTATCTCACCTTTCTGGTTGGTGGCGAGGTGCCGTCGGGTCGGTGGGGTGGCCAGCTGCTGGTGACGCGACGGCGCGCCGATGGCCGGTACCAGCGCTACAGTGCGCGAGTGCCTTCAGTGGACGTGCACCTCGATACGCTGCGGGCGGACCTTGCACTGGGTGGGAACACTGTGACGCAGCGCGACGGCCAATACCGGCTGCGCGGCAAGGCCACGGGGCCCGACGGGCAGGTGAGCTTCGACCTCAGGGTCGAGCCCGACCCGGCGCGCTACTTCCCGCCGGTAGAACTGCGCCGAAGCGATTTCCTCTCGGGCTATGTGGTGCCGGCGCTCCGGGCTGATGCGAGCGGAACAGTCTGCGTCGACGGCAACTGTCGCGAAGTCAATCGCGTACCGGCGTATCACGATCACAACTGGGGCGTCTGGCGCGACGTCACCTGGGAATGGGGCATGGGCCGCGGCAAGACGCTCGATCTCCTGTATGGCGGGGTACGTGCGCCCGGCGACTCGATGCGCGGGGGCAATCCCTTCTTCCTTGCCGTCGTCGATTCACTGGGTGTGCTGCAGGTGCTGCGCTTCCAGGCGATCCGTTACGAGGGAGCCCTTCGTGCTGGCGGTGCCCCGGTGGATGCACCGGCGCGCTTTACCCTGGAGGCAGGCCGGGAGGGCGATACGGTACGGGTCGCCGTGGACGTCGTGAGCGCCCAGGCGACGGTGCAGGACGCGGGTGGGCTCGAGCGGGTATTTCTGCAGATGCGAGGACACTTCACGCTCGAGGGCCGGGTCGGTGGGGTCGCGGTGGCCGACGAGGGCCAAGGCTTCTTCGAGACGTATGTCGACGCGTCCCGGCCCCCGTTGCCATAGCAGGGACGTTGCGAGGCTAAATTCCGCGCATGGCGGAACCCACGGCAGAACTCGGGCGGCAACTGATCGACACCTTCGGCCGGGGCTGGACCAAGCTCCGGGTGGACCTGATCGCTTCGGCTTTTGCGGCCGAGGCGGTATTCGTGGAGACGCCGTTCTCCGAGCCCATCCGGGGTCTCGATGACATAAAGAAGTACTGGGCCGATGTGCCGTATCACCAATCGGAAGTGACCTTTTCTTCGGGCGAGATCTACGCCGCCGGGCCCTGGTTCAGCACGGAGTTCAAGTGCGTGTTCCGCCGCCGGCGCACCGGCGAGTGGGTTGATGCCCGGGGCGCGATTTTCTGCGAAACCGCCGACGGCTTGATCACGGAGATGCGCATGTACTGGCATCGATGGAGTGGGGGGCGAGACACCAGCAAGCCGTGACGGTTCGTCCCGCGACTGGGACACACGAAGCCCTTCCTGCAGCACTTCTCCTTGTGGTACAACGACTTACGCTATGGCACACAAGTAGCAACATGGTGTGGAGTTGGCCGGCTGTGGTCCACTGCCGGGTACACCGCTGACAGAAGCTGAGGGCACCATGTTCAACTCGATCCTGCTTTCCATGATCGCCGCCGCCGCTGGTATCGGAGCTACCGCTCCCGATCCCACCATCCGGGTTTCGCTCAACAGCGACGGCCAGTACCTGCCGGGCGACCGGTCCAAGGTGCAGGTCATCACGCGCGACGACGGCTACCTGGTCGTTTTCCAGGTAAGCCCCGAAGGGCGCCTCCGGGTGCTCTTTCCGCTCGATCCCAGCGATGACAATTACGTCAAGGGCGGCAAGCGGTACCTGCTGCTTGGTCGAGGGGGCCGCGAGGGGTTCACGGTGGACGTACCGGGGAGCGGTGCCGTGTTCGCCGCGGTGTCCTACGATCCCTGGCGCTTCGGCGGGTACGTGCAGAACGATCACTGGGACTATGCTGCGCTCAATACCGGCTCGTACGACGATACGGAGCCGCAACTGGTGGAACTGGCGCAGCGAATGGCGGGCGGGCGGTTCGACTATGACATCGTCGGCTACACGGTGGGCTCGCAGGTGGCCTACAGCGATGATGCCGTCGTGCTGTCGAGCAATGTGGGCGTGATCAGCGGCTGTTTCGGGTGCAGCGCCGTTCCTGTCGGTGTTGTGTACGGCACCGGGTACTACAACACCTGGGGCCTCTACGACCCATGGTACTACTCGCCCTACTACAACTACGGGCCGTATTACCCGGCGTGGAGCTATGGGCCGTACTGGGGCGCAGGCTGGGGCAACCCATACTGGAACAATGGCTACTGGAATGGCGGGTATTGGGGCGGTTACTACCCGTCCTACCCGACGGCTGTGCCGTACGCACCTTACCGGCCGTACCAGAAGAAGCAGTGGGACCGCACCTGGAATGGTGCGCCGGTACCCTACCGGCCCCGGGGTGACTACGGCTACACCGCTACGAACACTGTGGCTGGGGCCGTGCCGGGCGTAGGCGTGCAGCAGCACGCGAGCTTCCGCAACCGTACCTGGTCGGATGCGCCGGCGATTGCCGGCGGGTCGGCGCGGCCGGTAGATGCCGTGCCGGTGTCGAAGGGCAGCAGCGCCGGTAATACCGGCAATAGCAGTGCGCGTCGGCGTGACGTGGCGCCGGCGGCGAGTGCCACCCCGACCGCGAGGGAGTCGCGCTCAGGAACGCGTTCGTCGACCTTCAAGCCCTCGACCCGGTCAGGTTCAGCGACGTCCACACCATCCGCGACGTCGACCCCCACGACCGAACGCCAGGGGTTCCGTCCGGAAGCTCGGCCTTCGCGGCCGGCCTCCGAGCGCAGCAAGGTCACCACGGCACCCAGCACTTCGGCCGGTACCTCTCCATTCGAGCGGAAGATGCCGGTGCAGACCCGGTGGCCCAGCACGCCGCCCGCTGAGGCGGTGCCAGTGTCGCGCGCGGCGCCCGACACGCCGCCGGCCACGAAGGCCTCAAATGAGGGAAGGAGCTCCGAGCCGGTACTGCGTCGGCGGGAGACCGAACAGAAGCCTGCCCCGGCGGCGGCCGCTCCGGCGCCAGCTCCGCGGCAGGAGAGCAGCGGGCAGCAGAACCGGGCATCCGACCACGGGTCCAGCAGTCCGCCACCGAGCCGGCCTTCGGGAACCTCCGGCGGCGGGTTCAGTGGCGGAGGCAGGGCAGGGTCAGCTCCGCCGTCGTCTGCCCCGCCGTCAGCAGTGTCGGGCGGCGGTCGGCGGCGCTAGCCGATTCAAGAAGCGCGTTGGCGCCGGGTGTAGCCGAGTCCCCATTCCATCAACTCGGCACTCCGGAGGCCAACGCGCATCGCGGCGTCCACTGCGTCGTCCTCCTCCATGCCCTGGTCCAGCATCAGCACCGGGATGAGTGCCCCACCCACCCGATTCCCCGATCCGCAGTGCACAAAAACCGGCCTCTCGCCGGCCTCGGCGAGAGCGGACCGGACGGCCTCCAGGGTGGCGTCGTTCATCGTGTGCGGACCAATCGGGATCAGCCGGTATTCCATCCCTAGTTCGGCCACGAGCGCCGGCTCATCGAACGCGCGCGGCTCCATCGGCTCGCGCGTGTCCACCACGATGGCGTTGCCGCTCCTGGCCAGCGCCTCGAGGTGTTCCCGGGTCGGCTGACCGCCGGTCGTGACGGTGGGAAGAATCTGGCAGGCGTTGGTAACGCCGTTGAGGGATTCAAAAGGTGTCATTTGTCGCCCCGGTAGGTGATGACGTGGGCCCGCTCGAGCGTGATGAGCCCGCCGCCGATCATTTCGTCGAGTTCGGGCAGGATCGCCCTGATCTTCGGTTCTTCGTCCACGCATTCCACCACGATCGGCAGGTCCATCGAGAGGTCGAGCACCTTCTGGGTGCGGATACGGGCATTCGCGCCGAACCCCATGATGGCGCGCATCACGGTGGCACCGGCAAACTGTCGCTCCCGAAGGAGCAGGACGATCGCCTCGTACAGCGGCGTGCCATGGTGCTTGTCGCGCTCGCCGATGTAGATCCGCATCAGCATCTGCTCGCCCTCGAGCCCGTGCATGACGATCCTCCTTCAGCGCCGGAGCGCCACCAGTTCGCGCGCGGCGACCAGCCCGATGAACGCGGCCGCGAGTGACAGGAGCACGCTCGCCGAGATGTAGAGCGCGGCGCGCCATCCCTCGCCATCCTCGAGCAGGCGCATCGCCTCGTAGGTGAAGGTCGAGAAGGTGGTGAAGCCGCCGCAGAAGCCGATAGCGACGAACGCCCGCGCCTCGGGGGTGAGGCTGACACCCTCCACGGCCAGGCGCATGACGAAGCCGAGCACGAGCGAACCCAGGACGTTGACGAAGAGTGTGCCGACGGGAAAGGTGGCGCCGAAGGCTCGCTGCAGTGCCGGCCCCATGAGGTATCGGCCCACGCTGCCCAGTGCTCCACCCAGCGCCACGATCCAGATCATGCCGCTAATCTAATGCGGCGTGCCAGCTTAGATTCCGGTCAGCGATGCTCACCGTCTCCCTCGCCCAGCTGAGGCCCCGCAAGGGCCGCTACGCCGAGAATCTTGCCCGGCTGGGCGAGATGTTTCGCGAGGCGGCGTTGCTGCCCACCCCACCGGGCCTGATCGTGGGCCCCGAGAGCGGCCTCACCGGTTACTTCCTCGAGGGTGGCGTCCGCGAGCTGGCCATGGAGGCCGAGGTCCTCTTCGCCGACCTGGCGCGGGTGCACCGCCAAAGTGGCGCTCCCGACCTGGACATGGCGATCGGGTTCTACGAGCGGCACAACAATCACATCTACAACTCGGCGCTGTATGCCTCGCTTGGCGGCACCGACGCCGGTATCCGGCATGTGCACCGCAAGGTGTTCCTGCCCACCTATGGCGTGTTCGACGAGGAGCGATTCGTCGCGGCGGGCGACAAGGTGGAGGCATTCGACACGCGCTGGGGCCGCGCGGCGCTGCTCATCTGCGAGGATGCGTGGCACTCGATCGTGCCCACCATCGCAGCGCTCGACGGCGCCGAGATGCTGATCGTGCCGAGCGCCAGCCCGGCGCGCGGGCTGCAGCGGTCGACGGAGGATGATGATCGTCCTGCCAGCATCGCGCGCTGGGAAAGGATCATGCAGGACACCGCCGGCGAGCATGGCGTATTCGTGGCGCTGGCGCACCTCGTGGGATTCGAGGGGGGCAAGGCGTTCGTGGGTGGTTCGCTCATCGCCGGCCCGCGCGGCAACCTGATCGTGGAGGGCCCGGTATTCGAGGAGGCGCTCATCACCGCTTCCATCGACCTGAGCGACATCGAACGGGTGCGAGCGGAGATGCCGCTGCTGGCAGACCTGGAGACACGCTTGCCGGTGCTGGTGGCGCAATTGAAGGGGAAGGAAAGGGCGGAAAGGGCGGAAAGGGCGCCGCAGGGCGCAAGGGCGCTCACGGCGAGCCGTTCGGCCCAATCGGTCGTGTCCGTCCTCGGCGACCCGGATCCCCTCGCCATCGATGCCCCGCTCGCGAAACGCTGGCTGGTGGAGTTCCTGCGGGACGAGCTGACGCGGCGCCGCGGGTTCGAGAAAGCCGTGATCGGGCTCTCCGGCGGGGTGGACAGTGCACTGGTGGCGTATCTCGCGGCCGAGGCGCTGGGCCCCGGGAACGTGACGGCCATTCGCATGCCCTACAGCGCATCGAGCGCCGAGAGCCTGGACCATGCGCAGCTCGTGATCGACGCCCTTGGCATCGAGAGTCGCACCGTCGACATCTCGGCGGCGGTCGACGGCACGGTGGCCGCGATTGGCGACACCGATCCGGCGCGGAAGGGCAACATCATGGCCCGCTGCCGCATGATCGTGCTGTTCGACCTCTCGGCGAAGCTCAAGGCACTCCCGATCGGTACCGGGAACAAGAGCGAACGGCTGCTGGGCTACTTCACCTGGCACGCCGATGACTCGCCGCCGGTGAACCCCATCGGCGACCTGTACAAGACCCAGGTCTGGGCCCTCGCGCGGTTCATGGGTGTGCCGGCATCGATCGTGGACAAGCCGGCCACCGCCGACCTGATCCATGGGCAGACCGATGAAATCGATCTCGGCGTGTCGTACGCGCGCGGCGACCGGATCCTGCACTTCCTGCTGAGCGGGTACACTGCGGAGGCACTGGTCACTGCCGGCTTTACCGAGGCCGAGGTGGAGGCAGTGCGCCGGCGGCTCGACTCGACCCACTGGAAGCGGCGCCTTCCCACGGTGGCGATGGTGAGCCAGACCGCGATCGGGGAGTGGTACCTGCGGCCGGTGGACTATTGAATGGGTGAGGGGTGAGGGGTGAGGAGGCAGCGGGTCCCCCTCACCCCTTACTCCTCACTCCTTACTCCTCACCAGGAAGACCATGCACCCAACGCACGTCGTCCCTGAATTCCGCCTCATGTCCTACTCGCGCGGGGAGATCACCACCCTTGTGATGCCGAACATGCAGAACGTGCTCGGCGACCTGTTCGGCGGGAACCTCATGGCGATGGTAGACCAGGCCGCTGCGGTTGCGGCGATCCGGCATGCGGGTGGTCGCGCGGTGACGGCGTCGATCGACCGGGTGGACTTTCGCGAGCGCATTCCGGTTGGTGCCCTGGTGACGTGCATCGGCACGGTCGATTATGTGGGCAACAGTTCCATGGATATCACCGTGGAGGTCTACTCCGAGCGGGTGAGCACCGGTGAGCCGCCGAGGAACACGCATACGGCACACGTGGTGTTCGTGGCGATCGACGAGTTGGGCAAGCCGACGCGGGTGCCGCGGCTGGTCGCCGAAACGGACGAGGAGAAGGCGCGTATGGAGCGTGCGCGCCTGCACCGGGAGAGCCTCAAGCGGTGAAGCCTGCGATCCTCATCCTGAGTGGAGGCGGAGCCAAGGCGGCGGCACACTGTGGCGCGGTGCGGGCCCTGCGGGAAGCCGGCCTCGAGCCGGCGCGCTATGTGGCGACCTCGCTCGGGGCAGTGGTCGCGGCGGCGCTTGCGTGTGGTCTCGAGCCCGACACCGTGGTTCGGGCACTCATGCACGAGGCGCCCGCCGGTATCCGGGCGCACCCGTTCGCGGCGGTCGCGGGCATCTACCTCGAGGGCCTGGTTCGTGCACGGCCATTTCGTGAGGCTCTCGAAAGGATCATCCCGGCGCGGACCTTCGCGGAGCTCAGGATTCCGCTCACGGTCACCGCGGTGGATGTGGAGCGCCTGGAGCAGATCACCTTCGGTCATGGCGGCATCGACGCACCGCTGATCGACGTGCTCGCCGCCTCCTGCGCCCTGCCACCCTATTTTCCGGCGGTGCCGCTGGCGGGACGGATGCTGCGGGATGGCGGCCTGATGGGTCATTTGCCGCTGGCAGTGGTAGGAGATACCGAAGGGTTGCCGGTGATCGCGGTGGATGTTGGCCCTGGTTTCGACAACGGTGCCGAGCCCAAGCCGCCAGGCGGGCCGCCGCTCATCCGGGCAGTGGATGAGTCCATCGGGATCCTCATGGCGCAGCTGGCGGTCGACCAGGTGGCCCGGTGGCGGCTCGAACGCGGTCCCGTCGTGTATGTACGCCCGAAGGTCGAGCGCAATGCCACCTTCAGCGCCGACCGTGCCAGGATTTACGCGGACGAAGGCTACATCGCGATGCGCGAAGCGCTGAATGCTCTTGATTCCGCGGCTCAGGCGGCCAGATTGCCGTGATCCGGCCGGGGAGTCCGAACTTCACCTGGAAAGTCGATGCGTGCTTCTGAAGTGATGGTGGCAGATCCGATCGTGGCGGTGGCGGGCGCGATGGCGAGTGAAGTCGCCATCATGTTCCGCAACCGGAATATTTCGGTGGTACCGGTGGTCGACGATCACCGGACGCGCCGGTTCCTCGGCACGCTGAGCGATCGCGAGCTGGTGACGCGATGCCTCGCCGAGGGGAAGCATCCCTGGCATACGCGAGCCGACGCCCTGATGCGGATCAACACCACGGTGGTGCACCCGGACCAGGAACTGGATGGCATGCAACTCCGCATGGACCTCGAGCCGAACGAATCGCACCTGCGCCCGACCATCACTGTCGTGGACGCCGATCGCTGCGTCGTCGGGTTCATCAGTCACCCGGAACAGGTTCCCGGCATCCAGGTGGTGTGGGGCTGATGGAACAGCGCCTCTTCACCCGCGCCGAGGCCGAGCGTACGCTGCCGCTGGTGCGCCGCATCGTGCACGACCTGATGCAGGAGCATCCGGTATGGCGCCGGGCGATCGCACAGTACGAGATCCTTGCGGCAGGGACGGTGGCGAGCGAGGGCGAACCGGAGGAAGTGGCCGCCGCCCGCGTGCGGGTGGAGCAGTGTGCGGCCCGGATCGACGCCTGTCTCCGGGAGATCGACCTGGTGGGGTGCATGTTCCGCGGTTTTGAGGAGGGACTGGTGGACTTCCGCTCGATGCGCGGCGACCGGGTGGTGCTGCTCTGCTGGCGCTACGGCGAGGAGCGGATCACGCACTGGCACGACGTCGGGGCGGGATACGCGGGCCGGCGCCTGATCGATGAGACACTCCTGAGCGAAGCCGGGCGATGACCCTCTGGCTCTTTTTGCACCTGCTGGGGATGGGGGTGTGGATGGGTGGTGGGCTCTCGGCGATGGTCATGGCCATGGCCTCGCGGGGAGAGCCCCGTGCGGCCCTCGGAACCGTCGCGCGGATGCAATGGGCCATTTCCCGTAACCTGGTCTTCCCCGGCGCGCTCCTCACGGTCATATCAGGGCTCTTCCTCACCATGCGCCTCATGGGCACGGCGGCGATGGGCAGCGGATCGCTGGTCGCCATGCAGGGGCTCGGCATGGTTGCGGCGCTGATGGCGCTGGCCCTGCTGGTGCCCACATCCGCAAAGCTGGCACGGCTCGACCCAGCCGGTGAGCATGCCGCCTTCTTCGACCGGCTCCGCGCCCGGCAGAGGATCGCGGGCGGCATCGCGGGAATCCTGGTGGTGCTGTCGCTGCTGGCGGCGGCGATTTACAGATATGGCGGGTAGGCGGGTGGGCGGGTCGCTCATCTACCCGCCTACCCGCCTACCCGCCTTGATGCCGGATCTGCACACCCTGCGCACCGGGCACTCATCACACCGCGCCACCCTCGCCGTACACACCAGCGCTCCGAGCTCCATGATCGCCTGATTGAACGACCACGCGTCGCGGCTGCGGCGCGGAATGAGCAGTTCGGCGGTCTTCCAGATGCGCGCGTCGCCGCGGGCGCCAGGTGCCGTGCGCGGGTGAAAGGCTCGCCGGATGACGCGGGCCACATTGGTGTCCACTGCCGGTTCCCGGCGCTCGAACGCGAAACAGGCGATGGCGCCTGCGGTGTACCGCCCGATGCCGGGGAGCTCCTGGAGTTGCCCCGGTTCTTGGGGGAAGATGCCCTGGCGGGTAGCCACCACTTCGCGCGCCAGCTGGTGCAGGTTCTGGGCGCGGCGGTAGTAGCCCAGCCCCTGCCACGCTTCGCGCACCGAAGAGGGCCGGGCGCCCGCCAGATGATGGATAGTGGGAAACCTCAGCAGGAACCGCTGGTAATACCCCTCGACCCGGCTCACCTGGGTCTGCTGCAGCATGAACTCGGATACCGCCACGCGATAGGGATCGCGGGTACGCCGCCAGGGCAGGTCGCGTCCGTGGCGGCGGAACCAGCGCAAGAGGCGGCGGCGGAACTCGCGCGCGTCACCGGGAACCCTTGGCCTAGACTTATCGGGCATCGGCGGACAAGATACCTCACCAATGACAGCCGCGACGAGCACCCTCACCCGTGAGAACGGGAACGTAGTCGAGAAGATTGCCGCCGGGGTGGGCAAGCTCGCCATTGGCGCCGCATCGCAGGTCGGGAAGTTCACCTTTTTCTGCCTCGAAACACTCCGGGGCCTGCCCGAGGTGAAGATCTGGTTTCCCCGCTTCCTGATCGAGGCGTGGAACATCGGGGTGGGCAGCTTCCTGCTGGTGCTCCTCATCGCCGGGTTCGCCGGTGCGGTGACGGCCCTGCAGACGGGCTACCAGTTCAGCGGCAGCATCCCCTATTACGTGGTGGGGACCCTGGTGGTCTCGTCGATCATCCTCGAGCTCGGCCCCGTACTCACGGCGCTGGTGCTGGCGGGCCGCATTGGCGCGCGGTACGCCGCCGAACTGGGCACCATGCGCGTCACCGAGCAGATCGATGCGCTGGAGAGCCTCGGCCGGGCGCCATCGTCGCACCTCATCGTGCCGCGCGTGCTCGCCGCGCTGGTCATGATCCCGGCCCTCACCATCTTCGCCAATGCCAGCGGCATCCTGGTGGGATGGTGGGCGGTGAAGCTGGTGCTGCCGGTGACCAACATGGATTTCATCTACGGCGCGCAGTACTACTTCCGCCCGTGGGACGCCTGGTATTCGCTCATCAAGTCGTTCTTCTTCGGCGGTACCATCGGGCTCATCTCCTGCTTCATGGGGATGAACACCCAGCAGGGCGCGGAGGGCGTGGGCAAGGGCACGACGGGCGCCGTGGTGACCAGCACGATCATCGTGCTGTTGCTCGACACCGTCCTCACCAAGCTGCTGCTCAACACATGATCGAACTTCGCGGCGTGAAGAAGCAGTTCGGCTCGCAGGTCATCCTCGACGGCGTCGATTTCGACGTGCGCGAGGGCGAGACGGTGGCGCTGCTCGGTCCCTCGGGCACCGGGAAGAGCGTGCTGCTCAAGACCATCATCGGGCTCATCAAGCCCGACGCCGGCCAGGTGATCGTCGATGGCAAGGACGTGCCGCTGCTCAAGCGGGACGAGCTCTCGGAGCTGCGCAAGACGATCGGCTATGTGTTCCAGAACGGTGCGCTGTTCGACTCCATGAACGTGTTCGAGAACGTGCGCCTTGGCATCGTGGACGAGAAGAAGTTCAAGGACGAGGCCTACGCGGAGGCGCGGGTGACCCAGTGCATCAAGCTGGTCAACCTCCAGCCCGACGTGGTGATGCAGAAGTTCCCGGCCGAGCTGTCGGGCGGCATGCGGAAGCGGGTGGGCATCGCGCGCGCCATTGCGGGTGAGCCCAAGTACCTCCTGTACGACGAGCCCACCTCGGGGCTCGACCCGGTCAACTCGGACATCATCGACGCGCTGGTGCAGCGCCTCGACCAGGAGCTGGGCGTCACCAGCGTGATGGTGACGCACGACGTACGGGGCGCGTTTCGCGTCGCGAACCGCCTCGCGCTCCTGAGTGAGGGCAAGGTGGTCATGCAGGGCACGCCGCAGGAGTTCCTCGCCTCGGATCATCCCAAGGTGAAGGCATTCCTGGAGCGCGACTTCGACAACACTCAATTCGCCGCCTGAGGCCCATGGATTCACGATTCGGCAGGGAAGTGGTGGTCGGCAGCATCGTACTGGCCGCCGCCGTGGTGTTCGGGGCCGGCATCCTGTGGCTGAACGGGAAGTCGATCAACCCGGGCGACGACCGCATCATCGTGCAGTTCCCCGATGCCGGCCAGCTGAAGCCGGCCTCACAGGTGCGGGTGTCGGGGGTCCCGTCGGGCAAGGTGGAGGAGATCACCCTCATCGAGCCGGGCAAGGTGCACGTCACGATCACGCTCACCAACAAGGCGGTGGTGCCGAAGATCGACGCGAAGGCGGCGATCATGTCGGTGGGCCTCGCGGGCGACGTGGTGCTGCTGCTCTTCCCTGGTGAGTCACCGACGCCGCTGCCCAAGGGCCAGGTGATCATGGGCTTCTCGCCGCCGGGGCTGATGGAGATCGCGGGCAGCCTGTCCGATCGGGCCGACAGCGTGCTGATCAATGCGCAGACGATGACCGGACCACAGATGCAGGAACGGCTGGCGAAGACCCTGGAAGAAGCGACGAAGACGCTGCAGGTGTCCCAGAAGCTCCTGCTGACCCTCAACGACCCGAAGAACGGCCCCACGCACGAGCTCGCCCTGACCATGCAGGCCATGCGTGGCACGCTGGCGCGGCTGGACTCGACGCTCTCGGCCCCGGCCGTGGTGCGTGCGCGTGACAAGGCGGACACGCTGGTGGGCAACCTCAACGCGATGTCGGCGCAGTTCGCGGCCACAGGTGCGCGGCTCGACTCGGTGCTGATGCTGGTGCAGACGGGCAAGGGGACGCTGGGCAAGTTCGCCACCGACTCGGCGCTCTACGACAACATGGTGCGGCTCACGGGGTCGCTGGATTCCCTGGTGAACGATATCAAGGAGCATCCCGGCAAGATCGGGGTGACGGTGAAGATGTTCTAGAGGACGTGAGGACGTGAGGACGTGAGGACGTGAGGTAACTCCGTCGTGCATTCCGTCAACTTCACGTCCTCACGTCCTCACGTCCTCACGTCTTCACGTCTAGCGCTTCTTCCCAAGGCCCATACCAAGCAGGAAGTGAAGCGCGTAGTTCGGCACGTCGGCGTCGCCGTTGGCGACGTCGACGCGCGCCCACCCGATGGATCCCCGCACATCAGCCGACAGGAAGAAGAGCCCCAGCACGCGGAAGCGGCGGTTCACGCCGAGCTGAACCTGTGCGCCGTCGAGATAGTAGCCCGTGCCCAGGATGCCGCCGGTGTGCGGCTTGAACTCGCCGCGGACGGTCGACGTGGGGTTGGTGACCACGGGCCCCGCTCCCGCGAGAAAGCTCCAGTGGCCCACCCGATAGCCAGCGCCGAGCGAGAAGAGGTTGTAGCCGTAGGTGATCTCGAAGAGTTCCACCTCGGGCGGGTTGTTGGTGAGGTACAGCTTGTGGTGCAGGTCATCGAAGAAGCCGCCCCAGCGACCCCACCAGTGGGAGACGCGGAACCCGTAGTAGGGGGCGCTCGAGCTCTTCCAGGGATCGGTGACATAGTGGGCGGTGAAGCTGATGTCGGGCTCACCGGCCTGCCGGATGGTCAGGGTGCTGGGGGCGCTCACGGCGGTGCCCAGGAACGCCTCCACCGCCCACTGGGCCTGGAGGCTCGCAGGCAGCACCAGCAAGAGCGTCACCGCGAGTATCTTCCCGCCCATGCTGTCAGTCACCTTCCTGGGGACCGGTGCCGCCTGTCCCACCGTTGATCGCAATGTCACCAGCCTTGCCGTGCAGCGGGAAGGCGAGATGTTCCTTTTCGATTGCGGCGAGGGTACCCAGCGCCAGATGATGCGCTACGGCGTGGGGTTCTCGTTCCGGGACATCTTCTTTTCCCATTATCACAGCGATCACATCCTTGGCGTCACGGGGCTGATTCGCACAATGGGCCTCCTGGACCGCACGGCGCCAGTGGTACTGCACGGTCCCAAGGGGGCGAAGCGCATCCTCGGTGGCCTGCTCACCGTGGGCATCGAGAAAGCGCGTTTCCCGGTGGAGATCGTGGAACTGAAGCCGGGTGATTCGCTCAAGCGGGAGGGCTACGACCTCGAGGTCTTTGCCACCGAACACCGCGCGGACACCGTCGGGTACGCGCTGCGCGAGCACATCCGCCTCGGCCGGTTCAACCCTGGACGCGCCCGCGAACTGGGCGTGCCGGAGGGCCCGCTCTGGGGCCGGCTGCACAAGGGGGAGACGGTGACCCTGAGTGATGGACGTTCCATCGGGCCGGATGATCTCGTGGGCGACGCCCGGGCGGGCCGGACGCTGGTCTTTTCGGGCGACACGCGGCCTACGCCATCGCTGCTGGAAGCGGCGCGAGGGGCGGACCTGCTCATTCACGAGGCGACGTTCAGCCACGAGGAGGGCGTGCGGGCGGTGGAAACGGGTCACTCGACGGCGCGGGAGGCCGCCATCGTGGCGCGCGATGCGGGGGCGCGCAAACTGGTGCTGACCCACATCAGTGCCCGCTACAACCGTGACGCGCCAGAGCTGCTCGGCGAGGCGCGGGAGGTCTTTCCGGCCACGATGGTGGCGAAGGACGGGATGACGGTGGAGGTGAAGTTTGTGGAGGAGCAGGAGGGGTGAGGGGTGAGGGGGAACTATGGCAGGCAACGGTGAACGGTGAACGGTGAACGGTGAACGGTGAACGGTGAACGGTGAACGGGAGGTGGATACCGATGCTTTCGCGTGCCCTGCTGTTCCTGGTGCTGGCAGTGCTCGTCTGGTCGGGGATTCACCCGGCCGACCGCTTCACCTGGTGGCTCGAGGTGGCTCCGGTACTGATCGGCTTGCCGATCGTGATCCTGACCGCGCGGCGGTTTCCGCTGACGCCGCTGCTGCAGGTGCTGCTGGCCATTCACGCGTGCATCCTGATGGTGGGTGGGCGATACACCTACGCTGAAGTGCCGGTGGGGTTCTGGTTCCGGGACGCGCTGGGCCTGGCGCGGAACCACTATGACCGGCTGGGGCACCTGGCGCAGGGGTTCGTGCCGGCGATCCTCGCCCGGGAGATCCTGTGGCGGAGGTCGCCGCTCAAGGGAAGCCGCTGGCTGCCGTTCGTGGTGATCTCGATCTGCCTGGCGTTCAGTGCGTGCTACGAGCTGATCGAGTGGTTCGCGGCGGTGACCTCGGGCAGTGGCGCCACGGCGTTCCTGGGCACGCAGGGCGATGTCTGGGACACGCAGTGGGACATGTTCATGGCGCTGATCGGGTCGATCACGTCGCTGCTGCTGCTGTCGCGGATTCATACCCGGCAGCTGGAACGTCGTCGCCCAGGTTCGGTGACCCGGGGCCCCGCGCGCCTCTCGGCAGCCGCTCGCGCGCGCCGCTTGTAGTCCCCAACCGCCGCACCTGCGCTCGGACGCTGCCTCTTGGCGCACGGGGCCCCGGGGTCACCGCAGCCCCAACTGCTGCACCCGCGCTCGGACGCTGCCTCTCGGCGCACGGGGCCCGGGGTCACCGCAGCCCCAACCACCGCACCCGCGCTCGGACGCTGCCGTTCGGCGCACAGTCCCCGGGCCACCCCGCCAGCGCACATCGGCGGTGCTGCCGGGTATCACGGGCACATGGAACCCAACGACTACCGCATCCACGCCCCACCCGACTCGAAGCCACGGCACGGCGGAGAGTTCGTGCTCTACTGGATGCAGTCGACCCAGCGGGCGCATGACAACTTCGCGCTCAACTTCGCGGTGGAGCAGGCTGACGCCCTGGGCCTGCCACTGCTGGTGTACAAGGAACTCCGCCACGACTACCCCTGGGCCAGCGACCGCTTCCACACCTGGATCCTCGAGAGTGTCATCGACCTCGCCGCCGCCTTCGCGGCCCGGGGCATCAACTACGCATTCCGGCTGGGCGATGACACGGAGGAAGTCCTTTCGGCACTGACGGGCCGGGCCGCGCTCGTGGTAACGGACTTTCTCCCGACGTTCATCTTTCCCCGGCGGGTCCGCACAATGCGACGCGCCACGCCGACACCGGTCATTGCTGTCGATTCGGCGACGCTCGTGCCGATGGCGTATCACAAGAAGGAGCATGCCACGGCACGCGGGATACGCACGGTGCTCATGGAGGCTCTGCCGCACTACCTCTGGGCCCCGGACAACCCGTCGCCCCGGGTGCAAAAGGTCATCGACCTGCCGTTCGAGCCGCTGGTACCGTCGCGAGATGAGATCCCCGCGCTCGTGGCGCAGTGCGCCATCGATCACGGCGTGCCGCCCTCGCCGATGTTCCGGGGCGGAACCGTCGCCGGTCGAGCTCGGCTGCAGGAGTTCGTCGCCGGAGGGCTGGGGGGCTACACCGAGCTGCGGAATGATCCCAATCGGCCCGACGCGGTGAGCCGCCTCTCACCCTGGCTGCATTTCGGCAACCTGTCCATCCATGAGGTGCTGCTAGCGGCCCAGGCTGCCGGCCCGCCCGACGAGTACGCCAAGTTCCTCGACGAGGCACTGACCTGGCGCGAGCTGGCCCACAACTTCTGCTACTTCAACGCGAAGCATCGAACCGTGGACGGCATTCCGGGCTGGGCGCGCGAGCAGTTGCGGGAGCATGAGGCCGACCCGCGCCCTGCGCTCTACAGCGACGAGGACTTGGAGTTTGCGCGCACCGGCGACGAGCTGTGGAATGCGGCACAACAGTCGTACCTGCGCGATGGCTGGATGCACAACTACATGCGGATGCTGTGGGGCAAGGCGGTGCTGCAGTGGACACCGAACGCCGCCGAGTGCCTGCGGATCCTCGAGCACCTGAACAACAAGTACTCGCTCGATGGCCGGGACCCGAACAGCTACGGCGGGATCCTGTGGATCTTCGGGAAATTCGACCGGCCCTTCTACCGCCGCCCGATCTACGGCACCGTGCGCTACCAGTCACTCAAGGCAGCGCGCGGCAAGTTCGACGTGAAGCAGTACGTGGCCGATCAGTCGATGGCACCGACCATCGTCCAGCCGCCGCTGCCAGGGGCCGTAACGGTCAGCGTGCCGCCGGAGATGTCGGCCTCGCCGAAGATGTCATCGAAATCGTTGGTGCCACCCTCGTAGGTCTCGACGCCGGTAAAGGTGATGCTGGACGCACTCACCTGCGTTCCGGTTCCCGTCATCTCGGCGACCAGGATGTCGGTCTGGCTGGCAGAGTAGAATGCCTGCCAGGTGATGGCGAGGGAGTTGTCCACCTCGTTGGAAGTGATGACGAAGTCGACAACGGCACCCACCGTACCGATATCCGAGCCCATGTTGCAGTCGGCCAGCGCTTCGAGGCGCGTCACCGTCACCGGGTCGGTATCCTCCGTGATGTCGGTCACGTCGAAGACGCTGCAGCTCCCCGCAAAATCGAAGGGACCGTTGGTGCTGTCGCTCGAACAGCTGCCAAGCAGCACGGCAGACGACAGCATCAGCATGGTGGCGCGGCTCATCAGGCAGACTCCGGGCAACAGGGAAGCGGGGATCGAGAAGCAGGGAAGATGCAGCAAGTGTCGGGCAGGGCAAAGCCCGCCGCCGAACCGGGTTTGACGGGGCATGGGGGCCCTCGTATCTTTGCGGCCCTGTCACGGGGCTGTAGCTCAGCTGGGAGAGCGCTGCATTCGCATTGCAGAGGTCACGGGTTCGATCCCCGTCAGCTCCATGAGATGAAGTTGTCTTGCGGTACAAGAGTGCAAAGACCGCGGAGGCCGATACCGGCTCCGCGGTCTTCTTCTTGTCCGCATGAATGGCGCACTGCGCTCACTATGGGATGGGGCGCCGCTTTGACAGGGCCATGGCGAGCAGCACCGCCACGGCAAAGGTTCCTGCGACGACGAGGCCCGACGATGGGATCGCCAGCCAGCTCAGCGTTTCCTTGGCGGCCCCCGTGCTGCCGAGTGCAGGCGCCCTGAACCCGGCCCAAAGCCAGAAGATGGAATATCCCAGTCCGCCGGCGCCGAGTGCGAGGCTGATGGCCGCGGCGGCACCAGCGCCCGTGCCGAGCAGGACCACCACCACAATGAGCGCCACGGCGGCGGTACCAAGGCTCCCGGCGTGCAGGTGCGCCCGCTGCATGTAGACCCAGGACTTTGCGAGCACCGCCGTGATCTTGGCGTCGTCGTTCTGGTAGACCGTCACGCGGGCGGACTCGGCTGAGGCGGTGAGTCGGGACTTGATCGCGTCCTCGTTGAGCCCGAACACGACGCCCAGCCCGAACCCGAAGAGCAGGGTAAGGACCGCCAGCACCAGCCCGGGAAGTACCGGGCGCAGGCTGGCGATATGGTACCGCGGGAGATCAGGGTACGTATTGGTCATGCCGTAACGTGGACCCGCGCATCGCCGGCAGCAATCGCTCCTTTGGTTGAGGAGCCTGCATCCTCGGTGGTCTTGCCGTCGAAGTGCTCGCTGTCGGCCTCTGCCTCGGCGCGGGTGCGGTGCACCACTCCATCCCTGTGGTTTGGCGGGGAGTAGAGCGTATACAGCTTGAGCGGCACGTTGCCGGTGTTGATGATGTTGTGTCTCGCCCCCGCCGGTACGACTACCGCGGAGCCGGCCTTGATGGGCGTATTGACGCCATCCATGACCGCCTCCCCATTGCCCTCTTCCACCCGGAAGAACTGGTCCAGGGTGTGGACTTCCTCCCCGATGTCTTCCTTTGGCTTCAGGGCCATCAACACCAGCTGGCAATGCTGGGCGGTGTAGAGCACCCGGCGGAAATCGCTGTTCTGGGTGGCGAGCACCTCAATGTCCTTGATGTAACCTTTCATGTCGCCTGCTCACTTTCGTTCCCGCGCCGCAGGTACCTCGCGGCCGTCGGGTTTGTGGCTGTGATATTCGCTTCCTGTCTGTCCGAGCGGTGAATTCATCCTGCTCCAGGTCATACCCCGCCAGTGGGAGCCTGATGAAGGGGCGGTGAGTTTCCTCCACGCGCTGGCCCCCTCCTTGCCCAGTTCCGCGGTATGACCGCGAATATCAACGACTTGACCCGCCCGGCCCGGGCCGGTGCGGGCATTCTGCCCGATCAGGGCGTCCGCCTGTCGGAGGTGGTCTCCGCGCTTTCGTACGCGCTGGACATCACGGAGGGGCAGGCCGAGGGGCACGCGGTCCGGACCTGCGTCATCGGGATGCGGATCGGCCAGGTTCTTGGCCTGGGGGAGGCGGAGCGGTCCGACCTCTTCTATGCCCTCCTGCTGAAGGACCTCGGCTGCTCCAGCAACGCGGCGCGGCTCTGCAACCTCTTTGGCGCCGACGACCTGCGCCTCAAGCAGGCCCACAAGCTGAATGACTGGGCCAACCCGCGGGCGTCGGCATCGTACGCGATGTCGCATGTGCCGGGTGGCAATGCGATCGCGAAGGCATGGCAGGTGCTGGTGCTGGCGGTGAAGGGACGCGGCAGCGGACGGGAGATGGTGGAGACGCGCTGCCATCGCGGGGCGGACATCGCGCGGATGCTGGACCTCTCCAATGCCACGGCAGCGGCCATCCGGAACCTGGACGAGCACTGGGACGGGCACGGCCTGCCGATGGGAATCTCAGGAGATGGGATCCCGCTGCTGGGGCGGATCTGCAGCCTGGCGCAAACGGTCGAGGTGTTCCTCGCCGAACACGGGCAGCCGGCGGCGTATGAAATGGCGCGTTCCCGCCGGGGCACCTGGTTTGACCCGGCACTGGTGGATGCGCTCGAGAGCTTCGAGTTCGACGCGACATTCTGGGCCAACCTGCGCAGGGACGATGTGCGGGCACAGGTGGCGGCGCTGGAACCGCAGGACCGCATCATCGTGGCCGATGCGAACCGGATCGACACCGTGGCAGAAGCGTTTGCGCGGGTGATCGATGCCAAGTCACCCTATACCGGGCAGCACTCCGGCGGCGTGGCACGCATTGCGATCGGGATGGCAGCCCATGTGGGCCTGCCGCGAGAGGAGCGTACGCTGTTGCGGCGGGCGGCGTTGCTTCACGATATCGGCAAGCTCGGCGTATCCAACCTGATCCTGGACAAGCCGGACAAGTTGACTGAAACCGAAATGGCGACGATGCGCCAGCATCCGCGCTACACTGACGCCATCCTGGGGCGTGTGCGGGCCTTCCGCGAGGTGGCCTCGGTGGCGGCACGACATCATGAGCGACTGGATGGACGGGGCTACCACAGCGGGCTCGCCGGCGACAAGCTGGGCCGGCTGGACCGGATGCTCGCGGTGGCCGACGTATGCGAGGCGCTCTCTGCGACCCGGCCCTACCGGGCGGCGCTGCCGCCGGACGAGGTGCGGAAGATCATCCGTGCGCAGGCGGGCACCGGTCTATGTCCGGAAGCGGTCGAGATGCTGGAAGGAGTGGGGATCAGGCATGACGTGAGAGCGCTTCGCGCTGACGTGAGGACGTGAGGACGTGAAGACGTGAGGGCGTGAGGCAGTCATCGCCCTCGCAGCTGTCGCACATAGTCGTGCAGCGCCAGGAACTTCTCGTACACCACCACACCCTTCCGCTTCCGCCCCAGTTCGCTGAACAAGTCCCGCAGTCGCCCGAACCGCGTCACATAGAACCGGAACGTCTCCGCAAAGTCCTCCTGCGGGTGCTGCATCGCGTAGACGGTGACATGATCGACAGGGCCGGTGGCGACCTTGCGCCGCTGGAAGTCGACCCAGGTGAGGTCGCTGACGCGGTAGGCCTTGTCCACCTCGCCGAAGACGCGGCGAAAGGAGTCGGAGCGAGTCCAGCGCCAGTGATGGTACAGGAAGCTGTGCCCGAGCTCATGGACGATCAGCCCGGTGAGCATGGTCCAGGGGATCTCGTCCTGGCGGCGACCGGTGGCATAGCGCTGGTCGATCTCCACCACCTTAGGGTACTTCGGATCGACGCCCGACACGCCGGGGCGCAGGAGTACCCGGTATCCCCACGGCTTGATGCGTGACACGGCGAGCAGCCGCCTTGTCCGTGTCATCGCCCGCTGAATGAGGTCCTGGCCGGTGGCGTCATTGCCGCACCAGGGGCACGACGTCATCCAGTCATCGACGCCCCGCGTACAGTGGGGGCAGGTGCCCTCGAAGCGGTCGTCCTCGTTCCAGTCCTGCGGTCGACCGCACCAGGGGCAATGCGACATCGGGTACATGACCCGCCCACCACAGCCCCAGTCACAGCGCGTATCGAGCCGGAACCCCTTGGGGTTCTTGATCGGCTCCTCGGCGGAGACACCTTCTTCGTAGATGTCGGCGCCGCACCAGGGGCACCAGGAGAAGTGGTCCGACACCACCCAGCCGCAGTTGTAGCACTCCGCGCCGGTGATGCGCTGCGAATCGGGCCACTGCAGTGAGCGGTCGCAGGTGGAGCAGTAGTTCCAGTAGGTCTTGACCGGGTGCCCGACGGGACAGCGTGCCTCAGGAGTGGGACGGCTAGGCATGCTTGTGGCCGTGTCGCTCGAGGGCGGTGTCCACCAGCCGCTGCATCAGCGCCGGATACTCGAGGCCGCTCTTCTCGGCGGCGACGGCGAAGTCATGCCCATCGCTGATGAAGGGATTCGCGTTTGCCTCGAGCAACCATACCTGCCCATCGGCAGACAGCCGCACATCGCAGCGGGCATAGTCGCGGAGCCAGAGGATCCGGAAGGCGGTGCGGCACATGTGCTCGATCGTCTCGCGAGCCTGGGCGGCAATGGGGCGGGCGAACTGGTTGCGGATGCCGCGCCGTTCCCGGTAGCCCTCGTGCCACTTCGCCGCCCGGGTGGCGATGCGCTCCTCCGGGGCGTTCTTCTCCTTGTCGAACACCATCTCGGTCAGCGGCAGGATCTCGAGCTTCTCCCGGTTGCCGATAATGCTCACGTACAGTTCCCGCCCTTCCACAAACTCCTCGGCGATGGCCGGCTGCTGGAACTGCTCGTGCACGAACGCCACCCGCTCGGCGAGGGCCTCGGCATCGTGCACCACCGAGGCCTGCGCGATGCCGATGGATGCGTCCGTTTCCATCGGCTTGACGATGAGCGGGAAGGTGAGGTCGCTGGTATTGGGGAAGGTTTCGCCGGGATGGCAGGTGACGAACCCCGGCACCTTGATGCCGTGGTGCGCGAGCACCTTCTTGCTCATGCTCTTGTTGCGCGACACCATGAGGCCCAGCGGCGGTGACCCGACGTAGCAGACGCCCAGCCCCTCGAGGACAGAGGGTACGACGTACTCCAGGTTGTCGTCGCCCCTGAAGCCTTCGCAGCAATTGAAGACGAGGTCGGGCTTCCATTCGCCGATCCGCCGGATCATCTCGGCGAGGTCGTCGCGGAGGCCTATGAAGTGGATCTCATGGCCGTTCTCGCGGAGCGCATCGGCAACCTGGTACTCGACCTCCGGCTCGGGAATATCAACGTTGCCGTCGAACTCGTCTTCCATCTGCTTGAAATGCTCATCGTGACCCCAGTTACCGGGGTACGGTGTGTCGAAGACGACCGCGATGCGGAGTGGCATTGCATGCAAAGTAGCCGGGGCATCATCGGGGTCGCTAGCGGCGGCGCAATCGCGCATGCACCTCGCACGGATTGGGCCCGTCTCTGGAAAGCCTTTACGGCGGAGCCTTCGAAACCATCCCCATGCGACGCACCCTTTCACGTCTCACGTCCTCAGTCCCTGCCATGCTCCATGTCCAGATCGTCATGCCGATCGTGCGCGTGCGGCACGTTGATGCGGAGGATCTCGCCCGGCAGCGGCGGCCCGAAGCCGAGATTGGACACATAGAGATCACCATCAGGCCCGAACGTCATCCCGGTGGGGAAGAACAACCCCTCGGCGATGATGTCGCGGTTGCCGCGCCGGTCGATGCGAGTGATCCGCCCGGTGTTCGGGGTGGGGAAGCCGTCGAGCGTGGATGTCTCCAGCACGTACAGCCTGCCGCAGCGATCGAACTCCAGCCCCAGCACCATGGTGAAGCCGCTGGCAATCTCCGATACCTTCCCCCGGCGCGACACCCGCCAGATCTTCTGGGAACCGGCCACATCTGGGAAGACACCGAGCTGGCTCACGTAGAATGCGCCAAAGCGCTCGGCCACCGCAGTGGGAACGACGTGGCCCAGGGTCTCGGTGAAGTCCACGATCCGCTGGACCTTGCCGTTGCCCGGATTGATGCGCACCATCTCTCCATGGTTCGGCTCCACGCCAATGAGGCCAAAACCGGAGTGGATCATGGAGTACCAGGAGCCGTCGGGCTCGAAGTCGGGTGGGAATGGGTTGGCGACCGGATTGGCAGCCTGGTAGGCGCTCAGGTCGGCGACGACGCTCCAGTTGCCGTTGCGCTCGACCTTGACGACGGATGCAGGCGCAGTGGTGGTACCGTGAGAGCACCCGCCACCGGACACGAGGGCGTACAGGTTCCGCCCGATGAACGCCACGTCAGCCACGCCGAGTATGTCGCCGAAGCCGTTGATGCTGGAGGGGAAGCCAGTGGCGACGGTGGACACGGTGCCATGGCGATCCACCCGTGAGATGCGCGCGGTGTTGCCACTCTGATAGGGGCCTGCGGGCGGAACCACCTGGGTGCACTGCGCCGGCGTGGTGCTTCCGGTGCCGGCATGACCCGACTCGGCGACGTAGAGGTAGCCATCGGGGCCGAACTCGATGCCGCGGGGAAACTCGAAGCCACTGGCAAACACCGTTGGGGTCACGGGGCCACGCCACGCCTCTATGGGGGTGCTGACGACGGTCCCCTCGGTGTCGGGATTGGTGGGTGTGGTGCCGCTGTCGCAGCCGGCAAGGACGAGGGCGATCACTGCAATGGCTGGCAGTGTGGAACGAGACGACATGCTGCCTCCTTGGAACGGGTAGCTGCGCGGGGCACGCGCATGGACCGCCAAGGTAGGTGTCGGCCGTCCTCTAATCGTCATGGGGCCGCCCTCTGGGGTGCCGGATTCTGTTCCATCCCCCAATCGTCCCATGCGTGCGCTTAGGATTCATCCATCTCAACCACGATTCCATGACTTCTTCGAGGCGCGACGAGTACGACGTGTGCATCATCGGCTCCGGCGCCGGCGGGGGGATGGCAGCGTATGCCCTGACCCGGGCCGGTGCGCGGGTGGTGGTGCTGGAGGCGGGCGGCCCATGGGACAACATGTCCAGCGACAGCGACATGCTGAAATGGCCCTACGACTCGCCGCGCCGTGGGGCCAGCACGAAGGAGCGGCCGTTCGGGGAGTTCGACGCCTGCATCGGGGGGTGGGAGATCGCGGGTGAGCCATACTCCCGCGCGCCGGGCACGGCATTCAACTGGTGGCGGGCGCGGATGGTGGGCGGGCGAACCAACCACTGGGGACGCATCTCGCTCCGGTTCGGCCCCGACGACTTCCGGCGCGGCGACCTCGACGGACTCTCACCCAACTGGCCCATCGGCTATTCCGACATCAGTCCGTATTACGACCAGCTCGACCGCCTGGTCGGGCTCTTCGGCAGCAACGAGGGACTTCACAACCAGCCCGACGGCATCTTCATGCCGCCGCCACGTCCGCGCGCCTACGAGCTGCTGGTGATGGAGGCGGCGAAGCAGCAGAACGTCACATGCATCCCGGGCAGGCTGTCCGTGATCACGAAACCGCTGAATGGCCGAGCCGCGTGCCACTACTGCGGCCAGTGCAACCGGGGTTGCGCGGTGAACGCCAACTTCTCCAGCACCAACGTGCTGCTGACGCCGGCGATGGAGACGGGCAAGCTCACTCTCGTGACCCATGCCATGGCGCGCGAAGTGACGCTCGATGCCCAGGGCCGGGCGAGCGGCGTCAGCTACGTCGACACTCGCACCGGCACCGACACGCAGGTGAAGGCAAGAGTCGTGGTGCTGGCCGCCAGCGCCCTCGAGTCGGCGCGGCTGCTGCTCAACTCGAAGTCGTCGGCGTTTCCCAACGGGCTCGCCAACTCGAGCGGCCAGGTGGGGAAGGACCTCACCGACACCACGGGGACCGATGTGGCGGGGTTCATCCCGAAGCTGGTGGGTCGCACGATCTACAACGAGGATGGCGTGGGCGGCGGGCACATCTACATGCCGTGGTGGCTCGACAACGCGAAGCTCGACTTTCCGCGGGGCTACCACATCGAGGTGTGGGGCGGGCTGGACCAGCCGGGCGCAGGGTTCATGGGCGGGATCCAGCGGTACCCGAATGGCGGCGGGTGGGGTGCGACGCTGAAGAACGACTACCGGCGCTACTACGGAACCACGGTCGGGTTCTCGGGACGGGGAGAGATGATCCCGAACTCGGGCACGTACTGCGAAATCGACCCGGTGCTCAAGGACAAGTACGGCATCCCGGCACTGCGTTTCCACTGGAAATTCACCGACTATGAGTACAACCAGGTGCGGCACATGCAGCAGACATTCCGTGCGCTGGTGGAATCGATGGGTGGGGAGGTGTGGTCGTCGATGCCGACGAAGGAGCAGGGATACGGGATCGCCGACGGCGGGACGATCATTCACGAACTGGGCGGAACGAAGATGGGTTCGGATGCGTCGTCGTCAGTGCTGAACGGGAACTGCCAGGCGCATGACGTGCCGAACCTGTTCGTGGCCGATGGTGGACCGTTCGTGTCGCAGGCGGACAAGAACCCGACCTGGACAATCATGGCGCTGGCGTGGCGCACTGCCGACTACATCGCAGCGCAGCGCAAGGCGGGGGCGCTGTGAACTCGGCGGTGGGCTCTGGGCGGGGTGCCCCTCCTCAAAATGTCCTCGGGGCCGGGCACATGGACGTCACACTCAAGTCCACCCGGCAGCCAGACCGTTTTCGGAGGGGCACCCCGCCCATCCCATCATCCTCAGCGCAAGTGTCATGTTGAGCGAATTGCAGGATCCTTCTGGCCTCAGGCACCGGGGCCCCGCCGCTCGGGGTCCTCGGACCTCCTCCGGCACGAACCGCGGCCGCCAGAAGGCGGCTGCGGTTCGCCCGTCGGCCAGACCACCTCGCGGCGGAACCCCGGTGCCATCGTTCAGCCCCTCGTGTCATTCGCCCCGGAGGATTACAACATGAGCACTGACGACACCCGCATCGATCGCCGGGAGGCACTGGCCGGCATGGGCTTCAGTGCCTTGGCGGCCTACGGCATCGGCACGCCCACCTGGAACCGCTTCCAGCGCCTGCTGGCCGGCGGTGAGCTGCGGGCGTTCTTCACCGCCGCCGAGCTGGCACTGCTCGGGCGGCTGGCGGACATGATCATCCCCAGCGACGACCGATCGGGGAGCGCAACCGACTCGGGCGCACTGGTCTACATGGACTTCGTGGTGGGCGAGTCGAGCCCGAAGACGCAGCAGGCCTGGCGCGATGGCCTCGAGTGGTTCGACCAGGAATGCCAGCGGCGATACTCGAAGATGTTCATCGAGTGCACCGACAATCAGCGCGGGGAGATTCTGGATCTTGTAGCCTGGCCCGAACGGACGGCCCAAGGCTTGAAACCGCAGGGAGAGTTCTTTAACCGGCTGCGCGACCTGACCGGGTCGGCGTTCTTCTCCAGCAAGATGGGAGTGCACGACCTGCGCTACATGGGGAACGTGCCGAACCCGGACTGGCAGGGCGCGCCGAAGGCGGCGCTCGATGAACTGGGCGTGAGCTACGCCGAATGGGACAGGAAGTACGGGAACCTCAAGTGAAAGCTCCGAAGAAGCTGGGCATCGGGATCATCGGCAGCGGGTTCAATGCGCAGTTCCACCTCCGGGCCTTTCAGCAGGTGCGGGACTGCGACGTGCTCGGCGTCTGGAGCCCGAATGCCCGCAACGCAGCGTCGACGGCACGCATGGCACGTAGCCTCGACCTGGGCGACACCACCGCGCACAAGTCGATCAAGGCGATGGTGGCCGACCCGAATATCCACGCGATCTGGCTCTGCGGACCGAATCATGCCCGCATCGAGAATGTGGAGGAGCTCGTCGACACCATCGAGCGTGGCCGCGGTGAGCTGATCGGACTGGCCTGCGAAAAGCCGCTGGCCCGCAATGTCGCCGAAGCGAAGGAAGTGGCGGCGCTCGCCCGTCGGGTGCGGCTCAAGACCGGCTACCTCGAGAACCAGCTTTTTGCGCCCCAGGTGGAAGCGGGGAAGGCCCTGCTCTGGGCGCGGGGGGCCAAGCTCACGGGGCGGCCCTACCTCGCGCGCGCGGCAGAGGAGCACAGCGGCCCGCATGCGCCCTGGTTCTGGCGCGGCCGGCTGCAGGGCGGTGGCGTGCTCAACGACATGATGTGCCACTCGGCGCTCATGGTGCGGCACCTGCTCACCGAGCCGGGCGAATCGTTGTCAACGGTGAAGCCGAAGCGGATCACCGGCCACATCGCGTCACTCAAGTGGACCCGTCCCGCCTACGCGAAGCAGCTGGCGAGCGAGATGAAGGGAACGAACTATCGGCGGAGTCCTGCCGAAGACTTTGCCAGCATCAACGTTGAGTTCGAGACGGCCGACGGATACACCGTCATTGGCGAAGCAACGACCAGTTGGAGTTTTGTCGGCGCCGGGCTGCGGCTGTCTGCGGAGCTACTCGGTCCGGAGTACTCGATGTCGTGGAACACGCTCGACGCGGGGCTCAAGCTGTTCTTCTCCCGTCGCGTGCGCGGCAAGACCGGGGAGGACCTGGTGGAGAAGCAGAATGCCGAGATGGGGCAGATGCCGGTGGTGGCAGAGGAGTTCGCGGCGTACGGCTACACCAACGAGGATCGGCATTTCGTCCGGGCATTCCTGGGCAAGGAGAAGGCGCGACTGACGTTTGCGGACGGGGTGGAGGTGGTGCGGATGCTGATGGCGGCGTACCAGAGCGCGGAGCAGGGCCGGACGGTGACGTTCCCGCCGCCGGGCCTGGACACGTTTGTGCCCAGGGTGGCCAAGGGAACCTGGAGGCCGCGATGAGGCTGTTGATGATTGCAGGTGCCCTGGATTCGCAGGACGTCGCCCTGCGGGAAGCGACGCCCTGCAGAAAGTGTCGCCCTGCGGGAAGCGACGCCCTGCGGTCCTCCCGGCAGCCGCTCGCGCGCGCCGGCTCAATATCCCAAACGCTGCACTCGCGCTCGGACGCTGCCGTCGGACCGCTGGACGCCGCTTCCCGCAGCTACTTTCCGTTCACGCCCTCACGCCCTCACGCCCTCACGCCCTCACGCCCTCACGCCCTCCCCGTTGGCCGGAACAGCGCCGCGAATACCACGAGGATCCCGATGGCGAGCGCCGCAGGCACCAGCCAGATCTGCTGCCAGTCGTGACCGCCACCTGTCAGTACATGCGCATCCACCACTGCGCCTGACACCCAGCTACCGATGAGGTAGCCCACGCCCTGCGTCACCAGGGTGATGAAGCCCTGTGCTGCCGCCCGGATCGATTCTCCCGCCTGTGTGTCGACGTAGATCTGGCCCGTCACGAAGAAGAAATCGTAGCAGATGCCGTGCAGCAGGATCCCACCGTAGAGCATCCACACGTTGGGCCCGACGTTGCCGAAGGCGAACAGTGTATATCGCAGGGCCCAGGCGAGCATGCCGACGATCAGGATGCGCTTGACCCCGAACTTCGCGAGGAAGAAGGGGAGCAGCACCATGAATCCGATCTCGCTCATCTGGCCCAGGGTCATCTTGCTCGCCGCCTGGGGCCAGCCCGACTCGTTGAGGAAGAGGTTGGTGAAAGCGTAGTAGAACTGGAGCGGGATGCAGAGCAGGAACGAGCCGATCACGAACGCCGCGAACGACCGGTCCTTCATCAGGCTCAGGGCATCGAGCCCCAGCACGTCGCGGATGCTGAGCGGCTTGCCGGCAGCATGGGGTGGCGTGTGCGGCAGCAGGAAGGCAAAGAGACCAAGCGCCACCGATGCCCCGGCCGCGATGCGCATCGGAAGGGCGGTGGCCTCGAGGGCCAGCGCACCCACGAGCAGCCCCGCCGCGATCCAGCCGATGGTGCCGAGCACGCGGATGAGGGGGAATTCCTTCGCGGTGTCCCTGATGTGGTCGAACGAGATGCTGTTCGTCAGCGCCAGCGTGGGCATGTAGCAGAGCGCGTAGGCGATGAGGACGGGATAGAACGCGGCGAAGGTGGTCTGGGTGGAGGCGAACCAGAGGAGGGCACCGCCCAGGATGTGGAGCACGCCGAGGATCTTCTGGGAGGCGAAGAAGCGATCGGCGACCATGCCGAAGAAGAGCGGGGCCACGATGGCGCCGATGGCCATCGAACCGTACGCCGCGCCGATCTGGACGCCGTCGAAGTGGAGCGTGGTGCCGAGAAAAGTGCCGAGCGTGACGAACCAGGCGCCCCAGATGAAGTACTGGAGGAACATCATGACCGAGAGTCGGGTTCGGATCATCCTGGCCTCTGGTCAAGTTGGTGTTTGAAGCAAAGCCGGGCCGTGGTGGTCCCAGCGGTCGGGTGGGGTGGTCCCGATCTCGACCACCCGCTGCGGCTTGGAAATACCTCCGCAATGCCGGAACTCCTGCGTCCGTGCCGCCGCAGATGGTGGTCTCGAGGGGACCACCCCACCCGACAGGGTACCTCACGTCCTCACGTCCTCACGTCCTCACGTCCTCACGTCCTCACGTCCTCACGTCCTCACGTCCTCAGAGGCGCCACCTCAAGGAACGTCAGCCCTTTCTCGAACTCCTGCACGGTCCTGAGGCTCCACTCGTTCTCGAAGATCATCACCGGGTGGTCGTTCGTGTCGTACAGGCGGAGCCGTCCGCCGACCGCTGCTGCACGGTCGATCGCCGCCGCGGGCCCGACGACCCACCGCGGAAAGCGGAAGCCGATCGGCTCGATGCGGCACGGTGCCCCGTACTCGTTCTGCAGCCGGAACAGCATGACGTCGAACTGCAGTTGCCCCACGGCGCCCACGATCGGCGTGGGGCCGGAGGCGCCGTCGAGGTAGTAGACCTGGGCCGCGCCCTCCTCGGAAAGTTCGCGGAGGCCGGTGTCGAGATGCTTGCGCCGCAGCGGATCGGCGGGATACACCCGGGCAAAGTGCTCGGGGGGAAAGCGGGGAATGCCCTGGAACTCGAGATCCCCTGCCTGCGAGAGGGTGTCCCCAATGCGGAGGGCGCCACGATCAATGACACCAATCACGTCTCCCGCCCACGCTTCCTCGACGCTGTTGCGCTCGCGTCCCATGAGCTGCTGTGCCGCGGCGAGGCGCAGGGTCTTGCCGGTGCGCACATGCTTCACCTCGATGCCCGGCTCGAAGTGGCCGGAGCAGAGGCGCACAAAGGCGATCCGGTCGCGATGACGGGGATCCATGTTCGCCTGGATCTTGAACACGAACCCGGTGAACTCGGTGCGGGTGGGTTCGATGGGCCCGATGCTCGACTCGCGCGCAGTGGGCGACGGTGCCAGCGCCAGGAAGTCCTGGAGAAAGGCCTCGACCCCGAAGTTCGTGAGCGCACTGCCGAAGTGCACCGGGGTCATGGACCCGTCGAGCAGCGCCTCCTTGCTGAACTGGTGCCCCGCCTCATCGAGGAGGCTCACCTCCTCTTCGAGTTGTGCCATGCCTTCCGCACCGACGATCTCCAGCAACTCGGGCGCGTCGACGTCGTACTCCAGCGTGTCGGCGATGCTGGCGCCGTGGTCGGCGGTGCGCTCGAAGAGCGTCACCTTCTTCGTGCGCCGGTCATAGACCCCGGCAAACCCGGCGCTGGCGAACACCGGCCACGTGACGGGATAGCAGTCGATGCCGAGCTCGGCCTCGACGTCGCTGAGAAGCTTGAGGGGGTTCTCGCCGGCGCGGTCGCACTTGTTGACGAAGGTGAAGATCGGCATGCGGCGACGCTTGCAGACGGCAAAGAGCTGGCGGGTACGTTCCTCCACGCCCTTCCGGTTGTCGAGCAGCATCACGGCGCTGTCCGCGGCCACGAGGGTGCGGTAGGTGTCCTCGGAGAAGTCCTGGTGGCCAGGGGTGTCGAGCAGGTTGATGCGATAGCCGTTGTAGTCGAAGGCCATCACGCTGCTGGTGACGGAAATGCCGCGCTGGCGCTCGAGCTCCATCCAGTCGCTGGTGACGTGGCGCGCGGCGCGCCGCGCCTTGACGCTGCCGGCCAGGTGAATGGCGCCGCCGTACAGGAGGAGCTTTTCCGTGAGGGTGGTCTTGCCGGCGTCCGGGTGGCTGATAATGGCCAGCGTACGCCTGCGGGCCACCTCGGTGGCCAAGCGGGAATCGACCCCTGTGGGGGCTGCGGGGACGGATGTCGGAATGGTCATGGTCGGCGAGTAAGGTAATCAGGCGGGCGGCGGCGCCCCTACTCGCTTCCGAAGACCTCGCTCAGTTCGAGGGTCAACGGTTCGACGGCCAGGTCGGGCTGCCAGGTGATCTGCTGCAACAGGATCTCGGGCCGCGTATCGTCGGGCCTCCAGCGCTCGACGAGGCGAGCCTCGGGGTCAACGATCCAGTACTCGGCGACGCCTGCATCCTGGTACGCTCGCCGCTTGAGTCCGCGGTCGTACCGGACCGTCGAGGGTGAGGCAACCTCGATGACGAGTATGGGTACGGGAGCATCGCTCCAGTCTTGTGCAAACTGCCCATGCGGAAGCACAAAAAGATCGGGCTGCGCCACTTGGCCTCCACGAAGGGGCAGATCGGCAGGGGAAGTCAGGAGCTTCCCGATCTTGTGGGTGCGCGAATAGTTGCCGAACCGAAGCACCAGCTCCAGCAGAATGTCCTGATGCCGGTACTTCGGCGCCGGGCTCACAATCAGCTCGCCATCGAACAACTCATGGCGCTGGCCGTCGTCAGGGAGGGCGAGTACCTCTTCGCGGGTCCAGCGGCGCACAGCTTCGGGCATGCCCATATCGTATGCTCGGCGGGAGTAACATCACAAGGGCCCATGCGCGAAGGTGGCTGCCGCGTGAGGAAACGCTGCAACCACCCTTACGCCGACCGGACCAAGCGGCCGCGTTACCGCACCGGGCCGGCCCTACAACTTCCTGATCCGGATGCTCCGGAAACTCACCGCGTTCCCGTGGTCCTGCAGTGCGATATGTCCCTTCTTCGACAGCCCATACCCGGGCCACTGCTTGAACTTGGACGCCGCCACCCTGGCCTTCCAGTCGGCGCTCCACAGTTCGTACTCCACCACCTTCACCCCGTTCATCCAGTGCTCCACGTGCGCACCGTTGGCGATGATGCGGACGTCGTTCCACTCACCAGCTGGCTTCACGATGCCGGCAGGGGCGGGATAGAGCCCGAAGCAACTCCCCGCGGCGGTAAGACGCGACTTGCCGTCGGCGTGCCCGGCATCGTCGAGCACCTGCATCTCCGGCCCGCTCTCGTACGGGGCGGAGTATTCCTCCGAGACACGATACATGATGCCGCTGTTGCCATCCTTGGCGATGCGCCACTGCAGCCGCAACTCGAAGTTGCCGTACTCCTCCCGGGTCACGATGTCGCCGTCGCTCGGCTCACCACTGCCGCCGGCAAGACCAAGCGTGCCATCGGTGACGGTCCAGCCAGCGGGCAAAGTCTTCTGCCGGTAGCCGCGCCAGTCGGTGGCTGCCTTGCCATCGAACAACAGCTTGAACCCCTCCGCCTTTTCCGTAGCTGAAAGGGTGTTGGGCATCTGGGCAAGCACAGCCGGCGCGGACAGGACCGAGAGGGCCGAGAGGATCGAGATGATGTGCTTCATATGGCCTCGTATCATGGTGCGGTAACGTAGTCAGAAGCTGGCACCGACCGACAGCACGACGGTGGGTGAGTCATCGGGGTTGAAGAGAAACACGGCGGGATTCAGCCACTTGTATGTGGCGCCGGCAAAGAAGCCGCGCTGAACATCGCGGTTGGTCTGGTATGCACGGGTGCGCTGCAGGGCGACCCCGAGCTGGAGCCACTCGACCGGTGCGATGCCGAGCTGCGACCAGTTGTAGAAGAAATCCTCGCTCACGTCATCGAAGTCGAAGACGTACTCCCCCTCGCTGAAGAGTTCCAGCTTCCACCAGTCGAGGGTCAGTTCATATCCCGGAGCCATGCCGTTCAACTTGCCAACGACAGCGCCGACCATGGGTGTGAGCTGGAGGGAGAGCTTGCCCCCGGCCCGGAGATTGTACCCGGCCCAGAACGAGGCCGTCTCCAGCGCCTCGTAGTTGTAGCGGCCCTCGAGATGCAGCCAACGGTGATCGGCCGTGACCGTGGGGGAGAGGTAATCGGGGCTGTCGGGCACGATGTAGGCCCAGAGGGAGGCATCGAACGACCACGGTGGGGTGTGGGTCGAGTCCTGGGCGTGCGCGGTGGGTACCGCGAGACATGTCCCAAGCAGCAGGATGACGAGGGGACGCATCCAGTTCCTCCGCAAGACCCATGATGGCCTGACCCTCCGGTGGCGCTGTATCTTAGTGACGAAAGGAGATTCATCCATGCTCAATGCTGTCCTGTTGCTGCTCGGGGTTGCCTCCGCGAATGCGGATTCCGTCATGAAACGTGGGGCGATGGTGCCGTCCGGCCCGGCTGTGTCCGTGAGCCAGGTCCTTGCCGACCCGTCGAAGTACGCCGATGCCGAATCGGTCGTGATCGAGGGCCTGGTGATCAAGTCGTGCACGAACATGGGGTGCTGGATGCAGGTCGCCGACGGGCCGGATGCGAAGGGCATCCAGGTGGACTTCCACAACGGCGGCTTCGTGATCCCGATGGGGGCGTCGGGAATGGTGGCGCGGGCCATGGGCAAGGTCAGCGTAAAGGTCCTGTCGGCGGAGGACGCGACGGAGGCGGAGGGCGAGGGCGCCCGGATCGAGAAGAACGCCAAGGGAGAGATGACGGAGATCAGTCTCGTGGCCTCGGGGGTCGAGCTCTATTACGTCGATTGACCGCCGCCGCTTTGTAGCAGCGACGACGGCGGCCACCGGATGGGCCGCGCTGCCCGGACGCGAATGGTGGCCCGGCTCGCGAGTCCAGCCGGTGGGGCTGCAGCTCTACACGGTGCGGAAGCTGATGTCGGCCGACTTCGACGGCACCCTCGCGGCGGTGGCGAAGGTGGGATACCGGGAAGTGGAGTTCGCGGGGTATTTCGGCCGCACCCCCATACAAGTGAAGGCGTCACTCAGCCGGGCAGGGCTGGTGGCGCCTTCGGCGCATGTGCCGGTGGACGAGGTGCTCACGAAACTGGACGCCTCGATCGACGCCATTGCGGGCGCAGGGATCCAGTGGCTGGTGGCGGCCTGGATCCCGGAGGAGCAGCGGAGGACGCTCTCCGACTGGCAGCGACTGGCGGAACAGTTCAACCGCGCAGCAGAAACGGCGAAGAAGCGCGGTGTCCGGTTCGCGTACCACAACCACGACTACGAGTTCGTGAAGGTGCAGGGGAAGTTGCCGTACGACGTGCTGCTGGAGGGCACCGATCCCGGATTGGTGAAGATGGAGATGGACGTGTACTGGCTTACCAAGGGAGGGCAGGATCCGCTGGCGTACTTCAAGCGGTGGCCCGGGCGGTTTCCGCTGCTGCACGTGAAGGACATGGCGAAGGACGGGGCGATGGTGGACGTCGGCGCCGGGGTGATCAACTGGTCGGCGATTTACGTGGCGCGGCGGGAAGCGGGGATCGAGCACTGGTTCGTGGAGCACGATGAGGCGGCGGACCCGATGCGGTCGCTGCAGGTGAGCTATCGGTACCTGAGCGCGCTGGGCCAGGGCGCATAACGGCATCGGTTGCGCTGCAGTAACAGTTGTCATACATTGTAGTACATGAAGACCAGTGCAGTGACCATCCGTCTCGACGCCGCACTGGAGCGACAGCTCACCCGGCTGGCGCGGCGCACCGGTCGAAGCCGAAGTGACCTCGTGCGCGAGGCTCTCCGGCGACAGTTGGCCCTCGCCCAACTGGACGATCTCCGGCGTCGTATCGCGCCGTTCGCAGAAGCCCAAGGCTACCTGACCGACGAGGATGTTCTCCGCGACGTATCGTGAGGGTCTACCTCGACACCAATGTGCTGGTCAGTGCCGTCGCCACCCGTGGGCTGTCGGCAGATGTGCTCCAGGTGGTCCTGGCCCAGCACCAATTGCTTCTTGGGGAGGTCGCGATGGCCGAGTTGCGTCGCGTGCTTCGCAAGAAGCTCAAGGTTCCCCTCGAGACGGTGGACGAGGCCGACGCCTTCCTCCGGGCGCATGGCATCATGACAGGGACGGGCGCACACCTCGACATCGAAATCCGCGATCCATCCGACCTGCTCATCCTGGGTGAGGCGGTCGCTGGCAAGGCCGACATCCTGGTGTCGGGCGACCGGGACCTGCTCGACCTCAGGAAACCTCCCCTGCGGATCCTGTCGCCTCGAGACTTCTGGGACCTCCTCCGGGGGCCTGCCACGTCGTGAAGACTATCTTCCCCGGTGAGGGAGGCTCATTCATGCTCGAGCCCACCAGCGTGGAGTTGAAACACGTCGACTGACAAGGCGGATGTCGACCGCCTCTTCGCCATGCTATACCACGAACTGCATGGGCTGGCAGAGCGGCACCTCCATCGGGGGGGATCGGGGCTGAACCTCAGCACCACGACCCTCCTGCACGAGGCCTACCTCAACCTCTCCGCGCGCGATGCACTCGCCTTTCCCGACCGGGCGAGGTTCCTCGCCTATGCGTCACGGGCGATGCGCGGCCTGGTGATCGATTTCGCGCGGCGCCGGCGCGCGATCAAGCGCGGTTCTGCGTTCGAGATCACGCTGACCGACAACGCCGCGGCGGCACCGGGCACGGAGAATATCGAGCAGCTCGCCGACCTTGGTGAGGCGCTGGATGAACTTGGGAAGCTGGACCCGGCGCTCGCGGAACTGGTCGACCTGCACTTTTTCTGCGGAATGTCGCTCGCGGAGATCGCGCCGCTACGCAATGTGTCGGAGCGAACGGTCCAGCGGGATTGGCGGAAGGCACGCCTGCTGCTGCACCGTCAGTTGGGTGAGTCCGCACCGAGTTCCTGAAGCAGCATTCGGGCTTCCAGGGTCCGGGCGAAGTCGGGACCGGAACCGATGGTCAGGGCCGTCAGTGCCTGCTGCAGCATCCTCCGCGCCCCCGTGGTGTCCCCACCTGCCAGCATGACCCGTCCGATGATGAGGTTGGCCTCGCCCACTCGCGAACTGCGCACCTCGGTGAGTGAGTCGAGGGCGGCGAGGTCGTGTGCCCCCTTCGCCAGGGCAAGTGCGCTGTCCAGGTTGCCCATGAGCAGGGCCGTCTCCGCGGCCATGATCGCCACCGGTCTCAATCGCTTGGTGCGCTTGCCCTCGAAATAGCCATTCGACTGAAGTGCTGTCATGAAGTATCGGTGCGCTCCAGCCGCATTTCCGGACGAGAAGGCGAGCCATCCCTCCAGCGTGTTTGCATCGGGCACCTCGTCATCGGTGGCGTTCATGTTCGGGATGCGCGCTTTCGCCGCCTTGAACTCGGTGATGCTGCGCCGGGTATCGGCGGGCCTGCCGAGCTGGACCTGGGCCCGGGCAAGGCCGAACAGGCCGCGCACTTCCCAGTAGCGGTTGGTGGTTTGTCGGGCCTGGGTCACGACCTTGTCGAAGTACCTTGCCGCGGAATCGGCGTGCCCCATGGCGAGTGCCGTTTCGGAGTAGTGAATGAGCGGCTGGAAATGAATGAACTCCCAACCGTCGGCGGCCGCGGCCTGCACGAGCACCTTGTGCAGCCACCCTTCCGCCTGGGCCGGCTCGCCCAGCTCGATGAGCACCAGGCTGGCGTTGTGCAGGGCCATGTTGCCTCCCATGGTCCCGCTGCGGCCAGTGCTGTCGAGCTTCGCGAGGATGCTGTGGTAGGTCGCCAGCGCCTGCCGCTCCTCTCCACGGCGCAGCTGGGCATCAGCGAGCCCGAGAAGCATCTCCTGGTACGTCTGGTCGTTGGTCTCGCCCAGCCCCTCCTTGATTGCAAGCGCCTGGCGAGCCACCCCGACGGCGTCACTGTTCGCATCGGACTCGCCGAGGAGTACGCTGCGCCTCATCAGGCAAGCCGCTTGCGTGCCGGGATCAGGCGCCGTGCGCAGCACCGAGTCGGCGCCGTCGAGTGCTGCCATGGCCTCGGCGTACTTCCCCTGGTCCCTCAGGTTGTCGGCCATCTGGCAGCGCACCTCCGCCAACTGTACCGGCTGGTGCGCAGTGGTGGCGAGTCGCTCCGCATCGCGCAGGATCATGCCCTGCACCTTGAGGTCGCCGAGGTCGGAATATCCCTGTGCCAGCTGCACCATTGCCGGGAGCATGGTCGCGTTGCCGGCGTATTGCTTTTCGATGACCCCGCGGGCGCGGTCGAGAATCTCGCGTATGGTGATCGGTGCGTCGCCCACCTGCGACATCAGCAGTGACTCGAATTCGAGCTGGGCGTCGGCCCGCTGGCGCTGTTGCACGGCGACGTCACGTTGCCGCCGCGCCTCGCGCATTTGCGCAACGGAGAACGCGGTGGCTGCAAGGAGCCCCGCTATGGCGATCACGGCGACGGTCACACCGGCCCTGTGCCGGCGCAGGAACTTGCCGGTGCGATATGAGACCGAGTGGGGCCGCGCATTCACCGGCTCCTGGTGCAAGTAGCGCTGGAGATCGTCAGCGAACGCGGCGACGCCCGGGTAGCGCTCGCCCGGCACCTTCCGGAGGGCCATGCCCACAATGCTGTCGAGGTCGCCCATGCCGAGTGGCCCAGGCTCATGCTCGAGCACCGCCCGCATCGCGTCGACCGGCGTGGCGCTGGGCTCGATGCTCGGATGGCGGCCGGACAGGAGCAGGTGCAGGAGGACGCCGAGGGTAAAGACGTCGGTGACGGTCGTGATGGCCGAGCCCTGCAGCTGTTCCGGGGCGGCAAAGGCAGGGGTGAAGAAGGTGGCGCCATCGAGCGTCACCACGGCGGGCGACGCGGGCCCGCCGTCCTCGAGGAGCTTGGCGATGCCGAAGTCGAGCAACTTCACGGTACCATCGCTGGTGACCAGGATGTTGGACGGCTTGAGGTCGCGATGGACAATCAGGTTGGCATGAGCATGCTCGACGGCGGCGAGCACCTGGAGGAAGAGCTGCACGATGGCGTGGCGCCCGAGTTGCTTTCCACGCACATACTCGTCAATCCGCTGGCCGTCTACGTACTCGAGGACCAGGTACGGCTGGCCGCCCTGGACCCCGGCATCGAGCAACCGCGCGATGCCGGGGTGGGTGAGGCGGGCCAACATCGACCCCTCACGCTTGAAGCGTTCGACGCCGATGGATCCGATGAGGGCAAGGTTGAGGAACTTGACTGCGGCCTGGCCCTCGAAGTGCCCATCAGTGCGGTGCGCGAGCCAGACGCTGGCCATGCCGCCCTGCCCCAGCGAGCGAACCACGGTCCAGGCACCCACCTCCATGCCAACCGGGCCTGCCTCCTGGGGCTGGGCGAGGAAGCCGGCACGGTCGGCCGCGGTCTCGCGTGCCAGCAGCGCGCCGACATCGGCGGCGATGCCGGGCGCCGAAATGTAGAGTTCATCCAGCCACTGGGCCCGGGCCTCTGCTGGCAACTCGAGCGCCTGGTCCAGCCAGGGCTCGAGTTCCAGCCAGCGTTCACGATTTATCCCGGGCATCAGGCTAATCAGTGCGCTGCCGGTGCCCCTGTCAATAATCGTCCGAGGCGGGGCCTGTCGCGTACTCGGCGCCATCAACGGGCAAGCCACTTGGCACACGACGGGGAGTGATGCGCTGGAGATTCCGTGCCCGGGGATCGGTCAGCGCCGACATGAAGTCGGTGATCTCATCCACCTGCTGCGGGGTGAATACCATGTTGTTGAGCAGCCCGGAGCGGGTGGCGAGAATGGCCTCGGTGTTGGGCTGTACCGTGCCGCGAAGCAGGGCCTCGATCTGCATCACATCGAAGTTGCGCAGCTTGGTGTCCGATTCGCTGTAGTGATCCACAAAGGCGCGCAGGTTGGTGAACTCCCCCGCGTGGCCCCACGGGCCGGTGAGTTCCACGTTGCGCAGCGGGGTGGTGCGGAAGGCGTACTGTTCCGCCGCGTTCCCCGTCACCCGCATCCGACCGAAGTCGTCCAGGCCGCCCGCGCCGTCTCCTACGCCGGGGCCGAGCTGTGCCAGGGCAACGTTGAAAAAGCGGTCGTTGGTAAATGCCGGTCCGCTGTGGCAGGTGGCACAGCGCCCGTCAATGAACGTCTTCGCCCCGATGAGCTGCGCGGTGGTAAGGGCGCGATCGTTGCCGGCGATGAACCGGTCCCAGGGTGTCCGGTTGAACGCCATCCGGTCAGTGATGAATCCGGCGATGGCATTGCTGGCATGGGCGATGTTCATGTCCTCGAAGCGCTGGCCGGGATAGGCGGCCTCGAAGAGGCGACGATACTGCCGGATGGCACCGAGCCGCGTCATCAGTGCGGCCCACGTCTCATTTTCCTGGTCGTCACGGAAGGCGGCGAGCTCATTGCCGCTGGCCCCGCGCATTTCAAGCCGGCTGAGCACTGGAAAGAGCGGCTGCGCAGAGAGGGCACCGAACTCGAACACTGCGGCCATCTCGGGCGTGACCTTGTCGCCGACGGGGGTGTGCACCTGACCCGCATCATCCTGGTTGACGCGCCCATCCCAGAACAGCTGCTTCGTCGCGTGCAGGTTGTAGAGGGGTGGCGCATTCCGGGGAATGAACACACCACCGGGATGTACGCGATCGGGGCCGATGCCTGAGGCACCCTGGCCGATGGAGAGGCTGCGCGCGTCACCGGTGCCGAACGCCGGCAGGTGACAGGACATGCACGAGATGTCGCGATTGCCACTCAGCACCTTGTCGAAGGCGAGGGCACGGCCGAGGCGGACGAGGGCCGGCCGCACCGGGGGCGGATCGACGAGCGCGGTGAGGTTCCGTCCAGCTGCCAGGGTGCGAACTTCCGCGATGAGTGCGCTGTTGTCGGTCCGCGAAAGCGCCACCTCAGCGGCAGTCGGGGCGGTCGGCTGGTTCGCGTCGTCGCCGCTGGTGCAGGCGGCAAGTGTCACCAGTGCGAACGCCGTGAGGGTGTGCTGGAGCATGCGTGAACTCATTGTGCCTCCTGGGTCGAGCCTGCCAAAGCAATTGGGATGGGATGGGGCCTACCCAAGAGATCGGAAACGGCGACCCAAAGGCGACAAGTGCAACGGCTTGCAGGTCCTGAAATGGCGGACCGACCTTATCTTTCCTGCATGACCTTTCGCCGCCGGCTCATTCTGCTGGGTGCCATCCTCCTGGGTGGCACCCTTTTCTACTTTGGCTCCTTCGCCTTCGACTACGGCGCTCCGTTCCGGAAGCACGACCCCCTCATCGCCACCGACAACGCCCGGCTCGACCCGGTACGGGTAGCGGCGGTGGACCGGCTGGAAACGGTCGAGGCACTGCAGGTTGCACTGGTGGATGCGCGGGCGAAGGGGCTCAAGGTGTCGATGGCGGGAAGCCATCACAGCCAGGGGGGGCAGACCTATACCGCGGGCGGGGTTCAGTTCGACATGCGCGGGTTCCGGAAGATCCTGGCGATCGACACGGTGGCGCAGACAATTACGGTGGAGAGCGGCGCCACCTGGGACGAGGTGCAGCGGGCGCTGGCGCCGGTGGGTCTCGCGATCAAGGTGATGCAGTCGTCGAACATCTTCACCGTGGCCGGCACGATGAGCGCCAACGCCCACGGGCGCGACCTCGACGTGATGCAGGTGGTGGAGGTGGTGGAGCGCTTCCACCTGCTGCTGGCCGACGGGAGCGTGGTGGAGGTGAGCCGCACTGAGAACCCGGAGCTGTTTGCGCTGGTGATCGGTGGTTACGGGATGTACGGGGTGATCCTGGACGTCACGCTCAAGGTGACGAAGGACGAGCTCTACGAGCAGCACGCCACGTCGATGGACTACAAGGCCTTCCCGGCGTACTTCAGCGACAGCATCAAGTCAGACCCCGGCGTGGTGCTGATGCTGGTGCGGCCATCGATCGACCCCGACCCGGACAAGTTCCTGCGGGAGATGGTGGTGGTGACCTGGCGCCGGGCGCCGGCGGGTACGCCGGGGAGCTTTGCGCTCACCGAGGAGGCCAACGTCACCCGCGACCGGTTCTTCCTCGGCATTTCGCGGAAGTTCAACTGGGCCAAGAAGCTTCGCTGGTGGCTGCAGAAGAAGGTGGAACTTGGGGCGGGGTCGGTAAGGGTGGTATCGAGGAACAATGCGATGCGTCCGCCGCTGGCGCCGCTCGAGTTGCTCCGGTACCAGTCGGGCAAGGACACCGATATCCTCAACGAGTACTATGTACCGATGCAGCACTTCGTGCCGTTCATGGACCGGTTCCGGCAGATCCTGCTGGACAACCAGATGAACGTGATGAGTTCGACGGTGCGGTATGTATCCCCCAACGACACGCCGGTGCTGGCATACGCGCCGACGGAACCGGTCTTCGCCATCATCCAGATGAGCAACGTCGGGCTCGACTCGGCGAGCCAGGCAAAGACCGCCGACGTGACCCGGCAGCTGGTGGATGCGGCAATCGAGTATGGCGGCACATACTACCTGACGTACCAGCTGTATCCCACGCCGGCGCAGTTGTACCGGGCCTATCCCCGGGCCGGCGAGGCATTCGAGCGGAAGCGGTTCTACGACCCGGGCGAAGTATTCTCCAGCAAGTTCTACGAGAGGTATGGGCATGCCGAAGGGCAATGATTGGCGCGGGCTGGGCGGAGAGGCGCGTAAGGCGCATAGGGCGCGTAAGGCGCTGCTCATCCTCTTCCTGCTGCTTGCCGCCGGCTGCTACTGGCTGTTCGGCTATGAGCCCGCCTACGCCGGGACCCTGGTGGAGAAGCCGGCTCGCACCCTGGTGTTCGCCCATCGCGGGTTCGGCGACCATGCGCCCGACAACAGCCTCTACGCAGTGCAGCAGGCGATGGCGGCGGGGATGGACGGGGTGGACGTGGACGGCCAGTTCACCCGCGACAGCGAGCTGGTGGTATTCCACGACCTCAGTGTGGACCGTCTCACATCCGGCACCGGACGGGTGACGTCAAAAACCTTGAGCGAGATGCTGGGGCTGGATCTCGGTCCCAAGTTCGACACGGCGGTGGTTGGGGCGTACGTCCACACCTTCGAGGACTTCGTGACGGCCACGCAGGGGAAGGGCATCCTGATGGTCGAGCTCAAGGTGCCGAGTGCGAAGCGGAGCGGCATCGAGGAACGGGCGGTCGAGATCATCAAGCGGCACGGGGCTGAGCGCAGCGTGGTGCTCAGCTCGTTCAACCCGCTGGTGCTCTGGCGGCTCAAGAAGCTCGACCCGAACATCAGGACGGCGCTGATCTTCATGGACACCAACTGGAACCCTGAGCTGGTGGCGGAGATCAAGAAGGGCGACGAGGTGGACCTGCCGTGGCCGCTCCGGCAGGAGTGGATCCGCCGGGGTATCCGGAAGCTGATCAAACCTGATTTGCTCAGTGTCAACGTGGAGGTTGACTCGGCGGTGACGCGGCGGCTCATCGAAAAGGGTTGGCCGGTATTCCTGTGGACACCGGATGAGCCGGCGGACATCCAGGCGGCGCTGGACCGGCATCCCTATGGCGTGATATCCAACGAGCCGGTGAGGGCGAAGGAACTCAGGGGACAGTAGCTACCGCTGGGGCTCCGAAAACCGGAGGCAGTCCCTGAGGTCCTCATCAGTTGCGTTGTCGAAGCTGCCCTTGAGCTTCCCCTTCCTCAGGCCGTGCATGGGGGAGCTGAAGGTGACGGTGCACCAGCCGGGCGCCCGGGAGCGCCCGCTGAGGAGCCAGGCCTCCCAAGTGTGGTCAGAGCCGTCGGTTACGTGTCGCATCTAGGTGCGCCAATCCCCACCCGGCATGATCCGGTTCATGAACTCATCGAACAGGGGCACCGTGAACGCGGTATCGCCGTGGTTCGGACTCCAGATCATTCCCTTCGAGATGAGTTGGCTGCGTGTGGGTCCGAGGGAAGTCACCTCACGGCCGAGCACCTGAGCGATATCTCCTGACCGGTGTGGGCCAGGGCCGAGTTCTGCCATGGCACGCAGGTAGAGCTTCTCGGCGGGCGTCAGCCTGTCGAAGCGGACCCTGAAGAAGCTCTCGTCCAGCGCCGCGACTACCGATACCGAAGCGCGCTCCACGTCCTGCAGTGTGATAGGTGTCGCCTCGGCCGCATCCCACGCGTGCTTGCCCCACTCCTGCACGAAGTACGGATATCCCCGCGTCTCCCGGATGATGCGTTCGAGGGCCTCGTCGGTGAACTCCACCCCCAGGTTACGCACCGGCTTCGCGAGTGCAAGTCTCGCGGCGTCAGGATTCAGGGGTCCGATCTCGGGGAAATTGAACAGGCGTTCCGCGTAGGACTTTGCCCGGCCCATTCGGCCTCGCAACTGGGGCAGGCCGGCACCAACGAGCAGCACGGGGAGCTGTCGCTGGGCGATGCGATGGAGGGCGGTAATGAGGGCCTCGAGTTCCTCCTCCTTCACGTACTGCAGCTCGTCGATGAAGATGACGAGCGCGGTGCTACCCGCAGTTGCCGCATTGCCGGCGACTACCAGGAGCTCCTGGAGATCGTGCTCGAGATCTCCGTTGTCTGCCAGGCCGGGTTCTGCGTCGAAGTCGAGACCTACCTCGATGTCCTGGTACTTCAGCTTGAGCGCCTGAGCGAAGCCGGCGAGTGCCTTCAGCGCTCGCTGGGCGAGGTCCTTCGCACGGGCGTTGCGCGAGAGACGGAGCAAAGCCTGTCGCAGTTGAGGCGCAATGATCGCCGGGAGGGAACGGTTCTCCGGCGCCTCGATTCTGAGGGTCTGGATGCCCGCCGATTCGGCGTCGTCGCGCATCCGGTCGAGCAGCACCGTCTTGCCGACCCCGCGCAGTCCAACCATGAGCACGCTCTTGGTGGACGAATGCCGGCGCACCCGCTCGATGGCAATGCGGATGGTTTCACGGAGGTCATCCCGGCCAGCGAGCTCTGGAGGTGGCGATCCGGCGCCGGGAGCGAACGGGTTGGAGACGGGGTCCATGGGAGTATTATACGGAAATTATCTAATTTATCAAGACAACCTAAACTCACATACCGCAAGAGTTTAGCAAAAGCAGATAATTTGACTAACTTCGGTATAAGCTAAGTGTGCTTGCCGGCCCAATCTGCGGTCGCTAGCTTACCCGGCCCAGAGCTGGAATATCTGCCCCTTGGTGTAACTGGCAACACGCCTCACTCTGGATGAGGAGAGTCCTGGTTCGATCCCAGGAGGGGCAATACAAACGGCGACCGTCACGATGTGGCGGTCGCCGTTTTTTCACGATGTGCGCTAGTCCCCGGCCCTCCGAAGATGAACCTCCCGCTCGTGCACCTCGGCCGTGGACAACTGCAGGTCGCCCAGTTTCACGGTCACCTTGTTGATGGTCCCACTGAAGGTGAACGGCACCGAGTAGTCCTGATCGTTGACGCCGGTCCGCAGGTCCGATCCCACGTCAAAGGTTTCGTCAATCGCCATCAGGAACGGGATCGTATGGGGGATGGACTTGGTCGACACCTGGACTCCGTCGACCGATAGCACACCGTCCCCCCCCTTCCCGAAGCCAGGGCCATCGTACGTGAAGTCGAACTTGATGGTGTGCTGGCCGGGTGTCAGTGCCTTGGTTCCCGCCCAGCGGAACCGCTCCAGGTCGGCAAGGTCGTAGGTGAAGACCGGCTTCCCCTTGAGGACATAGAGGCCCCACCCGTTGAAGCGCCCGCCGGCCGTGACCATCATCCCATTGCCGCCATCCTTGGGTATCACGACGTCTGCCGTGATGGTAAACGAGCGGGTCAGGATGCTGGGGGCGTCGCTCAATGGGATTCCCGCGAGGGAACCGGTGTACGTGAACTCCGTCCGTCCGGCCGTGGCGCTGGGCCGGGGCGTGAGGAGTCGCTGCAGGATCTGGTTGTCCAGGGGGAAGACGTTGTACTTGGCGGCCTCAACCAGGAAGAGTTCCTGCAATTCCTTGAGCTTCGCCGGGTTGGCGTCGGCCAGATTGTTGTTCTGCGAGAAATCCTCGTCGATGTGATACAGCTCCCACGTATAGCCGTTCACGACCTCGGGCAGCTTCACCTGACCCATCAGCCATGGCCCGGCCGGTGGGGGTGTGGCCGCAACCCAGCCATCGTGGTAGAGGGCGCGGTTGCCGAACATCTCGAAGTACTGCGTCTCGCGATGCGACTTGACCTTCGCACTGTCCTTGGGCCAGGAGTAGGCCATGCTGACGCCCTCGATGGGGCGCTGCGCCACGCCATCCAGGATCGACGGCGCCTGAATGCTGGTGGCCTCGAGGATGGTGGGTACGATGTCGATCATGTGGTGGAACTGGGTCCGGACACCGCCGCCGGTGGGAATGTGGCCCGGCCAGGACATGGCCATTCCCTGCCGGGTTCCGCCGAAGAACGAGGCCACCTGCTTCGTCCACTTGAATGGTGTGTCGAAGGCCCAGGTCCACGGCACCGCCATGTGCGGATAGGTGAGGTCGGAACCCCAGACATCGTAGAACTTCATCTGTTCGGCAATCGGGATATTGGGCATCCCACCCAGCGAGGTGTACTCGTTGGGCGTGCCCACCATGCTCCCTTCGGCGCTGTTCCCGTTGTCCCCCTCGATGTAGATGATCAGGGTGTTGTCCAGCTCGCCCGCGTCTTCCACGGCCTGGATGACCCGGCCGATCTCATGGTCGGTGTACGCGGCGTACGCGGCGAATACCTCGACCTGCTTGATGAAGAGCTTCTTTGCCTCCGGCGTCTGCGTCTCCCACCTGGGCAGCAGGTCTGGCCAGGGGGTGAGTTGCGTATTGGCGGGAATGACACCGAGCCGCTTCTGGTTCGCAAAGATCGAGTCACGCAGCACGTTCCAGCCGTTGTCGAACAAGTGCATCGCGTGAATCTTGGCGATCCACTCGGGAGTCGGCTGGTGCGGGGCGTGGGTGCCACCGGGGACGTAGTAGACGAAGAACGGCTTCTCCGGCGCCGTGGCCTTCAGCTGGCGGATGTGTTCGATCGCGTCGTCGGCCATGTCGGTGGTGAGATTGTATCCCGACTTTCCAATCCACGGATACACCGGCGTTGTGTTCCGGAACAGGTAGGGCGTCCACTGGTCCGTCTCGCCGCCCATGAAGCCGTAGAAGTAGTCGAAGCCCATGCCGATCGGCCACTGGGTGAACGGCCCCGCCGCGCTGTACTGGTAGGCCGGCGTGTTGTGGTTCTTGCCGAACCAGGACGTGGCATAGCCATTCTCCCGGAGGATCTGGCCGATGGTGGCGTTCTCGGGGCCAATGATCGAGTTGTAGCCGGGGAAGCCGGTGGCCTGTTCCGAGATGACGCCGAAGCCGACAGAGTGATGGTTCCGGCCCGTAATCAGCGCTGCCCGGGTGGGCGAGCAAAGGGCGGTCGAATGGAACTGGGTGTACTTCACCCCGGCGCCAGCAATGCGGTCAAGTGCGGGCGTCGGGATGACGCCGCCGAAGGCACTGGAGATCCCGAATCCGGCATCGTCCGTCATGATGAGGAGGACGTTGGGAGCCCCTTTCGGTGGGACGACCGTTGCCGGCCAGCAGGACTTCGAGTCCTGGGCACCCAGGTTGATGACCCCGCCGAACTGACCGGGCGGATTAGGCAGGTACCTTCCGTCCACCGTCGTGGTGGCTGCAGGCGAACAGGGAACTCCCGTGGTCTGCTGCGCGGTCAGGGGTATGGCAGAGACCAGCGACGCGACAATGACAAACGAGACCCGACGAGGTAGTTGGTGTGGCCACATGCTAGCTCCATGACATTCTGAGGTGATTGCCCGCGAGTGGCGCCGAGACGGCTCCGCCAGTAAGCTGGCGAGGGCTGAGACGAAGTCAAGACAGCGGGCACCCCGGCAGGAGCGGCCCTGGATGAGGAGGACCCTGGTTCGACTCGAACTATCCGGTCTTCACTGGCCCGGCGAAGCGGTACGCACTGAGGATGACGCCAGACGAAAATGCGTTGGTGCTGACGAGCTCGAATGCGCGTGCCGGGGTTCCCGAGGCAAAGAGGCGCTTCCCCGTGCCCAGCAGGATGGGAGAGACGATCAGCACCAGTTCGTCCGCCAGCCCATGTTCGATCAGCGTCGAGGTGAGCGTGGAGCTCCCTGAGAGCACCAGGTTCCGGTCGCCCTGCAACTTGATGCGGCGAACGCCATCGACGATGTCCGGTCCAACGCCCTCGAACGGACCCCACGCCAGACTTTCCGGACGGTGGGTCGCGACATATTTCGTTGCCGCATTCAGGCGGTCCGCCATCGGACTGCTCGGCGCCTTGGGCCAGTAGCCCGACCAGGCGTCGTAGGTGCGACGACCCATCAGCAGGTCGAAGTTCTCGCCGTAGGCGGCAAGCACGGCATCCCGGCCGGCTGGAGTGCGATAGGGCGCACTCCAGTCGCTGTAAGGGAAGTCGTCATCATCCGTGGAGTGCTGGATCACGCCGTCCAGCGTGATGTGCTCCATGATCGTGAGCTTTCTCACTTGCTCTGCTCCGCCGGCGTCGGGAAGCGCTCCTCGAGAAATGCCTGCCACACCGGTGTCTCACGGGCGACGGTTTCGGCCGCCTGGTCGCCGTACAGGTACATGTTCATCGCCACGGTAGTCGGACCACCGGGATAGGTCTGCGCCCCAATGGCGGCGATGCCTGGTACCGGCTGGTCGAGCCGCAGCAGGGCGTCGTAGGGATCTTCGGTAAGGAGCTCCACCACGCCGCCGAGCGGTGAGACACCCGCGGGCGTCTTCCAGCTCTGCCCGACCTTCGCGCCCTTCACTCCCATCGCCGCAGTCAGCGTTTCCCACGCCTCTGCCTCCGAGGTCGCGACGGGAGTCATCACCTGCATGATCACGGCGCGCTGGCCGCGGAAGTGCGTGAGGTAGAGCCGCAGGATGTTGAGGAAGCCTGCCCATCCACCCTTGGCGCCTTCCAGCTGGTTGTCCCACTCGTCGGTGCTGGCGAACAGGCTGTGGACGACGCGGACTTTGCAGATACTTCCGCTCCGCGCTTCAATGGTCCACTCGGTCGCGATCGGCGGCGAACCGGGGAACGGGCCCTGTCCCTCCTGGGTGAACAGCCGGGGCCGTTCGCAGGCCGTCACTTCGCCGCGTATATCCATGCCCGGACCGAAGTGGTAGTTCACTGCCACCGGCTTCCCGTCGTGCTCCTCGATGTCGGTCGGCACGAACCAGGACGAAATACCCGGACCGGTGGCGAGGGCCTGCCACACGTCTTCCGGCGTGCCGGGGACCTCGAACTCGAACTCTACGGAACGGCGTCCGTTGGCTTCTTGCTTCACGCTCATTGCAGTAGCTCCTTGGGCTCGGACTTCTGGGGTAGGGGGTGCGCTACGAGGATGAGCCGGTGCGCGCGGCTGCCAGGGGTGGTGTCATCGTGGTACTTCGACACGAGATTCGCGACGGCTTCGGTGAGTTCGGCGCTGAACGCGGCGCGGTCCGCCGCCGAGCGGAAGCTGATCTCGGTATCCACCGAGAGCGTCGCCAGGCGCTTGCCCGCCGCGTTCGCACGGCGTATGAGGCTGCCCACCTCGCGGACAACCCGTGCGCCCAGGGCGATGAGGTAGCTCGCGGACAGCCGGTCGACTTCCCGCTTCGGGTCAACGGCGACGGGGCCCATGGCGCTCGGGCTGACCACGTAGGAGGCGGCCGTTGCCACAACCAGCCGTTCCGTCAGCCCGCCCCACTTCCGCTTCTGGTCCAGCCGCACCAGCCCGTGTGCCTCGAGCGCGTTGAGATGGTAGTTGACCTTTTGCCTGGTCAGGCCGACCCGCCCGGCCAGGGTCGCCGCCGAGGCGGGCGCCGCCAGTTCGGAGAGGAGCCGGCTTCGGATCGGGTCCAGGGCCACGGTCGCTGCCGCCGGGTCATCGATGACTTGGATGTTCTGCATGGGTAGATACTACCCTTGACAAGAAAACTTGTCAAGGGTGATCCAAGCTTCGCTGCGACGGCTTGATCCCGGGAGGGATCAGGCAGGCATGGGGCTCGGGCTGGTCTTGCCTAGGAGGTGAATCACCAGCCGGTAGGCGATGTAGAGTTGGGCGAGGAGCAGCACTGGCGCGTAGATCACGTTCACGAACCACATGGTGCCCATGTCGGCAAAGAAGACGCCGGCGTTGATGGCAGTGTAGCCGACGATGATCAAGTCGCCGATGCCCACCAGCGAGAAGAGTGCGACCAGGGCAGTGGCAGTGGTCCAGCGATGGTGCACTGCGACGGCGGCCAGCAGTGCCGCTACCCCCGACGCGAAGTCGCCCCACGCCATGACCTGCAACGCGTCCCGCGACACTGCCGGATCGATCTGCCCAGGCACGATGAGCGTCAGCCCCAGGTACCGAAACGCGTGCAGGAGCAGCAGCGGAAGCACCGCCCTGTCGAACGGCTGGGCCTTGAACCAGGGGCGCAGGTAGATCGCGAAGATCACGAGGTAGGTGCTGAACGCGACCAGGTATTGGAGGTTGAGGATGACGAGGTTGGACATGGTCATGTTTCCTGGTGGCTCTTGTTGCGCTCGAGGACGGCTCGCAGCGCGAGCAGGGGGATGCCGATCGACAACAGCATTCTCGGGACATGACCGATCAGCCAATATCGTCGCGCGGCGGCGGCCTGCTCCGGCGTGTACAACGCGTCGCGCAGGCGCAGGTTTTCGGGCATGTGATATCCCAGGGTGATGAGGGATGTGACGACATACAAGCCCATGGCAACCAGCCAGAGGCGCTTGAGTTGTGGCTGGTCCCAGTCGAGGCGGGCCGAGAGCACCAGGCCGACCAGCGTCAGCAGGAACAGCGGCATGATGGTGTAGAGAAAGGTGGTAAACTGCGGCCAGAAACCACGCATGAAGACGAGCGGATCGAGGCTCATCCAGTACGCGCCCATCGAGAGGCCAATGAACAGGTTGCCGCCCGCGAAGGCGGCGGAGGCGATGATCGCGAGGGCGTTGACCCGTCGGCGATAGAGGTCGGGTCGGTTCACGCTGTCTTGTTCATCTGGCGAAAGGCGACCGGGGGCAGCAGGCGGCTCAACCACTTGAGGGGGGTCGAGATGCCGGGGGCGATTTCTACATCGCCGCGCTTCAGGCCCCGCATCAGCGCGGCGGCAAGCTTCTCGGGCTGCATGCGGGGGAACGCGGTGCCAAAACCTTCGGCCAGCGGCGTGTCCACCACCGGGGGCAGCAGCTCGACGACGCGGACCGAGGTGTCCCGGAGCTGTGCACGGAGACACTGGGTCCAGGCGTGGAGGAAGGCCTTGGCCCCGCTGTACACCGGAGCCTGGGCGAATGGGACATATGCGATGCCGGAGCTGACGTTGATGATTGTCGCGTTGCGCTGCAGCATCGACGGCAGGAAGTGATGGACCATCCGGAGTGGGCCGATGGCGTCGATGTGGATTTCCTGGATCTGCTTTTCGAGCGGATAGCCATCGAGGATGTTGAAGAACTCCATGACGCCGGCGTTGTTGACCAGAACGTCTGCGCCGCCCGCGGCATCCACCGTCTGCTTGAGGGCGATTACCTGGTCGTCAACCGTCACGTCACAGACCACCGGAACCAGCCCCCGATGACCCGCCGCCGCTTCGTCCAGCGAGCTGGCCCTGCGCCCGGTGATGAAAACGTTCGCTCCGGCCTTCGCGAACGCATGCGCCAGTGCCAGGCCGATGCCCGAACTCCCGCCCGTGACAACTACGCGTTTATCCTTGATATCCATGCCACGGCGCTCCCGGTATCGTGTCAAACTAGCTTGTGGTTTGCAAGCTACTGGAATCACTTGCCAATGGCAAGCTATATTCCGTTGGTGACATCCACCCCGCGCACACAGTGCCCGATTGCCGCCTCGCTCGACCTGCTGGGCGACCGGTGGACGCTCGTGGTCGTGCGCGACCTGCTCCTGGGCCACCGCTACGCGTTTTCGGAGATTGGAGCCGACGAGGGAATCGCGACCAACGTGCTGCAGGACCGCCTGGATCGACTCACGAAAGCCGGTGTCGTCGAGCGCCGGTCCCACGCCACCGACAAACGGCGGCGAGTCTACCTGCCCACCGAGCGAGCGATCGAGTTGTTGCCGGTGTTGCTGGACCTGATCGTGTGGGGGGATGCCTACACCAACGCGAAGTCCCAGCACAAGACGGCGCTGGCCATCCGCCGGGATCGCGCCGGCATGCTGAAAGGCCTTGAGGCAGCCTCGCGGAAGCGCATCGCCGAGGCGACGGCCCAATAGTTCCTGGCTGTAAGCCGGGCGCAGCGAAGCTCCGCAACGACATTGTTGCGGAGCTTCTTTGCTTTCAAGTGCCGCTGAGGTATCAGCCGTGGTGGTGGGCGTCCCGGTTCAGGCGGCCTGGACAGCCGCAGTTCGGGCCACAGGTGCAGGCATCGCCGCAGTGGCAGCGGGGGGCCGCAGCGGGTGCAGCCTTCTGGCAGCCGCAGGTGCAGGACGCGCCGGGGCAGGTGGTGCAGGTGCAGGTCTTCGGCTGGGTGGACATGATCGACTCCTCGCGTTCGGGTGAACTGCCGTGTTGACGGAGGCGAGTATACCACCCGACCCGGGCGAGGAGATTGAACGAAGCGGCTACTCCAATTGGAGCGTGGCGGCGGCAATGCCGTACATCCGCCGGAATGTCCGGCTGAGGTGTGCGGAATCGGCGAAGCCGGCCCGGTAGGCCGCGGTGGTCAGCGATTCGCCGGCGGCAAATGCTTCCACCGCCCGCTGGAGCCGGAGCCAGAGCACGTAGTGCCGGAATGCCAGCCCCATCTCGTGCACGAAGAGGTGGCGGAAGCGACTGGGGGAGAGGTGAACGACGGCGGCGACATTGGGGAGGGAGATGGGTCCGCCCAGGTTGTCGCGCAGGTAGTCGAGCGCGAGAAGAATGCGGCGGTCGGCTGGACCTGGTGCCTCGACGCCGTCGGTGAGGGTCCGGATGACTTCCTCTGCGGCCGCGATGAGGTCGGCCGGCTCCCGACTGGCGCGATAGGTCGCGGAGAGACAGCGAGCCACCGTCGCCAGGATACTCCCGTCCAGCAGGCAGATCCCGTGCGCCGCCGCGAAGCGTTCCGTGAGTACCCGACCCGCCAGCGACTGGGGTTCGACGAAGAGGTGCGCCAGCGACGGCGCGTTCCGGCCATCAAAGGCATGCGGATGGTTGGACGCGATCACCGCCCCGGCGCAGTCGAGCCACACGCCGTCCACGGGGCTCATGAAGCGAAGCTGGCCCTCCAGCGCAATCGCGACCTGCAGCGCGTGATGGGCATGGACGTCGTTTACCGCTGTAGTGCTGCCGATCCAGATGCTGCCGCCTGTCCACTGACAGATCTGGCCGGCGGAGCGACGGGTGGTCAAGTGGCGCCTCGAGACCTCAGGGCCGCGGCGATGGGGGTCATGGGATCTAGCGGCACTCCGCGGCCGGGGAATCGAAGGGTTGTTTTCCCAGGCACCCCCATGGCCGGCGAACATAGACGGACTCTTCACCACGGACAATCCGGGTGTAGAGCGTGTCGCCCAGCACGCGCAGCGTAAAGTCGACGGTCGGCACTTCTGGCGGGGATACCTGCAACGTATCGCCTTGGAGAGTCTGCGCCACGAATCCCACCTCGAGGACCACCTGGCTGTCGGACCGAAAGGTGACAAAGGTGACGACCGGGGTCGTTGACAGGGAACGCCACGTGCCCCGCCCGCCGGTGCCTGGCCTTGACGCTCCTGCGATGCGCACGTGGGTGGGCTGGCCCCCGGTCACCAGCGTATCGCCGCGCAATACGAATGAGACGGTCGAGCCGTCTGAGCCGCGCAGTTCGACGGTGTTTCCCGCGCCGAACCGGTACGTCGCCTCGAACTCGGGAGCGGGCACCAGCGTGTAGACCCGCCCGTCTGGCTGCGCGCCGATGATCCAGAAACCGGTATCGGGCGTCGTGCTCACCCAGTGCCCCGCCAGGCCTCGCTGCTGCGCCGCCCCGGCGGCGGGAGCCAGGAGGCCAGCGCAAAGGAGAACACCCAGCCTACGTCTGCGCATTGCCTGCTCCTTCCACTCCCATCGATACCATCCTTGACCTGTCTCGCGGCGGTGGCGCGGCGTGCCGAAATCTATCCAAAAAATGCAATTGCGAACTCATACCGTTCATCTTCACCGGCACGCTTGCCTGCTGTGCCACATGCCACTCCCATCGATACCATCCTTGACCTGTCTCGCGGCGGTGGCGCGGGGTGCCGAAATGCTATCCAAAAAATGCAATTGCGAACTCATACCGTTCATCTTCACCGGCACGCTTGCCTGCTGTGCCACATGGCGGTATTTTTCGAGCCACATGGCACAGGAGCCAGGATGACCGCCGGCGCAACCGACACCAGCGACCTCACCGCAACTTCCGGCGAGCTGTTCGGGCCGTTCACCAGGGCCACCGGGAGGGGCTACTACTACGTGCCCTGCTCGGCATGCGCACGTATGAGCCGAACCTCTTCCGCAACACGACGCAGGTCTATCCCAACCGGTGGCAGCAACGGGGTTCAGGTACCTGATCACCGCGGTGTTCGACGCTTCCATCGACTGGATGTCGCGGATGTACCAGACCGACCTGTCGCAAGCCCCTCTTCATCAAGTACGCGCCAGGCGCCACCCACGCGCCACACCACCCCACGCAAGGTGTGGGTGGACAAGATCCACGCGATGCACCTCTTCGATGACGGCTATGAGAAGCTGCGCGAGCGCATCTTCGCGAACCAGACGAAGCTGGGCCTCGTGCCGCAGATTTCCGAGCGCACGCCGTGGCGCGGCGCACCGTGCTGAAGCCGTGGAACCAGCTCACCGCCGACGGAGCAGAAGCTCTTCATCCGGCAGGTCGAGGTGTTCGCCGCATACGCCGCCTACAGCGACTACGAGATCGGCCGGGTGATCAAGGCGTTCGAGGACCTCGGCCAGCTCGACAACACGCTGATCATCTACATCAACGGCGACAACGGCACGAGCGCCGAGGGCGGGCCGCTCGGCACGCCGAACGAGGTGGCGTTCTTCAATGGCGTCAACATGATGCCGGCGGAAGCGCAGATGAAGTGGTACGACGTGTGGGGCACGGAGCAGACCTACAACCACATGTCGGCCGGCTGGTCGTGGGCGTTCGACACGCCGTTCGACTGGTTCAAGCAGAACGCGTCGCGGCTGGGCGGCATCAACCAGAACTGGTGGTGTCGTCGCCGGCGCGCTGGACGCGGATGGCCTGCGTTCAGCAGTTCGCCCAAGTGATCGACGTCGTGCCGACCAGCCTCGAGGCGGACGGCCTGCAGGCGCCTGGACCTACGGCATCCCGACCTGAGGGCAATGGTCCGGGTACCCTCGTGGCGGCCATCCAAGCGACGGCACTCGCACGCCGCCTTCGATGGGGAGGGCGCCCGGCTGTACGGCGGGCGCTCAGGACCAAGTGAACCGGGCCCCGTGGGAGGCGTTCAGCGCCGCCAACCCCGACCCGCTCAACAACCAGGTGTTCCAGCTCTACAATTTGAACAACGACTTCAACCAGACCAGCGACATCGCCGCGGCCAATCCGCAGAAGGTGAAGCAGATGCGGGCGGAGTTCCTGGTGGAGGCGAAGAAGTACCCGGTCCTGCCACTGGACGCCTCAGTCGCCGCGCGCCTCGTGGCCCCGCGGCCGAACCTCACCGCGGTCCGCTCGGAATACGTGTACACCCACCCGATGGTCGGGCCTGCCGCAGGGCGATTCGCCCCTGCTTCTGAACACGTCGTACACCGTCACGGCGGACATCACGGTGCCCGAGGGCGGCGCTGAAGGCATGATCCTGACCTCGGGCAGACGTTTTCCCGGCTACGGGTTCGCGTCGACTTCTCCGGAAATGCTGGTCGAAGTGCTCGACCCCGGCACGCTGCCACCCGACTGGAGCAGTTCGCCGCCGCCGCTGGCAGTGCAGGCCATCGGCGATGCGTGGGTCGCCTCCGGCCGCTCGGCGGTGCTCGCCGTGCCGTGCACGATCGTGCCCGGTGCGGTGAACTACCTGCTCAACCCGGCGCACGCCACATTCGCGGAACTGGTGGTTGGCGTGCCCGAACCCTTTGTCTTCGATCGGCGACTGATCGCGCCCTGAGCCACGGGCTTACGCGTGCTTCCGAGCCCCCGCGAACACCAGCCCGGCGCCGGCCGCGAGCCCGAGGTAGGCGACCCATGGTGGGATCGACTGCTTCTGGTCGGCAGTCAACTTCACGTCACCGATCTTCACCACGTCCTTCTTGGTGGTGACACTCCCGCCGTTCACGAGCAGGAAGATGCTCAGCACGATCAGGGCGATTCCAGCAATCAACGTCGGGCGCATGTCGTTCTCCCCCATCCAAAGGTGGCCTGCTATCCTGGATGAGGTACCCCGCCGTCCGGGGCCCGTTCTGCGGCAACCATCCGCGCCACCACAACGGTCACGTTGTCCTGGCCGCCGCCGGCCAGGGCGGCCTCCACCAGTTCGCGGCAGGCCGATGCCGCGTCGCCGCCGCGGGCCAGCGTCTCGGTGATCTGTTCGTCGGGTACATGGCGGGTGAGCCCGTCGGTGCACAGCACCAGTGCATCACCCGGCTGGAGGTCCACCAGCCCGATGGAGGGGATCATCTCGCTCCCGCCCAGCGCGCTCGACAGCCGGCTGCCCATCGGTGCCTTGCGCGCCTGCTCCTCGGTCCAGGCGCCAGTATTCACCATGTACTCGCCGGTGGTCTGGTCGCGGGTGAGCTGACTGAGCCGGCCCTTCCGCAGGTAGAACGCGCGACTGTCGCCCACGTGGACCAGGTAGACCCGGGGCCAGACCAGCATCGCCATGGTGAGCGTCGTGGCCGGCCCCGGCACCGCGTTGCGCGCACTCGGGGCACTGCCGCTGCCATGCTCCTCATAGATGCGCCGGTGCGCCGCCTGCACGCCGGCCTCCAGCTGCTCCAGGAATTCCTGCTCGCCATCGCTGTCGAAGTTGTTGAAGCAGCCCGCTGCCTCGGTGAGGTACTTCACGAGGGTGGTGATCGCCGTCTGGCTCGCCAGCTCGCCGCCCGGCTGCCCGCCCACCCCATCCGCAACAATGAAGAGCCATCCCTCCGGGCCGCCCAGCCCCTGGAATACCTCGGGATCCGTCACACTGGTCTGCCGCACCTCCGCCGCCTTGAAGAGCCGCATGATCACGAAATGATCCTCGTTGCTCTTGCGACGCAGGCCGACGTCGGTCTGCGCCGCCGCATCGACTCGCACTGGTGCCACCGCCGTCGTTGTCATTGCTGTGCCTCCTTGCCGGCGAGCGCCGCCTTGCCCAGTCGCTGGAAGGTTTCCTCGACGCCGTCGCCGGTCCTGGCACTGGTGCGCACCATGTTCCACTCGGCGGCCAGCGCCTGCTCGTACGCCCGGTCGAGTGCCCATGACTCGGTGAGGTCGCACTTGTTGAGGGCCAGCACGACGGGCACATCGCCCGCGAACTCGCGGGCGATTGCGCGCAGGTCGGGGAGCTGGTCGCAGGTCTCCTTCCGCGTGCCGTCGGCCACGAAGAGCACGGCATGGGCGCCGCGGAGGTAGCTGCCGGTGATGTCCTCATGCTTGTCGCGTCCCGCCAGGTCCCAGAGCACCAGCGTCAGCGGGGTGCCGTCGAGCTCCAGCGGCTTCTTGTCGATCTTGACGCCGACCGTCGAGAGATAGCGCTCCGAGAACATCGAGTGGACGAATCGCTGCACCAGGCTGGTCTTGCCAGTGCCGAACACGCCGACCATGCACACCTTCTTCTGGATCATCGCGACGGATCCCTCCCAGGCTGCGGACCAACGCTCACCCCGAACGATACGCTGCGGTTGATGCGCGCGCGGTCGGTCGAGTCACCGGGGAGCGGGCGGGTTGTTCCAAGCGCACTCACCGTGGTCTCGCCACGAGGCACTCCCTGTGCGGCGAGCACGGCGAGCACCGCATCGGCCCGGCCCTGGCTCAGGGCCTGGTTGGCGGCCTCGGTTCCGGTCGGGTCGGTACGGCCTGCCAGCTCGAGCGTGGCGCGGGTGCCCAGTGCGGCGGCGCCGGCCTCGACCCGACCGAAGCGTTCAGCCACCCTGCCCGCGGCGCTCAAGGCGGTCGCTGTGAGCGTGGCGGAGCCCACGCTGAACAACACCCGCTCGTCTTCTATCTCCCGCTTCAGCTGGGCCAACTCCGTCGGCAACTCTGGCGTGACTCCATCCAGGTCGAGCGCCGACACCCCTGGGACCCGAGCAGCGATTCGTTCCGCCGCGACCACCCAGGCGAGCGGCGCGGAGCCCGTCGCCCGCAGTGTGTCCCCGGTGAGTGCCAGCGTCACGCTGGCTGGCGGCGACAGGCTCCGTTGAGCCCGGGCCAGCACCAGCTCGGGGCGGAGTGAGAGATACGGCTCCCAGCTCTGCTCGATTCGCCCGGTGTCCAGCGGCAGGCCGGCGAGCAGCGCCGCGGGATCGGGCGCGAGCGGGTCGCGCAGGCCGGCGAAGCGCCAGCGGCCCCAGTGGCGCTCGGCCTGGGTCAGCACGAGGCCCGGTTCCGACTGGAGCAGCGCCAGCGCGCGGTCCCAGCGCAGGCGCTCCCGCAGCGCGAGCGCGCCGATCACGATGGCCAGAAGGAGTGCCGCGAGCGCCCAGGGACGCCACACCACGCGCCGGGAACCGGCCCGCGCCCGGTCGGTCGCGATCTCGGTCGCGAGGCACTCCTCCAACAATGGCTGGGCCGGCACAAACTGTGTCGTGTCGCCGTCAAAGTCGCTGAGCGCGCGGGCGAACTGGACATGAATCGTCTCCAGCGTTTCCTGGAGCAGTAGCAGGAGGCTCTCGGGCGCCTCGCCGCGCACCACTGCCGCGATCAGCGCCTCGGGACCCTGTTCCACCATCACCGTCAGCTCGCCGACGGAGAACCGGCGGAGCCCTCCGGTTTCGCGCTCGCGGGAGAAGGAATCGGCGACGAAGTCGCGGATGGCGGTGAGCATGCCGGAGATGAGGTCGCCATCGCTCGCCTGGAGTTCCGGCGTCACGGCGTGGGCGAGGAGGAGGCCGGTGTCGCCGTCGATCAGGAAGACCTGCTCCACCCGGTAGACCAGCGCGTGACGGAGCACGATCTGGGCGTACGGCACCCCGGTGCGCCAGGCCTCGAGCCGCCAGCGGATGCCGCGAGGCGAGAGGCTGTGCTCGAGGGTGCGATTGATGGAGGTGACCAGGCCCGCCAGCGCCTCGGCGATCGCCTTTCGGATGGCGGGGCCGAGGACGGGGAAGATCGCGGTGGCGATGGGGCGGGGGTTCCGGCGCACCGACTCGCTCAAGGCGTTCTCGACCGTCGGGGCGAGGGCGCGGGCCAGCTGGCGATCGCGCCCGGCGCGGAGGGCGATTGCCGCCGGCAGCAGCTCGGCCAGCGACTCGCTGTTGAGGATGGTCGCGTCGATCCGTCGCTCCAGCTCTTCCAGCCGGCGCCGTTCGGCGCCGAGGATCAGCTCGCGCAGCTCGGCGAGGTCCGCCGCCGAGGTGTCAAGGCGCGGACTGCTGGAGGCCTCCTCCCAGGGTGCCCGCTCGTCGGGCATGGCTCAGCTCCCGGGGCCGTTTTTCCCGGTCGCGGCCGCCGCTTCCCCAAGCCGGGCGGCTACCTCGGTGAGGAGGGTGGCCAGCGTGGTGCTATCGGTCTTGGCGGTGTTGAGCTCGTGGTGCGACCGACCCAATTCGGCGGTGAGGCGCTCGCCCAGTTTCGCCAGTTCCGCTGCGGCATTGGTGGACTGGGCGAAGAGCTGGTCGCGGAGCGAGGCGTCGGCCATGTTCCCGTCCTCTTCCAGCTTCACGTGGCGCCGCTCCAGCGCGCGGATCGCCTCCTTGATCTCGGCGGCCAGCGACTTGATCTCCTCGGTGCGCTTGGTCCGCTCGGCGGACAGCCGGTCGGTCAGGGCCTGCACCTCGCTCCGGACCAGCGCGTCGAGCGACTCGGTCTGACGGTTGAAGTCGGACCGGATGCTCTCGTGTTCCTGGCGGAGGCGCTCCTCCATGCCCTGGAGCCGACTCTCCACGGCGCGCATCTGGCTCCCGAAGAGGATGTCTCGAACCTTGTCGAGGCTCTCGGGCTGGGGCTCGTTCATTGCCGGGTCGGCGAACTGAACGGTGCCAGATTTTTGCTGGTCGGCGTCGTGCTTGGACATGGTCAGCTCAGGGTGGGGTTGGACCCCGGGATGGGACCGGGCCTGCTAACGTACCACGCGATCCGCAGATTGGCCAACCGGCCGGCCTCGCTCCCTTCATTTTCTTCCAGTGACGGTCATCGATTGCCTTCCTGTCGGCGGAAACTTGTTTGTGGTTCAACCTCGTAGTGTCGGCTATCCATGACCCTGCCTGCCATCATCGTCACGGTCGCACTGGCGCTCGGCGCCGGTTCGCTCGCGGCACAGCAATCCGATACTGCCTCCGGCACGCTCCAGGACTCGGTGGCGAGTTCCACCGACCCGACGCAGACCTTCGCCTTCTTCTACCCGACCGGCTACGACAGTACGAAGAGCTGGCCGGTCCTCTTCGCGATGGACCCGCGGGCGCACGCGATGTCGCCGCTCACGCGCCTGCGGGCGGCGGCGGACCGGTATGGATACGTCATCGTGAGCAGCTACCGCACCCAGAGTGACTCAGCGCCCAACCCCAACGAGGCGGCATTCAACGCGATGTACGCCGAGACCGGGCGCCGGGTCCGGATGGACCGTCACCGGGTGTACCTGGTGGGATTCTCGGGAACGGCGCGGGTCGCCTGGGACTTCGCGTACCGGCTCGCGGACCATGCGGCGGGAATCCTGGGTGCCGGGGCCAGCCTGCCGACCGATTGGGTGCTGGTCGATCCACCAGTGGGAGGCCCGGCGCCGGTGTTCTTCGGAACCATCGGCAACGCCGACTTCAACTACGAGGAGGTGCTCGGGGTCGACTCGTTGCTGGACCGCACCAGCGTGCGCCACCACGTGGCCGTGTTCACCGGTCCCCATAGCTGGCCGCCCGACTCGCTGATGCTCGAGGGCGTGGAGTGGTTCGAGCTGCAGGCGATGCGCACCGGCCTCAAGCCGACGGTCCCGGCGTGGGTCGACTCGCTCTACGGGGCCCGGCTCGAGCTGGGGCGGTCGCTGGAGGCGGCCGGCGATTCGTTCGCGGCGTGGCGGCGGTATCGCCTGACGGTGGGCGACTTCGACGGGCTGCACGAAACGTCGACCGCGGCGGAGCAGGCGGCGCGGCTTCAGCGTACGCAACCGGTGAAGTCAGCGCTCAAGCAGCAGCGCAAGAATGCAGACCAGGCAACCGAGTACCTCGATGCGCTCCGGTTCTACCTGACGAAGGTGCGGATCTCGGTCGATCCGCCCGGGGTCGAGAGCTCCCTCAAGGACCTCAAGATCCGCCAGCTCCAGCGGCAGGCCGAGTCTGATACCGACACGCTCGCGGTGCAGGCGGCGCGGCGGGTCCTGTTGAACACGTTCGTGACGCTCGCCTCGTACGAGGCGAGCGATGCGCTCCGGGAGAACAAACCGGCGCGGGCACTGGCGCTGCTGGATGTCGCCAATGCGATCCGGCCCGGTTTGGCGAGCGTGTGTGCAAAGCGAAAGCGCGCGATGGGGATGATGGGCCAGGACACGTCGGAGGCGGCGCAGCCGTGCCCGGCCACAGGTAGCCGCTCAGGCTCGCGTCAGGGTCTCGTCCAGCACGCGTACCGCGTCGCTCCAGCCGCCGCGGTGTCCCTCGACCGCCTTCTGCCGCCAGGCCCCGGTGGGTAAGCACCAGCTCGGTTCCGCTGCCGCGCTCGAGGAACTCGATGGTGACGACGGTCGGCTTCTGGTCCGTCCCCTCAGAGATCCAGGTGAACGACAACAGCGATGGCGGCTCGATGACGAGGTATTCGCCCTTGTGATCGAAGCACTCGCCGTCGCCACCGTGCATCTGAATCCGGAAGCTGCCGCCGACGCGGCGGTCGAGGGACACGGTGGAGTGGGTGACCTTCCCGGGGCGCATCCAGTGGGCCATCGCTTCAGAATCGAGCCATGCATCGAACACCCGCTGCCGGGGAACCGCGATGGTGCGGCGCACCACGAGGACCGGTGCCGCTTCCTTGGTGACGGTCATCGATCGTTCTCCTTCTCGAGCAGGTAGTTCTCCAGCGACGCCAGCCGGTCATTCCAGAACGTGCGGTAGTGCTCCAGCCACATCGAGGCCTCCTGCAGCGGTTCGGCGTTGAGCCGGAGCCGGTGCTCCCGGCCCTGGATGGTCCGCTCGACCAGGCCGGCCCGCTCCAGGACCTTCACGTGCTTGGAGACCCCGTTGAGCGAAATGGGGAACTTTTCCGCCAGGCTCCCGACGTTGGACTCCCCTTCGGCCAGGATCCCCAGGATCGCCCGACGGGTCGGATCTGCAATAGCGTCATAGACTTGGTCGAGCATCGGTCCTCACCGGGTTGCCGGGGTGTTGCGTTCAACCACTCTGGTTGAATAATATAATCAACCGAACGGTAGAATGTTAGGGGAGAGGCGCGATCGCGCCATCCCATCAACCCAGGGAGGACGATATGGCAACGCAGATGAGCACGAAGGCGGAGGTGGTGTCGCACGACGAGTGGGTCAGCCGGCGGACGGCGTTCCTGGCGAAGGAGAAGGAGTTCACCCGGCTCCGGGACGAGCTGACGCGGGAGCGGAGCGAGCTGCCGTGGGAAAAGGTGAGCGGGTCGTATCGTGTTCGAGGGGCCGAACGGCAAGCGCACGCTGGCCGACCTGTTCGGGGACAAGAGCCAGCTGATCGTCTACCACTTCATGTTCGACCCGGCGTGGGAGAGCGGGTGCAAGAGCTGCTCGTTCGTGGCCGACAACTTCGATGGCTCGACGGTGCACCTGGCCGCGCGGGATACGGCGTTCGCGGTGATCTCGCGGGCGCCGCTACGAGAAGATCGCGCGGTTCAAGGAGCGCATGGGGTGGAAGTTCCCGTGGCTCTCGTCGTTCGGCACGGAGTTCAACTACGACTTCGGCGTGACCACCGACGAAACCCACACCGGGTACAACTACGCCGACGTCACGGTGCAGCCCGACGGGCGTCCGTACAAGGGGGAGCGGGAAGGGTTGAGCGTGTTCGTGCGGGAGGCGACCAGGTGTTCCACACCTACTCGGCGTACCAGCGCGGGCTGGACCTGCTGCTGAACACGTACAACCTGCTCGACCTGACGCCGGCGGGACGGAACGAGGGCGGGCAGATCATGGGGTGGGTGAAGTACCACGACCAGTACGAGGGCTGAGAAGGTGCCGGGGATGGAGCATCACGGCGGGCACATGGGCGCTGGTCGCGTGCCTCGGGATGTGCCTGGCTGATGATGGTGCCGATGATGCTGCCAGCCCTGGTGCCGATGCTGTTGCGGTATCGTCGGGCCCGTGCAGGGGGTGGGAGGGATGCGCCTGCACGGGCTGACGGTGGTGAAGTGAGCGGGATATTACGCGGAGTGCGCCGCTTTCGCCGTGGACATGTCCCTGCTGATCGGCGCCGGGGTGATGGAAGTCCAGATGAGGTGGGAGTGCGTGTGGGCAGCGAAAGCCGGTGGGGTACGGGTTGGTGCTGGTAATGGCAGTAGTGCTGCAGGTTGAGTGATTGGATGCGGAACACAATTGGCGAAGTGTTTGGAAGGATCGCAGAGCAGGACTACCACTGCGTGCGCTGCCATGATGTGTCGCGCTATGGCTGAACCTTGGGCAGGCGACAGCCTTCGCTGCGGTAACCTTATGCTGGGCCTGCCGATGATCGGGATGATAACATTACGGCGATTGCCGCCCTCAAAATACAGCAGTGGCTGCCGACCGGCTAGGGTCTCGTCCTAGAATCGTATGTCCGGGCCTGGGTTGCGGCAAAGGGAGCGCTGCTTTTCGCGCGCAGCTAATTCTGGCATGTGTGCGTGAGCGTGGCGGACGCGCAGGTTGCTCCTACCCGCAGGATCGGCTGTTGCCTACCTCCGGGGCACTGGTAACTAAACCACCTGCGCAGTGTGAAGATTTGACTAGCTTTCCCAGACAGTTTTCCTTCGCGCATCAACAGGCCTATGACGCTATAGGAGAGGTAGTCTTTTGACCCGCCACCATAGTCACTTCTAAGAGCTAAAGCACTCGCTACGTCAGAGTTCCAGACGCCTTTCTCTGTTTGCCTTCGCAAACTCGAGCACGGCATCCTTTAATAGGGCAGTCGGAGTTGTGCCTTCTCAACAACGCCGGTCGGCACAATCAATGATTTTCGCGGCTTGCCGCTGCCTGTAGGGACAACCGTGTTTGTGAGTAATCCCCCAGTGGGACTCGGTTCCCAAAAGCCGATATTAGTTCTGCCTCGATCTTGATGAGCACTGAAGCTCCGACAGCCCGTCGGCCAGTTGGGTGACTAACACCTCGTAGCCGGCCAAAGTGATCTCCCTAATTCGGATCCCCTTTCGAATGCCGTCCGGCTTTAATAGATGATCGTATGCCCTGGTGCCCGTGCCCTTCCCGATGAAAGGGTGGGGCTGGCGACTGGCGCGGGTCCTTAAGCGCATAGACGTAGTAGGGGACGTCTTGCTCATAGTTTGTTCCTCTAGCCCTAAGCGTTGATTGGAATTGGATAGCGATTCGAGCCACACTTCTGCACACAGGCCTCGCCTCGGGGACGTACGGGGTCGGAGACCTTGTAGATGTGCCGCAACATCCTCAATGCAAACATGAAGTCTTCAGGCGTAGCAGGCTAGGTGGTCTACCGCGCAGCAACTTGCGGGCCCGCCGCCGTACCCCAAGGACACCGCCCTGCAGCCACGTATCACAGTCCTACGCCAGTGTTCATCGGCGACGTCAAGCTGATTTGCGGCGCGCGGTGATGGATGTCGATAACCAATGCTTGCCAACGAGCTATAGGTCAATCGACCTATGTCCCGAACTCCTCGCGGTGGGACTGTCGAAGGGGTGGAAGGGAGGGCATTATTGACGGAGGCAAGGCTCTGGTTCTGGTAGTTTGTGTGGCGAGTCGTCGCCGCCGGGTAACAAAAGCGCGAGTAGGCCAACTATTCATCCCGGGCATTCCAAGCACTTCCTCTTGCACGTCCTCACTGAAGCGATGTCGGGGGCCAATGACAGACGCGAGTCTGAAGTTCCAGTTTCCCGCTGGGCTGCTCGATTGGTCCGGCCATCGATTTGGCGGTGTCCGGCGGCTTTTCCATGCCACCAGTGGTCGGCCGTCTGGTATCGTCATCCGCACCCCTCTCTTGGACAGACTCACTTCCTGGGCTTCGGAATCGCAGCCAATTTCGACGCGACGCCACATATCATCCTTCTCGTTGGTGGCCCTGGGAACGGTAAGACGGAGGCTGTGGAGGCTGCCCTGGTCCGATTGGACACCTCGCTAGCCTGGGACGGGGCCCTGTTACGTGTACTCGAACCCCAATTCACTCCCAGCTCAGGTCAATCGGTTCCACGCAAAGCGTTTGTAGATCTCACGGCACTCGGGCTCTAGCAAAGAGAACGTCAGCCTTTCGGTTGTCCAGGACGCATCCGTCGCAGATCCAGGCGTACGTGGCGAATACCCCGGCCTCCCTCCTCCTGCGGATCTGCTTGATGTGCACAGCGCCCCACTTTCCCGCCTCTATCTGGCATGCGTCAATCGTGGGGTCCTTGACGATGCTCTCACTTTAGCAATCGACCGCGACCTTAAGGAAGCGCAGGAGTTGCTCGAGGCAATTGTCCGGGCAGTAGGCCTCAGTCCGTCAGCTCCTTCATGCTGGCCGCTTTCCGGTTGGCCCGGCTTTGCAATTTGGCCAATGGACCTTGAATCTCTGGTATCTGGTGAAAGTCCAAGCGACTCACCCGCGGCGCAACTACTTGCAATTGCAACTGAAGCCGAAGAGTGGCCTCCGTTAGATCAAATGCCTGTGGAAAGCTCTGTCCTTTCTGCACAAGTCGCGATCTCTTATCTGCAGAGCCTCACCGTAGCTCCCTCCTGCCCCGAGCACTACGCCTTCATGAGCTGGGTTCCGGCAAAGAAGGGCCGCTTCCGCGACCTCTTCACGCTGTATTCCTATATGTTCGCGGGGGCCACACGACCGGAAACCTCTGCAGCCGACGAGCCTTGCCAGTGGGCGGCAAAGCTCATCGAACTCGACAGGCGAACTGCAAAGAAGGACTCGAAGCGCTATCGCGCACTATTCACCCTCGTCAGCGCTCAATACCAGTATGGCACTTTTTCGGGAGATGGCCGAGGCTGAAGGGCAAGGGGCTTCGGGGTGAACTGCGAGCCTGAACCTCGATGAAGATCCAACCCTGTTGGGGCTTCACTACTTCCTATCAGGCGGCAGGGGGTTTCTCGTCCCGGCAACACTGGAGCCACAGCTTAACGACCTCTGCGACGTCCTTGATCCCGCACTCTCGGATCCCGATTGTGAGATTCAGGTTAGCTCACGAACGACGGTTCGCCTCCGGGACATTGATGCGCGCTTGAGTCACTCAGTAGGAGAAGGGTTTGAGTTTGTGCGGCAGTACCATTGTCTCACAGCACCCGAGACCGAACTCCTCAGCCGCCTCTCCAAGGCGGACGCACTCCTGTCGTCGGCAGACACTCGGAGGCGAGGGCCGGCGGTTGCGGGACGCATTCAGCTGCTTATTCGCGATTTCTCTTGTCGCTTGGTTCGGCGAACACTCGGACTGCGGGCTGCGGTATTCAAAGATGGAGCGATCCTGCAGGCATTTCAGCGAGTGGTCGACGGCCACCCCTGCCCTAATGCATGAAGCCGTCAAGCAGGTGGAGGCCCTAGTAAATGAGCGTGACCATTTCGTGGTCTCGCTCGATACAATGTTTGGGGAACCTCTACCTCCAGAGCCAAGGCGTGCGACGCTGACAAACCGCCAAACAAAAGGTCAAGGCGCGAGAGGTAGTGACCATTGGCCGGCCCCCTGTCGCTGATACGCTTCATGTCTGTGGGCACCGGGGGCTCATCGCAGTCTATCCCGCTCACGTACGAGCTGTTTGCTTCAGTAAAAGGGGCTTCAGGCCGGCATGCTCCCAGCCTCCCTACCCCGTACGGTTGTGGCGCTACTCGATACCACCACGGCAAAGTTGGCTGGCCGTGTCGTTCGCGACGAGGAACAGCTTGACGGATCCGAGATTCGACTTGGCCTTCGAGATGAGGTCGTCGTCAGGGAGCTGGAGCGCTTTCTCATACGGAGAATCGGCGACCAATGACCATAGAACAGTTCTGTGAGGAGCCTAAGTATTCGCACCTTGCCTATGACGGTTCCATTTTTGCGATGCGTCCGGCGCCAGAGTTTGCCACTGCAGAAGTGCTGGTGGCCTCGATGTATCGCGCTGCAGGATTCGCTGATGTGGCAGAGAAGGTGGCGCCAGCCAATGGGAAGGAGTTCGACAAGCTTACACCAAGGCGAAGCTCCCTCACGGACTTACCCCTACCGTCGCGAGAGACACCTGCGTACTGTGTTGGGACTGGGGATCCTCGAGAGCCCAAAGCAACCGAATCAGTCGTCCAAGCGCTTTCTTCAGTTGGCGCCTGTGGTTCCGGACGTGGCTCGGTTCTCTGGCTGAGCGCGCTTGACCGGGAGCTCCTGGAATCGATGTTTCTAGTTGAGCGAATGATTTGCCTTGGATCCGGATCCGCAGATGAGGCAAAGGAGCGGTGGGGGAATCTTTTCAACGCTTTGAGTGTGAGGGAGAGTGATGACATCTGGGCACGATGGCTTCAGGGTGAGTTTGAGTCATGGAGCCGTGTGGGCAGTACATGGTCTCGCCAGCCAATGTCCGAATATTGTCTTCTTCCCAGTCCACGAGTGGGACCGCCTAAAGTTCCCCGCGAAACAGTTTGTACCAGACCTCGATGCAGTATTACGAGCCAAGAACAGTATGACACGGCGACAGTGGATAAGCCTACTGGAGGCAATTGTCCGCCTTGGTGCCGTTGCTCATTCGCTTTGGTTATGTGACGTCAACGACTTCATTTGGCGAGCCCTCAAGGGTGCACTAGACGGAAAGGCTTACCCTCCATCGTACCTGCTTCAGGAGCTCGCGAACCGTGGCCCGTATCTCAGCTATGGGAATCCCGCGGTGCCTGATATTCGAGAGTTTGCAAGTCGCTATCTCAGTGCTCGTCTGGGAATCAATCTTGTCCTATGGCGGCTTCAAGCGCTTGGTGTTGCTACCTGGGGATCAATTGCATCTGTATCCGATTTGGCGGCGCTCCTTGCCAACACAAGCGCAAACGCGCCGCGACTAGGAACTAACGAACTTCTAGGCAACCTGGCAACACTCCAGGATCAGCATTCCCGAACGATCGCTTGCAAGAAGGGAATCGGATCGAATCTCGTCGAGTTTGCGCGACATGTACTCGGTCAGAGACAGACCGCAAGTGAGAACCTTCGCGGGTACGATCAGGGATACGTGCTCCGAAAGAGCGGTGATTACTCATCGGCGCCCTGGTGGTTTCACTTGGCCCCGTTGCGATTCTAGCACTTGTGGATGCCTGCCTGAGCGACGTCTCCGGCCCTCGATCCGTCCATCGTTTTGCGGAACACCTAGGACTCTATGGCATCAGAGTCGATAGGGATGGGCTGACTTCCAGCGATCTTGGCAGGCAACTGCGAATGCTCGGGCTTGTGCTGGACAGTCCGGACGCCGAGAGCGGCATGTTGCTAGTGCCACCCTTCCAAGTCTTGGGAGACACCGCCGCGTGAACAGACTTATTGCAGAGCTTTCTCGCGGCATACGGGAATACGTACAGTCGTCCGTGCTAAGTCTTCGGGGGACGAGCCAGACTCCGCCGATTGTTTCACGGACCACCACTTCTCATTCTAGAGCAGGTGCTTGAAGAGCTGATCACTGAAGGCGGGATCGAAGCGCGGCTTGCCTCTGGACGAGCGGTCATCGTTCCTGTCCTATTGCAAGTTGAGAAGCTTGGGCACGATGAGACAAACCTGATATTGGCGCCTCGGGTCGTTGTGACGATGCCCACCTTCTTGCCCTCCGAAATTCGCCAAGCTGCCCTCGTTTTGTGGCGCTTGTCGCGCCCGGACACCACCGGAACCTGTCAGTGGCATCGGCCATGGACCAGTTCGGCCTTTCAGCTAGTAGCAACGTAGGTGGCGCAACAATTGATGATTGGTGGCAGGACGAGTTCGTTCAGGGATTGGTCAGCACAGCCCGGGATCGCCATCAATGGTCGTCAAAGGGGCGCACTGAGGCGACGGACCTTTTGGAAAGCGCAGTTCGTGCAGGAGACGAAGCCGATAGGGACGGATTCGATCGCCTAGCTGCGTGGGTCACCCTTTCCCGAGTCCTCTCAATATCAGATCCGACGGTCGCGTTTGAGGACCAGTGGTCCCTCGCCTGCGGTTTTCCGCCAATGAGTGACGGTTCTGTCGTAGCGGCGAGTCAAGTCGGCATACTGAATGATCTGGCACTGCTGATTGAGAACGAAGGCTTCGTGTCGGGGTTCAAGCGCCTCGGCGATGAGGCGACTGACCCGGATCGCGAGGCGTTGACGGGTGCTTGCACCACATACTTGCCTCATGTGATGTCCCGGGGCGTTCGGTCGTGGACCATCCTCATGCTACGCCCCTGAACACGGGGTGATGCTAGGCGCCAGTAGCGCCCCAGAATGGTGGAGGCATCTGCCGGTCGAGCGCTGGGCCGACCTGCTTAAGCAAGAAGGACCAGCGGAAGAGACCATCGAGATTGAATGCACGAACGTGATCGTTCCGTTGATTCGCGGGGTTGGTGCCCTTGTGCTGGATGCTGTTGAACTCTCAATAGCTGCGTCGGGAGAGAGCGCCGGATCGACGCTCCAAGTTGCTCGGGATGGTGGGGGAAAAGGTGCCGCAAAGGAATGGTCCTTGAATTCGACCACGGTTGAGCCTCGTCGATTCCGATCCGCCGCCGCATAAGAGCGCCATCCGCTATACGGTAAATGGACAGGGCCTGAAGAAGACCACGGTAAAAGTGATCTCGCTTTGCCATTGGGAGCCTGGGTCATCTTTTATTGTCGGACCGCGGTCAAGAGCACTGCTCCCAAACGTCCGAAGGCTGGAAAAGGCAGCGCAGACTTCGAATGCTCAATGACCCTCGCGGGTCAGGGTCGTCACTACATCGATGTGTACGTGGGACCTGGGGTAACAATCGACTCCTCAGCCCGTCGACATCAGGATGGAGTCGACGATGGCAGTGGCGATTCGCCGGTCGCTTCTGTTTCATCCGGATGCTATGGCTTTGAGGTCGAGGCAAGCGCAGAGTGCAGCTATGATCTGATCGGTATTTCAAAAAGTGAGCGCACGGTGTTCCGGCTTCAGCTCACCGCTGAAGAAGTGGGGAGTGAGGGTTGCAGCAGTGAGTTCGAGCGCCTAATCCGAGCCAATCGACAGGAGCGCACGCGAGCCGCGAGCGCCGTTCGCATAGATCGTCAGGCGAGGTCGGCCGATCTCCAAGGGTGGATAATAGACAGCAACCGTGTTGCGAGCGCTCGTTTTATCCGTTGTGCTGGCACCAGATTACTCAGTGAACTGGCGTTCTCCCGAATGGGGTTCGGATGTAGACACGATTCTATCCCGAGGGCAGTTCCTTCATGATCCACGCCCTCGCCGGGAGGACATGATCCCCCCGCCAGACTTCATCGACCTTCGAACAAGGTTAGCGGAAAGAATTCGAGGAGGCGACGGGACAGGCCTTATGGAAGCCGCGCTTCTGGGGCAATGGATCGTTGCCGACCCCGAATTTCTCCAACAGATCGATAGCTACTTGCGGAGCTATCTAGCCTGGTTGGATGCCGATCCCGACGTCGCTGCATGGTCCGACATTGCTATCGTCGTTGGACTTGAGGCCTCATCGCCTCCACAGCTGACACAGGAGCCGGACGCAGTGCTCATCTCGCCGTTCCACCCGTTGCGTCTCGCCTGGCAGTGCATCGCACAGCGTGCCCTGTTCACGGCCATTAATCGCCACGCATCGTGTCCGGCGGCAAGTGTTCTCTGACCCCCCTAGCGTCCCGGACGCTCTCGTTCTGTCTCTCCGCACAGCGGGCGGCGCAATCAAGCGGCAGGTCTTCTTTTCAGTAGAGTGCAGTTCTGACTATTGGTCGATTCTCTGGAACGGGTCCCGGCTTGATCAGAACTCGCCAAGCGCGCAGGCGACTCCCCCTTCGACCAAGAGTTCGGAATTCAGATAGGGTGGATCGCAGAGTGGATTCAGCTCTGCACAAGTGGGACGTGCCCTTGATGATGTTTCTAGGATGCTTGCGGCGAAGCCTGTTTTTAACGTGGCCGTTTCGAGCGCGGCCGGCCAGAACAATGCCTGCAACGATGGCCTACTCGGCTGGTGCAGGGACCAATTCGGGGAGCGAGCGAGAGACGCCGCAATGATGCCAGCGCTCGGTCCTCGAATCCTTCAAATCTTTGACGATCGTCGCGAGGCCGTGCGTCCGGAGGATGCTACGATCTCAAATCTCGCTGAGGATACAGCCAAACCCGTCCGCTGGTTCGGTGGAGCGGCTTCGGGAGTGAAGCCCGACTTGGGGATCATAGCGCAATTGGACACCTCGAACCCAAATGCGGAAGCACTCGAAATAGGCAGTCCGCTTGGGTCGGGTGGGCTACTGCGTCACCGGATTAGGCGGCAGCTACGTGCGGGCGCAGGAGCATTCCTGTGCGAGTCACGCATGGGCATTGCAAGGGCGCCCACGGAGGACGGTCTGTGTGATCGTGTCATGAATGGCCTTGCACGCTTGGAAAACCTAGGCGATACGCGCTACGGATACACTTTCGCGCCAAGTGTCAGTGCTATTCAGTCAATGCTCGTGAAGAAGGGGGGCCCATCGTGGCCGTATCGTCCTCAGCGGTTGACCCGGCGTGCTTTCTAGGTGACTGGCTTGAAGGCGCCTATTTGTGGTGGGACTACGATTCACCATCTAATTCGCATCTTGAGCTGGCGACACAAATGGCTACTACCTGCTTTCACAGGTAAAGGATTTGGACCGTGAGGCACTGCGACTCGTCCTGGCCAGGCCCGCGGGCTGCTATTTCTCTCAAATGAGGCGGTTGAGGAAGGGCGCCACTCTAGGTGGCCCGCCGGGGAATTCCGACCGTGCGAGGACTATCTAGCGGTGATTTCGGGGCATCAGGTGACCTAGGGCTCTTTGTAGCGGCACGACTACTACAGGACCAGTTTCGGAAGTCAGCAAACGGTGGCAGCCTGCTCGAGGTGATTACTCACGGACGAACATACTCAGACCGTCGCGATCCTGATCCCAGTGGACCCTTTTCAGGGTTATCTGTCCGACCTGCAGAAGGCGTTTATAAAGCCCCACTATCTGCGACCGGACCTGCTAATGGCGACGATCGCCATACGCGACTCCTCAGTTTCGTGCCGACTCACACCGATTGAAGTGAAGTATAGAGGTCGTGAGACGATGTCGATCACTGACTGCAAGTCCGCCTTGGCCCAGGGCTTAGTCGCTTTCGACGCTTCTCGAAGCCGTCCGTTCAATGGGCAAAAGAGCCCGAGATGCTACTTTGGAGGCTTTGCTCCTCCAGCACCTGCTCATCTCGATGGTTGGTTTTGGCTTTCGGGTGTACAGTCAACAGCGGACTGCATCAAGCCAAGCTCAGGAATGGGCGGGACTTCATCAGCGTTTCGTGGAAGCACTATTGGGCGAAGAGCTGACTTTGGAGATAGATCCTCGGGTCGGCTTATCCTAATGGATGAATCTCCAACTAGTATGCCACGAGACATTGACGGGGATGGCTTCAAGGAAACAGTTGTTCTGTCCGCAAAGGATGCAGCACGATTAGTACGCGAGGCCCCGGAGGATCTCTATGCAGCTATGCGAGGAGCGGTGGGGTCGTGGGACCTTTTGCCACGCCAGGTAACGGCGCCGCGGGCGGGCAGTCAGTGGTGTCGGGCGTTCGGCAAACGGAACCTGCCGAAGAGACCGTTGAAGTGAAGCCATACGACTTGGTTGACTCAGGTGAGGCCTTAGTGCTCGCGGAGGCTAAGCCGAAAACGGAATACCCAAGTGTTGAGGTGAAACCTCCTGCCGCGGTGCGGGAGGTTGCGCACGCCGCCGGCGGGGTCAACCTCCTCATTGGAACGGGGATGCAGACGGGTTTCAATCGAGCGAACGCTGGTTAAATATTGGCGACACCAGACTTAACCAACTCAATATTGGCGTGGTTGGCGATCTCGGGACTGGCAAGACACAACTGCTCAAAGTCTCTTATTTACCAGATCACCAAGGAAGCCGCTGAGAATCGTGATGTGAAGCCGCGCATGCTGATATTCGACTATAAGGGAGACTACAGCAAGCAGGAGTTTGTTGATGCGGTTGGAGCGCGTGTCATTGAGCCCTACCGCGTACCAATCAACCTTTTCGACGTGACGGACGCAGCTCATGGATTGCCTGCCTGGTGTAGCCGCTTTCGCTTCTTCGCGGATATCCTTGACAAAGATCTACTCGGGCATTGGCCCGGTTCAGCGGAAGCAGTTAAAGGATGCGGTGAAGCAGGCCTATGATGACTGCGCTGACATTGGTAGGCAGCCGACCATTTATGATGTTCACGCAAGTTATGAGATGGCGCTTGCAGGAAAGTCAGATGCGCCGATGAGCATCATTGACGACCTCGTTGACATGGAACTCTTCACGCACGACTCTGGCCTGGGGGGTAGAGGCATTCTTGGACGGTGTTGTGGTCATCGCCCTCGACAAGCTCGGCCAAGATGATCGTTCCAAGAACATGCTCGTGGCAATTATGCTAAACTTGTTTTATGAGCACATGCTGAAGCTTCCGAAGCGACCCTATGTGGGCACAAGTCCGCAGCTTCGTGTCGTCGACTCGTTCTTGCTGGTGGACGAGGCTGAGAATATCATGAAGTACGAATTTGACGTGCTCAAGAAGGTACTGCTACAAGGCCGCGAGTTCGGTGTCGGGGTCATACTGGCTTCCCAGTTTCTACGGCACTTTAAGGCTGGCGCCACCGATTACAGGGAACCTCTCCTTAATGTGGCTGATTCACAAAGTTCCAAACGTGACACCTCAGGAACTGGCAGCACTCGGATTTACCGCAGATGTAGCTCAGTTGGCGGAGCGAGTGAAGTCGCTGCAGAACCACTATTGCCTCTTCAAGACACACAATGTTCCGGGTGAAGTCATAAAGGACATTCCGTTTCATGAACTCAAGGGTATTTGACAGTAGGTCATCCTCGAGTAAGGAACCGGAGCACTTGCGCTGTCGGTAAACAGGGACGGAAGCAGGGGCAGTGCTCAACCCATGCTAGGTCAGTAGCGAGCGAAGATGCTGGCCGATCGCGTACGCGAGTCTAACTGGCACGGCGTTGCCGATTTGGGTGTAGCGCGGGACGTCGCGCTCCCATTGCTCCGCCGTTGGAACACCAGCCCTTCGAGTTCCGCCTGTCGTTCTGGGTCCCTTGAACTCATACCAGTGAGGAAAGGTCTGTAACCTTGCCCATTCTCGAACTGTAAGTGTTCGGGGAAGCTGGTAGTGTACGAAATCATCTGGTAATGATGTGGCCGTAATGTTAGGTCCGCCTGGCCCCCAGTGAGCAGGTAGCAGTCGTTGCGCGAACTTCCGTGTACGGAATCGCTCGTGAATCTGTCCGCCCGACGCGTGCATTGCAGCAAATTTCTTCGCCACTCTCCCCGAGTGCTTGCTGTATAGCTGTTCAGTGAGCGCAGTGCCCTTGCCCATCAATTTGCCGGCCTTTGTGCGCAACTCCCTCTGAATATCAGTCGTGGCTGGCCACAGATATTGCTTGTTCTCTCCATGTTCTGCGAAATCTGGATCGACAAGATCACCGAGGAGATCGGCGAGGTCAGGTGCACCGCCGAATGGTTGTGGGAGTAGCCCATCCGCAACTAACCCCGACTGCGCCTTCCAGCCTTGATCACGCCGAATGCCAACGATTAAGACACGGGGGCGATTTTGGGGCACGCCGTAGTCACGTGCCTGAACGAGAGCTGGCCGAGTCTCGTAGTCACCTAGCCGTTGAAAAGCATCACAGACATCGCGCCAAATCTCTCCCTTCTCGCCCTCTGGCGTCCAGCGGCCTGACATCAGCCCCCGAACGTTTTCAAAGAGGAACGCCCGTGGCCGTACTTGCCGAATTACTCGAATCATCTCCTTATACAGGTGGTTTGACGGCACAAGCTCGCGGTTTACGCGGTAGCTCCCCGCCCTGTGGCCGATGCCCGAGTAGCCTTGACATGGGGGGCCTCCGCAGACCAGGTTGATCTCACGAATCCCTTTGTGCGCCATTCTGCCAAAAGGTGAGACGAGAATGCCACTTGACATGGTCTTAATGTCGTCAAAAGGCGTAATGTCGTAGTGAGCACGATTGGAGAGATAGCTCGCGGCCGCATGTGCACTTAGCTCAGAAAAAGCGACTGGAACGAAGCCAGCCTGCTCGAGGCCGAGCGACAGTCCGCCGCAGCCTGCGAATAGGTCGATAATATGGAGAGCTGGTGCTCGACGCATCTCTGGGGCGGAAATCCAAATTGAGGTGAAACGGGTATACGGGAGACGATCCGAATGTAATCAGGAGGGTTACGAGTAGTGGCACCCATTAAACGCGCGCCCGCCGCGGTTACCCCCGGGCGGGCTAGAACGATGTCGGCTATCCGAAGTGTCGGGAACCGCACCACAGAGATTGCGGTGGCGACGCTTCTTCGGCGGTGGCATCTCATCGGTTGGCGACGGCATCAACCTTTGCCGGGAAGGCCGGATTTTGTTGTGGTTTTGTGAAAGAATTGTCCTCTTCGTCGATGGCTGTTTCTGGCACGGGTGTCCGAAGTGCTATCGCGCGCCTCGCCGTCACGCGGCGTTCTGGAGGAACAAGTTGGCTGCGAACATGCTTCGAGATCGGCGGGTGGACAAATTATTGAGGAAGGACGGCTGGACTGTTCTTCGCCTTTGGGAATGCAAGGTAAACGGTAGCACCTTCAGGAGTCGCATCATGAGGGCGTTCCGCATTCAGTGAGCGTCTTGCCCCCGTGTTTCTTACGCTACGCCATTCAGCACCTCTAGCTGCGTGGCCCTAGCGGGGACATTTGATACTAGCCACCGCCAACCGCGGCTCTTAGTCAAGCCGCGGTCAGACGGTTGCTGGACCTCAGCTTCCGCTTGCCGCGGTAGTCGAATCGCCGGTAAGCGCTCACGTTACAAGAATCGCCCTTCGTCTGGGTCCAGTCTCCGGTTGCTGCGTCAACAATCACCGGGATCAAACCGCCCAGAATATCCAGGATCACCCAGCCGGCGCCGGTACCCTTCACCAGCGTGCACGTCACATCCTTGTAGCCCGCCTTCTTGAAGGTGAAGGCGTACTCCTTGTGATTGCTCAGCTTCACCGTGAGCGGCGTGGTTCCAAGGCGCTTCCCATCGAGGAACACCTCAGCCTCGACCGGCGCCGACACGAAGTTGAAGTCCTTCTGGTGACTGCCGAAGAGGGTGGCGCAGCCCGTTGCCGCCAAGGCTGACGCCAACAACGATACGACATGGATATGCCTCACCGCGAGGCCTCCTGGCGCAGCCGCCGGGGCAAGGGCGCCAAGGTCGGGTGCGGCAGCAGGCAAGGCCCGGGCGGCAACCAGTTTCCCGTGCGCTGCGCCGACCAGTTGCCGGAGAATGCGTCGGTACCATCGGTGAGCGTATGCCGGCCCGACACGGAAGTACCGGACAAGGTCCCACTGAACGACCACAGTGTGCTCGCGTCCCCATCTGCAAAGGAGAGAACCCCGGCGGTCGTGGCCGTGGCCTGATCCGCAGCGCCCCCGCCAGGACGAACACGTCGCCGCCGACGGTCGCGGTAACGTTGAAGTTGCCGGTCAGGGCGGGGTTTTCCCGGCTGGCCTGGGCGACCGTAAGCGTCCCGGCAAAGTTGGCCTGCTGCGGGGTGAGCCCATCGAAAGCACCACTGATGGCATAGGTACCCGATGCTGCCGGGTACGTCGGTTCCTGCGGCCCTGAAGAGCTGTCCCCACCGCACGCGGCCAGTACGACCAGTCCCGCCAGACCCAGATAAGAGCGCATTGCAGCTTCCTCCCGATTGACTTGCGTGGATGCCCGAAAACGGACATCGCGAGTCTATGGAAGGGCTGTGACAACGAAGCAGTGCGCCTGGCTCGGCATGGGTCGATCCACCCATAGCCGAAGGTGTTCAGACGGTGCCGGTACGCCGTGTCATACCGTGCCAGTACAATTCAGGCACATGGAATACATCAATGGATCTCTCAGGCTGTCCCCGTCGGACGTCATTCGCTTCCTCGACGGCAACTTTGCCGCGTGGATGGATCGGCTTCACATCGAGCCCGGCGGCGCCAGCGCCTGCGGGCCCGACACGCCGTCCGAAGAGGACAGGCTCATTCAGTCCTACGGTGACCGGCATGAGAAGCTACCTCCCTGGCGCTGAAGCAGCAGGGACCGGTCACCGAAATCGACAGGAGGGCGCCGGACGCTAAGGAACAGACACTCGCGGCGATGCGGCGCGGCGACCCGGTCATTTACCAGGCCCGGATTGGGAGGCCGATCCCTTTCGAGGCTTCTCGGCCACTTCCTGCACCGCGTAGATGGGCCATCCCGGCTCGGCGACTGGCATGACGAGCCGTGGGACACCAAGCTCGCCCGCAAGGTCAAGCCCGGCATCTTCGGACATCGTCCAGCTCTGCGCATACGCCGAGATGCTGGAGGCAGTGCAGGGACTTTGCCCGTCCCGCGCCGGAGCCATCCTGGCAACGGCGACGTGTCGATCATTTCCATCCCGCAGTACTGGTATGCCTGGCGCCACCTTCGACAGGTGTTCCTGATCTTCCAGCAGGCTTCGACCGGAACGCCATGCCCGATCCCGGGCTCGAGCGCAATCACGGCGGGTGGTCGGAATACGCGGAGAAGCTCCTGCTCGAGCGTGACGATCCGAGCGCGGTCCTGCCGGAATCACGCTTAGCCAGATCCTCAAGCTCAAGGATGCCGGCGTTGTCTCCATGGCCTCCCTTGCTGCGTCAACCGGAACTGCAGCGCGTATGCAGCCGGGCGCCGGTCCACCGGCTCCGGCGCCAGCCTCGGCTGCAGATCGCATCCATCGGCAAGGATCGCCCCGACGTCGAGGGGCTTGTTCGACCGGAGATGGAAAAGGAGCGTCGGGGCCTTCAGCTCCTGCCTGCCGCCTCTCCTGGCGAATTGATCCTCCGACCCTGAAGGCTTTCCCCTCTTCAAGCCCAGCGGACTGGACTACCTGTTCGGCGCGGTACTTTCGGCGAGGGCGGCAGTGCCTTCGAGCACTGGTGGGCCCATGACGAGCCAACCGAGAAGGCGATCTTCCAGTCCTTCGTGGATTGGGCCATGGAACGCCGCCGCCGGCATCCAGAGATGCACATCTACCACTACGCGGCGTACGAAGAGTCGGCACTCAAGCGCCTGATGGGGAAGTATGCGACACGGGAAGCGGAAGCAGACCAGTTGCTCCGGAGCGGAACGCTGGTTGATCTCTACACAGTGGTCCGGCAGGGGCTGGTGATCGGCACCCCGAGTTATTCGCTCAAAGATGTCGAGCACTGCTACATGTTCCGCCGTACGAGCGGGGTCACGACTGCCGACGGCTCCATGGTGGCCTACGAAGCCTCTCTCATGTCCGCCGAAGCGATCCCCAGTCGCGATCCAGCGCTTCTGGAGCGGATCCGGGCCTACAATGAAGAGGACTGCCGCTCGACCGAACAGCTTGCTGCATGGTTGCGTGGGGCTGCAGGTGGAACATGGCATCCCCTTGTAAGCCGGGCCCGAGAGTGAGAAGGAGCTTCGGAAGAAGGCTGCCGAGAGTGGCAAGAAGGATAAGGAGCGGCCGGGAGAGGACCTCGCACGTGTGCTCCTTGAAGCAGTTCAGGCCGAGGTGCCCTCGGTGGAACGGGATGAAAAGGAACTCCTTGCCTGTCTGCTGCAGTTCCATCGACGGGAATCGAAGCCGGCCTGGTGGAAGACGTTCCACTGTGCCGATCAGGACGAAGAGACCCTGGTCACGACCCGGGATTGCCTCGCGGGGCTGGTGCGGACCGCCCGCCCGGCGTTCAAGGTGGACAAGTCGAAGGGCTATGAGTTCTCCTTCGCCCCGGAGCAGGACAACGAAACTCACCGTCGGGTCCGCGGCTCGAATAGCCCACGACCTGGCAATACCGGCAGTCACGATTGTCGAGTTCGATCCAGTGAACGGTCTCGTGGCCATCAAGACTGCGCGCGACGGAAGACAAGTTCCACCCGCGGAACCACTTGATTCCTGATGGTCCCGTCAATACCGACTCGCTCGCCGATGCGGTCTTCAGGTTCGTCATCTCGTGGCGGACGAAGGATGGCCGCTTCCCAGCGATTCTCGACCTCGTTCGTCGCCAGCGACCGCGCCTCGAAGGTTTCCACGCCAGATCCTCTCGTTGACGACAACCTTCCGCTCCTCCCGCAGGTCAGCACGCTGGTTCAGGAGCTGGATTCATCCCTGCTGGCCGTGCAGGGTCCACCGGGTACGGGGAAGACCTACACCGCGGGGCACGTGATCGCCGAGCTGCTTCACCAGGGAAAGCGCGTCGGGGTCACCGCGAACAGCCACAAGGTCATCTGTACCTTCTTCCGTCCGCGGCCCAGGTGGTTAAGGCATCCGGCAGGAATGCGCGAATCCTCAAGGCTGGCGGTGAGGAGGAGGACATGCCTTCTGGCGTCGAGCATGTGGGTGAGAACAAGCGCATCCTGGCCGAGCTGGGGCAGGGTGGGGTGCTGGTCGGGGCAACGGCCTGGGGATTTGCGCGACCTGATCTCGAGCTCGCGTTCGACTACCTGTTCGTCGACGAAGCCGGCCAGTTCTGCCTCGCGAACGCCATCGCGGTCGGCACCGCCACGAGGAACCTGATCCTCATCGGGGACCAGATGCAGCTTCCCCAGCCGGTTCAGGCGAATCATCCTGGGCGAGAGTGGGAAGTCTGCCCTCGAGTTCATCCTGGTGAGTACGCCACAATCCCGAAGGACTTCGGCGTTCTCCTGAATGTCTCATGGCGGATGCATCCGAGTATCTGCGACTGGGTCTCAGCCGCGGTCTACGAAAGGAGGCTCATCGGAGGATGCCAACAAGCGCATCAGGATCGAGTCGCCTTCCCAGCCCCCGTTCGCCGGGCGTCCCGCAGGCATTCTTCACGTGCCCGTCGTTCACACTGGCAATTTCCAGTCGAGTGAGGAGGAGGCGCTTGAATCGAGGCGATAGCACGGGGACTGGTCGGGTGTCGTTTCACGGACCGCGAAGGGGTTGAGCGGCCGCTGGCATGGAACGACATCCTCATCGTCGCGCCTTACAACCTTCAGGTTCGCCTCATCAAGCAGCGGTTGCCCGAGGCCCGGGTGGGAAGCGTCGATCTGTTCCAGGCTCAGGAGGCGCCGGTGGCTATCGTATCGATGTGTGCGTCTTCTCCCGAAGAGGTGTCGAGAGGCACAGGGTTCCTGCTGAGCCCGAATCGGTTGAGCGTGGCGGTCTCGAGGGCGCAGGCGCTGGCGATCGTGGTGGCGTCGCCCGCACTTCTGGGGGTACGGTGCAGGTCGGTCGAGGAGATGCAGCGGGTGAATACAATGTGCTGGCTGGTGGAGTATGCGGCGGAGCCATGCAAGGCGGAGTCGGGGGAAGCATAGAGAATGGCAGGGCTGCAAGTTATCCAACGAGGCTTCGAAAATGAGGAGTAGCATGCCTTTCCGCGCTGTAACCTGGAACTGCCGAGGAGCGTCGAACAGACCCGCCCTGTGGGACTATCTGGTCGAGCTTTCCCCGGATATCGCTGTCCTGCAGGAGGTGAGCAGGCTGCCGGAAAGTGTGCGGAATTCCTTCGCCGTGCGGGAGGCGAGACCGCCTGGGCCAAGCGGACGGCCTCAAAGCTTCCAATCGGTGCTTCTCGTGCGTGGCACGATTGGCGAGCCTGTGCGGCTGCGTACGGACCTCAATTGGGTCAATCTCGAGCTTGAGTACTTCGCGGCAAACTTGATGGCCTATCAAGTCCAGGTTGGATCTCGGGAGCTGAATGTGATGGGAGCCTACTCGCCGGCATGGCCACTGAGTCGGGAACGTCTTGCCGGCGAGGACCTGAGCGGGGTGAAGCTGGAGCACAGCCCCGATGTATGGGTCGTTGACCTTGTTGTAGCCGCTATGCGCGAAGAGTTACGCCTTCGGCCGGCGGACTGGGTCATCGCTGGCGACTTCAACACCTCCGAAACCTTTGACGCCTGGCGGGGAGGACCTCACGGTAATCGAGAATGGCTGGACCGAATGGCGTCTCTTGGCCTGATCGAATGTCTCCGACAATTTCAGGGGGTCTTGACGCCTACATTTCGAGCTCCGGGGGTCGCCGATCCCAAGTCTCAAATAGACCATTTGTTTGTCACCTCCGAGCTCGCACCTCAACTCACTCGATGCGCTACGGGTGAACAAACGCGAGTCTATGGCGAATCGCTTAGCGATCACCTCCCAATCGTTGCGGATTTCGGCTGATATCTGTTGTTGCCTCGGGTTCGCCACTGGCTTCGCGGCGTGCCTGAGCTGCATCGCTGTCACAGCCCCGCGCCAGATTTGATTTGCAGTAGCGGCCGCCTCCGCCCCGGTGGCCAGCATGACGAGCGACGGATAGAGCCCCGGCTCAACGATCCGTCCGCCACCCGGACCCCGCGGTGGCCCAGCCGGCCGGAAGCAACACTCCGGACCCATGCGCGAATGAGGCGGAAAGACTCATCGAAAGGGAACTGTATGCACAGGCTCGATATTCCTTCGCCGTGGGAACTGGTCAACCGTGCACCGCGCCCGGAACCGCTGTTCACAGGGCTCTGGCGCCATCGCAAGGCCATTCAGACCCATTGGCCCGATTTGCCGTTGCCGACGTACGCACCGGCACAGACAACGCCGAGATATGCCGCCGTCGAACAGGCGCTGACGTTCGGACTTCCGATCAACTCCAGCAGTCCCGCGGGGCCTGTCCGTTCGCGCCGGCAGCGGCACTCATCCTGCTCTGGGAGCGCTGGTCCTTTCTGGGTGGGGAGTGCCCGGCCTGCGGTGGAGATATACCGGGCTACTTCTTCGGAGGAATCCACTACGTCGGCAACGTGGCCGGCCTCTGCGTGGACTGCGGCCGGACAAGCACCAGGTTTCTGCCGGGGTTCCCCTACGCCATGAGCGCCACAGAGACCCTGCTGGCAGGCACGCGATGGATCCTGCCGTGGACCCCGCTGGCGTTCCGGCTCGGTGGCGCTGCGTCCGCGCTGCGAGCAGTGCTTTCCGAACTGGGAGTGGACGGACTCACCTCGAATGATCTCCTGATCGAGCCCCTCGGCGAAGAGGTACGGCCTCAGGGCAAGGATTCATGAGCATGCCGAGCAGCAAGGCCAAGGAAACAACAAACATGACGACCATTCGGAGGGAGGTAACATTGCCAACGCTCGAAGTCGTGAACGGCCACCTCATCGGCCATTTCGCCGATGGCACGCAGCTCATCGACACAGGAGCTCCGCTTAGCGTTCCTGCCTCCCCGGGATTGCAGGAGCTGGTCGGCACCCCGCTCACCGCGATCGCCGGGCTGGATCAGTTCGATGGCCGAGTCCTGGGGTTCGACACGGCGGCCGGACTGCTCGAGTTCGGTCCAGAATGGGGAAACGGTGAGACGTTACCACTCCGGCGACGGTACGGCATCCCGATCGCCAGTATCGAATGCGGTGGCAGGTGGTACGACGCGATCGTCGACACCGGCGCCCAGCTCTCATACGCGCCGGCTGCCGTGGTGCATTCCGCAGGGAGCCGCGAGACGCGGTGGGACTTCGCCCCTGGCATCGCGCCGCAACTGGGTCAGTTTGAGGTTGAGACAGGTGTGGTGACGATCCGCGTCGGAAGCCAGGACAGGGAGCTCCGCGTGGCCAGGGCGCCCGCAGAAATATCTGCATTCTTGAATGCCATGGGCATGCCCGACTGGATCATCGGCGCTGAGCTCTTCCTGCACGGTCGAGTGATCCTCGACCTTCGCGACAACAAGCTGATCTTCCCGGGCGGGAACGGCGCCGGATGACGGGTCTGGATGGAGCACCCGACACTGCCATGCTCGTCTCGGGAGATCCTGCGCGGGTATCGCCTTCCCGTTCGCGGCACCCATGGTGTCGTGCACTGGGCCCGTGTGCTCGAGAACGGCCTCCGCCTCGCCGAGCTGAACGGCGCTGATACCCGTGTAGTGACGCTGTTCGCGCTGTTTCACGATTCGCGTCGCGTCAATGAAGGAAGTGATCGCGGACATGGGCGGCGTGGTTCCGAGCTCGCCCGCGCGATGCGTAGCCAGCTCGATCTCGACGACATCGCCTTCGCGTTGTTGACGGAGGCGTGCGACCTGCACACCGACGGCCTGACCGAGGCGGATCCGACGGTTCAGGCCTGCTGGGACGCCGACCGGCTCGATCTGTCCCGCGTCGGCATTACGCCGAGACCAGATCGGCTCTGCACCGATGCGGGGCGAAGCCTCATCGACTGGGCGACCCAACGGGCCCGGGCCGACCATGAGCCGGTTTTCGTGGCCGACTGGCTTCGAGGAACCTGACTTCGCCGTCTGCTAGAGCTGCGTGCTCGTCTCGAGATCATAGGCCCGGCACCGCTCACTCCATTCAAACCGTTTCCAGGTGATGGTACCGTTCGGCGAGATGCGGATCGGAACCAGGGCAAAGCAGGTCCGGTAGCCCATCAGGTACCGACCGGCACCAATCCCGAAGTCGTTGATCTTGCAGGGGCCGCAGCCGCTGTACGCGCGCGCGATGGTGCCGCCGGTCGCTGCACCACCCTCCTTCTCCCCTCCGCACCCACAGTCCCCATCCTCGGTCGTGCCGACCGGCACCGGTGTGGCGCTCACCACCTTCTTGCAGTGCCTGCACTTGAGCGCGTCCTTGCTGATCGACTCCCGGCACCAGGGACAGGTGCCACCGTGCGGCTCCATCGCCGACGCGACGTCCGAGTCGCAGTAGCGGCAGACGATTGCCCCCGCCTTGAGGGTTTCCCTGCAGTACGGACATTGCTGCGCTTTGGGTGAGGCGGCCATGCTGACCTCCTGGCGTGACGGATGACCTGACTGAAACGGTGGCACAGCAAATGGTGCAGCTCAAATCGATGCCGCGCCAGTCATTCGTGGCCGGGACCTGACGCCTGGACCGCTGGTAGCTGGAGACCCCGATCCCACGACGGGGAGCGCTGTCACACCCTCGGTACAGACTGGTGGGGTCGGGTGTTCCCTCAGCCAGGAGTTCCCCATGCACCGCCTTCGGTTTGTGGTCGCCGTCTATGCAGGCATCCTGCTCGCCTCCTGCGGCGAACCGGCACTGACGCCTACGGCACCCGATGAGGCGGTGCCGGCCGACAGCGACTTTGAAACGGCCGAAATCCGGGTGGGGCAGGTCCGCACCCGGATAGTGCCGGTGCCGGCCGGCTATTCGCTGGTCGACATGAACAGCCGGGGCGACCTGCTGCTCGGCGCCGCCTGGCTGCCGGTGGGAGAAGGCGGCCGCTCGCCATCCCGTTCACCGGGCGCACCATCAACAACCACCGGCAGATCCTCGGCCCCGGCCTGGCGGTCTTCAAGGGCAACCAGGGTGACCAACCTGCCCGACCCGTGTATTCCCTTCAGCATCACGCTTGTTGGCGACTCAGACAAACCCGTCGGTAGTGTTCGACTGCTCCTACTTCCCGGTGCAGGTCAGTGCGATGGCGGAAAACGGCGATGCGCTCGCTGTATATCGGCAGGATGCCCCCGGTACCGCCTTCTCCCCATACAGGTTCTTCAAGGTATGGCGCGCAGGCGCCCATGCGTGGGAGACAGTGGTCGAGTTCGGATCGAGCGATTGGGCGGAGGTAGATGCGGCTATCAGCGATAACGGCATCTTCGCCGCGAGAATCACGACCTTCCCGGGGCACTCAACCACCATTGCGTCCAATGGCCAGGGCCTCACCGTCGACGGGATATGTCCCAGACAGGTACCGGAGCCGTTCAACGAGCCGAAGGCCATTCCCCTGGCCGTCAACGACGCAGGGCAGGCGGTGGGCCTGATCAGCTGTGAGATCCCGGGCATGGACACGACAGGTGTGCGGTGGTCGCCCACCGGCACGCCAACAGCGCTGGACGGCAGGCCATCGCTCATCGACAACTTCGGCAACGCTGCCGGGGTGAGGGACAGCGACGGACATGCGGTCGTGTGGCTCGCGAACGGCTCAGAGATCGATCTATCGGCTGCTGTCGGGAACCAGCCGGCAAGCGTCCGGAAGTTCCTGAAGCGGGGGCAGATCTTCGGGTTTGCCGGAACGCAGCCCGTCGTATGGCGCTTTGGATTCTGAAAGGAGATCTCCCGGTGGCTACAGTACTTTCGCCCTGCCTGGTGAACGGTGAAACCGTGCTGGTGGAAGTAGACCTCGATGCCTGCCCGAAGCTTGCGCCGGTGGCGCCGTGCGCCTGGACAGTGCGCTACTTCTGTCGCGAGGACATCCTGCACCTCGGACCAACCCGTTTCGGCGCTCGGCCGACCAGCAACAGCACTGTTCATCTGGGCAGCCACGGTCATGCTACGGGCGGCCTACACAGCAACTCCTGATGCGTTCTTCGCGAGCAGGGGAAGGATGATGGCGGCCAGGATGCCCAGGATCATGGGAATGAGAAAGAACAGCACGATCCAAAGGATCCGAACGCCTCCGGCTTCGCGCGATGGCGTCCGGACCGGTGTGGTGCGCCCTAGTCGTCGTCCCGCGGTGCACTGAAGGCTCGGAGGTCCTCTTCTGAATGCTGCATCTGGTTGGGCCTTGGCGGGGATGTTGAACACTGTGTGGCGGTACCGTGGCGGAACAGGATGGGACGAATGGCCCATGGGTACTACTTTTGCCGCCGCAAACTGGCTCTTGCGCAATTGAGCGCCGATACGTACACTGTTCTCCGCTTGACGGGAGTCGCGTCCCAGGGGTCGTCGTAACGGTTGCGGTGTTCAGCATCGCCCGTCGACAGTGTGGTGAGTTCATCTCGCCCGCCATACCCCCGAGACGCGGCTCTTTGTGTTTCCGGAAATTGAACCTGATGAACTGGAGCAGCATACACGTGAACTGGATGACCTCAACCTCGTTGCCACGACTTTGCTGGGCGCATAACGCCCGCGCTGGCAGCGCCGCGTCCGATGCGGCCAGGGGCGACGTGTATGCGCGCGAGGCATTTATCCGCGGCGGTGTCCCCGCGACGCCCGTCACGTTGAAGGTGGTGAGGAAGCAGGATATCAGGACAGGCAGGGGAGGACGATGCGACGGGAGGAGTAGCTCCCCTGCAATTGTCCCCGAGGGCGGTACCAACGCCCCACCTGCGCAGATGACGCGGGTGGGGCGTTCTCATTTCGCGTATGCTCTTTGACAACCGATGAATGCATGTGATACAGCGGCGGCCTGCGGGTCATGGCCGGCGGCGGGTGGCAGGTTCACACGAGGTCACGCGACTCCCGGGTGGGCTTGTCATTCGTTGGCCGTGCCATCGCCAATGCTCGCACTTACTCATTTGAAGCCGTAGCGCAACGGCCAGCGCGCCCGACTGTCTCTCGGGAGAGTGCGGGTTCGAGTCCCGTCGGCTTCGTTCGAGGGAGCGTAGGGCGCATCAGGCGCATGGCGCGTGGGCACGAAGCACTTACTGAGCATACAGGTTGATTCGTCACGTCCTCTTGTCTCACCGTTTCACGTCCTCCAACCAGGTGCGTAGCTCACCCGGTCGAGCGCGGTTGGACCCCGAGAAGGTGGTTCGAGCCCGCCCCACCTGATTTCCCGCCCGTAGCTGCGGACCTGTGCAAGCACCCGCCTGATACGCGCGATCACGGAAGTTCGACTCCTCCCGGGCGGACTCTTCACCCCTCGCAAGCATTGATGCGTCATGCTCTGGCCCTTCACCCAGAGAGCGGAGTCGATTCTCCGGCGGGGAACTGCTTCAGCGGCCGATCGGTCGAGGCACCCGTCTTCCAAACTGGACACAGGGGTTCGAATCCCCTCCGGTCCTTCTGTCCACACCTTGCCCCGTAGCCCAATCGATCCAAGGCGCCCGGTTTCGACCCGGGACAGTGGGGGTTCGAATCCCTCCGGGGCAATCACGTTCGTCCTTACGCGCCTTACGCGCCTTACGCGCCTTACGCGCCTTGCGTCCTATGCGTCCTATGCGTGCCATGCGTGCCATGCGTGCCATGCGTCCCATGCGTCCCATGCGTCCTATGCCACATGCATTTATCGGTGAAAACACAAGCAGAAAGGAGGTCTATGATGCTATGCCTGGTCTACAACACAACCGGCGAACCGCTGGAGCTGGTGCCGTCGCTCATGGGCCTCGTGCTCCACGTGCGTGGCAAGGCAGTGATCCTCGAGATCTTCCCGGGATTGGTCCTGCGGAGCCCCCGGCTCGAGTTCCCGGCGCCGCGAACTGTAGTACTGCGAAAGCACCGACGGGTGCGGTCGCGAGTGGCGCCGCTGACCAACGAGCACCTGTTCCTGCGGGATGGCCACCGATGTGCCTACTGCGCGCGTCATCGGCGTGAACTGGGACCCCGGGAGCGGCTGACCCGGGATCACCTGGTGCCGCGCTCGAAGGGTGGACGAGATGTGTGGCTGAACGTGGTGACTGCATGCAGCTCGTGCAATCACCAGAAGGACGACCAGCTAGCAGAGGATATCGGCCGGTCCCCTCGGGTAGCGCCGTGGATTCCCTCACGGAGTGACCTGGTTGCCCGTCGCTTTGCTGGACGGTGAGTGAAGGAAAGAAGGAAACCCATCGGCAGCCAGTGGAGCTGTCGGTGGTCGCAAACGATGGAGGAGCCCGATGAAGATCTTTGGAACGCACGACGACAACACGCTGGCCCAGCTCACCCAGGTGGCGGAGCGCGCCCGGAAGGTCGCACTCATGGCCGATGGACACCTCGGCTACGTCATGCCGATCGGTGGGGTGGCTGCCTACGACAATGCCGTTTCCGTCGTGGGAGTCGGGTTCGACATCGCCTGCGGCAACGCGGCGATCCGGACCGACATGAACGTGGCGGACCTGGGTGAGAGCGGCGCCCAGGCCACCCGCCGGCTCATCATGCTCGCCGATGAGATCTCCGAGATGCTGAGCTTCGGTGTCGGCCGGAAGAACCAGTCCGACGACGCGCCCATCGACGACCCGCTGTTCGACGACGCGTCGTGGGATGCCGTTCCCGCGAAGCACCGCCGGGCGCTGCAGGTGAAGGCCCGCCAGCAGCTCGGTACGGTGGGGAGCGGCAATCACTACGTGGACGTGTTCGCCGACGAGGCGGGCGCGCTGTGGGTGGGTGTGCACTTCGGCAGCCGGGGGTTCGGCCACACAGTGGCGTCGGCGTTCCTGGCCATTGGCCAGGGTGCGCGCTGGGGCGACCGGGTGCCGGAGAAGGAAGTGCTGCTGCCGCTCGACCAGCCGTCGGGTCATGACTACTGGGCGCTGATGGAGCTGGCCGGACGAGTATGCGTACGCCGGGCGGGAGTGGGTGGCCCGTAAGGTGGTGTCGCTGCTCGGCGGCCGCGAGCTGGAACTGGTGCACAACCATCACAACTTCGCCTGGAAGGAGATGCACGACGGCGAGGAACTGGTAGTGGTGCGGAAGGGTGCCACCCCGGCCTTTCCCGGTCAGCTCGGATTCATCGGCGGATCGATGGGAGACGATGCGGTCATCGTGCGTGGTGCCGCGTCCGATGATCCCGACACGGCCGAGTCGCAGCGCATCGGCGCTCTTCTCCACGGTGCACGGTGCCGGCCGGGTCATGAGCCGCACCGCCGCGGCAGGCAAGCGGAACCGGAAGACGGGGCAGGTACTGACGGAAGGCCGGGTGTCACCCGAGATGATGCGGTCGTGGGTGACGGAGAAGGGAGTGGTGCTCCGCGGCGGTGGGCTGGATGAGAGCCCGCATGTGTATCGCCGGCTGCCGGATGTGCTTGCGGCACAGGGCGCCACGATCGAAGTGCTGCATGTGCTCCGGCCGCTCGTCGTGGTCATGGCCGGGGCAGATGAATTCGATCCCTACAAGGACTGACGCAGTCGACCTCTTGCCCGGCACGGGGCATGCGCATAGACTACTTGCAATCATGTGCATGCCTCGGAGCCTGAAATGAGAAAACCCAAGAACCTGTCGCTCGAGCCCGATGCTGTGGCGCGCGGCGAGCGCTACGGGAAGCTGCATGGGAAGAACCTGTCCCAGCTCGTCAACGACTTCCTGCGCGCCTTGCCGCTCGGTCCGCGCGCCGCCGGAAGTCTCGCGCCCGCGGTCAGGAGGCTCCGGGGCGTGGCGGCAGGTGCAAAGACCGACCGGGAAGCACACCGGAAGCACCTCGCGCGGAAGTATGGCAGTCGCTCGTAGCGGAGGTGCCGGTCCGTCGCTGCTCGTGGACACCAATGTTGTGCTCGATGTGGTCCTGGAGCGGCGGGCCTGGGTTGAGGACGCGAGCGCGCTGCTCGACGCGATCGCCAAGGGGCATGCCGTGGGCTACGTAGCCAGCCACGCCGTCACCACCGTTCACTACATCGTGGAGCGGGAGCGTGATCGCTCCGTCGCCGGAACCGCCGTGAGCGACTTGCTCGACCTGTTGCAAGTGGTACCCTTGAGCAGCGCCGATTTCCGGCGTGCCGTGGGGCTCGGCCTCTCCGACTTCGAGGATGCGGTGCAGGTGGCAGCCTGCCTGCAGGCAGGCGCCGATTTCCTGGTGACGCGAAACCCGAAAGACTTCAAGGGCGCACCCGTTTCAACCCGTTCGCCGGGAGAGATCCTGGCACTCCTCAATCGCGAAACCGACCGGACCGACTGACCATGGTGAGGCATTGTCACACGCGCCTGCATAGCTTTCCTCCATGGCCAAACTCCAGCGCTGGGTCGACCTCCTCGCCGCCCTCCTCCGGCGACACGCCCCCGTCACCCTCGAGGAGCTCAAGCGCGACGTTCCCGAATACCTCGGCAAGGCGAACCTCGCCGCCCTGCGCCGCACCTTCGAGCGCGACAAGGTGGAGCTCCGGGAGTTCGGCATCCCCATCATCACCGTCACCGACTCCAATGACGACGTGGTGGGATACCAGCTCCGCCGCGACGCCTTCTACCTCCCCTACCTGACCCTGATGCAGGACGCCCACCGGAAGACCACGCCGCGACGGGTGGATGTCTACGGCTACCGGTCGCTTCCCGACCTGGCGTTCGAGGCCGACGAGCTGGACGCCGTGGTCGAGGCGGCGCGACGGGTGCAGCAACTGGGCGACCCCACGCTCGCGGCGCTCGCCCGATCGGCGGTGCGGAAGCTGGCGTTCGACCTGCCGGTAGATGCCGGGGTGCAGGAACCGCGCGCGATGTACCTGTCAGTCGCGCAACCGCCCGCCGGTGAGATCCTGCAGGCGCTCGACGAGGCGCTGCGGCAGAAGAAGCACGTCACCATCGACTATCACACCATCGGCTCGGACACTCGGCGCGAACGGGTGGTGTCGCCCTTCGGGCTGTTCTTCCTCAACTCGCACTGGTACCTGGCGGCGAAGGAAGACCCCGCCGGGCCGGTGAAGAACTTCCGGGTGAGCCGGATCAGCGCCGCCACGGTGAACACCGTGCGGCCCGGCACGCCCGACTTCGAGGTGCCACCCGACTTCAGCCTCAAGGCGCACGCCGCGTCGCGGCAGGCCTGGGAGCTGGGTGACACCGGCGGCATCGAGGCGGTGGTGGAGTTCCGCGGTACCAGCGGCCCGACGATGGCCGCCCGGCGCCTGGGCGAGGCAGTGCCCGACGCGCCGGCGCGACGGCGGTTCCAGGTGCGGCGGGTGGAGCCGTTCACCCGGTGGCTGCTGTCGTTTGCCGGTGAAGTGGTGCCGGTGTCTCCCGCCGAGGTGACGACGGCGTACAGCGAACTGGCCGAGAGCGCGCTCGCGGCGACAAGGGAGCCGGCATGACCGACACAGCTGCCGACCAGCTCCGCCGAGTGCTGCTGCTCATCCCCGAACTGGCGGACGACCGGGAACATCCGCTCGACGAGGTGGCGCGTCGCGTCGGGGTCGATCGCAAGCTGCTGCTCCGCGACCTCACCAGTCTCGCCGACCGGTTCGACGATCCCGGCGGGTTCGTGGAGGGAGTGCAGATCTTCCTCAGCAGCGGCAGCGTATCGCTCCGGTCGGATCACTTCCTCCGCCCGATGCGGCTCACCGTGGCGGAACTGAGCGCGCTCGACCTGGGGCTGGCGCTGCTCCGCGCCGAGCGGGCGCCGGAGGAGCGGCCGGCCCTCGACCGCGCGCGGGCCCGGCTGGAGAAGGTGCTGGCCCGGTCGCCGGAGGATCCGCCGGCGCTCGACTTCCGGGTGGCGTCGATCGGCAACGACACCGACAACGAGTCGCTCGGCCGTGCTGCGCCGGGCAATGAAGGAACGCACCAAGGTCCGCATCACCTATCGCAGCAGCAGTGCCAGCGAAAGCAACGAGCGCACGGTGTGCTCCCTATGCCTGCGTCTTTGCGTCGGGCGCCTGGTACCTGGTGGCGCAGTGCGAGCGGAGCGGCGGGCTCAGGGTGTTCCGGCTCGACCGGATGGAGACGGTGGCGCAGACCGGCGAGCCGTACGAGCTGCCCGATGGGTTTTCGCTGGACGACCTGGTGCGGGAGGGCCGGGTGTTTCTCGGTCAGCCGAAGGAAGAGGTGGAGATCTGGTACAGTGCGGCGGTGGCGCGGTGGGTGGCGGAGCGGGAAGGGAAGCCGCTCGACGACGACGGAAGCGTCACGCTGAGCTATCCGCTGGCCGATACCCGCTGGGTGGTGCGGCACGTGCTGCAGTATGGCGGCGAGGCACGGGTGCTGGAGCCGGAGAGCGCGCAGGTGGCGGTGCGGGAGGCGCTGGAGAGGATTACGGCCGGAATTCCCTAGCCTTCGCTGCTACCGTACGCTCGGCTCGGCGGGAATGGCAAGTGGTCATGCCTCAAGATGATCCGTGCCACCGACGGTTGCTCTAGATTCCCCCATGCCCAACCGCCTCGCCCACGCCACCAGCCCCTACCTGATCCAGCACGCCAACAACCCGGTGGACTGGTATGAATGGGGACCCGAGGCGCTGGAGCGCGCCCGGACCGAGCAGAAGCCGATCCTCCTCTCCATCGGCTACTCTGCCTGCCACTGGTGCCACGTCATGGCACACGAGTCGTTCGAGGACGAGCGCGTTGCCGCCCTGATGAACCGTCACTTCGTGAACATCAAGATCGATCGCGAGGAGCGCCCCGATCTCGATGACATCTACATGGCTGCCACGCAGGCGATGAACGAGGGCCAGGGCGGCTGGCCCATGACTGTCTTCCTGACTCCCGACCAGCAGCCGTTCTTCGCCGGAACCTACTTCCCGCCAGAGGATCGTTACGGCCGGCCCGGCTTCTCCACGCTCCTTGGTCGCATCGCCGACCTTTGGGGAGCGGAGCGCGAGCGGCTGGTCGAGCGGGCCAGTCAGCTGACGGCGCTGCTGCGCGACGCGAGCACGGCTGCGCCTGGTACGGTGGACATCGAGGACGCGATCCGCGAAGCGTTCCTGGCGTGGGAACGGACCTTCGACAAGGTATGGGGCGGATTCGGGCGGGCACCCAAGTTTCCGCCGTCGCAGGCCATCCGCGTGTTGCTTCGCATCGCCGTGACCCGCGCCGAGCCGGCGGCACTTCACATGGCGACCACCACGCTCGACGCCATGGCCGCGGGCGGGATGTACGACCAGGTGGGCGGCGGCTTTGCCCGTTACAGCACCGACGAGCGCTGGCTCGTTCCCCACTTCGAGAAGATGCTCTACGACAACGCGCAGCTCGCCGTCGCCTACCTCGAAGCGTTTCAGGCCACCGGGCGCACCCACTATCGCCGCGTCGCCACCGACGTGCTCGACTACGTGCTGCGCGAGATGACCTCGTCCGGGGGCGCCTTCTGGTCGGCCACCGATGCCGATTCCGAGGGTGAAGAAGGGAAGTTCTTCGTCTGGACACCGGCGGAGGTGCGGGACGCCGTGGGCGAGGAGCTGGCGCCGCTCGTGCTCGCGTACTTCGACATCTCCGAGAGCGGCAACTGGGAGGGGAAGGGGATTCCCCACACGCCCGAGCCGCTCGCCAGCGTTGCCCGGCGTTTCGGACTGCAGGAGGATGAAGCCGAGTTGCGCCTGGCACGCGCGCGAGCCGCGCTCTACGCCTTCCGGTCGAAGCGTGTCCCGCCCGGCCTCGACGACAAGGTGCTGACGTCGTGGAACGGGCTCATGATCGGGGCTTTCGCGACCGGGGCGCGCATCCTCGGCGAGCCCCGTTATCGTGACGCCGCCGAGCGCGCCGCGTCTTTCGTGCTCGCCACGCTGAAGTCACCCGACGGCGGCCTGCTCCGCTCCTGGCGGGCCGGCACCGCGCACCTGGACGCCTACCTCGAGGACTATGCCTTCCTCGCCGATGGCCTGGTGAGCCTCTACGAGGCCGGCGCTGACGAGCGGTGGCTGGCGGAGGCACGGGCGCTGGTGGAACAGATCCGCACCCGGTTCCGCGCTGAAGACGGCGGCTTCTATTCCACTTCAGACGGGCATGAGGCGCTGGTGCTGCGACCCCGCGAGGGGCATGATGGCGCGACCCCTTCGGCCAACGCGATGGCGGCGCTCGCGCTGATCCGGCTTTCGTATCACATGAACGAGCCGGCGCTCCGCGACGAGGGCCGGCGCGCCATCGAGGCCTTCGGTGCCACCTTGAAGCAGCATCCCGCCGGGTTCGCGACCAGCCTGCTCGCACTCGACTTCGTACGGCAGGGACCCGCCGAGCTGGCCTTGATCGGCGCGCCGGACGATCCCCGAACGGTGGCCCTCGATCGTTCGCTGGCAAGTCGCTTTGTGCCCTATGCCGTCCACGGCCATCACGACCCCGCCGCCGGCGCAAGCAACCTTCCCCTCCTGCGGGACAAGGCCCTCGTGGGAGGAGCGCCGGCACTCTACCCCTGCCGGGACTATACCTGCCTGCGCCCCATCACCGATCCCGCCGAAGTGCCGCGGGTACTGAGCATCCTGGGACACGCCGAAATGAGAAGTCTTCCGACGGCGCTAGAAGATCCGGATGATCCGCGCTAGTGAGGGAACCCCGTTCGCATCGATGAGGAACAGCATGTAATGCCCCGGCGGCGCCAGGTTGGCACTTGCCGGCGCCGTCACCGCTACACTCGATGCTCCCGCCCGCCGAGACCGTCAGGTTGTTCATCCGCTGGTTCTGGTTGAACGCGTGCGTCACCGAGGACAGCCGGATCCACGTGGCCCGGGTTATCGTCGCCGCGTCAGGAGTCTGCACCGTGAAGGCCTGGCCATACGACACCTCGCTTGGCGCGTCGGTGATCACCGGCCTCGTCGCCAGCGTGCCGTCCAGCTGGTACAGGTACGGCGGCGTGAAGATCTCCGCCGTGAGGTCGTCCATCAGCCCCGACGCTGCGGGCTGGCCGCTGCCGGCGGAGAGAATGCGGCCGTCGGGCAGGAGGATGGCGGTGGAGTGATAGACCCGCTGGTGCGACATGGCAGCGAGCGGCGTCCACTGCTCCGTACCAGGATCCCACCGCTCGGCGGTGAGCACCCTGCTGTCGGTGGGTGCCACGTTGAAGCCCGACGAGTTGGTTCCGCCCGTAACCAGGATGCTGCCGTCGGCCATGAGCGTGGCGTTGAGCTGCCGCCGAGCCACGGCCATTGGCGCCACGCTGCGCCATGCGGCACCGGCACCGGCGTTGATGTCGATCACCTCGGCGGTCGCCGTGGGCGCACCGCCGCCCACCAGCAGGATCTTCCCCGCATCGTACATCACCGCCGAGCCGTAGTCGCGCGGGCCGAAGGCACTCATCGACCCGTTGGTCCAGCTGCCGGTGCCGGTCGTGTTCAGCCACGCCGTCTGCTGGTCCGGCCCGGCCATGAACACCCGGCCGTCGGGCGCGGCGAACATCATCGGATACAGCTGCACGAACCGGCTCGCCGAGGAGAGTACGCGCCAGCTGCCGTTCTGCCAGACCTCGGGAATGCGGTTGTAGAGCGCGGCGGTGTCGGTGCCGGAGATGGTCACCACTTCGCCGGTCGCCAGCGTGGTATTGGTGGGATACCAGCGGCCGTTCTGCATGTCGGGGCCCTGGCTCCACCCGCTCGCAGCGTCGTAGATGAAGGTCGTCTTCGTGCCGTAGAGGTCGGTACCGGCGTGCCCGCCTGCGACAAGAAGGCGGCCGTCGGGCAGGAGGGAGTGCCCGCTGCAGAACAGGTCGCCCGGCTCGCTGGTGCTCCCGAAGACGGTCGGATTGGCGGGATCCCAGAGCACCGGGACGCCGCCAGTGGGCATGCGACCGAAGGTGAGCACCGTTCCGTTGGGCAGCAGGTGCATGTGGATCGCCACCGCCGGCCATGCGAAGGGCGATGCCCAGCTGCCGACCTGCGATTCGTCGGCACTGGTGCCGAACGACACCACCACCGCCTGCGCCTGGGTCATCGCCACCACGCAGGTTCCCGTTTCAGTGCCCACGCCGGTGCCGCTGGCGTCGCAGCCGGCGCCCGACCAGGCCTTGAGGTAGCTGCCGGATGACGCGGCAGCGTTGATCGTGACGGACGAAGCAGAGGGGAACGACGTGCTGCATCCCCCGCTGGCGGTGCCATTGCTGATGGTGCAGGTGATGCCACCGGGCGCGGAAGTGACGGTGCCGCTGCCGTTGGATCCGCCTTGAAGCCCAAGCACAAAGCTGCCCGGCGGCTCCGAGAACGCTGCTGCGACGGAACGGTCGGCGCCCATGGTGACCTGGCAGGTGAGCGGGCTGTCGGTGAGGGGCGCGTCGCACCCCGTCCATGCCACATCGCCGCCGGGAGATGGGGTCGCGGTGATGGCGACTACCTGGCCCGAGTCCAGGTCGGCGGCACAGGTACCGCTGGTCGTGGCCGAGCCGGCGCTGAACGCGACAGTGCAGGCGATGCCGCCCTTGTTCGAGGCAAGGGAGCCGTTGGCTGTGCTGCCGGTGCCCGCGAGCGCCAGGTGGAACTGGGTGGTGGCGGGCGGGGGATCGGTGGAATCGGTGCAGGCGTGCAGAAGGAGCATGACGGAGGCGAGAACTGCAGCAGCCGTGGCAAAACCTCTTTTTACTGGACGAGCAGCCATGACGGACTATACAACAGCTAGGTGAAAAGCGCCCCGATGTCGATGTTCAGCGGCGCAATTTCTTGCACGGGAGCCCAGGATAGCTCGCCATCGAGCACTTCAGGGCGATCGTCTCCGGGCCGCCACCGCTCGATGATGCGCCCGTCGATATCGATGATCCAGTATTCGGGCACGCCGGAAACGTACTCTCCGGCACCCCCAAAACCGTCATCATTTTCACGCGCGCCGCATTGTCACACCCCCCTCCCAGATTTCCTCCCATGATCCGCCGCCATTTCGCGGCGCCAGCACAGGGGAGGGTCAATGCGCGCTCACGTCCAGTTGTCCACCAGGTTCCTCACCAGCCAGAACGCCCATCAGGTGGGCATCCTCACCACACTGTCGGGTGACGCGCCCAGCCAGCGGCCACCGATCAACGCGGTGCTGGTGCTCGACCGTTCGGGCTCGATGTCCGGCCCGCCACTCGACGCGGCGCGTGAGGCCGCCAGGCGCTTTGCCGGATTCCTGGGCGTCCACGACCGGCTGAGCGTGGTGACGTTCGACGATCAGGTCCAGGTGGTCCACGGGCCGGCGGCCGCGGGCGATGGTTCTGCCGCGGCGGCGATCGCGCGGATCCAGCCCGGCGGCATGACCAACCTGTCCGGTGGATGGCTCAAGGGACTGGACCTCGCGCGCCAGGGGCTCGTTGACGGCGTGAACCGCGTGGTGATCCTCACCGACGGCCAGGCCAACGCCGGTATCACCGAGCCCGACATGCTCGCCGGCATGGTACGCGGCGGTGCCGGCGAACGAGTGAGCACCACCGCCATCGGCTTCGGTCAGCACTTCAACGAGGACCTGCTCCAGCTGCTCGGTCGGGAGGGACGGGGCAACTACTGGTACGTGGAGAATCACGACCAGATGGCCGGTGTCTTCGAGGGAGAAATCGAGGGACTGGTGGCACTGGGAGCGCAGAACGTGACTGTCGAGGTGCGGCTGCTGCATCCCAAGGCGTCAGGGGTGTCCTTCCTGCAGCGCTACCCCGTTACCCAGACGCCGGATGGCGTGTGGTCGGCGTCGCTGGGCGACCTCTACGCCACGTCGCCGCTGGCGCTCGGGCTCCTGGTTCACATCGAGGAGGTGGAGTCGCTCGGCGTGGTGCCGGTGGCCGAAGTGCGCTGCATCGCCGATGTGATCCTGCCGGACGGCATTGAGCACCGGGTCATCACCCAGGTGCTGCAGGCCAACCTCGACGGCGCCGATCATCCGGAGCCGGTGGTGGAGAAGACGTTCCTGCGGTTTGCGGCGGCGGAGAGTCGCGAGCGGGCGATCGTGCTGGCTGATGCGGGAGATGCCAACGGCGCGGCGAATGTGTTGCGGGAGGTGGCGCAGATGTTCGCGCCCCATGGGGACGACGCCGAGCTGGTGCAGGTGAAGGAAGACCTGGAGCGGGAAGCGGAAGAGCTTCGAGAGCGGATGTACACCGCGAAGGAGCGGAAGTACATGCAGGCGATGTCGATGGGGATGCGGGAGGGAAAGAAGGGTTACGTGGACAAGCTGCGCCGGCCGCGCCGGTCGCCCTGACCAGCTCAGCCGAGCAAGCGAACTCCGGCCAGTCGGCTCGCATCGCGGTCGAAGGTGAGCGTGCCGGCCCCCTGCTGGGCGTAGCCACGCGCAATGAGGCGATCCATGACGCCTGGGCGCGCGGCCCCGCCCGTTACCTCTCCCAGCACCTCGCGAGCAACGCCCTTGCTCACAACCCTCGGATCAGAGAGAAGGGCAAGCAGTGCCGCGATGGCCTCGGTGTGCGGCACCGCATAGTGATGCAGCAGCGCAAAGTAGGCTTCACCAACCACCACATCGGACACGAGCAGGGGGCCGGCGCCGGATTTCATCGCCGTGTCCAGCTCCTCACGCGCACGCACGGCTTGCGCGCGAGGTTCACCAGTGAGGAGCCGCACCACGACTGAAGTGTCGAGCCCAGCCGTCATCGGGACTTCTTCCGGGTTCGGGCGCGCGCGACGCTCTTGCGCATGGCCTCGAGCTCGTGGCTCGGCTGCTTCTTCCCGTACGGAGCCAGGACACCGAACCAGGCCTCTTCCTTCACTGCGGGTGCCGTGCACTCGGGGATGCCCAGCACGTGCCGTACGCCCTCGGCCACGAGGTCGCGCACCGTGCGCCCCCGGCGCGCCGCTTCCACCTTGAGCCGGCGGTACAGTCCTTCGTCAAAATCGATGGTTGCTTTCATGCTAGCAAGCTAACAAGGTCAGCAGGACTTGCAACGCTAGGACTTCCCCGATTCGTGCTGCATGTAGGCGCGCAGCACGGCGTTCATGCGTGACTGATACCCTGGACCCTGTTTCCGGAACCAGGTCAGGACGTCAGCATCGACGCGGAGTGAGATCGCCTGCTTCCCAATCGGGGGAGTCAGCCTGGCCCTGGCCCAGAAATCCGCCGGAAGGTTGGCCAGCTCCGGCGGGCTGGTCGCGGCAGGCTGGACGAGGGCGGACCCGGACGTTCCTCGCCGACACTGGCGCCCATGGGCTCACGGGTCGTCATCCTCCTTACGCGAGGAGCCCCGGATTTCTCCGGGGCTCCTCTCCACCAGCCGTGCCATACTTCAGCGACCGGTTACTCCAAACCGTTCGGCCGGTTCAGGTTCGAGTGCAGCACCTTGGTCGCCACACCGCGGCCCAGCGCCAGCCCCGCCACCATGTCGAAGCGGTAGTGGATGCCGCCGTACAGCCGCGACAGGCTCGCATCCTGTGACATCGCGTCGACACTCGCCGCGTCGCGCGGGAAGATGGCCCTCAGCACGCCACTCGCCCCTCCCGACACGCAGGAATGCGCCGAGGGATACGAGGGATGCGGCGGAAGCCCGATCGGCAGGGTGATGCCGGGATCGGCCTGTGGCGGACGAATGAACCAGAACTCGTACTTCGCGTTGAAGCATCCCACCAGTGCGTCATACACGGCGGCGTTCATCATGAACATGATGCGGGCCGCCTGCGCATCGCTCATGTGATACCGGCGAATCAGCTCAACCGCCTTGTTGTTCCACGGCGAGTTACGGCGGCCCGACTGCTCCAGGTTCCAGTACTGGGCGCTCGCAAGCTGTTCCGCCGTCCGGGTGTCGGAGATCTGGCGAACCTCGGCCAGTGCCGCCAGGTAGTCGGGTGAGCCGAACGCGGGTGGCGGGGCAGGGCGGAACTCGTCGCCCGACGACAAGAAGAACGAGCGTGCCTTGTAGTTGCCCCGAACGATCGGGCTGGGAGCGCTCCACTTCCAGTAGCCGTCACCGATCGGCGGCTCACCGGGATTAGCCTGCCCGACCATGTCTCCCGCGGCGTACGCGAGCACCTCTGCGCCTACGTCGCCGCCCATCGCAGCCGCCTCATCAAAATCGTCCTCCTTGCGCCCCCTGCCCGGCACCGCATCCCGCTGCGCGGCAAGTGCTGCGTCGATCTCATCCACGTTGCCGGGGAAGAACGACTTCAGCACCGCCGCCGAGGCGCCGCCGATGGCCGCCGATACCGAGAGTCGGTCCCGGTAGCGCCGATGGAAGCATCCGCGGCGGTGGTGCTGGTCCCGACGGTCGTCGTCGGCGGCCTCCGCAGCGCGGAACTGGGCCATCGAGAGGTAGGAATAGAGTCGCCCCATATCGATGGGCACCCGGTCGGCCAGGGAGGTGGCGAGTTCATTCCAGGTCGTGGTGGCGCCGGCATCCCGGTACCGGTGCGCAGATACCGTCACTTCGGCCTGTTGGGTCGGACCGGTGACGTCGGGTGTGGTGCCTTGCTCGCCGCAGCCGGCGGCAAGGGTGACACCCGCCAGGACGGCGAGTGCCCGGGTGTGGCTTCGCATAACGATCCCCCTGTTTGTGGTAGTTGGGCCGTGGCAACCGGCACGGCGACCCCCGGGCTGGGCGCCCTATAGCGGGCTCTCAGGCTTGGGGTACATTGGGGAATAGCACGTCGGCATTATTTGGCCGTTACTTTGGCGTCACTTCGGTCGATCACTGGATGCTCACGCCCCAGCGGGGTGGTGAATGTTCGAACTGCGCACCCTGGGTGGCCTGGAGTTGCTTCAGACCGGCGATGGTGCGCCACGCGCCATCCCGATGCAGGCCAAACGCTTGGCCCTGCTCGCGCATCTTGTTGCACTCCCTCCCAGCAGTTTCCGTCGCCGCGATACGCTCCTCCTTCTCTTCTGGCCCGAACTGGACCAGGAGCATGCGCGCGGCGCCCTACGGCAGGCGCTCCACTTCCTGCGAAAGACGCTCGGCGACGGCGCCATCCTTACCCGGGGTGAGGACGAGATCGGGCTGGATGCTGACCTGGTGCGGTCGGATGCGAAGAGCCTCGAATCGGCGCTCGCTGCCGGAGACCCGGAGCAGGCCCTCGCGCTGTATCGCGGAGATTTCCTGGAAGGGGTGTTCGTTTCCGATGCGGCCCCGGAACTGGAAGACTGGATCTCGGCGGAGCGAGCGCGATTGCGGGGACTGGCCGCCCGGGCTGCATGGATGGCGGCGGAGAAGCCGTCCAATCGGGACAAGGTGGGAGAACTGGTGCGCCTGGCGGTGCAGTGGAGCGGTGACGATGAAGGGGCACTGCGACGGGGACTGAAGGTGCTCGACGGGATGGGCGACCGGGCCGGGGCCGCTGCGCTCTATGACGATTTCGCCCGGAGAGTTGCGCGCGAGCTCGACATCCAGCTTTCGCCCGAAACGCAGCGCGTGATTCGCGAACTCCGTGCGCGCCGGGCGTCGGGCAGCCATCCCGAGCCAGGCGCCGCCGATCCGCCGGCTACTCCGTCCGGCACCCCGACCGCTGCGGCGGCGCCGACGGTGCCAGCAGTGATTGCACGGAGCCCCGGCAGGAGGATGCTCCTCGCCGGCGTTGCGGGCGCGCTGCTCGTGCCGGCACTTGCCGCCTACATGAGTCCGCGCCGCGACCCGCCACGGCGTGCGCCGGAAGGTGTCATTGAAGTGACGCCGTTCCAGGTGTCGGACGTAGATACGTCCCTGGCCTGGATGCGCAACGGCATCGCGGGGATGCTGACCATCCGCCTGGGCGGTGCCGACAGCCTGGGTACCGGTGGCCGGGTGGACGGCACCGTCACCGGCACGAGACAGCACCTCATGCTGAGCGCCTCGCTTGTGCGCCCTGCCGGCTCGCCGCGGGTGTCGCGCGCGATGGTCGCGGGACCGGCCGACAGTGTCGCCCACCTGGCGGACCGCCTCGCCGTGCAACTCCTCGGGATGAGTGCCGGAATGGCGGAGGATCGGCTGACGCTGCTCGCCGACGCGTCGCTGCCGGCGGTTCAGCTCTACATCGCCGGGCTGGCCGCCGCACGCCGGGCTGACATGGAAACGGCGATTTCCCGGTACAGCCAGGCGACCGATGTGGATTCAACCTTCACGCTGGCGGCCTTGCAGGTCTGCCGGTCGGGGACATGGACCGCATTGCAGCAGTCGGTACGTGCCTGTCGCATCGCGCGGGCAGGAAGAGACCGGCTGAGCCCGGCCGATCGCGCCCTGCTGGATGCGCACCCCACCGAGTGGGCCAGCGCCGCGGAGATGCTCACGGGGCTGAATGCTGCCGTCCGGGAATACCCCGATCGCCCGGAGAACTGGTACGCCCTGGGTGACGCCCACTACGCAGTCGGTGAATTGTCTGGCGAGCAGCGATGGGCCGAACGTGCCGCCGAGGCATATCAGCGGGGATGGCTGGTCGACTCGGCGATGGTGACGGAGGCGATGGGCGTGCCGCCTGTCGCTGAGCCCATGCTGAGCGTGGTCGAGCTGGCACAGATGCGGCACGACACTGCGGAGGTGGTGCGCCTGGCAGCATCGGTGCTTGCCGTCGACAGCGCGAGCGACCTGGCGCGGACCCTGATGTGGCATCGCGCTTTGGTGACGAACGACTCGGCGCGGGAAGCCTTCTGGAACGGCATCGGGAGCGCCAGCCAGAAGGTGACGATGTTCATCATCCTCTTCATCAACTGGACCGGCATCGGCGCCGACGATCGGGAGCATGCGCGCGCCGCTGACGCTGTCCGCCTGCGCGCCCACGACCCAGGGTACGGGCCCTACGCGCTCACCATCGAGGCGCTGAACGGGGGCAGGCCCGACGACGTTCCGCGGGAGGGCCCGAGCCCCGGGTACGCCGCCAACAAGGTTCACCGTGCACGCATTCGGTCGGCGCTGTCATGGGACGGCGACACCGCGGTGGCGCTCGAGTCGGTTCGCCTCCTCAACCGGTTCCTCGAAACCCCGGCCTCAGGCGAGGGGGCGCGCCAGCAGCTCTTTGATGCCTGTACCGTGGGCGAGTGGCAGGCATCGCACGGGGAGTATGCTGCGACGGCGAAGGCGCTTGCCCGGCTTCGCCAGGCGCGCGTTGACTCCACGATGATCGATCCGGGGAAGACCGCCCGCTACGTGAGCCTCTGCGCCACGTTGCTCGATGCGATGCGGGCATCGGGGCTCCGGCTGCCGGGCGCGCGGGAGAAGGTGGCGGCGGCCGACTCGGTGGCACGCGAGTTCATCTTCCAGATTTGCTGTGGCGAGCGGGTGAACGACGCGAACATCCAGATTGCGCGGCTCTGGGAGCGGGAAGGAGATCTTCACGCGGCGCTCCGCGCGGTCGCGCGGCGCGGCGAGCGCTTTCGCTGGGCACCGCTCTACATGTCGACGTTCCTGCGGGAAGAGGGGCGGCTCGCCGCGCTCACCGGCGATACGGCGCGGGCGGTCGATGCCTGGCGGCGCTACCTGATGTTCCGGAACAATCCCCAGGCGTCGCTCAAGCCGGGTGTGGATTCGATCCGCGCGCAGCTGGCGGCACTGGAATCGGGTGCACCGACGAGCGTTCGTCTGAGCGTTCGGGCAACCGAAGATGCCCCATGAGCACCTGAAATCCTGCCTCAGCTGTCCAGCAGCAGCGCCAGATTCTCGGTTGCCGGGATCCGGGCGCAGACCACCTGGATCATGACCGTCAGCGGCACCGCCAGCACGGCGCCCGTCACTCCCCAGAGCCAGCCGAAGAACATCAAGCCCGCAAACAGCGCCACCGGGTTGAGCGGCAGCTTCTTCTCCAGCGTCAGCGGGGCGATGAGGTTGCTCTGCACACCGTGGATCAGCAGGTATCCCCCGGTGGCCACTGCGATCGTGCCGAGACTCTTCCCGGCCACCATGCCGATGAAGGCCAGCAGTATCGAGAGCGCCAGCGGACCGGCATAAGGCACGTAGTTGACAATCCCGGCCAGCACCGCCCACAGCAGCGGATTGGGGAAGCCGGTGAGCGCCAGCAGCCCCCAGGTGAGCAGGGCCACGCCGAGGTTCATCACCGTGGTCATCCACAGGTAGCGCGACATGTGCTCCTCGATCTCGGCGAGCGTCTGCTCCACTTCGCGGCGCTCCCGCCGTCCCGGCCACACCCTCACCAGCTTCTCGCGGAAGAGCGGGGCCGCCGCCAGCAGGAAGAAGCTGAGGAAGATGACCTCGAGCGCCTCGCCCCCGATTTCCAGGCTGCTGCCGGAGAGCCGGGACAGCAGGCCCGGCTTCGCGAGCTTGACGACCGGCGCCCCGTTTGTGCCGGCGGCGGACGACACGCTATCGACGGTGGCCATGCTTTCCTGGATGTTCGAGAGGGGCCTGACCATGGCGTGCAACCGGTGCTCCGCCTTCCGCAGCTGGTCTGGCACCTCACCGATCCACTTGCTCGCCGGGGCGGCGAGAAATGACAGCGCGGCGATGACGGCGGTAACCGAACCGAAGACGAGCAGCGCGGCTCCGACCTTCTCGGAAATGCCGTGGCGCTTCAGCCAGGCGACGGGAGGTGCCAGCAGCAGCGTAAGGAGGACGGAGACCACGACCGGGAGCGCAAGCACACTGGCCACCTTGAGCGCCGCGATTGCGGCGATGAGGAACAACCCGACCGAGGTCCACGGGGGACGTGCGGCGGTTTCCCTGTCAGGTGACATGTTGCCTCCACGCGGATGTGTCAGCTATACCGTCACATCCGTGGGGAGTTCCGCGCTCGAGCTGCGCATGGAACGCTACGGCGCGGGGTGGCGCTCGCATCCCTCGCGCACGAAGGTGTCGGCAATCGACATGATCTTCCACCCGTCGGGCGTCTTAAGCAACTGCACCGCATCCACCCCGCAGTGACTGAAGGTCTGGCCGAAGTGGAAATCGTACTCCGCCCAGACGGTGGCCAGGGTGCCGCTGATACGCACCTGGGGGTTCCAGGCGCGTTCGGTCCAGTCGGGGCGAAGGTCCTTCGCCACGAAGGTTGCGAACTCTTCGGCGGTGATGCGCTGCACGTGGGGCGGGGCGCCATCCCTGCCCGGACGCATGCCGACCAGCGCGGCCTGGGGATAGAACACCTGCCGCATGGCCGCGGTGTCCTTGCCGTGCATGGCGTCGAACAATGCCTGCACCGTGGCGAGGACCTGCTGCTCATCATCCGCCGCACTGGACCCTGACTCCGCCTCCGGCGCTGGGGGCGGAGGCGCATTCAGCGCGACCCTCGCCTTCTCCTTCAGGTCGGCGATTTGTGCAGCGTCGTACCAGTTGCCGCCCGCGGCGACCCCGACGATGGACATGGTATTGGTGATGTCGGCGAGCGGGTTGGCTGACAGCAGCAGCAGGTCAGCGCGCTTCCCGACCTCGATGGTGCCCTGTTGATCGGCGACCCCGAGCCACGTGGCCGGAACCACCGTCGCGGCCCGGAGGGCCTGCCAGGGAGTGAGTCCCGCGGCAACCAGGGCCTGCAGTTCACGATGCAGCATCCAGCCGTACGCCATCAAGCCGCCCGGTCCATCGGAGCCGGCCATTACCTGTCCGCCCGAATCGATGATGGCCTTCACCATCCGGTTCCGGATCGCGATGTACTGGGCCCGCTGCGCCGCGGTGGGCGCGTGGCTCCAGTAGAACTTCCGCGATCGCTCCCATGGTCCCTTCATTGCCGCGGGGAGGTAGGGATAGTCGGGGCGCGCCTGGACCTGGGCGTCGGTGTACTCGGTGGCAAACCAGGAGATGAAGAAGGCATTCGTGGGAGTGACGTATACGCCCGCCCGTGCCGTGGCGCCGGCGATCGCCTCGAGCTTCTGGCGGTCGACATAGGCCAGCGAGTTCCAGTTGGCCGCGCGATACGCCCCCACGTCGCTCACCGACACCCGGCTCGGCGCCGAGTCGGCGAGGATCGACTCCATGTAGTTGTCGAAGTGCTCGATCTGCTGCCCAGCCGCCAGGGCCGTCACCACACCCACGCGCGGGTCCACATGCCCGGTGACACGGACGCCGGCGGCGCGCGCCTCGTCCATCACTGCGGCGTAGACCTCGGGCGTGATGTTGGTGGTGAGCTTGATGAAGTCGTAGCCGGATGACTGCGCCGCACGTACCGCAGCCCGACCTTCGGCGGCGTTCTGCACCAGGAGGGTGTTCGAGCCGGAGTCGCCGGAGAGCTGTGGCGACGAGACCCAAAGGCGCGGCCCGGTCACCGTTCCTTCGTTGATGCCGCGACGAAGCTCGAGGTGCTGTGGGCGGCCGATCTGGATCCGGGCGGAGGTGGTTCCCATCGCCAGGTAGAGCCCGAGCTCGGCCGGCGCCACTGAGGGCGGTGCGTACTCGTCGGCGAAGAGATGCGCGTGCATGTCGGTGAGGCCCGGCATCAGGAACAGTCCGCGCCCGTCAATGCGCCGAGCATCGGACGGCACCGGCGTGGTGGCGGTGGGCCCGACGGCGGCAATGCGCCCTCCCCGCACAACGACCGTCGCGTTCTTGAGCGGACGGTCGCTGCTCATGGTGAGGACGGTGACGCTGGTAATGGCGAACGGTTCGGGATCGGGGCTGGCTGGTCCCGACGCGGGGCTGGTGCCGGCGAGGGCCGCGAGCACCAGGGCAGGTGTGATAGGCATCATCCCTGTACGAGACTAGCCGCGGGCGAGTTCCTGCAGCCGGCGGAGCAGGCAGACGGTGGCCCAGGTGTCCCGCCTGCAGTAGTCCAGGAGGTCCCGCCGCAGCTGGTCGCGCTCGGCGGGCGGGATCTTGTGCGCCACGAAGAGGAGCCGGGCGATCTCCACGCTCGCAAGCCTTCCGTCCACGATGACCAGGTCATTGTAGGTGAGGTCGGGCACCAGCGGCGTCAGGATGTACTTCAGGCTGAAGCTGCCCAGGAAACCGGGATGGTAGACGTTGTTCCGCACCACCGGCAGCAGGTCCACCAGCTTGTCGAGCAGTTCCTGGAGCGGCTGGGCGAGATCGGGGAGGAATGTCTGCAGTTCCTTGATGCGGGTCTTCTCGTACGACGAATAGGTGACGATGCGCTTCGCGCCGGCGGTGGCGGCGATCATCGCCTCGGCGACTTCGCGCCGGGGATCGCCGGGTCCCTCGGCGAGCCAGCCGACATGGTGGTAGTCGCCGTCACCCTTCTCCTCGTGATAGCTGAACTGGGCGATGGCGGCCTGCCACGGTGCCAGCGCATCCCATACCGGCACGGCGCGGCTCACCGTCTCGAAATCGAGGAATCCGAGCGGACTCTCGAACTGCGCCAGTGCCGCGGCCAGTCCCCGCTCGACGATGAGTTGCCCCGATTGCAGTGCGCGCATCTGCCGCTGGGCTGCTTCCGGGAGTTTGGTGCCGGGCGGAATGTCGGGAATCCGGTGAATGCCGCTGTGCAGGTAGCTCGCCGTCCCCTTCGGGCCGCTGTTGTAGAGGGTGGAGATGTGTTGCGGGTCGTCGGGCCAGCAGCGTGCGTGGAAGGCGCACTCTCGCGGCTCGAAGCAGTGGAGGCCGATGGCCTTGTCCGGCTGGGGTCCCTCGATGACGGCGAACTGTTCCTCGAGCAAGTTGGGCACCTCCGGCAGGAAAGGCACCACTTTTCCGGTGACATCCTGCTGCACGAGCAGCGCCTCGGGGCCGGGATGCCGGTGCGCCTTGTTGAGGTACATCACCTGTACCGAGCGGAGTGGAACGCCTGCCTGATAGAGGATGCTCGCCTGGACGGCGGCGTCGGGGATGTGCTCGTCCTTCACCGAGGTGGACGACTTCACCTCGATGAGGTTGTACCCGTCGTCGGTTCGCTGCAGCACGTCCACAGCCACGAACACATTGCCGGCCATGAAGCTCGCCTCGAAGATGGCCGGTGCACCGGCGTCCATCGCGGCGCGGGTGGCGGCGAGGCGCTCCTCGACGGCGGTGTGGGGAAGGTCGATCAGCACGCCGCCGGGAAACTGTTGGCGCGCGAGTTCGCCCACCTGCTGGCCCTGGTCGAAGAGATCCTGCAGCACGCGACCGGGCTGCAATTCCGGCGCACCGGGCTCGTGCACCTTCCACCAGAGGAGCTTGGGGCATTGCCATCCGGCGACGAAGCGGGACTTGGAGAGACGATGCATGGACGCAATATGATGGGACGGTATGACAATGGCGCCGGCAGCGATCGAGCTGCCGGCGCCATGCCGTTTCTGCTACACAGGTTTGCGTTACCGGACTAGTTCGGCCAGGACGCCCAGTTACTGCAGTAGGAGCCGTTGTCGGTTCCGAGCGGGCTCCGGAGCACGCCGAGAATGAAGGCGTTCATGACGGCCCGCGGGCTGACCTTGAGCTTCCCGGAGCTGGTGTTGAACGCCACCTTGCCGAAGTGTCCCAACTCCAGGGCGTGTCCATTCTCGTGCAGGGCCACGGTCTGGATGTCGATGTCGGTGGTGTTGCTGGTGGTCCAGGTGAAGCCGTCGTTGTACCAGACTTCCTTGAGCGCGGTATCGTCGCGCCCGTTGTTGTCGACGTCTGAGGGCGTAAAGTTGCCCTGGGCGTCGTAGCTGCCGAAGACAAAGGTGAAGGTGACACCCAGCACGTTCTGGCTCGAGCCCGGCCCAAGGACCAGGTCAAAGTAGACTGCCGGGAGGAATCCGAGCGTGATGATGTCGGCGGCGAAGGGGTTGTCGCCGCCCTGGAAGATGGCGGTGTTGAAGCCACCGTCGTCCGGGCGCTTCACGATGTTCAGCTTGGAGCAGTTGACACCGTTCCAGGTGGCGTAGGAGGCGTCAATGGATGGCTCGGCGTTGCCCGCCCCATTCGCATTCATGAAGCTCTGGTCGATCATGTAAGTGATGTTGTTACCATCTGCATCGCGACGCGGATCACCGGGAACCCACTTGGAGGTGAGGCGATGGGTGCGGTCGTTGGCGTAGATGATCTGGCCGCGGTCCGCCGACGCCGCGCTGGGTGGCATCGAGATCTCGGCCATCTCGACGGCATAGTGAGCACCCGCCGCGGCGAGGCCGGCGTTGATCTCGGCGAGCTTGGCGCTCACCTCGTCGCCCCCGCTCGACCCGCCCTTGTTCTTTGCCAGCGCAGGGCTGTCGGCGTCCGAGCCGACGGCTGCAGGCTGGGTCGTGTCGCTGGCACAGGCGGAAAAGGCAAGCGCGACGGCGATGGCGCCGACGAGCCGAAAGTGTTGTGGCGTCATGAGTTACCTCGTGGATTTGGGAATTGATATGGTAGCTGCGTGCACTGCAGCCTTCGCAGTATGGTTTGATATATCACGATACGCCAGTCGACGTATTCCGGGCGCGCAAATCCTGTCTAATGTTGCTGCAACGCCGGCTTTCGCGAGAACATCAGGATGCACAGCACCATCAGGCCCAGAAGGACCGCCGACGCGGTGAAGCGGCTCAGTGCCAGTCCCCCATCGGCCACCGGCTTGTCGAGAAAATCGCCCACGACTGCACCGAGCGGGCGCGTGAGGATGAACGCCGCCCAGAAGAGCGCTGTGCGGGAAATCTTCGTCAGGTAGTAGGCCACCACCACCAGTGCCAGGGCAGCGCCAAAGACCAGCGCGGCGCCGCCGTAACCAAGCCCCGCGGTGTCGGCGGTCCAGTCGCCGAGCGCCGTGCCGAGTGTCTGGGAGAACATGATGGTGGTCCAGTAGAACATCTCGGACCGGGGCGAGCTCACGGTATCCACGGCGATGGAGCCGAGCGTGCGGTACCACACGACCAGCGAGGCCAGGAGCAGGAGGACCAGGATGGTGCTGCCGCCGGCGTATCCGATGCCGAGCGAGCGGGTGGTGAAGTCGGCGAGGGTGGTGCCCACCGTGGTGGTGGCGATGATCGTGGCCCAGTAGAGGAAGGGATGGAACTTCTTCGCCCACACCTGGGCCATCACCGCCACCACGAAGATCGCCCCGAAAATGGCGGTGCCGACGAGATACCCGAGGTTCATCGACATCGACACGGCATCGCCGCCGGTTTCGCCCAGGGTGGTGGCCAGGATCTTGATGATCCAGAACCCCAGGGTGACTTCGGGAACCTTGCTCTCGCTCACATGAGGTCCGCCAGGCCGGCGGTGCGGAGCAGGCGCGCATAGCGCGGGTCGACTGCCAGCCCGTGGCGGTTGTACGGCAGGTCCATCAGGACGCGGCGCAGCCGGCCGGGCCGCCGGTGGTAGCCCTGTTCCACCCAGTCCATTGCGCGCGACCACTCCCCCAGTTCGGCGAGCACGATGATCAGCTTGTCGGAGAGTTGCCGGCTGCCCGCCACATCGAGGAATGGATCCTCGACCTGCGACTTCTCGAGAAGCCGCTGCAGTTCGCGCCGCAGGTCGGCCTCACGCGCCACGGGCCAGCCCTTGCTCTCAACTTCATCCATCAGCGATTGCAGTCGGGCCGTCTCGCCGCGTACGCCCAGAATGGAGCGCCGCGCGTCGAGCGCCTCGTCGTGCAGGCCGGCCCGATGGCAGCTCATCTCCAGCCGCTCGAGGGCGGCGTCGTACTTGGGTGACAGGCGGAGGGCATCGCGGAGGGGACCGGCGGCCTCGTCGTAGCGGCCGAGCGTCATGAGAACGTCAGCGAGGCCAACCCGCATGAACGGTGCGTCGGGTGCGAGCGACACGGCCGCGCGCATTTCCTCGAGCGCCTCCGGGATACGAGCGGCGATCTTGAGCCAGGCGCCGTAGAGCCGGCGTCCGAGGGCGTTCCTGGGGCTCAGTTCGACGCCGCGCTTGAGCTCGACGCCGGCCATCTCGAACTCGTCCTCCCAGTACAGGAAAGTTGTGCCGAGCGAGGTGTGCAGCGGGCCGATGCTGTCGTCAATGGCGAGCGCCCGCAGGCGCATGTCTCGCGCCTCACGGTGCGATGCTTCCAGGTCGGCAAATCCCCGGACGCCCATCACGAAGATGGCATCCGCGAGTGCCACCATGACGGGGGCACTCCCGGGCACGCGGGCGAGCGCCTTCTCGTAGTACACCTTCGCCATCTCCAGCTTGTTGCGCGCACCTGCTCCTCCCTGCACCGAGGCGGTGTACAGTGCGTGTCCCTGCTCCATCAGCTGCACGACGTCTGCGGGAAGTCCAGGCGCAGCTGGCGCAGAAGCGGCGGGAAGATCGACGATCGTAATCGACGCGGTGCCCGAGTCGATGGCCCGGAGCTCGTCCAGCAGCGCGGCCCCGGTGGCGGGACGATGGGCGCGCTCCTTCGCCATGAGCCTCTGGATGAGCGAGGCGAGGCGGGGGGAGACGTCGGGCCGCTGCTCCCGGACATCCGGCGGCGGGGTGGTGAGGTGCGCGGTGATCGTTGCGGCAGCGCTGCGACCACCGAATGGCGGCCGGCCGGTCAGCAGTTCAAAGGCGACGCAGCCAAGACTGTAGAGATCGGAGCGCCCGTCGATGTCGGGGTCGCCGCCACACTGCTCGGGGCTGATATAGTCGAGGGTCCCGACCACCATGCCGGTCTGGGTGAAGTGCGCGCCACCCGCCTGGTCGAGGGGGCGGGCGATGCCGAAGTCAGCAAGCATCGCACGCTCCTGGTACCAGAAGACGTTTTCCGGCTTGAGGTCGCGGTGGAGCACCCCCGAGGCATGGGCATACGCCAGCGACTCGGCGAGGTCACCGACAATGCGCCGTACCTGGGCCGGGTTCAGGGGGCCGCCGCTGAGACGCTGGCGCAGGGTGCTGCCCTCGATGAGCGGCATCACGTAGTAGAGGGTGCCGGCTGCCTCGCCGCTGCTGAACAGGGGAACGATGTTGGGGTGGACGAGACGGGCGGTGACGCGGATTTCCTGGGTAAAGCGGTCGGCGCCGAGATCGCGCGACAGTGCCAGGGGGAGCACCTTGATCGCCACCTCGCGACCCAGCTCGCGGTCATGGCCCTTGAGCACCGTGCCCATGCCGCCCCGTCCCAGTTCCCCGGCGATCTGGAACCGGAGGGACAAGGCGGTCATGACATCGGGAGCAATGTCGGTCAGGGGCATAGGGTGATGAAGATACGCCTCCCAGACCCCGCCGTGTAACGGGTTGGGTTCAGAGCAGGTTCTGGAGCCCGGCGGTGCGGAGAAGCCTGGCGTACCGGGCGTCGACGGCGAGGCCGTTCCGGTTGTAGGGCAGGTCCATGAGGACCCGGCGCAGCCTGCCGGGGCGCCGGTGGTAGCCCTGCTCCACCCAGTCCATCGCCCGCTGCCATTCGCCCAGTTCGGCCAGGACGATGATGATCCGGTCGGAGGGCTGGCGACTGGTGCGGTCATCCTTGAATGGATCGGTGACCTGTGCCCGCTCCAGCAGCAGTGCCAGCTCCCGGCGCAGGTCGGCCTCGCGTGCCACCTGCCAGCCCTGACGCTCGACATCTTCCGCGAGGAGCTGCAGGCGTTCCACCTCCCCGCGCACGCCGAGCATGGAGCGGCGCGCGTCGAGGGCCTCCTCATACAGGCCGGCGCGATGGCAGGTGGACTCCAGTCGCTCGAGGGCGGCGTCATAGTTGGGCGCGAGCCGGAGCGCCTCGCGAAGCGGCGCCCGCGCCTCGTCGTATCGGCCGAGCGCCATGAGGACGTCGGCGAATCCCACCAGCATGAACGGCGCGTCGGGCGCGGCGGCCACGCCTGCCTCCATCTCCTCGAGGGCATCGGTCAGGCGCCCGGCGATCTTGAGCCACGCGCCATAGATCCGCCGACCGACGGCGTTGCGAGGGCTCAATTCCGCGCCGCGCCTGAGCTCCACGCCGGCGAGGTCGAAGTCATCTTCCCAGTAGAGAAAGGTGTAGCCGAGGGCGGTGTGCAGTTCACCGATGGAATCGTCGATGGCGAGGGCCTTGAGCCGGAGTTCGTGCGCCTTCGCCAGCGCTGCCTCGTAGTCGGTGAAGCCGCGCACACCCATGACGTTGGTGACGTCGGAGAGGGCCACCAGGGCGCGGGCATTGTCGGGCGCGCGCGCGAGCGCCTTCTCGAAATACACCTTCGCCAGCTCCAGCTTCCCGCGTGAGCCTGCCCCGCCCTGGATCGCCGCAGTGATCAGTACCTTGCCCTGGGCCAGCAGCTTGTCCACCTCGGCGTGCAAGCCGCCTCGCCCGGGCGCAGTTACGGGCGCCGGTGCGGGCGCAACGGCGGGTGCGACGGGCCGCGCCGCCTCGTTGATGGACCGCAATTGCTGCAGCAGCGCCAGCGCGGTGGCCGGCCGGTCAAGGGGCGCCTTGGCCATCAGGCGCTGGACGAGGAGGGCGAGGTCGAGTGGCAGGTCGGGTCGCAGCTTGCGCGGATCGGGCGCCGGCGCCGTGAGATGCGCGGCGATCTTGGCCATGCCGAACCGGCTCGCGAACGGCGCCTCGCCGGTGAGCAATTCGTACGCGACGCACCCCAGGCTGTAGAGGTCGGAGCGGCCATCGATTTCGCTCCTCCCCTCGGCCTGTTCCGGGCTGAGGTAGTCGAGGGTGCCGACCATCATCCCCGCCCCGGTGAGTCGCGGTCCCCCGGTCGACTGTTCCTGGGGCTGGGCAATGCCGAAATCGGCGAGCAGGGCGCGCTCCTGATACCAGAAAATGTTCTCCGGCTTCAGGTCGCGATGGATCACCCCGGTGCTGTGGGCATAGGCGAGTGACTCGGCGAGATCGGCGATGATGCGCCGTACTTCCGCGACGAGCAGCGGACCGTCGTCCTCGAGTCGGCGGCGCAGCGTGACACCGTCGATCAGTGGCATCACGAAGTAGAGGCAGCCGGCGGCTTCCCCGCTGCTGAAGAGGGGAACAATGTTGGGATGGACGAGGCGCGCGGTGAGGCGGATCTCCTGCGCGAACCGGTCGGGGCCGACCTCGCGCATGACCGAGGTGGGCAGGAGCTTGATCGCCACCTCGCGGCCGAGCTCGCGATCGTGGCCCCGGAGGACAGTGCCCATGCCGCCCCGTCCCAGTTCGCCGGTGATGTCGAACCGGGCGGACAGGGCGGTGAGAACCTCAGCGGGAATGTCGGGGTGGTCCATTGAGACCGAAAAGTACAGCCGATCCCGCGTGCGGCTACTCCTCGACAACCACGCTGGCGCCATAGGTGCCATCGGCGGCCCGCTCAAGTACGACGTCCTTTGTTTCTCCCGCCGCCACGTTGAAAGTGACCTCGGTCAGTACCTCGTCTTCGCCGGCCGGCTGGAACTTGAAGGTGAATTCGCCAGGATCCCAGTAGGTCAGGGTGCCGTAGCGTGCGATGCGGGTGTCGACGCCGAAGGTGATGACGGAATCGGGTGCGGGGGCGGTCACCTTGATGTCGAGCAGCGTCGGGTCCTCAGCGTTGCTGCCCACCACGTTGATGATGCGGATGTTGGCACGGTCGGTGGCCACAGCGCCGGTGTCCGGAACCACCAGGGTGGCAAACTGGGCCCCATCAGCGCCCAGGAGCAGGCTGTTGAGTGAGTTCTCGGAGATGGTCGCGTCGAGCTCCGCGACGACGTTGGCTCCTGAACGGAGTACCACGTGCTGGAGGCCGCCGGCCACCTGGGTCACCGGTGAGGCATACCCATAGGTGAGGCCGGCGATGACGGTATTGCCCCCGATTTCAAGGTCGATCGGGCCAGTGGCGGCGTCGGCATGGACCAGCCTGAGGTCTGCATTGGCGGCGGGCGAGGCGGGATCGTCGGAACAGGCGGCAAGGGCACCGGCGGCGGCCGCCAGGCAGAGCGAGGTGAGGTAGAAAAAGCGACGGAATTTCATATGGTGGCTCCCTCCAGGAATGGAACGGCACTGGAGCCACTACGGATTATCGCCAGAAAAGTTGTCCCTGCTCAGGTATCGCGCTGGATTCGCCGGACCTGTCGTGCATGGACATCGACATGCTTTCTCCCCAACCACGTCACCTGCGCGAACGTCATCGGACCGGCAACTGGATGCCGGAACACGGCTTCATCACGATCCAGGCGACCGGCATGCTGCGCGTAGTGGCGCAACCACCGGGTGTTCTCTTCCCACAGCTGCCGGACCTCCGCCAGCGTCCGGCTTCCACCGGGCGCCATTTCCGGTGATGGCACACGCAGCGGTATCCGGAATGTCACTGCCAGGACCACAATGACCCACCGAATGCGGTGCTCGACCGCCTGCTCATGGCGCGCCATCGTGGCGGGATCGGGCAGGTTCTGGAACACCGAGCGCTCTGCCAGCGCAACATGTTCGAGCACCTCGAGTGTCGACCACCCGCCCCGGCGGGGCGTGGCCTGCAGCTGTGCCTCCGGCAGCGCGATCACCTGCTGGAGCAACTGCTGTCGCGCCTCCTCGTACCTGAGGAAACCCCTTCCCACCGCCAGAGGAGGGAAGGTCCCGGTTGCCTCAGGCACCGGCGCGCGCCCGGCCGATCAGTCCCAGATGGGTGTGGCCGAACTGGTCGGGATACTTGAGGCCGTAGCCGATGGCGCGGTCCCAGGCGATGTGGGCCACCCACACCAGCGCCGCGGGCACGAGCGCCGGGGCTGTGTACCAGGCCAGTGCCACCGCACCGATGGCGGCGATGTAGGTGTGAGCGGCGTTGTAGGCGATGGCACCTGCCCGCGGGTTGGCGAGGTAGCCGAGCGCGCTCAGGTCGGGTACGAGAAAGAGGAGCGCGAAGAGACCCCAGCCGCCACCAGCGTTGTGATAGAGCAGCAGCGTCACGATCAAGACGACCGCCGCTTCAAGTCGCAGCAGCACCCGGATGCCGCCCTCCGCCGTCCCAGCTTCTGCAGGTTTCATGTGCAGGACTACCCCCGAGTGTCACTTCAGTGCCCGTCAGGTTGCTTCCGGGCGATCTACGCGTCTCGAATGGCGCCGACGTCGATCCGCGTTTCGGTCGACGAGCGGAGCGTTATCCGCGTGATCTCCGACCAGGCGCCGAGCCGGAAGGGAATGCCCCAGTAGCCGGTGCCGGGGTTGATGAACAGCAGCGAGTTCCCCTCGGTGAAGGCACCCATTGAATGCTCCAGGAACGGCGACGCCACCGACCAGTTGCGTGCCGGCAGCGCCAGCTGGCCCCAATGGGTGTGCCCCGACAGCGTCAGGGCCACGCCCCGCTTCGCGAGTGCCGGCCAGATGGCGGGATTATGCGCCAGCGCTACGACGGGCATGTCGCCGGGCACCTGTGCCAGGGTTGCGGCCACATCGACCCCGCCATGTGCCGCATCGGAGCCGGCGGCGGGATCACCGGTGCCGGCAACGGCGAAGGTGGCGCCCTTCCAGGTGAGGAGGCGCGACTCGTTTACCAGTACATGGTTGTCCAGGCGCTGGTGCAGGCGCCGGGCGACGTCGTCCCATCCGGCGTAGATGTCGTGGTTCCCCGCAATGACATAGACGCCAAGTGGTGCCGAGAGCCCACCGAGTGCGTCGGCGTAGCGATCGGTGTCCTCGGAGTGGTCATCGACCAAATCCCCGGTCACGGCGATGAGGTCGGGTTCCAGCGATTGCACCGTTCTCACGATGTGCTCGAACCGGGAGGCAGGGAGGTGCGGTCCAACGTGCAGGTCGGAGAGCTGCACGATGCGGAGCCCGTCCAGCCCTGCGGGAAGGTTGGCGATGGAGGCGGTGACGTCGCGCACGACGAGCCGGCGGGAGCCCAGATAGCCCGCAACTATGAAGAGCAGGCATATCACGGTGACGGTGCCGGCAGTGATCCGCCCCCCGGTGAGCCCGGCACCGGCAAGCGAGCCCGCGGCGGTGCCGATGATTCCGGCTATCGCGACGAAGGGCAACATGAGCTGCACATACCAGAAGGGCCGCAGCACGAACAGCCTGTACGCCTTGCCCGGTGCCCGGCCGAACCCGCCGCGGATGAGGAGGAGAAGGAGGGGTACGATGGTGAACGCCGCCAGTGCCGGCACCCAGAGCGCCGCGAAGGGCAGGGCACCTACCGCGAGGGCGAGGATCACGCCCCAGGTGGTCGCAAAGTAGAGGGCGACGAACAGGTAGGCCCGCGCCGGGATGGGCGGAAAGACGCGATGTGGCTTGACGGAATTCACGGCAGCAAACTAAGCAGGCCGCGCCCAAGGGCCGATCCCGGTGTCGCCTGCCACGGCTACGACCGGAATGGCCCAGGGGAGCGGAAGCGGAGGAACGCTCTCCTTATGTTTAGCGGTTGTCGCATTGATTGGGTCCGCGGCCACGGTCCCGATCTGAATGACGTCGCACGGCGAAACTCCTGCACATGGGAGCCGTCTAGGCGGGTAGGCGGGGCGGGTAGGCGGGTAGGCGGGTAGGCGGGTAGGCGGGTAGGCGGGTAGGCGGGTAGGTCTCCACTTCAAAGATTGAGAGTTCGATGCGATCAGTTGCCTTGCTACTGCTCCTCGCGGTGCCGCTGGCGGCCCAGCAGGAACCCCCGCGCGCCATTCGGCGCACTGTCCCCGTTACCCGGAGCTTCGAGACGGGGCTCAAGGCGGGTACCCGCGACTCGACCGGCCGGCCGGGGCCCAGATACTGGCAGTTCGGCACCGACTACAAAATCGATGTGCGGCTGGACCAGCTGACGGGGCGCCTCACCGGGCATGAGGTGGTGACCATCCGGAACCCGAGCGACACGGCGATCAGGCAGCTGGTGATCCGGCTCTACCAGAACCGGTTCGACCCGATGAGCCCGCGGAGCCGCGTTCCGCCGTCGGTGACGAGCGGCCAGACGCTCTACAAGGTGGTGGTGGACGGCACCGACATCGACACCAAGGCACCGGCCGCGGTCTGGACCACCGGTACGCTGGTGACGATTCCCCTCCCCAAGCCGATCGCGGCGGGCGGCACGTCTACCGTCGAGATCGAGTGGGCCGGCGACATTCCCGACATCCCGATCGGGCGGGGTGCGGCCCGTGGCGGGCGGCGAGGGCTTCGCGTCTTCCAATTGTCGCAGTGGTATCCGCAGGTGGCCAAGTACGACGACCTGCGCGGCTGGGACCGGGAGCCGCACCTGGGTGGCAGCGAGTTCTACAACAACTACGGCCGGTTCGAGGTGAACATCGACGTGCCGGCCGGCTACCTGGTGGGTGCCACCGGCACGCTGCAGAATCCCGACGAGGTACTCACTCCCACGGCGCGCGAGCGCCTGTCGCACGCGCTCGAGAGCGACGACCAGCGCACCATCGTTGGGCCGGACGAGCAGGGCCCCGGCAAGGCAACGGCCAACGGCAGCCGCCTGGTGTGGAAGTTCACCGCCGACACGGTGAACGACTTCGCCTGGGCCACGTCAGGGGAGTACCGCTGGGACGCCACGCGCGCCACGATTCCGGGCCGAGGCGCCATCCCGATCAATATCTTCTACCTGCCCGAGGACACCCTCTACAACAAGACCGGCGCCATGGCACGTCACGCGCTCGAGTACTACAGCGCGCTCTGGTTTCCCTACGCCTGGCCGCAGTTCACCCAGGTGGATGGACCGGAGAACGGCATGGAGTACCCGATGCTCACCATGAGCGGGCCGGGGTTCGGGGTGACGGACCACGAGATCGGGCACCAGTGGTGGCCGATGATGGTGGGGGTGAACGAGACGTGGTACGGCTGGATGGACGAGGGCTTCAACCAGTACATGAATATCCTCTCTGAGGATGCGTGGAAGAAGAAGCCAACGTTGCTCGACAGCCTGGGCGGCCAGTTCGGCCAGACCTCCGGCATGGAGGCGCAGGCGCCGATGATGTGGGACAACAACTACGGCGGGCCGTTCACCGGCTATGTGACCTATGCCAAGGCCCCGATGATGCTCTCGATGCTCGGCGCGATCGTGGGCGACAGCGCGGTGCAGCGGGCGATGCAGGCGTATGCGAAGACCTGGCGCTTCAAGCACCCGTCGCCATGGGACTTCATGTTTGCGATGAATCGGGAACTGAAGCAGAACCTCGACTGGTTCTGGTACTACTGGCTCTTCACCACTGAGGCAGTGAACGAGTCGATCGTGAAGGCGAACATTTCGGGTGGCAAGGCCCAGGTGACGGTGCGGCAGTGGGGCGAGATGCCATCACCGGTGGTGCTGCGGGTGGAGTTTGCCGCGAGCGGCCCCGCGCCATCGAAGATGAAGAACGCGGTGATCGACGGCCGGGCAGCAGTGGTGACGTGGCCCGTGGATGTGTGGTTCAGCGGAAACAGGACGTTCGTGGCGGACCTGAACTTTGGCGGGGCGAAGATCGAGAAGATCGTGCTGGACCCGGGCCAGCGGTTTCCGGACCGGGACTTCAGCGACAATGTGTGGCCCAGGCCGGCGACCGCTTCGAAATAGCGGAACGAGGGTCAGGCGTGGGCAAGGAGCCATGTCGAGGGTGACATGGCTCCTGCGCGTTTGATGAGCTCGTTGTCCCACGAGATGAGCGGGATACCGGCGCTCACTGCCTCAGCGGCGTAGATGGCATCGGCGGCCCGCAGGTACTGCTCGGTGCCGATGAGCTGGGCCCGCTCGACGGCCCCGGCGTCGAGCGGGAGTTCGGCGGCGCGAACTGAACGCAGCATCCCGCCGGTGATGCGGCGCGCTTGCGCGGGATTCTGGAACAGACGCGCCAGGGCACAGGCGACCTCGACCCTTGCCAGTGACGGGACCAGGACCATCCAGTCCAGCTCCCGCAGCCGCAACAGGCAGCTGGTGCTGTCGGCGTAGTGCGGCACGCGCCGGTCGGTAGCGGCGACCCAGACGTTGGCGTCCACCACCACGCGGCTCATTCCGTTGGCGGCTCGAGCCGGTTCCGACTGGCCATCAGGTGCTCCAGGGCAGTCGGCCCCGGTGGGGCAGCATCGGTCAGGGCAGCGGCCTCGTCCAGCCACCGTCTCAGTTCTGCGGTCTTGTCGTGTGCGGTATCGTGCTGGTCCATGAGTGCAGCACCTCCCTTCCCGGTGTCATCGAGCCATTCCTGAACGAGGTTGACCACCACCTCGCGCACCGTCTTTCCCTGCGCGGCGCTGTTTGCCTTGAGCCTTCGGTAAAGCTCGTCGGGGATTTCCATGGTGGTTTTCATGCCATAATTATGGCAGTAAAAATGGGATGTGGCAATTCTTCGGACGACCAGCGTACCACGTGATGGGCGGACGGAACAGAGCGAGAAAACGCGGACGCCGCCGACACCCCGCCCGTTGCAACCAAATCGACCCAACAACCGTCCTACCTTCAGATTATCTGAAGGAGAGATGGGAAATGGCGGATCAAGGTGGTGAACTGCTCCAGGGCACCCTCGAGATGCTGGTGCTCCGGACCCTGTCGCTGGAGCCGATGCACGGCTGGGGGATCGCGCTCCGTATCGAGCAGATGTCGGGGCAGGTGTTCCTGGTGAACCAGGGGTCCCTCTACCCGGCGTTGGTGCGCATGACGCGGCGGGGGCTGGTGCGCTCGGAGTGGCGGATTACCGAGAACAGCCGGCGCGCACGCTACTACGAGCTGACGCCGGCCGGCCGCCGCCAGCTCGAGCTGGAGCGCACCGCGTGGGATCGCGCATCCGCGGCGATCAACCTGATACTGAACACGCCTTTGGCCCTGGGGGGAACGTGAGCCTGGCAACCGATCTCTGGCAGCGCGTGCGCGCGCTGCTGTTCCGGCGCAGGGAAGAGCAGGAACTGGCGGAGGAACTCCGCTTTCACCTCGAGCAGGAGGCGGCCCGGCGCCGAGATGCAGGGGTGAGCGAGCCGGAGGCCCGGCGGCAGAGCCACCTGGCCCTGGGCGGAGTGGAGCGCATCAAGGAGGAGGTGCGCGACGCGCGCGGCACCCGTCTCCTCGACGACACGAAGAGTGATGTCGGCTATGCGCTGCGCAACCTGGCGCACAACCCGGGGTTCGCCGCCGTCGTGATCCTCACGCTCGCGCTTGGGATCGGAGGTACCACGGCGGTGTTCAGCGCCGTCAACACGGTGCTGCTGCAGCCACTGCCGTACCAGGAGCCGGGGCAGCTGGTGCGGCTCTATGGCACCTATGTCGATCACCTCGACATCAAGAACTTCGTGTCGCCGGTGCAGTACCTGGTGTATCGAGACGAGACCAGTTCATTCGAGTCGCTCGCCGCGATCCTGACCTACAACACGCGTGGGGCCGACATCGGGTCGGGCGATGATGCCCACCGGATCCGGACGCTGCCCACCAGCGCCAACTATTTCAGCGTACTCAGGACCGCACCGGCGCTCGGTGGGGGATTCCAGCCGGAGGATGAGGTCGGGTCCGGCATCGAGGACAAGATCGATGCCGCCGCGGTCGTGGTGCTGAGTCACGGCCTGTGGCAGCAGCAGTTTCATGGCGACCCGGCGGCGGTAGGGCAGAGCCTGATGATGGACGGGCGCAGCTTCCTGGTGCGCGGGGTGATGCCGGCCGGGTTCAAGGACCCGATTGCGGGTGCGGTCGACGCATGGATACCGATGGACCTGAGCCAGGGGCGGGATCCCACCCAGGCCGGGAACCACTATCTCACGCTCATTGGGCGGTTGCGTTCCAATGTGACGATCGACCAGGCGCAGGCGGACCTCGACCGGCTCACCCTGCAGATGGGAGAGCGATTCCCCAATATCCGCCAGGAACGCGCCGGGCTCTACCCGCTGCGTGATGATGTGGTCGGCTCGGCGAGTCGTCCGCTCAGCATCATTCTCGGGGCGGTGGGCTGCGTGCTGCTCCTGGTCTGCGTCAACCTTGCCAACCTGATGCTGGTGCGCAGCTCGGAACGCACCCGCGAATTTGCCGTCCGCGCAGCCCTTGGGGCGGGAAGCGGGCGGATCGTGCGACAACTGCTCATCGAGAGCCTCACGCTCGCCTGTGCGGGGGCACTCGCCGGCCTCGTGGTGGCCCGACTGGCGATGACGGCGATCGTCAGGCTCGGGGGAGGGAACATCCCCCGGCTGGACACGCTCTCACTCGACCCGCTGCTGCTGGTCTTCTCACTGGTGCTCGCCTGCGGCTGTGCGGTGCTCTTCGGCCTCACGCCGGCGCTGCGCGCATCTCGCGCGCAACCGGGTGATGCCCTGCGTGACCAGGGCCGCTCGGGCACCAGCGGGGCCGGCTCGCTGCGGATGCGCGAATGGCTGGTGGTGTCCCAGGTGGCGCTCGCGTTCGTGCTGCTGGTGGGCGCCGGGCTGCTGCTCGCCTCCTTCCGCGCGATCTCCAGGGTAGATCTCGGCATCCGGAGCGAGAACGTGCTCACGTTCGAGCTGAACCTCCCGGCGGCGCGCTACGACTCGACGGCGCGCGCCAGCGTGTACGAGGCGCTGGCGACGCAGTTGGCTGCGCTGCCGGGCGTGCGCGCGGTCGGCGGCATCTCGAAGCTTCCTGCCACTGGTGCCTACCACGACTGGGGCGTGGTGGCGCGCAGTGGACCACTGGTGGGCGATGACAAGCGCGGCAGGACGCAAGCCCAGAACCGGGTGGTGTCCGGCGAGTACTTCACGGCGGCCGGCATCCCGGTACTGGCTGGCCGCACCTTCGACGCCGGTGACGACGTGGGGGCACCCGAGCGCGTCGTTGTCAGCCAGAGCCTGGCCGACGCGCTCTTTCCCGGTACGAGCGCCCTCGGCCAGGAGCTTCGGACCGGCGGGCGCAACAGCGAGATCATCGGCGTGGTCGGCAATGTGGCGATCACCAACGAGGGCGAGTCGGCCACATATGTCTATCACGCCCACCGGCAGTTTGCCGGCGACCGGAACTGGCCGCTGGTGCAGGTCATTGCCACTGATGGGATCGCCGACGGCACTGGAGCCATCGGTGCGGCAGGTGCTTGCGAATGTTGATCCGCAGCTGGTGATGTTCCACCCAGCTACCCTGGACGATGTCATCGGGCAGGGCGCGGCCCAGCGGCGGTTCACCACGCAACTCCTGCTTACCTTCGCCCTCGTGGCGCTGGCGCTCTCGGCGCTCGGTCTCTTCGGCGTCCTCGCCTATGGCGTCAAGCTGCGGTCCAGGGAGTTCGGCATCCGGATGGCGCTGGGGGCGGGACGGCGTTCGATCGGCGCCATGGTGCTGCGCCAGGGCTTGACCGTCGTGTCAGTGGGCGTGGCGATCGGCCTGGCGGCGTCGCTCCTCCTGTCGAAGCTGATCCAGGCGCTCCTGTTCCAGGTGAGCCCATTGGATCCACGGGTATTCGCCGCCGCCATCGGGTTCATGGCTGTCGTGGCGGGGGTCGCCGCGTGGTTTCCGGCCCACCGCGCCACCGGGGTCGACCCCCGAAGCGCGCTGCAGTGACGTGGTGCGGAGCACCTGCTAGGAAACGGGAATTGCGGTTGCGCTGAAGGAACCGGCGATGAAGATCTCCACCGGTTCGGCATCGCAGCAGGGGCTCGTTCGCACCGCCCGGAGCTCGATCGTGCCGATCACCGCATTGCCGGCGCTGCGGGTAATGGTGATGCTGCCGCCCCGGATCTCAAACTGCTCCAGGGCGTTTCCCACCACATATCGGACGGTGCCCCGGAAGAAGGCGGTACCGTCGTCGGGAACGCTGGCCGCATTGATGTCGTAGGTGCCGGCGGGGAGCGGCGTCATGGCCGTCGAGACGACGGTTCACCTGGGCCGGCCCCTCTTCGCCCAGGACCAGCCCGAAACCGGTATGACCGGCGTTGATGAGCGTGCCGAAGAGGGCATCACCATCGAGCGTCTCGGTGTAGGCGCCGGTCATCTCCGCTTCGAAGGTCGACGTGCCGGGGGCACTGCTGCCGTCACTGCCGCAGGCCGAGAGCAGGATGCTGCCGGCGAGGACGGCTTGAATCGTGGTGCGCATGCAAGGTTCCCTTGATAGACCTGTTAGTCGTTCACCACGTCGTAGTCTGTCACTTCTCCGTCGGCCGTCAGGTATACCAGCGCGAAGGCGCCATGGGCGGGGTTGGCAAGCCGGTAGCCGAGCACCGTCGCCACGGCACTGCCATGGCGCTCGATGCCACGCCCCGCGACGTCTTCGGCCATGAGGAAGGTGATTCCGTTGTATCCCGCAAGGACATCGACTGGCCTGTCGCCGAAGTCCTTGCGGGCACCGGCGGAGAGGGCAGGTGAGTCCTGCGCCGCCGAGCCGCCCTTTTCGAGAGCGCGGAGGGCGCTGTCGGCGCGTGCCGTGCGGGCCGGATCGGGGTCGCGTGCCGGCTTCAGGTTCTTGAGCAGCGGGCTCACCTGAGGGGCGGTCCGCTCGGTACCGTTGATCGACCGAGAGAAGCCGGTGATGGTTCCGTCTGGTTCATGCACAAAATCGAAGCGACGGTCCTGGTCCTCGCTGGTCACCTGCCACTGGCCGGTGGGAACCCAGACGCGATCGGTCAGCCCGTCGGCGAGCGACACGAGGCGGCCGCTCCGCATCGCCAGGGTGAGCATCTGGTTGCTGGCGACCTCGTAGTAGCCGCCATAGGAGGCGAGACGCGCGCCTGGAATCTTCTCCGGCACGACGGCCAGGGGAGCCTGCCGGCCGGCCCAATCGTACTGGCGCGCCACGAACTCGTAGATGCGCCGCATCATCCCCGAGTTGTCATTGGCGTTGATCATGATGACCAGGCCCTGACCCCGCTCGGCGAAGGCACCCATGTACGCATCGAATCCTTCATCGCGCCCGCCATGCACGAAGAAGAGACTGTCTCCCGCCCCCTCGAGGAACACACCAAGGCCGTCGCTATCCTTGGTGTCGGTGAGCATCTGTCGTGTCATCGCCTGGGAGATGACGGGATTGGGGCCGCCCGCAAGCGACTGTTGCAGGCCCATGGCGAATCGTGCCAGGTCGGAGGCGTTGGTCCAGAGGCCGGCCGCGGCCATTTCGGGATAGAGGTGAAAGCGCCCGGGCACCGGCCGGCCCGGCGCGTATTGCCCGGCGGCGGCGAAGGGAAGCATCGTAGACGACGGCGGCTGCTGGAAGCTGCTATGGGTCATGCCGAATGGTGCCAGGACATTCACCGCCATCCACTGTTCGAATGGCGTGCCGGTGACATCGTCCATCATGAGCTGCATCACGGTGTAGCCGCCGCCGGAGTAGCGCCACAAGGTGCCCGGTGTGGTATCGACCTGCACCGGCGGGCTGTTGGCCGGCGGTGTCCCGTCCAGGACCTGGACCAGGGTCGGCACGGGGGTACCGACCTCGTATCCGTCGAAGCCATGCACGGTGAGTCCGGCGCTGTGACTCAGGATTCGCCGGAGGGTGACCTTTTCGGTTCCGGTGAAGCCGTTGTCGGGCACCTTCCAGGTGGTGAGCTTGTCGTTGACATTGCCGTCGAGCGACAGCGTGCCTGCTTCCACCAGCTTCAGGGCGCCGGTCGCCGACACGCTCTTGCTGATGGAGCCGGCAAGGAACAGCGTCTCGGTGGTGACCGGGGTCTTGCCGCCGGGCGCCGTCACGCCATAGCCCTTGGCGTAGACGATCCGGCCCTTGTCGATGATCGCGAGGGAGAGTCCGGGGATCTTCCGCATCGCCATCTGGGCGCGAATGAAGGCGTCCAGGCTGTCGGACGGCGCCTGGACCGGGGCTGCTAGAATGAATGCAGCGAGCAGAATGGCTGGGTTCATGGGCCACGCTTACGCGACTGGCTGGCGAAGGTTTCACCCTGGTACTGCGCAAAGGCGCACGAAAGAACAATTTCATGGCCATTGATACTGGCGTTGCATTTCCCACCCTGGACGAGAAGGACATCGCCCGGCTCTCCACGCGCGGTCATCCGCGCGACGTGAAGGCTGGTGAGACCCTGTTCGAGCAGGGCGACCGGAACTTCTGTTTCTTTGTGGTGCTCGACGGGGCGGTCGAGATCGTGGAGCACGCCACCGACACGCCGCATGTCGTGGTGACCCACCATCCGGGGCAGTTCACGGGCGACGTGGACATGCTTACCGGCAGGGTGGCGCTGGTGACGGCACGCGTGGTGGAGGACGGAAGGGTGCTGATGCTGAGCGCGGCCGAACTCCGGAAGGCCATCGACGAGATCCCGGAGTTCGCCGATGTCGTGGTCAAGGCCTTCCTGATGCGGCGCAAGATGCTTACCGACGCCGGCTTTGTGGGTGTGACGATGATCGGGTCTCGATTCTCGCCGGCGGCGCATCGGCTTCGCGACTTCGCCACCCGGAACCTGGTGCCCATTCGCTGGCGCGACGTGGACACCGACGTGCAGGCGGAAGAAATGCTGCGGCAGCTCGGCGTCCCGGCGTCCGATACGCCGATCGTGATCGGGTCGCAGGGCCAGGTCTACCGGAACCCCACGCTGGAGGCGTTCGCCCGGTGCGCGGGGCTGGTGGTGACGCTCGAGGCGGACCACGTGTACGACCTGGTGGTGGTGGGCGCCGGTCCGGCCGGCCTTGCAGCGACGGTGTATGCGGCATCGGAGGGGCTGGATGTACTGACCGCCGATACCCTCGCCGCGGGCGGGCAGGCGGGCACCAGCGCACGCATCGAGAACTACCTGGGCTTTCCCACCGGAATATCAGGCGAGGACCTGACCCGGAATGCGCTCCTCCAGGCGCAGCGGTTCGGGGCGCACATCACGGTGCCGTGCAACGTGCGTTCGCTGGGCATCGATGGCGGCGACCGGATCCTCACCCTGGCCGACAAGACCCGCATTCGCACCCGGTGCGTGCTGGTGTCGAGCGGGGTGCAGTACCGCACGCTCGACGTGCCGCGATTCGAGGAGTTCGACGGCGCGGGGATCTACTACGCCGCCACCAGCATGGAAGCGAAGATGTGCCGCGACGAGGTGGTGGTCGTGGTCGGGGCGGGCAACTCGGCGGGCCAGGCGGTGGTGAACCTCGCCGGTTACGCGCGCAAGGTGTACGTGGTGGTCCGCGGGCCCGACCTGGGGGCGAGCATGTCGCGATACCTGGTGGACCGGCTGGAGTCGATGGACAACGTGGAGGTCCGCCTCAACACCAACGTCATCGGGCTGGAGGGGTCGGGCCAGCTGGGGGCGGTACGCACCAAGGGACCGGCCGGTGAGGAAACCCTCGCTGCCGCAGCGCTGTTCCTGTTCATCGGGGCCGACCCGAATACCGACTGGCTTCGGGGCTGCGTGGACCTCGACCGAAGGGGGTTTGTGCTGACGGGACTCAACCTGCCGCCGGAGACGGTAGCGGAAGAACGCTGGCGTGTGCTCGACCGCGCGCCATTCCTGCTGGAGACGAGCCTGCCTGGCGTCTTTGCGGCGGGCGACGTGCGGAGCGGGTCCATGAAGCGGGTGGCGTCGGCGGTCGGGGAGGGAGCGATGGCGGTGAGCTTCGTGCATGCGCATCTGGGGGTGAGGGCGTGAGTGTACTGCGTAGAACGGTGAACGGTAAACAGTGAACGGGAGACTGAGGTGCCATGGCTCAATGTGAGCATGTGAAGCAGGTCAAGGACGTGAAGGCAAACACACCCGAGGGGTGCGAAGAATGCCTCAAGACCGGGATGCGGTGGGTGCACCTGCGTCTCTGCCAGGAGTGCGGGCATGTCGGCTGCTGCGACAACTCGATCGGGAAGCATGCCACGAAGCACTTCCATGCCTCGCAGCACGCGATCATGCGGAGTTTCGAGCCCGGCGAGGACTGGAGCTGGTGCTACGCGGACAACCTTTTCATGGAGCCGGCGGTGCATCCGCCGTCGTAGGCGCCGCCGCTACGCCTCCGGCAACCAGACCTCGAAGAGCGCCCCACCCCCGGGCGCTTCGGCGGTGGTGACCCGGCCATCCTGCAGTTCGACCAGCTGCTTCACGATGCTCAGGCCGAGCCCTGTGCCTGGTGCGGTGGCATTGGCGGCACGCACAAAGGGCTGCCACACGCGTTCGCGGTCAGGGACGGGAATGCCCGGACCCTGGTCGGTGACGCGCACGCATCCACCGTTGGTGGCGGCCTCCACCTCGACCCGCACCATCCCGCCGATGTTGCCATGCCGAATCGCGTTCTCCACCAGGTTCCGCACGATCTGGACGATGGATGTGGCATCGGCGAAGACCGCGGTGCCGGAGGGGGCCGACAGCGCGATGCGGGTTCCGCGTTCCGTCGCCAGCGGTTCCAGGGCATGTACGGCCCCGGCGACGGTCTCGCCAAGGTCGAGCACCTCGAGGTCGAGGCTCACATCGGCGCGTCGCGCGCGCGAAAAGGCGAGGGCGTTGTCGGCGAGATGACTCAGGCGGCGCGCCTCGCGCACGATGACACCGGCCGCTCGACGCCGTGCCTCCGGCGTGGGGCGCTCCAGCTGCAGCGTTTCTGCGTACAGCAGGATCTGCGTGATCGGGGTCCGAATCTCGTGCGTCACGCCGGCCACGAACTGCTCGCGCAGGGTGACCAGCTGGTGCAATCGTGCGAGGCCGAGCAGGGCGAGCAGGGTGAGGCAGATGCTCAGCGCCCCGATACCCAGCAGCAGCGGCCAGGGCGAGTGGGGCAGTCCACCGGGCACCAGCGCCGCGATCATGCTCGCCGGCAGCGTGAGCACGGCAGAGTGCCAGTTCGCGCCGATCGCGTCGTTGCCGAACGGCAATTCGGCGGTGATCCCCAGCGGACCGGCGGTGCCCGTGTACGCGAGGGTATCGCCGACTGGATGCACCACGAGCAGGCCGGCAGTGCGGCCCGCGCCCGGTGCCACGCCGTCGAGCACGCGTTGCATTTCGTGCTCGAAGCGGGCACCGATCTCCATCGGGTCGAGATCGATGGCCACGATGACCGGGGGCGTGCGATGTCCCCGGACGGCGAGCAGCGCAAAGGTGATGGGCGCGCCCACCGAGCCGCCGTTGCGCAGGATGGTGAGGCTGTTGGCGACGCGCGGTGATGCCGTCGACGCCCTGACCAGTTCATGCAGTGCAGAGTCGCGCGGGCCGGCGGGAAAGGTGGCGATGCGGTCGTGGCCCCGGTCCCAGATGGTTACCGAGCGGACCGGTGCCATGGGCCCGCAGCGACAGGCGACCAAGGAATCCTGCGCCGCCCAGATCGAGTCGGCGAGTGCGCGCGCCGACGGTGGCGTCGCAGGGCGCAGCTCCTCCTCGCGCGCGCGGCGCCAAAGCACGGCCAGCCCTGGCGTGACGTCGGCATCCACGGCGGCATGGGCTTCGCCCAGGAGATTGACCGCCTTTGTCTCTGCGTCCTGCTCGACGGCGCGACGGTGCGCCAGGGCCGAGCGCAGGTAAGCGGCCGACAGCCCGGCGGTGCCGACCAGCGGCAGGAACAGCAGCAGGACGGAGCCCGGGCGCGTGACAAGCAGCTGCCGAATCGCGCCACGCCGGTGCGCGACCGCCGTGACGGGATGACTCACGCGATGCCTGCCGGTACGTCCAGGCGATAGCCCACCTTTCGCACCGTCTGCAGGAAGCGTGGTTGCACCGGGTCGTCGCCGAGCTTCCGCCGCAGCTCGGCCATGTGCCAATCGACCGTGCGCGACGCGACGCCATCCTGGTACTGCCACACCGTGCGCAGCAGGTCCTGCCGCGACACCGCCTCGTTCGGCCGTGCGGCGAGGGCGAGCAGCAGGTCCATTTCCTTCGGTCGCAGTTCCACCTCCGCACCACCGACCAGCACGCGCCGCGCGCCCGGCCGCACCTCCACCTCCCCGAATCGAATGTCGATACAGGGCGCCGGGCGCGCCGATGCTCGACGCACCAATCGATCGATGCGCGCAAGCAGTTCCAGCAGGCCGAATGGCTTGGTGACGTAGTCGTCGGCGCCGATGCGGAACCCGGTGACCTTGGTGGCTTCGTCACTCCGGGCCGAGAGAATCAGCACCGGCACCTCCCGCCCTTCACGGCGGAGGGTGGCGAGCACCTCCTCGCCCGGCAAGTCGGGCAGCATCAAGTCGAGCACGACGAGATCGGGGGACCAGGTGCGAGCTCGCTCCAGTCCCTCCTTCGCCGTGTCTGCATGCGCCACCTCAAATGACTCCGCCGCCAGGTTCTCGGCGATGACGGCGGCAATATCTGGCTGGTCCTCGATGATCAGGACACGCGGCATCGGCTTCTGACCCGGTGGTGAGGTCCCGGAAATCTCGCCGGGTCGCGTCTCGCGTGCGCGGGAATTCGGGCGCCTTGCAGGACTCATACACGAAAACGGTGTCCATCGCCGCTGTTTCCCTCGTCATGGAGACGACGCACCACGTAGCCGGGCCACATCCCGGTGCACCCACGAACCATCGAGGTCACATGCGCACCCTGTTCCGGTCTTTCCTGGCAGTCCCAGCCCGTGTGCTCGCGGTGCTGCTCCTCGCCGCCTGCGGCACCGACGGCGGTTCGCCCGGTTCCTCCGCCGACCTCTCGGTGACGGTCGCCGGGCCGGCGGCGATTGCAACGGGGCAGGAGGCGACCTATGTGGTGACGGTGCGCAATGCGGGGCCGGATGCCGCTGCGACGGTGGTTCCGCGTCTCGCACTGTTCGCTGGGTTGAGCCCGGTTGCGGGATCAGCGGTTACCGTGACGGGGGCGGTGGCCGCCTGGCCGGCGCTGGCGCAACTCACCAGCGGTGCCTCCGAGTCATTCTCGGTGACGGTGACGGCAGCTTCCGCCCCCGGTGGAACGCTGTCCGCGCGCGCGTCGAGTATCACGCCCGATCCTGCCGCTGGCAACAACGATGGCACCGCCACCGCCTCACAGCTGGCCGTGGTGGTGTCGGCACAACCGATGGCCGACCTCGTGCTCACCTTCGGGGGCAACCCGCAGGGCGCGAGCGGAGCAGAGGCGCCTGCCACGCTGCGGCTCCGCAATACCGGCAGCGTGGCAGCGGAGGGCACGGTGGTCGAGCTCGCAATCCCGGCCGGTGTCGGCGTGTCGAGTATCACGCCGGCGAGCGGGGTGCTCGACGCCGGCAAGGTGCGCTGGTCGCCCGGCAGCGTGGCGCCGGCGGCCACGCTGGATTATTCCGTGTCCCTCACCGTACCACTGTTGAGTGCGACACCGCTGACTGCGACAGCCACCAGTACGACCAGTGATGCCACGGCGGGCAACAACACGGCCACGGCGACGCTCCGCGCCATCCCGGTGGCGACCTACACGATCAATGGCGAAGGGGCGGGCGACAATTTCGGCTGGATAGCCGACAATGTGGGCGACGTGAACGGTGACGGCATCGACGACGTGGCGCTGACGGCGCCGTTCAACGACGCCGGCGGAGCGGATGCGGGGCGCGCCTATGTGCACTCCGGTGCCACGGGGACGCTGCTCTACCGCGTCACCGGTGCCACGGCCGGTGGCCAGCTCGGCATCGGCATCGACGTGGTGGGCGACATGAACGGCGATGGCGTGAACGACATCGCCCTTGGCGCCCCTGGGCTCAGCACCAACCAGCCAGGATATGTCCTGGTGGTGTCCGGTGCCACTGGTAGCACGCTGTTTCGCTTCGATGGCCTCGCCGCTGGCGACGCCGCCGGCCAGGCGGTGGCACCAGCCGGCGACGTGACGGGTGACGGCATCCCCGACCTGCTCGTGAGTGCGCCGGGACGGGACGGCCCGGGCGGCACCGATGTGGGCGCGGTGTACGTGGTGTCTGGTGCCAACGGCACGCTCGTCGCGACGGTGACCGGCACCGTGCCCGGTGCCGTTTTCGGCGCTGGCCTCCGCACGGTGGGCGACCTCGACGGTGACCACGTGCCGGACTTTGCTGTTGGTTCGCCACTGGAGAATGGGGGGCGGCTCCGGGTGTATTCCGGGGCGACGCGGGCACTGCTCCGGGGCCCGTTCACAGTGCCTGGTGCCGGGTCCTTCGGCCAGTTCTGGGTGTTTTCCCCGGGAGACTTCGACCAGGACGGCGTGCCTGACATCTTCAGTGCCGACATCAACAACGGCACGGGCGGCGCGAACCGTGGTGCGGCATTCGTGCTCTCGGGCGCCACGGGCACCATCCTGCGCACCTTCAGCGGCGAGGCCGCCGGTGACCAGTTCGGGATGGGTCGCGCGATCGGTGACGTGACCGGAGATGGTGTGCCCGATTTCGCACTGGCGGCCTGGCGCCGCAACGAGGGTGCGCCGGTAGCCGGCAAGGGCTACATCGTCGACGGTGCCACGGGTGCGACCCGTCGCTCGTTTGCCTCGGTGACTGCGGGAGAGACCTTCGGCTTCGACATCATCGGCATGGGTGACGTGACCGGTGATGGCCTGGTGGACTACCTCGTCACGGCGGGCCAGGAGAACGGCACCGGTCGGGCGTATCTCATCCCGGGCGTGCCGCTCAACTAGGGTGCGGTATCCCGCGCGAGGCGAATGCCGGTGAATTGCCAGCACGCCTCGGGCGGGAAGAAGTTGCGATAAGTGGCGCGGATGTGGTCCTGCGGCGTGGCGCAGGACCCGCCCCGCAGCACGAACTGGTTGCACATGAACTTGCCGTTGTACTCGCCGAGCGCGCCGGGGGCGGCGGCATAGCCGGGATAGGGTGAGTACTGGCTCCGGGTCCATTCCCACACGTCACCATAGAGCTGGTGCAGGCGTACGCCCTCGGTGCGGTGATACGCCGACGGGTGCAGCAGCCCGGTGTCGGCGAAGTTCCCCGCGATTGGCTCGCCGCGCGCGGCCACCTCCCACTCCTGCTCGGTTGGCAGGCGCGCCCCGGCCCAACGGGCGTAGGCATCGGCCTCGAAGTAGCTCACGTGACAGACCGGCTCTGCGGGGTCCAGCTCCCGCAGTCCGCCCAGCGTATAGGTCATCCAGCGATCGGCGTGGCGTTCCCAGTAGAACGGCGAGGTCCACCGATGCTGCTCGCGCGCGGCCCACCCCATCGACAACCAGAGCTCGGGGCGGTCATAGCCGCCGTCGGCCATGAAGGCATCGAACTCGGCATTGGTGACGAGCCGGTCGGCCAGCGCGAACCGCTCCAGAAAGTACCGGTGACGCGGCAGCTCATTGTCGAAGCAGAACCCGCTCCCGTCGTAGCCCACTTCATACAGGCCTTCCTCCACCTCGATCCAGTTCAGTGGCGGGATCCATACGCCCGAGAGCGGCTCCGGCTGGTGATATGCCGGACGGAGCGGATTGACCGACAGGACGTGCTTGATGTCGGTGACGAGCAGCTCCTGGTGCTGCTGCTCATGATTGAGGCCGATCTCGATGAGCGGCAAGAGCACGTCGGCATCGGCCCCCGGTGACGCGAGCAGTTGCAGCATGTGCCGGTCAACCCAGGCGCGGAATTCGTACACCTCCTTCACGGTGGGTCGGGAGATGTAGCCGCGCTGGTCGCGCGCGTGCCGCGGACCGGCCTGTACGTAGTACGAGTTGAACAGGAAGGCATAGCGGTCGTCGATCGATTCGTAGCCCGGCAGGTGCGGCCGCAGCAGGAACGTCTCCCAGAACCAGGTGACGTGGGCGAGATGCCACTTGGTGGGGCTCACGTCCTGCATGGTCTGCACGACGCAGTCTTCGGGCACCAGCGGAGCGGCCAGCGCCTCGGTTCGTGCGCGAACCCGCTGGTAGCGCCCGGCGACCTCGTCGAGGCCGGTACCTGCCGTGGCGGATGCCGTGGATGTCATCAGTTCCTCCCCTGGTTCACTTGTGTTTCGCGACGAGGCCCCCGGGGGTCACCCACCGCTCGCCGTATGCCAGTGCTGCATCGACCAGGAGCGCCAGCAGCGCCGCCGGGATGGCGCCGGACAGGATCATCCTGGTATCGGCCAGTGCCAGGCCCGCCACGATCGGGTCGCCCAGGCCACCAGCGCCGATGAATGCGGCCAGGGTCGCCGTCCCCACATCGATCACCGCCGCGGTGCGAATGCCGGCCATGATCACCGGCGCTGCCAGCGGAATCCGGACATGCTGGAGCACCTGCGCCGGCGTCATCCCCGATGCGGTGGCTGCCTCGACGGCGTCGGGGCTCGCATCGCGTACTCCAGTATAGGTGTTTCTCAGGATGGGGAAGATCGAGTACAGTGACAGCGCCACCAGCGCCGGCACGATACCGATGCCAAACAGGGGGATCATGAACGCCAGCAGGGCGATGCCGGGCAGCGTCTGGATCACGCCCACGCCACGGATCACCGACTCGGCGGGACCGCGCGCACGCTCGAGCAGCACTCCCAGCGGCAGCGCAATGAGGCAGGCCACGGCGAGCGATATCCCGACGAGCAGGAGATGTCGCAGCGTTTGCCGGCCGAGCGCGGCAGTATCCAGACCGGAGGCAACCCGCCGCGTTGTCGTACGAGCCTCCTGGCATGGCCTCCGTGGTGAGGCCAAGCGACTGCAGCGCGCTCGTGGCGACCGATGCAATGGACTCGCCATCGACTTCCACCCGGCGATTCAGCCCACGCATCGTCGTTTCGTCCAGCCGGTCGCTCAGCTCAGAGAGTGCGGCGACGGCGGCGGGTAGCGATTGCACGAGGCGCGACCCGACCAGCGCGGCCGCCTGATAGGGCGGAAAGAAATGCCGGTCGTCGGCCAGGACGACGAGGCCGTAGCGTGCGATCAGGCCGTCGGTGGCATAGCCATCGATGACATCAACCTTGCCGGCGTCGAGGGCCTGATACTTGACGGCGGGCAGGAGGGAATGCACCTGGCGGAAGTGCAGGTTGTACGCCGCCGTGAGTCCCGGCAATCCGTCGGGGCGGCCGATGAAATCCGGGGTGAGACCGGCGGTGAGGCTGTCGGATACGCGGGCGAGGTCGCTCAGCGTGTGCAGGCGGTAGCGTGTCGCGGTCCCGGGACGGACGGCGATGGCATAGGTGTTCTGGAAGCCGAGCGGGGCCAGCCACTGGATACCCCAGCGGCGCCGGAACTCGGTGGTGACGCGGGCGAACACCGTCGCGGGGTCTGCCTGGGGCGGTTCGCCCAGGATCACGAGCAGGCCGGTGCCGGTGTACTCGGGGTAGACATCGATGGCACCGGTGCGCAGGGCCTCGAACGCAATCTCGGTTGCGCCGAGTCCGGGCCGTCGCGTGACAGCGATACCGCGCGCCTCGAGGAGCTGGGCAAAGATCTCGGCGAGCAGGTAGGACTCGCCGAAGGGCTTGGAGGCCACCACCACCGGCCGGGTCGTGTCCTGCCGGGCCGGGAGGCCGGGCGCGCTCACGAGCGCCCACACGGTTGCGAGCAACAGGCCCTTCATGCGGCGTGGGATCGCTGGATGAGCTGCCGCACGTAGTCGGTGGCCGGGGCCGCCACCAGGGTATCGAAGGGCGCCACCTGTTCGAGGTGGCCGCGGTAGAGCACCGCCACCCGGTTCGCGAGGCGCCGCGCCTCGCCGAGGTCGTGAGTAACGAGCAGGGAGGTGAGGCCGAGTTCGCGTTGCAGCCGCGCGAGGAGGTCCTGCAGGTCGGCGCGGGTAATGGCATCGAGTGCACCGAATGGCTCATCGAGCAGGACGGTCGATGGTCCCGCGGCGAGTGCCCTGGCAATGGCAACGCGCTGGCGCTCTCCCCCGGAAAGGTCGCGGGGCCAGCGGGGTCCGAAGCGCTCCGGGTCGAGACCGACCAGCTCGAGTGCGGCTCGGGCGAGGCCCTCCGGATCGCCGGCGCCCTGCAGCCACGGCACGAGGGCGGCGTTCCGGAGCACGGTCCAGTGCGGGAGGAGCCCGCCATCCTGCGGCACGTACCCGGTTCGACGGCGCACCACCACGGGGTCGAGATCCCGCAGGTTCTCTCCCCGCTGCGACACCGTTCCGGAATCGGGCGCCACCAGGCGGTTGAAGCAGCGCAGGAGGGTGGTCTTGCCGGAGCCGCTCTCGCCGGCGAGTGCGACGCATTCGCCCTCCGCCACCTCGAGCGAAAGCGCCGCAAGGGCCGCATGGTCGCCGTAGCGGACGCTGACGTTCTCTGCGGCGAGGGCCGGCCGGTGCATGCTTCCTCCGGGGGAGTGATGGAGCATCGTAAAGTACCCGCGATCTGGATTATCGACGCGATGGTGGTTGCGGGTTAGCTTCTGGATGGCACGAGGATCGGGCTGCAGGGTAGTAGAAGGCGAGGTGTATCCGGGACACCGCTGCCGGGTATACCGTAGTTCAGCCAACCGCCCGGAGTTGCGAATGTCACAGGCACCAGGTTCGGCGCGCTCGGCGCCACATTCCGAGATGTTGTCTGATGTCGTGGAAGGGCTGGCTCGTCCGCAGAAGGAGCTGTCCCCGAAGTATTTCTATGACCATGCGGGCTCGCTCCTCTTCGAGGAGATCACGCGCCTGCCGGAATACTACCTCACGCGGGTCGAGCGGGACCTGCTGCTCCAGTGCACGCAATGGGTCGTCACGCGTACCGGGGTCCGCACCCTGGTGGAACTCGGCGCGGGCAGCGCATCGAAGACCCGGATCCTGCTGGACGGCATGCGGCGCGCCAGCCCCGGCTGTACCTACATGCCGATCGACCTCAGCGCGACCTTCCTGAGTGAGACGAGCGCGGCGCTGCGCCTGGCCTATCCCGACCTGCGCATCATGCCGGTCGTCGCCGATATCGCGGCCGATTTCCGCCTGCCGAAACACGACGGCCCGGTCCTGTTCGCGCTGCTCGGGAGCACCATCGGCAACTTCGACGAAATGCATGCAACGCGGCTGCTCCGGCGCGTTCGCGGGTTGATGGACCCAGCCGACTTCTTCCTGCTCGGCGTGGACCTGCACAAGGAAACGCGCCAGCTCGAGGCGGCATACAATGACGCGCGAGGCGTCACGGCGCGCTTCAACCTGAACCTGCTGCGCGTGCTCAACCGGGAACTGGGTACCGACTTCGACCTTGCCGCCTTCAGCCATCGCGCGATCTACGACGAGCGCCTGCGCCGCATCGAGATGCACCTCGTGTCGGGCCGCGACCAGGTGGTGACCATCCCGGGCCACGGGAGGATCCCGCTGGCGCTGGGCGAGACGATCCGGAGCGAGATCAGCTGCAAGTACGACCGCGAGTCGGTGGAGATGCTGTTTGCGGCGGCGGGGCTGACGGTGGAGGAATGGCACACCGACGAGGAACAGCGCTTCGCGCTGGTGCTTGGGAGCGCTTTGCGCTGAGTACGGACGTGAGGACGTGAGGACGTGAGGACGTGAGGACGTGAAGGGGAGGCAGGGATGAGCGGGGAGCAGACAAGGCCGGATCTTGGTGCGGGATATCCGCGCGGCGACATCGCCGACGGCGGGATGGTGCACGGCACCGTGGGCGATGATGAGGTGATGCTCGCGCGTCGTGGTGACGAGTTCTTCGCCGTGAGCGCGTGGTGCAGCCACTACCACGGTCCGCTGGCCGAGGGTCTCATGGTGGGGGACACGGTCCGCTGTCCGTGGCACCACGCCTGCTTCAGTCTCCGCACGGGCGAGGCAGTGCGCGCGCCGGCGCTCGATGCGATCGCGTGCTGGCGGGTCGAATGCGTGGGCGACACGGTCTTTGTGCGGGAGAAGATGGCGCCCGCGACTGCGCATACCCGCGGCACGAAGGCACCCGATTCGATCGTGATCGTGGGCGGTGGTGCGGCCGGACTGGCTGCGGCGGAGATGCTGCGGCGCGAAGGGTATGACGGCCCGCTCACGATGATCAGCGCCGACAATTCACCCCCCTGCGACCGGCCGAACCTCTCCAAGGACTACCTCGCCGGCACGGCGCAGGAAGAGTGGATCCCGCTCCGCCCGCCGGCGTTCTACGAGGAACAGCGCATCGACCTCCTGCTCAACGCCCGTGTCACCTCGCTCGACCTGCGCCACAAGCGGGTTGCCCTCGACGATGGCGGGAGCCGCGGCTACACAGCCCTGCTGCTGGCCACCGGCGCCGAGCCGGTCCACCTGGAGATTCCGGGGGCGACCGCCGGGCAGGTGCTGTATCTCCGCACCTTTGCCGACAGCAAGGCGATCGTGCGCCGGGCTGCGACGGCAAAGCGCGTGGTGGTGATCGGGGCCAGCTTCATCGCGCTCGAGGTGGCGGCATCCCTGCGGGCGCGCGACATCGAGGTGCACATCGTGGCGCCGGAGGCAGTGCCACTGGAGCGGGTGATGGGCGTGGAGATCGGTGCCTTCGTCAGGCAGGTGCACGAGTCGCATGGCGTGGTGTTCCACCTGGGCCAGACGGTGCGCAGCGTCGACGGGCGGACCGTGACGCTGAAGGACGGCAGCACGATCGACGCCGACTTCATCGTGGCGGGCGTCGGGGTGCGCCCCGTTGTCGGGTTCGCGGAACAGGCCGGCCTCAAAGTGGATCGTGGCATCAGCGTCGATGAGTATCTCGAGACGTCGGAGCCGGGTATCCATGCGGCAGGTGACATTGCGCGATGGCCCGATCGGCACACCGGTGAACGGATCCGGGTGGAGCACTGGGTGGTGGCGGAGCGGCAGGGTCAGGTGGCGGCGAGAAACATGCTGGGGCGGCGGGAGCGGTTCGACGCGGTGCCGTTCTTCTGGAGCCAGCACTACGACCTGTCCATCAACTACGTGGGCCACGCGGAGCAGTGGGATGCGGTGGAAGTCGCGGGATCGCTGGAGGCGCGCGATTGCGCCGTATCCTTCAGCCGCGAGGGCCGTGTACTGGCCGTCGCGACGATCTTCCGCGATCTCCAGAGCCTGGAGGTGGAGCGGGCGATGGAGGTCTCGGCCTCCTCGTAACGGTGTACCAGACGGTCACTCCCATCGCGGCCCCAGGTCCGCCCACCCCTGTTCCAGCAGCCCTGGCTCGACCTCGCATTTGACAATCACCCTTCCAATCTCTTCCGTCACGTCCCACCCGGGCGACAGCCGCGCAACGATCGTCGGCTCCTCGCAGTAGTCCTCCGCCTGCTCGGGCTTTTCGGCGATCACCAGCAGCAACGTGTGCGTCGAGTCGCCGGGGCCCCATGCGTGAAAGTTGCTGTTGGGGCTCACCGGGTATGGCAACCCGAGCGGCACGCCCAGCCGCGCAATGGCACCGGCGCGGCCGTAGCTGTTGGCCACGATACGCAGGCGGGCACGCTCCGCCGGCGGCAATCGACCTGCCACCGCCCGGACACTGTCCACGAGCTGGGTCCAGCCGAGCATGTCCACAAAGTCCTGTGGGAGCGCCTGCACCTCACCGCGATTGGTCCGCACGGCACTCGTGACGCCCAGCCACTCGGCGTAGCGGGCCATGGCAGCGGGCGCGAGCAGCGGTATGCCGAGCGGTACCAGCAGTGCGCCCGTGATGCCGATGCCGCCCGCCAGCACGGGTGACAGCCATCGCCACGCCGCCGCCGCACTGGCCTGCTCCACCAGCACCGCCCCCGCCGCAATCAGCGGCGGATATGCGGGAGCGGCGTAGTATGGCTTGCCGTGACGCACCAGGAAGAACCCGAACACCACCGTTGCCGCGACCAGGAGCGGCATGACCAGTGTGCGACGCCCCAGGTACCGGCCGGCCAGCACGCCACCCGAGGCGAGCACCACTGCCGGCCCCAGCATCAGGGCCTGGCCGCCCAGAAATGCGCTGACCGTGACCTGATCCAGTTGACGTTCGGCCAGTACCTGCAGCTGGGCGAAGAGCGGCCAGCCGTGCGCCATCTGGCCGACGAGGCTCGGCATTGCCAGGACGGCGGCCAGCGCAGCCCCCACCCACGGCCAGCGGGTGCGCAGGTCGCCCCGCAGCGGAGTGGCGAGGAGCGCGGTCACGACGGCCAGTCCGTACACCGCGACGGTGAACTTCGTCAGCGCGCCAAGCCCGAGCGCGAGTCCCACGAGCAGCCAGCCCTCGCGTACGGCACCGGCGCGAGCGCGAATCAGTCCGAGCATCGCGACGGCATACCAGAGTTGATCCAGGACGACGGGATGCAGCAGCACGGACGGGCGCAAGTACACCGGTGCCACCGTCACGCCGATCGCCGTCAGGACCAGCGACCACCGCCCTCCACCGAGGAGCACGGCGATCCTGAGCGCCACTGCGAGCAGCGCAGCGCCTGCCAGCGCGGCCGGCACGCGTGCGCTGAAGACGTCCGTCCCGAACGCCAGGATTCCGAGATGCGAGACGAACGGCACCAGGGGCGGAAACTGCATGCCGAACCAGGAGAGGTGGTCTCCCATCGCGGCGTACAGGAACTCATCGATGTGGAAGCCCCACGCCGGATGGAGCAGGACCAGCGGCAGCAGGGCGCGGGCGGCAACGAGCGCGATGCCGAGTTTCACGAGGCTTGCCGTCGATGGTCCTTTCGTCCCTGGATGCGAGGACAGCTAGTCCTCCTCCAGGACTGCGCAGGCGAGTCGCGCGCCCGAGCCCCCATTGGCCGGGGTGTTGGTGAGGTTGTCGGCGTCGGCGTGCAGCACCACGGCCTTGCCCATGATGCCGGTACTGTCCAATCCCAGGTCTATCCGGCGATCGGTCAATTCCAGCTTTCCCTTCCCATTGGCGCCGACGGTGATGTTGCCGAGATCGCCGGCGTGACCGTTGCCGTCCGGTCCGGCATGCACGCCGGCGTGGTGCGGGTCGAAGTGCGGCCCGGCGGCGCTGAACGGCCCGGCAGGATCCGTCGCCGAGCCGCAGCTATCGTTCGCATGGATGTGCAGGCCGTGCTTGCCTGGCGGCACACCATGCAATGTCACCTCGATACGGACGCCACCACCCTTCGCCGGATCGATGTCGATCTCCCCAACCGCGGCTCCACTCGTATCGTGGAAGGTGCCCTCAGCCTCCGGGCCGGCATGCCAGTGCCAGGCGCCCACGGCACCGCCAGTGGTGACGGCGAGTCCGAGTGCAGCCACAATGATGTTTCCGGTCATCTCTGCTCCCCATGATTGTCGCGGTGACCACACCTTGCGGATCCGGATCCCGCGACTGACGTTGTCCCAGACTGCATCCCCATTTCCATCCAGATCCTGGAGGACCATGCGCGCCCCTGTCGCCTTCTCCCTGCTGCCGGCCCTTGCCCTGCACGCTGTGCTCGCATCGGCCCAGGTCACCGCCATCCGCGCCGGGCGCGTGGTGGATCCCGATGCCGGCACGTCGGCGTCCAACCAGGTGATCCTGGTGGAGGGCGGGAAGATCACGGCGATCGGCGGCGATGTGAAGATCCCGTCGGGTGCCACGGTGATCGACCTGTCCGGCTCGACCATCTCCCCAGGCCTGGTCGATGCGCACACGCACCTGTGCATGGCGGTGCAGGCCCGGCGCGACGCCGGTAACTATTACTACACTACCCTGGTCGATCCGGATGCCTTCCGCTCGATCGAGGGCGTGGTCAACGCCAGGACGATGCTCGAGGCAGGATTCACCAGCGTCCGCGACATCGGCAACGAGGGCCGGTACGCGTGTGTGCAGGTGCGACGTGCGATCCAGCGGGGCATGATCCCGGGCCCGACCATGATCACGGCAGGCCGGATCATCGCACCGTATGGCGGCCAGTTCCACCTGCAGCCGGACAAGCCGGCGCTGGCCGAGCCGGAGTACTACTTCGCCGACACGCGGGACGAGATGGTGAAGGCGGTGCGGGAGAACGTGCACTATGGCGCCACGGTCATCAAGATCGTGGTCGACGACCAGCGCTACATCTATTCCGTCGAAGACATCGTGTTCATCAAGGAGGAGGCGGCGCGCGCGGGGCTCAAGCTCGCGGCGCATGCGTGGACCGAGCCCGGCGCCCACAACGCGGCGGCGGCAGGCGTCGCGTCGATCGAGCACGGGTTCGACATGACCGATGCGGACCTGATGCTCGCGAAGAAGAATGGGGTGGTGCTGGTGGGCACGGAGTATCTCGCGAACGGCGATACCACCGCGTATCACCGGCAGTGGGTGGACCGGCTGAAGCGGGCCTACGCGGTGGGGGTCGAGCTGGTCTATGGTACCGACGCCACCAACCTGATCCCGGGAATGACGCGCGGTGCCGACGCCATGACCGGCATCGATCCCTGGGTGGAGGCGGGGATCCCGGCACCGGTCATCCTGAAGGCGATGACCACGAGCGCCACCCGGCTGCTCGGCCTCGAGAAGGAGCGCGGCACATTGCAGCCCGGCATGTTCGCCGACCTCATTGCGACCCCCGGCAACCCGCTCACCGACATCCAGACGCTGAAGCAGGTCAGCTTCGTGATGCAGAACGGGAAGGTGGTACCGCTACCCGGCCAGGGCCACTGAGATCGGCAGCTTCCTGACCCGCTTGCCGGTGGCGGCGAAGACGGCGTTGGCGATCGCCGGCATGACCGCGGAGGTGCCGGGCTCGCCCATGCCGCCAGGATTCTCGGTGCTCGGTACGAGGTGCACCTCGATGACCGGTGACTCGTTGATGCGGAGCACGCGGTAATCGCCGAAGTTGCTCTGTTGCACCCGGCCGTCCTTGAGGGTGATCTCGCCGTAGAGCGCGCCGGATGCGCCGAAGACGATACCGCTCTGCATCTGGGCCACGATGACGTCGGGATTGACCTGAGTGCCGCAATCGACGGCAGCCACGACCCGCGTTACCCGCACATCACTGCCGCTGACTTCCACCTCCGCCACCTGCGCCACGTAGCTCCCGAACACCTGCTGGACGGCGACGCCCCGGCCGCGGCCCGCTGGGAGTGGCGTGCCCCATCCCGCCCTGGTCGCGGCGAGCTCGAGCACCGCGAGGGCGCGAGGGTTTTCCTGCAGCAGCGTCCGGCGGTATGCGACCGGATCCTGTGCCGCCGTCGCCGCCAGTTCGTCGATGAAGCTCTCGATCACGAAGACGTTGTGGGTGGGGCCAACGCCGCGCCAGAACGCGGTGGGGATGCCGGGCGGTTCCACGCGCACATACTCGATGAGCGTGCTGGGAAAGGTGTACGGCATGTTGATGGCGCCATCGACGGCATCGATGTCCACCCCCTTCACCGTCAAGACCAGGTCGTGCATACTGACCGACTTCAATCCCGCCAGGCTCGGCTCGAGCCATCGCTTGAGGATGGATGAACCGGCGATGCGGTGACTCCAGGCCACCGGTCGGCCCTGCTGGTCCAGGCCGGCGGAGATACGGTCGTAGTAGTACGGCCGGTACATGTCGTGCTGGATGTCTTCCTCCCGGGTCCACACCACCTTTACCGGGCTATCGACCTGCTTCGCGATCTCGACGGCCTGGGTGACATAGTCGATCTCGAGCCGGCGGCCGAACCCGCCACCGATTACATGGTTATGCACCTTGACGCGGTCCTTCGAGAGTCCGGTGACCTTGGCCGCGGTTTCCTGCGCGCGGGTGATGACCTGGGTTCCGACCCATACATCGCAGCCGTCGGGGCGGACATGCACGGTACAGTTCATCGGCTCCATGGTGGCGTGCGCCAGGAAGGGCGCCTGGTACACCGCCTCCACCTTCCTGGTCGCCCCAGCCATTGCCGCCGAGACATTCCCGTCCTTCCTGGCCACCTTGCCCGGCTTGCGCGAGGCCTCGTCCAGCTGCGTCACGACATCGGCGGTGGTGAGAGCTGCGTTGGGTCCGTTGTTCCACTGAATGTCGAGGGCGGCCAGGCCCTGCTTCGCCGCCCACATGTGCCCAGCCACGACTGCCACGGCGTTCTCCAGCCGCACGACCTTGTAGACGCCCTTGACCGCCATCGCCGCTGGTTCGTTGAAGCTGGCCACGGTACCGCCGAATACCGGTGACGCAGAGACAGTTGCGATCCTCATTCCTGGAAGGATGGTGTCGATGCCGAACTTCGCGGTCCCGTTCACCTTCGACGGCGAATCGAGCCGCTTCGCCGGTGTGCCGATGAGGGTCCAGTCCTTCGGGTCCTTGAGGGTCACCTTGTCGGGCGCCGGCAGCGTCGCCGCCTTGTCGGCCAGCTCGCCGTAGGTCGCCTGGCGCCCACTCCCATCGTGATACACGACGCCTCGCGCTACGCGACACGCCGCCGCATCCACGCCCCAGCCCTGGGCCGCCGCCGTCACCAGCATGGAACGCGCAGTGGCGCCGGCCTGGCGCAGGGGAGTCCACATGGCGCGGACCGAGGTGGAGCCGCCTGTGGCCTGGAAGCCGAGTCCCGGGTTGGCATAGAGTGCATTGTCGGGAGGGGCCGCCTCGAGCGTCACCTGGTCGAGACCCACGTCGAGCTCCTCGGCGATGAGCATCGGCATGGCGGTATAGGTGCCCTGGCCCATTTCCACCTGGGACATGATGAGCGTGATCGCCCCGTCGCGGCCGATGCGGATCCAGGCGTCGGGCGCGAAGGTGCCGTCGGCCAGCCCGGCGCCGGTACGCCCGCCAAGTCGACAGGAGAGGAGAAGGCCACCACCGGCAGCGGCGCCGGCAACCAGGAACTCACGTCGCGACCACGCCATATTCAGGCTCCCTTCGTGGCAACGGAGGCCGGTTGCGCGGCCTGCTTGATGGCGGCACGGATACGCGTGTAAGTACCGCAGCGGCAGATATTGCCGGCCATCGCGTTATCGATGTCGGCATCGCTCGGGTTCGGGTTGGTCGCGATCAGCGCGGATGCAGACATGACCTGGCCGGACTGGCAGTACCCGCATTGCACCACGTCGAGGGCAATCCAGGCCTCCTGGACCTTCTTGCCGGCAGGGGTGTCGCCCACCGCCTCGATGGTGGTGATGCTCTTGCCGGCCGCAACGGTCACCGGTGTCACGCAGGAGCGAATGGGCTGACCGTCGAGGTGCACGGTGCAGGCTCCGCAGGCCCCGATGCCGCAGCCGAACTTGGTACCGGTCATCTGCAGGACATCGCGAATGACCCAGAGCAGGGGCATGTCGTCGGGTACGTCGACGTCGCGTGGGGTGCCGTTGATGGAGAGGGTGGGCATGGGAGCGCTTCGCGCTGAGGTGAGGACGTGAGGACGTGAGGGCGTGAGGGCGTGAGGCTTCCTCGCTGCGCTCAGGATGACCCTACTACAATACCACGATGGAGCTTGGACTCTGTAGTTTCGTCGAAATGTCGCCCGACCCGTCTACCGGCGCGCAGGTCAGCGCCGAGCAGCGGCTGCGCGACCTGATGGAGGAGGCGGAGCTGGCCGACCAGCTCGGCCTGGATGTGTTCGCGATCGGGGAGCACCACCGGCCGGACTTTGTCGCCTCGGCGCCGGCGGTGGTGCTCGCCGCGATCGCCATGCGCACGAAGCGACTCCGCCTCACGAGTGCGGTGACGGTGCTCAGTTCGGACGACCCGGTCCGGGTGTTCCAGGAGTTTGCGACCGTGGACCTGCTGTCGGGCGGACGCGCCGAGATCATCGCCGGCCGCGGGTCGTTTACCGAGTCGTTCCCCCTGTTTGGCTACAGCCTGGACGACTATGACGACCTGTTCGCCGAGAAGATCGAACTGCTGCTGCGGATCCGTGAGAATGTGGCGGTAACCTGGAAGGGGCGGCACCGGCCGTCGCTCAACGGCGAGGGAGTGTATCCCCGCCCGGTGCAGCAACCGCTTCCGGTGTGGATCGGTGTGGGCGGCAACCCGCCGTCGGTGGTGCGGGCCGCCACCCTGGGATTGCCGATGGCGCTCGCGATCATCGGTGGCGCGCCGGAGCGGTTCGTGCCCCTGGTGACGCTGTATCGCGACTCGGCGCGGAAGGCCGGCCATGACCCGGGGACACTTCCACTCAGCATCAACACGCATGCCTTTGTCGCCGCAACCTCGCAACGTGCGGCGGAGGAGTTCTATCCCTCGTATGCCCACGTGATGTCGAAGATTGGCCGGGAACGGGGCTGGCCGCCGATGCAGCGCGCGCAGTACGACATGCTCCGGTCGCCCCACGGTGCCCTGGCGGTAGGCAGCCCACAGGAGGTGATCGACAAGATCCTGTACCAGCATGAACTGTTCGGTCACCAGCGCTACCTGGCCCAGATGAGCGTGGGCACGATCCCGCACGACCGGATGATGCGCTCGATCGAGCTCTTCGGGACGGTGGTGGCGCCCGCGGTGCGCCGCCACACCATGGCGGACCGGGCGACCCGGTGATCCTGAGCGCCCGCTCGCTCATCCTGTTGCTCGGCGCCCTGAACGGGCTGGTCCTCTGCATCCCCCTCTTCCGGGCGCGGGCCAACCGCACAGCGAACCGGCTCCTGGGATTTCTCATCCTGGTCGCGTCACTCCGGCTCATGCCGTACGCCATCGGCTTCGCCGGGGCATACGACCGCTGGCGCTGGCTCACCTTCGCACCGTTCGACCTCACCTTCGCGTTCGGTCCGCTCCTGTGGGGGTACGTGGTGGTGCGCACCACCGGCGCGCTGCCGCACAACTGGCGGTGGCACCTGGCGCCGGTTGCGATCCAATTCCTCTATTCGCTCGCCTGCTTCGCACTGCCTCTCGATGCCAAATGGAACTGGTATACCGGCGGTCACCGACTGACCGAACCATTCGTGCTCGCGGCGCTGCTCGTGTCGCTCAGTGCCTACCTCGCTGCATCGTGGCGACAGTACCGCCGGTACGTGGCCTGGATCGACGATCACCTCAGCAACAATGACGAGATCCGGCTCACCTGGCTGCGGAACACCCTCATCGCGTTCGCGGCAACGGTGCTGCTCACGGCGGGCTTCGCGGTGGTCGGATGGTTCATCCGCCCGCTCGATTACTTCGATCGCTTCCCGGTGATGGTGTGGCTCGCGGGGCTGACCTACTTCCTGGGACTCGCCGGGTGGCGCGATGGTGAACGACGCTACCCGATTCCATCGGAGCTGGAGGATTCCAGCCCTGTTGCGGCGCGTGCCGAGGCACGGGTCGACTATGCGGCGGTGGCGGCGGGCTGGATGGCGACCATCGAGGCCGGCGAATGGTGGCGCGACGAGACGCTCACGCGGGAGCGGCTCGCCGAGCGGCTCGGGACGTCGCCCCGGACGCTGTCGCGGGCCCTCAATGAGGGGCGCAGCCAGAGCTTCCACGACTTCATCAACGGGTTGCGGGTACAGGCGGTCCAGCGGGAACTGGCCGACCCAGCCTCGAACCGCGACCTGCTCCAGGTGGCACTCGATGCAGGCTTCTCCTCCAAGGCCTCATTCAACCGGGTGTTCAAGGCGGGCACCGGCATGACGCCGTCCAGGTATCGCGAAATGGCCCGCTCGGAACGTCTCACCTTGGGCCAAACCGTTGTGCCTGCAGGGGGTGAGACGCCAACAATGCCGAAACGGGGTAGCATCAGCCGACCCTAGACCCGGCCGATGCCTGTGATGCGCACTTGTTCAATGTTGCTGGTCCTGTTGCTCTCAATGGCAGGCACCGGCTCGGCCCAGACCTCCGGCGCCGCTGCCCGGGTCCCCGCTGCCGCGCTGCAGGCGGATGTACGGATCCTGCGTCAGGCTCTGGAAGCGCTGCATCCCGGCCTTCTTCGCTACAACACGGCATCGCAGATGGACGCCCGGTTCGATTCGCTGACCATCGAGCTGGGTCGTGAGCAGACGCTGGCGGAGGCGTACCTGGCGATCGCCCGGTTCGCCAACACGATCGAGTGCGGGCACACCTTTCCCAACCCGTACAACCAGAAGGGGGCGGTGCGGGAGGCGATCGTGACAGGTGGGGGCCGGGTGCCGCTCTACTTCCGCTGGCTCGACGGCCGCATGATCGTGACCCGGGGCCTCTCGCCTGATCGTGAACTGGTGCCGGGCACCGAGGTGGTCTCGATCAACGGCGTATCGTCGGCGGAGATCCTGCAGCGCCTCCTGCCGCTGTCACGCGCCGACGGCAGCAACGATGCAAAACGGGTGGCAAACCTCGAGGTGAACGAAGGGGAGCAGTACAACGCCTTCGACACCTACTTTCCGCTCGTCTTTCCGCCGCCGGCCGGTCCGTGGCGCTTCGAGCTCCGGTCGCCCGATGGCACCGTCCGCGTCGTTTCGCTCGAGCCGGTGACTGATTCCGTCCGTGGTGCCATCGCCGACTCGATCGGCAATGCGGGCCAGGATTCGCTCACCCCGCCGTGGACCCTCCGGGAAGTGAGCCCAGGCATCGCCGTGCTCGCGATGCCGACGTGGGTCACCTACAAGAACCAGTGGGACTGGGAAGGGTTCATCCACCGCGCCTTCAACGAGCTCGTGGCGAAGGGGACCCCAAACCTGGTCATCGATCTCCGTGGCAACGAGGGTGGAACCAGTGTAGGTGACGTGATCCTGCAGCACCTCATCGATGCGCCACTGGCGCTGTCAGCGACGGAGCGGTTTACCCGCTACCAGCGCATCCCGCCGGGCCTCAAGCCGTATCTCGACACCTGGGACCGCTCGTTCGATGACTGGGGAGCGGCGGCGACCCCGTCAACTACCCGACCCGGCTTCTATGGCGAGACGAAGCAGGATGGCAGCACGGCGGGTACTGTGATCCAGCCGGCGAGTCCCCGCTATCGCGGGAAGGTGTGGGTGCTGGTAGGGCCGGAGAACAGCTCCGCGACGTTCGAGTTCGCGCTCAACGTGAAGCAGAACCACCTGGCCACACTGGTCGGGCGACCAACGGGCGGCAACCTGCGCGGGATCAACGGTGGCGCGTTCTACTTCCTGCGACTGCCGAATTCGGGCATCGAGGTGGACCTGCCGCTCATCGCCCAGTTCCCGGTCACGCCGCAGCCGGATGCGGGAATCGCGCCCGATGTACCGGCCGTTCCGACGGTGCAGGACATCGCAACGGGAGTGGACCGTGAGCTCGAAACGGTGCGGGCGCTGAGCGCTTCGCGCTGACGTGAGGACGTGAGGACGTGAGGGGCGTGAGGGCGTGAGGGCGTGAGGTGGTATTGTTAGGGACCACCTTCAGGACAGGTTTCTGTGGCCCTGCTCGGCCTGCACCATGTTACTGCCATCACTGGCGATGCCCCCGCCAATCTCAGCTTCTATCGCGATGTGCTGGGACTTCGGCTCGTCAAGAAGACGGTCAACCAGGACGACGTCTCGGCGTATCATCTTTTCTATGCTGACGCGAAGGGCACGCCGGGCACCGACGTCACCTTTTTCGACTGGCCGCGCGCGGCGGCGCACCAGGCGGGGGTGAGCGACATCTCGCGCATCGGACTTCGGGTGCCGAGTGGCGCGCTGCCGTGGTGGGAGGCCCGGCTCGCCGAGCATGGGGTGAAGCATGACCCGGCGAGGCCGGTGGAAGGGCGGCCGACGCTCCACTTTACCGATCCGGAGGGACAGCGGCTGGCGCTCGTGGCCACGGATGAACCGGCCACACCGCCGGCGTCGGTGCCGTGGACGGCCGGTGGCGTGAGTTCGGAGGGCGCGATCCGCGGACTGGGCCCGATCTCGCTCACGGTGCGCAAGGCTGACGCCACGGTGGCGATGCTCACGGCGATCATGGGCTTTACGCCCATCAGTGAAACCGGGGTGGATGGCGGGCGCGACCTGGTGCTGCGGCTGGGCGATGCCGGTGCGGCGGGCGAGTTGCGGGTGGAGGAGCGGCCGGCACTCCCGATGACGCGCCAGGGCCGGGGCGGCGTGCACCATGTGGCGTTCCGCACCCACGATGACGCCGAGCACAAGGAATGGCTGGACCGGCTCCAGCGGAGTGCGGTGCCCAACTCCGGGATCATCGACCGCTTCTACTTCCGCTCGCTGTACTTCCGCGAACCCAACGGGATCCTCTTCGAGCTTGCCACCGACGGGCCGGGATTCGCCGCCGACGAGCCGGCCGACAGCCTGGGAGCCACACTGGCGCTGCCACCGTTCCTCGAGCCCAGCCGGGCGAGCATCGAGGCGGGATTGGTGCCGCTATGATCCTGCTCCTCGTCCTGGGCGCGATCTGTCTCTACGTGATAATTGCCTACAATTCACTGACGCGGCTCCGGCTGCTGGCGAACGGGGCGTGGGCCGACATCGACGTGCAGCTCAAGCGGCGGCATGACCTGGTGCCGCGGCTGGTGGAAACCGTGAAGGGGCATACCGGATTCGAGCGAGGCACGATGGAGGCGGTCGTGGAGGCGCGGAACCGCGCGACCGCCGCGGCGGGCCCGGCGGCGAGCGGGGCGGCAGAGCGTGAACTCTCGGGTGCCGTGCGCCAGCTGTTCGCGGTGGCCGAGGCCTATCCCGACCTCAAGTCGGGCGACAGTTTCCTGGCGCTGCAGCGCTCGCTGGTGGAGATCGAGGACCACATCCAGAACGCACGCCGGTACTACAACGCGGTGGTGCGCGACCTGAACACGAAGGTGGCGCAGTTCCCCTCCAACCTGATTGCCGGGCCGTTCGGGATTGCTCCGCGCGAGTTCTTCGGCCTGGCGGACGCCACCGAGGGCGCCGCACCGAACGTCGGGTTCGGCGCGCAACCATGAGGCGTGCCTGGCTTGCGGTGGTGGCGCTGCTCGGCGTCGTGGCACCGGCAGCGGCGCAACGCACGCTCGGGATCCAGCAGTTCGATGCCCGCATCGTGGTCAACCGGGATGGCAGCATCGACGTCACGGAGACGATTACGGCGCGGTTCACCGGCAAGTGGAACGGCGTCTACCGCACGGTTCCGGTCGACTATCGTACGCCAGAGGGATTCAAGTGGTCGTTACGGCTGAGCGAGACCTCGGCGACAGGACCGGGCGGTGAGCCGCTCACGCTCGAAAGCAGCCGGTCGGGCCACTACCAGAAGTTCAAGATCTGGGTGCCCGGCGCGGAGGATGCCACACGCACCGTGACGTTCCACTACCGCGCGGTGAACGGCCTCCGGTTCTTCGAGGATCATGACGAGCTGTACTGGAATGTCACCGGCGACGAGTGGGATGTGCCGATCGAGGCGGCGAGTGCCACCATCCTGCTGCCGGACGGTGCGGAGGGCGTGCGGGCGATCGCGTTCAACGGGACGTATGGTGCCACGTCGCGCGATGCGGAGGTGGCGATCGACGGCCGGACCGTCACCGTGCGCATGCCCCATCCGCTCGGCTTTCATGAGGGAGTGACGGCGGTGGTGGGGTGGAGCCCGGGGCTGGTGGCGCGCCCGACGGCATGGGACAGGGTGCGCACCTTTTTCCTCGTAAACTGGCCGCTGCTCCTGCCGCTGCCGGTGCTCCTGGGCATGCTGACCCTGTGGTGGAAGCGCGGGCGTGACCCACGGAAGCGCCCGGTCACGGTGCGCTATGAACCCCCGGCGAATGTGTCACCGGCAGAAGCGGGGGTGCTGATCGACGAGACGGCGGATCTCCGCGACGTGATCGCCACGCTGGTGGACATGGCGGTGAAGGGCTTCATCCGGATCGAGGAGCGGGAGGAGCCGAAGCTGTTCGGGCTGTGGAAGGACCGGGAGTTCGTCTTTCACAGCCTGAGGCCGCGGCCGGAGTGGCAGGCACTGCAGCGGCATGAGCGCCTGCTGATGGAGGGGCTGTTCGACGGCCACGGCGACGAGGTGGAGCTGTCGGACCTGAAGAATGAGTTCTACCGCAGCATGCCTGGCATCCGGAATGCGATCACGCAGCTCCTGGTGACCAAGGGATATTATCGCGCCGATCCGGCCACGGTGCGGAACCGCTGGAAGGTGGTGGCCGTGGCCTCGTGCTTCCTCACCTTCGCGCTGGGCGCCACGGTGGGCGCGAAGCTTGGATTCTCCCCCGTGCCGTTCTTCGTCGCCGCGGTGCTGATTCCCCTCATCATCTGGGTGATCGGCCTCTTGATGCCGGCGCGCACGCTTCCCGGCACGCGCACGCTCGAGCAGGTGCTGGGCTTCGAGGAGTTCCTGTCGCGAGTGGAGAAGGAAAACTACGCCCGGGTGGTGAAGACGCCGGAGATGTTCGAGAAATACCTGCCCTATGCGATGGCGTTCGGGGTAGAACGGACATGGGCCAAGGCGTTCAAGGGCATCGTGCGTGAGCCACCGCGGTGGTACACCGGCGGTCCGCTCACCGGGTTCGACACGGGGAGCTTCACGGGCCGGATGAACGCGCTCTCGAGCAGTGCCGGGAGCGCGATGACGTCGGCACCCCGGAGTTCAGGGGGGTCGGGCTTCGGGGGTGGCGGGTCGTCGGGGGGCTCGTCTGGTGGCGGGTCGGGCGGAGGTGGGGGCGGGGGATTCTAGGAGCGAACGGAATGCCGTGAACGCACGACTGAAGCAACTGCTCAACAACCTGCGGGAGACCTTCTGGGTCGTTCCGGGGCTCATGGTGCTTGCCGGTGCGCTGGGGGCACTTGCACTGGTGAGCGTCGACCGCCGCGGCCTGGTACCGCAGTCGCTGCTCGAAGGCGCCTGGCTCTACAACGGGGGCGGCACCGGCGCGCGCACCCTGCTGGGCGTGGTCGCCTCGTCCACGATCGGCGTGGCCGGTACGGTCTTCACCATCACGATCGCGGCGCTGACGCTCGCGGCGGGCCAGATGGGACCGCGCCTTCTCCGCAACTTCACCAAGGACCGGGGCAACCAGGTCACACTCGGCGCCTTTCTCGGCACCTTCGCCTACGCGCTGATGGTGCTGCGCAGTGTGCGCACCCAGGCGGAGGGCGAGTTCATCCCGCATCTCTCGCTCAGCGTCGGGATCCTGCTGGCCCTGTGCTGTGTCGGGGTCCTCGTGTACTTCGTGGGGCACATGGCGAGCCGCATCAATGTCGATACGGTGATCCAGCTGGTCAGCGACGACATCGGGTCGGCCATCGAGCGACTCACCACGGACAAGCAGCAGGTGGACCCGCCGCCCGCCGAGTATTGGCGCGATGCCACCCCGGTTGTGCAGCCTCGCGCCGGCTACCTGCAGCATCTCGACACGAATGGCCTGGCGACCTGGGCCGGCGAACGGGAAACGACGATCCGGCTGCTGGTCCGCCCCGGCGACTATGTCTTTCCCGGTGCACCGATCGCGCTCATGACCGCGTCGGTCGAGGGCGTTGAGGGCGCGATCAACGATGCCATGGCGCTGGGGTCCCGGCGGGCAAGTTCGAGCGACATTGTATTCGCGGTGCGCCAGCTGGTGGAAGTGGCGGTGCGGGCGTTGTCGCCGGGCATCAACGATCCGCACACCGCGATCAGTGCGCTCGACCGGCTGGGTGCGGCGCTTTGTGAACTCGTGCCGCTCCACCTGCCCACGGGGGTCCATTCTCACGAGGGGGCGGTGACGCTCGTGGTGCCGAGCCTCGACTACGACGGACTGGTCGACTCGATGCTGCACCAGATCCGGCAGAATGCCGGCGGCAAGCCGGTGGTGTTCATGCGGCTGCTCGAGGTGCTGACGGCGGTGGCGAGCTGCGAGCACGATGAGGCGCGTGTCGGGACCCTGCGGCGGCATGCCGACCTGGTGATGACGGATGCCGAGCGGGACGTGCCCACGGTGGCGGATCGTGAAGATGTCCGCCGCCGGTATGACGCCTTCGGCCTTATGCTGACGGAGGGGCCGCTGGGCTGCCTGACCGGGTAGGATCAGTGCATCGGCCGGATCGGCGCTTTCCTCCCGCCCCAGGCATAGATCCAGCTTGCCCCCAGGATGTGAAAGTTGCCGCCGGTTCGGGCGTATAGGCCACTGCTGCCCCAGAGCTTGAGCGAGTTGCGCCGGCTCACGGGAAACACGAGGGTTCCCCCCAGGCGCCAGTTCTGCTGGATCTCCTGCGCCGGCTCTCCGTTGGTCGTGATTCTTCCGCCGCCATAGAGTGTTCCACCAAGCGAACCCCAGATGCCGGAGCGGAAGGTGTAGATGACGTTCAGCTGTCCGGAGTAGAGCGGCGCCTGGTCCAGTGTCTGTCCCCCGAAGAAATCGCCATTCCGGGTGTACAGCGTCACGGCGCCGAGAAACTCGAGGGTGAGTCGATCGATGGGCTGCGAGATGCCGATCTGGGGACGGAACGACCAGCGATGGGTGCCGATGTTCACGAGCTTCGTGTCGTCGTACTGGCCAACCGGCACGGTGATGGCGAGGCTCGCCCCCATGAGGAATCCCTGCCGGTAGCGCGGGTATTCACTCAGTGCGATGGCAGGGCCGCCGATGAAGTTCACCGACGCGGCGGTCAGCAGGTCGCTCAGGCCACAGACGCTGCGGGTTTCGCGCATCCCCTGCACGTCACCGGAGCCGTCGGCACAGACTACGGCGCCGCCGGCGCTCACCTTGCCCGACAAGCCCCGGAAATTCATGGCCCGCGCGTAGCCCGCCACCCCGCCCTGCGTGGTCAGCTCGGCATTCGTGATCGGCACGCCAGGGTCAAACGCGACGTTGCCCCAGGAATACTGGTATCCGGCAACCGCGAAGTTCAGGCCAACGGGGGTGTTGACAAAGGAGCGCGGGTCGAGCGTCTGGCCATGTGCCGGCACCGCGGCGACGGCATTGGCGATCACGGTCGCGAGGGGCACGGAGCGGAGAAGGGCGCGCACGGGCGAGAAGATATCGTGCGCGCCGGGGAAGTGCACGTTGGCGGAACCGGGGTATTATCAATCAGCGACCTTCCGGACTGTCGGAAGGCGCCCTCATCAGTTTCCGGAGATTTCCTATGTCACGCACATCCGCACCTGCCCGTCCCGCCCGCCGATCCCATGCGGAGCCGGCTTCTTCAAGTACCACGGCGCGTCTTTTCACGACCAAGAACGACCTTCCCCATGATACCCGGGTGCAGGCGGTCGAACTCCTGGGCCAGCGACTGGCCGACTGCATCGACCTCCAGACGCAGTGCAAGCAGGCCCACTGGAACGTGAAGGGCCCGAACTTCATTGCGCTGCACGAGTTGTTTGACAAGATCAACGAGGATGTCGAGGGCTACGTCGACCTGATCGCCGAGCGGATCGTGCAGCTTGGTGGGGTGGCGGAGGGCACGCTGCGCGCGGTGGCGGCGAAGACGGCACTGATCGACTACCCGCTGGCCCTCAGCAGCGGCGAGGAGCATGTGGCGGCGCTGTCGGATTCGCTCTCCCAGTTCGGCCGCACGGCGCGCATGGGCATCGAGGAGATGAACGACCTGGAAGATGCCGACTCGGCCGATATCCTCACCGAGGTGTCGCGCGGCATCGACAAGTGGCTGTGGTTCGTGGAGGCCCACCAGCAGAGCCGCAAGGGCTAGTGGTGGCGCCGGATCGTGAAGCCATCATGGGGGTGGCGCTGATGGCCGCCCTCGCGGATGGTCACGCCACGCCGCAGGAGAAGGACGCGCTGCGCGCCGCCATGAATCGCGCGGGGATCACCGACCTCGACGACCTCACGTTGCGGGTTACGACCGGGCGGCTCAGCCTGCCGGATGTGGCCGCGCGGCTTCCCGAAGGGGAGGCGAGGCGCGAGGCGTACGAAATGGCACTGCTCGTGTGCCACGCCGATGGGCCGGCCAACCCCGCCGAGCTGGGATTCCTCACTACGCTCCGGGGGGCGCTGGGGCTGAGCGCCGAGGCGGTGGCCATGGTCGACCGGGAAGCCGCCGCGGTGAGCCAGTCGGCGGAACCGCTGGGAACGGGCGTGCCACCGTCACCCGAGGGGCTCGACGAGCTGATCCTCCAGCAGGCGATCATCACCGGCGCGGTGGAGGTCCTGCCGGATCGCCTCGCCAACCTGGCGATCATCCCGCTGCAGCTCAGGCTGGTGTACCGCATCGGGCAGGCGCACGGACAACAGCTCGATGCCAACCAGGTTCGCGACCTTGCCGGCACGCTCGGCATTGGCGCGGCGGCTCAGGTGCTCGAGGGCACGGTGCGCCGGCTGCTTGGCGGCGCGGCGTCGGGGCTGCTCGGTGGGCTGCTTGGCGGCACCGCGGGGCTCGCCGCAGGGGCGGCGGTGACGTTCGCATCCACCTATGCACTGGGGCACGTCGCGAAGCAGTACTACGCCCAGGGGCGCCGCCTCAGCGCCGCCGACCTCAAGGCACTGTTCGCCCGGTTCCAGGAGGAGGCGAAGACGCTGTACCCCAAGGTCCAGTCGCAGGTGCAGTCGCAGGCCAGGTCACTCAACGTGCAGCAACTGTTGTCGGGATTGCGCGTTCCCTGAGGGGATCACCGCCATCGCCACAAGCTTCCGCCTCGACCAGCTGAACGCGGCCCTCTCGGGCCGCTACGACATCGTGGAACCACTGGGCCAGGGGGGAATGGCCACAGTGTGGCTCGCGCGCGACCTGAAACACGACCGCATGGTCGCCATCAAGCTGCTGCGTCCGGAACTCGCGATCCCGGTTGGTGCCGACCGCTTTGCGCGCGAGATCGGGATCGTCGCCAAGCTCAACCATCCCAACATCCTTGGTGTCATCGACTCCGGCATCGTGCAGGCCGATGGCCTGAGCGCGCCCTACTATGTCATGCCGCATGTGGAGGGCCCGTCACTCAGCGCCCTGCTCGCGCAGGGCGAGAAGCTCGAGATCAACGAGGCGCTCAGGCTGGCGGCGGAGGTGGCCGACGCGCTCGCGTTTGCGCACTCGCGCGGGGTCGTGCATCGCGACGTGAAGCCGGGCAACATCCTGATCCAGGCGGGCCACGCGCTGGTGGCCGACTTCGGGGTGGCGATCGCCCTCGATGCGGCGACGGCGGGGGGCAGGCACCAGACCCTGGCGGGCGAAGTGCTGGGCACGCCGGTGTACATGAGCCCGGAGCAGGCGTCGGGCGAGTTGCGGCCGGACGGCCGGAGTGACGTCTACAGCCTGGGCTGCGTGCTGTACGAGATGCTCTCGGGTGACCCGCCCTTCATGGGCAACACCCCACAGGCGATGATCGTGGCCCACCTGAGCACACCGCCGCCACCACTTGCTGCACGGCGGCCGGACCTGCCACCGGGTGTTGCTGCGGCGGTCCACCGCGCACTGGAGAAGCTGCCGGCGGACCGCTACGCCAACGCGGGAGAGTTCCGCGATGCGCTGGAGCGACTCCGAACTTCCATCGTCGTGCGGGGCCGATGGTGGCCCATGGCGGCGCTGCTGGTCGTGGTGGCGGCGCTGTTCTGGTGGAGTACCGGGCGGCGGGAAACGCGCAACACGCCGGGGAGCGAGACGGTGGTGCTCCTGAGCGGATTCCGCGACCGGAGCGGCACGTTGAGGGCAGAGGGAGCGGCGCTGGACGACGCACTGCGCCTCGAACTGCAGCAGGTGCCGGGCATCAGGGTGATCGACGTCGGCGATCAGCCGGAGATGCCGGTGGATACCCTCCGCGCGCGCTACCGGGCCGACTGGCTCGTGCGGGGCTCGCTCGACCGGATCGGCGACAGTGTGGGCGCCACGGTGCGGGTGGTCGATGCCGGCACCGGCACCGAGGTACGCAGCGGTGTCCTCCGCGAGCCGTCGCCGTCGTCGATCCAGGCGGCGGCAACCGCCGTGGGACAGGGAAGCCTTTTCGCGACCGTGCGCTACGCCCTCGACTCGGTGTTGCTGGATCGCTGGCTACTCGATCTCGGCGCGGACAGTGCAACGACCGAGATGAGCCAGCGCGCGCGCATGATCACGCGGCGCGCCACCGATGCCCTGACGTCCGTGGGACCGCGCCGCATGCTCGAAGAGCTGGCGGTTGCGGATTCACTGCTCGCGGTGGCAGCGGCGAAGAATCCCCGGAGCGCGCAGGCTGCCTATTCCCGCGCCGCCTTGGGCAACGAGACGGGATACGCGCTCATCGCCGCGCACCAGTACTTCCCCGACTCCACCTGGCTGCCGTCGCCGATGGATGCATTTCAGCGGGCGCTGCCGTTCGCCAGCGAGGCGGTGCAACGTGCGCCGGAGTCGCCCGATGCCCGCTTCCTCCGCGCCAAGCTGTATGGATGGCTGCTGAATGTCACCGCCGACCCGGCGTGGCGCGACAGTTCGCTTGCCGACCTGCGCAAGGCGAGTACGCTGGCGGGCGGGCGGGCCGATATCTGGGCCCGGCGCGCCGCGGTGGAGAATGCGGCGGGGCTCTGGACCGACGCGCGCTTCTCGGCGGAACAGGGTCAGGCGGTGGACTTCCTGCACACCAATGCCGAGACGCTGCTGCTTCGAAAGTCGGAAGCCGAGCTCAAGCTGGGGCACCGCGACTCGGCGCAAGCCGGGTGCCGATCGGGTGCGCGCCAGTTCCCGGGAAACTCCTACTTCATCGACTGCGAAGCGACCGTGCTCGGCCGCCTCTCGTCGGACCCTGCCGACGCGGAGCGGGTGCTGGCACTGGCCGACTCACTCACCCGTCGGGGGACGGGCGACCTGTCGCCTATCGTGCCCGACCAACTCGGCCTTCTGGCTGTTGCGATCCTGGCGCGCGCCAAACTCGCCGACAGCGCGGGGCGGCAGTACGACCGGGTGGTGAGCCGCTGGCGCGGGGCTGTGGATCCAATCCTCCTGCTGGACGCCGCCTATGCACGCCAGGCACTGGGCGACCTGGACAGCGCGCTTACCATCGTGGCCCGGGTGGTCCGGGAGGATCCCGGCTCGGGTTCTGGCGTGGAACGTGACCCGTGGTATGAGCCGCTCCGGCGGCAACCGGGCTTCCCGGCGGCGATGAAGGGGATCCCGCCCAGCGAGGCGGGCTCGCCCGGGGTGCGACCCTAGGAGGCTGCGGCATCGCCCTTCGGCGGGTCCTCGATGTCCATCTGGGTAATCACGAAGCAGCCATCCACAGACACTTCGTTCAGCAGGATCAGGCGCGCGATCTTCGCGAGAACCACAAGTTTGTCGCCGGTGCCTCCGCTGATGCGTGCGAGTTGCTGGAAGTCTGCGAGGTAGGCCGCTTCATCCAAGCGGACCGGCACTTCCGGGAATGGATCCCGGAACGCCGCCCTTCGGCGACAGGAACAATCCGTGATGGGCGACGCCTTGCAGAAGGTGCCCTCGCGGGTCTTGATGCAGATTTCCTTTAGCATCGTCAATTCCTTGAATGAGACCCCAAGGAGTTATCACGACGCGCGGAGATCCGAAAGGGGAGATGTCGCCATGGGCCGGTCGACCCATGGCGGAGTTGCTATTGCCTGACCCAGGTCGGCCGGAAGTCGCGCGTCACCTGTGCCACCATCTGGTCCACCATCTGGGCGTATGCCGCGTTGGGGTCCTTGGCGGAGATGCTGGGCAAACGGCCGCCGCTCACCGCGAGCTGGCCCACGCTCTGGCTGGCGGTTCCACTCGATCGCCAGAGGGTGCCGCCACTGCTGGTGGAGAGCAGCCGAACGTTGAGCTGTGCCGACACGGTGGCGCCGACGTTCACGGTGCCCGATCCGCCGATGCTGCCATGCGGTTTTGCATTGGAAATGTCGAGCTGGCCGAAGAACACGGCGGGGATGTGGCGCGCCCGACCGAGTTCCTGTGCCGCCGCCGGCGAATCGCCATTGGCGAGGAGGCGAGCCACTGTGGAGTCGGCGGGCCCGAGCTCGAGGAGTTCGAAGCCGGTCTGGCTCGCCAGAACCTGCTCGGCGAATCGCTGAGTGGCCAACTGGCCCAGCCCGTCCCTCGAGGGGTCGCTCGAAAAGGTGACCAGGGCCACCCGGTCGAAGTTTCCCATGTCCAGGCGCGGGGGAACACGGGCGAGTTGCGAGGAGCAGCCCGCGACTGCGATGGCCGCCACGAGAGCGGCCAACGAGGCCCTGGCGGCGTGACGATTCAAGCTATTGGATGACAACATCTTGCCCTGCCTCCCGAGGGGTCACCCCGGGAGGAAGGCAAGAGACGGGCCTTCTACCTTGCGACGGCCGTCGCGGCAGGTGTCACGGCGGCCTGGTCCCGTTCGCCGGTGCGGATGCGATGCGCCTGGGCCAGGTCGAGCACGAACACCTTTCCATCTCCCACTTCGCCGGTGCGTGCCGCAGCCAGGATCGACGTCACGGTCGGACCCACGAATGGTTCCGAAACGCCGATCTCCAGGCGCACCTTTTCCTGCAGCGCCACCTTCACGGTGGTGCCGCGATAGGTCTCGGCGCGCTCCATCTCTCCACCATGTCCCATGACGCGTGAGACGGTGAGGCCGCGAACATCGGCGTGATACAACGCCTCGAGCACATCGTTCAACTTTTCCGGCCGGAAGATCGCGACGATGAGGTACATGAGCGTGACCTCCTTCAGCGGGTAGCGGCGAGGGGAACGGCGACGGGCGCCGATGTGCGCGAGCCTTCCGTCGGCAACACCAGAATGGAGCCCTCGCCAGTGCTGTAGGCTTCCTCGCCGTGCTGCGTGACGTCGAGCCCGAGTCCCTCAGCCTTCTGGTCGGCCCGCAGGGTCATGAACAGTCCCAGAACCTTGAGGATGACGAAGGTCATCACACCGGCATACACGAACGACACCGCGGCGCCCAGTGCCTGCTTGCCCAGCTGCGCCGCGTTCCCGGCCAGGAGCCCATTGGTGCCGCCCCACGCCTCGGCCGCGAATACTCCAGTCAGCAAGGCACCGGTGATGCCGCCGACGCCATGACCGGCGAAGACGTCGAGCGAGTCGTCCAACCGGGTGCGCGCGCGATACAGGATGACGAAGTAGCTGGGGAACGCGGCAATGGCGCCCAGCGCCAGCGCTCCGATGGGGCTCACGAATCCGGCGGCCGGCGTAATGGCGACCAGCCCGACAACGATACCGGTGGCACCACCCACGGCGGTGATGTGGCCGGTGCGCAGGGAGTCGAGAATCGACCACATCACCAGCGTGGCCATCGGCGCCAGGAAGGTGTTGGTGAAGGCCAGGCCGGCGGATGCATTGGCGCCGAGCGCGCTGCCGCCGTTGAAGCCGAACCAGCCGAACCAGAGGAGCCCCGCGCCAAGCAGCACGAAGGGCACGTTGTGCGGCAGGATGGCCTGGCGACCGTAGTCCTTGCGGCTGCCGAGCACCAGCGCCGCCACGAGCGCGGAGACGCCGGCGTTGATGTGCACCACCGTTCCCCCGGCGAAGTCGAGCACGCCGAGCGTGCCGAGCCAGCCACCGCCCCAGACCCAGTGCGCCACCGGCGCATACACGACGAGCAGCCACACCGAGATGAACACGATGTAGGGCCAGAAGCGCATCCGCTCCACGATGGCGCCGGAGATCAGCGCCGCGGTGATGATGGCAAAGGTGCCCTGGTACGCCATGAAGAGCAGGTGTGGAATCGTGCCCTTGGGCTCCAGATCCACGCCTTGCAGCAGCGCGTTGCCCAGTCCGCCAAGCATTGGCGAGCCCTCGGTGAAGGCGAGACTGTAGCCGACCAGTGCCCACAGGACCCCAATGAACCCGAGCGCCACGTAGCTCATCATCATCGTATTGAGTGAATTCTTGGACCGGACCAGTCCCCCGTAGAAGAACGCCAGCGCCGGTGTCATGAGGAGCACCAGCGCCGTGGACATCAGCATCCAGGCGGTGTCGGCAGGAACGAGTGCCGGGGTGGCGTCTTGCAGCGCGAGTAGCAGGTGGGGACTGGTCACGACGAGTCGACCTCCGTTGATGGAGGGGCAGTAACCTGCGGTGGACTGGGTGAGATAACGCCGCAGAGGGGTTCTGCGCAAGACGGATTGCACACAAAAATGTGCACAAACTGCACATTTCCAATGTGCACATTGCAGGAGACTAGTGACAATGCCAAGTTAACTCGTTGATATGGAAGGTCTTGGTCCTGCGGGGCGCGACACGGTCATCCAGCGGGGGGTGATCACGGGACCAGATCTCGCCTGCCGGGGCGGGTCGAGGGTGTATATGTTGCCCAAGTTCTTACCTCCGCAGCCGTCAGGGATTTGCCGTGCCCGCTCGAGTAATCCATCAGGTTCACCGGGTTGCCTCCCTCGCCTTGCTGGCGGGGACGCTGATTTTCGCGGCGTGTCTTAACGGGCCGGAGGCGAGCGGCCCGAACACGCCGCCCACCGCGGTTATCGCGTTGCCGGGAACGGGGGCAACGTTCCAGGGCGGCGACAGCATCGCATTCCGGGGAAGTGCCACCGACCCGGAAGACGGATCAGTGCCCGCGGCCCGGCTCACCTGGTGGGTGGAGCTGCACCACGACACGCACACGCACCCCTTCATGCCGCGGACAACGGCGACGTCCGGCGCGGTGTATGTCCCGCCGATCGGCGAGACCTCCGACAACATCTTCCTGCGGTTCTACCTCGAGGCCATCGACGGCAGTGGCGCCGCCGACACCGTGACGCGCGACGTGCAGCCGGAGAAAGTGCAGTTCGTGCTGGCGACAGAGCCCGCCGGGCTCACCGTAACGCTCGACGGCCAGCCGGTGACCACGCCGGACACGATCATCGGTGTGGTGGGCATGGAGCGTGAACTTGGGGTCACCACCCCGACTTCCTCGGGATCGACGGCGTACACATTCGTGAGCTGGTCGGATGGTGGGGCAGCAACGCATCGCATCGTGACGCCGGACCAGCCGGTGACATTTCTCGCGCGGTTCCAGGCGGCGACGACGGGCCCGCTCCCCAACCAGCCGCCAGTGGTGGCGATCTCGGCGCCAGCCAATGGCTCCGCCGTGGTGGTGAACAGTGCCATCACCATCACGGCGACGGCGTCGGACCCCGACGGCACCGTGCAGCGGGTGCGATTCTACGATGGCGCGACGCTGCTCAATGAGGATACCTCGGCCCCATACTCGTACAGCTGGACGCCGACCAGCACCGGCAGTCATGCCCTGACGGCGGTGGCCGTCGACAACCTCAATGCCTCGACCACATCGGCCGCAGTAAGCGTCTCCGTCGGGGCATCGGGCACGGACGCCCAGCCACCCACCCTCACGCTCACGAGCCCCACGGCACAGACCCAGAATATCACCGGATCGCCGACCTTTACCGTGACGGCCTCCGACAACGTCGGGGTGACCGCGGTGGACTACCAGGTGGATGGCGACGCGGTGGGACAGGCCACGTCATCGCCGTGGAGCTTCATGCTGCCAGCGACGTCGGCGTACACCACCGGGGTGCATGTCGTCCGCGCGCGCGCGCGGGACGCCGCCGGCAATGTGTCACCCTGGTCATCGGCGCGGGTCACGTTCGGCAACAATGTGGACCTGCCGAGCGGCTTCAGCCGCAGCACGTACGTGGCAGCGCTCGCCTGGCAGGGCACCGCCATGGCGTGGAGCCCCGATGGCCGGCTCTTCATATGTGAGCAGGGTGGTTCGGTGCGGGTGGTGAAGAATGGCGTGCTGCTGGCCACGCCCTTCGTGACGGTGAGCACGAGCGCGAATGGCGAACGGGGCCTGCTGGGGGTCGCGTTCGACCCGCAGTTCGGCAGCAATGGAAGGGTCTACCTCTACTACACCACGTCGTCGGGCGGGGTACACAACCGGGTCAGTCGCTTCACCGCCAATGGTGATGTGGCGCAGGCAGGCGAGACGATCCTGGTTGACCTGCCGGGCCTGAGTGCGGCCACCAACCACAACGGCGGCGCGCTGCACTTCGGCCCTGACGGCAAGCTGTACGTTGCGGTGGGCGACAACGCCACCGGGAGCAACGCGCAGTCGCTCACTATTCCCTTCGGCAAGATGCTGCGATTCAACGCCGACGGTTCGATCCCGACGGATAATCCCTTCTACGGCAGTACCACGGGCGTGAACCGGGCCATCTGGGCCCTGGGACTGCGGAATCCGTTCAGCTTTGCGTTCGACCCGAATGGCAGCAGGATGTTCATCAACGATGTCGGGCAGAATACGTGGGAGGAGATTAACCTGGGCCGCGCAGGCGCCAACTATGGCTGGCCCGGCACGGAAGGAGCCACATCGAACTCGGCATATGACGGGCCGCTGTTCACCTACGCCCACACCGCCAACGCAACGCTCGTCACCGGGGCCGCGATTGTGGGGGGCGCCTTTTACAGGCCAGGCAGTGTGAACTGTTTCCCTCGAGCTGGGTGGGGAACTACTTCTTCGGCGACTACGTGAACGGCTGGATCAACCGCCTCGACACGGTGAACGGCAACGCCGTGTACGCCTTCGCGCGGTCCGGCAGCATCACTGACATCCAGGTAGGTCCCGATGGCGCGCTGTATGCGCTGACCAACTACGGATGGCACGCACTGGGGGGTGTTCCGGTATGGACGGTGAGGGGTGAGGGGTGAGGGCGGTGGATGGTGGACGGTGAGCGGTGAGCGGTGAGGGGGTGAGTAGTGAGCATCATCCGTCGAGATTGGTGAAGAATGCAGGCCGGTCCTATGGCAACGTCACCGACTCCGGGCCGGAAACGCGATTGACATGGCAGCCCCCCGGCACCGAGATCACGTAGTCCACCGACACCGATTGCGTCGCGGTGGTGATATCGGCACGCACCGCATCGCCCGATTCGCGGAGGAGGCTGGTGCTGCCATCGTCGACGAGCGTATAGCTGCCGCGCGCCCGGATCAGGAGCCCGGTGGAAGGCAGCACCTGCCCGGTGCGAACCAGCACCGCCGTCACCGTCGCGTCCACGACCGGCTCGCCGGTACCATCAACGACCATCACCGGAATCGACGCGAACATCGCGGTGCATGCTCCCCCGTCCAGCGCGCCGTCGGAGCAGGCGTGCAGGCCCAGCATTGCGAACAGTGCGGCGCCCAGCGGTCGTAGCGGTATCGTCATGGGTGTGCCCCAATCATGGTTGCGGCCGAACGCATCATTGCCCCGAACTCCGGGTCTTGCGGCACGACCTCATTCGCCGTGTTGAAGGCAATCACGAAGGCGCGGGACGTCGCCGGGTTCAACGCAAGGTAAAGGCGAAACCCCGCCTGTGACCCGGTATGTCCCACGAGGGTCGTTCCCCCGACCGACTCAACGGTAAAGGAAAGCCCCCAGTTGCTGTAGCCCCCATCGGTGAGGCGGGTGGGTTGCCACATCTCCTGCAGCGTGCTGTGGCGCAGCACGGTGTCGTATCGACGTGCCAGCGCCGAGTCGCCCCGGTTCGCATTGGTGAGGAAGGCCACCCAGGTGACGACGTCGGCGATGGGGGCGTTCCACCCGCCGTTGGGGATGGTGACGCCGGGATCGAAGTCTCGCCCGTACGCCGTGATGGTTTCGTGCCCGCTGCTGTCACGCTCGATGGCGTAGCTGTTGGAGCGGTCGGCGGCGAGGAACCAGGGTGTCGCACCGAAATAGCTGCGCGTCATGCCAAGCGGGGTCCAGATGTTCTTCTGGATATACGACTGGTACGGGTCGCCGGTGATCGCCTCGATGACGCGCGCCAGGTAGATAAAGGCCGGATTGCTGTAGCCGAAGCGCGATCCCGGCGGGAAGAGAATCTCCTGGTACGGCATCATCGACACGAGCTGCTCCCAGCGGGTCGGCTCGAAGGGCTGCCACGCCGCGCCGCTGCCATAGGGCCATGTGGGATCCTGGAAGCCCGACGTATGCGACAACAGCATGCGAATGGTGATGTCGTCGATGGAGCCGTAGGGGTCGTGCACCTGGCGCAGCTCGGGCACCCAGGTGGTCACCTTGTCGTCGAGGGACAGCTTGCCCCGGTCGCGGAGCTGCATGATGGCGACAGCGGTCAGCGTCTTGGTGACCGAGGCCCAGTGGAAGATGGTGTTCTGGTCGACCTTCCGGGCGCTGTCCCGGTCTGCGACCCCGTACTCGAGGTGCCGGATTGCAACGCCATCCTGTACCAGCACGGCGCCGGCCCCCACGATCCGCTGGCTCGTTACGTAGCTGGTGAGGTTCTGGGTAAAGGTGGGCCACCCGGGTGCCGGTACGGCTTGCTGGGCGCTGGCGCCGGATGGGCTCAGGGCGCTCAGGGCGCTCAGGGCGCTCAGGGCGCTCAGGGCGCAGAGGGCGCGAATGGCGGCCGAAATGGCGGTTTTGGGGGTCACCGTTGTCCTCCGGGCATCTTTGGAGTAGCTTTTACGGCTCTACAGGTGCGCCGCAGGCGTGCCCTATACCGACCGTTCAGCGAGGTTATGCAATGATCGAAGTTCGTCTGAGCGACACCGACTCGCTGGAGCGGGCGCTCAAGGTATTCAAGAAGAAGCTGCAGAAGTCGGGACTCCTCCGGGAGTTGCGCCGCCGTCGGCACTACGTCAAGCCGAGCGAGGCGCGCGCGCTCAAGACCGCCGCTGCCCAGCGCCGGGCCCGGAAGAAGACCGATACGAAGGAAACCTGGTAACCGGAATCAGCCGGGCCAGAGCAGCGAAAACGTTGCTGCCGTAACCAGGCCGTAGATGAGGCCGTCCAGTACCTCCTTGGCGGCAATCGACCACGGCTTCCCCATCCAGATCGCGCCGGGCACCACTCCCCCGGCGTAGCCCAGAAAAGCCGCCAGGCCCACAAGGTGGAACACGCGCATGTGCGTTGCGCCGGCCGGCAGCGCTCCCAGTGCGGCAAATGCCACCAGGGTCGAGATGACCAGGGCGAATACGAACCACTGGACGAGGCTCGCTCCCATCGTGGGCATGCCATTGGCCCTGAGGGTTACCACGCCCACTGGCCCCTCGGTGCACTTGGCGAGGTGTTCGGGGCTCGACATGAGCTTCATGTCGGAGATGTACGGGATGATGTACTGCCCCGGACCCGGGTTGCTGCCGCCACGAAACGCGGCGCGGACGGCGTCCTCATTTGGCAGCCCGCGATAGTCGGAGGCGTGGTACTTGAGGACCATGTGGATCAGGGTGCTGGCGACGAACACGAGCACGGCGGAGAGCAGGATCGGTAGCCAAAGCGCGCCGATATGGATCACGGGACCACTCCTGTGGGGGCCGGGATCTACGGTACGGCGTGGTGCGGCACGGCGATAGGGGCAGGCTGCGGCAGACCGCTACTTCAGCGCGCTGGTGATTGCCTGCGTGACCAGCTGGAATTGCCCGAGATAGTCCACATCCGGTGCGCCGGGATCGGCGGTGATCACGGTGACCATGTCGAGGTCGGACAACACCACCACGTAATTCCCGCCCTGTCCCGCCATGTAGGGAATGCCTTGCGGGGTGATCCACCAGAGAAACCCGTAGCCCCGATCGCCCGGCTCGGGGCGCGACGCCGCCACCTGCTTGCGCATCGCCTGCTGCAGGTAGGCGGCGGGGACCACCTGCTTTCCCTCCCAGCAACCGTGGCGCAGCGCCAGGAGGCCGAGCTTGCCCAGTTCGCGCGCGGTGAGGTTGAGCCCGAACGCGCCGTGGGGGCTGCCGGCGATCTCGTAGCGGGGCCAGCGGCCCTCATCGATATCGATATTGAGCGGCTTCCAGAGGACGGGCTGGGAAAACTTGAGGAGGTCCTCACCCGACGCCTCGGCGATGGCACGAACAAGGAACTGCACCGCCTCGTTGCTGTAGCGGAAGGTGGATCCGGGCGTGGTCATGACGCGGAGCATCTCGGGCTTCTCCAGGTACCACTGCTCGCTGAGCCCGCTGGTCATGGTCAGGAGTTCGCGGATCGTGATGGCGCGCGCATTTCCGCGGGGCGGGGCCACCTTCGGGACGAACTCGATGAGTGGCTGGTCCAGTGAATCGATGAGTCCGCGCTCGAGCGCGATGCCCACCAGGTACGACGTAACCGACTTGGTGATGGATGCGACCGGGGCGGGATCGTTGCGACCACCGCCGTGGAAATACTCTTCCAGCGCGATCTGTCCGTGACGCACGACCAGGATGCTCGTGACGCCGGGAATCGCGCGTGCCCGTTGGACTACCGCCTTCAGCGAATCGCGGTCGAGTCCGACGGCATCAGGTTCGGTGACTTGCCATTTCTTCGTCGGCCAGGTGTCGGTGCTGGTACTGCAGGCGGCGGCGGGTGACGCTACCTGAAACAGCAGCGCCAGAACACCAGTCATGACCATGCCAACACTCCCCTGATCGCGGGTTCATCTCCGCCATACGACGATGCAGGTGCAGTGTTTCGCACAGAGTCCCGCGAGAGTGGCGGGCAAAGTGCCGCGCGCAGGCGCATGCAGGGAATTGCTCGCTGGACCCGGCTCCAGAACGCCTTGTCGCTGCGACGCTTGGCGAGGGGTACCTGGTGGTCGTCGTGGTTCGGGCCATGCAGCAGGAATTGGAGTCCCCAACCCGATACTCCGTGCCCCAAGCCTCGCGCAACATGATGCATGCCCCATCGTCCACTGCGTCCCGCTGGGTCACGGGGTCGCTGTCGGTCGGTGCCGGCCTTGCCACCATCCTCGCGTCAGCGCATTCCTGCGGCCTTATCGGCGATGCCTCCGCCACGCGCCGCACGGTGATGGACTTTGGCGTGCACTGGGTGGGCGTGACCCCGCTGCTCGACACCCTCGAGTCGCTGGGCGACACCGTGCGTCTCGCCGCCGCGATCACCGACCAGCGCGGGACGGCGCTGATCGGCGCGTCGCTCACGTGGAGCAGCGAGGACCCGCGGATCGCCTCGGTCGACAGCTCGGGGGTCGCGGTGGCCCAGGCGCCGGGCTCCACCTTCATCGTGGCGCATGTCGGCGAGAAGTCGGCTCGATCGCGACTGGTGGTGGCGCCCAGGATGGCGCGCCTCGAGATCGTCGATAGTGCGCTGACCATAGGGGAAGGCGGAAACCGGAAAGTGGTGGCACGGGCGCTCGATGCCCGGGGTCACGTGGCGCCGGCCGTGCCGGTGACATGGGTCTCGTCGGACACGGCGGTGGCCGTCGTGAGTGACTCGGGCGTGGTGACCGGGATGGGCGCCGGCGAGGCGGATATCACGGTCATGCACGCCGGCGTCCTGGCCACCGTGCATGCCTCGGTGTCATCGGTGCCGGGACGGATACTCTCGCTCGATGGCAGTGCACAGAGCGCCGATGCGGGAACGCGCCTGGGCACCCCGGTGCGCGTGCTGCTCGAGTCGCGCCGTGGCCGACCAATGGCCGGCGTCAGCGTGCACTTCGTGGCGGAGCGGGGCGGCACCGCCGATCCCGCCTACGCCACGACCAACGCCGATGGGATCGCCAGCAGCACGTGGACGCTCGGGCCGATGCCGGGGCCGCAGCAACTGACTGCGTCGTGCGCCGAACTGGACAGTGCGGCGGTGCTGGTTGCGGAAGCGGAGCCGGTGGCCGCCAACACGCGCGTGACGGCCGTCGGTTACCCATGGAGCGGCGTAGCCGGTTCGTCGGTGCCGCTTCGCGTGGCCGTTCAGCTCACCGACTCCACGGGGAGGCTGCTGTCCGGTGTGCCGGTGAGCTGGGTGGCGCTCGACAGCGGCCGCATCACCACGCTGGAGGCGCGGACCGACTCGATGGGCGAGTCGCACGCCTCCTGGCTGCTGTCACGCCGTGCGGGACTGCAGCGCGCGCGGGTGCGCGTGGGTACCGGGCGGAGCATGCCGGTGGCGCCAGTGCTGGCTACCGGTATCGCAGGACCGCCGGTGCTCCTGCTCGGCGGCGATGGCAATGCGCAGAAGGGCGTCGCGGGCGAATTGCTGCGTCGCGCGATCTCGGTTTCGCTGCGCGACGAAGCGGGGAACCCGGTGGAGGGCGCGGCGGTGGTGGCGTCGGTTGCGGCGGGCACACTCACCGACAGCATGGCGATCACCGACTCGTTGGGAAGGGCCTCATTCCGCTGGAAGCTGGGACCAAAGACGGGACGGCAGCAGATGACGGTGCGGGCCGGGAGGCTGCCACCGCTCACGGCCACGGTGCTGGCGATCCCGGGCACGCCGGCCAACATCGAGTTCATCTCGCCGCCCCAGAGCGGCACGGCAGGAAAGCTGCTGTCGCGCCCGTTGCGCCTGGTGATTACCGATGTGCACGGCAACCGCGTCACCGATCGCCAGGTGACGCTCTCGGCGACGTCGGGGTCGCTCAGTCCGGCGCGCGCAATGCCCGCGCCCGATGGTTCGGTGACGACGAAGTGGCGACTGGGGAGCAAGCGGGGGGTGCAGGTGCTCACCGCCGAGGTACGGGGGACGGCGGTGCGGGCCAGGACCGAGGTCAGGGTGCGATAGGCCGCGCCATCACGACGTCCTGCTCCACCGTGTTGCCGAACAGGTAGGGTGCCGTGCCCACTTCTGCAAAGCCGCACTTCCGGTAGAACGCGTGTGCACGGTGGTTTCCGTACCAGGCGAGCAGCCAGAGGGTCTGCCCGCCACGCCGGCGTGCCTCGCGTTCGACCGACGCCATCAGCAGTTGCGCCACGCCGCGCCCCTTCCATGCCTGGTCGATGTAGAAGCGCCGTATCTGCAATGGCTCCGGCCCGGCAACGCATGGCGGCACGGGGTCCCTGCCCACCAATGCATACCCGATCGAGCCGCCATCGTCTTCCAGCAGCAACGTGAAGGTTGCGGCGTCGGCGAGCTCAGCGGCCTGCTGGCGCTCACCGAAGTGGCGCTCCAGGTGAACCTGCAGGTCGGGGCCGGGGGCGTCCGGACCGTATGCGTCGTAGAAGGTGCGATGCGCCAGGGTGGCGAGAGGCCCCGCGTCGGCAGGGGTCGCGAGGCGAGTGGACGGCACGGCGATCAGGCGAAGCGCGCCGCGAACGCGGCGGCGAGCTCGGGACCGGCGGTGTCGGTGTCGTGCTTGAAGTAGACCCAGGCCTCGGTCCAGGGCTGCGCGGCGATCCGTTCCGCCCACTGGTCGAGCTCGCCTGCGGTGTAGGCCGGCTTGTGAAGTCGCAGGTAACCAAAGGGGGCGGTGGCGCTGATCGTGGCGTCGTTGTCCTCGCTCTCGGCCGAGACGAGGGCCACCTCGTGCTGCCGGAGGAGGGTGTAGACCTCTTCTGCAAACCAGGAGGCATGACGGAACTCGATGGCTGCCATCCAGCGCTTCGGGATCAGCGGCAGGAAGCCGGTGAGGCGGTCGAGGTCGAGCTTCATGTTGGGCGGGAGCTGGAACAGCGTTGGTCCGCGCTTGTCGCCGAGTGCGGTGCAGACGCGGAGCAGGTAGCTCATCAGCTCGTCGGCATCCTTGAGGCGGGCGTGGTGCGTGATGCGCTGGGAGGCCTTGATGCTGAAGGTGAACCCCTCGGGCACGGCGGCGGCCCAGTCGGTGACCACGCTCTCCTTCGGGAGGCGATAAAAGGTGTTGTTGATCTCGACGGTGGGGAAGCGCGCGGCGTAGTACGGAAGCATCTCGGCGGCGGGAAGGGCCTTGGGGTAGAAGGGGCCCTTCCACTCGGGAAAGGAATAGCCGCTGGTGCCGACGTGGACTTTCATAGGGGAATGTTAGGCGGGTAGGCGGGTAGGCGGGTAGGCGGGTGGGCGGGTGGGCGGGTGGGCGTGAGGGCGCGGTAGGCGCTGTAGGCGCTGTAGGCGCTGTAGGCGCGGCTCTGGGGCGGCTCCTTCGGCTCTCGTGCCGTCGCTCCGGTCCTCCGAACGGGACCTCGACGTTCGATACCGAACGCGCCGGGCAACAGAGCCTTCGGAGCCATCCCCATTCGCCGCGCCCTCATGCGCCTTATGCGCCTTTTGCGCCCTGTGCGCCTTATGCGCCCTATGCGCCTTATGCGCCCTGTGCGCCTTGTGCGCCCTATGCGCCTTATGCGCCCCGTGCGCCCTTTGCGCCCTTTGCGCCCTGTGCGCCTTTTTCGCCCTACGCGCCCTGTGCCCCCTATCCGCCTAGCTTTCCAGCATGACAACAGCGCGTGACCTCACCATTGCGGTGGACAACGGCACCGTCTCCGGCATCCTGTCCGTGCCCGAGGGGGCTGGCGCATGCTATGTGATGGCCCATGGCGCCGGGGCGGGGATGCGCCATGCCTTCATGCAGACGATGGCGGCAGCGCTTGGGCTGCGTGGCATCGCGACGCTGCGCTACCAGTTCCCCTACATGGAGCAGCATCGCGGACGGCCCGATACTCCTGCCGTGGCGATGGCGACGGTACGGGCGGCGATCGGGGTTGCTGCCTCGGAACTGCCGGGCATGCCCCTTTTCGCGGGGGGAAAGTCGTTCGGTGGGCGGATGACGTCGGAGCTGGCAAGCCGGGAGGTGCCGCCGGGGCTGCTCGGGCTCGCCTTTGTCGGCTTCCCGCTGCACCCACCGAAGAAGCCGGACGTGAAACGTGCGACGCACCTGCACCAGGTACCACTGCCGATGCTGTTCCTGCAGGGGACTCGGGATGACCTCGCCGAGCTGGGCCGGATGCGGGTCGTCTGCGCTGAGGTCGGGGCGCGGGCCACCTTGCACGAAGTGGAGGGAGCGGATCACTCGTTTCACGTGCTGAAGCGATCGGGGCGCACCGACGCGCAGGTGATGGATGAGCTGTGCGATGCCATTCTTCGCTTCGCTCAGAAGGACGTGAGGGCGTGAGGGCGTGAGGGCGTGAGGGCGTTGGGAGGTGAGGACCCAGTGGCGATGCCAGTGAAATTGTTTACCCCCAGTGCGAGCCAGCTCGCTGCTATCGAGGCACCTGCCGGCCCGGTCCTCGTGCTGGCCGGCCCGGGCGCAGGCAAGACCTTCTGCCTCATCGAGCGGATCCGTCACTTCGTTGACGTGCAGGGGATCCTCCCGTCGCGCATCTGTGCAGTCACCTTCACCAATCGTGCGGCGGGCGAGATTGCCGGAGCGGCTCGGGAGGCGATCGGCGACCGCGCCGACGACATGACGGCGGGTACGATTCATTCGCTCTGCGTCGTCCTGCTGCGGGAGCATGGGGAACGGATCGGCGTGCCGCGCGGCTTCGGCATCGCCGACGAGAGCTACCAGGTGCAGCTCCTCCGCCGGCTGGGCGTGTACAAGTGGGCCAGTCGCGACTGAACGATTTCAGCCGGCATCGCCTGGCCGGTGCCGAGCTGCACCCCAACAGCGTCCAGCTGCTGGCCGACTACCAGGCGTGGCTCGCCCGGCGCAACCTGCTCGACTACGACGACCTCGTGCTGCGCGCCGCCGAGCTGCTGAAGCTCCCGGATGTGAAGACGGCGGTAGCGGGCCGGTGGGATGCGGTGCTGGTGGATGAGTGCCAGGACCTGAACCCGGTGCAGTACGAGGTGATCAAGGCGCTGTCCGCCGGGCACCGGAACCTCTTTGCGGTGGGGGATGACGAGCAGTCGATCTTCTCGTGGACCGGCGCGGTGCCGCGGGTGCTGGAAATGCTTGCGGGCGACTTCACCATCACATCGATCATCGTGCTGGAGGAGAACCGCCGGAATGCGCGCGGCATCTTCGAGACGGCTCGACGGCTGTTGCGGGACAATCCCACGCTGTTCAAGAAGGCGCTGCGTGCCACGCGCGAGTCACCGCACAGCGTCGAGGTGAAGGCGTTCGAGGAGGACGACGCCGAGTCGGCCTGGATCCTGGAGGACATCATCCGCGACCGGACAGAGACGGGGCTTCCGTGGGGCGAGTTCGGCGTGCTCTACCGCACCCACGAGGTGGGGTCGCGCATCGAGGGGATGCTGCTGCGGGCGGGCGTGCCCTGCCGCCTTGCCGCGGGGCGTGCGCTGCAGGATGACCCGGTGGTGCAGTACCTCGTCGCCGCCCTCAGGGTCATCTCGGCGCCGGGCGATCCGGTGCCCGAGGAATCCTTCGCGAGGGTGGTGCTGCCGGAGACCCTGTACCAGCGGATCCGCACCGAGGCGGAGACGGCCCGTACCGACTTCCTCGATTGGCTTCGCGTCACGGCGCGACGGGGACAGAAGGAAGACCCCGATATCAAGAAGCTCCGTCGCTTCCAGATTGCGCTCGACAACCTGCATGCGCTGGGACGCAAGCACAGCACGATCAACGGGCTGGTCGATGAAATTTTGGCCCAGCGGGTGGGCGAGTACCGCACGCTGCTCGAGGAACGGCATGAGGAGCTGAGCGATCCGGCAGGCGACCCGGAGGTCTGCGCCCTGTCCGCCGACCTCGTCACCGCGATGCATGGCCGGCGCCGGGTGTGGATCAAGCGACTCGGCGGGGTGGAGATCGCGCTGGCGGGCATGCTGCGCGCCGGCGGTGTCACCAGCGTGGGGCTGCTCGATGCCGACGTCGACGTGGCTCCCGGGGACCTGGTGCTCGACCCGGGGACGATGACGCATCTCGGCCCGGGCCTCACCATGTTCAAGGCGCTGCAGCTGGCCCACAGTCGGGAGGCACCGGGCGCGTTCCGCGACTTCGTCGCGTTCGACCTGGAGACCACCGACCGGAACGTCGATGGATGCGAGATCGTCGAGATCGCCGGCGTGCGGGTGCGCAACGGCGTCATCGTGGAGGAGTTCCAGTCCGTGGTGAGGCCCCGCGTCCCCATCTCGCCGCAGGCCACCGCAGTCCATGGTCACACCGAGGCGTCCGTCCGCGATGCCCCGCGCTTCGAGGAGCTGTGGCCGGCATTCCGCGCGTTTGTCGGGACGGACATGCTGGTGGCGCACAATGGCCACTGGTTCGACTTCCCGATTCTTCGACGCATGGCGGCGCCACTGGGTGGTGCGCTGGACACACCGGTGTACGACACCCTGCCGCTCGCGCGCGACCTGCATGCCGGCAGCGGCAAGCTCGGCGACCTCGCGGAGGCCTTCGGTATCCCGCTCACGGAGGCGCACCACGCGCTCCCCGACACGCGGGCGCTGGCGTCGGTGTTTCTTCGCCTCGAAGAGATGCGGCTCGCCCGGAGCCGGAAGACCGCGCTGGTCAACCTGCTCGACTGGCTCGGCCTTGCGCTGGCGCTGGGCAACTGGGCGACCCTCTCCGACGAGGCTGGGCTGCTGCTCAAGCTCACGCGCGCCTGGGCGCTGGGTCGCTACAGCAACGTGCTGGACGAATACGCGGTTGAGCGCGAACGGCCAGGTGCCGCCGGGGCACCCACGCACGACGAGGTGATCGAGCTCCTGGGTGGCCGGGAGAAGATGCTGCAGATCCGGGCGGAGAAGACCGCGCTCGATCGCTATCCAGCGGCGATGGAGCGACTCGGGCGCATTCTCGATGCGCTCACCGGCACCACGCTCGAATTGCAGTTGCGGGAATTGCTGGAGCGGGTGGCCCTTTCACGCTCGGACGGGGTGGAGACCGATCATGACCGGGTCAACCTGCTCACCCTGCATGCTACCAAGGGGCTGGAGTTCAAGCGGGTATACATCGTTGGCGTGGAGGACGCCGAGATGCCCGGCGTCCGGCAGGGAAAGCAGGTTTCGAAGGGCGCGCTGGAGGAAGCGCGGCGGCTGCTCTATGTGGGGATGACGCGCGCCGAGGACCGGCTGGTGCTGACGCGCGTTCGAGAGCGACATGGAGTGCCCACCGGCGGGGCCCAGTTTCTCAACGAGCTGGGCCTGTAGCGCTACGCCGACTTCCGCGCCTTCTTCTTCGCCGGCTTGGCCGCCGCGGTCTTCTTGTCGTCGTTCTTGGCCAGGCTCGCCTTCAGCGCTTCCATCAGGTCGATGATCTTGGTCGGCGCCTGTTCGGCCGGTTCCGACGTGATCTCCTGCCCATCCACCTTGGCCTGAATGGCCTGCTGCACCCGGTCGCGCACCTGGTCGTGATACTTCTCGGGATGGAACTCGTCGGTGGCTGTCTGTTCGATGAGCTGCATGGCCAGCTTGAGTTCGGTGTCCTTCACCGTCGTTTCGGGCACCGGCACCTCGGCGGCACTCTTGAGCTCGTTGGCATAGTGCAGCTGCTCCATGACGAGCACGCCGTCGGCGGTAGGCCGCACGAGCACCAGATTCTGCTTGCCGCGCGCTGCGTACTGGCCCAGCGCGGCGCGCCCGGTCTCGGTCAGGGCCTTTGACAGGAGCTGGTAGGCCTTCTCGCCGCCCTTATCCGGGCCGAGGAAGTAGGCCTTGTCCAGGTAGACGCGGTCGATCTTGTCGAGCGGTACGAACTCGGCAATATCAATCGAGTTGGTTGCCTTCTCGTCGAGCGCCTTCAATTCTTCGGGGGTGAAGACGACGTACTGTCCCTTGGAGAACTCGTAGCCCTTCGCGATCTCATCTTTCTCCACCACCCGGTTCTCGTCGGCGGGCACGACATATTGCTGCTTGAGCCGGGTGCCGGTCTTCTTGTCGAGCATGTTGAACGAAATGCTCGCCGAGGACTCCGACGTGGAGAAGAGGTTGACCGGGACGGAGACCAGGCCGAATGATATGGTGGCGGAGCCAATGGAGCGTGCAGGCATGATTGGAAGTAGCCATCAAACACGGTGCGCGTCAACCCGGGGGCGTCACGTCCCTCACGTCCTCACGCCCTCACGTCCCCATACTGATGCCCCGTGACCTAGAGAAATACCGGGCCAAGCGCACTGCCGACAGTACCCCGGAGCCGGCGGGGACGATATCCCCGGAACTGGGGGGCATCTTCGTGGTGCACCAGCACGCCGCCCGGAACCTCCACTGGGACCTTCGTCTCGAGCTGGACGGGGTGTTGCTGTCGTTCGCGGTGCCGAAGGGCCCCTCACCCGACCCGGCCGACAAGCGGCTGGCGGTGCAGACGGAGGATCACCCGATCGAGTATGCCGATTTCGAGGGGGTGATCCCGGCGGGCAATTACGGGGCGGGATCGATGATCGTGTGGGACAAGGGCCGGTGGATCCCGCACGGCGACACCCACGAGGGGATGGCGAAGGGCAAGCTGCTGTTCGAGCTGCGCGGCTACAAGCTCAAGGGCATGTGGACGCTGGTGAAGCTCAAGAAGGGAGAGAAGGAATGGCTCCTGATCAAGGAGCGCGACGGCTACGTCGAAAAGGGCGGCGTCTACCCGCCCGAATCGGTGCTGTCGGGATTGTCGGTGGAGCGCCTGCGTGACAGCGCCGAGGTGGTGGCGGCGGTCGCGGGTGAGCTGGAGAAGAAGAAGGTGCGCAAGGCGGTGCTCCACGCTGCCGACGTCAAGCCGATGCTCTGCGAGACGCGGGACGCTCCATTCAGCAAGGCGGGCTGGCTGTTCGAGCTCAAGCTCGATGGCTGGCGGGTGCTGGCGGAGCGCAACGGCACGGAGGCGCGGCTGCTGTCGCGCAACGGGAACGACCTGTCGGCGAGCTTCCCCGAGGTGGTGCGGTCGCTGCGCGCGCTCCCGATGACCCACGCGCTCATCGACGGCGAAGTGGTGACACTGGACGACAAGGGCCATCCCAACTTCCAGCGCCTGCAGCAGCGGGCGCGCCTGCGCCGGCCGATCGACATTCGCCGCGCCGCGGTGGAATCGCCTGCCACGCTGTATGCGTTCGACCTTCCTGCGCTCGAGGGCCATGACCTCCGCACCCTGCCGCTGGTGGAGCGGAAAGAACTGCTGTCGCGCGTGGTGCCGCCGGCGGGTCCGCTGCGGTACCTGGAGCATATCGAGAAGGAGGGAGAGGCGTTCTTCGCCCAGGTGGAGCGGATGGGGCTCGAGGGGATCATCGCGAAGAAGGGAGAGAGTGCGTACAAGGCGGGGCGCTCGCCGGCCTGGCTCAAGATCAAGGCGGCCCGGAGCGACGACTTCGTGGTGGTGGGCTTCACGGCGCCCAAGGGAAGCCGCGCCGGCTTCGGGGCGCTCCACCTGGCGCAGTACCGGGGAAAGCAGCTGGTGTATGCGGGACGCGCGGGGAGCGGCTTCCCCGACCAGCAGCTGGGTGAAGTGCGCGAGCAACTCGAGGGGATGAAGCGGAAGACCCCGCCCTGCCTGCCGCCGCGCGATCCGCGAGCGGAGCAGGCGGAAGGGAAGAAGGTCGGCAAGCGGGCGAAGCCTACCGCGGGCGACTATGGCATGACCATCGCCGATTTCGAGTCGACGACGTGGGTCGAGCCGGTGCTGGTCGCCGAGGTGCGCTTCACGGAGTGGACGAACGAGGGTCTGCTGCGGCACCCGGTGTTCCTGCGGTTCCGGGACGACAAGAAGGCGGAGGAGTGTCGGGGCGCGGAGGGCGTGGAGGGCGCGGAGGGCGCGGAAGGCGCGGAGGGCGCGAAGGGCGCGAAGGGCGCGAAGGGCGCGAAGGGCGCAAAGGGCGCAAAGGGCGCAAAGGGCGCGAAGGGCGCACAGGGCGCGGGGCGAGGCTCGGCCGAGGGAGGTTCCGTTCTCGAACCTCAAGAAGATCTACTGGCCGAAGGACAAGTTTACGAAGGGCGATCTTATCGACTACTACCGACTTGTCGCCCCAGCCCTTCTGCCGTACCTGCGCGACCGACCGCTCGTCCTCACCCGCTACCCCGACGGCATCGACGGCAAGTCGTTCTTCCAGAAGGACGCGCCCGACTTCATCCCGGAATGGGTGCGCACGGTGCGCCAGTGGAGCGAGGATCCGCACCGGGAGATCGACTACATCGTGTGTGATGACGTGGAGTCGCTGCTGTACGTGGTGAACCTCGGCTCGATCCCGCTCCACATGTGGGGCAGCCGAGTGGCGGCGCTGGAAAAGCCGGACTGGTGCATCCTTGACCTGGACCCGAAGGGTGCGCCGTTCACCGACGTGGTGACGGTGGCGCACGCGATCGATGCCAGGTGCTCGGCGATCGACCTGCCGCACTACATCAAGACCACTGGCTCGAGCGGGCTGCACGTCATGATTCCGCTGGGTCAGCAGCTCACCTATGACCAGTGCCGGTCGTTTGGCGAGCTGCTCGCGCGACTTATCGTGGCCGAGTTGCCGGAGATTGCCACGATCACGCGGCAGGTGCAGCGGCGGGAGGGCAAGGTATACGTTGACTACCTCCAGAACGGGCGGGGGAAGACGATCGTGGCGCCCTACAGCGTGCGACCGCTGCCGGGGGCGCCGGTCTCGGCGCCCCTCGAGTGGAGCGAGGTGACGCCGACGCTCGATCCGCAGGAGTTCACGATCACGAACATGGGAGCCCGCCTCAAGAAGCAGAAGGCGGACCCGATGCTGGGGGTGCTGAGTGAGACGCCGGATATTGTCCGGGCGATTTCGCGGTTAAGCGCGCCCGACGCCTAGGGCGCGCAGTGTGCCGCTACTCGTCCTCCTGGCGCAGGGCGGTTACCGCAGCCCGCACGCGGTCGGCGAGGGTGCGCTCCTCGCGCAGCTGCTCGATGACGGCCTCGGCCTGCTTCATGTGCAGCGACAGGCTTCCCGCCTTCTCCAGCGCCTGATCGAGCACCGCGCGCTGTCCATGCAGCGTCTCGAGACTGGCGCGGAGATCGAGGGTCATCGCCTCGGCGCGTGACAGGCGCTGCTCGGCGCGCTCGATCTGCTGCCGCCGCTGCTCCAGCGCTTCCACCGCCCCGGTCGCCTGGCGCAGCTGGTCCTGGGTCTCGAGGACGACGCGAGCGGTGTCCTCCACCTCACGTCGGGCATCGGCGATGGCGCGGGCCGCAGCGAGGGTCTGGGCTGCTTCGGCATGCACCTGGCGCACCTCCTTCTGCAGCGTATCCACCGCTTCCTGCCGACTCAGCACCGCCTCGGTGGCGCGGGTCATTTCGCGCTCTGCCACCTGCCAGCGGGAGAGGTGCTCCTCGAACTGCCGCAGCTGGTCCTGCACCAAACTGAGTGCGATGCTCCGTTCACCCAGGTCGGCGCTGGAGCGATCCAGCTCGCGGGTACGTTCCTCGGCGGTGGCGAGCGAGGCGGTGAGCACGCGCACCACTTCTTCCAGTCGCTCTGCGCTGTCCGCTCCCTCGCGGCGGAGTTCCGCCGCGCGGCCCAACTGTTCCATGGCGCGTTCGAGCCCGCCCTCGCGCCGGGACAGCTCATCCTCCAGCTGCCGCAGGCGCTCCTTCAGTTCGTCGGCGATGCGGGCCTTTCCGCCCAGTGAGTCGAGGGCCTCGCCCAGCGACGACATGCGCCGGTCGGCGTCGCCGATCCAGTTGGCCACCTCGGCCACGCGGTCGGCCACGCTGTCGGCCTCGTCGGCGCGGCTTGCGATGTTGCTGAATCGCTGCTCGGCGCCATCCATGCGCGAGGCGAGTGCGGCGGTGCGCTCATTGAGCTCGAAGCCCAAGGCGTGCATGTTCGCCACCCGCTGGCTCAGGTCATCGAGCTGGGCCACGCGGGTATCGGCCAGGTCGAGCGAGGTGGTGACCCGATCGACGTCTTTCCGTACCCGCTCCACCAGCGGCTCCAGCGCGAGCAACTCGTTCACCTGGCCCTTGAGGTTCCGGGTCGACTCGTCACTCCGCGCCAGCCACTTCTCCGTGTCTCCCTGCGACTCGCGGAGCCGGGCCAGTTCCTGCTGCGCGCGGCCAACCTCCTCCAGCGCGTCGCGCACGGCATCCTCCGATCCCCGCAGCACGCCCAGGTCGCGCATCGCCGTCTCGACGGCGGGGCGCGCATCCTCGAGCTTCTGAACCCGAAGCCCCAGCCCGGCCAGCAGCTGCTCGAGCCGAGCCGCCTCGGCCTGCAGGAGACGGGCACGCTCGGCCTTCTCGCCCAGCGTCTTGAACTCGGTGGTGAGGCCGGACACCTGTGCGTAGAGGTGCTGCGTCTGGCCATGCAGTCCAACGATGTGCCGGCCGGACTCGTTCAGCACCTGCAGCTTGGTCTCGTATTCCCGTATCTCGGCCCGGATCTCGGCGATCCGCTCCGCCAGCGAATCCATGCCCCGGCGCTCCTGCTCCACGAGGGACACGCTGCGCTCCATGTCACCGCGGAGCGCGTTCAGTGCCTCGCGCAGGGTGGACTCCTCGGCGCCAAGGGCCGCCTGCCGGGAGCTGAGCGACTCGGTCTCGGTGGACACCCGGCGCTGCGTTTCGTCGGCGCTGGTGACCCGCACCTCGAGCTCGCGCAGGAGCCGGAGCAGCTCATCCTGCCGGCGAAAGCCGCCGTCGAGCTGGGGCAGCATGCCGAAGAGGTGAGACACCTGCCCGCTGGTGCGGTCGATCAGCTCATGCTGCTGTTCGAGGGCCGCCAGCTTCTGGGTGGTCTGTTCGGCCAGGGCGCGCAGGACGCCGATCTGGTGCTGCACCTCGGGCACCCGCTCGCCCTGCTCCCGCAGTGCGGCAACGATGTCGGTGGCCTGGCTGGTGCGCTCCTCGATGGCGGCCAGCTTTGCCTCGGCGCCGGACCAGGCTTCATCGAAGGTGTTGAGGCGCAGCATGGCGCGCTCGAGGGTGGGTGCGAGGGCATCGATGGCGCGTAGCTGCTGCTCGAGGGTGGCGACCCGCTCACCCAGGACGACGGCCATCGCGGCGCTGTCGCCCGACTGGGCAGCCTGTAGTTCGCCGGCGGCCGATTCGGCGCGGGTCACGAGCGCCTCGAGGCTGCTGCGTTCACGCTGGATGGCAGAGAGCACCGTGCGGATCTCGCCGGCAGTGGGTCCCGGCTCCTGGCGCTTGAGGCCCTTGAGGAAAGTCATCGGCGAGGCTCCTTCGGCGTGATGCACGGCGCGGCGGTGGTCAGACGGCGGATATCTATTTCTATCGCAATGCACGTGCCTCGTGGAAAGTGATGATGACGACAGCGGCGACGTTTTTTACAGCGAGGCGGGGACGGCGCGGAGGGCGCAGAGGGCGCGCGGTTGGTGCGGAATTCTGCAGTGAACGACGGCACGAATCGGGCGTGTGAGCGCTTTGCGCTGACGTGAAGACGTGAAGACGTGAGGGCGTGAAACAGCAAGCGGAGGTGCGATGCGCCGATTTCTGCAGAGTGCGACGATGGCAGCCTGCATGATCCTGCTCGCCGGATGCGCGGGATCGGAGGCGGCGGGGAACGACCCGCCGCCCGGGGGCGGTCCCCCGATCGTTCCGCCGACACTGCCACCCGCCAGTCCGCCGGGCACTCCCGACCTGGGCACGAACGCGAGCCTGAACGGCCGGGTCCCGTTTCCGGTGGACAACGCCTGGAACGTGCGGATCGACACCGCGCAGGTGGACCCCAATTCCAGCGCCTTGATCGCCAGCATCGGGACCACCACCAGCCTGCACCCCGACTGGGGCACAACGGAAACGGAGTACGGCATTCCGTATGTGGTGGTATCGGGGACGACACCGAAGGTGAACGTGAGCTTCGACTATGCCGATGAAAGCGATGCCGGTCCGTACCCGATCCCGGTGAATCCGCCGATCGAGGGCGGCAGTGGCAGCAGTGGCGATCGCCACATCCTGATGATCGACCGGGACAACTGGATCCTGTACGAGCTGTATGCTGCGTATCCACCGGCCTCCGCGGGGCAGCCCTGGACGGCGGGATCGGGGGCCATCTACGACCTCGGCTCGAACGCGCTGCGGCCGGCCGGCTGGACATCAGCCGATGCGGCAGGCCTGCCGATCTTCCCGGGACTCGCGCGCTACGACGAGGTGGCGGCGGGGCAGATTCGTCACGCGCTCCGGTTCACGGTGCGGAACAGTCGCCGGGCGTACGTGGCGCCGGCGCGTCATTGGGCCAGCAGCAGCACCAGCACCAGCCTTCCACCGATGGGAATGCGTGTTCGCCTCAAGCAGGACTTCGACATCAGTGGTTTCCCGGCGCACGCCCAGGTGGTGCTCCAGGCGATGAAGACGTACGGGATGATCGTGGCCGACAATGGTTCCAACTGGTTTGTCAGCGGGGTGTCGGACACGCGCTGGGACCCGGCCATCTTCGATGCCTTCCGGCAGGTGCATGGCAGCGACTTCGAGGTAGTCAAGATGGGCACGGTGGTGACACCCTAGAACGGCACTCGCGGAACCTTCCCCGGGCGCCTCCCGTAGGGCTGAAGATCCCAGTCAGTTCAGCCCAACCTGGAGGCCCGATGCACCGCATTCGCACCGCCGTCATCTGTTCGTCGCTGTTCCTCACCTCCGTATCCGTCGCCACCCCATCGGTTTCCGCCCAGGCGTTCATCCTCACCCTTCCAGTCGCAAGCCAGCGCGCCTCCGTGAGCCAGACCATCGGCCTGACGGATGTCTCGCTGACGTACGACCGGCCGGGGGTGGGTGGCCGGAAGATCTGGGGTGACCTCGTGCCGTACGACGCGGTGTGGCGGGCAGGGGCCAACATCAACACGGTGATTGCGTTCACATCACCGGTGACGATCGGCGGCAAGCAGCTGCCCGCCGGCCGCTACGGCCTGTTCATGATCCCGACGCCACAGCAGTGGACGGTCATCCTGAGCAAGGAAGCAAATGCCTGGGGGCACTTCAGCTATAACCAGGCGGAAGACGTGCTGCGGACCACGGTCACGCCGGTGGTGAGCGACATGACCGAGCGGCTTGAGTACACCCTCGACAACCCGACGGAGGATGCCGTGACGGTGACCCTGCGCTGGGAAAAGCTCGCGGTGCCGTTCACGGTGACGGTCAACAGCACGCAGGTGGTGATGGACAGCCTGCGCCAGCAGCTGCGCGGCCTGCCGAAGTTCTTCCCGGCGGCGTGGAGCCAGGCGGCAGTGTGGGCGATGCAGCACAACCAGCTTGCCACGGCGGACGCCTGGGCCGACACCTCGATCGGGCTCGGGCCGACATACCAGAACCTGATGCTCAAGTCGCGCATCCTCGCGCGCGAAGGAAACCAGACGGGTTCAGACTCGCTCCGCACGCAGGCGTTTGCGATCGCGACCGAAGCCGACATGAACCTCTACGGCTACCAGCTGCTACAGCAGAACAAGCAGCAGGAAGCACTGGCGGTGTTCATCAAGAACACGAAGACCTATCCCCAGTCCTGGAATACCTGGGACAGCCTGGCAGAATGCTACGGAAGGATGGGAGACAAGAAGCTGGCGATCACGAACTACCAGAAGGCCCTGGGGATGGTGGTCGATCCGGCGCAGAAGCGGCGAATCGAGGGTGCGATTGCGGAGTTGAAGAAGACGTGAAGACGTGAAGACGTGAGGACGTGAGGTGGTGGAAGAGAAGAAGGACGGAATCGGGTGATTCCGTCCTTCTGTCACTTCACGTCCTCACGTCTTCACGCCCTCACGTCCCCTAAAACCTGAATCCAAAGACGAACGGCACATATCCCGACGAGGTGCCGTCTACCCAGACCTTCTGGTAGCTCACCTCGGCAAAAATGCGACGCGAATTGACGCCGCCGCCGATGCGCCCACCGTACAGCGGGTTGCGTGCGTAGCCAATGAAGCCCGGTGGCGGTGACGTATTGCGCACACCGCCGACGCCGCCGATGAGCCCGTAGGGTGCGATGAAGCCAGGGATGCGCTTCCCGACGAGCAGGTCGAGCGTGCCGAGCATGTCATAGAAGTTTGCGTCGGAGCTGCTCGCCGCCCAGTAGCTTCCCTGCCCGCCGAGCCGCATCTGGGTGATGGAGCCGATCCCCGCGGCATACGCCAGCATACCGCTGTAGCCGATGTCGGTGACCGAGCTCATGTCGCCGGTGGGGGCCGACCCGCCGCCACCCACATACCAGTGCGAGAACCTGGCAGGCTTCCTTTCCGCCTTGCTGCTTGCCGCCTTGGGAGCAGCAGGCGTGGCCGCAGGTGTGCTGGCTGGCACCGGGGCCGGCGGCGGCTCGAGGCCGTCGATCAAGGGAGCGGCGACGGCACAGCCTTGGGCGGCAGGGGGGCGGACACGGGAACCGCAACCGCGTGAGGAGGTGCAGCGACAACCGGCGCTGGTGCCGCAACCGCGGCAGGAGCAACCATGGCGGGCGCGCTGCAACCGGGTGGCGCCACCACCACCGCCTCGGCTGTGGTGCCTGCGCCTTCACGATGCTGTCGATCCAGACGCTCTTGAGCAGGAACACCGTGCCTGACTTCTGGCTCTTGATGCGGACCCCGTTCGGGTCGCTGGCATCGACGATCTGCCCGTGAATGGTTCCGCCTTCCTTGAGGTAGACGGTGGCCATCTCGGGCGCACCCTGTGCCGCCAGCGGCGCGATGCCGCCGATGATACTCAATGCAGCAATCGCCGCCGCGAGTCGGGGAGTGAACGTGGGCATGGCAAGCGCTCCTCTCGTGGGATTGCCCGAGGACCCCGGGCATCGGTGCGAGAGCGGCAACGGCGGTGCCACCTGCCGTGTTCCCGGTCACCCAAAGGGTGGACGGTGACGCGATGCGATTCAGGTAACCAAGCGCTTGTGCTCATTGATGTTACGGAAACGAAAGGTGCCGCCCGTGGGGACGGCACCAGAAGGGTGCAAAGATCTGCTGGGGCCGAATGCCGGGCCTGCCCGATTTCCTGCAGTTTCCGGCTACTGCGCGATCTGGGTCAGCTCCCACACCTGGCCCTGTCGAGTGAGCTCGACCTGTTCATTCACCACCCGGGTGCTGCCGAAGGCGCTGGCGCGAATCTCGGTGGTCGATCCACTCAACTGGGCGGTAGCGCGATTTCCCTCGACACGGAGACCGGTGACTTTCCAGCGCACGCTGTACCGCCCTCCGGACGCGAAGAATCCACCGAGCTCCTCCTGGCGGGTTCCGGACATGCGAGGATAGCGGCGGAGTGCCTCGGCCATATCGCCAAGAGTGAGGGCCTGACCGTAGCCCTTGAGGACGCGTTCGATGGAGGCGCGGGTATCGGGCGCGACGGCGCCGGTGGTGGCGGCGGCGGCAGGGCCGATGAGGGCGACGCTCCCGGAGATCTCGCGGCTGGCTGCGGCATTCTCCGCGGGCTCCTCCATATCGACCACGGAAACGGCGACCACCGGGGCGGCCTGCGCACTCGGCGGCGGCGCCTCGGGCGACGCGGTGACTTGTTCCTGCGGCCTGGTCGACTTGGCGCCTTTCCTGGCTGCGCCACTTGAACCGGCGGGTTCCTGGGTCTGCGCCGGAGGACCTGCCGAGGGAGCTGCGGCCTGCGCCGACGCGATGTCAGCCGGCCGAACGGGCGTCACCTTTACCGGGGCCGGCACGACCATGTCATCGGCGGCGCGGCGCCAGGGCGCGAAGTAGATCGCGGCGGCGACAAGAAGCCCGACCCCGGCCACGGCAGTGACGAGTCCGCGGCGGCTCTTGATCGGCCCGATCTTGACGGTCTGTGCCTCGGCGAAGCCGAAGCTCGATCGCGGCAAGGGGATGGGACTCCGCGGGGTGGTGTAGCGCACCGTCAGCGGACGCGTGCCCGTGGTGGCGAGGGTGATGAGTTCGTTGCGGGTCGGCTCGTCCTGCGATGCCGTGAGGTGACCCAGGGCGGCAACCGCCTCCTCGATGGAGGGCCAGCGCCCGGCGGGATCCTTCTCCAGCATGCGCATGACGGCGGTCGCGAGTTCCGGCGGGCACTCTGCGCGCAGTTCATCGATGGCCGGCACCGGCACATGCACATGGGCATACATCACCGACATCATGGAGGTGCCCGGAAATGGCAGTCGCCCGGTGAGCATCTCGTACGCCACCACGCCGAGCGCATACTGGTCGGCGGCGCCGCTGATGTCGTTCGACAGGCACTGTTCCGGGCTCATGTAGGCCGGGGTGCCGACCATCATCCCCGAGGTGGTGAGTCCTTCCGATTCGGCAACCTTGGCGATGCCGAAGTCGGTGACCACGCACCAGCCCTCATCGTCGATCAGGATGTTGCCGGGCTTGATGTCGCGGTGCACCACGCCATGCCGGTGGGCATAGCCGACCGCACTGGCGACCTGGCCGAGGATGGCCTGTACGGTCGGGACGGGCAGCGCACCCGTCTCGCGCAGGATGCTGTCGAGCGGACGCCCATCGACATACTTCATGACGAAGTACAGCAGCCGGTCGGCATGCCGCACGGAATAGATCGGGATGATGTTGGGGTGGCTCAGGGAGGCAGCAGTGCGGGCCTCGCGCCGGAACCGCTCGACCAGGGCGGGGCTGGCACCGAGCGACGGGGAAATGACCTTGATGGCCACCCGTCGATCGAGTGCAATATCATGCGCGGCATAGACGGTCGCCATGCCGCCGCGGCCCAGTTCGCCCAGGATCTCGTACTCACCCAGCGTGGTGGCACGAAGGAGCTCGAGCTCGTCTGTGTTTGGGACGTCCACGGGGGCGGCCATCTGGTCGGTTTCCTGAGCGGAATTCACCCGGGGTAACGTGCCTCTCCCGGACCTTCTTCGCAAGGATAGTACGGTATCTCCGGGTGGCGTCCTCAGGTGGTGGAAAACCCTGCCTTTGCATGGCTTCCGTCGCAGAACGGTTTGCTGGCCGAGTGCCCGCAGCGGCAGAATGTCGCCTTGGTGGCACAGCCGGCTGCCACACCTGCCGCATCGAGGATGCGCAGGTTGCCAGTCACGTGAAGCGGGCCATTGGGCTCCGGTTCAATGCGCAGCGGGCCACTGGCATCGGCATCATCGCTCTCCAGGTTTGCCGTAGAGATGCTTTTCCCGGACGCCTCGAATCGCGACCTCATGTGCGAATTGTCGCAATACGGCCTGTGTGACGATGCCCCGCAGCGGCACAGGGTCAGTCGCGTCTCCTGCGTCACCCTGCCATCGGGGCCCAGCAGTTCGAGCTGTCCCCGCAGAAAGAGCGGCCCGTCCTTCGACACAAGCAGCGCATTCTCCGTGTCGGGCACCTCGGCGGAGCCCCCGTCCTTGCGCGTGTACTGCAGCGCTCCGCTGGGACATTGTTCCACCACCGCCGCCACCTTGTCGGCGGTGCTGTTGTCGCAGATGACCCAGGGTCGGCTGCCGGGGTCGAACACACGCGGGAGCCCGCGAATGCAGGTGCCGACGTGAATGCAGCGCGTCTTGTTCCAGGTCACGTCAATCGCATTGCCGCGATAGAGGTGAACTTTTTCTGCAAGGGCGTTGCGGGGATCCTCGGGCATTGGGACCGGTGACGGATGAAGGGTGAACGGAAAACGGTGAACGGTGAACGGTGAACGGTGAACGGTGAACGGTGAACGGGACTAGGACAGGTGCTGGTCGAGCGCCTCGAGGGCATGGGAAAGCGCCTCGCTCGACGGGAGGCTGCCCTGCGCAAGCCGTGCCGACCCGCCGCCGCGGCCTCCATGGGCGGCGAGGACCGCCTTCAAGGCGGCGCCAGCATCGATGTCGCTCGAGGGCGAGGTGACCAACAGCACCGACGGCGGCGTGTCGGTGGCCCCGACGAAGACGGTGCCGTCGCGCGATGCCACCGCATTCGCGATGGGGCGCAGGCTTTCCAGGGAGCCGGTCGACAGGTGTTCAACGACAACGCGTCGTCCCGATGCGTTCGGCACAACGGTGGCGAGCCGCTCGCCGGCGTGGTACGCGGCGAGCTCGACGAGCAGGGGCTCACGAGCGGCGTGGGCATCCCGCAGCTCCTGGCGCTGGCGATCAACCAGGGCCGGAGTGTCATCGAGCGCCGCCGAAAAGCCGGACGCAACGTGGGAGAGTGCGAGATAGTCGGCGCGCGCGCGTCGGGCGGCTCGAAGGCCGCAAACGAAGTCGACGCGAACCCGCTTCTTCACGCGCTCGATCCGGCGAACCAGGATGGCGCCGATCTCGGCCGTGGTGCGGACGTGGGTGCCACCACAGGCGCTCCGATCGAGTTCCGCAATGGTGACCAGCCGAAGTTGCCCGGTGCGATCACTCGGTTTCCGGAGGCCGGTGGCGGTCGCGGCGTCCTCGAAGCTCACGGTAACGGGGCGGTTCTCTGCGGCCACGACGTTGGCGCGATCCTGCACGTCGGCCAGTTGCCCAGGGGAGATCTCACCCACGTCGAGGTCGAGGGTGGACGACTCCGCCCCGAAATGCACGCTTACCGTTTCCGCGTTGAGCAGCTCGATGAACACGGCACTCAGGAGATGCTGGCCGGTGTGCTGCTGCATGTGGTCGAAGCGACGAGGCCAGTCCACGAGGCCGACGACGCTGGTGGCCGCCAGGGGAGCGGCGAGGAGGTGTGCGACGCGATCGCCGTCGTCGACCACGTCGAGCACCTGAATGCCGTCGAGGGTGCCGATGTCGTGGGGCTGGCCGCCGGATGTCGGATAGAATGCCGAACGGTCGAGGTAGATACGGCGGCCGCCATCAGCGTGTTCGCTGACCGCGGCCGAGAACGAGGAGAGGTAGGGGTCGGTGTAGTAGAGTCGTTCGGTCACTCCGGCAATTTAGCGTTCCCGCTTCTGCATCGCCTCGATGGACGCCTTTACTGCCAGGGCGGAGAGGGTGGCCATGGTAATCTGGACGGTGATGAGGTCCTGCCAGATGGCGTGCCGCGCCGAGGGATCGACGGCGTCACTGCGTCGGAGCAGGGTGCGCCGGTCGTTGGAGCGGGCACAGCCCGTGGCGATGGCAGCGTTCATCTCAGCGGCAATACGCCGTGCGCGATCCATGAGGCTTTCGGCCTTGTCAGCGGCATGGCGGCATTCGACCACCGGATCGCGGCCGTAGCGCCAATCCCAGCACCAGAGCAGCCGCACATCCTTGAGGTAGACGTGCCCGTCTGCCCCATAGTGCGTGATCCGGTAATTTCGAACGGCGCGACTGGCCACGTGAGCCTCGGCTTGAAGACTGCATCCGAGGATCGCATATAGCGCGCCGCAGGCCCATGCGGGGCAGGTGACTTGGTAAGTTGTTGACGGTCAGGAGCTTAAGGAGACGAGACAGGGGCGCCGCGAGTGGTAGCGGCGCCCCTGTCGTTGCGGTGGCCAGACAGTGTCGGGCTACTTCACGCGCTCCAGGTACTCGCCGGTGCTGGGGTTGACCCGCACTTTTTCGCCGCTGCCGACGAACTCGGGAACCTGAATCGTGGCGCCGTTCACCAGGGTGGCGGGCTTGCTGCTGGCCGTCTTGGTGGCGGTCTTCATGACCGGCGCTGTGTCGGTGATCTCGATTTCCATGGCGGCGGGCAACTTGATCGAGATCGGGCGGCCATTGAGCCACTCGGCCTGGAAGACCATTTCAGGCTGCATCCATGGGCGCAGGTCGCCCACGACCTCGGAATCGAAGATGAACTGCTCGTACGTATGCGAGTCCATGACGTGGAGGTCGGTGCCGTCGTCGTACATGACCTGCATTTCCCGGGTGTCCAGGCGGGCGGTCTCGAGGTCCTGCGTGGAGCTGAAGCGGGTCTCGAAGCTGTTGCCGTTGGACAAGTTACGCATGCGTACCTGAACGAACGCCCGGAGGTTGCCAGGGGTACGGTGCTGGAAATCCATGACCCGGCAGGGCTGGCCTTCGTAGATCACCACGACGCCCTTGCGGATGTCATTTGCCTTCATCGGTCGGTCCGCCTTCTGTACGGAACGGGTGAAGCCCGGCGCGCTGGTGCGACGGTTCTGTGAGGCAGAAAATAGTGCGAAGGCGGGTAGGCGGGTAGGCGGGTAGGCGGGTAGGCGGGTTGGCGGGTTGGCGGGTAGAACAGTTTGGAGGGGTGGCGCCACTCGCCTGCCCGCAAACGGTTCACCTTGAAACTCGCGGGCGGGGAAGACGTACGTCACTGCGCAGGACCCACCGCTTCAGCGGAGACAATACGATGTCGAACGAAATTACGACGGTATCCAAGGGAGAGATCATGTCCACGACAGAGCAGGTCCACACCGAAGAACACAAGGTGGCTGGCGATCGCCTGGTGGAGCGTATCAAGGAACTGGTGCGCCAGGGGAACATCCGCCGCGTCATCGTGAAGAACGACGACGGCAAGACGTTGCTTGAGATCCCGCTGACGATCGGTGTGGTTGGCGCGGTGCTGTTGCCGGTATGGGTGGCGCTGGGTGCGATCGCGGCGCTGGCGGCGCAGTACACGATCGAGGTCGAGAAGGCGGAGCCGTAGGCAGCAGCTGTCCTAGTGTTGTATCGGCGTGATCAATGACGAGGTCTGCAGCACGATCATGGCGTGTGCGGCGAGGCGCAGGGGGAACCGGTCGGGCCAGAAGCTGAGCCGGTACCCCTCCACCTCGACCACATGCATTGGTTCGCGGATGGAGTCGGTTGTCGTGTCCAGTGCCAGCGCGAAGTTGTCCCCACCGTGGCTTGCGAGTTCGTCGAACACCCGGGTGGCCCCGTGCCCACCGTCCTGCCGAGCGTCGGTGAGGATGGTGTAGACCCCGATCCCGCCTTCCTTCAGGTAGCCGCAGAACCAGTTGTCGAACCGGGCCCTGGAACGCCCGACCTCCACCTCGCCGCCACCGATCTGCAGTCCGTGGTACCCGCCCATGAAGATCAGTATGCGCCAGTCGCCGTGGGACCGTGCGAGCGCCTTGAAGCTCTGCGCCATCCATTCATCGCGATTGGCGAAGCCACCGGCGGCCATCATCTGGGTGAGGGGGGCGATGGGCCAGCCGCGGAGGTCGGACGCCGAGACATGAATCGTGTGGCCTGCATTGGCGTGGTTCCAGCGGTAGACGGCGCGGTACACCTCGAGGTACTCGCGGCTTGCCCCCCAGTGCGCGCGGAGCGTGCGGGGATTGTCGAGGAGCAGGGTGGTGTCTTCCGGCATGGACCGGAGATAAGCATCAATGAAGGGTTGCTGTTCCGAACCCACTTCGAGGGCGAGGAGATCGATGGCGGTCGCGGGATCCTGGCGCCGAATCACTTCGGCCAGGATCTGCTTCGGCTCGGCGAGGGGGTGGACGTCGCCCAGAAAGACAATGGGATGGCGCGAGAGGGCGTCGAGGACGAACTCGGACGGAGGCAGGCGGGTGGGCGGGTAGGCGGGTAGCTGGAGCGCTGCCGCGAAGGCGACGGAGAAGAGCATTCACTTATGCCCCACTCCCATCGCTACGTTCCGCCTACCCGCCTACCCGCCTACCCGCCTACCCGCCTACCCGCCTACCCGCCTACCCGCCTACCCGCCTACCCGCCTACCCGCCTACCCGTCCTTCCTCTTTATCCCGACCTCCGTTGCTGCCGGGTCGATCCGGAGGCTGATCCATTCCCCCGCGATGGCGTGGCCCGGCACGCCACAGACTACCCAGAACCAGCCGCCGTCCTCGGCCTCGAAGGTCGTGTCGTCGGTGCGCCCGACGGCGAGTCCGGGCAGCACCGCCCGGGTCATGGCGTTGGTGAACACCGCCTGACCGCCCTGCTGGGGCAGTTTTTCGCGCTCGGCGACGACCACCAGGCTGTGGCTGGCGGTTGAGTCCTGGTTGACCCAGTGCCAGCGAATGGCCCATCCCCGGGGGACAATCAGTTGAATGCTGCCGTCGTGCTCATCGCTGATCAGGGCGCTTGTGGCGCCGGCGGGGTGGGTGACTGTCAGGTCGAGCAGCACCGTCTTTCCGGCAGGATCGGGCGTGATCCACGCGGGCAGGTCGGCCGTCTGGGCGGCCACGGAAGTGGTCGAGACCCCCAGCAGGACCGCCAGCAAGGCGCCGAATCGCAAGTGTGACAAAACCTTAGGCATCGGGCTCCGGGGAGAATGCTCCTTGACATGTGCAGGACGGAACGGAAACTTCCTATACCTGCAATACCCAGAATAACCGGGGTGTGCAGGTACTGGGCCCGCTTGGGGAGCGGTATCTGGGCGTTCGTTGCGGTACCGGCGCACGCGGTTCGTCACCACACAAGCATGGGGAGTGTATCACAGATGAAATTTCGTCAACTCAGTTGGGTGGCGGCGCTGTGCCTGATCACCAGCACGGCGGCCGCACAGAAGCCGACCGGGGACGACTGGACCACGTATGGCGGAAGCCAGTGGAACCAGCGCTACTCCGGCCTGAATGAAATCAATACCGGGAATGTCGGGCGGCTGGTGCCGCGCGGCATGCTGCAGACCGGTATTGCGAAGCTCGGCTCGTTCGAGAATACGCCGGTCATCGTCGGCAACCGGGCCTACGTCACGACGCCATTTAATACGGCGATCGCGTACGACCTGGACAACGGCAAGCAGCTCTGGCGCTACGAGCACAAGCTCGGTACCTCGATCTACTGCTGCGGTCCCAATAATCGCGGTGTCGGTATCCACGGCCCGCACGTGTACATGGGAACCCTCGACGCCCGTCTTGTCGCACTGAACGCGACGACGGGCGAAGTTGTATGGGACATCGAGGTTGCGGACCCGACCTACGGCTACAGCATCACGCATGCGCCGCTGGTGGTCGACAACTCGGTGATCGTGGGCGTGTCGGGTGGTGAGTACGGCATCCGCGGTCACGTGACGGCGTACGACGCCGTGACGGGCAAGCAGCTGTGGCGCTGGTACTCGATCCCGGCCCCGAAGGGCGACCCGACGTTCGACGAGAAGGCGCCGAACGGCTGGTGGGGCACGTGGGAGCGCAGCACCCCGGATGGGGCGAGCCTGCACCGCGACATCGCCAAGGAGAAGGGCGACAGCGCGAAGAACGCCGATGCCTGGACGCGCGGCGGCGGCGGTGTCTGGATGACGCCGGCGTATGATCCCGAGACCCGCACCATCTACGTGGCGGTGGGCAACCCGTCGCCCGATCTCGATGGCGGCATCCGTCCCGGCGACAACCTCTACACCGATGCCGTCGTGGCGATCGATGCCACCAACGGCAAGACGAAGTGGTACTACCAGACGGTGCCGCACGACGTGTGGGACCTCGACGCCGTGTCGCCGCCGGTCGTGGCGACGGTCGGTGGCAAGAAGGTCGTCGTGCACGCCGGCAAGACCGGCTGGATGTACGTGCTCGACGCCGCTACCGGCAAGCTGGTGCGCCGGTCGGATGCCTTCGTGCCGCAGGAAAACATGTTCGCGCTGCCGACCGGCGGCGAGGGCACGCGGATGCTTCCCGGCGCCAATGGTGGTGCAGAGTGGTCGCCGATCTCGATCGACCCGACGCTCGGCTACGCCTACGTGGCCGCGCTGCACCAGCCGATGTGGTACCGCACGAACTACGCGCCATGGGAAAAGGGTCGCCTCTGGCTGGGTTCCGCCTTCGTGGCGATCCCGACCGAGGAGCAGTACGGCCTCTTCTCCGCGGTGAACCTGGCCACGGGCAAGATCGCGTGGCAGGTGAAGGTGCCGCAGCCGATGATGGGTGGCGCGCTCTCGACGGCCGGTGGCCTGACGTTCACCGGCGAGGGCAACGGCAACTTCAACGCGTACGACTCGAAGACGGGCAAGATGCTGTGGACGTTCAACGCCGGCGCCGGCTGCAACAGCGCCCCGATGAGCTTCAAGCACAAGGGTGAGCAGATGATTGGCGTCGCGTGCGGCGGCAACTACCAGCTCAACTACCCGCTCGGCAACACGGTCGTCTTCTTCGGCCTTCCGAAGTCGGTGGCTTCGAAGTAATTATCGGCAGGTTGCTTGCTCTGCTGGTGGGCGGGAGTACCTCTCGAGGTGCTCCCGCCCACAAGCGTTTACTGACATGTTGAGGAGTTACAATGACTTACCGTTCGCTCGTCGCTGCGCTGGCGGTGGTGGCCAGTGTCCCCGGAATGATGCACGCGCAGGGACAGTCAGCGGCGAGGGCACCCGATCCGGCCTGGCTCAAGTGGAACCCCGATACGAAGACCGTGACGTTCCAGCTCATCGCGGGCGTCCCGGCGTCGGCGAGCCCGTTCAACTTCAACGGGTTCAACGATGGCGCGCTGACACTCGTTGTGCCGGCAGGCGCCACCGTGGTGATGCCGTTCGTCAATGAGGATGGGGTGCCGCACAGCGCCGAGGTGATCAGTGGCACCGGCCCGATCCCGAACATGGGTGTGGATGCCGCCATTCCCCGGGCCTACACGATCAACCTGCTCCAGGGACTCAACCAGGGTGAGAAGGACGTGATGCGCTTCACGGCGGCGCCTCCGGCGACGTATCGCATCTTCTGCGGTGTCCCTGGGCATGGGGTGTCGGGGATGTACATCGACATGAAGGTGGACTCGACGGCGACGGAGCCGTCGATGGTGCGCACCGCGTTGCTCAAGTAGCGATGGTGCGGAAGGCGGCGATGATCGGACTGGTTGCCGGGTCCCTGCTCACGGCAGGGTTCATGGGGGCCCGGCAGGACCGGACATGGTTCGAGCTGGACGGTCGCGACTGGGCGGCGATGGACGCGCCACAGCGCATGGCATGGACGCAGGGATTCCTGGCGGGGCGCGCGGTGGGCCAGTTGCCCGATTCCGCGGCCCAGGACACGCTGGCGTTCGCAAAGGAACTAGCCGGGCTTCGGCGCAGCGGACTCGCATTTCCCTATGCGCCTTCGCTCTATCTCTCCCGCATGGGAGACTACTACTACTGGGACAACCATCGTCCACACCCGCTCTGGCGAGCGATGCTGGACGTGAACAGGGAGCTACGGCGATGAGAACGGATAGGGCGCTTCGGGCGCTAAAGGCGCTTAGGGCGCTTAGGGCGCTTAGGGCGCTTAGGGCGCTTAGGGCGCTGGCGCCCAGGGCGCTTCGGGGACTTGGAGCGTTTGCCGTGACGCTGGCGGTGTTTGCCTCGCCGATGGCGGCGCAGACCGCCCCGACCAAGCCCACCACGCTGCCGTACGACAGTGTGAACGCGGTCATCGCCAAGCTGATGCCGCCGGCGCAGAAGGAAAACATCAAGAACGTAGCGTTCTCGGCGAAGGGTACCGAACTCCGGATGGATGCGGACGTTCGGCTGTCGGCGGTGCCGGGAATGGAGATGATGGCGGCGCTGGGATTTGCGCGCCTTACTGGTACCGGCCCGGTCAAGCTGGTGTCACCTGGCGTGGTTGGATGGCAGCTCCGCTCGATCGAGGTGGCGGGTGTGCCGTTGTCGCCGGCGATCTGGAGTCCGCAGGTGCGGAAGGCGACGAAGCGGAACGACGACATCGTGCCGGTGCCGGTGGGGGCGTGGGTCAAGGGAGTGGAAGTGCAGCCGGCGGGGTTGCGGTTGTACTAGGCGCGGCGTGTACGGGGACGCCTGTCGCGCGGGAAGCGGCGCCCTGCGGCCCTCCCGGCAGCCGCTCGCGCGTGCCGATTGAAGGTCCCAAATGCCGCGCCGGCGCTCGGACGCTGCCGTCGGGCCGCAGGGCGCCGCTCCCCGTAATGATCTTCCCCTCACCCCTCACCCCTCACTGCTGAATTCTGCACTATGTCAAAGAACTGAAAGCACTTGCAGCACCCCGCAGTACGCCTGCCATAGCACCCTTCTTGCCCTCCTGATCCATCGAATTTCCCAAGTCATCCATTGACATTGTCTTGGATAGAACCGACCCCGCATCACGAGGTCAGTATGCAAACGTCCCGTGCTTTCTGCGCTGCAATTTCCGTTGTCACGTTCCTGTCGCTCTCCGCGTGTAGCGCGGTGTCCGAACCGGATCCCGATGGGAGCAATCCTCCGCCCGTGACGAATGCGAAGTGGTCGGACCCGAATACGTGGGGCGGCACCATGCCGGCGGCGGGCGCCGACGTGGTGATCCCCGTCGGGAAGGACGTGCTGCTGGACATGGATACGCCGGCCCTGGGCAGCCTCACGATCAACGGCTCGCTCACGTTCTCGCCCTCACTGGACCTGGCGTTGACGTCGCGGTACGTGGTGGTGCAGGGCACCCTGCAGATCGGGACGTCGGGTTCCAAGCGCACGCGGAAGGCGACCATCACCCTGACCGGCGACGGGAGCGGTGATATCCAGGGGTTTGGCGACAAGATGATCGGCGTGCTGGCCGGCGGGCAGCTGGAGCTGCACGGTGAGTCGCGGATGGCCTGGACCAAGCTGGCATCGACGGCGGCGGCGGGCGCCACCCAGATCAGCCTCCTGCAGGCACCCAACTGGCGGGTGGGCGACCGGATCGTGCTCGCCTCGACGGACTTCGATCCGTTCCAGGCCGAGGAGGTCGTCATCACGGACGTGAGCGGGGGCACGGTGCGCTTCGACACGCCACTCAAGTATGCTCACTGGGGCGTGATGCAGTCGGTGGGCGGGGTGCAGCTGGATGAGCGGGGCGAGGTGGGCCTGCTGACGCGGGTGATCACGATCCAGGGTGACAGTGCGTCGCTCACGACGGGCATCGGTGGGCACGTGATGGTGATGCAGGGGGCGACGGCGCATGTGGAGGGCGTCACCTTCCACCGGATGGGCCAGAAGGCACGGCTCGCGCGCTATCCGATGCACTGGCACCTTGCCGGTGCGGTGGACGGCCAGTACTTCCGCAACAACTCGGTGTGGAAGAGCTTCAACCGCTGCCTGACGGTTCACGGCACGGACAATGTGGTGGCCGACGGCAACGTGTGCCATGACCATATCGGGCACGGGTTCTTCCTGGAGGACGGGGCGGAGTCGGGTAACACCTTCACGGGCAACCTGGTGCTGACCACGCGCCAGCCGGCGTCGGGCGAGGCGGTGCTGCCGTCGGACAACCGGCCCTCGAGCTACTGGATCACCAACCCCGACAACACCTATCGCGGCAACGTGGCGGCCGGCTCGCGCGGCATCGGCTTCTGGTGCGCGTTCCCGGCATCGCCCACGGGCCTGTCGGCGGGCGCGCCCGACCTGCCACGCCGGACGGCGCTGCGCGAGTTCAAGGACAACGTGGCGCACTCCAATCGTTCGGTCGGCCTGAACGTGGATGACGGTCCGACGATGGACGGTACCACCGAGACGACCAACTACTCGCCGAGGCAGGACCCGACGGACAACTCGTCGGCGGTGGTGATTGCCGACTTCACCGGACTCCGGGCCTGGAAGAACCAGGGCCGGGGTGTGTGGCTGCGTGGAAGCAACCTGCGCATCACGAACGCGGTGATGGCCGACAACGGCATCGGGGCGACGTTCGCGGCGAACGAGACCTTCGTGCAGAACTCGACCTTCATCGGCGAGAGCGACAACGTCGGTGCCGGCCTGGGCTTCTACCGCGGCTACGAGTTCTACGATGGGCGGGTTGGCGCCGACAACGTGAAGTTCGTCAACTTCACGAAGGTGGGCACGATCCCGTCGAGCGCGCTGGGGCAGAACCGCAACAATTCGTTCCCGATCAGCACGGGGAACTTTGCGCGCAACCTGACCTTCATCAACTCGAACGAGGTGTACTTCGAGGACCCGCACGCCGACCGGGATGGCGACAAGGCGGCGGCGTTCTTCGACTCGACCGGCTCGGTGACGGGCGGGGCGGGGAACTACGTGGTGGCCAACGTGCCGTTCATGATCGACGGTACCTGCACTATGCGGTCGGCGTGGAACTCCCAGGTGTGCAGCGGCCGGCGGGTGAACTTCCGGGTCAACAACAACGGACCGGAGGCGGCGGGCCCTTTCACGGTGACGCGTGACGACGGTGCGGCGATCACCCTGGTGGGTGTGCCGAGCGGGCTCACCACCGGGACAACGACGGCGCTGCCGGGTCGCGCGTACACGGTGACGTGGGGAGGGGCGGTTCCGCCCAAGCCGCGGATCTTCCTGAACCGGACGGTGGTGGGGGAATGGGCACGGGTGACGGTGCCGTACCCGACGGGGAACATCAAGGTGATCCGGGACTACAACTCGGGGTCGCCCCTCGCGCCGTCGGGGAGTGTGTCGGAGGTGGACAACGCCACGGGCGCGGCGTGGTACTATGACGCCGGGTCGCAGATGGTGCATCTCAAGCTGATGACGAACACGAACCGGGACTATGCGGCGATGTTTATCGAACCACTCTAGCGCCTCCGGCGCTAGAGTGGTTCTCAGGGCGTGAGGACGTGAGGGCGTGGGAGCGCTTCGCGCTGACGTGAGGGCGTGAGGGCGTGAGGGCGTAAAGGAAAGGGAGGCGGGCCGGCTGGCCCGCCTTTCCTATTCAATGCCTCAGGGGCGCCAGGTGGGTTCAGTTCCTGCCCACTGAAACAAGGTGCGGTCGCCATTGGTCGACAGGATGCCCATCAAGGGACCGGCGCATCCATAGTATGGGTCACACGAGGCCAAGTCGGTGTATGCAATGCGACCATCCGCCCCCCAGGTTACGTATGGTCCAATGCCGTTCAGGTTGCGGTCGGTCAGACCGGAGCCGTCGGGGTTCATGATGCGAGCCGAGTAGTTCGGGGCCGGACCCCGGGCGAAGACGATCTGCGCCCCGGATGGCGACCAGGCGGGACTGGCTTCGGGGTATCCGGAGGTCCCGATGCGCGTGACCCCAGTACCATCGGCGTTCATGATGTAGATCTGCGGCGACGTCAGGATCGGGGAGCTGGCGAACACGATGCGGGTGCCGTCAGGCGACCAGGCAGGCTCGAGGTCGAGGCCGATGTTGTTCGTCAGGCGCACGGGGTTCGAGCCATCGGCATCCATGGTGTAGATCTCGGGATTGCCGTCCCGCCGGCTGACGAAGGCGATGTGTGAGCCGTCCGGGGCCCAAGCGGGCTGGTAGTCGGCGGTCGCATTGTTTGTCAGGCGCTGGACGCCGCTGCCGTCGGCATTCATCAGGTAGATCTCGCTGTTGCCGTCGCGTGCGCTGGCGAACGCGAGGCGGGACCCATCGGGCGACCAGGCGGGATTGGAATCGGCCACCGCGTTGTGGGTGAGCAGTGTCACTGTCTCGCTGTTCTCGCTGGCGACAGCGATCTCGCTGGCGCTGCCTTCACCGGTGACAAGCGCGAGCTGCCGAGCGCGGTCGCATTGGATGGAGAACGTCAGTTGCACATTCACCGCAGCGACCGTGATCGGGCCGGGTGGGGCGCTGAGCAGCCGGCAGTTGGGCGCGATACCGGTCAGTGACAGGTAGTAGGTGCCGGGCGCAACCACCTGATCCGCCGTACCGGTACCCGGCAAAGTCAAGGCGTACGCGGTGTACGTGTACCAATAGTCGTTGGAATCGAAATGGAGGCTGTATTCGGTGTCCAGGTCGACACCGGTGGTGCTGACCGACACTACTACGTGAGGAAGCGCCGTGCAGTGCGCGTCAAATGTTTCCAGTGCCTCGAGCCCGGCCTCCACTGTGACAACCCGCATGGCGGTGCCGGTCAGCTGACAATTGGCCGCGAGACCGTAGGGGGCGAAGCCCACCTGATGCTGCCCCGGTGACAGTCGCTCGATAGTTGCGGCATTGCCGGCATCGAGCGTCACCATCTTGTCGTCGACACGGATGAGAAAGCCATCCTTCTGCACATCCTCGCCCGTGACTACAACCGCAACTCGCAAGGTGCCCGTCGTTGATGCGCACGTCACCTTGATCGTGAGTGCAGTTTCCTGGTTGGTGACCAGTGTGACGGTGGTGGGGGACGCGGGATCGACGGCGCAGCTGGGGGCGAGATCGGTGATCACGATCGGCGACACGCCTTCGGCGTCCACACTGATGGTGGTGGTCCCTCTGCCCGGCACGAGCCTGGCCGGCGAGGTGCCGATCTTTATCCGGTATCCATCGGTATCCCAGTCGGTGCCGGTGACCTCGGTGGTGAGCTTTACGCGGGCGCCGGGGCCGGGGCAGGACACGGTGAAGTCGGCGTCAGCCTGCTGCCCGGCGAGCACGGCGACATGGACCGGGTTGGCGCCTACGACAAAGCATTCCGGGGCGAGGCCGCTCAACCTGGCGTTGTAGTCGCCCTGGGCCAGCTCGTTGACGACAATATTGCCGTTGATCGCGATGGGCTCATTGACGCGGTCGCCGACCACAATGGTGTAGCCATCGGGGTCGACAATGCTGCCTTCCGTAGTGACGCTGACCTTGATGGAGCCAATGTCGGGGTCGCCGCCGGGGTTACAACTGGCGAGCGCGAGGACGAGCAGCGCGGCCGCGGGGGCCGCCAGGTGCCTGATCGACATGAGCCACTTCTCCATCCGGTCGGGTTGCTGGGTGTGATCCTCTGTTACGGGACGCGCAAACCGGGGGGAAAAGGGGCCATGCAGGCGGGTAGGCGGGTAGGCGGGTGGGCGGGTAGGCGGGTGGGCGGGTGGGCGGTAGGCGGGTGGGCGGTAGGCGGCAGGCGGCAGGCGGGGAGCGGCGCCCTGCGGTCCTCCTGGCAGCCGCTCGCGCGTGCGGGTCTCAGATCCCAAATGCTGCACCCGCGCTCGGACGCTGCCGTCGGACCGCCGGGCGCCGCTCCCCTTCCTAGCTTCCGGTCACCCCTCACCCCTCACCTCACCCCTCACCCCTCACGCCCTCACCCCGTCTCCGCCGCGACGGCCTGCTCGATCATCACCCGGGTGATCGGGCGGCGGAGCAGGGTGCTGACCCGAAGGGTGAGGATGGCCGCCACGACGGCCAGGGCCGCGGCGAGGCCCCACCAGAGGCCGATGGGCCCGAGTGTGGTGCGAAAGCCGAGCAGAAAACTGAGCGGGATGCCGCAGAGCCAGAACCCGGCAAGGTTGATGAGCATGGGCGCCCTGGTATCACCTGCACCGCGAAGAATTCCGGCGGCCACGGCCTGGGTGCCATCGAAGAGCTGAAATACCCCAGCGACAGGGAGCAGGGACGCGGCGAGGGCGACCACGGCAGCATCGGTGGTGTAAAGGTGCGCCAGTTGTCCTGGCAGCAGCAGGAAGACGAGGCTGGTGAAGGCCATGAAGCCGACGCCGTAGACGACCGATGCACGCGCAGCGCGGCGGGCGCCGCGCTGGTCGGCGGCTCCGATGGCGTGCCCGACCAGCACGGCGGCGGCCTGACCGGTACCGAGCGGCACCATGAAGGTGAGTGACGCAAGGTTGATGGCGACCTGGTGCGCGGCGACGGGGACGGTGCCCAGCCGCCCCATCATGAGGCCCACCGCACCAAAGGCGGTGAACTCGAGCGCGGTCTGTATGCCGATGGGCAGGCCAAGCCGGAGCAGGCGCCAGAGCGGCACGAGGTCCAGCGCTTCCCGGCGGAGGGGCTGGAGGGTGGGCCGGAGCTCGCGCCAGGCGAACGCGAGCAGCATGAAGGGCAGGGCCCAGCGACCGATGGTGGTGGAGATCGCGGCCCCGGTGACGCCCAGCGCCGGCGCCCCGAGGTGACCGTAGATGAAGGCCCAGTTGAGGATGCCGTTGAGGATATTGGCGACGATGATGCACACGATGATCGGGCGCATTGCTCGAAGCGCCTGGAGGCTCTGGCGGAGCACCACGAAGAGGTACAGGGGCAGGACGCTGGGCGCGGTCCACCGGGCGTAGGCGCCGGCGAGGGGCGTCACCTCGAGAGGCTGCCCGAGGGCGCGCAGCGCGGCCTCGCCACCGAGCAGTGCAATGGCGGTCGGGATGGAAAGGACGGCGGCGAGGATGAGTCCGCGCTGCACGCTGCGGGCAACGGCGGGATGGTCCCCTGCGCCCAGGGCCTGGGCCACAACGGGATCGAGGCCCATGAGGGCGCCCATGCCGAGGATGGCACAGCCGAAGAAGTACAGGTTGCCCAGCGCCACGGCCGCGAGCGCCGTGGCGGAGAGGTGGCCCACCATGATGGTGTCCACCACGCCCATCGCCATGATGCCGACCTGCACCAGGACCACGGGCAGGGCCAGCTGAAGCAGGGCCCGGCTCTCACCGGCAGTGGGGAGAGCCCGGGCGACTACATTTCGCATGTTATTTGTTCCTGAGTCCCTGAATCGTTCGGCGAAAGGTACACGGCTACCGTGGCATCACCGGAGACCAAGAAGAAGCGGGTCACGACCGAGGTCGTGTGGCGTGAAGCCCGCGAACTGGTATGGCAGCACCGGGGCAAGCTGAGCGTCGGGATGCTGCTCATGGTGGTGAATCGCCTGGCGGGGCTCGTCCTGCCCACCAGCTCGAAGTTCCTCATCGACCGGGTCCTCCCGCAGCACCGCGTCGATCTCCTGGGGCAGCTCGCGATTGCGGTCGGGCTCGCCACGCTGGTGCAGGCGTCCACATCGTTCGGGCTGTCGCAGGTGATGAGCATCGCGGCCCAGCGGGCGATCACGGACCTGCGCAAGTCAGTGCAGGAGCACCTGCTGCGGCTCCCCGTGAGCTACTTCGACTCGACCAAGACCGGGGTGCTGATCTCGCGGGTCATGACCGATGCGGAGGGGATCCGGAACCTGGTCGGGACCGGCATCGTGCAGCTGGTGGGTGGGTTCCTGACGGCGGTGATCGCGCTGGGTGTGCTGTTCTGGCTCAACTGGCGGATGACCTCGATCACGCTGGTGATCCTGCTGGCATTCGGCGGGGTGATGGCGGCGGCGTTCAACCGCCTGCGCCCGATCTTCCGGCAGCGGGGCGCCATCAACGCCGAGGTAAGCGGCCGTCTGGCCGAGACGGTGGGCGGCATCCGGCTGGTGAAGACGTACACGGCCGAGCGGCGGGAACGCCTGGTGTTCGGCAAGGGCGTGCACAAGCTCTTCCGCAACGTGGCGTCCACCATCACCGCGATCTCGTGGGTCTCGGCGGTGACCACCGTGATCATAGGCATCGTGGGCATGCTGCTGATCGTGATGGGTGGCCGGGCGATCCTGAGCGGCCAGATGACGCTGGGCGACTTCATCATGTACGTGTTCTTCATCGGGCTGGTGGCGGCACCGCTGGTACAGATCGCATCGATCGGGACGCAGGTGAGCGAGGCGTTTGCGGGCCTGGACCGGATCCGGGAGGTGCGGGGACTGGAAACAGAGGATGCCGGTGACGCCGGCCGGCGGGCGGTGCCGCTGATTGACGGCGACGTCGTGTTCGACGACGTGAGCTTCAGCTACGAGCCGGGTGTCCCGGTGCTGCAGCACATCAGCTTCCATGCCCCGTCAGGGTCGACCACGGCGCTGGTGGGTTCGAGCGGCTCGGGAAAGAGCACGATGCTGAGCCTGATCCTCGCGTTCAACCGCCCGCAATCAGGGCGCGTGCTGGTGGACGGCATCGACCTGACCACACTCCGGCTCCGTGACTACCGGAGCCAGCTGGGCGTGGTATTGCAGGACAACTTCCTGTTCGACGGCACGATCGCGGACAACGTGGCGTTCTCGAAGCCGGGGGCGACGCGAACGGAAATCCTGGCGGCGGCGGGGCTGGCGCACTGTGACGAGTTCGTGAGCCGCTTCCCGGAGGGCTACGACACGGTGGTGGGCGAGCGGGGCGTGAAACTCTCCGGCGGACAGCGGCAGCGGGTGGCGATTGCGCGAGCGATCCTGGCCGATCCTCGGGTCCTGATCCTGGACGAGGCGACCTCGAGCCTCGACAGCGAGAGCGAGGAGCTCATTCGCGACGGTCTCCGGCGGCTGCGCACGGGCCGCACGACCTTCGTGATCGCGCACCGGCTCTCGACCATCGCGAGTGCCGACCAGATCCTGGTGCTCGAGGGGGGGCAGATCATGGAGCGGGGTACGCAACCGGAACTGCTCGCGCTGGGCGGGCGGTACCGGCAACTCTACGACAAGCAGTACGGACTGGAAACGGACCGGTTTATTAACCCTGGTGAGGACTTCACGCCTGACTTGGAGGACGTGAGGACGTGAGGACGTGAGGGCGGGTGGGCGGGTGGGCGGGTGGGAAGTTTACGCGGAGATCACGATGAGGTCGGCGCGGGCTGATTCGACGCGGTTCTTTCCCAGGGCCTTGGCGCGATAGCAGGCGGTATCGGCGCGGTGCAGCAGGTCGTCGGGCAGTTCGGGCGCGGGCTCGGCGGTGGCGCAACCGACGCTCACGGTGAGCTCGATGGGGTCGGAATTCGGGTCCATCGCGAGCGGTTCATCTGCCACGGCGCGCCGGATGCGCTCGGCGACCGAGGCGGCTTCAGGTGCGCGCGTATGCGGCAGCAGTACCACGAATTCCTCCCCACCCCACCGGAAGAGCACATCGTGCTCGCGCAGGGCCAGCGATACCCTCCGACAGAGCAGGTGCAGCACCTCGTCGCCCACTTCGTGACCGAAGCGGTCGTTCAGTTGCTTGAAGCGATCAATGTCGAAGAAGAGGAGTGAGACGGGGCGGGTAAGCCTGCGACTGCGGTCGCCCTCGCGGCGGTAGAGCGCCCCGAAGGCGCGTCGATTGAGGCAGCCGGTGAGGGCATCGCGCTGGGCCCGGGAGTGGTCGCGCTCGCCGAGCCGTGCGAGGGCCATGGCAAAGGACATGGCGAGGGCCACGGCGACCAGCAGCAGCAATCCCATGAAGACCAGTCCCTCGCGGAGGCGCGTCATGATCATCTGCGCCTCGGGCGAGGCCCAGAGCGGGTTGGCCGACACGCTGTGGAGCATGAGGGCGACACCGCGGGCCACCATCACGGCGAGCAGTGCGATGATGGCCGTGACGAGCGCCGTGGCGCGGGTGTAGCTGACCGAGAGACGGGGCGGTGCAGGCACCTGCTCGTCGATCCACGACCGCACGCGCGGCCCGCAGAGACGCATGACGACGGGCGCCAGCACGGCCATCTGCAGGAAATCTCCCACCAGCCATCCCTGCCAGATCCGCTCACCGGACAGCACGTCGAGTTTCCGCACTTCGATCCAGATCAGCCCGCCGAGTGATGAGGCGGCGGCGGCCACCAGGCCGATGCCGGCGAAGAGGGCGAGATCGCGGTTGCGGGGGAGATCGGGGTGGATCTGGAGGAGCACCATGGTGCCCCAGACGATGAGCACCTCAACCGGCGTGGCACAGGCGAAGATGAGCGACTGCGGCAGCGTCAGGCCGCCGATGAGTCCCGAGATGAGCCCGGCGGCGTAGCCCGGCACAATTCCCCACATGGGCCCGAGCCAGATGGCCAGGAGCAGCGAGAGGAAAAGGGGCGGGTAGATCGTGAGCCCGACGGTGGCATCGCCCAGCTGGATCGGGATGCCGCTCCAGTTGAGGCGTGCCTCGAGGACCGCAAGCAGGATGGCACCGATGCCCACCGCGAGCCATACGAGCCCGAGGTGCCGCACACCCTTGTGTCCTGTCTCACGGAGAAGCTTGAGGGGCCACCAGCTGGGACCCGCGTACTCACCTGCGCGCATTCGTGGTCTCCCGGACAAGCGAGGCGAGTATCAAATCTAGGCCCATGAGGCTGCAGTGCAAAGACTTAGCCGGGGAGCGGGAGGAAATTTGACAGGCCCCGCAGGATGCTCAGGAACACCACCATGAACAAGGGGTATGGGCGTCTAAGGTATCACTCAACTAAACCGGAGAAACAGCCCCCATGAAGTACAAGTTGCTTGCTCTTGCCGTGCTCGCCAGTTCGGTCACCGTTGCGGCCTGCAGCGACGACAATACTCCCGTGACCACGACGCAGCTCCGCGCCGTGCACCTGTCGCCCGACGCGCCCAACGTGGACATCCTGGTGGACGGGGACGAGGTTGCCAGCGACGTGGCGTACCTGGAAAACACCGGCTACCTGGGCCTCCCTGACGGGGTCACGCAGGTCCAGGTCCAGCCCGTCGGCAGCAATACTGAACGTGATCGATGTGTCGCCCGACCTGGACCCGGACACCGATTACACCGTCCTGGCCGCCAACCTGGTCGCGGACCATCGAGCCGATCCTGCTGGTCGATGACAACACGCCCCCGACGTCCGGGAACGTGAAGGTGCGCATTGTTCATGGGGCGCCGTCGGCGCCGGCAGTGGACGTGTATGTCACCGCCCCGGGCGCCGACCTGGATACGTCCACGCCTACCCTTACGAACGTCTCCTTCGGCGTCGCGTCGGGCTACCTGTCCGTCCCGGCGGGTTCGTACCAGATCCGCGTCACCCTCGGCCGGCACCAAGACGGTGGTGATCGATTCTGACACCGTTGCGCTCGCTGCGGGCCAGATCCGCACCGTCATCGCGACCGATGCGCCGGGCGGCGGGGCGCCGTTCGAGGCGATCGTGCTGGCGGACTTGAACTAGACGTGGGGTGATTGGCGCCCTAACGGGCGCCGATCAGTTCCACATCAAAGACGAGGGTGGCGCCGGGGGGGATCACTCCTCCGGCGCCTGCGTCGCCGTATCCCAGGTCAGGCGGGATGACGAGGCGCCGCTTGCCGCCCGGCTTCATGCCCACCACACCCTCATCCCAGCCGGCAATGACGCGGCCGCGGCCCACGAGGAACTCGAAAGGATCGCCGCCGACACTGGAATCGAACTGCTTTCCGTTGGCGAGCCAGCCGGTGTAATGGACCTGTGCGGTCTGTCCCGCTGCGACCTCGGGGCCACTGCCCTCCGTCACATCCAGCACATAGAGGCCGCTCGGCTTCCTGGTCATGTGATCGAGGTTCACGTCGAGCTCCCTTGCATAGTTCAGGGTTTCGGGACGGCCGGCGACCTGGGCGCTGGTGTCGGCCTTGCGGCAGGCAACGAGCAGCGTGAGTGCGGTGACGAGGTGAAGCATGCGCACGGCAATTTCTCCGGATTTCGAGGCCAGCCCGCAATCTAGCCGCCTTGACGCTCCTACCCCGTACCCCTAGCATCCCCTCGCTCAATGCGACTCAACCCCTTTCGCGCCCTGCGACCGCCCCCGGAGTTCGCCGCCCAGGTGGCGAGCGTCCCGTATGACGTGGTGAACCGCGACGAGGCGGCGGCGCTGGCGGCGGGGAATCCCCGCAGTTTCCTCCATGTCGGGCGGCCCGACATCGACCTGCCCGCCAGCACCGACGCCTACGACGACCAGGTCTACACCCAGGGGCGCGCCGCGCTGGACGGTTTCCTGCGCGACGGGACGCTGCTGCGCGACGCCGATCGTACGGTGTACGTGTACCGCCAGGAGATGGACGGGCGGGGGCAGACCGGTGTGGTGGCCTGCGTGCACGTGGACGACTATGAGCAGGACATCATCCGCAAGCACGAGAAGACGCGCCGCGACAAGGAAGACGATCGCACGCGGCATGTGCTCACGCTCGATGCCAACGCGGAGCCGGTGTTCCTGGCGTACCGCACCAGTGCCGCGGTGTCGGCGGAAGTGGCGCGCGCGGTGCAGGCCCCGGCGCTCTACGATTTCGTGGCCCCCGACGGTGTGCGGCACCTGGCGTGGAAGGTGACCGACCCCACGCCCCTGCTGCGCGCGTTCGCGGCGGTTCCGCTGGCGTACGTGGCCGACGGTCATCACCGTTCGGCGAGCGCGTGGCGCGCCGGACAGGAGCGGCGGCGGGACAATCCGACGCACACCGGCGACGAGGAGTACAACTGGTTCCTGGCGGTACTCTTTCCGGCCGACGAGCTGACCATCCTGCCGTACAACCGGGTGGTGAAGTCGCTCAACGGCCTCGCGCCCGAGGCGTTCCGGGCCCGTCTCGCGACGCTGGGCCGGCTCGAACCGGTCGCGGAGTCGCGCCCGCCGCGCCCAGGATCATTCGCGTTCTTCCTGGAGGGCCGCTGGTGGCTCCTCACGCTGGACGAGGCCGGTATCGACCGGAGCGACCCGATCGGCTCGCTGGACGTTTCCCTGCTGCAGGAGCGGATCCTGGCGCCGATCCTGGGCATCACCGATCCGCGGACGGACAAGCGGATCGATTTTGTGGGCGGGATCCGGGGCGCGGCGGAACTGGAGCGGCGAGTGTCGAGCGGGGAAATGGCGCTGGGGATCTCGATGTACCCGACGACGATGGAGCAGCTGCTCGCGGTGTCGGATGCGGGGAAGATCATGCCGCCGAAGAGCACGTGGTTTGAGCCGAAGCTCCGCAGTGGACTCTTCGTTCATGAGCTGGGCGCGGGGGGTGAACGGTGAACGGTGAACGGGAACAGCCGGGAGCATATGCGCGTTCTTATTGCAGATAAATTCGAGAAAGTCGGCCTCGACGCCCTGAAGGAACTGGGCTGCGAGGTCGAGATGCAGCCGGACCTTGGTGCCGATACGCTGCCGGGTGCACTCGAGCGTGTGGACCCGCAGATCCTCATCTTGCGGGGCACGCGGGTGTCGGCGGCGGCGCTCAAATCGGGGCCGAGCCTGAGCCTCGTGATCCGGGCGGGCGCCGGCGTGGACACGATCGACGTGGCGGCGGCATCGAGCCTCGGGATCTTCGTGGCGAACTGCCCGGGGAAGAACTCGATTGCGGTGGCAGAACTGGTGATGGGGTTGCTGCTTGCCTGTGACCGCCGGATTCCCGACCAGGTGGCGGACCTGCGCGCGGGACAGTGGAACAAGGGCGAGTACTCGAAGGCGCGGGGGCTGCACGGGCGCACGCTCGGCATCGTGGGCCTGGGGCAGATCGGCCGGGAGATCATGGTGCGGGCGCACGCGTTCGGCATGCATGTGGTGGCCTGGAGCCGGAACCTGACCCTCGCCGAGGCGACGCGCCTGGGGATTGCATATGCCGAGACGCCGATCGAGGTGGCGCGCCATGCCGATGCGGTGACGGTCAACGTCGCCGCGAACGCCGAGACGAAGCAGCTGGTGAACGCGGCCTTCCTGGGGGCGATGCGGCCGGGTGCGTACCTCATCAACACGTCGCGCGGCTCGGTGGTGGACGAAGCGGCCCTGTCCGAGGCGGTGAAGACGCGCGGGATCCGGGCGGGGCTCGATGTGTACGAGGGCGAGCCGGGCAGCTCGAAGGCCGAATTCCTGCCGGCGGTGGTGCAGCTGCCAGGGGTGTACGGCACGCATCATGTGGGCGCCTCCACGGACCAGGCGCAGGTGGCCATCGCGCACGAGGTGATCGAGATCGTGCAGCAGTTCCTGGCGACGGGGACGGTCCCGAACTGCGTGAACCGCCTGGCGCGAAGCTCGGCGACGCATGTGCTCACGGTCCGGCACCACAACCGCCCGGGCGTGCTGGCACATGTCTTCAAGGTGCTGGCCGACGCGGCGATCAACGTCGAGGAAGTGGAGAACATCATCTATCACGGTGCCACGGCCACGCTGGCGAGGATTCACCTCGATGGCCGGCCTGCCCCGGAGCAGCTGCAGGAGATCCGGAGCGGCAACTCGCACATCATCTCGCTCGACCTGACGGAGATCGAAAAGTGACCGACCGCATCTGGAATTTCGGCGCGGGCCCTGCCGTGCTCCCCGAGCCGGTGCTCAAGAAGGCGCAGCAGGATATCTGGAACGTGGCGGACAGCGGCCTCGGCATCGGCGAGCACAGCCATCGCGGCAAGGTGTTCGACCGCGTCATCAACGAGACGGAGCAGGCCTGTCGTGACCTCGCGGGGATCGACGACGGCTACCGGGTGCTGTTCCTGCAGGGCGGCGCGTCGCTGCAGTTCTCGATGGTGCCGATGAACCTGCTGCCGGCCGATCGCACCGCCGACTTCCTGGTGACGGGCGTCTGGTCGGAAAAGGCAGTGGCGGAGGCGAAGCGGGTGGGCGGGGTGCATGAGGCGGTCAGCGGGGCGGCGACCAAGTACGACCGGATCCCCCCGGTGGAGGAGATTGCGTACTCACCGAACCCGGCCTACGTGCACCTGACCACCAACAACACGATCTACGGCACCCAGTGGGCGACGGAGCCGCCGGTGCCGGCCGGCGTGCCGCTCGTGGCCGACACGTCGAGCGACATGTTCAGCCGCCCGCTGGACATTGCGAAGTACGGGCTGATCTACGCCGGGGCCCAGAAGAACCTGGGGCCCTCGGGGGTGGTGCTGGTGATCATCCGGAACGACCTGGTGGAGACGGGATCGCGCGACCTGCCGACGATGCTGCAGTACCGCACATTCGCCAAGGACAACTCGATGTACAACACGCCGAACACCTTCGGCGTGTACGTGATGGGCGAGGTGTTCAAGTGGATCCAGGCCCGGGGCGGGCTCGCGGCGATGGCGGAGCAGAATGCGGCGAAGGCCAAGCTGCTGTACGACCACCTCGACCAGAGCGCGCTGTTCACGGCGCGGGCGCAGCCGGGAAGCCGGTCGCTGATGAACGCCTGCTTCTACGGACCGAGTGACGACCTGGACAAGAAGTTCGTGGCGGAGGCAACCAAGCGCGGGTTCGAGGGGCTCAAGGGTCATCGCTCCGCCGGGGGGCTCCGCGCGAGTATCTACAATGCGATGCCGGCGGAGGGCGTGAAGGCGCTGGTCGCGTTCATGAAGGAATTCGAGCGCGCCAACAGCTGAGCCGGCTGGTCGTCAGCGCGAGGGTTCCTCCGTGGGGCTCGCGCGCTGGGGATCATCGAGGTTGATGGTCCACTCGTCCGCCATGAACGATTCGCGGTAGTACAGCGGGTCGTCGCCCTCCGTGCCCTGCGCCAGTTTCCAGAAGTAGCTCTCCAGCGGCAGCAATGCCGACGTGGTTCCCGTCAGGAAGGTGATCTCCCCTCCCGCGTCTTCTTTCGGCTTTGGTGTCTGGAACTGCCATTCCGCCCGCACGAAGGCATAGGTGCTGTCGATGCGCAGCATGCCCGCGATACCGGGGCGTCCCGGGCGCTTCGAGCAGAACCCGATGGTCCATCCGGTCGGGCCCGACGAGAGGACATACAGCGCGTTGAGCTGGCCGAACTCCGGTCGGGCGAAGTGGTCGGCGTTCCAGGTGTGGAGCCTCGGATACCACCAGGGGCCGCCGCCAGCCGAGGCAATGATGCCGACGGACCGTCCGGGCTTCCGGCGGATTGCGTAACCTGAGTCGCGAATGAACTGCGAGGTTTGCTCCCTCGCCTGCCCGCTCACTCCCCAGCGCATCGTGTCCCAGCTATCGGGCGAGGACACGTTCGAGAGGGTTGCCGTTTCCTGCGTGCCGCGCCCGACGGCCCAGTATCGGCGTTCGATGGGGAGGAGGGTGTAGTGCATGGTGGCGGCCTGCCAGACGCCGCGCGCCGTGCGCTCGTCCTCGTGGCACTCGTAGCGGGGCAGCGCCTCGACGACGATGTCGGCGATTCGCGGGACGACCCGCGTGAGGGTTACCTCGACGGTGTCGTTCGTGCCCAGCGGGACGGAGAGCGGCTGGTAGCCGATGGCCCGGGCCGAGACCGAAGTGAGGGACTTGAGCCTGGCGCGCTGGGCGAAGGCGAGCCCATCCTCCCGCGTGCTGAGGGTAAGCACGCGCCGGGTGCGGGCCCAAAGCTCCACGGCGGCATTCGCGACCGGGGCACCATCCTCGGCCACCACCCGCACCACGAGCTGTTGCCCGGCGAGCGGGCGACCCCAGGCCGCCGCGGCCGCCAGCGATACGAAGACAATCCAAGCCCTCACGACGGATCGGAGGCCTAGCTCCGCGCTCCCGTCTTCGCGAACGACGCGACAAACTCGGCGTTCGTGGGATAGCGCCGCAGCTCGTTCACGAGGCGCTGCATGACGTCGGCTGCCGGGAGCGCCGCAAAGCCCGCCCGCACCTGCCGCAGCGCTTCCAGGGCGTCGGGGGTGAGCAACAACTCCTCGCGCCGGGTGCCGCTGGCCCGCAGGTCGATGGCGGGGTAGATGCGTCGTTCGGCCATCTCGCGGCTCAGCACCAGTTCACTGTTGCCGGTGCCCTTGAATTCCTCGAAGATCACCTGGTCCATCTTGCTGCCGGTGTCGATCAGCGCCGTGGCGATGATCGTGAGCGAGCCGGACCCTGCCTTGGGGTCGACCTGGCGGGCGCTGCCGAGCAGCCGCTTCGGTGTTTCCAGCGACTGTGCGTCGAGCCCACCCGACAGGGTGCGACCGGTGCCGCGCTCGGTGGTATTGAAGGCGCGGGCGAGCCGGGTGATCGAGTCGAGGATGATGACGGCATCGCGTCCCTCCTCCACGCGGCGGCGGGCGCGCTCGACCGTCAGTTCGGCCAGCGCCACGTGCCGCTCGGCGGGATGATCGAAGCTCGACGAGATGACCTCGCCCACTCCCGCCATTTCCATCTCACTGACTTCCTCGGGCCGCTCGTCCACCAGCAGGATGAAGAGCTGGGCCTCGGGGTGGTTGTGCGCAATGCCGGCGGCAATGGTCTGCAGCACGGTGGTCTTGCCGGCCTTGGCCGGTGCCACCACCAGCGCGCGCTGGCCGAACCCGAGCGGTGCGATCAGGTCGACGAGGCGGCTGGTCATGTCGCCCTTCCGCCCGGGGGCCTCGGCGCCCTCGAGGCGGAGGACGCGATTCGGGTGGATGGCCGGGAGCCGGTTGAAGTCGGGTCGGCGCCGGGCCTCCTCGGCGGGCCGGCCGTTGACGGTGGTGACCTTGCGCAGCAGTGGTGGCTTGCCCCGATGGGGTGCCAGCACCTCACCCGTGATCTCGTCGCCGGAGCGGAGGCCATACTCGCGCACGGTGCGCTCGTCCACGCGCACGTCGTCGCGCTGCGGATCCCACGCCATGCTCTGGCGGCGCAGGGACCCCTGACGTCCATCGAGTTCGAGGACGCCGAGGCTCTCGGGTGTTGCGGTCATAAGCTCAGTTACCCAGTTCTTCAGTCAGGGACGCGGCTGCGCCGGAGGGAAGGAGGTCGTGTGCCCGCCAGCGCGCGCACAATGCGGCGCGAGGTGGGCGACGATGAGATGTTGTCAGACTCTGCCTCGAGCAGGGCGATGCGCGCCTGCAGCCACCTGGCGAGGACCTGATACTCGCCGGCCACGGCCTGGTCGTCGAAGCTGATGCTGCCGCCGCTCAGCTCGTACTCGCCCCAGTGTCCCAGGAGCAGGGCATAGAGGTTGTCGGTGTAGGTGAGGAGCGAGTCGGTGAGTTCGGCTCCCTCGTAGCTCTCCTTGAGGGTCGCGCGCGCCTTCCACTGGGCCTGCTGGGTGCGGTTCCATCCCATGCGGTTGGTCTGGAAGGTGACGGTATCGCGGTAGGCCCGCTCGATCTGCACCTCGTCGGAGTGATACACCCGGACGATGTTCCGCGCTGCCGTAATGAGGCGGCGACCGGCGCGCAGGCTGTCGCGGCTGGTGAGCCGCGCGGCGGAGTAGAGCCGGGAGACCCCGGCCAGCGTCAGGTCGGAGTCGATCGCGGTGCGCGCGTTGGCGTATGCCGCGGCGTAGCTGCGACGCAACTCGATGGGCGTCATGGGCCGGAGCCCCTCGACCCGGCTGGGCTGTCCCCCGGTAATGAGCCGACCGGGCCGGGGCATGGGTCGCGCGCCGGTGCCGGCGGTCTCGGCGACCGCGAGCAGCGCGATGGCCCGGGCGAGGTCCCTGTCGGAAACGGAATCGACCGCCTGCACGGCGATCACGGTGTCGCTGGGCGAACCGGTCCCGTGCTCCGGCAAGGGCAACGCCGCTTCGCGAGAAGACCACCACTGCCACCCGAACCACGCGCCGGTACTCACAAAGAGAATGAGGGCCACTGCGCCACCAATGACTGCCAGCCCCCGGAACCGTGGCTCCGGCTTCCAATCGAGCGGCTTGTAGTCGGCAGACGACAGGCCGTCATCGGAAAGCGGCGCCAACTCACCATCCAGGGGCGGCGGATCGGGGAGGTAGGCGGTGGGGGATGGAATCGGTGTGCGGGCGGAGGGCGCGGAGGGCGCAGAGGGCGCGGCGCAGGCGGCTCGGGGGTGAGCAGGGACGGGATGGGTTCCTTCAGGGTGAGGAACTCGCCGGCGATCGCAAGACCCTCGGCTGGCTCCACCTCGGGCGCCGCGGCGAGCTGCTCGGCAGCGTCGACAGCGATGTCGGTATTGATGACGAGATCAGGAGTGGGGGCGGCGGGCGCGTTCTTCCCGGGCGGCGCCATGCCCTTGATCTCGTCCTCGCTGAGAAGGTCGAAGTCGAGGCTGATATCCTCGGTCGCACCCTCCTCGGCCACAAAGCGGGTGCCGAGTTGCGGATGCCGGGTGACCTGGACCCACACCTTGGTGGCGGGGTGAAAGATCATCGCCTCGCGGGTGATCACGCCGAGCTCAACGTCCCAAACCATCTCCTCGACGGTTCGGTACGTCTTTTCGTCACCCGTTGGCAGCCGGACGTAGTACACGCTAGCTCACCTGGGTCGAAAGATGGGCGGCAACGATCGACTTCGGCCTTCTCATGGAGATGGCACAAAAGTAGGCATATCGGAGGCGCAAGGCCATGTGCGAGCAGGATATCACTCCTGCAGGCCGGACAGGGCCCGGGCCAGGTTCGCCCGGGCAACGGGCTCCCTGGGCTGCATCACCGAGGTGAAATAGAGCGGTCGGCGCGAGGCAAAGTCCGCCAGGATACGCGCGCGCCCTGCCCGGAACTGCTCGATGGGCACCATGGAATACTCAGCGCGGATGGCCTGCTCATAGGCGTCGAACGTCGCTGCGTCAGCTGCCAGGACGGCGAGATCGGCATCACGCACGACCGCGGCGTCGGGATCAACGGACGAGGCAGCGAGGTGACGGGTTTCGAGAATGAGGGCGCAAAGGGCGCGCAAGGCGCTGAAGGCGGGCAGGTGATCCATGGCCCATTCAACGCTCCGGGCCTCCGAATCGTCTCGCATCGGTTCCCAGACGACGTCGTGCAGCCACAGGGCGAGTTCTGCGGTGTCGGGGTTCGGCGCGAGATGCCGCAGCTCGTCGAAGGTGGCGAGGACGGCGTCGAGATGCGCGAGCGTGTGATAGTGGCGCCCGGGGGCTGAGTACTGTTGCTCCAGCGTCGCGAACGCATCCTCGGAGGGCTTGGCGCCGAGCCGGCGCCAGAGGGCGTCCCAGCGGGCCCGCCGCCGGCTCATGACGAACAGCTGAGTTCGATCGAGCCGGCCCATGCGGGGGCGGTGGTGGCCCAGCCGTCGAGCGCAGGCTGATCTTCGAAGGGATGTCGGAGCAGTTGCAGCGTGCGGTCGATGATGGAAACGTCGCCGGCCTGTGCTGCGGCAATGGCCTCCTGGGCCATCCAGGTGCGAAGCACATACTTCGGGTTGACGGCGTCCATGCGGACGCGGCGGTCGGCATCGTCGCTGCGCTCGGCCTGGAGGCGCGCACGGTAGCGCGCAAGCCACGCGTCGCAGGCGGCACGATCGGTGAACTGCGAGGCCAGGGCGCGGCTATCGGTTGCGCCGGCAACGGTGATGCCCCCCAGTGCGCGCCAGGTGGTGGTCCAGTCGGCACGAGCGGCCTGCATCAGCGCCAGGAAATCATCCAGCAGCGCTGCGTCGGTGGACTCGCTGGTGGCCAGGCCGAGCTTGTCGCGCATGGTGCGCGCACAGGCTTCCTCCCATGCCGGCACATAGGCGTCGAAGGCGGCGACTGCTTCCTCGCGCTGCATCAACGGCAGGAGCGCCTGGGCGAGTGCGCTCACGTTCCACTGTCCGACGGCGGGCTGCTGGTCGTAGGCGTAGCGACCCTGGGGATCGGAATGGTTGGGAATGAAACTGCTGTCGAACGCCTCCATGAATGCATAGGGGCCGTAGTCGAGGGTCAGCCCGGTGATGGAGAAGTTGTCGGTGTTCATGACGCCGTGGACGAAGCCAACGGCCTGCCACCGTGCCATGAGCGATGCGGTGCGACGGGCGACCGTCTCCAGCAGCCGCGCATGGCGATCGTCGGCGCCGCTGAGCTGGGGAAAGTGCAGGTCGATGGTATAGTCGGCGAGCACTCGCAGGTTGTCGACCTGCCGGCGCGAAGTGAACACCTCAAAGCTTCCGATGCGCACGTGGGTTGGTGCCATGCGGATGATGCTGGCGGCCGTCTCCAGGGTTTCCCGTCGCACCGGCTCGGAGCTGCCCACGATGCAGAGTGCGCGCGTGGTGGGGATGCCGAGGGCGTGCAGGGCCTCGCCGCAGAGGTACTCGCGAATGGCGGAGCGCAGCACCGAGCGTCCGTCGAATCCGCGCGAGAACGGCGTGGGCCCACTGCCCTTGAGGTGGAGGTCCCACCGTGCGCCGTGTGCGTTTACCACCTCGCCGAGGAGGATGGCGCGCCCATCGCCGAGCTGGGGCACGAAGACGCCGAACTGGTGGCCGGCGTAGAGCATGGCCACGGGATCACTGCCGGGCAGCGGCTCCAGGCCGGAGGCCCAGCGGAGAAATTCGGGCCGGGCGGCCTCGGCGGGATCGAGATCGATGAGCTGCGCGGCATCGGTGTTGAAATGGACCAGCGTGGCGTCGGGCAGCGGTGTCGGCATCACGCGGATACCAAACGGCTCGCCGAGCCGGGCGTAGCTGTTGTCGAAGGCGAGTCCGGTGATCGGCCGGAGTGATGCGACGGTCGCGGTCATGTGGAATGATAGCACGCTCGATGGTTCGTGCTGCCCAGTGGTTCGACGATATATTTCATGATTACGGAGCTTCACAACCTGGAACGAAGGAGACTCGATGCCACGGTGTCACGGCCCTGCGGAACCGGGCGGGAGGATCGCGCGATCGCACGCCATCGTGCTGGCGCTCGCGGTGTTGGCACTGGGTGGGACCGGCACACCGCTCCTGGCCCAGGCACCGGCGTCCCCCGAGGTCATCCTCAACGGTACCACCGGTGCCGCCGTGACCCGTGAAGCGCTGCTCACGCAGCTGCAGGGTGCCGACTTCGTCCTGCTCGGCGAGGTGCATGACAACGCGACGCAGCACCGGCTGCGCGCCGAACTCATCGCCGCCAGCGCGTCGCAGAAGCCGGCCATCGTGTTCGAGCAGTTCCCCTGGGGCGCCGACAGCGTACTGCAAACGCAGCCGACCATGCCAATCGAGGACTGGCTCGACCGCGCCGGATTCGACCGGAAGAACTGGCACTGGCCCCTGCACCAGCCACTGGTGGACGTGGTGGTGGAGTATGACTTGCCGCGCTATGGCAGCCAGCTCAATCGCGAGCGGCTGCGCCCGGTGATGCAGGGTGGACCTGCCGCCGCGCCGGCTCCGCTGGGTGACATGATGATCCAGGTGCCGCTCTCGGAGGCCGGGTCACAGGCGCTGGTGCAGACGCTCGCCGAGGGCCACTGTGGCGAACTTCCGGCGGAGATGGTGCCGATGATGCTCATCGCGCAGGAGGCACGGGACGCCGCCATGACGGAGGCCCTCCTTCGCGCCGCGCAGGGCGGCCACCCGGCATGGCTTATCGCCGGCAATGGTCATGTGGAGCGGGACTATGGGGTGCCGCGGTTCCTGGCGCAGCTCGCGCCGGGAAAAAAGGTGGTGGTGGTGGGATTTCTCGAGCGCGAACCGGACGGCGCGCTCCCGAGCGAGGCAGAACGCAGCGTCTACGACGTGGTGTGGATCACCGAGCGGGCTGAGCGTGAGGATCCCTGCCTGGCCATGAAGAAGCAGTAGAAATGCAGGGGATGCGGCTGGCCCATGGTCAGCCGCGAATGATGCCCCGGCACTCCCCCAAGCCGATTCGCACAAATCCCTCCCGCTCGCACGCGCCGCGCATGATCACCTCGTCACCATCCTCCAGGAACTTCCGGGTCTCGCCGGTGGGCAGCGTCACCGGCTCAGTGCCCTTCCAGGTGAGTTCGAGGAGGCAGCCGCGCGCGTCCTTCGCCTCGCCGGACACGGTACCACTGCCGAGCAGGTCGCCGGGCTGCAGGTTGCAGCCGCTGGACGTGTGATGGGCGAGCAGCTGGGCGGGTGTCCAGTACAGGTCGAGCAGGCTCGAGTGACTGAGCGGCATCGGTGGGTGGCCCTCGGCGCGCATGCGCGCGCTCGACAGGAGCACCTCGAGGCGCATGTCGATGGCCCCGCCGGCCTGGTCGTTTTCGTCGGTGAGATAGGGCAGAGGGGCAGGATCGTCCGTGGGTCGGGCAAAGGCCGGTGCCCTGAACGGTGCCAGCGCCTCCATGGTGACAACCCATGGGGAGATCGAGCTGCTGAAGTTCTTGGCGAGAAACGGCCCGAGCGGCTGGTACTCCCACGCCTGAATGTCGCGCGCCGACCAGTCGTTCAGGAGACAGACACCGAACAGCCTGGCGCCAGCGTGCTCGATCGGTACGGGGCTTCCCTGTGCATTCGGACGCCCGACGAAGAAGCCCACCTCGAGCTCGTAGTCGAGCCGGCGTGTGGGCCCGTACGCTGGTGGCAGGGCCGAGTCTTCCCGGGTCTGGCCGCTCGGGCGCTGTACCTCGGTGCCACTCACCACGATCGACGACGCGCGGCCGTGGTACCCGATGGGCACAAACTTGTAGTTGGGAAGGAGCGGGTTGTCGGGCCGGAACATCTTCCCGACGCTGGTGGCGTGAAAGATCGAGGCGTAGAAATCGGTATAGTCGCCAATGGACGCGGGGAGCAGCATCTCGGCGTCGGCCTGGGGCACGAGTACCGCGCGTGAGGCGGCGTCGGCGCCGGCACGGAGGAGGTCGCTCAGGGCATGGCGGAACTCGAGCCGGTGGGCATGTGGCAGCGACATGAGGGCATTGAGCGACGGGCTGTCACAGGCTTCGCGCAAGGTATGCGCGCCGGTGACCAGGTTGTTCTGCGCCGCATGGTACAGGTCGAAGATGGCATCGCCAATGGCGACGCCAATGCGGGGCCGGTCGCGCGTGCCGCGGCGGCGGAACACACCGAGTGGCAGGTTCTGCACCGGAAAGTCGGTGCCTGCGATGTTGGCCGACGGTACCCAGCTGGTCAAGGTCGCGTCGTGTGTCGCATCAATGGGAAAGCGAGTCACAGGAGTCCAAGGGAGCGAAGGTCGTCAATGGGCTCCTGAAAGGAGCAGGAACCGAAGCTCAGTGCGACATGATGACGCACGGCAGAGATTTCGGCACGGGTAACCCTAGTACCATGCCAGCTCGCATCAGTTTCAGTGAAGGTGAACGCGGCCGCGTCCTTTTCCTCGAGGAGAAGTGCGAGGTCCCGGAGCGAGAGTCCGGTACGGGCAAAGGCCGCGGCAAGAAAGACATTGAGGAATCCGAACATCATGCCGTGGGGCGCGCCCGGCTCGTAGGTGAGACGATACTCGCCGCGGAGTGGGTGGTGCAGGCCGGCGGTGGCCTTGAACGGCGTCGCGGCCGCGGCACAGGCCTGGATGAAGCGCGCGAGGGCGTGGCTCACGGGGAAGGCGCCGGGCGTGACGCCGCCGGTGCGGACCTTGGCGCGCGCACCGGCACCAGAGATGATGGCGAGGTGCGACGCGAGATGTTCGTCGATCGGCAGCTCGACGTATACCGTGAGTGCCGGCGGAATCCGGGCGAGGGCCGCAGTGAGATCGGGGATCGCCTCGAGCTTGAGCTCGACGGTATCGACGGCGGCAGCGCGGCCGGGAGCCGTACGGCTGCGAGCGTTGAAGTCGTCGATGGATGCGAGGGTCGCGTCGAGGTCGGCGCCCGGGAGCACACTGAGACGCCAGACGTCTCCGTGGGGAGCGTCTCCCAGGTTTTCGAGGGAGGACTGGAATTCGTCGAGCCTGCTCACGGGCAGAATGAAATGGCCGAGCATCCAGGCATGTTCGCCAGCGCGATGCGCAGCGTACTCGTTCACGGCGGACGGCATGTCGAGGGCGGCCGGGGGAAAGAGGCCGGCGTAGTCGACGAGGCCGTGAAGGAGAGTGCGGAGGGTGGTCGAGGTCACGTTGTAGTATAGGGCGTTGAGGGCACAGGGCGCACAGGGCGCGCTTAGGGCGCTTAGGGCGCGCTTAGGGCGCGCTTAGGGCGCTTAGGGCGCGCTTAGGGCGCTCAGGGCGCTCGGGCGCGCCTCTGGGGTGGCTCCTTCGGCTCTCGTGCCGTCGCTCCAGGCACCTGGCGAGTCCTCGACGGTCGATCGCGAACGCGCCGGGCAACAGAGCCTGCGGAGCCAGCCCCATTCGCCGCGCCTGCCTGGGAGTCAGCCCCATTGCTGCGCTTCCTGTACGCCGCATCGATGTTGCGACTTGAAACCTCGGCGCCCTTCCACCCGTACGCCACACAATGCCACACATAGCGGCGATTGCGCCGATCCGGGTAGGAATCGCGAGCCTGCGCAGCAATCCGCTGCGGACGTTCCTGTCCACGCTCGGCGTGATCATGGGCGTCGCATCGCTGGTGGCGGTGCTCGCGGTGGGGGATGGGGTGGAGCGGTTCGCGCGATCGGCGATCGAGCGAAGCACGGACCTGCAGACGATCGTGATCGCCAGCCGCACCTCGGACCAGGTGGACGGTGTCGCGGTGCCTCGGCCCAACGTCCTGCGCTTCAGTCTCGGCACGCGAGACTCGATTGCATCGGTGCTCGGCGCCAGGGCGCGGGTGTCGATCCGCGATGCGCGGGCGGCGTCGGTATCGGGTGGAGCGATCACGAGCCAGCGGGCGGCGCTGGTGTTCGGCACCGTGCCGGATGCGGAGGAGCGCCTCCGGCCAAACTACCTGGCGGGGCGGTTCATCACCGAGCGCGAACTGCGCGACGGCGCCATGGTGGCGATGATCTCGGAGACGATGGCTCGGGCGCTCGCATCCGACCCGAAGGAGGCGCTGGGCCGGGTGGTGAAGCTCGGTGATGGGGACTTCACCGTGGTCGGCGTTGCAGCAAGCGCGTCCGGGGAGGACAAACGGCTGACCGCGCTGGTTCCGTTCTCGGTCCTGGATCGCGCGGTTGCGCCGATTCCCGGCGGCGAGCCTCCGGCGCTGGTGATCCGTGCGCGCGCGGTGGAAGAGGTGGCGGCGCTCCGCAGTGATGTAGAGGATTGGCTGCGGCAGCATGTCGGCGCGCCAGGCACCAGCTACGAGGTCCAGACATCAGCGGCGGAGCAACTGGACCAGGCGCGACAGGGGATCCTGGTGTTCAAGCTGGCCCTGGGCACCTTCGCGGGCATCGCATTGCTGGTTGGCGGTATCGGGATCATGAACGTGCTGCTGTCGGCGGTGCTGGAGCGGACGCGGGAGATCGGGATCCGGAAGGCCTGTGGTGCGCGGCAATCCGACATCATGGTGCAGTTCCTTTCCGAATCAGTGGCCATCGCGTGTGCCGGCGCCTTGCTGGGCGCGGTTCTCGGCCTCGCCGGAGCCTTCGGGGCGACGGCAGTCATGCGCCGGGTCACCGATGCGCCGATCCACGCCGCGCTGACGTGGCCGAGCATCCTGGCATCGGCAGGAATCGCGGTGACGGTAGGGCTGGTATTCGGGAGCTATCCGGCGCGGCGTGCGGCGCGGCTGAGCCCGATCGATGCGATACGGCACGAGTAGGCGTGAGGACGTGAGGGCGTGAGGACGTGAGGACGTGAGGAAGAAGACGTGAGGGCGTGAGGACGTGGGGACGTGAGGAAGAGGGCGTGAGGGCGTGAGGACGTGAGGACGTGAGGACGTGAACAGCTCCTTGTGGATTCACGTCCCCACGACCTGCACGAGTTCAGCGCGAGCCGACTTCGTCGTTCTCCCCGGCGTCCATCCCTCGGGCCACCTCCGCCAGGCGAACGAATTCGGCGCGGTAGCCGCCGGGATCGCTGCCGATATTCTGGCGGGCCATCGCGATCACATTCTCCCAGCTTGATTGCGCCTTGTACTCCGAGTTGCGCAGCAGCATGCCATACTCAGCCACGGCGGCGGCGAACCGCAGGTTCTCATTGCCGCGGGCACCATCATCACGCTGCACTGTGCGGGAAATGAGTTTGCTCGCGCCGACACCTGTCGGCTGCTGGTAGCGCAGCTTCACGGTGACGAGCTCCCCAGACGCCGCCTCGGTGTTGCGCGGTGCCTGGTACTTGAGCGGGTCGACGCTGGTGCCGACGCCGGCGGTGCCGGCGAGTACGACCTCGTAGATCGCGGTCACGGCGTGCCCCGCGCCCAGTTCGCCTCCGTCCTTGGTGTCGTCATTGAAGTCCTCGGCTGCCATCAGGCGATTCTCATAGCCGATGAGGCGGTACTCGACGACCTGGGCGGGGTTGAACTCCACCTGGATCTTCGCGTCCTTCGCGATCGTCACCAGGGTGGCGCCCATCTCCTGCACGAGCACCTTCCGCGCTTCCATGATGTCATCGATGTAGGCATAGTGGCCGTTGCCCTTGTCGGCGAGGGCCTCCATGCGGCTGTCCTTCAGGTTGCCGGTGCCGAAGCCGAGCACGGTGAGGTAGGTGCCCTGCTGCTTCTTCGACTCGATGAGGCGGACGAGTTCCCCCTCACTGGAAACGCCGACGTTGAAGTCGCCATCGGTGGCGAGGATGACGCGATTGTTGCCGTTGGCGAGATGGTTCTGCTGCGCTATCCGGTAGGCGAGCTGGATGCCCTCGCCGCCGGCGGTGGATCCCCCGGCCTGGAGCTCGTCGAGTGCGGCGAGAATGGTGCGCTTGTCGGAGCCCGGAGTGGACGGCAGCACCACCCCCGCGGCCCCGGCGTACACGACAATGGCGACGCGATCCTGGGGGCGAAGCTGCTCGACCAGGAGGCGAAAGGCACGCTGCACGAGCGGCAGCTTGTCGGGTGACGACATGGAGCCGGAGACATCGAGCAGGAACACGAGGTTGCTGGGTGGCAGTTCGCGCGCGTCGATGCGACGACCCTGCAGCCCGATGAGCACCAGGCGATGGTCGCCGGCCCAGGGGGCCGCCATCTGCGCCGTTGTAACAGAGAACGGGTCGCTGCCGCTCGGATCGGGGTAGTCGTACGGGAAGTAGTTGATCAGCTCTTCCACCCGCACGGCGTCGGCCGGGGGGCGCTGGCCCTGAGTGAGGAAGCGGCGGACGTTCGAGTACGAGGCGGCATCCACATCGATGGCGAAGGTGGAGAGTGGACTCGTGGCCGGACGCTGGAAGCCGTTGTCCCGGAAATAGTGATAGTCCTCGGTGCTGAACGGCTGCTGCCGAGCGTAGGCCACGGAAGGGCTCGCGGCGACGTAGCCGTTTCCGCGCATGCCAGGGGACAGGCTCTTCCTGGTGACCTCGTCCCGCGCCGCCATGTCCTTCGCTTCGGGTATCGCGGCGACCAGCCGGACGTCCACTCGTGGTGGCCTGGCCTGCGCGCACCACCACCCCGGCGATGGTGGCTCGATTCCATCCGGTGAGCGTGGCGCGCAGGGTCCAGGTGCCGACGGGCACGAGACCGAGGCGGTAGTGCCCCTGCAGGTCGCTGGTGGTGGCAGCGCGAGTTCCCTCGATGATGACGGCCACGCCGGCCACGGGAGCGCCGTTGAGGTCGCGGACGATGCCCTCGACGCGTCCGGTAGGTGCGGCGCGGTCGGCGAGCGGAAGTGCGGGCAGGAGCGCGCAGGCGAGCGCCATGGGGCGGGAACGGCGCAAGAGGCGGTGAAACAGGGTGAAAGGCATTGCAGCACTCCGTTGTGGTGGACGGAGGGGGATGCACACCCTTCGAAATCGTGCACGCGCGTCGCGTCGCGTCGCGTCGCGTCGCGTCGCGTCGCGTCGCGTGCGTGGCGGGGAGCCGGGTCCTGCGCGCCTCCGGCGCCGCTCGCGCTCCCGATGCAGCGACAGCGTCTGCTGCACCCGCGCTCGGACGCGCCTTCGGCGCGCAGGACCCGGCTCCCCGCACAGGGCCTCCGGCGCCGCTCGCGCTCCCGATGCAGCGACAGCGTCTGCTGCACCCGCGCTCGGACGCGCCTTCGGCGCGCAGGACCCGGCTCCCCGCACAGAGCCTCCGGCGCCGCTCGCGCTCCCGATGCAGCGACAGCGTCTGCTGCACCCGCGCTCGGACGCGCCTTCGGCGCGCAGGACCCGGCTCCCCGCACAGAGCCTCCCGGCGCCGCTCGCGCTCCCGATGCAGCGACAGCGTCTGCTGCACCCGCGCTCGGACGCGCCTCCGGCGCGCAGGACCCGGCTCCCCGCACACAGCCTTCGCGGATGGCCCGGTCGCACGGCCTCGCGGGCAGTTGGCTACAGGCGGCGTTCGGGGCTTATGATATCGGCGAAGAGGAGTCCCGCCACGAGCGCGATGGCGGTAAGGACCATGGTAAACGCCGTTTGTACGGCGGGGACCACCTGGGCCTCGAGCAGTGAGGAGAGGCTGCGGAAACCGATCGTCCCGGGCACGAGCATGAGGATACCGGGCACGAGCATGACGACCGAGGGCCGGTTGAGCAGGCGACTGAAGAGGTTGCCGGCGACCCCGACCACGACGGCGCCAAGAAAGCTGCCGAGCTCGAGACCGAGCGCCTGTGCGCCAAGGCGGCCGGCGACGACGGCAAGGACGCCGGCGAGGACGACCCATGGCGCATCGCGCCATTCGGCCTTGAGGATGACGGTAAAGGCGAGGCCGGCAAGCAGGGCACTCAGCGCAAAGGTCCAACCGGGCAGCGTCGCGATCATTGCTTCCTGCGGGGCGCCGGCGACGGCGAGTGCGAGGCGGCTGCCGAATGCCACGCCGAAAATGATCCCAAGGAAGGTGATGCTGGCGCCGGCGAGGCGGGCGGTGCCGGAGGCGAGGTGCCGGGTGGAGAGCTCGCGAATGGCAAGGGTGAGCGTGAAGCCGGGAATGAGCACGATGAGCCCGGACAGGGTGGCGGTGAACGTGGCGAACGGCATCCAGACGGCGCTCAGTACACCCGCGATGAAGCTGGCGGCGCAGGCGGCGACGGGCTCATACACCTCGGCCACCGGCTTCACCTTGCGGGCCAGAATGGCGAGCAGGCCGGTGACCACCCCGATGGCGACACCCACGCCGATCTCGCGAAGGCCGCCGCCCAGGAAGCGCGCCACGGAGCCAGAGGTGAGCGCAAACGCGACGACCGTGATCGCGCTGCCATACGGCGGGGGCGAGGCCTCGATCTCGTCGAGACGCGCCAGGCCAGCCTCGGGTGACATCGTGCCGCCAACGACATCGGCGACGACACGGTCGAGCTGGGTGAGGTGGCTCAGGCTGATGGAACCGGGTTCCACCCGGAGCAGGTGGGTGCTCTGCTGGCTCAACGGCCCGAAGGAGGCGTAGATCGCCGTGGGGGTGGAGAACACCTGCGGCAGCGGGAGCCCGAGCTTGTCGGCGAGCCCACCCATGACGCGCTCGAGCCGACTGGCGGAGAATCCGTTGCGATGGAGCGCGCGGCCCATGCGGAGCACGAACTCGACGGCGTGGGGTGGGAGCGGGGGGTGCGATGTCACGCGCCGAAGATACAACCGTGGTGGCAAGTCGGGCGCTGCGCGCCTCCGGCAGCCGCTCGCGCGCCAAGTTACAAGATTGCAAATGCCGCACTCGCGCTCGGACGCTGCCTCGGCGCGCAGCACCCGACGCACCACGGGCCGATCGCCGCACGGCCCCGGCTCGCGGCCGCGCGTTACCTTACGCGCGTGACCTCGACTGGTGCGCGCCCCGGACGGATCGTGATCGTAGGTGCCGGTGCCGCCGGCACAATGGCGGCGATCTTCGCAGCGGAGGCGGCCGCCGGGCGCTCGCCGAAGCCCGAGGTGCTGCTGCTGGAGCGGACGCAGGACGGCGGACGGAAGATCCTCATCAGCGGAGGCGGGCGATGCAACATCCTTCCCTCCTCGCCGGATGTCACGCGGTTCGTCACCGACTCATCACCCAACAGCCTGCGCAACATCCTCCGACGCTGGCCGCTCGAGGAGCAGGTCCGCTTCTTCGACGAGCGCCTGGGGCTTGCACTCACGCTCGAGCCGGAGAGCGGCAAGCTGTTTCCACGCTCCAACAGGGCGCGCGATGTGCGCGACGGGCTGCTGGCGCTGGCGGCAAGGGCCGGGGCACGCACGCGGTTCGGCACGACGGTGGAGGGGCTCGAGGCGCCGCCGGCGCCAGGGGGCGACTGGGAGGTGGTGCTCGCCGGCGGGGAGCGGATGGCCGCGAGTGCCGTGGTGCTGGCGACCGGCGGGCTCTCGGTGCCGGCCACCGGGAGTGACGGGACGGGACTACGGCTGGCGGCGGCGCTGGGTCACGAGATGCATGACACCTACGCCGCGCTCACGCCCCTCACATCGCAGGATCCACGGCATGCGGCGCTGTCGGGCGTCTCGCTGCCGGTGACGCTGCGGGCACGGGCGGATGGGCAGCGATGGACGGCAACGGGGGGTTTCCTGTTCACCCACAAGGGCTACAGCGGGCCGTCGGTACTGGACCTCTCGCACCTGGCCGTCCGGTCTCGGCTCGCCGGTGGACCGCGGCAGGAGATCACGGTGCAGTGGACGCCGCTGGATGCCGCGGGGTGGGAAGGGCGATTCCTTTCCGGGGGCACCGTTCATGTGGGCACGCTGGTGAAGCGTGAACTGCCGGAGCGTCTCGCCGAGATGGTGCTGGACTCGGCCCAGGTCAGTGGGGGAACGCCGGCGTCGCAGCTCAAGCGGGAGGATCGATTGCGGCTGGTGGCGGCGCTGTCGCAGATGCCGCTCGCGTGGACGGGCGACGAAGGCTACAAGAAGGCGGAGGTGACGGGTGGCGGTGTCGCGCTCAGCGAGGTCGATCCGCGAACGATGGAGAGCCGGCGGGCCCCGGGGCTGTTCCTGTGCGGCGAGATGCTGGACGCCTTCGGGCCGATCGGGGGCTACAACTTCATGTGGGCGTGGGCGACCGGACGGGCGGCGGGACTGGGAGCGTCAACACGGTGAGCGGTGAACGGTAAGCGGTGAACGGGTCGTCTTCCCGTTTCCAGTTTACCGTTCACTGTTCACCGCCTTTTCCAATCGTATCAATCACAAAGGCATACCGAAACGCGACCTCGCGCAGGTAGTCGTAGCGTCCGCTGGCGCCAGCGTGGCCGGCGCCCATGTTGGTGCGGAGGAGCAACCTGTTGGTGTCGGTCTTGCAGTTCGCGCAGCTTCGCGGTCCACTTGGCCGGTTCCCAGTAGGCCACGCGGGGGTCATTCAGGCCGGCGGTGATGAGCAGGTTGGGATAGGCCCTGGGCGCGACGTTGTCGTACGGCGAGTACGAGAGCATGTAGCGGTAGGCCGATTCGTCGTCGGTCGGGTTGCCCCATTCGTCGTACTCGATGACGGTCAGGGGCAGCGTGGGGTCGAGCATGGTGTTGACGACATCGACGAAGGGCACGTCGGCCACCACGGTGGCAAAGAGATCGGGGCGCAGGTTGGTGACGGCGCCCATCAGCAGCCCGCCGGCGCTGCCACCGGTAATGGCGAGCCGGTCGCTCGAAGTGTAGCGCTCCGCCACGAGGTGCTCGGCGCAGGCGATAAAGTCGGTGAAGGTGTTGCGCTTCTTCTTCTGCTTTCCCTCGTCGTACCAGCGGCGCCCCATTTCCTCGCCGCCGCGTATGTGGGCGATGCCCACGATAAACCCCCGGTCGAGCAAGCTCAGGTAGTGGGACGAGAAGGTGGGATCGAAGTTGATGCCATACGAGCCGTACGCCTGGAGGTACATCGGCCGCCGTCCGTTCCGCTCGAGCGGCTCCTTCCACACCAGTGAAATGGGCACCGACACGCCATCCTGGGCGGTGGCCTGGAGCCGGGCGGAGCGGTAGAGCGTGCGGTCGTAGCCGCTGGGGATGACCTGTTCCTTGCGGAGCGTCCAGGTGCGCGCATCCATGTCATAGTCGATGACGGATGCGGGCGTGACCAGCGAGGTGTAGGTGAAGCGCACCACGCGCGAATTCCACTCGGGATTGCCGTGGCGACGGAGGCCATACACCGGCTCCGGGAACGCCACGCGATGACTCGTACCCCCATCGATATCGATGATCCGCACCTGCGGCAGGCCGGCCTCCCGCTCGTACACCACGAGGTGACCGGCAAAGGCCTCGACGGCATCGAGCTTGGTGGACTCGGTGGGCGGAATGACCACCTGCCAGGGCATGGAGGGGTCGCTCGCGGGAATGCTCACCAGCTGGAAGTTGCGCGCGCCCTTGTTGGTGATGAGGTAGAAGCGGTCGTCGCGATGGGTGACGTCGTACTCGATACCGGCCACGCGCGGGCGCAGCACGCGGAACTCGGCCTCGGGCCGGTCGGCGGGGGCGTAGCGGGTCTCCGAGGTGGCGTGGCTGGCCGACTCGATCAGCAGGAACTTCTCGCTCTTGGTGAGCTCGACGCCAACCCAGAAGGACTCGTCCGTTTCCTCATGGACGAGTGCATCGACGCCGTCGGCCCCGACCTGGTGGCGCCAGACGCGTGACGGCCGGTGCGCCGCGTCGAGCGTGACGTAGAACAGGGTGCGGTTGTCGGCGGCCCAGGCAACGTTGCCGCTGGTGCCGGGAATCGGCCGGGAAAGGCTGGCACCGGTGTCGAGGTCGATGACGTGGGTGACAAACTCCTCCGACCCGGAGGTGTCCTCGCCCCAGGCCAGGCGCCGCCCGTCGGGGCTGACGGTGAGGCCGGTGGCGCGATAGTACCCATGCCCCGCCGCGCGTGCGTTCTGGTCGAGGATGACCTCGTCGAGTGCGCCAGGCACATCACGGCGGCGACAGACGATGGGATACTGCTTCCCCTCCTCGCTGCGAATGCAGTAGAGCCACCCGCCCTCGAGCTCGGGCACGGTGAAGTCCGTCTCCTGAATCCGCCCCAGCAATTCCCGGTACAGCGTCTCCTGCAGCTCTCGCGTTGGCGCCATGACCAGGTCGGTCCAGGCGGCCTCGGCGTTGAGGTACTCGAGCACTGCGGGGTCCTCGCGATCGCGAAGCCAGTGGTAGTGGTCGACGCGTGTATCTCCGTGCACTGTCGTGACATGAGCGCGCCGAGCCGCCTTGGGCGGGGTAGATCCTGATGCGGCTTCGAAGCCGAGAGCGGGGATCGCGGACGGGGTAGTCATAGGGGGCCGGAAATAGCCTGAACCCGGTACGGCCGTCAAGCGCATGCGTCATTTTTGAGGTATCTTGGGTGACACAATCCCCGCCTCCGGGCAGAAATTCCCCGGTGCAGGTTGGCCTCCCAACTCACTGTGAAACAAGAGGTTAGCCAATGAGGCGGTGCATTGTATCGGTGTTCCTTGCTGTCGCGACGGTGGCCTGTGCCACCAATCCCGTGACGGGAAAGTCGGAACTGTCGTTCGTCTCGGAATCGCAGGAGATCCAAATCGGGCAGTCGGAGTCCCAGAAGACGATCCAGACGATCGGCGAGTACGACAATGCGGCGGCGCAGGCGCTGGTCCGGCGGATCGGCATGCGGATGGCGGCAGAATCGGAGCGGCCGCAGCTCCCCTGGGAGTTCCATGTGCTCGACGACCCGCAGGTGAACGCCTTTGCCCTGCCGGGCGGGTTCATCTTCGTGACGCGCGGGATCATGACGTACATGAACGACGAGGCGGAGCTGGCATCGGTGATCGGGCACGAGATCGGGCACGTGACGGCAAAGCACTCGGTGAACCAGATAAGCAAGGCGCAGCTGGCGCAGGTGGGTCTCGTGGCGGGCATGGTGATCTCGCCAACCGTGCGGGACATGGGCGCCCAACTGCAGCAGGGCATGCAACTGCTCTTCCTCAAGTTCGGTCGTGACGACGAGACGGAGGCGGACCTGCTCGGCTTCCGCTACATGATGAACGACGGGTACGACGTCCGGGCCGCCGGCGACATGTTCCAGACCCTTGGCCGGGTCAGCGGCAGCGCGGGGCAGCGGCTTCCGGAGTGGGCGTCGACGCATCCCGATCCCGAGAACCGGGTGCGGCGGGCGGAACAGCGGGCGGACTCGCTGCAGCAGGCGGGACGGAGCATGAGCGGCGCCACGCTGGGACGCGAATCGTACCTGAAGCTCCTGGATGGCTTCGTGTTCGGTGAAGACCCGAGGCAGGGTTATTTCAAGGACGGGGTGTTCTACCATCCCGACCTCAAGTTCGAGCTGACCTTCCCGGCCGGGTGGCCAACGGAGAACAAGCCGGAGGGCGTGCTGGCGGCATCGCCGCAGTCGAATGCGGCGGTGCAGCTCCGCCTGGCGGGCAAGGGCACGTCGGCTGAGACGGTCGCCACCAGCTTCTTCACGCAGCAGGGGCTGCAGGCATCGGGGACGAGCAGTTCGCAGATCAACGGGCTGCCGGCGAGGTCGGGCAACTTCCAGGCGCAGCTGCAGGACGGCACCACCGTGGTGGGCACTGCCGCGTTCATCGAGTATGGCGAGTACACCTACATGATCATGGGCTACACCCTGCCGGCGCAGACGCAGCTTGCCGCTGCGATCCAGCAGACGACGCGCACCTTCAAGCCGCTGACCAACCCCGCCTACCTCAACGTGCAGGCGGCGCGGGTGGACGTGGTCAAGGCGCCGCGCGAGATGACGCTGGACCAGTTCAATCGGCAGTACCCTTCGTCGATCCCGATCGGCCAGCTGGCCACGATCAATGGACTGGACGATGCGAACGGCACGCTGCGGCAGGGCCAGATGGTGAAGCGGGTCGTCGGGGGCGTGAAGTAACCTGTCAGACTGGAGCCCAGGCTTGTCGGAGTCGCCGCACCAGTTCCGCTTTCCCATCATGGCACCGCCGCGTCCGTCGTCGGTGCACGAGGTCGCGTCTGCGTCGGAGAGCGGGCGACGGCTGCGGCACAACGAGGATGCGGTGTCGGTGTTCGCGCTGGGGCTGCCGCAGGAAGACCTCGACATCGTGGTGCTCGCCATCGCCGACGGCCTCGGGGAGCATTCGCGGCGCAGCGGTGCCAGCGGGGTGGCGGTGGAGGCCTTCGGGGATGCCCTCGGCGGCCTGATCGGGTCGCTGCTGGTGGGCCCGCGCTGGCAGTTCGGGCTGGCCGAGATCCTGGAGACGGCGTTTGCGGAGACGAACAACAAGGTCCGCAACCTGCCGGCGAATGCGCGGGGCCAGTCGGCGGCGACCACGCTGACGGCGGCGGTGCTTGCCGGTGACTGGCTCTGCACGGTCCACGTGGGAAACAGCCGGGTGTACCGCCTCTCGGCGAATGAGCTGGAGCAGCTCACCGAGGACCATGCGCGCGAGCCACTGGCCCTCCTGTCGCCGGTGCGCGAGGACATGCAGACGATCAACGAGACGGGGCGCCTGGCCTCGGCGCTCGGGGTCGAGGAGATCACGACGCCGAGCGTGCTGTTCCGGCGGATCGCCCCGGGGGACGTGGTGCTGGTGTGCAGCGACGGACTGCATGAGCTGGTGGAGGGGGAGGAACTTGCCCGGCTCCTGAACGTCTCCGGCTCGCTGGACGACATCGGGGCGAGCCTGGTGGCGGCGGCGAATGCGCGCGGGGGCGACGACAATATCAGCGTGTGCCTGGCGCGGGTGGGCCCGATCGCCACGCGCCTTCCGGAGCCGGCGTCCGGCGCGGAGCGGCTGTACGGGGATGTGGCGGCGACCATCCTGCCGCGCTACCAGGCGGAGTCGGCACCGCGATGGTTGCCGGACCGCATCGGGCTGGTGGCGGGGTTCGTCGTATCGCTGGCGCTGCTCGCGGCATTCGTCTTCTGGGATGGGTACAGGGCGCAAACGGCGCAAACGGCGCAAACGGCGCAAACGGCGCAAACGGCGGAAACGGCGGAGCCGGCGCAAACGGCGCAAAGGGCGCAGAAGGCGGGCGGGTGGGCAGGCGACTCCGGATGGACCAGTGCTCCCGTGCTGCCGCCGGCAGCGGCGCCAGTGGTGATGCCGCCGGTGACGACGGTGGATACCGCGGTGGTCGCACCCCCCGTCAAGACGCCGGCAGAACAGCCGCCGAGCGCGGCGGTGGCCGATTCCATTGCAGCAGCGGATGCGCTCAAGCGGGAGGCGGCGCAAGCACGGGTGCGCCGGGTAAACGATTCGCTGGTTGAAGCGCGCATGGCGGCAACGGAGCTGCAACGGCGGGACTCGATTGCGCTCGCTGTGGCGGCCGCGACGCGGCTGGCGGAGCAGCGGGTGCGGGACTCAGCGGCGGCGGCGGACCGGCGGCGGCAGGACTCGATCACCGCGCAGGAACGGCGTGACGCGCAGGCACGTGCCGCGGCGCAGGAGGAGGCGACGCGCCGGGAGCAGGAGCGGTTGCGCGACGCGCGACTGGTTTCGGGGCGTGCGGCCCTCAACGGGTGGCTGCAGCGGGTGGTGTCGGCGGTGGGGAACGGGGAGGCGCGGGCGTCGGTGCTGACGGCGGGTCCAGCGAGTTTCGCCGAGTTCGTGGCCAAGAACGACCCGAAGATCTCGGATGCGAGCATCACGGCGATCGAGGTGGACGAGTCGTCGGGCGAGGCGACGGCCGAGTGGGTGCTCAAGTGGCGGGGCAACTTCGGGACCTCGACGCAACGGCGGGTGAAGGCGTCGGCGACGGTGGTACGGGATGGCGAAACCTGGCGCTTGCTGGGGTGGAAGATTCTCGAGGGGGGGGTATGACGAAGGCGGGCAGGCGGGCGGGCGCGTGGGCGGGTGGGGTGTTCGCGCTGCTCCTGTGCGGTGCACCACTCGCGGCGCAATCGCGGGAACTGGTGTCGCTGCAGGTGTCGGGCGAGCTGGTCTTTCCGCTCGAGGATTACGGTGTACTCGAAAAGGGCACGACGCTGGGGTGGGAGGCGCAGGCGCGCTTCACGTTCGGGCGGTTCTCGGTGGGTGCGGGGTACCAGCGAAGTGAGGTGTTCAAGTCGGACGCGGCGGTCGGCGACATCACGGCGACGCTGTCGGTGGGCTTCGTGGAGCCGCGATATGTCCTCGGGGTCTTCGGGAACGTGGCGGCGCCGTACGTGGCGGCGCGGCTCGGGTACGGCGGCCTCCTCATCCGTTCCCCGAACGACGTCGTGCGTTCAACGGAAAATTCGTTCATCTACGGTGGGGGACTGGGCGTGATCTTCCAGGTGGCGCGCCGGGTAGGCATTGACGTCGGGGCGCAGTACTTCGTGGCGGATTTCACGGGCGGACAGGGGAGTGCGGGCTATTTCCTGACACGACTGGGAGTAAGTGTTGGACTTTTCTAGGGTGACCGTTCCGAGGACTGCTGCGCTTGGCCTGCTGCTCCTGTGGGGCTGCGGCGGCAATGGGGGGAGCGACTGCGACCCGATCGCCGCGACGCTGGTGTCGCGGATCGAGGTGACACCGTCCACCGCGACGGTGCCCAATGGCGGGACGGTGCAACTCGCCGCCACGGCCTATTCCTGTGACGAAAGCCAGCTTCCACTCCCGCCCGTCACCTGGCAAAGTGCTGATGCGAGCACCGTGTCGGTGACGACGTCGGGAATTGCGCTTGGGGTAAAGCTGGGTGGACCGGTAGAGATCACTGCCATTGCCCAGGGCAAGCAGGGCTCGGCGCGCGTTTCGGTGGCGCCCCGGAGCGTGGCATCGGTCCAGGTGGAGCCGGCTTCCGCCACGGTCGCCGTGGGCCGGACGAGCACGCTGGTGGCGAAGGCGTTCGATGCCAACGGCAACGAGCTGGCGGGTCGTAGCGCAACCTGGAGCAGCGCCGATGATGCCGTTGTCACGGTGTCGTCGTCGGGCGCCATCACCGGCGTCTCGGTCGGCGGACCGGTGGGCGTGACGGCGACGATCGACGGCCAGTCGGCGACGGCGCAGGTGACGGTGGTGGCGGTCGCGGTGGCGAGTGTCACCGTTTCTCCGGTGACGGCCGATGTCCCGGCAGGGAGCACGCTCCAGCTCGAGGCCGTCCTGCGCGACGACCAGGGCACGGTGCTCACCGGGCGGGCGGTGCTGTGGACATCGACGGATGCCGCGCGCGCGTCGGTATCGCAGAGTTCGGGGTTGGTCACCGGCGTTGCACTGGGCGGACCGGTCGCCATCCTCGCGACATCGGAGGGTCGCACCGGGCAGTCACAGATCACGGTGGTGCCAGGCACGGCCACTCGGCTCGCGTTTACGGTACAGCCGCGTGATGTCGTAGCGGGGGCCTTGATCTCGCCGGACGTGAAGGTGGAGGTGAGGGACGCGGCAGGGAACCGGGTTCCAACATCGACCGCGCCCGTGACCATGGCGTTGGAGAACAACCCCGGCCCGGGTGTGCTGACGGGCACGCTCATCGTGAATGCGGTGGCCGGCGTGGCGACGTTCACGAACCTGAAGATCAACCGGGCCGCCGAGGGCTATACGCTCAGGGCGCAATCTCCCGGACTTACCGCCGTGAACAGCACCAGCTTCAACGTGACGCCTGGTGCACCCGCCACCATGCGGTTCAGCGTGCAGCCGAGCAACGTGGCGGCCGGGGAACCCATTACCCCTGACATCCGGGTGGAACTGCTGGATGGGCAGGGAAACCTGGCGAGTGGTGCGACATCCCTGGTGACCCTGTCGCTGGGAAATAACCCCGGTGGTGCGACGCTCAGCGGGACGGCATCAGTGAACGCCGTCGCCGGGGTGGCCACCTTCAGCGGCCTGAGCCTGAACCAGGCGGGGACGGGCTACACGCTGGTGGCGGCATCGGCTGCGCTGCCGGTGGCGACAAGTGCCGCCTTCAACGTCACACCGGGCGTTCCGGCCACGCTCACATTCGTCACCGAACCCAGCAGCATCGTTGCGGGTGCAACGATCCTGCCGGCGGTGCAGGTGGAGGTGCGAGATGCACAGGGGAACCTGGTCACCAGCCCGGAGACACCGGTGACGCTGTCGCTCGCAGAGAATCCCGGTGGGGCGACCCTGGGTGGGACAACCACCATCGCCACCGTGGGTGGACTGGCAACATTCGGGGGGCTCAGCGTGAACGTCGCAGGCACCGGCTACACGCTGGTCGCGAGTGCCGCCGGCCTCCTGGCGACGAGCAGCGCGTTCAACGTATCCGCGGGGCCCCCGACCCAGCTCGGGTTCGCGGTGCAGCCAACCAACGTCGCCGAGAACGCGCCATTCAACCCGGCTGTTGCCGTCGAGGTGCGCGACGCGCTGGGGAACCGGGTCACGGGGTTTGTCGGGAACGTTTCCCTGCAGTTGCAGAGCGAAACCGGTGGCGGGGCGGGCGGAGGGAACTCGGTCGTGGGTGGCGGGGCAAGGCCGTTCACCCAGGGGCTGGCGGTGTTCTCGGGGATGAGCGTCACCTTGAAGAACCCCTCCCCACGGGCGTTCACGCTGCGCACCCAGGGGTCGATCGCGGTCGTGTCGAGCAATGTGTTTACCGTGAGCGGGCTGTAGTGATCCTTCGCTTCGCTCAGGATGACGTGAGGGCGTGAGGACGTGTTAGAGGTCAGACCTTCCGCGTCTTCCGCTTCATGAAGTCCATCAGGATGAACTGCCCCAGTGACATCGTGTTGGTGAAGTAGGCCTTCCCGCGGCAAATCTCCGACACCCGCTTCACGAAGTCCACCAGGTAGCGATCGCGCGCCAGCATGAAGGTGTTGATCATGATGTCGGCGCGGCGGCAGTTGGCCACCTCGCGATAGGTGGCCTCGAGGATCTTCGGGTCCAGCCCCATCGAATTGACGTAGATCCTGCCATCGGGCAGGGTGAGCGCACTCGGCTTGCCGTCGGTGATCATGATGATCTGGCGCATGTCCTTCTTCTGCGCCATCAGGATGCGTCGCGCGAGCTTGAGGCCTTCCGCCGTGTTGGTGTGGTAGGGCCCGACCTGCACGTTGGCCAGCCCACCGAGGGGAATCTCCTCCGCCGAATCGTGGAAGAGCACGACGCGAAGCGAGTCCCCGGGAAACTGCGTGCGGATCAGGTGCGTGAGTGCCAGCGCCACCTTCTTGGCCGGGGTAAAGCGATCCTCACCATAGAGGATCATGGAGTGGGAGCAATCGAGCATGAGGACGGTGGCCGCGGAGGAGCGGTATTCCGTCTGGTTGACCATCAGGTCGGGATAGTCGAGCTCGAGCGGCACCTTGAGCCCGCCGCGCGCAATGGCGTTGGTGAGGGTCGCGGGGACATCGAGGTTGAGGGTATCCCCGAACTCGTAGGGTCGGCTGGCCGATTCGGCTTCCACCCCGGTGGAGAGCCACGGCGTGTCGTGGGCCCCGAAGCTGGACTTGCCGATGCTGCCGAGGAGGCCCTTGAGGGTCTTGTATCCAAGGAAGTCCATGCCCTTCTCGGTGAGGCCGAACTGCACCTGCTGCGCGGCCTCGCGCGCCTGGCCGCCGGGGCCGTACAGCGACTGGTATCCAGCGGGCATCTGCGGCGCCTCGTCTACCTTGAGAAAGCCCTCGTCGATCAGGCGCTGGACGATCTGGTCGAGCATTTCGGACAGCTGCCGCTGGAGGTCCTGGTCCTTCGCGTCGTCGCCGGTGGACTCGCCGCGGAGGAGCTGCAACATCTCGGGGGTGAGCTGCCCCGATTCCATGAGGGCCTGGAGAATGGCCTCGCGGAGCGCGTCCATGCTCCGGTCGCCGTTGCCGGGCTCGTCGTCCCAGAGCCCGCCGCCGCCAAAGCCCGACTGCAGCAGGAAATCGCCGAGCTGGTCGAGCAGCGCCTGGAGATTCACGGCGTCGGCCAGTTCGGGGAGGAACTTGGAGTAGGTTGTGAATCGCATGTCGACACGACGGCGTGAGCGGTGAGCAGTCAACGGTGAACGGGTGGCACCATGGTATGGTACCCCGCAATCGCCGGGAGTTCAAACCACGGGTCAGATGCCGTTTCCCGTTTGCCGTTCACCGTTTACCGTTCACGCAATCACGTGACAACTTCAGGCCTTCTCGCCCGGCTCCCCGCGACGCTCCCGGCGCTCCGCTCCCGGAACTTCCGGCTGTTCATCATCGGGCAACTGGTCTCGTACACCGGGACCTGGCTGCAGGTGGTGGCGCAGGGGTGGCTCGTGCTGCAACTCTCCAACTCGGCGTTCATCGTGGGACTGGTGACGGCGCTCGGGGCGCTGCCCATCCTGCTGTTCACGCTCTACGGCGGGGTGCTGGCCGACCGGGTGAACCGGCGCAAGACGGTGATGGTGCTGCAGGCGCTGATGGCGGTGGAGGCGCTGCTGCTCGCGGTCCTGGTGGTGCTTGGCCACGCGACGGTGGGGTGGATCATGGGCCTGGCGGTGTTCGCGGGGCTGGTGACGGCGTTCGAGGTGCCGATCCGGCAGTCGATGGTGGCGGAGCTGGCGGGACGGGACTCGCTGATGAACGCGATTGCGCTGCAGTCGTCGGTCTTCAACCTGGCCCGGGTACTGGGTCCGGCGCTGGCGGGTGCCATCATCGGCTTGTGGGGCGTGGCAGCATGTTTCTTCCTGAACGCGGTGAGCTTCCTCGCGGTGATCTGGGGATTGTGGCGGATGGACCTGCCGTCCACCCCTCCGGCACAGGGCACGGTGGACGTGATCGGCGCGTTCAAGGAAGGTGCGCGCTATGTGCGGCATGAACGCTGGCCCAGGGCGCTGATCACGCTGATCGCTTCGACGACGATCTTCGGCTTCTCCTTCCTGTCGATGCTCCCGGTGTTTGCACGCGACGCGCTCGGCACCGATGCGGGCGGCTACGGCGCGCTGGTGTCGGCGGTCGGCGTGGGGGCGCTGTCGGGTGCCCTGTTCCTGGCGGGGTTCGGCGGTGCGCTCCGGAAACGGCGGCTCGCCCTCCTCTCGGCGGCCAGCTTCGGCGTGATGCTGGTGGCGACGGCGTTCGCGCCGACCTACTGGGTGGCATTCGGGTTGCTGGCGGTGGTCGGGTGCACCATGGTATTGCAGAGCATCAGCGCGAACACGCTGCTGCAGCAGGAGGCGCCCGATTACCTGCGGGGCCGGGTGATGGGCTTCTACTCCTTCGTGGTGCTGGGCCTGGCGCCATTTGGCGCGCTGCAGATCGGGTGGGTGTCACAACACTATGGTGCGCGAGTAGCCTACGGGCTGGGGGGGACGGTATGCGTGCTTGCGGCACTGTGGGTGTGGCGGGGGTTGGTGGCGGGGCGGGCGGTGAACGGTGAACGGTGAACGGTGAACGGTGAACGGTGAACGGTATGACAGCGTGAGGGGGAACAGCGACGGCGTGGCGAGGGACGGCGACTGCGGAGGTAGCGCGTGATCATCACGATATCGAGGCAGTTCGGGGCCGGTGGCGCGGAGGTGGCGAAGCGCGTCGCCGATCGCCTGCATTGGCGCGTGGCCGACAATGAGTTCGTGGAGCGGGTGGCGGCGCGGGCCGGGCTGACGCCCGACCAGGTGGCGGTGCGGGAAGAGCGGGTGCCCAACTTCATCGAGCGCCTGGCGTGGGCGCTGGCGTCGGCGTCGGCGGAACTGGCGGTGCCGACGGCTGCCACGATGGAGGGGCTGAGCGAGCCCCTGATGGTCCAGGTGACGGAAAGCGTGGTCGCGGAGATCGCGCGGGAGGGCCGGGTGGTGCTGGTTGGTCGGGGCGCCGCGGCGATCCTGGGGGAACAGGAGCGCACCCTGCATGTGCAGGTCGTCGCACCACTCGGCATCCGGGCGGAGCGCATTGCCGGACGCCTGGGCATCACGGTGGAGCAGGCACGGAAAAAGATCGAGGATACCGACGCGCGGCGGGCCAAGTATCACGAGCAATACTACGGCCGAAACTGGGCCGACCCGGTGCACTATCACATCGTGATCAACACCGGGTTTCTCGGCCTCGATGGCGCGGCCGACCTGATCGTCCGGGAGGCGGGGCGGAGGGGGTGGGCGTTCCGGTCACCAGCGTGAACGGTGAACGGGAGGCGGCTATCCGAAGTTGATGCCGCCCTTGCCGTGGCCGCCATCCTTGTTCCGTTCGGGCCGCAGGCGGGCGTACCCAAGTTCATCGGTACGGGTGATCTTCTTCTGGGCGGCAAGACCCTCGAGAATCAATTCACACGCCGCCACGATCCGCCCAGGCTGGTTCCGTTCGGCAAGTTCTCCCGCCACGACGGCGTTGATGAGCCCGGGCACCACCGCAAATCCCTTCAGGCAGGCATCGGTCTTTTCGTCCCCGGCAATCTTCAGGGCTCCACCGCCATCGAACCAGGCGACGATCGACGTGAGGTCGATATGCCCGATGCGATCCACCATGGTGGCGCCGGCGGCGCGGCGGATGAGTTCCCGCCCGATGGCGTCTGATCCCTGCAGTTCCCCTTCGTATTCCAGCTCGATCTTGCCGGTGATCGACGGCAGCGCCGCATAGATATCGGTGATGCGCGGCGTGACCGTCGCTTCGTTGTGCGCCAGCGCCCGGCGCTCGGCGCTGGACACCGTGTGCTCGAGGACGCTGATGGGCAGGCGCTGGCTCACGCCCGACCGGCGATCGATGCGCTTGTCCTGGCGCGCCTCGAAGGCGATGCGCTCGATCACCTCGGTGATGAAGTCGGGCAGGTCCAGGGCGCGCGCGCCGCGATCGACCCAGGCCTCCTGCCGGGTGATCTCCATGCCCAGCTCGACGGTGCGCGGGTAGTGCGTGAGGATCTCCGAGCCGATGCGGTCCTTGAGCGGCGTGATGATCTTGCCCCGGGCGGTGTAGTCCTCGGGATTGGCGGTGAAGCACATGAGCACGTCGAGCGGGAGGCGGACGGGGTAGCCCTTAATCTGGACGTCGCCTTCCTGCATGATGTTGAAGAGGCCGACCTGGATCTTGCCGCTCAGGTCGGGAAGCTCATTGATGGCGAAGATGCCGCGGTTGGCCCGGGGCAGGAGCCCGAAGTGCATGCTGAGTTCGTCGGAGAGCAGGTGCCCGCCGCGCGCCGCCTTGATGGGATCGAGGTCGCCGATCATGTCGGCGATGGTGACATCGGGGGTGGCGAGCTTCTCGACGTAGCGATCCTTCCGGTTCAGCCAGGCGATGGGTGTCGCGTCGCCGCACTCGGCGACGAGGTCGCGGCCGAACTTGCTGATGGGGTGGAAGGGGTCGTCGTTGACCTCGCTTCCGGCAATGACGGGGATCTCGGGGTCGAGGAGTTCCACGAGTGCCCGGAGGATCCTCGACTTGGCCTGTCCGCGAAGGCCCAGGAGGATGAAATCGTGCTGGGCGAGCACGGCGTTGATGATCTGGGGGAGGACGGAGTCCTCGTAGCCGACGACGCCCTGAAACAGGGGGGTTCCCGATTCAAGAGCGCGGATGAGGTTGGACCGGAGCTCCTCGCGGACGGTACGGCCGAGGAGGGGCGCCTGGTTCCAGTGGCTCTGGCGGAGATCGAAGAGGGTGTTGGGTTGGGGCATGGGAAATAATACCCGGGAGTGCTGTAATGGGTTGTGGCGGCGCGCGGCCCTGCGGTTGCCGGGGAACGGCGCCCTGCGGTTGCCGGGGAACGGCGCCCTGCGGTCCTGCCGGCAGCCGCTCGCGCGCGCCGGTTCGAGATCCCCAATGCCGCACTGGCGCTCGGACGCTGCCGTCGGGCCGCCGGACGCCGCTCCCCGTACGACTTTCCGGTCACGTCCTCACGTCCTCACGTCCTCACGTCCTCACGTCCTCACGTCCCTCCCTCTCCCCTTTTGTGCGCAAACTCACAATCTGCAGCAACTTACAGGTTGACTGAGGGTACTACCTGTATAGCTTGTGCACCGCGCCGTGCGTGGTCGCGCACGGGTGGGCGGGTCGGGGAGCAAGTCATTCAACAGCAAGGAGTTCGTGCAAATGCGGAAGTTCCTGGTGGCGGCTGCGGTAGTAGCGCTTGCAGCCTGTGGCGAAAAGAAGGCGGAGATGCCTTCGGGTGAGGCGATGGGCGCGGCGGCGGGTGCGGCGGTGGACACGATGGCACATGAGGCCGACAGCGCGATGGGCGCGATGGCGGATTCGACCCAGTCGATGGCGCATGAGGCGACGGAGAGCGGCAAGTCGGGCCTGCAGAAGGCCGCCGACAAGGTCGACAGCGTGCTGAAGAACACGGAGGCCGACACGGCCGCGAGCCGCATGGACGCGAAGAAGAACTAGTTCGCGAAGGGCAGGTCGACGACGGTGGCGGGAGTGTCGCCGGCCATGACGACCTGACCAGTGGCGACCTCGCGACGGATCAGTGCGAGGGCCAGGGATTGTGTGGGCAGGGTGAGGAGGCTTCTCACGCTGCCCACTTCCTTTTCGGCCAGCACGATCCGGCTGCTGGCCAGGGGATCCCTCGCTTCGCCCGGCATGACGAGGCCCCGGAGGTCGCGGTTGGTGTGCCCGCGGAAGTGCAGGCGCGCGACGGTTTCCTGACCGGTGTAGCATCCCTTCTCGTACGACACGCCGTGATTCTCATCGAAGCGCACCTCCTGTACCAGCGTCTTCTCGTCGATCTCGGCGCCGCGGCGGGGCCATCCTGCGAGGATGCGCGATCCTTCCCACTCATCGTCTGAGGCGTTCAGGGCGCCGGCGGCGGCGAGGGGACTCACGACGTCCGCTACGGCATCGGCTGGCCCGACGATCAATGCGGCGAATGGACCGCCGGCTGCCGGCGTCGCTACGGCGACGGGTGGCGGCGCCGACGGGGTGAGCGGCGTCGCACCGCCACCAAACAGGCGGTGGGCCTGCCACTCATCGGACAGGTCAGTGACTTTCGCGAGTCGCGGTGGCAGCTGCTTCCGGAAGAGGTCCGCGGCAACAGCCCGAGCGTCGAGGTCGGCCAGGAACAGGAAGCGGTCGCCAAGCTTGATGACCCAGCAGTCGAGAATGATGAGCCCCTTCGGCGTGAGCAGGGCGCCGTACACCGCGGACCCATCTGCCGCCTTCATCAGGTCGTTCGTGAGCAGCCCCTGCAGGCATTGCAGTGCGCCGGGCCCGGCGATGGAGAAGATCGCGGCGGGCATCCGATGCAGGAGCGCGCCGGTCCGGACGCGCAGGAGCGACGCCGCATTCAGGGAAGCCTCAACCATGGCCACCTGCCCATGGCAGGTCGGCAGGGCGCTTGCCGGTGAAGTCGGTCCAGACGGCGTCAGCGTCTGCCAGTGCTGCTGCCGGATGCGATGTCGTCAGCATGGTGCAGCGCAACCCGGCGGCGTGGGCCGCCGCGAGTCCGGGCAGGGAATCCTCGATGACCATGCACCTGGCCGCTTCCGTCGCCAGGGTGGCACGGGCCTGGTTGTATCCCGCCGGGTCGGGCTTGCACGCGGGGACATCCTCGGCGGCCACGATGCACTCGAAGCATGGCGCGAGGCCGCTGCGTTCGAGCACAAGCTCGATCTCGCGCCGGAGCGCTCCCGACACGATGGCGAGCCGGTGGCCCTCGCTGGCAGCGGCGCGGACGAAGTCGACCGCCCCCGGCACCATCGGCATGGTGCTGCGCAGGAGCCGCTTCCATGCGGCGTTCTTTCGTTCGGTGGCGTCGGCGATGCTGGTCGCATCGGTCGGTCGGTTGGCGCGCGCAAAACTGTAGCGGAAGCATTCCCGGTCGTCGAAACCGAGATACTCCCGATAGTAGGTGTCTCGATCGAGGTCGATACCATACTCGGCGAGGGTGTGGATCAGGGCCTCGCAATGCAGCGGCTCGTCGTTGACGATGACGCCGTTGAAATCGAAGAGAATGACGGATGGCATGAAGGAAGGTAGGGGGGAGGGCTTCGAGACGTGAGGGCGTGAGGGAACTACTGCTGTCGGCTGTACATCCCGCCGACACGGTATGACTCGTCCAGCAATTCAACAGGGTGCAGGACGGCGATGTCCAACTTCGCGGCCTGGAGGCCGGCGCCGATCTGCATGTGACAGCCGGGGTTGCCGGTGACCACGACGCGCGGCACCGGCAAGGCCGTAGCGATGCCCTTGATCTTGTCGTCGAGGACGGCGCGGGCCATGTCGGGATGCAGCATGGAGTAGATGCCGGCGCTGCCGCAGCACTTGTCGGAGTCTGGAAGCAGCCGGAGGCGCAGTTCGGGAATCGCCGCGAGCACGGCGAGGGGCTCGGCCTGCACCTTCTGCGCATGCTGCAGGTGGCAGGGGGCATCGTACACGACGTCGAGGGGGAGCGGGCCGCCCTGGCGCGGGCCCTTCGCGGCCAGCAGTTCGGTCACGTCACGCACCCGGCCGGCGAACGCCTCGGCATCCCTGCCGCCGAGGAGGTGTCCGTACTCCTTGAGGATGGCACCGCAGCCGGCGCTGTTGACCACGATGTAGTTGGCGCGGTGGGCAAACGCCTTGACGTTCTGCCGTGCGAGCGACTCGGCGTGCGCGCGGTCGCCGGCATGCTCGTGCAGCGCCCCGCAGCATCCCTGCCCCGCAATCTCCACCACGCGATAGCCGTTGGCCTCGAGCACCCGTCGCGTTGCGTCGTTGACGTGGCGAAACACGGTGTCCATGACACAGCCGCGAAAGAGCGCCACGGTGGGTGCGGAATGGGAGACATGAAAGCTGGGGAAGGTGCGCAGCTTTTTCGCGGGCCGGGTGGACGCCAGCATCCCCATGCCGAACCCGAAACGGCTGCCACCGGCCAGGCGCGCCGGAATGCGGGTGGCGCGGAGCACCCGCGCGGCCGACAGCACGGTGCGCCACAACACACGATAGGAGAAGACCGCGAGTATGGCCCTCGCGGCCGGGGCGATGCCGCGCTTCCGGGCAATGATCTCGCGCGCCGCCTCGAGGCCCTGGCCATACCCGACACCCGAGGGGCAGGCGGGCTCACACCCGCGGCAGCCAAGACAGGCATCGAGATGCTGGGTCAGGGCGGGATCGTCAGCGGGAATCTCGCCGCGCTCCAGGGCGCGCATGAGCACGATACGGCCGCGCGGGCTGTCGGCCTCGTCGCCGGTGGCGAGATAGGTGGGGCAGGCGGGAAGGCAGAATCCGCAATGCACGCATGGATCGAGGGCGGTGAAGCGACGGTCGGTACTACCGGCCATCGGCATCGCCCTCGAGCGCCACGCTCAGCAGGAGTCCGGGGTCGAAGGTTTCCCGGAGTCGGCTCACGAGGGCGCCGACGCCCTCGCGGTACGCGCCGAAGTGTCCCAGCTGCTGGCGGATGGCCCAGGGCGCGCGCTCGAGCGTCATGGGAATTTCGCGCGTCGCCGCGGTGCGCCGGAGGGCGCGGAGCGCATCGATGCGCGCCTCGCCGCTCCAGCGGATGCCGCCGGCGCTGCCGGCCCCGGCGGTGACCAGGCCTTCATCGAGGTTCGCGGCGAGCAGGTCCAGCGTGTCATCGAGCCCGGGCTGCAGCACGCCGAGCCGGAGGGTGACGGCGCCACCCAGCACCGCACGCGCGGAGAGGTGCCAGAACGAACTGGCTCGCTCCACCGGCAGCTGCTGCCACACGAGTGACGTGGATCCGGTGAGGCGCCGCGCCTCCGCGGCGACGCCGTCTTCCGTGCCCATGAAGCGCGCGGCAAGAATCCAATCGGGCTCGGCGGCGATCGCGGGCGAAAAGAGCTCGAGGGCCTGCAGCGACAGGCGCGCCTCGGTGAGATCGCGGGCGACACTGGTGAGCTGGTCGCGGGATGCGCGCGCAATGAGCGTCTGGTCGGCGCGCGGAAGGGCGCGCAGCCGGAGGCTCAGCTCCGTGATGACGCCGAAGCCACCGAAGCCGCCGATCTGCAGCTTGCCGAGGTCGTATCCGGCGACGTTCTTGACCACGCGTCCGCCGGCGCGCACCACCCGCCCGTCTCCGGTAACCACGGCCAGGCCGAGCACATGATCGCGCACCGAGCCGAAGCCCTGGCGCAGCGGACCGGCGGTCCCGGCAGCGACGATGGAGCCGATGCTCCGCTCCGGCCGGCCGGGCGGGTCGATGGCGAGCCACATGCCATCGTCGGCGAGGCGACGACGCAGGGTGCCGATGGCGACGCCGGCGTCCACCGTGGCGACGAGGTCGGCGGGGCTCACGTCGCTGACGCGATCGAGCCCGCGCGTACTCACCGCGAAATCGGCGGGCGCGTCGGAGGAGAGCCAGGTGCCGTGGCCCTCGATGCGCGCGCGCCAGTTGCGACCGTGGGCCAGGGCGAAGAGCCGCCCCATCGCCTCGGTGGTGTCCGGCACCACCCGGGGCAGGCCCGTGGGGTCGCGTTCCACACCGGAGGCGCCGACGATCTCGCGCAACCGGGCCAGCATGCCGTCAGTCATGGGCCACCTCCGCCACTGCATTCCGGTGCTGCCGGCCGTTCTCACGTGCAGCCGGCGTCGCGCACCATTCGCGACAGGCGTGGATGGGCACGACCTTGCCGGGATTGGCGCGCTCGTCGGGATCAAAGACGCGGCGGGTGGCCTGCATGGCGCCGAGGGTCTCGGCGTCGAAGATGAGCGGCATGTAGTCGAGCTTGTCGCTGCCGACGCCATGCTCCCCGGTGATGCTCCCGCCGGCGGCGACGCAGGCCGTCATGATCTCGCGACTGGCCTCGCGTACCCGCGCCGCGAGCCCGGCGTCGCGGCGGTCGAAGCTGATGTTCGGGTGCAGGTTGCCGTCGCCGGCATGGAAGACGTTGCTGATGTAGAGCTGATAGCGATCACGGATCTCGCTGATCTGGTCGAGCACCTCGGGCAGCACCGAACGCGGGACGACGGCATCCTGCACCACCAGGTCGGGGGCGATGCGACCCATCGCGCCGAAGGCCTTCTTCCGGCCCTGCCAGAGGCGCGCGCGCTCGGCGGGCGAATCGGCAGTGAGAACATTGCGGGCGCGATGCGCGCGGAGGAGCGGCTCGACCACGGCATGCTCGGCCGCCACGCTCTCGGGCTGCCCGTCCAGTTCGACCAGCAGCACTGCCGCGGCGTCGGTGGGGTAGCCCGCGGCATAGATGGAGGCTTCCACGGCCTGCACGCAGGCCTGGTCCATCATCTCCAGCGCGGCCGGGACGATGCCGGACGCGATGATGGCGGAAACGGCCTCACTCGCGGCGCGGATGCTGGGGAAATCGGCCAGCATGGTGCGCACCACGGCCGGGATCGGTTCGAGCCGGACGGTGATGCTGCAGGCGATGCCGAACATGCCCTCACTGCCGACGAAGAGGCCGACGAGGTCGGGTCCCCACGCGTCGCCGTGCGCGGACCCGAGCCGGGCGAGGGACCCGTCAGGAAGCACCACCTCGAGCCGGGTGACATGATTGGTGGTGACGCCGGCCTTGAGGCAGTGCGGGCCACCGGCGTTCTCGGCGACGTTGCCGCCGATGGTGCAGGCGCTCTGGCTCGACGGGTCGGGGACGTACTGCAACCCATGCGGCAACACCGCCTCGGAGAGGCGCGCGTTGACGACGCCGGGCTCGACCACGGCGCGCCGTCCCACGGGGTCAATGCTGAGGATGCGATTCAGCCGGGTGAGGGCCACCAGCACGGCACTGCCATCGGCCAACGCGCCGCCGCTCAGGCCGGTACCGGCCCCGCGGGCCACGAACGGCACCTGCTGCTTGTGCAGCAGGCGCATGACGCGGATGAGCTCCTCCCGGGTGCCGGGGAGCACCACGACACCGGGATACGACTCGTGCGTGGGCAGGCCATCCATGGTGTAGGTGGCGAGCTCGGCGCGGCGGTGCCGCACCCAGCGCGACCCTACGATCACGGACAGGCCGGAGAGGAGCGACTCGTTCACGAATCAGCGAGGTCGGGACGATGGTGTCCCTTGCCGTTGGTGTGCGCCTTCTTCCGGGTGCGGAGGCCGGCATCGACCGCGCTGGACAGCGGGGGCAGCATGCGGAGGAGCAGGTCGATGCGCTCCGCGGTGGAACGGATCTCCAGCAATGCCTGCTTCTCGGGTGCACCGGTGTCGAGCGCCGCCGCGACATGGAAGGAGAGCGCGGCCGGGTCGGTGGGGAGGGCGCGATTGTCGGGCTCGAGGTCGTTCAGCTCGCGCATGGCCGGAAAGTAGTGGGCGAACGACTCGGCAAGTGCGGCGCACTTCTCCGACGTCGGCGTGCTGTCCTCGCGATCCTCGAAGGCCTCGACCATGGCGACGAGGTACGGAGCCGGGTCCTCGAGGTACCGGGTGACGAGGAAGCGGGTAGCCCCCTGGACAATGATGTTGGACTTGCCGTCGGGCAGCGACTGGGCCCCGCGAATGGTGGCGATGCACCCGACGGCGCCGAGCGCGGGGGCCTCGTGGGCGATGCCGGGGAGGGCGAGCCCGAACCGTTCATCACCCTCGATGCAGTCGGCGAGCATCCGGCGGTAGCGGGGCTCGAAGATGTGCAGGGGCAGGAGGGCGCCGGGGAAGAGGACGACGCCGAGGGGGAAGATGGGGAGACGAAAGGTCATGGTGGAACATAAGACGTGAGGGCGTAAGGACGTGAGGACCGGCGCTCCACGCCTGTCCGTATCAAAGTTGTCATGATCTGCTAACGACGGCGCCATCGTCCTTCGAGCGGCCGCTAATCGGCCGACCGCATGCTTCCTCCTGTCACGCTCTCTGGAGGAAGCATGTTCGAGACATTGATCGAGTCACGGGGCGGTGCGAAGCGCCGGGCGGGTGGGACGGTGGTGTCGCTGCTGGTGCATGCAATGGTCGTTGCGGGGGCGGTCCAGGCGACGGAACGAATCGTGTCGCTCGGAGCAACGGTGCGCTCGGACACACTGACCTTCGTGCTGGCGAAGCCCGATCGCGCCGCCACCGAGGCAGCTGGGGAGGTGCCGCTGCCCGGAGTGCCCGAAGCAGTCAGTGAACTGGCGCTCCCGGAGATGGTACCGGTGGGCATTCCTCAGCTCGACCTGGGCGCGAAGCCGTTCGACCCCGCGACGGTGATGGGGCACCAGGCGACGACCGGAGTGGGAGGGCTTTCTGGCGAGGACGAGCCGAAATCCGGAGTGGCGGGAGTGTTTGTGTCAGCTGACGTGGACGACCCGGCGGTCGCGATCTCCCAGCCGGCGCCGAGGTATCCGGTGGAGTACGAGCGCGCCGGTATCTCCGGCTCTGTGGTGCTGGAATACGTCATTGATGCAACGGGCCATGCCGAGCCGGGATCGGTGCGGATCGTGTCCGCATCGCACGCGGCGTTCGTCGAGGCCGCGCGCGAGGCAATCCTGGCGGGGGTATACCGGCCAGCGAGGTACCGGGGACGCGCAGTACGGCAACTGGTCAGGCAAAAGGTGGTGTTCGGCAGTAGTGTATGAAATGCGGACTTCACTTGGATCGCGCAACAAGCTGCACGCCATCGCTGTGCTTGTGGTGAGCAGTGTCGCATGCGCCGGCCATCAGGTGGAGCAGCCGCCCAGCCCGATCACCTACTCGATCATCGTCGTGAACGGTGTGCCCGTTGCGGGAGGTGGCTGGCCGCCGACGGGCGGCCGGGCGCGAACGCAGCTCTACGCGTGGGTAGGTCCCGAAGCGGCGCGACGCCAGTTCGGATGGCTCGCACCCGAAGGCGTCCTGTGCATACTGACCGATGCATCGCTCGCGGCTCGTGCGCCGGCGAAGAGCTGGGACCTGTGCCTGCAGCCACCCACACCAGCCGCCGCCGCAACTGCCGGCGCGCGCGCGATGGGGCAGTCACCACCCTAGCACCGTGCTCCGACGACCGTGCGGACAACGGAGACTCAGTCTGCGAGCAGCTGGGCGGGCTGAGCGCTGGTCGCGCGCCGGAGTGGGCGCAGTGCGCCGAGCACGGCGGCGAGGGAGAGCAGCGCCGACGGCAGCAGCAGGTCCCCGACCGGCAGGAGGGGGAGGTCGCCGAGGATCCCGGCGAGCACTGCTCGCAGCGACGGACCCACGGCGGTCAACGCCACGAAAATTCCTGCCGCAATGATGAGTACCGTCTGTCCGAGCATCTTCGCCGAGATGCGCCACCGGGTGGCGCCGAGCGCGCGATGGATGGCCAGCTCGGGGACGAGCGCCGAGGCCCAGAGTGAGACACTGACCATGGTGCCGAGCGCGCCGAGGAGCAGTGCGGCAATGGCCTCGGCGCGGAACCAGCGGGCGAACCAGAGCATCGGCATGGCGGAGGCTCGACTGATGGCGAGCGCGCTGATGCCCGGCGTGTGCTGGATGCTGCCCTGGCGCGCCAGGACCGCGTTCGCGCTGGCGCCGGCGGTGGGACCGCCACGGACCAGCAGGTCGGCCCCGGCGATGGGATGCTGGAGCGTGCTCAGGTACACGGCGAATCGTGGCTGCAGGCCGCCACTGCGTCCGGGTGCTGCGGCGTCATCCACGACACCGACAACGGTGTAGGGCACCCGCGCCGTACCCATGAAGATGGTGCGGCCCAGCGGCTCGCCATTCTCGAAGTGCCGCGCGGCCATCTGCCGATTGACGACCGCGACACGAGGCGCCGTCCAGCCATCCTCGAGTGTAAAGGTGCGCCCCGCCACCAGTGGAATGCCGAGCACCGCAAAGGTGTCCGGGCTGATGAGATGATGCGCCGCGCGCTCATCCTGGAACCGCACGAACATCCCGCCGGTGAAGCACTGGCCGCAGTCGGCTTCCACCCAGTCCACCGTACCCAGGCCGACAAGGGTGCCGGGGCTGGTGAGGCTCGCGCCCTGGATGTCCTCCGTCGAGGCAAGGTCGCGAAGCATGTCAACGTACCGGGCGGAGCGGGCAGCGGGCTCGGCATCGGTGTCAACGAGCTGAAAGACGGTGCCATCAGCGGCAGTGTTGCCGTTTCCCATGAGGAGCATTGCCTGCCTGCTCACAAGTGTGGCTGCGAGAAGGATGGCCAGGCTCGCGCCGACCTGGATGATCGGCGGGAAGAGCGAGAGCGGGTTGGCCGGAAGATTGACGAGGCGCCTGCCGCGGGCGAAGCGGAGGGGCAGCAGGGATCCCAGGAGCAGCACCAGTGCGGTAGTGCCGGCGAGGACGGCGGGTGCGTAGTGCCACGCGTCGAGGGTGCCGGGCCAGCTGCCCAGGGCCAGCTTCAGCGAGACGTTGCCGACCAGCAGACCGACCGGGACGGCCGCGAGCGCGATGACGATGCCTTCGCCCAGGAAACTCTGGGCCAGGTCGCGCCGGGAGGCGCCAACGGCGCGACGTACCGCGGTGTCGACATCACGGACGCCGGAGCGGGTCCATTGCAGCGTCAGGGCGGTAACGACAGCGACGGCGCATGCGGCCGACCCGACTACGACGAGCAGGGACAGCAACTGCGCGATGGATTCCGCCTGCAGGTCCGCAGGCGATTGCGCGGTGCCGGAGAGGGACAGAAGGAGGTCGGCGGTGCGAACTGGATCGGCATGCAATATCGGTGTCCCGGCGCCGCTGATGGCCAGGGCCGGGGCGAGGGTGGCAATGGCGGCTGCGGCGGCGACGGCCAGCCAGGCGGCGGTGCGCCAGTGTTCGCGGAAAGCATCGGCGATGGGGGCAGCAAGGCGCGTAAGGCGCAGAGGGCGCTTGAGGCGCGAAGGGTCTAGAGCGGCGTGTCCACCGTTGCGATGCATTCGATTTCCATTCGTGCGCCGAGTGCCAGTCCGGTGGTGCCGAAAGCGCTGCGGGCCGGGAAATGCTTCGTGAAGTAGGTGGAGTAGACGGTGTTCATGGCGGCCCACTCGCTGATATCGGCGAGCATCACCGTGCACTTCACGACGTTGTCGAGCGATGATCCGTTTCTTTCCAGCGCCGCCTTCATGTTCTCGAGTGCCTGCCGCGTCTCGGCCTTGATGCCGCCTGGCACGAGCTTCTCCGTGCTGTCGGTGCCCACCTCACCGGAGAGGTAGAGCACGTTGCCCACCCGGACCGCCGAGGCGAAGGGCATGGTGGGTCCGGTGTCGCCGCGCGGAATGTACTGGACGGATGGCGCCGAGGCGGCCGCCGGTTGTGACGAAGGCCGGCTGCCATCGCAGCCGGCCAGGGTCAGCACTGCCAAGGCCAGGGCTGGGGCCCTCAAGCCGCGACCCAGCGGCCCTTGAGGTGCTGGATGTCAGGGCAGTGGCGCAGCTTCTCGAAGGCGCGCTCGCGAATCTGGCGGATGCGCTCGCGGGTGACGCCGAGCCGCTCACCGATGGCCTCGAGCGTGAGCGCCTCAGAGCCCTCCTCCAGACCGTAGTACATGGAGAGGATGGCGCGCTCGCGTGGCGTGAGGTGCAGGCGGAAGAGCCGATCGACGAATTCGCGGGTGAGGTGCTGGTCGGTGAGGGACTCTATTTCCGAGTCGGAATTGCCGGCGACGCGCTCGCCGATGGTGGCGCCGTGCCGATCGCGGCCGTCCACCGGGGCATCGAGGGACATCTCGATGGTGGACATCTGCCGGGCCTCGCGCACCGTCTCGATCTGCTCGCCGAGGGCCCGCGCCAGTTCGCCATCGGTGGGGGCGCGGCCAAGCTCCTGGGCCAGGAGCGCCTGCACGCGGCCCATCTTGATCAGTGACGAATTCTGGTTGAGGGGAATACGAACGCTGCGTGTCTGCTCTGCGAGGGCCTTCAGGACTGCCTGCCGCACCCACCACACGGCGTAGCTGATGAACTTGACGCCGTGTTCCGGATCGAACTTCCGCACCGCCTTGAGCAACCCCTCGTTGCCGATCGCCACCAGTTCGCCGAGATCCAGACCGTGTCCCTGATATTTCTTCACGTACGCGATCACGAACCGGAGATTGGCGGTGACGAGCCGTTCGGCCGCCGTCTGGTCGCCGTCGAGCGCGCGCCGGGCGAGTGCGCGTTCCTCGGCGGGGTCGGTGATCATCGGGAGTCGCTGGATGTCTACGAGATACTGGTCGAAGGATCCCTGGGCGACAGCGCGGCCCACGGTGCGCTTGCGAGGGGCGGCTTTGCGAGCGACAGGACGAACGAGGCTAGCGCGGGTGCGAGCCATTCATACCCCCTTCAGGGGAGCGGTGAGTTATTGGTGTCGCAGAACTTCGGAAGCGGAAGAGCGACGAATATAGGAAGCGCAGTGTCGCCGGTCAAGCAAATAATTTTGTCCACATCACAAATATTATCAGGACATAAACTTGTGGTGGTTATACACTTATCCACTTCTCCACAAGTGACAGCGAGGGGGCAGTGGGGGTATAGGACGATTGACCTATATCCCTCGCTGCGCTCGGGAGGACGGGAGGACGTGAGGACGTGAGGACGTGAGGGCGTGAGGGCGTGAGGACGGGGGGGCGTTAGAGGATGGCGGCCAGACCGGCGTCGATGGTCGTCTCATCGAACGCCACCGTCCAGTTTCCGTCTCGCTGGCCCATGATGCCGATGTCGAGTGGCACGGCGAAGCGGATGGAGCCTGCGACGTTCTTCTTGTCGCGGGTCATGGCCTGACGGACGCGCTCGGCGTTGGTACGGAACCCGACGCGGACGGGGAGGCCAAGTTGTGAAAGCATCGCCGCAATGCGGGCGCCCGATCCAGGGGAGAGGATCTGCGCGTGTTCGGCCATGGCGCACTCCGCGACCAGGCCCAGGCCCACCGCCTCGCCGTGGAGCAGGGAGTAGCCGGAGACCAGCTCGAGGGCGTGCGCCACGGTGTGCCCGGCATTGAGCATGGCTCGCGGTCCAGCTTCGCGCTCGTCGCCTGCCACGATGCCGGCCTTGATCTCGACGCTGCGCCGGATCAGCACCTCGAGGGCCGCCATGTCGCGCGCGAGGAGGGGCGCGACGCCATCCTCGATCCACGCGAGATATCCGGCGTCGGTGATGAAGCCATGCTTCACCGCCTCGGCGAGACCACTGCGATACTCGGCATCGGCGAGCGTGGTGAGGGTGGCGGGATCGGCCACGACCGCGACGGGCGGGTGGAATGCACCGATGAGGTTCTTGCCATGCGGCGTATCGACGCCGGTCTTGCCACCCACCGAGGCATCGAGCATGGCGAGCAGGGTGGTGGGCACGAGCACAAAGGGGATGCCGCGCTGATAGGTGGCGGCCACAAACCCGGTGAGGTCACCGACCACACCCCCGCCCAGCCCGATGAGCGCGGAATCGCGGCCAAAGCCCTGCTCGAGCAGCGCGTCGGTCAGGCTGGCCCAGCTCTCCCGGGTCTTGAATTTTTCGCCCGGCGGTACGCTCAGGCGCGTGGTCCATTCGTGCGGCGAGCGCTGGCCGGTGCCGGAGCTCCATGTGGTGGTGGCGCTGCTCTCCCACGACTCGTAGTGCCGGCCGACCGCTGCATCGGTAATGAGCGCCACCGATCGCGCCCCGCAATGCGCCGCCATGATCTCGGGGAGATCGGCCAGGGCGCCCTGGGCGATGTAGACCGGATACGTGCCCAGGGCGTGCCGGACGAGGATCGGTTCCACGCTACCAGGTCACGTCGCCGGTGCCAGCGCGATGGTTCGCGAGGCGCGCCAGCGTGAAGAGGAGGTCGGAGAGCCGGTTGAGATAGACCAGGAACAGGTCGGGCACGGGCTGCTGTGCGGCGAGGTGCACCACCTGGCGCTCGGCGCGGCGGCAGACGGTACGCGCGAGGTGCAGTGCCGCGGCCTTCGGCGTGCCGGCGGGCAGCACGAATGCGGTGAGCGCGGGCAGCTCGTCGTCTGCGGCGTCGATGGCGCGCTCGAATTCGGCGACGCGATCCTGGGCGAGGCTCGCCTTTTCGAGGGCCTCTCGCACCTTGTCAGGATCCGGGGTGGCGAGGTGGCCGCCAATGGAAAAGAGGTCGCGCTGGATCGACTCGAGCAGGGCATCCTCGAACGCCTCAGGCGCGGTGGCGCGCACAACGCCGATGACGGAGTTGAGTTCGTCCACGTCGCCGTAGGCCGCGACCCGGATGTCGTCCTTGGGCACGCGGCCGCCGCCGAACAGGCCGGTCGAGCCGGCGTCGCCGGTCTTTGTATAGATCTTCAACCTGGTCAAGCTCCATCTGAGGAGCGTGAACGGCAAGCGGTAAACGGTAAACGGGAACAACGCCCGCGCAGGCCCTCCCGTTCACTGTTCACCGTTCACCGTTCACTGGTTTTTCACCGCGTCCAGCATGTCGGGGATCCGGGTGAACTTCTCCCGTGGGGCGCCGCGGGGCTTGCCGGCCGCCTGTTCGAGTGCGTCCAGCACCTGCCAGTGGGCGAAGCTGACGACCTGGACACCGCGTGAGCGCAGCATTTCATCCACGGCGGTGCGGCTCTCGTATTCGCGGGGCGTGATACCGCCGGTCGCCAGGTCCTCGAGCAGGAGATCCACCGTTTCAGCGGAGTCGGGCTTGTTGGTTCCGATAACACCACTCGGACCCCGTTTGATCCATCCTACGGCGTATACCCCGCGACGGATCTCCATGGCGCCCGGTGCCACGAGCACCCGTCCCCCGACATTGGGCAGGATGCCGGCGCGCGGATTGAAGGGCACGCCGGGAATGGCGACCCCGCGATAGCCCACCGACCGGAAGACGAGGCCGACGGGCAGGGTCTCGGTGTCGTCCGTGGCTTCGGCGCGCAGGTCCCCACCCGGGGCCCGCACCAGCTGGTTGTGCACGAGCTTGATGCCCTCGACGCGGTTGGTCCCCAGGATCTCCACCGGCGACACGAGGAAGCGCAGGATGATGCGGCGCTTGCGGCCGGCGGGCTGGCGCGTGGCGAACTCGTTGAGCGTATGCAGGTTCTTCTCGACCGCGCGGTCTTCATGCCCTGACAACTGATGCGCGGAGTGCTCGTCGAGCACCAGCTCCCTGGGGTCGACGATCACGTCGGCCTCGGCCAGCTCGCCCAGTTCCCTGAGCTCGGGGTTGGTGAAGGCGGCCTGCGCCGGCCCGCGGCGGCCGAGCACGTAGATGTCGCGCACGTTGCTGGTGCGCAACTCGTCGAGCGCATGCAGCGACAGGTCGGTGGGCGTCAGCTCCTCCATGCTGCTTGCGAGAATGCGGGTGACATCCATGGCCACGTTGCCCATGCCGATGACGGCGGCGCCGGTACACGACAGGTCGAAGCGCCGGTCGCGGAAGTCGGGATGGCCGTTGTACCAGCCGACAAACTCGGTGGCGGCATGACTGCCGGCGAGCTCCTCACCGGGAATGCCGACATGCCGGTCGGTCTGCGCCCCGGTGGCGTAGATGATCGCATCGTAGAGCGCGTCGAGTTCGGCGTGCTCGATCGCGCCGCCAACCTTCACGTTGCCCAGGAAGCGGAACCCGGGATGCGCGGCGGTGCGCTCGTACATCCGGGTGACGGACTTGATCTTCGGGTGATCGGGCGCCACGCCGCCGCGCACCAGGCCGTAGGGCGTGGGGAGGCGATCGAACATGTCGATCTCGACGGTCGGCACCTTCTTCTGCAGGTGCTCGGCGGCGTAGAAGCCGGAGGGTCCGGAGCCGATGATGGCGACGCGCAATGGTCCTGGCAGTGCCGTCACGATCAGCGCCCCTTCACCAGGTCGGTGACGACGCTGTCGATCTGCGCCAGCATGCGCGACCCCGGCTGGGTGTGGTGATTGGCCTGCACCGAGAAGATCATCACCTTGCCGTTCTCGAGCTCGACATAGCCGGACAGGGTATTGGTGCGCGAGATGCTGCCGGTCTTGGCGCGCACCCGTCCCTCGAGCGGCGTCCCGACAAAGCGATTCCTCAGCGACCCGCGCTTGCCCGACTGGGGGAGCCCGGCGGCGAAGGTGGCATAGTTCGGGTGCTTCCGGATGAACCGCAGGACCTGGGTGAAGGCGAGGGGACTCACGAGGTTGGACGCCGACAGGCCGGAGCCGTCGCTCAGCGCGATCTGGGTGGAATCCACGCCGATCGAGTCGATGAGGAAGCGCCGCTCGACGCGCAGGCCCTCGTCCCAGCTTCCGGCGCGGCCGAACTGCTTGCCGAGCTGCTTCAGGGTCATCTCGGCGAACCAGTTCTGGCTGGTGTTGAGGATGGGAAAGATCCAGTCCTTGAGCGGACGGCTGGTGACCTCGGCGAGTGGCACGCCGCGCCGCACGATCTCAAAGGCCATCGAGTCGGTGGTGGAGCGGGTGCCGCCCAGCACCGCGATGCCCTGTGCGGCGAGGGCGGCGCGCAGGGCCCGCGCGGCGTAGAGGTCGGGATCGGGAAGCGCAAAGTTCTCGGTGCGCGGGCGGCGCCCCGCCTCGACGTTCCCCTGGGCCCAGAGGGAGAGCGTGCCCGGGGTGCGGAAGAAATCGATGGTCTCGTCCTGGCCGCGGGGCACGGTGCGGGTGTGGTTCTCCAGCGTGACATCGCCGAAATCGGGCGAGAAGGTGAGCCGCGCCGGCGGGCCGACACTGTCGCCGGTGGAGTACTCGATGTCGATGCTGTTGTCGTTGAAGCCGAGGCCGCTCACCGGTGCTGCGTACCACCAGTTGAGGTCGTAGTTCTCCCAGGCGGGATGCACCAGCGTGGGCTCGAACCAGCTTCCATCTCCCACCACATCGCCCGACACCGACTTGATGCCGGCGTGCGCGAGCTGGGACGCCAGCTCGGTGAACTTGAGCATGGGGCTCGCGTCGCAGGCGCCGGCCGCGGTGGTGTCCACGGCATAGCAGCGGGTGCTGAAGGTCGGGTCGCCGCGGCCGTACAGCACCAGGTCGCCCTGCAGGACGCCGTTCACGATCGGGCCGTTGCTGTAGATGCTGGTGCGGACGGTGAAGTTGGGCGCCAGGAGCGCGGACGCCACGGCGCTGACCACGATCTTGGTGTTGCTGGCCGGCACGAACATGCGATCGGCGTTCCGACCGTAGAGCAGCGTGCCCTTTTCGTCGACGAGTGCCACGCCCCAGAGCTGGCGATTGAAGGGCGGGGCATCGAGGCGCGCGTCGATACGACGCGCGCTTGACGACTGGGCGTGAAGGCGTGCGGGCGTGAGGGAGAGGACGTGAAGACGTGAGGACGTGCGGACGTGAGGGGACCAAAGGAGGAGGAGCGCGACAATCGCGCTGACCTTCCTCACGCCCGCCCGCCCGCACGTCCGCACGTCAGTCATATGCCACCCGTGGATCAGCTTTCGCATAGAGCAGGTCGGTCACCAGGTTGACGAAGACAAAGAGAACACTCAGGAACAGGATGCTCCCGGAGACGGCAGGGAGGTCGCGCTTCTCGATGGCGCTCAGCACATAGCGCCCCACGCCGGGCCAGGAAAAGATCGTCTCGGTCAGGATCGAGCCCGTAAGGTAGCTGCCGAAATCGAGCCCAAGCACCGTGATGACCGGCAGGAGCGCGTTCCGGAGCCCGTGGTGCAGGAGGACCCGGGCTTCGGCGAGCCCCTTGGCGCGGGCGGTCCGGATGAAGTCACTCTGCAGTGCCTCCTGGAGCGCCGTGCGGGTCATGCGCGCAATGACGGCGATCGATCGCATCCCCAGTGTGGTGGCGGGGAGGATCAGGTAGACCAGTCCCCAGGATCCCGACGGCGGGAGCCAGCGCAGCTGCACCGCGAACACGAGGATAAGCACCAGCCCCACCCAGTACACCGGGAACGATACGCCGAGGTACGCGCCGATGGTGAGGAAGCGATCGACCCATCCACCGGGCCGCCAGGCGCCGTAGATGCCGACGGCGAGTCCCAGGGTGGTGGCGAACAGCATCGCGGCGAGGGCCAGTCGCAGGGTGGCCGGGAACCGGTGCTTCAGCTCGGAGACGATGGGTCGCCGGGTGATGTAGGAGGTGCCGAGGTCGCCGCGCAGGACGTTGCCGACATAGTGGCCGAACTGCCGGGGCAGCGATTCGTCGAGGTGGAGTTCCCGGCGGAGGCGCACGAGGGTCTCCGGGTCGGCGCGCTCGCCCACCATGGCCTGGACCGGATCGCCCGGGGCCACGTAGAGCAGCAGGAACGTCACCACGAGCACGCCGAGGAGGGTGGGGACCAGCAGTGCGAGCCGAAGCCCGAGGAGACGGATCACGGCTTCAGGCCGGGCGCGACGGGGTGGGCGAGCTGCCAGCGCTGGCCGTTGAAGATGGCGGGGATGTTCCAGCCCTCGATCCTGGGGTTGAGGGCCCAGAGATCGACGGGATGCCAGAGAAAGATCCAGGGCGCCAGGGCAAAGATACGGGCATCGGTCTCGGTGGCGAGCCGGGCCTTCTCCGCCTCGTCGACGGTGGTGCGGAGTCGCACGGTGAGGCTGTCGATGGCCGGATCGTCGAGGAAGGCGTAGTTGCCGCCGGTGCCGGCATTGCGCGAGTTGAAGAGCGGAAAGGTGAAGTTCTCGGGATCGGGGTAGTCGGCGTACCAGTCGGTGAGGAAGAGATCGGCCTCCCCCTTCCGGACGGCGGCGCGGGCGCTGGAGGCGTCGCGCTGGATGATCTCCACCTGGATACCCACGGCGGCGAGACTCTGTTGCACCGTCTGCGCGATACGGGCGTACTCGGGGCGCTGCGAGCGCCAGAGCTTGAGGGTGAGCCCGCTGGCATGCCCGGCAGCGGCGAGGAGCCGGCGCGCGCTGTCGGGATCGTAGGGATACGGTGCGCGGGTGGAGTCGTAGCCCACGATCCCGGGGGGAATGACGCCATGTGCCTGCAGCCCGCGGCCGGCCATGACGGTCTCCAGCAGCGTCGGTATGTCGATGGCCAGGTTGAGTGCCTGTCGCACGCGCACATCGCTGAGGGGGCCGCGGGTGGTGTTGATCGCGATGTACAGGTCACGGATGGTGGGGCGTCGCTTCAGCTCGTCCGCGTGCCGTTCCTCCCATCGCCGCGTTTCGCCGAAGGGAATCTCCACCACGGTGAGCCCGCCGCGCTCATACTCCGCCGCCTGCGTGAGCGGCTCGGGGATGATGCGGATGCGAATGCTGTCGGCGAGGGGCACCTCGCCCCAGTACGCCTCATTCCTTGCCAGCACGATGTAGTCGTCGTGGGACCATTCGACAAAGCGCCAGGGCCCGCTCCCGATGGGCGACTGGTCGAAGTCGCGCCCGGTTGGCGTGGGCACGATGCCGGTGGCGGGCATCGCCACGAGCTTGGGAAAGATGTTGAGCGGTTCCTCGAGGGTGATGACCACGGTGGAGTCATCGATCACGACCAGGCCGGCCACGCCCGTCGCCTCTCCCTTGTTGAAGGCCCGTGCGCCCTTGATGGGGTATAGAGGCCAGGGGCGCCCGCCGAGTGACTTCGGCGACAGCGCACGGAGATAGGAGGCCTCCACATCGGTGGCGCGCACGGGGCGTCCATCGTGGAAGCGCGCATTGGTGCGGAGATGGAAGGTGTAGCGCGATCCGGTGGCATCCACCTCCCACGATGTCGCGAGGCCCGGTACGAGGCGACCATCGACGTCGAAGTGGGTGAGGTTGTCGAACAGCATGGCGTCCACCTCGCCGGTCGGCACGTCGGTGGAGAAGGCCGGATCGAGCGAGCGGGGGTCGTAGGTGAAGTAGTACTGCAGGGTGCGGCCGGGGTCTTCCCGACCGCAGCCGATAAGGCCGATGAAGGCGCCGAGGGCGACGAGGTACGGCCTCCAGGGGGATATGATCGAGGCGCTCCGGCGGGGTGGTGGGATGGATGGCGTTCGGCTACCGGTCAAAACATTGACACTGCGGCCTAACGCTGCAAAAATACATGGGTTAGCTAACCTCGTCAATCGCTGCCGAGGCTCCAATCGGGGGTGTCGGTAGGAGCGCAGGCGGCTTGGGAGTGTCGTATTTCTTTGCAGATAGTCCGCACTCCGCCAGACAGGCGAAGCGCATGAGGAGTGTTGGGGTCAGGCTCCTTGCCGGCGCGCTGGCGGCCGTGGCACTGGCGTCACCGATTCGCGCGATGGCGCAGGATGGCGAGCGGGCGGTGCGCGGTCTCTCGTTCGAGGGGAACAAGGCGATCGACGATGCCACGCTGGCGGCATCGATCTCCACGTCGAACTCGAGCTGGTTTGCACGCACGGGGTGGGTGAAGTGGATCGGCATCGGGTCGCCGAAATACGTCAACGAGCGGGAACTGCAGCGGGACGTGCTGCGGATCCAGGTGCTGTACCGCCGGAGCGGGTTCCCCTCGGTGGCGGTGGACACACTGATCCGGCGCACGCCGAGCGAGATCTGGATCACGTTCAAGGTGACGGAGGGCCGGCCGATCGTGCTGGAGCAGCTCACGATCACCGGGCTCGACTCGCTCCGGCCGAAGGACCGGAAGGAAGTGACGCAGGACCTGCCGCTCCGGGAAGGGAAGCCGTTCAACCTGGCGCACCTGCAGATGAGCATCGACACGGTGTCACTGCGCCTCCGGAACCTGGGCTACCCGACGGTGGACATCTTCCGGGAATTCACGTCGGACAGCGCCACGCACGTCGCGAAGGCGACCCTCACGGTGGAGACCGGTCACCACTTCAGCTTCGGGTCGGTGAAGGTGGAGGGCACGACGCGGGTGGACACCGGCATCGTGCGCTCGCTGCTGGTGGTGGAGAAGGGGCGCCCCTTCTCGGAAAAGGAGATCACGGCCAGCCAGCTCAACCTGTACCGGTCGGACCTGTTCAGCCTGGCGCAGGTGACGCTGGACACGGCGGCGTTCGACCCGACGGACTCGGTGGTCCCGGTGGTGGTGAACGTGGCGGAGGCGAAGCGGCGGACGGTGAAGGCGAGCGCGGGGTATGCCTCGCAGGACTGTTTCCGGGTGAGCGCCGGCTGGGCGGTGCGGAACTTCCTCGGCTCGGGGCGGATCCTCGACATCAGTGCGCGGGCCTCGAAGATCGGCGTGGCGTCGGAGCCGGGCTTCGTGAACTGGAACCTGGAGAACAGCCTCTGTCCCGGCGTGAAGGAAGACGGCGTGGTGGAGATCGGGTCGCGCAAGCTGAACTACAACGTGACGGTGTCGGTGCGGCGCCCGGCCTTCCTCTCGTCCCAGAACTCGATGACGCTGTCGGGATTCTCGGAGCGCCGCAGCGAGTACAGCATCTTTTTGCGGGAGGACATCGGCGCCGGCATTGCGCTCACGCACGAGTCGCCGGTGCGGCGCGATCCGCTGACCATTGCGTACACCTTCTCGTATGGCGCCACGCAGGCCACGCCGGCGGCGTTCTGTTCCTACTTCAGCGTGTGCACGCCGGAGGTGCGGGCGGCGCAGGAACTCCGGAAGCCGCTCGCGATCCTGAGTGCCACGGCCACCTTTCCGCGTGTGAACAACCCGGTGGACCCGACGCGGGGGCAGCTCTACACCGGTGAGTTTGCCTGGAGCTCGTCGCTGATCGGCTCGTCGCAGTTCCAGCAGTTCACCCGGGTTGCGGTGGAGGGTCGCTGGTACCGCACCATCGTGCCGGACGTGGTGCTGGCATGGCGGGCGCGCGCCGGGCGGGTATTCGGCCGCAGCTCGGACAACCGGGGGCTGGTCAACTTCGTGCCGGTCGAGCAGCGTTTCTATGCCGGCGGGCCGAACGACATCCGCGGGTTCCCCTACAACCAGCTCGGCCCGATCGTCTATGTCATCCCGGATACGGTGCTGGCGCAGAACCCGGGCGACCTGAAAGACGCCCAGCCGTTCGCGACGGGCGGCAACGTGCAGCTGATCGGCAACGTGGAGGTGCGCTTCCCGTCGCCGTTCCTGCGCGGGCGGCTGCGACTCGCGGCGTTCGTGGACGTGGGCGGGGTGTGGCAGACGAATGACCCGGTGAATCCCGAGAAGCGTATTGTCGCCACGCCGGGCATGGGGATCCGCCTCCTGACGCCGGTGGGGCCGCTGCGGTTCGACGTGGCGTACAGCTGGTCCCGGTTGCAGCGGGGCACGGTGTACGTCAGCAATTCGGAGACGGAGGACCTGACCGAGCTTCGGCTCACGCCGGACGGACCGCCGGTGACGTTCCAGCCGGCGAACCCGGGCGGCTTCCAGCTGAACCTCACGGTAGGACAGCCGTTCTAATGCGGCATCTCGTGCGGTTCCTGGTGCTGCTGGTGGTCGGCGTGGTGGCGTCGGCGGTGGGTGTCCTCGCGGCGCTGACGCAGACGCCGCCGGGACGGTCATTGCTGGCGCGCAACGTGTCGCACCAGCTCGAGACGCTGCTGCGCGGCGAAGTGTACGTGGGGAATATCGACGGCTCGTTCCTCCGCGACCTGGTGCTGCGCGACGTGGTGGTGCGTGACACCGCCGGCGTGCTGCTGGTGTCCCTGCCGGTGGTGCGGGTGCGCTACCTGATCCCGAACTTCCTCGCGCGGCGGTTCGTGCTCGAGCGGCTCGAGGTGGACCACCCGATCATCAACCTGGTGCGGCATGCGTCGGGGCGCTGGAACTACGAGGAAGTGCTGCGCCTGTCGGAGGGACCGCCGGGCAGTACGCCGCCCCCGCTGATCGAGTTCCGCAACATGACGGTGTTCAGGGGGCAGCTCCTGCTGGCAACGCCCTGGCCCTCGGCCAAGCTGACGGAGTCCGAGCGTGCTGCGCAGGTGAAGGCGGCCCGCGCGATCCCCGGGCGGATCGTGGCGGACAGCCGCGAGGGAACCCGGCGCGTGATGACGTTCTCGAACCTGACGGCGGAGGTCCGGCGGCTGCGGATCTCGACACCCGACCGGAAGCCGCTGCTGGTGGTGGTGGATACGCTCAACGCCGACGCGAACGACCCCCAGCTGCAGCTGCGGCAGTTGCAGGGGACGATCGAGCAGCAGGGTTCCGCCCTGCACTTTTCGCTGTCGCGGGTGGCGCTGCCGGGCACGTACGCCACCGCCGAGGGGCAGGTGATGTGGCCCCGGGACACGATCCTGTGGGACTTCCGGGCCAATGCGCATGCGCTCGACCTGGCGGACCTGCGCTTCATCTCGCCGGAGTTCCCGGCGATGTCGGGGCACGCCAACGTCGTGGCGCGCTCCCTCAGTGGCCGGCGCACCGACTACACGGTGACGAACCTGTTGCTCACGGATGGTCCCGAGCGGATCGAGGGCAGCCTGGTGGCGGAGGTGGATGCGGTCGACGGCCTGGGGGTGCGCCGGCTCAAGCTGGCGCTGACGGACCTCAACCTGGACAAGGTGCGGGGCTACATCGATTCGCTGCCGTTCATCGGGACGATCACCGGTCCGGTGCAGGCCGATGGTGACCTGAACGACATCGCGGCCCGTGGTGACATCGTGTTCACCGACCTCGCGGTGCCCGGCCGCCCGACCACGAGCCTGTCGTTCGATGGCCGGTTCCAGACCGGCACCGACCTCGTGTTCGACAGTGTCGCGCTCTCGGAGAGCGACATCGACCTGCGCACGGTGCGGAACCTGGCGCCGGCGGTGCTGCTCGACGGCCGGCTCGAGGCGGTGGGCACGCTCGACGGGCCGCTCAAGAACGCGACCTTCACCGGGACGGCGCGGCACCAGGATGGCGAGCGGCCGGTGAGCGTGGTCGACGGGGTGTTGCGGCTCGATACCCGGGTCACCGATTCGGTGAAGGTGGCCGCGGATGTCACGCTGGCGCCACTCAGCTTCGAGGGCATCCGGGCGACATTCCCGACGATCCTGTCAGAGGGCGCGCTGCGGGGACGGGTCAAGCTCGACGGTCCGGTGGACCGCCTGTTCGTGGATGTGGACGTGGATGGCGAGCTCGGCGCGGTGAAGGGGTCGGGCACGGTGACGATCCTCCCGCCGCGGTGGGGCGCCGACAGCCTGGTGCTGGACTTCAGGCACCTCGACCTGCAGGCGTTGACCGGTCGGGAGGGGCGGACCAACCTCGACGGGCGCATCGAGGCCACCGGCACGATCGACACGCTGGTGGCACCCGAGGGTGAGGTGCAACTGGTGCTCGGCCCGGGAATGCTGCGCGGCGTGCACCTGGATACGCTGACGGTGCAGGCCCGGGCGCGTGACAGCCTGGTCACCGTCGACACCGCCTGGGCAACCGGTTCGGGGATGGTGCTCGCGGCCGCCGGTGCGGTGGGCTGGGCGCGGCCCCACAGCGGCACGATGGACATCACCCTGGAGGCGGACAGCCTGGTGGAACTCGACTCGCTGGCGCAGGAGCTTACGGGGTTCCGGCGCGACACGCTGCCGGGATGGCGCACCCTCAACGGCGTGCTGCGGGTGCAGGCCCAGCTGGCGGGGAGCCTCGACTCGCTCGAGGCCACGGGCGAGGGATCACTCCGCGGCCTCGTGTTCGAACACCTGAAGGTGAACACGCTGGCCATGACCGGCCGCTGGACCGGCGGCACGCGACCACAGATGACGGTCGATGCCACGCTCGACTCGTTGAGCCGGGACGATCGCTTCCTGCGCGACGTGCAGCTGTCACTCGACGGGCCCACCGACTCGCTCGACTGGGCGCTGAGCGGTGACGACGGCCGCCTGGTCCGGCTGGCCGGCGCGGGGCGGGCGTGGCAGTCGGACAGCGCTCGCACTTTCGCCATCGACACCCTGATGCTGGGATTGCCATCGCGCGCGTGGCGTCTCCTGGCCCCGGGCACGATCGAGATCGCCGATTCCACGGTGGAGGTGACGCCGCTCCGGCTGCAGGGCACCGACGGCTCCGGCTTCCTGAGCGCCGCAGGGCAGGTGCCATGGAAGGGCAGCGGCAACCTCGCGCTGGAGGGGCTCGGCCTGTCGCTCCGCGACCTCTATGCGCTGGCCCAGCTCGACACCGCTGGTGTGCGCGGCTGGCTCGGCTTCCGGGTGCAGATGAGCGGTACGCGGGCGGACCCGACGATGGATGGCACGATCGGCCTGGAGGACATGCGGTTCGGCGACACGCGCGGCCCGATGGCCCAGGGCGTGTTCACCTACGCGTCGCAACGTCTCGACGGCGGCCTGCTGCTGTACCGGACCGGTGAACCGGTGGTGCACGCGAGCTACTCGCTGCCGATCGACCTGGCACTGCAGAGCGTACCCGTGCGGCTGGTGGACGGGCCGCTCAGCATCGAGGCCACCGCCGACAGTGTGGAGCTGGGTGTCATCGAGCCGGTGAGCCGCGCGGTGCGCAACGTGACCGGGATGCTCGACGCCGACGTGCAGGTCCGCGGGACCTGGGACCAGCCGGCGCTGGGCGGCTACCTGGCGGTGACGGATGGGGCGCTCACGGTCGACGGCCTCAATGTGCCACTTACGGGAATGAACGGGCGGGCCGAGTTCCGGGGCGATTCCATCCTGCTGCCGACCTGGAAAGTGCAGAGCCAGAAGGGAACGATGACACTGTCGGGCGTGGTGCGCCTCGAGCGGCTCACGCGGCCCCAGTTCAACCTGCTGGCCTACCTCGACCACTTCCGCGCCATCGAGCAGCGCGACTTCCTGGGGATGACGGCGAGTGGACGGATCGCCGTCACCGGCCCACTCGACAGCCTGGTGATCGGCGGCAAGGTCACCGCCGACGAGGGCTACCTGTACTTCGCGGACCTGCTCAACAAGCGGGTCATCGACCTGGAGGACCCGGAGAACCGGGCCTTCATCGATACCACCCTGGTGCGCAAGCGGGGCCTCGGCTCCGACCTGATGACGCGAGTGCTCGAGTCGCTGCGGGTACAGAACTTCACGCTCACGGTGGGCGACGACTTCTGGCTCAAGTCGGCGGAAGCGAACATCCAGCTCGACGGCAACCTCCGGGTGGAGAAGGTGAAGTCGTCGTACCTGCTGGACGGCACGCTGCACGCGGTGCGGGGCAGCTACAAGCTGAGCCCGATCCCCGGGTTCTCCCGCGACTTCGAGGTGGTGCGAGGCGACGTTCGCTACTTCGGGACCGCCGACCTGAATGCCGAGCTCGACATCACGGCGCGCCACGTGGTGCGCACCACGAAGGGCCAGGAGCTGCCGGTCGTCGCCCGGGTGACGGGCACGCTGTTCGACCCGAAGCTCAAGCTGGAGAGCACGCAGCGCCCGCCGCTGTCGGAACTCGACATCGTGTCGTATCTGGTGACCGGCTCGCCGGCGAGCGAGGCCACGGCGCAGGGCGGCGCGCAGGCCGCGCTGGTGCAGAATGCCTTTTCCTATGTCCTCAGCGCCTCGGCAGGCGTGCTGGAACAGACGATCGGTTCGCAGCTGGGCATGGACATGCTGCAGATCCGTCCGGTGGTGTCCGGCGGCAGCCAGGGGCAGAGCCTCAGCACCGCGTTCGCGCTGGCGGCGGGGTGGCAGATCGGGAGCAGGGTGTTCCTGACGTTCAACGCCGGTTTCTGTCCGAGCCAACTGAGCCAGTTCGACTACCGGAACTTCGGTGCCGGCATCGAGTGGCGCGTGTCGCAGGAATGGAAGATCCAGGGCGTGGTGGAACCGCTGCTCCGCCTGTGCGGGGTCACCGCGGTCGGGCAGAATGTGTCGAGCTCGCTCCGCTACCAGGTGGGTGCGGACGTGCTCTGGCAGAAGGAGTTCTGATGACGCGGGCACTGGTGATCACCAATCCGGCGGCCGCGCGCACCGACCCGATCGCGGTCGAAGTGGTGATGACGACGCTGCGGAGCGCCGGGTGGGACGCCGAGGTCCTGGCGACCGGCGGGCCGGGCGATGCCGGCCGGCTCGCAGCGTACGCGGTGCAGGAGAAGATGGACGTGTGCGCCGTCTTCGGCGGGGACGGCACGACGATGCAGGCGGCGGCGGCACTCGTGGGCAGCGACGTGGTCCTCGGCCTGATTCCCGGGGGCACGGGCAACCTCCTCGCCGGCAACCTGCGGATCCCGCCGAGCCCGGCGCGCGCGGCGAAGGTGCTGGTGTCGGGCGTCCCCAGGCGCATCGATCTCGGCCGGCTGGACCGCGACACCGGGACGGACTACTTCGCCGTGGCGTGCGGCGCGGGGTACGACGCGGTGATCATGACCCGCACGCTGTCGGAGCACAAGCGGCGCTGGGGCATGCTCGCCTACGTGGCGACGACGCTGAAGTTCATCGGCGAGATCCGCAGCCGGGAGCATCACATCGTGGTGGACGGGGTGTCGTACGATGCGCAGGCGTCGATGGTGGTGGTGGCGAACTGCGGCGAGATCTTCCCGCCGCTGATCAAGCTGCGCTCCGGCATTGCGTACGATGACGGCCTGCTCGACGTGCTGGTGGTGCGGGCCAACGGCCTGGGCGACAGTATCCGGGCAGTGTGGGACCTGCTGCGGGAGGGTCACGGGGGCGATGCCTTCGTCGGCTATGCCCGCGGGCGGGAGATTCGGGTGGAGACGCATCCGGTGCAGCCGATGCAGCTCGACGGCGACGGGAGCGGATTCACCCCCTTTACGGCAACATGTATCCCGGGTGCAATCAGGATCATGACCCCGGCGCCGGCGGCGTCGGGTCCCGGGCAGTGATGGTCAACCTTACGGACCGGAGTGGCAGGCATGGCTGACGCGGTGCTCCTCATCGACGACGACGTAGACGTGCTGCGTGCCGGCGGCGCCCAACTCGAGCGCGCCGGGTACGAGGTGACGCGCGAACTGAGCGGCGAAGCCGGTCTCGCCACCTGGGATCGCATCCGGCCCGACATCGTGGTGCTCGACCTCGACCTGCCCGGCATGCAGGGCACCGAGGTACTGGCGCATCTCCGGGAGCGAAGTGCGGCGGTGATCGTGCTGGCCCCCGCGGGCAGCACCACGGCGGTGGCTGCGCTGCAGGCGGGCGCGGAGGCCTGGGTGCTCAAACCGGTGGACCAGGGGCACCTCGAGGCGGCCATCGGCCGGGTGTCGGCCACGGTGCGACTTCGTCGTGTGTCCGAGGCACTCCTCGGGCCGGCGGCGGGGCAGAACCTGGAGTCGCTCGGCAGCTCGGCCACGATGCAGGAGATCGCGCAGCAGGTGCGGCTCCTGGCCGGGAGCGAACGCACGACGGTGCTGCTCGAGGGTGAGGTGGGGAGCGGAAAGGGATGGGTGGCGCGGATCATCCACGCGCTGAGCCAGCGCGCGCGCCAGCCGTTTGCCGCCGTCAGCTGCGCCGGGACCACGCCGCAACAACTGGAGGTGGAGCTGTTCGGCCAGGAGAAGGGCGGCGACGCGAAGGAACGGAGGCAGGGGCTCTTCGAGATCGCGGATCGCGGCACGCTGTACCTCGCCGAGATTGCAGACCTGCCGCCGGAGCTGCAGCCCAAGCTGCTCAAGGTGCTGGAGACGCGCTCCTTCCGGCGGGCCGGCGGCACGCGGGAAATTTCGGTGGACGTGCGCCTCATCGCGGCGACGAGCCGTACGCTGGCGGCCGAGGTGGAGGCAGGCCGCTTCCGGGAAGACCTGTATTATCGTCTCAGCGTGATGCCGCTCCGGCTGCCGCCGGTGCGCGACCGCGGCCGGGAGGATCGCGTGATGCTGGTGCAGCGCATCCACCAGGAGCTGGGGCGCGAACTCCCGGAGGGTCCGGCCGGCATGGCGGGCGAGGTGCTGGAGCGGTTCCTGGCCTATCCCTGGCCCGGCAACGTGCGGGAGATCCGCAACGTGCTGGAGCGGGCGATGATCCTGGGGCAGGGCCTGCCGCAGGTTGCGATCGAGCACCTGCCGGGCGAGTTCCGGAATCGTCCCGGGATCGGCGACCGGCGCCACACGCCGATGACGCTGGAAGAGCTGGACCGACAGCACATCGAGCGGACGCTGCGGCACCACAACGGCAACCGCACGCGCGCGGCGCATGAGCTGGGCATCTCGAGGGCGACGCTGATCAACAAGATCAAGCGATATGACTTCAAGTTGTAGGCGGGTAGGCGGGTAGGCGGGTAGGCGGAGCAAAGGAGTGGCGCATGGCAGAGACACATGAAACCGATGCGATGATCTGTCGCGCCTGCGGGCGCGAGGAGCGGGCGTCCGAGGGATACCCGTGCAGCAGCTGCGGCACGTTCATCTGCCTCATCTGCACCTTCCAGGGCGTGACCCAGTGCGCGAAGTGCCGTGGCATGCCGCTGCCGCCGCCGCCCGTGGCGAGCGCTTGACGCTTCGTCCCGGTCCCGACGAGTTTCTGCCCCGATGTCCGTGATCTGTCGCGCCCCGGTGGCGCCCGTCCATGCCGATGCTTCGCTCCGCGCGGAGCAGGTCACCCAGCTGGTGCTGGGTGAAACGGCCACCGTGCTCGAGCGCCGCGGCGAGTGGATGCGGGTGCGCGCCGACATCGATGCCTATGAGGGGTGGGCGCACGAGGGCTACATGCTCTCCACGGCGCACGCTCCGCGCTGGCGTGCCGCGGCGACGGGCTGGAGTGACGGCGCCACGGTGGAAGTGGAGGGTGGAGCGGTCCGCCTGCCACTGCGGGCGCGGGTGGTGATGGAGGATGGCGGCGTGCGGCTGCCGGGCGATCGCCTGGGCCAGGTGGTGCAGGGCAGCGTGCGGGAGGCCGCCGAGGTGCGGCGGTGCGCCGGGCAGGCCAGCACCGACGCATGGGCGTGGGCCGAGTTTGCCGGGTCGCCGTACCAGTGGGGCGGGGTGACGCCGCTGGGCGTCGATTGCTCGGGCCTGGTGCAGACCACCTTTGCGGCGCGTGGTGTGGAACTGCCCCGTGACGGCTGGCAGCAGGCGGCGCTGGGCACAGCGGTGGCGCCCGACGCGCTGCAGCCCGGCGACCTCTGCTTCTTCCGGGGCGAGACCACGGAGCGGATCACCCACGTGGCGATCTATGCCGGCGACGAGACCATCGTGCATTCCACCGTGGCATGCGGCGCGGTGGTGCGCGAGCGCTGGGGCGAGGGGACGCGTGCCGCCGCGCTCAGGCAGCGACTCGTCTCGTCTCGGCGCGTCGGCTGATGCCGCATCGCCGGCTGGTGCTCTTCGACATCGACGGCACGCTGCTCCTCACGATGGGGGCCGGGCGTCGCGCCATCACGGCGGCGATGGCGCAGGTGCTCGGCACGGCGGCGGTGTTCGACGGGGTCCGTTTCGATGGCAAGACCGATCCCCAGATCGTCTCCGAACTCCTGCATGCTGCCGGCGATCCCGATCCCGCCGACGCGGCGCGCATCAGTGCGGTGTGCGAGTGCTACGCCGACCTGCTGGAGACGGAGCTGCGCCAGCCAACCGCCCGGGTGCAGCTGATGCCCGGCGTTACTGAACTTCTCGATCGACTGGAACAGGAACCGCGCGCGGTGCTGGGCCTGCTGACCGGGAACCTGGCACGGGGTGCCGGGCTCAAGCTGCGGGCGGCAGGACTCGATCCGGCGCGGTTCGTGGTGGGCGCGTACGGGTCGGACCACGCGCATCGTCCGGCCCTGCCGCCGATCGCGGCGTCACGGGCGGAGAGGTTGCTGGGTCGCGTGCCGCATGGTCACGAGGTCGTGATCATCGGCGACACGCCGGCCGACGTCTCCTGCGGCGCCAGCCTGGGGGCCCGCGCGGTCGCAGTGGCCACGGGCGGGTACACGCTGGAGCAACTGGAGGCGTGTGGTCCGTACGCCGCCTTCAGGGACCTGACGGATACCGATGCGGTTCTCGCCGCCATCCTCAATTAATCGATCAATCAAATTGGCCACCGCCGACCTGACCCTGCCGGAACTGGGACCGTGGCTCGGACGCCTCTGCACGGTGTCCGGCGGGCCGGCGGCCCGAACCATCCGGCACTTCGTGCCCCTCGACGACATTCGTCTCGCGCTCGCCTCCAGCGTGCTCGACCTGGCCGGTGCCGCGCGCGGCTTCGCCAGCGATGATCGTGCAGCCATCGTGAGCGCCCTCCACGCCCGCGGCTGGCGCCAGGTGTGGGACAAGGCGCTGGACGAGGCGGCAGCGCGCACCGCGGGGGCGATCAACGCCGGCTTTGCGTCAGCGGCGGCCGAGTCACGCTTTCCGCGACGGCGACTGGAACGCCTGCAGGTGAGCACGCTCGAACTGGGTGCCATGAAGGCGCGGCTCGGTGCAGGGGCGATCCCGTTCGAGACGGCGCTGGCACGGCTCGAGGAGCTTGCCGGTGCCGCGGCATCGTCAGGGCCGCGCGGTGATGCGGCGTTCACCCGGTGGAGCCAGGGGCTCGCGAGTGCGGCCCGGCGGCTCGAGTCGGCGTGGATGTCACTCGAGGAGGCGGTGGACCGGGAAGGTGCCCGGTGGCAAGGTGAGATCGAGGCGGTGCGGCGGTGGACCCGTCCCCGCTGGCCGCTGTGGGTCATCAGCGTTGTGGTCGTCGCTGCGGCAACGTGGCTCGGCCTGGTACTGGGCGGATTCCTCGCCGCACCGGCGTGGCTCCTGCCGTTCGCCGAGTTCTGGTGGACCCGGTTCCCGTTCGCGTGAGCATCGTGGGTGTGGGAATCGACCTGGTGGACATCGAGCGTGTGCGTCGCCTGTTCGAGCGGCATGGAGCGCGAGCACAGAAGCGGTTCCTGACGGCCGGGGAGGCGGCGTACGTCAACGACTGCGCTGATCCGGCACGCCATGCGGCGGCACGGGTGGCGGCGAAGGAGGCGGTCTACAAGGCGATGCAGCCGCTGCCGGGCGCGCGGGCGGTCGGCTGGACCGACATCGAGGTCATCCGAGGCCCCGGCGGGGCCCCGGGGGTGGCATTGCATGGCCGTGCGGCGGAAATCGCGCGCACGGTGCCTGGGCTGACCGTGCACCTCTCGCTGACGCACGCCGACCTGACGGCCGGTGCGCTGGCGATCGTGGAACTCCCTCCTTCCAATTCCTAGCTCCGCGCTCTACTTTAGCTCGGCACTCACAAAAATCGGTTGATAATGATTCTCATTCATGCGGCTGCGTTGATGATGGTCTTTACGCATCCGTTACAATCTGGCCCCGATACGTTACGCACAGCGCCTGAAGCGGCGGTGCGCCGGCTTGCTGCCACCGCCCAGCTGGCGGCGCAGGAGTACGCGCTCGGGGTGGTTGATGGTCGGGTGGTGGCGCCGCCTGAAGTGGAGGAGGCGCGCCTCTTCCTGGAGGAGGCCAAGCGAAGCGCGGGCCGGTTGCCTCCGGACTGGTCGGCAGCGGCGATCAAGGAGATCGACGGGATGCTGGTCCTGGTGGGTCGGCATGCCCCGGCGGACGAGCTGGCGTCGCGGGTGCGCCGGTTCACGACGACGCTTTCGACCGGCCTCAGCGTGTCGCTCGACGATGTGCCGGGCGTGAGTCCGTCGCTCGCGCGCGGCGCCGAGATTTTCCAGGCCCAGTGCTCCCAGTGTCACGGCAGTCTTGGCCGCGGCGATGGTCCCGGCAGCGCTGGCCTCGATCCGGCGCCGGCCAACCTGGCCGATGCCGTCGCGCTCTATGCGCAGTCTCCCCTCGATTTCTATCGCCGTATCACCATTGGGGTGGTCGGCACGGCGATGCCGTCCTACGAGGCCTCACTCTCCGCAGATGATCGCTGGGCCGTGGCGTCGTACGCCTCGCTGCTCCGTCTTCCGGCGGCACAGGGCGACGTTCCGGCACCGCTGACGGTGTTCGCGACCACGGCACGACTCTCCGATTCGGCGCTGGCCGTTGCATTGCCGGAAGCATCCGGCGGTGGGGCGGCGCTGGCGCGCGTGGCAGCGGTGCGCAGCTACCAGCCGGCGCGCACGACGGGTATTGCGGTCGCTGGCACCTTCACGCAGGTACGGACGCAGGTTGACGAGGTGCTGCAGCTCGCGTCCGACGGGCATCCCGATGACGCGAGTGCCCGCGCGTTCGATGCCTACATGACCTTTGAAGGGGTCGAGCGCCAGGTGCGCGCGAAGAATCCTTCGCTCGCCAGCGCACTGGAGTCGTCGTTCGCCACCGTGCGATCGCTCGCGGCGGGCGGTGCCCCGGCGGCGGAGCTCGGGCAAGCGCGTGCCACGCTCCTGGGACAGCTGGAAAACGCCGAGCGCACGCTGGGCGATCCCCTGTCGGGCACCGCGTTGTTCATGCAGTCGTTTCTCCTGCTGGTACGCGAGGGTCTCGAGGCGATCCTGATCCTCGGTGCGCTGCTCACCTTCCTCGCGAAGACGGGCGCACGGGAGCGGAAGCGCGACATTCACGTGGGGGTGGGCGCGGCGGTGCTTGCGAGCCTCTTCACCGCAGTCCTGCTGGAGACGGTCTTCCAGGTGACGCCGGCGCGGCGTGAAGTGCTGGAGGGGGCGGTGATGCTGGCGGCATCGGCGGTGCTCTTCTACGTGAGCTACTGGCTGCTGAGCAAGATCGAGGTGGCGCGCTGGAACCAGTTCGTGCGGAGCCGGGTGCAGGATGCCGTCACCAGCGGCTCGGCGCTGGCGCTGGCGGCGGCGGCCTTCCTGGCGGTGTATCGCGAGGGCTTCGAGACGGTGCTCTTCTACAAGGCACTGGTGCTGGCGGGCGCTCCGGGCAGCACTTTCGTGCCGGTCACGGCCGGGATCGCGCTGGGCTCACTGGTGCTCGTCGTGGTGTACTACGCCATCAACCGATTCGGTGTGCGCCTGCCGCTCAAGCCATTCTTCGCGGTGACGGGGCTCTTCCTCTACTACATGGCGTTCCTGTTCGCCGGGCGTGGCGTGGCGGAGTTGCAGGAGGGCGGGATCATCGCAACGACGGTGCTGCCGTGGGCGCCACGGGTGCCCGCGCTGGGGATCTACCCCACCCTCGAGTCGATGCTGGTGCAGGGCATCCTGGCGGCGCTGCTGCTCGGTGCGCTCGCGTGGACCCTGCTGCGCAGGCCGCGTCGTCCGGCCACGATGCCGGCCGTGGTCTCGCGTGCGCCGGAACTGGTGAACGACGTGGCCTACGTGGACCCGGCGGTGGTCGAGGGTCACCGCCCGATTTCGCCCAGCGCCCGCCAGGGGCTGGTCCGGTCGCTGGAGCGCATGGAAGGCGATCTTGCGTCGGTCCGCGCCGAGGTGGAGCGGATGCGGGACCAGCTGCGCACCGATCAGGACACGACGGTCCGGAAGTAGCCGCTACTGTCGGCAGGAGGCGTGCGGGTCGCCCTTGGGGCCGTTGAGGGCAGGGCGCCTGTCGGCATTGCCGATCAGGATGGTGGCGTCGTACACCAGCTGCGTGACCCGCGCCATGTTGACGTAGTCGATGTACTGCGCCTCGTCGGTGACCTGGTGATAGTCCAGGTGTTCACCCCGTGACAGCGCCACGCTCGGGATGCCATAGCGGGCGTAACTGTAGTGATCAGCGCGGCAGTAGTACTGCAGCGGATGACCCGGCTGGTCGAAGGTGTAGTTGAACGCGAATGGCAGGGCCTGCGCCGCGTTGGCTGCCTCCAGCTGCACCCCGAATTCCTCCGACACGCGTTTTGCCCCGATCACCTCGAGATAGCCCGGGCCGCCGCCGCTGACGTCGGTCGCACTGCCGCGCCCGATCATGTCCTCGTCGATTTCCGCGACGATGCTGTCGAGCGGGACGGTGGGGTGGTCCGTGAACCACGCCGATCCCACGAGGCCGTACTCCTCGCCGGTATGGGAGACGAAGAGCACCGACCGGCGCGGCCGCGCACCCGGCTGACCCAGCGCCTGCGCGAGCACGATGAGGGACACGGTGCCGCTGCCATCGTCATCGGCACCATTGCGGATGGAGTCGGGCCGCGCCGGTCGCAGCGCACGCAGGCTGTCGAGGATGTGCTGCACCTGCACCGCTTCCTCGGGCGTCTCGGCGCGTTCCCTGCTGTCGGCGCCCATCGGGCGCACCACCGCGTTGTGCGCGCGGATGGAATCATGCTCCACCACGACGCGCCCGAGGCCGACATGATCGTTGTGTGCGGTGAGGGCGACATACTGGCCCTTGAGCGTCGGGTCTGACCCGGGCAGCACACCGATCACGTTGCGGGCAGGGTAGGGGGTGGGATCACGCCGCACCGCGCCCTCGTAGGAGATGCGGCGGCCGCTGTGTCCCGGCTGCATGGCGTCCAGGCTCGAGCCGAAGAGCGAGTCCGCCGCGCCGGGAGTAAGGAGGAGCAGGAGGGGAAGAGAGCCATCCTGCGGCGAGTCCACGACGAGTGCGCCGCGGACCTGGTCACGAACCACTTCGGCGTCGAGCAGGTCGAGTTCGCTCACCAGCACGGCGGCGGCGTCGCGCCAGCGCGGGTGCGAGATGAGCGCGAAGGTGCGCACGTAGCTTCGTGCCGTGCCGGTGCCGACGCTCAGCACCACCGCCCGGCCCTTCGCCTGCTCGGCGGTGATCCAGTGGGTGCTGTCGCGGGCATCGCCGCCGTAGATGGTCGGCGTGGACGGCAGGGAACCCGTGCGGCTCGGGATCCATGATGCCGGGATGAAGTCGGTGCCGGCCTTCAGGACTGCGGTGCCCGACTTCATGGTGGCACTCACATCGAGCCGCTGGACGACGAATGGCACCGCCTGGAACCACGTGCCGTTCTCACCCGCCGGCACGAGCCCGGCGCGCTTGAACTGTGCGGCCACGTACTCGGTGGCCTGGTAGTTCCCCTTCGACCCGGGATCGCGCCCGCCCATCGAGTCATCGGCGATGCGAAAGAGGTGCTGGCGGAGATTGTCAGGGGTGATGCTGGCGGGTGAAGGGGCCTGGGCGAAGACGGGTGCGGCGAACACGACGATGGCGGCGAGGAGCGGCAGGCTCCGGTGGGGACGATGCAAGGGCGCTCCGGCTGGCGGGTGATCGATCGCGCTACTCGCCAAACTGACGCAGGTGATGGTCGAAATGTTTCCAGCCCAGGCGGCCCCACTCGGCGCCGGAGAGGGCGCCGAACGCAGGATGCCGGCCGTTCGCCTTCCCCAGGCCGACCTCGTTGATCAGCCGGATGCAGGTCGCGAGGTCGGCGTCCCAGGTGGTGGGCGCGGTGCCAAGCATCTCGGGCACCGTCTGCACCCTGCCGGGTGGTGCCTGCATCGACGAATACACCGCGACCCACTTGATCAGGGTACGCCGGAAGAGCGTATCGCGATGTCGGCCGATGATGACGCCGGTGGCGACGCGCAACTGGTCGGTGACATGACAAAGCATCCGGGGCGCCGTGAGTGTCCCCCACAGTGGCGCGCGGTCGGGGGTGACGCGGCGGAGGCGGTCGATCAGCTGGTGGCGGTCGGTATCGTTGAGCAGCGTGGCCGTCATGCGATTCTCACCGGAGCCGGGAGGGCGTTGGCAGGCGAAAGGTGGAGGCCAGCACGCGATCGGGCCAGTCCCCCTCGCGCCCCGTTGGGATATCTTCCCCGGATCCACCCGTTCGAACCCTTGGAGGCATCGAATGTCGTTCCCCATCGGCGGCCGCGCCGCGGTCGTCCTGTCTGCCGCGCTCTTTGTCGTCCCGTCCCTCGCGGGCCAGGATGCCGCGCCGCTGGCGGGCGTGGTGGCTCCCTCCGACGTGCGACTCGCGTCGGGGCGTCCGGGACCGGGGTACTGGCAGCAGCGGGCCGACTATCGCATTGACGCGACCCTGGACCCGGGCACCGAGACGCTGCGGGGCACGGAACGGATCACCTATCGCAACAACGCGCCGGAGAGCCTGCCGCATCTCTGGATGCACGTCGAGCAGAACATCTGCGCGAAGGAAAGCCTCACCAACCTGCTCAACCAGCCGCCCCTGGTGTTCCTGAGCACCGCCTTCGACTTCTCCTGCCAGGGATTCGACGGCGGGCTGGTGCTCGAGTCGGTGAAGGTGAATGGCGCTGACGCCCCGTACCGGGTCACCGGTACCACGATGCGGATCGACCTGCCCCGCCCGTTGTCGGCCGGCGCGAGCCTCACCATCGACATCGCATGGCATTTCCGCATTCCCCCCTATGGCGCCGGCCGCATGGGTCACGACGGCACGCTCTACGAACTGGGCCAGTGGTACCCGCGCATGGCGGTGTACGACGACGTGAAGGGCTGGAACGCGGAGCCGTACATCGGGGCGGGCGAGTTCTATCTCGAGTATGGCAGGTTCGAGGTCAACCTCACCGTTCCCTGGAACTACGTCATTGCCGCGACCGGGACCCTGCGCAATGCCGACGACGTCCTCACGCCGGCGCAGCGCGAGCGACTCGCGCGCGCACGCACCAGCGCCACGCCCATTGCGATCATTGGCGACGAAGTGGGCACCGAGGCGACGCGTCCCGAGGCGGTGGGTACCCAGGTGTGGCGATTCAGCGCCGACTCCGTGCGCGACTTCGCGTTTGCGGCAGCCCCCAACTTCCGCTGGGATGCGAGCGGCTATGACGGCATCCTGGTGCACACCTACTATCGCCCGAGTGCCACGCGCTGGCCCGAGGCGAACCGGATGGCGCGCGAGACGGTGAAGTACTTCAGCGAGCAGTGGATGCGCTATCCCTACGCGCAGGTCTCGAGCGTGGAGGGTCCCATCGAGGGCATGGAGTACCCGATGATCACCTTCGATCCCGCCGGGCCAAGCCGCGAGGAGCTCCAGTGGGTGGTGGCGCACGAGATCGGGCATCAGTGGACGCCGATGGTCGTGGGCAGCAACGAGCGGCTCTATCCCTGGATGGACGAGGGCTTCAACACCTTCATCGACCTCGCCAACAGCGCGAAATACTTCGCCGGGACCGCATACGGTGACTCGATCGAGGTGCACCCGCTGCACCTCTATCCCGACCACGCGGTGGCGGGCGTGGAGCAGCCGATGATCACGCCCCCCGTCGAGAGCCGCGACCTCTTCTGGACCGGCTACCAGAAGCCGGCGCTCATGCTGCAGACGCTTCGCTACCAGGTGCTGGGGAAGGAGGCCTTCGATCCCGCCTACCGCGACTACCTGCGCACCTGGGCATTCAAGCACCCGACGCCGTCCGATTTCTTCCGCCTCATGCGCGACGACACCGGCGTGGAGCTCGACTGGTTCTGGCGTGACTGGGTCTACGGCACGGCTCGGCCGGACATCGCCGTCCAGGCTATCGACAACGGAGAGAAGGGTGCGACCGTCACCCTCGTGAACAAGGGCACGATGCGCCTGCCCATCCTGCTGCGGCTCACCTTCGCCGATGGCAGCACGGAGAACGTGAAGCTTCCCGCCGAGGCGTGGAACCTCGGGTCGACGTTCATCTATCGCGTGGCGAAGGGGAAGCAGGTAACACGGGCGGAGGTGGACCCGGACCAGCAGTTGCCGGACACGGATCGGGGCAACAACAGCCGGTGAGCCACCCGCGCGTCAGCGCGAAGCGGAGGTCGTCTCGGCGAGCTTGCTGAATGCGGCCAGCACGGCGGCCGGCTGTTCCTCGTGGATGTATTGCCCCGATCCCGCGACGAACTCGATGCTGAAATCGGGGATCTGGCTCGCCATCAGCTCCACCTCGTCATCCTTCACGGCGCTCTTGTGTGGTGCCGTGCCGACCAGCAGGCGCACGGGCACGCGGGTCTCATGCATCCTCGCGCCCAGCGATTCCGGCTCCTTCGCCTTGGACATCTTCCGGAGGCCATCGATCGTGCCGTCCACATCGGCGGCCTGGCCTGCGGTGTACTCATCCACGACCACTTCCGTGACCCAGGTCGTGTCGCCTGAACTGGCGACGAGGTCGTCCCGCACCTTGCCGCGCAGCATCCCCTTCGTCACGAACAGCTTCGTCAGGAACCCGCCATAGCGCAGTGAGCGCTTGAGCCCGGGCGTGGCCGGTGTCTCCGATGGCCCTCCGCTGATCGACAGGACCCCCCGCACCAGGTCGGGACGCCGATACGAAAGGCGCAGCGCGATCGATGCCGCGGTCGACTGCGCGACGATGATCGCGTCCCGCACGCCCAGGCTGTCGAGCACGTGGCCGATGCGGTCGGTCTGCGCGGTGAAGGAGTAGTCGGACTTCGACGGGTGGGAGGAGAAGCCCATGCCGAGGGGCTCGACCACGACGCAGCGAAAGCCGAGCTCGGCGAGTGGCACCGTGAGATGGCGATAGCCGTACGCGCCGCCGAAGATGGCGGCGATGAAGACAACCGGCTGGTCTCCGTGCCCGATGGTGGTCGTGCGGATGGTCTCGCCCGCACCGAGCGACACGTCGTGCACCACCGGGACAGTATCGACTGTAGCAAGAAGGAACAACGAGAGGAGGATCATGGGGAAAGATACAGCCGTGAGCCCCACGATACGAATGCGGTGGCAATGCCCAGCAGCAGAGCCGTTGGGGAATAGAGCCAGGTATCAAGGCGGGCGAAGCGTGTGCCTCGTACCCGCTTGAAGAAGCCGACGTACCTGAAGTCGCCGACCGCGCGCGCCAGCATCGCTACCGCCACCATCGGCGCACCGAGTGTCACCATCCACCTCGGCAGGAGGGCCGCGGGCCAGTGTCCTGCCCGCGCCAGCACCAGCACCGCGGCGAACGCGAGCAGCCAGGCCACCACGAGTGTGCTCGTGATCCCTGGCTGGAAGAGTGGGGCGCCATCACGCTCCGGAAGCGCCGCCACGGCGCCCGCGCGACCGCCGACCGCCCAGTACAGGTGGATGGCCGACAGCAGCACGAACACTGCGGCGACGAGGATGGCGACGCCAATCACTGACACGCCCGGGGGTCAGTACCCGGTGTTGTGGAACGCCTTGATTCGCTCGGGGAGGTCGGCGGGCGAGGCCTGCAGCACCTTGCCCATTGGCGAGACGAACACCGTCACGTTCGGCGCGCCGGGAATGCGCGTCGGCCCGAAGCTGAAGCGCCATGCCTTCGGGTGGTCCCGGCGACCTGGCATTCCTTCCCACAGGAAGGTGACCTTGCGCTTGCCCATGTCCGGCGGAGGGGCCCCGAGCAGCGTGCCAACGCCGAACGTTGCGGCGGCGAAGGAGGCACCGGCGAGCAGCGCACCGATGATTGCCGCCATGAACACGAGCCAGACCAGTCGCGCCATTGTCAGCCCTCGAGTGGGATCTTCTGCTTGTTCTCCGCCAGCCACTGCGCGAACGTGTGCAGTGACGGAGCAAGACGACGCGACAGTGCCACGTCACGCACGCGGCCGAAGTCGTCGGCGAAATCGTGGTTGAACTGGAACATGTTGCCCAGGTCGTCGGCACCCGGAAAGTCGAACGTGCGATACACCTCGAACGGCACGGCCTGGTGACGGACGTCCTTGCCCAGGGCCGTCGATAGCTGCGCAGCCATTTCGGCACCGGTGAGGTGCTCGCCCGCGATCCCCACCGTCTTCCCGATGTACTCCTTCCCCGCCTTGAAGATGCCATAGGCTGCCGCGCCGATGTCCCCGGCGGCGATGCCCGGAAGCTTCCGGTCGCCCATGGGCAGTACGAAGCCCCAGGTGCCGTCCTCGCCCTTCCGTGGCCCCATCCCGAAGTAGACCAGGTTGTCCCAGTAGAACGAGGTGAGGAGGAACGTGGTCGGCACACCGGCATCGCGGAATGCCTGGTCGCTGACGCCCTTGGCGTCGAAGTGCGGCACCTTCCACTTGCCGCCGAGCGTCGGCATCCGGTCGTCGCTCAGGGGAATGAACTTGCGCGAATCTTCCAGCGTGGACCAGATCACGTGCTGCACGCCGGCGGCTTTTGCCGCCTTGGCCATCGCAGTGGCCTGGGCGATCTCGCGATCCGGCGACATGTGCTCCCAGAAATTGGTGACACAGAAGGCGCCGTAGGCACCCTGGAACGCCGCCACCATGCTCGTCTCGTCATCGGCATCACCGGCCACCACGTCGGCGCCTATCGCGGCCAGCGCCTTCGCCTTGTCGGAACCGGGAGTACGGGTGATGGCGCGGGCGGCGAACGGGCCACCCTTGTCGGCCAGGATCGCGCGCACCAGGCCGCCACCCTGTGCACCGGTCGCCCCCACCACGGCAATGATCTTCTTGTCGCTCATCGTACACTCCTCATGCATGAATCCGGGACATCGTCAGCTTCACAGTCACTGGTGCAACGTAGTACCCTCGAAGGGAAACCTGCCAATCACGACTCCTCGCCGGGAGATCGTGTTCGCTGCACCACCGCGACGAGCATGAGGATGAGGTTCACGATCGCCGACGCGGCACCGAGCATGATCAGCACGCGTGCGACGCGGCGCAGGAGGCCCAGTCGGTGCACGCCGATGCCCACGAGCAGGAGCTTCCCGGCGAGCAGCGCGGCCGCCGTCGAGAACAGGAAGAGCTGGAGCAGCAGCAGTGGACGGACACCGAGCCCGGCATAGAGCCAGTAGAAGGCCACCGCCACGAGTGTCCACGCCAGCAGGCTGGTGCGGGTCGTCTGCCCCAGCGGCAACTCGCGGATGAGCGGCACCACCAGGGCGTAGAGGGCCGTCAGCCACAGGACCAGGCGCAGGCTCGCGCCCCAGAGCGCGGCGGCATGGTCGCGTTCGGTCGGCGCAGGCGGTTCGCTCACGTGGCGCATTCGGGCATGGGCATGATTGAGATTCGTGCGCCGAACGCCGGGAGTCAAGCCGAGCCGCCGGCGCGCGGTCATGATAGTTTAACCCATCACCAGCGGAGTTCGTTCGTGTCTCGTGCGTTCACCAAGGAAGATGGTCCCGAGGGCCCGCCGCCGCTCTACTCCCTGCCGGCGCGGGATGATGCCGGCTTTGCGCTGGCAGCGGCCCGCGCGCTCCTGGCCGGTGCCAATGCCGGGGATACCGCGAGTGCCGAGGCAGCGACCGGGTTTTTCTGGGGTGATCCGGCACTGATCAGCGAGATGAACCAGCTGGTGGATGAGGCTTCCGACCGGGACGACGAACGTATGGACCAGCTGGCCCGCCGCTACCTGCGCGCCGCGGGGACACCACGGGAGGATTGATGAGCGAGACGGAACGTATCGCAGAGCAGCTGGAGCGCACCTGGACGGGAGACGCCTGGCACGGCCCGGCCATGAAGGAACTGACCGCAGGGCTGACGGCGAAACAGGCCGCCACACCTCATGTCAGTGAGGCGCACTCGATCTGGGAAATCGTCCTGCATTGTACGCGGGTGGATGCGCGAGGTCGAGCGGCGCCTCGACGGGAGCGACCCAGCCGAACCCGGCGGTGGTGACTGGCCCTCAGTGGGGAAAGTGGAGGAGGCGCGCTGGTTGGCCGCACGCGAGGAACTCGGCGCCGCCGTGGTGAGTCTCGCGAAGGGCATTCGTGCGTTCGACGAGTCGCGGCTGGGAGATCGGGTCGGACAGCAGCGCGACCCGGCGCTCGGCAGTGGCAGCACGTACTACGTCATGCTGCACGGCGCGGTGCAGCACAACCTCTATCATGCCGGCCAGGTGGCCCTGCTGCGCAAGCTCGCCTAGATCGCGGTAATGAGCAGCCACGCCACCATGGCGATGAGCGCGAGCGCTCCCCACCGGATGGCAACGTGCTGGTTGCGGAACCGCTCGATCAGGCCGGCGCCGACCGGCTTCTGTTCATTCGACATGCCATCTCCTTGTTGATCTCAACCCATCAGCCCTCACGCCCGAGATATTCCCCCGGTGGTACCATGCCTGCCGGCTTGAGCTTCGCGTACACGACTGCGCCAGCCACTACCACGGCGATGCTCGTGACCTGCGCGATCGTGAACGGGCCCAGGAACCGGTCGTCTTTCGCGCGCAGGATCTCCACCAGGAAGCGCTCCACGCCGGCGAACATCAGGTAGAGCCCGAAGATGGCACCTGTCCCGATCGGCGCGTTCCGCCGTGACCAGAGATACGCAAACACTCCCGAGCATGATCACCGTCTCGTAGATCTGGGTCGGGTGCACCGCGAGCACGGTGGCCGGATCGAGTCCGGCCGGCACCCGCACGCCAAACTCCTGCAGGCTGCTCACCGTCGAGGGGGGCAGCCCCTCCGGGAACTTCACCGCCCAGGGCAGCGTGCTCGGTCCGCCGTAGTCGTCTCCAACCAGGAAGCACCCGACCCGCCCCACCGCGTACGACGCTGCGAGCGCGGGACCGACCAGTTGCATCGTCCAGCGCGTCGGCACCTTGTGCCGCATGCCGGTCACCAGCACCGCGACAACCCCGCCAAGAAAGCCGCCGTACCACACCAGCCCGCCGCGCGTGAAGAGCGCGCCCGGATCCCTCGTCAGTGCCACATACCACAGCTTGGCGCCGATGATCCCGCCGATGACGCCGGCCACGATGATGTCGCCGGAGTAGGCCTCGTTCAGGCCGCGCTGGCGCAGGTCCACGCGCATGATCCACCCCGCCACCAGGAAGGCGAACATCATCATCAGGCCGAAGCCGGTGATGGCGAAGCTTCCGAAATGCAGGGTGAACGGATAGATCGTCATGCGCTGGCGTCCAGTGGGAAGGAGGTGATGAGGCCCGGGAGGGGCAGGGTGTCGCGCGGTTCCAGGTCCCAGCCGCTCCGCTCGCCACGCGCCAGGCGCCACGCGCCCGCAGCGGCGATCATGGCGGCGTTGTCGGTGTTCAGTCGTGGCGACGCGACGGCGACACGTGCCGGCGCCACGCGCGCCCGCATCCGTTCCACCAGCGCCCGGTTGCACGCGACACCGCCGCCGATCACCACGGTGTCGTAGCCAAGCGCCTCGGTAGCATGCGCGGTCTTCTCCACGAGCACATCCAGCGCCGCGTCCTGGAACGCACGGGCAAGGCTCGCACGATCAGCCTCCAGGTCGCTGCTCTGCTGCACGGCGCGCAGGACCGCCGTCTTGAGGCCGCTGAACGAGAAGGCGTACTGCTGCCTGCCGGGACGATCGACTTCCCGCAGCATCGGGCGGGGAAGCGAAAACGCGCCGGCCTTCCCCTCGTGCGCGAGGCGCTCGATCTCCGGCCCACCGGGGTAGCCGAGTCCCAGCAGCTTTGCCACCTTGTCGAACGCCTCACCGGCGGCGTCGTCGATCGTCTGGCCAAGCATGCGGTACATCCCCCACGCCGGGACGTCGAGCAGCATGGTATGCCCGCCGCTCACCAGCAGCGCCACGAACGGCGGTGCCAGGGTGTGGTCCTCCAGCGTGGGCGCGAACAGGTGCCCCTCCAGGTGATGCACCCCGATGAGCGGAAGGTTGAGCCGCCACGCGAGCGTCTTGCCGTACATCACGCCCACCAGGAGTGCACCCACGAGTCCCGGGGCGAAGGTCACCGCGATCCCGTCCAGGTTGCGGGCCTCGACCCCGGCATCGGCGAGCGCCCGATTCACCACCGGTGCGATCGCCTGCACATGCGCTCGGCTCGCCAGTTCCGGGACCACACCGCCGAAGATGGCGTGTACGTCCTGCGACAGGATCACCAGGCTTTCGAGCGTGGCAACACCGCCCGCCGTCGTAACAACGGCGGCAGAGGTCTCGTCACAGGAGGTCTCGATGCCAAGGATGCGCACTACGGGAGCTCGATGGCTGCGCCGCGATTGCTGCCGACGCAGGGGCTGGAGCGTGGGTTCAAGACGGATCGCGCGGTTGGGTGGGGCCGACCGACACCGCTGCTGGAGCCTCGCTGGCACGCAGGTGCTGCGGTTGGGCTGGGCCGACCGACACCGCTGCTGGAGCCTCCCGTTCCCACTGGTGTTGCGGTTGGGCTGGGCCGACCGACGCTTGCCCCCCGCCGAGATAGCGCTCAATGAGCTTCCGGTTTGCCCCGGATGCCCAGTCGTGCGCGCCGATCACCCGCTTCACGATCGTCCCGTCGCGGTCGAGCAGGAAACTCTCCGGCACGCCCGTGGTCTGGTACAGTTGCTGGATGCCGCCGCTCTGGTCCTGCAGCAGGTTGAAGGTGATCCCCAGCCCCTGAGCGAACTCGCGCACCGGTGCCCCGTCCCCGTTGTCGATGCTCACTGCGAGGATCCGGAACCCGCGTCCCGACAGGTCGGCATAGGCGCGCTGCATCGCCGGCATTTCCTCCTTGCACGGCTCGCACCACGTGGCCCAGATGTTGACCAGCGCGACATCGCCCTTCGCGAGCTCGCGCAGCGAGACCGAGTCACCGGACGCCAGGTCGAGCAGGCGGAAGTCGGGCGCCTTCTTGCCGATCTCCACGCCGGTATTCTCCGGCCCGAACCGCACGAGGGCGTACGCACCGCCTGCCAATGCGGCAATCACGCCAAGGACCACCATCCACTGCTTGCTCATTGCACCCCGTTCACAGTTTCCCGTTCACCCTTCACCATTTCCCGTTCACCGTTCACCGTTCACCGTTCACTGTCACACCCGCACACCGCACTGCGCCCGAAGCGCCCGCACCGCCGCCGCGGGATCCGGCTTCCCGAAGATCGCCGTGCCCGCCACGAAGGTATCGGCGCCGGCGTCCCAGGCAGCATGAATCGTTTCCGTCGTGATCCCGCCGTCCACCTCGAGCAGCGCGCCGGAGCGGCGGGCATCGAGCAGTTGCCGTACGCGGCGGATCTTGCCCGTTGATGCCGGAATATAGGCCTGCCCGCCAAACCCCGGATTGACGCTCATCACCAGCACGAGGTCGACGTTGTCCACCACCTCCTCGAGGAAGGTGAGCGGCGTCCCCGGGTTGAGCGCGAGGCCCGCCATCATTCCCCGCTCGCGGATCGCCGCGAGATGGCGCTGCACATGATGCGTCGCCTCCGGGTGCAGCGTAAACACCGACACGCCAAGGTCCGCGTACTCCGGGATGAATCGCTCCGGGCGGTCCACCATGAGGTGCACGTCGATCGGCCGCTCGCTGATCCGCCGGAGCGCCGCGATGAGCGGTGTGCCGAACGTGAGGTTGGGCACGAACTGCCCGTCCATCACGTCCACGTGCAGCCATTCCGCACCGCCCTCCTCCACCTGTCGCACCTGCTCGGCCAGCCGACCGAGGTCGGTCGACAGGATGCTCGGGGCGATGCGCACGCTCATCGGTGGGTCTCCTGGCTGGCGTAGGGCAGGGTTGGCTTCCGCGAGCTGATCACGAGCTGAATGCTGGTACCGGCCGGTTGCACTGACCCGATCGCCGGTCGCACCTCCACCACCACGCCGGCCGGCCCCGCCGAGGGCGCCGTGTCCACCTGGCTCATGCGGAACCCGCTCGCCTCGATCACCCTGGCGGCAAGCTCGAGCGGCAGCTGCGAGACGTCGGGCACGGCGTATGGCGCAATGCCGTCGCTGACCGTGAGCGTCACGGGTGTTCCTTCCGGAAGGACGGTGCCCGCCGCCGGGTCCTGCCAGATGACGATGCCGGATTCGTACGTGGGATGCTGCCGCGACTCTGCCCGCTTCGTCTTGAATCCCGCCTGCGTCAGCAGCGCCTCGGCCTGGCTGCTCGGTATCCCCACCACGCCCGGCGTGGCATGGTCGGAGGCCACCAGCGGGCCCGGCGAGAGCCACACGAATGCGATGGCGAACCCGACGATGAAGATGAGCAGCAACAGTCCCAGGTCACGCCCGATCCGGCGGCCGGTGCCTCGCCGAGCCGGTCCACGATCCTCGGCCGTCGACGGGCCCGGCGATCCCCGTCGGCGACCGAACCGCATCCCTGGGGTCGTGGCGCCTGCGGGTGTGACGGTCGGATCGGGAGCGGGATCCGATGTTCCCCGGTTGCGACGGCCGAACTTCATCGGCGCCGCCGGAGCCGGGCGGCATATGCGCCGTCGGTGCCATGGCGGAAGGGCAGCAGTTGCAAGTCGCCTCGTGCGGTGCGCAGGTCAGCGGGCACGGTGTCTCCAGGGTCGCGCTCGAACCGCTGGTCGCGCGCCAGAAGCGCGTCCACCTGCTGTTCGTTTTCTTCCGGCTCCAGCGAGCACGTCGCATAAACTAACCAGCCGCCCGGCCGGACGACGTCGGTGCACGACCGGAGCAATTCCGCCTGCTGCGCGGCCAGCCGTCCGAGGGCGTCACTGCTCACCTTCCATCGCGCGTCGGGATGGCGCGCAAAGGTGCCGGTGCCGAGGCACGGCGCGTCGAGCAGCACGACATCCGCTGCCGCCAGCGGGGGATGCAGCGCGTCGGCGACCACCGCATGCTCCCGTCCGCTCCCGGCCCGCGCGAGGTTCTCGCTGAGCCGCCGCACCCGATCGGTCTTGAGGTCGGCACTGATCACCAGCGCCGCCGTTCGGCCCATCGCAATCGACTTCCCCCCTGGCGCGGCGCACGCGTCATAGACCCGCATGCTGGGTTGCACGCCCGCGAACTGCGCCACCAGCGCGTGGGCCGGGTCCTGCACGATGAATGCGCCCTCATCGAAGCCCGGCACGTCGGCGGGACGGCGCGCCGGGCTGAGCCAGCCCGCCAGCGGTGCACGCGTAGCGTCCAGTCCCGCGTCGCGCCAGCGTGACTCGAGCACGGCATCGCGTTCACGGGCGCCCTGCAGCACCAGCGCCGGCGGCGCGTTGTTCCACTCCATCAGCGCCACCGTATCGTCCTGGCCATAGCGCTCCAGCCAGCGCGCCACCAGCCAGTCGGGATGCGAGTACAGCGCGGCGAAGTGTGCGGCCGGATCGATGGCGAGCGACGGTGCCGCTGCGCGCCCGCCCACCTTCCGGAGCACGGCATTCACGAATCCCGCCCCCTTGCTTCCACTCAGCGCACGCGCGAGGTCGACAGCGGTGGAGACCGCCGCATGGGTGGGGACGCGGTCGAGCGCCACCAGCTGGTAGGCGCCGAGCCGAAGCACCTCGCGCAACGCCGGCTCGACGTTGCCCCAGCCATGACGTACGAGCGGGATGAGCCGCGCATCGAGGTCAGTCTGCCGGCGCAGCACGCCAGCCGCCAGCTCATGGGCGAGCCGCCGGTCGGCATCGGGGAGGGAATCGAGGGAGCGCGCCAGCGCCTGGTCGAAAGGCTCGCCCTGGCGCACGGCAAGGAGCACGTCCATCGCGGCGCGGCGTGCGGGGAGCCCGGCCGGTACCGGCGCGGCGTGCCGCTCTCCCGTCCTGCCGCTGCGCGTCATCTCTCCAGCATCCCGCGTTCTGGCGACGAGGGAATCGCCACTTCGCGTCGCGGCATGCGCCCGGCGAGATACGCCGCGCGCCCTGCATCGACGGCGCCACGCATCGCCTGCGCCATGAGCACCGCGTCGCTCGCCTCGGCGATCGCCGTGTTCATCAGGATCCCGTCCACGCCCTGTTCCATCGTCAGGCATGCATCGGAGGCCGTTCCCACGCCCGCGTCCACGATCACCGGTACCGAGAGCCGCCGCTTGATGGTGCGGATGCTGTAGGGGTTGAGTAGCCCGAGCCCACTCCCGATCGGCGACGCGAGCGGCATGACCGCCGCACAGCCGGCATCCTCCAGCCGGAGGGCGGTGATGAGGTCGTCGTTGGTGTAGGCGAGCACCTGGAATCCCTCCTTCGCCAGGACGCGAGCCGCCGTGAGCAGGCCCTCGGCGTCGGGCAGCAGTGTCTCCTTGTCGCCGATAACCTCCAGCTTCACGAAATCATTGAAGCCCGCCTCGCGCCCGAGCCGGGCGTAGCGGATCGCTTCGTCGGCACTGTAGCATCCCGCGGTGTTGGCCAGCAGGAAGTAGCGCTTGGGAGACAGGTGGAAGAGCACCCCTTCCTCCTTCGTCCGGTCGAGGTCGACGCGGCGCACCGCGACCGTGACGACGTCGGCACCCGACGCGTCGATCGCCGCGACCATCTCCGCGTTCGAGCGGTACTTGCCGGTCCCCACCATGAGCCGCGAGCGAAAGGCCTGCCCGCCGATGACGAGCGGCGCATCGAACTGCGGCGCGATGTCTGTTGCAGCGTCGCTGATGGTCATGTCCCTTCCTTTGCGGCTGACGGTGCCGCCGGACCGCGCAGGGTTCCGGCGTAGCGCATTTCGCTGGTCGCGGCGAAGCCCAGCTTTTCGTAGAGCGGCCGTCCCGCCGTGGATGCATGCAGCACCAGTGTGTCCATCCCGGCCTCACCGGCCCAGCGGATCACGCGCTGCATCAGCAACTCCGCGACGCCGTGTCCGCGCCATGCGGGGTCGGTGTACACATTGAGCACGATCGCCTGCGTCCCATGCGGTGTTCCGTCGGGCTCGCGCGGGTGCGGCAGTGTCCGGCGCACCTGCGCGCCAGCCCCGCCAATGATGACTCCATCCTCGCCCGACGGAGACGCCAGGAACCCGGTGTACTCACCCGATGCAATCGCCGCCTCGAGGTAGTGCGTGGCGCGGCGCACGAGGTCAGGCACGCGCGACACCGCCAACTCGCCCATCTCGGCGAACATCGCCGCGCGCTGTGCCGCGATCGCTGCGGCATCGCCCACCGTGGCCTGTCGCACGATGAATGCGTGGCCCGCACTCATCCGCCCCCCACGAAATGCACGATCTCGATGGAGTCGCCACTGGAGACGGGGACGCCGGCGAGCTCCGTGCGACGCACGATCTTCCGGTTGAGCTCCACGACCACCGCTTCCGGCGCCAGGCCCAGGTGCGCGAGCAGCGCTGGCAGGTCGAGACCGTCCGGGACGGCGCGCGGCTCGCCGTTCAGCATGATATCGATGTCGCTCATGCCTTACCCCATGGGGCGAGCATCGCGGTGACTGCGCCCACCGGGTCGCTCGCGTCCCAGATCCCGCTGATGGCGGCAACCCCGTACGCTCCCGCGGCATGGACCGCGCTGGCGTTGGCCGCGGTGATACCACCGATCGCGATGATCCTTGGCGACACCGACGCCAGTGTGCCAATGAATGCCGGTCCCTGTGGCGCATCCCCGGCGTGCGAGGCGCTCGCATAAGTGGTTCCGCCGATCAGGTAGTCGGCGCCGTCCTGCGTTGCCTCCCGGGCCGCATCCACGCTGTGCACCGAACGTCCAACCCAGCCCCCGAACATCTGTCGTGCGTCGGTCACGGTGATGTCGCCTGCGCCGAGCTGTACACCTCGCGCCTCGACCGCCGCCGCAATGTCGGGCCGCGCGTTGATGATGAGCGCGGTGCCAGTGCCTGCCAGTGCCCGGCACAGTGTCACGGCGTGATCGGCGAGCGAGCGTCCACTGGCCGTCCGGTCGCGCAGGTGGATCGCCACCCGCTGTCCCAGGGTCGCGACGTGGCGCGCGAGGTCGAGGAAGCCCGGCAGTGCCAGCACCCGCGCATCAGTGACGGCGTGGACCCGGGGAAGCGTCATGCGAACTGTGCCCCTGCCGCGACGCCCCGCCCGCGCACCCAGTCCGCAATTGGCTGCCGCTTCTTTCCTGCCGGCTGGACCTCGCGCACGATCAGCGTGCCGGCCCCGGTGGCGATCTCGAGCACCTCGCTTGCCCGTAGCACCGTGCCCGCCGTCGAACGTTCTGCGCCCTCCGCGCCCTCTGCGCCCTCTGCGCCCTCCGCGCCCTCCGCGCCCTCCGCGCCAAAGAGCTTCACGTCCACCCCCGCCAGCGTCGTCCACGCTCCCGGCGCCGGGTCGAACGCGGCGACATGTCGCGCCAGCCGATCCGCCGGCTCGCTCCAGTCGATGCGGGCCGTGCCGCGGTCGATCTTGGGCGCCAGCGTGACCGCCGTCGCGTCCTGCGCGATCGGCGCGGATCCATCCTCGAGCAGCGGCAGGGCCTCGAGCAGTGCCTCGGCGCCCAGGAGGCTCAGCCGAGTGGTCAGGGCGCCGCCGGACTCGCCGGGCGCAATGGGTGTGGAGCGCGACAGCCAGGCCGGGCCGCTGTCGAGGCCCGCCTCCATCTGCATGATGGTAATGCCGGTGTCCTGGTCCCCGGCCCGGATGGCCCACTGGATCGGTGCGGCGCCGCGCCAGCGCGGAAGGAGGGATGCGTGAACGTTGATCATGCCCAGCCGGGGTATGCCGAGTACCTGGGGACGAAGGATGTGGCCATAGGCCGCCACGACACCCAAGTCGGCCCCAAACGCGTTTAATTGATCGATTAATTGAACGCCCACCGGCTTGTCGGGCTGCAGAACCGGCACGCCCGCCGCCTCCGCCGCCACCTTCACCGGCGGTGCCACCAAGACGCTCCGCGAGCGCCCATGCGCCCGGTCCGGCTGCGTCACCACCCCCACCACCGCGTGACCCGACCCCAGCAGGGCCTCCAGCGACGGCACCGCAAACTCCGGCGTGCCGAAAAACAGGATCCGCATCGCGGCTACCCCCGCCGCGCTTCCTCCGGCTCCCCGTCGCGCACTTCCTTCAGGTACCCCTTGCCGGCGTTCTCCTTCCGGAAACGCTTCAGCAGCATCGCCCGCCGCAGCGCGCCAAGGTGGTCCAGGAAGATGATCCCGTCGAGATGGTCGATCTCGTGCTGGATCGCGCGGGCCACCAGCCCGCTCGCGTCGAGCCGGAACGGCTGGCCATCGCGGTCCAGTGCCTCCAGCGTCACCTCCGCTGGCCGCGTCACGTCACCGAAGACATCCGGAATGGAGAGGCAGCCCTCCTCCGCCGTATCCCGCCCCTGGCTCGACACGATCCGCGGGTTCACCATCGCAAAGCGCTGCCCGTCGGCATCGATCACCGCCACCCGCTTCGCCACGCCCACCTGGTTCGCCGCCAGGCCCACCCCGTTCGCCGCCGCCATCGTCTCGAACAGGTCGTCGATGAAGCGCTGGACCTCCTCGTCCACCACGTCGATCTCGGCGCTGCGCTGCCGCAGCACCGGTGAGCCGAGCAGGTGCAGGGTCAGCCGGCTCATACCGGCGCCGGCGACCCCGTGGCGGTGTCGCTGCCCACCCGGACGATGCGCGAGCGCTCCACCACCACCTGCGTTGTCCCCGTCTCGATCGTCACCCGGGTCTCACCCAGCTCCTTGTGCTCCCGGATGTCCTTCACCACGCCGACGATGCCACCCACCGTCATCACGTCATCGCCCTTCTTGAGCGCACTGAGCAGCGCCGCCTGCTTCTTCCGCGCCTGGCCCTGCGGACGCAGGATCAGGAACCAGAAGACCAGGCCGATGCCCACCACCTGGATCAGGAGGATCGGGAGGCCGCCGGCCGCGCCGCCCGGCGCGGTGCCCTGCAGGATCAACGAGGCAAGAACATTGGTCACGCGCTGTCTCCGTTACCGTTATGGCGCGCGAGCCACTCGCGCTGCCAGGAATCGAACGAACCATCAAGGATCCGCCGCCGGGACTCCTCGCCCAGCCGCACCAGGAAGCGGATGTTGTGCAGCGACACCAGGCGAAGCCCCAGCATTTCTTCCACCACGAACAGGTGACGCAGGTAGCCGCGCGAGAATGTCGTGCACGTCTCGCAGTCGCATTCCGGGTCGAGCGGTGCGTCACTGGTGGTGTTCCGCGCGCCCCGCACGTTGAGCCGGCCGGTGGGCAGCCACGCCGTGCCGTGCCGGCCATTCCGCGTCGCCGCCACGCAGTCGAACAGGTCCACCCCCCGGGCGATCCCCTCGAGCAGGTCCGCCGGAAATCCGACACCCATAAGATAACGCGGCACCCCGGTGGGCAGCATCGGCGCGAGGTCGTCCAGCACCTTGTGCATCACCGGCTTCGTCTCGCCCACCGAGAGCCCGCCGATCGCGATGCCGGTCCATGGACCGCGCGCGAGGATCCCCTCAAGCGAGCGCTGCCGCAGGTCCGCATGCGTCCCGCCTTGCACGATCGGCCACAGGGTTTGCCGGGACGTGAGGGCGTGCGGACCTGCGGAGGTGAGGGCTGCGTGCGCCTGCGCGCATCGGTCGAGCCAGCGAAGCGACCGCTCCATCCCCTCTTCCGCCAGGGCCCACGAGGCCTGCCCCGGCACCACATGATCGAACTGCATCGCCACGTCGCTGCCCAGCGTCCACTGGATCTCGGTCGCCTTCTCCGGCGTGATGTGCCGCAGGCTCCCATCGACATGACTGCGAAACGTCACGCCTTCTTCCGTGATCTCGCGCATCGCCGCCAGCGAGAAGACCTGGAACCCGCCCGAGTCGGTGAGGATTGGGCGCTCCCAGTGCATGAAACGGTGGATCCCGCCCAGGGCCGCAACCGTTGCCTCGCCTGGACGGAGGTGCAGGTGATAGGTGTTGCCCAGGACGATCTGTGCACCGGTGCGCCGCACTTCGTCGGGATGCAGCCCGCGCACCACGCCATGGGTCCCCACCGGCATGAATGCCGGGGTCTGGATCTCCCCATGCGGCAGCGTCAGCGTGCCCGCGCGCGCCAATCCCCGCTCCGCCTCCAGCCGGAACTCGAACACCGCTACCTCCTCACGTCCTCGCGCCCTCACATCCGCACGTCCTCACGTCCTCACGTCCTGCACGTCCTCACGTCCTCACGTCATCCTGAGCGAAGCGAAGGATCCGTTCGATCTGCCGCCGGTGCACCAGGTCGTGTCCCGCCGCCAGGCGCAGGTACAGCTCCGCGCTCTCCGCCCCCCGCTCGCTGTGATGCCCCACCCGCGCCAGCTGCGCCGGGGTGAACGCACTCCAGAGCCGCAGGTTCGCCACGCGCATCGCCGTCAGCATCGCCAGCGTCGTGGTCAGGTCGGCCGACGGATAGCCGAATGCCAGCGCCCAGCCATCCTGGTCGTAGCCTGTGATCGGTGGCTCCCGTTCCGCCACGATCATGCGGGTGCGATACCCATGCACCAGCTCGGCGTCGTTGAGGTGGGCCACCACCTCGATCACCGACCACTTCCCCGGCGCCTCCGGCCGTCGGAGGCGGGCGTCATCGAGCTTGCGCACCTTCTGCCCCAGCCACTCCGGCAACTCGCCCAGCACGTCGATCGGGTCGCGCGCCCCCACGAGCGCGATCACCGCTTCGCGATAGGCGTGGGCATTGCCGGCCGCCGAGCCGGCAGGATTCGAGAACGTCATGGGATCACCATTGCGTCACCATAGGAGTAGAAGCGATATCGCTGGGCCACGGCGTGCTGGTAGGCGGCCATGGTCGTGGCATGGCCGGCAAACGCGGACACCAGCATCAGGAGCGTAGAACGGGGCAGGTGAAAGTTCGTGATGAGGTGATCCACCACGCGGAAGCGATAGCCGGGGGTGATGAACAGCGCGGTCTCCGATGTACCCGCCCGCAGGATGCCGTGCTCGTCCGCAGCGCTCTCGAGTGCCCGCACCACCGTGGTACCCACGGCCCACACCGTGCCGCCCGCCGCCCGCGTCTCCGCCACCTCGCGCACCAGCGACGCCGGTACCTCGTACCGCTCCGCATGCATCACGTGCCCGCGCAGCTCCTCCGACTCGACCGGCTTGAACGTGCCCGGGCCCACTTCCAGGTCGAGTTCTGCGATCCGGACACCGCGCCCCGCAAGCTGGTCCAGCATCACCCTGGTGAAGTGGAGCCCCGCTGTCGGCGCCGCCACCGACCCCTCTCGCCGCGCATAGACCGTCTGGTATCGCTCTTCGTCGAGCAAGCCGGGGGCATGCGTGATGTACGGCGGCAGCGGCAGCTGGCCGTGAAGCGCGATCGCCTCCTCAGCACTCGCGCCTACGAACCGCACCACGCGGTTCCCATCCTCCAGGACACGCACCGTCTCCACAAACACTGATGCGCCGAGGCTGATCCGTTTCCCCGGTCGCAGCGCACTCCCCGGTCGCCCCATGGCGATCCAGGTGCCGTCTGCCCCAGGATGGATGAGCAGCACCTCCGCCTCGCCACCCGACGGGCGGGTGCCGATCAGCCGTGCATGCCGAACGCGTGTGGAGTTGAGGACCAGCAGGTCACCGGCGGGAATCATCTCCAGCAGGTCCCCGAACATTTCCCGTCGCGAAATGCACACCGCCATACCGCGCCCTTTGCGCCGGTCTACCGCGCCCGTTCCCACCACCAGCATCCGGCTCTCACCGCGCACGCCCACCGGTTCCTGGGCGATCAGTTCCGGCGGCAGCTCGTACTCGAAGTCGGCCGCGACCAGTGGGCGATCAACCACCAAAGATCGTGGTCTGCTGCGGCGGAGGCGTGAGGCCGAATCGCTTGTACGCCAGCGCCGTGGCACAGCGGCCCCGCTGGGTTCGTTCCAGGAATCCCTGCTGGATCAGGAAGGGTTCGTACACATCCTGCAGCGTATCGGGATCCTCGCCCACCGCCACCGCCACCGTGCCCAGGCCCACCGGCCCGCCACCGAACTTCTCGATGATCGTGGTGAGGATCTTCGCGTCCATGTCGTCCAGCCCGAACTCATCGACGTTGAGCCGGCTCAGCGCCTCGGTGGCCACCGGCCCCGTGATCTGTCCCGCCGCCTTCACCTGCGCGAAGTCCCGCACTCGGCGCAACAGCCGATTGGCGATCCGCGGCGTGCCCCGGCTGCGCCGCGCCACCTCGGCGGCCCCGTCTGCATCGATCGGCACGTTCAGGATGCTCGCCGAGCGGGTGATGATCCGCTCCAGTTCGTCGGGCGAGTAGAAGCCGAGCCGCTCCACGATCCCGAACCGCGCGCGCATCGGTGGCGTGAGCAGCCCGAAGCGTGTCGTGGCACCGATCAGCGTGAATCGCTCGAGCGACATCGGGATCGTCTGCGCATTGGGACCGTCGCTGATCCGCACGTCCACCCGGAAGTCTTCCATGGCCGGGTAGAGGAACTCCTCCAGCACCGGCCGGAGGCGGTGGATCTCGTCGATGAACAGCATGTCGCCAGGGGCCAGCCCGGTCAGCAGTCCCACCAGGTCGCCCGGCTTCTCGAGCACCGGGCCGGAGCTGACGCGCAACTGCACCCCCATCTCGCGCGCCATCAGCATCGCAAGCGTGGTCTTGCCGAGCCCGGGGGGCCCGAAGAACAGCGTATGATCGAGGGTGTCGCCCCGCTGCTTTGCCGCGTCGATGGCGATCTGCAGCGAGGACTTGACCTGCTCCTGCCCCACGAACTCGTCCAGCCGCGACGGACGCAGCGCCGCATCGGCGGCCGGCTCGTCGGGAAGGACGTCGGGCGTGGTGACCTGCAGTCGGGGGGCAGTCATGAGGGTGAAAGTAAAGCGGTGACCGGTACAACGGGCATCCGTTCCACTCGTTCACCGTTTACGCAGTCGCGGTTACCGCGGTTTTGCCTCCCACCGCACCGGCGTCTCCCCCGGCACCAGTTCATGCTTCGCCCCGCACGTCACGCACCGATCCCGTGCGCGCGTCGTGTCGGCCGCCACCAGCTTGCGATTGGTCGAACCGCAGCGGGTGCAGATCCATTCGGCGGTGACGGCAGCGACGGTCATGAATGATCCTTGGAGTAGTGAGTCAGCGTGACAGCAGGTGATACTCGCCCGAGGTCGTCACCTGGTAGCCCCCGGCCGCTGCGACCCGCGCCATCGCGGCGGTGCAGCCAGGCCGGTAACGCTCGTGCAACTCGACCAGCAGCATGCGCACCCGGGGCAGCCACGATTCGGCGTGGTCGTCGAACACCTCACGCTCCGCCCCTTCGATGTCCAGCTTGAGCAGGTCCAGCGTGTCGAGGTTGAGCTCGTCGAGCAGGTCCGCGACGCCGATGGCATCGATGGGGCCGTCCGGCCGTTCCACGACGCGGAACCCGTCGCTGGCGGAGGCAGGATTCTCGATGGCGACCCGCGCCCGGTGACCCCACAGCGCCTGCGCCCGAACCGCAACCCGGGGAAGGTGCGCCACGTTGGACCGCAGCAGTTCGAGGTTGTCCCGCTCGATCTCCAGCGCGACGATACGCGCCCCCGGGTACTGGTGGGCCAGGTAACGTGTCGCGACCCCGATGTTGGCCCCGGCATCCACGATCGTTTGTGGCGCGTCAGGGAAGGGAGCCTCGAGTTCGCGCCACAGGTAGATCTGCCGGAACACCGCGCCGTCATGCGTGCCTGCCCGCCCCGTGATCGGCGGCTCGCCCGCCACCGGAATCGACACCAGGTCCCCGGGAGATGCCGCATACTCGAGGCGACGCACAGCGCCACCCACCCGCGTGCCGCGCCAGAAACCGAACCGCTCGTGGAAGGGGGCCAGCCACCGGAAGAAGTCGCGCGCCCGTGCCAGCATGCTATCGGGCCGACAGCGACTTGAGCGCGCCCCGGACCAGAGCCGCCGCGTCGCCCGGTCCACCCAGCAGCGCCGACTGCACCGCCTTGTCCGCCTGCGCCGGGGCATACCCCAGCGCCACCAGTGCACGAGTCGCTTCTTCCGCCGGACCCAGTGACGCGGCAGGTGCCGCAGACACCGCGATGTCGTCCATCTTGTCCTGCAGTTCGAGCACCAGTCGCTCCGCCTTCTTCTTCCCGATGCCGGGCACGCTGCTCAGCGCAGCCAGGTCGCGCCCCTTGATCGACCGCACGGTCCGGTCGCCGCCCAGCGCCGAGATCAGCGCCAGCGCCAGGCGCGGCCCGAAGCCGCTCGCGCCCAGCAGTCGCTGGAACACCTCGCGCTCCGTCACCCGGTCGAACCCGTACAGCGTCCAGCCGTCCTCCCGCACCACCAGCTCGGTATGCAGGCTGAGACGGGCCCCGTTCGCGGGCAGTCGCTCGAGCACGCCCAGCGGAACGCGCAACTCGTAGCCGACACCACCGTCAGTGGCGATGACCAGCGTCTCCCCGCTCCGCGACGCCAGCACCCCTGTCACCAACGCGATCATGACTGGCCACCCGCCTACCCTGCCCACCCGCCTGCCCGCCTGCCCGCCCACCGCGCCTACCCGCCTGCACCACTACCCGCCCACCCGCCAGCAACAGATGCGTCAACGCGATCGCCACCCCGTCCGCCGCATCCGCCGGGCTCGGTGCCGACTTGAGGCGCAGCAGCTGCGCCACCATGTAGCCCACCTGCGGCTTGAGCGCGCTCCCCGAGCCGACCACCGTCTTCTTCACCAGGCGCGGCGCATATTCCGCGATCGTCACCTGCGCCGTCTCGGCGGCGAGCAGGATCACGCCGCGGGCGTGGCTCAGCACCGCCGTGGTATGCACGTTCTTCGCGTAGAACGCTGTCTCCACCGCCACGATGTCCGGGCGGTGGCGTACGATCAGGTCGGCGATGCCATCATGGATCAGGCGGAGGCGGGCAGGGAGGGACTCGTCCGATCGCGTGCGCAGCACACCACACTCGACCAGGCGCATGGGCTCGCGGGGCGATGCATCCACCACCCCGTACCCCAGCGTCGCCGTGCCCGGGTCGACGCCAAGCACGCGCAAGCCGGAAATCTCAGGCCTCAGCGGCCGCGAGCTGCGACGCGTCGATGTCGAAGTTGGAAAACACCTTGGAGACGTCGTCCAGATCCTCCAGCACTTCCATCAGCTTGAGCAGGCGCTCCGCGTCGGGTCCTTCCACCTTCACCGTGTTCTTCGGCACCTGCGCCAGCTCAGCGGTGTCGCTGTCCAGGCCGCGCTCCTTGAGCCCGTCGATGAGCGCATGCACCGAGAACGGCGACGTCGAGAGGACGTACTGGTCACCTTCGCGCACGAAGTCCTCCGCGCCGGCCTCGAGCGCCGCTTCCAGCGCCTTGTCTTCCTCGTACTTTGTCGCGTCGAGGTAGATGAGTCCCTTGTGGTCGAACATCCACGCCACCGAACCGGTAGCGCCCAGGTTGCCGTGATTGCGGCTGAAGGCGTGTCGCACGTCGGCCACGGTGCGGTTGGGGTTGTCGGTGGTGGCCTCGATCAGGATGGCGGCGCCGCCCGGCCCGTAGCCCTCATACGTCAGCTCCAGGTACTGCGCGCCCTCGAGCTCGCCGGTGCCCTTCTTGATGGCGCGCTCGATGTTCTCCTTCGGCATGTTCACCGCGCGTGCGCCGTCCATCGCCAGTCGAAGCCGTGGGTTGCCCCCCGGATCGCCGCCGCCGGCCCGCGCCGCGACCGTGATTTCGCGGATGATCTTCGTCCAGGCGGAGGCGCGACGGGAATCCGTCACCGCCTTCTTCCGCTTGATCTGCTTCCACTTGCTGTGGCCAGCCATCGCCACGGACTCCTTGCTCGATTGGACCTGCAGGAATGCCGGAAACATAAGCCGGGCCACAGGTTGCAGCAACGCGAACGTTGACCCCGGGCGCCACTTCAGCTACTCTCCTCGCCCTATGCAACTACACCGGTTTCTGCTCCCGCTCGGGGTCGTCGTCGCCCTCGCCGCGTGCGAAAAGAAGGACAAGCCCGAGGAAGTCCCCAGCGCGCTCGATGTGCTCCCCGCCATCATCATGCCGCCCAACGCGTCGTATGTCTCCAAGGCGGGCAGCAAGGAGGCGCTCGCGGTGCGCCTGCGCACCACGCTCAAGCAGGATGCCGCCGCCACCTACTACCGCATGGCGCTCCGGCCGCCCTCGTGGCGCCTCATCAGCGACTCCAAGGACAACCAGGGCGCGACGCTCCTCTATGCCGAGCGGGGCGGACGCCCCCTTTGGGTCCGTATCTGGCCTGACAGTGAGTTCAATGCCACGTTCGTGGAGATGACCGGCGCGGTCGCCAAGCTGCACCCCGATTCCACGATGGCGCCCTCTGACAGCGAGGCCATTGCCGCCGGCCTGCTCCCCAAGCCCGCCGCCACCTTTGTGCCGATGGCTCCTCCGGGAATGGCCCCCAAGCGCTAGCGCCCGCCTACCCGCCCACCCGCCTACCCGCCCACCCGCCTACCCGCCTACCCGCCCACCCGCCCACCCGCCTACCCGCCTACCCGCCTGCTAACCCGGGCGGCCCGCGCCATGATTTCGCCCGCCTCGGCCCCCAATGTTTCCCGTACCGGCACCGTAAGCTGCTGCAGCGCCATCGCCGCCGAGCGTTTGCCCGGATCGCGGAGCAGCGCAAACGTACCCGCCAGCGCCCGCCGCAGCGGCGCGGAAATGCTCAGTCGCGCAATCCGGCGTTCCAGGGCATCGACGCGACGCCGTTGAGCCCGTTCCGGAAGCGGCGGATCCAGGTTCTGGTCCAGCGCCACCCGCGTCGTCAGCCACACCGCGAACAGCCCCTCTCGCCGCTGCCCGCGCACCGATTCGGCCAGTAACTCCAGCAGCGGGTACGCCGTCTCAGCCGTCGTCATCACGCCCGTTCACCGCTCACTGTTCACCGTTCACGTTGCTGCTCCCCCTCACGCTGTCGCTGTCCCACCCCTCACCCCTCACCCCTCACCCCTCACCCCTGACCCCTCACCCCTCACCCCTCACCCCTCACCCCTCACCCCCTCCACCACCATCTCTACCGGGATCTCCCGAAGGCAGTGATGATGGCCCAGCGGGCACCGCGGTCCCCCCTGCGCACTGCAGGGCCGGCACCCGAGCGGCAGCTCCAGCACCGTGGACGGCGACCGATAGGGGAAGAACCCGAATTGCCGCACCGTCGGCCCGAAGAGCGCGACCACCCGCGTTCCCACCGCTGTCGCCAGGTGCATCAGCCCCGTGTCGCCGCTGACCGCCACCTCGGCCGCCCGCAATACTGCCGCCGTTTCCTGGAGTCCCAGCGCCCCGCCCGTTGACGCCGCGTTGCCGCCGCCGGCCGCTGCGATCCTCGCTCCCTCGTCCCGGAAATCCCCCCCCGTCAGCACCGCGACGTCGTATCCCTGTGCGACCAGGGATCGGCTGAGCATCTCCCATTGCTCCACCGGCCAGCGCTTGGTGAAGTGTGCGGCGCCCGGCGCGAGCGCCGCAATCGGCCGCCCACCCAGGCCCTCACCGGCGAGCCACACCTGCCCCCGCTCGGCGGCCGCTGCACTGATCCCCACTTCCGCCGGCTTGCCATCGGGCTCAACCCCCAAACCTCGGGCCGCCTCGAAGAACCGTTCCGCCTCCGGCACCACATCGCCGTAGATGTCCCGCTTGCCGTGCACCAGCATCCATCTCGCAAACCGGCGCTTGCTGTATCCGCGCCACGCCCCAGGCACCAGGAAACGCAGGAGACGGGTGCGCATCACCCCATGCAGGTCGAGCAGATGCGAAAATCGCCGAGCCCTGAGCCGCGCCGCGAGCGACCGGAGCGACTCCTTGCCCGGATCGAAGGTCAGCACCTCCAGCCCGGCCGGGTGATCCGACACCAGCGGTGCAAACGCCGGCCGCGTCAGGTACACCAGCTCGGCGTCGGGATGCCGCGCCCGGATAGCCCGCACCAGCGGCGTCGTGAGGATGACGTCGCCCATGGAACTCAGTCGCACGAGAAGAATTCGCTTCACGCAGGAAACTACCTCCTCACCCCTCACCCCTCACCCCTCACGCTGTTTCTGTTCCTCCTCACGCTGTTGCAGTTCCCGTTCACCGTTCACCGTTTACCGCTCACCCTGTTTCCCCCCTTACCTTTAACCCCATGCCCAGACCGCGGTCGATTCTGTGGGTCGACGACGAGATCGAGTCCCTCACGTCCCACGTCATGTTCCTCGAGGACCAGGGATTTGCCGTCGATACCAGCGCCCATGGCGACGATGCGCTCGTCATGCTCCAGCGCAAGCCGTACGGCGTGGTGCTCCTCGATGAGCAGATGCCCGGCCGTCGCGGACTCGAGCTCTTCCGCGCCATCCGTGCCGCCGACCAGTCGATGCCAGTCGTCATGGTCACCAAGAGCGAGGAGCCTGAGACCTTCAAGGACGCCCTGGGCGCCGAGATCTCCGACTATCTCGTCAAGCCGGTCAACCCTCGCCAGATCCTCACCGTCATCACCCGGCTCCTCGAGGGCGATCGCATTCGCCAGCAGCGCCTCTCCCGCGACTTCGCCTCCCGCTTCCGCGAACTCGAGGCCCGCCGCGGCGCCGCGCTGGGCTGGCGCGAGTGGATCGAGTACGTCGTCGAGCTCGCGGAGTGGGAAGTGCGACTCGGCCAGGCGGAGGAGCCCGGCCTGCAGGATGCACTCCGCACCCTGCAGGAGAGCCTGCGTCAGGACTTCGCGAAGTTCCTCAAGCGCAGTTACGCCGGCTGGCTCCGCGACGGCCGCAGCGACCGCCCGCCCCTCTCGGTGGATATCGGGGCCGAGTTCCTCCGGCCGGCGCTCCAGGCGCACGGCAAGGCGCTGTTCGTGGTGGTGGACTGTCTTCGCCTCGACCAGTGGGCCATGATCCGGCCGCTCATCGGCGAGTTGTTCGACATCGAGACCTCGCACTACTTCTCGATCCTGCCCACGGCCACCCCCTATGCGCGAAACGCCATCTTCTCCGGGCTCTTCCCGTCGGAGATCAAGCAGCGCTACCCCAAGTGGTGGGCCGACCAGGACGAGAACAGCCTCAATGCGCACGAGGGACAGCTGCTGGTGGAGCAGCTCCGCGACATCTGCGGCACGCCGGTGCCGGTGCGCTACGAGAAAGTCTTCAGCGCGCAGGATGGCGAGGCGCTGCTCCGGCGGCTCCCGGCGCACCTCCAGCAGCCCGGGGTGACGGCGCTGGTGTTCAACTTCATCGACCAGCTCACCCACGGGCGCTCCGAGAACTCCACCTTGTTCGAGGTGGCGCGCGATGCCCGCGCGATGCGCACGCTGACCCGCACCTGGTTCGAGCGCTCACCCCTGCTCGATGCCCTGCGCGAGGCCGAACGGCGCGGCGTGCCGGTACTGCTGACCACCGACCATGGCAGCATTCACTGCCACACCCCGGCCACCGTCTTCGCCCGCCGCGATGCCACCAGCAACCTCCGCTACAAGTTCGGTGAGGAACTGCGGGCGCAGGATGACGACGCCGCCATCGTGGTCGACGACCTGCTGAGCTACGGTCTCCCCGCGCGCACGCCAACCACGCGGCTGCTGCTCGCCACCGGCGACCGCTTCTTCGTCTATCCCACCAAGTTGCGCGAGTATCAGGCACGTTATCGCGGCGCCTTCCTCCACGGCGGCGTGGCACCGGAGGAAGTGGTCCTGCCGATCGCCCTGCTGCTGCCGAGGCGCGGCTAGCGGTGCGGAACGAGACCTCGAGGCTGCTGGCACTCGCGCGCCCCTATCGCTGGCTGCTCTTCGGCGCCCTCACCTGTTCCTTCCTCGCATCGGCGCTCGACGGCATCACCATCGTCCTGCTCATCCCGCTCCTCAAGCACCTCTTCGGGACGACCGGCTCCCTGCGCATGGGGTCGACGCCGCTGGAGCGCTGGCTCACCGACGCCTTCGACCCGCTCCTTGCCGGCACCACCCCCGGACAGGCCGTCGCCCGGATGGCGATCGTGCTCGGCGTGGGGCTCGTGTTCAAGAACCTCGCCGACTACGCCTCCTCGCAGTTCAACACGCGGATGCAGGAGGGCCTGGTCGCGAGCCTCCGCCGCAAGCTCTACGACCATCTCCTGCGGCTCGATCTCGGCTTCTTTCATCGCACCCGGACCGGGCTGCTCGTCACCGCCCTCATCAACGAGACCGACCAGGCCAAGAGCATCGTCACCGCGTCGATGGTGACCCTGATCCGGAACATCTTCCTCCTGGGGACGACGCTCTTCATCCTGGCGAGCATTTCGTTGCGGCTCACCCTGCTCAGCCTGGTCGTGGTGCCGCCCCTCGTGCTCGCCCTGCGCACCATCACCCGCCGGATCCGCCGCCACTCGCGCGCCCGAGCAGACGAGCGCGGCGAGCTGGCGGCCCTCGCCACCGAGCGGCTTGCTGGAATCCGCCTGGTGCGAACCTCCGATGCCGCGCCCGCCGAGGAGGAGCTCTTCTCCGAGGCGGTGGAGCGCTACCGCAAGCGGGTCGTGCGCACCGGGCGCTTCTCCGCGCTCACCAGTCCCATGAGCGAGACGGTTGCTGCCATCCTCGTGATGATCGTCGTGTACGCCGGCACCAACCCGGCGATCCTCGGGCTCTCGGCACCGCTGGCGCCCGAGGTCATCATCGTCTTCCTGCTCGCGACACTGCGCCTCACCTCGCCCATCAAGGCGATCTCCCAGTTTCCCGCCAACTGGGCCCAGGGCATGGCGAGCGTGGAGAAGGTGTTCTCACTCCTCGATGAACCGCTGCTGGAGACCGATGACGGGCCCGACCGCCCGGCCACCTTCCAGCGGGAACTCGTCTACGATCATGTGAGCTTCGAGTATGAGTCGGGTGCGCGCGTGCTCCACGATATCTCCTTCCGCGTGGCACCGGGACGCGTCGTGGCGCTCGTCGGACCCTCCGGGGCAGGGAAGAGCACCCTGGTCGACCTGCTGCCCCGCCTCCGCGAGCCCACCGAGGGACGGATCCTGCTCGATGGAGTGCCACTCCCCGAGCTCGACCGCTCCTCGCTGCGCCGGCTCCTCGGCGTGGTGAGCCAGGATACGGTGCTCTTTCATGAGAGCATTCATGCCAACATCGCGTATGGCGTGCCCGGGGCCACGCGCGCCGACGTCGAGCGCGCCGCCGAAGCCGCCAATGCCCACGAGTTCGTGGCCCGCCTGCCCGACGGCTACGACACCATCCTCGGCGAGCGCGGCATGCGCATTTCCGGCGGCCAGCGCCAGCGCATTGCGATCGCGCGCGCCCTGCTGCGCAACGCGCCCATACTCATACTCGACGAGGCCACCAGCGCGCTCGACACCCAGTCGGAGCGCCTCGTGCAGGAGGCGATCGAGCGGCTCATGGCCAACCGGACGGTGCTGGTCATCGCGCACAGGCTGGCGACGGTGCGTCAGGCCGACGAGATTCTCGTGCTCGACGACGGACGCATCGTCCAGCGCGGCAGCCACACCGACCTGCTCGCCGCCGGCGGTCTCTATCGCCGCCTCTATGAACTTCAATTCCGTGATGATGTGGAGCCCGCCATGCCGGTGACGTCGGGAGGGATGCGAGAGTGAGCGGTCCGTACACCGGGACTCGCGTGCTGCTCGTGGACAATGATGCCGACCCGACCGGACACGCCGGGCTCCGGAAGCGGGCGCTCGAGCGCCTCGGGTGTGTCGTGGAAACCTGTGACCTGAAGGAGAAGAAGGGCCTGCTCGCGCGCTTGAGGGGCGGCGGCGTCCAGGAGCGGCTCGGCAAGGCGATCCTGGAGCACCAGGCGCAGCTGGTGCTCGTCGTCGAGGGCGCCGAGCTCACGGCGGGGATGGTGACGAGCCTCAAGCGCGACGCCGACGCCATGTGGGCCGCCTGGTTCATTGGCGAGACACACTCGCTCCCGCTCATGGAAGCGCTCAGCACCGCCTACGACCTGTTGTTCGTCCCCGGCTCCGACCTGGTCGAGCAGCTGCGCGGCCCGTCCCGCCCGCCCACCATGCATCTCCCGCCCGGCTGCGATCCGTCGGTGCATCGCCCCATGAAGGCGCGCGACCAGTTCCGCGCCAACGTCGTCTTCGTTGGTGCCGCCACGCCGCGCCGCGAACAGCTCCTCGCCAACCTCACCGAGTTCGGCTTGGCGATCTGGGGGCCCGGTTGGCGTCGCACGCCGCTCAAGGACTACTGTCGGGGCGAGATGCTCGACCTCGATGACTACGTCCGCGCGTATGCCGGTGCGTCAGTCGCGATCAACATCCACCGCGAGGGCGCCAGTGGCAGCGGTACCGCCACCGGATGCAACCAGCGCGTCTTCGAGCTCGCCGCGATCGGCGTCCCCCAGATCGTCGACCATCGCGTCGACCTGCCGCTCGCCTTCGACGTCGGTCGCGAGCTGCTTACGTTCGACACCGGGTCGGATCTCCGCCAGATCGTGCAGGAACTCCTCCACGATCCATCAACCGCCGAACGCCTGGCACAGGCCGCTCGCCGGCGTGCCCTCGCCGAGCACACCTACATGCACCGCCTCGGTGCGATACTCGGCGCCACGAAGAAGTAGGCAGCGCGGCGGGCAATAGGCGTGGGTGGGTTGTGCGTGCCGAGGCGCGTCCGAGTGCGGGTCAGTGAGGTAGGCGTGGGGTGGGTTGTGCGTGCCGAGGCAGCGTCCGAGCGCGAGTGCAGTATTTGAGATGGATGCATCGGGAGCGCGAGCGGCTGCCAGAGGCACGCACAACCCACCCCACGCCAAAGCCCCACGCCATCGCCCAGAATCACCCTGACCGCGCGATGTCGGATGAGAACTCCGCCGCGATCCCATGCAGGTCCCTCGTCACCCGGTCCCAGTTCTGGAACCGCTCCACCCGCACCCGCCCATCCCTTCCCAGCTTTGCCCCCAGCGCCGGTTCCCGCAGCAGCAGCTGCAGCGCCGCCAGCACCTCGTCCCCGTTCTCCCCGTTCACCAGCAGCCCCGTCTCCCCGTCCGCCACCACGTCCGCGATGCCGCCAGCCCGGGCACCGATCACCGGTCGGCCGCACGCCGCCGCCTCCACGAACGACGTCACGAATCCCTCCACGTCCACGTCCCCCTGCCGCGACAACCCGATGTACGCCGTGGCGAGGTTGTAGAGCGCGGGAAGGTCCGCCGCCGGCACCTCCTCCAGGAATCGCACCCGCTGCTTCACGCCGAGTTCCTTCGCGAGCGCCTGGAGCGCACCGAGCTCCGAGCCCGATCCCACCACCGCGCATTGCAGGTCGCTGAACTCCTTGCCCGCCGCGGCGAAGGCGCGCAGCACCGTGTCGATCCCCTTGCTCGGCTGCAGCGGCGCCACCGTGAGCAGCCACCGCCCCGGTACCAGGTCGTACTTCTTCTGCACCGCAGCCGTGTCCACGCCACCGCGAAAGAATTCCGGGTCGGTGCCCAGCGGCACCATCCGCACCCGGTCTTCCGGGAGCGATACCCCCAGTTCTCCCAGCACCGACAGGCAGAGGTCGCGCGTCCAGTTGCTGTTGGCCACCAGCACCGACGCCGCATCGAGCAGCTCCTTCGCGACCCGGCGCTTCGTCGCCGAGCGGTGCGTCTCGTGCCGCAGCATGAGGAAGTCGCTGCCGTGCACCAGGATGCCGAACGGGGTACCCAGTCGCTCCCGCACCCACTTGGCCGGGTACGCCGCGGGCTTCACCGTACCGCACCAGATGAACTCGGCGTTGAGGGTCCGCGTCAGCACCGACACATGGCGCGACCATGTCAGGATGCCCGGGAGCGTCTTGAGCCGCTGCACCGGTGTCTCCAGCCGGTCCACGCGATTCGGGAGGCGCCCATCCACCTCGTCGCTGTCGGCATGCTGTCCCGTACTCACGACCAGCCCGCCCTGCCGGTACCGCCGGGCAAGCTCGCCCATCCAGCGCGCGATGCCGCTGTCCATCGGCGGGAAGTCGTAGGTCAACAGCAGGTGCGGACCCATGCGCTGCTCCAGGCTAGGCCGTTGGTGTCCCGCGCGGCTCCGGTGGCCGCTGCTCGAGTTCCCACAGGTGGGCGTACTTGAAGAACGTCGCTGTCGCACCGATCCCGGCGGAGATTACCCCGAACCGGCCATCCAGGATGCAACCCTCGATGAAGAGCGCCTTCGCGAATCGCCACGCCGGCCGCAGCAGCAGGTCGGCCATGCTCGCGCGACGCCCCCGGTCGTACAGGTCCCGCGCGCCCCACTCACTGTAGCGTATCACCTTCTCCAGGTGATGCGACAGGTCGCGATACGGCTCGTGCCGCATCGTGCCGCGCAGCGTCCCCACATCCGACACCGGTTCCAGCGCCTCGTGCACGCGCTGCTCGCTGTACCGGAGATCACGCGGAAAGAAGCGCACGACCCAGTCGTGACCCCAGTGTCCCCGGGTGAGTTCGCGCCCGAGGTAGAAGTTCCGGCGCCGTACCCGGTAGGCCGCGTGACCGGGAGTATCGGCAAGTGACGTCAACTCTGTCGCCAGCTCCGGCATGACCTGCTCATCGGCGTCGAGTGCCAGCACCCAGGGGTAGCTGGCCCGCGCGATCGCCTGGTTGCGCTGGGCTCCGATCGTGGGGCCGCATCGCTCCAGCACCGTGGCCCCGGCGGCCCGCGCGATCGCGACTGTTGCGTCGGTCGACCCGCCGTCCGCCACGATCACCTCATCGGCCCAGCGCACGCTTGCAAGGCATGCCTCGATGCGCGACGCCTCGTCGAGGGCCGGGATGACGACGGTGATGGGGGCCACGCTACACCACCTCGTAGTTGCGGAACTCGAAGAGCCGCATGCCCGTCACCTTCTCGATGGCGCGGGAGAGGTACAGCCGCAGCCAGCGCCAGTCGAACGAGGGTGCACTCACGCGCGGCTCGCCCGCTGCCGGTATGCGCGCCTCCAGCCACGCCTGCACCACCGGGGGATGCGCCCCCGTGAAGGGCTGCAGCAGCGGGATCCACGGCAACAGCGCGCGCTCGCCCTGCTCCTTCTCCGGGTACAGGCTGCGGGTGAACTCGCGCTTCTTCTGGATCGTGGCGGGAGGGCGTGCCCAGCCGTAGTGATACATCATCACCGGCGTACGCCGCGCGCGGATCCGACGGTGATTGGGACCCACCCGGAACCCCTGGGCGTCGAGGTATGGGCGCACATCGAATGCGGGATCGAGCCGCATGCACCGCACCTCCCGCTGGTACCAGCGACGGTTGGTCGCGACGGTGGCGAAGTCGCCATAGAAGTGCAGGTAGTTCACCAGCAATCCTTCCACCGCGCGGTCGTCGTGCACCTCCTGCACCGTCTGCTGCAGCACCTCGGCACCGTGCTCGGCGAGCACCTCGTCGGCCTGGATGTAGACGCCCCATGGGAAGCGGCACGCATCCATGGCGCGTCGGGTCTCCCGGCCCAGCGCCAGGATCTTGTCGCTCCAGTCCCACTCCGCTTCCACGATGCGGATGCGCGGGTCGTCGATGCCCCGGACCAGCTCCAGCGTGCCGTCGTCCGACACGCCCACGTTGACCACCAGCTCCTCGCATGCCGGCAGGATGGAGCGGATGCTCTCCACCACCGGGAAATCGAGTGACACGGCGTTGCGGACGATCGTGAAGCCCGAGATGGGGATCATGCCGGAAAGCTATACTTTTGCCCCATGCATATCGCCCTCCTCGTCAACGCGATGGTTCCCGTCCAGCGGTACGGCGGTACCGAGCGCGTCGTCACATGGCTTGGCCGGGCACTCCTGGAGCACGGGCACCAGGTCACCCTCATCGCCTCGCCCGGTTCGACCATGCCTGGTGCCACGGTGGTCGAGGCCGATCACGGTGCCCTCCAGCAGCGCGACTTCGACGTGGCGCCCCTGCTCCCGAAGGGAGTGGATATCCTGCATAGCCATCGCCAGCTGTGGGTCGAGCCGCCGGTGCCCTGGGTGTGGACCCTCCACGGCAATCCACCGCCGGGAACCATCCTTCCAGCCAATACCATTTTCGTCAGCGCCAACCACGCGATGCGGTATGGGCACACATCCTATGTCCACAACGGCCTCGACCCCACGGAATATCGCTTTCAGGCGGCAAAGGAGGGCTACGACCTCTTCCTCGGCCGCCTGCATTCGGTAAAGGGATATCGCTGGGCGATCGAGGGCGCGCGTCGGAGTGGCCGCCGCATTGTTGTGGCCGGTGGCTGGCGACCCAGCTTTCGCCGCGGCGTCAGGTATGCCGGCAGCGTCGCCGGCGAGAAGAAGACCGCGCTGCTCGCTGCGGCGCGATGTCTCTGGATGCCGGCGCTCTGGGACGAGCCCTTTGGACTCACGCTCATCGAGGCCCTGGCGAGCGGCACCCCGGTGCTCGGCACCCATCGCGGTGCCCTTCCCGAGATCGTCACCGCCGATGTTGGCCTTCTCGGCGACACCGTGGACGAGCTTGTCGAACTGGCTTCCAGGATTGATCAGGTGGACCCCGCGGCCTGCCGGGCACGGGTGGAACAGCACTTCACCCATCACATCATGGCCGAGAAGTACCTGAGACTATACAGGGGGTGGCCGGCGACGGGAGTATTGGGCTAACCCGTTCTCCAGGGGGCTCAGGGCTGTATTCTGGCCTGGTGCCGTTGTCTCGGCGCTCAACTTGCAGTGCCAGGATGGCGCAACAGATGCGGCGGCCGGGGCTGCGCGGCCTCTGCCCGGTGGCAATCTGGTTGTTGTGCAGCCGAATCTCGATGAGGCCGACAATGAATACCCGTGAGGTTCCTCCGCTTCGACTCCGCCTTCTTCTCGTGTCCGTCCCCGTGGTATTGCTCGCGGGTGTGGCCGTATTGGGGGAGTTCACCGTTCGCTGGCGCGAGGCTCACCGAACAACCCCTCCAGGCACAACCCCGACCCTCTTCTATCGACACGAACGTTTGCGGCCAGCGCTCGAGCATGGGGCAAACTACTTCGGCTGGATTCATGTCGATTCATCCGGGATGCGCGGTGCGCCGGTGGCCGAAAATGCGATGGCCGGCACCCTTCGCCTATTGGCTGATGGGGGATCCACAACGTTTGACACGCAGGTGAGTGCGGATGACAGCACGTGGCCGGCGCGAGTCCAGCGTTTGCTCGCTGGTCACAGGGTCGCGGACAGTGTGGAGGTACTGAATGCCGGGGTTCCGTCGTACCGCGTGATCGACAATCTGGTTCACTTGCAAACCGATCTCTATCGTTTCCATCCCGACATAATCGTCCAGATGCAGGGGCACAACGACCTCTACGATGCGCTGGTCATACGGCGGAGCGTCTCGACGTCAACCACCCCAAGTGAGCAGGAAGCCATTAGTGGAATGCGCTACTGGCTGATTCGACATTCTCTGCTGTACGGAAAGCTTGAAGGCGCATGGCTTACGTTCTCATCGCGCTTTGCAGGCGGAGGTGCGAGCGCTCGCGCGTCCTTGCCCACGTCGGTACTGCTGGATCGGGGTGCAGAGCAGTTTCGCCGCGACCTGACATCGTACGTGCTCATAGCTCGAGAGCTTGGTGCTAGCGTTGTCCTCGTGGAGCCGGTGCACGTGGGTCAGGAAGAGCTTGCTCCGCTCACACCGCAGGACAGTACCAGCCTGGCGAATGCATTTCCCGGTGTCACCGTCGCAGACGTGCGTGCGGGCTATCGCCGTTATGCTGGGGTGATTCAGGCTGTTGCAGAAGCCACGGGGGCCGCCATGATTTCGACGACGGGGCTCGGGCTCGATAGTACGAAGCTGTACGCCGCGGGTGATCCCATGCACCTGACTGATGATGGATCGCGTCGGCTAGCCGAGCGCATTGCGTCGGCCCTGGATTCACTGGGTGTGCTGCAGGCGCGGCTCAGTCGGTAAGGGATGTTGCTTGGGGCCAACAGTGCAGACGAACTAATGAGACAAATTGTCCACCTCGGCAGCTTCTTGATTTGCGATAACACATTATGGATAAACGCGTTATGCGCTCGGAGGCTCGCTTGGGCCGATTGGCTGAGACTGGACTGGTTCCTGCCTGAAATGAGTCTGCTGTGGGCCCGAACGTTCCCCGGCGCAAATACCGCTAGACAGTGAGGCAGGGTGACCAAACCCACATTCGTCCTCGGAGTTTCTGCCTTTTACCACGATAGTGCCGCAGCGCTCATTCGAAACGGTGAGATCGTGGCCGCCGGCTCCGAGGAACGCTTCACCCGCAAGAAGGGCGATTCAGACTTCCCATCTGAGGCCGTCGCATACTGCCTTCGCGAGGCCGGGGTATCGGTTGCTGACCTCGACTATGTCGGGTTCTACGACAAGCCGCTTCTCAAATTTGAGCGCATCCTTGAGACGTACATGGGAGTCGCGCCTCGTGGCTTCAAGTCATTCCTGAAGGCGGGGCCATTGTGGATCAAGGAGAAGCTGTATCAGGACCGCACCCTTCGCTAGCTGCTCTGGCGGGTACGAGGGGCCACTCCTCTATTCTGAGCATCATGAGTCACACGCAGCAAGTGCGTTCTTTCCGTCCCCGTTTGAGGAGGCTGCCATCCTGACGATGGACGGGGTGGGGGAATGGGCCACCGCATCGATGGGAGTGGGTCGAGGCAACGACCTTACGCTGCTGAAGGATATTCGCTGGCCCGACTCGCTGGGGCTACTCTACTCGGCCTTCACCTACTATACCGGCTTCAAGGTGAACTCGGGTGAGTACAAGGTGATGGGGTTGGCTCCATATGGCGAGCCGAAGTATGTCGATCTCATCTATCGGGAGTTGATCGACCTCAGAAGATGGATCCTTCAAGCTCAATCAGAACTACTTCAACTATCTCGCGGGCCTCACGATGACAAGTGAGGCCTTCCATGAACTGTTTGGCGGGCCGCCGCGGGAGCCGGAGTCGAAGCTGACGCAGAAGGAGATGGATCTCGCTCGCTCCGTGCAGGTCGTGTGCGAGGAAGTGATGCTACGCATGGCTCGCACTGCTCATCGGGAAACCGCGCTTGAGAACCTCTGTCTCGCCGGTGGTGTGGCTCTCAATTGTGTTGGGAACGGCCGCCTGTTGCGAGAAGGGCCATTCAAGCGCCTTTGGATTCAGCCTGCCGCCGGCGATGCTGGGGGAGCCCTCGGTGTCGCACAGCTCATCTGGCATCGACAGTTGAAGCAGCCGCGCACCGTGGTACCGGGGAAGGATTCCATGCAGGGCGCGTACCTCGGGCCCGTCGTTCTGCCTATGAGCAGATCGATCGGTTTCATCGGTCCATCGGAGCCACCGCACGAGAGCCTCGACGCAGCTGAGCCTGACCCAGCGTGTGACCAAATTGCTGTCAGATGAAAAGATCATCGGATGGTTCGATGGGCGAATGGAATTCGGGCCACGGGCACTGGGCAGTCGGAGCATCATCGGCGATCCACGGAGCCCGCGCATGCAGGCTGACATGAATATCAAGATCAAGTTCCGTGAGGGATTCCGCCCCTTTGCGCCGAGTGTGTTGCGCGAACGGGTGAGCGAGTACTTCGAGATGAATTGCGACTCACCCTACATGCTGCTGGTCGCTCCGGTGAAGAAGGAACGACAGATCCCCCTCACGGCCGAGCAGCGAACGCTCTGGGGAATCGAGAAGCTCAATGTGCCGAAATCTGATATCCCGGCAATTACGCATATTGACTACTCTGCGCGAGTGCAGACCGTATCTCGGGAGACTAACCCCAACTATTACGACCTGATCCAGGAATTCGAGCGCCTCACCGGATGCGGCCTGGTGGTCAACACATCGTTCAACGTGCGCGGTGAGCCCATCGTGTGCACGCCAGCTGATGCATATGCGTGCTTCATGCGCACACACATTGACCATCTGGTTCTCGGGTCGTTTGTTCTTGACAAGACCGCGCAGCCAGAATGGAAGGAGGACGGCGATTGGCGTCAGCAATTCCAGCTCGACTGAGCCCGGCTGAAGGCCGAAAGTTCGGCTTGACCGTTGGGGGTGCGTTCCTCGTCCTCGCCGCACTCCTGTGGTGGCGCGGGCGGCCCGCAGCGCCCGTATTCGCCGCGCTCGGCGGCGTGCTGGCGGCCGGCGCCCTCTTGGCTCCAACCCGGTTGGGCCCGATCGAGCGCGTGTGGATGGGGGCGGCCCACCTGATCTCGAAGGTCACTACGCCAATCTTTATGGGCATCGTGTATTTCGCGGTGCTTACGCCCATCGGCTTCGTGAAGCGTATATTCGGTCGGAATACCATGGACACTCAACTTCATAACGGTAGCTATTGGGTATCCAGGGAGAATGCGGGCCAACCGCAGAGCAGCCTGGAGCGCCAATTCTGAATCTGGAGGGTATGCGATGGCTTCCAGTCCCGGCCTGATGAGCGAACTTTGGGCCTTTATGAAGGTGAGAAAGAAGTGGTGGCTGCTCCCGGTCATCATCGTCATGGTCGCCGTTGGTGCATTGCTCGTGTTTGCGCAGGGCTCGGCACTCGCGCCGTTCATCTACACGATCTTCTAGGCCTGTGGGGCAGGGGGAGTCGTGCGGCCGCGACAGCGTCTGGCGCGGCTCCCCAACGTCCATTTGTGCCACGCTGACTTACCTCCCGGGGTACGACCCACCCACTCCCTCAATATGAATCGCATGCGTCGGACAATGGCTCACGTACGTTCCATCAACCGGCGACCACTGGTGTACTGGTGCCACGACATGCGCCTTTCCATCGGCGCCCATGGCGAACACATCCGGCGCCCAGAGCGCGCACGCCCCGCAGCCCGACGCACTTCTCCGACTCGATCGTCAGCCGCACCGGCCGCCGGGGATGTATCCCCGGACCCATCTGCTCCAGTGATCCGCCCACCGCGTCCAGCGCCGCCGACATCGAGCGATATCCCTCGTCGATCAGTTCCTGCGTCCGGTCGAAGGCAAACATCGAGATATGTCCCACCCGCGGCTGCACCAGCATCAGCGGTGGACGCTGCCAGAAGCGCAGCCCGTCGGCGCTCTGCGCCTGCATCACCATCTCCAGCCCCCGGATGTACGTCGCCGCGAACCCCTGCGACTCGGCGTCGGTCCGTTCCAGGTCGAATGGCCCAAGCGGATTGAGATTCACCGCGACGATGGGCCCCCGTCCCGCGGTCGCCGCCACGCGGAGCGGCAGGTTCTCCACCACCGCGCCGTCCACGTAGTAGCGTCCGCGGATCAGCCTGGGCGGCAGGATCCCGGGCAGGGCGCACGACGCGAACACCGCATCCGCTACCCGCACATCGTCCAGTCCCGGAAGCCCCCAGAGCACCTGTGCGCCCGAATTGAGGTCGACGGTGTTCACCAGCAGTTGCCGGGGCAGGTCGCGAAACGTCAGGCCGCCCACCAGCCCCCTCAAGAGCAACTCCAGCGGCTCCCGTCGGTATACTGCTGGGGCGTGCATCCGCCGGAGTGCCATGTCCGCATGCGCCACCGCGAAGACATGCCGTCGCTTCACCCGCAGGGCGCGATCCTGCATTTCGGCGCCCGACATGCCGGTGGCCCAGGTGGCGGCAACCATCGCCCCCATGCTCGAGCCGACTACCAGGCTGGGCACGAGGCCGCGTTCCTCCAGCGCCATGAGCACCCCAACGTGCGACAGGCCCTTGAGCCCGCCGCCACTCAACACCAGCTTGAACTCGGTAGTTGCCATGCCAGAAAACTAGCGAGGGAGGGCGATCTGACATCATCCGGAGTCGACGGCTCGAATCGTGTCCGACTCATGGCAGGTGTTGTCTTCGTCCTCCTGCCGCTGGTCGTTGCGTACGCCTTGGGTGAGCTTGCCTTCCGGTGGCGCGAAAGCCATCGCGCCACCCCGCCCGGCACCATGCCCACGCTGTACTACTCCCACGAGCGCCTTCGCCCGGCACTCATTCATGATCGCGACTATTTCGGCTGGGTACACGTCGACTCCCTCGGGCTGCGGGGACGACCAGTCGCGGTGGCAAGGACGCCAGGCCGGATCCGTATCCTCGCCGACGGAGGCTCCACCACCTTCGATGCCACCGTCACCGCCGACGACAGTACCTGGCCGGCGCAGCTCGAGCGCATCCTCAACGCTCGCCACGGCGCAGGGTCGGTTGAGGTCCTGAATGCCGGCGTTCCCGGATACGCAACCGTCGATAACGTTATTCGACTGCAGACCGAACTCTATCGCCTCGAGCCCGACATCGTCGTGCTGCTCCAGGGTCACAATGACCTCTACTACGCCCTGGTCGGTTCTCCGCCCGGCGACCCGGATACCCCCGGTGCCCGGTCGCCGATGTCAGGGTGGAGGGTGTGGCTCGCCCGTCACTCGCTGCTCTACGGCAAGCTCGAGGGTGCCCGTCGCGCACTCGCAGCCAGGTGGAGCACAGGGGACTACGTCTCTCCCGGTCGAGATCCAGCGCGCGCCGACCGGGCGCTGGCGGATGCGGCCGCACGATTTCACCGGGACCTGACCTCGTACGCGCTGATTGCACGGCAGGAGGGGCGCGTGTCGTCCTGGTCGAACCTGTCTCCGTTTCCGGCATGCGTGAGGTACCGCGCGACTCGAGCGAGGCCGCCGTGTGGGAGAACGCCTTCGCTGGCGTGCCCAGCGATGTCGTGTTCCATGGATATGCAGCGTATCGCAGGACTTTGCGTCAGGTCGCAGCGGAGCAAGGGATTCTCTTCATCCCGACAGGTGCTTGGGGTCTTGAGGGGGCGGAATACTACGATGCCGGTGACCCAATTCACCTTGGGAATGAGGGTGCGCGGCGCTTCGCCGAGCACTTGGCAGGAGCGCTTGACTCACTTCACGTCATCGACCCGCCTGCCGCGTTCGTTCATAGTAGCCCGTAGTGTTCCTCAATACCCTGCAGTGTCGTCCGCGCGTACCAGATGCCGAGTGCATCGGCAGCTCGTACCTAGTAGTCTTGCTCGAGCATGGCGCGCAGCGCGGGAGCATTTTCCGTGAGCATTGCGTCATACCCGTTTCAGCGAAAATGAAGACGGGCCGTCGCTCGATGAGCTCAGACTCCATTCGGCGCCAGATGATTTCAGGCTGTAGCTCCCAGGCCCATCCGTGCACGGTGCTCAGCCAGCGGCCGCTGTGAAAGCGTGTGAATCAATGGATCCCCAAACACGTAGATCGGTCCTGAGGCCGAGCTCTGCTCGCGGAGGAAGGCCGTTGTCTGCCAGATCTCCTCATATCGCCGGCTCACTTTACGCTGATAGGCAAAATCCGCGGAGAACGCGAGCTTGCGGTGGACTACGAGATCTGTGCGCCTTGCGCGCCCACAGGTCGCCCGACGGAATGGCGGCAAGTGCCAGAAGGCAGTCCCACTGCACCGAGCCTGCTGCCGATTTGTAAGCGCCGAGCCCAGTAGGCCCAAAATACCATCCAGTCCGCGAACCGCGAGGATGCCCGTTGGCGCTGCCAACATTAAGAAGTCAAACTGCCACCCTGCGAACGGTTCAATCAATATGCTCAATCCTCCAGTGACCATCCACACCAGAGACAATACGAAGACACGCTCGTCTCGTAGGCCGCGCCAACCGAGCCGGGCAAAGCAGGCTAGGACAAGTTGCGGTGCGAACGAGATGCAGAAACCACATCGATCGAGTAAAGCACGCGATCCAGGGGGTGCCCTCCCCGGACCTCCAAGGCGAGTGGCATCCAAGTGCGAAACACCCAGATGAACGACTGAAGTGCCTGATGCGCATGTAACCAGAACGCTACTGCGCCGGTGACGAGTGCTGCGCCAAGGAGGGCCGTCATGATGCGCCCCCCCCGGCGCGCCGCGGCCCCTGCGTTGGGAGCATTGCGGTCGACGGCCCAGCTCGCCACAAACAGCAAGATGACAACAGGAGTGACTGCGAACTTGAAGAGCACGGCAACCGCACCAGCTGCTCCAGCAAGCAGTGAGCGCCAGCGCGCGTGCGGGGCTGTGAGTAGGGCGAGTAAGCAGAAGAGCGGTACAGAAAGGAGAATGGCCGGTTGAGTCAGGTGCCATTCGTTCGACAGCGCGTAGTAGCTTCCAACCGTCACCAGCAGGAGTTGCTGGTGCAATCCACTTGGCGTGGAGATAGCGGCGCAGCACGATCACTTGGAGGATCGAAAACGCGGTGAGGTAGAGTAGTTCGAATGCGTGCAATCCGGTCTCTGTGAAGCCGAACAGGCTTCCGGCAAGCCAATGGAACAGATAAATCCCTGGTTGCTTTAGATCCCAGAAATCCCGATATAGCATTTCCCCATCGGCAAGTGCCTTTGCTCCGAGCTGGTAGAGGGCGGCATCACCATGGAGAGGCATGGGGAGATTGACCCATCCAAGTATTCCGATGGCGAGCGCGACCGCAGTGACTTCAATGCCGATTCGTGGCAACTGAGCCGACAGCCTTCGATCCATGGCTGATTTCCCGTGGGTACGTCGCCCTGATCCTACAGGTGCGATAGAAATTATTGTGTTACAGCAAGCTTGGGGCCGGATGGCGCTAGGGCGTCGCCGCGCGGCCCGGCTAGGTTTGGCATCATGGGCGCATCAATAGGCCGTCGTCTCCGCCGAGACCCGCTCTTCCAGCTGGGCGTGGCACTCGTTGCCCTGGTTGTGGCGTGCGGGCTCCTGGCACCATGGCTGGCGCCCGACAGCCCGATTCTGGGCGACCTGCAGAACGGCTATCTCCTCCCGCCCGGTCGCCATCACCTCTTCGGCACCGACACCCAGGGTCGGGACATCCTCAGCCGCGTCATCTACGGCGCGCGTATCTCGCTCGGCGTGGGGCTCATTGCCCAGTCGGTGGCGCTCCTGCTCGGCGTCACCCTTGGCCTGGTGGCGGGATACTACGGCCGTTGGGTCGACGCGCTCGTCATGCGCCTGGCCGACATCACACTGGCATTCCCGACCCTCCTGCTCCTCATCGCCGTGGCTGCCGCCGTGCGCCCATCGCTCCCGGTCGTGTTCGTTGTCATCGGTATTGTCGGTTGGGCTGCCATGGCTCGGCTCGTTCGCAGCCAGGTGCTCGTGCTCCGGAGCGCTGACTACGTGCTCGCCTCCCGCGCACTTGGCGCGCGCGACCGCCAGATTCTCTGGCGCCACCTCCTGCCCAACATCCGTGGCCCCGTCATCGTCGCCGCCACGCTTGGCATCGCCGGGGCCATCATGGCGGAGGCCGCACTCTCGTTCATAGGTTTGGGCGCCCAGCCACCCACGCCAAGCTGGGGCGCCATGGTCGCTGACGGCCGCGACCTGCTGCGCGTTGCGCCGTGGGTCTCCGTCGCACCCGGCATCGCGATCGGGCTGGCGGTGATGGGCTTCAACCTGGTGGGTGACGCGCTCCGGGAACTGTACGACCCCAAGCTGCGGAGTCGGGGCTAGGCCCGGCGCGGAATCGGCGCCTTGTCACGCAGGGCCTACCGGCTTCAGGCAGAGGGTAGGCCCCGTCGAGCGAGGACCTGCGGACTATAGGCGAAGGCTGGTCTCAGCGCGCGCGGACCTGCCGGCTATCGCGGCGAAGGGGAGGGCTGCGTCGAGCGAGGACCTGCCGGCGTCCCCTGCAACAGGGCGGCCGTCAGGCCGCCCCAAGAGCAAACTGTCGCGCCGAGCCGAAGGTCCTCGCGAGACGCGGCCCGCCCTCGCCGCGAGACGCGGCCCCCTCGCCGCCGAATGAGCCCGCACACGGAGCATCAATGTCTTTCGATCCTACCGAGCTGAGAAAGTCAGATTTTCGCTGGACCGCCGAGACCTCCTATCTCGACAGCGCCAGCATCGGCCCCATGCCCGCCCGCACCCTGGCCGCACTCGACGCCTTCAACCGCATGCGATGCACCCCGCACCGCATCCCCAAGGACGTCCAGTTCGCCACCCTCACCCGGGCCCGGTACCTCGCGGCGCGCCTCCTCAATGTCAGCGACTCCGAAATCGCGCTCTCCACCAATACCAGTTTTGGCCTCAACGTCGCCGCCGGTGCGCTGCCACTGCGGCGTGGCGACGTCGTCCTCGTCAGCGATCGCGAGTTCCCGGCCAACGTGTATCCCTGGATGAAGCTCGCCGAGCGCGGCATCCAGATGGAATTGGTGCCCGTGACACCCGACGGCTGGCCCGACGAGGATCGACTCCTGCAGCGCCTCGAGGATCCCCGCGTCAAGGTACTCGCCGTCTCACTGGTGCAGTTCAGCAACGGGTACACCATCGACCTTGCAGCGATCTCGAAGGCCACCCGCGCCACCGGCACGTGGCTGGTCGTCGATGCCATCCAGGGATTGGGCCAGCTCCCGGTCGATCTCAGAGAGACACCCGTCGACATCCTCTCGACTGGTGCGCAGAAGTGGCTGCTGTCCCCGTGGGGAAGTGGCTTCTTCTATGCGCGGAAGGAAATTCTCGAGCAGCTCACGCCACCCTTCGCCGGATGGCTCGCCTTTCAGGGGACCGACGACTTCGGCAGGCTCACCGACTACAACCCGGAGTGGCGTGACGATTCCCGCCGGTTCGAGCTGATCACCCTCCCGTACCAGGACTTCGCGGCGATGAACACCTCGCTCGAGCTGATTCTCGATGTCGGCGTGCCCGAGATCGCCGCGCACCTGCAGCGTGTCCAGAAGCCACTGCTCGACCTCGCCGCCCGTCGCGATATCCCCATCACCTCACCCTTGGGCAGCCACGGCTCCGCCATCGTCTGTCTCAAGGTGCCCGACGCTGCCAGGCTCCATGGCGTCCTCCGCGCGAATGAGGTGATCTGCAGCCTCAGGGAGGGCTCGCTTCGCTTCAGCCCGCACCTCTTCAACAGCATCGACGACGTCGCGCGAGCGGCGAAAGAGCTCGAAAGGGCCATGGCATCTTGAACGGAGCGAAGGAAGGGATACGGCGGGCGGTGGGTGGGTCTCGTCGAGTGAGGACCTGTCGGCGGATCGCGATCGCGTGCGGGCAGTGGGTGAGGACCTGCCGGAGCCAGGTGTTGGTTGCGTGCGGGCGGTGGGTGGGTCTCGTCGAGTGAGGACCTGCCGGCGGCGGACCTGAACGTGATCTGGGTACCATCCCGCCGTGCCGAAGGTCCGAACGAGACGAGACCCTCCCACCGCCCCCTACGAGCCGATCCACCGCCCCCTACGAGCCAATCCACCGCCCTCCTCCGAGCCGACCCACCGCCCCCCTCAGAGCCGACCCATCGCCCGCTACGACCGGGCCTTCAACTGATCGGGTTCCTTCGCCACATAGTGCGGACTCTTCCTCGCAAACTCCCAGAGCGACTCCAGCAACCGCAGCCGTTCCGTTGGCGTGAGCCGCAGCGCATCAGCGAGCTGCTGGCGAGCTTCCGGACTCAGTGCATCCGGCGGTGATTCACTCACAGAGCGTTCCTCCGCTTCCGGATCTCGACCAGGTGCTCAATGTCGTCGCGATCCCGCGCCCTGCCTGCCGTGCGCTTGAGTTCGATCAGGTGATCCAGCGATGCCACGCGTACCGGTGTCTCATCGATCATCATCGTCTCGGCATCGCGCCAGAGCTGCTCCCATGGCATCGGGTAGTCGAGAAATACGTCCAGGTAGGTCTCGCCTTTCGGGTCCCGGCTGGAGAACACCAGCATGTGCTTCTCCTGTGCCCAACGCGCCCGCTGCTGCGGATCGGCGAATGCGCTGGCCGGCACCGGCACGACCGGTGCAAGATGCATGGCCGTCATCGCGCCCAGCAGGCGCTCGACGTTGTCGGGTGCCAGGTCAACCACCACATCAATGTCGCGGGTAAGGCGCACGTGACCGTGCAGGACCGTGGCCACGCCGCCCACGGCCACGTAGCGCACCCGGGCGTCGTACAGTGCGCGGAAGACCGATACGAAAGTGCTCATGGTTCCTGAAAGATACGCCCCTCGCAAGGGCAGGGGTGGGCAGTCAGTGGGTGGGTCTCGTCGAGTGAGGACCTGCCGGAGCCAGGTGCTGTTTGCGCGCGGGCGGTGGGTGGGTCTCGTCGAGCGAGGACCTGCCGGAGCCAGATGTTGGTTGCGTGCGGGCGCTGGGTGGGTCTCGTCGAGTGAGGACCTGCCGGAGCCAGATGTTGGTGGCGTGCGGGTGGATGATGTTGTCCGTGCCTGCCAAGGTTTTGGAAAGGCGGCCGGATGGTGATCGATGCAGCATACAGCGAGGGCCGGTAGCTTCTCCTCGCCAATGATGCAACAAGGATGACGTCAGGTCGCCAGCACTTCGTGGCCAAGATCCCTATCCTGGTGAACCTGACAACTAGTCAACGGCACGAATGGACTCACTGGCCGCGATGGTGGGGCGGCACGGTTCGTGCAAGCCTGTCGGCGCGTTTCCCTCCTGAAAGCAAGTCAGTCAAGTTGAAGTGCCTTCTCTGGGTCGGTCTCGATGAAGTCTGATATTGAGTATCACATGAGCGAGCTTCGAATTGCCTGCGATCCTGCGGATGTTCGGCGCTCCATGCCGGAAGTGCCTTCGGAGATTGGGAATATCCTTGATGTTGGCTGTGGGGCCGGTCAAACTCTTCAAGGCTTGTCGTGCTGGGGTGACCAAGGTGGGGCTCGACATTGATCGCCTGGCGCTTGCATATGGGCGGAGCAATTTCCAGAGATACTGTTCGCGTGTGCTGTCGGGGAAGCACTTCCATTTCGTGACGAGCAGTTTGACATGGTCATGTCGCGAGTAGCCGCACCTTACATGCGCTTCCCACAGGCCTTGCTTGAAATGCGTCGAGTGCTCAGGGATGCGGGAGCCACGTGTTGCTCACGCTACACACGGCCGGGCAGGTTTGGAGACATCTGTAAGCGGCGGCGCTAGGAGGGAGTTGGCGTGCGGTACTCTTTAACATATATGTGCTCGTTGACGGACTCTGTCTCCATGCGATTGGGCGTACCTTTCATTTCCCTTTCAGGCGGGCTACGACGGAATCTTTCCAGACTACGTCGGGCATCACGCGAGCGTTGCATCGCGTTGGCTTCTCACCAATTCGGGTCGAGCGTGCGAGTCACTTCGTCGTAACTGCTACACGCTAACGGATCTGCCGGGCGCACGGGGGTGGGTCTCGTCGAGTGAGGACCTGCCGGCGGCGGACCTGAACCTCACCCGGGTACCAGCACGCCGTGCCGAAGGTCCGAACGAGACGAGCCCACCCACAGCCCACCCACAGCCCACCCACAGCCCACCCACCGCCCGCCCACAGTCCAGCCACTCGCCCTAGGCCACAACCAGCATTGCGTAATTCTTCTTCCCCTTCTGCAGCATCACATACCGCCCCGCCAGCAGGTCCTCCTCAGTCAGCACCCGACCCGCTTCCACCACCACACCGTTCACCGAAAATCCCTTTCCCTCCAGCCCCCGCTTCGCATCAGCCTTTGACGTCGCCAGCCCCGCCGTCACCAGCGCCGCACCAATCGGAAGGCCGGCCGCCAGCTCCGCCATCGACATGCCCGCAACTGGCACCTCGCCTTCCAGCACCTCCAGGATCTCCGGCGCAGCCGCCACCAGCGGCTGCCCCCCGAAAAGGATCTCGCTCGCCGCGATCACCCGGTCTGCCGTTTCCCGCCCGTGCACCCGGCTCGTCACGTCCAGCGCCAGCCGTCGCTGCGCCACTCGGCGCCCCGGATCCTTGGCCTGCTCAGCCAGCAGGGCCTCGATCTCATCCAGCTCCATGAACGTGAACAGCCGGAGCCATCCCGCCACGTCCCGGTCATCGGTGTTGAGCCAGAACTGGTAGAACTTGTACGGGCTCGTCTTCCGCGGGTCGAGCCAGACATTCCCCTCTTCACTCTTCCCGAACTTGTTGCCCCCGGCCGTCGTCAGCAGCGGAAAGACAAGCCCGTGTACCGGCTTCTGTTCCCGGCGACCGATCAACTCGATCCCGGCAGTGATGTTTCCCCACTGGTCGCTGCCGCCCATCTGCAGCTCGACCTGCATCGACTGGTGCAGGTGCCAGAAGTCGTACGCCTGCACCAGCATGTAGGTGAACTCGGTAAACGAAATCCCGGAGTCCATCCGGCTCTTCACCGAATCCTTCTGCAGCATGTAGTTGACGGTGAAGTGCTTCCCCGTGTCTCGCAGGAACTCCAGCAGGTTGAGCCCCCTGAGCCAGTCGGCGTTGTTCACCAGCACCGCCGCCTGGTCACCCGAAAAATCCAGGAATTGCTCCAGCTGGCCCCGGATCGCGGCCGCGTTCGCATCCACCTGCTCCAGCGTGAGCATCGGCCGCTCGTTCCGCTTGCCGCTTGGGTCGCCCACCATTCCGGTGCCACCACCCACCAGCACCACCGGCTTCCCGCCGGTGCGTTGCAGCCACGCCAGGCCCATCACCGGCACCAGGTTGCCCACATGCAGCGAGTCCGCCGTGGGATCGAACCCCACGTATCCCGTGATGGCTTTTTGCGTCAGGCGTTCGGCCAGTCCCGGCGTGGCGTCGTGCAGGAATCCACGGGTTCTGGCGAGGGCAAGAATGTCCGTCATGGCGGGCAACAGTAGCCGCTCAAGTGGCGGCCCGGCAAGGCGATTGGCCCCGCTGGCTCCCGGCCAACTGGTCCCTTAGGTTCACTCCAATGTCCGACTCTGCCGCCAACTCGACGCCCCGCTGGCGCTCGCCCGGTGTCATCCGTGCCGTTGTTCTCGCCATCCTCGGTGTCACCACCCTCGGCCTGGCGATCGGGCTGGCCGCCTGGCTCACCGTGTGCCGCAACAATGCCTGCCCTTCGCTCGATGCCCTTGGCGAGTACGATCCCGCGCAGGCCTCCAAGGTCTACGCTGCCGACGGCCGGCTGATCACCGACCTCGGCCTCGAGCGCCGCACAGTCGTTCCGCTCAACGAGATCTCGCCGGCCGTCAAGGAGGCTTTTCTCGCCACCGAGGACAAGCGCTTCTACGAGCATCACGGGATCGACTGGATCCGCGTGGCCGGTGCCGCGAAGGGCGCCCTCCTCGGCGGTCGCGTCACCGGGGCGTCGACCATCACCATGCAGCTCGCCGGCAACCTCTTTCCCGAGGATATCAACCGTCGCGATCGCAGCATTGGGCGAAAGCTGCGTGAGATGCACGTGGCGCTCGACATCGAGAAGCGCTACTCCAAGGACAAGATCCTCGAGCTCTACCTGAACCAGATCGATCTCGGCAACCGTGCCTACGGTGTCGAGGTGGCGAGCCAGCGCTACTTCGGCAAGAGCGCCCGCGAGCTCAACATCGCTGAGGCCGCGACGCTGGCAGCGATCCCCAAGGCGCCGCCGACCTACAACCCTCGTCGTCGCCCCGCCCGGAACGTGCAGCGCCGCAACCTCGTCATCGGCCTCATGCGCGACGGCGGCTTGATCAATGACCAGGAGGCCGAACGCTGGCGTGCCTTCCCGCTGCTGCTCTCCTCGCGGAGCGACTTCAGTGGTGTCGCGGAATACTTCGTGGAGTACGTCCGCCAGCAGATGCAGGCCCGCTTCGGCGAGGACCTCTACCGGAAGGGCCTCCGCATCTACACCACGCTCGACCTGGACATGCAGCTCGCCGCTGAGCGCGCCCTGGAGGGACAGCTCACCGCCATCGAGGCCGGTGGGCCCGCGCTACGGCCGGTTCCCTCATACCACCTATGCGCAGTACCTCGAGAGTCGCGAAGAGGGCGTTGACGCTCCCGCCGTGTCACCCTACCTGCAGGGGCTGGTCGTCACGCTCGAGGCGCAGACGGGGTATATCCGTGCCTGGGTAGGCGGTCGGGACTTCGAGCACAGCAAGTTCAACCGCGTGAACCAGTCGCGCCGCCAGCCCGGTTCCATCTTCAAGCCCTTTGTCTACACGGCAGCGCTCGAGTCGGGGCATCCCCTGTCCGAGATCATCGTGGATGACAGCCTGTCCATGGATTTTCCGGGACAGGATACCTGGACGCCGCAGAACTACGACCACAAGTTCGAGGGCCGCATGACGCTGCGTCGTGCCCTCTACCAGAGTCGCAACATCCCGGCGATCAAGCTTGGCATGGAGGTGGGCCTCGAGAATGTTCTCGATGAGGCCCGCCGCTTCGGCGTCACCACCAACGTGGCACCGGTACCGTCCATCAGCATCGGTGCCGCCGACGTGGTGCCGCTCGAGATCATCTCGGCCTACACCGCCTTCGCCAATGACGGGCAGCGCGCCGAGCCGCAGGGCATTCTCCGCGTGGAGGACAGCGACGGCAACATCCTCTGGCAGCCGCCCGTGCGACGGATCCAGGTGCTCGAGCCCTCGGTGGCGTGGCTCATCACCGATGTGCTGCGCGATGTCGTCCGCCGCGGCACCGCCGCCGGCACCGTCGGTGGGCAGATCAACTTCACGGCGGCCGGGAAGACCGGCACCACCAACGATGGCTTCGATGTCTGGTTCGTCGGCTTCACCCCTGAGCTCGTCACCGGGGTGTGGATCGGCTTCGACCAGCCGAAGAAGATCATGAACAACGCGCAGGGTGGCCGCCTTGCCGCGCCGGCGTGGACGGCGATGATGAAGGAGGTCTACGACCGTCGCTCGGCCAAGTTCCAGTGGAGTCGGCCGGAAGACCTTCAGGTCGCCGAGATCGACAGCACCACCGGGTTCCTTGCGACGCCTTTCTGTCCTCGGCCGGTGCGCTATGTGGAGTCCTTTGCCCCCGGCACCGTACCGACCACCTACTGTCCGGTTCATTCGCAGATGCTCGGCATTCCCGGCATGACACCGAGCGCGCAGCCGATCCCGGCAGCCACGGGTGCTGAGGTCACACCCCCGCCCTTCGCGCCCTCAGCGCCCTCCGCGCCCGCCGGTGCCTCCGGCACCGGCGCCATGGGCGGCCAGGGCCCTCCGCCTTCTTCGTCGCCTCCGCCCCCTCGCCGTTGATGCCGCCGCGGCGACTCGCGGCCGACTGGGTCTTTCCGGGAGTGGCACCGCCGATCCGTGACGGTGCCATCCTCATTGACGACCATGGCCGCATCGTCGCAGTGGGCCCCGACGTCGGCGGCGAGGTGCCTTCGCCGCCGGGCGTGCCCAATGAGTACTTCCCCAATGCCGCCCTCCTGCCTGGCCTGGTCAACGCGCACACCCATCTCGAACTCACCGGGCTCGCATCGGCACTCGACGAACCCGACTTTCCCTCATGGATCCGCCGGCTGCGCGCGCTCAAGGCCGAGCGGACCGCGGAACAGTTTGTGGAGGCGGCGAAGCAGGGCATTCGCGAGGGATGGGCGGCGGGCATCACCACCATCGCCGATACCGGTGACACCGGCGCTGTGGCGCACGCCCTGGCTGAGCTCGGTGGTCGTGGCGTGGTGTACCAGGAAGTCTTCGGGCCGCATCCGGCGCAGGCGACCGAGAGCATGGCGGCCCTGAAGGCTGCGGTTGCTGTGCTCCGGCCACTCGAGGTGCCTGACAGGCTGCGCATCGGCGTATCGCCCCACGCACCCTACACCGTGAGTGGCCCCCTCTTTCATGAAGTGGCGACGTGGGCCCGGGAGGAGAATCTTCCGCTCGCCCTGCATCTGGCGGAGTCGATTGAGGAATCACAGCTTCTCTGCGATGCCTCGGGCGGCTTTGCCGACGCCTGGGAGAAGCGCGGCATCCCGGATCCAGCACCGCTCGGCATGAGTCCGGTTGCCTGGGTCGATCACCACATGGTCCTGGCCGACGATACCCTCTGTATTCATGCGGTACGGGTGTCCGCCTCCGACATTGCGATCCTTGCTCGGCGCCGGGTGGGCATCGCGCACTGCCCCCTCTCCAACCGGGCGCATCGTCATGGCAATGCGCCGCTGGCTGAATTTCTCGAGGCCGGGCTCCGCGTAGGGGTAGGTACAGATTCGGTACTCAGCGTAGGGTCGCTCGACCTCCTGGCCGCCGCGCGGGAGGCACGCGCGATTGCTGGCCTGGGCGCGTTGGACGCCATCGCACTGGTCACCTGGCAGGCCGCTGCCGCGATCGGGTTCCTGAACGGGGTCGGCTCCCTGACCGAGGGAGCCGAAGCCGATGTCGCTGTCTTCGCCATGACGCACGACAGTCACGACCCGCAGGAGGAATTGCTGTCTGGCAGGAGAGCGGTGCTCGCCACCTTTGTTGCCGGGCGTGAAGTCTACCGGAGGGTTCCCGAATGAAGCTTCAGCGGCATGCCGCCATTCTCCGCCTTGTTCACGACCAGCGCATCCGGAGCCAGGACGATCTCCGCAAGGCGCTCAAGGCCGCCAATTTCTCCGTTACCCAGGCGACTCTGTCACGCGATGTTCGCGAGCTGGGGCTCGCCAAGCTCAGCGACGCCAAGGGTTCCTACTACGCCCAGCCTGGCGAGAGCGGCGTCCGTCCCGATTTTCAGGCGGTGCTCGGCGCGCTGCTCACTGGTGTGGATGGGGTGGGCCCGCTGCTGGTGCTGCGCACCGCCAATGGCTCGGCGGGTGCCGTGGCGGTGGCGATCGATCAGGCATCCTGGAAAGAGATCCTCGGCACCGTGGCCGGCGAGGATACCCTGCTGATCATTACACGGAGCGAGAAGGCTCGGGAGCGGGTGGCGGGGCGGCTTCGGGGGATCCTGGGACGCTAGCATTGTCCGCGGTACGCCTGGCCCACGCGGCGTGCAGGTCGATTTTCGCATAGGGCTTATCCTGCCCTCCCAGGGTGTACTCCAGCCCGAACTCCGAGGCCCATCGCAGCAACACCTCCTGCTCTCCCGGACGCGCCGCATCGTCCAGCAGGATCACCGTGTCGGGTGCCAGCAGCGTGTGGATCTGGGGGATCAGCCCGTAGCGCCCACCCGTAGTCGAGGCAGGGGGCCCGTCACACAGCACCAGGCCCAATCCAGCCGGCAGCTCGGGGTGCGGTGCATACCAGTCGTAGTGACCGTATGAAACGAGTGGCGCGTAGACCAGCGTCACGTGCGACAGCCCCAGGCGCTGAACGTGCCTGAACATGCGCCAGTACCAGTCTTCGTCATGCTCCAGGCTGTACACCTCGAACTTCTGGTGTTCTGCAGCGATACCCAGTAAGAGGGTCGACAGCCCCGATCCGCACTCGAGCACCGGGCCCCGACTGAGCCACGCATGGTGCCAGAGTTCGGTGATCAGCTCTTCCTGCAGGGCCCAGGGGTTTCCCCATCCGTACATCAGCTGCCGCACCGTCTCGTCGCTCAGCGGCACATACGCGTCGTGCGTCCGGATCATGTTGAGTGCCCGGCGCAACTGCAGGTCGCGGTACCACTGCCCTAAGCGGCTGCGGATTGGCGACGGCAGCAATTCCTTGAGCCGGCTGAGCGGGTCGACGGGGTTTGCCATCCGTCTCATACCCACTAACGCCCAACAGAATTCGGCGTTGTTACGTTCGGACTTGTTGTAGCGGCTGTGCAACGATTGGCTCGGCGCTCTTGTCAACTCGAAATTCTGGATGAATTCTATTGGGCTGGGGGAATTGATTCGCTGGCGGGGGCCGAGATGATAAAGGCAATCCTCAAGAGCGTAGCCGTCAGGCTGCCTCACAGTTGGCAGGTGGCACTCAGGCGAGTGCACTACCGCCGGCAGATCCGCCGGGGGCGGTTTCGCCTCGACGGTAATGAGGAGGCTGTCGTGGAGACCTTGGTGCGTCCAGGCGACTGGGTGCTCGATGTCGGTGCCAACGTGGGCCAGTACGCCGTGATCTTTTCCCGCATTGTGGGGCCGACGGGACGCGTCATTGCGCTGGAGCCCATTCCCCAGGCATTTGCCCTCCTGGCGACGAATTGCGACGCCCTTTCGGTGCAGAATGTCACTCTGCTCAACCTGGCGGCATCCGACCGCAGTGCGGTGCGCGGGATGTCCATTCCGCGCTGGGACACTGGAGAGCCCAAGACCACGGGAGCACGAATCGCGACCGACGACGACGCTGTCGATGCCTGGGTCCAGACGGTGGCACTCGACGCCCTTCAGTTTCCCAGCCGCATTTCCCTGGTCAAGATCGACACCAGGGGCCATGAAATGAACGTGCTTCGTGGGATGACCAACCTCCTCAGCCGCGAGCGTCCGCACCTCATCATCGAGGCAAGCTCCGACGGGATCGTGCCGTTTCTCGCCGACTTCGGCTATCGCATGTCGTCCCTCAGCGGGGTCGCCAACCTCGTCTTCATCCACCGCCAGGCCGAGGTGGCGGAGGCCGGTAAGGCCTTGCTCCGCCTCACCTAAGGTGGTTACGATCCGTTGGGTAAAATCGGGGGAATATTGAGCCTGCGCTGCCTTGCCCTGAACGCGTCATTCGAGCCTCTGACCATGGTCCCCATGCGTCGGGCGCTTCGGCTTGTCATTGAGGGCAAGGCGGAAATCGTGGAGGCGGACGGGCTCGACCTCGTCCGAAGTGCCAGGCTGGCGCTGCCCAAACCTGTCATCATCCGCCTCGTCAAGTTCATCCACGTACCCCGCCGCTTCCGCCGACAAGTCACGAACACCTTCCTCTTCGCTCGCGACAGCTATCGCTGCCAGTATTGCCATCGTGGCCATGTGGAGCTCAAGTCGCGCGAGTGCCTCACCCGCGACCACCTCATCCCGATTTCGCGCGGGGGCGGGAACGAGTGGACCAACGTGGTAACGGCCTGCAGTTCGTGTAATACCCGGAAGGGGAATCACCTGCCGCACGAGATCGGGATGTTCCCGCTCACGCAGCCCCACGAGCCGCACTTCGTGCACCTGTCGTGGGCGGTGCGCCGGCTCACGCCGATCCAGGCGAAGTACATCCGGCTGTTCTATGGTGAGGAGGCGCTGCGGGCGTTGGGCGGCTGAGCGGTCCCTTCCTTGCTGGTGGGTGGTAACCATGTGCGGCATTGCTGGATTCTGGACACAGGGTGGACTCGGCCGGGACGCCGAGTCCGTTTTGCGTTCTATGACCGACGCGCTGGTGCATCGGGGGCCGGACGATTCGGGCGCCTGGCTGGATCCCGAAGTCGGTATTGCACTGGGGCACCGTCGTCTCTCGATCCTCGATCTGTCCCCACTCGGCCACCAGCCGATGCGGTCGGAAGACGGCCGCTTCCAGATGGTCTTCAACGGCGAGATCTACAATTTCGCCGAACTCCGTCGCGACCTCGAGGCGGGGGGCCATGCCTTCCGCGGTCACTCGGACACGGAGGTCATGCTTGCGGCCTTTGTGGCCTGGGGTCTGGTCCCGGCGGTACAGCGCATGGCGGGCCAGTTCGCCTTTGCGCTCTGGGATCGGCAGGCTCGCCTGCTGCACCTCGTGCGGGATCGCTTTGGGGAGAAGCCGCTCTACTACGGCCAGTCGGGGCGAACCCTGCTCTTTGGCAGCGAACTCAAGGCACTTCGTGCCCACCCCGACTTCCATGCCGATATCGATCGTGACGCGCTCGCCCTCTACGCTCGGCACAACTATGTCCCCGGGCCTCTCTCGATCTATCGCGGCATCAGCAAGCTGCGTCCCGGGCACATAGCGACCATCAATGCCGTCGGTGCGGTGGCTGTGGAGCCCTACTGGCTCCTGTCCGATGCGGTCGTGGCCGGCCAGCGCGATCCGCTGACCGGTTCCGATGCGGAGCTGGTTCAGGCGATGGAGCAGCGGCTAAGCGCCACGATTGGTGAGGAGATGGTGGCCGACGTGCCCCTCGGCGCCCTCTTGTCGGGTGGAATTGACTCCACCGCAGTAGTGGCCCTCATGCAGGCCCAGAGCACCCGACCGGTGCTCACGTTCACCATTGGCTTTGATGAGGCAGGCTTCAACGAGGCGGAGCACGCGAAGGCCGTCGCGCGCCATCTCGGCACGGCGCACGAGGAGCTGTATCTCAGGGCCGATCAGGCCCGCGATGTCATCCCACTCCTGCCGGCGATGTACGATGAACCATTCGCCGACTCCTCTCAGATTCCCACCTTCCTCGTGTCACAGATGGCACGTCGTCACGTCACCGTGGCGTTGTCCGGGGACGGCGGTGACGAGATGTTCGGCGGCTACTCCCGCTATGCCCAGGCCCGAGCATTGTGGGACAGGTCATCGCGCTATCCCGCGGCACTACGCACCCTGGCCGGTGCGGCACTGGCACCTGTCGCCAGGGGTACCGGTCGGTTTGAGATCACATCGCAACTCCTGCAGCAACAGACACCACTCGCCACCTACGAGCTGCTGGTGTCGCAATGGAACCGGCCATCCCAGCTCGTCCTGGGCGGGTCGGAGCCGCCAGCACGGCGGTTGCCCGCGACCGCAATGCCGGATGGACTCCGGTTCGAGGAACAGATGATGTACCTCGATTCCCTCAACTATCTGCCTGACGACATTCTGGTGAAGGTCGACCGTGCGTCGATGGCGGTCAGCCTGGAGAGCCGCGCGCCGATGCTCGATCATCGGGTGGCGGAACTTGCTTGGCGGCTGCCGTTCGATGCCAGGATCAGGGGTGGGGTGGCGAAGTGGGTCCTGAAGGAGATCGTGCATCGTCATGTGCCGCGTGAGCTCGTCGAGCGGCCGAAGTCGGGCTTTGCGATACCGCTCGGGGAATGGATTCGAGGTCCGTTGCGGGACTGGGCGCGGGCCCTGACGGAGCCCGGACGCCTGAAGCGCGAAGGCTACTTCGACCAGGCGGTGGTCAATCGCCTCCACGATCGGGTGGAAGCGGGGCAGGCACATCGGGTTCCGCAACTCTGGGTAGTGCTCATGTTCCAGTCGTGGCTTGCCGCCTTTGAGTCGGTATAGGACGAACGTCCCATGCCTCGGAATTGGACGTTTCATATTCTTGATCTTTGCAACTGTCGACTTTTCAGTAACACATCTGGTGATGCCGCTCACCAATATCTGTATAAATTGTTGCAAACAAAGCTGTTACACGGGTTTCAGTAGCGCCGCATAACTCGTCCGCTTTATTGTCGCCCGTCGCGCAGAATCTGGCGCGACCGACAGTCTAGCGCCCGGGTTTCTCTGTTCTGCAGGATGGTCGGGCCCTCCGTCTTACGAAGTCTCCGAGGAAGAAAACCCCGTGTCGACACTTCGAATTCGCCGCCTTTCTGCGGCCGCAATTCTCGTTTGCGGCACCCTTGCCGGTGCCTGCTCAGAGCCCACCGCAACCGACGCGATTGACGCGCCCGCGCCAGAAGCACCTGTGAACGGTGTTGTTCATGTCGCGCCCGATACCGTCACGATGGAACCGGGCGACTCGATGTACTTCGTCGCGGTCGACAGTCTCTCAAACGGCACTGCTGGTGCCGCCAGCGTCGAGTGGTCGGCATCCGCCGGTACCATTGACGCAGCCGGACTCTATCACGCGCCGTCGCAGCCCGGATCATACCGCGTGGTCGCAAGGGGTCCCAACGGCACCGACAGTGCCCTCGTTGTGGTCGCCACCGGACTCGCACCGCAGATCGCGTACGCCGTGAGTACCTCCTATTGGCTCGAGATTGCGCCAGGGAGCCTCAGCCTGCCGGTGAATGGCTCGGCACGGTTTACCGCCGCATTCAAGACCAGCGATGGTGGCAGCTACAGCATTCGCGCCGTGTGGCGTACCACCGGTGGTTCCATCACCAGTAGCGGGGCATATACGGCGCCGTCCACACCTGGCTCGTATCTCGTCATCGTCAACCGCGAGGGCGACAGTATCGCCGATTCCGCACTCGTGACGGTGGGTGGCGGCGCGCCAAGCGGAGCCGGATCTGGTGGCTCCGGGGAAGTGCAGCCACCGGCAACCGGTGGAACCAGCACTGTTGGCACTGAGAGCTACAAGCGATCCGGGTTCTGGATCGAGATACTGCCCTCGACTCTTTCACTTGCTCCGGGCGGCAAACGGCAGTTCACTGCCGTCGGAAAGACGGCCAGCGGGCGGACCTACAGCGTGCGAGTCAACTGGCGCGCGACCGGTGGCTCGATATCGTCGGGCGGCTACTACACGGCCCCATCGTCCAACGGAACCTATCGCGTCATCGCGACGCGGGTCGGCGACGTGCAGACCGACACCACCATGGTGACCGTCGGATCGGGTGGTACGACACCTCCAACCACGCCACCAACAACGCCGCCCTCCGCGCCCACGTTGTCGGCGGTAGTCCTGACTCCGGGAACAGTGTCGCTGGCCGCCGGTGCAAAGCAGCAGTTCACGGCGGCGGGGAAGATGAGTGATGGCAGCACGTCCACGGTCGCAGTCACCTACTCGGCGACCGGCGGCACGGTGTCCAGCAGTGGTCTATACACCGCGGGGAGTACGGCGGGGAGCAGCTATCGGGTGATCGCGGTGCAGCAGGGGGGGACGAAGGCGGACACGAGCGCGGTGACAGTGACGGTCAGCGCCGCCGCCGCCGCCGTCGACGGGTTCGACCCCGAACCCCTCGCTGCTGCCGGCGGCGACGGGGCAGAAGGGGGTATCGGCGTCGGCGTATACGGCGTTGCCGGTGTTCAGCCGGAGCGGGGGCCAGGTGGGGACGAACCCGCGGAACATGGCGGCGGGGCAGTTTTACGTGGACCCGGCGTTCGGGACGAACGTGATCCGGCTGACGAGCGGGACGTTCCCGGCGTCGAACGGGTCGGCGTACGTGGACTACTGGGAGGGGGGCTCGCGGATCTCGTACCCGTGGGGGGCGAACAACGAGTGGTACACGATCAAGGTGAACGCCGGGGGCTACTACCTGGTGGACTTCAACATCACCACGTATCAGCTGACGAACCAGCGGGCGGTGCCGAGCGGAGCGGGGGAACTGAGCTCGGCGTTCTCGCTGGATCCGAGCACGCCGCGGATCCTGTATACCTGGAGCGGGTCGACGATCCGGAAGTGGAACACGGCGACGAGCCCGGCGACGGAAGTGACGGGGGGCGGGTTCCCGAAGAGCGTACCGGGGTCCAGCGGGTACTGGTTCAGCATGTCGAAGAACGATGAGTGGTTCATCGCGGCGAACCAGGGAGCGAAGACGATCTACGCCTGGAACCGGGTGACGAACACGGTGACCTCGGTGGTGGTGCCGGACGTGAACGGGGACACGTACAACGAGCAGAAGCTGGACAAGAGCGGGCGGTATGTGTGGGTGAGTTACGATGGGGGCGTACGGATCTGGGATGCGCAGACCGGCGCGTTGGGGCCGTACCGGCGCTTCGGGTCGAACGCGGTGGACTACCAGGGGCACCCGGGGATCGGGCAGGGCTACGCGGTGGGGAGCAATAACTCGGGGTCGAGCCCGTGGTTGTGGCGGACGAACATGGCCTCGCTGGAGGCGAACCCGGAGTTCACGTCGGCCACGGCGGTCAACGCGTACGAAGTGAACAACAGTGCGATCTGGGTGTCGCAACCGGCGACGAGCAACCAGTGGTACCTCGCCACCAACACGGCCGGCTCGCCCACCTATAGCGGGTCGAAGCTGCAGATGGCGATCGGCCTGGCACGGATGGACGCGAGCGAGGTGCGAGGGGTGGCGCACCACTACAACACCGGCTCGACGGGGTCCTACTGGGGGCAATACGCGTGGGGCAACATCTCGCCCGACGGCCGCCTCAGCGCGTTCGTCACCAACTTCAACGGCGGCGCCCGCACCGACGTCATGCTCGTCCCCACCCCCACCCAGTAACTCACATGATACTGCAGTCGGTTGCCGGCGCAGTCCGCCGGCAACTGGCGGCAGTGGCAATCCGGGATAAGCAGAAATATGCGACATGGCATATCACATTGTTCTCCTGAAATTATGTGATATACGACACATTACCAATACTATGCGTCATTATTAAAGAGCAGCATAAGAGTATAAAAAGCAATAAGTTGCGCTGTTTGAAGACATAATGATAATGTACTGTACTGTAATAATATTGTACGTTGCACTTGCTGCTGCGGTGGTTGTACGTTCTGCCCAGTTATCGCACTCCAACCGCGATGGCGATCATGGGCACGCTGCCTCAGAGCAAACCCGCTGAAAGGCGGTGACGCAGAGCCACGGGGCTACGGCATCCCGCTACGGGTAGCCATGCCAGCCGAGCCGCCGGCGAGCCGATCTCACAACGAGATCGTGCCACCGGCGGCTCGGTCTTTCCGGCTGGTTCACCTGAAGGCTGCGGGGTTCCCTCCGATGTCATCTGCCCGACTCGAATCACCGATGAATGCGCGCATCAGGACTCTCCTGCTCGCCCTGGCATTGGCGGTATCGGCCTCGTGCAACCTTCAGGAGCCTGCCGCCATCGACGGTTTGGGACCCGATCCTGTCGCCGACACCCTGGTGGTTACGCCCCAGGATGTGACGGTCCCCATGGGTGACTCGGTCACGTTCGTTGCGCCGAACGAAACAGTGGATGGTACGCCGGTATCGGGTCCGGTGACTTGGGCGGTGGCGGGCGGCTCGGGAGCCACCATCTCCAGTGAAGGAATGTTCTACGCCGCCGAATCCGGCACCTACACCGTGAAGGCCACCCGGGGCGGCCGCACCGGGCATTCCAGGGCAAGGGTCACGAACTCCTCGGCCACGCTCACAGGCGTCAGGATTGCGCCCGATGTTCTCACGCTGCAGCCGGGAGCGACATTCACTTTCGTTGTCAGTGGTATCATGTCCGATGGGACCACCGCCCCCGTCACCGGAACCTGGACGGCAACCGGCGGCACGGTGACGAGCAACGGCACCTACACGGCGGGCTCGACCACGGGACAGTTCCGCGTGATCGTGACGCAGCAGGGCGGCACATTCGCCGATACTTCGGCCGTCACGGTCAGTGCGGCGGCTCCGACGCTGAACGCCGTTGAGCTCACCCCCACATCGGTCAGCCTGGCCCCGGGCGGGATTCAGCAGTTCAGCGCCGTGGGCCGGATGAGTGACAATTCTACGACGGCTGTGACCGTGAGCTGGTCCGCCACCGGTGGGTCGGTGAACGGCTCCGGCCGCTACACTGCAGGTTCTACCGCCGGCACCTTCCGCGTTATTGGCACCCAGCAGGGCGGGACCAAGGCGGACACATCGAGTGTCACCATCACGCCGGCTGCGCCGACGCTCACCGCGGTTGAGGTCACGCCCTCCGCGGTAAGTCTGGCACCTGGGGCTACGCAGCAGTTCTCGGCCATCGGTCGCATGTCCGACAATAGCACCTCCAGCGTGTCCGTCACCTGGTCGGCCACCGGCGGCACCGTCTCGGGAAGCGGCGCCTACACGGCGGGTGGCACCTCGGGCACCTTCCGCGTTGTCGCCACGCAGCAGGGTGGCACGCGGGCCGACACGGCGACGGTCACCATCGCAACGCCGCCACCCACGGTGACCCTGAGCGCCATTGAGGTGTCTCCCACGAACGCGAGCCTGCTCACGGGCGCCACCCAGCAGTTCTCCGCCGTGGGTCGCATGAGCGACAACTCGACCTCGAGCGTCGCCGTGACCTGGTCGGCCACCGGGGGAACGGTGTCGGGCAGCGGGTTGTACACAGCCGGCGGTAACCCTGGTACCTATCGCATCATCGCCGTCCAGCAGGGAGGCGCCAAGGCCGATACCTCCGCGATCACGATCAGTGCCCCGGCCCCAACGCTCTCAGCGGTCGAGATCACCCCAACCAGCGTCAGCCTGCAGACCTCGGCGTCGCAGCAGTTCTCGGCCGTGGGTCGCATGAGCGATGGCAGCACGTCCGGTGTCAGCGTCAACTGGACTGCGACGGGAGGCACGATCACGTCGGGCGGTCTCTACAGCGCCAACACCACAGCGGGAACCTTCCGGGTCATCGCGACTCAGCAAGGTGGCACCAAAGCGGATACGGCGAGCGTCACCATCACGGTGCCTCCTCCCACACTGAGCGCGATCGAACTCACGCCGGCCTCGGTGTCACTGACATCGGGTGCGAGTCAGCAGTTCACCACGGTCGGGCGCATGAGCGATGGCAGTACCTCGGCGGTATCAGTGACCTATTCTCAGACGGGCGGGTCGATCACGTCGGGGGGCCGGTACACGGCGGGCAGTACGCCGGGGACGTACCGGGTGATTGCGGTGCGGCAGGGGGATACCAAGGCGGATACGTCGAGTGTCACGATCACGGCACCGGCGCCGACGTTGACGGCGGTGGAAGTGACGCCGGCGAGCGCGTCGCTGGCGGCCGGGGCGTCGCAGCAGTTCACGGCGCTGGGGCGGATGAGCGACGGGAGTGCCACCAGCGTGAGCGTGACTTGGAGTGCTACCGGAGGCAGCATCACGACCGGCGGCCGGTATACGGCGGGCAGCACCGCGGGGACCTACCGGGTGATCGCGGTGCGCCAAGGCGACACGAAGGCGGATACCTCGACGGTCACGGTGACGGCGAGTGCGCCGACGTTGAGCGCGATCGAAGTCACGCCGAGCAGTGCCTCGCTGGGTGCGGGGGCGACGCAGCAGTTCAGCGCGGTGGGGCGGAAGAGTGACAACAGCACGCAGGCGGTGAGTGTGACGTGGAGTGCGACGGGCGGGACGATCACCACGGGCGGGTTGTATACCGCGGGCACGGTGGCGGGGACGAGCTACCGGGTGATCGCGGTGCAGCAGGGGGGGACGAAGGCGGACACGAGCGCGGTGACAGTGACGGTCACGCCGCCGCCGCCGCCGTCGACGGGTTCGACCCCGAACCCCTCGCTGCTGCCGGCGGCGACGGGGCAGAAGGGGGTATCGGCGTCGGCGTATACGGCGTTGCCGGTGTTCAGCCGGAGCGGGGGCCAGGTGGGGACGAACCCGCGGAACATGGCGGCGGGGCAGTTTTACGTGGACCCGGCGTTCGGGACGAACGTGATCCGGCTGACGAGCGGGACGTTCCCGGCGTCGAACGGGTCGGCGTACGTGGACTACTGGGAGGGGGGCTCGCGGATCTCGTACCCGTGGGGGGCGAACAACGAGTGGTACACGATCAAGGTGAACGCCGGGGGCTACTACCTGGTGGACTTCAACATCACCACGTATCAGCTGACGAACCAGCGGGCGGTGCCGAGCGGAGCGGGGGAACTGAGCTCGGCGTTCTCGCTGGATCCGAGCACGCCGCGGATCCTGTATACCTGGAGCGGGTCGACGATCCGGAAGTGGAACACGGCGACGAGCCCGGCGACGGAAGTGACGGGGGGCGGGTTCCCGAAGAGCGTACCGGGGTCCAGCGGGTACTGGTTCAGCATGTCGAAGAACGATGAGTGGTTCATCGCGGCGAACCAGGGAGCGAAGACGATCTACGCCTGGAACCGGGTGACGAACACGGTGACCTCGGTGGTGGTGCCGGACGTGAACGGGGACACGTACAACGAGCAGAAGCTGGACAAGAGCGGGCGGTATGTGTGGGTGAGTTACGATGGGGGCGTACGGATCTGGGATGCGCAGACCGGCGCGTTGGGGCCGTACCGGCGCTTCGGGTCGAACGCGGTGGACTACCAGGGGCACCCGGGGATCGGGCAGGGCTACGCGGTGGGGAGCAATAACTCGGGGTCGAGCCCGTGGTTGTGGCGGACGAACATGGCCTCGCTGGAGGCGAACCCGGAGTTCACGTCGGCCACGGCGGTCAACGCGTACGAAGTGAACAACAGTGCGATCTGGGTGTCGCAACCGGCGACGAGCAACCAGTGGTACCTCGCCACCAACACGGCCGGCTCGCCCACCTATAGCGGGTCGAAGCTGCAGATGGCGATCGGCCTGGCACGGATGGACGCGAGCGAGGTGCGAGGGGTGGCGCACCACTACAACACCGGCTCGACGGGGTCCTACTGGGGGCAATACGCGTGGGGCAACATCTCGCCCGACGGCCGCCTCAGCGCGTTCGTCACCAACTTCAACGGCGGCGCCCGCACCGACGTCATGCTCGTCCCCACCCCCACCCAGTAGGCGCGTAGCAGCCACTTGGTGCGGTTACTGCTATTGGAGATGGGGCCAGAGAATGGGGTTTGCCCGATTCTGGCCCCTATCTCATTCCACCGATTGGGTTTGCGGGGGTGCGGTACCCCCTCTCGCGGTGGGAGGGATTCCCGGTAGATTGGGACCGGTGTTGGAAAGTGCGTCTCGCCAAGGGTATGGCATGTCAAGTCGTTCTCACATCCTCCCGTTGAGGTTTCTCCCCCTGCTGCTGATCGGGGCGTGCAGCGGATCGACGTCCGATCCGCTCGGTCCCGCGCCGCCCACATTGCAGACTATCGAACTCACTCCTGTCGCCGCCGTACTCGTGCCTGGTGCGACGCAGCAGTTCTCGGCGCTCGGGTGGATGAGCGACAACACCACCTCGGCCGTTAGCGTGAGTTGGACGGCTACTGGTGGCACGATCACCAGCGGCGGTGTGTTCACGGCCGGCACCGTCGCTGGCGCGTACCAGGTCACAGCAACCCAGGTGAATGGAACGAAGCTGGGCGTGGCGGAGATCACCGTCTCGGTACCTCCGGCTCCCCCGAACCCCTCGCTGCTGCCGGCGGCGACGGGGCAGAAGGGGGTATCGGCGTCGGCGTATACGGCGTTGCCGGTGTTCAGCCGGAGCGGGGGCCAGGTGGGGACGAACCCGCGGAACATGGCGGCGGGGCAGTTTTACGTGGACCCGGCGTTCGGGACGAACGTGATCCGGCTGACGAGCGGGACGTTCCCGGCGTCGAACGGGTCGGCGTACGTGGACTACTGGGAGGGGGGCTCGCGGATCTCGTACCCGTGGGGGGCGAACAACGAGTGGTACACGATCAAGGTGAACGCCGGGGGCTACTACCTGGTGGACTTCAACATCACCACGTATCAGCTGACGAACCAGCGGGCGGTGCCGAGCGGAGCGGGGGAACTGAGCTCGGCGTTCTCGCTGGATCCGAGCACGCCGCGGATCCTGTATACCTGGAGCGGGTCGACGATCCGGAAGTGGAACACGGCGACGAGCCCGGCGACGGAAGTGACGGGGGGCGGGTTCCCGAAGAGCGTACCGGGGTCCAGCGGGTACTGGTTCAGCATGTCGAAGAACGATGAGTGGTTCATCGCGGCGAACCAGGGAGCGAAGACGATCTACGCCTGGAACCGGGTGACGAACACGGTGACCTCGGTGGTGGTGCCGGACGTGAACGGGGACACGTACAACGAGCAGAAGCTGGACAAGAGCGGGCGGTATGTGTGGGTGAGTTACGATGGGGGCGTACGGATCTGGGATGCGCAGACCGGCGCGTTGGGGCCGTACCGGCGCTTCGGGTCGAACGCGGTGGACTACCAGGGGCACCCGGGGATCGGGCAGGGCTACGCGGTGGGGAGCAATAACTCGGGGTCGAGCCCGTGGTTGTGGCGGACGAACATGGCCTCGCTGGAGGCGAACCCGGAGTTCACGTCGGCCACGGCGGTCAACGCGTACGAAGTGAACAACAGTGCGATCTGGGTGTCGCAACCGGCGACGAGCAACCAGTGGTACCTCGCCACCAACACGGCCGGCTCGCCCACCTATAGCGGGTCGAAGCTGCAGATGGCGATCGGCCTGGCACGGATGGACGCGAGCGAGGTGCGAGGGGTGGCGCACCACTACAACACCGGCTCGACGGGGTCCTACTGGGGGCAATACGCGTGGGGCAACATCTCGCCCGACGGCCGCCTCAGCGCGTTCGTCACCAACTTCAACGGCGGCGCCCGCACCGACGTCATGCTCGTCCCGACGCCGCGCGACGAGTAGCCACGTGACTCCTCGACTTTTGCAGCAGTGGCCGCAACGACGTTGGTGATCTCCATCACATTTCTCGCCAATATGCTGGATCTGACCATTGCCGGGGCACGTGAAGCCGCGGTATTTTCTTGCCCGGTCGATTCGTCCGTGGCCGGATTCCTGCCGTCGATGTATTGACCAGGCACGCTGCCTCAGAGCAATATCGCTGAAAGGCGATGGCGCAGAGCCACGGAGCTACCGCGTTCGTCTTGAACGCCACGCCAGCCGAGCCGCCAGCGAGCCGATCTCTCACGGGATCGTCGCGTTCGGCGGCCTTTTCGCTTTGCGCTCACACGAAACGTTGTGGGGTTCTGGATGGAGCGTCGAGCAGCATCGATGTTGGTTTCTTCCGTCGCTGCCGTCCTGCTTGCTTCCTGCGCGGGGCAGGAGCCGTCCCTCAACGATCCGCTCGATCCCCCTGTAGCCGATACACTCGTCATCTCCCCGATCAGTCAGACCACGATCGTCAATACCCCCGTTGCCTTCTCGGTTGCAGATACGACGATGCTCGGCATTCCGGTAGCCGGGAACATCATCTGGTCCGCACCGGGCGCAAGCATCGACACCGGCGGCGTGTTCATCGCTGACACGGTGGGAAAGTACGTGATTCACGCAGAGCGCGGCGGACGGGACGGCTTCGCCAGCGTCACGGTCTCGCCGGAGGCAACCCCGGAGCCACCCGGACCGCCCGTGACCCTTACTGGCATTGAGGTGACGCCCACCTCGATCCGCATGGCGCCTGGTGGAACGCAGCAATTCGCCGCGATCGGCCAGTTGAGCAACGGGAACTCGGCAACTGTCGTCACGGACTGGGTGGCGACGGGCGGCACGATCAGTTCGAGCGGCCTGTACCAGGCTGGCTCATCGGCCGGCACCTTCCGCGTCATCGGTACACGGCACGGAGATGGCCAGGCGGATACCGCTAGCATTGCGATCACGTCGGCACCCACCACGCTCGTATCGGTTCAGGTCTCGCCCGCAACGATCAGCCTCACGCCGGCCGCGAAGCAGCAGTTCTCCGCCGTTGGACGAAACAGTGATGGTAGCAGCAGCTCCATCCTTGTCTCGTGGTCCGCGACTGGCGGCTCAGTTTCATCGAGTGGCCTGTACACGGCGGGCAGCACGCCGGGGACGTACCGGGTGATCGCAGTGCGGCAGGGGGACACCAAGGCGGACACGTCGAGTGTCACGATCACGGCACCGGCGCCGACCTTGACGGCGGTGGAAGTGACGCCGGGGAGCGCGTCGCTGGCGGCCGGGGCGTCGCAGCAGTTCACGGCGCTGGGGCGCATGAGTGACGGGAGTGCGACCAGCGTCAGTGTGACCTGGAGCGCCACGGGCGGCAGCATTACGACGGGCGGCCGGTATACGGCGGGTAGCACGGCGGGCACCTACCGGGTAATCGCGGTGCGCCAGGGCGACACGAAGGCGGATACATCGACGGTCACCGTGACGCCCTCCGCGCCCACGTTGTCGGCGGTAGTCCTGACTCCGGGAACAGTGTCGCTGGCCGCCGGTGCAAAGCAGCAGTTCACGGCGGCGGGGAAGATGAGTGATGGCAGCACGTCCACGGTCGCAGTCACCTACTCGGCGACCGGCGGCACGGTGTCCAGCAGTGGTCTATACACCGCGGGGAGTACGGCGGGGAGCAGCTATCGGGTGATCGCGGTGCAGCAGGGGGGAACGAAGGCCGACACGAGCGCGGTGACAGTGACGGTCACGCCGCCGCCGCCGCCGTCGACGGGTTCGACCCCGAACCCCTCGCTGCTGCCGGCGGCGACGGGGCAGAAGGGGGTATCGGCGTCGGCGTATACGGCGTTGCCGGTGTTCAGCCGGAGCGGGGGCCAGGTGGGGACGAACCCGCGGAACATGGCGGCGGGGCAGTTTTACGTGGACCCGGCGTTCGGGACGAACGTGATCCGGCTGACGAGCGGGACGTTCCCGGCGTCGAACGGGTCGGCGTACGTGGACTACTGGGAGGGGGGCTCGCGGATCTCGTACCCGTGGGGGGCGAACAACGAGTGGTACACGATCAAGGTGAACGCCGGGGGCTACTACCTGGTGGACTTCAACATCACCACGTATCAGCTGACGAACCAGCGGGCGGTGCCGAGCGGAGCGGGGGAACTGAGCTCGGCGTTCTCGCTGGATCCGAGCACGCCGCGGATCCTGTATACCTGGAGCGGGTCGACGATCCGGAAGTGGAACACGGCGACGAGCCCGGCGACGGAAGTGACGGGGGGCGGGTTCCCGAAGAGCGTACCGGGGTCCAGCGGGTACTGGTTCAGCATGTCGAAGAACGATGAGTGGTTCATCGCGGCGAACCAGGGAGCGAAGACGATCTACGCCTGGAACCGGGTGACGAACACGGTGACCTCGGTGGTGGTGCCGGACGTGAACGGGGACACGTACAACGAGCAGAAGCTGGACAAGAGCGGGCGGTATGTGTGGGTGAGTTACGATGGGGGCGTACGGATCTGGGATGCGCAGACCGGCGCGTTGGGGCCGTACCGGCGCTTCGGGTCGAACGCGGTGGACTACCAGGGGCACCCGGGGATCGGGCAGGGCTACGCGGTGGGGAGCAATAACTCGGGGTCGAGCCCGTGGTTGTGGCGGACGAACATGGCCTCGCTGGAGGCGAACCCGGAGTTCACGTCGGCCACGGCGGTCAACGCGTACGAAGTGAACAACAGTGCGATCTGGGTGTCGCAACCGGCGACGAGCAACCAGTGGTACCTCGCCACCAACACGGCCGGCTCGCCCACCTATAGCGGGTCGAAGCTGCAGATGGCGATCGGCCTGGCACGGATGGACGCGAGCGAGGTGCGAGGGGTGGCGCACCACTACAACACCGGCTCGACGGGGTCCTACTGGGGGCAATACGCGTGGGGCAACATCTCGCCCGACGGCCGCCTCAGCGCGTTCGTCACCAACTTCAACGGCGGCGCCCGCACCGACGTCATGCTCGTCCCCACCCCCACCCAGTAACTCAGGCGCGCCGCGACTGCAGGGTCTCCCGGACCCAGTCCATTGCGGGGCGGATCGGCAGCAAAGACACCCCCATACGTCGCTTCGCATACGAAGCGACCAGCACGAAGCGCAGCAGCACCGCCAGCCCCGCCGCCATCGCCGCGCCAAGCGTTCCATAGAAGTGCACGAAGATCACGCTGGCGATCAGGTTGCAGCTCGCCGCCACCGCCACGATCCGGATCCCGACGCGCTCGTTGCCCGTCACCGACAGCAGCCAGCTGCCAATCCCGCCGCCGAGCGCAACGACCACCGCGGTCGCTGCCAGCACCAGCAGGATGGGATAGCCCGCGACGAAGGCGGGCCCATACAGCCCCAGCGCCCACCGCCCTAGCAGTGCGAGCCCAAGGAAGCAGGGAATCGCGAACGCCGCCGACCCCAGGAACGCCATTGTGACCACGCGCTGCAATTCCGCCATGCGACTCCGCGCATGGAGGTCGGCCATCATGGGTGCGGCGACGAACTGGACTGCCTGAATGCCGAGGATCAACGGGAGGGACAGTTGGGTGGCGGCCGAATAAATGCCGGCCTCACGCGGCGTGCGCAACAGGCCCACGATGAAGATTCCCAGTTGCTGGCTCGCCCCCATCTGCAGCACACTCATCGTCAGGAGGGCGAGACCGACCTTGAGCCACTCTTTCTGCTGGACGGCAGTTGATGATGCGATGGCGTCGCCGGTACGCCGGCGGATCAACCGTCCGCTGAGCGTTACAACGACGACGCCCGCGAGGCCATTCAGCAGGAGTACTTCCGTGGGTGGAAGCCTGTGCCCAGCGTACAGCATTGCCCCGAGTACGAACGACACGAAGATCAGCGGGCGCGCGATCGAGGTCGGTGCCTGCGCGCCCAGCACATCGCCCGATCCCTGCAGAACCGCCGATTGCACGAGCAATGTCGCATAGCATGGCAGGAGCAGGATCAACGTCACCAGAGGGATGCGGAGTCCCGGAGCTAGCCCCTGCTTCACCAGCAGCACGATTGCGCCAACGGTCAGTAGCGTGGTGGAAGCCACGAGCACACAGCGCACGGCGAACCGGGAATACGCTTGGACGGCGGCCCAGTCGCCACCCCGGGCGTAGGTGCTCGCAAATCGCACCGCCGCGTTCTCAAGCCCGAGCGTAGCGAAGATCTGGAGTACATTGAGCCACGACAGGACCACGGCGTAGGTACCGTAGTCGTCCACCCCCAGGGACCGCGCCAGGATGAGCTGCGTGCCGAACGACAGGATGACGCCGATGCCGCTCACAATTGCGGCCTGGAGGGATCCTCGGAGCAGTACCGCGCCGTGCCCCGATCCGTGGGTCAATGCCCGGCGAAGCCGGACGATCCACGATTCGGTAGCCGCGGGCGGGTCGGTTGTCACTGGCTGGTCCTCAGGTGCGGGTCATGGAACTCGGACCCCTCCCCCAGCACGTCCCGCGCCAGCCGCCCGGCGCGTTGCCCCACGCCGGGCATGAGCCTTGCGCGGCCGCTCTTGGCTGGATTGTTTCTGCCCTTCCCTGCATGAAAGGCCGTATGGCAGATCGAGAACGCATCGTCGTGCTCCTGAATCGAGTACCATATCCGCTCGATGACGGCTGGAAAGTACGCACGTTCCATCTGCTCCGCGCCCTGGCCGCGCGCGCATCCGTTGTCATGGTCTGCTTCACGGATGTCGACCCCACAGCATTCCTTGCCGCACTGGGGGGAGAGGTCACGTTCCGCGCCGTCGTGCCTCCGCCGCGCTATACCGCCCGGCAACTCGCGCTCGGCGTAGTGAGCCCGCTCCCGCTCTACGTGCACTTGGAGGCCTCATCCGCGTTTCGTGCCGCCGTGCGGCGCGAACTGGAGTTCGGTTGCCATGTCATCCTGTGCGAGCTCACCGCGATGTATGAGCACGTGCGGGATGCCGGGATGGATGATCGCGTAGTGATCGATACGCACAATATCGATTCCATCATCTTCGAGCGATATCAACGTACGCAGCCCACCATGTGGCGACGCCTGTATGCACGCATCTCCGCGGCCAAACTGCGCGCCTATGAACGCGATGTTTTTCGGCGCGTGCACGCTGTTGTTGTCTGCTCAGAGGAAGAAGCGGTGGCGCTCCGTGATCGGACGCCCGGTGCCCCGGTCTGGGTCGTCCCAAATGGTGCTGATACGGGGTTGCCGCTTCCGGAGATTCCGGTGCACCCTGAACGGCTTTTCTTCTTCGGTCGTCTCGACTATCACCCCAATCGTGACGCGATCGAGTACTTCGTGAACACGATCCTGCCGAGCATCCGGAGCGCCCGTCCCGGCGTGGAATTTCATGTCGCTGGTGCCGACAACGGCACAGTCGAGCGGCTGCTCGCAGGTGTGCCAGGTACCCGCTTCCACGGACGGGTACCGCAACTCGCTCCCGAGCTCGCAGCCTCGGCGGTTGTCGTCGTGCCACTGCGTGTGGGTGGTGGGACACGCTTGAAAATCCTGGAGGCGATGGCGGCGGGAAGGCCCGTCGTCTCGTCTTCCGTGGGCGCCGAGGGCCTTCAGGTCTCGTCCGGTCACGATATCATCCTGGCGGATGATCCCGCCGCGTTTGCCGACGCGGTACTGGACCTCCTCGCCGATCCGGAGAGGGCCGCTGCGCTCGGCGCCGAGGGACGGCGCACCGTGGAGCGGCAGTATGGGTGGCAGTCCATTGAGGACAACTTCACGATGCGTGTCCTTAGGAATCAAGAGGGGGGCAGGTCAGTGTGACCGGGGCGAGCTCCCGGCCGCTGCTGGTGCTGGCGGTGATGGATACTGCGATCGTCTCGGGGCCGGGGCGGCAGCTCGCGGCACTGGTGGCGCCCCTCGCAGCACGTGGCATCGAGCTCCGCCCGGTCCTGATCCGGCGTGCGGGTTGGAACACGCATCCATATGCCGAGTTCCTCGCCCAGCGGAACATCCCATTTGAGTTGCTTACGGATCGCTCTGCCCTCGATCCCTCGCCCATTGTTCAGTTCCATCGTCTGGTGCTCCGCCTCCAGCCCGCGATCATCCAGACGCACGGGTATCGACCGACGGTGCTTGCCTGGCTCGCGCGCAGAATGCCCCGCCAGTGGAAGTGGGTTGGCTTCCATCATGGTCGCACCAACGAAGGCCTAAAGGTACGCCTCTACCACCACCTGGATCTCGCGTTGCTACCGGCGGCGGATCAGGTAGTGGTCGTCGCCGAGGCGCAGCGAAAACTCGTTACCGGTGCCGTTAGGGTGCTGGTCTTTCGGAATGCGGTGCTCGGGCGGCAGGGCATGGCCGAACCGGCGGTCGCGCCTCGCGCCCAGGTTGCGGTCGTTGGACGGCTGAGCCCGGAGAAGGGCGTCGATGTCTTTCTTGATGCCTGCCGTCTCCTGCGCGACGAGGGCATGACGGTGTCGGCGATCATTGCGGGTGACGGTCCGGAACGGGCCGCACTCGAGCAGCGGGCGCGGGACCACGGGCTTGATGACGTGAGGTTCCTCGGGCAGTTGCGCGATGCAACCCCGGTCTACGATGCTGTGGATCTGGTGGTACTGCCGTCACGCAGTGAAGGCCTGCCCAACACTCTCTTGGAGGCGATCGATGCAGGCCGTCGCTGCGTAGCGACTGACGTGGGCGCCGTTGCGGAAGTACTGAACGATTCTGCCCTTGGTCTGGTTGTTCCTCCGGGCACCGCAAGGAAACTCGCCGAAGCCATGAGGGCGATGCTCACGAGCGAGCCGAGCGAGGCAACCCGGCAGGCGCGCCGCCGCGTGCTCGATACCTATAGCCTGGAATCCCGTGTTGCTGCGCATGAGGAGCTCTACCGCCGGCTCAGTGTGACAACCACATAGTGATGAACGAGCCGCCTTGGGAGGCCCGCGCACCACTGGCCCTTCCATTAACCCCGCGTCGGTCTGAGTACGCGGAGCCGTCACTGCAGAGGCTGCGCCGCTCGTGCGAAGGCGCCAACAGGCTTTCGTCTCCGAAGGTATTCTTGCTCGCGGTCCCTGACTCGGTGTCCTGGTCCCGGGCGCAGAACGTGCTGGATCCGGGCAGTAGGGCCGACGTTGTCTGAAAGAAGTCCGCGATTGTTGGTTCACCTGTCGGCCGTTACAGCGGGAGGAAAACATGATCCGCGAACGGCTATTGCATCCAAGATTTTGAGGCAGATGTGGCTAAGTCTATGGTACTGAACAACTTGCAGCCACGGCTGCGGTAAGGGGCTTTAGGCGTTGCCAGCGCGCAACACTTTGGGTCCTGGTCAGGGCCAGACCGTATTTGAGGCGGTTGCCTCGGCGCTTGGCGAAGCGCCGCAGGCAGTCAGGCCCGGCACGCCACAGAGCCCCGCATTGCCGGGCGGCGGAAAGGTGTGGACGCTCGGCTTCATAGCGCTGTTGGGATATGTATGGACCATCCACAGCTACAAGGCACCCATCGGGTCGATAGTGGTGGCGACGGCTCTGGTGGCCGTCTTGCTACAGGGTCGGAAGCCACGGTTTCCCGCTCCGCTGTTGTGGTTCGGCGCCTACCTTCTATGGTCCACCATGGGCGGGTTCTTCAGCTTGTTGCCGGACACTGTCTGGGAGATCCTCAGCGAGCGATGGAAGGTGTGGTTGATATTCTTCGCGACCGTCAATCTGGTGCGGTCGCCGTCCCAGGTGCGCCTCTTCATCATCTTCTACCTTGGATGTTTCGCCCTCTATCCAGTTCGGGGCACCATAGTGAATGTGCTCATCCACGAGCCCGGCCCGAGGGGTCGGTACGCCTGGAACTTCGTATTCAACAACCCGAATGATCTCGCAACCTACTGCGTGCTGTATCTCGGCATGACGATGATCGCGCTCCAGTCAGCCATAGGCCGCTGGCAGCGTCTCGCCGCCGTTGCCGGTGTCGTGCTGCTTCCGATCGTGATCCTGCTTACGCAATCCCGCGCCGGGTTTCTCGGTCTCACCCTGACGGGAACGCTGGTACTATTGCAGGCCCGGCCGAATGCCAAGATGGTCATGCTGGGATTGGTGGCAGTTGCGGGCGTTGCAATTGCGGCGCCGCCAGAGGCATGGGAGCGGATTGAAGGTCTCAGAAAGCTCAGTTCAAGCCAGACGGTAGCGGAGGCCGACCCGGAGGGATCGGCGGAACAGCGCTACACGATCTGGAAGGTTGCGCGCGCCATCGCCGCCGATCACCCCATCTGGGGTGTCGGTATTGGTACCTATCCGCAGGTCCACGCCATGTATGCTGTCCAACTCGATGAATGGCGGCCCGCACGCGGCAAGTGGGCGGCACACAATACGTTCCTCAGCATACTTGCGGAGACAGGTGGCCCGGGTCTCCTACTATTTATAGCGATGCTCGCGTCGGTCATTCGCACTCTGCGTCGCACGGCAGCGAGGATTCGTGAGTCCACCCCGGTGTGGGCTAACGACCTGGCGTTCATGCAGGCATCGCTGTGGGGCTTCATCTTGTGCGCCACCTTCGGCGTCTACAGCACGCTGCCATATCTCTACTTCGTGGTGGCCATCGCGTGGCTCCTCTCCAATGACCTCGAGCAGGCCGCGCTTCGGCTGGGTCCGCTGCCCAAGCCCACCTAGGTTTCGGCTCCCACGGGGCCGCGGCTCCATCCCAGGAACGCGCACGCCGCCACCACCAGTAGTTCGATCGCGCTCGGGCCTGCGAGTCCCGTCACCCAAGCCGATACCTGCGCGCCACCCGCCAAGGTGAGTCCGAGCAGGAGCATGGTCTGCCGCCTGGATGCGCCGGCGCGTGGCAGCCACCAGGCCAGCGGAAGCGCGAATACCAGCACCCACGCCCCGCCCAGAATCGCGGTGCGGCGCAGCAATCCGTCAAACGGCGCGAGTAGGCTCCATCCCGACGTCGAGCGGAGCATTACACCCGCCGAATCCGTTGCTGTCTCGCTTGCCACCACCAGCGCCAGGGAGCGCCGCGAACCTCTGCCATTCAGCTCGGCGGGCTGCCCGGCGCGCTTGCAATCGCCGTTGCGTACCGCCGTGGGGGCGTTGAGCCCAAGGCGCTCGCCCCGCATCCTGACAATGAAGCGATAGTCGCACCCCTCCTGCATTATTCCCGTGAGCAGGTTGCCGTCGCCGTCCACAAGTGCAGCGATCTGGGCTCGCCCGGGTACGCGTCCTCCCTTGATGACCCTAACGTGAATCGCGCTCGATTGCAGGAGTGAATTACGAAGGCTGTCCTGGTCCTCGATGGTGCCATCAGCGAGCAGTATGCCGTTGACGCTGAACGACTCGACGACACCCGTATACGGCACGGTAGTCGGGAAGACGTGTACCAACTCGGCGACGTAGCGGTGGGTGTCCGGCAGATCCGGCGTCAGGGCCCACGCTGTCAGCCACAGTTGACCTGCCCACGCGAGTGCCAATACCGCGACAAGAACACGGGCCGTTACCCTTGCGGGAGAAGTCAGATGGCGTGCATGCTGTGCGATCCACGTACCCGCTGCGGCACCAATCGTGTTTGTTGCCACGTCCAGTAGGCTCGCATCGCGCCCGGCGACCACGATCCACTGAAGCATTTCGATGCCCAGCGAGGCGGTGGCGGCCACGGCAACAGCGCGTCGCGGCGACAGCCCGAGCAGGGCGAGCGACCAGCCAAGTGGGATGAAGAGAATGATGTTGAGGAGAAGATCACGCGCGGAGAAGTGCGCGCATCGCAGGCACCACGGGATGTTGCCTGAAGGTTCTGCCGATGGCGTAAGGGTAAGTAGCAGGATGGCGCCGCCGACGGCGGCGAGCAGGAACCAGTGCGCTGTGCGCGGGCGCCGCGCGTCGCGTGCGACCGGTCCGTCGGTAGCTTTCGTCAACTCCTCCGCGCGATCGGAGCCGTCGTGGTGCTTGCGGGTCCGTGATTCCACACGTTCCAGTTTCGCCCAATCGCGTTCCACGCGGCCACCAGCGCTGCGGCGGGCATCAAGGCGCATGACTGCACGAGGGCTCGAAGTGTCGCACTACGATTGAGCGGTGATGCGAGCAGCAGCACCAGGATGCCTCCACTCGTACCAAGCACTATCGCACCCCGGAGGCCAACCTCGCGTTCACCGATGATAAAGAGCGAAATGACGAGGGCGAGCACGAGGTAGGGCGTGAGAAGGCGGAGCAGTTTATGACATACAAATTGCAGCCAGATCGGATTGCGCGACGGCAGCAGGGTGTCAGGAAGCCAGCCGCACAGCTGGAAGTTGCCGGTGAGTGTGCGCACCTTGCGGCGGAACTCATCCTTAGTGCCCACGGCGCGACAATCCTGTGCCACTGCACCCGGCACGAACCGCACGCGGTAGCCCGAAAGCACCAGGCGCATCGGGGCAAAGAGGTCGTCAAGTATGAGGTTCGGTGGGAGCGGCTTCCAGTCGCCATGCCGGAGCGCATAGATGGCGCCTGTTACACCTACCGATGAGTGAAACTCCGATTCCTGGAAGCGCAGCCAGCGCTCCAGGCGCCAGTACCAGTCTACCGGATGCCACGACTCCGGTCGGCCGCGGTTGAGCGATCCCGTGACGACGCCCACTTCGGGATCACTCAGGGCGTCCACCAGGACCGGCAACGCCGTGGGCGCGAAGCGCTGATAGGTATCTGCGAAGACGAGCACCTCGCCAGTCGCCGCGGCGACCGCGCGATTGAGCGCGCAGGCCTTACCGCCGGGAAAGTCCGCCGTCACGACGCGGATGCTCCGATCGAGATCCGCGAGCTGTTCGGGGGTGCACCGCGCACCGAGGTCGAGCCCCACCACGATTTCTATCCGGCTGAACGGATAGTCGGAGGACAGGAGGTCGGCGATCCGACTGCGAACTGCCGGCGCGTCCTCGCGCGTGGCCAGGATAACGCTGACGCTCGGCCGGTGTTCATCCTCACTGTGTCGCGTCGGTGCAGCGTGGGGCATCCGCCTGAGTCCGGCAGCTATCCAGACGCAAACCGGATAGCCCAGCCAGATGGCGACTAGCGCTCCCGCACTCCCGACCGCGATGCTTTCCGGCGTCAAGATCCTGATGCTCCCTGGGTGGAAAAATCTGGCTGCGTGAAACCAGGTACTGCACGACTGCTACATGGCGACGTCGCCCAGCGAACAGTCTGCAATCCGCACACCAGTGCCCCCGGCGCGGAAATCTCGCGGGAGTCATTGATTGGCTTTAGTTTACGCGCTCGCCTATAGGGCGGATGACCGATAAAGGAGGTTGGTGTTGCGGCAACGCAACAGTTGAGGGAGCGCAGTGCGCTGCACAGTAGGCACTCCCTTTGCAACTTCAGCGCTGCCTGTCCGGCGTCGGCCAGGGGACGGACTGGTCGGGGTGCCTGCTGCGTTCTCCAACGAAACGGTCATTGAGTGTCGATTGCAGAGCCTCTCCGCGTCATGTTCTTGTTGAACAGCTTCGAGACCGGGGGGACGGAGATGAATGCCGTGCGGACAGCAGAAGGCCTCGACCCGGCCCGCGTCCGCCTGTCCGTTGCTGCCTTCAGGCCCTACGGGCCACTCCTGCCGCGGTACGAGCGGCTCGGCATCGGCGTTCATCCGGTCAGGATTCCCAATCTCTATGGATCAGCGGCCATGCTCGAGATGGTGCGCTTCGCCCGTTACCTCCGGCGCGAGCGGATCGAGGTGCTGCACACGCACGATGTCTATTGCAACATTTTCGGTGCGCCGGCGGGCCGGCTTGCGGGTTTGCCGGGCGTGCTGGCGAGTCGCCGGTGGTGGAAGCGCGTGCCCAAGCGTGGACTGCTGGTGCCCAACCGCCTCGCCTATGCTCTGGCCGACAAGGTGCTCGTCAATGCGGCGGCCGTCGGGCATATGCTCAAATCTGACGAACGAGTCTCGCCCAGCAAGATCTTCCTCTTGCACAATTTCCTTGAAGAAGAGGCCTTCATTGACGTAGGCGCCACGGAGCGCAGCGAGTGGCGCGCGCGACTCGGTCTGCCTGCGGGCGCGCTGCTGGCTGGCAGTGTCGGTCGCCTCGCTGCGGTGAAGGACAATGCCACACTGATCCGTGCAATCGCCCGAATCGAGGCGTCGATTGGGCTGCACGCGGTGTTTGTCGGCGACGGCCCGGAACACGCCATGCTTGAGTCACTCGCAGCGGCGCTGCACGTGCGCGAACGGGTGCACTTCCTGGGGGAGCAGCCCAACCGTCCAAACCTCCACCAGCTGTTCGACATATCTGTCTCATGTTCACTTAGTGAGGGCTTCCCCAACTCGCTTCTCGAGGCCATGGCCGCCGGGAAGGCCGTTGTTGCCACTCCAGTGGGCGGGGTGCCGGACGCCCTGCGCCATGGCGCGAACGGCCTGCTCTTCGCCCCGGGGAACGACGTGGCACTTGCCGCGGACCTCGAGCGCCTCGCGTCCGATCGCCCCCGTCGGGACCGGCTAGGGGGCGCCGCGCGCGCGACGGCCCGCCACGGCTATGCCCGCAAAATCGTGCTGGAGCAGCTGGTGTCGCTCTACGAGGAGTTGGCTGGTCGGAGGGTGGCGTGAGCACACTCACCATGGCCCGTCAGGCGGCGCTCACCCTGGGGGGCCGTTCGGGACTGTTCAGTCTCGTGGGCCGGTCTCGTTGGCGGCGCCGGCGCCTCAGCATCCTGTGCTTTCACGGCATTGCCCTCGCTGATGAAGTGGCGTGGCGACCTGGGCTGTACATCACTCGGGACCAGTTTGCCCGGCGCATGAACCGCTTGAACTCGCTGAAGGCCAATGTGCTCCCGCTCGATGAGGCGGTGATACGGCTTCGCGAGGGAACGCTGCCGCCGCGCGCGGTCGTGATCACGTTCGACGACGGCGGCTACGATTTCTTTCACCATGCCGTTCCCGTACTGTCGGCCAATGGTTTCCCTTCGACGCTGTACCTCACTACGTACTACACGGGGCGGCAGATGCCCGTGCTCCAGATCGCGCTGGACTATCTCCTCTGGAAGGCCCGCGATCGCGGCCTGCCGTATTGGCCGGCGCTCGGGATCGATGCAAGCAGTGCACTCGGCGTAGACACAGCGCGACGGAGGGTCGCGACCTCGATCCTCACCGCGGTTCGCCGGAGGACGGATGACCCAGTCGCTCGCGATGCGGTGCTTGACGAGCTCGCGACACACTTGGGGGTGGATGGCAGCGCCCTGCGCCACACCCGCCTGCTCAGCATGATGATGCCAGACGAGGTACAGGATGCTGCGCGTCGGGGCGTCACGATCGAGCTGCATACCCATCGGCATCGGACGCCGCGGGACCGGACGGCCTTTCTGAGTGAGCTGGCGGAAAACCGGGACGTCATAATGAGCATTGTTGGTCGCGAGCCCCGCCATTTCTGCTATCCCAGCGGCGATTTCGATGCGGACATGCAGCGTTGGCTGGCTGAGGCCGGCGTGCGGACTGCGACAACCTGTCAGGTCGCGCTCGCCGAACGGGGCTCGCCGGCGATGGAGCTACCCAGGTACCTCGACACGTCCTCGCAGTCTGATGCGAGCTTTGATGGCTGGGTCACTGGGGCGGCGGCGTTTCTCTCGCGCTCTACCCCACCACCAGCAGCCGTAGTCGTGCCCCCTGTCTAGGGTGCACCGGCACCGCTGTCGGGTACAAGCAGTTCCACGAACGTGAACTTCCCGGTCGACCAGCGCTGTCCCCGGCTCCATCCGTCAAAGTACCTCTGGAGGTCCTCTGCCGAGGGTACTGGCTGCTCCTGGGAGAGGTGCTTGAGCCCGGCAGGGGTCGGCTCGCCAATCAGGTCGGAAAGCACGGCGATGCGCCCCCCGAGGCGCTGGGACAATGCAATGCTCGAGTCGAGGCGGGCCTGCCAATTGTCGGCACCATTCTGCAGCACATCCGTACGGACGTTCACAACGCGTATCGAGTCGCGTAGCAGGATCGGCAACGATTCGGAGTAGATGAAATCCTGCCCCGTCACAATGAGGGCGCTGAAGGCGGGCAGGTAGCCGCGCGCTACGTCGCCTACACCCTGCCGGACCCGTCGGGCGTTCACCGCGCCGGGCGAGAACATCAGGCCGAGATTGGCGAGGATCATCACGGTAGCGAGCGCCGGCGCGAGGCGGGGAGACAGCGCCTCCAGCCCCGCCACCAAGGCCAGCGCAACAAAGGGAACGGCGCCGAAGATCATGTGCACCTCGTTGCCGCCGTACGACACCGTAAACAGAAAGCTGGGCAGCCACGCAGCCAGGCCGATCACGCACGCGTCGAGTGCTCGGCTATGTGCCTTGCCGATGCGGAGCGCACCCCAGACCGTCAGGAGAACTGCGGTACCGAGCAGCGCCGCCACCAGTGCGGCAAGGGCCAGCGGTCGCGCCAGGGCACTGCCGTCGCGGCCCAGCAGGAAGGCCTTCACCGCGTAGCCAAGGTCACCAAGGTCGATGAATGCCCGCATCGATCCGAGCACCGCCCGGGCGGCACCGATGAGGGATGGGGCACTTTCGGCGCCATGGGAAGCTATGCCAAGCCATGTGAGGAAGCCCATGTCGTGAGGGGCGATCCAGATCGCCCACGAGGCCCAGGCGAGGAACGCCGCAAAGCAGCCGGCGAGCGCCGAGAGCCCGATTGCCGCAAGGCTCCGAGCGCGGAACGTGCCGCCGTGGCCCAGGAACGTGGCGACGCAGAACGCGGGCAGCAGCATGATGCCGACACCCCAGAACGTGCAGGCCGCTCCCATGCAGAGCGCGCCCGCCACGCCACGGCCCCATCCAAATGACGGCGGCGGTGTCACGAGCACCACGCTCAGCACCATCAGCGCACCCATGGACGTATAGGGCGCGCCGCTGCCGCCGACGAGCAGGGTGGACGACGTACCCGCCAGCACAAGGACCGAGAGCAGCTGCTGGCGCACGGTAAAATCAAGCTTCGCACCCAGGCGAATGATCCCGAGCACGATGAGGCCCATTGCCGCGGCGGCAAGAACTCGGAGAACGGTCAGTCCATCCCACGATGCTCCCAGCATGCCGGCGATCTCGCTGATGCGTCGCAGGATGGGGCGCCAAACGAGGTGCCCCGAATCCAGGCCGAAATCGATTCGAGGGATAAGAAGCGGCCCCAGGACATCGGATGCGTACTGCGGCGCATCGCCGTAATAGCCTGGATTCACCAAGTACGATCCGACGGCCACTAGGAGGGCCGTAAGCAGTGACATGCCCCAGGCCACCTGCGGTCGACCGCGGTCAGCGTGGTTCATGACGGTTGATCCACTCGGGGCAGGGCCACACGCGGGTGTTCCGAGATCTCGGTGATGGCCTCGGGATTTCGCAGTGCCTGCATGTTTGCTGGGATAACACCATTGGCGGCGTCACGGGCGGCGCGTTCGCTAAGTTTCCCGTTGAAGGTCGCCGGCAGCGCTGAGACATGCGCGATCACGGCTGGGACGTGATTCGGCGAGGCTTGGTCCCGGAGGGCACGCTTGATTCGGTGTTCGAGCGGTCGGTCGAGGCCCGTGCCCGGGGTCAGTGTCAGGAGCAGGACCAGGCGGCTGCCGCCAGGTTCCCGCGGTGCGCGCTGTTCCACCGCGAGGGCGCCGGTGACGCCGGGGACTTGCAATACGATTGCGTACAGTTCGGCGGGCCCGATCCGGACACCGCGGATGTTCAGCGTTCCGTCCGTGCGGCCCATGATGCGCGCCGTACCACGGTCCGTCAGTGTAATGAGATCGCCATGCGTCCACGCGCCCGCATTCTGCGCGAAATACGCATCGTGGAACCGCGCCGCCCCATCGGCGCCGGTAAACCCGACTGGCCGGGAGGGGAAGGGCGACACGCAGACCAGTTCCCCCGTTCCTACGCGCACATACTCGCCATTGACCACCGCTCGGACATCGAGGCCCAGGCTCACGCACTGGCTCTCTCCCCGGTATACCGGTAGCTCCGGGTTTCCGAGTACGAAGCAGCCGATGATGTCGGTGCCGCCCGAGATCGACTGCAGCGGAATGTTCCCGAAGTGCTCAACGCACCAGTCGAACGCGGAATCGGGGAGGATCGAGCCGGTGGAGAGCAGCGCGCGGAGTGCGCCAAGTGACCCCACTGTTCTTGGGACGATGCCGCGGTCGCGGAGGAACTGCAGGTACGCGGGGCTCAGGCCGAGCACTGTGACGCCGGCACTCCCAATCGCGCGCAGCAGGCTGTCAGGTTCCGGGAAGGACACCGATCCGTCATAGAGCATTACCTCCACCTGGCTCGCGAGCGCACTGAGCTGCCAGTTCCACATCATCCAGCCGGCGTTCGTTATGAAGCAGAGTCGATCAGCCGCTGACAGGTTCGTGTGCAGCCGATGTTCCTTGACATGCTCCAGGAGCGTACCGCCATGGCCATGCACGATGCACTTCGGCGCTCCGGTGGTCCCCGACGAGAACAGGATGAAGAGCGGGTGAGAAAACGCGACCCGTTCCCAGTGGTCCGCACCGCCACTAAGGACGGACTGCCGCGGCGCCGGGACCGGGGTTGTGGCCGCCGACTCGGCCGCGGCATCGAGGGCCACCACAAGCTTGAGCGAGGGCAGCGACGCCGAGACTCGCTCGATGATCGGGCACAAATCACGTGTCACGCCCTGAAGTTGCGTGGTACCGCTTGCGAACAGCGCCTCGGGTTCGAGCTGGGCGAAGCGCGCCACGATGGCGTCGGCGCCGATATCGGTGCCGATCGATGACCAGGTCGCTCCGATGGCAGCAGTGGCGAGGCAGGCGATTGCGGCCTCTGCGTCGTTTCTGACGATAGCCACCACTCGGCTCGTTACGCCGAGCCCGCGGGCCCGGAGCCCGCCCGCCAGTGCACGGACCTCCTCGCGCAGTGATTTCCGCGTCAAGGTGCGGTCCCGCCCTGCTTCATCGACGCTACGAAGCGCGATGGCCGCGTCGTCACCGCCGGCCAGCAGGCACTCTGCCCAGTTGACCTTTGCGTGGGGAAAGAACGTGGTGTGTTCCACCCCGGCACCGAGGCGCACCGGCGTGAGCGTGCCCGCAATCGGTAACTGAAGCCACTCGAGAAGGAGCAACCAGAAGCGGTCCGGCTCTGCGAGGGCGAACGACTGCAGGGCGTCATAGTCAGCGACCTCACGGCCGATTACCGCCCCGAGGTGGCGACGGAAAGCCGCGACTTGACTCGCGTCTGCGGTCGCCGGGTCCGGTTGATGCGAGACGACCGGGACGGTCACGCGGCGCGCGCCTTTGTCACGAAGGTGACGATCCGATCCAGGCTGTCAAAGTTCTCCCGCGTAAGCAGCTTGCGGTCCAGCTGAACGTTGAATGTGTCCTCGAGGTGCACCACCAAGCGAACGAAGCCGAGGCTGTCGAGGATGCCATTGTCAAGGAATGACATGCCGTCACTCGTGATCAGCGTGCTCGCCTCGCCGAAGTGAATGTTGTCGTCGAGCCATTCGATCACAACGTCACGGATATCATCGCTCATGGGTGGCGCTCCGTCAGAACTGTGCATAGATGAACGTGCCGCTGCCTGCCGGTGTTAGGATCAGCAACAGTGCGATGGCGACGCTGAAGGCCATCCCTTGAACGACGGCCGGCCGCCGATCGAACCAGCCCAGCAGCCGCTGGCCGATTGGGAGGGGCGCCAGCTGGTACAGGAGGATCGCAGCGACGGCCGCGACCAGCTGCGGGTTGCCAAGTGCGAGCGACTGGGTGCCATCGGGACGCACCAGGCCGCGAGCAAACGTCAGCGCCTGGCTGAAGGTGCCGGCGCGGAACGGGATGAGCGAAAGCACGAAGAACCCCTGGGTGAGCAGCCACGCGAGGCGCCCATAGCCGGCGGACTTCCGCCGGGCAACCCACTGCCGGTCCTTCCGGGCCAATCGGGCAAACTGCCGTTCCCAGAGTGTTTGGACCGAAAGCCCGATGGCCTGAAGGACACCCCACGCCACGAAGGTCCAGCTTGCCCCGTGCCACAACCCCGAAATGGTGAACGCCACGAAGAAGCCCGCGACAACGCGTCCGCGGAGTAACTTCGTTTCCAGCGTGAGCGGGTAGAAGATGTAGTCGAAGAGCCAGTTGTTCAGCGTGATGTGCCACCGCCGCCAGAACTCGGTCAGCGTCCGGCTGATGAAGGGGAAGTTGAAGTTTACCGGCAATTCGATGCCGACGAACAGGCCGAGGCCGATGGCAATCACGCTGTAGCCGGCAAAATCGCCGAAGACCTGCAAAGCAAACCCAACGAGAGCAATCCAGTGGGCTGCCGCACCATAGTCAATGAGGTGGTTGAACACCGGGTCAACCAGCCGGGCCCCGATGACGTCAGCGCAGAACGCCTTGAGCGTGAATCCCACCAGAAGAGCCCAGAGGCCGCGTACCCACGTCGTCGCCGTCAGCGCGCGCGGCACTTCCAGCTGGGTGAGCAGTTGGGACGCACGAGTGATCGGTCCGGCCAGCATCTGCGGGAAGAAGGCAACGAAGACGGCGTAGTCGAGGAGCCGAGTCGGCGCCTTCTGGCGTCCGCGATAGACATCCACATACACGCTGATGCGCTGAAGCGCGCGGAATGACAGCCCTACCGGCGCGATGACACTCGCCACGGAGAACGACACCGGCAGGCCGATGCCGGCCAGCAGGGACTGTAGGGAGCCGACAAGGAAGCCCTGGTACTTGAAGTAGAGGATCTCACCAGTGATTGCCACAATCGCGAGCCAGAGGATCAGGCGCTTTGCCGCAGGCGCGACTGCGGCACCGGGCGCGCCATCTGTTCCCCGGCCAAGCAGCCGGAGGAGCACAAAGTCGATGATGGTGCCGACCAATAGCAGCCCGAGGAGGCGCCCGCTCCAGCTCGCGAAGAACGCATAGCCGGCCAGCAATAGGATCGTGTTTTGCCACCCACGCCGTCGCGGGCCCAGCCAGTATGCGGCCAGGACCAGTGGGAGGAAGTAGAAGAGCTCGACTTCGACCGGGCTCATGGCGTAACGCCGGTGCTGGAGGACGCAGACACGAGATACTGGAGTGGTCCGTGGAGTGCCCAAACGGCGAATCGGCCGTTCCCCCGCGGCGTCACATGGTCGATGTCGATGGCGAAGTCGTCGTCGCCGAGGTTGCTCCCCTCCGTCAGGTCGATGACTGGTACATCGCGTGTCGCCATGCGTGCGCTCAGCAGTGCGTGAAAGGCAGCGAAGGTCTGATGCCGCGCGAGGGGCGTCATGGTCGATGGCTTGCGCGGATATAGCACGATCACGGGGGCCACATCGATTGAGGAGAAATAGTCGAGCATGCCATCGAGAGCATGCATTTGCTCCTCGCTGCCGATGCAGTGGGCGCCACCTTCAACCATCGCCTTCCATTCCTCCGTGGCGCCGGCCAGATAGGCATCCCGGCGCGCACGGGGATACCAATGCTCGCGGATCGCGGTTGGGATCCACGAGCGAGTGCGATTCTGCACCAACGAAACTGCGCTCAGCGCATCCGCCCACCGCGCGGACAAGTAGGCTCGATTGAACGGCGTCAGCCCGTTTTGCGCGGCATTCGTCACGAAGTCGCGGAAAGTCCACGCCCGCGCCGGAAGGTTGAGCTGCGGGCCATCGCCCACCGGGCAGGAATCCCACCACTCTGTCACGATGATCGCGCGATGCAAGCTCGTATGCCTGCGTGCGCCGGAACCATCAGGCGCCTCGATCAGGGGCCGGAGCCGATGCTCGACGACCCAGGCGTAGCCGGTAAACTTGCCGTACTCAAGCGGAATCGAGACCATCCGCTCGCGCCCGTCGGTGAGTGCGCTCAAGTGCGCAGCCACGCTATCGAAAGTCCGCGCGTGGCTCGACCCGATCACGATGACGGTGGGATCCTGTGCAGCAAATGCGGCAATGCCGTCGTTAACTTCGCGAAGGCGCGCGGGCGGGCTCAGCGCAAGCTGGGCAGCAAGTTCGAGCAGGGCCAGCGCGCCCACGATGCCCGCCACGAACCAGCCGAATTGGCGCCAAGTCCATGTAACAGTGCTCGCGACCTCTTCGGTGCGCGGCGCCTGGGCGGCCGTCATCCTCGAGTCACGCCTGGCGCGAGTCAGCGGGTGTGCTGGTCGAGGAAGACCTGCGGAAGACAACCCAGACCAGGTCCCCCAGCCGGTACGGCACGTCGACCGAACCAATGAGGCTTCGACCAAGTGCACGCAGCGGTCGAGCACCATGCTTGGCGGCAAGAATGTCGAGTGCACGTCGCGTGCTGATCCACTTGGTGGCCCAGCGGTACTCGACCAGTTGCCAATCCGGCTTGTTGAATAGCGCGAGCAGCGAGCGGCGGTCGAAGTAGTGCGGTACATACTCCGGATGATACTGGTGCCACTTAAGCCCCTGCATACGCGCGATTGTGGACTGCCAGTCCCACGTCTCGATGACCAGGAGCCCATTGGGCTTCACGAGGTCACGCAACCGGGCTTCAACGCGTCGCGGATTCGGCAGGTGCTCCAGGCTGTTGAAGAAGGTCACAACGTCGAACGTTGCATCGCCCAGGTCCACACCCAGAAAAGTTCCCTCCACTACTCGCACGCCGATCGCGCGTGCGCGGCCCGCGGCGTACGGGCTCACCTCGACCATCGATGCCGACCATCCCTGCTTGCTCGCTTCGTCGGCAAAGAAGCCCGCTGCGCCGCCCACATCGAGAATGGTGCCCACGGAATACATCAGCGCCAAGTGCGTCAGGTATCGCCGAGCCTGTCGCCGGTGGGCCGGTTCCTCCGCTACATAGTTCCCGTACTCGGCGTCCGCGTTGGTGAAGTAGTTCTCGCCATACAGTTCGACAGGGTCCTGGGCCAGGTCGGGCTCTGTGAAGCGGTGCGAGCAGGCAGGACACTCGTAGATCGAGCGTCCTGCCTTTGCACCAATGGGCGCAGATAACGCGTGGCAGATGGGGCAGGGCAATGGCGCGGCAGACACGCGTACTCCGTCAGTCGTTGAAATGTGGTTCAGGCAAACGCCGTCACAGGTTCGCCAACCGCGCCGAGGGCACGTTGCACGAGCTGCGACTGGAAGCCGGACTCGGCCGGTGCGCATGACGGACCCGGTGTCGACGATTGCGCAGCCGGTTGGGCAGGTTCCGGCGATCCGCTGCACTTCCGTGAACTTCACCCGATTGAACGATGTGGGCGCGTAGCGCTCGTTCAGGAATTCGACCAATGCTGCGACCTCGTTGCCCGCGCCGGTCTCGACCGCTCGGAACCCCGCAAAAACGGCCATCACCAGCGGAGCGGACGGCGCCTGCGTGCCCCGGCCGATGCCGCGTACGCAAGCCCGCTTTCCCGCACATCGTCCGCCCGCATCAGGTTGCACGCATCCACCACCTGCTTCGCACGCGGTGCCAGGGCCACGATACTATCCCATTCCTCCGCGTACACCCGGTGCGGACAGCAGAGCACGATTACCTCGGCATCACCCACTGCTTCCGACAGCTCCCGCGTGAACACGTCGGTCATCCCGAAGTGCTTCAGGTTGGCATCGGTGGCGTAGACGTACGGGTCGTGGATCTTGACCGTGACGCCATGCGCCCGGAGCACCTTCGCGAAGTAGAGCGTGGGCGAGTTGCGCGTGTCTTCCGAGTTGCCCCGGTACGCGGCGCCCAGCAGCGCCACCTTCTTGCCCTTGAGGCTGCCGAATGCGTCCTCCGCCAGCCGGAGCGTCTCCGCCGGAGACTGATCATTGATCCGGCGCGATTCCAGGATCAGCGACCGCGAGTTGTCCTCGCCCGCCTCCAGCGCCCGCCACCAGAGCAGCACCCCATCCTTGGGCAGGCAGTGCCCGCCCACCCCCAGCATCGGCACCAGCAGCCCGCCACTCGGCACAGCCTGTGGATCACTGGAAGCGGTGTCCTGCTGCTTTGCCAGTGCATTTACCGCGTCGCGCAGCGCGAAGAAGTCGATGTCGTTGGCATCGCAGTATCGTACCACTTCGGCGGCATACGCGATGCGAACGTCGCGGTAGGCGTTCTCCAGCGTCTTCACCACCTCCGCCGTCATGCTGTTCGTGGCGTGGAGTACGCCCTTCGTCACAATGCGCGAGTAGATGCGGCGGATCAGCCCCGGGGTTTCCGGGTGCAAGCCGGCAATGATCTTGTCCGATGCCGCCACCCGCTCCACCAGGCGCCCCGGCATCACCCGGTTCGGGCTGTTGCCGAGCAGCACATCCTTGCCCTCGATCAGGCCGTACTTCGCGAAATGATCCTTGATGACCGTGGCCATCGACGACGGTGCCAGCGTGGACTCGAACACGATGACCGGCACATTGCCCTTGGGTCGCTTCTGCAGCGCCTCGGCAATCCCCGTGAGCGCCTCGAACATCGGACCATAGTCCGGTTCCGCACCCTTCTTGTCCGTCTGCACCGAGATCAGGATCATGTCGGCATCGGCGAGCGCCTCGTACCCGTGCGACGCGCTCAGCAGCCCCGCCGCCACCGACTCCTTCACCACCCGGTCGAGGTCGGGCTCGATGCCGCCGATTGGCGACCGACCCTCGTTGATCGCGTCCACTTTCCATCCCGAAGTCGGCGAGTTCCGCTGCACCACGACCACCTTCGCTGGCGTCGTGGAGCCTTCGAGGATACGCGCGTGGGCAAGCATCGCGGCCATCGGCATGCCAACGATGCCGGGTCCAACCACCGCAATCTTGCGGACGGTCCAGGAGGTGACTTTGTCGTTCTCGATAGTGAGCGGCATGTGTCTCGTCGGGTCAGGGTCAGTCGGCGTCCATGAACTGCCGGTGCCAGAGCTCCAGATTGAGGAGCCCCCAGAGGCGGCGGCCAAAGGCCGCCTCATTTCCAAGCAACTTCTGCACCTCCGCGGGATTGAAGATCCCCCGTTCCTTGCAGCGCTGGGACAGCAGGATATCGTGGAAGAAGTCCCGGGCACGGCCACGGGCCCACAGGTGCAGCGGCACCGGGAACCCCATCTTGTCCTTCCGCTCCAGGATCCGCGCCGGCAGGGTGTGCTGCGCCGCCTTCTTCAGGATGTACTTCATTTCGCCACCGCGAAACTTCATCGCCGGCGGCATGCTGGCAACCAGGTCGGCCAGCCGGTAGTCGAGCAGCGGCACTCGCGACTCGAGCGACACCGCCATGCTCACCCGGTCCTCCACCTGCAGGAGCGCTGGCAGCGTGGTCACCATGTCGAAGTGCGTCATCTTGTTGTAGTACGATGACGTCTCCGGGTGGTTGAACACCTGCTGGAACCTCCCAAACAGCGCTTCGGGCTGGTAGCCGGCCCGGAAGTCGTCGCTCAGCAGCCCCAGGGCGCCGCCGCTTCGGTCGATGAGCCGGAAGTAGCGCCGGTCCATCGGCTGGAAGAGTTCATCGCTCCAGAACTGCTTGAGCATCGGCACATATTGCTTGAGTGCCGCCAGGTTGGGCACGATCGAGCGGAGCGACACGATGTGCTCCCGCTCCTCGTTGGACTCGAAGATGGCGCCCTTGAGCGCCTGCTCGAAGTACGCCACCAGGTAGCGCGTATACCCGCCAAAGATCTCGTCGCCGCCCTGGCCGCCCAGGCATACCTTCACCTGCTTCTGCGCCATCCGCGACACGATGTACTGCGGAAAGAGGCCCGGGCCCGCCACCGGCTCATCCATGTGGTAGACCAGCTTCGGCAGCAGGTCACAGAACTCCTGCTCCGTCGGGTAGATCTCGTGCGCCTCCGCGCCACAGGTGCGCGCCACCTCGCGGGCATAGTCGAGCTCGTTGAACTCGGGGCCTTCCTTGAAGGCACCCGAAAAGGTGTGGAGCTTCCCGCCAACGTGCGGCGCCGCCAGGAGCGTCACCAGGCTCGAGTCCATCCCGCCGCTCAGGTAACAGCCCACCGGCACGTCGCTGCGCATTTGCAGCCGCACCGCGTCATTCAGCAGGCGCCGTACCTCTTCCGTGAAGAATTCTTCGGTGTGGTACGGATCCAGCCGGAAGGTGGGCTCCCAGTACTTCTCCGTCCGGATCGCCAGCGTCGCCAGGTCGACCACCTGGTAGTGACCGGGAAGCAGCTTGCGCACGCCACGGAACAAGGAGGCGTCGCCCAGCACGAACTGGAAGGTCAGGTAGTCGTGCAACGCCTCGGTATTCGGTGCCCGCAGCGCCTCCGGGTGACGCATCAGCGCCTTGATCTCGGAGGCGTAGCAGAGCTGGCCCGCGATCTCGGCGTAGTAGAGTGGCTTGACCCCGAAGTGATCCCGCGCAGCCAGGACCGTGCCCCGCTCCCGGTCGTACAGCAGGAAGGCGAACATCCCGTTCAGGTGCTTGACGCATTCCTCGCCATGCTCCGCGTACAGGCGAAGGATCACCTCGGTGTCCGACTGCGTCCTGAACTCGTGGCCCCGCTTCCGGAGGTCCTCGCGCAGCTCCACGTAGTTGTAGATCTCACCATTGAACACGATCGTGAACGGGCCGCTCGTCATCGGCTGCTGGCCCGTCGCCAGGTCGATGATCGCGAGCCGCTTGTGGTGAAATCCCACCCGGTCGTCGATTTCCTGCCCCTCGCCGTCCGGGCCGCGATGCCGGATGGTGTGCGCCATGGCGCCGAGAATGTCGGCATCCACCGGACGATCCGGGCGCGTCAGGATCCCCACAAATCCGCACATGAGCTAGGCCGCGATCGCCGGCGCGCGGAGCGCCAGGCCCTTCCGGTCCATCAGCGCGCGCGCGTGGGTGCTCATGTTCACCAGCTCGAAGTGCTCGGCCAGCACCTTCAGCACGCGCTCGAAGAGTTCGACCTTCTTCCGGCTCTTCACGTCCATGCCCGGGAAGAAGGCGAGGGCCGGTGCCTCTTCGCCGCCCAGCAGGTCGAGTGGGTGGAGCAGGAATGAGGGCTCGAGGCCAGTGGCGCGACACATCGTGACGGCGGTTCGGAGATACGCCGCCATCGCCACTTCGGAGTAGCGCGCCAGGTAGAGCAGGTAGCTGAAGTGGAAAGGAACCTTGAACACCGGCATCGTCGTTACCGGAATCTCCAGGAGCGTCCGACCGGCATCCAGGTTCCAGTGATAGGGCTTGTTCGGGCGGAACCCTTCGCTCAGGGAACCGAACAGGTAGCTGCGCTTCTCCCGCTCTTCCTTCGAAAGCTTCGCCGTCCAGAAGTAGTACGCCCTTGCCAGCGGCCCAAGAAACGTCGGGAACGTAGAGGCGTCATAGAGGTAGCCGCGCCGCGAGAGAACCCGCAGCAGCTCAGGGCTCCAGCTGAATCCCGGACCGCGGAACCCGAGGGGCCGCTGGCCCGTCGCGGCCTGGATCGCCATCTCGGCGCCCGTGATTTCCTGCTCCAGTTGGTCTGGCGCGTACAGGTGCAGCCACGGTTCATGCTCGTAGGAATGATTGCCGACCTCGTGTCCCGCCGTCACGAAGGCGCGCAGCGCCGGCACGTTCTCCTCCCGCGCGGCATCCACGCCCACGATGAAGAAGGTGATCTTGATGCCGAGGCGATCCAGGGATTCGAGCACAATCGGTGAGAACGTCGGCAGGTACGTCGGCCGGCTTTCCCACCCGGCATCCCCGTGCGTCTTCATGTACGACCAGAGGTTGTCGACGTCGAGCGAGACGCTCGCCAGGGGACGGCTCATGCGGCCCCCGTGGTGGCCAGTGCGGGCTCGTCGGTGCGCAGGCGCGACAGGAGCTGTGCCGCCTGGCTGTTCGCCAGGCCGATGGTCTCATTCACGTTGAGCGTCCCGTTCGCGATTTGCGCCGAGTTGACGATCCAGACGTTGCGGAGCGAGGTCTCGAGCGCCGGGAGCTTCTCCTCCGAGTATCGCAGCGTCGAGACAGCCAGGACCTCCTTCACGCGCGAAACCTGGAAGGCGAGCACCTGGTCGCGCCGGAATGCCGGGTACATCCGCTCCAGCGCTGATACGAAGAGCTCGCGAATCTCCTCGTCGCTCTTTTCCCAGAATGCATCACCCTGTGCCAGGTAGCGCGGCAGGTACACGAGGCTCTTGCCGCCGAACTGCTCCCGGTCCACCAGCGTCGTCATCTCGATGACGCCCGTGAAGGGCACCCAGTCGTCCGTGATGTTGGTGACGTAGTAGTCGGCCAGCGGGCGTTCCAGGAGCAGCGAGGCGCAGGCGATTCCCTGGTAGACCACACCCTTCAGTCGCTCGGCTTCCGCCGCGCTCAGCTGTGGGGCCATCTTTGCCACTCGCCCACAGGGGACGGTGAGCACAACCTGGTCGAAGGTGCGGCTCGTTCCGTTGGCGAAAAGCACTTCCGTGCCCTGGTCGAGCTGCCGCACCTCCGATACCGGGTGGCTGGTGAGCGTCTCGACACCAAGTGCATCCAGGTGCTTCTGGAAGCTGTCGAGCACCAGTCCGTACCCGCCGTCAACGTAGCCGAACCGTTCCACCTTGAGTCCCGAACGTCGTGCGGCATACATCCGTTGGATGATCGCCCAGATGAACGAGGCGCTTGCCACCTTGTAGTTGTCGCCCAGCTTCGAGCGGAGGAGCGGTAGCCACATCCGCCGGAACACGCGCTTGCCCGACAGCCGTTCCAGCCACGTGGCGACCGGCACTTCCTCCAGCGCTCTCCAATCGGTCACTCGCGAGGCGTAGAGGATGGTGCCAGCCAGGCGTGCCTTGTCGATGAGGGAGAGCGGCGGGAACATCGCGAAATCGAGGCTGGTCGAGAGCGAGTACAGCCGTCCATCGGTGTAGAACCCGGTGCGCGTGGTGCCCCATCGGAGCCGCTCGTCGAGCCCAAGATCACCGAGCAGCGCCCGCAGGTTGAGGTCCGACGCGAGGATCACGTGGTAGAAGCGGTCCCACGTGTAGTCCCCATGTCGCGCGGCGCTCGCCAGACCGCCGGTGCTTGGCGCGGCCTCGATCAAGGTCGCGTCGCATCCCGCCTCCCGCAGCCGCTTGGCCAGGGTCATGCCGAGGATGCCGCCACCGACAATGCCGACGCTAGGAGTGGGCACGCGTCGTGGGGACGGGGGAGGGGATGGAGCGGCGCGCCGGTGCAGCCGGCAGCGCGGGGCCCGCCATTCGAATGGCGATGAGCTTGCGCAGCAGGCCCAGCTGGCCGGCAATGGTCTTCAGTACCTTCATCTTGGAGCGGCCGAGAATGCGTACCTCGAGCGTCGTCGGGTACTCGACGATGCGCGAGCCCGAAAGGTCGAGTCGTCCAATGAACTCGGCGACGCCGAGAAAGCCGCGCTCATTGATCGGAATCTTGATCGCCGCACTCCGGCGATATACCCGGAAGCAGCTCGTGTAGGTGTACAGGTTGTTGTGCAGCACATGCCGGTAGATCCCCGACAGCGACCGGGACAGGAAAAGTCGCCACCCCGCCACGTTGAGCACCCCGCCCTGCGGGTGATAGGGCGACGCCGTCACCAGGTCCACATCGTCGGTGAGCATCGGGATCATGCCGGCAAGTTCGTGCGGGTCGTAGCTGCAGTCGGCATCGATGGAGCAGACAATCTCGGTGTCCGCCGCCTTGATCCCTGTCATGATGGCCGCCGCGACACCACCGTTCACCTCGTGCTTCACGACCTTGCAATTGCTCCGGCCCCCGAATGTTTCCGTGAGACCCGCAAAGGTGCTGTCGGTGCTGCAATCGTCCACGAACACGAAACGCAGGTCGAATCGATCACTCAGGCGCTTTTCGACCGACTGCAGCGTATTTCGCAGGTAGGACAGGCCATTCGCCTCGTTGAAACAGGGCACCACCAGCGTGGCGGCGATACGCTCCGGCGTAACCCTCCGGTGTGCCAGCGAATCGCGGGCTGCAATTCGCGCCGGTGCGGCGGCAGGCTCAAGCGCAGGTTCGACCGACGCTTCCGGCGCCATTCGGAGCCAGTCGGCGACGCTCGTGAATCGGTATGCCGACAGTGTTTCCTGGAGCAGGCCGTACATCTGGTCCAGGTTGCGATACTGCCGGATACGCTGCAGCAGCGGGGCCGCTTCGATGCGCGGCTGGTCGGGATCGATCTCCCACACATTGAAGTAGGTCACGAGCGGCACAGCCAGGTGCGAGGCCCAGCGCTTCAACTCGTGCCGCACCAGTGGCCGCGGAAATTGCCGCAGGAAATTGCCGCCCAGCGGAAGCCGCCACCCCATCATGCTGAAGGAGGAGATGGGGAGGACCCAGAGGTCCCGGTCGCCAACGGTGCGCCGGTGAGTCAGCAGCAGGTCGGGCCGATCCTTCGCGCGCCGCATCCACGGACAGAAACTCGAGTCATACTGGTAACCCGCTTCGGCAATCAGGTCGAGAATCCAGAGGTCGTCAGGGTCATTCCAGATCTCGCCGGCGCGGAATCCGCGCACCGTCTGTCCGGAGGCCTTCTCGACCGCCTCCTTTGATCGGGCCAGGTCCACCCCGAGTTCTTCCGGCGTGAGTTGCGCGATGTGCCGCGGATACATGCCGCGGCTCCCTACCTCGTGACCCCGGTCAACAATCTTCCGCACCAGCTCCGGCATGCCCTCGGCGAGGTGGCCAAAAACGAAGAACGTCGCCTTCGAATTGGTCTCATCGAGCAGGTCGAGCGTGCGATCGGTGTTGCGCTCCAGGCGGTTCTCGAAGCGGTACCACTGACCCGAATGGATCAGGCGGTTGAATGCCTTCACATGGTAGTAATCCTCCAGCGTCACCGTCAGCACATGCTGCGGTGCCACGGCGCCCCCTCGCTTGCCGGCGCGATTGGCCCCGCTGGCAGTGACGGATGAAGGATCGGTTGGCTGGGTCAACTCACGGTCCCCGGAAAAGGCTGATTACTGGGAATGCCACCGCAGACAGGAGCAAGTGGGGGGCCATGATGAGGGGGGCGAAGGGGTTCGTTCGCGAGCGTCATCAATGGGTGTAAACAACTACTGGACAACAGCTTGACGCATTTTGCCAACTGGGCGTTTCCGTATGACATCGCCACGCGCGGCGCTATCTGTAGCAAGGACACCACATCTCGGTAGGCTCAGGAAGGCAGCACCTCGTCGAGTGAGGGAATGAGCTGCCGGATAGCGTCATCCGCGAGTTCGTCCGCTGCCGCTTCGCTATCGTCGCCGAGCATCACCACCACGCGTACCATCGCCTCCTCCGTCCTCGCCCGGAGCGCCGCGTCTCGCAGAAGCTCCCATTTCACCCGGTATTCGCTTGCCGCAACCCTCCCGCGCCCCTGATACCAGTAATACACCAGTGCGCGCTGCCCTCCCTGGGCCAGGACGTAGCGGTTGATCGGTACCGTCGCGCCCTCCACAGCGACATGCCTCACAGTTGCCGACAGCGGCTCCCACCCCGATCCCGGCAGGCAATTCTTGGGCGAATGGATCGTTTTGCCATTCCTCTGGTGTGCGTAGTAGCCCACGTAAACCGAAAAGGCCTCTGCGCCCGACGAATCCTTGAAGGACCGGTACAGGTAGTCGCTGGCACCATTGGCTGCGAGTTCGGCGGCATCCAGCGTACGGTCTTCCGAATCGTGTGATCCGAGCTCACTCGGCAGCGTTGTGAGAGACTGTCGCAGTTCCATTCCCTGCGGATCGCGAATGCCGAGCACCATCAGCGATCCGGCGCCGAGCAGGAGTGCGGGAAGCCACACCCTCAGGTCAGGTCGCATGGCGGGCACCCGGCATGAGTCGCTTTTCCAGCCCCCGAGCCAGCCAGGTCACTCCGCCGAGCACCGCGAGCGACACCACGAACAACAGCCACCCCTCGCTCAGGTGCAGGAACCCCTGGCCCATCTCCGGCGAAACGAAGTACACGAAGAAGCCGGTCAGGAATACCCGCACCGCGTTCACCAGTACCGCCATCACCACGGCGGCAACGATCAGCAGTACTCGCAGGATCGGCGAGCGAAGCCAGAGCGCACCAAGCAGGAGTCCGATGCTGATCAGTGCCGTGAGCGACCGGAGCCCGCTGCACGCCTCGGTCACGAAGAGCTGGTGCCCTGGAAGCAGGATCACGTTGCCGGCAAGTCTCACCGGAATATTCCGCCACTCGAGCAGTGCTGCCCCCATGCGGGACGCCTGAAGCTGCAGCGGCAAGGCAAGCTGGTTGAGCACAATTGCAGGCAGGGGAATTGAAAGCGCCAGGAGCGATGCAGGCAGCCACCAGCGCAACAGCTGTCGCCATCCGAGGAAGAAGAGCGTCAGTCCGGCGAGGCCCCCCAGCAGCGCCGCGCGCTGCGAGAAGACCTCGACCGCCAGCGCCCCGGCAAACCGGAGCAGCACGGCGCCCGAAAGAAGCAGCAGCCCCCACCACGGTGCCGGTCGCGACTCGCGATCGATCCCCGACCGGTAGGCGAGCCACAGCGCCAGAGGCGCCAGCAGCAGGCCATGCCCGGCATCGGGATCACTCCACCACTGCCGCGCCAGCCCCGTCAGGGTGGGCGCAAACAGCGCCACAAAGGCGCCCGCCGCGGCCCACAGGGGCAGCTTCTCGCCAGTGCTGGCGACAGTGGTCATTGTCGTGCTGGCGTTGCGCCCGAGGTCATGAGCCTTCTGTCAGCAATTGCGATACCTCGCTAAACGAACCGACCGTCCGCCGTACCCGCCTCGCGCCTACCCGCCTACCCGCCTTCCCGCCTTTTGCACCCGCCTTCCCCCTACCGCCCACCCGCCTACCCCCTGTTGTTATGTTGCACCCCTGACACAGCCCTCAATCTACCCCAGCCGATGAACTCCCTGCGAAACCAGGCCCTGGCCCTCTCCCGAGCGATGCAGGCCCGTATCACACCGGGGGTCCGGTACCATCAGGACACCTTCGTGGAGGTGCTCGGTCGGCACGTCCCTGAGGGCGGCCACTGGCTCGACCTGGGCTGCGGTCACCAGCTCTTGCCCAGCTGGCAGGCTGGCGCGGAGCGCGACTACATCGCCCGGGCGGGAGTAGTCGTAGGCCTCGACTACGATTTCGAGTCGGTGCGCCGTCATGCCACCATTGCCTGCCGGTGCCGCGGCGACATCGGTGCGCTGCCGTTTCACGCCGACAGCTTCGATCTCGTTACCGCCAACATGGTGGTCGAGCATCTCGACCAGCCTGCTCGTCAGTTTCGTGAGGTGGCCCGCGTTCTCCGGCCCGGCGGCATCTTTCTCTATCACACCCCCAACGCCGACAACTATCAGGTCCGGGTGGCCCGCCTCGTTCCGGAGGGACTCAAGGCGATGCTGGCGAGGACGCTGGAGGGCCGGCGTGGCGAGGATGTCTTTCCGACTCACTATCGCGCGAATACCGCCGCCGATGCGAGCCGGCTGGCCAGCGAATCGGGCTTCCTGGTCGACCGGATCGATTTCATCTCCAGCTATCCAGGCTTTGCCATCGTGCCACCGCTCGCCCTGGTCGAGCTGCTCGGTATCCGCTGGCTCGAGCGGCCCGGCAACGAGCAGTGGCGGCACAACCTAATCTGTGCCCTCCGCAAGGCGCCCAGCGCGTGAAGCTGAAGCGCCTCGTGCCGCCTTCCCTCCGCCGCTGGCGCCATGTGCTCGCCAGCCTCACCGGACCGGAAAAGACCGCACTCCTTCACGCCGCCGTCGACTCCGTCATTCACCTCCGGCGCCGCGATTGGCGCATCGCCGTCCGGAACAGCAGCAACTTCGTCATGGTCTGCCATGGCAACATCATCCGGAGCCCGCTCGCCCAGGTGGCTCTCGCGCACGAGGCCGCGCTGCGCGGCCGCACGGTGCACATCTCGAGTGCCGGTCTCTCCGCCCGTCCCGGCGAACCCGCCGATCCTCGGGCACTCGTCTCCGCCGAGCAACGTGGGCTTCCACTGACCGCACACCGCTCTCGCTTGCTCGACCAGGCCCAGGTGCAGTCCGCCGACCTCATCTTCGTCATGGACTGCATGAACCTCGGTCGCATCCTCGCCCGGTTTCCTGCTGCCGCCGACCGGGTACTCCTCCTGGGAGGCTGTCAGCCCGGCGGCCGGGTGACGCTCACCGAGATTCATGATCCCGTATCGGGCTCCCAGGCGGATGTCGCTGTCGCGCACGACGAAGTGATCGCGGCCGTCCGTCGCGTGGCGAGCGCGTGGGACCAGCCCGGGCAGTGAACTCTGCGGCCCTGCAGGCGCTCTTCCCGCCCGGCATCGCGGTGGACGTCGCCACGCCAGCCGATGAAGACGAGAGCCTGCTATACGCAGCGGAACTGGCGCTCATGGGAGCCATGGTCCCCGCCCGCCGGAAGGAATTCGCAGCCGGACGAAACGCCGCTCGTCGCGCCCTCGCGCAGCTCGGTTTCCCGCCGACCGCCCTCCCGCGCCGGGTCGGCGATCGCGATATCGAGTGGCCCGCCGGTGCAACGGGAAGTATCAGCCATACGAACGGCCTCCGCGCCATCGCCTGCGCGCGTATCGCCCCCGAACTGCGCTGTGTTGGGTTGGATGTGGAGCAGGCTGGTCCGCTCGGCGATGATATTCGCGACGCGATCTGCCGCCCCGACGAGCTCGACGCCATGGCGGAACTCCCACCGCCGCTCCCTTCCGATTGGCCCCGCCTCCTCTTCGCCATGAAGGAAGCGGCGTTCAAGGCCTGGTATCCGGTCAGCCGCCGCATGCTCGACTTCCACGACATGCGCATCGCGGTCGACGTTGCGGCGCGTACCTACGTTGGTGACGTCCTTGATGGGCCGGAGCCGGGCCTGCAACTGCGGGGACGTTTCGCGTGGAGTGATCGGTATGTGGCCGCCGGGGCAATACTCTCGTCAGGCGGTGAGTAGGGGTCCTGCGGGCCGAGTCGTCAGGCGGTGAGTCGGGGTCCTGCGGGCCGAGGCAGCGTCCGAGCGCGCATGCCTCCTCGCGATGCCCGCCTCGGGAGCGCGAGCGGCTGCCGGAGGCCCGCAGGACCCCGACTCACCCACCCACCACGGCAGGGCCCAGTCAGCCGGCGTGCGCCAGCTCTGCCCCTGCCGCCGCCTGCTGCGCCTCTCGCAACCGCGTCCGGAACAGTTCCCCGAACACCGGGTCATGAACCAGCGAATTGTGCGTCCCGGGAGCATCGATCACTTCGATCCGCCCTTGAACTGACGCCGTCCAACCCATTGTCGGATCCGAGAAGTCCGCATCCGGATCGTCCAGCGCCCGGAACAGCACCACGTCCCCCTCATACATCTTTGGTGCGTACCGCTTGAGCGCCGCCAGGTTCGCCTGTTCCACGTAGAAGTACCGGAGGTTGTGTGGCAACTCGGTCCCCGTCGCTCGCAGCACTCGCGCCGCCGCCATCTTCCCGTATCCCCGCAGCCGCTCCACCCCACGGCGCAGCAGCAGCTTCGCCTCGCCCGATGCGCCCTCACGCTGGAACCGCCGCAGGTGCCCCTCGATGCGCCGCCAGAATCGCGCTGGCGCCGCCGGTTGGTGCGCCGTGGAGAACCAGGTCGGCCCCCAGGAGTCGAACATCGTCAGCAGCCCGATCGACTCTCCCTCCGCCTGCAGTCGCTGCGCCATTTCCAGTGCCACGATACCGCCAAGTGAGCCACCGCCCAGGAAGTACGGGCCGTGCGGCTGGATCCGCCGGATCTCCTCGATGTACTGCTCCGCCATTTCGTTCAGGCTGCGGAATGGTTCCGTCTTGCCGTCCAGGCCCCGGCACTGGATCCCGTACACCGGCTGTTCGCTGTCCGTGAAGTTTGCCAGCGTGCGGTAGTTGAGCACGGCGCCACCACGCGCGTGCATGCAGAAGAATGGTGGCAGGCTTCCCGCCGGCTTGAGCGGCACCACATGGCTCCACAGCGGGCGCAGCCAGTGTTCGTGCGCGCGCGGGTCGCGTACCTCGTCCGACGACGTCACGATATCCGCCGGGGCGGAGAATGCAGGCATCGGCTGGGGTGTCCGGGGCACCGACGAGCTGATCTGGTGGTCGAACCGGGCTGCCAGCGTGCGTACCGTCTGCGCTTCCAGGAGTGTAGCGAGCGGAAGGTTGTGCCCTGTCACCTTCTTGAGCCGGGTGAAGAGTCGCACCGCCAGGAGCGAATGCAGGCCGAGATCGAGCAGGTTCTCGTCCAGCCCCACACGCGGCAGCGAAAGCAGGCCTGACGTGAGCGTTGCAATCTCTCGCTCCAGCGGAGTTGCCGCCGCTTCTGGCGACTCGAGCGCTACTACTGGCGCCGGCGCCTGCGGTCGCGTGCTCTCGCGCAGTTGCCGCAGGAGCAGCGTCAGCGGCAGCGGCGAGACTGCCACCTGCGGAACCGGTGCCGCCGCCAGGATCCGTTCCAGTGCCGCGACCCCTTCATCGGCGCGAATCCCCTCCCGGATCGTAAGGCCGAGGAGTGGGTTGGCCGGTGCTGCGTCACGGGTGCGTCGGCGCGCCGGTGCCGGCTGCGCCGCGAGGCGGGCCATGTCCCGCACTGCCAGCAGGCTCAGCTCGAGCACTTCCACGAGCACCCTGCCTGACGCATCACACAGCGCTGCATCAAATACCGCCACGTCGCCCGGGGTCGACAGGTCCTCCCGATAGCGCACCCGGCTCGAGATCTTCCGCGGCAATTCACCGTGGATCCGTACCGTTCCGATCGACAGTGGCACGAGCAGCTGGGTGTCGCGGTCCAGCCAGGGCACCAGGGCCTGCGCCCCGGCCATGGCGATGTCGACCAGGGCGGGATGCAGCGGATAGCTGTCGAGGTCGGCGGCAAACTGTGGCTGCAGCTCCAGGTTCAGCAGCGCCTCCCGCTGGGCGATACCGATGCGCTGCAGGTTGTCCCAGCGTGGCCCGAACTCCAGGAACGGTGCCGCCGTCGTGACGCGCGCCGGATCCTCGGTCCGCGTTGCTCGGCGGGAGAGTGCCTCGAGATCAACAGACGGCGCGGTGTCGATGGCTGTCCCTATCCGGGCCCGTGCGTGCAGCCGCCAGGGCGCACTGGCACCTGGCCGGCTCTCGACCACCACTCGTCCGTCGGTGGTGTCCAGTCGCACGCGAACGTCACTCCGGCTCCCCTCAGGCACGATCAGGGGGTCGACAAACTCCATATCGCGCACCGCCGCCGGGCCGGCACGGCCAGACAGCCGGTCGGCCAGGTACATCAGGGCCAGGAAACCGGTGCCGGGAACCATCGGCTGCCCGCCGCGAACCCGATGTTCCGACAGGAGCCAGTGCGTCTCTGGCGCGAGGGTGCCCAGGAACGCCTGTTCGCGCGCGCTCAGCTGCATGCGGCGGGTGAGCAGCGGGTGCCCCGTTGGTTCGCCGCCCAGCGGTGCATCCACCCCCATTGCCGACGCCAGCGATGCCGCCATGCCAACGTCCGACCACGGCGCCCAGTCCACCGACACTACCCGCGTGCCGCCCAGCGCGAACTGCCGCTGCGACCAGGCGTCGAGGAACGCGTTGGCCGCCGCGTAATCGAATTGTCCTGGAAGGCCGGTGAGGGCGCTGATCGAGGAGTAGAGCACCACGAAATCGAGGGGCATTCCGCGAACCGCTTCCTCGAGCACCAGCGTCCCCTGGACCTTCGGCGCGAGAACCCTTTGCGCGCTCGCCGCGGAGCGAACCTGCAGGGCGCCATCGTCCAGTGTCCCCGCGGTGTGGATCACTCCGTGGAGTGCGCCGAACTTCTGCCGCACTTCCGCGAGCGCCGCCTTGAGCGCGCGCGCATCCGTCACATCGGCGGCGACCGGAAGGGCCTGCGCACCGGCGTCCTCCAGTTCGCGCACCATGAGGATCCGGCGCGTTGTCTCGTCCTGCGCGTCGTGCGCGGAGACCCAGTCATCCCATTCCTGGCGCGGCGGCAGTTGCTGCCGGGAGAGGAGCGCGATCCGGGCCCCATGGGCATGCGCCAGGCGGCGAGCCACCGCCAGCCCGAGACCGCCGAAACCGCCGGTAATCAGGTAGGTGCCGCCGTCCCGGAAGGGCGGACTTGCTGGCGCCTCGAGCGGCAGGTCTTCCAGCGACGGGACCCACCGATCCGGTCCGCGCAGTGCGACGATGTCAGGAGTAGTCGCGACCAGCTCTGCCAGGAGTTGCTCGGTGAGGCGTGCGCTGGCACGCTCCGTGGTCGGCACATCCACCAGCCTCGCCGTAACACCCGGCATCTCGGTCGGGATGACCCGGACCGCACCCACCAGGGTGCCAAGCCGGGGATCGGTAGACTCGTCACCGCTGACGCGGGCGGCGCCAGTGGTGAGCACCGTGAGCTGTACCTGCGCCAGCTCCTCGCTGCCCATCGCCTGGCTCAGCGCCAGGAGCGAGAGGAAGCCCGCCTCGATCGATGCATCCTCCAGCGGCCACGCGAAGATGATCCGCCGCGGGCTCCGTCCCGCATCGCGCAGCGCTGCGAGGAGGGCGGCCGCCTCGTCGGCATTGCCCGGTGTCACCGTATAGCCGTTTGCTCCCGCCGCGCTGAACCGGGTGCCGCGCGATGCCACCACCACGTCGAGCCCGGCGCGGCGGAACTGGTCCACCAGCGCGCGGGCCACTGCCGACCGGTCGGTGAACACGAGGACCGGTCCGTCCAGGGGTTCGCCCGGCGCCACTGGCGCGGCCCGGCGCCACGAGGGCTGGGAGAACCAGTCGCGCATGTTGTCCGAGCGCAGCAGCACGCTGCCCTGGGACGGCGACTGTGCGCGGGGCTCGATCCAGTGCCGTTCCCGCTCGAAGGGGTAGGTCGGCAGCGCTACCCGCCGCCGGGCCTCGCCGTCGTGGAGCCGCACCCAGTCCACCTCGACGCCCGCGATCCAGAGTCGGCCAAGTGCAGCGAGCATGTACGAGGCATCGTCCACCGCTTCGCCTGGGTGGGGCATTGAGGTGTGCGCCACCGGCACCCTGCCACCTTGCTGCCGCGCCAGCGTGGCCAGTGTCCGGCCTGGACCTACCTCGAGGAGTATGGTCGCGTCGTCATGCGTCAGCGCGCCCAGCCCTTCGCTGAAGCGCACCGTCTGCCGCAGGTGTCGCACCCAGTATCCCGGGTCGGTCGCGTCCGCCGGCGTCATCCAGGTGCCGGTCAGGTTCGACGCAATCGGGATGACCGGTGGTCGAAGGTCGAGGCGGCGCACGAAGGCGCGGAAGTCCTGGAGGATCGGCTCCAGCAAGTGCGAGTGGGCCGCCACATTGATGCGCAGGCGGGAACTCTCGACGCCGCGTGCCGTGAGGGTCTGCATGAGCCGCTCGATCGCCGCCACCGGCCCTGAAGCGACCGAGAGGGCTGGCCCGTTCGCCGCAGCGATCGACAGGTCGGCTCCGAGAAGCGGCTCCAGTTCCGCGGCACCCATCGGGACACTGAGCATGCCACCTTCGGCCACCGTCTCGAACAGTCGCGCCCGTGTAGTCACCAGGGCCAGTGCATCAGCCGGTGAGAACACCCCCGCCAGGCACGCAGCGGTGTACTCACCCATGCTGTGACCGATCAGCCCGACCGGCTCCACGCCCCAGTGCATCCACAGGCGCGCCTGGGCGTACTGCGTGATGAACAGGGCCGGCAGCCCCACGTGTGGCTGCTGCAGGATGGCCGCGGCTGATGCATCCGTAGTATCTGTGAGCAACAGCGCCCGCACTTCTTCCGCATGCGACAAGTCCATCATGCCCAGGCATTCATCTACCACTCGGCGGTACACCGGCTCGTCGCGGTACAGGCTCGACCCCATGCCGGGATGCTGGGTGCCGCCGCCCGCGAACATGAAGGCTACGGCGCGCGCACGGTCCGGAGCCTCCCCACTCGACACGGTGCCTGGGTCTCGCGCGGTGAGCGCCCGTGCCGCCGACTCCGCGCTGTCGGCGGTCACCACCCGTCGATGCCTCATCTCGGCGCGCCCCGCCTGCAGCGTCCACGCCGCGTCCTCGAGCGACGGCGCATCCGGTGCAATGAGCGCTGCCGCAAGTCGGTCCGTTGAACGCTCCAGGGATCCACTGGTTCGGGCTGAAATCGGCAGGAGCTGGCGGTGACGGGTGGGCGCACGGAACGCCACCGCGACCGGTGGCTCCTCCAGGATGACGTGGGCGTTGGTCCCGCCCACGCCCAGGGAGCTGACGCCGGCGCGACGCGGAGATGGCGAATTCCACCCCTCGAGCGCCGCACTCACGTAGAACGGCGTCGCCTCGAAGTTGCACGCAGGGTTGGGTGTCGAATAGTGCAGGGAGGGTGGCAGCTGCCGGTGTCGCAGCGCCTGGATCGCCTTGATCATGCTCACCGCTCCCGCCGCGGTGTCCAGGTGCCCGATATTGCTCTTCACCGACCCGATGGCGCAGTAGCCCCGACGCTCGGTGTGCTGGCGAAACGCCTCGGTGAGTGCTGCCACCTCGATCGGGTCGCCCACCAGCGTACCGGTGCCATGCGCTTCGATCATCGTCACCGTGGAGGCATCCACCCCTGCCACCGCAAGGGCCTCGCTGATCGCGCTCGCCTGTCCCTTCACGCTCGGCGCCAGGTAGCTCACCTTCTCCGAGCCGTCATTGTTCACCGCCGTACCCTTCACCACCGCGTAGATCGTATCACCATCGGCAATGGCATCGGCCAGGCGGCGCAGCACCAGCACACCGGCACCACTCCCGAATACTGTTCCGCCCGCTCGCGCATCGAAGGCGCGGCAGCGTCCATCTGGTGACAGGATCTCACCCTCGGCGTAGAGGTATCCCTGCCGATGCGGCTGCTCGATGGTGACGCCGCCGGCCACTGCCAGGTCGCACTCGCCCGCCAGCAGGCTTTGCACGCTGAGATGCACCGCCACCAGCGAGGTGGAGCATGCCGTCTGCACCGCCACGCTGGGGCCATGGAGGTTGAGCGCGTAGGACACCCGTGTGGTAAGGAAGTCCTTGTCGTTGCCGGTATGCCGCAGGAGGAAGAACCCCACCGAGTCGACCAGCTCCGGTCGTGTCAGCAGGTTGTAGCCCAGGTAGGAGTTGTGTCCTGATCCGCCGAAAACACCGATCGGCCCCTTGAACCGCGACGGCGCATGCCCGGAGTGCTCCAGGCCTTCCCACACGCACTCCAGGAAGTGCCGGTGCTGCGGGTCCATGAGCGCAGCCTCATGGGCGCTCAGCCCGAAGAAGCCGGCATCGAACATCTCCATGTCGTCGAGGGGCGCGCCGCGGGACACGTAGTGCGGGTTGCCCAGCTGCGCCGCCGACACCCCGGCCGCGCGAAGTTCATCGGTGGTATAGGAGCGGATTGATTCGACGCCGTCCCGCACGTTGCGCCAGAACGCGTCGACATCGGAAGCACCCGGCACGCGACACGCCATGCCCACGACGGCGATGTCGGTGGCGGGAGAGTTGTCGCTTTCGGTCCCGTTCATCCGACGTATCAGGCCCCTTCACCGCCGGCCCGCCGCTCCGACGCTGCAGCGCTGCGCGTCGTGCCTCCCCGCGCGCCGCGCCACTTCCTCGCAGACGCGCCTCTCACCGCCATCGCCGTCCGCCAAGAAACTCCGCCAGCGTTGCGACTGGTCGGGTACCGGAAAAGTCGGTAATCCCGACTGGCCGATCTGGCAGCAATTCGCGCAGCCGTCGATGCACCTGCACTGCAAGCAGCGAATGACCGCCCAGGTCGAAGAAGTTGGCGTCGCGACCCACCTGCGGCATCCGCAACATTTCCCGCCAGATTCCGGCGATGGTCTCCTCGATGACGTTTGCCGGGCGGCTTTCCGGGGAAAGAGTCGGCGCCGCAAAAATCGCCGGATCGGGGAGCGCGCGCCGGTCTACCTTGCCATTTGGCGTCATTGGCAACCGGTCGAGTGCCACGATGTGCGACGGGACCATGAAGTCCGGCAGCGCCCGGCGCAGGTGGGCGCGCAGTCCGGCGATGTCGGCAGCCCCGGTGCGAAACACCACGTACGCCACCATTCGCGTTTCCCCCGGGCGGTCCTCCCGCGCCATCACCGACGGCCGTGCGCACACCGGCGTGCGACTCGCACTGCGCCTCCACCTCGCCCAGTTCGATGCGATAGCCCGTCAGCTTCACCTGCTGGTCCAGCCGACCGAGAAACTCGAGTCGTCCATCGGCGCGCCAGCGGACCCGGTCGCCCGTGCGATACATCCGCTTCCCACCACCCTGGAACGGGTCGGTCACGAACTTGCTCGCCGTGGCCTCCTCCTGGCCGAGGTACCCGCGGGTAACGCCCAGGCCACCGATGTAGAGCTCTCCCGGGATACCGGCCGGCAGCAGCTCGCCTCGCGCATCGAGCACATACACCTGGGTATTCGCGATCGGGCGCCCGATCGGCACCGGGCGTTCCTCGGCGGCCACATCGTGCATCGTCGACCACACGGTGGTTTCGGTGGGGCCGTACATGTTGTGCAGTCGGCCGGTCGGCAGGGCGCTCCGCAGCTCTGCTGCCAGCGACTCGGAAAGCAGCTCACCGCCCACCAGCATGTGCTGCAGCGCGCCAAGCGACGCCCGGGGGCCCGCGTCGGCCAGCAGCAGTCGCGCGAGCGAGGGCGTGCACTGCATGTGCGTCACCCCGTGGCGCGCCACCAGCGCGCCCAGGCCGTGCTGGTCTGAGGCTGCCGCATGATCCACCGACGCCCGCACGCGCAACTGGTCCAGTTGCTCCAGGTGATTCAGCGTGACATCCGCCGGCACACCGAAGTCGATCAGGCACGCAAGCTCGTCCACGCCGATGGCGGTGAGCCGGTCCACCCGCGCCAGGCACGAGTCCACCGTGCCGAACAGCCCGCTCGTTTCGTAATACCGCTCGAAGGCATACTGGAGCACGTCTTCCCGTTCCTGGTCGCTCAGTTGCTCCAGGTCGAGCGCGCCCCCACTCGCATCGTCGCCCGGCCGCCGCTTGAGCGCCGGAAACGCAGCGGCGTACCCCTTGATCAGGTCCACCGAACTGCGCAGGTACTCGATCAGCGGTTGCTTCACCTTCGCCTTTACCTCGGCATCGCTGTCCCCCACGAGCGTGTGCAGCATCAGCGTCACCCGGCCCGGACCCGCGTGTCCCGCTTCGCGCCGCGCCTGTCGATACAGCGCGAGCTTCGCACCCAGCTCCTCGACGCTCTGGCCGAGCAGGTGCGTCAGCACGTTGGCGCCGAGAAGGCCCGCCTGCCGATACGTCTCAGGCCGCCCGGCAGCAGTGAGCCAGATTGGGAGCTCGGCCTGCACCGGCCGGGGCAGGGTACGCACTGACACCGGCTGGCCGTTCACGCCCGGAAATTCGACCGCTTCGCCCCGCCACAGCCGACGAACGATGTCGATATTCCGCTGCATCATCGCCCGGTGGTCACCGTAGGCCTCCGGACGCAACACGAAGTCAGTCGGTTGCCACCCCGATGCGAACGCGATACCGGTGCGCCCACCAGAGATGCCGTCCACCACCGCCCACTCCTCGGCCACGCGCGCGGGGTGGTGCAGGGGAAGAACCACGCTCCCGGCGCGTACCTGCACCCGGTGCGTGACGGCTGCAACCGCAGCGCCAGTGACCGCCGGATTCGGGTAGATGCCGCCAAAGGCGTGGAAGTGCCGCTCCGGCGTCCACACCGCTTCGAAGCCCCGCGCATCGGCGAAGCGGGCGCCGTCGAGCAGGAGCCGGTACTGGTCGCCCCCCGACTCGGCGCTGGCGAAGTAGAACAGGCTGAACGACGGGTGGCCGCACGCCTGCTCGTTCTGCTGCAGGGCCCTGCCTTCGCGGTGCAGTACCACCGTGTAGCCGCGCGCCAGCGTCCAGAAGAGTTCGAGCACCGAGATGTCGAACGAGACGCTTGTCACGGCGAGCCAGGTGCCGGGTGTCGTGCCCAGTTTCTCGTCCATCGCGGTGAAGAAGTTGAGCACGTTGCCCCGCTCGACCATCACGCCTTTCGGTCGTCCGGTGGAGCCCGACGTGTAGATCACGTAGGCCAGGTGCTCCGGCCCCGCCACCATCTCCGGCATTGTCACCGGCTGCTCAAGCAGTTCGTCCGCGATGCTCTCGAGCGTCATCACCTCGCACGTCGCGACCTGCGCTGCGCCACGGCGCGCCTCGCGCGTGACCACAAGGCGTGATCCCGAGTCCTCCAGCATCAGCGAAAGCCGCTGCGGCGGATAGTCCGGGTCGAGAGGCACATAGGCCCCGCCCGCCCGCATCACCGCCAGCAGGGTTACCACCAGTTCCAGCTCACGGTCGAGCAGCACGGCCACCCGGTCATCCGGCCCGACGCCGCGCGCCCGCAGCAGGTGCGCCATGCGACTCACCCGCGCGTCCAGCTCGCTGTAGGTCAACTGCTGGCCACGGCACACGAGCGCCACATGCTCCGGATGAAGCAGCGCGCGCTCATGCAACAGCCCGTCGATCGACAGGCCGGCGTCCGGTGGCGTCGCGGTGGCATTCCAGTCGTGCACCAGCCGCTTCGTTTCGTCGCCGGCCAGCAACGCCTGGCGTCCGAGGGGAAGGTCGCGCGACTGACGGAACCCTCGCGCGAGCAGGCCAAGCCGCTCGCTCAGCGATACCGCCTGCTCCGTCGTCAGGCGCCCGGTGTTGTACTGCAGCCGCCCGCGACTCCCATCCGTCGATATCACGAACGTCACGTCGTGTTCGGCCTGGGGTACCACCACGTCGGGATCGGGCGCAACCACGAAGGCGATGGGCATTGCCGCAGGCACATGCTTCAGTACCGGCTGGCGCTGCAGCAGGTCGGCGGCGTGTGACACCCGCTCCCGCACCTCCGAGAGTCCCGCCGTGACGCTCGCCACCAGGACATCGAGCGGCGCCTCGAAAGGCACCGAGAGGCGTGCTGGAACGGCATCAGCGTACCACCCCCTCACGTCCTGGATGAGGGAACGCAGTTCCGGTCCCTGGTAGGTGATACTGAACTCGGATCGTCCTCGAAGGCGTGCCAGCAGTCCCGCCGCAAGCGAAAGCGCCACATCGGACGCCGCGAAACCCGGAACGATCGGCAGCGCCGACAGGTCGAGCGGCAGTGATTCCATCCCGCCGACGGCCACGGTGCCCCGGTCGGGGAAGGGAAGGGTGCCGGGCTCACAGCGCATCAGGTGACGGATCCACCACTTCTCGTGTGGTACCACCCGTGCATCCACAGCGCTCACCGACGCCGCGAGGGTCGCGGGCAGGGTCAGCACATCGCCCGCGCGAAGGTTGAAGCGCACCGCCATCTCGCGTGCCGAGAGCGCCTCACCGCCGAGCGTATGGAACCGCGGAACACGCACGTCGCTTGTGACTGTAGCCAGCGTCACCCCCTCGTCGGTCACCGACACCACCGTTCCCGGCGCAGCGACCGAAGGTGCGTCCAGCACCAGAAGCTGGGGTACCGCCAACGGGGTGTTTCCAACAACCGCCTTGGGAAGGCACAGCGGATTGGCGTACTGGCCATAGTCCAGCCCACGCACCAGTGCAGACAGCTCGGCTGCCGGCCGGCGCCAGTCGAGCGCCCCCGCCGCCGGAGGTCGCAGGCTGCCGCGTATCAGGGTGTGGGGACGCTCGCCGGCTTGCTTGGCGGGCGGCTGGTCGCGCTGCAGTTGAGCCATCATCTCCGGAAGGCTCTCGACCGCGGCGCCGAAACAACGGGCGTTGAGGGTCAGCGCAGTATCGTCGTCGGCAATGCTGAAGCGCCGTGAGGCAATCACCCCGCCTGCATCCACCGTCTCCGTCATCCAGTGCCAGGTGATGCCGTGCTCTCGATGGCCCCGGATGATCGCCCACGCAGGCGTGTTCAATCCGCCCAGTTCGGGCAGCGGGCCGTCGTGAAAATTGATACCACCGACCGTGGCGCGACGCAGCAAGGCTGGCGGAATCACCTCCAGGTTGCCGATGCTCAGGAGGAAGTCGTACTGCAGTTCAGTGGTACTTGCCAGGTCGCCAACTGTCGCAAGGCGCTTGAGCTGACGGCCTTCTGCCCACGCCACGATCTCCGGCGACTCGCTCACCACTGCCGCGACGGTGTGCCCTGAGTCCAGGAGGGCACCTCCGCAGTGCATCAGCAGCGACTCGGATCCGATAAGGACGTGAGCTGGTACGGGCAATCGATTCTCCCCCTGAAACTTGTATTCCCGGTGCTGGGTAACAATATGCAGTTACCGGGCTCGGACCGATCGGTTCCGGCGCCCGCTCGGAAGCACATGTGGCGTCAGTGCCGCAGCATGGGAAGAATACGCAAACTTCGCGAAATCCGGGCCGTATGCCGCTAAGTTGCGCTTGAAGGGTTCGTCTGGTGAACAGGCCCGTTTGGGGCAGCCAGGAAGCCCATTCGCCCATCTTTTTCTGCACTGGCCCACGATTTGACAGGGGGATGGGCAATGACTCTCGTTTTGGATGCTGATGCGGCCAGCTCCCGTGGTATCAAGAACTCTACAGTGCCCGTGACGACACTCAAGCCCTTGAGCAGCCACATCTTTTCGGTGGACGTTGAAGAGTATTTCCATGCCCTCGCCCTGGCGCCCTGCGCGCCTCGCGAGCGCTGGGCCTCCATGCCGAGCCGGGTTGAGGCCAACACGGGGATGCTGCTCGACCTTCTCGATCGTCACCAGACGAAGGGCACCTTCTTCGTGGTGGGATGGGTGGCCGAACGCTGCCCCGGGCTGGTGCGTCGCATTGCGGCCGAAGGACACGAGGTCGGTTGCCACAGTCACTGGCACCGGCAGGTTTTCACCCTGACACCGGACGAGTTCCGCGAGGACCTGCGCCAGTCCAAGGGCGCCCTCGAGCAGGCGCTCGGCAAGCCGGTGCATGGGTACCGCGCTCCCGGATTCTCCATCATCCCCGGGTGCGAGTGGGCCTTCGACATCATGCTCGAAGAGGGCATCACCTACGATTCCAGCCTCTTCCCCATCGTTCGCCCCGAATACGGCTACCCCAACAGCCCCGGCGACCCATACGTCATTCGGCGGCCCTCCGGCTCATTGCTCGAGCTTCCGCTCACCACCACGCGCATTGCCGGGGTGCCGTTCCCGGCCGCGGGTGGCGCGTACCTGCGCCAGCTTCCCTACGCCCTCATCCATCGCGCCTTCAGCGAATACAGCGCGCGCGGTGTGCCGGGCATGTTCTACGTCCATCCATGGGAGATCGACGCCGAGCAGCCCCGCCTGCCGGTGCCCCTGATCTCCCGTCTGCGCCACTACCGCGGTCTGGGCGGCATGCTCGGGCGCGTCGATCGCCTCCTGCACGATTTCAAGTTTACGTCGGTGGAACAGGCGCTCGACGTTCCGGCCCTTCGCGCCGCGGCGTGACCCTGGCCTCGGCGGGACCGTGATCCGCGTCGAGCGGCTCACCGGAGCGGCCGCCGACTGGGATCCATTCGTCCGAAGCCAGCCCCACTGGACGCCTTTCCATCTGCACGCCTGGCGCGATATCATCGCCCGGGTGTTCGGTCATCGCACCATCTATCTCGAGGCCCGCGAAGAGGCTGCGCTCGTTGGCGTGCTGCCGCTGGTGCTCGTTCGAAGCCCGATCTTCGGCCGATTTCTCGTCTCCATGCCGTTCGTCAACTACGGTGGCCCGCTCGGCAGCCCGGACGCTGTGCGTGCCCTGACGGCGGAGGCCACCCGCATTGCCGTGGATGAACGGGTAAAGCTGCTTGAGCTCAGGAGCAGGGTTGAGCTTCCGCTCGACCTCGCCGTGTCCCACCGAAAGATCACTGTCGTTCTGGACATCCCTGCGGGAGATCCCGAAGCCCTCTTCAAGTCCTTCAGTTCAAAGTTGCGCAGTCAGGTGCGCCGCCCCCAGAAGGAGGGAATTGAAGTGCGGTTCGGGCGCGACCAGCTCGATGGCTTCTACGGGGTCTTCGCCCACCACATGCGCGACCTCGGAACGCCGGTGCTGCCGCGACGGCTCTTTGTGGCACTCGCAGATGCCTTCGGCGACGACCTCTGGATCGGGGTAGCGTGGAAGGGCGACGTGCCGGTGGCCGGTGGTGTCGGCTTTCGCTGGGACGGCGAGTTCGAGATGACGTGGGCATCGTCGCTTTACTCCTATAACAAGCTCTCGCCCAACATGGCGCTATACTGGGCCTTCATGGAACGGGCCTGCAACTCCGGCGTAACCCTGTTCAATTTCGGTCGCTGCTCCGAGGGGGTGGGCACCCATCGGTTCAAGAAGCAATGGGGTTCCCGCGACGAGCAGCTTTGGTGGTACCAGCAGGCCCGGGGCGCCGCCACCACACCTTCGCCCGACGACGGTGCCTACGCGCTCGGCCCGCGACTGTGGAAATACCTCCCCGTCCCCATCGCCAACCTGCTCGGTCCCCCGATTGTAGCGGGGATACCCTGAGCGTTTCGATGGGATGGCGGTACCTGGCGCCCGCCTTCTCCCCGGTGTCGGCGGGATCCCTCGCTCGGCGGTATCAACGGCTTTGTCTTCGGCGAGCCCGCCGGTGTCGAGCAGTGGTTGGCGCAACGCTACGACGTCGAGGCGGCCCTGCTCGTCGACAGCGGCACCTCTGCGCTGCGGCTCGCCCTGCAGTCCAGCGCCCCCGCAAGTGCACCCGTACGTGTGGCCTTGCCGGCGTACGGCTGCTACGACCTCGCGACGGCGTCCATTGGCGCTGGCGCGGAGGTTTCCTTCTACGATATCGATCCCGCCACGCTCGGCCCCGAGTGGAACTCGTTCGCTGCCGCACTCGCCCCTGGGCTGGACGCGGTTGTACTCGTGCATCAATACGGCATCCCGGTGGACCTGGACCGCGCGAAGGCACTGGTCGACGCTCACGACGCGGTCCTCATAGAGGATGCCGCCCAGGGTGCCGGCGCCTGGTGGCGCCATCGTCGCCTCGGTGCATCGGGCGACCTCGGCGTCTTGAGCTTCGGACGTGGCAAGGGCATGACGACCGGCGGCGGCGGCGCGTTGCTGGCCCGGGGCCCTCGGGGTCGCAAGCTGCTCGAACGCGCCCGCGCCGGGCTTGGAAAAGGTGGAAGGGGGGCAGGTGGCCTCGGACGCCTCGTTGCCCAGGCAATCCTCAGCCAGCCCATGCTCTACGGGGTGCCGGCCCGCATGCCATGGCTCGCGCTGGGGGATACTCCCTTCCACCAGCCATGGGAGCCGCACGGCATCGCCACCGCACAAGCCGGGGTGCTGCGCTATGCCGCCGAGCTCGCGGATCGGGCGGCGCATGGCCGCCGGATCGTAGCTGGTCAGCTTACGGCGTCGCTGGGCGCGATCACGAATGTGTCGTTGATATCGCCTCCCGCCGCGGTAGGAACCGAATGCGGATGGCTCCGCTACCCCATCCTGGTTGAGACCGCCGAGCGAGCAAGGGACTTGGCAACACGCTGTCGGCCGCTGGGCGTTGCGCCGGGATATCCTACGCCGCTGCCCGGGTTGCCGGCGCTCGCGCACGGCCGGACGGGATCGTGGCCCGGCGCGGAGCGGGTGTCGTCCACCGTCCTGACACTGCCGGACCATCAGTGGGTTACCGGCCGGGACATCGCGTCGCTGGCGGGCGTCCTGCGTGGCTAGCAAGGTTGCGCGGTCCGGTCTCCATGAGCTCGCCCATCGGCCGGCCTCACAGGTGCCGGCGCTCGATGCGCTGAGGTCTGCGGCGATCCTGCTGGTGATCTGCGGCCACTACATCGGGGCCGACGGCGGCGCGCCACCCTCACCCATATCCAGCCAGCTCGTCTTCCAGTACGGATGGGTGGGCGTGGACCTCTTCTTCATCCTGAGCGGGTTCCTGATCGGCCGGCAGCTCTGGCGCGAGCTCTTCACCACCGGCGGCGTGCGGGTAAAGCGATTCATCCTGCGTCGCGGCTATCGTATCTGGCCCCTCTATTTCTTCTTCCTCATCGTCCCGCCCTGGTCACTGGCGGTCGGACGCTGCGATGGCCCGACTGGGTTTTCCTCAGCAACTACTTCACCGGTGGACTCCCGGGCGGATGGTCCCTCTCCACCGAGGAGCAGTTCTACATCGGCATCCCCCTCCTGATGGTGGCGCTCAGGCGGGTGGTGAAGGGCTGGGGCTGGTTCGGGGTGCTGGGAGGGCTGATCGGGGTGGAGCTTCTTGGTCGGTTTCTGACCGTCAGTGAACTCGCTGGCCGTGGCTTGAGCCGCAGCGATATCGCGGGCATTACCCGCTACAACTTCCACCTCCATTTCTCCGGGCTCATCATCGGGCTCATGATCGCGCTGCTCGCGCAACTCCGCCCCGAATGGTTCAAGCGTCGGGAAGGCCGGGTCTCCTGGTCCGGGCTCGCCGTATTCGGGGTCTCGGGCGCCCTCGCCATCTGGCTGCACGGCCTTGCCTATCAGGTGTTCCCCTACCTGGCGCTGGCCCTCCTCTTTGGTGGCCTCACCGTCTGGGTGCTCTGGGATGCATCATTCCTCACCCGACCACTCGACAGCCACCTGTTCTACATACTCTCCCGGCTGGCTTACGGGATGTACCTCAACCACATCTACATCATGTTCGCCACCGGGGCCTGGGTCGTTCCCGCCCTTGTGGCGGTCTTCGGCAACACCGTGCCCGCCTTCGCGCTCGGACTGCTCTTCACGGTGGTCGCCTCGGTCCTCGTGGCCGCGGCCACCTTTGTCCTGATCGAACATCCCTTTCTGCAGCTGCGCGAACGCTGGCTCATCCGTGAGGGAGCACCGCTGGTTTCCACTCCAGCACCGTAGCCCATCGCGCAACGCACTGCAGCGTCAAACGCGATGCTGCTTCGCAATTCCCCTGCGGATTTTGAGCCTCCTCTCCACCTGCCTCGTTCACCGTACGTCATGCCCCAGGTTCACCCACCGTACCCCCGAGTAGCACTGCAAGATATGATCGATTTTTCAACAGATTATAACTCTTTATCTGAAAAGGAACTTGGAGTATAAAAGCATCAACAACAAATGCTTACAAACTATTTCCTTTCGTAAATCCATAATACAATGTATTGAACCTATACAATCAGGCTTCGTTGACTGGTGAGTGTCTCGCTTCTAGGATCACCGCCCAGAACTGCCAGCACACGATGGCTGGCGGCGGAACGTTCCCCGAAGACTCCCCCGGAGCCCCACCATGCGCGCAATGCGTGCCGTTACGGCGTTGCTCATCCTGGCAACGGCCAGCTGCCAGTTGCAGGAACCCATTCCCAATGGCGATGGCGGCGGTAACAGCATCGACGGTCTCGGGCCGCCTCCCACGGCCGGCCAGGGAATGTTCCCCAACTCGCCCGAGGATCCGAAATGGGTCACCCTGTCGGACGCGGAATGGACGCTGCCCCCGGTATCGGCGACCACCTACGATCCCGACAATGGCAGCCATCTCGTCACCTTCGGGAAGCGGGAGAACGTCTCCCTTATTGACGCCCCCAACGCGCCATGGGGCAGCAACGCCAAGGCAATTAGCATCAAGCTCGAGCAAGGCATGGCCGGAGGCCATCTGAGCGCGTTCGTGGGCCAGCGCCGCACCGACGGAGGAGTCGGGCCATTGGCGTTCCCCTCCAACTTGAGCGATGGCGCCCTGTACGTCGGGTTCTGGATCCGGAATCGGGGCTCCGGCGGACAGCCGTACACCCCCCTGGGGCAGTACACCCAGGTCGGCCACGGCAACGTGGCGCAAAAGTGGCTATACCTCACCTCCACGGGCGTGCCTGATGACCGGTCCATCGCACACCAGGTCATCGGTTGGTCGAATGCCGAGATCGAGTCGTACCTCTCTGATCCGGCGGAAACGCGGCGGCTGTTCCCCACCTGGGGGCCGCAGTTCCACCCCACCCCGGGTGCGTTGGGATGCGTCAACAACCGCTACCAGCCGCCTTCCCAGCCGGCCAGCAACGGCTGGCGCGACGAAATCTGGCACCGGGTGGAGTATCTCCTGTTGCCCAACACCTTCGAGGCCAATGGCCAGCCGCGCGAGGACGGGCGCGTCATTGCCTGGCTGGACGGTCGACAGGTGCTCGATGACGACGGCGTGGTCAACTACTGCTCGGCACAGCGCGGCGCTGACGGGAAGGTGCAATGGACCATGTCGAATGTGATTCTGGAGCCTATCTACGGCGGCGGGGTAAACCCTGTACCGTACGACCTGTACATTGACTATGGCAGGATGAAGATCGCGTACCGTAAGCGCTGATTTTCGGATGCCCTCAATTGAGATTGATGCCTCGACCCAGGCTCCTGCTCCTGTCGCACCGGCTGCCGTTCCCTCCCCACAATGGGGCGGCGATCCGCACGTACAACCTCATGCGGCAGTTGGCGGTCGATTTCGATGTTACCGCGCTCTGTTTCGACCGACGTGACCCCGCCCTGGAGACTCTCCCGCTCCAGGGCCGCCTCGATGCGCTGGCACCCTTTGCCAAATGCCAGGCCTTTCCCATACCACAACTGCATTCACGCACCCGGCTGGTATGGGATCATGTGCGCAGCGTCACAAATGGGCGCCCGTATGTCTACCACGCGCACGAGAGCGCGGCGTTTGAGCAGGCGCTGAGGGAGACACTCGCTTCCACCACCTTCGACATGGTGCACATCGACAGCCTCGACCTGCTGCGCTTCGTCCCCATGGTGCAGCACCTTCCCATCGCCTGCACCCACCACAACGCAGAGTCGACACTGTTGCTTCGGCGCGCCGCGCGCGAAACCGGCCTGCGCGCGTCATACATCAGGTACCAGGCTGGACTCTTGGCAAAGGCGGAGGCGGAGCTGCTCGATCGCTTCGCCGTGAATGTCACCGTCTCCGAGGTCGATTCCGGGGTGCTGCGACAGCTGGCTCCGTCCGCCCGCTTCGCGGTGGTTCCCAACGGGGTGGACGCCGATTTCTTCCAGCCTGCGGCGAATGGCAAGCGTGCCGGCTGCGTCTTCGTCGGTGGCACCACCTGGTTCCCCAACCGGGACGGACTGGAATGGTTTGCGGCCGACGTGCTTCCGCGCATGCGGGCGGCCGGAATGGAGGATGGGGTAAAGTGGGTGGGACGGATCACCGACGCGGAGCGGACCGAGTTTGCGGCGTCCGGCCTCGACTTCACGGGATACGTGGACGACATCCGGCCCCATGTACTCTCAGCTGCCTGCTTCATTGCACCCCTTCGGGTTGGCGGCGGCACTCGGCTCAAGATTCTCGATGCGTGGGCCATGGGGGCCCCGGTGGTGGCGACGCGCGCCGCCAGTGAGGGTCTCGACGCCGTGCACGGCGAGAACATCCTGCTCGCTGACGACGCGGAAGACTTTGTGCAGGCCACCGCGGAGGTGTTGCGCGATCGTTCCCTCGCCGCGCGCATCGGCGCGGGAGGGCGCGCATCGGTGGAGAAGACCTACAGTTGGAACGTCGTCGGTGCGCGGCTCCGCAGCCTGTACCACGACGTGCTGCGGCGACGGGTGCCCGCCGCCTGATCGCTAGGCCACCGGCATGACCGGATCGTCCGGGCCATCCCGAAGGCCCAGGTTTCTTAGCAGTTCCTGCACTCCCAGCAGGCCCGCCCCAAGCTTCCAGCCCGACCGCCGTTCCGACACCATGAACCTGGGGTAGCCCGTCGCGCAGTTGGTTCCGCGCACCATTCGCGGCGCAATCCGGAGCACTGCGCGCATCCCGGTATCGCGCGCCAGGCGGAGCGTGCGGTCGTCCCGGAGCCCGAAGGGAATCGCCAGCACTGGCAGCACCGATGGCAGCGACTCGGCGAGCCACGCGTGGCAGTCGGCAATCTCGGCGCGCATCTCCTCGTCCGTGAGCAGCGGGAGGGCCCGGTGCGTCACAGTGTGGATCCCGATGTCGAACAGCGGGTCGGCTGCGAGTGCGGCGAGTTCCGCGGTGGTCATCGAGCGGTCGTACCCTGTGGCTACGCCGAGACGCGCCTCGGCGGTGGCGAAAACCGCTGCCGCAGGGTCCGGAAGTGTCCCGCGGTGCCGCGCCACAATGGTGTCCCGGGCCCGGTCGTGATCCGCACCTCCGTCGGGCATCCCGAGGGCGGCCGCCAGCGTCGCCCACTCCTCCGGCAGGAGCCGGTCGGTGAGAAGCGACAGGCGGTCCCACCAGTAGGGCACTCCACTCAGGGCGGCATCGCGTACGGCGAAGACGCTCGCGGGCACGCCGCGCGCGCGCAGCATCGGTGCCGCCACGGTCTGGATCGAGAGGCAGGCATCGTCGAAAGTGAGCGCGGCCAGCCCCGTGGTCGACTTGCCGGCCTCATGGAGGCTGAGGATCTCCGCAAGCGGCACGATGCGGGCAACGCCTTGCACCACGTCCAGCACGCCGTCGAATTGGAGCGCGTCGATATGAATGCCGCCCCCGTCCGGCTGGTCACCCGACCGAATGCCGTGCAGGCAGAGGATGGCACCGCCCCTCGGTAGTGAATGGAGGAGGCTCCGAAGCGGCATCGGCTAGAACTGGAAGTAGAGGAACGGCGACGGGCGGTTCCCGACGATAAGCGCCAGCGCCACCCCGAATGCCGAAGCGAGTGCCAGTCGTCCCGGGCCACCGCCACTCGTGCTTCATCTCGAATGCGTTTGGTCCCCGCATTGCCCACACCGCTGCGATGCTGAGCGCCACCAGCACGAGCGGCACCTGCGGTACCAGCAGCCCCGCAGTGGGCGCGAACATCGACCGAAGCAGGTGGAGGGCCATGTCGAAGCTGGTGGAGCGAAAGAACACCCAGCCGATCACCGCGGCGAGGAACATCCCCGCCTGACGGACCGCTCGCGGCAGCCTGTCCCAGTGGGCCGCATTGGCGCGATACAGCGCCAGGAGCACGCCGTGATAGAATCCCCAGAAAACGAACGTCCACGCCGCACCATGCCACAGGCCGCCGATCAGCATCGTGAGCATCAGGTTGCGATAGGTCTCTGCCGTGCTGCCGCGGTTGCCGCCGAACGGGATATACAGGTAGTCGCGCATGCAGGTGGACAGCGAGATGTGCCAGCGGCGCCAGAAATCGGCCGGGTCGAGTGCCTTGTACGGCGAGTTGAAGTTCTGCGGGATTCGAAGCCCGAACATGTAGCCCAGGCCCACCGCCATCGTGCTGTATCCCGAGAAGTCGAAGTAGAGCTGGAAGGTGTACCCCAGCATTGCGAGCCAGGCGCCCGCGGTGGAAAGTGACTGGTACTGCGCCAGTGCCGGGTCCACATAGGCCGCGAGGCTGTCCGCCATCACGACCTTCTCCACCAGGCCCACCACGAAGAACGAGATGCCCCGCGTGAGCCAGCGGGTTCGGTCGGTGTTGCCAAGGTTCTCCAGGTCCTGCTCGATCTGCCGGAATCGCACGATCGGTCCCGCCACCAGCTGGGAGAAGAGCGACACATAGGCGGCGAACTCGAAGAAATTGCGCGTCGGCTTGATGACGCCGCGATAGCTGTCCACGATGTAGCTGATCGTGTGGAAGGTGTAGAACGAGATGCCGATGGGGAGTATGATGTCGAGGTGGGGAACCGCCAGCGTGCTCCCGAACCACCCCGCCACGTCGTGCGCCGTGGCCAGCCCGAAGTTGGCATACTTGAAGAAGCCCAGCAGCAGCAGGTCCGCGGTCACGGGGATGATCAGGCACAGCTTGCGTCGCCGGGGGTCGTCCCAGCGCAGCATCCCCAGGCCCGCGGTGTAGCTCACCAGGGTGGAGAACAGCATCAGCAGCGTGAACCATGGGTTCCAGTAGCTGTAGAACACGTAGCCTGTCACCGTGAGCCAGACGTAGCGCGCCTTGGCGCTCGACATCGCCCAGAACACGAGGTACGTGATCGGGAGGAACACGAACAGGAATTCGATGCTGTTGAAGAGCATGTCTGGTATGAGAGTGGGTGACGGGCCATGACCCCAGCAAGAAGCGGGCTGTGGCGTCCAAGCCACGCTTGTCGCGGCCACTCCTCCGCGGCTTGGCTAAGTCGTTAATCTACATGGATATTTGGCCATTGGCCTGCCCCCGGATATCCGGCGGGATCCTTGCCCCGGAAGGAGCACTGTGAAGCCGATTCAGCCCCTTTTCCTCCGAGCCGCAGGGCTCGCTGTCGGGTTGGTCGTCTTTGGTATCGCCTTTGAACTGACAGCCCGGCTGGACGACCTGATCCGCTACGGAATGCCGGTAACCTCGCCCTACGGCGCCGAAGAGGACCTTGTCGTGCACGATTCTCTCGGGGTACACGGTCGGCCCGGCGCACAGTACCTCAAATGGTCGCTGAATGCGCTGGGTACCCGGGGTCCCGAAGTGAGCCTGCGGCCGTCGCCCGGGGTATTGCGAGTGGTCGCCACCGGGGCCTCCGAGACCTTCGGGCAGTCCGAGGGACCCGGCAAGGAGTACCCGCGCCAGCTCGAAGATTCCCTCCGTGCTGCAGTGGCGGATGGTCCCACGGCGCCGTTCAGGCAGGTGGAGGTGCTCAATGCCGCCTTCTTCGGCATGTCGTTGCCGACGGCGACCCAGGATGTCCGCCTGAGGGTCGGTGGTTTCAGCCCCCGGGTGGTGGTGCTGTACCCCACAAGCGTGCAGTACCTGAACGAGGCGCTTCCCCAGGCCGAGCCGCCTGCGAGCGGCCCGTCCCGGCCACTCGGTCTCAAGTCAGTGCTCTGGCCGCGCGTGGTGGCGCGACTCCGGGAGGCGTTGAAGCGTGTGGCGCCCTGGTCCTGGCGTGAGTGGCTGTGGCAGGCGCAGGTGCGGCGGCAGCTCGCCCGCCATGAGGCTGGATGGCGCTACACCGATGTGCCAGCCGACCGGCTCGCGGCATATGATGCCGACCTGCGCGCCTTTGTGGGAGCGGTCCGGTCGATCGGCGCGGAGCCGGTGCTGGCCACCCATGCAAACCTCTTTGTGGGTGGGGACGTGTCCGATTCGACCCTGCTCAGCGCCTGGCAGCGCTTTTATCCCCGTCCGGAAGGGCACGTTATCCTGGCATTCGATTCCGCAGGGGCAGAAGTGACGCGGCGCGTGGCGGGCGATTCGGGTGTCGCCCTGGCCAATGTGCGCGCTGCCCTCACCAACTGCCCCGCTTGCTTTGCCGACTATGCGCACTTCACCGACGAGGGTGCAGCGCGTGTGGCCGGCGTGGTGGCGGCAGCCGTCGAACAGGCGCTTGGCCGCCGGCCGTCTGATGCGCGCGGCATGAGCGCCCTCGCGAGGGAGCAGCACTGATGGCGGTGGCGCAGGCGGCTCGCGCAGGGAGCCGGTGGCGAAGTCGCCCGCGGCCGGACCTGTTGCGCCTGCGACTCGACCCGCTGCGGACGCTGGTCTGCCTGCTCATCGTCCTGGTGGTGAGCCGCGTGCACCAGTACGTGCCGCTGCTGGCCAAGGCCCGCCCCCTGTTCATCCTCATTGTGCTGTCGGCCATCTATGCCTTCAGCAATCCACGCCTCGTCATTCGCGAAAGTTTCCTGACCACCTGGCCGGCCAAGGTCATCGCCGGCCTCGGTGTCATGGCAGTCCTCGCCGTACCGTTCGGCATTTCGATGGGTAACTCCGGCAAGTTCGTCCTCGACGTGTACTGGAAGAACCTGCTCCTCGCCTTCGTGATCATCGGGAGTTGCCGCACCGCCCGGGATCTCTACGCCTACGCCTGGTCGTATGTGGTCGGTGCCCTGGTACTCTCCTATTTCGCGCTCTTCTTCTTCGACCTGCAGCGCTACGGCACCGACTTCAGCTATGCCCGGCTCTCCGGTCTCGCCACCTGGGACGCCAATGACGTCGTGTTGGTGCTCATGCCGGCGCTTGCCTGTGCCCTGCTCGTCTACCAGGTGGCCAGGCCTCGAGGGCGCATGGTCGCCCTCTTCGCGCTCATCGGCATCGGGGCCACCGTGGCGCGGAGTGGCTCGCGCGGCGGGCTCATCGGCCTCGTTGCCGTCGGGGTGGCCCTCCTCTTCTTCGGTCGTGGCGTCTCCCTCGGCAAGCGGGTACTCACCATCTGCGTCGTGGCGGCCGGCCTGAGCCTCTGGGCGCCCGCCGGATACTGGCAGCAGATGGAGAGCATCCTGAGCCCCAAGGAGGACTACAACTACACCTCCAAGGATGGGCGCAAGGAGGTGGCGAAGCGGGGCATGGGGTACATGCTGGCGCGTCCAATCTTCGGGCTCGGGATCGGCAACTTCGAGAAGGCGGAGTGCACCATCTCCGAGAAGGCACGGAATACCCCAGCCGGATGGGGCATCCGCTGCCTGCCGCCCCACAACTCGTTCGTGCAGGCCGGAGCCGAGCTCGGCATCCCAGGTCTCCTGCTCTGGTCATCCATTCCGCTCTTCGGCATTGTGTCGCTGCTGCGGCTGGGCCGCCGGCTGCCATACCGCTGGCGGCGGGGTACGCGCGAGGAGAAGTTCCTCCGCCTGGCCTGCCCCTATTTCGCCGTGGCACTCGTCGGCTTTTCTGCCACGGCCTTCTTCCTGAATTTCGCATGGCTCGAGCCCTACTACGTGATGGGCGCCTTCGTCGCAGCGCTCATGGGCGTCGTCGCACGGCGGATCAAGGAGCAGCGCGTGGAACTGCACGCCGCGTCGCTTGCCGCCAGCAGCCTGCGACAGGAAGCGGTGGCAGTCCTCGCCGAACCGGTGCCGCTCCTCCCGGGCCAGGCACGCTACCCGCGCCCGCTCGTCATGCTGCCCACCGCGCGGCTCCGTCCCGGCGACCTCAGCGCGACATGAGTGGCACCGTCATCGTCACCGACGCCGACGAGCGCGCGGCGCTGGCGGTGACCCGCTCGCTTGGTCGTGCCGGTTTCCGCATCGTCACCTGCGGCACCGGCAGGACCTCCCTCGCTGGGCGATCACGCTTCTCGTCCCTGTCGGTTTCCGTACCCGATGCGCTCCGCACACCGGGCCCCTTTGCCGATCAGGGTGGTGGCGCTCGCCAAACAGGAGCGCGCGCGCTATGTCATTCCGGTGGGTGAGGCCGCGCTCCTGGCGCTGCTGCCGCAGCGCGATGCGCTTCCGCCGGGCGCCATCCCGTGGCCCGATGTCGGTACGGTGCGCGCCATCTGCGACAAGCGGCGGGTGCTCGAGGCAGCACCCGCCTTTGGTATCGGCGTCCCGCGCCAGGTTGTGCTCCCGTCGGCCACCGAGGCGCACGATCTCGGCGACATCTCCTTTCCGGTCGTCGCGAAGCCCAGCCGCTCCGTTTCAGAATCGGCCGGCGTGCAGCACAAGCTGCGGGTGCACCACGCCGCGACGCCCGCCGAGTTGCAGCGCCTGCTCGCTGAACTCCCGGCGGCCGCCTTCCCGCTGCTCCTGCAGGAGCGCGTCGTGGGCCCCGGTATCGGCATCTTCCTGCTCCTGTGGGATGGCGCCGTTCGCGCCACCTTCGCGCATCGGCGCCTGCGCGAAAAGCCTCCATCCGGTGGCGTCAGCGTGTACCGCGAGAGCATTGCGGCCGATCCGGCACTCGTGGAGCGCTCGCGCCAGCTGCTCGCCCACTTCGGGTGGCAGGGCGTTGCCATGGTGGAGTACAAGGTCGATGAACGCACCGGCATCCCCATGCTCATGGAGATCAATGGCCGGTTCTGGGGATCGCTCCAGCTTGCCATCGACGCCGGCGTGGACTTTCCACGCCTCCTCCTTGAGTGCGCCGACGGCCACGCGCCCGCTTCCCCCGCGTCGTACCATGTCGGCACCAGGTTGCGGTGGGGATGGGGCGATGTGGATCAGCTCCTGTTGCGGCTCCGTCGCTCCGATGCCGACCTCGGGCTTCCCGCCGGTTCCCCGGGGCGGCTCATGGCACTCGCCGATTTCATGAACATTTTTCATGCGGGCGACCGCTTCGAGGTGCTGCGCATGAACGATCCCATGCCCTTCGTGCACGAGTCGGTGCACTGGTTCCTGCCCCGATGAGCGCGCCTGGCGTTTCCGTGATCGTGCCGACCTACAACCGCTCGGCCTGGATCGGGGCCACGCTGCGCTCGGTCCTGGCCCAGTCCTGCCAGCCGCGCGAGATCCTCGTGGTGGATGACGGCTCCACCGATGACACCGAGGCCGTCGTGTCGGCGTTTGGCGGGGGAGTGCGCTATGAGCGCCAGGCGAACGCCGGCGTGTCCGCCGCACGCAACCGCGGTGCGCAGCTCGCCACCTCCGAATGGCTCGCGTTCGTCGACTCGGACGACCTGTGGCATCCGCTCAAGCTCGAGGCGCAACTCGCGGCACTCCACGCCACCGGCACCAGCTGGTCGGTCACCGGGTGCGACGTGATCGGCCTCGATGACAAGGTCATTGCCGGCCGCGAGGGGTTCGCCGCGGTGTTCCCCCTGTTCTCGGAAGAACAGGTCAGCCCGGAGGCCTTCTTTGCTGGATACCTTCAGGCAACGAGCATCGATGCCGGTGGGGTACAGTTTCACGCCTGGTCGGGCGATGCCTACGACGCCCTCTTTCTCGGCAACTTCGGCTTGCCTTCCTCGGCCATGGTGCGACGGACCCTCTTCGAGCAGGTCGGTGGCTTCGACCCCGCGTTCCGTATCGCCGAGGAAACGGAGTTCTTCCATCGCATCGCGGCCGCCGCCGAGGTGGCCATCGTCGCCGCATCGATGGTGGGGTACCGCACGGCCCAGTCGGGATCCCTGGTATCTCCCGCCAATTCGTCACGACTTATCGAGAACGCCCTGGCCAGCCTCGATCGTGCCGCGGCGCTGCGCCCTGGGCGCGGTGAACCGAGCCACTGCGAACTGGCAGCACGGACGGAGGAAGCTGATGCGCCGCCTGGCCTACACCCGCCTCTCCAACTTCGACGGCACCGGGGCCCGCGCGGCGTTGCGCGATTCATGGGCCGTCGGCGCTCCGCATGACGCCTGGTCCCTGTCGGTGCTCGCCGCGTCACTCCTCCCCGCGTCGGCGCTGCGAATGCTTCACGCCGCCAAGCGGGGTGTCCGGTGACCGCCGTGCACCCTCGCCGCATCGCGCTGATGCTCGAGTCCGATGGCCCCGGCGGTGCCGAGACGATGCTGATGCAACTGGCCGAGGAACTGCGGCGACGCGGGCACCACGTCGTCTGTGTCGGGCCCGACAACGGCTGCGGCTGGCTGGGCGAGGAGTTGCGCCGGCGCGGGTTCGTCACCGACGTCTTTTCCCTGCGCCAGCCCATCGACCGGAACTGCCTCCGCGGCATGGTCGAGATGCTTCGCCGCCACGACATCGAGGTGGTCCACAGCCATGAGTTCACCATGGCCATCTACGGCGCGGCCGCCACGCGCCGGCTCGGCATTCCCCATGTCATCACCATGCATGGCAGCGAAAAGGTGCTGGCGCGCTGGCAGCGCCGCCTGGCCCTGCGCGTGGCGTTCGCCTCCAGTCGGGCGGTGGTGGCCGTCTCCCGTGCCACGCATGCGCACCTGGTCAGGACCATGCGCATGCCCGCCGACTCTGTGCTCACCATCCCGAATGGCATCACCTTCACGCCGGGCGAGCGAAGCGGCGTGCGAGCGGAACTGGGGCTCTCCCGCGATGACGTCCTGGTGCTGGCGGTGGGGAACCTCGTGCCACGGAAGGGACACATTCACCTCCTGCGTGCCCTCGCCACGCTGGGCAGTGACCGCTGGCATGTCGCCATCGCCGGCCGTGGCGATGAGGAACAGCGCCTCCGCGCCTTTGCGGCCGAGGCGGGCGTCGCCCAGCGCGTCCACCTGCTCGGCCATCGCGGCGACATTCCCGATCTTCTTGCAGCCGCAGATATCTATGCCATGCCGTCGCTCTGGGAGGGCCTTCCCATGGCGCTGCTCGAGGCGATGTTTGCCGGCAAGGCCATTGTTGCGTCCAGGGCCTCGGGCATTCCGGAAGCGATTGATGAGGGGAAGGAGGGTCTCCTCACCGACCCGGGCGATGAGGCACAGCTGAAGGAAGTATTGTCCCGGCTCGTCGCCGATCCTGCCTTGCGCCGCCGACTCGGTGCCTCAGCGTGCGAGCGCGCGCAAACCGACTTCAGCGCGGCGGTTATGACTGACGCTTACGAAAGGGCCTTTGGCATCAGGACCTGAGGATACTTTCGTTCACCGTTCACCGTTCACCGTTCACCGTTCACCGTTCACCGTTCACCGTTCACCCCTCACGTCTCTTTAGTCGCAATCGCCCACGCCGTGCGCGGCGACCGGGCCATCCTCCCGATGAGTTCCCGCTCGGAATCACTGAGGAGCAGCAGGTAGACCGCCGCGAAGTACGCCAGCACCGCCCCGGCTCCGGCGGCAACCTGCGTCACGATTGTCATCTCCGGCATGGTCCAGATCGCGGCAGCGACACCGATCCCCAGCCCCAGCAGCGAAAGGTGGCGACCCCAGCGATAGTGGATTGGCCAGAGGTGCTGGGCCCACAGGTAGACCAGGCAGGCACGTAGCGAGAACCCGAGCACCGTGGCGATCGCCGCACCGTACGCACCGTACGGTGGGATCAGCAGGAGGTACAGCACCAGTACGACCCCCACCACGATCCACGTGGCATAGGTCGAGTACCGCGTATGCTCGGTGACATCGAACGCGAACCGGAATACTTCCGTCCACGCCTCGGCGACATACGCCAGCAGGATGATGGGTACGAGGTACGCGGCGGAATGGAACTCCGGTGTCGTCATCACCTTGATCACCGGCCGGATGAAGACGGCGAGCCCCAGCGCCACCGTGATGAGGAGCAGGTTGAAGTAGAAGAATCCCTGGTCGTAGCGCCGGTCGCGTTCCTCCACGGGAAGCCGCACGAGCTGGTGCCGGTGCGGGTTCCAGGCGCTCAGGAACGGCGTCGCCCCGAGCTGCGACAGCAGGAAGCCGAATTGGTAGGCCATGCCATACAATCCCACGGCGGCGACGCCGCGACCGGCCTGCAGGAAGAAGCGGTCACCGAACGTGAGCAGGAAGCTGCCCGCCCAGGTGAGTTGGTACGGGACCCCGAAGCGACGGAGGTCGCGCACCACCTTCATGTCGAAGTGAATGCCGGTCTGCCGCAGCAGCCAGATCGCCAGTGATCCGCCCAGCACGAGGTACGTGGTCAGCGTACTGAACAGGAGCCCGGCCACGCCCCACTTGAACACCACGACGAACACGATGTTGAGCGAGAGCTGCAGCACCAGCTTCGCCAGCGAAAACCCGAGGTAAAGGTGCGCGCGCTGGGTGGTCTGGGCAAAGCTGAGTGGCATCGTCATCAGCGTGCCGAAGGCGAAATTGGCGGCCGCCACCACGATGAACCATGGCTGCCCCGCTTCCTTGAGGCCGTACTTCCAGATCCACGGCGAGAGCGCAGCCAGTGTCAGGGCACCAAGGGAACTGAGCGTCAGGACGAGGAAGAACGTGGTCGACAGGAGCCGCGCACGTGTCGGCCCGTCGTTTGTCTTGAAGTAGAACCGCTGCACCCCCGACGTGGCGCCGGCGGTGAAGAAGATTGCGGCCACGTCCACCGTCAGGTCGAGCAGCTGGATGATCCCGTAGTCGGACGGGCTCAGGTACCGGGTATACACCGGCAGCATGAGGAAGCTGACGGCGCGGCCGAGGAGCACGCCCAGGCTGTAGATGGCGGTCTCGCGCCCCAGCCGTCGGAAGGTGGCGTTACCCGCGGGGGCGGTCAGCGACATGAGGGACGAGGAACTGGCAGGGGGTCAGTCGCGGTCGGGAAGGGCGCGCGTGGTACCAGTGGACGGCGTGATCGGCGCGGGGCCGCCGGCCCGGCACTCCCAGAGGCGCGCCACATACTGTTCGAAGTCATAGCGAGGTGCGCCCGTCGTGAGCACGCGATCGCAGTGGCGGCCGAGCCATTGCTGCTTCCGGCCGTCGCTGTCACCGATGTAGCCGTAGCGCCGCTGGGACGTGATGACCCAGAACCGGTCGCGCGCCACCAGGAGTGAGTCGAACAGGGCCAGCGGCGTATCGCTTCGCAACTCGATGCTCTCCAGGTCGGGCGTATCCCACATCGCCTGGACGCGAGGCCATATGACCACCGTGCCCTTGGGATCATTCCTCACGATATGCGCCAGCGAGGGGCGATAGTCGAACCGCGCTCCGTCGTTCATGTACGACAGGGTGCTCGGCGAGAGCGCCGCCGCCAGGACCAGTACCATCACCACGGCGGCTCTTCGCTCCCCAGCCACCGAGCCACTGAAGCTCCGGCAAAGGGCACCAGCCGAGGCCAGCAGGAGGGGGAACGCCGCTGACACGTACAGCACCGATACCGGCAGGAAGTGAAGATACCCGCCAATCAGGAGCGTGATGGTCGAGGTCGCCGTGCCGAGGGCGGCCATGAGCCCGAAGCGGCGCAGGCTTGCCTCATCGCTCCAGAGGAGCCAGGTCACCCCGAGGATGCTCGCGGTGACAACGGCCGGCGAGAGGTTGAAGGCGAGCGATGGCAGGAGCCGGTCGGGAGAACCCGCCGCTTCACCCACCAGCCGCTCTGTGGTGAAGAACGCCCACAGCATCACGTAGTACCCCAGCAGCAGCAGTACCGCGGGCACCCAGGTGAGCCGCCACGCATTCGTCGACGGCAAGCGGAAACCGAATCGCGAGGTGTTGGTGACGAGGTGCGCAGCCACCGTCATCCCCACTGCGGAGATGGCAAATGTCGGATGCGTCAGCGTGCCGATCAGGAGCCAGGTGAGCACCAGCAGGTGGTCGCGCCGTGCGTCGGTGTCCATGGCGCGGAGTAGCGCGCCGGCGAAGAGAGCGCCCAGCAGGTAGATCAGTGACCAGTAGCGAATGATGTGGGAGGCATTGATGTGCACGGGAAGGACCGCGAGGACGCCCGCGGCCACGATGGCGGCACTGACTCCAAGGTGCCGCCGGGCGAGCGTCCACGTCGCCACGATGCCCAGCATGCCGAAAATGAGTGACGGCAGGCGCAACAGGGCGGTGGCGTGCGGAAAAGCCTTTGCAAACGGGTGCAGCGCCAGGAAGTAGAGCGGGCGGAGTTCCATGCCGCCCGGCCCGAACGGCGAATGGATCAGGTCGCGTGCTTCGAAGATCGAGTAGATCTCGTCCTGCCAGGCATCGAACTGCCACAGTCCTGGAACGCGAAGCAAGGCCCCCACCGCAAGGATGAGGAGCAGCACATGCCTTTCATCTAAGCCGACGTCAGGTGATTTTGCGGCGGCCACGAGCAGCCTGGGTTGGAGTGACAATGACGACGAGCATCGAGCGTGCCAAACAAACCCAGCGGTTCCAGACCGTTGACGCCCTGCGCGGGCTCGCCGCGCTGGCCGTGGTATTCTACCACGTTCAGGGTGCGCTGAATCGGGGTTCCCAGTCCTGGTTTCCCGATCCCCTCCGTCATCTCGCCGAAGGCGGCCATTTCGGCGTCAACGTCTTCTTCGTGCTCAGCGGTTTCGTTATTGCCCGGTCGGTACGCGACGGTTCCATGACGCTGGCCTACCTCGGGCGATTCACGCTCCGCCGCTCGATCCGTCTCGATCCGCCCTACTGGTCGGCGATCCTGCTCGAGGTGCTGCTCATCGGGCTCGGCCTCGCGGTATTCCCCTCACTTGCCACCCCGTTGCCGTCCCTCGCGCAGCTCCTGGCCCACACCGTCTACCTCCAGGACATCCTCGGTTACGGCCACCTGATACCGATCTTCTGGACGCTGTGCTACGAGTTCCAGTTCTATCTCACCTTTGTCGGGGTGCTCGTTCTCGGCCACTTGCTCGCCCGCCGGCTGGGCCGGCGGGCCGGGACGATTGCCCTCGCAATGGTCTTTGCGACCCTCTTCTTCACCTCGATCGCTGCACACCACGGTTGGCTCGCTGGCGTGCCGCGCGGCGTGGCGCTCGATCGATGGTACGAGTTCTTTACCGGCGTCGTTGCCTGGTGGGTGGTGTCGGGGGTCCTCCCACCCGTAACGCTCCTCGCCGTCTGGGGCGCCAACGGCATGCTCGCCCGGCATCCCGACTCGCTCATCGAGGTGGTCCTGCTCGTGAGCGTAAGCTCGCTCTGCCTGCTCGGCGCCCGCTACCCGGCATTTGACCAGTACTTCCGGGCACGGCCACTCCAGTTTCTCGGAGCAATCTCCTACAGCCTCTACCTGTACCACGCCTCGATCGGGTGGCGAGTCGTATCGCTTGCCCAGCATTTCGCCGGGACGTCGCTGCCGCCTCTGCTGGGTATTCTGACCTGGTTGGCTGCGGTAGGGGCCGCCATTGTCGTTGGCTGGCTCGGATGGCGACTCATCGAACGCCCGTCCATGCAGTTCTCCAGGCGCATCAAGCTGCCGACCCGTGCCGACGCGCCGGCGGGCGTCACGTCGCCGGTCGTAGTACCGGCTCCGTAACGGCCTGAACGGACTCCAGGGTCTCGCCTGGTGAAAGCTCCACCAGCACCAACCCGGTTGGCGTGACATCGATAACTGCCCGCTCCGTGATGATGCGATCCACGCAACGGCGCCCGGTCAGCGGCAATGAACATTCCTTCAGGATCTTGGGGCCGCCGCTCCGCGTCGTGTGCTCCATGATGACCACCACGCGCCGCGAGCCCGCCACCAGGTCCATCGCACCACCCATCCCCTTCACCATTTTCCCCGGCACCATCCAGTTGGCCAGGTCTCCCTCCTGCGAAACCTGCAGCGCGCCAAGGATGGACAGGGGCACATGACCACCGCGGATCATCGCAAAGCTGAGCGCGCTGTCGAAGTAGCTGCACCCCGGGAGCTCGCTCACCGTTTCCTTTCCCGCGTTGATCAGGTCGGCGTCCACCTCGGTCTCGAGCGGGTAGGGTCCCACGCCGAGCATGCCATTTTCCGACTGCAATACCACCGGGATCCCGGCGGGAACATGGTTGGCCACCAGCGTCGGCATCCCGATGCCGAGGTTGACGTAGTAGCCTGTGGCGGGGGTGAGCGCGCTCAATTCCTGGGCGGCACGGCGGGCGATCACTTCGCGGACATCCATCGGTCAGGCCTCACGCACGGTGCGGCGTTCGATGCGCTTGGAATTCTGGCGGCACAGCACCACGCGCTGCACGAAGATGCCCGGCGTGTGGACCTCGTCGGGGTCGAGCGCCCCCGCCGGAACGATCTCCTCCACTTCTGCGACCGTGATGCGTCCGGCCATCGCCACCAGCGGGTTGAAGTTCCGCGCCGTCTTCCGGTACACCAGGTTGCCCTCGACGTCGCCCTTCCATGCATGCACCAGCGCAAACTCACCGGTGATGCCTCGCTCGAGGATGTAGTCGCGGTCGCCGAACGTGCGGGTTTCCTTGCCTTCGGCCACCAGCGTGTTGACGCCGGTGGCGGTGTAGAAACCGGGAATGCCCGCACCGCCTGCGCGCAGGCGCTCCGCCAGGGTGCCTTGCGGCACCAGTTCCACATCGAGCTCACCCGAGAGCATCAATTGCTCGAAAACCTCATTCTCGCCCACGTAGCTCGCCATCACCTTGCGCACCTGCTTCGTGCGCAGCAGCTGGACCAGCCCGAACTCGGTCGTCCCGGCATTGTTGCTGACGATGGTCAGCTCGCGCCGGCCAAGGTCGCGTACCGCTTCGATCAATTCCTCGGGGATGCCGCACAGCCCGAACCCGCCCACCAGCAGCGTGGCTCCATCGGGGAGATCCGCAACGGCACTGGGAGCGTCCGCCATGACCTTGCTCAACGCGCAATGACCTCGGGAGGGAAGCGAGCGTCGAAGTTAGCGAGGTGTGCGCCCCCTGTCATCCAGACCCTCCCGTCTTCCCAGGCACCATCACGTCCTCACGCCCTCACGTCATCCTGAGCGCAGCGAAGGATCAAAACGCCGGCTCCCTTTTCGGCAGCAATGGCAGGATCGGCAGCATCGCCAGGTGACCCAGCGCTGCCGCTCGTGTCCCCGGCCAGGAAAGCGCATCGGTGTAGTACTGCCGGGCTCTGCCCGCATCGTGCGACCAGAAATGACGCCATCCCCGGCGGCAGTACTCATCACCGATCCGCCGGTGGAGGATCGCCCGCTGCGCCGGCGTCAGCGAAATGTCCTCGTCCACCAGGAGCAGTGTCCGCAGGACCGCCTCGCGGATCTCGTCGCTGTTGCTGTAGCTGTTGTTTCCATGTCGGCGCACCTCGACCAGCACCTCGTCAAGGTACGCGGCGGGCATTCCGCGTGCGTAGATCTGGAGGATCAGGTAGAGATCCTCGGCCGGCCGGATGCCGCGCTTCGACACGCATCCTTCCATCGCGGAGCGGCGGTACAGGCTCGCCTGCATCCAGCCCGGCAGGTCGGGGCAGGGGGCCAGCGCCGCAAAGGTGTCCATTTCAATGACGCGCGCACTGCCGCCGCGCGACGCCCGCGTGGGCAACTGCCGCAACCGTGGCACCAGGTCGAACTGTGTTCCCGGAAGTTCGACCCCGTCCTCGGTTCGCACGAAATTGGAGAACGAAAACCCTACCGACGGCTCCGCCTCGAGGACGGCGAGGTGGCGTTCGAGGAAGGTAGGTCTCCACATGTCGTCGGCGTCCAGCCAGGTGATGTATTGGCCCTGCGCCATTTCCCGCCCGCGGTTTCTCGCCGCCGGTGTGCCGGCGTTCTCCTGGCGAATCACGCGCAGGCGGGGCTCGGCCATGCCAGCCAGGATCTCCGGCGTGTTGTCGGTCGAGCCGTCATCCACCACGACGATCTCGAAATCGCCAAACGTCTGCGCCAGGATGCTCCGAACGGCATCCGCGATGTAGCGACCGTAGTTGTAGGTGGGCATGATGACGCTGACGAGCGGCGCGCGTACCGGGGTCATGACGCTCCGGGGACCTGAGTGGCTGCTATGATCACGCGGCCCGCTGCCGCGAGTGCTCCTTGATCTACCCCGGTGGCCCCCGGAAAGGCGCGCACCAGGGCCTCGGTACTCACATTTCCCGGCGCCCCAGGAGCATACGGGCACCCTCCGATCCCCCCGGCGCTGCCGTCGAACACCGTCACGCCCATCTCGAATGCCGCCTGCACATTGGCCACCGCCTGCCCGTACGTGTCGTGGCAGTGGAGCGCAATGCGATCGGCCCCCACCTCCGGAACGATCAACTCCAGAAGCCGTCGCACCTGGTCCGGCGTTGCTCGGCCGATCGTGTCGCCCAGCGAGATCTCCTCGCACCCCAGGGCCGTGAGGGCAATGGTCACCTGACGCACCATCTCCGGGGCCACCGGGCCCTCGAATGGGCACACGAATGCGGTGGACACATATCCACGCACCGGCACCGGCGACGCTGCGATCACCGGCGCGAATCGCGCGAGCGTGTCGGCAATCGACGCGTTGGTGTTCTTGCGCGAAAAAGTCTCGCTTGCCGCGGTGAACACCGCCGCCACATCCACCTGCGCCGCCACAGCACGTTCCAGTCCCTGGAGGTTGGGCACCAGGGCGTGATAGCGAACTCCCGGCCGTCGCTCGATGCGCGTAAACACTTCCTCGGCGTCCGCCAGCTGCGGCACCCACCTGGGCGACACGAAGCTGGACACCTCGATGTCCGTCAGGCCAGTTGCCGAGAGCGCATTCACGTACGCCACCTTCGTCTCGGTCGGCACGAACGCGTCGATGCTCTGCAATCCATCCCTCGGCCCTACTTCAACAAGTCTGATTTTCCTCACGTCCTCACGTCCTCACGTCCTCACGTCTTGCGTCTCAACACCGCCCACACCAGGTCCCCAAGATGATATGGCAGCGAGATCCGTCCCAGCCGCTCGCGCACGCCCTTCCGCGGCGGTCCCCCGTTCCGCGTTGGATGCGCCGCCAGGCCCAGCGCGTGCAGCCCATGCGCAAGCGTGATCCACTTCGTTCGTGCCCGGTACTCCACCAGGGTCCAGTATTCGGGGTTGAACAGTGTGGTCAGCGAACGACGATTGAGGTAGATCGGCGTGTCCTGTGGCCGGTACTTGTGCCAGCGCATGCCCGCGGCCTTCACCACCAGGGCGTCCGCGTCCCACGTTTCCAGGGCCAGCAAACCACCCGGCGCGACCAGGTCGCGCAGGTGCAGCTCGGCGGCATGCGGGTCGGGGAGCTGCTCGAACACGTTCAGGAACGTCACCGCGTCGTAGCGTTGCGTGCCGAGGAGTGGAGTGGGGAAGGGTGCCTGCACCACATCGAGCCCGAAGCGCTGTTGGGCGTACGTCGCCGCCCATTCACTTACCTCGCAACCACGCACCTGCCACCCCGACTGGCGCGCCTCGTCGAGGAAGAAGCCGGTGGCGCAGCCCACATCGAGCAGGCTGCCTGCCGCGGCCGTATGTGCCATCAGGTCTTTCAGGTAATCGCGTGCGCGGGCGCGATGCAGCGCCTCATCCGCTTCATAGGCGGGGTACCCTGCTGGCGAACCGTGGAAGTACGCCTTGTTGTAGAGCTCTGACAGCTGGCTCACTTCCGGCGCGCGCTCGGAATATTGCGCAGTGCACGTGGCACAGCGAAGGATGCGCAAGCCGTCTTTCACCCCCACCGTTCGCGCCGGGACACCGCGACAAATGGGGCAGTTTTCCTGGAGCATTCGCAGGGTCCGAGGGCGCGAGTACTTGCCGGGGGCTGAGTGCCGGACGGGCCGGGTCTGCATCCAGTTCCCCCTCTGGTGTCGAAGGTAGTCGGAGGCGTGCCCCCGGGGCGGCTGCGGCGGGACGTTGGGCTTCCAGCAGGGGCAAGGAAGGGGCCACCGAGATCCGCACTGAAGTCTTTGTATTACACCGACTTATGAGATAGGTTTCGGCAATGACACCGCACATGTGGCCCAGTGGCAACGCGAAGGTGCTGCATGCTATTGCCCCGGGGCCTGTGGGCGGGGCCGAGTCGGCCGTTCTGGGGCTGGGCGCTGGCCTCTCCGAGCTGGGTGTGGAGGTGGTTCTTGCGGTCCTGGCCGATGCCAGCTCAGGCCCATTCATCGAGGAGGCCAGGGCCCAGGGACGGCAGGTGGAGGTGATTCCTGCTGCGGGGCGGAGTTATCACCGGGATTGGTCCGGCCTCCGGCGGGTGGCCCGCGCGCATGCAGTGAACCTGGTGCACACTCACGGCTACCGCGCCGACATGATGGGTTTCCTCGCGGCGAGGTCAGCTCGACTGCCGGTGGTGGCGACGGCGCATGGCTTTACCGGCGGCGATTCCAGGAATCGCCTGAATCAGTGGCTCGGCATGGCAGCGCTCCGTCGTGACGATGCCGTGATCGCCGTGTCGAAACCCCTGGCTCAGGGGCTCGAGTCCATGGGAGTGCCGTCCGACCGCATTGTCACCATCCCCAATGCGTGGCGCCCGCCGCTCGACGCGCCGCTCACTCGGGCCGAGGCGCGGACCCGCCTGGGTGTTCTGGGAGACGGGCCAGTCCTGGGATGGGTGGGGCGCCTGAGCCATGTAAAGGGAGCCGACATCGCGCTCGATGCCCTGGCTCAGTTACAGCACAATTCGGCACGGCTCGTGTTTGTCGGCGATGGACCAGAGCGCTCGGCCCTCGAGGGCCAGGCTGGCCAGCTTGGCGTCGGCGATCGGGTGAGGTTTGTCGGTATGGTGCCCGCCGCCTCGGCAATACTGCCTGCCTTTGACGCGCTGGTGCTCAGCTCGCGCAGCGAGGGCACCCCGATGGTCCTGCTCGAGACGATTCACGCCGGCGTGCCGATCGTCGCCTTCGCGGTCGGCGGCGTGCCCGAGCTCGTCACCGAAGCCACCGGCATGCTCGTCGCACCCGGTGATCCTGCCGCCCTGGCGGCAGCCATGGATCACGTTGTCTCCCACTCCGGCGCGGCGCGAGAGCGCGCAGCGGCCGCCCGGGCAAGGGTGGAGGAACACTTCTCCCCCCGCCAGTGGGTCAGTCGTCATCTGGCGGTGTACCAGCGAGTCATGGAGCGTCGCAACCGGTAATGCCCGAAACTCTTGGGTTCGCCCTTCTCGCCACCCCAGCGGTGCTTTTCGGCTATGCGCTCGCGGGATATCCACTGCTCCTGTGGCTGCTCTCGCGAGTCACTCGACGGCCGCGCGACTGGGATGATCCCGCACAGTGGCCGCAGGTCGCGATCCTGGTCCCGGCTTACAACGAAGAGGCGTCGATCGGCGCTACCCTCGAGAGCCTGCTCGCGATCGACTACCCCGCCGATCGTCGCGAAGTGGTCGTCATGTCCGACGCCTCTACCGACCGCACCGATGAGATTGTCCGGCGGTTCGAGACCCGCGGCGTTCGGCTCGTCCGGATGCCCGTTCGGCGCGGCAAGAGCGCCGCCGAGAATCACACCCTTCCGCTGGTGGCCTGCGATATTGTCGTCAACACCGATGCCACCATCCGTATCCCCGCAGGGTCACTCAAGCCGTTGCTCCGGGTCTTCCAGGACCCCACTGTCGGTGCCGCGTCGGGCCGCGACGTGAGCGTCGGCGACCGTTCTGCCGAGGCCAACGCCAGCGAGGCCGGGTACGTGGGATATGAAATGGGCGTACGGGCGCTCGAGACGCGGCTCGGCGGGATCATCGGGGCCAGCGGGTGTTTCTACGCCATCCGCCGTAACCTCGTTGACGCCGCATTCCCGGAGGAGCTGAGCCGCGATTTCGCCTCGCCACTCCGGGCGCGGCAGCTCGGCTATCGCACCGTCTCGGTCGACGCGGCGCTCTGCATCGTGCCCCGCGCCCGAGCGCTCCAGGCTGAATACAAGCGGAAGATCCGCACCATGCTCCGCGGGCTGAACACGCTGTGGTTCCTGCGTTCGCTGCTCAACCCCTTCCGCTATGGGCGCTTTGCCTGGATGCTCCTGAGCCACAAGCTCGCTCGCTGGCTTGGATTCCTGGCGCTGCCGCTCGCACCCATTGGGTTGCTCATGCTGGCGCCAACTCATGCATGGGCTGCCGCGCTTGCCATTGCCGGCATTGCAGGTGCTGCCGTCGGTGCGTTCACTCTCTCGCGTCACGATTCCGAGGGCATGCCGGCCCCCATCAAGCGCGCCGGGTTTGCGTTCGCCTCGGCGCTGGCCGGATTCATCGCCTGGATGAAGTTCTTCGCCGGCACCAATGCCGCCATCTGGGAGCCAACCCGCCGCCCCGACGCCGCCTCCAGCGGCTCCTGGAAATGAAAAGGGGCCCAACGGGCCCCTCGAATTACCGCGGTTCAGTTCCCCCTCACGCAGTTGCTGTTCCTCCTCACCTCTCACCCCTCACCCCTCACCTTAGTACGCCCTCACGCCCATCTCCGGAGCAAAGCGACGGATCTACCATCCCCCCCGCCGGAACAGGATCACCGGCACCGTGCGCAGCATGATCTTCAGGTCTTCGGTCAGGCCCCGCCGGTGGATGTACTCGTGATCGAACTGCACCTTCCGCTTCACGTCTTCGATGTTCGTGTCGTATGACTGGTTGACCTGCGCCCAGCCGGTGATACCCGGTCGCGCGAGCTGGCGCTTCTGGTAGTCCGGGATCTCCTCCCGCAGCTTCTTGAAGATGCTCGGCCGTTCCGGCCGGGGCCCTACCAGGTTCATGTCGCCTCGCAGCACGTTGAACAGCTGCGGCAACTCGTCCAGCCGGAACTGGCGCAGCACCTTGCCGATTCTCGTCACGCGTGCATCGTCGTTCGACGCCCAGACCGCGCCGGTGCCCTTCTCGGCATCCGAGCGCATCGTACGGAACTTGTAGATCGTGAACGGAAGTCCGCCCACGTCATCGCGCCGTCGGGTATCCCGCCGCGAGGCCCGCCCCGCCCGGCGATCGAGTCCCACCCGGGTTTGCGTGTAGATCACCGGGCCAGGGGACGTGATCTTCACCAGGATCGCGATCACCAGCATGATCGGTGACGTCACGATGATCAGCGCCAGCGATACCGCCACGTTCAGCAGCCGGCGGGGCACTTCATGATTCTGCGCATCCGGCTGCGGCCGGTCGTGCACCTGGCTCAGCCGCGGCACCTGCCGCTGCTCCGGCCTGAACGCCGGCATCGCGCCCGGTGTCTGGCGGGGTGCATGTCGCGTGGGGACGCGCTCATTCGGCTGCGGCACGGCGGACTCTGGCATCGGTCTCAGGATCAGTTCCCGCTGAAGAGGCCGGCGAAGGCAGCCACCGCGAACGCGATGCCGCTTACCGCCGCAATGATCGGGAGTACGTTCGTACTGCCGCGTCGGCCGATATTGAACTGGTCTCCGGTCTTGAGGCCAATGTCGTCCAGCGACGCGCCATTGATATAGAACTGCCGTACCTCGTACTTGTTGTACAGCGTTTCATTGTCCCGCTTGATCACCGTCCGCTGCGGATCGCCGGCCGATGCCAGTCCCCCGGCAGCGACGATCACTTCCGATGCCGCTGCATCGGGCGGCAGGTCGTAGAAGCCCGGCTTGGCCACCTCGCCCACCACCGCCAGCCGGATCAGCGACCGCGCCTGAACGTCCGGATCCGTCAGGTACCGGCGCAGCTGCTGGTCCAGGTAGCTGTCGAGCTCCGACCGGAGTACTCCGTGCAGGCTGATCGGGTCGATGTTCGGCAGCTGGATGGTCGTGTCCGGCCCCACCGAGAACGACTTCGAGAAGGCGGTGTCGCCCACCACAACCAGCGAGATCCGGTCGCCCGGCAGGAAGTCGCCGTTGGCAAGTCTACCGCGAATCACCTTCGCGAGCGCGTCATTCTTGTCATCGTTCGGTAACGCCGCGAGCTGCTTTTCCAGCTGGGCCCGCGTGGCCAGGGGATGCGGTCCGCTGTCGTCCACCCCCTGCGCGGCCGCCGTGGTGGCCAGGCCAGCGAGCAGGAGGGCACCGGCGAGCAGGACGCGCATTCAGGCTTCTCCCGGGGTATGGCCAAAAGGTGTCGTCAATCGATCTCCGATCAGGCCCAGCTGGGTCAGGCGTGCCCTGAATCCTGCGAGTTCCGCCTCGGTGTCGGGCGGCAGCAGCCAGGTGCCGCAGGCAGCGCAACGGGGAAAACTCTCGTTGCTCCGCTGCACCGGCTTGGCGTCCGCATGACAGGTTGGGCAACTCATCGAATCGCCGGAACCGGGTTGAGGGGGACTCAAATGATCACTGCTCCCCAACTTGCAGTATCAAAACTGAAGCCGGGAGGGGTTCCGGGGCTAGCCGGTTCCGGACCAATCCCTAAGCCTTTTCATCCCATTGGGTTACGCTGCGAGCTCCACGTTGACCTGTGCGGCGGCAATTCCTGGCGCCTTACAGGGTGTGGGGTCCGCTCAACGTCTCCAGCCGATAGTGCGTGCTGCGGACCACAGCCCCAAGGTTTTTGATCCGCATTGTGACGACATTCTTGACAGCGAGCGACCGTGGAGCGTGAGATCGTGATCATGGCTGGAGTCGCGGTGACCGGAGTTCATGTCGACCCCTAAGGTGATCCTGATCGCCAACGATCAGGAATGGACCGCTCGCTCGCTCGAGAGCGTTCTGGCACCGCATGGCTATGTCATCCTGCGCGCATTCACCGGCCAGCAGGCGCTCGATCGCGCCCGCTCCGGTCAGCCGGCGCTTATCCTGCTCGATGCCCAGCTGCCCGACATCCATGGCTTCGACGTCTGCCGAACGCTGCGAACCGACCCGCTGGTTGGCCCCGGCACCCCGGTCATCATTACAACTGCCGGTCCTTCTGGCCGTCAGCAGAAGCTCGAAGCCACCCGGGCCGGAGCGTGGGACTTTTTCGGCCAGCCGCTCGATGGAGAACTTGTCCTCGCCAAGGTCGAGACCTTTCTCCGTGCGGCCGATGCGCTCCGCGCAATACGGTCTGAAAGCCTGCTGCACGAAACCGCCAACGAGTCCACCGGCGCTGCTTGAAGCCTGATCTTCCTCCATAACCAGAGAGGGCGACCAGTTGGTCGCCCTCTCTTTTACACCGACCTAACTGATGTGATCCGTTCAGCTTGGGGCGCCGGTCCCGGTGCCCAGTTCGCCCAGGGGGCTGATCTCGTCTGCCGTGTACCCGTAGACATAGGCGTAGTGGCGGTACGCGCCCTCGGCCCTGATGTCGTTCAGCACCGCGCCGAGCACCTCGACCGGCAGGCGGTCGAAGAGACGAAGCTTGGCCAGCGCGAACTCACGGTCTGTTTCACCTGCACGCAGCACCAGCATCACGTTCTTCGTGAGCGTCGAAAGCACGAACGGGTCCACACCGGCCCCCAGGGGCGGGCTGTCCACGATCACGCAGTCGTACCGTCGCTGCAGCGCGGTCATGAGCTTGACCATCGCCTCGCTGCCCAGCATTTCCGGCCCGCGCTCGAACCGCGTGCCGCACGGGATCATCGTGAGGTTCGGGTGACCGCCTGAGCGGAGTACCTGGTCCAGGTTGGCGGTACCGCTCAGCGCATCCAGCAGGCCCGGCTTCCGGTCCACACCAAAGCTGCGGTGCAGCTCGCCTCGCCGGATGTCGCCATCGACCAGCACCACCTTGTAGCCCGACTCGGCAAAGCTCAGCGCCAGGTTGGCCGACACCAGCGACTTGCCGTCGCCCGGCCCGGGGCTCGAGATCGTGATGGTAACCGGTCCCTTCGCCGAGCCGAGGGTATGGGTCACGTTCATGCGGATCGTACGGAAGGCCTCGACCACATTGGCCGCTTCCTCCGGGCTCTGGGCCAGCTTCCCGCGCCGGCGAATCTGCGGCACCGCGCCCAGGATCGAGAGGCCAAGCTCTTTCTCCACCTGGTCCGGGTAGCGGAACCGGCGGTCGAACCGGTCGAGCAGGATTGCGAGGCCCAGGGCAAACGCGAGGCTGCCCAGCGCTCCCATGGCAATCAGGCGCAGCCGGTCGTTGGCATCAGGCCGGGACGGTGGCACGGCCGGGTCGAGGACCCGTACATCGGGCAGCGCACTTGCCTCGGCCAGCTTTGCTTCCTCATACCGCTGCTGCAGGTTCCGGTAGAGGCCGTCGGCTGCCTGCATCTCACGCGTAAGGCGCTGCTCGTTGATCGAGCGCTGGGGGATCGTCTGGAGGTCCTTCGACGCCGTAGCAATGCGCTGGTCGATGACCTGTTCCGACTGCTGCATCTGGCTGGTGAGCTGGCCCACCAGCCCTGGAATGACGGTGCCCCGAAGCTTGGCAATGTTCTGCTGCAGGTCCTTGACCGGCTTGTATTCGTCGGTGAACCGCTGCCGCATCACGCGCAGGCTCGCCTCGGCGTTGGACAGGCTGTCCAGCGCCCGGCTCAGTTCCGGCGCACCGCGCACCGCGGGAATAGTGCGGAATGCGTCAGTGGAGGCGGCACCGCTCGCGAACTGGCTCAGCGCAGAGCTCAGCGCTTCCCGGTCCCGTTCCAGCGAGTCAGCCCGGTACTTCTCGTCGAAGTACTGCTTGATCACCGTGGGCTGTGTCATCACCAGGCCCGCAGCCACCGGCACATCCGACGGCAACGTGATCGTCCGTACCCGGAACCCCTCGAGTGCGGTTTCCGCATCGCGCAGCTGCGTGGCGCTGTACTGCAGCTGTTCCTTGAGCACGGTCGCCGTTTCGCGCAGTTTCGCCCGCTTGAGGTCGGCGGCCAGTTCCACGAACTGGGAGGTCAGCCCATTGACCACGTCGGCGGCGCGCTGGGGGTCATCGCCCGACAGCGACACCCGCATGAAGTTGCCGTTATCCGCCATCACCACGCGCAGCTTCTTGAGCAGCGCTGCCGAGGCATCGCGGTGCGATGCCACCATGAAATCCGCCTTCTGGCCCGGCTGGATGGCGCTGACGTTGGGCACCCATGCAAAGCCCACTTCCTTGCCCAGCGAGTCCCCCGCCGTCGCGCGCGCCACGACGCTGCCATCGTCCAGCAGCAGCCGGAGCGAGCCCGACGAGGCGTCGCGCTCGATCGTGTAGCGTCCCGGTCGGAACCGGGGCGCCAGGTTGAAGCCCTTGAAGAGCAGGCTGTCACGCGTGCGTTCCGGCGTGACGAACAGGGCCAGGCGCTGCACCACCGAGTCGAGCACGGCGTTGGTGCGAAGCAGTTCTACCCACTGCACCGAGGCCAGCAGCTCCTCCGCCCGGATCGGGCCGTTCCTCGCCGTTGGAGTCTCGATGTAGATCGTGGACGTGACCGTGAATTCCGGCTTGACGAACCGGGAGCCCAGCACGCTCAGCACCGTACCCACAATCGCAACCGCAATCACCAGCCACCGGTAGCGCTTGATGGCGGCGATGAACCGCTCCCACGGGATGCCGGCCTCGGGCTCCTCCATCGGCGGGAGCTGCCCCTGCCACGGAAGCTGGGCGGCGCCCGGAGCCGTGAGGGACTCTCCGAGAACAGGGGTAATGGGACCGGTCAATTCGCTGGCCATGCAGTCTCCTTGGAATTCCAGCCCGGGGCGGGCGTCCTGACCTGCAGCATTCGACGGCGGAAAATCGCAAGACCAATACCCGCCGGAACCCCCCACCTCATCGGGACCTGCAAATCTCCCAATTCCTTACCCCGGTGGCGGTTAGGTGCTTCTATCAGCCCGCCCGGTGTGGCGCGTTCGCATCGGCATGTTGCTTGCTTGTCGCATGGAACAGGAATATCGGGCAAACCTGCTTGACGCACGCAACAGGGGCGGCTAGTGTGACCAGACATTCATACCCCATCCTGCGCACGCGCAAGACACTCCGGAGCACACGTTGACGAGCCTCATGGAGGTGTCCGAAGCCACCCGCGATCCGCTGGCCATTCCCGCCGAGGTGAAGGCCAGCATCCGGATCCTCATCATCGACGATGAGCGCACCCTCCGTGAGAGCTGCGCCTCCGTCCTCCAGGCCGACGGATACAACGTCACGACGATTGGCCGGGGCGAGGAAGCGCTCGAAACGGTGCGGCGGCGGAAGTTCGACATCGTCCTGGTCGACCTGTACATGTCGCAGGTGAGTGGTCTGGAGATCCTCAAGGGCATCCTCGCCGAGAGCAAAGATACCATCGTCGTGGTGATGACCGGCAATCCGAGTGTCACCAGCAGTATCGAGGCGCTGCGGATCGGCGCCTGGGACTACCTGCCGAAGCCGTTCTCGGCCACCCATCTCCACGTCCTGATCGGGCGCGCCTCCCACGCCGTCATGGTCTCGCGCGAAACCCGCGAACTCCGCCTCCAGCTGCAGCAGCAGCACGGCAACAGCGACAAGTTCGCGCTCATTGGCATTGCTCCCGGCTTCCGGAAGGCGGTCGAGCTTGCCCGCAAGGTGGCGCCCACCGACGCCTCCGTCCTGATCAGTGGCGAGAGCGGCACCGGCAAGGAAGTCATCGCCCAGCTCATTCATCAGTCGAGCCGTCGGGCCGGCAAGCAGATGGTCGCCATCAACTGTGCGGCGTTGCCGGAACAGCTTCTCGAGTCGGAAATGTTCGGTCATCGCAAGGGCGCGTTCACCGGCGCCGATCGGGACAAGCCCGGCTTGCTCGAGACGGCCAACAACGGCACGCTCTTCCTCGACGAACTCACTGAAATGTCGCTGCCCCTGCAGGCCAAGCTGCTGCGCGTCATTCAGGACGGCGTGGTGCGGCGGGTGGGAAGCGAGCAGTCCGACGGTGTGGTCGATGTGCGGTTCATCTCGGCCACCAACCGGGAACCGCTCGAGGCGGTAGAGCAGGGGCTGCTCCGCAATGACCTCTACTACCGGTTGCGGGTCGTGCCCATCAAGCTCCCGCCCCTGCGGCAGCGGCCGGAGGACATCCCGCTCCTGGCCGCCCATTTCCTCACCCACTACTGGCAGCGCCACCGCCAGGTGGGCGAGAGGATTCCGCGGCTCTCCGAGAGCGCCGTGGCGTTCCTGCGGTCGCGCCCGTGGCGTGGCAACGTCCGCGAGCTGCAGAACGTCATAGAGCATGTGGCAGTGCTCGCCGAGCCGGAGCAGGTCATTCAGCCGAACGACATTCCGCTCTATGAGGACGCCCCCGATTGGACCCCTCCTGAGCCGGCGGCGGTGGCGGCCACCTCATTCGCCGCAGGGCCCGACGAGGCCTTCCACATGGCGAAGGACCGGCTCATTGGCCAGTTCGAGCGCGACTACCTCACCCGGCTCGTGGCCCGCGCCGGTGGCAACATGTCCAAGGCGGCGCGTCTGGCGGGTATCGACCGCACCACCCTCTATCGCCTCATGGACAAGCATGGCCTGGCCAAGGCGGATGCCGGGGAGCCGGAGTGACGTCCGGGACTGTTTCCGCGGCGGCGTCAGGCACTGACGCCGAAACACCCGCCGTCTGGGACCTGGATGGTCCCGTCCCCACCCAGGTGGCGGCGCCATTGGTCGAGGCACTCCGGCAGGCCGTACTCGAAACCGCCGCCGAGTCGCGCCGGTTGCTCCATCACGCCGGCACCGCTGATGAAATGGCGCGGCTGCTCCGCGATATCGGGAATGCTGTACGTTCGGGGCTGGTCGACGACCCCGGCGATTGTCCCGCCCTGCCGCGCAGCATCCTCGCCCGCGCCCAGCTCGGTCTCCTGCGATCGCGACTCACGGCCATCCTCGAGGGCTGGCCTTCACCGGTCGACGCGCAGCAGGTCATCCGGCTCTTCGCGGCGCTCGAGCGCGTCGGTCGCGCGCTCGAACTCGACTGGTCCCAGCAGTTTGCCGATCGGCTCTCCGGCCACGATGGTCTGGAACTGGTGGTCGAGGTGGCGCACGACCTCCGTTCGCCGCTCACGTCCATCCTCTTTCTCGCCGAGACCCTGCAGCGTGGTCGCAGCGGGCCCCTCACCCAGGTGCAGGAGCGCCAGCTCGGCCTCATCTACAGTGCCGCGTTCGGCCTGAGCAGCGTGGCGAGCGACGTGATCGAGCTCGCACGTGGGGGCGACCGGCTGGTCGACCTGGAGCCGATCCCCTTCTCCATCAACGACATCTTCGAGTCGGTGCGCGACATCGTCTTGCCCATCGCCGAGGAAAAGGGGCTTGCAGTCAACCTCAGCCCGCCCGATGCCGATTTCAGGATCGGCCATCCGGTGGCCCTGAGTCGCGTGTTGCTCAACCTCACCACCAATGCGCTCAAGTTCACCAATGAGGGGTTTGTCGAGGTGAGCGGCACCTGCCACGGACCGAACCAGGTCGAGTTTGCCGTTCGCGATACCGGTCGCGGCATCCCACCGCAGGCCATGGCCACCCTCTACGAGCCCTTCCGCCGCCGCCAGCGCCAGGCGGAGTACGCCTTCTCCGGCTCCGGGCTGGGGTTGTCCATCTGCCGCAAGCTGGTCGAGGCGATGCACTCGACCATGCAGGTCGAGACCGCCCCGGGCGAGGGAACCCGCTTCTACTTCGCGCTCGACCTGCCGCGTGCCAGCCATGGCGGCTAGCGCACCACTGTCGGCAACCTGATGTCCCGCCTGCTCCACGTTGTCGGCGCCAGGCCCAACTTCATGAAGATGGCGCCGATCCTTCGTGCGCCTGCGCCGCACCCGGTCGAGCACGTCATCGTGCATACCGGCCAGCACTACGACGCCGCCATGAGCGACGCCTTCTTCCGCGATCTCGCCCTCCCCGACCCGGACGTCAATCTCGGGATCGGGTCCGGGTCGCACGCCGTGCAGACAGGGAAGATGATGGTGGCGCTGGAGGAGGTCTTCGATCGCTACGCCCCCGACTGGATCGTGGTGTACGGCGACGTGAACTCCACCCTGGCGGCGGCGCTCGTCGCCCGGAAGCGGGAAATGAAGATCGCGCACGTCGAGGCCGGCGTGCGGAGCTTCGATCGCTCCATGCCGGAGGAGATCAATCGCGTCCTGACCGACCAGCTGGCCGACATCTGCCTCACGCCTGGGGCATCGGCCGATCGGAACCTCCGCCGCGAGGGGATCCCCGACGAACGCATCACGGCGGTCGGCAACGTCATGGTGGATACGCTGCTGGCACTCCGGCCCAGTGCCGCGCGCCTGGGTGTGCCCACCCAGATGGGCGTGGCCACCGGCGACTACGCCGTGGCCACCTTCCATCGCGCCGGGAACGTGGACGATCAGGCCACCCTCACCGCCCTGCTCGCCGGGCTGAGTCATGTCGCCCGCACCATGCCCGTGCTCTTCCTCGTCCATCCTCGCACTCGCCAGCGCATCACGGACTTCGGCCTCGAGCAGCACGCCCGGGGCGTCCGCCTCCTCGATCCCGTGGGCTACCTCGAGACCATTGGGCTCGTCGAACGTGCGGCATTGGTGCTGACCGATTCCGGCGGTCTCCAGGTGGAGACGACCATTCTCGGCGTGCCCTGCCTCACCGCTCGACCCAATACCGAGTGGACCGAGACCATCGAGGCGGGCACCAATCGTCTCGTGGCGCCGACGCTCGAGGCCATCAGCGCCGCCTTTGCCGATGTGCGTCGCCAGCGCCCCGAGAGCGCCTCGACGGTGCGCCCGCCGCTCTGGGACGGACACGCCGCTGAGCGCATCGTGGCGCTGTTGGCGTGAGAGCGCTTCGCGCTGACGTGAGGACGTGGGAGCGCTTCGCGCTGACGTGAGGACGTGAGGACGTGAAGACGTGAAGACGTGAAGACGTGAAGACGTAAAGGATGTTGGTGCTCGAACCGGGTGCCCCTCCGAAAGGGTCTGGCTGCCGGCTGGACCTGAGCGTGACCCTTGGAATGCCGGCCCCGAGGACCCTTGAGGAGGGGCATCCGGTTCGAGCACCAAGCGCGTCGCAGGTTCGAGCGCGAGGCGCCGAACGAACCCGCGTTTTCCCTTTTCCCAGCTCCCCGTCTACATTTGCCTCCGATCCCGTTCCGGCGCTCAGCGCCGCCGGGATCGCTCCGCCCGCACCGGACTCGGGTCACCGCGTGAGCGGTGGATGCGCGCGTCGCCTGGCCATTGGGGCCTCAGGGCGGCGTCGGCATCCATCGCCGCGGCGACCAAGGGACGGCAGGGTGGCCGCTCGGTCCAATGGGGATCCAGCGGATGACGCGACCCATAGAGGATTGACCCTCGATGCCATCTCACCTGCGGCCGGCCGCCACGCGCGCCGAACCGCCCGTCCACTCGCCCAATGCGGCGCTCCTCATTGACTTCGACAACGTCACCCTCGGGGTCCGCTCCGAGTTCACCAAGGAGCTTCGCACGCTCCTCAACAGCGACATCATCAAGGGCAAGGTGGCAGTGCAGCGCGCCTACGCCGACTGGCGCCGCTACCCGCAGTACATCGTTCCCCTCTCCGAGTCCTCGATCGACCTCATCTTTGCGCCGGCCTTCGGCTCCGTAAAGAAGAACGCCACCGACATCCGCCTGGCCATCGATGCGATCGAGCTCGTCTTCACCCGGCCCGAGATCGGCACCTTCATCCTCCTCTCGGGTGACAGCGACTTCTCCATGCTTGTCATCAAGCTCAAGGAGTACGGGAAGTACGTCATCGGGGTGGGGATCAGGGAGTCGGCCAGCGATATACTGATCCAGAACTGCGACGAGTACTTCTCCTACAGCGACCTCGCAGGCCTTACCAAGGAAGCCGACACGCCGTCGGCCCAGCGCGATCCCTGGGAGCTGGTGAAGGAGGCCGCCGCGCAGATGGTGCGGAACGGCGATGTCATGCGGTCCGATCGCCTGAAGCAGGTCATGCAGCAGATCGACTCGAACTTCGATGAGCGCAATGCCGGCTTCAACCGCTTCAGCAAGTTCGTCACGGAGGCTGGTGGCAAGGGCCTGATCAAGGTCACCAAGCTCGACAACGGGCAGTACGAGATTGCACCGGCGCCGGCGGCTGCCGGCGCAACGGCGGCCCCGAAGTCTGGCCCTGCGCTCGTTCCCGGGCCGAAGGGCGAGGCATCGGCCAGCCCCCGCACCGACGACGAATCCCGGGATCGCAGCCGCTCCCGCAGCCGCCGCGGTCGGGGCGGACGGGGACGCGAGCGCGAGCGGGCGGCAGATGGAGCCGAGGCACCGCCGGCACCCCGGCATGAGACCCGGCACGAGGGTGCCGGTGGCCTGACCCTCGCACGCGCCTTCAACGTGATGCGCGAGGCACTGGCTCAGCTCGGTGCATCCGTGGGTCACGAGGCACTCCGGCTCCGGATGGCCGCCGTGCACGGCAAGGACGACGCGATGCTTACCCCGGAGCAGTTCCCCCGTCTGCTGCGCCAGGCGAACGATGCCGAGGTGGCCGACGTCCGGAAGGTGGGCGAGGATGAGTTCGAGGTGTCCCTCCATCCCACCGAGGATCCGCGTGCCCGAGCCGGGTTTTCCCGGCAGCGCTCCACCCCAGCCGCTGCACCGAGCAACGGCACCGAGCCGGAGGATGCCGCCCCGCCCAGCGAGGCGGCGCCGGTCATTCGCTACGGGGTGCGGTCCCGCCCCGGCAGTCGTCCCTCGTCGCGCCCCGCCGGGCTCCAGTTTGTGGGCGCGGTGAGCCTCGACGATGAGGCCCCCGCATCGAAAGAGCCGGCCGCCGAGGCCGCAAGCACTGCGCCGGAAAAGAAGCCCCGCCGCACCAGGAAGAAGGCCGCCAAGTCGGCTGCGGCGCCGAAGGCTGAGAAGGCGGCACCGGTTGAAAAGGAAGCGGCACCCGCCAAGACGCCAAAGCCGCGACGCTCGCGTGCCAAGGCGGCAAAGAAGGCGGAGTGAGGTAGTGGCGGCGACGCACGCGAAACGGGCAGCCCTGCTGCCCGTTTCTTTTTTTGAGCGCCCGGCGGAGGTGGTGGCGCGCGAGCTCATTGGGCGCGTGCTGGTAGCGGACGGAGGGAAGGGGAGGACCGTCGGCCGCATCGTGGAGACCGAAGCCTATCTCGGCCATCGCGACCCGGCGTCACATGGCTTTGCCAATCGACGCCACGCACGGAATGCAGCGCTCTATGCGGCAGCTGCTACCTGGTACGTCTACCTGTCGTACGGCGTACACTGGTGCGCCAACCTCGTCTGTGGGCGCGAAACCAACGCCGGGGCGGTGCTGCTCCGTGCCCTCGAGCCCCTGGAGGGGCTGGACCTCATGCGCCGGCGACGCGGGCCGGTGCTGCGCGACCGGCTGCTGGCCTCCGGCCCCGGGCGGCTCACGCAGGCATTCGGCATCGATCACGCGCTGGATGGCATCGCCATGCGCAAGAGCTCGGTGGTCATTCTCGCGCGCGATCCTGTCGATGTCAGCGTTGCGGTCAGCCCGCGCATCGGGATCACCAAGGCTGTCGACTGGCCGCTTCGGTTCACGGAACAGGGTAGCCGCTGGACCTCGCGGTAACCCCATGCGCGGAACGCAGAAGGGGCCCGGCTATCGCCGCGCCCCTTCTTGCGTTGCCACACCCACTCCTCTACCCTCACGTCCTCACGCCCTCACGCCAGCGCGAAGCGCTCACGCGAAGCGCCCTCGCGAAGCCCTCTACTTGTTCTCCAGGTTGTTGTCCCGCGAGCTGCCCAGCAGCAGGCGCAGGCCGGCGCTGGCCGTCTGCGTGCTGCCCACGAACGCATTCCCTCGCGCCGGAGCGGTATTGATCTGGTATTGGGCGAAGATCTGGAATGGCCCACCCTTGATCTGGAGACCACCAACCAGCGATGCGAATCCGGTGCTGGTGAGGTCGTCGATCTGGGAATACAGCGAAGACAGCTCGGCGGGCGTGTACCCCGCCGTGTTCACCGCCTGCGGGCTCACCGCGTACATGATGCCGCCGCCCACGCCGATGTACGGCTCGACCACGCCGCGCCACGGGAAGGCGAGCAGGTGAAACGAAAAGCGCAGCACGTTGTCGAACGTGACCTGCTGGGTGCCCGTTGCCGAACCGGCCCAGTCGATCGTGGCGACTTCGTTGCTGCCGAGCGCGTCGTCCACCGAGACCAGGAGGCCGGTGCGCTTGGCGATGATCATGGTGTTGCCGCCGACCGACGGAATCCACCCGCGGGTCTGTCCCGTTGTCTGGAAGTTGAAGTAGCTCCCCTGGCCGCCGATGTACCAGCGGTAGTTCGAGTAGCCCCGCGGCTTCTGCTGGGCGGCGAGCGCCGTCGCGCCGACTCCGAGCGCCAGCACTCCCAACGTGATGCTACGCGTGAGCATGCTCATCCGAACGGCCTCCATGGCGGTGGTACGAAACCGGGGCGCATTGGCGTCCCAGGTGAACGACTTTGGTCAGTGACTGCGAACTTCTGCACTGGCCTGCCCACCCGGGCAACGGCCCCAACTTCACGCCCTACAAGATATTGTTAGTCAACGGGTTCCGCGAAGGGCTTCCTGGTGCGCCCAGGCGGCGGACCGCCTCGTGAACACTACCTGATCTCCATGGTAGCAGTCTCAGGATCGCGCACACGGCTGCACCAAAGTGCAAAGACCGGGCCTCGGTGGGAATCCAGCCGGTTTTTACCGCCGAAAAACTATATAAGTCCAAGCTGGCGGCCAACTTGGGCGAAGGCAGCAAGGGCCTCATCCAGGTCGGCACGGGTATGGGCGGCAGACACCTGACAGCGGACTCTTGCCTGACCCTGCGGCACGACGGGATACCCGAAGCCCGTGACAAAAACCCCCCTTTCGAGGAGCATGTCGCTCATTCGGATGGCCATGGCGGTCTCCCCCAGGATCACCGGAACGATCGGTGTCTCCCCTGGAAGGGGCTTGAAGCCCAGGGCCGTGAGCTGGTCCCTGAAGTACCTGGCATTGTCCCGGAGCAGGGCCACCCGCTCGGGGTGGGCGCTGAGGTACTGGACGCTGGCGAGGGTGCTGGCCGCGACCGTTGGCGGGAGTGCGTTGGAGAAGAGTTGCGGTCGTGCCCGCTGGGTCAGGTAGTCGCACACAGCCGCCGATCCGGCCACGAACCCGCCCGCCGCCCCGCCCAGCGCCTTGCCCAGCGTCGACGTGATGATGTCGATCTCGCCCAACACGCCGAAGTGCTCCGCGGTGCCCCGTCCGGTGGCGCCGAGCACCCCGGTCGCATGCGAGTCGTCCACCACCAGCACCGCATCGTGCTTCCGGCACACCGCCAGCAGGTCCGGCAGCGGCGCGATCGCCCCCTCCATGGAGAAGACCCCGTCCGTGATCACCATCTTGATCCGACGGTCCTTCGCGGCCCCCAGCTTGGCGTCCAGGTCGGACATGTCGGCGTGCCGGTACACACCGGTCTGGCACTTGGCGATCGCCTTGGAGAGCCGCACCCCGTCGATGATCGACGCGTGGTTCAGCTGGTCGCTCAGCACCAGGTCCTCTTCGCCGAGGAGGGTGCCCGGCACCGCTTCATTGGCGCTCCAGCAGCTCACGAAGCTGAGTGATGCCGGGGTACCCACCAGCGTGGCCAGGGCGGTCTCGAGTTCGCGGTGCACCGTGAAGGTGCCGCAGATGAACCGGACTGACGCCGTGCCCGCCCCAAGCCGGTCGAGGCCGTCCTTCCCCGCCTGCACCACCTCCGGCAGGTTGCACAGTCCGAGATAGTTGTTGGACGAGAGGATGATGACCTCGCCGCGCCCCTCCATCCTGACCCGCGCGCCCTGCGGACCATCGAGGTAGTTGAGGCGCTTGTACACGCCATCCCGCTTGAACTCCTCGAGCTGTGCGGCGAGCCTGCTATCGAGCAACGTCACTTGTTGGTCCCCGTTCACTGTTCACCGTTCACCGTTCACGTTGTTACCTCAAGTATCACCTTTCCCGCGCTCCCGTCCTTGATCACCTGGATCGCGTCCGCAATCCGCTCCAGCGGGAACCGATGGGTGATCACCGGGCGGGGATCGAGTGTCCCGGCTCGCAGGAAGCGATGCATCTCGTCCCAGGTGCGGTACATCCGCCGGCCGGTGACCCCGTACAGCGTGAGTCCCTTGAAGATGAGGTCGCGCGCGAAATCCACTTCCGTCGTACGGCTCGGTGTGCCGAGCATGTTGACCCGCCCGCCCAGCCGCGCTGCCGCGAACGCCTGCGCGTGGCCGCTCGGGTGGCCGCTCATCTCGCATACCAGGTCGGCCCCGTCGCCCTGCGTGAGCTCTCGCACCCGCGCCACCACGTCGTCGGTCGCCGGGTTCAGCGTCACGTGCGCGCCCATCGCCCTGGCCAGGCCGAGCCGCGTCGGGTTGAAGTCGCTGGCGATCACCTGTGCCGCGCCCGCCGCCCGTGCCACGCCAACGGCAAAGCACCCGATCGGCCCGCATCCCAGCACCAGCACGTTGGCGCCCGCCACCATCTGGCCCTCGAGCACGGTGTGCACGGCGTTGCCCATCGGGTCCATGATGGCACCGATCTCGGTGGGGATGCCGTCCAGCTTCATCACGTTGGACGCCGGCATCGCGATATAGTCCGCGAAGGCACCGTCCCGGTCGACGCCGATGATCTGGGTGCGCCGGCAGAGGTGGGCGTCGCCCAGGCGGCACTGCAGGCAGTGACCGCACACAATGTGGCCCTCTGCTGTCACCAGGTCGCCCACCGCGAGCAGTCCGCTCGCTGCCGCGTCCCGGCCCAGTTCCGCGATTTCCCCCGCAAACTCATGCCCGATCACCACCGGGGGCTTCAGCCGGTTGCTCGCCCAGCTGTCCCACTCCCAGATGTGCAGGTCGGTGCCACAGACCCCGGCATGATGCACCCGGATCAGCACGTCATTCGGGCCGACGGACGGCATCGGCACGTCACGCACTTCCATGCCCGGTCCGGCCTGCTGCTTCACGATGGCGCGCATGCTATCCTGGGAATCGGGTGGCTTGGGGCAATTCAGCGGCGCGGGACAAGATAGATCCCTGTCGCCGAGTGGTGAACCTCCGTGTAGTTGCTGTCCAGCACCGCCATCTCGCCCGGGGCCGGCGGCGAGAGGCGCATGCCGGGGGCCCGGTCCTGCAACTGGATCAGGTCGAACTTCCGGGCACGGATGAGCGAGAGGAGGTTGTCGCTTCCGGCGCGACCCACGAGCAGCGCCTGGCGCGCGTTGAAGAAGTCGAGCTCGAAGCCCTTGCCGCCCCAGTAGCAGAGCGCCGCCGTTTCGCACGCCACCGGCCCCGGCACCGCGCGGATGCGCGCCACATCCTGGGCGGTGCGCGATGCCAGCGCGGCGGCATCCCCCCCGAAGACGTTCCACCGTGCCACCAGCAGGGGACGCACCGCCAGTGTCAGGACGCCGACGGTGAGGGCGAGGGGCATGAATCGCGCGCGCGGATACCGGGCCGAAAGCCCTTCCATGGCACGGGTCACGATGATCCCCGCCAGGATGCACGACACCACCGCGAAGTCGAAGAAGCAGTTGTAGTACACTCCCGCGCCGCCCCCGGTGAAAAGCGCCACCGCCAGTGACACCGCCGCAAACACCAGCAGCAGTCGCTCCCCGCCGCGGCGAGCCACCAGTCCACCGCCGCCGATGATGGCCGCGATCGGCAGGGCAAGCACGGGCAGGGCACGCGTGAGGTTTGCCGCCAGGTACATCGCCTTCCATTGCCGACCCGCCACGAGGCTCCGGATCGCCTCTCCACCCCACGTGAAGTAGATGAGGGCCAGCGCCAGGGCCGTGGCAAGCCCGCCACCGATGGCGACGGCGATCCCGCGCCGTGGCGAGTCCAGCCAGGTGGCGATGAGCAGCGCAATGGGCAGCGCGATCATGTTGTGCTTGGCCAGCCCGGCCAGCAGCATCAGCACCATGCCGCTGACCAGCGCCGCCGGTGAGCCCCAGCGTCGCAGCACTACCCAGAGCGACAGCGTGGTGAGCGCCAGCGCGAAGAGCTGCGGGTCGTTCATCGCCACGTAGTCGGTGTAGCCCACGAGGAATGTGGCGAGGAACAGCAGGCCGGTGAACCAGCCCGCGCGCCGCGCACCCGTCAGCATGCAGGCAATGATCCCGGAAAACACTGCAACCACCGCCAGGCTCACGACCGAGAGGATCCGGCCGGCGATGATCAGGTCGCCCGTCAGGCGTCCCAGCACGGCGACGACCGCGAATGAAAGCGGCGGGTAGTTGTTGAGGACCGGCCCGGCGGGGCTGAGATAGAGTGCCCGGCCCGCGAGCCACGCCTCCGTGTGCAGGGCGTTCCAGCCCTCGTTCGGGTTGAGCGACACGTGCAGCGGGACCAGCGCGATCCGCTCGGCCAGCAGCGGCAGCACCATCGCGGCGAGCACGAGGCTGGCAAGCCAGAGGCCCCGACGCGCCACTGCTGGCGCCGGGGCCTCGGAAAGGTCACTCACCGCGACGACGGCTGTGTCACACCAGGGCCGGCTCCCGGGTGCCCGCCTTCTCGATGCGAACGGCGCTCACCTTGAACGCGGCAATGCGCGCGTACGGGTCGAGCTGCGGATTGGTCAGGAGGTTGGCGGCCGCCTCGCGGAAGTGCATCGGCACGAACACCTGGCCCCGGGCCTGGCGATCCGAGACCCGCACGTTGATCCGCACCTTCCCCCGCCGGGTGGTGAGGTCCACCGGGTCGCCATCGAGCAGGCCCAGGTCCACCGCATCATCCGGGTGCATCTCCACGATCGGTACCGGCTCGCGACTGTCGAGACCCCGCGACCGGCGGCTCATGGTGCCGGTGTGCCAGTGGTACATCTGCCGGCCGGTGTTCAGCACGAACGGATAGTCGGGCGACGGGAGCTCGTTGGGCGGCAGGTATTCGACCCCGACAAATGTCCCCTTTCCATCTTTCGTGGGGAAACCGTCGGCGAACAGGAATGTGGTGCCGGGATGTGTCACGTCAGGCACCGGGTACTGCAGCGAGCGCAGCTTCCGCAGGCGGTCGTAGTTGACGCCGCGCCAGATCGGCGTCACCCGCGCGAGTTCGTCCATCACGTCCGATGGCCCGCTGTAGTTGGACGGAAGGCCCAGCCGGTTGCTGAGGTCGATGAGGATGTCGAGGTCGAGCCGCGCTTCGCCCGGCACCGGCTGGGCCGGCTCGATCAACTGGATGTGACGGTCGGTATTGATGACCGTTCCCTCCTTCTCGGCGAACGACGAGCTTGGCAGCACCACGTCCGCCCAGCGGGCCGTCTCCGTGAGGAAGAGGTCCTGCACGGCCAGGAACTCGAGGCTGCGGACCCAGTGCTCCGCATGCGCAACGTTGGGGTCGGAGAGGACCGGGTTCTCGCCCATCACGAAGAGTCCACGGATCGGGCTGCCGTCCGAGACGATCTCCGTCACCATCATGCCGTTCTTGAGCGACAGGCTCTCTTCCGGCACGCCCCACGCGTCGGCAAAGATCTTCCGGATCGCCGGGTCCTGCACCGAGCGATAGTCGGTGTAGGCGAAGGGAATTGCCCCGACATCGCTCGACCCCTGCACATTGTTCTGTCCCCGGATCGGGATCATCGCCGCGCCCCAGCGCCCGATCATGCCGCAGGCCAGCATCAGGTTGAGCAGGCTGGCCACGATGTCCGTGCCGCTGCTGTGCTGGGTGAGCCCCATCGCCCAGAGCGTGGAGGTGTTCGGTCCGCGCGCGTACATCTCCGCGGCGGCGCGGATCGTTTCGGCGGGAATGCCGGTGATCTTTGCTGCCATCTCCGGCGTGTACGGCGCCACCGCCTCGCGCACCGTGTCCCACTCGTGCATCCGCTCCGCGACAAATGCCCGGTTCTCGAGACCCGCCGCGATGACATGGTTCAGCATCGCGTTGTAGAGCACCACGTCGGTGCCCGGCATCATCTGCAGGTGGATGTCGGCCAGCTCCGCCAGCTCGGTGCGCCGCACATCAGCCACGATCAGCTTGGCGCCCTTCTTCACCGCGCGCTTGATGAGCGCTCCGAACACCGGGTGCGTCTCCGTTGTGTTCGCGCCCGAGATGAAGATGACGTCGCACGCCTCCTCGATCTCCCGCATCGAACCCGAGGCGGCCGAGGTGCTGAGCGCGCGGCTCATCGCCGCCACGGAACTCGAGTGGCAGAGCCGGGTGCAGTGATCGACATTGTTCGTCTTCAGCGCGCCCCGGATCATGCGCATGAAGAGGTAGTTCTCCTCGTTGGTGCACTTGGCCGAGGCGAGGGAGGCAATGCCGTTGTTGTGTTCGTCACGGATCCGCAGCAGTTCCTGCGCGGTGAGGCTCATCGCCTCTTCCCACGACGCCTCGCGGAACGCGCTGTACCAGGCCGGCGGGGTGGCCACGCGGTCGCGCACGTCGTCGTCGTCCAGCAGCGGGAGCCCGGTCTGCGGCGGCTTGCCCTGCTGCCGCTTGGGGGGCCGGGGCTTGTTCTTCATCCCCAGGTCCCCGATCAACTGCCACGGGCCCTCCCGTTCGCGCGGCCACTCGCCGGTCCATTCCCACTTCTCGCCGTTGTGCTCCCACCCCTTGCGGATGAGCGGCGCCTTGAGCCGGTCGCGGTGCTGCACAAAGTCGTAGCCGAATCGGCCCTTCACGCAGGTGGAACCCTGGTTCGGGCTATAGGCCTCGATGTCGGGGCTTGTGACGCGCAGGATCCGGTCGCCCTTTACCTGGATGTCGATCTGGCACCCGACGCCGCAGTACGGGCACACCGACTTCGCAACCCGGTCCGGCGTGGCGAGCGCCTCGGACCCGAAGCGCTGCATCGGGATGAACTCGAAGATGGCACCCGTGGGACACACGCGGACGCACTCGCCGCACCAGGTGCAGCCGGCGTTGTCGGGATTGCCGTCACCGCCCACGATGATCTCGGTATGCTCACCGCGCTGGCCCACGTCCAGCACGCCCACCACCTGGATGTCCTCGCACGCCCGCACGCAGCGCGTGCACAGGATGCACAGGCTCATGTCGTGCTGGATCATGAAGTCGCCCGGGCGCTCGTCCCCGTGCCGAAGGCCGAGCGTGCGCTTCTCGGGTGGGTGGGCGTCGTACCGCACCACATACTCCTCGAAGACATTCCGCGGCTCGGCCCGTCCGCCGTTCTCCAGGTGGTCGCCGGGATAGCGCTGCAGCAGGAACTCGAGCACGCCCTTCCGCGTATCCTTCACCTCGGGCGATTCGGTCTGGACCGTCATCCCATCGGCGGCCTGAGTGTAGCAGGCGGGGGTGAGCTTCCCCTGGCCTTCGACCGATACGAGGCAGATGCGGCAGTTGGCCACCGTGGTGAGCTTGGGATACCAGCAGAGGGTGGGGATATCGATGCCGGCACCACGGGCGGCATCGAGAATCGTGGCGCCGGCCTCGAACTCGACCGGCGTCCCGTTGATCGTCATGGAAGGCATTGCCAACTCCGTCGCACAGGCCGGGTCGCACCTCGAAAGAGGGAACCCCTCATTCGAGGTTAAGGGGCATCGCCGGGTGGGGCAAGGGGTTGTGCTGCAGGGTGTTGCGGCTGCCGGTCAGGCGCGTGCGGCCTGCCGATGTTCACTGGCGGCGGGCTTGGCCAGCACACACCCCGCCGGGCGCGGGCCGCGCTTCCGGCGGGGGGTTCCTTCGCGCTCCCAGCCATCGTAGAACGTGAATACCGCCTCGGGGACGAGGGCGCTCGACGGAAGCAGCACGTGCAGGCCCTGCTCCTGGGTCTGGGCCTGGAGTGCGCGCAAGGCATCGAACCGGGTGGGGCTGTCCAGTTCTGCAAGCACACCAAGGTCCACCACGATCAGGTCGAAAGGACCGGTGCAGGTGGGCAGGCGATAGTCGAACCGGATCGCTTGCGCGAAGCAACGTGTGGCGAGCGACTCGGTGGCCGCCCGCTGCTCGATCCGCTCCACCACCCCAAGGTCTGATGCCCAGAAGGTCACGTCCACGTCGTGGGCCGCGAGCAGGAAGGTGCATGCTTCCGCTGCCGCACCAACCACAAGGGCCCGGTCGGTAGGCACCAGGCGCGGCAGTAGCGGCACGAGGGGGCATACCCCATCCAGCCCCCAGTGCGTCGGCTCCTTCTGCGCCGCACGGAGCTTGAGGAGGTGTGGCCCGAACTTCTTCTGGGTCTTGAGCTTGAGCTTCTTGAAGATGAGCTGGTCCACCACTTCGCCCATGAGCACTTCGGTGAGTACCAGCTGGCCTTCATCCGACTCGTGCAGGCCTTCCGTGGCCTCGCCGGCGAGGCGCATGAGCTCATCCCGCGTCACCGAGTTCTTGAAAGCCTCGATGCGCTGCATGACGTATTCGTGATAGAGATGGGTCAGGGATGGGGGCGGCCGACGGCGCCCGGCGCTGCGAAGGGCGTCGGCGGCGGTCAGCATGCGTTTCGAGCGAACGAGGCGGATTCGGGAGCCATCTTGTTGCAAGCTCGATAATTACGGCGTTTCCGTCAACCCACCAAACCCTCGACACCCATCCCCCGTTCCTGCAGCCTCACGCCCTCACGCACCTGGCCCGAATCAGAGCCCCCTTGAGATAGCCTGTCTCCGGCACCGCCAGCAGTTCAGGGTGGTCCACCCCCTGGCTCAGCACCTGCTCGAGGATCAGCGGCCGCCCCGAATCGGCGGCGGCACTGGCAAGCATCTCGAGGAAATCGGCCCGCCGCACATGGTGCGAGCACGACGCCGTAAGCAGTACGCCGCCCGGGGCAAGGATCCGCATGGCCCGGCGGTTGATCTCCGCGTAGCCCCGCAGTGCCTGCGGCACCGATGATCGCGACTTGGCAAAGGCCGGGGGATCAAGTGCGATCGCGTCGAATCGCTCGCGCCCGCGGTCCATCTCGCGCAGCAGGTCGAAGGCATCGCCCTCTCGCCATTCGATATTCTCGAAGCCGTTGAGCGTCGCATTCTCTCGGCCCCGCTGCAGCGCGTCGGCACTGGCGTCGAGCGCCAGCACGGTGCGGCATCGCGCCGCCAGGTGCAGGGCGAACGACCCATGATAGGCGAAGCAATCGAGTGCCCGCCCGCCGGACGCCGCCTGTTGCGCCAGCAGCATGCGGCTCGGCCGCTGGTCGAGGAAGGCGCCGGTCTTCTGTCCCGACCACGGGGCCGCCAGGTACCGGACGGTCCCCTCGCGCACGTCGATCCACTGGGGCACCGTCCCCGCCACGAGTTCGACCCCGGCACTCATCCCCTCGCGCTGCCGGGTGGCGTTGTCGTGTCGCAGCAGGATGCCCTCCGGCTGCAGCACAGCGGCGATGGCGGCGAGGATCTCCTCGCGCATCGTTTCCAGCCCCGCCGAGAGCAACTGGGCCACGACCCAACGGTCGTAGCGATCGATGATGAGGGAAGGGAGCCCGTCGCCCTCGGCGTGGACCACTCGGTATGCCGTGGCGTCGATGCCGGCGCGCCGGTCGAGGCAGGCCGCCAGCTGGGTACGCCACCAGGCCGCGTCCACCGGTCGGTCGGTCCGCTCGAGCAACCGGAGCTGGATCTCCGAGCGGGGTGAAAAGAGCGCCTGGCCCAGGAACTTGTTGCGCGGATCGAAGACCGGAACGAGCCCCGGGGCGTCAGGCGCAGCGGCGACGTCGCTGCGATAGATCCACGGATGCCCGCGGGTCCACCGCTCCGCTCCCCGCGCTGTTACCTGCGCCCGCAGCGGCCGTTCCTCCTCACGCTGTTCCCATTCACCGTTCACCGCTTTCCCGTTCACCGTTCACCATTCACTGCTCACGCGGTTCCACCCTGTCCGGCCTCAACCCGATCGCGCCCCGCAGGTACGCATGCCGTATCTCGCTCCGCGGCTTGCTGGTGTACGCATGCACCAGCAGCCGGATGCAGCGGGGAAGGGAGCCCGGCACCGGGATCTCCGTCGAGTGCAGCAGCGCCACGATGTTCCAGCCGTACTCTTCCGCGGCGCGCGCCGGGAAGGCTGCATCCAGGTCGCTTGTCACCGTGAAGATGCCGCTCACGATGTCGTCCGGCTGCAGTTCGTTGCCCTCGATGAGGTGCCGCAGGAGCTCATCGGTGGCTGCCAGGATCTGGGCAGCATCGTTTTCGGCCACCGTGGTGGCGCCGCGGATGCCCTGCAGTCGGTAGGTTTCCCGGTCAGACATGGCGACTAATCTAGCGCAGGCGCTCCGCCTCATGCTCGTCACCGACGATGCCCTCATCGGCGACCGTGACCTCGTCACCCTCGTTCAGGCCGCTGAGCAGGGAGGCATCACCTCGGTTCAGCTTCGGCTCAAGCGTGCCACGGCGGCAGCACTGGCAGAAGCCGGTCGTGCCCTGCTGAAGGCGGTGCACATTCCGGTCATCGTCAACGATCGCGCCGATGTGGCGCTGGCCATCGGTGCGCACGGGGTGCACCTGGGCCCCGACGATATGCCGGTGGCGATGCTGCGCCGCATCGCACCGCCGGGCTTCATCGTGGGCGCCAGCGTCGGCACGGAGGGTGAGCTGGAGAACGGGGCGGTGGCCGACTACTGGGGCGTGGGACCCTGGGCGGTCTCTGGCACCAAGCCCGACGCCGGCGCACCGCTGCGCGCCGAGGGCTTCAGGCGAATTGCAGCTCGTGCCGGGAACCGGCCCTGCATCGCAATCGGTGGAATCCAGCCGGAAGACATTCCTCGCGCGCTCGCTGCGGGTGCCGCGGGCGTAGCGGTGGTCTCGGGTATTCTCGCCGCCAGTGATGTTGCGGTCGCCGCTCGTCGCTACGCTGGCCACCTCGCATCCTGAACGTGAACGAAGCGAAGGGTCCCTCATGCCCAGCATGAACGCTGACGTCCTGGCGTTGACGTGCGGCTTGCTCCTGCTGGCCTCTCCCCTTGCTGCCCAGGACTCCCTCCCGGCCGGGCTCGTCGAGCGCCCGGTTGTGGTTGGCCACAAGCCAACGGCCCTGCCAGGAACGTTGACCCTCCCCGCGGGCGCCGGCCCGTTCCCCGGTGTCGTGCTGGTGCACGGTTCGGGGCCGCACGATCGCGACGAGACCATCGGTGGCAGCAAGCCCTTTCGGGATCTCGCGTGGGGTCTCGCCCGGAAGGGCATCGCTGTCTTGCGGTATGAAAAGCGAACCCGCGCCAACCCCTTCTATTTCGTCGGGCGGCGGTACACCATCGACGACGAGGTCGTGATCGACGCAGTGCTCGCTGCTGGCGTGCTCCGGGCGGAGCCTGGCATCAATCCCCATCGCACGGTGGTTCTGGGCCACAGCCTCGGCGGCATGTTTGCCCCCGCGATCGCCGAGCGGGATACCCTGCTTGCCGGCATCGTCATCATGGCCGGGGCCACCACCAGCACCTTCGCAGACATCATGGAACGCCAGATCCAGTACCTCTCCGCCCTGCCACTTGCGGACACCGCTGGGCTCGGTGCCATGCGGCAATATCTGGAACCGGCGATTTCTCCGCTGCGGAAGCTCAGCGCCGCTGATACGTCGTCCGCACTGATGATCGCCTCGGCGCCGGCATCATACTGGTACAGCCTGATGAGCTACGATATGCCGGCGGTAAGCGCCGCCGTGCGGGTTCCCATGCTGGTGCTGCAGGGAGGGAGGGACTACCAGGTCACTGTAGCCGACCTGGAGTCGTGGAAGGCTGCCGTGGGTCCGAGGGCGCAAGTCACGGTACATGTCTATCCGCAGCTCAATCATCTCTTCATTTCCGGTACCGGGCTGTCAATTCCCTCGGAGTACGCGACCCCCGGGCATGTGGCCCCAGAAGTGATCGACGACATCGCGACCTGGATCCTGTCGCTCGAGTGATATTTTCACGCCCTCACGTCAACGCGCAGCGCTCTCACTCCGCCGGAGACGGGCCCCTGGGCTTCCTGATCCGCCCGATCGCCCGCAGGTGTTCACCATAGGTGCGCGTGAACACATGCCCCCCATTACCCGACGCCACGAAAAACAGGTAGGGCACATCGGCCGGGTAGAGCGCAGCCTGGATACTTGCGCGACTGGGTGAGTTGACCGGCCCGGGCGGCAAGCCGGTGTTGAGATAGGTGTTGTACGGTGATCGGAAGGTGTAGTCCTTGAGGAGTAACCGGGACTTTCGCGATCCGGTGGCGAGCTGGATTGCGTACTGCACCGTCGGGTCGGCTTGCAGCGGCATCCCCTTCTTGATCCGGTTCCAGTACACCGCAGAGATGATCGGTCGCTCACTGTCCACCTGGGCCTCGCCCTCGATGATCGATGCGAGTGCGAGCAGGTGCAGCCGCGTCATGCCCAGGCTGTCCAGGCGGGAGGTCCAGCCCGGTTCCCACGCCTGCAATCCCTGCTGGGCCATGATGCGCACCAGCCCGCGCGCACTCACGCCGGCGGGCACGAGGTAGGTCTCCGGCAGGAGCAACCCCTCGAAGGACATCGCCCCCGGCACGAACGCCGACGCACTGGCCTGGTCGTTGGCGGCGGCCATGAACGAGTCGGAGGGTATGTCGAGGGCCTGCTGCGCAATGGGCGCAATCTCGGCGAGCGTCAGCCCCTCGGGCACCGTGATACGCAGCAACAACTGGTCCCCGCGCTTGAGTGCCTCGAGCACTGACCAGGCCGACGATCCTCGCGGCAGCTGGTACACCCCGGCGCGCACCGAGCGGTCCAGCCCCCGCACCCGCGCCAGCAGCTTGAACCACTTCGGGTGCTCGATCACACTGTGCGCCGCCAGCGAATCGGTAACGACCGCGAAGGAGCTCTTGGCAGGGATCGTCACCTGCTCTATCGGCCCCGGAGTGCCGGAACATCCCGTGTATACCGCGACAAGCCCCAGCGCCCGGAGCGCCCTGAGCGGCTTACGCGCCCTCAGCACTAGCCCTCCGCCGATCGCTCCCATGGCGCCGCGCATCCAGGAATCCCTGCAGCAAGACGCTCGCCGCCAGCGCGTCCACGTCTTCCTTCCGCCCCCGCGTGCTGCCCCCCTGTTCCCGGATGCTGCGGAGGGCGCGAGCGGTGCTCATGCGCTCGTCCCAGTAGGCCACCGGCAGGTGCGACCGTTGTGCCATCAGCGTGCCGAGCTCACGGGCGAACCCCGCCGATTCTCCTTCGACCCCCTCCAGCGTCAGTGGCAGCCCCACCACGATACCGACCGGATGATGCGCCTCGACATGTCCCAGGAGGACCGGCATCGGGAACCGCTTCCCCGGGCGCCGCGTCACCGTCGCCAGGGGCGAGGAGAGGAGCTGCAGTTCATCGCTCAGGGCAATGCCGATGCGCCGCGCACCCCAATCAAGGGCGAGCACCCGGCCTGCTGAGGGTATGACCTGAGGATCCATTCGTGAACGGTAAACGGTAAGCGGTGAACGGGAAACAAAAGGGGCTCCGATCGGAGCCCCCGTTCACTATTTACCGTTCACCGTTTCACGGGTTTGCGGTCACTGCGCCATCGTCGCGAAGAACTCCTTGTTGTTCTTGGTCCGCTTCATCCGTTCCAGCAGGAACTCGAGCGCCTCCACCGGCGGCATGTCGGCCAGGAAGTTGCGCAGCAGGTACACCCGGTTGAGCTCATCCTTGTCCATGAGGAGCTCTTCCTTGCGGGTCGAGGTGCGCTGGATGTCGATGGCGGGGTAGATCCGCCGGTCGGCCAGGCGACGGTCGAGCACCAGCTCCATGTTGCCCGTGCCCTTGAACTCCTCGAAGATCACCTCGTCCATGCGGCTGCCGGTGTCGATCAGCGCCGTTGCGATGATGGTGAGGCTGCCGCCCTTCTCGATGTTGCGCGCGGCACCAAAGAACCGCTTTGGCTTTTGCAGGGCATTGGCGTCCACGCCGCCCGACAGGATCTTCCCCGAGTGCGGCACCACCACGTTGTGGGCCCGCGCCAGTCGGGTGATCGAGTCGAGCAGGATCACCACGTCCCGGCCATGCTCCACCAGGCGCTTGGCCTTCTCGATCACCATGTCGGCCACCTGCACATGCCGGTCGGCCGGTTCATCGAACGTCGAGGCGATCACTTCCGCCTTCACGTTCTCCTGCATGTCCGTCACTTCCTCGGGCCGCTCGTCGATGAGCAGCACGATCAGCACGCACTCCGGGTGGTTCTCGCTGATCGCGTTCGCCAGCTTCTGCATCAGGATCGTCTTGCCGGCCTTGGGCGGTGCCACGATCAGGCCGCGCTGGCCCTTGCCGATCGGCGAGAGGAGGTCGACCACCCGCATCGACAGGTCGCTGGTCTTCCGCTCGAGCCGGATCCGCTCGTCGGGGTACCGCGGCTTCAGGTTGTCGAAGGCGATCCGGTGCTTGGTCTTCTCCGGCTCCTCGTAGTTGACGCTCTCCACCTTGAGCAGCGCGAGGTACCGCTCCCCCTCCTTGGGTGGCCGCACCTGTCCCATCACCGTGTCGCCAGTGCGCAGGTCGAACCGCTTGATCTGGCTCGGGCTCACATAGATGTCGTCGGGGCCGTACAGGTAGTTCCAGTCCTGGCTGCGCAGGAACCCGTAGCCTTCCGGCAGGATCTCGAGCACCCCCTCGCCCCGGATCACCGTGTCCTGGTCGAGCAGTGATTGCTCGATGCGGAAGATCAGGTCCTGCTTGCGGAGGCCGGAGTAGTTCGTGATGTTCAGCTTTTCCGCCAGTTCGTGCAGTTCGGCGACGGACTTCTGCTTCAGTTCAGAGATATCCACGGAAGGACTCCAAGCGGGTCGGAGACGCCACGGGCGCGGCGTTCAGCAACAGGGGGTGTGGGACGGGCTCAAGGAAAATCGGATCAGGAATTTCAGAAATAATGGCGGCCGGCGCTCACAGGCGTCACTCAGCCATCAGACTTGTCTGGGGGAGCAATGGGGTATATGGGGCTTGATGGGGCATAACGTAAGGCCCGGCCGGTTGTGCCGTCAAGAGGGGACTCCCACGGCAGCCGGCACCGGGTGAGTCGAAGACCCGCCGTTGTCGCCGCGGCGCTCCTCGTCGTGGTCATACTCCTCCTGACACTCTGGCCCCTGCCGGAGCAGGCCTATCGGGCATCCCTCTCCCCGGTCAGTTGCCTCGTTTGCGGCGACCAGGGTATGCAGGATGTCATCCAGAACATCATCCTGTTCCTGCCCTTGGGCCTGGCGCTCGGCCTCGCCGGGGTCCGCCCCCGCTGGGCCGCGCTCAGCGGCTTTGCGCTTTCTTTTCTCGTCGAGTTGCTGCAATACACCGTCGTCACCGGGCGGGACGCCAGCTTGAGCGACGTCCTCACCAACACCACCGGCGCTGCACTGGGTGCCATGCTGGCGCCGCACCTGCCCACCCTCCTCCGCCCCGAACGCCGCGCCGCCGCCCGCCTGGCCGTCGGGATGGCGTGCCTCTGGGCTCTGGCCTGGGTGTTCGGGGCCTGGGCGCTGGAGGGCAATCTCGGGGCGGGGCATTGGCGCGGACGCTTTCCAAACGACTTGCCCGATGCCCCGCCTGTGAGCGGCGACGCCATCAGCGCCAGCCTCGATGGCGTCCCCATCACGCTCGCGCCGGTCGCTCTCCCGGTGGAGGTGGAACAGCAGTTTGCCCGCGACTCCTTCCTGCTCCGGGTCGCGCTCCGTCCAGGTCCGCCGCGTGCCCCTCGCGAGAATGTCGTGACGGTCATCGACGTGGCGCAGGAGGGTACATACGCCAACAACAGTCTCGTGCTGATCCTGAACCGTGTGGGCCCGCGCGCCTTCATCGGATACCGGATCAACGCGGCTCGCGTCCTGCTCCGCACCCCGAGCTTCAACCTGGGACCGGCCTTCGATGTGGCGCCCGGCGCCCTGGCCAGCATCGAGGTAGCCCGGGCGCGCGGCGAGCTCCGTGCAGATGCCAATGGTGCGGCCGTCGCCCGCTATCGGATCGGGCCGGAGCTGCTCTGGTCCGTGCTCGTGCCGCGCACGCCGCGCCCCGGCCTGGCCTGGATTCTCGAGACGTTTCTCTGGGCGGCAGTGTGCCTTGGCGTTGCCGGACACTGGGCCGGGCGCTCGCGATCCGCGACGAGTATCGCCGTCGTATGCATCCTTGCGCTGTCGATACAGGCGGCGACGCCCAGGTTCCTTGCCGTGGCGCCGCAGTCACTGCTCGGCTGGGCATTGCTCCTGAGTGCAGTTCTGTTGGGGGTCGCCACCGGATGGGGAACGCAAAAAGGGCCGCACCCGTGAGGATGCGGCCCTTTCAACGCGCCTGAAGAACTTACTTCTTGCGGGCGACGTTCTCGGCGGCGGGACCCTTGGCCCCCTGCACGATGTCGAACTCAACGACCTCGCCCTCGCTCAGCGTCTTGAAGCCCGAGCCCTGGATCGCCGAGTGGTGCACGAAGCAGTCCTTCTCGCCGCTGTCAGGAGTGATGAAACCGAAGCCCTTGGCGTCGTTGAACCACTTCACCTTGCCGGTGGTACGCATGTGAAACCCTTTCAATAGACTTGTGCTGTCGGGCGTCCGGACATGCCGTACCCACCGACTGCTGGCGGAAACTCCCTCCGCCGTGGGTGCGGTCACTCGACCGCGATGGCTAGACACAATGAGAGGACCTAGGATGGTCCCAGGTCCTCTTGGAAGAATCTGGCCATATTTGCTCGCGCACCAGCGCGAACCGCAACAATCTAATGCGCCAGCCCCCGTTGTGCAATTCCCCCGCCCGGGAGCGGCGTCTGGGGCCTGTCCCGGAACTGCCGGCTCGGGCAAGTGCATAGACAGGGGTGACGCTATAATATTGTCTGCGCTCGCGCGGGCCGCACCAAAGGTCGAAGGTCTACTGCCACCCAGGAAAGAGCATCCCCCATGTCGCACGCTTCGTTTTCTCCGAGCACCCCAGTTCGCCTCGTGGCGGCCGCCATCTGCCTGGCCACCCTGGTCCCGTCGGCTGCATCGGCGCAGGCGGCCAACCCCGGGCAGATGGCTGATGCCTATGCCGCTGGCGCCAAGGCCAATGCCGAGATGATGCAGAAGTACACCTGGAAGATGCGGGTCCAGCTGACGTACAACGGCGAGGAAAAGCCGGCGTCGCTCTACCAGATGAACTACGTCGGCGGCCAGTTGCAGAAGACGCTGCTCAGCGCCCCGCCGGAGGAGTCGGGTCGGAAGCGCGGGCTGAAGCACCGGGTGACCGAGGACAAGATGGCCGAGATCAAGTCCCAGGTGGAGGCGCTGGTCGACCTGACCAAGAAGTACATGGCACCCACGCCGGGCCAGATGTTCGACTTCTACTCCAAGGCGACGATGGGCCCCGCCCCAACCGGTGGCGTGCAGGCGACCGGCGCGAATTTCATCCAGCCGGGTGACAATGTCACTTATCTCATCGACCCGGCGACCAAGAGCCCCACGAGCTTCAGCTTCTCGACGTCGATGAACGGCAAGCCGGTCACGGGCACTGCCCAGTACGGCCAGGTGCCCGGCGGGCCGAAGTATGCCTCGCAGCTCACCATCAACGATCCCGGCGACAAGTTGTCGCTGGCCGTGACCAACTTCGACTACCAGCCGAACCAGTAGTCCTTGCGACGGAGAAGCCGGATGCGAATGCTCTGCATGACGGTGGCACTGTCCATCATCGGGTCATCGGTAGTGCAGGCGCAGGGCCCGAACCCCGGTCTCGCCGCCGAGGCCTATGCCACGCACGCGAAGCAGAACGCCGAGCTGATGCAGAAGTACACCTGGAAGATGCGGGTGCAGCTCACCATCAAGGGCGACGAGAAGCCGGCGTCGCTCTACCAGATGAACTACGCTGGTGGACAGTTGCAGAAGACGCTGCTCAGTGCACCGCCGGCGCAGGGCGGTCGCAAGCACGGCCTCAGGCACCGCATCAAGGAACAGAAGATCGACGAGTTCAAGGCATGGGCGTCGCAACTGACCGACCTGGTCAAGCGCTACATGGCCCCGACACCCGGGACCATGATGGACTTCTACTCCAGTGCCACCTTCAGTCCGGTGCCAAGCGGCAACGTTCGCGCGTCGGATATCGGGTTCATCCAGCCCGGCGACACCGCAGTCTATTACATCAACCCCGCCACCAAGTCGCCGGTGAGCTACTCCTTCTTCACCACCCTGCAGGGCGATGCGGTGCATTGCACCGTCCACTTCAGTCAGGTGCCTGGCGGGCCGCAGTACGCCTCCACGGTGAGTATCTCGGTGCCGGCGAAGCAGGTGTCCGCCATCATCACCAACTTCGAGTATGAGTTGAACCAGTAACCGGGATGTAGGAAAATGTGGATCGCACGATGCGGGAGCATCGCCACGCTGGCCGCGCTGGCGTTCGGTGCGGTGAGGCCCGCGGCCGCCCAGGGTGTGGAACAACTGAACTGGCCCCGGGTCCTCACCACCCCTGACGGCATGCAGGTGACGTTGTACCAGCCGCAGGTGGATTCGTGGAACTACTACGTCGTCCTCGATTATCACATGGCGGTGGAGCTGCAGCCTCCCGGTGCCGCCACGTCGGTGCCGGGGGCCCTCTTCATGACGGGCGAAACCAGCACCAACCTGGGCGCCCAGACGGTGGCTCTCTACAACCAGAAGATCGTCCGGGTCAACTTCCCCGGCCTCGACGCCGCGACCACCCAGCGGTACCAGGCCGTCCTGCAGTCCCTCGTGCCAACCCGCACGATGAACCTGTCGCTCCCGCAGGTGCAGAGCTATGCCGCCGCGGCGGACGCCGCCGCGGCCACCGCCGGACCGCCGCCGGCAGCCGCCGGCCCCAGCCCGCACCCGGCGGGGTTGCCCGCGTCACTCGCGCAGCCACCGCCGCCGATCTACTTCAGCCAGGCGCCGGCACTCCTGGTCATCTTCTCCGGTGAGCCTGCCTTCGCGCCGGTAACCGAGGGCTCGAAGCTCTTCTTCTCCGTCAACACGAACTGGGCGGTCTTCCAGGACAAGAGCACCGGCACCTACTACCTGCAGGACGAGGCGCGCTGGCTCCAGGCGAGCAGCATCGACGGCCCCTGGAGCGCGGCAGGCCAGTTGCCGGCAAGTCTCAAGAGCCTCCCCAGGACGGCGGAATGGGCCGACGTCAACAAGAATATTCCCGGAAAGTCCTGGCCACCGTCCGAGGTGCCGCAGGTGTTCGTGACCCACAAGCCCGCCGAACTGATCCTGCTCCAGGGTCCAGCGCATCTGGAAGCCATTCCCGGAACATCGCTCTCGTGGGTCACCAACACCGACAGCGACATCTTCTTCTACGCGCCGTCGTCGCAGTGGTACTTCCTGGTGTCGGGTCGCTGGTTCAGTGCGCCCAGTCTGGCAAACGGGCCCTGGACCTACGCCACACCGAACCTCCCCGCCGACTTTGCTAACATCCCGGCCGACAGCCCTCGTGCCGCGGTGCTGTCGTCCGTGCCCGGAACGCCTGAGGCCAACGAGGCGGTGGCCCAGGCGCAGATGCCCCACAAGGCCGATGTCACCATCGCCACCACCAAGGTCAACGTCGTCTATGGCGGGCCGCCGCAGTTCGCGCCCATTCCTGGCACGACCATGACCTATGCCACCAATACCTCCTTCCAGGTGATCCAGGCGAACGGCAGCTACTATGTCTGCAACGACGCCGTCTGGTTCGTGTCGCAGTCGCCCAATGGTCCCTTCGTGGTCGCGACGATGGTGCCGCAGGTCATCTACACCATTCCGCCCTCGTCGCCGATGTACAACGTCACCTATGTGCAGGTCTACAGTTCCACGCCCACGACGGTGGTGGTCGGCTATACCTCAGGCTACAACGGGGCCTATGTGGCGGCCGGCGTCGTGATGCTCGGCGTCGGGATGGCCCTGGCCTACAGTTACCACCCGTACTATCCACCCGGCTTCGGCTACCCCGTGTATTACCACCCGCCATATCCCTACACCGGCTACGGCTACCATGCCGCGTACAACCCGTACACCGGGGCATACGCCCATGGCTATTCGGCCTATGGGCCGTACGGTGGGGCAAGCGCCGGTGCCGGGTACAACCCGTCGACGGGCACCTACGCCCGCGGTGCATCGGCGACGGGGCCCTATGGCTCGGCGGCGGCGGCGCAGGCCTACAACCCGCGCACGGGGGCCAGCGCGTCGACCTACCAGCACTCCAACGCCTATGGGTCATACGGGTCGTCGGTGGTCTCGAAGAATGGCAATACCGCCTGGACCAGCCATTCCTCGAATGCGTACGGAACCACGGGCACCGTGCAGACCTCCAAGGGTGGCCAGGCCGCCGGCGTTTCCAATGCCTATGGCACCACGACGGCGGGCAAGTCGGCCAGCGGTGACCAGTACGCAACGCACAACGGCAACGTCTACAAGAACACTGGGAGCGGCTGGCAGCAGGGCAGCAGCAGTGGATGGAATTCGGTGAGCAAGCCGCCGGCCGAAACCTCGAGCGACGCCGCGGCGCGCAGCCAGGGTGCGGCGAAGTCCTCGGGCTATGGATCCTGGTCGGGCGGCGGCGGAAGCCGGTACAGCGGCGGCAGTAGTGGTGGATACAGTGGAGGCTACAGTCGCGGGGGCGGGGGCGGGGGCCGCCGCTGAACCTGTGCCCGACCAATGGTGCCCGGCTCGCTCCTCGACGCCGGGCGCTCTCTTTTCGGACAGCTGACTGCATGACACTTGCTCCAGCTGAGGGCGCCCGATAGTGTGATCAACACGCTGCTCGAACCCGCAGGTTGACTGGAGCCTGGATACATGAGGAGTAGGACAGTGAATCGTGTCGCGTCGGTCGTCGTCGTCGCCCTGGCACTTGGTGCTGCTTCGTTGCGCGCACAGGCCCCGAACGAGCTGGCGTGGCCGCGCACGCTGACGGCGAACGACGGCATGCTGGTGACCTTCTACCAGCCGCAGGTCGACTCGTGGGAGTACTACGCGGTACTCGATTATCACATGGCGGTCGAGTTGCAGTTTCCCGGGGCCTCCTCATCGATACCGGGAACGCTGACGATGACGGCCCAGACGAGCACCGATGTCGGGAAGCAAACGGTGGCGCTCTATGACCAGTCGATCGTCCGGACCACCTTCCCCGGCACCGACGCTGCCACCGCCGCGCGGTATCAGCAGGTGCTCCAGTCGCTGGTCCCCACCACCACCATGAACCTGTCACTGCCGCAGGTGCAGTCGTACATGACCGGCGCCAGCGCCGCCGCGGCCACGTCCGGCACGCCGCCCCCCGCCGCCGGGGCCAATCCCAAGCGCGGCCCGGGACTTCCGGCCACGTTGCCGCAGCCCGCTCCTCCCATTTTCTACAGCGAGACGCCGGCGATCCTCGTCATGTTCGAGGGCAAGCCGGGCTTTGCCCCTGTGGTCTCGGGCTCCAAGCTGTTCTTCTCCGTCAATACCAACTGGCCGGTCTTCCAGGATACGAACACCGGTACCTACTTCCTGCAGGACCAGGCCAGCTGGCTCCAGGCATCGAACGTGAATGGCACCTGGCGCGCCGCCGGCCCCCTGCCGTCGAGCCTCCAGAACTTGCCGGACAACGGCGAGTGGACGGATGTCACGAAGAACATTCCTGGCATGTCCTGGCCGGGCCAGGTGCCGACGGTCTTTGTCAGCGAGAAGCCGGCGGAGTTGATCCTGCTCGATGGGCCGGCGGAGATGCAGCCGATTCCCGGAACCTCCCTGTCATGGGTCACGAATACGGAGAGCGACCTCTTCTTCTATTCCCCGACATCAAAGTGGTATTTCCTGGTGTCGGGCCGCTGGTTCAGCGCCCCCAGCACGTCGGGGCCGTGGACCTTCGCCACGCCCAGCCTTCCCGCAGACTTCGCGAATATCCCGACCGACAGCCCGCGAGCGGCCGTCCTGTCGTCGGTGCCGGGGACACCAGAGGCCAGTCAGGCGGTGGCCATGGCGCAGATGCCGCACAAGGCCGACGTGGACATCGCGACCACGTCGGTAACGGTGCCGTACGGTGGGCCGCCGCAGTTCTCGCCGATCCAGGGCACCTCGATGCAGTACGCCACCAACACGAACTATGAGGTGATCCAGGTCAACGGCAGCTACTACGTCTGCCATCAGGCGGTCTGGTTCGTGTCCCAGTCGCCCAATGGCCCCTGGGCAGTGGCGACCACGATCCCGCAGGTCATCTACAGCATCCCGCCTACGTCACCGATGTATAACGTGACGTATGTGCAGATTTACAGTTCTACTCCCACCACCGTCGTCACCGGCTACACCGCCGGCTACAACGGCGCCTACGTCGCCGCGGGTGTCGTCATGCTCGGCGTTGGCATCGCCATCGCAGCCACACGCCCCTACTACCCGGTCGGGTTCGGCTATCCGGTCTACTATCACCCGCCGTATCCCTATGGCGGGTATGGATACCACGCCGCCTACAACCCCTACACCGGTGCCTATGCCCACGGCATGTCGGCGTATGGGCCCTATGGGGGCCGGAGCTACGGCGCATCCTACAACCCGTCCACCGGCACCTACGCGCGCGGCGCGTCCGCGAGCGGCCCCTATGGCTCGGCTGGCGTCGCCCAGGCGTACAACCCGCGCACCGGTGCCAGCGCCGAGAGCTATCAGCGCTCCGATGCGTATGGGTCCTACGGTTCCTCCGTGGCGTCGAAGAACGGGAACACCGCCTGGGGAGCGCACGCGAATACCGCCGGCGGCAATACCGCCATCGGGGGCGTGAACAACAACATGTACGCGACGCACGACGGGAACGCGTACAAGAACACCGGCAGCGGTTGGCAACAGGCGGGAAGCGGTGGGTGGAGCAACGCGCAGAAGCCCAGTGAGCTCAACAACGACGAGGCCGCGCGATCGGCCTCCTCCCTGGGCGACTCGAACCTCAATTCATGGCGCGGTGGTGGTGGCGGCGGCTTTGGTGGTGGCAGCGCCGGGGGTGGCTGGGGCCGTAGCGGTGGTGGTGGCTTTGGCGGCGCCAGCTTTGGTGGTGGCGGTGGCGGATGGGGCCGTGGGGGTGGGGGCCGCCGCTAGCTCGTCACTGCCCGGAGCGCGCTGCAGAACTGGCGCATCTCCTCCGGCGTTCCCACGGTGATCCGGGCGTGGTTGGGCCAGGCCGGCCAGCTGCGCCCGATCAGCACATTGCGCTCCGCCATCGCCGTCGCCAGTTCACGGGCGGGGCGCTTCGCGTCGAGCATGAAGCAGTTGCTCACGCAGGGATAGAACCCGTAGCCGTACTTGGTCAGGAACGCGAACGTCTCATCGCGTGCCTGTTTTGTATAGGCGCGGCGGGTCGGCACCAGCGTCGGGTCGTCCACGCTGAGGCGGGCGGCGGTGACACCGGTCATCGACGTGATCGACGGGCCGAACGCCCGGAGTCGGTCGAGGATCGGCGGCTGCGCGATCGCGAGTCCCATGCGAAGCCCTGCCATGCCATAGAGCTTGGAGAAGGTCCGCAGCACCAGCAGGTCCCCGTGCGAATCGACCAGGTCCACCACCGATACCTCATCACTGAAGTGGATGTAGGCCTCGTCCACCAGCAGGATCGAGCCGGCCGGCTTGTTCGCCAGCGCCCAGACGATCTCTTCCCGTGGCGTCGTCGTGCCCGTGGGGTTGTTGGGGTTGCAGAAATAGAGGAGGCCGGGCGTGGTCGTCGCGGCGCACATGGCGCGGGCGTCATGCGCGATCGTGGGAGTGAGCGGCACCGCAATAGCCGGGGCACCCGAGATCTTCGCCGCCTGCCATCCCGCCTCGAAACCCGGTTCGCCATACACATAGGCCCGGTCGGGCCCGGTATACGCCAGCACGGCACGATGCAGGGGGTCGCTGGACCCGTTGAACGTCTCCACATACTCCGGGCGCAGTCCCTCGAGCTCGGCGATGCGCAGCCGCAATGCCCTGTCCGCCTGGAAGGCGTAGCGCCCCTCCTCCGCGCCAAGCTTCTGCAGCGCCTCGATCGCCGAGCCGGATGGGCCCAAAGGGTTCTCGTTCGAATTGAGCCGCACCGCATTTGTCGGCGAGAGCCCTCCGAGCGCACGCCAGGCCAGCTCGCCCTCGCTCGACCCGCGAGGAAACGCGAGCCCCGTGGCGCCCAGCGCCATGAGGCGGGAGAAGTCGCGCCGGGAGATGCCCGACGGAAACGGCGGCAGTTCACCTGAGTTTGGCATGACGCACGATTGCGCCCGGCACGCACCCTGTCAAGCGAGGGTGTCGGCGAACCTCTAGGCCAGCGCCAGCGTCGGGACCGGGGTGGGGAGTCCGTCGACCAGCACGTACCGGTGCAGGGCCCGTCCCGGCTCCGGTGTCTCTCGCACATCAGGGAGGAACTCGATCAGGACCAGGGTGCCGTCCTCCGCCTCGGCGATGGCGCTGGCGTGCTCGATCCAGTCGCCGCAGTTGGCATAGACCACCCCCTGCCGCAGGTCGACGGCCGGCACGTGGATATGACCGCAGATGACACCGTCCAGCCCCCGGTCGCGCACCATGGTCGTGAGCGCCAGCTCGAAATTGCCGATGTAGGTCACCGCCCGCTTCACCCCACGCTTGAGCGCACCCGAAAAGCTCCATGGGCGAAAGCCCAGCAAGCGGCGAAACTCGTTGCTGATCGTGTTGAGCGTGACCAGAAGGTCGTAGGCGTGGGAGCCGAGCCGGGCGATCACTGGGTGCGTGCGCACGAGCGCATCGGCCTCATCACCATGCAGCACGAGGAGGCGCCGGCCATCGGCAGTGGTGTGCACCATGTTCCGCTCGACCGTCATGCCGAAGGCGGCGCTGCCCGCCATGCTGCGGAACCACTCGTCGTGGTTACCCGGGATGAACGTCACGGGCCACCCGCGCTGTGCCCGCTTGAGGATGTGCCGCAACAGGCGATTAGTGTCGGCAGTCCAGCGCACGCGCCGCCGCATCACCCACAAGTCGAAGATGTCTCCTACCAGCACCACGGGTGTGCCGCGGTTGGCCTTGAGGAAGGCCAGGCACTCTTTCGCCCGCACGCCAGCCATGCCCAGGTGCAGGTCCGACAGGAAGATCGTCCGCCAGGTCATGCCGCCTCCAGCGCCAGTTGCCACAGGTTACCAGCAAGACCCGACCCGGCGCGAGGTGTCGTGACACCTTGTGGCGCGTCCGTGACGCTGTTGGGGCAGCTCTGTTATCTCAGGCCAGCGAAACCACGTGGACGCAACCGCCCACGTCCGCGCCGCCGCTATACTCCAGCCAACGGACATGCGGTCCGTCGAGGACAGGCTCGAGCAGAGACGGGAGAAGGACAATGCAACTGGAAAACGCGAAGGTGCTGGTTACCGGTGGCAGCGCCGGGATTGGATATGAAATTGCACGGGTGCTCGTCGCCCGGGGCGCCAGGGTGGCAATCTCGGGGCGCGACGAGTCCCGCCTGAAACAGGCAGCCACCACCATTGGTGCGACGGCCGTTCCGGGCGACGTGAGCAGGGAGGCCGACGCGGTGCGCATGGTCCGGGAGACCATCGACGCCTTCGGCGACTACAACGTACTGGTGAACAACGCCGGTATCGGGACGTTCGCCCCCCTGGTCGACACGACCGCCGAAGACATGCGCCGCGTCTGGGAGGTGAACGTGCTGGGTGCCACCCTCGTGGCGCGCGAGTCGGCGCGGCACTTCGTACAACGCAAGTACGGGGACATCATCAATATCTCGTCCACCTCGGGGCTGCGTGGCGGTGCGGGCAGCAGCGCCTATGGCTCCAGCAAGTTCGCCCTTCGCGGGCTCACCGAGACCTGGCGTGCCGAGCTTCGGAGCCACAACATCCGCGTCATGCTGGTCAACCCGAGCGAGGTCATCACCGAGTTCGCCCAGCGCGCGGGGCATGCCCAGGACGTCAACCCATCCAAGCTCCTGCCGGCGGACATCGCCCATGCGGTGGTCGCGATGCTCACGATGGAGGATCGTGGATTCATCCCTGAGCTGAGTGTCTGGGCGACCAACCCGAGATAGGCTGGCCGGAAGCAGAAACCCGCCTCGCATCGGACGGTCGATGCGGGCGGGTTTTTGCTGGATGGGCCCGGCGCGATTCGAACGCGCGACCTCTTGCTCCGGAGGCAAGCGCTCTATCCAGCTGAGCTACGGGCCCGGTACGGTGAAGGGGCAGAAAAGTCGCTCAGGGCCCGCTGTTACGCAACTTCTGGAATTGTGACAATCGCGCGGTATCGTATCCCCATGACTGCCACTGCCGAATCCGTCGAAGTGCCCGAAACCCAGCCAGCCGAACGTCCGGCCGCCCCGGCGGCCGCCCACGCCGCCATCGCCGATGCCGGCCGGAAATTCCGCCGCGCCCGTCGGCGCTTTCTGGAGCGCGAGGATGCCGAATCCCTCCACGGGCTGCGGGTGAGCCTGCGGCGCTTGCGCGCGGCCCTGACCCTCTTCCGCACGGTCCTCGTTGTGCCGCGTCGGCTGGGGGATCGTGACCTCAGGCGGATGGGTCACGACCTCGCCGACCTGCGCGACCAGGACGTGGCCCTCGAGGCCATCCTGGCTGGTCCCGAAGACTCGGCGGCGCGCGGCCACCTTCGCCGGCTCGAGCGCCGTCGTGAACGCGAAGCACATCGCGTCGCCGAGCGGCTCGGTGCGCCCCGGGTGCGGGGCATCCTGCGCGCCCTTCGGCGCTGGGACCAGTCACCGGCCTTCACGGTCGATGAGGACACGCCCGCGACCATTGTCCTCGGTGCCCTCCGGTCGAGGGTCGCGGCGATCGACCTGCACCCCGCCTGGTCACTGACGATGCATCCGGACGCCACCGGCGTGCTGCAGGCACCCGAGTCGGACTACGACGACCAGACGACCGCCGAGCTGCTGCACCAGCTTCGTCGGCGCATCAAGCAGGTGCGGTATCAGGTCGAGGTCGTCGATCGCGTGCTGGGCGGGGACTGGCTGCCCGTGCTCGAGCGCCTGCGGGTGCTGCAGGAATCGCTGGGTGTGATGCAGGATGCGCATGTGCTGGGTTCGGTTGCCGCGGTGCCCCACGACCGTCGCGTGGCGGCGAGCGCCTCGTGGGATGAAATGCGGGGTGCGCGGCTGGCCAGCCTCCGGCAGCTGCTGGAGGAGCGCTAGCGCCCGCGCTGCACGCCGGCCGGCTGGCGCACGGGAGTCCGCTCGCGCATGGCGCGCCCCGGCTGCCATACCGGGCGGCCGTCGATACCGTGGGGCAGGGGCACCTCCAGCCAGTCGAGGAGCGCCGGGAATACGTCGGCGGTCCGCATTGGCGTCGCGGGAAGTGCACGATTGGTCCACAGGGGCGTGTGGACGTGCGCGCGGATCAGGCTTCCATGCCCCGACTTGTGTTCGGGGATCTCGAACCGGTCGCGGAAGTCGTAGCCCTCGCGTGCCGCCAGGACCAGGTCGCCGGCGCGCGGTGAGGAAAACTGGTCGAGCAGGAGCACCGCCGAATCGGGAAAGGTCGAGTCGAAGGTGCGCGCCAGCCACGCATCACGATCCCCCGCAAATGGGGCACCCAGCTGAAGCGGATCGCCGGAGAGTGGTGTGTAGAGGATCACCTCACCCTCCTGTGTGATGATGGCCTCGCCACCCGACGAGGCGACCCGGATCCCGCCCTCCCCATCCTCCGCCGCCACGAACGCCACGGCCGGCTCGGCGACCAGCGCCGCCACCACATCGTGGTCAGTGCCGAACGCCTCCGGCCGCCGAAGCTGTTCCATCGTCCAGCGACCGCTCCGGGGTTGACCGGGTCGGGCGTACACCGAGGCAAAGGCGTTGCCCGCCACCATCACCGCGGCACGCGGATCCCGGGCCCACAGCACCGGATGATGCAGGGTCGGCACCCCCCGCGACGTGAACCACTTCCACAGCTCCAGATGGGTATGCATCTCCGTGGCGCCATGGTCGCTCACCAGCGCGAACAGCGTGTCGGCCATCTCGCCCCGCGCCTCCAGTCGGTGCACCACCTGGCCGATGGTGTCGTCGATCGTGCGCAGCGAGTGCAGAACGGCGGGCGACGTGGGCGAGGTCCCATGAGTGTAACCGTCGATGGCGGGAAACTGGGTAAAGACGAATCGCCACGGCCCGTCGACCGCGGCCAGCAACTCCCGGGTGGCTCGCCGGTCGAGCACGCCGTAGCAGTTCACGTAGTGCGCCAGTGATCCCACGTTCCTGCGCGCGCCTTGCCCGACATCCCGCTCCGGCGAGAGCCCGCGGGTGATCATCGTGAAGATGCCCACGCTTTCCGGGACCAGCTGGAAGATTGTCTGGACGTTCGGTGCGATGTCCTCGTCGAGCATCCCCGCCTGGTAGCCGCAGTAGCTGCGCACCGCCGACCGGTCCGTCCACCACCGGCCGCCATAGGCCGCGCGATCGAGCCAGCGGATCGACGGGATGTTGCAGGTGCCTGGAAAGCATCCGGTGAGGAACGGCAGGTAGGCGACGCTCGTCGTGGTCGGGAAGACGCTCGTGGCGCGTGCGCGGCTCCCCCGGTCGGTGAGGCGCGCCAGGTTCGGCAGGTGCCCGGCCGCGAGTTCAGCTTCGGCCACGTCGGGACGGAGCCCGTCGACCAGGATGAGGAAGGCGCGCTTCATGACGTCTCGGCCGGGGCCGGGGCCGGTGCGGTGGCTGGCGCGGGCACTTCCTCGACCGGCGTGCGATTCATCTGCCGCATCTTGAACAGCATGATGCCGAGGAAGATGAGCCCCAGGGAAAAAAGGAGCACCGGGGGCACCTTGAGCGCGATGCCAAGCTCCGCCAGGAGGGCGTACCTGGCGCCACGCCCCAGGATGACAGAACCCTGGTACTTCCACATCGGGTAGTTGTCCAGCGCCGCCAGGAAGCGCATCGGGTAGTGCGGGAAGATCGGGACGATGCAGGTGCCTGCCAGCGTCCAGAACGGTGCCTTCCGGTACCAGTACAGCGCCCATCCCGTGATGCGGTGCCCCCGGAAGCCCCGGGTGCCATCGCGCGAGAGCACGCGCGCCAGCAGTTCCATGTTCCAGTATTCGATGATGACGGTCCCGATGACACCCACCAGCACGATGACCCACACCGGGTAGTGCGGGCCAAGGTAGACCACAGCCGGATCATACGGCAGCGGCGCGAGCGAGTTTCCCGCGAACGAATAGGGCAGGAACAGCCAGAGGCGGGAATGGGCCGGCTGCCAGCGCGCACCAGCGAATGCCCCGAGGGTCAGTACTGCCATGATGCCGGGCCAGAGCCACACCGGAACCTTTGGCGGAAGGGCCCTCGGTGGTTCGGCGACCAGTTCGGTGATGTCCTTCGCGTCCTTCAACATCGCTCCTGCGTAGAGCCCGTCCAGTGCCCGGAACGGGCCCCGAAATTTGCGCGAACGCTAGGCGAACCGGGGTCCCGAAGCAACCGCTCCGGCTCCGCACCTCATGCCTTCACGCCCTCACCCCCCTCGAGCACCTTGTACACCACCGGCGTCACCAGGCGCGCGAGCAGCGTGGACGACACCAGTCCGCCGATGATGACCCAGGCGAGCGGCGCGTACAGCGCGGCCCCCTGCAGGGCCACCGGCAGCAGGCCGCCGATGGCCGTCAGTGACGTGAGCACGATGGGCAGGAACCGCACCTCACCTGCGCGCTGCACCGCCGCGTCGATGCTCATACCCTCGGCACGCAGCGTATTGGTGTAGTCCACCAGCAGGATCGAGGTCTTGATCTCGATCCCGATCAGCGCCACGAAGCCGATCATCGCAGTGAATGACAGGGTATTGCCGGTCAGGAACAGCGCGGCGAGGCCGCCCATCAGGCCAAGGGGAATCACCGAGGCCACCGCCAGCGTGCCCCGGAAGGTGCCGAACTCCAGCACGAGGATGGCGAGGATCATGAACGTCGCCACGATCACCGCCCCGCCGATGCCGCCGAAGCTCTCCTGCCGGCTCTCCAGCTCGCCGCCAGGTACGATGCGATAGCCGGAAGGCAGCGGGATCGTGGCCAGGGTGGCGAGGGCGGCGTTCGTCACCCGGTCGGTGTTGAATCCCGTGCGGATGTTGGATGTCACCGTCACCGTCCGTGCCTTGTTGTACCGCTGGATCTCCGTCGGAGACGTGGCGAACTCCAGGGCGGCCACCTGCCGCACCGGCGTGAGCGCCCCCGCGCGGCTCGGCACGTAGACTCGATCCAGCGCTTCGGCACGTGGTCGCCCGCTATGCGGGAGCCGCACCACGATGCCGCGCTCGTCGCCGTCGCCCTCTCGCAGGGTGCCGGCCCGCACGCCGGCCACGGCAAGACGCACCGTCAGGTCGAAATCACTGCTCGGGATGCCGAGCAGCCCGGCCTTCTCATGATCGAGGGCGAGCCTGATGTCGGTCCGGGGCAGGCGGACCGGATTGACCACATACTCGGTTCCCTCCGTCGCCTTCAGCACCGCTTCCACCCGACTGGCCAGGCCACGCAGCGTGTCCAGGTCCGGCCCACTCAGGCGGAGGGCGATGGGTGCATCGATGGGCGGCCCGTTCTCGAACTCCTTCACCTCGATCCGTGCCCCCGGGTAGCCGGCGAACGTGGCGCGGAGAGTATCGAGCATGCGCGGCGTGCGCGCAGGGTCGTACCGATCGAGGATCACGAACAACTGCCCCACGTTCGCCTTCTCCTCGGCGGGAAAGACGTTGTAGTAGATCTGCGGATTGTCCCGGCCGACCGACGTGAAGATGCCCTTCACTTCAGGGCGTCCTCCCAGCACGCCTTCCACGTAACGGGCCGCCTGGTTCGTGGCATCGAGGCTCGTTCCTTCCGGCGCGCGGATGTCAATCCGGAAGCGTGGCGTCTCGGCCTTCGGAAAGAGCGAGAAGCCGATCACCGGCACCAGCGCCAGGCTCGCCAGTACGAGCGCAGCGCTCGCCACCAGCGTCGGGCGCGGATGCGCCACCGTCCAGCGCAGCACCGGCGTATAGGTTCGCTCGACCAGCCGGTTGAACGCCTGGAGATAACGGTTACCGTGCGGATCCTCATGCTCCCGGAGCAGCCGGCTCGCCAGCCACGGGATGATGGTCAGCGACACCAGCAGTGACGCGAGCACCGTGAAGACCACTGTGAGGGGCAGTGATCGGATGTACCGCCCGGCAGTGCCCGGGAGCATCAGGAGCGGCAGGAAGGCGAAGAGGAGAGTCAGCGTGCAGCCGACCACCGCCACCCCGATCTGTTTCGTGCCCTCGATGGCAGCGTCGGTGCGGGAGCGGCCCTCGCGCAGCATGCGGGCGATGCTCTCCACCACCACGATCGAGTCATCCACCAGGAGCCCGAGCGCGATCACGAACCCCACGATCGACAACTGGTTGATGCTGTAGCCGGCCACGGTGAGCAGGGTGAGGCCCACGGCCAGCGAGAGCGGGATCGAGATCATGACGATGAGGGAGGCCCGGCTGCCCAGGGGCAGCAGCGTCACCAGTACCAGCAGGATGGCGATCGCAAAGTCCTCTCCCAGTCTCGAAAGGCGGTGCGAGACGTTCTCCGCCTGGTCGAACCCGCGCGTGAGTGCAACATGCCCCGGCAGCGATGGCTCGATCTGGTCCAGTTCGGCCCAGATGCCATCGCGCACCTCGCCGATGTTCCGGCCGGCCTGCTGGGTGGCGGTCACGAAGACCGCGCGCTTGCCGTTGTACCGCGCGAGATAAGTCGCGTCGGCGTAGGCCCAGCCCACGTCCGCCACATCACCAACGCGCACCAGGCTTCCGCGCGCGGTGGTCACCACCGTCTGCCGTACTTCATCGATCCGGGCATAGCTGCCGGTGGTGCGCACGTTGAACCGCCGGCTCCCGGCGTCCACGCTGCCTCCCGGGATGTCGGCGCTCTCACTGCCGATGGCCTGGAGCAGCTGGCCCGGGGTCAGGCCCAGTTCGGCCAGCCTGCCAAGGTCGACCGAAACCCGCACCTCTCGGGCGGGTGCCGCCCACCGCTCCGCTCGCCGCACGCCGGGTACCGTCTCCATGCGGTCCTCGATGAGCTCGGCCAGTGAATCGAGCTCGGCCCACGGCGCGGTCTCGGATACGAGCGCGATCTGTACGATGTTCACGTCGAGCGCCGTGGTCTTCTTCACCTCCAGCGAGTAGAGCTCGGCGGGAAGGCTCGGACGGATCGCGTTCACTTCGCGGATCACCTCGTCGTACTTCCGGTCGGCGTCGGCGGAGGCGTTGAACTCGACGAACAGCGTAGCCACGCCATCGGCCATGCGCGCGTCGATCTTCTTGATGTCATCCAGCTCGGCCACCCGGTCCTCGATCGGCTTGATCACCAGCCGCTCGAGATCGGTGGGCGTGGCCCCCGGATAGATGGCCACCACCGTGTACGACGGGATGGGGAAGGTGGGGTCCTCCCCGCGGGGAATGGTCATCCACGAGGCGACGCCCAGGGCGGCCAGCATCAGGAAGACGATGACCGTGAACTGGTACCGTCGCACGGCAAACTCGGCGATCCTCATGGCACCACCCGCACGGTGTCGCCATCGCTCAGGTACGCCGCACCATCGGTGACCACCGCCCCGGCGTCCGCCAGCCCGCCGCTCACCCCCACGCGCGGGCCGTCGAGGAAGGCGATGCGCACCTCGCGTCGTCCTGCCCGGGCGCCATCCACCACATACACCACGCCGTGATCGCCATCCGCTTCCACCAGCGCCTCCACCGGCAGGACCGTGACCCGACCCTCACTGCGAGTAGCGATCTCCACCCGGCCCACCATGCCGGTTCGCAGCGGCTCGGCATCGCGCAGGCCCACCTCGACCGCGAACGTTCCCGTGCCTGGAGTGGAGGTGGCCGCGATCTCCCGCACGACACCCGGAAAGGCACGACCGGGATAGGCATCGAGCCGTACCGTTGCCGCATCACCCACCTTGATCCGGACCACATCCCGGTCGACCAGGCCGACCCGGAGCACGCTCCCCCGGGCCTGGCTCGCGAGCACGAATGCCGGCGCGCCCGCGGCGATGAGTTCTCCCGGCGTTACCGATCGCCGAAGGATCGAGCCGCCTGCCGGGGCTACGATCCGCGCGTATCGCTGGTTGAAGCGTGCCGCTGCCAGGTCGGCGCGCGCGATCTCCAGGGCGGTATTCGCATCCTGCAGCTGGGACAGCGTGGTGACGCTGTCGGCATGCAGCCGGGCGATTCGCTCCGCGTCGCGCGCCGCCTTGGTGGCCGCGCTCTGCGCCTTCGCCACCCCAGCGTCGATCTCGGCCAGGTCGAGCTCGGCGAGGAGTTGTCCCTCCTGCACCACTTGGCCCTCGTCCACCAGGACGCGTCGCACGACCCCGCCCAGCTTGAAGCTGAGCGGCAGTTCATCCCGGGACGCCAGCATGCCGGTCCCCGTGACCGGACGACTCATGACGGTATCGCTGACGACCGCAGTCCGGACGGCGCGCGCCGACGACCGGGCGGGTGGCGGCGCCGCAGTTCCGCAGGCCGAGGCGGCCAGGGCGCTGATGGCGATGGTGATGCCGCTGATGTGATGATGCTCGAGGTATCGCATGGTCGGTCCGTTAGTAGGAGATGTCGCGAAGCGCCGCCGCCCGCTCGAGCTCGACGAGCCGGGCGAGGTAGGCGTAGCGGGTGATGATTTCGTTGATCCCGGCGTTGGTGTAGTCGCTGCGCGCCTGCGTGAACTCGATGTGCGGGGCGAGTCCCTCGTCGTAGCGGCGCTGGACCAGGTCGAAGGTGCGGCGGGCCGCCACCAGGCGCTGTCCTGCCACCCCGATCTCCTGCTCGGCCACCCGCGCCGCCTCGTACGCCTGGCGCACGTCCAGCTCCACGGCGCTCGCGGCATCCCGCTCTGCCGCGCGCGCACTCGCCGTCGCGAACTGGCCCTCTGCGCGCCGCGCCGCATCGGCCCCGCCACGGAACAGGTTCCACTGCAGCACCAGCGACGCCACGGCGAAGTCGTTCTCGCCCGTGAACCGCACCTTGTTGCCCTGGTAGCCGACATCGCCGGCGAGCGAGATGGCCGGCAGGAAGGAGGCGGTCGCCAGCTTCGTTTGCGCCTGCGCCACCTTCACGCCCCAGGCGGCTTCCTTCAGTTCGTCCCGTCGCTCGACCGCGCTCTCGAGCGCGGCGCCGAGCGGTACGTCGATGGGGCGCATCAGGGCACTGTCCGGGATCATCGCCACTGGCGTATCCAGGGGACGCTGCAGCAGCTGGTTGAATGCCCGCGCCGCAGCGTCGCGGAGCCGGGTGGCATCCGCCACGCGCTGTTCCATCTCCGCCAGGTCGGCGCGCGCCCGGGAGACGTTGTCCGGGGTGGCCGTGCCCGCCGCCACGAGGCGCTCACTGACCCGCAGGTTCTCCTCGATGATGTCGAGGGTGCTTCGGTACAGGGCTACGCTGCGCACCGCCGTCGCATGCCGAAGCCACGCAAGCTGGATGGTGGCCGCCAGTGCCCTCGCGGCTCCCCCAACCTGCGACTGCGAGAGTCCTCGCTGGTTCCTGGCCAGCGAGTAGTTGGCGATCACCGTAGGGTTGAAGAGCGGCACCGCTGCCCTCAGCCGCATGTCCTGCTGGAAGGGAAGGACGAGGCTCAGGTCGGTCGGGTACTGGCTGGTTCCCGTGAGCTGGTTCAGCGCGACGTATGCCGGGTTGACCAGGTCACCAAAGTCGAGCCCTCCACTGACGCGCGAATAGCGTGCATCCAGGTCTACCGACGGCAGGAAGAGTCCGCGCGCCGCCTGCACGCGCGCCACGCTTTGCGAGTCCCGATAGCGCACCTGTGCCAGGCCCAGATTGGCGCGCAGGCCTTCGTCCACGAGGGAATCGAGGGGCCCCTGTTGGGCCGCAGCTGATGCGAACCCGGTGGCGAGCATCCACCCCGCCAGCAACGTCGAAGGGATATGAAGTTTGTACATGGTTCCGTTACAGAACAGTGTTAAGTGTATGGGCAAAAAAAGGTTGCGTCACGAGGTCGGACGCAGCATGCCCGCCAGCACCGCATCGCTCATCGCCTTCGCCGTGGCATCGGGTTCATGCCAGTCCAGCCAGGTTTCCTTTGCATGCACGATGTGCAGCGACACGATGCCGTGCACTGACGCCCAGAGGATCTGGCTCACGAGGTCGGCATCCTCGTATTCCGGCTTGAATCGCCCCTGGCTGATGGCCTCGCTCGCAGTGGCCCTGAGGAACGCATAGGCATCCTCCTCCGGGTTCCCCTTCATTTCCTGCGACGCTTCGCTGTCGCTCACGTCAACGCCCGCCGTCATGAACATGAAGCGATACTGGCTCGGGTTCTCCATCGCGAAGGCCACGTACGCCGCACCAATTCGACGAAGGCGCTCGACCGGGTCTTCCACCCGGCCGATCCGCAGGAACGAGGCGGCCAGGGCCCGGAAATCGGTCAGGCACAACTCTTCGATGAGCGCCTGCTTGTCGCGGAAATGGTGGTAGATCGCCGTTGGCGAATACTCGATCTTGTCCGCGATCTTCCGCATGCTGACCGCTTCATGGCCCTCGAACACGAACAGCTCCCGGGCCGCATCGAGAATCAGCTGCCGGGTCTCCTGCCGCTCCCGCTCCCGCCGCTCAGTCACTCCCATCACGACTACTCCCGTCCAGAACACTGTTAACCTAACGCTGTTAAGTTGCGCAATTCCTTCCCGTCTGTCAAGAGGCCTCGCGGCAAACCAGTTGGCTCCCGGTGGCGTTAGGTAATGCTTGACCAAACCTCGAGGAGTCGCCCATGAGCCGTGTCGTCCTTGCCACCGTGGCGATCGCCCTGCCGCTCGCGGCCGCCGCCATCCGTCTGCCGGCGCCCGGCCCCGCTGCCAGTTCCGCGACGCGCCCGGCGCCGGCCTGGAAGAACACCAGCTGGCTCAATGCCAGCGAACCCCAGACGCTGGCATCACTCCGGGGCAAGGTCGTCCTGCTGAACTTCTGGACCTTCACCTGTTACAACTGCACCAACACCGTGCCATCACTGGTCGACTTCGACCGCCGATACCGGGAGCAGGGCCTGGTGGTCATTGGGATGCATGACCCCGAGTTCCCGCCGAGTGGCGGGGAGCACGACAAGTCCAATGTGCAGAGTGCGTTGATCGATCATGGTATCCGGTATCCCAACGCACAGGACAACGACCATGCGACGTGGAATCTCTACGGCATTCGCTACTGGCCCAGCTTCGTGTTGATCGACCGGAAGGGCAATATCCGGTACGAGGGCTACGGCGAGTTCCACGTGAACGACCCGTACTACAAGCAGTGGGAGGGGCGCATCGAGGAATTGCTCGCCGAGCAGGTTGCGTCGGTGAGCGTGCAGGTCGACCGTGCCGGCGACGAGATGGTGATCCGGGCGGTTCCCATGCCGGGGACGAAAATCAACGCCCGCCTCGTCCCCCAGCTCGAGCTGGCATCTGGTCGCACCGAACGCCTTCGCAGCAGTCGCCTGACCGCCGACTCGGCCTACTTCACGGCGTCGCCCGAAGTCAGCATTCCTGCCTCCACCTCCCTCCGCGGCGCTCTCGTCCGCGCCAGCGTCTGCGACAGCGGTGCCGCCGTCTGCCGGGTCGTGACCCTGCCGTTGTAGTCCTTCCCCCTTCTTCCAGTCGGTCATAACGACTTCCAAACGCTCAGGACCACCTTCCTCACCCCGCCCTAACGTCCCCGCCCGTAGCATTGGCTCGTCACTCACTCGCGAGGCAACTGTGGACCTGCTGATGGCTGGGATCGTAGTGGTGCTGGTGATCGCGACGGCCGGGCTCATCCGGCTCTGCGCCAGCCTGCAGGGGAGGGCCGAGTGAGCGGACTCCAGGTGGTCGCCGCGATCGTGGCCGCAGGGCTCCTCGCCTACCTGGTCTTCGCCCTGCTCAAGCCGGAGTCGCTCTCATGACCGGCAACGACTGGATCCAGCTCGCGCTCTACTTCGGCGTGCTGCTCGTGCTCGCCATTCCTCTTGGGCACTACATCGCCCAGGTGCTCTCGGGGGAGCTGAACGTCGCGACGCGAATCGGCCGGCCGCTGGAGCGGTGGCTCTACCGCCTTGCCGGCACCTCCGAAGCCGACGAGATGACGTGGACGCGATACGCCACGGCGCTGCTCGTGTTCAGCATCGCCTCGTTTGCCGCGGTGTACCTGCTGCAGCGCACGCAGGGCCTCCTGCCGGCCAATCCTGCGGGATTTCCCGGGGTATCCCCGGCGCTCGCCTTCAATACCGCCATCAGTTTCGCCAGCAACACCAACTGGCAGGCGTATGGCGGCGAGAGCACCTTGAGCTACCTCACGCAGGCGCTCGCGCTCGGGGTGCAGAACTTCGTCTCGGCCGCCGCCGGCATCGCCGTGGTCGTGGCGCTCGTGCGGGGCTTCGCGTGGGCCGAGAAGGGTACCATCGGCAACTTCTGGGTCGACCTGACCCGTACCACGCTGTACATCCTGCTGCCGCTGTCGCTCGTCTGGGCGCTCCTCCTCGTGTCGCAGGGCGTGGTACAGACGTGGGGCGCGTATCCCGTGGCCGAGCTGGTCGAGCCGTTGCGCACGTCTGATTCCACCGTGGTGACGCGGCAGACGATCGCGGTGGGGCCGGCGGCGAGCCAGATCGCCATCAAGGAGCTGGGCACGAACGGCGGCGGGTTCTTCAACGTGAACTCGGCGCACCCGTTCGAGAACCCGACACCGGTCTCGAACTTTCTCGAGATGCTCGCGATCCTGCTCATTCCGGCGGCGCTTTGCGAAATGTTCGGGCGCATGGTGAAGGACCGGCGGCAAGGCTGGGTCATCCTGGGCGCCATGATGGTCATCCTCGTGCCGCTCACCATCGCCGCGACCGCATTCGAGCAGCGCGGCACGCCCGTGCTCGCCGCGGCCGGCGCCGACCTGGCCCCCTCGGCGGAACAGTCGGGTGGCAACATGGAAGGGAAGGAGACGCGATTCGGGATCGTCAACTCCGCCATCTGGGCGTCGGCCACGACGGCGGCATCGAACGGCTCCGTCAACGCGATGCACGACAGCTTCACGCCGCTGGGCGGACTCGTCCCGATGTGGCTCATCCAGACGGGTGAGGTGGTCTTCGGCGGGGTCGGGTCGGGACTCTACGGCATGCTGGTCTTCGCGCTGATCGCGGTGTTCATCGCCGGGCTCATGGTGGGCCGCACGCCCGAGTACCTCGGCAAGAAGATCGAGGCCTACGAAGTGAAGATGGCGTCGCTCGTCATCCTGATTCCGGCGGTCATGATCCTGTTCAGCACCGCCATCGCGGTGAGCACGAGTGCCGGCCGCGCCGGCGTGTTCAACCCTGGCGCGCATGGTTTCAGCGAGGTGCTGTATGCGGTCACCTCGGCGGCCGGCAACAACGGCAGCGCCTTCGGCGGCCTCGGTGCCAGTTCCACCTTCTACACCGTCCTGCTCGGCGTGTGCATGTGGGTCGGCCGCCTCTGGCTGGCGATACCCGTGCTGGCCATTGCCGGTGCGCTGGCCCGCAAGAAGCTGGTGCCGGTCGGTGCGGGAACACTGCCCACCCACACGCCACTCTTCGCCGGCCTGCTGGTCGGTACCGTCCTGCTCGTCGGCGCGCTCACGTTCGTTCCCGCGCTGGCGCTCGGGCCGATCGTCGAGCACCTCCAGCTCCTTGCCCGGTGAAGGCGATGACAACCCATGCGCCGCGCTCCCTGTTCGATCGCGAAATCGTCATCACGGCGATCGGGGATTCGTTCAGGAAGCTTGCGCCCCGTCACCTGTGGCGGAACCCGGTGATGTTCGTCGTCGCCGTCGGGAGCTTCTTCACCACGCTCCTGTTCGTCGCGGCACTGGTGCGGCCTGGCGGCGAGAGCCCCTGGTTCATCTTCGCCATTTCCCTGTGGCTCTGGTTCACCGTGCTGTTCGCCAACTTCGCCGAGGCGATGGCGGAGGGCCGGGGTCGCGCACAGGCGGCCGAGCTGCGGAAGACTCGCCAGACGGTGCTGGCGCGCCGGCTGAAGGATCCGGACGACCTCAAGGAGATCGAGGCGGTCGCTGGCAGTGCCCTCCGGAAGGGTGACCTGGTCATTGTCGCCGCCGGCGAGGTCATCCCGGGCGACGGCGAGATCATCCAGGGCGTGGCGAGTGTGGACGAGAGCGCCATCACCGGGGAGAGTGCGCCGGTGATTCGCGAGGCGGGTGGCGACCGCAGTGCCGTGACTGGCGGCACGCGGGTGCTCTCCGATACGCTCATCATCCGGATCAGCACCAACCCCGGCGAAACCTTCCTCGACCGGATGATCAACCTGATCGAGGCGGCCAAGCGGCAGAAGACGCCGAACGAGATCGCCCTCGACATCCTCCTGGCGGCCCTCACGATCGTGTTCCTCATCGTGGTGGTCACGCTGCTGCCGTTCTCGATCTTCAGCGTCGGAGTGGCGGGCCAGGGGACGCCCATCACGCTCACGGTGCTCGTGGCACTCCTGGTGAGCCTGATCCCCACCACGATCGGCGCGCTCCTGTCCGCGATCGGCATCGCGGGCATGGACCGCATGATCCAGAAGAATGTCATTGCCCTGTCGGGCCGCGCGGTCGAGGCGGCCGGTGACGTGGATGTGCTCCTGCTCGACAAGACCGGCACCATCACCCTGGGCAACCGACAGGCATCCGCGTTCATCGCGGCCCCCGGCACCGCGCCGGAACGGCTTGCCGAGGCGGCTCGGCTCGCCTCGCTGGCCGACGAGACACCAGAAGGACGCAGCATTGTCGTGCTCGCTGGGGAGCGCTTCGGCCTGCGGGAACGCGATCTCGAAAGTCAGGGCGCGAAATTCATCCCGTTCACGGCGCAGACCCGGATGAGTGGCGTGGACTTCGACGGGCGCCGGATCCGGAAGGGCGCGGTGGACGCGATCGAGACCTACGTGCGGGGGATCGGCGGCACCATGCCCGCGGCGCTGCAGACCGCGGTCACGGACATTGCGAAGGGCGGAGGCACGCCACTGGCGGTGGCCGACGGCACCGAGGTGCTCGGCGTCATCCACCTCAAGGACGTGGTGAAGGGCGGCATCAAGGAGCGGTTCGGCGAGCTGCGGCGCATGGGGATCAAGACGGTGATGATCACCGGCGACAACCCGCTTACCGCCGCGGCGATCGCTGCGGAGGCGGGCGTGGATGACTTCCTCGCCCAGGCGACTCCGGAGAACAAGCTCGCGCTCATCCGGGAGTACCAGGCCGGTGGCCGCCTCGTCGCGATGTGCGGTGACGGCACCAACGACGCACCGGCGCTGGCCCAGGCCGACGTCGCGGTCGCCATGAACTCGGGGACGCAGGCAGCCAAGGAAGCGGGCAACATGGTCGACCTCGACTCCAATCCCACCAAGCTCATCGAGGTGGTGGAGACCGGGAAGCAGATGCTCATGACCCGCGGGTCACTCACCACCTTCAGTATCGCGAACGACGTGTCCAAGTACTTCGCCATCATCCCGGCGGCCTTCGCATCGACCTACCCGGCGCTCGCCGCGCTCAACATCATGCACCTGTCCACGCCGTCGAGCGCCATTCTGTCGGCGATCATCTTCAACGCGCTCATCATCCCGGCGCTGATCCCGCTCGCGCTCAAGGGCGTGAAGTATCGGCCCATGGGTGCCGCCGCCGTGCTGCGCCGCAACCTGCTGGTGTACGGCCTGGGCGGTGTTCTCCTGCCGTTCCCGGGCATCAAGCTCATCGACATGCTGCTGACCGCCATCGGCGCGGTCTGAGGAATCATCCCATGCGTGCTGAAATTCGTCCCGCGCTCACCCTGCTGGGTGCCTTCACCCTCCTCACCGGCGTCGCCTATCCCGCCGTGGTCACCGGCGCAGCGCGGGTGCTCTTTCCGCGCCAGGCCCAGGGCAGCCTCATCCGGGAAGGAGGGACGATCCGCGGGTCCATGCTCATCGGTCAGCCGTTCAGTGCCCCCCGCTACTTCTGGACCCGGCCATCGGCGACCAGTCCCGCCTACAACGCCGCCAGGTCGTCGGGTTCCAACCTCGGTCCCACCAACCCGGCGCTGGCGCAGGCGGTGACCGACCGCGCGGCGGTGCTGCGTGCGCTGGATTCCGCCAATGTCGCGGCGGTGCCCGTCGACCTCGTCACGGCCTCAGGCAGTGGACTCGACCCCCATATCTCGCCGGCCGGTGCCGCCTATCAGGCAGCGCGGGTGGCGCGTGCGCGTGGCCTTCCCGTGGCACGGGTCCAGGCGGTGGTCGAGGCAGCCACGGAGGGACGGACGTTCGGCCTTCTCGGCGAGCCGCGCGTCAACGTGCTCCTCGTGAACCTGGCGCTCGACCGGCTGGGGGAGAATCACCCCTGACCCGGCAGTTCGGCGGGCCATTATCCTCCCTGCATGGGTGATCCGCGCCGACCCGATCCCGATGCCCTCCTGGCGCTCGTGCGCGAGCAGGAGGCGAGGCACATGCATGGGCGACTGAAGCTCTTCTTCGGCGCGGCGCCGGGGGTAGGGAAGACCTACACCATGCTGGAGGCCGCGCGCGCGCGCCAGGCCGAGGGCGTCGACGTGGTGGTCGGTGTAGTCGAGACCCATGGCCGCGCCGAGACGGCTCGCCTGACTGAGGGGCTCGGCATTCTCCCTCGCCGCACCATCGACTACAAGGGGAGCGTCCTGCAGGAGCTCGATCTCGACGCGGCGCTCGCCCGCAAGCCGGCGCTCATCCTGGTGGACGAACTGGCGCACACCAATGCGCCCGGTGGCCGCCACGGCAAGCGGTGGCAGGATGTGCTTGAGCTGCTCGACGCCGGGATCGACGTCTACACCACGCTCAACGTGCAGCACGTCGAGAGCCTGAACGACGTGGTGGCACAGATCACCGGCATCACGGTCCGCGAGACCGTGCCCGATGCCCTCCTCGAGCGGGCCGATGAGATCGAGCTGGTGGACGTCACCCCCGACGTGCTGCTGCAGCGGCTGCGCGAGGGCCGGGTGTACCTCCCCGATCAGGCCAGTCGAGCGCTCGAACGCTTTTTCCGTGAAGGAAACCTCATCGCGCTGCGGGAGCTGGCGCTCCGGCAGACCGCACACCGGGTTGACGCCCAGATGCGCGGCTACATGCGCAGCCAGGGCATTCGCGACACCTGGGCCGCAAGTGACCGCCTCGCCGTTTGTATTGCTCCCGATCCGTCGGCGCTCCGGCTTGTTCGCGCAGCGCGGCGCATGGCGGAACGACTGCAGGCGCCATGGACCACCGTGTTTGTCGAGGTACCCGGACAGGTCAGTGAGGACGACCGGGATGCCGTCGTGCGAGCCTTCCGCCTGGCGGAGGAGCTCGGTGGGGAGACCGTGACCCTGAGCGGCATGCGCGTGGCCGATGAGATTCTCGCCTGGGCACAGGGGCGCAACGTCACGCGCCTTATCCTTGGCCGGTCGCAGCAGCGGGGCGTTGCGGCGCGGTGGCGCGGATCCCTGCTCGATGCGCTGGTGAAGGAGGGCGGCAACATCGATGTCCTCGTGATCAGTGGCGATGCCGACGAGGCGGCGCCCGTAAAGCCATTCCGCCGGCCGCCCTCGCTCACCCAGTACGCCTGGGCTGCCGGTGTCGTCGTGCTGGCCACCGGTGCCGGCCTGGCCCTCAGGTCGTTCCTCAGCGTCACTGACATCGCGATGCTCTACCTGCTTGCCGCCGTGGTGGTGGGATCCCGGGTGAGGCCGCGGCCCGCCCTGCTCGCGTCACTGCTCGGCATCGCGCTGTTCGACTTCTGCTTCATACCGCCCTACTACACCTTCGCCGTGCGCGACGCGACCTATGTGCTCACGTTCGCGATGCTGCTCGCCATCGGCATCATCATGAGCCGGCTCACCGGTCGTATTCGGGAGCAGGCCGATGCCTCGCGGGCACGGGAACAGCGCACGGCGAGCGCCTACGCCCTGAGCCGGGAGATGACCGCGGCGCGGGAGCCACAGGAGATCACGACGGCGGCAGCCCGACATATCGAGGAGGCCTTCGGCGGCCGCGTTGCATTTCTCCTTGCTGGTGCGGATAGCGCCCTCGCCACCGACGACGGCGTGGCCCGGTGGACCTTCGAACACGGCCAGATCGCGGGCCTCGGCACGAGCACCCTGCCGGCTTCGCCCGCGCTTTACCTGCCGCTGCAGGCAGCCGACCGCGTGTTCGGTGTCGTACGGGTCGAACCCCGCGATGCACGCGACGTGGTGGACCCGGAGCAGCGCCAGCAACTCGAGTCCTTCGTGCGCCAGGCGGCGGTGGCACTCGAGCGCGCCGCCCTGTCCGAACGGAACCAGGCGAGTCGCATGGAGGTCGAGGCCGAGCGGCTGCGAACGAGCTTGCTCAGCTCCCTCTCCCACGACCTGCGCACGCCGCTCGGTAGCATTGAGGGCGCCGCAAGCAGCCTGCTCGAGTCCGGCCCGACCCTGTCATCCGACACCCGCCAGGAGCTCGCCGAGACCATTCTCGACGAGTCGCGACGGATGACGCGGCTCGTGGCAAACCTGCTCGACATGATCCGGGTCGAGAGCGGGTCACTGGCGGTGCAGAAGCAGTGGGTCCCGCTCGAGGAAGTAATTGGGGTGGCCCTCATCCGCCTGGACGCGCGGCTGAGCCACCATCCCGTGACGACCAGCCTGCCGCCCGACCTGCCGCTCGTGTCGGCCGATGACATCCTGCTCGAGCAGGTATTCATCAACCTGCTGGAGAACGCCGCCAAGTACACGCCGCACGGCAGCCCGATCGAGGTATCCGCCACGGTGCGCGACGGCGTGGTTACGGTGAGCGTCGCCGACCACGGTCCCGGCGTCCCGTCTGGTGACGAGCAGCGGATCTTCGACAAGTTCTACCGCGCTTCCCAGGGCGACAGCGTCGGCGGGGTGGGGCTTGGCCTGACCATCTGCCGCGGGATTATCCAGGCGCATGGCGGTCGCATATGGGCCGAGCGGCGCGCCGGCGGGGGCGTGATCCTGCGCTTCACGCTGCCGCCGGACGGCACGCCACCCGTCATGCTTGCCGAAGACTTCGTTGGGGAGGGTACCGGTTGACCGAGGGCCCATTGGTGCTGCTCATCGAGGATGAACCTGCCATGCGGCGCTTCCTTCGCGCGGCGCTCGGCACGCACGACTTCCGGCTGGTGGAGGCGGGCACAATGCGCGAGGGCCTGGCCCAGGCGGCCGGCAGGAACCCCGACGTCATCCTCCTCGATCTCGGCCTGCCCGACGGCGACGGCCTCGACGCGACCAGGGAGCTGCGCGGGTGGACCACGACGCCGATCATCGTGCTCTCGGCTCGCGGGCAGGAGCACGACAAGATTGCCGCTCTCGATGCCGGCGCCGATGATTATCTGACCAAGCCGTTCAGCGTGGGTGAGCTGCTGGCCCGCATCCGCGTGGCGCTCCGGCATCGCGCCGGCACTGCCGAGATGCACCCGGTGTTCGAGGCCGGCATCCTCATGGTGGACCTGGTCCGTCGCACCGTGACGGTGGGCGGGACAGATGTGCACCTTACGCCCACCGAGTACAAGCTCCTTGCAGTGCTGGTGAAGCACGCGGGCAAGGTCCTGACCCACAAACAGCTCCTGCTGGAGGTGTGGGGGTCCCGCAACGAGACCCAGACGCAGGCGCTTCGCGTGTATGTTACCCAGCTTCGGCACAAGATTGAGCAGGATCCGGCCCGCCCGCGTTTGCTGATCACTGAGCCAGGTGTGGGGTACAGGCTCAGGGACGCCTGAGCCCCTTGCTGGGCCGGCTAGCTGCCCGTTTCCTTCTGTCCCCTGACTCCGAGTGAGTACCGGCCAATGAACGATGCGATGTCCCCCGAGCTCGCCTCCTTCACTGCGGGCTCCGCTGCCGCGCGCACCGACGAGATCACCGCCGAGAGCGAAGGCGTACGGCGCGTGCTCGCCGAGGCCCAGCGGGTCGTGGTCGGGCAGGACATCCTGCTCGAGCGCCTCCTCCTCGGGCTCCTGGCCGATGGACACATCCTGCTGGAGGGATTGCCCGGGCTTGCCAAGACGCTTGCCGTGAAGACGATCGCCACCACCATCGAGGCCGATTGCCGCCGGGTCCAGTTTACCCCCGACCTGCTGCCGACCGACCTTCTCGGCACCATGATCTACAACCAGCGCACCAGCGAGTTCTCGGTGCAGCGCGGCCCGATCTTCACCAACATCCTGCTGGCCGACGAGATCAATCGCGCCCCCGCCAAGGTCCAGTCGGCCCTGCTCGAGTCGATGCAGGAGCGCCAGGTCACCATCGGCGGCGAAACGATTCACCTCCCCGACCTCTTCCTGGTGCTTGCGACCCAGAACCCCATCGAGCAGGAGGGCACCTACCCGCTGCCCGAGGCCCAGGTCGATCGCTTCCTCTTCAAGCTGGTCGTCACCTATCCGGCCCGCGCCGACGAGCGCGCCATGCTGGATCGCATGACCGATGGCACGCCGCCGGTGGCCCGGCCCGTCCTGCATGCCGATGACATCCTCCGGGCCCGCAAGGGCGTGGAGCGGGTGCACGTCGACGGCCGCATCAAGGACTACGTGCTCGACCTGATCGCGGCGACACGGCGGCCTGCCGATGCCGGACTGGCACAACTGGCGCCGCTTATCGCGTTCGGGGCCTCGCCCCGCGCCGCCATCTACCTCATTCGTGCCGCCAAGGCGCACGCCTTCCTTTCCGGGCGGGCGTTTGTCCTGCCCGAGGACGTGAAGTCGGTGGCCACCGACGTGCTGCGGCACCGTATCGTCCCCACCTATCGCGCCGACGCTGACAACGTGACCACCGACCACATGGTCGAGCGCATCCTGGGGCAGATCGCCGTTCCATGATCACCGACGAGATCGCCGAGGAGGTGCGGCGACTCGAGCTCGCGACGCGGCGGCTGGTGCGCGACCTCTCCGCCGGTGACTACGCCAGCGCTTTTCGCGGGCGGGGCATCGAGTTCCAGGATGTGCGGGAGTACCAGCCCGGCGACGATGTGCGCACCATCGACTGGCGCGTCACGGCGCGCCTTGGCGTCACCTACCTGCGCCGGCATCACGAGGAGCGGGAGCTGACCGTCCTCCTCCTGGTGGACGAAAGCGCCTCCGCCCAGGTCGGCAGCCGGCGCCGCACCCGGTCCGAGCTCGCCGCCCAGGTCGCTGCCGTCCTCGCGCTCACGGCGGCACGCGCCAACGATCGTGTTGGCGCCGCCTTCTTCAGTGATGGCCTGGGCCGCATGGTGCCACCGAAGAAGGGGCGGCGCCACGCGCTGCGCGTCCTGGGCGAGTTGCTTGCGGCCCGCGCCGATGGGACCTCCACCGACCTCGCCGGGGCCCTCGATGCCATCGAGCCGATGCTGCCTCGCAGGGTGGTACTCGTGATCCTCAGCGATTTCTACACCTCGGGCTACCAGCTCCCCCTGGCTCGCCTGGCCCGCAAGCACGAAGTCATCTGCATGCAGCTCCGTGACTCCATCGAGCAGGCGCTCCCCTCGATCGGCCTCCTGCGCCTGCGTGACCCGGAGAGCGGGGCCATTGTCACCGTCGACGCGTCCAGTGCGGCGGTGCGCGAACTGGTGGCCGAACGACGTGCCCGGTTCGACGCGACGCTGGCGCACGACCTGTATGCCAGCGGTACTGAACTCGTGCGCCTCGACGCATCAGGCGACTTCGCCGAGCCATTGGTCGCGTTCTTCCGTCGCCGCGCGCGCCGTTGACCATGCCGGTGCGTCCGTTGCCCGTCGTACTCCTGCTCCTGCTGCTGGGCCTGTTGCCCCGGGTCGCATACGCCCAGCACTTCGCCCTCGAGGCCGACCGCGACAGCGCCAGGCTGGGCGAGGTGGTGGTCCTGCATGCGCGCATCCACATCGGCCCGCAGCAGACCCTGGCGAGCCCGCTGCCGGTGGTCGCCGAGGGCCTGCCCGATGGTGCCCGTGTGGTCGCCGTCGATTCGCTCCGGCACCAGGAGGACCGCACGCTGCTGCTCGGCGACGTGCGCATGGCGTTTCTTCGGCCGGGGCGCATGCGCATCCCGCCGTTGCGCGTCATCGTGAAGGCCACGCCCGACGACCGCGGGTTCCTCCTCGAGAGCGAGGCCCTCTATGTGGACGTCGTGTCGACGCTGCCGGCCGGCAATCCCGCCCTCAAGGACATCCGCGACCAGCTGCCGGAGCGGCAAGTCGATCCGCTGCTCGTGGCATCGATGGTGGCTGGGCTGGTAACACTCGCGTGGCTGGTACGCCGGCGGCTTGCCCGCAGGCAGGTGCCGGTACAGGCAGCGGTGATGGTTGCCGCGCCAGTCTCGTCGGCTGATGCGGCGCGCGCTGCGATCAGCCGCATCGAGCAGGAGGGATGGCCTGAGCGGGGCGAGACGGCGCGACACTACGAGGCCATTGCCGCCGTGGTGCGATCGTACCTCGAGAGCATCGACCCGAAAGTGCACGCCGCCCAGACGTCCAGTGAGTTGCTTGGCGTGCTTGCAAGCCACCGTGCCAACGGAACGTGGCACGGCACGGCGAGGCTCTTCGGCGATGCCGACCTGGTCAAGTTCGCGGGGGTGTCGCCCGACGCGACGACGGCGCACGCCTATGCCTCCGGTGCACGGGGCGTCATCGACGCCTGGGCGTCGCCCGGGGACGAACACTGATGCGATTCGCCAGCCCGTGGCTGCTCCTCCTCCTGCTGGTGCCGCTGCTCCGGCTCTGGCTCCGCCGACGTGATGGCCGGCGTCCCGGCGGTGCGGTGGCATGGGCGTCCGCCGGCGTGCTCGACGGCCTGCCGCGCACAGTTCGCTCCCGGATGGCGCCGTTGCCACGCTGGCTCGAGCTCGCCGGCGCATCGCTCCTTGTGCTGGCCCTGGCACGCCCGCAGCTCGACGCCGGCAAGGAGGAGATCCGGCTTCGCTCGCGCAACATCATCGTGGCATTGGACATCTCGAGCAGCATGAAGGCCACCGACTTCCAGCCGGGGAACCGCCTCGCAGTGGCGCGGACCACGCTGCGCGATTTCGTCGCCCGGCGCGAGGGCGATCTTGTCGGTCTCGTCATCTTCTCGGGGAAGGCTTTCCTCCAGGCGCCGCTCACCGCCGACATGACGCTCATCGGCCGCATGCTCGACCTTACCGACATTGGTCAGCTGCCCGATGGCACCGCCATCGGGACGGCCCTCGCAGTCAGCATCAACCAGCTCAAGCAGTTGCCTGCCGCATCGAGCACCATTGTGCTGATTACCGACGGCGCCAACAACACCGGATCCCCGACACTCCCCCAGGCCACGGAAATGGCACGGGCGCTCGGCATTCGCGTGCATGCCATCGGCCTCACCGCGGCGGACACGACGTCCTACGACCTGAACGGTGTCTGGAGCGTCCGCACCCGGGCGGCGAAGCTCTCGAAGCGCGACGAGGAGACCCTGCGGCGCGTCGCGGAACGCACCGGCGGCACCTTCGCCCGGGCCAGTGACCCAGCCGCACTGGACAGCGTCATGCAGGCCATCGATCCGCTCGAGCGCACCGAGGTGCCCATTCGCGAGGTGCGCGACCACCGTGAGCTCTTCCCCATCGTGCTTGGCCTGGGCCTGCTGTTCCTGGTCCTGCAGGCGATCCTCGGTGCCACCTGGCTCCGGACGGTGCCATGATCTTCGCCGATCCCGCCATGCTGGTGCTCGCCGTGGCATTGCCCTTCGTCGCCGCGTGGCTGATCCGCCACGTGCAGGCGTCGCGTGCCGCTGCGCTCGCGTCGCTTGGCGATCCCGAGGTGCTCGCGCGCGCCGGCATGCAGGTCGACCCGCGCGCCCGCCGCGTCCGTGCGGTGCTGCGGACGGCGGCCCTCCTCGCCGCACTGGTCGCGCTGGCGCGCCCACAGGGGGGTGAGAACGACAACCGGTCCACCCGGTCGGGTCGCGACCTGCTTGTGGCGCTCGACCTGTCGCGCTCCATGCTGGTCCAGGATGCCAACGGCACCCGGCTTGATCGCGCGAAGACGCTGGCGAAGGACCTCGCCGACCAGCTTCCCGGGGACCGGGTTGGCCTTGTCATCTTCGGCGGCGCGGCTTTCCTGCAATTGCCACTCACCAGCGATCACGCCGTCTTCGATCGCTTCCTGGATGCGGCGTCACCCACTGCCATCGATGATCCGAGCACCGACATCGCCGCCGCTCTCGACGTGGGCCGCACCGTATTCGAGCATGAGGGAGGCGAGGGCCATCGCGCCATTGTCCTCCTCACCGATGGCGAACGGAGCGAGGGCAGTCTCGACCGGCCGCTGGAGCAACTCGGGGCGGCACAGATCCCCGTATTCGCGATTGGCACCGGAACGCCGGCGGGTGGGTTCGTTCCCGCTGATCCAACCGCGCCCGGCGATTCCGCCAGCCGCTGGCACCTCGACAACATTGGCCGGCCGGCGGAGTCCCGACTGGACGAGAAGACCCTGCGCCGGGTCACCGAAACCTCGGGCGGTGCATATGCCCGGTGGGACGACCCCGCAGCCCGGAAGGAACTGGTTACGGCGATCCGCCGCGTCGCCGAGCGACCGCTGGGAACCCAGAGGGTGCCACAGCATGTCGAGTGGTTCCAGTGGCCGCTGGGCCTGGCGGTGCTCTTTCTGGCGCTGGAGGTGCTGTTCGTGACCGCCCGACGCCGCCCACCGGCTGTGCTCGTCGCGGCACTCCTCACACTCGTGGTGATGGGCTGCGGCGGCGAGTCCGGCACGTTCCGCCGGGCCGTCCAGCTGTACCACAAGAGCCGCTATCCCGAGTCCTTCGAGCTGTACCGGGGGCCACTGTCCCAGTCGAAGAATCCGCTGGTGCAGCTCGGCGCCGGCAATGCCGGCTATCGTGTGGGCCGGTTCGAGGATGCTGCAGTGAGCCTGCAGGCGGCGGCATCGGCGGCGACCAGTCCACAGGTCCGCGCTGTTGCGCTGTTCAATCTTGGCGACGCCTGGTTTCGCGCAGCGCAGGCGTCACGGGAGCGGGCGGCTGACTTCTACGATCGCGCCATCGCCGCCTATGAAGAGGTGCTGCTCGCCTCCCCCGACGACGACAACGCGCGCTGGAACCTGGAACTCGCGCTCAAGAAGCGCGATGAAGTTGAGAGCTCCGGTTCGCCGGGGCGGGGGGGACGCGCCCTGGCGGGACAGAGCAGCGGGTCGCAGGAGGGGCTCAATGGAGAGAGGGAACAGGCCATTGGCGCCATGGCTGGCGGCGGTTCGGGTGACGCGGCCGGCGAATCCGCCGAGGAACTGAGCGAGGAAGAAGCGCGGAAGCTCCTCGAATCAGTCGAACGCCAGCAACTGACGGAACACGAAGGCCGGCGCCCGAAGGGCAATGGTGGTGACGGCCGGGACTGGTAGTGCCACGGACGCTTGCCGCCCGCGTGCCACTCGCCACGGGTGGCCCATGATGCCCGCTCCAGGTGTCAGTCGGTCCCCGGGGCACGCCGAGCCAGCGTCCTCGTAACGACCTGCAATTGCAGAACATGCGTCGCCGGACTCTGCCGCGCGAGAATACGGCGCGATCGATGCATCTGATGCTGGTCTGATCCTGTTGGAGACCTTGCATGACGATGGACGCTCCCGGAAATCCAGCTGCACCACGTCGCGCCACCCGGCGCCGCCTCAGCGCGGCCCTGCTGGCGGGCGCCGCCGTGCTCGGCCTGGAAGCGAGCCATCCGGCATGGAGCGACACCACAGCCTGGGTCGGCATCGAATGGCTGGCGAGTGGGGATGTACCGGCGAGTGCCTACGATCCGGCCACGACCAAACTCCTCAACGACATCCAGCGCAGTTCGTGGGCCTTCATCGCCCGCCGCGCGCTGGGCCTCGTCGACTCGATCCCCGTCGTACCGCTGCCTCGCGAACTGGTCGACCCCCTCACGCTGGGCGTCTATGCCGCGCCGCACGACCGCGTCTACCTCCGGACATCGCGCCACGCACCCCGCACCGACGCCACCAGCAATGCCATCGACGGCGTGCCGATCGGGACCTTCCAGGTCTACGTGCATGAGCTGGTGCATGCGAGCCAGGCTCGCGATCCCGAGCTATGGCGCGCGCTGTTCCGGGGAGTACAACGGCAGAAGGACATCCGTCGCTATGGCGCGCTGAACCCGCTCGAACAGCAGGCCGACGCCGCGAGCTGGGCGCTCACGACGCTCGTCCTCGAGCGCAAGCAGCAGTGGATTCGCCAGCCGGTATCGGAGGTGAGCCAGGAGATGCCCGGCGTGAAGCGGATGCTCGGTGTCTTCCTCCGGCACCCTGTCTTTACCAATCAACTCGACAGCCTCGGCCGCTGGCGTGCCGACTCGACCGTCGTACCGGGCGATTCGGTGCTGGCCGACCGACTCTTTCTCCCGGTGTCCAACAACGCCTGGTCCCGTGCCCTGGCCGTCTTCGGCCTCCAGCAGGAAGACCCGCGCTGGTGGCGCTGGATGCAGGTGGTGGGACGGTTTCCAGTGGCGAGCCCCGACACCACGGGCCCCGTTGCCGAGGAATAGCGCGCCCTGAGCGCCCTGGCGCCTTATGCGCCCAATGGCGTCGCCTGACCCCGGTCGCCACGTTCCTTCAACTGCTCACCCACCGGCAAGCTCCTGATCCGCCGCCCCGTCGCCGCAAAAATGGCATTTCCCAGCGCTGGTGCTACCGGTGGTACGCCCGGCTCCCCGATGCCGCCCGGCTTGGCATTCGATGGCACGAGGTGCACCCGGATCTCCTTCGGCGCCACATCCATGCGTGCCACCCGATAGTCATTGAAGTTCGACTGCACTGGTCGACCCTCACGAAACGTCACTTCACCATACAGCGCGTTGCCGATGCCCATGATCGTCGCGCCCTCGAACTGTGCCTTCACCCGGTCGGGGTTCGCGATGAACCCACCGTCGGCGGCCACATCCACCCGGGGAATCGACAGCTTCCCGTCTGGGCCTACCTCCACCTCGATCACCATCGCCACATAGCTCAGGAAGCTCCGGTGTACCGCCAGCCCGCGACCCCGTCCTGCTGGCAGCGGCTGCCCCCATCCCGACTGGCTCGTGACGAGCTCCACCACGCCGCGGAGCCGGCCGGTGTCCAGCGGATGATCCTCGAAGCTGTCGCCATAGTTCCACGGCTTACCGGTGAGCCCTGCCTTGCCCATGTTCACGATCCGGTCCGGGCCGAGCATCTCCAGCAGGAATACCTTCGGGTCACGGCCGGCGGCGTGGGCCAGCTCGTCAATGAATGAGCCGATGGCGAAGGCATGCGGAATGTTGATCACCGAGCGATACCACCCGATGCGCACCTGTGCCGGTGCGGGACCCATTTCCTCTCGCAGGTTGGGCACCGCATATGGAAAGTCGGTCATGCCCTGGCCCACCTCCCAGTCGGCCTGGTAGAGCATGTTCGGCGCGAACAGGGAACTGATCGACGGCAATGCCGACCGCTGCAGCCACGCAGTGACCTTGCCGTTGCTGTCGACCGCACCTTCCATGTGTTCGGCGGCCACCGTATGGAAGAAGTCGTGCTGGATGTCGTCCTCCCTCGTCCACACGACCTTGACGGGAACCCCCATCTCCTTTGCCAGGAGCGCGGCCTCCACCACATAGTCGGGCTTTGACTTCCGCCCGAAGCCTCCGCCGAGCAGCGTGACATTGGAGGTCACGTTCTCGACGCCGATGCCGAGCGCCTGGGCAACTGATTCGCGGGTGGCGCCGGGATTCTGGGTGCACGACCAGGTGTCGCAACGTCCGTTCTCGAACACCGCAAGTGCAGCAGGCGGCTCCATGGGGGCGTGCGCGAGGTGTGGGAGGTAGTAGTCCGCGCTGACCCGCTTGCCGGCGTTGAGCGCACGCTCCGTGTTGCCCTGCGAGCGCACCACCTTGCCCGGCTTGCGAACTGCCTTCTCCAGCTCGGTGCGGTAGCGCTCGGAGTCATAGGTGGCATTCGGGCCGTCAGTCCACGTGATCTTGAGCTTCTTCCGTCCCTGCATCGCGGCCCAGGTGTTCTTCGCGACCACCGCGACTCCGCCGAGCGTCTGGAAGCCACTGGGCGGCGACGCCTCGGGCAGGCGCACCACGCGCACCACCCCCGGTACCTGCTCAGCCTCACTCGAATCGACGGTGGCCACCTTCCCACCGTACACCGGTGGACGCGCCACGACGGCGTACTGCATCCCCTCGCGGCGCAGGTCCTGGCCAAACATGGCCTGCCCGGTGGTCATCGCCCGCTGATCGACGCCGGGGATGTTCTTGCCGATGTAGCGGAACTGCGATGGCTCCTTGAGGACGAGGCGCTCACGCGCCGGGATTGGCAGGGTGGACGCGGTCGCCACCAATGCGCCGAAGGAAAGCGTGCGCTTGCTCGCGGCATGAATGACCACACCATTCTGCGCCGCCACCTCCGAGACCGGTACGCTCCACTCCTTCGCCGCCGCGGTCTCGAGCAGAAGGCGCACGGTGGCACCTGCCTCGCGATACTTCGGCAGGAAATCACGGATGCTGGTCGATCCATCGGTGTTCTGAGACCCATACTTCTTTTCGTCGCCAGGGGCCTGTTCCACGGCGACGTCCTTCCAGTCCGCCTCCATCTCATCGGCGATGATCATCGCGAGCGTGGTGCGAATGCCCTGGCCCATTTCAGACCGCGGGCAGATGATCGTCACCTTGCCGCTGGGGTTCAGGCGCACATAGACCACGGGCTCGTAGGGCTCGTAGGGCTCGCTCCCGGGTGCGTCGGCCGACGCGCCGCGGGCCTCGTCGCTGATCCTGCGGCAACCGGTACCGGTGACCGAGATGACCAGTCCGCCAATGGCGACGGCCTTCACAAAATCCCGGCGGGGCAGGCCCTGGCTCATGCACCCCTCCCGCTCGCGGCCGCCTTGATGGCGGTCCGGATGCGAAGGTAGGTACCGCACCGGCAGATGTTGCCGCTCATGGCGGTGTCGATTTCCTGGTCGGTCGGATTGGGGGTTGAGTCGAGCAGCACGACCGCCTGCATGATCTGGCCACTCTGGCAGTAGCCGCATTGCGGCACGTTGGCATCGCGCCAGGCAGCCTGCACCGGGTGGTTACCCGCCGGGTCGAGCCCCTCGATCGTTACAACGCGCTTTCCGTCCAGCACCTGCATGGGTGTCGAGCAGGAGCGGACGGCCGAACCATCGAGATGCACCGTGCACGCCCCGCAGGCGCCAATGCCGCAGCCGAACTTGGTGCCGGTAAGGTTCAATTCGTCGCGGAGGTACCAAAGCAGGGGCATGGCGACATCGCCGTCGAACGTGCGTCGCTCCCCGTTTACGTAGAGTTGCATGCGGAATCTCCAGCCGGGTCGTAAGTGTGCTTCCCGGCTGGAAGATATCCGTTTTTCACTCCATGCAATACAAGCTTATTTCTCGCCCACCTGGAGCTGGCCCTTGGTGGAGCCGAGTACGTCCTTCGGGACGATGTTCTTTTCGGCGAGCTGGTCGACCGACGTGTACGGCCGGCCCTTGATGATCTTGTCGGCATACGGCTTGAGTGCCGGGATCGACTCGAGCTGGGCCTGGGTGGCTGTATTGAGGTCGATGCTGGCCATCTCGCCGGCCTTCTTCATGGCCCCATCGTCCTTGTCGTTCATGGCTCCCTGCTTCATCGCACTGTCGTGCGACCACTTCGCGGCACTGTCGGCCTTTGGCAGTGTGGCGGGTGTGTCCTGGGCTGAGGCAACAGCAACGCTGCCGAGCACCAGCAGGGTCGCCGCGATGAATACCTTGCGCATGTTTCTCTCCTCGGCGACAGTGCGCCGACTTGGCGTAAAAGAAAAAAGGCGCATTTCCGGAACCGCGATGGTTCCTGAAAGACGCCTTCACGACCGGAAGCACCTTCCCTCCGGCAGTAAGGTGGCGCGGATGTCTCCCCGCGCCGACGAGTAGCTTACTCACATTCCGGTTTGCCCGCAGTGACCACCGTCACATGGTGCACCATCGGAGCTATCGCGCGCCGGTCCCGGCATCCAGCATCTACTCCGCAAGCGGGGATTTGTGACCGGGGTGGCATCGTGGGCGGGGATTCGCAATATTGGAAGAGTGGTGCAATGGACCCGGGCAGGCGGCCGGGTCTCCTTGACGGACGATAGAAGTGCGATGCGTCAGTCGAAGGCGTGAATCGAGCCCTGGGGACAGGGCCAGTTCGCGCCTTTTTTCTTGTTTACAGTCTGATTCGAGGCCTCTCCCATGGGCTACTCTGCGGAGTCCCGATTGCGGTTTGTGTCCGTCGCATTTCCCCCCTCCCCACCGGTGGCGATCGGCACCCGGCCGCTGGTGGCGCAGTGGCACCTTCTACACTGGAGGATCCAGATGCTTCGTTGGGCGTTGGGCTTGCTGCTGGCGTCGCTGGTGGCCGGCTTCTTCGCGTTTCTCGGGATTGCCTCTCCAGTCGAGGGGGTGGCGCGGGTACTTTTCTTCGCGCTCCTGACCGGCTTCTTCGTCGCCCTGCTTGCAGGGCTCATCCGAGGCCGGAAGACGGGAGCGTAACGCCAGCACCTCGGGGGGCCTGCGTGGTTGACGTGAGCGGCAGTTGCTGATCGGCAACGACGGGCCTCGGGCGCGTTCGGTCGCGCGCTGGGCGGCGCTGGTCTGCGCGGTCATCGGCATCCTGGTGTCGCTGGGCTGGATGCTGCGCCTGGTTGAGCTGGTCAACGTGGTGCAGGGGTACCCGCCGATGTACCTCAACGCGGCGCTGGCGCTCCTTGGGGCCGCAGCCGGATTGTTCGGTATTGCGGAGCAGCGCCACGGTTGGCTCCTGACCGGCGCCATCGTCACGCTCGGCATCGGCGGGCTCACCCTCCTCCAGTATGTCGCCGGCACGGACCTGGGTATCGACCGCCTGCTCGTGGGCGACCCGACTCCCTTCCAGATTCATCGTGAGTATCCCGGGCGGATGGCTGCGTCGACCGCCTTGGCCTTCGTGCTGGTCGGGGCGGCGTTCCTGACGCTCCTCTATGCCCGGGCGGAGGAGGCATCGTGCGGCATCGTCGGTACGGTGGGCCTCACCCTGCTCGCCCTCTCGGTGGTCACCCTGCTGTCCTACGGCACCGGTGTCCTGAGCGACCTGCGTTTCGGGGCGGTGACCGGTGTCTCCATTGCCAGTGCGGTTGGCTTCATCGGGGTCGGGGTGACCCTGGTGGCGGTGGCCTGGGCGGGGGCCACGCCCGCTCTCGTACCCGCCTGGCTGCCGCTGGCCGCCGGGGTCGCAACACTGTGTACCACGCTCGTCCTCACGCGCGCTGTCTCCAACCAGGAGGAAGGCCGTGCGCGGCGCCAGGTGGAGGCTGTCGCACAGACGGCGCGCGCGCAGTTGATGGCTGAACTGCAGTCGACGTTCCAGCTTGTGGGCCGCATCGCCGCATTCACCGCCGACCAGCAGTGGACCGTGCCCGCCGAATGGACCGATGCCGTAGACCGCGTGATGCAGGACAATCCCAGCTTTCGCCGGGTCGTGTGGCTCGATTCCACCTGGACCATGGTGGCGTCGTCAGGCGTCGAGGCGCCCCCGGTCGACTCGGTGACCATGATGCGGGTCCTCGCCGACGAGTCCGCGCGCGGCGCCTCGGGCTGGCCGCGCGCCCGTGGGCATCGTGGAAGTCTCGGCGGCGGGGCTCGGTCCCATGCTGCTGGCCGGGGCGCCGGCCTGCAACGAGGATCGTTGCCGGGGCGTGCTCCTCATTTTCATCGATGCCAGCCGGGTCGTGTCGCAGGCCATGGCACTCTACCCCCGTGAGTACGGTGTCCGCGTCGATGGGCGGCTGCGCGAGTTGTACCAGAGCGACGAGCCCCCACTCGCTACGCCGTGGATTGCCGTCGATTCGGTGCAGGTCGGCGCTTTGCAGTGGCAGCTGCGTGTGTGGCCGATGGAAGCGGTACAGGGCCTTTTCCGCTCCGACCTGCGCGAGGTCATTGCGGTACTCGGCGTCCTTGTGGCGATTCTCGTGAGCCTGCTGCTGCGCCTGGTCTATTTCACCCAGGCTGCGGCGCGCACCGTCGAGCGCGAACGCCTCAAGCAGGCGCTCGACAGCTCCACCGACGGGCTCTGGGAGCATGACCTCGACACCGGCGAATCCCATCGCAGTGAGGGCGTCTGGCGGGCGCTGGGGTATGACCCGAATACGCTGACGCCCCGTGGCGCCACCGCAGTATGGGACAGCCTCGTCCATCCCGAGGACCGGCCGCGGGTGCAGCGGGCGCTTGGAGGATCACCTCGCCGGACGCACCGACACCCTCGACGTCGAGGCGCGCCTGCAGGCACGCAATGGGGAATGGCACTGGATCGTCGAGCGTGGCCGCGTGGTGGAGCGTGCGGCCGACGGCCGGCCCGCCCGCATGGTCGGCGCAGTCGCCGACATCACCGAGCGCAAGCACGCGGTGCAGGCGCTGGCGGCCAGTGAGCGACGGTTCCGGGCGATGTTCGATGGCGGCGTACAGATCAAGACGCTGCTCGACCTCGATTGCACCGTGCTCGAGGCCAACCGCGTCCGCACTCGATTTTGCCGGCGTCGACCTCGCGCGGGATGCGGGGTACAGATCATGTGGGAGACGCCCTCGTGGGCCGGATCGCCGGTGCGAGTGGAGCGCCTGCGAAAGGCCTGTGACGAGGCCCGGGAGGGCAAGATCGTGCAGTACCAGGAGGAACTGGAGGGGCCCGATGGCCGCCGCGCCACGATCGACTTTTCCATCAAGCCGATCCTGGGCGACGAGGGGCAGGTCATCCAGCTGCTCGCGGAGGGTCGCGACATTACCGAGCGCAAGCAGGTCGAGGACACGATGCGCGAGCTGGAGTCCATCGCGAGCATGGGTCGACTCGCCGCCAGGGTCGCACACGAGATCAACAATCCACTCGCGGGCATCCAGAACTCGTTCCTCCTGGTGAAGGACTCGATTCCCGAGAGCCATCCGTACTTCCGGTATGTCGGGGCCATCGAACGGGAGATCGGGCGGATCGCCGGGATCACGCGACAGCTCTACGAGACCTACCGGCCCGAGCCGGACGGCGATGCCGCCAGTGCCTCGGTCAGCACCATCATCGCCGACGCCGTCGCCATGATCCAGCAGATCAACCGGAGTTCGGGCGTCACGATCGAGGTGGATACCACGGGATGCCCCGGCATTGTCGGGGTGCCGGCCGGCCTGCTCCGCCAGGCGATCTACAACCTGGTGCAGAACGCGATCGACGCGTCGCCCCCTGGCGGCTGTGTCGCCGTCCGGGCCTGGAAGGAGAATCAGTCCTTCCTGCTGACGGTTGCCGACGCCGGCCCGGGTGTCCCGCCGGAGATGCGGGAGCGGATCTTCGAGCCCTTTGTCACGTCCAAGGTCGGGCACCCCCAACAGTGGCATGGGCCTCGGGCCTGGCGCTCGTCCGGCGTTCTGTCCTGGCACTGGGAGGATCGGCCGAGATTGCCGATGCGCCTGGCGGTGGGGCAATGTTCACCATCTGCATCCCGCTCAGGCCCGACGTCGAACAATGAGCCTGGAGAAAGATCACACCATGGAACGCTGCGCGCATTCTGCTCGCCGATGATGAAACCACGTTCCTCGCCGCCACAGCCGACCTGCTCCGGCGCGAGGGCTATCACTGCGACGAAGTGGCCGACGGTGCCTCGGCGCTGGCGCGCGTGACGGAGGGCAAGTACGACCTGCTGATCACCGACCTCGAGATGCCCGGCAATGCCGACCTCCAGCTCGTCCGCGAGGTCGGAGAGAAGAGCGGTGGGCTCCCCGTCATCATCCTCACCGGCTATCCGTCCGTCCGCTCGGCTGTCGCCTCCATCGAACTGCCGGTGGCCGCCTACCTCACCAAGCCGGTGAGCTTTCCCCTCCTGCTCGAGAAGGCGCAAAAGGCCATTGCCCGCTTCCGCTCGTATCAGGCGATGCAACGCACCGAGGATCGGTTGCGCACCTTGCGCCAGGAAATCGGCGACGCCCAGAACGTCCCCGATGCCAACAGCATCGATGTCTTCCTCGCGCTGACGCTGCGGAACGTGATGGGCTCGCTCACCGACTTGCAGCAGCTGAGCCGCGCCCTCAACAGCACACCCGCGGGCCAGACGCCGTGCCAGTTGCTGAATTGTCCTCGCGGGCTGCAGCTCCAGCAGGCAGTGAAGGACACGGTCGACGTGCTGGAGGAAACAAAGGGTGCGTTCAAGTCGAAGACGCTCGCCGATCTTCGCCGGCGCCTCGAGCTCCTGATGGAGCATGTCTGACGGTCGTGTGAGGAAGGTCACACCAGGAACGAACTGTGACACTGCAGGCTCTTGCGCGTACCCTTGCGCTACTTAGCTTCAGAACAGCAGGGAAATGCTGCAGGCATTGCGGCACCTTGAACGGGCGAACGATGGTGGTTCGTCGGTCGAAGGCACATGGTGGATCGGCGCAGCGCCGGTTCCCTGTGCCTTTTTTCGTTTCGGCGTCCCTGCCGCCGGTGCTTCATATAGATTTGGGCCGGCTTCGGCCGGCCCACCTCACATTCCCGCGGCCACCGTTGTGCCGCGTTTCCGGGAGGTTGTCATGAACTGGGATGAGATCAAGGGATCGTGGAAGGAGCTTCGTGGCCGCGTGCGCGAAGAATGGGGTCACCTGACGGACGACGACATCGATGTCATCGCCGGACGGCGGGACAGGCTGGTCGGGATGATCCAGCAGCGCTACGGCACCCTCAAGGAGGACGCCGAAGACCAGGTGACCGTGTTCGAGCGGCGCCTCGCCGAGACACACAACCCCGTCAATTCGTGAGTTGGCCGCTCGTCGGCATCTTTCTGTTGTTGGCAGTGGCAGCACTCAAGATCGGGAGCACACTCGTGCTCCCGATCGTTGTATCCGTCCTGTTCGCCTTCCTGCTCGGCGCGCCGGTCCGCTGGCTGAAGCGTCATCGCATCCCCGAGGCGGTAGGGGCGGGCCTGCTGGTCTTCGGCACCGTTGCTGTCATCTGCGTAAGCATTGGCTTTCTCGCCGAACCGGCACTGGAATGGATGGAGCGCGCGCCGAAGACGATGCAGCAGGTCGAGCGCAAGGTGAAACGCGTCTTCCGGTCATTTGCCAGCCTTCAGGCCACCGCCAGCAAGGTAGATCAGGTCGCGAGCCCCGTTGCCGGCAGCGAAGGTACCCAGAAAGTGGAACTGGCGAAGCCGGGGCTGCTCTCACGGCTTTCCGGCAGCACGGCCAGCTTCCTGGGCTCTGCGGTGACGGTCATTTTCCTCACGTTCTTCCTCCTGGCTGCGGGGAGTCTTTTCCGGCAGAAACTCGCCGCCATCCTGCCGGGGAGGGCCGAACGGGCCCACGTGGTCGAGGCGCTGGCCGAGATCGAGGTGCAGATGTCTCGCTACCTCTTCCTGAGCACCGTCATCAACATCGTCGTCGGGCTGCTGACATGGGGAGCGCTTGCGGTGATCGGCCTTCCCAACGCCGCGCTCTGGGGCGCGGTGGCAGGCGTGCTGAACTACATCCCGTACGTCGGGGCGCTGGCGACCATGATCGTGATCGGCGTCGCGGGGCTCGTGTCATTCGACGAAGCCGGCCAGGCGGTCATGGCAGTGGGTGCGTTCTTCGTCATCAACATGATCGAGAGCAACCTCGTGACCCCGATGCTCCTCGGTCGCCGGCTGCCGGTGAATGCCGTGGCATTGTTCATCGGCCTCCTCTTCTGGGGCTGGATCTGGGGCATCACGGGCGCCGTGCTTGCCGTGCCGCTCACGGTGATGGTCAAGATCATCTGCGACCACATCGACTCACTCGAGCCGGTCGCACTTTTCCTCGACAGCTAGCGGCCGCTGCTGTATCGTAAGTGGTGGCAGCGCGAGCAATCACCGCCAGCAAGGGAGAGTGCGCATCATGGATTCCACGTCGAGTGGCGCAGCGATGGCGATGGGAATGGGCGTGGGGCTGGTCATCTTTCTTCTCATCCTGGTGGTCATCGGCCTCGCGACCGGTGCGCTCGCGCGGTACCTGCTGCCGGGCCCCGATCCCATGAGCCTCCCCAGCACCGCCGCCTTCGGCATCGGGGGGTCGTTCCTTGGCGGCCTGATCGGGCGATTCGCCAACCTGGGCGCGATACCGAGCTACGTGCTTTCGGTCGGTGGGGCGATGTTCCTTATCTGGTTCTTCAAGCGGCGGAAGTAGGCCACGGTATCGATGTGACGCCGGCTCGGGTGTGCCGCATCGGCACTCCGGCTGCTGCCCGGTGAGGCGCGCCCCTCCTCGTCGCGCAACCGCATTTCCTTACTATCCCACCCACGGAGGCACTCATGGAGACGACGGCGACACTCGCGGCGCTCGACCTCGAGGGACTCCTCGCCTACCGCGCCGAACACTGTGTCTCGCTCTTCCTGCCCACGCAGCGGATCTACGACGGCACGCACCAGGACCCGATCCGCTTCGGGAACCTCGTTCGTGAGGCCGAGGACCGGCTGGAGGCACGCGGCGTGCCGCGCGACGCATGCGATGCGATCCTCGCGCCCGCCCGCCGCCGCCTCGATGACATGGACTTCTGGCAGCACCAGGACGACGGCCTCGCCCTTTTCCTCGCGCCCGACACCCACCGTGAGCTGCGGGTACCGCTCGCGCTGCAGGAGCTCGTGGTGGTGGGAGAGTGGTTTGAGCTCAAGCCGCTGCTGCCCCTCGTCGTTGGCGACGGCCGCTTCTTCGTGCTCGCGCTGAGCCAGGGTACCCATCGCCTTCTTCAGGCGACGCGGCACGCCGGCAGCATCGTCGCGACCCCCGACGCCCCGGCCTCGCTCGAGGACGCGATGCGCTTCGACGATCCCGAGCGGCAGCTGCAGTTCCACAGCGGCACGGGCACGCCGGCATCCCAGGGCCGGCGCGCGGCGATGTACCACGGCCAGGGCGTCGGTACGGACGACAACCGCAGCGAGCTGCTGCGCTACTGCCAGCAGGTAGATCGTGGCCTGCGACCGGTGCTGGCAGGCGAGACGGCGCCGCTGGTGCTCGTCGCGCTCCCACATGAGCAGGCGGCCTTCCGCGAGGCGAACTCCTTCCCGCACCTGCTGGAGGCGGGAGTGAACCGGAACCCCGATGACCTCGCGGATGAAGCCCTGCGCGAGATGGCGTGGGAGGTGGTGGCGCCGGTCTTCCAGCGGGCGCTGGAGACGGCGCTGGACCGGTACCGCGCGCAGGAGGGCGAGGGGCGCACGGCCCACACCCTCGACGACGTGCTCCCGGCGGCGTGGCAGGGCCGCGTCGACACGCTCTTCCTCGAGCGCGGCCGGTACCTCTGGGGGACATACGATGCGGAGCGCGCGGTGGTGAGCCTCTCGACGGAGGCCGACCAGCGCCCCGGCGAGTGGGACCTGCTCGACCTCGCGGCACGGTGCACGCTCCGTTACGGCGGAACCGTCTATGTCATCGACGCCGACCGGTTCCCCGCGCGCGCGCCCGTGATGGCGCTCCTCCGCTTCTAGCTCTCTCGACTGGCAGTTCGATTGCGCCGGGGAGATCGGGCACTCCCGTGATCCGGGCGGCCGGAGGCTAGAGAAACCAGCGGACGATCAACACCAGCATACCGACGCTCACCACGGCCCCGAACAGCGCCATCACGCCGTCGCCCGCGATCAACCCCAGTCCAAACACCACCAGCACCAGTCCGGCGGCGTTGGCGCTGAATGGCACAACCTCCATCAGCGGCATCAATGCGGCGACCATGACACAGATCGCCGCGATCACCCGCGACGCGGTGCCGCCGACCAGCGCCTGCAGCCGGGTGCGCGTCACGCGGTCGATCCACCGGGCAGGCTTCCGGAGCCAGCGGAGCGGTTTCTTCAGCCTGGTGCTCCGGACCGATCGCGACAGCATCCACTGCGGCAGCCACACGCGGTCGCGCCCGATGACAATCTGCGAGGCGACCAGCGCGACGAAGATCCCCATCATGGTGGCCATGCCCGGGATATCCCCGACCACCGGCGCCAGGACGATCAGCCCTGCGACCACAAGCAGCGGACCGAACGACCGACGACCCACGGCGTCGAGGATCTGGTCCAGACTGACGCTGGTCTCGCGGTCGCGGAGCTCGTCGATCTGGTCGAGCAGTTCCTCGAGACTGCTGGCGGCCTTGGGCATGTCGGACTCCAAAAGTATGCGAGGGCCAGCGCTGGGCGTCTGAAGGCGAATCGGGTTGTCGCAAGGCAAACACGCGCCCGTCACACGTCCCCGAGCGCGGGATCGGATGCAGATGCTACCCAATCTATTCTCATCCGAACGACGGACAGCCAATCGAGCGATTGTGGCGCCCATTCGGCACCCGCATCATCGACGGAGCGATCAACCGCTCCTCCGATCGGTCCCACAATCGCCTTCATCAATGAGGCTGCCATGTCCGGTCAGGAAGAGTCACCAGCCGAACCCCACGTCTCCGTGGCCATGACGAATCGCCCTGACACCCGCGGAGGATTCGCCCCCGGCGCTATTGCCGGAAGGTGAACTTGAACTCCCAGTCGACCCCCGCCTCGAACGATGGCCCCGACAGCCGGAAGCGGGGTCCCGTGCTGAGGCGGAGAGCGTTGACCGGGCCGAGCAGTGACTTGTGCTGCCGGCGCCAGAGCAGCAGGGAGGGCCCCACCGCCACCGTGAAGTGGCTGCCGGTCACCAGTTCGTTGGGAATGTATGCCACCGTCGTGTACCAGCTCACCCGCTGGAAGTAGGAACTGAAGTACGAGAGATTCACCGACACGCCCCCGTCACTGAAATCGTCCGACCCGATGAATCCCGCCTCCAGCGTCAGGAAGCCCCGCGGCTCGATCGGCAGCCTGATCCACGGCAGCACCAGCCCGACCTGGATCTGCGTGCTGTTTCCCGGCCACGTTGTGATGCCCCAGGTGATGTGCCGCAGGATGTCCGCCGGCTTCTCGATGCTCTTGACTGAAGGCGGATAGAGGTACGTCTCGAAGACGTCCGATGGCGATTCGTCGTACGCGTCGTGCCTCCATACCTGTCCGCGCTTTGGCGACACCACCCCGCCACCAGGGACCTTCGGCGCGATCATCGCCCGGTTCCAGGTCGCCATCCGTTGCACGGCGGCGGAGTCGAGCGTGGCCACGCCATCGAAGGACGTCGCGCCCATGAGGGCCGCGATCGAATCGAGGCGCGCCTGCACCGAGCGGATCGTCGCCGGCCACGCGCCCACCGGCACCCCTTCCGCGACGCTGTCCAGCTCGGCGTACAGGCGCTGGAACAGCGGCGCCGGCAACAGGCTGTAATCCTGCCCATAGCCGTGCGGCGCGCCGCGCGGCCAGTAGAACACCGGGTGATCCACCGTGTCCCGCGGGAGGGTCATTTCGGCCTGGTAGGCGCCGCCATAGCCCATGCGGGCCAGGGCCTGAACGTCGCGCACACCCCACGCCTTCGTGGGCTGCCAGTTCGCATCCACGCCAAGCCGGAACTTGCCGTACGGCGGCACGTCGGGCGCACTCGAGTGCCCGCCGAGTTCGGTGAGGATGCTGGTGAGCGTGTCGAGCTCCGCGAGGTTCGTGTTGCCCAGCACCAGGTCGTTGCTCAGGACGAGGACGTTGTTGGGCACCCAGTCGGTGTGCCCGGCGCCCACGACGATACGGGCCACGCACGCCAGCGCCGGGTCGGCCGGTACGAACACAAAGGCGAACTCGATGTCCTGCGGATGCCCCACCAGTCCCCGGTCGCGCACGTAGTAGAAGTAGTACTCGATGACCTTGAACGGGGCGTTCAGCAGGTCGAGCGACCCGATGCGCGTCTGTTCCGCCCGGCTCCAGGCGAGGAGGTCCTTCTTCAGGAACCGGCTCATCTGGTCTTCCTGGCCCTCGTCCAGCGTCGCCACCCGGTAGAACACGGCGGGCACCGGCGCCACTGGCGTGCCGCCTACCGGGCTCCGGCTCGCGAGCAGCGCGTTATATCGCTGGTCGAGGATCTCCCACGAGGGATGCAGGGTGTCGCCGGGGTTGAACGCCGCGATTTCGTCGAGATCGGCGAAATCCACCAGTCCGTTCTCGTTGTTGTCGATGCCGTCGAAGGCGTAGAAGAAGGGGATGGTCGGAAAGTACGGCTCGCCCGGGGCGAACCGCAGTACGGGGGCATAGCGTGCGGCGAGGGCGGCGTCAGAGGTGTCGACGTCGGCGCGGCAATGGTCCTGGGCGTGCAGCAGCGTGGGTGCTGCGAGCAGGACGCAAACCGCGACTCGCGCGGCCAGCTGTGCCGGGACCATGGTCGAGTGTGCAGCGGTCATGGTGCGGACTCCGCCATGAAAACGAGAACCCCGCCACTTGATGTTGGCGGGGCTCTGCGTCGTGTCGATCGGGGCGCCCGGATTTGAACCGGGGACCTCCTGCTCCCGAAGCAGGCGCGATAACCGGGCTTCGCTACGCCCCGTACTACCTAGTGCGCCCAAGAGGACTTGAACCTCTAACCTTCTGATCCGTAGTCAGATGCTCTATCCAATTGAGCTATGGGCGCGTGGACGGACCGGCGTCCGCCCCTGTCACACTCCTCTGCCATGGGCGGTACAAGGCTCGAACTTGTGACCTCCACGATGTCAACGTGGCGCTCTAACCAACTGAGCTAACCGCCCTACAGGCCGCAAGGCGGCAGGCATGCCGCCTTGCCGCCTTGCCGCACATCAATAGCGGGGGTGGGATTTGAACCCACGACCTCCGGGTTATGAGCCCGGCGAGCTACCAGACTGCTCCACCCCGCGACGCTGCCCGATGACCTGGGCGATATTCCCTGGAGAGCGGGAAACGGGACTCGAACCCGCGACCCCAACCTTGGCAAGGTTGTGCTCTACCAACTGAGCTATTCCCGCTTGGCGGAAGCGGATTGTAGCGCTCGACTGCGCCGTCCGCAACCGTTTTCCACCTCTTCACCGCAACGCTGCTCACGCCCGGTGAACCGAGTGGAGGCGAGGGGGATCGAACCCCTGACCTCGTGAATGCCATTCACGCGCTCTCCCAACTGAGCTACGCCCCCTGTATATTGGGCGGCCCCCAAACCGAGGGACCGGAGCAGCACGGGAAGCTATGAGCGGGCTCTAGGGGTGTCAAGCGACAATACAACACGCGCGCCGGGCGCGCGGCGCAGTTTGTGATCCAGTGGAGCGTCATGCCGAAGAGCGGGAAGAAGGACGAGAAGCCGGCGCGACCGGTAAAGAAGAGCACCAAGGCAGCCGCGGTGGTGCCGGCGACGGCGCCCAAGCCGGCCGAGCCGGTGTGGGATCCGCACCAGCCGCTGCCGGCGCACCTGACCACCGCCCAGATCCTCGCTGCCACGCCGCCCACCAAGCCGCGTCGGACCCGCAAGCGCGAAACCTCCAAGTCGCTCGGCGTCTACGATGCCGACAAGGACATCCTCGACCAGTACCTGTACGAGGTGAGCATGACCCCGCTGCTCACGCCGCAACAGGAAATCGCCATCGCGAAGCGGGTGCGCGGCGGCGATCCCGAGGCGATGCAGGAACTCGTCAAGCGCAACCTCCGGTTCGTCATCTCCGTGGCCAAGAAGTACCAGAACCGTGGCCTCCCGCTCACCGACCTCATCGGCGAGGGGAACGTTGGCCTGTTGACGGCGGCGCGGAAGTTCGACCCTGATCAGGGCGTGAAGTTCATCTCGTATGCGGTCTGGTGGATCCGGCAGGCCATCCTTGCGTCCCTCGCACGACAGGGACGCACCGTACGCGTACCGCTCAATCGCACCGCCGATCTCTCGCGCATCGTGCGCGCCGCGGAAACGCTGCGGCAGGAACTGCGGCGGGAGCCCACGCCCGAGGAGATCGCCAACCTCACCGGGTTGTCGGTCGACGTGGTGCAGTCGCTCGCGGCGCTCAACACCAGCGAGGTCCGGCTCGACGCCCCGCTCGATCCCGAGGGTGATCGCTCGCTCATGGACCGGTTTGTCGCCGACCAGGGCAACTCGGCCGAGGACCAGGCGATGGATGCCTTCCTCTCCGAGGAGATCGAGTCCGCCCTCCGCACGCTTCCGCCGCGCGATGCGAAGGTCCTCCGCCTCTACTTCGGCCTCGATGCCGGGCGCGAGCATACCCTCGAGGAGATCGGTGGCATGCTGGGTGTCACGCGTGAGCGGGTGCGCCAGCTCCGCGACCGTGCCCTCAAGCGCCTGCGCGACGGCGAGGTCGGCCGCGCCCTGGCAAGCTTCGCGGCGTAAATAGCGGTACCTTAGTGGCCATGCTACGGGCCGCTGAGACCCGCCCCCCTCTCCTCGCTGGATTCTTCGATGAGGTGGGCCGTATCACGCTCCGGGTGGTCCGCGCACTGCGCGACGTGCGGACATGGCGCCCGGGGCTGCTCGACCAGATGGTGGTGCTCGGCGTCGATTCGGCGCCGATCGCCATCTTCATCGCCGTCTTCACCGGCATCGTCCTCGCCCTCCTCGCGTCCTACATCTTCACCAACACCGTTCCCCTCTACCTCGTGGGCTCCCTGGTAGGGAAGACGGTGATGATGGAACTGGCCCCGGTGCTGACCGGCATGGCGCTCGCCGGGCGGGTCGGGGCCAATATCGCGGCCGAGCTCGGGACCATGAAGGTCACCGAGCAGGTGGACGCCCTCGAGACGCTCTCGTACGACCCCGTCGCCTACCTCGCCGTACCCCGGATCCTGGCCGCAACCCTCATGTTTCCCGTGGTCACGGCATTTGCCATGGTGGTCGGTGTCTTCTCCGGCTGGCTCGCCTCCACCTTCATTCTCTCCTTGCCGGCCCAGGAGTTCGTGCGCGGCCTGCGGCAGTTCTACCAGTTCAAGGACATCTGGTACGGACTGGTCAAGGCGGCAAGCTTCGGCGCCGCCGTGGCGCTGATGGGCTGCATCAAGGGGCTCGCGAGCGAGGGCGGGGCTGCGGGCGTCGGTGCCGCCGCCACCCGCGCCGTCGTGCTGGGTTGCGAAGCCATCCTGGTGCTGGACGCCTTCTGGGCAGTGGTGCTGCTATGAGAAAGTGCCCTCACGTCCTCACGTCCTCACGTCTTCACGTCTTGGCGCCATGATCGAGCTCCGGAACGTGCAAAAGTCCTTCGGCGCCAAGGAAGTCCTGCGCGGCCTCTCGCTCGACGTGCCCGAGGGCCAGAACACCGTGCTCCTCGGCTTCTCGGGGAGCGGAAAGAGCGTCACCCTCAAGCTCATCGCCGGCCTGCTCACGCCCGACGCCGGCGACATCCTGGTTGATGGGAAGAACGTGCCGGAGCTCGACGCCGATGGGCTGGCGCTGCTGCGGCGCGACATCGCGTTCGTGTTCCAGTTCGCGGCGCTGTTCGATTCCATGACCGTCGGGGAAAACATTCGGCTGGGCCTGCGCAAGCAGGGCATGGACCTCGCGGCACAGGACCAGCGGGTCAAGGAAAGTCTTGCCCTGGTGAACCTGGAGGGCACGGAGGCACGCTATCCCGCCGAGCTCTCGGGCGGAATGCGGAAGCGGGTGGGCATCGCGCGCGCAGTGGCCCTCAAGCCGCGCTACATTCTGTATGATGAGCCGACCACGGGCCTGGATCCGGTGACGTCGGCGGTGATCGACGAGCTCATGGTGCGCACGCGCGATCTCGGGGCCACGGGCCTCATCGTGACGCACGACCTGCGCACCAGTTTCAAGTGTGGAGACCGCATCGCGATGCTATACGAGGGCCGCCTCCGTGCCGTGGGCACGGGCGACGAGTTGCGCCGCAGCGACGATCCCGTGGTGTCCGGGTTCATCGAGGGGCGCCCGACCACCGCCGTGGGGGTGACGTGAAGCGCCGCCGCGAGTTCGTGGTTGGCGCCACCGTGGTGGCGGCGATCGTCGCCGTCGTGGTGGGCGCGCTCTGGCTCTCGCAGGTCAGCCTGGCCCGCAACCAGGTGGTGCGCAGCGCGCGGTTCCGCGAGGTCGGCGGCCTCAAGCCCGGGGCACCGGTGACGCTGCGTGGCGTCAAGGTGGGCCGGGTCACCGCCATCCGGCTCGCGGCCGACGAGTGGGTCCAGGTGGACATGCAGTTCGACCGGGCCGCCGAGCTGCCGCCCGATCCCGCCGTCGTGGCGGCGTCGTCGAGTCTCTTCGGTGAATGGCGTGCCAACATCCTCGGGCTGGCGGAGCAGCAGGACGATCCGGAGCTGCGGGCCGCACTCGAGGACGCCCGTGCGCCCGGCGGTGAGGCCTGGCCCGGCGCCACGCTGCCCGACATCGGCGAGCTGACCCAGCAGGCGAGTCGTATTGCCGGCGATGTGGCGAACGTCACCCGCCGCCTCGAGGGGGTGCTCGACACCTCCGCGGTGAAGGAGCTCAAGTCCAGCATCGAGGACCTCTCCCAGATCTCGCGGCGGCTCGCCGGGTTTGCCCGGTCGCAGACCCAGCGACTCGACACGGTGGGCGAGAACATCTCGATCGGCTCCAGCGCCTTCGTTCGCACCGTGACGCGACTCGATTCCGCCACGTCGGGAGACATCGTGCCCGAGGTGGCGGGGAATACGCGCATGGCGCTGGCCGACCTGCGCAAGGCGGCGGCCGACCTCCGCGAGGTCACCGAAGCCGCGGCACAGAACAAGGTCAGCATGGTCCAGGCGCTCCAGTCGGCCGACTCCATCCTTCGCCGCATCGAGCGCGGGCAGGGAACCCTCGGCATGCTGGCGAGCGACACCATGCTCTACCGGGAGGCCACGCTCACCTTCCAGGAGGCGCGGGCGCTGATTGCCGACATTCGCAACAATCCCAAGAAGTACCTGAAGGTGAGTGTCTTCTAGGATGGTCAAGCGTCCCGTGGACCTCGAGGTCAGTGCCGGGGGCATCGTGTTCCGGCGGGAGCCGGACGGCGTCGCGCACTTCCTGCTCATCAAGGACTCCTACCACAACTGGGGATTCCCCAAGGGGCATCTCGAGGACGGCGAGACGCCGGCACAGGCGGCGCTCCGCGAAACGGCAGAAGAGACCGGCCTCGAACACCTGAACCTCCACGGTCCCATTCGCCTCATCGACTGGCATTTCCGGTTCCGGGGCCGCCGCATTCACAAGTACTGCCATTTCTTCCTGCTCGAGTCGCCCGATGGCGACGCAGCGCCGCAAACCGACGAGGGCATCACTGCGGTGCGGTGGTGCACGCTCGACGAAGCCCTCGACGCGCTGAGCTACGACAACGCGCGTGGCGTGCTCAAGCGCGCCGGCGAGATGGCCCGTACCCTCGTGGCCGTCGGCGCAGGACGTCCCCGTCGGGAGCCCGACCCCTCCATACCCGGCTAGCCGCCGTCCATGTCCGTCATTGCAGTCCTCGCCCCAGGGCCGCCAAGCGCCGTGCTGCGCCGGTCGATGCCGCGCGCTGGCGTGCGGCTGGTGCGTTGCCGCGGCGCTGATGCGCTCTGGCGCCTTGCCACCACCCGACTGCTCGATGCGGTCATTCTCTCCCCCCTGGGCGCCGGGTTCAGCGTGCTCCAGGATGTGCGGGAGAACCTGCCAGCACTGCCGGTCGTGGCCTGGGCTCCGTTCCGCGCCGATGACGGCGAGACGCTGGCGGCGTGCCGGGAGGGTGGGGTCGCGGCACTGGTGGTGGAGGGCGTGGACGACGCGGTGGCCGGGGAGCTGGTGAGCCGTTCGACGCTCGCCGCCGAACGGCGGCGGCGCCTCGCCGACGGGCCCCGCGTCCTCAGGCTCACCGAGCCGCTCCAGCTGCGGGCCTGGGACCTGGTGGTGCACGAAGTGGAGGTTCCCCTGCGAACCGAACAGATCGCGGCCCGCCTCCGCGTGAGTCGCGAGCACCTCTCCCGCCAGTTCGGCGCCGGTGGGGCCCCCAACCTCAAGCGCGTCATCGATCTCGCACGCGTGGCGTGTGCCGCCCAGTTGCTCCAGAACCCCCGCACCCCGCCGCCGGTGGCCGCCGAGATCCTGCGCTACGCCTCAGTGAGTCACCTGGCAGCCACCGTGCGCCGCATCGCCAATGTGGGCGTCGGGGAATTGGCCGAGCTTGGGCCACATGGCGTGCTTCAGGCCTTCGTGCGGGGCAGGACACGAAGCAGGTCGTGAGGGTGCCGGCACCTCACGTCTTCACGTCCTCACGTCTTCAAGTCCAGTCTTGCTCCACCCCCACCTTGTGCCTATTTTCACAAGCTATTCCCGAGCCGTTTTCTAACCGCCTTTTTCAGCGAATCTCATGGCCTCTGAGACACTCCTCCGCCCCGGCGAGCTCAAGGAAGTCCTCCTCAAGGAAATCGCGTCTGCCGACCTGACGTCGGCCCAGGACGCGGAGGTGGGCACCGTCCTGAGCGTGGCCGACGGCGTCGCCAGCATTTACGGCCTCAAGTCGGCCATGTCCTACGAGATGCTCGAGATTACCGCTCGTGAGACTGGCGAGACGGTGGCGGCGCTCGTCCTCAACCTGAACGAGGACTCGGTGGGCGCGGCGATCATGGGCGATTATCTCGTGCTCAAGGAGGGCGACGAGGTCCGTCGCACCGGGCGCCTGCTGGAAGTGCCGGCCGGTCCCGAGATGCTCGGGCGCGTGGTGGATCCGCTGGGCAACCCGGTCGACGGCCTGGGCCCGATCAAGGCGAAGACCAGCCGCCCGGTCGAGATCATCGCGCCCGGCATCATCGTGCGGCAGCCGGTCACCGAGCCGCTGCAGACCGGCATCAAGGCGATCGACGCCATGATTCCGATCGGGCGGGGCCAGCGTGAGTTGATCATCGGCGACCGTGGCACCGGCAAGACCGCCATCGCCGTGGACACGATCATCAACCAGAAGGGCACCGGCGTCATCTGCGTCTACGTGGCCATCGGCCAGAAGCAGTCGACGGTGGCATCCGTGGTGGAGAAGCTCCGCCAGGCGGGCGCGCTCGAGTACACGATCGTGGTCATCTCGTCCGCCTCCGACTCGGCACCGCTGCAGTTCCTGGCCCCGTATGCCGGTTGCGCGCTCGCCGAGTACTTCATGTACGAGGAGGGGAAGCCCACCCTCTGCGTCTACGACGACCTGTCCAAGCAGGCCACGGCGTACCGGCAGATGTCGCTGGTGCTGCGCCGCCCGCCGGGCCGCGAGGCGTACCCCGGCGACGTCTTCTACGTGCACAGCCGCCTGCTGGAGCGCGCCGCGAAGATCTCCACCGACCCCGAGAAGACCAAGGTCGATCCACGCATCAAGGTGCCGGGCGGCTCGCTCACGGCGCTGCCGATCATCGAGACCCAGGCCGGCGACGTCTCCGCCTACATCCCGACCAACGTCATCTCGATCACTGACGGCCAGATCTTCCTCACCACCGACCTCTTCTACGCCAACGTGCGGCCGGCGGTCGACGTCGGCATCAGCGTCAGTCGCGTGGGCGGCAACGCCCAGATCAAGGCGATGAAGCAGGTGGCCGGCCCGCTCCGGCTGTCGCTGGCGCAGTTCCGCGAGCTCGAGGCCTTTGCCCAGTTCGGGTCCGATCTCGATCCCGCCACGCAGCGCCAGCTCAATCGCGGTGCGCGCCTGGTGGAGATCCTGAAGCAGCCGCAGTACCAGCCGGTGCCGGTCGAGAAGCAGGTGGCGATCATCTATGCCGTGACCAACGGCTTCCTGGATGACGTGCCCACGGAGCAGGTGCGGAAGTGGGAGCGCGACTTCCTCGGCGGCATCGATGCCCAGCTGCTCACCGACATCAGCACGAAGAAGGCGCTCGACGACGCCCTGACCGCACGCCTCAAGCAGGCGATCGAGTCGTTCAAGCCCAAGTTCATCCCGGCCTGATCGAGGATGGCCTCGGCGAATCGCGCGCTGCTCCGTCGCATCCGGACGGTCCAGAACACGCGCAAGATCACCAAGACGATGGAACTCGTCGCCGCCTCGAAACTGCGCCGGGCGGCGGAACGCGTGTCGGCAGCGCGGCCCTATGCCGAGGCGCTGCGCGACGTGCTGGGCGATCTCATCGCCCCCGACCTGGTGGAACGGTTCCCGCTCCTGCGCACCCCGGCATCGCCGGCCGATGGCGGACCGGCGCGTGCCGCCGTCATGGTCGTCACGTCCAACCGCGGCCTCTGCGGCGCCTTCAACTCGAACCTGATCAAGGAAGCGCGCCGGCGCATTGCTGCCCTCGAGGGTGAGGGCTATGCTGTCGACACCTACGTCGTGGGCAAGAAGGGCGCGGGCTTCTTCCGGTTCACCGGGCGCAAGATGGTGCTGGAGCGTGCTGATATCGGCGACAAGCCGACCGCGGCGCACGCCGCCGAGCTCGCCGAGCCTCTCATCAATGCGTTTGTCGACGGTACGCTCGGGCGGGTCGAGTTCGTCCATACCCGGTACAACAGCCCGCTGTCGACGCCCCCGGTGGCAACCCAGGTGCTGCCGATCAAGCCGCCCGAATCGAGCGAGCCCCGGAAGCAGCGCGACTACCTGCTGGCGCCGAGCGCCGAGGCGATCCTCGAGGAGCTGTTGCCGCTCTATGTGCGGAACGCGATCTATCGTGGGCTGGTGGAGACGGCCGCGGGTGAGCATGGGGCGCGCCGCACTGCCATGAAGAGTGCCACGGACAACGCGCAGGAACTGCTCGGTACGCTCAAGCGGTCGTACAATCGCCAGCGCCAGGCCAGCATCACGCAGGAACTTTCGGAAATTGTGGGCGGAGCAGCTGCTCTCGAGGGGTAAGCGTCACGTCCTCACGCCCTCACGTCCAGGTCAGCGAAGCAGACTTTTCAAGGAATTGTGCAAATGACGGCCATCGCCACCAAGCAAAACGTCGGTCATATTGTCCAGGTCATCGGCGCGGTGATCGACGTCGAGTTTCCGCCTGAGCATCTACCTGAGATCAACAACGCGGTGCTCGTGCGCGACGCGAACGCCGCCGTGCCGGTCGACCTCACCCTCGAGGTCCAGCAGCACATCGGGCAGAATCAGGTGCGATGCGTCGCCATGTCGAGCACGGACGGGGTGACGCGGGGGATGGAGGCGGTCGACCTCGGTGGACCGATCTCGGTGCCCGTTGGCAACGCCGCCCTCGGCCGGATCCTCAACGTGCTGGGCGAGCCGGTCGATGGCGGACCCGCCATTTCGGCGTCCACCGAGCGCTGGCCGATCCACCGGGCGGTGCCCGACTTCGTCGACCTCGAGCCCAAGACCACGATCTTCGAGACCGGCATCAAGGTCATCGACCTCGTGGCGCCGTTCGTGAAGGGAGGCAAGGTCGGCCTCTTCGGCGGCGCCGGCGTCGGCAAGACGGTCATCATCCAGGAACTCATCAACAACGTGCAGAAGGGCCACGGTGGAAAGTCGGTCTTCTGCGGGGTGGGTGAACGCACCCGCGAGGGCAACGACCTCTACCTCGAGTTCAAGGAGGCAAAGGTCCTCGACTCGGTGGCGCTGGTGTACGGGCAGATGAACGAGCCGCCGGGTGCGCGCCTCCGCGTCGGCCTGTCCGGCCTCACGATCGCCGAGTACTTCCGCGACGTCGAGGGCCAGGACGTGCTCCTCTTCATTGACAACATCTTCCGCTTTACCCAGGCCGGGTCCGAGGTGTCCGCCCTCCTCGGCCGCATGCCAAGCGCCGTGGGCTATCAGCCGACGCTGGGAACGGAGATGGGCGCGCTGCAGGAGCGCATCACGTCCACCAACAAGGGTTCGATCACGTCGGTGCAGGCCATCTACGTGCCCGCCGACGACCTCACCGACCCGGCGCCGGCCACCGCGTTTGCCCACCTCGATGCCACCGTGACACTGTCACGCGCCATCGCGGAAATCGGCATCTATCCCGCGGTCGACCCGCTCGACAGCTCGAGCCGGATCCTCGATGCCCAGTACATCGGCGAGCGGCACTACAACGTGGCGGTCGGCCTGCAGCGCACCCTGCAGCGGTACAAGGCGCTGCAGGACATCATCGCCATCCTCGGCATGGATGAGCTCAGCGAGGAAGACAAGCTCATCGTCAGCCGTGCCCGCCGGCTGCAGCGCTTCCTGTCACAGCCGTTCCATGTCGCCGAGCAGTTTACCGGCTTCCCGGGCAAGTACGTCAAGCTCACGGACACGATCGAGAGCTTCGAGCGCGTGCTGTCGGGCGAGTTCGATCACCTGCCCGAGCAGGCGTTCTACATGGTTGGCGGGATCGAGGAAGCCGTCGAGAAGGCCAGGAAGCTGCAGGCGTCGTGATGCGTGTCACGATCATTTCCCCTGAAGCCAGCGTGTTCGACGACGACGCGGATGCCGTGACGGCCCCCGCCTTCGACGGACAGGTTGGCATCCTGCCGCGGCACGCCCCTTTCATGACCCTGCTCGGTGAGGGCCGCCTGGTTGTGCGCCAGGCCGGTTCCGCCCGCGCATTCCGCGTGAAAGGCGGTTTTCTGCAGGTGGTCGACGACCGCGTGCGGATAGTTGCAGAACAGGTTCAGGGAGATGACAATGTTGCGAATCCGGCGTAGGACCATCGCCGTCGTCTGTGCCCTCATCGCCGGCGGCCTGCAGTCAGCGGCCGCGCAGGAGACGGGTACGCCTGTGTTCAAGGCGCCGTACCGCTCCTTCGAGAGCTGGGAGATGGGCGCCTCGCTCTCCGACCCCAAGGGTGCGTCGTACGCCATCGAGGGCTTCTACAGCTTCGGCAGCGGCCCCAACGACTTCGGCATTCGCGCGGGCTACGTTGACCAGGGACCCCAGGGCGCCGTGGCCGTCGGCGTCGACTTCCGCCGGCGGATCATCCATGCCTCCGAGAAGTTTCCGCTCGATGGTGCGCTGACGGTGGGCTTCGGGACCCAGCTCGCCTCCGGGGCCTACGACCGCTTCTTCGTGCCGATCGGCATTTCGCTTGGCCGTCGCATCGACCTCGAGAACTCGAAGACGAGCTTTGTCCCGTACTTCCAGCCGGTCATCGTCCCCACCTTCTATGGTGGTGACAACGCCCCCGATGGCGGGGTCGATTTTGCACTCGGGCTCGGGGTGGACATCAAGTTCGGTGGCCGCATCGACCTGCGGGTGTCGGGCGGCATTGGTGACATCGACGGCGTGGCAATCGGCCTGGCCTACGTGCACTGACCGCGATATCGAGCGTCCCCAAGGGCCCGGTCGCGTCACGGCGGCCGGGCCTTGTCGTTGACGCGCGACGCGGACTAGCTTGCCCCGCCATGTGGCGTCGGGGCATGGTACTTCTCGCCGTTCTGCTGGGTGGAATGGCCGGTGAGGCGCAGGCGCAGGTACGCGGATTTCCCCTGTATGCCGTCGCAGTGCCACGGGGCGTGACACTGGCCGCCGACGTCGCATTCGCCAGCGATGATTTCTGCCCGGGAACGTGCCTGGGTGGTTCGGTGGCGGTGGGACGTGGGCGCCTGGGTATCGCCGCCATGGCGGCAACATCAGGTGTCGGCGGCCTGGTCACGCTGACGATCCTCCGGCCCGCGCAGAGCCCCTTCGCGCTGGTAATCCAAGGTGGGGTGTCGGGCTCCACGTCGGGGGGGCTGCTGCAGGTGCCATTCGGGGCGGGCTTTTCGGTGTCGATCCCGACGCCGGTGGTGTCGATGCAGGCGTGGCTCGGGGCACGGGGCCAGTACATGGACCCTGGCGATGGCTGGAGTGGTGCCGCCGCGGTTCACGCCGGGTTCAGTGCCGGCCTCGACTTCACGCTGTTGAACGGGCTTGGTGTGCGCGCGGCGTACGACCGGGTCTTCATTGCGAACAACGACCTTTCGACGTTTGGCGTCGGCGTTTTCGTCTCCTTCGATCCTGGCCTCTGATGCTTCGCTCCAGACTCCTGTTCGCGATGGCCCTGTGCACCCTCAGCGCCTGCGCCATGACCTTCGACGGCAGCAAGCTGGGCGTACCCGTCACCATGGGCTCGAAGGCGGGTTCCCCGGCAACCGGCGCGCCGTTCAAGGTCAGTTCGGGATCCCTCTGGGTGCTGTGGGGATCGGTTCCGGTGAAGAAGCCGTCGTTGCGCGGGCCCCTTGGAACGCAACTGGTGGGGGGCCAGAGCATCCAGGATGTGAAGATCACTGTGGGGAGCCGGTGGTACGACGTGCTGATAAGCGTCGTGACGCTCGGACTGGTCACGCCGCGCACCGTCACGCTCGAGGGTATTGTCGTCGACGATCCCAGTGCCAACCTGCCAGGCGCCGATTACACGCCGGCCCCGGCGGCCGCACCCGGTGTGGCGGCGGGGCCGCCGGTGCCGGTGACGACGCCATTGGGTCCCAACGATCCCACCTCGCAGCCATACGACCTGAGCTCCACACTGAGCCGGTCCGCCTTCGAGATCACGCCCATGGTGGCCTACGTGTTTGGCGGCGGCTTCCCGACGGACGGCCTCGACGACATTCCCCCGGGCAAGCTCTCCCTCCGCAGCGGCATCGGGTACGGCGCCGAAGTGGGCTATACGCCCAATGGCCGGCTCTGGTTCGAGGCGACCTACCTGCGGCAGACCACCGACATCACCTTCGTGCCCGAGGCCGGCTTCTCGGCGCCCCTCACCACCTCGGGATTCGCCTCCAACTATATCCACGGCGGCGCGCGCTACGAGTTCGGCCTGACGAACGTGCACCCGTTCGTCGGTCTTGGCGCCGGTGCCACCATCTTCGATCCTACCCAGCAGGGCATCGGAAGCAGCACCAACTTCTCGCTCTCCGCCGAGGGCGGTGTGCGCATGATGATCGGCAAGGGCGCACAGCAGCGGGTCGGGGTGCGGGCCACGTTGCGCGGCTGGTTCACCTTCGTGCCGAACGGTACCTACCAGGCGTGGTGCGATTACTACTACGGTTGCTACGCGACAGAGGGCACATCCACCGTCACGCAGGGTGAAGGCTCCATCGGACTCGTCATCACCTTCTGACCGGGCCAGGCGGGCCCCGGACGCTGTCCGGGGCGGCGTGCGCGGTACCGCAGTTCCGTCGTCTCCACTGCAGCCCATGCGAACATCAGTTCTCCTGCTTGTCCTGCTGGCGCTCGCACCCGCCTGCGCTGGTGACGGACCGTCCGCCGCCGCCGACACCTGTGGCTCGCCGCAGGGTGTGGCGGAGGTGCGACCCGACCTCGTGTACCAGGATCTCCCCGGGGTGTCTCCCCGCGAGCGAAACCTGGACCTGTACCTGCCGGGCCGCGCCGCGGGCTGCGTCCCGGCGCCGATCATCGTCTGGGTGCATGGTGGTGACTGGGGCGGGGGCGACAAGGCAGAACTGAGTGACAGCATCGCGGCGAAGCTCACCGGGATGGGCTACATCATGGCGAGCGTGAACTACCGCCTGTCTTCCTTCATCTACACCCGGCACGATCCGGAGATCACCTGGCCCACGCACGCCAACGACGTCGCGGTGGCCATGGCGTGGCTTCGCCACGAGGCGCCCAGTTTCGACGGCGATCCGTCCCGCATGGCATTGATCGGCTTTTCCGCCGGGGCACAGATCGTGGCAAACGTGGGAACCGACCCGCGCTACCTTGCCTCCGCCGGGCTGGACATGACGTCGCTGCGCTGCACCGCCGCGCTCGACGTCCGGCTCTATGACATCCCGCGGGCGGCCGAGCAGGTACCCGGTATCATTCCCGACATCGAGAGGATCTTCACCCCCGACTACGACAACTGGGTCCTCGCGTCGGCGACAAGGCAGGTGAAGGCAGGACCCGACCTCCGGCCATTCTTCGTGCTGCGTCGCGGTGATGACGTGGGGCGCCTGTCGCAGGCAGATGACTTCATGGCCGCGTTGCGGGCCGCGGGCGGCGTGACCGCCACCGCGACGGCGCTGGACTACCTGCATGAGGATGTGAACTTCACCCTGGCCGAGCCCACCGACAGCATCATCTGGCCGGCGCTGCAGCGCTTCCTGCGCGACCAGTGCTTCCCGCCCGGCTAGAGCACGCCGTCCAGCAGGGCGGCGGATCGCGCCGATGCCCCCCGCTCCGAGTGCACCACTGCCAGTGCTCGCGATCCCGCTGTCGCCCGCGCCGCATCATCCTCGAGCCATGCCATCCATACCCTGGCCAGGTCCGGCGCGCCGGTCACCGGGTACCCGCCGCCAGCGGCGACGAGCCGGCCTGCATCGCGGCTTTCTCCCCAGGTCGGTCCGAAGGCAACGGGGAGGCCCCAGGCCGCCGGCTCGAGCACCGAATGCATTCCCGCCGTCCCGAAACCGCCCCCCACATAGGCCATCGCCCCGGCGCCATACAGGGTGGCCAGCACACCGACCCGATCTACCACCAGGAGCTGCGCCGGCCGGTTGTCGCCAAGCAGCACGACGGATGGCGCTCCGGCGCGCTCTGCGGCCCGCCTGACCCGTTCCAGTGCCTGCGGGCCAGGCTCGTGCGGCGCCAGGATCAATCGCGCCGTCGGGTAGCGCCCGAGCACTGAGGCAAACGCCGTCAGGAGGTGGTCCTCGTCCGCCGGCCAGGTGGACCCGGCCACCAGGGTCGGCATCCCGCCCCCGAGCGCCAGGAGCGGGTCGTCGTCGGCCACGCCGGCAACACGATCCAGGACGCTGTCCGCCCGGGGATCACCGGTGACATGGATGGCGGCGGGGCTCACGCCTAGGAGTGCCAGGCGGGCGGCATCGTCTGCATCGACGGCTCCCACGATGGACAGTGACTCGTACCCTGGCTTCAGCAGGGCCCGGGCGATGGGACCGAGCCTTCCACTCCCGGGACGCACCGTCGCCGCCACCAGGGCGACGGGAACCCCGCTGCGGGCGGCGGTCGTGGCGAGCTCGGGCCAGACATCGAGCTTCGCGAACACGAGCAGGGAAGGGCGAAGCGCCTCAATCGCCGCAGACACCGCCTCCGGCGTATCGACGGGAAGACAGTCGACGATGTCGGCGCCGAGCCCGGCCGCGAAGCGCTCGGCGGATGGGCTGAAGTAGGTGTAGGCCACCTGCCAATCCCGGTGGCGCGCCACGAACTCCTGCATGACGGCGTGCGCCTGCATTCCCTCGCCCACACTGGGGGCGTGAAACCAGGCGAGGGGGCGCGCCGCATCCCGCGACGTGAGACCCCACGCGGCAAGGCGCTCGCCAACGCCCCGGCGCAGTACAACGGTGCGCGCCAGCTTGCTGTTGAAGAGGCCGCCGAGTGGGGCCAGCCCGGCGGCCGTACGGAGCAAGGCGCGATAGGCAAGTGAGGTGTGCGGCACGCCACAAGGTGATCGCCCCACGCCGCTCCGGTCAACGCCGGGCGTTGCGGCAGATCGCGGTGTCTTGCTACCTTGAAATCACGTTCCCGCCCGATGTTCCACCTGAGCGAAGGAGGTGATCCGTTGCCAAGCAGCGACTGTTGTATCAGGGGCTCGAGGGCAAGCGATCGCCTGGTGGCGCGCTGAATACTCGAAACACGGACCAGTAGATCGGTCCGGGCTCACCGGGACTCGTCCGAGCCCCATGACAACCGAATCGCGCCGCGATCCCGAGGGGACCGCGGCGCGATTTGCGTCTGGACCGGGGCCAGCCGGCCGTCAGCTGGTGGCCAGGCGCCCCGACCGGCGAAACGCGGCCACGAGGATCAGCCCGACGCCCAGTGCAAGCAGCAGCAGCACCATCAACCCGACGAACACGCGCCACAGTACCACGTTGATGAAGGCGGCCAGCCGGCGGTCGAGCGTGTAGTCGATCAGGCGTTGCGCAGCCACTTCTGCATCAGCGAGGGTCGCGACCCGCTCGTTGTGCAGGGCCTCGACCACCGCGACGCGCTGGCTGTCGATGGCCATGAGCACCGCCCGGCGCTCGGAGGTCAGGGCCTCCAGGACGGCCATGCGTTCCAGCGTAACGGCCCGCAGCGCGGCGATCCGCTCGCTTGTGATGAGGCCAGGCAAGTCTTCCGTCACGCCCGTGATGCGCTCCACCGAGCCGGTAAGGCGGTTCAGGTCGCCGAGCACGGTATCGACGGCCGGTTGCTTCACGGCGCCCGCAATGGCCAGTTCCGCCTGCCAGCGCGCCTGCTTGAGCAGGGATCGCTGCACCTGTTCGATGCGGCCATCCAGGATCCGGGCGGTCAGCTCGATGTCGCCGATGGCGGCGAGCGCCGACTGGTCTGCAGCGAATGTGCTGGAGATGGAATCGGTGAGGATGCTCGCCCGGCCCACGTACGGACTGCTGATCGGGTGTGCGTCGGCCCACGGCTGCAGTCTCGCCACCCAGCGACCGCTGCCTCCAGCAGGGGTCACCTGGTCGACGTAATGCAGCAGGTGGTCGAGGATGCGGTCCACCGTCTCGAGCGCGAGCGGCTGCTGCGCCCCGAACCAGTCGGTGCCGTCGCCCCGTGCCAGGAATGCCCTGGTTTGCAGCGTGAAGGTGATCAGGTCAGCCAGTCCGACCACCGGGTCGCGCGCCATCGCGGCCGACTGATATTCGACCGTGGATATGGCCTTCCACTCCAGGGCATGGGTCTTTACCCGCTGTTCCGGCGCCATGGCAATGATGGTGTCGGCGGTCCCCTCGATGCTCTCGGCGGCGTCCTGCGAGAGGCCGAGCACCGCGGAGCGCAGTCCTTCCACCGATGCGGTGACGCCGGTGGTCGCCATGACGGTGGGCTTCTCCGGCTTGACGTTGAGCGAACAGCCTCCGAGCACCAGCACCGCAACGAGCAGCGGCATCGGAAAAAAGCAGAGCGATACTGTCGGGCCAGTTTGCCGGATCATCCTCTGCCTGCCCATGTCATTGAAGGGAAACAGGTATTCTGCCTCCGATTGCACGGCAGCGCCAGCCAAAAAAAAAGGCGCCCGCCAGGTTGGCGGGCGCCTCCCGGCCGGTGAGGCCGGCCGATGTACCAAGACTACTTCGCGGCGGTCGGCGGGAAGTCCTTGAACATCTTCTCGGTGGCCTTGTACATCGCCTTGATGTTCTTCTCCGAGTTGTTCGACACCGTCTGCTGCGCCTGCCCGCGGAACAGAAGCTGCTTGGTCATGACATCGAAGATGTCGACCACGAGCGTCCCGACCACGAACTGCGAGGTGGAGGTGGTGGCCATCCCCATGCCGCCGCCGCCCCAGCCCCAGCCGGCGTAGCCGCCGCCGGTGTACATCGTGGTGCTGGTCTCCTGCTTCTGGCCGGCGCCGTTGATCAGCACTGCCGCGCTCGCCGCATCGAGGCTCGCCATCTTCTTCCAGCCACGCGACTGAAGCGCCGAGTCAACGGCCGCGAGGGCACGCTGCTGCGTGAGCTCAGTACCGAAGGGCTTCTGGATCTCGCTGTAGTACGAATTGTACTTGGACCAGTCGGCGCTATGGTCCCAGTCGGTGCTCACCTTCTGTGCGGTCGCCGATCCGGCAACGGCCAGGGTAAGGCAAAGGGTCGCGAGCGGCATGCGGATCGACATCGGTTGCACTCCATTTAGTGGGTCCAACAGGCAACGTAACCGGGGCTCTTTTCGCCAGCGGGACGGTCAATCTACCGTCCATCGGGGGAGGACACTAGGTCCAGCGCTCTCAGGGACGTTTCAACCTGTGGTAAATGGACATATCCTGCCCGGAGACCCGCACCGTCGCGAACCCGTTACAGATATTGGCTCAAGCTGAAGACAAAGGCCCACTTGCCGTTGGCGTCCAGGGTGCGTGCCACGCCAAACCCCAGAAAGTTGCCAAACAGGCCCAGCTTCAGCTGGATACTGCCGCGCGCGCCGTTGGTCGTGACGGAATATGGAACGGTTTGGCCGTCGCTGTTGACCCGCGTGCCCAGCTGATCCAGCGCTGCCTGGCCCTCGCCCGAGGCACCCGTCCAGCCGACATAGCCGATCAGGTTGATATTGGGGTTGACCGCCGGGAGTGCCAGCTTCTTGCTCACCGGAATGGGTCGCTTCAGGAACGGCAGGACGTAGCCGATCTGTCCGGTCAGGAGGAGCGCCCGGCTGCCGCCAAACTGGTCGAAGTCGTATCCCGGCAGCGTGAAGTCGCCGCCGATGAGGAAGAGTTGCTGCGTTGGGAGGGCCGTCGGGGCTGTCGCGATGCCGCCGTATCCCACGAAGCTGAGCACGAGGCCCCTGACGTTCTGGCGGCCCACCAGCCGGGCGTTCAGGCTCGTATACTGGAAGTCGCCCTGCCCGTTCTCCAGGTACGCTTGGGCACCGATACCCGGCCGTGCGAAGTGCGAGCTGATGTCCTCCCGCCAGATCAGGCTGATCCTGGAGCGGAAGTAGGTGCCCGCATCCACCATGGGGTTGCCATAGTAGTCCTGGCCCAGCGGGCCCTGGGACAGTTCCTGCGGTGTCGCCTTGTCCTTCACTACGGCAAAGTCGGCGCGCAGCACGCCATTGCGATGCTTCTGCAGGCCGAAGCCTCCTCCCACCTGACCAAGGAGCCGATCGGCGTAGTCGTAGAGGTCCTGCGCAAACAACGGACGGGTGCCCATCGCGTAGTCGAGTGGGTCACGGAACTTGGTGACGATGGCGAGCTCGTGCTCCCCCGTCGCCTCGACGAACCACCGTCCGCGCCGCAGGGTGGCGTCCAGTCCCCCCTTGATTTCCTGGTCCCAGAATCCGTAGCCGACCCCCCCGCGCAAGGCGAGGCCGGGGAACTTGTCCCGCAGGAAGAGGGTGCCCGCAACGCCCAGGTAGAGGCCTTCCACCCGGTTGAAGCGGAAGAAATCGTAGGTGGTTGGCGCCCGCACGAACGCCACCGGGTTACCGGTGGGCCGGAACTTCGGTGGCCCCACGTCCAGGCGCTCGTTGATGAGGTAGCGGGACGGCCAGTCGGTAGGACTGTGCTCCCAGCCGCGGTAATGCGCCATGGAGTCCTTCGGCGCCTGGGTCCGTTGCACCACGGGGAGGACGGCGCCGGCGCCCAGCGGCACGCTGCCACCACCCTGAAGAGTCACCTGGTCGAGCCGCGTCACCAGCCGCACCATCGTTCCCATCGCAGTGGTGAGCGGAAGCAGGACGGCCAGGTCGCCCGACTGATAGGTGGGGATCAGGACCCCGTCAACGCGCTCGTTCTGGAAGTCGATGATGCTGGCGCTGGCAATCAGCGCATTGGCCACCTTCTTCATCCCCTTGAGTGGCTTGCCCGGCGGACGGGAAGTGTAGATCTGGCCCCGCATCCGCATCAGGGCACCGCTGCCGACCTCGAGGTACAGTTGCCCGGTGAACACGCGTGTTGCCGCGGCGAACTCCGCCTGCGGTGTGACCTCGACCACGACCACCCGTCGGGATCGACCGATGGCGTCGGTCACCTCGACGGTATCGCCGCCCGCAAAGGTGTAGAACTGGTCGCGGTCGCTTGCGAGTGGGTGCACGACGTTGCGCGCGCGCGCGAGCACGCTGTCCTGCGCGGTCGCATCCTTCTTGACCGACTCCTTCGGGTCACTCAGCAGCGTGAATCGGTCACCGTACAGCGTGGGCACGATCCAGGCGGTGCCCAGCACATAACCCGCCGGCAGGGGCAGGCCAGTGGTGACGATCCGGTACCCCTCGCTGTGCTGGTTCGCGCTGTCGCCATTCCAGGTGAGTGTACCGTCAAACTGCTCCACGCTCGAGATGCCCTCGACCCGGTTGGGCAAGGCCTTGTTGACGGCAATTTCTGACTCGAAGCGAGCGCGATAGCCGCGGGCGGGAAAGACAGCGTTGCTGTCGGCGGCCCGCGCCACGAGTGCCCGCAAGGCAGGCGACGCGTAGGACACGGTATCCGCCGGTGCCTGCTGGAGCACGAGGAGAAGGGCGATCACGGGGAGAAGGATAAGATCGATGACTGGCGCCCGCCACTAGCTTACGGCGTGCCCCGGGAAACCTACTGGCGTGCCACGCGCGCGCCTCGCTACAGCCTGCTCTTCGTGCTGCCGCTGCTCCTGGCATACGAGGTCCTGGCCTTCGCCCTTACCCACGATGCCTACGCCGGCGTCCGCAATGGCGCCGACGTGCTGCTCAAGAGCGCGTTCGTCTGGCTGGGCGGGCGGAACGGCCTGCTCTGGTTCGGCGGTGTGCTGCTGGGCGCAGGTGCGGTGCTGGTGGTGCGGGACTTCCGGCGAAGTGGCGGCGTCACCCCGCGATACTTCCTGGGCATGGCCGCCGAATCGGTCGGCTATGCCCTGGCATTCGGTTCGGTCACGAGCCTCCTCACGTCGGCACTTCTGCAGGTGGCACCGCTGGCCGCCGGCATGCCGGCCGCCTTCAACCTCCCCACCCAGCTCATGATCTCGCTCGGCGCCGGGATCTACGAGGAACTGTTGTTCCGGGTGCTCCTCGTGTCGGGCATCGCCGCCGTGGGCCGGCAGCTCCTCAAGCTGACGCCGCTGGCGTCCGGGGTGCTGGCCACCATCGTGGGCGCCCTGGTGTTCAGCGCCTTTCACTATATCGGCGCCTTCGGCGACCCCCTCGAACTCGGCTCCTTCACCTTCCGTTTCATCGCCGGCGTCATTTTCAGCGCGCTCTACCTCACCCGCGGGCTCGGCATCACCGCATGGACTCACGCCCTCTACGACGTGTTCCTCGCCCTCGGCGCATGATCAGGGCGCCGTCGCCTTCCTGGCGGCATAGATGGAGTCGAGGATCTGGCGGAAGACGGCCACTGGCTGCGCACCCGGCAGGATACCGCCCTCGATATAGAAGCTCGGGGTGCTGGATGCCCCCGACTGCGACGCACCCTTGGCATCATCAGCCACTTCCTGCAGCGTCTCGCGGCCGGCGAGGCACTGGCGGAAGGTGTCGGGCGGGATCGCCGCCGAATCGGCGAGCGTCAGGAAGAAGGCACCCGGTTCCGTCAGCGGCGCCCAGGTCGGCTGGTTGCGGAACAGCAGGTCGTGCACTTCCCAGAACTTGCCGGCCCGCGCTGCGCACATGGCCACCTCGGCGGCCGCGGCGGCGTTCGGGTGGATCATCGTGAGTGGATAATTGATGAAGACCCAGCGCACCTTGCCGCTGGCGATGTACTCCCGCTCCAGGTCGGGGAAGGTGGTGAGCGCGAAGCGCCGGCAGTAGGGACACTGGAAGTCGGACATCTCGTACACGGTGATCGGGGCCGTGGCCACGCCGCGCGTCCGCGACGCGAGCGAGGCGTCGGACTGCGCGGAGAGGGGCGTGGCCACGGCGAGCACGGCGGCAGACAGCAGCAGTCGAGCGACAGGGGTGACGGGCATCGGGTTCCGCTTCAGTATCGGGGGCGACGGCGCGCGTTCTCCGGCGACAGCGTCACGCTGTCACTGCGCACCGGAATGTTCCAGTACCATTCGGCATTCGGGTCGAGGGCGTCCCAGGACTTGGCGTAGATCCACCAGCGGCCCTTCCGCAGGACCAGCGTGGCACTGCCGTCGGCCGATGTCGTGTCGGCGGAGGGTTGCAGGCCGGCATCGCGCGACAGTGTCTGCGTAATGGTCTCGTATTCTCCATACGTGCTATCTTCCCACGCCTTGAGGGCGCGTCGCGTGCTGTCCGCGCCGGCGCCGAAGGCCAACCGCGCCGTCGCCAGGACGCGCTGCAGGGAATCCCGCTGCCGCTCGGCGGCCGCGCGCTCCGTGCCAAGGGTCACGAAGGCGCCGTAGCGCATGCGATACTCCGGCGATTCGCGGGGCAGTGCATCGAGCGCGATTTTCTCGGTGGTCAGCGAATCCTGGAGTTGCGACACGACTTCGGCAGCGACGGCATAGGCCGCGAATGGCCGCCGGAACCGCGCGAACAGGGTATCAAGGACGCTGACATCGGGACGCGGCGAGGCAGCCCGGGCGGTGAGGGCCGCGATGACCGAGTCGCGATCATAGGGCAGTGCCACCAGGGCCACGCCCGGGGCGGGCTCCACCCGGCCGTCAGCTCCCGGGATGAGCGCCCTGACGTGGACGCGTGTGGTGCTCTGGCAAGCCGCAAGGACGAGGAGGGGCAGAAGTGGCAGTAGGCGTGGCACGGCGCAAAGGTATGCTGGCGGTGGTGGTGCTTCAACTCATGTTCCTGGCAGCGCCGCTCCGGGCCCAGGACGAGGTGGAGAAGCTCTTTCCGGCCCAGCCGGTGGGGTATCTCACCGATGTGGCCGGCATCGTCGATGCCGCGAGCGCGGCGCGCATCGAGAGCGTCGCGAAGACGCTGCGCGAGAAGACGGGGGCGGAGCTCGCGGTCGTCACGCTGCCCACCATTGGCCGCTACGAGGCATCCGACGTCGCGCTCGTGATCGGGCGGCGCTGGGGCGTGGGTGCGAAGGCCGAGATCGGCGACAAGATCCGGAATGCCGGAGTCGTGATGCTGCTCGTGCCCCGGCGGGAAGGGCAAGCCGGAAAGATCCGCATCGAGGTGGGCGATGGCCTCCAGGGGATTCTCACCGACGCCACCTCGGGGAGGATCCGTGATGCCATGCGGCCCCAGCTCGCGGCGGGCCAGTACGGACCCGGACTCGTCACCGGTGTCGAGACTATCGCGGCGCTCGTGGAACAGGAACTGGGGGTGCGCGACTCCTCGCTCGCCCCGCCGCAGGCGGCCGGTTCGGGTGGCGGCGGTGCCTCCCTCTTCCTCATGCTCCTCCTGCTGTTTGTTTTCTTCGCGATCATCATGGCGATCGCTGGCGCGAACAAGCGTGGCGGGCCACGGGGTCGTCGGCCGCGGGTATATTGGGGCCCGGGCTTCGGTGGCGGCGGCTGGGGCGGTGGTGGTTTCGGCGGCGGCGGTGGAGGCGGTTTTGGCGGGTTCGGAGGCGGTGGCGGTTTCGGAGGTGGTGGAGCAGGAGGGAGCTTCTAGATGGCGGATACCTGGGAAGCGATTGTGGCAACGCTCGTGAACGATCTCGACCAGGCGCTGCCTGGCCAGTACAGCGCGGTGCTGTACGGGTCGGCTGCGCGCGGGGAGTGGGTGCCGGGCGTGTCGGATATCAACTTGCTGCTGGTACTGGATGACACCTCACCGGCCTCGCTGCGCGCCCTCACGGCGCCGCTGGCCAGCTGGCGCCGGAGCGGCAACGCGCCACCGATGGTCATGAGCCGGGAGGAGTGGGCCGACTCCGCCGACGCATTCCCGATTGAAGTCACTGATATCCTGCAGTCCAGCAAGGTGGTGGCGGGCGTCGATCCCATGATCGGAATGCAGGTGGCGCCGGCCGACCTCCGCACCTTGCTCGAGCATGAGTTCCGCGGCAAGCTGCTGCAGCTGCGCCGTGGATATGTGGCGCTTGCCGAGGAGCGGGCGGCCCTCGCACAGCTCGGCACCGCCAGCATCTCCGCGATTGTCCCGCTGCAGAGGGCGCTCCTCGCCCTGCTGGGGCGGAAGGTCCCGCCCGGTATCGAGGCAGTGGCCCAGGAGGCATCGATCGCCGTGGGGGCGCACCCGGCGGCGCAGCTCGAGTTCGTGCGCCACCGCACCGACCAGACGTGGGTGGCGACACGGGAACAGTTTGAATCGTACCTCACAGCCGTAGAAGCGGCGGCGCGATTCGTGAATCACCTTCAGATTGGAGCAGGGTCATGACGCGTGTGCGTGCGGCAGGGGCAGCACTCCTCGTTGCGTTCGCGACAACGGGATGCGGCTACAACCAGATCCAGACCAAGGACGAGGCCGTCAACAAGGCCAAGGGCAACATCGAGACCCAGCTCCAGCGCCGGGTCGACCTGATCCCCAACCTGGTCGAGACCGTGAAGGGCGCCGCGGCGCAGGAGACCACCGTGTTCCTCGGGATCGCCGCGTCGCGCGCCAAGCTCTCAGGCGCGATTCAGTCGGGCGACATCAACCAGATGGCTGAGGCGAACGCCGCCGTCCGGTCCGACCTCGGCCGGCTCCTCGCCATCGTCGAGAACTACCCGACCCTCAAGTCGAGCGACGCCTTCCGCCAGCTGCAGGATCAGCTGGAGGGCACCGAGAATCGCATCCAGGTGTCCCGGCAGGACTACAACGCGGCCGCCAACGACTTCAACAGCTACATCCGGCAGTTTCCCACGAACCTCACGGCCAAGATCTTCGGCATGGACAAGCCGCGGCCGTATTTCGAGGCCGAGGCGGGGGCGCAGGACGCACCCAAGGTCAAGTTCTAGCATGACGGCCATGCATTGCGTGGGAGTACTTGGGGTGGCCGTCGCCCTCACGGCGTGCGGCCGTGGCACGCCGTCGGCTGGCGCGGATACGACGGCGATGGTGACGCCGCCGCCGGCGGCGGCGGCAGAACCGCCCGGAACCATGTCCTCGAGCCGGACGTTCAACTCACTCCTGGCGGATTTCCAGTTCGCCGTCCCGGACGCCTGGGAACAGCGGTACACCGCGACGGAGCGCGTCAACCCGAAGGAGTTTCCCCGGGCAAAGACCGTCTCCGAGTTCATGTTCCTGCCGATGTCCGGGGGTACGCCACCCACGCTCCTCTCCATCGTCCAGTACCGCGACCAGGACTGGAAGGCGATCAGCGCCAGCCCGGCGAAGGCGCCCGGCACGGTCGTGGCCGAGGGCGGCGGCCGCGTGCTGGTGGCGGTGCCACTTGAAGCACAACCGTTCCCCGCAGGCAGTGACGATGCGCTTGCGATCGCGCCGATGATGGTGACGGCGAAACAGGTGGCAGAGGGAATTCGGACGCAATAGGGCGTGAAGGCGTGAGGACTTGGGGTGAAAGCGAGAGGCCCCGGCAGCAGTGCCGGGGCCTCGTTGTTTCTTCACGCCCTCACGTCCTCTCGTCTAGTCTACAATCGCCCGGTCGGAGAGCACGTACCGGAGGGGATCGACCGGCTGCCCGTTCACGATCACCTCGTAGTGCAGGTGCGGGCCGGTCGACAGGCCGGTGTTGCCCACGAGGGCAATCTGCTGGCCGCGCTTCACCTTGGTGCCTGCGCGAGCGATGAGCTTCGAGCAGTGGGCGTACTTGGTGCGGATCCCGAAACCGTGATCGATGATGATCACGTTGCCATAGCCGGTTTCGCGGCCGGCGAACACCACGACGCCGGTGGCCGGTGCCTCGATGGAGGTCCCCATCGGCGTGGCGACGTCAATGCCCTCATGCGGCCGGGCCATGTGGAGAATCGGGTGTTCGCGCATCGACTGGAACGCGCTGGTGAGCCACCCCTGGGTGGGCATGATCGACGGGGTGGCGGCCATCCGGTCTCGATGGGACGCGAGGCTGTCCGCCGCCTCACTGAAGGACTGCGACAGGAGGTCGGCGCGGCGCACCAGGGCGTTGATGTCGACCCGGACCTGGTCGGCATGCTCCGACAGTGGATCCGCGTCGACCCAGCTGGGCCGTGGTGCTGCCGGACCACCGATACCCGCAGCATGCACCTCGGGATTGAGCGGCTCGAGGCCAGCCAGGACCCGGATCTGTGCATCGTGCCGGGCGATGGTGTTGATGGTATCGGTGAGGGCTCCGAGGCGGGCATTCAGGCGACCCAGTTCGGCCGCCAGGTGGTTCCGGCGGGTCAGCAGCCCCTCGTCAAAGCCGGTGCGCGCAGCGCGATAGGCCAGCACGTAGCCCGTCAGTGTCGCGACTCCCACCACCACCGTGATCCCGATTGCGCCGAGGCGCAGCCAGGAACTGGTGACTTCGAGAATCCTCGACCGCTCTGTCCCATGAGGGATGAGCATGACGGTCCAGCGGCGCTTGGCCATTGTTCTCCATCGGCTGCGGGAATCACAGGGGAACTGCTCCCCTGCTGGGCAAGAAAAAGGCCCGAGTGAAGATAGTCGCAACTGACTCGAAGTCAAGCTGCAGGAATTGACCCTAAGTCATTACTTCGCATAGCTTTAGGCTGTTTTTCAGCCCTCACGCAGCAGTTTGGGGCTTGGGAAAGAGGCCTTCGGGCTTCGTCACCGTCCAGCCGTCGACCGCAGGCTCCATGGCTGTTTCCCACGCCATTAGTTGCGCGGCACTTTTCCCACCTGTCAGGACCCACAATTCCTCGCTCTTTCCCGGCATGAACGGCGCCGCAAGTACGGCGAGCCGGGCGAGGCATCGGGCAAGCGCTGACAACACCGCGTCGAGCTGGACCGACTCCCCATTCTTGGCCAGGGTCCATGGGGTGGACTGCACGATGAACAGGTTGGCCGCCGACACAAGGTCCCCCATCAGCTCCGCGCCGCCCCGGAGATCGAGCGCATCCATCGCGGCAGCGTAGCGCGCCGCGACCTCCGCGCCCTGTGCGTCCAGCGTCGTCGCTGCCGCCGACGAGGGCACCACGCCGTCACGATATCGCGCGATCATGGCCAGGGACCGCGACGCGAGGTTGCCGAGCCCGTCCGCGAGTTCGGAGAGGTAGCGCTCCTCGAAGCGCTCCCAGCTGAAGTTGCCGTCGCTGTCCCAGGGGATCTCGCGCAGCAGGTAGTACCGGAACGCATCCGGCCCGAACCGGGCAATGGCCTCCTCCAGGTCGAGGCGTACTCCCGCGCTCTTGCTGAAGCGTTCACCACCGAGCTGCACGAACCCATGCGCCCAGACCTTCTCCGGGAGGGGCAGCCCCGCCGCTTCCAGCATGGCGGGCCAGATGACGCAGTGAAAGCGGGTGATGTCCTTTCCGATGACATGCAGCTGTGCGGGCCACGTCGCATGCGCGCCCGCAAGCCGGGTGGCGGTCCAGTAGTTGGGGAGCGCGTCGAACCACACGTAGGTCGTCTGCGCCTGCCCGTCACTCGTGGGTCGGGGGAAGGGGATGCCCCATCCGTCCCTCGCGCGGCTCGCCGACACATCCTCCAGCCCCTGGTCGAGCAGGCCGAGAATCTCATTCTTCCGGCTCGCCGGCTGGATGAAGTCGGGATGGGCTGCGATGTGTGCCCGGAGGAAATCCTCGTAGCGTGACAGCCGGAAGAACCAGTTCAGTTCCTCCACCATCTCGAGCGTGCGGGTCGGGTGCAGCTCGCACTTGCCGTCGATGATCTCGGCGGGCTGCTTGAAGGCCTCACAGCCCACGCAGTACAGCCCGGCGTATGACCGTTCGTAGAAGTCGTCGGGATGTCGCGCAAAGATGCGCTCGATGAGTTCCTGCACGCCCGCCTGGTGAGCCGGCGAGGTGGTGCGGATGAACTGGTCGTTGGAAATCGCGAGCCGGTCCCACATCGCCTCGAAGCGCCCGGCAAGGCGATCCACAAAGGCCTGTGGCGTCACCCCCGCGTCGGCGGCCGCCTGCGCCACCTTTTGCCCATGCTCATCCATGCCGATGAGGAACCAGACCGTGTCGCCGCGAAGTCGGCGGTAGCGTGCGATGCAGTCGGCGCCCACCTTCTCGAAGGCGTGCCCGAGGTGTGGATCGCCGTTGGCGTAGTCAATGGCGGTTGTGATGAAGAACGACGCCACGGTCAGCCGTCCGTCTCCGGCGGGGTCGGTCCGCCCGCGGCACCGCCGCCCCCGCGCCGCCGGCGCCGGCGCCGGCGCTTCTTGCCCGACGGCGATGGCGCCGGAGTGTCCGGAGCGGTTGGAGGCTCTGGCGTGGTCGCCGCTTCCGGCGCTGCGGCCACGGCGGCGGTTGCATCGTCGCGGAGCGGCCTCCCGGCCGGCCGTTGGCGGGCAGGGGGCCGGGCTCGCTCGCTGCGTGCCGGGCGCTCTGTCTTTTCCGGCCGCGGCGGCGTTTCCGCCCGCGCCGCGCCCCCGGCCCTCGCGGCGCCCTCCATCTCCTCGCGCAGCTCCTCCAGGCCCACGGTACGCGATTCGTCGGCGCCGCGCAGGTACACCCGCTCCCGGAAGATGTCGACCGCGATCACCTTCTCCGTGCCGCGCAGCGTCTCGATAGTCTTTCCCTCGCGCGGGAAGCGCTTGCGCGACGCCACGTAGAATTCGTGCTCATACTTGAGGCAGCAGAGCAGGCGCCCGCACCCCCCGGAAATCTGCGACGGATTGAGCGAGAGGCTCTGGTTCTTGGCGAGCGACAGGTTGACCGGCGAGAGCTCGGGAAGCCAGGTGGAGCAGCAGTACTCGCGACCGCAGCGACCCACGCCGCCGACGCGCGCCGCTTCGTCGCGGACACCGATCTGGCGCAGGTCGATCCGGGTGCGGAAGGCGCTGGCGAGCTCGCGCACCAGGGCGCGAAAGTCCACCCGTTGCTCCGCCGAGAAGAAGACCGTCATCTGGTGCCGGTCCCACTGCCACTCGACGTCGCTCACCTTCATCTCCAGCTTGTGTTCCCGCACCTTCGCCACGATCCGTCGGCGATCCTCTTCCTCGGCGCGGCGCAACTCATTGGCGCGACGAATCTCATCCTGGGAGGCGCGCCGCAGCACCGGCGGGAACACCGCTGCCGGTGCATCGCCGCCGCCGTCCGCCGGGGCCGCCGTCCCACATCCCGACGCAGCCTGGCCCGCCTCGCCGTCTGCCGGTGCCTGCGGTACGGAACAGGAGCCGCCGCACTTCTTGGCGGCGACATCACCGACGGCGGAAATGCGCCCGAAGTCTTCGCCCCGGTCGACATCCACGATGACCGATTCCTGCAGGCGGAGCGGTGCGGTGTCTTCGTGCGGCCAGTGGAAGAAGGCGCGGCGGGTGCCCTTGAACCGGACTTCGACAGTCTGTGGCATCAGGTCTCGACGAACTCGCCCATGGCCGCGTATTTCTCGCCGCGGCGTCGCACCAGCCGGTCTGTCTTCACCTTGCGCAACTCGGTCAGGTGCCGGAGCAAGGCGGCGCGGAGCGCCTCGCCGGTCGCCTCGGGGTCCACGTGCGCTCCGCCCACGGGTTCAGGAACCACCTCATCGATCACCTTGAGCGTGAGCAGGTCGGCAGCGGTGAGCTTGAGTGCCTCGGCCGCCCGCTCGCGCTGGCTCGCGTCCTTCCAGAGGATCGCGGCACAGCCCTCGGGCGTGATCACGGAATACACGGAGTTCTCCAGCATGAGCACACGGTCGGCGACTCCGAGCGCCAGTGCACCACCCGACCCTCCCTCCCCGATGACGGCACTGATGATCGGTGTGGGGAGCACCGACATCTCAAGGATGTTCCGGGCCAGCGCCTCGGACTGGCCCCGCTCCTCCGCCTCGAGGCCGGGATAGGCGCCGGGGGTGTCGATGAGGGTGATGACCGGCGCGTTGAACCGGGCGGCGAGCTTCATGAGCCGGAGCGCCTTGCGATAGCCCTCGGGGTGCGGCATGCCGAAGTTGCGCTTGATGTTGTCCTTGGTGTCGCGGCCCTTCTGGTGGCCGATCACCATCACCGATGTCCCGGCCAGCCGGGCCCATCCCCCCACGATCGACGGATCGTCCATGTAGAGCCGGTCGCCGTGCAGTTCGATGACATCGGTGAAGATCGTGCTCAGGTAGTCGAGGGTGTACGGGCGCCGGGGATGCCGGGCCACCATGACACGCTGGATCGGCGTGAGGCCGCGATAAATGTCCTCCCGCAAGCCGTGCAGCTTGTCCTGCAGCAGCTTGAGTTCGGTGCCGACGTCGATCTTGCGGTCCTCGCGCAGGCGCTCGAGCTCCTCGATCTGGCGCTCGAGCTCCTGCAGGGGCTTCTCGAAGTCCAGCGTATACGCGGACGGAGCCATAGGTCAGTTGTGCCTGGCGTAGTGGATGGCGTCGGAACCGAGCAGCTCTCGGATGCCGCGCACGAGGTCTTCCTCGAGCGCCACCCGGAGGGAGCGCGACCGCAGCCGCACCGACTCCCCGTTGCCGTCGTTCCATTCAATATAGACCGGCGTCGGGCCGGGGTGGCTGGTGCAGAGGCGGGCCACGGCCCGCACCGCGTCGGCGGGTGGCGCACTGGGCAGCCGCCAGCGCAGGCTGAGCGCCAGCGCCCCGGTCTGCCGGATCTCGGCCAGCGGGCGGACCGACTCGATGATGAACGGCGCGCGGTCCTCGCCGCGGTCGCGCTCGCTGTACCCCCCGGTCAGGAGCAGGGCGGCATCGGGCAGGATCGCCTGGTTGAGCTTGGCCCAGGCATCGGGAAAGACGATCGCCTCCGCCGTGCCGTGAAAATCCTCCAGCACCAGCCGCGCGTACTCCTTGCCCGTCTTCTTGGAAATCTGGCGCTTGAGCGCCGTCACCACGGCGCCGATCGTCACCGGGTGTTCGCTCCACTGGTGCAGCGTGGCGGTGGTGCGCGCCCCGAAGAGGGCCACCTCTTCGCGGTAGCGCTCCAGCGGATGCCCCGAGATGAAGAAGCCGATCACTTCCTTCTCGCGGGTCAACCGCTCGCTCTCGGTCCAGGGCGGCACGTCGGGCAGCTCCACTGGCCGGTGCTCGGCCGCCGGCATCTCGCCAAACAGTGATTCCTGTCCGGCATCCCGGTCGGCCTGCATGAGCTGCGCTTCCTGCAGCGTCGTGTCGAGCCCCTCGAGCAGCTGCTTGCGGTGCCCGCCCAGCGAGTCGCAGGCCCCGGCCGCGATGAGCGACTCCACCACCCGCTTGTTGCAGAGGCGCAGGTCGATGCGCTCGACCAGGTCGGCCAGGGTGACGTACGGCCCATCGCGCCGGCCCGCGATGATCGACTCGATGGCGCCCGCGCCCACGTTGCGTACGGCGCCCAGGCCGAAGCGAATGCGCTTGTCGGCCACCACCGTGAACTTGAAGCCCGATTCATTGACGTCGGGCGGCAGGATTTCGCAGCCCAGTTCGCGCGCCTCGTTGATGTACTGCACCACCTTGTCGGTATTCCCGATTTCGGACGAGAGCAGCGCCGCCATGAACTCCGACGGGTAGTGGGCCTTGAGCCACGCCGTCTGGTAGGACAGCACCGAGTAGGCCACCGAGTGCGACTTGTTGAAGCCGTACCGGCCGAACGTCTCGATCTGCGCGGCAAGCTCATCGGCGAGCTTCTTGGGGTGGCCCAGGGCCACCGTGCGCTCCACGAACCGGCCCAGCTCCTTCTTGATGAGCTCCGCGTCCTTCTTGCCCACCGCCTTTCGCAGCACGTCGGCTTCGGCCAGCGAGAAGCCGGCGAGGATGTTCGCGATGCGCATCACCTGTTCCTGGTAGGTGATGACGCCGTAGGTGGGCGCCAGCAGCTCCTGGAGCGACGGGTGCGGGTACGTGACCTTCTCCTGCCCGAGCTTCCGCCTGATGAACACCGTGTGCATCCCGGCATCGAGCGGGCCGGGGCGGAGCAGGGCGTTCGACGCCACCAGGTCGTCGAAGCGGTCGCACTTCATGGCCCGCAGCGTTTCGGTGGCGAGCGGCGATTCAAACTGGAAGACGCCCGCCGTCCGGCCTGCGCGCAGCAGCGCGTATACCTCCGGGTCGTCGAACGACAGCGTATCCATGTCGAGCTCGACGCCGTGACGGTCACGGATCATGTGCACCGCATCGTGGATCACGGTGAGCGTCTTGAGGCCGAGCATGTCCATCTTGAGCATGCCCACCTTTTCCAGCGCGCCCATCTCGTACTGCGTGATCAGCGAATCCTCGCCGTCCGTCGCCGCGCCCGCCCCCTTGGTGGGCGCCGTGCAGATCGGCACGTACTCCTGCAGCGGCCCCGGGGCGATCACCACGCCGGCCGCGTGCACGGAGAGGTGCCGCGAGATCCCCTCGATCCGGGAACTGAGCTGCATGAGCCGGCCGAACTGCGGGTTCTCCTTCACCATCCCCTTGAGCTCGTCCACCTTCTGTACTGCCTCCGGGATCGTGAGGCTGTACGCCGGGCCCGAGGGGATGAGCTTGGTCAGCTTGTCGGCCTCGCCGGGCGGGATGCGCAGTACCCGCGCCACGTCCTTCACGGCAGCGCGGGCCTTCATCGTCCCGAAGGTGACGATCTGCCCGACGCTGGCGCGGCCATAGCGCTGGCGCACGTACTCGATCACCTCACCCCGGCGCTCGAAGCAGAAGTCCACGTCGATATCCGGCATCGACACGCGCTCGGGGTTGAGGAAGCGCTCGAACAGCAGGTCGAACTTGAGCGGGCAGACATTCGTGATCTGCAGGGCGTACGCGACGATCGATCCCGCCGCCGAGCCGCGGCCTGGACCCACCGGGATCCCGCGCTCGCGGGCGGCGCGAATGAAGTCGTGGACGATGAGGAAATAGCCGTCATAGCCGGCCGTGGCGATGACACCGAGCTCGAAGTCGAGCCGCTCCTGCACCGCCGCCGGGAGCGGAGTGCCATACCGCGCGATCGCCCCCTCCTCCGCGAGGTGGCGCAGCAGCGCCGCGTCCGTGGCGAACTCGGCGGGACGGGGAAAGCCGGGCAGGAAGTACCGCTTCTCGAAGTCGAACTCGCAGCCGTCGGCGACGGTTTGCGTGTTGGCCAGCGTCTCCGGATGGTCGGGGAAGAGCTGCTGCATCTCCGCCTCCGACTTGACGTAGCTCTCGTTCCCCTCGAAGCGGAACCGCTTCGGGTCGTCCAGGTCGGCGCCGGTGCCGATCGCCAGCAGCACGTCGTGCGCCTCGGCATCCTCCCGCCGCAGGTAGTGCGCGTCGTTGGTCGCCACCACCCCGATCCCGAGCTCCTTGCCCAGCTGCAGCATGCCCTCGGCCACCGTCACTTCCTCGGCGATGCCGTGCTTCTGGATCTCCAGCCAGAAGTTGCCCGGGCCGAACACGCGCGAGAACCACTCGGCGCTCTTCTTCGCCTCGTCGTACCGCCCCTGGCGCAGCGCCAGCGCCACCTCGCCCGACAGGCAGGCCGCGAGGCACACCACGCCGTCGCTCATCTGCTCGAGCACTTCCTTGTCGATGCGTGGTCGCCGGTAGAAGCCCTCGGTGTACCCGATGGAACTGAGTCGGATCAGGTTCCGGTAACCCTCGCGATTCTTCGCCAGCAACACGAGGTGGCTGTAGATGCCGGGCGCGCCCGCCGGCTTTTCCCGCGCCGTCCTGGGCCCGAATGCGAGGTATGCCTCGAAGCCGAGGATCGGGCGGACTTTCTGCTTCTTCGCTTCCTCATAGAAGGTCCACGCCGCATGCATGTTGCCATGGTCGGTGACTGCAAGGCTGTCCATGCCCAGCTTCTTGACGTGCCCGACAAGGTCCGTGATGCGATTGGCACCGTCGAGCAGCGAGTACTCGCTGTGCGTATGAAGGTGGATGAACCCCATGCTCAACGCGTCCGTTCGTCGAGCTCGCGCCATACCGTGTCGAGCGGTACGCCGCGGGCCTGCAGCAGCACGAGCAGGTGATAGAGCAGGTCGGCCGTCTCGGAGGCAAGGCGCTCGGCACTCTCGCTGTTGGCCGCCACCACCACCTCGATCGCCTCCTCGCCAACCTTCTGCGATACCTTGGGAAGGCCAGCCGCAAGCAGCTGCACCGTGTACGAACCCTCCGGCCGGTCCGCGCCACGCCGGGCAACCGTTGCCGCCAACCGCTGGAGCAAGTGGCCCCCGTCGTCCGGGGCATCCAGGGGCGCCGGCGCCAGGCGGGTTGTGAAACAGGTTCTCGAGCCGGTGTGGCAGGCCGGTCCGGTCTGGCGCACGCGATACAGCACCGTGTCGCCATCGCAGTCGAGGCGCACCTCGGACACCGCCTGCGTATGCCCCGAGGTCGCGCCCTTCTGCCAGAGCGCGTTGCGGCTCCGGCTGAAATAGTGCGCCGACCCGGTGGACAGGGTGAGTTCGATGGCTTCCCGGTTGGCGTACGCCAGCATCAGCAGGTCCCCGGAGAGGACGTCCTGAGCCACAACCGGCACCAGGCCGTCCGAATTGAAACGGACCGCCTCGAGCCCGGATTCAGCATTCATGGCACAAAGTTACCGGACGGTCATACCGTTGTCAAAGTAATTGTGTACCAATAGCTTACGCCTATGGACGAGCCCCGGCGCAAGCCCTGGTGGAGGAGACCCTGGATGATCTTTGCTGCTCTCGTGGCGCTTCTCGTCGGGGGATTCTCGACCGCCTATATCAGCAGCGGCGAGGTACGGTATCTCTGGCGGGCCGGCTACGAGGAAACTCGCATCCTCCAGTCGCGCCAGCCCATCGAGAAGCTGGCCCGCGACACCACCCTGCCTCCCGCCGAGCGAGGCCAGCTGCAACTGGTGCTGGACGTCCGGGCCTATGCGGCAAAGCTCGGGTTCGAGGCGGGCGATACCTATACCACCTTCGCCGACGTCGGACGCGACACCCTGCTGCTTGTGCTCTCTGCGTCCCCCCGGACCTGCATCTGCCCGCACACCTGGAAGTATCCCATCGTCGGGAAGGTGCCCTACAAGGGTTTCTTCAACCTCGACCAGGCCAGGGCGACCGCGACGGAGTTCGGCAACAAGGGATTCGATACCTACCTGCGGCCGGCAGGTGCATTTTCGACGCTGGGCTGGTTCGAGGATCCGTTGCTCTCCACGGCGCTCACCCGCGATTCCGTCGAGCTCGCCGCCCTCGTCTTCCATGAGATCGCGCACAACTCGCTATACGTGAAGAGCGCCACTGAATTCAACGAGAGCTTCGCCCAGTTGGCCGGCTATCGCGCCGCCGAGCAGTTCTTCCGTGATCGGGGTGACAGCGCCATGGCCGCCTCGGCGGCGGCACGATGGCTCGACGAGATCGTGCTCGGGAACTTCTACACTGAGCTGGTGGGTCGTCTCACGGCGTTCTATGCCACAAAACCGGACTCGGCGGCGCTCGATTCGGGGCGCGTTGCCATCGGGTCGTGGGGCAGGGCCGAACTCGAGGGCCCCGTGGCTTCCCAGCTGCGCACCATGCGTATCAGCAGCCGGCCGGCGGGGCCAGTGAACAATGCCCGGCTGGTGGGAGCACTGATCTATCGCACGAAGCTGCAACTCTTCGAGGATTGGTACCAGCAGCACGGCGCCGACATTGCCGAAAGCGTCAGGGCGCTCCGTGAACTCGAGGCGGGCGCCCAGGGCAAGGAAGCCTACGCGCGATTGCAGCGGGCCCTTTCCCCGTAGTACGTCACGCCCTCACGCCAGCGCGAAGCGCTCCCACGCCCTCACGTCCTCACGTCCTCACGTCCTCGAACGTGCTTCGCACGTTCGATCTGCCGTATATGCCGATCCGAGTGATGGGCGAGCATCAGCAGCCACTGATAGCTGTCGAGGGGTCCATAGGCCGGGTGCGGAAAGGTATGGTTCCGCAGGGGATCTTCGGTGTCCTGCACGAACTCGATTGTCTGTTCGCGGCGCTCGAGGAAGGCGGCAGCCGCAGCGGGGCCGCTGGGAAAGCTGCGTCTCGGCTGCACCGGCTCGGCCGCCGTGCCATGCCAGGCATCATCCTGCATACTGGCGATGATTTCCGCGTCGACCTCGCGCATGCGCTGCTCGTCGATGGGCATTTCCGGTTCCGAGAGCGCCTTGCGGGCCAGGCGGGGCATGACCTCCTCGCTCAAGGCCAGGTGCTCAGCCAGTTCGGCCGGGCTCCATTTGCCAGGTGCGGGCCGGCGCTCCCACTCTGCCGCACTGAGCCCCCTGGTTGCATCACGGAAATGGCTGGCGCTGGCCACGAGCGTGTCGTGCAGCCGTTGACGATCTGAAGTGGTGATGGCAGTCATGGCTGAAGTTTAGCACCTTTATATTCCGTGCTGTCGAGGCCACCTTCCGTCCTACCCTTCTACCTGGCCGGTTCCATGGACGCATCGTTCGTTGCGCGGGAGCAGGACCGCATGCTCCGCGAGCTTACCGAGTTTCTCCGCATTCCCAGCATCAGCACGCTATCCTGACCGTGCCGCGGACTGTCGGCGTGCCGCCGACTGGCTCAGTCAGCACCTGCGCGGCCTGGGGTGCCCCACGGTCGAGCTGATCGAGGGGTCGGGGCACCCGGTGGTGTGGGCCGAGGGTCCGCACGTGGAGGGACGCCCCACACTGCTCATCTACGGGCACTACGACGTGCAGCCGGCCGAGCCGCTCGACGAGTGGACCACGCCGGCCTTCGAGCCGACGGTGCGCGACGGCCGCCTCTATGCGCGCGGCGCCTGTGACGACAAGGGACAGGTCTACTGCCTCCTCAAGGCGTACGAATCGGTGTGCGATGCCAGCGGCATTCCACCCCTCAATGTGCATTTCATTTTCGAGGGTGAGGAGGAGTGCGGCGGAAGCGTCATCTCCGACTTGCTGCACGCGCGGCCCGAGCTCACGGCGGCCGACGCCGTGCTGGTGTGCGACATGTCGTACTACGCCCCCGGCTGGCCGGCGGTGTACACCGCGCTGCGCGGCCTGTGCTATGCCGAGATTTCGGTGCGCACGCTGCAGCGCGACCTGCACTCCGGTACCTATGGCGGAGTGGCACCGAACGCGCTCGAGACACTGGTGCGGATCCTCGCCGGCCTCAAGGATGCCGATGGCGAGATTCAGATTCCCAAGCTCTACAAGGCGGTCAAGCCGCCAACGAAGGGCGAGCTCAAGGGCTGGAAGAAGCTGCCGTTCGACAAGACGGAGTTCCTGCAGCACGAGGTGACGGGTCGGGCGCTGACCGGACTCAAGGAATACTCGGTGGCGGAGCGCACCTGGGCACTGCCGACGCTGGAGATTCATGGCATTCGCGGCGGCTTCGTGGGCGATGGGGCCAAGACGGTGATACCGGCGCATGCGGTCGCCAAGGTGAGCCTGAGGCTGGTACCCGGCCTGGAACGCCAGAAGGTGGCCAAGTGGCTGCAGAAGGCGGTGTCCAGGCTCACCCCCAAGTGGGCCGACGTTGAGGTCACCATGCTCCACGGGGGCGACCCGGTCGAGGTCGACACCAGCCATCCCGCCTTCGCGGTCCTCGACGAGGCGTTCGAGGAAGTGACCGGGCGACGGGCGGTGCATGTCCGGGCCGGCGGCTCGATCCCGATCGTGCCCGAGCTGGGCCTGGCCGGCGCACCGGTGCTCCTCACCGGAATCGGCCTGCCAGACGATGGCCTGCACTCGCCCAACGAAAAGCTCGACCTCGCCCAGCTCTGGAGCGGGATCGAGATCTTTGGCCGGTTTCTGGAGCTGTTTGCCGAAAAAGGCGGGCAGGCGGTGGAAGAGAGCGAGGAACTGGAGGAGGCGGACGCCGTCTAGGCGTCCGCGGGCGGGTCCTTCCGGGGCTGGCCCATGAACTGGGCCTCGGTGCGCGCGTGCAACTCGTCCACCCCGATGAGTGCTCGCACCGAGGCGATCACCCCCGCCACCACGTCGTCAGCCCAGTAGGGATCGGGCTGTTCCCCTGCCGGCAGGCTCCGCGCACACCCTTCGAGATACTGGATCGCCGTGGTGACCCAATCCGTCTGGGCCGTGGCGACGATCGCCCACGAGCCGGTGGAGCGCAGTTCGAGCTCCTCGAGTCCCTTGAGGTTCTCCTCGATGCCGGTGGTGACTGGCGCCGAGCGGAGCTGGGCCGCAACGAGGTTGAGCACCTCCCGGCGCTCCGATTCCTGCGGTTCCGGAAGTGGTGCCAGGTAATGCCGCTGGTCGGCGACCATCTCAGCCAGCCGCACGCACACCGCCTTGATGGCAGGTTCGAGGGCCTTGGGCGCCTCACGTGCCCAGCTTTGCGCCGCCCGCAGGATGGCGGCGACTTGCTTCTCCGCCAGGTGCTCCGGCGCGGGACGATCAGACGAAGTCATCATCTGGGGGAGAAAAATAGTCGGTGAGGCCAGAAGGCAAACGGGGGCGCCGGATTTCGGCGCCCCTCTTGACGTAGCGGTCCCAACCCTATGACGACTAGCGCCTGGGGCCCCGCCGCATGCGCGCATGATCCGGCCGACCGAATCGCTCTTCCCGCCACGGATCCCCGTGCATGTGATAGCCATTTTCTTCCCAGAATCCGGGCTCGTCACCGTCGAGGAACTCGAAGCCGGTGACCCACTTGGCACTCTTCCAGAGGTACAGGTGTGGCACCAGCAGGCGCACCGGGCCGCCGTGCTCCGGTGTCAGCTCCTCGCCGTCGTGCCGGGTGGCGAGCAGGTTGGCATCCCGATCGAGATCCGCAAGCGGCAGGTTGGTGGAGTAGCCCGGTTCAGCATGCACCAGCACGTGGCTGGCCTCCGGCGCCGGCCGTGCGAGGCGGATGATGCTGCGCACTGGCACCCCGGCGAACAGGTTGTCGAAACGGCTCCACTGCGTCACGCAGTGCATGTCGCACAGCGTCTCCTGCGCGCCAATCTCCAGGAGCTCCGTCCACGAAAGCACGAACGGGTTGGCCACGGCACCACGCACCTCGAAGCGCCAGGTTGCCGTGTCGATCGCGGGAACGTGACTGTAGTGCAGCACCGGCCACTTGTGGGTGAGGACCTGTCCCGGCGGGAGCCGCGCAGCATCGCTCGTTCGCGCGTCGATGCGCGGTATGGAAGAGGTCATGTTCGTGACGCTCCCGTGGCAATGGGGTGATCCCATGTCGGCTCGCGGCTCAGCGCCCTGCCAAGGGAGGCGACCACCGCCTCCTTTGTCCTGGTGAAGAGGTCGCCCGGGGCCTCGCTGCCGCCAAGCTCCGCGGCAACGCTGGTCATCACCACCTGCTCGATGCCGCACGGCACGATGAGCTCGAAGCCGTCGAGATCGTTCACCACGTTCAAGGCAAACCCGTGCAGCGTCACCCATCGCTTCACGTGCACCCCGATGCTCGCAATCTTGCGTCCCGCAGTCCACACCCCGGTATAGCCGGGATTGCGATCGGCCGGAACGCCCAGCTGCTCGAGCGCATCGATCAGCCCGTCCTCCAGCGAACGGAGGTACCAATGCAGGTCTTCCCTCAGCCGACGCAGGTCCACGATGGGATAGCCCACCAGTTGGCCGGGCCCGTGCCAGGTCGCGTCGCCACCGCGCTCCACCTCGTGCATGCCAACCCCGCGGCGCGCGATCTCCGCAGCGGGCACCGGCAGGCTGGAGGCCTGCGTGGTGCGCCCGAGCGTGATGACCGGCTCGTGCTCCACCAGGAGCAGGACATCATCGAGGCCATGGTCGGGTGCGCCCCGCCCGGCACACAGCCGGCGCTGCAGTTCCAGCGACTCGGCGTAACCGCGCCGGCCCAGGTCGAGGACGCGCAGGGGAAGCATCAGGCGGCCATGGCGGGGCGTGGCCGCAGCATGAGGATCGCCCCGACGAACGCGGCGCCGGCCAGGCTGAGCAGGCCACGGTCGCCAAAACGGTAGTGCAGGGGAGTGGCCGCAAGCGCGCCCACGATGGTGCCAAGCGCGCTGATCATCGCGAAGACGCCACGGCGCCACATCGCCGTGAGCGGTGCGAGGCGCCACCAGGCGAGACCCGCGGCCAGCAGCATGGACGCCAGTACGCCACCCACGAGTACCGGGAACGCCGGCCCGGCGGCAGCGGTGTCTGCGGCCGGTGCCCGGCTGGCAACCAGCAGTCGGACACCCCAAAGCACGAGCGCCACGCTCGACGTTCCCGCGAGCGTGGCGCCAAGGAGGGCGTGGAACACCAGCGCCGGGCGGTCCCGGGCGGGGTCGACGGGTTCGCCGCCGACGTTCGTCTGCATCACGTATTGAGCACCCGTCCCATGGAATCGAGCGCTGCCTCGGCGATTGCCTCCGACAGCGTGGGATGGGCGTGGATCGCGAGATCGACTTCCTCCACCGTGTACTCGTTCTCGCGTGCCACCACCAGTTCGTGGATCATCTCCGACGCATGGCTCGCCACGATGTGCGCACCCAGGATCTCGCCGTACTTCTTGTCGCGGATGATCTTGACGAAGCCCTCGGTCTCGTTCGATGCACGTGCCCGGCCATTTGCGCTCATCGGAAAGCGGCCCACCTGGTAGTCCAGGTTCTGCTCCTTGCACTGCGCCTCGGTGAGGCCGATGCTCGCCACCTCGGGATGGCAATACGTCACGCTCGGAACGTTGTCGTAGCGGATCGGGTGCGGATGCTGGCCGGCGATGATCTCCGCCACGTTGACGCCCTCACGGCTGCCCTTGTGGGCCAGCATCGGCGGCCCGGCCACGTCGCCAATGGCGTAGTAGCCGGCGGCCGTGGTCTGGAACGTGGCCAGGTCCACCTTGATGAAGCCGCGGTCGGTAAGCTGGATGCCGCACTCCGTGAGCCCGAGGTCCTCGGTGTTGACGGCGCGTCCGGCGGCCATCAGGACCTTCTCCACCGCGATCGATTCCGTCTTGCCGCCCACCTCGACGGTCAGCGTCACCCCATCCTTGGCCACAGCAGCCTTCATCACCTTGGCACCGGCGTGCACGCTGATGCCGCGCTTCCGGAAGCTCTTCGCGAGCACGTCCGAGCTGTCGGCGTCCTCGATCGGCAGGATACGTGGCAGGGCCTCGATCAGCGTCACCGTGGTGCCGAAGGCGGAGAAGATGTCGGCAAACTCGCTCCCGACGGCTCCGGCACCGATGATCGCCATCGACGTCGGCGCCTGCTCCAGGAACAGGGCCTCGTCGGAACTGATGACCGTGGTCTTGTTGATCTCGAGGCCGATCTGCGGGATGCCCTTCACCCGCGACCCGGTGGCGATCACGACCCCCTTGGTCGCCGTGTGCACGTCGCCACCGACCTTCACCTTGCGGCCGGGCTGCAGTACGCCATGCCCCTTGATGACGGTGACCTTGTGCTTCTTCATCAGGAACTCGACGCCCTTCGAGTTCTGCTCCGACACCTTGCGCGAGCGCTTCATGGCCACGCCATAGTCGGTCGTGACGCTGCCCACCTCGATGCCGAGGTCCTTCACGTTGTGCGCGAGTACACTCGCCACCCAGGCACTGTGCAGCAGCGCCTTGGTGGGAATGCACCCGATGTTGACGCAGACGCCGCCGAGCTTCTCCTGCTCCACCACCGCGGTGGAGAGCCCGAGCTGCGCGGCGCGAATGGCGGCGGTATAGCCTGCCGGTCCACCACCAAGAATGATCACGTCGTATTGAGCCACAATGTGTCCCGATGTAGTGGTTTATCCCTGCCTCACGCCCTCACGCCCTCACGCCCTCACGCCCTCACGCCCTCACGCCCTCACGCCCTCACGCCCTCCCCGCTACCACACCATGCCGAGCGGGTTCTCCAGCATGCGGACCAGGGTGCGCAGGAACTGGGCGCCGGTGGCGCCGTCGATCACCCGGTGGTCGCACGACATCGTGAGTCGCAGCCGCTTGCGGATGGCGAGCTGCCCGTCCAGTGCCACGGCCTGGTCGGCAATGCGTCCCACCGCGAGGATGCCCGCTTCCGGCGGGTTGATGATCGCCGTGAATTCGTCAATATCGAACATGCCGAGATTCGAGACCGAGAACGTGCCCCCGGTGTACTCCTCCGGCGTGAGCTTGCGATCGCGGGCGCGCAGGGCCAGGTCCTTCGCCTCAGCGCCGATCTGCCGCAGCGACTTCTGGTCGGCATGCCGGATGATCGGCGTAATGAGGCCATCCTCCACCGCCACGGCCATCGCCACGTGCACGTCATTCCAGTACCGGATGTGGTCGTCCCGCCACCACGCATTGCACGCCGGGTGCTGCCGCAGCGCCACGGCGGTTGCCTTGATCACGATGTCGTTGAACGACACCTTGCCCTCGCCCAGCGCGTTGAGCCCGTCGCGCGCCTCCGCTGCCCGCGTCATGTCGGCTTCGGCCGTGAGGTAGAACGTCGGGACTGGCCCGATCGACTGCGCCAGGCGCTTCGCGATCGTCTTGCGGATCTGGGTGAGCGGCACGTCGGTGTACGCGGCGCCCGACGCGAGGACGTGAGGGCGTGAGGGCGTGAGGGGGACCGAGGCTGCCGCCGAAACACGCTGCTCACCCGTCCCGGCGGTTTCGATGTCCCGCAGCACGATGCGGCCTTCGGGGCCCGTGCCCGTCAGCGCCTGCAGGTCGAGCCCGCGATCGGCGGCGATCTTGCGCGCGAGGGGCGATGCCTTGAGGCGGCCACCGGCGGACGGTGCAGGGGGCGCCGCCACCGCAACTGGCGCCGCGGGCGCCTTCTCCCGACCATTCGCTGCGCCCTGTGCGCCCTGTGCGCCCTGTGCGCCCTGTGCGCCCTGTGCGCCCTGTGCGCCCTGGCGCCCTGTGCGCCCTGTGCGCCCTCGCCAACCGCCTCGCCCGGCTCGCCGATATACCCGAGTGCCTGGCCTACCGGCACCGTGGCACCCGCGGCCACCGCATGGGTGAGCAGCGTCCCGGCGGCACGCGCCACCAGTTCCATCACCGCCTTGTCGGTCTCGACCTCGGCGAGGATGTCCCCGACCGCCACGGCGTCGCCGGGCTGCTTCTTCCATTCAACGAGGCGGCCCTCCTCCATCGTGGGCGAGAGCGCTTCCATCACGACCGTGGTTGCCATTTACGACTCCAGGTACATCACGCGCCGGACTGCCGCGATCACCTTCGGTGGATCTGCCTTCGAGGCCTTCTCGAGATGCTTGTTGTACGGCATGGGAACGTCGGCGCCCGTCACCCGGAGCACCGGGGCGTCGAGCTCATCGAAGACGCCGCGCTGGATCACGTCCACCACCTGCGCACCGACGCCCGCAAACGACCAGCCCTCCTCCACGACCACGGCGCGATGGGTCTTGCTCACCGAGGCCAGGATCGTCTCATGATCGAGGGGCCGGATGGTGCGCAGGTCGACCACCTCCGCCTCGATGCCATCTGCCGCCAGCTGTTCCGCCGCCTTGAGCGCCACGCTCACGGTCTTCGAGTGACAGATCAGGGTCACGTCCGACCCGGTGCGCTTCACGTCCGCAACCCCGATCGGGGTGAGGTACTCACCGTCGGGCACCTCTCCCTTGGTGTTGTACAGCATTTCGCCCTCGATGAACACCACCGGATCGGCGTCGCGGATCGCGCTCTTGAGCAGGCCCTTCGCATCGGCTGGTGTCGCCGGCATCACGACCTTGAGCCCCGGTACGTGCGCATACCACGACTCGAACGACTGGGAGTGTTGTGCCGCGAGTTGCAGCGCCGACCCGCCGGGGCCCCGGAACACCATCGGCACGGCGATCTGCCCCCCTGACATATACCGCATCTTGGCGGCGGTGTTCACCACCTGGTCGATGGCGAGCAGTGCGAAGTTCCACGTCATGAACTCGACGATCGGCCGGAGGCCCACCATCGCCGCACCGACCCCGACACCGGCAAAGCCCAGCTCGGTGATGGGCGTGTCGACCACGCGCATCGGCCCGAACTCGTCCAGCAGCCCGCGGCTCACCTTGTAGGCACCCTGGTAGACCCCGACTTCCTCGCCCATGAGGAACACCGACGGATCGAGGCGCATCTCCTCGCGAATGGCCTGGTTGAGCGCGTCGCGGTAGGTGATGACCGCCATTACGCCTCTCCCTCACTCGTGGCATACACGTCCGTCCACAGCTCGCCGGGCTCCGGATCGGGGGCCGTGTCGGCGAACCGGTAGGCGTCTTCCACCTCGGAAATCGCCTCGGCATCGAGGGTCTTGATGCCCTTCTCGTCGATCAGCCCGTCGGCCTTCAGCCGGGCCGACCATACCAGGATCGGGTCCCGCTTGCGGTGGTCCTCGACCTCTTCCCGGGTACGATAGTGACCGTGGATCGGGTCGGACATCGAGTGACCCATGAAGCGGTAGGTACGGATCTCGAGCAGGGTGGGATGGTTCTTTTCGCGGGCACGCGCCACGGCGCGCTGCGTGGCCTCGTACACCTGGAGCACGTCCTGCCCGTCCACCACCTCGCGGTCCATGTCGTACGACGATGCCCGCTCGGAGATGTCGTACACCGCACTGGCCCGCTCGAGGGCCGTGCCCATGCCGTAGCGATTGTTCTCGCAGATGTAGATCGCGGGCAGCTTCCACAGCGCCGCCATGTTCAGTGCCTCGTGAAAGGCGCCGTTGTTCACCGCGGCCTCGCCGAAGTAGCAGACGGCCACGCGGTCTTCCTCACGATACTTGATGGCGAACGCCATGCCGGTGGTGAGGGGTATGTGCCCTCCCACGATGCCATGCCCGCCGAGGAAGCCCAGCGACGCGTCAATGAGGTGCATCGACCCGCCCTTGCCGTGCGAGCATCCCGCGGCCTTCCCGAACAGCTCGGCCATCGCGGCACGCGCACTGATGCCACGCGCCAGTGCATGGCCGTGCTCCCGGTAGGAGGCCGTGATGTAGTCGTCGCTCCGGAGTGCGGCAATCGAGCCGACCGCCACCGCCTCCTGCCCGATGTACAGGTGACAGAAGCCGCCGATCTTGCCGAGGCTGTACGCCTCGCCCGCCTTCTCCTCGAAGCGACGGATCAGCAGCATCTGCCGCAACCACGAGCGCTGGGTCTCGGCGTCGGGGAGGGATGTGCTGGCGGCCTTCGGGGTGGCGGCGGCGCGCTTCTTGTCGGCCTTGGCGGTCATACCGCAGCCTCGGCCGTCTCCACCGCCGCATCGCGCGACCCGACCGCCTCCCATGCATGATACGACGACCGCGTCAGCGGGCTCGACTGCACATGCGCAAATCCGAGTTGCAGGGCGATCTCGCGCAATTCTGCGAACTCCTCGGGAGTGTAGTACCGCACGATCGGCAGGTGCCCGTTCGATGGGCGCAGGTACTGGCCCAGCGTAAGGATGTTCACGTCGCTCCGGCGGAGGTCTCGCATGCACTCGATGATCTCGTCCCACTCCTCGCCCATGCCGAGGATGACGCCCGACTTGGTGAGGGCGCCGGGCGAGAGGCGCCGCGCATTGGCCAGCAGGCGCAGTGCCCGGTCATAGCGGCCGCCCGGCCGCGCCAGACGGTAGAGCCGTTCGGCCGTTTCGAGATTGTGGTTCAGGATGTCGGGGTTGGCCGCCATGACGAGCGCCAGGGCGGTCTCGGATCCCTGGAAATCCGGGATGAGAACCTCGACCGACGAATGCGGCAGGCGGGCCTTGATCTCGGTGATGCAGGCCGCGAACGCCTCGGCGCCCCCATTGGGCAGGTCATCCCGGTCGACCGAGGTAATGACCACGTGCTCCAGTCCCATCCGGGCCACCGCCTCGGCAAGCCGGACCGGCTCGACCGGGTCGTACGCCAGCGGTGTGCCGTGAGCCACCGCACAGTAGGTGCAGTTCCGGGTGCACACGTCGCCCAGGATCATGAACGTGGCGGCCTTGTGCTCCCAGCACTCACCGATGTTGGGACAGCGGGCCTCTTCGCAGACCGTATGCAGGCCCAGTTCGCGCATCATCGCCTTCACCTGGCCATAGGTCGGTCCGCCAGGCGCCCGGACCTTGAGCCACGAGGGCTTGCGTGCCGTCGCGATGGGTACGGGGACCCCGGCGGGCTCCGATGGGCGAAAATCGCGTTCGATGATTGGCAGTGACAGGCCCACGCCAACTCCCCTTTCTGCAGGCAGTTCCAGAGCAGCCAAAGATAACGGCCCGCCGGGGTGTTCACCACGGCGCGGTGCAGGCATTATCTTGGCCACCAACTGCTCAAGGAGATTGTCGTGCGGATCCGGATGCTTGGTGCCGCGGCGCTGTGTGCCGTGGCTGGCTGCAGTTCTTCATTCAAGGGCGAAGTGACCAGCGTGGTGCCGCAGAAGTCTCCGGCGGAGGCCCTCGCTTGCCTCATCCGGGCTTCCGAGCAGAACGGCTTCAAGGTTTACACCGTCGATACGGTGGATACCCCCGGCACGGCAGTGGTACGCAAGCTCGAGTCGGCTACGGAAGCGAAGGTCAGCAACCCGAACGAATTTACCCAGGGAGACCAGCTCCGACTCGAGACGTCAGTCCAGGCCGGAAAGGTCGGTGCCACGGTGACGCCCTTCCTCGTCCGCATGCTCTCCACCCGCGCTGGCCCCGCCACCGAACTCGATCCACCCACCGCGTCCGGCGTGTCCATGGCGCAGGTGGTCCTGGACGCCTGTACCCAGTCAGCCAACTGAACTGAACACGGGCACCCAGGCTCAGCCCCGGGTGCCACCGCAGGCCGTGATCAGGCTGTCCGCCGCAACCTCTGCCTCCTTGTAGGTGTCGTGTTCCTCGGCCGTCGGGCCGCGCTGGGTCGCCACCACCATGAACGAGCTTGCCTTCACCGTCATGTCGGTCCCACCCGCGTTGCCCGGCAGCAATTTCACGTCCAGCTGGTCATACCACTCGCGCGCCAGGGCGTTGGATTCCCTCGGGGTCTTGGCCGTGCGCTGACCGCTGATCGTCCGGTCCTCGGTGTTGTAGGCGGTGCGCTTGAAACCCAGTGTCTCGAGTTCCTTGGCGACACAGACAAAGGCGCTGTCGGGGAGCACGGCAGGGGCCACGGCGTTGTAGCTGTGGTAGAGCGTCTTGCTGCCACAACCGACGCTGAGGGCGATGGCGAACAGGAAAAGGGACGATCGAGTGCGCATGGGGCCTTGGTGGGGGTAAGGGTCGCGTGCAAGGTAAGCGGGCGCAGGGCCACCGTGCAGCCCGGAACGCAAACGGCCCCTCCCCGGAGGGAAGGGCCGCCTGGTTCGGGCAGGTATGCCCTAGAAGAACAGCATCAGGCCGGTGCCGATGTTGAACTGCGTGTTGTCGTTCACATCGATACCGATATCACCAAGGCTCGTCCACTGGTAGCCACCCTCGATGACCCACTTCAGCGACTTGGTCATCTGGTTGTACAGGCCGAGCACGAACAGCGAGTTCGTCAGCTTGCCGCCGCCCTCGTTGTCCGTCGCCTTCAGGCTGCTGGCACCATAGCTGGCGGCAATGGTGCTCTTGCCAGGCGTGACGCTGGCCTGGACGTAGTAGCCGTACGAGGTGCGGAGGTCGCCGCTGCCGTCCTCGGCAACGCCGTAGCCCTGCGCGCCCGGGCCGGCACCAGAGAACTGCAGCGTGGTACCAATGCCGCTGCCCCAGTATCCCGAGCCGACGAGCGAGAACATCTTGCCGCCGAACTTCAGGCCGCCGCCCAGGCCCGTCGCGGTGGCCGACCCGAGCACATCGGTCGGATCCTTGGCGTTCTGGAGGGTGCCGTTGGCCCAGAGGAGGAACCCGCCGGTCTTATACGTGACCTCGGCCTCGATCCGCGGCAGGACCGTCTCGGTGTAGGCGTAGTCGTACACGCCGGGCTCGAGCAGGTTGATCGCCGACGGATCGAACAAGCCCACTGAAAGCTGGAAGGGCTTGCCCGACACCGTCGAGTAGGTCGCCTGACCGACGAAGTTCGGGTAGATGTAGCCATAGCCGATACGGCCAAGCGTGGTGCCGCCCGGCTGGATGCCGGTGGCGCCGATGCCGAACAGCGTCTGGTCCTGAAGGATGTTCTGGCGGTTGAAGAGACCGAGTTCCTTACCCATGAGGATCTGGCCCCAGGTCCCGCCGACGGTCAGGTACACCTGGCGCATGTCGATCTGGGCGCCGAAGCAGTCGTGAATACCGCCGGGATTCGCACTACCGCACTGCACTTCCGGTGCGAACCCGAAGTGCACACCAAGATCGGTGTTGCCTTCCTTGCCCTTCGCCTCAAACGTGGCGAAGGCCGGGAGCAGGCCGGTGCCGAAGAAGGTGCCGGTCTGCCCGATACCGGTCTGGCCAACCGCGATGCCAGGGACCTCACCGTCACTGCTCTGCGACGAGAACACGAAGAACGCGTTGACGTTGCCGGCAAAGGTGAAGTTCCACCCGTTGCTCATCTGCATGGACAACTGGGCGTCGGCGGTATTCACCGCGCCCGCGAGCGCGAGACCCGCCAGAACCAATCCGAGACGCTTCATAGACTCCTTCCCTCACTGTTAAGTGATCACACGGAAATCCGATACTGCTTTCCCGTCGTTGTCATCGTGCCGACAATCTGGTGCCCGATGGCAAGTTCGGCGCCGCGGATGCAGCCACCGCTGTTCAACCGCTTGACATCACCCTGGGTCGACAACCTCCTGATGAGGGGGCGCCGCGCGGAAAACCCGATAGGCCTCGGGCCCGGGGGCGGCGAGCGGGGACATGGGATTCTGGAATAGGGAGATGACGACCTGCGGGAGGGCAACGAGCACGGCATCCGGCACGCCCGGATTGCAAGGATTCGAATTGGAGAATCTGTGTCGGCTGAAGCCCATCCATGCGCCTCCGCTGCTGTCTACCGCACGAAACGTGGTGGACACGATCACTGCAAACTGTTCATTTACAATGACTTGGTTACTGCCACACCATGCGCTTCGGGTCAGGAATGTGACGCCGGCGCGAATCTGATTGGATAACGAAACGGGCTGTATCGTTGTGCTGACGTGACTTACCGCCTTTCAAAATGGCACACAGCGCCGTGGCGTCAAGCCCCCTGGGCTCTTTCGGGGGCCGGGACAAGCTCTGGCGGCACCAAGAGTTAGCGGAAAAATACAGCTGTACTGACCAGGGTCATCCAGACGCTGCAAGACATCGGCACGCCACTCGTAGCCCGGGCGAGAGCCACCGGGATCGCGCCGGTGCCACCGGTTGCATCATCCCCGGCTTCCTGCCCAGTGTGACTCATTTCACGCCCCGGTTTTGCCACCGTCAGGATCCGCTACCGGGTGCCGCCAGGCGCAGGTTCAGCGAGGAGCCGGTCGACCTCAGCCGCAAACTCCTCGATGAGTGCATCATGCTGCGCACCCGTGGCCGGGCCGTAGAACCCCGCGTGCACCCGTCGCACACGCCCATCCCGTCCGATGAAGATGGTCGTGGGGAAGGCGGTGAATCCGTCGAGCTGGGGCAGGGTGGCTGCCGCCACGTCCACATCGTTGGTGCCGGCGAGCAGCAGCGGGAACGGTATCCCGAACTTGTCGCGGTACCGGCGGAGGAGCGCGCCGTCGACCGCGCTGTCGCCGGACACTTCATAGGCCAGGCCCACCATCTCCAGCCCATCCGCGTGGCGCGAACGATAGAGATCGACCAGCACCGGTGCGGCCTCGTGGCAGGTCGGGCACCAGGTCCCGAAGGCGTCCACTACAAGGACCTTGCCGCGGAAGCGGGGGTCATCGCTCTGCACCAGGGTCCCGCTCAGGTCGCGGAAGGCGAAACGGAAGGGTGCGGTGGTATCGGCATGCGTTACCGCCGTGGGGGCCTTGAGGGGTGATGGTCCGGCGGCCCGGATCGCGTCGAACGATGTCTGCGCCTTGAGTCCCGCGTGGAACGTTCCCCGCAGCGTATCACCCACCAGTCGGCCCGTCAGCAGGTACACGAAAGAGCCGTCAAACCGCGAAAGCGCGAAGCCGTCACGGCCCGCCTCGCCGGAGAAATGGCTGTAGTCGCCCGAGTTGCCGATGATCGTGCCCTCGAGGCCCGCCGGCCCGCTGCCGAACACGAGGATTCGTGGGCTGTCGTCGACGCTTCCGTGAAAGAGCGCATACCAGCTGCCCTCGAGCCATGCCGGCGCTGGCGATACGGGCCAGCGGCCGCGCGCGGCGCGGAACGGAATGACACGCGGACCGCGATTGCCGACATTGCGATAGGCGCCGATCAGTGAATCGCCCCGCACGACTGCGGTGATCGACGCCGCGTAGTCGCCCAGCTCGAGCCGGACCGTATCGCCATCGACATGCACGGAACTGAACGGGTCGCATTGCCGGCCATTGCAGAGCTGGCCGTGCAGGACGTGACCGGAATCGGCGATCTCAACCCCGAACTTCAGTGTGCCGCCGGCAAGATCCAGTACGGCTCGCCATGGGCCGGCCAGCGACGGCGCAGAAAAAACGGAAAGTCCGGCGACGACGGACAGGACAAAAGGCATCATTCCGCCGCTTTCCCCGCCTTCTCCGGAGCCGGGTATCTCTCGCCCGCCTCGACCGCGCCCGCTATCGTGTTTCCGGCCCAGGGCGCAGGGCAGGGATACACCGAGCTGTAGGCACAGAACGGGTTGCGGGCCCGGTTGAAGTCCAGCTCGTACCGTCCGTTCCCCAGTGGCTTCAAGTTGACGAAGCGTCCAGCCGGATACGATCCACGGCCGTTGGTCGCATCACGAAAGTAGATCTCGAGTTCGTACTCCTCGGGGTTCTGGCCCGGGAGCCTGCGTACCGTAAGCGACGTCGCCGCACCAAGCCGCGTCACGACCACCGTTCCAGCCTCTCCCGCCTGCACGTCGATGCCCTCCGGGGCGAGCAGCAAGACCGCTCGGCGCTCCGCCGGCGGCACCAGTGTCACGGTATCGATGGCGATGGCTTCGAAGGCGAAATAGTCGGGTGCGCGAACATCATGGGCTGCACCAAATACCGTGAGGGCGGTCCGACCGACTGCACCAGCAGCGAGGATGCGGTACTGGCCCAGCGGCGTGATCCGGTTGCGGGCCATTGGACGGGTGGTGCCGCCCGAGTCCATGCTAAGGCGCCCCGCCGACTCAGTGACACGAACCGGAGGCAGGCCCGGGAGCGGGATGTCGCTCCCAGGTCCACCCAGCGTCAGTCCGCCGCCGATGCGCTGCAGCGCCAGCGCCGCGAACGGAGAGGACGGGGCGTCCGATAGCCACGCGCGGTACTCCGCGCGTTCGCGCGCGAGTTCACTGGGAACCTGCGCGACGACCTGACCGCAGCACAGCGAGAGACCGAGGAGGAGCCGACGGCTACGCACCCGGGAGTTTGGCAATCAGGTAGATCGCCGAGGTGGGTTGGGGCGACCCGCCCAACGGCTCTTCAGTGACCGCCGCCGCCGTGACGCCGCCGCCGCTCGGCATGTCGATCGCTTCCACCCGCGCCCGTCCGTCGGTCGACGGCCGGAAGGTGATCGAGGGAACCGGCTTCCCATCCTCGATGAACCAGAGCTGGTAGGTGCGGTTGTCCGGCAGCGGCTTCACCCCGAAGGAATGGAGGATCGCGGTGTTCCGCTTCCGGTTCCAGAACAGCTGGACACCTGGTGTGGGATCACCGCTGGCGGTGAGCTGGTACAGCTCGACCCCGGGCGCGAGCAGGGCGTCGAGGGTCTTCTGCTGTGCCTCGACTTGTGTGTTACGCTGCGAGAGGAGCGTGTAGGCCTCGTCGAGCTTCGCGCCGATGGTGTCGAGCTTCCTGCCCACCTGCGCGCGCCCCGCGCCCATCCAGGCGGCAAGGAGCAGGGAGGCGGCCACCGCCCATGGCATCCAGTTGGACCTCGCCTTCGCGGTCGGCGCGGCCAGGAGCGTTCGCGGCGGCACGCTTGCCAGTACCCGAGCGCGCAGCCCGCTACCCGGCTCCGCCGCCGGCTCGGCGAGCGCGAGGAGCGCAGCCACCTCACGGTACTCTGCCACTTCCTTCGCCAGCTCCGCATCCTGTGCGAGTTGCGCCTCGAACGCCGCCGCCTCGCCGGCATCGAGTGCGCCAAGCGCGTAGGCCGCGGCCAGGTCCCGGGGCATATTGGATTCCGCGCCGCTCATGCGAGCCTCTCATGGAAGTACGGCCTGAGGGACTCGCGCAATTTCTGCATGCCCAGTCGGACGCGAGTCTTTACCGTGCCGAGCGGCTCTTCCAGCCGCTCGGCGATCTCCGAATGCGACAGCCCCTCAAAGAATGCCAGCTCGATCGCCGCGCGTTGCGGGGGCGACAGGGTGGCGAGCGCAGCCGCCACGTGCCGCTCGCGCTCCTCCGATTCCACCGCAGCGTCCGGGCTGGCGCCGGGAGTGCCCATCGCTAGGGTGCGCTCGGGATCACCGCGCTGCGCTGTATCGGTTATCCGCTCCCGTCGGGTCCGCGCCCGCACATGATCGAGCGCGCGGCTCCGCGTCATCACCGTCAGCCACGCGGCGACACTCCCGCGTCCCGGTTCGAACCGGCTGGCGTCGCGCCACGCCTGCGCGAACGCCTCCGCCACTACCTCTTCGGCATCGCGCGGTTCGCGCACGATCCGGTATGCCACCGCGTACATGACCTGGCCGTAGCGATCGTACACCGTCCCGGCCGCGCGCTCGTCTCCGCGCGCAGCCCGCGCCAGCAGGTCACTGCTGCTGGCTTCCGCAAGGCCGCTCATGGCGAGCAACTGAGATCGAGGTAGGTCTGCACTGGGCAAGGCATCTCAGTGGAGTCTACCACGCCCCCATCCCGGGTCCAACAACCTCACGTCACCGCCCGGGCAATACTCTCGGTGGGTCGCCGTTGGCGAAAACCAGCGTTGTCGTATGACCGTCGATCGTTGCGCGCAGCAGGTTCACCTGGTCCCGGTAGCGCTCCCACAACACCGTCTGCTGCACCTGAGCACCCGCCAGGCTGCCGGCGACGGTGCCGACCGCCGTGATCACCGTCAGGTCGCCATCATGCGCGACCGTGGCGACCGGGAGGACAATCGGCGATCCGTCGCGCCGCGACAGCCGCACGCGCTCCAGCACGTAGGCTGCGGCGGCACCGTCGCCGCCCGGGGCCACCAGGGCAAGGTCATCGGTGAAGATGCGCACCGCGAGCGACACTCGCCCGCCGCCCCGGTCGGTCAAGGTGGCCGAACTCGAATGCAGCGGGTGCGGCCGGCAGAGGCTCAGCAGGATCCAGAGAAATCCCGGTGACATCAGCTCCGCCCGCGTCGATGACCTGCGCGTGAGCCAGCACCTGGGGATCCCGCAGTCCCGTCACCAGCGCGCGCTGCATCGCCGCGCGTGCGCCCGAAACGTCTCCGGTGCGATACAGCGCCCAGGCGTAGAGATCCCAGGCGTACACATCCTGCCGGTCGTGGAGATCGCGCCGGGCATGCTCCAGCACCGCGTCGAGCTCGCGCCCTTCATCGAGCAGGGCCAGGCTCCACGCCCGGTGCCATGCCCCGGGCTGGGCACGGATGGCCAGCGTCATGGCATCGACGGCGGCCGTCGCTGCCGCACTGTCTCCCCGGCCCCGCTCCGCTTGCGCAAGGAGCGCCAGCGACGCCGGGTCGAAGTGGGCGTCGAGCGACCGCCCCGCGAAATCGGCGGCAGCAACCCAGTCGCCGCGCGCGAGCGCTTCGCGTGCCGCAAGGGCGGTGAGGCGGTAGTCGTCCGGGGCGATGGCGAGGCCGTGGCCGAGTGCCGCCCTGGCCTCACCCGAGTGCCCATATCGCATCGCGAACTCCCCCACGCGCAACTCGAACCAGGCGCGTTGCTCGCGCGTGAGGCCGAAGGTGGACAGGGATCGCGATCGTGCATCGAGCAGCAGCTGGCGCGCCCCCTCCAGGTCACCGTTGAGTTCCCGCCACCGCACGAGCCGCATCTGCGCCGCCAGGTTGGTGGTCGCCCCGATGCGATCAAAACGCTGCTTGGCCTCGTCGTGCCGGCCGAGTTCGAGCAGGATCTCCCCCGTGAGGCTCTTGATCGTGAGGTCGGTGGAGTCCTCCGTTTCCAGCAGGCCGGCCTCGTCCAGCGCCTCGCGAAAGCGATGCTGTCCCATGAGGGCGTTGATCAGCACCAGCGCGCCCCCGCGGTTCCGCCCACGGCGCCGGTCGAGCGAGGCCCGCGCCGCCTGCTCCGCTGCCACGAGGTCCTCATAGCGACCGGTGGCGCGTGCCCGCGCCAGCAGGAGGTTGGCCAGCCGGCTGCGGTCGCCGGCCGCGTAGGGATCGCGCTCGGCTCGTGCCTCGAAGAAGGCAATGTCCAGGTCTCGCACCTCCGCCTCATGTGCCGAGGCCGCATTCGCATCGGCGCGCTCCCGCGCCACCGCGCGGCGCTCGGTGGACCATCCACCGAGCGCCAGCACACTGGCGACAAGCAGGCCGGTGAGTACCCGGTTCAATTCGGGATCCCCAGGTACGGAAAGGCGGCCAGGAACTGCGAATCGTTGCCCACATTGTCGGTCGTGAGCGCTTCCTTGCCTGCCGCACCGGCAGGGTCGGCGCCGAACGGGTCGCCAAAGACGGCGAGCAGCGCCAGGTCGGTCACGTCATCGCTCAGCGTGCGCCCGCCCCATCCGTTGGAGAACGGTGCGAGGGGCAGCCAGGTGAGCCAGCCCGCCGTGGCAGGATCCTTGTCGGTCTGCACGATGAGGACATCGGGCAACAGCGCACCGGCCAGCACGCTGATGTAGGCCGGATCGCGCCCGGCCACGGTGGCGATGAAGTTGGCGATCTCGGGCCCGATGGTGGCCGGATCGTCCTTCGGCGCGATGCTGCCGTGCACAGGGTGGCTGCGCTTCGACAGCAATACCTCGCTGATGAGCGGATTGCCGAGCCGCTGGATCTGGTTGTACATGCGGGTCGGTGGCTGTGGGCCCGCCATGCCGCCGTTGTCATCACTGCAGGCGGAGAGAGTTGCCGCACTGGCCAGCGCCAGCAGGGCGACGCGCGAAACGAGGAAGTGTCTTGATCGCATGGTGTCAGTTCGCTCCAAGGTGGTAGTCACCGGCTGATGGTGCCCCAGATACCGAGCTTGCCGGGCTGGCCATTCTCGATGAGGCTCGAGGGAAGCTCGACCACGATGGCGAGCACGTTGAATCCATTCACGTAGTTCACGGCCTGGCCGGCGGGCCGGAAGTAGAAGGGCGCCGACGGATTGGCCGGTAGCGCGCACGGAGCGGAGAGCTCGCCGCCGGACGGCTTCCGGTCGGGCAGGATGCAGAATGCCGCCTCGAGATCGATGAAGAACGAATCGTCTCGCGGCCCGGCGAACAGCTGGGTGCCGCCGGTGCTCCCGAGCGTCGAGTTGATGGTGCCGGTGAGCATCGGTGTGGTGGATGCGACCTCGTTCATCATCGCACCCTTCACTGGCGGGTCGACCGGGCCTCGCAGCTCCACCTGCTGGCTCGCGCCGGTGCCACTGAAGGTGACCTGCACCACCTTGTCTTCCACGGCGTCGCCGTCGTAGTCGATCTTGAACTGGTAGAGCAGGTTGGGGTCGAAACTCGCACCCGCCGTCTGTGCCGGGGTGAGGAAGGCGCGGGTGTTCATCACCAGCACGATCCGGCCCGGCTGCGAGCCGGGAAACACGTACACATCCGTCAGGTCCTGTTTCGGGTTGAGCTCGACTTCGGCAGTGTCCTGGTGGTCGGACGCGACCGCGAGGCCGGCGATTCCCACCGCCAGCGATGTGACCCCGGCGAGCCATCGGCGGTGCAGCAATCTGTGTGGTGACATGTGACATCCTGTGACGTAGATGAGCGAAATTGTGCGCGAACAACCCATGTACGCCGGGGATGGATGGATTGGATGCATCCAGAATCACGGCTCGACCGTACGAGAGACATGAGGAGGCCCTCAGGCTGGCTCGTTGCGCTGGTGTTCCTGCTCGGCGGGTTCGTGCCTGCTACGCTCTCGGCGCAGGCCACGCGCGTGGTGCGCGGCTCCGTGCTGGGTACTGGGGCCGGCGCGCCCCTGCATGGCGCGGCGGTACGCCGGCTGGACGCCCAGGCCCCGGTGGCGATAGCCAACGAGCGCGGACGGTTTTCGCTGGCGGTGCCGGCGGGAGACGTCCACCTCGTGGCAGCGAGACTGGGCTTCGCGCCCGACACCATGTTGGTGCCCGACGGTCAGGCCGAGGTCACCTTCAACCTCCACGAGGCGGCGCTCGAACTCGACCCGCTGGTCGTGACGGCCGAGCCGGCATTCTCCGCCGCGTCGTCAGCCACCATTCGCGAGCTCGATCTCGCCCTCCGCCCCGTTGCCTCGGCGCAGGCGCTCCTCCCCCTCGTGCCCGGGCTCTTCATCGCGCAGCACGCCGGCGGCGGCAAGGCGGAACAGATCTTCCTGCGCGGGTTCGATGCTGATCACGGCACCGACGTGTCAATCAACGTCGACGGCACGCCCGTCAACATGGTGTCCCACGCGCATGGGCAGGGATACGCCGATGTGCATTTCCTGCTTCCCGAAGTGGTGGAGCAGATGAATGTGCGGAAGGGTCCCTACGCGGCGCAGGACGGTGACCTTGCCACCGCCGGCGCTGTCGACTTTCGGACCAAGGACAGGGTGTTGGGCGAAGCAGAAGTGCGGGGCGGCAGTTTCGAGACCGGGCGCGCGCTGGCACTGGTGCCGTTCGGCGGTGATGCCACGAAGTTCGGCGGCTATGTGGCGGGGGCGTACAACCGCACCCAGGGTCCCTTCGTGTCGCCGCAGAACTTCCAGAGCGGTAACGGCATGCTACGGATGACGACGCCCCTCGGTGCCGGTACCCGCCTGAGCTTCACCGCTACGGGATACGGCGCCTCCTGGGACGCCTCGGGCCAGGTACCGACTCGCGCGGTGGATGACGGCAGCATCAGTCGCTTCGGTTCGATCGATGACACGGAGGGGGGCACCACTCACCGGTACGAAGCGAGCGTGGCGATCGGTGGGGAAGGGAAGAATGGGTCGCAGTGGAGCGCCCGGGCCTACGGCGTCAACTACTACCTCAACCTGTTCAGTAACTTCACCTTCTTCCTCGTTGATTCCACCAATGGCGACGGGATCGAGCAGCGCGACGACCGGTGGCTCTACGGCGCGCTCGGCTCCTACGAACGCCCGACGCAATACGGCGGGCTGCGCGGCAACCTCGCGATCGGTGGATCCCTGCGCGCCGACGCTGCGGACGTGGCACTGTTCGACCAGGTGCAGCGCTCACGACTGGACACCCGGATCGCCAACAACATCTCCCAGCAGAATGCGAGTATCTGGGCGCGACAGAACCTCGCGTTCGGGCAACGCGTCACCCTGCAGCTCGGGCTTCGGGGCGACCTCTTCCACTTCAACGTCAGCCCGGATGACGCCTTCCCGCCGGGCGACGAACCGCCGGCGGCAGGCACCAGCACGCTCGGCCGTGCAAGCCCCAAGGTGAACCTCACCGTAGAGGCGGCGCGGTACACCACGCTGTACGCCAACTTCGGCCTGGGTTTTCACTCCAACGATGCGCGCGACGTGGTAACGGCGTCCAACGAGGCTGCCCTCCTGCCACGGGCAATCGGGACGGAACTCGGCGTGCGCCAGTCCTGGAAGGGGGGAAGTGTGGCGGCGGCCGCCTGGTTGCTGAGCCTGGAGAGCGAGCTGGCATTCGTCGGCGACGAAGGTGTGACAGAACTGATTGGACCGAGCCGGCGCATCGGGCTCGACATCGAGGGGCGGCAGCGGCTCCTGCCATGGCTCTGGTTCGACCTCGACGCCAATCTCGCGCATGGCGTACTGACCGAGGAACCGGCCGGTGCCAACGCCATTCCACTGGCGCCGACATTCACCATGGTGGCGGGACTGACGGTGCGCGACCTGGGCCCGGTGAGCGGCGGCATCCGGCTCCGGCACATTGGCAGTCGCCCCGCGATCGAGGACGCGTCCGTGACGGCGCTGGGCTATACCGTGACGCAACTCTTCGCGACCGTGGACGTCGGGCGCGCCCAGTTCTTCGCGTCGGTCGAGAACCTGTTCAATGTGAGCTGGAACGAAGCCCAGTTCGCCACGACGTCGCGCCTGCAGGGCGAGCCGAACGGGGGAATTACCGACCTGAACTACACCCCCGGTGCCCCGTTGGGGATCATCGGCGGATTCCGCTGGATCTTCTAGCTACCAGCGCCAGAACCGATCGGCCCGCAGGGCCTCCAGTTCCTCGCGTGGATCGTCGCCGTCAAGCAGTTCGCGGATGATGACACCGGTGATACCTGCGAGCAGGATGCCGTTCCGGCCGTGCCCGGTGGCGTACCAGAGCCCGGGGAGCCGGGGCTCGGCGCCAACAATCGGGCGCCCGTCGGGCGACACCGGGCGCAGCCCGGCCCAGGTTCGGCGGATCGTGAGCGACGCCAGCTGCGGATAGAGCCCGGTGACCGCAGCCCGAATCCGGTCTATGCCCGCCGGCGTGGTGGTCGGATCAAAACCGGCATACTCCATCGTTGATCCGATCAGCGCCTCGCCATCGCGATACAGCATGTAGCAGTCGCGATTGTACATGATGGCGGGCGCCACGCCGATGGGCCACGGCAGGGCCGCCATCTGGCCCCGCACCGGTTCCACCGAGAGCGGCCGCGGAATCCCCGCAATGGAACCCGACCACGCCCCGGCGGCGATCACGACATGCGGCGCCGCATAGGCATCCCGTCCCCGCGCGCCCGTGACCCGGCCATCGACCTGCTCGATGCGCACCACCTGATCCTGAACGACCTGTGCACCGTGTGCCTTCGCGTCGGCAAGGAGCGCCTCCACCAGGCGTACGGGATCGACCGCACCCTCCCTTGGCGCCCAGAGCGCACCGTGGCTCGGGGCGAGCCACGGCCACCGCGCCTTGACCTCGTCGGCATCGAGCCAGTCGCACAGGTGACCTTGCTGTCGCTGCAGCGATACCGAAAGTCGCAGGTCGGCAGCCGATGCCTCGTCCAGGGCAAGATGAGCGATCCCGCTTTGCCACAGGCCGATGTCGATGCCGGTGGCGGACAGGAGGGAGGGCGCGAGTATCCCGTACCGCTCCCGGCCGGCCAGGCCGAGATCGAAGAGCGGGTCTTCCGGAACCGCCTCGATCTGGGGCGCCAGCATGCCGGCCGCCGCGCGCCACGCCTCGCCTTCGATCGAGCCCCGGTCGACAATCAGGACGCGCCGACCGGCCACGGCGAGTTCACGTGCGCATGACGCCCCAACGGCGCCGGCGCCGACGACTATAACATCAAATATGGCAGTCACTTATATGATAACGAAACTATTTGAAACGTTGGACGTAAGGCCCTCACCAACGCAACATCCACGGAGGAAACTAGCATGGTCCGGTCACTCTTTGGCTTCTCGATCTTCGCGATCGTTGCCATCATTGCGTCGAAGCTCCTGTTCGGGCTTCTCGGTGTGGCCATCGGGCTCGTCGGGAAGCTGCTCTGGCTCGCCTTCCTCGGCTGGCTTTTCTACCTGGTGCTGAAGCTCTTCGCGCCGGAGACGGCGTCAAAGGTGAAGGAAACGATCACGGGCAAGCCGGCCTGAAAAACCGGTGGACGTGGTGTGGTGGGCGGGGCATGACCCCGCTCACTTCACGTCCTCACGTCCTCACGTCTTCACGTCCTATTTTGTCGACGCGGTTTCCAGCGCCACGATCTCCCAGCCCATTCCGCCCCGTTTCGGGACCAGCACCATGAGGCCGCGGCCCAGCCGCACCTGCTTCTTGTCCTCCGAAAACCAGCGATAGGCAAAGGTCGCCCAGGCGACATCGGCGCGAATGTTGACCTCGCTCGCGGTGACCGCCGAGAGTCCGCCCGTCTCCACGCCGGCCATCCGTGGGTTCGAAAACCGGGAGTTGCCGTCAGCTGTAACGGTGGCGGTCGGTGAGAAAAGGCTGTCCGTCGAACGGCCACGGGCATCGCCGACCACCGCGGCCTCGATGACCAGTGAGACATCGTTTTCGGCGTCGGGGTTGGCAAGGTGGCGACCCGGGGCCGGGCTTTGAGGCGCGCTCGGCGCGCAGGCCATGAGCGCGAGGACGACCGCTGCCAGGAAGACCCTGCCGACTCCAGTCGGGCGCCCGACCGACAACGGCATCAGGAGACCAGTTCGACCTCTCGCTCCGCGGAGGCACCTGCACGCGAAACCGGGGCGGGGAAGTGCAGCGTGGAGCGGGAACGCCACAGCGCGCGCGCCGTGTCCCAGGGCCGCACGCGGCTCGGTCGATGCCGAAGGTCGTGACGCTCGACCGTGGGCACCGTACCGATGCTTCGTGCATGCCGTGCGGCGAGGCCGATCAACTCGGCGTTGGCGGCCCAGCCGTCGGTGCGCAGCAGGGGATCGGGCGCGTTGCGCAATGCATTACGCAGTGTGATGAGCCGGAACGCCACGAAGCCCGAAACGATATCGTTGACGCCCGGCACACCGACCCGGCTGCGCAACAGGACTGGCGCCCACCGGCGCAGCAGGCGCAGCCCGCGGGACGGTTCGCCAACGGCGCCACCTTCGCCCACGACCACATCGGCGCCCCCGTCGAGCTGCCGGATCATGTCGGGAATGAACTGCGGGCCGTGGGCAAAGTCCGCATGCATCATGATTGCACAATCACGCTTCGGCCGGTCCGTGCGATCCACCGCCACGCGCAACAGGGCCTCCACGGTACGCGCGTAGCCCCGCTGCTCCGCGGAACGAATGACCGTGAGCGGCAGGGCGCGGGTGTACGAGGCAAGGATCTCGCTGGTGGCATCGGTCGAGCCATCATCGCCCACCAGGAGCTGGTACTCCCGCTCGAACGCGCTGAAGACCTGCCGGATCTTCCAGAGGAGAAGCCCCACGGTGGAGGCCTCGTTGTGGCTCGGGATGCAGACGTAGATCATGCGGAAACCGGGTTGATGAGAGCCGAACGATATACCCCGATGGTGCGCTCTGCCATCCCGTCGATATCGTAGGCCTCGACCGCCAGCCGGCCGGCCGCCGCCAACGTGGCGGCTGCTCCAGGGTCGCGCAGCAGGCGCTCGATCTCGCGGGCCATGGCGCTGGCATCGCCGTTCGGCACCAGCGCCCCGCCGCCCGAACCGAGTAATTCGGGAACGCCGCCCACCGCGGTGGCCACCACGGGCCGTCCGACCGCCATCGCGTCGAGGAGCGTTGAGCCCAGGCCCTCGCTGCTCGAGGCGGACACCACCAGTGAGGCTTCGGCGATCAGGGCGTCCACGTAGTCGATATGACCCAGGAATCCGACCCGGTCGGCGAGCCCCGCCTCGGTGGCATGGCGCTCCAGTCCTGCGCGCTGTGGGCCATCGCCTGCCAGGGCCCAGCGCACGCCCGGCATGCGGCGCGAAAGCAGTGCGGCCGCCTCGAGGAGGAGATGGTGACCCTTCTCGGGCGTGAGCGCCGCAATGCACGCCACAAGTGGGGCGTTGTCGGGCCAGCCCATCAGCGCCCGCACATTGGATGGCTCGGCGGCAGCGATCTCACCGATCGGTATCCCGTCCGGTATGACGTCGATGCGATCGGGCGCGACTCCGCCGTGCTCGAGCACCGTTTGCACTGCCGCCGATACCGCAATGATCCTCGACGCCTTTGCCCAGGTGCTGCCGGGCCGGACCGGAAAGACGACACGGCGCGTGGCGACCACGGGATGCGCACCACCCCAGAGGGACAGGCGGAGCGCGTGACCGTCGTGGGCGTGCACCAGTGCCGGACTGGCCCGCCTTTCGCGTATGATTGTGTACAGCGCCCGGGGGTCGAGACCCAGATCCCACTGCGCCTCGATCACGCGCAGTCCGCTGGCACGCGCGCGACGAGCCAGTTCGGAGTCGCGGGAAGTGAGCACCGCCTGGTCAATGGGGTGTCGAGCGAGTGCCCGGGCCAGGAACCAGACCTGTCGTTCGCCACCGCGCCATTCACGACCCGACGCCACATGCAGCACCCGAATCACGAGTTTCGCCTGTACGGACGGGGGAACCGATGATACGAGCCGATACCCGAAGCCGCCTCGGCGCCGGCGATCTTCACCTCATGCTCCTGCTGCTCAGCCGGGGGTCGGCCACGCGTCGGCGCTCGCTGGAGCGCAAGCTCGAGCGCGAGGGCCCCGACGCCCTCCTGGATGATCCCGACCTGCCGGAGCGACTCCTCACCGTGCGCACGCTGCTCGTGCCATCGGATCACCTCTTCTTCTACGTCATCGTCCGGCACACCCTGCGCCGCAGCGGCGTGGATGATCGTGACCTCGCCGACTACCTGTCGGCCGTGCTCATGACGTTCGGGCACCGGGATCGCGCCTGGCGCATCGACTGGCACGACGACCAGCGGCACGGGTATCTCGTGGACATCCTGCAGGATCTCGAGGCCACCAGCGGGGAACGCCGATTTCGCGTGCTGGTGCACCTGGGCAACTATGCGCTCTGGCTCGCCGGGCTCTTTCCGGACTACATCGCGGCGCGCCAACTCCGCAAGGGCGGGCCGGATGTCAGCTACTACGAGAATCTCGGGAGCCGGGGCTACGAGCTCGCGTCTGATCACGCGCTGGCCGAGGCTTCGGGTCTCGAGTCGATCCTGCGCCTGGCCGCGGGACGGTTTCCCGCAGTGAGGAGCGCGCTGAACGCCGTCAGTGATCGCGTCTTCTTCCCGGTCGGGGTGAGTGCCCTCCGCATCGAGCGCCAGTTCGGCGGCAACCTGCTTCAGTAGGCCGGTACCGCCGCATCGGCGAGCGCCCGGAAGAGGCCACGGTCGGGCGCCGCCGGGTCGCTGCACAGTTCCTCCGGGTGCCACTGCACGGCGAGCAGCCACGATTCCTCGCTGCTCGCCTCCACCGCCTCGATCAATCCGTCGCCCGCCCAGGCGCTCGCCCGCAATGGCGGGGCGAGTTCACGAATCCCCTGATGATGGAATGAATTCACGTCCATGCTGGTGGCCGAGAGAATGCTCGCCAGGCGGCACCCGCCTTCCAGCGCGATGCTATGTGTCCGGACCCCGCGGGCATCGCTCCGGTCGTGCGCGATTGTGGAGGGTCGCTCGGTCGGAAGGTCCTGCCAGAGCGTTCCGCCCAGCGCCACGTTGATCAGCTGGATGCCGCGGCAGATGCCGAGGATGGGCATCCCGCGCTGCCGCGCTCCTGCGAACAGCGCCAGTTCGAACAGGTCCCGCTCCCGATCCACGTCCCCGAGGGCCGGGATTGCCGCCGCGCCATACCAGGAGGGATCCACGTCCTCCCCTCCAGTGAGAAGCAGGGCATCGATGCCATCGAGCACGCCCATCGCGCGCGCGGCCCCGATGTCCGGCGGGAGGATCAGCGGGATGGCACCGGCCGACAGCACGGCGCTGACGTACTTCGAGTTGACACCCTGTCGCTCCGCGCTCCTCGACTGGAAGCGGATGCCGCTGACGCCGATGCGTACGCTCACTGCAGGAGCGAGTCCGGAAAGAGGGGGCAGCGCGCGTCCTGGATGCCCGCCATGTCCACCTCGACACCAACCAGCGGCACAGTGCTTCCTCCCACCGACACAAGCCCGAGGCGCGGTGCGGCCTCGATGGTCGCCCCCTCGAACAGGACCACACCCTGCGCCGGACCGCCGCGCTGCACCACCAGCACGCCGAACGCCGGTGTCGCCCCCGGGGGCAGGGCACCCTCGACGCCCACCACCAGGCCGGAGTCGGATCGGCCCACCAGCGCGCGCAACGCCGGCCCCGCGGCCAGGCGAGCCACGGTACGTTCCGGCAGCCGCGTTGGTGGCACCGACAGCGTCTGCTGCGGAACGGTGAATGCCTCGAGTACGGCATTGGGAGCAGCGAGTGCGGCGATGCCGCACGCCGGGTTGCCCCGGCGTTCACTGCGTCCGGTGCACCCGGAAATCAGGAGCATGGCGATGGCGAACCGGCGCATTGTCGAGTCCTCGTGGAATGGGCTAGATGGTGAGGACGAGCAGGATGGCGAACAGGTGATTCTTCGGGTCGAGAGCGGTGCCCGAAAAGCTCGTGAAAGCCTTCATGTAGCGTCCCTCCAGCCCCAGGCTCACGCCTTTCAGGTTCCATTGCACGCCCCCGCCGACCACCTAGCTCCAGTCGACTGCACTCAATGACTCGGTGCACGGCAGCAGGGCAAGGGAATCAGCGACGTTGGCAACCGTGATGCTGCATCCGAGGCGTACCCCGGCGCTGGCGCCACCAAAGACCACCGGTCGGAAGCCCCGGCCCCGGCCGCTCACGCTGGGTGCGAATCGCACCAGCAGCGGAAACTCCAGGTAGCCGAATTCGAGCGCCGCGACCACGCCGGGGGATTCCTCGAGCGGCACCGAACCTCCCTTGACGGTCAGGTCGATCTCGGGCTGCAGCGCAACCCACTTGATGACGCGTGTGCGCAGGAAGAGCCCGACAAACGCGCCCTGCCGATCGGTTACGCCGTCCTGCGCCGGGGCATTCGTGCTGATGCCGCTGCGCGCCCAGCCGACCTGGCCCCCGACCACAGTCCGGTCCCGCTGGGCCGCCGCGTGCGTCGGCACGGCGAGCAGGAGGATCAGGAGCAAAAAGGGACAGCGTGGTCGCGGGGATGGGGTTCGCATCGCCCTGAAGATACGACAGCCGACATTCCACGGCAGCCGCCAGTCGCTTGACGCGCCGAAGTCCCGGGGCATAGTGTTCCGCGTCCCGCACCGACGGGCGCCACAGGAGCCAGCATGTTCGAGGGTCTGAGGGCACGCATGGAACAATTCTTCGCCGATGCCACACCGCCCGCCGACCGACGGGCGCAGGCAAGCGCACTTCGCGCCGCCATCATCGAGGCCCGGGTCGCGGTGTCCACCATGCGGGAGGCCCTGCAGGCCAGTGAGCGCCAGCTCATCATCGAACGGCAGCAGGCCGATGATGCCGAGCGCCGGGGAAGGCTTGCCCGCGAAATCGGTGACCTCGAGACCGTGGCGGTGGCCGAGAAGTACGCCGTGCGTCATCGGGAGCGACTGGCCGTGGTCGAGCGCCGGATCGCCGTGCAGCGCGACGAGCTGATGCTCGCGGAGCGTGAGGTGGCCGAGATGACCCAGGCCCTGAAGGGAGCGCCGGCGGACGCCGCCGCCGACGGTGTGCGGAGTGCCTGGCGTGACCTCGAGGCGGCGGGCGGCGTGCGGCCCGAGACCGATGTGGCGGACACATTGCTGCAGGCCGAGATGGACCAGGCGCGGCGCACTGCCGCCGTCGACGAACAACTCGCATTCCTCAAGAAGAAAATGGGAAAGGAATAGATGACCGCCATCCCCGCGCCCGCCAGCTTTCCGTCCAAGCAACCGCGCGGACTGGCACTGCTCTTCTTCACCGAGATGTGGGAGCGCTTCTCCTACTACGGCATGCGTGCCCTCCTGATCCTGTACCTCATCGACACGGCGACGGGCGGGTTTGGATGGACCCAGGAGCGGGCGAGTCGGCTCTACGGCTGGTACACCGGCCTCGTCTACCTCACGCCGATCCTTGGCGGGTGGCTCGCCGATCGATATCTCGGCACGGCGAAATCGCTGATCATTGGTGGCATCGTGATCGCGCTTGGCCACTTCACCATGGCTGCTGAAACGCATTTCACGTTCTTCGCTGGCCTTGGCCTCATCATCATCGGCACCGGCTTCTTCAAGGCCAACGTATCGACGCTGGTAGGCCAGCTGTACGGCGACCACGATCCCCGGCGCGACTCAGGGTTTACCATCTTCTACATCGGCATCAATGCCGGAGCTTTCATCGGACCGATCATCTGTGGCTGGCTCGCGGCCAACCCGAATTTCGGCTGGCGGTGGGGCTTTGGGGCGGCGGGTGTCGGCATGACACTTGGCGTGATCTGCTTCCTGCTGCTGCGCAAGAAATACATCGGCGACATCGGCATGCAACCGATGGCTCGCACAGCCTCGTCGGCCGGGCGTGAGGCGGGCAGCGCCCCACTCACCAAGGAGGAGAAGGACCGCGTCCTCGCCATCATCATCGTGGTGTTCTTTGTGGCGTTCTTCTGGCTGGCGTTCGAGCAGGCCGGGTCGTCACTCAATGTCTTCGCCCAGCAGAAGACACAGCGGGCGGTCGGGGGCTGGCTCGGCAGCATCGTGCCCAACGGGGAAATTCCCGCTGCCTGGTTCCAGTCGGTCGGCCCATTCTTCATCCTGACACTGGCGCCGCTGTTCGCGATGCTCTGGAACAGGATGGGCGCGCGCCAGCCCAGCACACCGGTCAAGATGACGGGGGGACTCTTCTTTCTCGGCCTGGGCTTCGTGGTGATCGCTGCCGGCGCGTACCTGGCCGGTGCCGATGGCCTCGCCAGCCCCTTCTTCCTGATCACCCTCTACTTCCTGCATACCTGCGGCGAACTGATGGTGTCACCGGTTGGGCTGTCGTTCGTGACCAAGGTCGCACCAGTCAAGATCGCCTCGATGATGATGGGGGTCTGGTTCCTCTCCAACTTCTCGGCCAACCTGGTGGGAGGCTATATCGCGGGAACGGTGCAGAAGGTCTCGCGTGGGGAGGTCTTCACGTTGCTCGGTGGTCAGGCGGACTTCTTCCTGATCTTCATCTTCACGTCGTTCGCGGCCTGCGGGCTGCTGGTGCTGCTGACGCCGATGCTGAAGCGGCTGATTCACGGGCGGGGATAGTCAGGAGCCTGCCCTTCGCCGCGCCTGGAACCGGCGGGCCTTGGACCGGTTTCCGCAGGTCTCCATGTCGCACCACCGCCTCGACCCGTTCCTCGAGTGATCGAGGTACAGGCGTCCGCACTGGCTGGCGGCGCACTCGCGAAGGCGGGCGAGGTCGTTCGAGCTGAGCAGTCGCAGCAGGGACTGGAGGACGGGGCGCAGCAGGTCGGGATGAGGGCCGGCGGGTGTCGTCAGGGCGATACCGTCGGCCCTTGGCGCGATCAAGAACATCTGCGGGGCCTCACTGATCGCGGCATTGATGAGGGCAACGCTGGCTTCCGGTGGCTGTTCCCGCCGCACAACGGCACGAAGGCAGTCATGCATCGCCCGACGAAAGGCCCATGCCCGGCCGAGCGCGCGCCGGCGCCCGGCTTCATCAGCCGCAGCCTCGTCCCGGAGCCGATCCACGTCGCCCTCGCTGAGCGCTGACCGGCCGGCGGCCCAGTCGAGGAGGTTTCCGTAGCCGCGGATCTGCTCGTCGCGATGCGCGTCGAGGCCGACCCAGGTAACGGTATTGACGAAATCGAGGCAGAGGTCGACCAATGTAACCTTCAAAGTATGATTTGAAGGTTAAGTATTCACCAAACAGTAGAAACCGTCAATACGCCTTTAGGTGGTTACTCTGCCCGGTCCGCGGCAAACAGGTACACGTCGCCCACCTCCTCATCCCAGGTCGTCCCGATCCGGCGCATGCCGATTCGCTCTGCAATCCGGATCGACTTTTCATTCCACGGTGGAATCGTCGCCGCCACCCGGAGCACGCCGGGCTGCTTCAGCGCCCATTCCATCAGCCCCTGGGCCGCCTCGCTCGCATAGCCCTTCCCCTCGAACCCGGGATACGTGGCGTAGCCGATGATGACGGTTCCTTCGTCGTCGGGCGGCCCGCCAAGTCCCACCGACCCGATGGCCTGGCCGGTGTCCCGGCGCGTCACCACCCAGCTCCACCAGCCGATCTGCGACGGATCCTTGCGGAGGCGGTCACGCTGGTCGGGAAGGATGTCTTCCATGAGCGGCGGCGGAGCCAACGGCTGGGGGAATGCGCTGGCGGTGATGGCGTTGAGCCGGAGGGCGTTGCCGGCGAGCAGGGCGTCGATCGCGTCCGGCGTGAAGACCGTCAGCGTCAGGCGTTCAGTGCGAATCAGGGGGAGCGTCATTGCGCATGCTTCTCGGGGCAAGGGCCATGGCGTACATTCGTGAGGAACAAAGTATACGCCTCGGAGGAGCCTGGTGACCACCTTCCTCAAGACCACGTCGCTGTCCACGCACGGTGCCGTCACCCTGCCGCAGCGGGATTACCTGAGCACCGCCGTGTTTCGTGAGGAGCAGGATCGTCTCTTTGCGAGGCGGTGGCTCTGTGTCGGCCGGGAAGAACAGGTCGCACGACCTGGCCAGTACGTGCTGGTGGAGATTGGCGTGGAGAGCCTCATCGTCGTCCGCGATCGGAGCGGCGTCGTCCGGGCCCACTACAATGTCTGCCGGCATCGCGGCACGCGCCTGTGCGAGGAATCGCGAGGCGAACTGGGGACCATTCAGTGTCCCTATCATGCATGGACGTACTCCCTCGAGGGCCGGCTGATCGGCGTTCCCGACCAGGGTGAAATCGAGTCGTTCGACAAGGCCGACTACCCGCTCATTCAGGCGCACGTCGCCCTGTGGGAGGGCTTTGTCTTCCTCAACCTCGCCGATGACCCCGAGCCATTTGTCGAGGCATTCGCCCCGCTGCTGGACCGGGTGAGCCGGTGGAACCTGGCCGGCCTGCGGGTCGGCCGGAGGTTCGAGTACGAGGTGCAGGCCAACTGGAAGCTCCTGTTCCAGAATTACTCCGAGTGCTACCACTGCTCGCCCCTGCACCCGTCGCTGGTCAGGCTGTCACCACCCACCAGCGGCGAGAACGACCTGGTCGACGGTCCCATTCTCGGCGGGTTCATGACGATCACGGGGCAGGGCGGCAGCATGACACAGAGTGGCCGGTCGTGCGGGGTGTCGGTGGCCGACCTGTCGGATGACGATCGCCAGCGCGTGTACTACTACTCGATCTTTCCCAACATGCTGCTGAGCCTGCATCACGACTATGTCATGGTGCACACGTTCCGTCCCATGTCCGTCGACCATACCCGCGTTGCCTGCGAGTTTCTCTTTCACCCCGACACCCTCTCGAACCCGGCGTGCAATCCCGACGATGGCGCCACCTTCTGGGACGCAGTGAATCGGGAGGACTGGCACATCTGCGAGATGGCCCAGGCGGGCGTGCGGAGCCGGGCGTACCGGCCGGGGCCATACAGCCGCCGGGAGAGCCTGAGTGCCGCCTTTGACCGCTACTACCTGCACGCGATGGGTGAGGAGCGGTTCACCGGGTAGAGAGGCTGAGCGACCAGATGTCGCTCTGGTGCTCCATGACCGTGAAGTAGAATTTCCCCCCGCGCGCCTGAAAGTATGCGCGGCGTACCTTCGGACCGCCGGGGCTGAACCGCACCAGTTGCCGCTCCCGTCCACCTTGGGGAGTGACGCTCCAGAACCCTGCTGTCGAGTCGTTGGCGTTCGACACGAAGTAGATCTCCCTGCCGTCGTCCGACCAGCGCGCATGCTGTGCCGGCGTCGCCGTGACAAGCGCCGGTTCGCCGCCCGCTGCCGGCACCTTCCAGATTCCCCGGGAGTTGAGGTAGATGACGGACAGGCCGTCTGGAGACCAGTCCGGCCAGCGCCCTCCGTTCCGGGTCAGTCGCCGGGGGCGGCTCCAACGTCCCTCTGAGTCGCGCCGCAGTACGTAGATCTCCCGCCGCTCGTCCTCCCTGGTCGATTCGAACACCAGTTCCCTGCCATCGGGCGACCAGCGCGGGGCCCGATCCTGGCCGGGATCATCGGTGAGTTGCTGCGGGACGCCGCCCGCCTGCGGCATGATGAAGACATCACGCGTACCGTCCCTGATGCTGTGGAATGCCAGCCACTGACCGTCAGGTGACCAGCTCGGCAGGAAATCGTCCCGGCTGTCCGATGTGAGCTGCACGAGGTCGCCGGTTGCCACCGACAATCGGTAGATGTCCTGGTTGCCCTCCCGATCGGAGTCGAGGGCCAGCCAGGCCCCATCGGGCGACAACTCGAACCCTTCGACGACCTGGGACCCCGAGGTCACCGCCTCGAGGGACGTCAGCACGGTCAACGAGCGGGGGATCGGGATCGTGTACACGTTGGACCGCAGCTCGAGCCGGCTGTATACGAGGAGCGTGCCGGCCGAGTCGACGCTGATCGTCTGGGCGCCCAGTCCGGCCGTGACCCGCTCTGCCGGACCCGCTGCCGCACCCCCGCGCGTCATCGGCAGTCGATAGACATCGCGCTTGCCCTCGCGGTTGGACACGAAGAGAAGTCCCAGTCCATCGGGCAGCCACTGCGGACTCAGGTTCATGGCACCGTCATCGACCAGGGTCGCCTCGGTGCCATCGTCGAGTGCCACGATCGCCAGGCGAGTCGGGGCGAAGTTGGCAAAGTTTCCCACGCTGCCAAACACGAAGTCGGCGTTCTCCACGATGAACGCGATGAAGCGCCCATCCGGTGACCACGCCGGGGCGGACGCGCCGCGGATGTCCCAGCGGCCCTCATGCAGCAATCGACGCCCACCGACGTCAACGTCCGTGACGTACAACTTTCCGCCACTCGAATAGGCGAGCTTCGACCCGTCGGGTGACCAGTCGAGGCCGAACAGCGGACCGACCGAGTCGCTGCCCGGCACGAGGCGCGCATCCCCGCCCAGCGCCGGTACCACGAAGATTCCGCCGGGCGACTGCACTGCGATGCGGCCGCCATCGGGCGACCAGCGTGGCGAGCGGTGCGGGCGCGGTACGCCCGGCGCTGACTGAACCGGGCGATTGCCATCGCGCTGCTTCACCAGCAGCTCGCCAGCCTCGGGGCCGCCGCCGACGTAGGCGAGCAACTGGCCGTCCGGCGAGAGGGCGGGGTCCAGCTCGAGGCCGGCATCGAAGGTGAGTTGCCGTGTCTGCCCTGCGATCAGGTGCCCCGTGGGACGGGGATCGCGCAACAGGAGCACCGACGCAATGACCAGGGCAACCCCCGTTCCCAGGATCCACAGTGGCCTCGTGCGGCCGGCGGCGACCCGCGAGGGCCTGTCCTTCAGCCCCGCCTCGATGGCTGGCATCAGGTCAGCCGCCCTTTGCCAGCGACGGTCGGGATTCTTTTCCAGCGCGCGCTCGATCCCCTCGGCAAGCGCCAGGGGCGTATCGCGCCGCGCTTCCAGCAGCGATGCCGGGCGCTCGGCCATCTGGCGCGCAAGAATCCGCTGTGCCGTCGAATCCGCGAAGGGCGTCTGGCCGGTGAGCATCTCATACAGCACCGTGCCGAGCGCGTAGATGTCCGCCCGGTGATCGACGTTGGGCGATGCGGCGGCCTGCTCCGGCGCCATGTAGGCAGGCGTGCCGAGCGTCAGGCCGGCGCTCGTGACGCCACCGTGGTCGGTGGCCTCGCTGAGTGCCTTGGCAATGCCGAAATCCATCACATAGGCGTGACCGGCGCCCAGCATCACGTTTTCCGGCTTGATGTCGCGGTGCACCACCCCTTCACGATGGGCGTAGTCGAGCGCATCGGTGATCTCCCGGCCGATGCGTGCCGTATCCGGGATGGTGAGCCGGATCATGCGGGTCAGGCGCGCGCGCAGCGTTTCCCCCGACACGAAGGGCATGACATAGAACAGGAGCCCATCGGCCTCGCCCGAGTCGAACAGTGGCAGGATATGCGGGTGCTGCAGACGGGCGGCGATCTCGATCTCGCGCAGGAAGCGGTCGGCGCCAAGAATGGAGGCGAGGTCGGGACGCAGCACCTTGATCGCCACCCGGCGGCCGTGCCGGAGGTCGCGCGCGGCATACACGCGGGACATTCCCCCGCGCCCGATCTCCCATTCGACCGCGTAGCGGCCAGCAAGGGCAGTTCGAAGGCGCTCGAGCGGATCATCCATCGTGCGGCTTTGCGTGGGATACTGGAGCATAACCCCACTACGGATTTATCGGGGCGAAGGCGTCAGACGTGCTGGGGGCGGCTCTTGAACACGCGAAAGAGGTAGACGAGGGAGGGCACCAGCACGGCGAATCCAAGCGCCAGTGCTCCGAGGACCAGGTCCAGCGTTGCCCTGGGCGCCGCTGCCGCCGCGATCGTGAGGTCAGGAGGAAGGACGTAGGGATACTGACAGAGGGCCCACCCGGCCAGGATGAGCACCGCCTGGGCCGGAGCGGCGATGCGCGCCAGGTGGAACCGCCGCCGCCAGAGGGCCGAAAACGTCACCACGGCCAGCCCGCCCACCACCAGTTGGTACGCCGGCGCCCAGGTGCTTGCGGTCAGGCCGTGCCACACCAGCGGTACCTGGCGCCTGGCGACGAACAGCGCCGTCATGGCGAAGACGAAGACGCCGGCACCGGACGCCAGCGCGCGAAGCCGGAAGTCGTTCTGCAGGTCAGGGTCGGCCGTTTCCACCGTGAGGTACACAGCGGCGAGGTAGGCACAGAGGGCCAGCGCCAGCCCGCCGATGGCGAGGGGAAAGGGCTGCAGCCACGGCAGGAGGTAGGCTTCGACAAAGGTGCCTGTTGGTCGCGCGGGAACGCCGCCGGCCGCGATGGTTCCCGCGACCACCCCGAGCAGCAGGGGGGTGATGATGCTGGCCCAGGAGAAGATCAGGCCCCAGCGGCGCTGCACCGTATCGCGCTGGCTGTCGTAGGTGCGAAAGGTGAAGGCCGAGCCGCGCAGCACGATGCCGATCAGCATGAGCGTGAGCGGGATGTGCAGCGTCACCGAGAGGCGCGCATAACCGGCGGGGAAGCACACGAACAGCAGCACCAGCGCCAGGATCAGCCAGACATGGTTTGCTTCCCAGATCGGCCCGATCGCATCGGCGATCAACGCCCGTTGCCGGCGCCGCCGCACCCCGGTGGCGAGCAGGTCCCAGACGCCGCCGCCAAAATCCGCGCCTGCCATGACCAGGTAGGCTGCAAGCGCCACCACCACGCCCGCTGCCACCAGCAGGGCTGGAGTCAGCTCAGGCATCGGCCAGCACCGGGGAGTAGATGCGTTGCCAATCCTCGGTGCTCGGGCTCTTCGCGATCTGGCGGTACATGAGCCACACCACGGCCACCGTCAGCGCGCAGTAGAGAAGGGTGAAGAAGGTGAATGGCACCACCAGTCCCGGCATGGGCGTCACGGCGTCGGCGGTGCGCATCACGCCGTGGATCACCCAGGGCTGGCGCCCGAGCTCCGTCACCATCCACCCGGCCTCGACGGCCAGGAACCCGGTCGGGGTGGCGAGGGCCACCGCGCGCAGGAACCATCGGCGCTCCGACAGCTCGTGGCCGCGGAACCCGAGCCACGCCGCCCAGGCGGTGATCAGCATCATCGCCGTGCCCAGGCCGACCATCAGCTGGAACGAGAAGTGAACCAGCGGCACGTTGGGCCATTCGTCGCGCGGAATGCGATCGAGACCGGTCACCACCGCCTGCGGATCCCCATGGGCAAGGACCGACAACAGGTAGGGGATGCGGATGGCATAGCGGGTCTGGCCGGACTGCTCGTCCGGGATCCCACCGATGATGAGCGGCGCGGCGGACTCAGTGTGAAAGTGCGCCTCCATCGCCGCGAGCTTCGCCGGCTGGTACGTCGCCACCATCTTGGCGCTCCGATCTCCCGACAACGGCTGCAGCAGGGCCGCGGGCCCGCCGACCAGCAGCGCCACGACCAGGGCACGCCGGTGGAAGGCATTGGCCGGATTCCGGAGCAGCAGGAAGGCATGGACCCCGGCGACGCCGAAGCCGGTGGCGGCGTAGGCCGCAAGCGTCATGTGAATGGTCTGCGTGAGCGCGGCGGGGTTGAAGATGGCGGCGACCGGATCGATACCGGTTGGCTGGCCGTTGACCATGCTGAACCCGGTGGGCGTGTTCATCCAGGCGTTCGCAATGACCACAAAGATCCCCGAGAGCGCTCCGCTCAGCGCCACGATGATGCCAGCCGCGATGTGCGCCCGGCCGGACAGTCGTTCCCAGCCGTAGAGGTAGATGCCGAGGAAGATCGCCTCGACGAAGAATGCGAAGCCCTCGAGCGAGAACGGCATCCCGAAGATCGGCCCGGCGAACTCCATGAACGTGGGCCAGAGCAACCCCAGCTCGAAGGACAGGACGGTGCCGGACACCGCCCCGACGGCGAACATGATGGCGGTACCCTTGGACCAGCGCTTCGCCAGTTCGAGGTACACCCGGTCGCCGGTCGAAAGCCAGCGCCGCTCGGCGATGACCATGAGCATGGGCATGCCAATGCCCACCACCGCAAAAATGATGTGGAACGCCAGGGACATGCCCATCTGGGAGCGCGCGGCGAGCAGGTCGGTCACCGGTCAGTGCCCGGCAGGAGTGATCATCATGCCGGAAGGTAGCGGGGGTCCTGCAGCTAGAAGAACAGCTCCACGCCGATGCGCATTGCCCGCGGCGGGCCGTAGAAGAACACCGGCCAGAAGTAGTCGCGCGCCGCGCTGCGGTAGAGCGGCAGCAATTCGTCCGGCCCGGCAATGACCCCGTCGTGATTCAGGTCGGCGGAGGCGCGGTACCGGGGCGACTCGTAGGGGATCGGCTGCGGATTGGCGGTATACGCCGACTGCACCGCGCTGTCGATGGTGGCCGGCGAGGCGAACGGGGTGCCGGTCTCCGGGCGCACCGAGACCAGGTTCTGCCGGCCAAGCAGGTTGCGGACATCGAAATACACGCTGCCGCCCACGCTGCCCACCTGCAACGGCCGCCGGATGAGCAGGTCGATGGTATTGGTCCAGGGGAGGCGCGCACTGTTGGGCGGTAGCGGAATTGTCAGTGAGGGATCGACCGGAGTGTACGGCAGCCCGCTCAGCAGTCGCACGATGATGGACCCCTGCCACTTCGCGAATGGCTGGCTCCCCAGGACCGTTGGCCCGAAGTGTGGGTGGCGCTACGCCCTGCAGGATCGCCGTGAAGGCATGGCGCCGGTCGTAGTCGAAGGGAAACTCGATCTGGCCCGGGATGATCGTGTCGCCGGTGGCGGGATCGATGGTGTACACGGTGCGCACCAGGAACGCGTTCGACGAGTTGGCCTCCGCGAACTGCAGCGTGTACAACAGCCGCATACCCCAGCCGCCCACCACCGGTCGCTCGACAATGGCCTCGAAACCGCGCACCGTGCCATAGTCGGTGTTGCCGAAGATGCTGGAGTCGGGCGTGAACCCCTGGGGCACCGACGAAACGAGCCCATACAGCTGCTTCAGGTACACGCCGGTCCGCAGGAGCAGGTTCGGCGTCGGTCGCACGCGCACGTTGAACTCGAACTGCCAGGCGCGCTCGAACCCGAGGTTCGGGTTGCCGATGCGGAATCGCCCAGTGCGCTCGATGTCATCGAACGCGGCGTTGACCAGGTACTGGTAGTCGGGGGCCTGACTGAAGTAGCCGAAGCTGCTGACGATCGTGAAGCCCTTGAGCACCGTCGAGGCCGCCACCCGCGGATTCAGCGAGCGCTGCTGCGTCGCGGGGACGCCCTCGAACTCCTGCTTGGTATTGAACTGGTCGTAGCGAAGTCCGGCGGTAAATCCCAGCTCGTCGATCTTGTACTGGCCTTCCGCGTACAGGCCCAGCGACGTCGGCGAGAAGTCCGATGCCGTGGCCGGGGGCACGCTGTCGCCCACCGGGAGGTAGCCGAGCACACGCTGGAAGGTCTGGACCCGCTGCTGCACATATTCGCCACCGAAGTAGAGGTCGCCGCGCGTGCCCAGCCCGATGGTGACGTCCACCTGCCCGCGCAGTTCCTTGAAACTGTTCCAGTCGAGTGAACCCAGCGATCCCTGTGACTGGAACAAGGCCGGGACGCCCCACGGTGAGCGACTCGAGTAGTCGGGCAGGTACAGTCCCGGGATCGGCTGCTGGGCGGCGATCGTGTCGCGTGCTTCCGCGATGTCCTGGCCGACGATGTCGAACGGCGTCGTGGTGAAGGCACCAAAGAAATACTTCACCGAATCCGCCAGCATGCCGCGCACGAAGCTCCGGTCGAAGTAGCCGAACCGGGCGTCGATCACGAGCGGCAACTTGGCGGTGGGCGACGAGGTGTGCTGGAAACTCGCGCTGAGCAGCGTCCCCGAGAAGCTGAGGGCCGGGGCGTATTCGAGGTCGTACTTGTACAGCTGGTCGTACAACGTCTGCTGCTGGGTGCCGTACAGGCCGAAGAGCCGGACGGTGTTCCCCGCGCCGGCCGGGATGACAAGCTTGCCGGCGTACGAGAGCTGTTGCCCTGCGTTGTGTGGCAGCGGGGCAGGAATGTCGTAGCGTGGATCCTCGGGATTGGTCGGTGGCGGGGCGCTGGTGGGATCGAAGTCGATCCGCGCATTGAGGTCGATCCCGAACACCCCCTGGATGCCGGCCACGATCGGCCCGCCGCCGGAGGCGATGAACCGGTCGAGCCCCAGGTCCGCTGGCCCGGTGAAGAGGCGGTCGCTCTCATACGCCACGCGGCCGGTCCACTTCGGCCCACCGTCGGTGGTGACCACGTTGACCATCCCTGAGATCGCCTGGCCGTATTTCGCGCTGAACCCGTTGGTGACCAGCGTCGCCTCCGTCAGGATGTCCGTGGGGATGCGGAGGCCGATCTGGTTGGTGGAGGCATCGAGCTGGTTCTTGACACCCAGGCCATCGAGGATGAATGACTGCTCTCCCGGCCTTCCCCCTCGGTAGCTGGTGCCGACCGCCCCTGCACTGAGCGCAAGGGCCTCATCCAGCGAGCTGATCGGCAGGTTGCGCAGGTCCTCAGCCGTGTAGCGCTGCTCGGTCTGGGTGGCGAGCGCACTGAGTGGATCGATCGGCCCCGCCTCGACGGCCAGTTCGTCGAGACGCACGGCGCTGGAGACGAGGACGATGGAGAGGGTCGTGGTCTCGCCCGAACGCACGACCACATTCCTGATCGTGGTGGGCTGGTACCCGATGAGGCGCGCCTGCACCGTGTAGGTGCCGCTCCGTACCTGGCGAATACGGAAGGCGCCCGACGAGTCGGTGACGGTGCCCCGGCGCGCCTCCTCCACCGTGATGGACACCTCGGCGATGGGCTTGCCGGTGGTCGAATCACGGACATATCCACCGATGGCACCATCCTGTGCCGCCGCGATGCCGGGCAGCGAAAAAGCGAACCCGAGGCAGAGGAATAGTGCGCGCAACGAGCGGGACGCCTGCATCATGGCAGGTCAAACCGGTAGAGATCCACTTCGACCGGCACTGGTTGCCCGTTCCCGTCGACCGGCTTGCCCTCCGCAATGAGCACGCGTCCGTCGGCCGAGAGCGTTGGCCGCGAATAGTATCCAGTGATAATCTGCTGTTGCCCGCCGGTGAGGTTCACCAGGGCGATATTGCCGCCCCCGGCCACCTGCAGGGCAAGGCCGTCGGAGTCCGTCCATTGTTCGACCGACCCGTCGACAATCGCCACCAGCGTCGTGCCCACAACCATCGGATCGCGTGGATAAGTGAATCCGCCGAAGTCGAACAGGGTGATCGTGCTGCCATCCGATTGACGTTCGTACACCCGGGAGTCGAATGGGAGCGTGAACAGCACACTGCCAGGCGAGCGACCGGCTCCCGCCGAGGTGGCATACGCGGTACCCGGGAGCACCACGGGGTCCCCGGTGCCCTGCAGGTCGAGTTGCGCGACTTCCCTTCCAACGCGCAGGAGTGCCGGCTGGTCGCAGTAGGGCAGGGTCCCCGGGCACGCGGAGACGTCGATGACGGCGAGATACGCGAGCTCATGGCCGCCGAGCAGGGATAGGTAGCTCGCCGAGATCTCGAACGCGCCGGTGGGCGAGGGGAAGGGAAACTCGAACCGCACGGTGACCTGGTCGGCAGTGCGCCACGGCGCGGTGCCAATCAGGTTTACGTCGTCTACTCGCGCCCCCCGGGGACGCAGCGACTGGACCAGCACGATGGTCGAGTCGTTGAGGGCGACCGGATTCTCGTAGCGTTCGGTGGAATCGAGGGCGGCAGCAGTGCGCGGACAGCTCTGGCTGACCGCAGTTCCACCCGCCACCGGCAGGGCGCCGATGCATTGATTGAATGTGAGTGACCCGCCGGCGAGGTAGCTGTAGAGCACCAGCGTGTCGCCCGGCAGGAACGCCGGTGTGAGATCAGGACCTGGGTTGTACGTCAGCTGGACCGGAAGCGCGGGCGAGAACGGCCCCTGATTCGTCTCGTCTGGATCCTGGAAGGGAGCAGAATGACTGCAGGCGCTCGCGTGCAGCACGAGCGCCGGCAGGAGCAGGAAACGGATGCGCGTGCGAAGGGGCACGGGTGCTCCGCGAGTACGTCAGTGTTGTTTCAGGAACCTGGGGTGCGAGCCGGGCAGCCATCCGGCAGGCACACAAAAGGACGCCGGTGGGCGACATGTTCGCACACCGGCAGGGAGGGAGCAAGCGTGGACCGGCTACTGGGTCAATCGACCCATGGGTCTACCGACGAGGCGACCCGACGATCGGTGCCATCGGCGTGGCGCTCCTTGGCGGTTCCATGCCGCCGCTCGCGCTTCGGCAGGCAAGGCCGATGAACACCAGTGATCCGGCCATGATGAGGTTCTTCAGGATCGCGCGGCCACCCGAGAGAATGATTGCCATCTTCACGTCGGACTCGACCGTGGCGCGGAGCTCCACCACGTCGAGGGCCAGCAAGGCACAGATGCCGACCAGCACCACTGCGGCCAGCACGCTGAGGATCCCGATCCACCGCAGCACGAAACGGTGCTGCATGAGGCCCGCCACCAGCATGGCCAGTGCGATGCCCAGCAGCGGTGTCAGGAGGAATCCCGCGAAGAGTGAACTCGATGCGAAGCGCCACTTCGTCGATCCCGGAAGGTATGGCACGATGCTGGTGGCGAAATCGACCATCGGCAGGAGGACCAGCAGTGCGCTGATCAAGTAGAGGGAACCGCTGATCCTGCGAAAAGGGGCCCCGTAGGGCCCCAGAACGGACGTCAATGGACGCTCCTGGTCAGGCGTGGCCTCGTGCTCGGGCGAAAGCTAACAGGACCAGCAGCCCCGTGCCCATGAGGAGGAGGGCTTCCGGCTCGGGCGTGGTGGTGATGAACTCCTGCATGCCGCCCACCATGGGCGCGCCGGGCTGCATCGTCGCATCGGAGAGCACGAGGTAGCGCCCCCAGTCGTAGTTTGCGCCGTTGTCGTTGTACCAGCCAGTCACCCATGAAAGCCACGAACTCGCGCCAGCGGTCGGCACGCCGCTGCTCGGGCCGGCCGTGATGTTCCAGATGGCCCGGTGGATGTTCCCCCATTCCTGGGACACCAGGCTTGGCGGTGTGGTGGCGGCCGTGAGGGCGAACTGGTCGGTAAGCAGCGCCGCCATTCGATAGCGATCCAGCGCCGAGTAGTCGGTGCCCAGCAGCGACAGCGTCCCGGTGCTCCCGATACGCGTGTGGCTCAGGTCCGTACCGTCAGTGAGGTGGGTCATGACCGCAGTCTCGGTCTGACCGATGTACGAGTGGTTCAGGTAATCGACACAGAAGATGTCGATGGCCGGCGTACCGGGCACGCTGCCAAGCACTGCCTGATAGGGGCCAACGTACACACCGCCCGAGGAGCGGCCGTTCACTCCAGTCATGCGGAGGGCGGTCGTTTCGGGATCGTCGGCCCAGCCTGGACTGGCGTGGGCTGCGAGGGCGAAGGCGATCGCGGCAAGTCGGAGCATCCGCACGGGGCACTCTCCAGCTTCAGGGAATGGAACCGCAGACTTTTGCATCCGGTTCCAGCACACCACCCATAGAAGCAGGGGCCATGCCGTCGCGTCGCGATTCGCGACACCGACGAGATATTCGACGGGCCGCACCTCGCAACAGCGCTATAAATCCATTTCCTGGAAAGTGTTACAGATTTGGTGCCGGCTTGGTATTGGCGCCCGACGCTGCCCCAAAATGCTGTCGATGCGGCGCCGCAACCGTGCACCGGCGCCGCACTCCTGGAGCGATCAGGTCTTCAACCAGAGCTTGATGGCCACAAGGACAAGGAAGATGGCAAAGGCGCGCTGCAACGTAGCAGTCGAGATCACCTCGGCCAGTTTCGCTCCCCCGAATGCCCCGAAGGTGATGCCCACCGCCACCAGGAGCGAGGCCTTGGGATCGAGATGGCCGTTGCGGTAATACGTAAGTGCACCAAGCACCCCGACCGGCAGGAGCAGGGCGCCCAGGGAGGTGCCGGTCGCCTCCTTGAAAGGCATCTTCGCGAACTGGGCCAGCGCAGGCACGATCAGGATGCCGCCGCCGATGCCGAAGAGCCCGGCCAGGACACCGGCTGCGAGACCGATGGCAATGAGGATGCCGGTCATCGTTATCGCGCCCTGAGCGTGTCGCGGATCTCACGCAGCAGCACCACGTCCTCGGGCGCAGCCGCCGGTGTTGGCGGTTCTGCGTTCTTGAGCCGGTTCATCGCCTTGACCATCTGGAAGATGATGAACGCGAGGATCGCGAAGTTGATGGCCACGGTGATGAAATGCCCATACGCAAACACCGGGATGCCGGCTGCCGTCGCCGCCTCGAGGGTATGTGGCATGTCGGGTGGAGGACTGGAAAGCGGGATGAACAGGTTGGAGAAATCGAGCCCGCCGGTGAGCCGACCGACGACAGGCATGATGAGGTCGTTGACCACCGAGTCCACGATCTTGCCGAACGCGCCGCCAATGATGACGCCGACAGCAAGATCCATCACGTTGCCCTTGAGGGCGAACTCCTTGAACTCCTTGACCATCCCCATTGCGTAGCGCTCCTGGTCAGACGTGGCCGAGATTGAACTGCGCCCGCAAGGTACTAGAGTTGCTCATAGGGCGGCGCCGTCAGTGCGTCGTGGTGCACGTTGCCGGTATTTCTCGTGCCGACCGGCTCGAAGAGCAGCACCTCGACTTCCTCATCGGCGATGGTTCGGTGTTCCACGCCGCGTGGCACGATCACCAGCTCCCCCGGGCCGATCTCTTCTACGTGCGACCGGAACTCCACCCGGAAGCGGCCGCGGATGCCCAGGAACAGTTCGTCCTCATCGGCATGGTGATGCCAGACGAACTCCCCCTGGAACTTGGCCAGCTTTACATGCTGTCCATTCAGCGTCCCCACCACGCTCGGCCGCCAGTGCTCGTGTATTTCGGCGAACTTGTCCGCCAGGACTACCTTCCTCACGTGGGCTCCTCCGGTTCGGGTGGGCGGGCGAGACTCTCCCTGATGTAACCCAAGTGACACCGATCCGTGAGGGGGACCGGGAACGGTACGCTTGCGCGATTACGCGTCTTACTTTACACTACAAAGTACTTTGACTGAGCGCCGTGACGTGCCCGCCCTCCATTCGAGGGCCATGGATAACCTCAGCTTCATCCGCAGCACGATGGAGCGTGCGTCGGCGTTCACGGCGGTGCCGGGGTGGGGTGGCATGGCGATGGGGCTTGCGGCCGTCGCAGGGAGCGTCGCCTCGGCCCGCGCCACCACGCCGCGGGCGTGGACGGTGACCTGGCTCGGCGTCGCCGCCGTCGCAAGCGCGATCGGCGCCGTCACCATGGTCCAGAAGGCGCGGCGCGAGGAAGGCGTCGCGCTGAGCGCCAAGGCCAGACGGTTCTTCCTCGGGTTCCTCCCCCCGATCGCCGTGGGAGTGCTCCTGACGCTGGTGCTGGTGCGGCACGAAGTGTACGGTGCGCTCGCGGGGACCTGGCTCCTGCTGTACGGAACCGGGCTGGTCACCGGCGGCGCGTTCTCGATCCGGGTCGTACCCATCATGGGCGCGTGTTTCATGCTGCTGGGCGCCGTCGCGCTGTTTTCCCCGCCATCGATGGCGAGCGTGTGGATGGGACTGGGTTTTGGCGGATTGCACCTGGTGTTCGGGTTCCTGATTGCACGGAGGCATGGTGGCTAAGCACTCGCACGCGCGACGCATCGATCCAGCGGCCACACCACCGGTGACGCCGCCGGCGGCACTGGGAGCGGTGCAGGGCGCCGCAAGCGGGGTGCTCGACCTCGACCGCGTGATCCACGAACGCGTGCGCCTGGCGATCGTGAGCGCGCTCGCCGTCAACCCGTCACTGAGCTTCAGCGAACTGAAGCACCTGCTCGACACGACCGATGGCAACCTCAGCGTCCATGCGCGCAAGCTCGAGGATGCGGGGTATGTGCGGTGTTCCAAGAGCTTCGAGGGACGGACCCCTCGCAGCGACTATGAACTCACCAGCAGTGGGCGCCATGCGCTGCACCACTATCTGTCGCACATGGAAGCGCTGATTCGGGCGACGAAGAAGGCGTGATGATGTGAGGACATGAGGGCTCGAAGTGTCGGGGATCGCAGGGCGGTCCCCATTTTTGGCCAGTATGACTTTGTTTCGCAAAGTACTTGCTGAGGAGGAACCATGTTTCCTGTCGATCCCGAATCGTCCCTGGGGCTCCTGCTCCGGCTCGCCGGCGTTGGGGCATTCCTTGTCCTGGCCGCTGGCCTCGTCGGTTCGATGCTGGTGGGCGTGATCGCCGCGCTGCGCCGCAACACGGTGCTGGCGCGTCGCGCCGCGCTGGGCGGTCTCGGCTTGCTGGGCCTGTACGCCATCCTCCTTATCGCCGGCCCGCTGCTGCTCGGCCGTCGGTCGCTTGCGCCAGGCCAGGAACTCGCCTTCTGCGGCTTTGATTGTCATCTCCATCTCACGACGACGCGCGTTGCGCGCGACGGTGGCCTCGACGTGACGGTGCGTGCGCGCAGCGACGCGCGCGAGGCCCCTGAGGACCCCCGGTACGTAGCGCTTTCGGTGGTGGACGGCAGTGGCCGGCGCTATCCCGCCGACTCGATGACATTGGATGTCCCACTCGGACCGGGCGATTCCTATGAACGCACCCTGCACTTCGCGGTTCCCGAGTCCGCCACGCAGTTGCGGCTCACCGGCACCTGGTATGGCTGGCCGGCGTACGCGATCCCCGGCCCCGACAACATCTTCGTTCAGCGGCAGAGTGGCATTGCCCTCACCACCGACGCGGTGCGGAACTGATGTCGGGCCGAGTCGCACCCCGCCTGCTGGCTGCCGGCATCGGCCTGGGGACAGGCTGGCGCGTGTTGCAGCAGTATGTGCCTGATCGCCTTAACGCGGCGCTCTGCTTCGGGCTCCTGCTGGTGGTGCTGGTGCTGTTGTACCGTCGCGGGCTTCTTCACCTCCCGGTGGCCGATGCGACCCTGCTCGGTGTGCCCGCCAGCCTGCTCCTCGTCGCGCTCATCTGGCGGGATTCGGAGCTGCTCTTTGTGGCCAATGTTCTCGCCCTTGGGGGGCTGGTCGCGTTGGTGCGACCCGTCCGTGTGGGCAGGCGCGCCAACCTCCTCGAGGGCGGGCTGGGCGATTTCCTGCGGCGACTGCGTCACGCGGCCATTGGTACGGCGGTAGGACCCTGGCGACTCGCCGAGTCGTGGAAGAGTGCGATCCCGCACGACACGGGCCGCTCACCGTGGACGGCCGGGCTCGGTGTGCTCGCCATCTCCCCGGTCCTGGTCCTGTTCAGCGCGCTCCTTGCCAGTGCGGATCCGGCGTTCGAGCACCTGCTCCGGCAGCTTGTCGATCCAGAGCGGATGCTCGACCAGCTCGTGCCGTTGGCAGTCTTGTCGTGGCTTGGCGCCGGAATCCTGTGGGCGCTGACCCGTGCGCCCTCCGCTCGCGAGCCAGAGCGCACCGGGGGCTGGGTGAACTCGCCGATGATTGTGGGGGCCCTTGCACCGATCGCGCTGCTCTTTGCGGCATTCATTCTGGTGCAGTCACGCTACCTCTTTGGCGGACGTGCCTTTGTGCTGGGCACAGCAGACTTGACCTTCTCGAACTACGCGCGCCGCGGCTTCTTCCAGCTGGTCGCTGTTTCCGCAACGATGCTGCCGATCTTGCTGCTCGCCGATTGGGCGGCAGACCAGCGTTCGGAGGGGGACCGCCGCCGGTTCCGGTTGCTGGCACACACCCTGCTCGTCCTGCTTGCGGGCCTGCTGGCATCGGCGCTCTCCCGGATGCTGGTCTACACCCGGGAGTTCGGCCTCACGGAACAGCGCCTCTTCACCACGGTCTTCATGGCGTGGCTTGCCTTCGTCTTTGTCTGGTTCTCGGCCAGCGTGCTACGAGGGCGACGCGAAAAGTTCCTGGCCGGTGCATTCGGGGCGGCCTGTGTCACCCTGGTGGCACTGAACGTCGTGGGACCGGACTCAATGATCGTGCGGGTCAATGCGACGCGGGCCGCCGCTGGTCGAGCCCTCGACGCCTCCTACATCGCACGGCTGGGCGCCGGGGCCGTGCCCGCGTCACTCGACGTGATGCCTTCGCTGCCGGTCGCGGTGCGTTGCGACCTCACGCAAAGGCTCGCACGGCGATGGCATCGCGCGGACACTGGCACGCGCCGGACATGGACCATTGAGCGCTGGCGGGCCAGGGGACCGCTCCTGGTCGAACTGGATCACGAAGTAGAAGCCGTATGCGGCGGGAAGGGGTAGCAGGGAAGTGCGCATTATTCAGCCTGGCATGAAGCAACCCAGCGTCCGGTCCGAGGACTCGGAAGCATCGCGAATGGCCACGGCCCACGGGCCACGCGGCCGAGGCACCCTGTCCCGCCGGCATTTCATTGCCGCAGCGGCAACCGCCGGCGCCGCCGCCACCGGACTGTCCGCTTACGCATTCGGTCCGGCCGCTACGACGGTGTTCCTGACGCGGCATGATGTGCTCGTGCCTGGGCTGGCGCCCGCGCTGCACGGGCTCCGCATCGCCCAGGTGAGCGACGTGCACCTTCCGGCCAACGCTGGTGCGGTGCGAAACGCGCTGGCCCTGCTCGACGCCGAACGCCCCGAGATCGTCATTCTCTCAGGAGACATCGTGGAGCGGTACCGGGCCCTCGATGACCTCGTCGCGTTTGCCCATCGCGCTCGCGGCACCGTTGGCACCTACGCCATGATGGGAAACTGGGAGCGATCCGGCGGGGTCGATCCCGCCGCTGCCCGCCGTGCCTACGAGGCGGCCGGCGTCCAGTTCCTCTGCAACGAGACGGCGACCCTCAAGGTGGGCTCGGCGCGACTCGGCATTGTCGGCCTCGACGACTGGGTCAGCGGGCAGCCCGACATCGCGAGCGCGCTGGCCCGGGTGGACAGCGCCGACGCGCTCGTCTGGGCCATGCATGCCCCCGGCTTTGCCGACCTGATACCCCCTGGCACGCCGGCATCGTTGCTGCTGGCGGGGCACACCCACGGTGGCCAGATCCGGCTGCCGCTCCTGCCTGCACTGCGACCGTCCGGCTCCGGGCGATTTCTGGAGGGCTGGTATCGCACGCCCGCCGCGCCGCTCTATGTATCACGCGGCGTTGGCACCACCAGCATTCGGGCCCGGTTTCGCTGCCCGGCTGAGCTGCCGGTCTTCACCTTGCGGCGCGAAACCGTGGGCCCGGTCGGAGACCACCCGGATCCTGAGCATGAAACCGGTTGGAGCCGGCCGGCGTTATCCTCCTGACCACAACGGGATATCGACGATGATGATGCAATTGCTCAGTGCCCTTACCCTCGCGGCCGTGCTGCCGCCGCTGCCTGGCCCCTCCCCGCGTGCCGGGGGAAGCGGTGAACAGACGATCGTATTCGCCGGCGGTTGCTTCTGGGGGGTGGAGGCGGTTTTCGAGCATGTGAAGGGGGTCAAGTCGGCGGTCTCCGGCTATGCCGGTGGTACGACCCAGTCACCGTCCTACCCCGAGGTGAGCACCGGGCGCACGGGTCATGCAGAATCAGTTCAGGTCGTGTTTGATCCGTCGAAGGTGAGCCTGGAGCAGCTGCTGGAGGTGTTCTTCATGGTGGCCCACGACCCGACCCAGCTCAACCGCCAGGGGCCCGATACGGGCACGCAGTACCGGTCGGCGATCTTCTACGGCAGCGCAGCGCAGCAGCAGGCGGCGCAGGCGTTCATTGCCGGCTTGAACCAGAAGAAGGCGTTTTCCCGTCCGATCGTCACCGAAGTGGCGCCGCTCAAGGTCTTCTATCCCGCCGAGCAATACCATCAGGGATACCTCGAGCGCCACCCGTACCAGCCCTACATCATCATCAATGATGCGCCGAAGCTGGTACACCTGCAGCAGGCATTCCCCGCCCTCTACCAGGCATCGCCCGCCGCGACCTGATCCGGCGCGTCAGGCGACGGAGGCAAGGTTGTACATCGCGCGAAATGCGCGGAACACCTCCCGGTAGTCGGCGTGGCTGTAGGCGAGCGTGCGCCCGTCCCGGCGCTCCGAGCCTGGAACCAGTTCGGCATTGTCGGCATGCTGGGTCAGCGCAAACTCGACCTCGACCGTCACCGGGGTCGGCAGCGTGAAGGGCGCATGCTTTCGCTGCAGTGACCGCGTCGCGCCGGCGCGAATGCGCCGGCAGGATTCCGCCGGTGACACGCTGCGGGCCGAGAAGCGCCCCACCGATTCCTTCACCACCACGGCCTCGATCCCGTCGCCGAGCAGCGCCCGGGCCTCGACGGCCAGGGCCTGATCGCCCGAGACCAGGGTGACTGGTACTCCGAAGCAACCCGCCACGGCGGCATTGATGCCCAGCTCCCCCACCGGCCGTCCATTCAACTTCACGGAGTGAATGCGGTCGGTGTAGGTGTGGTCGATCGTCGCGTTGCGCGTGCCCGCCATGGCGTGATATCCAATGCAGAACACGGCGTCGAAGCCGCCATCCACCCCTTCCATCATGGACAGGCGCTTGGGCCCGCTGGAGATGAGCTCGGCGGACTCGTGCAGGTCCTCGGCGAGCAGGTTGCGCATGAGCCAGTGGGAATCGTTGACCAGGATGCGCTGGGCGCCCGCGCTGGCGGCGCCCTGGATCGCGGCATTGGCCTCGTCAGTCATGAGGCGCCTGAATCGCGCGTACTCCACGGCATGCGCGGGATTGATCGGGTCGGTCTGGTCCTCGTGCGCTACGCCCGCGACGCCTTCCATGTCGACCGAGATGTAGACGTTCATGCGTGCGTTCCTTAGTAGACGCGCCCGCCGGCGGGCACGTCGCGGTCGGGGGCAATGAGCACCACGTGGCCATCCTCGTTGGGCAGGCCGAGCACCAGGACCTCCGATGGAAACCCGGCCACCTTCCTGGTACCGAGGTTCACGGCCGCCACGATCTGACGCCCCAGGAGGTCCTCGGCGGTGTACAGCTCAGTAAGCCTGGCGCTGGAGGTGCGCGTGCCGAGCGGGCCGAAATCGATCCAGAGGCAATAGGCCGGCAGACGTGCCTTGGTGTTGGGATCGCACCTGACGATGCGACCGACGCGCAGGTCGAGGATGCCGAAGGCATCGAGTGGCGTCGTCATGTCAGCAGCTCGCCCCGCAGCACCGTCACCGCATGGCCGCGCAGCAGCACCCGGTCGCCTGCCAGCTGCACGCGTACGGTGCCACCGCGGCGCGATGCCTGGTATCCCGTCAAGGACTTTCTGCCAAGGATCCCGGCCCAGTATGGCGCGAGCGCGCAGTGCGCCGAGCCGGTGACGGGGTCCTCATCGACGCCCGATTGCGGCCCGAAGAATCGTGAGATGAAATCATGCACGCCATCGTCGCCCGGTGCGGTAATGATGACGCCCCGGCAGGGAAGCGCGGCCACGCGCACCAGGTCGGGTGTGGCGCGGCGCACCGCCTCCGCATTTTCGAGCCGCGCCAGGAGGTCGAACCGGGAGCGACCGGCCCACGGCACGCTGGATCCGATGGCAGCGGCCAGCGCTGCCGTGGACTCTGGTGCGGCGTCGGGCACCGTGGCGGGGAAGTCGAGCTCGATGAGGTCCTCGCGCTGTGCCGCCATGAGCACGCCGCTCCGCGTGAAGAAGCGGGCGACGGCACCTCGCGCCAGCCGGCCGGTCTCCCAGAGCACGTGCGCGCTCGCCATGGTGGCATGGCCGCACAGGTCCACCTCCACCGTCGGGGTGAACCACCGCAGGTTATAGCCGCCATCGCCCGGCGTCAGGAAGGCTGTCTCTGCGAGGTTCATCTCGCCTGCCACCGAGAGCATCCACGAGTCGGGTGGCGGGGATTCGAGGAGGCACACCGCGGCCGGGTTGCCCCGGAACGGCTGGTCGGTGAATGCATCCACCTGGAAGAGCGGGATCGTCATTCGGGCTGGACCTCCGCGATGACCGCGTCCACCTCGATTTCAACGAGATGCGCGGGGTCGATCAGGCGCTGCACCTCCACCATGGTGGCAGCCGGCCGGATATCGCCGAAAACCTCGCTGTGCGCCCGGCCGATCTCCTGCCACCGCGAAATATCCGTCACGAACATCCGGGTGCGCACGACATGCCGCAATTCGGCGCCAGCCTGGTGGAGCGCATGTTCAATGATCTGCAAGGCCTGCCGGGCCTGCGCGTAGGCATCACCCTCACCAATGACGGTGCCGTCCGGCGCGGTGGACGTGGTGCCGGCCACGAACACATGGTTCCCGCTCCGCACGGCGCGCGAATAGCCGACGATCGATTCCCAGGGGGTTCCGGAACTCACCAGCTGGCGCATGTCGGTGCTCATCATTCAGGGCGTTGTCTCGGCGTAGTGACAGGCCACGTGCACCCCGCCGAGCGGCCGGAGCTCCGGCCGCTCGGTGCGGCAGCGTTCGTTGCGGCTGGGATGGAAGCAGCGAGTATGGAATGCGCATCCCGGTGGCGGGGCGGCGGGACTCGGTGGGTCGCCACTGAGGACGATCCGCTCGGTGGCCGCCGCGACCGTGGCCTCCGGCACCGCCGACCGCAGGGCCACGGTGTACGGATGCCGGGGCGACGTGAGCACGCGGTCAGCCGGACCGGTCTCGACAATGCGACCGAGATACATCACGGCGATGCGGTCGGCCACCTGGCGCACCACCGCGAGGTCGTGCGCAATGAACAGGTAGGCGAGGCTGCGGGCGCGCTGGAGATCGCTGAGCAGGTTGAGTACCTGCGCCTGCACCGACACATCCAGTGACGACACAGGCTCGTCGCAGATGATCAGTTCGGGTTCCACCGCCAGCGCGCGCGCGATCCCGATGCGCTGTCGCTGGCCCCCCGAGAACTCATGGGGGTACCGGGTGGCGTATCCGGGGTCGAGCCCGACTTCCTCGAGCAGCGTGGCGACGCGCGTGCGTCGCTGGGGTCGGGTGCCGATCCCGTGAATGTCCATGCCCTCGGCGATGGCGTCGCCAACGGTCATTCGCGGGTTGAGCGACCCATAGGGATCCTGGAAGATCATCTGCACGCGCCGGCGGAAGGCGCGCAGGGCGTCCGGTCCCAGGGTGAAGATGTCGGTACCGTCGAGCAGCGCCTGCCCCGACGTGGGTTCCTGCAGCCGGATGATGGTGCGTCCCACGCTCGTCTTGCCGCATCCCGATTCGCCAACGAGCCCGAGGGTCTCACCGCGCGCGAGGGTGAGCGACACCCCGTCCACCGCCCGTACCGGCGGCGCCGGGCGCCCGAGCCACGCCCGTGCCACGTAGTGCTTCACCAGGTTCCGCACGTCGAGCAGGGGGGCGGCGGCTGGCGCGGTCACGGTTCGTCTCCGGTGAGCCAGCATCGCGCCTCGTGCGACGCCCCGGCGCGTCGGAGCGTCGGCATCGTGGTGCATCGGTCGAACCGCTCGGGACAGCGCGGGGCAAAACGGCAACCGGTGGGCCAGGCAGTGGGAGGCGGGACCGACCCGGCAATCGGGGTCAGGCGTTCCCTGGGGCCGGTGATCGTCGGCACCGAGGCGAACAGGCCACGGGTATAGGGGTGTGCCGGCGCCTCGAACACCTGTCGCGTCGAGGCGCGCTCCACGATCTGGCCGGCGTACATCACGCACATGTCATCGGCCCGGCCCGCCACGACACCGAGGTCGTGGGTCACCAGCAGCACGGCCATGCCATGTTCGACGCGCAGGCGGTCGAGCAACTCCAGGATCTGGGCCTGCACCGTGACGTCGAGCGCCGTCGTCGGCTCGTCCGCGATGAGGATTTCCGGCTCGGCCGCGAGCGCGATGGCGATCATCACCCGCTGTCGCATGCCGCCGCTCAGCTGGTGCGGGTACTCGTCGAGACGGCGCGCCGGGTCCGCAATGCCCACCTCGGCGAGCAGTGCCATGGCCCGTGCGCGCGCCTCCTGGCGCGACACCTTGCGATGCGCTCGTACCGCTTCCGCAATCTGGTCGCCTGCCGTGAGCACCGGGTTCAGGCTGGTCATCGGGTCCTGGAAGACCATGCCGATGCGACCCCCCCGCACCGCGCGCATCGCCGGCTCGTCGAACGCCATCAGGTCCTCGCCGGAAAGCCGGATGACACTGTTCGCCGCGATCTGTCCCGGCGGTGGTACCAGGCGAAGCAGTGCCAGCCCCGTCAGGCTCTTGCCGCACCCCGACTCGCCCACCAGTGCCAGCGTGCGGCCGGCCTCGAGGCTGAAGCTCACCCCGTCCACCGGGTGGATGGTCCTGCCGCCGCTGGCGGGGAAGCTGACGCGCAGGTCGCGCACTTCGAGCAGGGGTGTCATGCGCTCCGGGGATCGAGGGCATCGCGCAAGGCGTCACCGACCAGGTTCACGGCCAGCACGGTTATCACGATGACGAGGCCGGGAAAGATGCTCGTCCAGGGCGCGGCGGCGAAGACCGCCCGACTGTCGAGCACCATCCCGCCGAGTGTGGGCGTCGGCGGGCGAACGCCGAGCCCCAGGTAGGTCAGGCCGGCCTCCAGCAGGATCACGTCGCCCACTCCAAGGGTACCGGCCACAAGGATGGGTGCTGCCACGTTCGGCAGCAGGTGCCTGAGTGCGATGCGCATCCGCCCCGCGCCCAGTGCCTCGGCGGCGTGCACGAAGTCCTCGCCCCGGAGACGCACCGTTTCCGAACGCACCAGCCGACTGGTGCCGTACCAGCCGGTGAGCGCCAACAGGAGGATAAGCGCCGGGACCGGAACCCGGTCCCACACGGCGAGCACGAGGAGCAGGACGAACAGGCGCGGGATTGCGAGCAGGGCATCGACCGTCCGCATCAGGACGGCATCTACCAGGCCCGCCCGCGAACCTGCAATCAGCCCAACCGCGGCACCGAGCACCACCGCCAGGCACGCCGACACGAGGCCGATCAGGAGGGAAAGGCGGAGCCCATTCAGGATGCGCGACAGGACGTCACGGCTCAACTGGTCGGTGCCGAGCAGGTGCCCGGCGCCCGGCGGGAGCAATGCTTCGTGAAGGAGGTCGCCCTGTGCGGTCGGGTCGGGCAGCAACTGCGGCCCGACCACCGCGAGGATGACCAGCAGTGTCAGCGCAACGATTCCGGCACGCCCGCTCGCGCGGTTCCACACGGCGCGCATCAGGGCGCCGGCGCGCGGCATCACTCGGTCCGCGCCCTCGGATCGAGCGCCGCCTGCAGCGCGTCACTGACGAGGCTTCCGGTGACCACTGCAACGGTCGCCAGCACAGCCGTTCCCATCAGGAGCGGATAGTCGCGTGCGGCAGCGGCGCCGGCGGTCAGGCTTCCGAGGCCCTGCCAGGCGAAGACCTGTTCCACGAACACGGCGCCGACGACCAGGATGGGCAGCCACAGGCCGAACAGGGTGAGGACCGAGGGAAGGGCAGAGCGCCACGCATGGCCCCATACCACGCGGGAGCCGGTAAGTCCTCGTGCCCGCGCCGCGGCGACGTAGGGCTGGCGCAGGGCCTCGAGCATGGCCGCACGCTGGTACCGCATGCTCGAGGCGATGCTCACCGCGGCCAGCGTGAGTGCCGGCAGGAGCAGGTGGCGCAGGCGATCGAGTGCGATCGCCAGCGAGCCGCCCTCGAGACCGGGAGCCTTGCGTGCCAGCCGCGGGGAGCCAGTGCAGGCGTACGGCGAAGAGCATCACGAGCATGAGGCCGAGCCAGAAGGATGGCGTGGCATAGCCGGCGAGGGACAGCGTGGTGAGCACCCGGTCCAGCGGCCGTCCACGATGCAGTGCCTGCTGCACCCCGAGCCAGAGTCCGAACGTGAAGTTGATCAGCAATACGGCGCCGCCGAGGAGCAGTGTGCGGGGCAGTCGCTCGAATACGAGCTGGCGAACGGGGCGACCATACTGGATCGACGTACCGAAGTCGCCCCGCACGGCACCGCCCATGAAGGTCACGAACTGGGAACCAATGGGCTGGTTCAGCTGATAGCGCTGCTGGAGGTCATGCACCTGTGCGGCGGTCAGTGGACGATCTTCGCTCAGGACGGCAAGCGGATCGCCGGGGAGGATGCGAACCAGGAAGAAGAGGAGGGTCAGTGCAACGAGTGCGGTCACCACCGCCTGCAGCGTCCGGCGCAGGAGCCAGGTCACCTCAGTGTCCCGCCTTGGGAACGGTCCAGGTCCAGACCAGCTCCCAGGGCGACTCCACCGGGAACCGCACGTTGCCGTACCCGCGCGGAATCGCGTACACCTTGTCGGGAGAAAAGAGGAAGGCGGCGGGGAAGTCATCCGCCAGCGCACGGAGCCATCCGCGGATCGCCGGTGCCGGGTCGCGTTGCGCGAGGTGCGCGTTGCGCAGCAGGGAATCGGCGGCCGGGTTGCAGTAGTGGCCAAAGTTGGACTCGGCGCCGCAGCCCCACCGATCCACGAGGCTCCACGGCGATGGATCGGACGAATAGCTCTCCATGGCGACGTCGAAATTCCCCGGGTTCCGGCGCTCGGCGTACTGGGAACCCTCGAGCGGTACCACGTCCACCTTCACGCCGATCTTTTTCCATTGCTCCTGGACGATGAGGGCCAGTTGCAAGCGCGCCGAGCTGGAACTGGGCACGAGCACCGTGAACGCCATGGCCACGCCGTTTCGGTCGAGCACCCCGTCGCCATCGGTGTCCCGCCAGCCGCGTGACGCCAGCAGGCGACGGGCCTTCGCCGGATCGAACGCTACCGGCGCCGGTGCCAGGGCGCCGAACCAGGCGCCGGTAGCGGCCGGACTCGAGGCAGGTTGGGCATACTTGCCGAACACCGCCTGTGACATGGTGTTGCGATCGAGCCCCATGGTGAGGGCACGGCGAACCTCCACATCAGCAAAGAGGGGGTGCGGGCGGCTGGTATCGCCTGGTGCGCGTTCGTTGAAGAGCAGGTAGGTGACACCCATCGACGGGAAGTGCGCCACCCGGAGGGATGGACGCTCAGCGAGCCGCGACAGGTTGGCCACCGGGGGAATGATGTCCTCCTGCACATCCGCCTCGCCGGTCAGCAGCAGGCTGAGTCGAGACTCCTGCGAACCGGTGAAACGCCACACCAGCTGTTCGATGCCCGGTGTCCCGAGGAAGAAGTCGGGTACGGAACGGAGCTGCAGGTAGTCGGACGGCTCGAGCTTGTCCCACCGGTATGGACCGCTGCCCACCGGGGCGCGTGCAAAGGTACTGTTGCGCAACTCGTCAGGAGGGATATTCGCGACGAGGTGCGACGGAAGGATATGCACATGGTAGGTGGCGTCGTACAATTGCTCGCCGTAGGCCCGGGCAAAGCGCACTACCACGCGATGATCGCCCTCGGCCTCGACCGACGCAACGTCGACCAGCAGTGCGGCGAGGGTGGCAGCCTGCTTCGGATCGCGCGCGCGCGTGAAGCTATACACCACGTCGCGGGCGGTGACGGGGGTGCCATCCTGCCAGCGGGCTCGGGGATCGAGGTCGAAGGCCAGCGTCACCGAATCCCGTCGCGTCCACCCGCGCGCGAGTTCGGGAACCGCGGCACGATCGCCAAAGGAGGTGCCAGCGGACCGGCCAAGCCGGAGAAATACGAGGTCAGTGACCTGAACGACGGCGCTTGCCCCGCTGAAGGTAGGCACGATGTTCAGGATCGATTGCCCGATCACGATCACCAGCCGGCGGGGCGTCGCCTGCGCCGCGAGGGGCGAGGCGATGGCCATGGTCAGGAGGAGTTGGCGCCCGCAACAACGGAGCATTGGTCTCCGGACTGGATGATGGTGACAACGGCGTGGAGTGATCCGGCAGCCGATCAGAGGCGGAATAATACACAACGGCTCGGGAGAGGGCAGCGCTCAGCGCTGCCAGGTCCACGCGGGATCGCGGAACCGGCGCGCCATGGTTTCCGACTCGTCGGCCAGGCGATCTGCGTCCTGGAAATCTTCCCACCGGGGTCCCCACTGCCGCGCGGCTGCGCCGATCGCGAGCGCGACCTCGTCCCACCCAGCGGCGCGCTGGAGAAGAGCGGAGAGCGGGCGCACATTCGGCGCCGCCCAACCGCCAGTCGTCACATCGCGTAATCGCGACTGGTCATCGTCGAGGAGCACCGACCCATGCTGCAGGAGTGCCCCACCCGATTGCATCTGCGCACTTCCGACCACCTTGCCGGCCGCCACCACGACTTCGCCCCCGGCGGCGATGGCGAAGCAGGCGCCGGCATCGACCGGCACGGCCCGGCGCGCGGGCGCGAGTCGGGCCGCCACGCCGAGCCCCTGCAGGGCGCGGGCGATCGTGTCATGAATGCGGTGGTAGGCGTCGCGGAGCGATCCCATGGCTGTCTCGGGTGCCGCGACGCTGTAGGTCAGCTCCCGCGCGTGCCATACCGCCCGGCCCCCGGTCGGCCGCCGGACCGTGTCGAGGCCGAGCGCCTCGATGCGGCCGCGATCATAGCGCGTGAGGGCCGGCTCGTGCCGGCCGAACGAGATGCAGGAGGGGTCCCACTGGTAGAAGCGGAGGTACCCGTCGCCCCCCCGCGCGGCCCGTGCATGGAGGCTCAGGTCGAGCGCCATGTTCTGCCAGCCGGGGCGCGGCGTGCGATCGAGCCAGAGAAACCAGACGTGAGGACGTGAAGACGTGAGGACGTGAGGAGATTCCACGATCGTCACGTCACGTCCTCACGCCCTCACGCCGTCACGTCTGCAAGCTCATCCATCCCCACGCAGGTGCAGATCAGGTTCCGGTCACCAAACGCGCCATCGATCCGGCCCACGGTCGGCCAGACCTTGGACTCCCGCACGGCGTTCGAGGGGAAGGCCGCGCGTTCACGCGGGTACGGGCGGTCCCAGGCATCAGCAATCACCTGCTGGAGCGTATGCGGCGCGTTGGTGAGGAGGTTGTTGTCCCGTGTCGCCACACCCTCCTCGATTTCGCGGATCTCCTCGCGAATGGCGATCATCGCATCACAGAACCGGTCCAGTTCTTCCATCGACTCGCTCTCGGTCGGTTCGACCATGAGCGTGCCCGCCACCGGAAACGAGACCGTCGGCGGATGGAACCCGTAGTCGATGAGGCGCTTGGCGATGTCCTCCACATCGATCCCCGCGCTCTGCTTGAAGCCACGGGTATCGATGATGCATTCGTGTGCCACGAGGCCATGCTGCCCCGAGTACAGCACCGGATAGTGGGGTGCGAGCCGGGTCGCAATGTAGTTCGCGTTGAGGATCGCGACCTTGGTGGATTCGGCGAGCCCGTTGTAGCCCAGCATGTTGATGTACGCCCACGAGATGGGCAGGATGCCGGCGCTGCCCCACGGCGCTGCGGAGATGGTGCCGCAGCTCTGGTCGTGGTCGAGGTCCACCACCGGATGGTCCGGCAGGAACGGCCCCAGGTGCGCCCCGACGCCGATCGGCCCCATGCCGGGGCCGCCGCCACCGTGCGGGATCGCAAACGTCTTGTGCAGGTTGAGGTGGCACACGTCGGCGCCGATGTCGCCGGGACGGCAGAGTCCCACCTGCGCGTTCATGTTGGCGCCATCCATGTACACCTGCCCGCCGTGGTGATGTACGATCCGGCAGATCTCCCGGATGCCCGACTCGAAGACGCCGTGCGTCGACGGATACGTCACCATCAGCGCCGCGAGGTTGTCCGAATGCTGCGTCGCCTTCGCGCGGAGGTCGTCGATGTCGATGTTGCCGGCGGCGTCACTCTTCACGGGCACGACGGTCATGCCGACCATCGCCGCGCTGGCGGGGTTGGTGCCATGCGCCGACATCGGGATGAGGCAGATGGTCCGGCGCGTGTCGCCGCGGCTGTGGTGATAGGCACGAATCACCATGAGCCCGGCGTACTCGCCCTGGGAGCCGGCGTTGGGCTGCAGCGACACGCGCGCAAACCCGGTGATTTCGGCGAGCTGGTACTCCAGCTGGCGAAACAGTTCCTGGTAGCCCTGCGCCTGGTCGCGCGGCGCAAAGGGATGGATCCGGTTGAAGCCGCGCCAGCTCACCGGCATCATCTCACTCGTCGCATTGAGCTTCATGGTGCAGCTGCCGAGGGGAATCATCGCGTGGCAGAGCGACAGGTCGCGCGACTCCAGCCGCTTGATGTAGCGCAGCATTTCCGTTTCCGACTGGTGCCGATGGAAGACGGGGTGCGTCAGGAAGGCGCTCGTCCGGGCCAGCGAGGCCGGGATCGCCCGCTCCGCCGGCGCTGCGATGCCCTCCAGCATGAAGGGCAGGGTCTCGTTCAGCGAGAAAATGTTGATGAGGTCGGCGACCTCGCCCAGGGAGGTAGTCTCGTCGAGCGCGATGCCCAGCCGGGTGGGGGAGATGACCCGCAAGTTGATCTGGCGCGAGCGCGCGGCATCCATGAGGCGCGGGAGCGCCCAGCGCTCCACCTCGATGCACAGCGTATCGAAGAAGTGCTCGTGGACCACACGGTACTGGAGTCGCCGCAGCGCGTTGGCCAGGATGACCGCCCGGGAGTGCACCCGCTCGGCGATACGGCGAAGCCCGTCCGGACCATGGTAGACGGCGTACATGCTGGCCATGACCGCCAGCAGCACCTGCGCGGTGCAGACGTTGCTCGTCGCCTTCTCCCGGCGAATGTGCTGTTCCCTGGTCTGCAGCGCCATGCGCAGCGCCGGTCGGCCGTCCCGGTCCTTCGACACGCCGATGATGCGCCCCGGCATGTGCCGCTTGTACTCATCCTTCGTCGCGAAGAATGCGGCGTGCGGGCCTCCGTAGCCGATCGGTACGCCGAAGCGCTGGCTGTTCCCCACCGCAATGTCGGCGCCCCATTCGCCCGGTGGGACCAGCAGCGTCAGGGCAAGGAGGTCGGTGGCGGCAGTGACGAGCGCCTTGGCTCCATGCGCGGCGGTGCACAGCGCACGGAAGTCGCGTAGCCCCCCGTCGGTGGAGGGGTACTGCACCAGGCATCCGATGACGCCGGGACCGAACTCGAAGTGTTCGGGCGACTGCACCTTGACCGCAACGCCACGCGCCTCGGCGCGGGTCACCACCACTGCGACCGTCTGCGGGTGGCAGTCGGCGTCCACCAGGTACACCGGCGCGTCGTGCCGTGGCGCCACCGCGTGCGTGAGTGCCATCGCCTCCGCGGCGGCCGTGGCCTCGTCGAGCAGTGATGCATTCGCGATGGGCAGCCCGGTCAGGTCCGCCACCATCGTCTGGAAGTTGAGCAGCGCCTCGAGGCGCCCCTGGGCGATCTCGGCCTGGTACGGCGTGTAGGCCGTGTACCAGCCGGGATTCTCGAGGATGTTCCGCTGGATCACCTGCGGCACGAAGGTGCCGTAGTACCCCATGCCGATGTGGGTGCGGAAGATGCGGTTCTGGTCGGCCATGGAGCGCAGGGCCTGCAACGCTTCCCGCTCACCACGCCCGGGCGGCAGGTCCAGGGGGCGCCGGAGCCGGATGTCCTCCGGGACCACCGCATCGATCAGGTCGTCGAGCGTCGCATACCCGAGAACCTTCACCATCTCCGCGATGTCCTCGCGGCGCGGACCGATGTGCCGGTAGGCGAAGTGATTGGGGTGCATCACATCGGAGGAAGGCATCCGGTGTGAGTGGATGTCGTCTGCCGTGCCTGCCGCGTCGCGGGTGGCACCGTCAGTGGGGCGATGGGTCGCGGTCATGCTGTTGGATAGCTCCCGATCGTGAAAAAATGCACAAGGCCAAGCAAAGAGCGCCCCGGGCACGAAGCCCGGGGCGCCGAAAACGTTGCATCACGCACGGCCCTACTCGCCGATCTGGGCCTTGTAGGCCTCAGGCGTGAGCAGGCTCGTCAGGCTGCCGGGATTGCTGATCCGGAGCCTGATCATCCAGCCCGCGTCGTACGGGTCACGGTTGATGATCCCCGGGTCGGCATCCAGCGCACCGTTGATCTCGGTGACCTCACCGGCCACAGGGCAATAGAGGTCGGACACTGCCTTCACGGCCTCGACCACGCCGAACACACCATGCTCCTCGAACTTGTCCCCAACCTTCGGCAGGTTGACGAACACGATGTCGCCGAGCTCGCCCTGGGCGTAGTCGGTGACGCCAATCTGGACCACGTCCTTGCCCATGACCTTCACGTACTCGTGGTCGGCAGTGTAACGAAGCTCGGCGGGAATCTGCGACATGAAAACTCCAGAAGGAGGCGATCGGGGGCAAGGATACCGGAAGCTGCAGGGCGGGTCAAGGAACCGCGCGGGCCGTGAGCGCGGCCCAGATGTCGGCGGCTCGGAGCTCGAGCGCGGCCAGGTCGCCCACGTTGTCGATGACGTAGTCGGCCCTGGAGCGCTTAGCGGCAGCCGGTAGCTGGGCCGCCATCAGGCGGTCGGACTCGTGGCGGGGCAGGCCGCTTCGCTCGAACAGCCGCTGCCGCCGCAATTCCTCCGGCGCATCCACCAGCACCACGACGTCGAAGGCATCGGGATCGGCGACTTCGAAGAGCAGGGGAATGTCGGTCACGACCATCGATGCGCCGCCGGCGATCGCGTCGGCGACCCGTGCGAGCCTCAACCGGTTGACCGCCGGATGGACAATGGCGTTCAGGTCGCTGAGCGCCTCGGGAGCCGCCAGCACCATGGCGCGGAGCTGGCCCCGGTCGAGTGTCCCATCGGGCCTCAGCACCCCGGGGCCGAAGCGGCGCACGATGGCGCCGAGCACCGGGTGCCCCGGCGACTGGACCTCGCGCACCAGCGCATCGGCGTCGATCACGGTGGCGCCCCAGTGCTGGAACAGCTTGGCGACGGTGGACTTGCCCGAGGCGACGTTGCCAGTGAGCGCGATGTTCAGCAAGGCGTGAGGGCGTGAGGGCGCGAGGACGTGAGGACGTGAGGACGTGAGGACGTGAGGAGGGTCCAGTGGGCGCGAAATTGATGGCGCGTCAGTCGGCATGGCCGCCCATGCTGTTCGCATGTCAAATACCGCATCGTCCCCTCGCTTTGAGAAGCTCGAGGCCTGGCAGGCCTCCCATCAGCTCGCGCTCTGCGTGTATCAAGCTACCAAGGCGATGCCATCGCACGAGCGGTTCGGGTTGACATCGCAGCTGCATCGCGCGGCCGTCTCGATCGCCTCAAACATCGTGGAGGGCTCGATGCGGCCGGGCAAGCAGGAATTTCGGCGGTTTCTCGGCATCGCCCTCGGCTCGTTTAGCGAACTGAGGTACCAGATCCGTCTCTGCGAGGAACTGGGGTATCTCTCCCCGGAGCACGTGACAACACTGGTGTCGGCGTCCAACCGCGCCGGACGCCTGGTGTGGGGCCTCTATCGTAGCCTGGGCGGCGTTCGGTCACCCAGATAGCCCACTTCACGTCCTCACGTCCTCACGTCTTCACGTCCTACAACAGCGCTGTTTGATCCTCGTCCGCCCGTGGCACCCGGTGACAGTGCCGGCAGCGCGCCTCGTACGACTCGCGACCGCCCACCATGATCGTCGGGGAGTCATACCGCGCCGGCCGGCCGTCCACCAGCCGCTGGTTCCGGCAGGCCTCGCCGCCGCACACGATGCAGATGGCGCGCAGCTTGTCCACCATCTCCGCCACCGCCATCAGGTCGCCCATTGCCCCGAAGGGCTCACCGCGGAAATCAGTGTCCGTGCCGGCCAGGATGACGCGCACGCCGCGCTGGGCGAGGATCCCCGTCACCGCCACAATGTCGCGGTCGAGGAACTGCGCCTCATCGATGGCAATGATTTCCGATGCCGGTCGCACCTGGCGCAGGATTTCCTCCGAGGAATCGACGGGAATCGCCTCGATCTCGGTGCCATCATGGCTGGTGACGTTGTAGACACCGGCATACCGGCTGTCGAGGTGCGACTTGAAGACCTGGACGGTGCGGCGGGCGATGATCGCCCGGCGAACGCGGCGGATGAGCTCTTCGCTCTTGCCGCTGAACATGACGCCGGCGACCACTTCGAGCCATCCGGTACGTGACCCCTGATACATCGACGTGTCTCCAGCAACAGCAGGCTGCAAACGGAGGACCGACAGCGGCGGGCCGACAAATGTACGGGCCGGGGACGCATTGCCGCCAGCGGTGCTTGCGTGAGGGGGACAAGTGCAGGTATCGTCGCCCGGTGACCAAGCAACAATTGATTGTGGCACTCGCGCAGCGCCTGGAGCTGCCCCGCGTGCGTGCATCCGAAATTGTCGATGCCCTCTTCGCCAGCGATGGCCTGATCGCGACCGAGCTCCGCAAGAGCGGGCGCGTTCAGATCACCGGCTTTGGCAACTTCGAGGTGCGCCGGCGCGCGGGCCGGACCATGCGCAATCCGCGCACCGGCAAGACCATCACCCTTCCCGCATCGGTCATGCCCGCCTTCAAGGCGGGCAAGCGCCTCAAGGACGCGGTCGTCCGGCGCCGCTCCTAGGCCGGCGCTCCGCACTCGCGCCGGGAACCCGGTCGAGCCGCGCCGTCACCCGCACTTTCCGGATCATCTTGCCACTCAGCGCCTGAGCAATGCGATCGGCGTCATTCGCCGGTAGCTCGATGAGCGAGAAGCCATCCCGCAGTTCCACCCGTCCGATTGCCGTCCGGTCGACCCGCAGTTCCTTGGTCAGCGCCCCCACCAGGTCGGCCGGTGTCACCCCGTCCTTTTTTCCGATCGAAACCCAGACCTTGGCGATGGCTGGCGCTGACGGCGCGTCCTGCTGCGCGGACCCGTCAGCCGGTCGCTCCGCGGCGGGTTTGGTCGCCTGTCCCTTCCAGAGCGCATACAAGGCCGCCGCCACGCGCGTCGGGTCGTGCTGCTCGAAGAGCGGGGCGAGGGCGAGCAGCGCGCCAGATCCGTCACCCGACTCGAGCTCGGCGCGAATACGCCCCCTGTCGGCGGCTGAGATGGCGGCATGCTCCTCGAGCAGCCCAGGCAGGCGGAGGCCCCGCGCCTGCTTCGTGATGCCGGCAACGTACGACTCGGTGCCCGGAGGAACGAGGAGCACGGTGTCGCCTGCCTCGACCAGTTGCGCCAGGCGCGCGTGTGACGGCAGGTCGAAGGCAATGACGAGGCTCGACTTCGGGGCATCCCCTGTGACCAGCCGGACCGAATCACCATCAAGTGGTACCGCCCGGGCAATATCGGCACCGGAACTCCGGTCGCGCGCCCAGATGGTGACGGTGGCGGGGTCGAGGAGCTGGAGCAGCTCGCCCAGCGCCGCCGAGCGTCGGGACCATGCCACACTGACGGTGCGAACGGGGCCCACGGGCGCCAAGGGGGGCGCCTCCACAGCCGGCGTGCCGAGGACCAGCGCCTTCCGCGCATAGCGCTCGACCATGTCGGCGGCGGCGGCCGGATCGGCGGTCAGTACGATCCGCTGCGCTTCGGATGGCACGTCCTGCATCAACGGCGCAATGGCGGCGTGGTCGGCCCAGGCCTCGGGCTGTGCGAGCACGATCACGCCGAGCCCCTCCGCCTTGAGGGCGGAGCTGGTCATGAGTTCCTGGATGACCGATGGAGAGGCAACGAGGAGGTCGACGGAGCCGGCTCTCAGTTCGCGCAGGGCCCGGGCGGAACCCAGCGCAGCGGCCACCCTGACCCCGGTGCCGCGGGACACGCCGAACACCACGCCTGCCCACTCGGCGAGCATGCCCGAGGGAACCACCATGAGGCCCCGCACCCCGGCGCCGAGCCGGCCGAGCACCGCCCCGATCAGCGGGGCGGCCGACGCCGGTGATGGCGGCAGCACGGCTACCAGGTTGTGGCCGCGGGCCACGGTGGGCACCGCATCCTTCAGGAGGGGATCGGATTCCTGCCAATCCCATGACGCCAGGGTGCGCGCCACCGGCGCGCTCAAGTGCAGCTCCAGCTCCGACACAGGCTCCTCGATTCTCAAATAGCGGTCGCGACCGTCGCGGGGAAACGAAGCTAGCCCGGCCGCAGGCACCGGCCAAGGGGAAAATGGCGTTGACAGGGAGTATGCAGGGAACGAACCTTCCGGGTCCGCGCCGCCGCCTTCGCCCTCACACTCCGGACCGCGCATGCCCGACCCGCTTTCGCTCAACCTCGCCCACCTCAAGGCATCCGAGACCGTCGCCATCAGCGCCGAGACCAAGCGTCGCAAGGCCGCGGGCGAGGATGTCTACGACCTGAGCGTGGGCGAGCCCGATTTCGATACCCCCGCGCCGATTCGCCAGGCAGCGATCGAGGCGATCCAGAAGGGGATGACCCGCTATCCGCCGAATATCGGCCTGTCCGAGCTGCGGACGGCCATCGCCCGGACGCTGTCGCTCATGTCGGGAGGACGGGCCGTCAACCCCGACCACATGATCATCAGCTCGGGCTCGAAGCAGTCGCTGTTCAACGCCTGCTTCTCGCTGTTCGGCCCGGGACAGCGCGTGCTCATCCCCGGACCGGCGTGGGTCTCCTATCCCCAGATCGTGCACCTCTCGCGGGCCGAACCGGTCCTGGTGCCTGGCGACATCGAATGGGGCCTGAAGGTGAGCGTACGCGACCTGGACGCTGCGTACAGCAAGTCGGTGAAGGGGTTGATCCTCTGCTCGCCCTGCAACCCGACGGGGGCGGTGTACACCCTGGCTGAGCTCAAGGCGATTGCCGAATGGGCCCACAAGAACCACGTGTGGATCATTGCCGACGAGATCTACCGGCGCATCAACTACGGGCCGGGGCCGGCGGCCTCCGTGCTCGACCTGCCGGACGAACTGCTGGAGCGCACCGTCCTCATCTACGGCGCGTCCAAGGCGTATGCGATGACCGGCTGGCGCATCGGAGCGGCCCTGGCGCCTCCCCATATCGCCAAGGCCATGGCCGCCCTGCAGTCGCACACCACGACCGGCGCCAACCATCCCGCGCAGTGGGCGGCGGTCACCGCCTTCAGCGATGAGCGCGTCGATCAGGACGTCACGAAGATGGTGGCCGCGTTCCGGCGCCGCCGTGACTTGCTGGTCGGCCGCTTTCGCGCCGAGGTGCCGGGGGTCGAGTTCGTCGAGCCGCATGGCGCGTTCTACTTCTTCTTCCGGGTGGACGGCATCCGCGAGGGCGTCACCGGGACGAAGTTCTGCGAGGAGCTCATGGAGCGCGAGGGCGTGGCACTCGTCCCGGGCGCGGCGTTTGGCGACGATCGCTGGGTGCGCATGAGTTACGCGGTGTCCGACAAGGAACTCGAGGCAGCGGTGGATCGCATCGTTCGCGTCGTGCGCACAATCGGTGCTGCCCGTGCCGCCTGAACCGTCACTCGGGCCCCGGTTCACCGTCGAGCGCGCTCCCGGGGCTATCCCCTCCATCTCGTGGCGATGGGACCCCGAGACCGATATCCTGTCGGGCACCTTCCGGGGCACCGGGAGTTCGCGGCTCGATGGAACCATCGAGTTGACGGACGCGGAGGGCGCCATTGCGGTGCTCGATGTGGCCGATGGTGCGCTGGCAGGTCTCGACGTTGTCGTCTGGCCCGAGGTCACCTCCACCCCGCGGCTGGCCCTTCCCGGCTCGGCGGAAAGCGGCCGCGTCGTGATCCGGGGCCCGCGAGCCGATCGGATCACCTCGGTTGAGATCGAGTCGGTGCTGGTGATCCGTACCAACCCCGGCGAGAGCACCTATCACATCAAGGTCGGCGGCTTGCCGACGGCGCGCATCATTCGCATCGCCGACCAGCTGTTGATCGAGCTCGACGACGAGGATGGTCTTGCCGGGTGCTGGCTCCTGGAAGTACCACCCTTCCCGAGCCTGGATGACTAGCGACCTCTCCACCCTGCGTCGCGCGCTCGCTGCCGCTGGTATCACTCCCGCATCCGTCATCCCGCCGGCCAGTGCTGGCCGGCGGGAGGAAGCCGAGATTCACCTCGCACAATTGCTGGAAGGTGAGCACGTCGGGGCCATCCCGGTCGGGGATCCGTGCGGCTGGCCCCACCCCGTCGCCTTTCTCGACGGCGTGCAGCACGCCGAGGTGGTGGGATATGCGGGCGCATCGCCGATCGTCGCGGGGTCGGCTGGCGCTGCGGTGCGGTTGCGGACCGGTCGCACCCTCGCGACTTCGGTCGTGCGTTTTCGGCGCGTCGCCATTGGCCGTGCCACGGCACTGGATGCGGCGGGGCTGGCGCTGGGTGACCTCGAGCGTGTCGAACTGCCCGACGCCGAGCCGCCGCACCCGATACGTGAACTGGCCCAGGCCGGTGCCGCCCTCGACGATGTCCGCGGGGCCCTCGAGGTCGCCGTTGGCATTGCCTTTCGTGCCGACAGTCCCGACTGGATCGTGGTCGACGGCTCGCTCGCCGAGAGCCCGGCATGGGCGCAGGACCCGCACATGATCGGTGTGGCCAAGAGCCACTCCTCCCTCCCGTTCGATGGTGCCGATCTCGAGCAGTACCTGCGGCTGCCGCCCGGACACCGCTCGCCCATCTTCATGCCCGCCTCGCGGCGCCTGGCACCGGTGCGTGCCTGGGCCCTGCGCCTCTGGCCGTGGGAAGGGAAGGACCTGCTGCACGGCCTTATTCGGGTGGAGGTGGCGCCGGTCAACGGCACGCCCGACATGGCGGACCGAATCTCCCGCTGGCTCCTTGCCGAGCGGGCACCCATCAGCGCGCCCGACCCGCGATGGGACCGGATGCTGTATGGGATCCGGAGTGTGGAGGAGTTCCTGAAGGCCACCGCGTGAGGGGTGACGGGTGATGGGTGAGGGGTCGATCCCAGGGCTGCCACCTCACCCCTAACCCCTCACCTCTTATCTTCAGGGATGAACTCGACCTCCGCCCCCATCGGCCGCGTCGTCGCCACCGAACTCAAGCCCAGCACGCCCCACCAGTTCTATTTCTGGACGGCGACCGAATCGGCGGTTGGCATCGGCGCGATCGTCCGCGTCGATCACCCCGGCCGCACCGTCTACGGCGTCGTCACCGACGGGATGGCGTATGCCGACCTGGCGTCACCACTGCACGCCGTGATCGGTGCCGAAGGCGACCCGTCGGCGGTGGCGGACGAGCCCACCGCGCGTACCGAGGTGCGGCTGTTCCTCGCGGCGGTGCTGCGCCAGATCCCCGAGGAGCCCCTGCAGCCGGTACCACTTGGGGCCGTGCACCTCGCCAGTGACGCCGACGTCGAGCTCGCGCTCCGCATGGACGCCTATACGCGTTCGGAGCGCCCCACCGGCATCCCGGCGGGTGTGTATGCCCTGGGTGGGCACGAGTCGCCGGTGCTCCTGGACGCCGACTTCCTCCTCGGTCCTGAGGCGGCGCACCTCAACATCACTGGCGTGTCGGGCCTCGCCACCAAGACGAGCGCCGTCGAGTTCCTGCTGTCGAGCATCTTCCAGACCTTTCCCGCACATCGCGGTTCCATCGCCGCGGTGTGCTTCAACGTGAAGGGCCCGGATCTCTGCTTCCTTGACCAGCCGGGAGACATCACCGAGCGGGACCGCGCGCTCTACGACAAGCTCGGGCTTGCCGCCGAGCCGCTGGCGCGTGCCCACTACTTCGCGCCGTTCAAGGCGGATGGGGTCAACCTCAACACCCTCCGAACGCACGAGGCACTGCAGCACAACACCGAGCCGCTGGTGTGGGGGCTGCGCGAGGTCCTGGACTACGCCGAGGTGGTGATGAACCGCGACGACATCGATGCCAAGGCCGACGCCTTCATCGATTTCCTGGCGGAGCGCGTGGTGGGCCGCGAGTTCACCGACGAATTGCTGCGCGGTCGGCCCTTCAAGGTGGAGAGCTTCGCCGACCTGGAGGAATTCTTCCGTGCCATCTTCGATTTCATGGAAGCAATGGGCCGGGGCGGTGAAGTGTGGCGCACGCATCACATCGCCACCATCCGCAAGGTGCGAAACCGGCTCGGCAACATCAGCACCCGCGCCAAGGGCCTGGTGATCGACGACGGGGCGCCCAACGACCTGCCCTGGGGCAGGTTCGAGGACCGCGCGGTCTACGTCGTGGACGTGGCGGGCGTCGATCCCCTGGCACAGGACCTGGTCTTCGCCCGCTGCGTGTCGAAGCTGCGGGAACACCTGGAGCGGCGCGACCTCGGCGTCGACCACGTCGTGGTGTTCGTGGACGAGCTCAACAAGTACGCGCCGGCCGACGGGCCCGACACCTATGTCCGGAAGATGCTGCTCGACCTGGCGGAGCGCGGGCGATACCTGGGCCTGGTGCTGTTTTCGGCGCAGCAGTTCCGCTCGCAGGTGCAACGGCGCATCGTCGGCAATGCCGGCACGTCGGTCTTCGGGCGCATGGACATGGACGAGCTCGCCACACCGGCCTATGCCACCCTTTCGCCCGCGATCAAGATCAAGCTCGCGACCCTGCCGAAGGGGGAGTTGATGCTGCGGCACCCACACTTCACCCAGCCGATCTTTGCGCGCTTCCCGCGGCCGGCCATGCTCAGCGGGCGCGAGGGCGTGGAGAAGTTTCCGCCCGGCGCTGAATTGCCATTCCCCGACGCCGTGGCGCGCCAGCTGAAGCAGATGGATCGCCGGGTCACCACCGACGCCGTACGCGCGCTGGTGGAGGGCCGGGCCGAGCTCGATGTGCGCCGCGCGCTGGCCTTGACGCGCCGCACCCGGCCTGACGATGTCCTGGCGTTCTTCACCGCGAAACTGGGCCGGCGCATCGCTCCCGAAATGGCGACGCCGCGGAGCACCGTCCGGCCCGTGGCCAGCGGCGCCGATCCGTATCAGTAGCCGCTTGCCCCGCCGGGGCCGCCGCTCCATTCTCCACACGTGAAACTCGCCCACATCGCGGATTCCCATCTCGGAATCCGCCAGTACCACCGCCAGACCCCCACGGGCATCAACCAGCGGGAAGCCGACGTCGCCAACGCCTTCCGGGGCGTGATTGACGATGTCATCACGCAGCGCCCGGATGTCATCGTGATTGCTGGCGACCTCTTCCATTCAGTACGGCCCACCAACGCCGCCATTGTCTTCGCCTTCCGCCAGTTCCAGCGCCTGCGTGAGGCGCTCGGCGCCGCCGTCCCGATCGTCATCGTTGCCGGCAACCATGACACGCCGCGTTCCTCCGAGACGGGCAGTATCCTCCGGCTCTTCGAGGAACTCGGCATCTCCGTAGCCATCGACCGGGCGCACCGCTTCGATTTTCCGCGCCTCGACCTGAGCATCCTCGCCGTGCCGCACCAGGCACTGCTCGACCCGGAACCGCCGGAGATCCGCCCGAGTGGCGCCGCGAAGTATCAGGTCCTCGCGATCCACGCCGAAGTACCCGGGTTGCTGCCGGCGGACCGGCCGTCGCTGGAGTACGGCGGGGTCATCGTCACGCCGGAGCAGGTGGGCTCGGGGGCGTGGAACTATGTGGCGTGGGGCCACTATCACGTGCGCCACCAGGTCGGCGAGCGAGAGTGGTACCCTGGCTCACTGGAGTACACCAGCACCAACATCTGGGGCGAGCGCGCAGAAGAAGAGGCACACGGCATCGATGCCAAGAGCTGGCTCATGGTGGATGTCGCCACGGGCGCCGTGACCCCCCACCCCGTGCAGCACGCACGACGAGTGATCGACTTGCCCCCCCTCTATGCCGATGGTCTCGGGGCACCCGAGCTCGATGCCGCCATTGCGGACCGGGTGGATGCCGTCCCCGATGGGATTGCGCAGCAGATCGTCCGCCTGGTCGTGTTCGACGTGCCGCGCACGGTGGCGCGGGAACTCAACCATGCGCAGGTCCGGGCGTGGAAGGCGGCGGCACTGCATTTCCATCTCGACGTGCGGCGACCGGTACGCAATCGGGCAACGGGCGCCGGGGCGCCGGGCCGGCGGCAGACGCTGCCCGAGGTCGTGCGCGACTGGCTCGGCGACCGGGTGCTGCCCGGTGAGATCGATCGTGAGCGATTTGTCGCGCGGGGCGTGGAACTGGTGGAGCAGGCCGAGACCGACGGCGGGGATGGGCCATGATCATCCACCGCCTACGACTGGTGAACTTCCGGCAGCACGCGAACACCGATATCGAGTTCGGTAACGGGCTGACGGGCATCGTGGGACCGAACGGTGCGGGCAAGACCACGCTGCTCGAGGCCATTGCGTGGGCCATGTACGGCATGCCTGCCGCACGCGGCACCAAGGAGAGCATCAAGCGCCGTGGCGCCCCGCCCCGCGCCGGGGTCGAGGTCGAGCTGGTCTTCTCGCTCGGCGCCCACCGGTACCGTGTGCTTCGGAAGATGGGCGCGGCGGAACTCTACCTCGACGCGTCCGACACACCCATCGCCACCGGTCTCGGACCGGTCACTGACCGGGTCACGCGGCTGATGGGCATGCGGCGCGACGAGTTCTTCAATACCTACTTCACGGGCCAGAAGGAACTCGCCGTCATGTCGGCGATGAAGCCGACCGAGCGCGCCCAGTTTCTCTCGCGCGTCTTGGGATATGAGCGACTGAAGGTCGGGCAGGAGCGGCTGCGCAACGAGAAGACCGCCCTGCGCGCGCGGCTCGACACGCTGCGAAGCGGGCTGCCGGACCCGGCGGTATTGCAGGAGGCGCTCGCCGCGGCCACCGAGCGCTGCGCCACGGCGGAGGCACAGGTCACCGACGCGCGCAAGCAGGTCCAGGCGACCGATCGCCGGCATGCGGAGCTCGGGCCGCGATGGGCCGCCGCGCAGAAGCAGCGCGAGGCGGCTGCGGCGCTGGATGCCGAGCTGCGCCTGGCCCAGCGCGACGGGGAGACCACCAGCAGGGAGGTGGCGCGCCTCACCGCCGAACTGCGGGAGGCCACGGTGGCGTCGGCGCGCGTGGCCGAGCTGGGAACGTTGCTTGCGCCGCTCGCGTCCTTGCGCGAGGAGGCGGCGTCACTCTCCCGCGATGCCGAGGGCAACAACCGCCGAGCCGCCAAGGGAGCGGAACGCAAGGAATTGCTGCGACGCCGGAAGGACCTCGCGAAGCTGCTGGATGCAGCGCCCAGCGAAGCCCAGCTCGAGGCGGCCACGGCCACGCTGAATACCGTGCGGGAGGCGCGCGACTTCACCGTGCGATCGCTCGACGCGCGGCGCACGCTCTGGGTGCAGGACACGCAGGAGGCGAAGACCAAGCGGGAGAACCTGCGCGACCAGTACAAGGACCTCGCGGAGCAGCGGAAGCGGATCGTGGCGGCTGGTGCTGAGGGCGCGTGCCCGACGTGCGGTCGCCCGCTCCGCGCTGAATACGACGCGGTCCTGGGTGTGCTGGACCGGCAGGCGGAGGAAGTGAAGTTCAACGGCGGCTTCTACAGTCAGCGCCTGGACCAGTTGAAGGACCCGCCGGCCGAGATGAAGCAGCTCGAGGCACAGGTGCAGGAGCTCGAGCGCAAGCTGCAGGAGGCGGTGCAGGTGGGGGCCCGGCTGGCGGCGGGTACAACGGAGTCCGTCAAGCGGAAGGCCGAGATCACCGGGCTCGACAAGCGGCTTCGGGCGCTCGACGCCGATCTGGCCGAGCTGCCGGGCGTGGTGTACGATCAGGAACGGCACGCGCATGTGCAGGCCGAGCTCAAGCGCCTCGAGCCCCTTGCCCTCGAACTCGAGCGGCATCTGGTCAGGGCCGAGCGGCTGCCAGAACTGACTGGGACTGCAGCGGCTGCGGAGACATCGAGGGTGGCCGCGCAGGCGCGGGAGGCCCGGGTGCGGGTGTCCCTCGCCGAGCTCGCCTTCAGCGAGGTACGCTATCGCGCACTCGAGGAGGAGTGGGGCGACGCGGAAAAGGTCCGCCAGGAGGCGGCCGTGAGCATGATCAAGGCCCAGGGCGAGATGCAGGCGGCGGTCGAGGCGAGGGCCCAGGCGCAGCGGCAGGTGGAGGATCGAACCCGGCGGGCGCGCGAGGCGGATGAGGTGGCGCTGCAGCTGCGCACCAACCTGGAGCTCGACGCTGCGCTGGGCGACCTGCGGGATGAGCTGAACGCCGCCCTGCGCCCCGATCTGTCGGACCTCGCGTCGGGCTTCCTGCGCGACCTGACCAACGGGCGGTACTCGGAGCTGGAACTCGATGAAGAGTACAGGACGGCGCTGCTCGACGAGGGCGAACCCAAGGGCGTCATCTCCGGGGGCGAAGAGGACATCGCCAACCTGGCGCTGCGCCTGGCGATCAGCCAGATGATCGCCGAGCGCGCGGGACAGCCGTTGTCGCTGCTCATCCTCGATGAGATCTTCGGGTCGCTGGATGAGGACCATCGCGCGTCCGTCGTCGAACTCCTGCGCAACCTGGCCGACCGCTTCCCCCAGGTCATCCTGATCACCCATATCGACTCGGTGCGCGATGGGTTCGATCGCATCGTTCGCGTCACCTTCGACCAGCGTCAGGGTACTTCCATGGTGGCCGACGAACAGCTGGAGGGACACGATGTGGCGGCCTGATCGCAGCGTGCATGGACCCGACCAGGCCACCGGCGCCGATGTGGAGCCGATGAACCGGCTCTTCACGGAGGCGTTTACCGATCGCTATGCGCGCGACGGCCTGTCGGGAGTGCGCGTGCCGCCGCTCACGCCCGCCGTCTGGCGGTATGCCATCGAGGACGCCGCGGAGGGCGCCATGCTGTGGCGCGATGCCGATGGCCTCCTCGCGGCGTTCAACATGGTGCACCAGTCGGGAACCGAGGGGTGGATGGGCCCCATTGCCGTCCGGCCCGATCGACAGGGAAGCGGCATCGGCCGGGCCATCGTGGAGGCGGGAATCAGCCTGCTGCGACAGCGCGGCGCTGCCACCATTGGCCTCGAGACCATGCCGCGCACCACCGATAATATCGGGTTCTACGGCACCCTCGGCTTCGTACCGCGACACCTCACCATCACCCTGGTTCGCGATGCGGTGCGCGCCGTCGCGCGCGATGCCTCCAGGCTCTCGAACGGGGACATCGCCGCTGGAGTAGCCGAGTGCGCCGAGCTGACGGCAATGGTGGCACCCGGGATCGATTTCAGCCGGGAAGTGCGCCTGACGCTGGAAATGGGCATGGGGGACGTCACGATGATACGGCGCAGTGGCAGGCTCGTCGCGTTCGCGTTGTGGCAGTCCACGCCCCTGGCGGCCGGGCGGCCGCGCGATGAGCAGCGGGTCCTCAAGCTGGTGGCGACTGATGCGAGGGCCTTCGAGCGCCTCGTCGATGGGCTGCAGGCGGATGCAATTGCGTCGCGCCTTCGCCGGGTTGCGATTCGCTGCCAGACCGCCATCGGCGAGGCCTACACCCACCTCACCGGGCGCGGCTTCCGGGTGCACTGGACCGACCTTCGCATGACGCTGCCGGAGGCGCCCGAGCCGGTAGCCAACGGCATCCTCATGTCGAACTGGGAGATCTGACCCACCCTCTTCACGTCCTCACGTCCTCACGTCCTCACGTCCTCACGTCCTGTCTTAGAACCATCCACCGCACCATCAACAGGATGCCAACGGCGTACAGCCCGTTCGGCAATCCGCTCGGCACGAGTCGCACGAAGATGAGGTACACCCAGGCGATCAGGACGACGACGGCGATGCTGAGGGAAAGCCTGGCACTCATGCAGGAACTCCTCTGTTGACGGTCCGAGCGTCGTATCCTAACTTGCAGGGGTCGGCGGCGGGGATCTACGTTATCGAGCCGATAAGTAAGGCCCAGGGCCCAGATATTGTGGCTGCTGCCATGCCCCCCGGGGGAAGACAAAAGCCATGACGAGGGTGCCGCGCATTCCGGTTGGGCTTCAGTAACCCTCTCCGTCGCCGTTTCTTCAGGTAAGCGCCGGCTCCAAGCGGGGTCGGCGTTTGCTTTCCTGGGAACTTTCCGGGAACCACCGGGTTCCGTCATGCATACCTAACGCCGGGGCTGCTCCATGCCGAGATGCCGCGTGACGCGTCGTGTGCACTTCAATGCCGCTCATCGCCTGCACAATCCTGCCCGCACCGATGCCTGGAACATCGCCACCTTCGGTGCGTGCAACAATCCCAACTTTCACGGGCACAACTACGAACTGGACATCAGCATCGAGGGCGAGGTGAATCCCGACTCCGGGTACGTGCTCGACCTCAACATCCTGAAGGAGCTGGCCGAGGACCGGGTGCTGCGCCACCTCGACCACAAGAACCTCAATCTCGACGTGGCGTGGTTCGCGAACCTCAACCCCACCTCCGAGAATCTTGCCATCGTGATCTGGAGGGAACTGCGCGGGGCCCTGCCAGATGACATGGCCCTCAGCGTCCGTCTCTGGGAAACCCCGAGGAACTATGTCGACTACGCCGGCACCTGAACTCACACTGGCTCCGCATATCCGGGCCCTGCTCGCCGGACTGGGGGAGGACCCCGACCGTGAAGGTCTCCTCAAGACGCCCGAGCGGGTGGACAAGTCGCTGCGGTTCATGACCCGTGGCTACTCCCAGACCGTCCAGGAGGTGATCGGCGACGCGCTCTTCGAGGAGGCGCACGAGAGCATGATCCTCGTGCGCGATATCGAGTTCTACTCGCTCTGCGAGCACCACATGCTCCCGTTCTTCGGTCGGGCGCACGTAGCATATGTGCCGAATGGCCGCATCATGGGCCTGTCCAAGGCCGCCCGGATCGTGGACATGTTTGCCCGGCGTCTGCAGGTGCAGGAACGCCTCACCGACCAGATCGCCGACGCCATCATGGAGGTGCTGCAGCCGCGTGGGGTGGGCGTTGTCATGGATGGGGCACACCTGTGCATGATGATGCGCGGCATCGAGAAGCAGAGCTCGCGAACGGTCACGAGTGCGTTGCTCGGCATTTTTCGCGATGACCAGCGTACCCGCGACGAGTTCCTTCGGCTGGCGCACGGCTCCAGGGCCGAATGAGCGAACTCGCAGGGCAGGTCGCCGTCGTTACCGGTGCCTCGCGTGGCATCGGTGCCGCGACGGCGGCCCGCCTCGCGGGCGCAGGCGCGCAGGTGATACGGGTGGCCCGGTCGCTGCCGGGGAAGGGAAGGGGGTTCATCGACTGTCCCTGCGACCTCACCGATGACGTGGCGTGGCAGGCCACGGCAGATCGCATCCTCACTGAATTCGGTCCGCCGGGCGTGGTGGTCAGCAACGCCGGTGCCTTCCTCATGAAGCCCCTGCAGGACACCTCCCAGGCCGACTTCGATGCGCAACTGGACATCAACCTGCGTGCCCCCTTCGCGGTGGCGCGCGCGTTGCTACCGGCCATGCGCATCGCCGGACGCGGTACCTTCATCCATGTCGGCAGCGTGGCGGATTACCTGGCCTTCCCCGACAACGCCGCCTACTCGGCGTCCAAGTTCGGCCTTCGGGGGCTGCACGAGGTGCTGGCTGCGGAGTATCGCGGAAGCGGGGTGCGCCTCGGCCTGGTCTCGCCCGGACCTACCGACACCGATGTGTGGAACCCCATCGACCCGGACCGCCAGCCGCACCTTCCCGATCGCGCTACGATGTTGCGCCCGTCGGATGTTGCCGACGCAGTGCTCTTCATCGCCACGCGGCCCGCGAGTGTCCATGTGGACTGGCTCCGCCTGGGGCCGGTCCTTCGCTCCGCTCAGGATGACGTGAGGACGTGAGGACGTGAGGGAGGGTTGGCATCCTGAGGGGGTCTATCTTCACGTCTTCACGCCCTCGCGTCCCGGGGGCGCAGCCCCCGACGAGGTACACCGATGCCCGGCTTTTCCCGCGCGCTGATCGCGCTTTCCTGTTTCGCCGCACCAGCCATTGCGCAATCCGTTCCCATGCTCCCTGACTCATCCGGCTGGGGGGTGCAGGTCCTCACCGACGTGACCGCGCCCGACGGAGCCCGATGGGTCGGTACCTACGCCGAGGGCATCTTCGTGCTGAAGCGCGGCGCGAAGGAGTGGGAGCGCATCCGTACCGATAGCTCCGCGACCTCCATTTCCATGGATTTCGTGAATGCCATCGCGTTCGGGCCGCGCGGCGCGGTATGGTATGGCACGGTCGGCAACGGCTGGGGGCTCTCCACTGACGGTGGGAAGACCTGGCGGAACTGGACCATCAAGCAGCTCGGTCCGGAGTGGCAGTATGTGGCGCCGGACGGCATCGCGACCAGGGGCGACACGACTCTTGTCGGTACCGCGGACGGGGTCCAGGTCACGATCGACAACGGCGCGCACTGGACCGCGATTGTCGATGGCACTGGACCGGCGGCGCGAGGACCGGCCGATACGGCACTCGTACTGCTCGACGATGAGTATGTCCTGTCGCTCTCGGCGGTGAAGGGCGGCTGGGACGTACGGACCCTCACGGGTTCGCTGCAGCTCTCCGCCGCAGGAGGGACCTGGCACCGGGCCGCCGCGAAGGGCGGCAGCGCGTCGGGCCGGGTGGCAACGAGCGTCAAGGGCACCCCACTTTCCTGCGGCTTCAGCGCTGGCTCGCCACCATGCAGTCGCATGAAGGGGCCCGCCGCGATGGCGTCGCCACCGGCGGCGCCCAGGACCACCTGGTTCGAGCGACCGATCGCGCCGCCTGCCAACGACAGGATCGACCAGACCTACCGCTACGGCAGCACGATGGGTGGCTTCTTTCAGCCGCACCAGGGAGTCGAGTTCAACAACCCCGACGGCACGCCAGTGCTCGCCATTGGCGATGGGCTTGTGGTGTACGCCGGCCCGGCCGAGGCCGGGGCACTCACCGTGTCGATCCTGCACGATCGCACCCTGACTGTGCCCGGCGACACCCTGATCATCTTCTCGGTCTACTATCACAACAGCGCCCTCGACGTGAAGGTTGGTGACCGGGTCCACGCCGGCCAGCCCATTTCCCGTGTCGGAAACACCGGCCGTGCCACCAACGACCACCTGCACCTCGAGGTGCATGCCGCTCCCGACTCGACGATGAAGACCATCGTCGATTCCCTCAATCGCTACCCGAGCTACACCACCAATCCGGAATTGTGGATCCAGCCGCTTCCCGGCACCGGTATCGTGGCGGGTATCGTCCGTGACGGCTCGGGGGCGAGGGTCACGCAGGCACGCGTCTATGGCATCGTGAAGCCGACGCCGCGCGAGACACCATATGCCTACGCCGAGACGTATGGCGACAAGAACCACCCGAATCCGCTCTATGGCGAGGACTTCGCCGTGGGCGATGTGCCGCCGGGTGACTATCTCATGGGCGTGGACATTGACGGGACACCGGTGTTGCGGCGCGTCAAGGTGGAGGCCGGCAAGATGACCTGGGTGGAGTTCCGGCCATAGTGTTCATCGAGCTCACCGATCACCTGCGCTGCCCCGAGGAGCACGAGGAGTCCTATATGGTGCTCCTCCCCGACACGGTGGAGCAGCGCTCGGTGCGATCGGGCGAACTCGGCTGCCCGGTCTGTCGTCACACCATCCGTATCAAGGATGGCATCCTCGATGTCGGGGGCGCTCCAGGCGCTGATCCGTCACACCCGACGCTCGACGGCAGTGCAGTCGCGGCGCTCACCGGGCTCGGTGGACCGGGCGGCTTCCTCGTGCTGGTGGGTCCGGTTGCCGGGCAGTGGCGTGAGGTGCAGGCAGCCCTGGGTGGGGTGTCGATGGTGGGCGTCAACGGACCGGCGGCGCTGCCCGACGCTCCGGGCCTGAGCATACTGCGCGGCGCACGGCTTCCCCTCAAGTCGGCGTCGATGCGCGGCGTGGTGCTGAGCGGCACGTTCGGGAGCGACGCCGCCTGGGTGGAGGAAGCGGTGCGGGTGGTGCTGCCCGGGCTGCGCATCGTGGCCGAGGGGCCGGAGCCCGACCCGGCCCTGGTCGAGGTGATGGCGAGTGCCGGCGGATGGTGGGTGGGTACCCGGCGCGGCGGTGGTCCCGCCGCCTAGGCGGGGTGATCGTGGCCCTGGTGATAGGCGGCCTCGATCCGTTCACTGTATCGCTGCTCCACAATGCGCCGGCGCACCTTCATCGTCGGCGTGAGTTCCCCGGCCTCGATGCTGAAATCGTCCTTGAGCAGCACGAACCGCTTCGGCACTTCGTACCGGGCGAGGTCGCGGAGCAGGTGCTTGACCTCACGCTCGATCTTCTCATGCGTCTCCGGCAGGGCGAGGAGCCCGTCATCGTCGGCGAACACATAGGCATGCCGCTTCGCCCATTCCCGAAGGAGCGAAAGGTTCGGCACCACGAGCATGATCGTGAAGGCGCGGCGATCGCCCAGCATCACTGCATTCAGCACCCACTTGCTCGTTCGGACGATATTCTCGATCGGCTGCGGCGCGATGTTCTTGCCACCCGCGGTGACGATCAGGTCCTTCTTGCGGTCGGTGATCCGGAGGAATCCGTCGCCGTCGATCTCGCCGATGTCGCCGGTGTGGAACCAGCCATCCGCATCCAGCACGTCGCGGGTGGCCTCCGGCTTGTTGAAGTAGCCCTTCATCACGTTGGGTCCGCGCGTCACGATCTCGCCATCGGGCGCGATCTTCACCTCCACACCGGGCAGGACCTTGCCCACGGTGCCGAGCCGGAGGTCCTTGAAGGTGTTGACGGAGATGACTGGTGACGTCTCCGTCAGCCCGTATCCCTCGAGGATCGGGAGGCCGGCCGCCAGGAAGAACCGTGCGATGTCGGCGCCGAGCGGTGCCCCGCCCGACACGAAGAAGCGCAGGCGATTACCGGTGCGGTTCCGCAGTTTGCGGAATACCAGCCGGTCGGCCACGGCGCGCTGCACGGCCAGGGTCACCGGCACGCCCTTGCCGGCGAGCGTCAGGTCCACGCAGGTCTCCCCCACACGCTTTGCCCACCAGAAGATGTGCTGCTTGAGGGCCGAGCCCGCCATCGCGTTCTCCCGCACACGCGCGTAGATCTTCTCGTACAGGCGCGGTACGGAGCACATGATTGTCGGGCGTATCTCGCCCATGTCCGCCGACACGGTGTCGATGCTGCCGGCGTAGCTGATGATGGCTCCCGCATGCAGCATGAGATAGTGGCCGGCCATCCGCTCGAAGATGTGCGAGAGCGGCAGGAACGAGAGGCATTCCTGTTGGCCGGGATCCTCCTGGATGGGGATGCGCTGCAGCCCGGCAATCACGTTCGACGTGATGTTGCCGTGCGTCAGCATGACGCCCTTGGGATCACCGGTGGTGCCCGAGGTGTAGATGATGGTGGCGAGGTCGTCGGCCGTCGACGCGAGGGCCCCAGTCTCCCAGTCTCCTGCCGGCAGGGTCCGTCCGAGGGCCTCGAGTTCCGCAAAGCCGAGCACGTCCGGGCCCCGCGCCGCGGCGTCGAATGCCACAATGTGCCGGAGCGCCGGGAGCGACGCGCGAGCCTCCAGCAGCTTGTCGAGCAGCGCCTGGGTGGAGGCGAACGCGACCGTCGCCCCCGAGTCGCGCAGGATGTAGGTCACCTGCGATGTGGGGAGCGTGGGGTAGATCGGCACATCCGCCGCGCCAAGCGCCAGCGTCGCGTAGTCCGCGATGGCCCATTCGGGCCGGTTCTCCGAGAGGATCGCCACCCGGTCGCCTCTCGTGACGCCAAGGTTGGCGAGGGCGAGGCTGACGGAACGGATCCGCTCCTGGAGTTGCTGGAAGGAAATGGGCGTCCATGCGCCACCGGCAGGTTTCCAGCGCAGCGCGACCGGGCGATCGCGATACCGCGCCATCGCCCCGAACAGCAGTTGATTGAGCGTGGCGGGCGGGGAGAGCGACGGTGAATTGCTCACGCCGGTATCCTCCGGTTATTCGAAGAGAACGAGGAACAGTTGCCCCGAGCCTGGCACGGCGTTGCCCGACGACTGGCTGGCGGTCACCGCGACAAGCACCGAGTCGGGCGCGGGGCGACCGAGGACCCGGGATACGAACACACCGGTGGCGGGCGTTCCGTCCACGGTGGTCAGCACGGTGTCCACGAGCCGGCCATTGGTCAGTGCGACGTTCTGGAGCCCGGTGGTATCGACGAACGTGGGCTGCACAATGGTGAACACCAGGCGACGTCCCGTGAGGGGCCCTGCCGGGTTGAACGATTCGAGCGTCGGGAGCAGCGGGAGGCTCGCGTTGTCCCCGAAGACGACCGTCTGCACCGTGTCCGTGGGGAAGATGATCGTGTCGGCCCGCGCCACGATGCGGAGCGTGTAGAACCCCGTCGTGAGCGTTCCGAGCACCGCCTGCAGCCGGCCCTGGGTGTCCGGTTTGGTCCCCGTCACGAGGCCGGTGGCAGGGTCGATGATGGTGAGCGAGCTGTCGTCTGGCGTTACCCAGAGCACCGGTGCGCCGACGCTGTCACCCTGCTGGTCGAGCGGAATGGCGACGTACCGCGTGGTATCCCCGAAGTCGATCACCGCCGGCTGGGGCGCGATCACCTGGATCTCGATCACCCCGTCGGCGAGCTCCCCGGCATTGCTGCAGGACGCCAGGCCGAGCACCACACAGGCGCGCAGCAGGACTTTCACGGGGTTTCCGGCTGGGCCGACAGCTGGCGCAGCGCCTCCTCCGCATGCTGGACCCAGCGCTCGGCATCGGTGCCCTTCGGTGGGCGAGCGAGGAACTCGCGCAGGTGCACCGACGCGGCGTCGCCCTCCCCTCGCTTGAGGAGAAGGAACGCGAGCCCATAGTGTGCGCCAACCAGCGTCGGGTCGACCTCCAGCGCCCGGCGATAGAGGCGGATGGCCTCTTCCTGCTGCGCTGTCTTGGTGAACGCGATCGCCATGTTGAGCATGATGCGGGCATCGTTCGGGTTGTCGCGGTGCGCCAACCGGTACGACGTGAGGGCCGCCTCGTAGTCCCCCTGGCGCTCCAGGGCGAGGGCCTCATTGAGGTAGTCCAGCCGCTGCGGGCTGACGTTGTCCTTGGACCCGAAAATTCGTCGCCAGATGCTCATGAATGAAGCGCGGTTTCCGGGTGCAAGTGAAAGACTGGCCTGCGCGTGGCTGCGTCAGATAGTATTGTAGTCCGTGGGCGCAGAACACCGCAACGCAGGCGGCTCCCAGCCGGACCCTCGGCCCACGATGTGCGCGCTACTTACCCTGTCCCGGAGATCCCATGCGTCAACCACCGCCTGGCCCACGTGGCACCCTCGTGGTCGACTGGGCGTTCTTTGGCGAGATCAGCCGGGCCCTGGCGCTGCACGTCGCGCGCGAATACCAGCCGGAGGTGGTGCTGGGGATCGCCAAGGCGGGCGTCATTCCCGGCGCGGTCGTCGCGTCGATCCTGCAATGTGACTTCGCGTCCATGATCGTGACCCGGCAGACGGAGGGGGGCGACCCGGTCCTCGTGGCCGGCCCGCCCGCCTCCATCCGCGGCCGGCGCGTCCTCATTGTCGACGAGACCTGTGACACGGGACACACCATGCGCCTCGCCCTGAGCGAGGTCCGCGCGCTGCGACCGGCTGAAGTCCGCACGGCGGTCTCGTTCAAGACCGGGCCCTTCGCGCCGGACTATCAGGCGTTCGAGACGGAGAACTTCATCGTGCTGCCCTGGGACCGCGAGATCGTGCAGAACGGCGAACTCGTGGTCCGCCCCGACTACGCGGCCCGCCTCACCTGACCATACGCCCGTGATCGATCGACTGCTCGACGCGATCAGGAGTTCTCGCGCCGACTACGCCGACATTCGCCTGGAACGGTCGTCCATCACCACCGTCGCGTGGCGTGGCCGCCGGCTGGAGGGCGCGAGCACCGGCACCGACGAGGGCGGCACGGTCCGGTGCCTCAACCACGGCTATGGCTGGGGCTACGCGAGCTTCAATCGCCTCGACGACCTCGAAAGCCGCCTGGCGCGCGCGCACGAGTTGTCGCTCGCGGTACGACCGCCGTCGCCGGTCGAACTGGCCCCATCCCCGGTGCGCGAAGAATTCCTGCAGGCTGCCCTGACCGACGATCCGCGCGACGTCCCGCTGCTCGAGAAGCGCCGGTACCTCGAGCACCTGAACGGCGAGATGCTCCGATGTGACCGCCGCATCATCGACACCCAGGCGGCCTATCGCGACGAGGTCACCGAGTGCTGGTACGTGAACTCGGAGGGCACTGCACTCAGCCAGGTTCGTCCCGACGTCACGCTCTCCGCGCTCGCCGTGGCGCGCGATGGTGGCGTGCTGGAGCGCGCGGTCGAGTCGATGGGCGCACGGGGCGGATGGTCGTCGGTGCGCGACCAGGACGACCTCTTTCGCGTGGCGGCCAGGCGGGCGGTCGGCTTGCTCGACGCCAACCTGGTGCGCAGCGGGGGATACCCGGTCATTCTCGACCCCCGGCTTGCCGGCGTGGTGGCGCACGAGACGGTGGGGCACTTGTGCGAGGCGGACACCCAGCTGGACGATGCCGTGGCCGCTGAACTCGCCGCCCCGGGTCGGCGCCTCGGCAGTGAGATCCTGACCATCGGTGACGACGGCAGCGTAGTGGGCCTCCGCGGCACGCTGCCGTTCGACGACGAGGGTACGCCGCCCAGCAATACCCTCCTGCTACAGCACGGCGTCGTGGTCGGGCGACTGCATTCCCGTGAGACCGCGGCCAGGTTCGGGGAACGGCCCACCGGCAGCGCGCGCGCGTTGTCGTTCCGCCACCCACCCCTGGTGCGGCTGACCAACACCTACATCGCCAACGGCAGCGGCACCTTTGCGGACCTGATCCGTGACGTGAAGCACGGGGTGTACGCCTGCGATGCGGTGGGCAGTCGGCACCGGGGCGACAGCTTCTCCTTCACCGCCGGCCACGGGTACATGATCCGCGACGGGGCGATAGCGGAGCCGGTGAAGGGCGTGGTACTCGCCGGGTTCGTCACCGAGATCCTCGGGGCGGTGGATCGCGTGGCAGGCGACTTCCGTTGGCATGAGTCAGGCGGCGGATGCGGCAAGCGGGGACAGTCGCCGCTGCCCGTTGCGGAGGGCGCGCCCCATGTTCGCCTGCGCAGCGCAGAGATTCGGGGACAGGCCCCGTGATCGCACGCCTGCTGGACGGTGCACGTTCGCGGGTGGAACTCGCCGACGCCGTCACCAAGACCGACGAGACCATCGCTGTCCGGGTGCGCGATGGTGAGGTGGTGGCCGCACACACCTCCGAGCAGAGCGGACACAGCCTCAGGGTCATGGCCGACGGCCGCATTGGCGTGGCGGGAACCACCGCGCGTGATCCCGAGGCGCTGCTCGAGGCCGCACTGACGTCGGCTGCCGCCGGTGACCCAGCCCCGCTCCTGCTTCCGGCCCCGTCGCCGTTACCCAGGGTCCGCACGCGCGACCCGCGCGCCGCCACCGCGACCGTCACGGAACTGGGGCAACTGGCCCGGCTCCTGGAGCGCCGTATCGCCGGGGACGGCCGGAGCGTCACGGTCCATGTGGAGCGGTCGGTGGGCTCGGTACAGGTTGCCAACAGCCGGGGCGTTGACGCGAAGTATGACGTATCCCTTGTGGCGCTCGACATCGATGTGCTCGCGTCGCCGGGAGACGGCACTGTGCGGGTCGTGGCGCACCTCGCAAGCGCCGATCTTCCTGACGAAGCCTCCCTCAACGCCTTCGCGGGCAGCGTCAAGACGCGGCTCCAGTGGGCAGCCCGGTCGGCGGCATCACCCGATACCACGGCGCCCGTGCTGCTCCTCCCTGACGCCGTGCGAACGTTCCTGGCGCCGCTGCAGCAGGCGCTGGTCGGGAAGGCCTTTCTCCTCGGTACCTCGCCCCTCGCCGAGCGCCTGGGCGAGCGCGTGCTGCACCCGAGCATTTCCCTCGCCGATGACCCGCTCTGCGACGGCCAGGCCGGATCCCGGCCGGTCGACGACGAAGGCGTACCCGCCTTCCGGTGTTCCCTCATCGAGGGGGGCGTGATCCGGCGCTGCATCTATGACCTCGAAACCGGCGCCCTGGCCGGCCGGCCGTCCACCGGCCACGGCCGATGGTCCACGTTCGGCAAGGCGCAGCCGGCGTTCTCCAACCTGGTGCTCGAGTCGGGCGATGCCGATCTGGCGACCCTGCTGGCGTCGATGGGCGACGGACTGCTGGTCGATGCCGTGGCCGGGGGCACCGGTGGCAGTTCGCGCTCCGGGACCTTTACCCATCCCGTGGTGCTCGGGTACCGGGTGCAGGGGGGTGAGGTCACAGGACGCGTGGATGGGGTGGTCATCGCCGGCAACGTGTTCGATGCGCTCGGCGCTGTCGCCGGGATCGGACGGGACGCGCGCTGGATCGGCAGTTCGTGCCTGCCGCCCTTGCTCATCGAAGGGCTGACGGTCGCGCCCCGCTGAGCTCCCCCTGCAACCTTTCCCCGGCCCCTGCCGTCTAAGCCCCCGATACCCCAACGGCCGGAGGTCCCATGTCAGTCGTTCGCGCGTCGCTCGCGGTGGCGGCGCTTGTGCTGTCGATGCCAGCCCTGCTGCAGGCCCAGAAGCAGTTCACCGTTGCCGGCGACGAGGTGGCGTTCTACAACCTCGCAGGAACGGCCAGCATCTCCCCAGGCACCGGCGCTGCCGTGACCGCGACGGTGAGCACTGGCGGCAAGGATGCCGGCAAGCTCACGTTCCAGGAGGGCGAGGTCCGCGGAAGGAATGCGTTGCGGGTCATGTATCCATCTGATCATGTCATCTACAGTGCCATGGGTCGGGGCAGCAACACCGAACTCTCGGTGCGCGACGATGGGACCTTCGGCGGGGACTCCGAGCACCGGAGGCACAATCGGGGCGGGCGGGTGCGGATCTCGGGCAGCGGCTCGGGCCTCGAGGCCTGGGCCAACCTGGTGATCAGCGTTCCCCCGGGCAAGAGCGTGAGCGTCAATCTCGGCGTGGGCGACATCACCGCGTCCAACGTCAACGGTCACCTGCGTCTCGATACATCAAGCGGTCAGGTCGACGTCACCGGCACCACCGGCGACCTCAGCATCGACACGGGGTCGGGGAACGTGCGGGTCACCCGCGTATCCGGCAGCTCGATTTCCATCGATACCGGTTCGGGCGACGTCAACGGGTCGGGCGTGAAGGCGCCGGACCTCGGGGTCGACACCGGGTCGGGCGATGTTGCGCTCAGTGAGGTGACGTCGGACGATGTCTCGATCGATACCGGAAGTGGCTCCGTGGACCTGGCCCTCACCGCCACGGTGGACCGCCTCAAGGTGGACACCGGTTCAGGCGACGTGACGATCGCGGTGCCGCCAACGCTGAGCGCGCAGGTTGCCATCGAGACCGGCAGCGGCGACATCAGCACCGATTTCCCGATCCAGGTGCGCAAGACCGGTGGCGACGAGCTGGTGGGCACCATCGGCTCGGGTGCTGGACGAATCGATATCGATACGGGGTCGGGCGACGTCAAGCTGTTGAAGCGGCCGTAGCAGACTACGGCTGTTCAAACACCGTCTTCCCGCCGAGGACGGTCCGCACCACCTTCGAGGCCAGGATCTCCTCGACCGGCACCGTCATGATGTCCCGGTCGAGGATCACGAAGTCGGCATATTTCCCCACCGAAAGGCTGCCCACGTCGTTCTCCATGAACGACGCGTACGCCGGCCAGAGGGTCATCCCAAGCAGCGCTTCGTCTCGTGAAAGCCGCTGGGCTGGAAACCAGCCACCCGGCGGGTTGTTGTCCGCGTCCTGCCGCGTCACGAAGGCGTGGAACGACACCAGCGGGTTGATCGACTCGACCGGCGCGTCGGACCCGTTGGGGATGATCACGCCGGTCTCCCTGAGGGACCGCCAGGCATACGCCCCCTTCACCCGCTCGGGGCCTAGGCGGCTGGTGGCCCAGGACATGTCGCTGGCCTGATGGCTGCCTTGCATTGACGGGATGATGCCGAGTTGGGCAAAGCGTGGAATGTCTTCCGGGGCCAGGATCTGCGCGTGCTCGATTCGGAAGCGGTGGTCCTGCGTCGGCACCTTCCGGAGAGCCTCGGAATAGGTGTCGAGCACCACGCGATTTGCCCGGTCGCCGATGGCGTGGATCGCCATCTGGTAGCCTGCCGCAAGCGCCTGCATGACGATGCGCGCCATCTGCTCGGGAGGCACCCGGAAGTAGCCGCGGTTCCCCGGGTCATCACTGTAGGGCGCGAGCAGGGCCGCCCCGCGACTGCCAAGCGCGCCATCGAGCTCGATCTTCACCGCCCGAACCCAGATGTGGCCGTTATAGAGCCCGAGCCGCGGCTTCTGCGCCAGTTGGCCCGCGACAAAGCGGTCCGTGTCGCTCTCCGCCAGGATCATCAGGTAGCTGCGAAGGTTGAAGCGGCCTTCGCGCGCGAGCGCCTCGTATGCCAGGAGGTCGGGAGCCGCGATACCGGGATCGTGAATTCCGGTGAGGCCGTAGCGGTTGGCTTCCGCAATGGCCGGAATGGCGGTCGCCTTCAGCGTGGCCTGGTCGTCTCGCGGAATGACCCGCTCGACCAACTGGAACGCCACGTCCGTCAGGACGCCGGTCGGCTCCCCGTTCGCGTCGCGAATGATGCGGCCACCCTGGGGATCGGGCGTATTCCGGGTGATCCCGGCGAGCCGGAGCGCGGCCTGGTTCACCAGTGCCGCATGCCCATCCACCCGTCGCAGGTACACCGGGTTGTCTGGCGTGGCACGGGAGAGCAGCGCGTTCGTGGGAAATTCGGTGCCCCAGAGGTTCTGGTCCCATCCGCGACCACGGATCCAGGTGCCACGTGGGGTCTGCGTGGCCTTCGCGGCCACCACTGCCACCATCGAGTCGTAGGACGGGACGCCTCGCAGGTCGAGCGTGGCGAGGATCAGGCTCAGGTTGTGAAGGTGCGCGTGTGCGTCGATGAAGCCGGGATAGAGCGGACGCCCGCCGGCATCGATGACCGTTGTTCCGGCACTGGCCAGGGCGGTCGCGTCGGTGGACGAGCCGACGAAGATGATGCGATCGCCAGCGACCGCGAGCGCTTCGGCCCTCGGATTCGTTGAGTCGGCGGTGTAAATGCTGGCGTTGGTGACGATCAGGCTGGCTTGACGGGACTGTGCGGCGAGTACGGCGGGTGGGGCAACGGCCAGGAGGAGCAGTGCTGCAGGAGCCCTCACGGCCCTCACGCCCGGGCTTCTGCCAGCCCCAGTGCCTCGCCATACGCCATGCCCTGCGCCATGCGGTCGTAGATGGCGCCAAGGGTCTCGGGCGCGCCAGCCAGGAACCTGGCCCGCGGGTCGCCCCTGGATGGACACTCGACCTGCATTACCGCAGTGACCTGACCCGACAGGCGCCCGAAGAACTCCGCCAGCATGCCGCAGCTCACGTGGCAAGACGGATATTCGCTCGAGCCGGGCTCACCCGCCTCCGCCCATTCGATCGCGTCGAGGGCGAGTACCGCATCACCGAGCGGTCGCGCCGTCAACGGGCCCCATCCCATTTCCGAGAAGAAGCGGGACAGGACTTCGCTCAGGAACGCCTGGTCGAGGTCGCCTGGGTCGGCGAGCTGGTACGTCTCCTCCAGCCAGGCGGCGTAGGCGGCGTAGAGCTCGGCGCCACCTGCAAAACCCGCCTCCTGCAGGTACGCCGCAGTCTGCACGCCGGTCTCCCGCTCGAGCGTGGCCCGGAGCTGCTGGAAGAAGCGGCGACCAACGCCGACGCAGTGGCTGGAAGCGAGGAAGTTTGGATTCATGTCTGGATTGGAAGGGAGTCTACGGCGTGCGCCCAAGCCGGCGCAAGAGTTCGGCTTCGTCGAGAATCTCGACGCCCAGCTTTTTGGCCTTGTCCAGCTTGCTGCCCGCCTCCTCGCCGGCCACCAGAAAGCTGGTCTTCTTGCTCACGCTGGAGCCGATCCGGCCCCCTGCGCGTTCGATGAGGTCAGTCGCCGTGGTACGGTTCAGCGTGGGCAGGGTACCGGTCAGGACGATGGTCAGCCCGACGAACGGACCCTCCGTGGGTACGGTGCGCGGCTCCTCGAAGTTGACGCCGGCGCTGCGCAGCCGCTCCATCACCTCGCGATTCCTCGGCTCCGCGAAGAAATCGACCACCGCGTCGCCGATGGCACTGCCGACACCGGGCACATCGTCGATCTCCTCGCGACCCGCGGCCATGAGGGCATCGAGCGTCCCGAAATGCCGTGCAAGTGTCTGGGCCACCTGCTTCCCGACGTGCCTGATCCCGAGCCCGAACAGGAGGAGGGCCAGTGGCTGGGCCCTGCTGTTGCTGATTGCCTGCACCAGTTGTTCGGCCGACTGCGTGGCAAATCGATCGAGCTCCATCAGCGTGGCGGCATCGAGTCGGTAGAGATCGGCGACATCGTGGATCAGGCCGGCATCAAGCAGCTGCCGTACCCGCTCATAGCCGAGGCCGCGGATGTCCATCGCGCCGCGACCGGCGTAGTGCACGATCCCCTCCAGCACCCGCCCGGGGCAGGCGATGTTGGGGCAGTAGCGCACCGCTTCCTCCTCTGAGCGGTTCGCCGGTGTGCCGCACACCGGGCAATGATCGGGCATGACAAATGGTTGCTCGGTGCCATCGCGTCGGTCCCGGACCGGGCCGAGGATCTGGGGAATGACCTCGCCAGCGCGCACGACCTCCACCCAGTCGCCCTCGCGGATGTCCTTCTGGGCAATCACGTCCTCGTTGTGCAGCGTGGCCTTCGACACCGTGACGCCGGCGAGTTCCACCGGCTCGAGCTCTGCCCACGGGCTCAGTGCCCCGGTCCGGCCCACGTTGATGCGGATCTTCTTCAGCCGGGTCACCGCGACTTCGGGCGCAAACTTCCGTGCGATCGCCCAGCGTGGTTCACGATCGCTGATGGTGCCGAGCTCGGCCTGCAGCGACAGCCGGTCAACCTTGACGACCACGCCATCGGCGGCGAACGGAAGGGAGGGAAGGATGGCGGCGAGTTCCGTCACCCTCTGCTGCACCTCGTCGAGGGACGCGGCGCGGGCGTGATGCGGCTCCACCTGGAAGCCCCATGCCGCGAGCTGTGTCAGCAGGCCGTGCTGCGTGCTCGCGACCGCTTCGCCTTCCAGCACCTCGACGGTGAACGCGAACATGCGCAGCCGCCGCCGCCGTGTGATGTCCGGATCGAGTGCGCGAAGCCCGCCCGACGCCGAATTGCGGGGATTGGCGAACGGTGGTTCACCCGCTTCTTCCCGTTCCCGGTTGACTCGCTCGAAATTGCGGAAGGGCAGGTATACCTCGCCCCGCACTTCCATCAGGACGGGGTGGCCGGAGCCGTGGAGCCTGAGCGGGATGTCGTGGATGGTGCGAAGGTTGGGGGTGATGTCCTCGCCTACCAGCCCGTTGCCCCGCGTCGTGCCGCGAAGGAACCGGCCGTCGGCGTAGGTGAGGCTCACCGCAGCGCCGTCGATCTTGATCTCGAGCGCGTACCCGCCGCTCGTGACCCCGGCAGCGAGGCGGGCGTTCCGTTCCTCCCAGGCAATCGAGTTCCTCGGGCGAAAAGGCATTCGCCAGCGAGAGCATCGGCCGCGCATGCACGTGCCTGGCCAGCGCGGTCGCCGGCGCAGCGCCCACCCGAAGCGTGGGGCTGTCGGGCGACCGGAGGTCGGGATGCTCGGCCTCGATTCCCTGGAGTTCGCGGAACAGCCGGTCGTACTCGGCGTCGGAGATGGTGGGCGCGTCGAGGATGTAGTACGCGTGATTGGCCTGCTCGATCTGCTGCCGGAGGACGGCGGCACGCTCGCGCGCTGCCACCGCCGCCGACCGGCTCACCGGCCGGTCGCCTCCTGCGTGATCACGGTCATCGTCACGCCCACGAGCCGGTCGATCTCCTCGGCGCTGGCGCGCGCGAGCAGGCTCTCGCTCCACGGGCCCTGCTTGTCCGCGAAGGTATCGAGCAGCCGGCGCAGGTAGCCCAGGACCGCCACGCGCTCCCGGTCCTGGGCGCGCCCGGCGGGTTCGTCGCCCAGCCGCTCCTGCAGGCGCTCGAACCGGTGCGCATTGCGCAACGCCTTGGCGGTGAGGTTCGCGACGACCCGGCAGAACTGGATGTCGGACTCGGAGAAGGAGGGCCCGTCCCTGAAGGTGCGCAGGAAAATCGCGCCAATGGCAACGGCCCGCCAGGTAATGGGTACCACGGTGATCGTCTTCACCCGGCGGCTCAGCAGCTGGCCGCGGACATGCTTGAGCGCCGGATCGTCAGCGGCGTCGGCGATGAACACCGTCTCGCCGGTCTGCAGCGCCCGCTTCAGCTCGGGGTAGCGGTCAACATCCACCACATAGTTGCGGATGCTGGGGTCCTCATAGCTCGCCACCAGGCGCACCGTCTGCCCGCCACGCTCCATGAGGAAGATGGAGCATCGATCCAGGCCGAAGGTCTCGCCCAGCCGGCGTGCCACCGCCTGCACGATGTCAACGAAATGCAGGGAGCCGGCGATTTCCTGCAGGATCTCGATCACGGCGAGGAGGTGCTTGCGCTCGTGTTCGAGGTGCTCGACGCGATGCTGCAGCCGTTCGAGTTCCTCGCCCTGGCCCTGTCCGGCCGACGTGGTCATGCGCGAGTCCGCTGGTTGGAGATGTGCCAAACGTAATCATGGCAACGGTGTAGGGCCAACCGCACGCTGCCACGCTTGGAGGCTTGCCAGTCTGGCGGTAAGTTCATTGCCCAGGGCCGGTTGCGCAGGGAGCGGAGCCACCGCTTCCCGGTCGGTCACAGGGCAGCAGCAGGAGGGTGCATGTTCGATCGTGAAGAATCAGACGGTGGCGGGAGCTTCGCCGCAGGATTGATCGTTGGCGCGATGGTGGGTGCCGGCCTGGCGCTGCTCTTTGCGCCCGAGAAGGGCGATGCGATGCGCCGCAAGATCGGCAAGAAGGCCCGGCGGGTAAAGGAGTCGGCCCGGGAGGTGGTGGAGGATGCCGCCGAGGAAGTGCGCGACGAGGTGGCGCGGCGTCGCCGCGAGATCGCCAGGAACCTCGGCGTCTGACGCTTGACGGGGCGGTGAACGCAACCGCCCCAGCCCACCGTTCGGCGGTCGCTATTTGCGGCCGGCGATCTGCGCGAGCATTCGCGTCGCGTCAGCCTTGTACATCGGGTCGCCAATATCGGTCACCGGCAGCGTGGCAATCAACTCGAACTGCTCGCGGGCTGCGGGGTATTTTCCGAGGTCCACGTACACGAGCCCCAGGTCGAGCCGGTGGTAGATCAGGGTCGGGTTGAGCGCCACGCTGCGACGCATGTACTTCAGCGCGTTGTCCCAGCTCGCCTGGCCGAAGACGCTTCCCCCCATGAACGACTTGGCAAAGAAACGCTCCACACCTGACACGCGCATGATCTCGGCGTTCCATCGCCCGAGCACGTGATAGGCGCCGTCGTGTTCCTGGTCGAGTCCGAGCGCGGTCAGGGCATCCTGGTGGATTTCAACCGCCCGCTTGACCCGCTCCCTCGTGCTCTTGGTCAGCGCGGCGCGACCGATGGCATTCGCCAGCACGAAGTACGCATCGGGACTTTTGGGATCGAGGGCCACGGCGCGCTTGGCCAGGACCTCGGAACGCTCATAGAGCGAGTCGCGCTCCGGACTCACGACGGAGTCGGGCGTCAGCTTGCCTATGTCGAGCAGCGTGAGCGCCGCCTTCCAGTAGGCGGTGCCGTCGGTCGAATCCGCAGCGATGGCCGCTTCGTAGGCTGCAAGCGCCGCCGCTGGTTCGAGGGCAGCGCGCGCGCTGTCACCGCGCGCCAGGTCTGCGGCCTCCGACTGGGCGGCAGCGGGGGCCACGGCAAGAATGGCAAACAACACCAGCAGCAGGCCGGCAGGGCGCATCCGAAGGTCTCCATGGGAATGATATCGAAGGGTCGATGAGCAGCGCTGAATGGTGATTACTCCCTTTATCGAACGCAAGCGAGATGGCGGTGCACTGGAGCCTGAGCAGTGGCAGTCACTCATCGCCGCATTTTCCAGGGGCGAGGTGCCGGACTACCAGATGTCGGCCCTCGCCATGGCCGTGGTCTGGCGTGGGCTCGAGCCCGCGGAACTCGCGGCCCTGACGAGGGCGATGCTCGACTCCGGCAAGCGCCTCGACTGGGCCGGCTTTCCGGTGCCGCGGGTCGACAAGCACTCGACCGGTGGCGTGGGCGACAACACCTCGCTGCTCCTAGTACCCGTGATGGCCGCCGCAGGTGCCGCCGTCCCGATGCTGTCGGGCCGGGCGCTCGGCCACACCGGCGGGACCCTCGACAAGCTCGAGTCCATCGCCGGGTTCCGGGTTAACCTCACGCTGGAGGAGGCAGACGCGCAGGTACGGCGCATCGGCTGCGTCATGCTGGGCCAGACGCACGAGGTGGCGCCGGCGGATGGCCGCCTGTATGCGCTGCGCGACGTAACCGGCACGATCGAGTCGATTCCCTTGATTGCAGCCAGCATCATGTCGAAGAAACTGGCGGAGGGACTGACCGGCCTGGTGCTCGACGTGAAGCGGGGAAGCGGGGCCTTCATTCCTGCACTCGATCGCGCACTCGAACTGGCGCAGACCATGATCGGCCTCGGCGAGGCGCATGGCTGCCGCACCGTGGCACTCCTCACGGCGATGGACCGCCCCCTGGGGCACGCCTGCGGCAACGCGCTCGAGGTGGAGGAGGCCATCGCCGCGCTGCACGGCGATGGCCCGACCGACCTCATGGAGGTCACGTATGCCCTGGCCGTCGAGATGCTGCTGGCATCGGGGGTGGAAGGGAGCCGCGCATCGGCCCGGAGCCGGATCGACCAGGTCATCTCGAGCGGCGCCGCGCTCGACAAGTTCCGCCAGCTCATCGAGGCGCAGGGCGGCAATCCTGCGATCGTGGACGATCCCGGTGCCCTGCCGCAGGCGCGCCACACCGAGGTCTGGGTGGCGCCCCGCGACGGCCTCGTGAGCGAGGTGGTTCCCCGCCATATCGGTCACGCGATCAATGCGATGGGGGGAGGACGCCAGCGGGTGTCGGATCGCATCGATCCCGCCGTAGGTTTCCATATCACGGTCAAGCCAGGGCACCAGGTGCAGATGGGCCAGCCGCTGGCGACCATTCATGCGGGCGACGAGCACGGTCTCGTCGTCGGCCGGCGCGCCCTGGCGGAAGCGGTGCGCTTTGATACGGTGTTTGCTCCGATACCGCTCGTATCGCATCGCGTCACTTCAACCGGCGTGGAGGACCTTGCATGAGCGTCTCGCCCTGGTACGGGTTGCTGGCCGGTGTGGCGCTGGTGCTCTGGCTGGTGCAGCGGCGGCGGCGCCATCGTGTGCCAGGCGGGCCCATCATCCATCGCGCCGAGCTCGAGCAAGCCGAGCGCGAGGTGCAGGCGATGGGTGCCGAGGACCGCGTCCCGCTCGACGAGCGGGACGACTGGGGCCCCGGTGCCCCGCGTCCGCCGATCCGGCTCTGAAAACGTGACCAGCGCCCCGCTCACCATCGAGCACGTCCGCACCGTCCTCGGCCAGGATTATGAAATCCTGCGTCTCCTCGGCGCGGGCGGCATGGGGAGCGTGTTCCTCGCGCGCGAGAAGTCACTCAAGCGACTGGTCGCGATCAAGATCCTCGATCCAGCGCTGGGCGCGAGCTCCATCTTTCGCGACCGGTTCCAGCTCGAGGCCGAGACGGCGGCGCAGCTGCAGCACCCGAACATCGTCCCCATCTACCGGGTTGGCGAGGTCGAGGGCCTCTCCTATTTCACCATGGCGTACGTCGAGGGCGAGAGCCTGGCCGACCGCATGCGTGGCCTGGGCCGCCTCTCGGCGCGCGAGAGCCGGCGTATTGCGGGTGAGGTGGCGGCCGCCCTTGGCGCCGCCCATCGTCGCGGCATCATTCACCGCGACGTCAAGCCGCTGAACGTACTGCTCGACCGGGAAACGGGCCGGGCGATGGTGACGGACTTCGGCATCGCCAGCGTGGCGGCAGCCGGCGCGAAGCGCGACGACGACCGCCTTACCTCGGCGGGAATGGTGATGGGCACACCGCGCTATATGAGCCCGGAACAGGCCAGTGGCGTTCGCGACCTCACCCCGGCGTCCGACCTCTACGCCCTCGGCATCATCCTCTACGAGATGCTGAGCGGTGCCTATCCCTACCGCCTCGGCGACCCGCCGAATTACACGCTGGCGCACATCACCGGCGCTCCGATCCCGCTCGTGACCCGTGTGGGTGACGTGCCCCGGGAACTCGAGGTGATCACCAACCGCCTCCTGGCCAAGGAGCCCCTGGAGCGATTTGCCTCGGCGGAGGAACTGGTGGCGGCCCTCGAGGGCAGTGCGGTGTCGGGTCCGGTGACGACTGCCGTACCGGCTCATGGCACACGTCGCCGCCGCGTGGGCCTTCTCATCGCGGCCGTGGTGGCAGCGGCAGTCGCCGGCACTGCGATGGCCATGCGTGGACGCACGGACCTGCCCAAGGGGGTCGATCCGCGAAAATCCATCCTGATCGGTTTCTTCGACAACACGACGCAGGATCCGGCACTCGACTGGCTCCGCGTGGGCGGTGTCGACCTGCTGGCGCAGGCACTGGGGCGCTGGCAGGACCTGAGCGTCGTGAATGCGGAACGGTTGCTCGACCTCACCCGTCGTGCCGGCATCCCGATGGATCGCCGCCTGAGCCAGGATGACCTCCTGCAGCTGGCGCGAGAGGCGGGGGTCTGGACGGCCACCGTCGGGTCGGTGGTTCACGTGCGCGACTCGCTGCTCTTTACGATCAAGGTGTACGACGTCGCCAGCCGGAAGCAGTTGCTGTCGGCCCAGGCCATGGCGCCCGACAAGGGCGACGTGCAGGCCGCCTTCCGTGGATTGGCTGGCGAGGTGCTGTCCGCCGCCGGTGCCCCGGCCACGGCCCTCCTCGAAACGGAGCCTCCGACTCGGTCGCTCTCGGCGTACAAGGCCTACATCGAGGGAATTCAGTTGCGGAGCCGGTGGAGCATCGATTCCGCCGAGGTGGCGTTCCGGAACGCGATCGCCCTGGATCCGCACTTTGCCCTGGCGTACTACGAACTGAGCCAGGCGCTGGTGTGGAGCGAACGGGCCAGCCCGACGCCCAGTTTCGTCGGTTACGCCGACAGCGCGCTGCGCTATGCGGAGAAGAGTCCCCCGCGCGAGCGGAGCCTGCTCGAGGGCTATGGCGCCCTGATGCACGGCGACATTCCCACTGCCCGGCAGCGCCTGGAGCAACTTTCGCGCACCGACTCGCTGAACGCAGATGTCTGGGGATGGCTCGGCCTCGCGTCGGGCCTGGACCTGACACTGAAGCGTGATGCCGCCGGTCGCGAATACCTCCCGGCCGATTTCACCCAGGCCTTGCACGCCTACAACCGCGCCATCGAGCTGGACGGCTCGGATCACCGGGCCTACTTCAATCTCGCGGTGCTGCTCAGCTGGGCGATGTCCCGTCAGGAACAGAGCATTCCCGGGTACCGGGAGCAGCCCACCGGTGACATCCAGAGCCTCTATTTCCGGGTCCCGGCGCGCTGGTACTCGGCGGTGCTCGTGGGCGACTCCATGCTCGCCGTGCCGGCGGAATCACTGGCGCGCCGGTTCCCGCCCGGGGTGCTCGACTCCCTGCGGACCAGCGCGCGCGATCGGGCCTCCGCGGTCGTGCGTCGGTGGCTTACGGTGGCGCCCGATGAAGGCGAGGCCTGGCTGATCATGGCGGGGCTCGACGCCGAGGACGGGGCGTACGACAAGTCGCTCCGGTCGCTCGCCAAGGCCGAATCGCTGGGGACCAACTCACCCGTTCCGATGCCCCTGCAGCGCCTCGCCGTGCTGCTCATGGCGCGACGCTATGAGGATGCGATACCACTCGGTGACTCCCTCGCGCCGCCGGGCGGACGCGGCGTGTCGCTGGCATCGCCGCTGTTCGGGTCCCTGGTGGCCAATTACGAGATGACGCGCGGGCGCGTGGCCGACGCCACTGTCCTCGTACGCGCCCGCATGGCAGAGTTGCAGCGATTCGAGCAGTCCGACCGGATCCGGCGCCAGCTCGCCCTCTCGGACATGTCCACCGACCTTCGCATTGCGGCGCGCGCCGGTACCGTCACGCCCACGCAGGTGTCGGAGACGAGCGGGCGGGTGCTGCGGGCCATCGACGAGGCGCCCGAGGACGAGCGGGTCTCGCTCCGGCAGCGCGTCGCCCGCCCGATGCTCGTGGCCGCCGCGGCGCTCGGTGATACCGCCACTTCCCGGGAATGGCGCGCGGCGTGGGGCACCGACAGCCTGCTCGCACTCGATGCCGCGGCGGCCGTCGTGGCCGGCGATCGCACGCGCGCCGGGCGCCTCTTCGAGCGCGCCGCCCGGGACACCACCTCCGATGCGGACAACCTGTTTGCCCTCGGGGTCACCGCACAGGCGCTCGGCCGACCCGCCGACGCCCTGCGTTTCTATGCCCGGCTCGACTCGCTCCACACTGAGGCGGGGTCGACGGCGAGCACGGACTGGCTGCTGTTCATCCGCGCGCGCGCGCGACGGGGGGCGGTCGCCGCGCAACTCGGTGACACGGCCCTCGCGCGCCGCAGCTATGATGAGTTCCTGACGTTGTGGAGCGCGCCCGATGTGGCGCTGCAGCCGGAGCGGGATGCGGTGGCCCGGCGTCGGGCCGAACTGGATCAGCCCCTGACGAAGTGACGCAGGTGCAGGGGAGCGGTCAGGTGAGCGAGACTTCCTGGCCGAAGGTCTCGATGAGGTCTTCGTGGTACCGATCGGCCAGGCGGGCCGTCTGCGTCACGAGTTCCCGGAGCTCCGGCTCCTCCACGTCGGCGCAGAAGCGGCCCGCGCCGAGCCAGACACAGTCATTCTCGTCTACCGAGAACGCGGCGTAGTTGCCGAGGTCGTGATTGAGGCTCAGCAGCGTACGGAGCAGGGTTTCCCGCCCGCGCTGCGGCACGCGCACCACGCGGAACTTCACGTGCAGGAACGGGTCGGCGTCGGGTTCATCCGCGCCGATGATGGCGATGTACCCGGTGACCGTGCCGCGATGCACCACCCAGGCGTCGTCTCCGAGGGGCAGGTGGGCCGGGTCTTCCCCGAGTTCCGTCAGGAGCTCGGGGATTTTCTTGCGGAGGGGATCGAGGTCCACGTTATACGTCGAGGTTGGTGACGTACTTCGCGTTCCGCTCGATGAACAGGCGGCGCGGCTCCACTTCGTCGCCCATCAGCTCCTCGAACAGTGCTGCCGCCGCCACGGCGTCTTCCATGGTGACGCGAAGGATGGTGCGCGTGTCAGGATCCATGGTGGTCTTCCAGAGCTGGCCGGGGTTCATCTCGCCCAGGCCCTTGTAGCGCTGGATGTTCACGTTCTGCTTGCCATCCCCGCTCAGGCGCTTCACCGCCTCGTCCCGCTCGGCCTCGGCATAGCAGTAGACCTCTTCCTTGCCCCGGGCCACGCGATACAGCGGCGGCTGGGCGATGTAGACGTAGCCCGCTTCGATGAGTTCCTCCATCTGCCGGAAGAAGAACGTCAGCAGCAGCGTGCGGATGTGGGCGCCGTCCACGTCGGCGTCCGTCATGATGATGATCTTGTGGTACCGTGCGTCGGCCAGCGTGAAGTCGTCACTGACACCCGTCCCGATCGCCGTGATGATCGCGCGGATTTCCTCATTGCTGAGGATCTTGTCGATCCGGGCGCGCTCCACGTTGAGGATCTTGCCCCGCAGCGGGAGGATGGCCTGGAAGGAGCGGTCGCGGCCCTGCTTGGCGCTGCCGCCGGCCGAATCGCCCTCGACGAGGTAGATCTCGCTGTGCGCCGGGTCGTCGATGGAGCAGTCGGCGAGCTTGCCCGGCAGCACCATGTTCTCCAGCCCCGACTTCTTCCGGATCAGGTCGCGCGCCTTGCGGGCCGCCTCCCGCGCGCGCGCCGCACTGACCGCCTTCTCGATGATGGCGCGGGCGACCGGCGGATGCTCCTCGAGGTAGTTGCCGAGGTGCTCGTTGACCACCGTCTTCACGATGCCCTCGACCTCGGAATTGCCCAGCTTGGTCTTGGTCTGCCCCTCGAACTGCGGCTCACGCACCTTCACGTGAATGACGCACGTCAGGCCCTCGCGGATGTCGTCGCCCGAGAGCGTGAACCCCTCCTTCTTCAGGAAGTCGCGCCGCTTGGCCACGTCATTGATCGTGCGCGTCAATGCGGCCTTGAACCCGGTGAGGTGGGTGCCGCCCTCGTGGGTGTTGATGTTGTTCACGAACGTGAACGTGTTCTCGTTGTACCCATCCTCGAACTGCAGCGCAATGTCGACTTCCACGTCGTCCTTGGTGACGAGGAAGTTGATCGGCTTGGGGTGGAGCGCCTTCTTGTTGCGATTGAGCCACTCGACGAATTGCACCAGCCCGCCCTTGGCGTAGAAGGTCTCTTCCTTCGGCGGGTCGGCGCGCTCGTCCCGCAGCACGATGGTGACGCCCTTGTTCAGGAACGCGAGCTGCCGGAGCCGGTCGGCCAGCGTCGTGTAGTTGAACTCCAGCACCTGGAAGATCTCGGGGTCGGGCTTGAAGCGGACCGTGGTGCCGCTCGTCTTGGTCTTGCCCAGTACCGTGAGTTTCTTCGTGGTGTGGCCGCGCACGAACTGCATCTGGTGCTTCTGGCCGTCGCGATCCACGATGACCTCGAGGCGCTCGGACAGCGCATTCACCACCGAGACGCCCACCCCGTGCAGGCCGCCCGACACCTTGTAGCTGCTCTTGTCGAACTTGCCGCCGGCATGCAGCACCGTCAGCGCCAGCTCGACACCCGGGATCTTCTCGGTGGGGTGAATGTCCACCGGGATGCCCCGCCCATTGTCGGTGACCGTGATGGAGTTGTCGGCATGGATGGTGATGCTGATCCGGTCGGCATGCCCGGCGAGGGCCTCATCGATCGAGTTGTCCACCACCTCGTACACAAGGTGATGCAGGCCGTTCTCGCCGGTAGAGCCGATATACATGCCCGGTCGGCGGCGCACGGCTTCAAGGCCCTTCAGGACCTGGATCGATTCGGCCTTGTAGGCCGTTGCGGTCTCGTTGGCTGCCATGTCTCCTGCTATGGTAAGGGTCTCGTGCCTGCGCTGGCGGCGATCCAGCGGATACCGCGAATCCGTCCCTGACGTCCTGCATTGATCCGCGCGATGATCTGCGGCGTCATCAGGCTCAATTCATTGGCCCACGCGGAGGTGGCCACTCGCACCCGCAGCAGCCCGTCGGGCGTGATCGATTCCGCCTCGGTGACGGCGGCGATCTGCTCACCCACCAGCCGGGGCCACTCCACGATCACCGTGGCCTGTGCCACCCGCGCGCCGATGCCGGTGCGCGTGAGCCAGGCCGAGACCGCGTCGCCCAGCGGTGCGGGCGGCGCCATTCGCGTGCGCCGGGATTCGTCCTCGCTCATGCTCGCTCCTCGCTGGGCCGGGCGCGGCCGCCGTCCATCTCCCACCGCGGCAACTCAAGTTGCGAAGGCAGCTCATCGCTTCGGGGCGCGGTGACGAACAGCTGACCATGGCCCGTGCCCATCAGGCGCTCTGCAAGCCGGGCTTGCCGAACCGAGTCCAGCTCGGCGAACACATCATCCAGCATCAGTGCCGGCTCGACCCCGCGCCGCTCACGCAGGGTGGCCAGCTCGATCAGCTTGAGGGCCACGGCGGCGCTGCGGAGCTGGCCCGTGGACCCGAACACCCGAAGCGACTGGCCGTTGATTGCCAGCAGTACGTCATCGCGGTGCGGCCCCACGGTGGTGATGCCCCGCGCCCGGTCGGCGGCAAGGCTGCCGGCAAACGCCTCGTTCCATGCCGCCGGGTCAGCGAGCTCGCTGCGGCCCTTGTAGCCCAGCGTGGCGCGACCCGATTCACTCAAGCCGCCGAGCTCAGCCGCAAAGGACCCTGCGGCGCCCGCGATCCAGGCCGTCCGCTGCGCCACCAGCAGTGCCCCTTCCAGGGCCAGGATCGGCTCGCATGCGCGCGCCACCTCGGGTTGCTGCTGACGCAGCGCAGCGTTGCGCCGGGAAAGGGCACCGCGATATCGCAGCAGCGCCCGCAGGTACGTCGGCTCGGAGAGCGACAGCATCCGGTCGAGGTAGCGCCGCCGCTCCAGCGCCGGGCCGCCGGCCAGTTCCACATCGCCGGGAAGAAACACCACGGCGAGCCACCGGCCGATCGCCGCCGTGACGCGACGCTCCTCGACCTGATCGATCGTGACTCGCTTCTTGCGCCCCGCCGTTGCGAACGTCGCCGTCAGCGCGTTGGCCGTGGCCCCGGTGAACGACGCATCCACATGGAACCCGGGCCTCCCAAACGCGACGAGGTCGGCGTCAGGCGCCCCGCGAAATGAGCGGAGCAGCACCGGGTAGTACGCCGCCTCGAGGAGGTTGGTCTTGCCCTGGCCATTCCGGCCCACCAGCGCAAACCCCCCGGATGGCACCGCCAACTCGCCGTCCGCCAGGTTGCGGAAGCCGCGGATCGCGAGCCGGGAGAGCCTCACAAAAATAGTCGGTTGGGGGAGGGTGTTGCAGGTCTGCTAGTGCCCCTCAAAGACGGGCTTCCGCTTCTCGAGAAAGGCGCGCGTCCCCTCGCGCATGTCGTCCGTGGACGAGAGCAGGCCGAACAGGGTGGCCTCGAGGCGAAGGGCATCGGCCTGGGCCATTTCAAGTCCTGCGTCCACCGCCTCGAGCACGGCCCGCACCGCCAGCGGCCCCTGCTCCAGGATGCTGCGCACCAGTGTCTCGGCCTCCGCTTGAAGCTGGTCGGCCGGCACGACACGGCTCACCAGCCCGATGCGCAGCGCCTCGGCGGCATCGATGATGGCACCGGTAAGCAGGAGCTCGAGTGCCCGGCCCTTGCCGACGATACGGGGCAGCCGCACCGTGCCGCCGTAGCCAGGCAGGAGGCCCAGCTTCACCTCGGGCTGGCCGAATCGTGCCGTGTCGCTGGCAATCCGGATGTGACATGCCATGGCGAGCTCGCACCCACCCCCGAGCGCGAAACCGTTCACCGCCGCCACCACCGGCTTGTTCATGCTCTCGAATGCACGAAAGACGAGCTGCCCGGCGCGCGCCCGAGCCTTGCCGTCCATCGGGCCCTGGCTGGTGAGTTCGCTGATATCCGCCCCGGCCACGAAGGCCTTCGGGCCCGCACCAGTGAGGATCACGCCCCGCACCGCCGGATCGGCCGCCAGGGCTTCTGCGGCCTCACCCAGTTCGCAGATCACGGTGCCGTTCAGGGCATTGAGCTTGTCCGGGCGGTTGATCGTGAGGCGGGCCAGCCCGTCGGCCACGTGCAGCAGCAGGGTCTCGTAAGCCATGGAGGAAACTTAATCCCTCCGCGCGTCCAGCCGCGTATCTTTGGGTCATGTCGATTCCCGTCACGGTGGCATGGACGCCCGAGGGGCTGCTGGTGCTGGACCAGTCGCGGCTCCCTGGCGACGAACGGTACGTAACGCTCAGGACGGTGGCCGACGTGGCCAGCGCAATCCGCGACCTGCAGGTGCGGGGTGCGCCGCTGATCGGCATCGTGGGGGCGATGGGGGTGGCGCTGGCGGCGCGAGAGCCGGGCGACGACAGTGCCGCCGCGGTGCGGCAGCGGGTGGATCACGCCGGACGCCTCCTCGCCGCGACGCGCCCGACGGCGGTCAACCTGCGCTGGGCCATTGATCGCATGGTGGCGGTCACCCAGCGCACGATGCCGGATGCCCGGCGTTTGGTTGACGCGCTCGAGCGGGAAGCGCAAGCCATCCACGCCGAGGATCGCGCGATGTGTAACGCGATCGGCGACCATGGCATGGCGCTCGTGCCCGACGGGGCAGTCGTCTTGACCCATTGCAATGCGGGCTCCCTCGCCACCGGCGGCATTGGTACCGCCCTGGCGCCGGTATATCGGGCGCACGAGGCCGGGCGCCGGGTGCACGTCATCGCCGATGAAACCCGTCCGGTGCTGCAGGGAGGCCGCCTGACGGTGTGGGAACTGACGCGCGCCGGGGTTCCCTGCACGCTGATCGCCGACAGCATGGCCGCCAGCCGCCTCCGGCAGGGTGGCGTCACCTGCGTGATCGTGGGCGCCGACCGGATTGCTGCCAACGGTGACACCGCGAACAAGATCGGCACCTACCCCCTCGCGCTCGCCGCCAGGGCCCATGGCGTGCCGTTCTACGTCGCGGCCCCGCAGTCGACCTTCGATCTCGCCACCGCCACCGGTGCCGGCATTCCGATCGAGGAACGTCCCGCGTCGGAGATCACGATGATCGGCGACCGGCAGATTGCACCGGAAGGCATCGACGTGTGGAATCCGGCCTTCGACGTCACGCCGGCGTCGCTCATCTCCGGCTTCATCACCGATCGCGGCGTACTCACCCGCCCATGACCTCCATCCTCGCCCTCGACCAGGGCACGACGGGCTCCACGGCGCTCGTGGTGGGCGGGGACGGGCATGTGCTCGGACGGGGGTACCGTGAATTCACCCAGTTTTTTCCGCGACCGGGATGGGTCGAGCACGACCCGATGGAAATTCTCCGTGTGTCCCTCGAGGCCATGCGGGAAGCGGTGGCCCGGTCCGGTACCCGTCCCACGGCGCTTGGCATCACCAACCAGCGCGAAACAATCGTGCTGTGGAACAGGCGCACGCTCGAACCGGCGGCACCGGCGATCGTGTGGCAGGACCGGCGTACGGCCGACCGCTGTCGCGAGCTGCGCGAGGCAGGTCTCGAACCGCTGATCCGGGCCCGTACCGGCCTGGTGTGCGACCCCTACTTCTCGGCCACCAAGCTCGAGTGGCTCCTGCGCGACCCGGACCTCCGGGCGGCCGCCCTGCGCGGTGATCTCGCCGCCGGCACCATCGAGAGCTGGCTTGTGGCCCATCTCACCGGTGGCCTGCACGTGAGCGACCACACCAACGCCTCCCGCACCCTGCTGTACAACCTCACCACTCGGACCTGGGACGATGAGCTCCTGGCGCTCTTCACGGTGCCGCGCGCCCTGCTGCCCGAGGTGGTGCCATCGGCCGGCGTGCTGGGCGATGTGCGCGAGGAGCATCTCGGCTTCCGCCTTCCCGTCGCAGGGCTGGCCGGCGACCAGCAGGCGGCACTCTTCGGCCAGGGCTGCACCCAGACCGGCATGGCCAAGAACACCTATGGCACCGGGGCGTTCCTGCTGGTGCACGCCGGGGACACGGTGCCGGAGCCATCGGATGGCGTCCTCGCCACGGCGGCGTGCGGACCAGCCGGCCGGCCGGCGTATGCGCTGGAGGGGAGTGTCTTCATCGCGGGTGCTGCGATCCAGTGGCTGCGCGACGGGCTTGGCGTGATCGCGACGGCTGCCGACACCGAGGCACTGGCGATGAGTGTCAGCGATACCGGCGGCGTCACCTTCGTGCCGGCCTTTGTGGGGCTGGGCACGCCGTACTGGGAGCCGGAAGCGCGCGGCACCATAACTGGCATCACCCGCGGCACCACCCGGGCGCACCTCGTACGCGCTGCGGTCGAGTCGATCGCCTATGGCGCCGCCGACCTGCTTCGCACCCTGCTGGGATCGAGCGCACTCCAGGTGCCCGTACTTCGGGTGGACGGTGGGGCTGCCGCCAACGACTTCCTCATGCAGTTTCAAGCCGACTTGCTTGGCGTGCCAGTCGAGCGTCCAGCGATGCTCGAAACGACGGCGCTCGGCGCCGCGGCCCTCGCAGGCATCGCAACCGGGGCATGGTCCTCGGTGGACGACCTGCTCGGCGGCGTGACATTCCGCCGCTTCGAGCCCGCGATCAGCACCGCGGAGCGCGCGGCGCGCGTCGCCGCCTGGCAGCGCGCCGTGCATGCAGCGCTCGCCTGGGCGCGCGACCGGGCCTGATCCCGGCTACGGCTGGCTCGAGGGGATTCCCAGGGCGTGGCAGGCGGTGCACATCTGCGGGTTTGCTTTCCGGAGCTTCTCGGCGGGGAAGTTGGGTCCGTGCGGATTGAAGCGACGCCCGCCGAACGCCGAGTGACACACCAGGCAGTCCTTCTCCGTGTGACAACTGACGCAGCTTTCGAGACCCTGGCGCGCAGCGGGCCCATGCCCCGCCGCGAAGGTGGGAGTCCCATCGTGATAGGTCGCCTGTCCGCCGATGAACCGCCCGCCCGACGCGATGCCATTCTGCTGGTGGCACGTCTGGCAGAACTGGCCCGGGTTGTGGCAGTCCGAGCATGAGGCCTCACGGCCGTACGCCGCCACGGGGTGTCGGCTGAGATAGTCCGCCGGGTGATACGTGCCCTGGGTACCGGCATTGGGACGGTGGCACTGCAGGCATTGCTCCTGCACGTGGCAGCCGGCGCAGGTCTGTGGTGACGCGGACGCCAATTGCGCATGCCCATCGGCGAAGCCGCTCCCGTGCGTGGCCGGCCGGGTCCGGGTCACGGTGGCCCCGGCACCGCGGCCCGGCCCGGCCACGGCGAGCGAGCGCACCTGCTGTGGCGGCACCAGGTGGCATGCTTCGCAGCTCGTGGCGGTGTGACAGGAGCCGCACTGCTGGGCCAGTTGCTGCTTCGAGAGCTTGCGCCCGTGGGTGCTCATGAACGCGGCGGCGGCGTGCGAAGCCGGTGCCTTCACCGTGGGGACATGCATCGCGAGCGACCGGGCATCAGGCTGCAGCGCCTGGATGGCGGGCACTTCCGGCGCGTTCACGTGGCACGTAATGCAGTACTCCCTCGCATGACAGGTCGCGCACGACGGCGACACGGCCAGGCGCTTCCCGCCCACCATGACGGGACCGGCCAGCTTGCCATGGGTGGACTGGAAGTCGGGCGACGCATGTGACGCTGGTGCCTTCCACGTTGCGACCTGCGCCGCGGTGACGCCGGGAGGCATTTCCCAGAATGGCACGTGACAGGTGGCGCACTGTCCCGGCTCGGCATCGAAATGGTCGGCACCCGCCTGGTGACAGGCGAGGCAGTTGCCGATCACGTCACGCTGAACGGTCATCCAGGCCGCCCCCGGCGCGCTATGGCATGCGGCGCACGTCAGGGAGGTATCGCGCTTCTCCATCCCCGCGAAGGCGCGCTGGTGCTCCTCGTGGGTGAACCGGAGGTTCGAGGGCAGGGGGCCCGTGCGCGGTGTCCAGGGCACAACCTTCTCGACCGTTCCGTCATGGCACTGCGCACAATCGGCTTGCGTCGGCCATAGCGGCTTCTGGGACTCCGCGGCGCCGGCGTGACAGGATGCGCAGCGCACGAACAGGTTGGCGTGCTGCACATGATCGAAGGGGACAGCCCGCACCGCCGCCGCCGCGAGAAGACCCGCGGCGATCAGCGCGGCGAATCGCAGCATGCGGCCCGTCACTGGCCGTACCCCACGGCGCTCGGCATGCGCTTCACGGCATCGGGGATCCCGATCCGGTCGGCACCCCCAGCACTGAAGACATACGTGACGTAGGCGCTGAGGCGGGCCTGGTTCCAGTCGAACGCCGCTGCGTCCGGTCGCCGGCGATCCTCATTCACGTAGACAACGGATGCCCCGACCAGCACCTGCTGCGTGGTGCGCAGGCTCACGTCGAGGCCCACCCAGGTCACGTAGCTGTCGTCGAACCGGTAGACCAGTGGGCGCTGGCTGTACGCGCCGTACAGGCGCAGGACCATCGCGTCGATGGGCGTCCACCCGAGCGAGGCATCCCCGCCCGCCGCGGCGGCACCGAAGTTCTTGTCGTACATCCACCCGGCATCGAAGGTCCAGCGTGGAAAGAACGTCACCGTGGCACCGGCCGCCCACAGCATGCCCGTCTCGGCAGCACTGCCGAGGGCGGTCTCCGCGCCGGTGTTCTCATATTCGTACCACTCGATGCGCCCGCGCAGCTTCAGCCAGCGCAACGGGGACACGATCGCTGAAGCCTGCACACCGTTCCACGGCACCGGTGAGAAGGCGGGCCAGATGGTCCACAGGTCGAAGCGGGGCACGTAGCGCTTGTAGCCCGCCGCGGCCGAGACGCGTGGTGCGGTGAATCGCACTTCAGCATCGGCGTTGCCGACCCAGCCCTGGGCGAGGTCGTAGTCGAGCCCGCCCGCCACCGCGACGCGCGGGAGCGGCCGGATGACGGCACTTCCCGAGAGATAGTCCGACATCAGGTAGTCGGTGGATCGGTCGACCTGGCGCTGCCACTGTGCCCGCGCCTCGACCGGTCCGCTCGACAGGCCGACGAGGACGCCGCCGATCAGGCTCCGCTCACCCGGGATGAAGTCACCGAGCGGCGCGGTGACGGGGTCGTTGACGCCGACCGAGCTGGATCGCGCGAGGCCGAGGCCCACGTAGCCGGTCGCCTCGAGTCCGAGTTTCCGGTAGCGCACGGTTGCCCGGCCGCCGTCGAATCCGGCGAACCCAAGGCGTGAGGTGAACGTCTGGCGCCCCGCGAGCACGCTGAACCAGTCGTGCTGGTAGCTGAGGTAGCCCTCCCAGAACTGGAAGGCGGGCGTGGTCGCGGCGAACGGGTCATCCCCGGCGTTGGCATTCATGCGAAAATTGAGGTGCGCGCTGAGCCCTGCGGTTCCCAGGCCCCACGCCGTCACGTCCGTCGTGAACACGACGGGCGCGTACTGCACCCTCGGGCCGGCGGCGTAGTAGTAGCACCAGGTGGGCGCGCTGCAGGTCACGGCATACCCTGACGCGCTGTAGAGACCGCCGCCATCGCCCACCACCACCTCCGACCGGGGGATGCTGTCGAGCAGCCAGCCGCGTGTCGCCACGCTCTGGCCTCGCAGGTCGAATGACGCGCGAAAGCCCTGTGCGGCCGCGGTCGACGCGCCCAGGGCGACACCCACGACCACAAGCCCCGCCGTACGCCTGCGGCGCTTCACCGGCGACCCATGAGCAGCGGACGGAACCCCGGGGGCGTGTCCAGCAGGTGGCACGCGGTGCACTCCGTCCCCGCCTGGTGATCCACCTTGGGATCATGACAGGCGAGGCAGAACGCGCGATCGGGCACGAGCAGGGAAACCGTCGTGGCCTGGTGGCAGGCCACGCAGTCCACATGCGATTCCCGGGTATGCGCCTCCCAGGTCGATGGGGCGCGATGGCAGGCGGCACAGTCGCGCGCCTCGTCGTGGTGCTGCTCGTGGCATCCCCGGCACTGCTGCGCTTCCGGCGAGGGGGCAAGGGTCACCGGCGTGGTGTGGCACGTGATGCAGGTGACGTCTCCGTGGCCGGCATGGCTGAACGCCACCTCGCGCTCGCGGGCCGGCGCGCGCGGCGCGCTGGTCTGCACGTGGATCGTCTCGCTGACCTGCAGTTCCTGCATGCGCGATGCATCGTGACAGGTTGCGCAGTTGGCCGTCGCGGGCGCCTGGTGATGGCAGATGAGGCATCCGCGCGGTGCAGTGAACGTGACGGTGCTGGCCTTCGACTTCACGTCGTGACAGGTGATGCAGGGGAGTTTCTTGTGGTTGGTGTGCGAGAAGGGCCGGGGCGATGCTCCAGGGGCGGGCGGTGGCACCGGCGGTGGATCGTCGATCGGCGCGTCGCCCTTGGCATGCCGCGATGGCGGCGCGATGTCCAGCGGTCCCGAGGTCTGCTGCAGCGCCTTGAGAGTGTCGAAGGGCAGGGGCGGGTTCTTCCCTCGCTGCGCCGCGCGGGCCTTCGCACTCTGGTGACAGCCGACGCAATCGGAGGCGTCCACCCGCGCGGCATGCGGGGCATGGCAGGCCTCGCACCGGGTCGCGACCTTCCGATGAGCCGCGCCCTGATGGAAGTCGACCTTCCTCCAGTCGGCGTGACAGCCGGCGTCGGCGCAGCTCTTGAGGGCGTCCTTCGGCTTCACGTTCTCGTGCGGGTTGTGGCACATGCCGCAGGTGCCGCCGTGCGGGTCCCGTTCCGGATTGAAGTCGGCCAGGCGCTCGCGCATGGCGTGACAGGAGAAGCACTGCTTCGAACCCGGTCGCAGGGCGCCCTTGGCCGAGTCGAACGTGGCCAGCCCCGGGACGACCCGCGTGAACTGGTGGCAGACCATGCAATGCAGCCCGGTCTGGCCCGCCATCTTGCCAAGCCGAATGTTCACGTCCTCCGTGAGATGACACCCGTTCTGGGAACAGGTGCTGTCCACCGGGGCGAACCGGTGCGCGGAACGCGCATGGCAGGTGAGGCACTCCACCTTGCCCTTGAGTGCCGTGCTGTCCGATTCCAGGTGGGTGCGGTGACCCGCGGTCCTGGCGATCGCCTGCCAGGTCTCCTTGGCGGCACCCTGCTCGTGGCACTTCTCGCACACGTCGCGGGGCACCCTGCCATGTTCCGGGATGGTCGAGTCGCGCACGCCCGACATCCACAAGACCATCTTCACCGCTTCCTTGCGGGCATTGAACGCATGACACGTATGGCAGTTCAACGAGTCATGCTTGCCCTCGAGCTGGTTCACCAGCGAGTAGTTGCCGGTGTCCGGGCGCACCACCACCCGGCCGCTCGGTACAAAGACGTGGCAGCCATTGCACATGCGCTTGTCGTTCATCATGAAGTCGTACGACTTCATGCCGCCCGCGACGATCCCCAGGACCACGAGCAGCACCGCGGCGCCAAGCCCAGCCTTGACGGCCGCGCCGCGGTTCGCCACGTACGAAGCCACTGCCTTGATGTGACCCCGCAACCACCAGAGCACGAGCCCGGCGATGATGGCAGCCAGGATGACGCCGCCCCACATGACCCAGGGCGGCTTCTGGAAGATCCACTGCACAATGGGAGTGATGGTGTCCGGCAGCAGCGTGCGGTCCACGGTGGAGTCGAGGACGCCGGCCTGCCCGTGCACGCGCACTGTCGCGGAATCCTGGGCCGCAACGGAAGCGGCCGCCACGAGGGCGGCCGTACCGTCAAGCAGGCGATTCAGCAGCACGGGATCAACGTGCTCCCTGCACGACTCACCTCGCCGCTGTCTGTCGAAGCGCTGCCGGAGCGGTGTAGCGAACGCCCGGCGTCGACAGCGCGCGCTGGACGGCCTGCTCCTGGTTCGGCGAAAGGACGTTCAAGAGTCCATAGGTCGCCCGCACGGCGTTGATGGAGCCCGCGATCAATCCCTTGTACAGCGCCGGGTTGTGGATGCCCTTCGACCCATCGTTGTGCGCGTACAGGTCTTCCGCCAGCATCCGGGCATTGAACAAGGCGCCCTCGGCCACGGAGAGGTTGTTGTCCTTGGTGCTCCCGGTGCAGCAGTAGAACGCCGAGTCCGTGGCCGGCACGGTCGTGCCCGGGTGCTGGGCGAGTACCTGCGGAAGCAGGCCGCCGTCCGTCTGGTCGAGCACGGTGTCGTGGTTCGAGTCGATCCACAGGATGTCCAGGAGAACCTTCATCTCGGCCCGCGTGCCATTGAACAGGTTGGCGGCCGCGTTGGCGTCGGCGTGACAGCCGGTGTTTGAGCACCCTGTCCAGAATCGCGCGGTGGCGGTGTATGCGCAATCGCCGACGGTCGGGAGACCGTTCGCGTCCTTGCACGGGTTGGGCGAGAAGAGGTGGCCGACGGATGTGAACTGCTCGCCCGTGGAGGCATCGGTGGTGGTGAACTTCGCCACGTGACACCCGGCGCACAGCCGGCTGTTCGCCGTAACGTGCGATGTCTGCACCGGGTTGTTCGGGTCAAAGACGAATCCCGGCGGCGTCCAGCCGGCGGCCTCCCCGAAGTACACCGCGCCCTGGGCCGCGTGCGCGCCGCGCGAATTGATGGTGAATGCGGGAGTCGCCGCCGCGCTGCGGGTGTGACAGCTGGAGCAGAGGTTTGTCCCCACATCCGGGTTGTCGATCGGTGCCCGGAGCTGGCCCGCATTTGTCTTCGAGTGCGGGTCATGGCACACCGCGCAGGTAATCGGGAACTGCGTGTTCTTGCCGATGTAGTTCGTCGGCGCGTTCCCGCTCAACCGGGCCATCGCCTGGGCGCCACTGTGGCAGGCCACGCCGCACGACGTCGGCGTCTCGGCCGGGCCACCTGCGTCAGCGCGGAGGTTCGAGTGCGCCGACTGCGACCACTGCTCGGCGAACGGATGGTGGACGCCCGAGTGGCAGGCCACGCAGGTCTGCCCCTCCGGGGTCACGAGCGCGCTCGCGAGCGGGATGTTCGAGGTGTTCGGGTTGGTGACGTGGGTCAGGCCGGGGCCGTGGCAACTCTCGCACTGAACATTGTGATAGACAGAGTCGGGCACCGCATTCCACCCACCGGGCACCCCGGCGGCAAAATAGGTGTTCCCGTTCTGTGACACCGTGTGACAGCCGTAACAGAACGGCTGCGCTCCGGGCGTATTCATCAAGGTGCCGAAGGCGCCGGCGTGTCTGGTGCCGCTCCACTCGGTCTGGTTGTTCACATGGCAGTTGCCGCAGGTGGTCTGGTTGGTCGCCACGTCGTACAGGCCAAGGAACCCTGCTACGCTGTCGGGGGCGGGATTGAAGCGGGGCTGAGGCACCTCGACGATCTCGGTGTTTGTGCAAGCGCTGGAGGCGAACGCTGTGGCAAGAACTGCCAGTCCGAGCAGGGACCAATGTCGACGAGAGATCAAACGCATGGCAATTCCCGGTGGTGGGCGAGGGAAAGAGCAGCAACTGCCTTGTTCAGCTTACCCCTCCGTAGTTCTACGGTCAAGAGAGATCATTTCCTATCTTATTGTTCCCCTTATACTTCGGTCACTTTGACGGGTCACGGGATCTTCAGGGTCGGGCCCATTCCCGTGAGTTCGTGATGCCAGTATTCTCCTGTAATTCGTTGCCACGGCATTCATTTTGATGCGAGACGCCTTGTGACCTCCGGTTCCCCAATGAAATGTCCAGCCTGCGGCGCCACCGCGAGTGGCAAGTTCTGCAATTCCTGCGGTGCCGCGCTCGTGCCGCGGAGCTGCGGGCAGTGCGGTCAGCCGGTCGCGGCTGGCGCGCAGTTCTGCCGCGACTGCGGTGCGGCCGTTGGTGCCAGCCGATCGGTCGGGGCAACCCCAACTGCCGCGATCGCCCGGGACAGGGATGGCAGGGCTGGGTGGATCGCTGCCGCCGGCATGGGGGTGGCCCTGCTCGGTGTGGTCATTGCCTTCCTGGCCAAGAACGAACGTCGGCCGGACAACGCCGGACCGATGGCTGCCCCGCTTTCCGCCGTGGCGGCAACCGGCGACGGCCCGGCGGGCACACCGCCTGACATCAGCAACATGTCGCCCAAGGAGCGGTACGACCGGCTCTACAACCGCGTCATGCGCGCCGCGGAATCGGGCGATCAGGCCACGGTGGAACAGTTCACCCCCATGACGGTGATGGCGTACCAGCAGCTGGACAGCATCGACGCTGATGCGCGCTTTCACATGGCGATGTTGCTGCTGCATACCGGACAGGTGCCCGGTGCGGTGGCCGAGGGCGACAGCATCCTCAAGTTCTCGCCCGGGCATCTCTTCGGCTACATGATCCGCGGCGCTGCCGCCCGGTGGAACAAGGACGACGCCGCGCTGAAGAAGGCGCAGTCCGACTTCATGGGGCGCTATGACTCGGAGATGAAGGCGCATCGACCGGAGTATGGGGAGCACGAGCGTGCGGTCAGCGACTTCCGGGCTTCAGCGCTGGGCGAGGTGCCGGGCACTCCGGCGGGCTCCTCATGAGCACGGGATCGCCAGCATGCTGGTATATTTGAGCAGGTAACGAAGTCGCGGATGCGCAGCGTAGCGCGCTGGAAGGGGAGACCAGATGAAGCCGGGTACCAAGTTCCTCATCGGTGCCGTACTGATCGTGGCCAGCGTGGGATTCCTGATCGCCCAGGGCGTGAAGGAAACCGGGGTGTACTTCCTGACCCCGACGGAACTGGCCGCCAGGACTACCGCCGACCCCACGTTCTACGATGTCGGGCTCAAGCTGGGCGCCAAGGTGGTGCCGGGCTCGATCAAGCGCGTTTCCGCGGTGCAGCAGGTGGACTTCGTGGTGAGCGATGGCGCCAAGCAGTATCCCGTCACCTACCGGGGCATTGTCCCCGACACCTTCACCGATGCCAATGATATCGAGGTCATCGTCGAGGGCCGGCTGGGGCGCGATGGGGTGTTCCACGCCACGGAAGTGTTCGCCAAGTGTGGTTCCCGCTACGAAGCCGAACTCGACAAGGCCGCCAAGGCCTGACCGCAGGCTCCTGACATGACACTGCTGGGTAATTTTGCGCTGTGGGCGGCGCTCCTCTTCGGTATCTGGGGCGCCGTGCTCGCCTTTTCCAATCGCTGGCAGGGCCGGCCGGAGATCGCGTTGTCCGTGACGCGCTCCGTGTACGCCGTCTTCGCGGCGCTGGTTGTGGCGTCGGTGGCCCTCTGGAAGGGCATCATTGCCCACGACTTCAACATCGAATACGTCTGGGCGTATACCTCCCGGAACCTGCCCGCCGGCTACCTCTTCTCGGCATTCTGGGCGGGGCAGAAAGGCTCGCTGCTGTTCTGGGCGGTGGTGCTCTCGCTCTTCGCCACGCTGGCGCAGGCCCTGACGCCCCGCCGGTATGCGCCGCTCATGCCCTACGTCGCGGGCATCACGTCGGCCGTCACGGTCTTCTTCGTGGCGGTCATGCTGTTCTCGGGCGCCAACCCCTTCGAGCGGCTGCCCTTTACCCCCGCCGACGGGCGCGGACTGAATCCGCAGCTCCAGAACCCGGGCATGATGATTCACCCGCCGATGCTGTATCTCGGCTACATCAGCATCACCATCCCGTTTGCGTTCGGCATGGCGGCGTTGCTGTCCCGGAAGCTCGATACCGGCTGGATCCATGCCATGCGACGCTGGATGCTGGTATCCTGGCTCTTCCTCAGCATCGGCATCACCCTGGGCATGTGGTGGGCGTACGTGGAGCTGGGCTGGGGCGGCTACTGGGCATGGGACCCGGTGGAGAATGCGAGCCTGCTGCCCTGGCTCACGATGACAGCTTTCCTGCATTCAGTGATGATTCAGGAAAAGCGCGGGATGCTCAAGCGGTGGAACCTGTCGCTGGTGGTGGGCACCTTCCTGCTCAGCATCTTCGGCACCTTCATCACGCGTTCGGGCGTCATCGCCAGCGTCCACAGCTTTACGCAGTCGAACGTCGGCTACTATCTTCCTCGCCTTCCTGTTCCTCATCGCGGTAGTCTCGTACACGCTGCTCTACACCCGGTGGCCGCTCCTGGAGGCGGACGTCGAGCTGGAGTCGATGGTCAGCCGCGAGGCGGCGTTCCTCTTCAACAACCTGCTGTTCGTCGGTATCGCGTTCTCGGTGTTGTGGGGTACCCTCTTCCCGATCCTGTCGGAGGCGGTACGCGGCACCAAGATCACGGTCGGTCCGCCGTTCTTCAACAAGGTGAACGTGCCGCTGGGCCTGCTGCTGCTGGCGCTCACCGGGATCGGGCCGCTCATTGCCTGGCGCAAGGCGTCCGTCCAGAACCTGCGCCGCCAGTTCACCTTTCCGGTGGGCTCCGGCCTCCTGGTGGGGGCGGTACTCGCAGCGCTGGGTGTCCGCGACCTTGCCCCGCTCATGACGTGGAGTCTCGCCGGCTTCGTGCTTGGCACGGTGCTCCAGGAGTTCTGGCGGGGTACCCGGGCGCGCGTCCGCATGTACGATGAGCAACCGCTGACGGCGTTCGGGCGGTTGGTCGGGCGGAATCGCCGGCGCTATGGTGGCTACATCGTGCATCTCGGCATGCTGGTGTACTTCGTGGCGTTCGCCGGCATGGCGTTCAAGGTGCAGCGCGAGGCGACGCTCAAGCCGGGTGAGTCGGTGGAGCTGCGCAGCCCGTTCGGGCATACCTACACGTTCACCCATGTCGGCATCTCCCAGTTCAAGCAGCTCAACCGGTATGTGTCGGCGGCGACTGTCGAGGTTGCGCGCGACGGCAAGCCGGATGGCCGCATCGTGTCGGAAAAGCGGCAGCACTTCACCGTCACCGAACTGGGTACCGAAGAAGCGTCGTTCGAGCCCTCCACCGAGGTCGGCATTCGGAGTGGCCTGCAGGAAGACATCTATATCGTCTTCGCCGGCGCTGTGAACGGTACCGAGGAGGCCGTCTACCGCTTCAACATCAACCCGCTCGTGTGGTGGGTGTGGGCAGGGGGGTTCATCCTGGCCCTGGGTGGGCTCATCACGATGTGGCCCGGCGGCGGTGCCCCGGTGCCGTCGCGGCGGCATGCGCAGGCCGGCTACGGGGTCGAACTCCCGGCAGGCGCCGGGTCGGTGTCCTAGTGCTGCGTCGTCACTTCCTTGCCTTCAGGCAGGACACCGTGCCGGGGCCCCAGGCCGCGAGTCCGCGCGCCGGCCAGGGCGATATTGGCGCGCTCTTCAATCCCGACGTCGCTGGCAGGCCGCGTGCGCCAACTGCGGAGAGTGACAATGACGTCGTGGTGCGAAACACGGAACTGAAGCTGCGATGCACCTGCGGGTGCACCCTCGACGTGTTTACCTGTCGTACCACCGACTTCACGTGCACCTACTCACCAGCCTTGCACCGCGAGGTGGTCGCCTTGTTCGCCGAGGGGAAGACGTCCGAAGGGGTGATCGCCGCGTTCGTGGACAAGTACGGCGAGAAGGTCCTCATGGCGCCCAAGCCGGAAGGCTTCAACATCGCCGGCTACGTCGTCCCCGGGGCCGCAATCCTCGCAGTTGGTGGCATCGTGGCGTGGATCATCCGACGGCGGATGCGCCGGGCGGCCGCCGGCGCGACGGTGGATTCCGCCGTGGGAGCACCGACGGCCCCCGCCGGGACGGAGGAGGAGCTGCAGCGACTGCGGCGTGAGCTCGCGGAGATGGAGCAGTGATCGGGCTCGAGGCCCTGGCGGCCGCCCTGGTTGGTGCGGCGCTCCTCCTCGTGGTGCTCGGCCCCCTCCTGTCACGCCACGTCGTGGCGCCCGTGGTCGATGACGAGCCGCTCGATCTCGAGGAAACGCCCAAGGGTATTGCCCTGTCGGCGCTCAAGGAAATCGAATTCGACCTCGCAACCGGCAAGTTGTCGGACGAGGACTACGCGTTGCTCAAGGGGAAGTACACGGCGGTGGCGTTGCGTGAACTGCGGGCGGAGGACGGTGGGAAGGAGGTCGTTGCGGCGGCGCTCCCGGCGACCACCGACTCCGACGTGGAGGCGGCGATCGCTGCGCGCGCCCGCGTTGTTCGCGGCCAGGGTGCGAGCGGGCGGGTCTGCGCCTCGTGTGGCCCTCGCCCCGAGCCAGACGCCGAATACTGTTCGTCCTGCGGGATGGCTGTCGCCGCCTGACGAGTGGCTCTGCTGCACCGTCGCCTCGGACGAGCCTGGCTCAGCGTGCCGGAAAAGTGGCCTCGAGGTCTCGCAGGCCCTGCAACTGACTGAGAGACAAGCGTGTACCAACCCCGCCGACCGACACTTCGCCTGCCGAGCACCGAGCCAGCACATCAAATGTTTCGAGGGGAAGCTCGAAGGTGAGGTAGTGTGCGTTGTGGAAGATCGCCGGGACGACCCTCGAGCCCGGCAGCCCGTCGAAGGCGGTCGTCGCGCCATCGCACCTGAGTCGCAGCTGGTTGTCGTTGAGGGCCTGTGGCTCCTGCGTCCGGAACACGACAAAAACCGAACTCGGTACTGCCGCCAATGTCTCGCCCTGGAACTCGACGTAGAACGCAAGACTCGGCTTGTGCACCCAGAGGAAGTAGGTGCCCCGCTGCGTCGTCACCACATAGCGCGAAAGGCCTGATGCAGCACTGTACTCGTGAGTCACGCGACTCGTGCCCGCGCCTGAGGGGGCCGGAGGTGGCGCCGAGACTGGCTGGGGCGCAAAGTCGCTCGGAGGCATGGCGGGTGCCCGCGAGCAGGCGCTAAGGGACAGCAGGGACATCAGTAGGGCTGTGCGCACATCAAAAAGCTAACTGGCGGGTACCGGCAGGGCGAAGCCCCCCTACTGTCGCCGATCGCCAATGACCACGTCAACCAGGTGCGTTGCACCGTCGTCGAGCAATGGGATGGCTGCCGGGTCGCACGCCAGGCCGTCATGCGTGGCGCTCGTAACGCCGCGGCACACCCTTCCCGGATTCGAGACCGTGATCTCGTAGGTGGTCGTCCCCAGCTTCCAGGTCACCGAGAATCCCGGCCAGGCAGCCGGAATACAGGGGTCGACCTCGAAGTGGCGGCCATGCCGCTTCACGCCCAGTATGCTCTCCAGTCCGGCCCGGTACATCCATCCCGCGGACCCGGTGTACCAGGTCCACCCCCCGCGACCATTGTGGGCCGGGTGCGCATATACATCACCCGCCGTGACATACGGCTCGCCCTTGTAGCGTTCCACATCGGCGCTGGTCCGGGTGTGGTTGATCGGGTTCAGCATGTGGAAGAGCTCCATCGCCTCGTCGCCATTGCCCAGTCGCGCGACGGCCATGATCGTCCACATCGCGGCGTGCGTGTATTGCCCTCCGTTCTCGCGCATGCCGGGTGGATACCCCTTGATGTACCCCGGTTCCTGGGCCGAGTGATCGAAAGCCGGGGTCAACAGGAGCACCACGCGGAGGCCGCGGCGTACAAGGTGAGTGCGCACAGCATCCATGGCGCGCTCGGCGCGTGACAGCGGGGCCGCTCCCGACAGCACCGACCAGGTCTGCGCAATCGAGTCGATCTTGCATTCGTCGTTCTGTGCCGAGCCGAGGGGCGTACCGTCATCGTAGTAGGCGCGGCGGTACCAGTCGCCATCCCACGCCAGTTCGAGCATCGTGGCAAGCCGCGTGGCCTCGCTCCGGAAGCGGTGTGCCCGTGCGGCGTCGCCCGACTGCTCGCAAAGCGGCGCCAGCTTCCGCAGCACCGTGAAGAGGAACCACCCCAGCCATACACTTTCGCCACGCCCCAGGTGTCCAACCCGGTTCATCCCGTCATTCCAGTCGCCACTGCCAATGAGCGGCAGCCCATGGGTGCCCGACGTCAGGCTGCGCTCCACGGCGCGGATGCAGTGCTCGAGCACCGTGGCCGTCTCTGCCGAGATGGACGGGTGCTGGTACGCCTCCATCTCACCGGGGGCCAGCGGGGCACCCTCCAGGAAGGGAACCTGTTCATCGAGGATGGCCGCGTCCCCAGTGACATCGACGTAGTGGGCCACGGCATAGGGCAGCCACAGCAGGTCATCCGAGCAACGGGTGCGCGTCCCCCGGCCCGACGGTTCGTGCCACCAGTGCTGCACGTCGCCCTCGACGAACTGGCGACCGGTGGCACGAAGGATATGGTCACGCAGCAGGTCCGGCCGCGTCACCGCCAGGGCCATGGCGTCCTGCAGCTGGTCGCGGAACCCGAAGGCCCCACCCGGCTGGTAGAGGGCCGACCGTGCCCACATGCGGCAGCTCAGCACCTGGTACAGCAACCAGCGGTTCATCAGCAGGTCGAAGGAGTCGTCCGGCGTCCGCACCTGAATGGTGTCGAGGATCTCGTCCCACGAGCGGGTTGCCTGCGCCAGCGCAGCCTGGGCCGCTTCCACGCTGCGGTGCCGCGCCACCAGCGCGCACGCATGCGCCCGGTCGCTCCCCTCGCCGAACACGAAGGCAACGCGGCGGGTCTCGCCCGGCGCGAGGTCGATGCGGAGGTGAATCGCCGCGCACGGGTCCAACCCGGCGCCCGTGCCTCCCGAGAGGGTGTGGCGGGTCATGGCAGCCGGTTGCGCCGGCGACCCGTTGCGACCGAGAAAGCTGAGACGGTCGGCCGTATAGGACGTTGGGATCTCGCTGGCACCAGCGAACGCCACGCGTGACGCGAATTCCTGGTTGTACGCGTTCCTGGCGAGGAGCGCACTCGATTCCGCGTCGTATTCCGAGACGATGTTCAGGTGCTCGCCCGACCGGGGCGGGCCCAGTCGCCATTCGAGATAGCTGAACGCACTGAGGCGCCGGGGACGGCCACTCCGGTTGGTGAGCGTGAGGACCGAAAACTTCACCGGATCCTGCCAGTCCACGAAGGTCGCGAGCTCCTGCTCGATTCCGTGCGACGCGTGCGAAAAGCGGGACGCGCCGGCCGTATGGCGCACGACATACCGTCCGCTCTGCGCCGTGCGGGGCACGGGGCCCGGCGTCGGCGCCCACACGTCACCCGATTCCTCGTCCCGCAGGTAGAGCGCCTCGCCGGTCGGGTCGGTTACCGGATCATTGGCAAATGGGGTGAGTCGGTTCTCCCGGCTGTTTTCCGACCAGGTGTAGGCCGAGCCGGAGGCGGAGATCACCGTGCCAAACGTGGGGTTGGCGATGACATTCACCCATGGCAGCGGCGTCTCCTGGTCGCCATCGAGCACGATGGCATAGGTCCGGCCATCGTCGGCGAATCCCCCCGATCCGTTGGCCAGGATCAGGTCGGGCGTGTGGATTGCCACACCACCGAGCTCCGGCAGCGGCACCGGCGGGGGAATCGGCAGTTCCCGTTCCCACTCCGCCTCGGCGTAGGGGCGATCCAGTTGCGCGGTGAGGTCGCCCTGGTCTCCGCTCAGGATCGCGCGTGCGGCGGCAGCGAGGAGGAGGCGTTCGGCGTCGCTCATCCGGTCGCCCCGGAGCAGGAAGACGCCGCCGGGACGATGCTTCCACGCACCCCAGGGGCCGGTGTCGAGCAGCGCGGCGAGCTGCACATGAATCTCGTCGAGGTAGCTCACGGGGTGGGCGTTCAGGATGACCACGTCGGCGCTGAGCCCCTTGAGGCGCCAGTACTCCTGGGCCTGCAGCACCTGGCGCACCAGCGGCATGTCATTGTCGCCAACGACCCGGACGAGGAGGATCGGCAGGTCGCCCGAGATGCCGTGGGCCCACAGTCCCGGCTGCCCGAGTTCGTTGCGCGCCAGGATGTCGGGCGCGGCGCGGAGTGACCCGTCGGTATACAGCACGCGCGACGCCAGGCGCTCGTACAGCATCGCCTCGTCGCTCGAGATCGCCATGTGGCGCAGCGTGCTCTGGGCCTGCGTGAAGGCCAGCGCAAAGGTGCGGGGTGCCGCGCTCGGGTCGTGGTACTTCTGCGCCAGCGCCAGCGCGCCCTCACGGCTCGTGGCCACGCCGGTGGCGAAGGAGATCCGCACGAACCCCCCAGGCGCCAGTCGGATGCGCTGGCGGAGGCTGACGATGGGATCGAGCACCGCCCCCGTGGTGCCGGTGAGCGCCCGCCCATCCAGGGCGACCGGGTCATCCGGGCCGTGCCCGCGGCCGAGGAACTGCAGCCGGTCCGTCTCCCATTCCACCTGCCCCTGCATTCGTCCCTCAAAGCTCAACACATGGACGGCCCAGAGGCCGGCATCGTCCGGCGAGCGCCGCCGCCTCGCGCACACCAGCGCGTTGCTGTCCGGCAGGTATTCCGTCTCGATGAAGAGCTTCCCGAAGGCCGCATGCGCCAGGTCCTCGACCGGGGATGCGAGGGCGATCTCGCCGTAGCTGGTGACCTCCAGGTCGCGTGGACGATCACTCAGGTTGGTGATGGCCAGGCGCCGGACCTCGACATCATCCTCCGGGGAGACCGCGATGTCGAGCTGGGTACTGATGCCGTCGTCCTTGCGCCGGAACATCGCGCGCTCGACATGGAACGCGACGAAATACTCCTCCGGCTCGCGTACGGTCGGGTGGTACGTGGCCGACCAGACCGACCCATTGCGAATGTCGCGGATGTAGAGGAACTGGCTGCCGGGATCGCGCGTGGCATCCTCACGCTGGCGCGTCACGGCATAGCCGCGACAGAGGCTGGCCCCGCCGCCGGCGTTGGTAACGATGGCAACGTAGGCGCCGTTCGACAGGAACTGCGCATGAGGGTAGCGCGTGTGCGGGGAACGGAACCGCCGCATGGCGCCGGCAGGAATGGCAGCGGCGACACGCGTGGCCTCCGCCGGCCTGGGCTGCGTGATGGGCGCATGCCGTGGCACACGCTCCTGCAGCAGGAGGGCCGTGGCCTGTACCCGTGGATCGGCGTGAAACCGCTCCACCATGACGTCATCGAGGAGGGTGTTGGCAAGCGCCACCAGTGTCATCCCCTGGTGATGCGCCAGGAATGAGCGCACCACGGTGCCGCGTGGGGCACCCTTCGGTCCCTGCTCGAGCGCGCCGGGGCTGTCGGCCGCGGAGCGATGCGTGTAGTCGATCGATTCGTAGAAGCCGAAATCTCCCTCTGCCCCTTCCAGTTCCAGGCGGCGGAAGTTTTGCGCCGCCCGCGTCGGGTCCACCATGGCTGCAAGTGCCGTCGCGTACGGGGCCACCACCAGTTCGTCACCGAGTCCCCGCTTGAGCCCCAGCCCAGGGACGCCGAATGCCTTGTACTGGTAGTTGCCGTGGCGATCCACCGCATTGAAGCCCGACTCCGAAATGCCCCAGGGGACGTCACGCTGGCGCCCGTAGCCGACCTGGCGGCGCACCGCGCTCCGGCAGGACTGGTCGAGCAGTGTCTCCGGGTAGCTCTTCAGCACCAGTTGCGGCATCAGGTACTCGAAGAGCGTCGCGCTCCAGGACAGCAGGGTGGACGCGCCGTCCACGCTGGTGAGCAGGCGACCGAGATGGAACCAGTGGCTGTCCGGTACGTCGCCCTTCGCGATGGCCACAAAGCTGGCGAGACGCGCCTCGGATGCCAGCAGGTCGTAGAACGACGGATCGAGCCGCCCCGGACCCTCGGCGTCGGCCAGGCGGAAACCGATGGCGAAGATCTGGCGTCGCCGGTCGTAGAGGAACCGGAAGTTCATGCCCTCCGCAAAGGCACGCGCTCGCTCAGCCAGGGAGGCGAGCCGGTTACCGGCGTCGAGTGGAGCGTCCTGCACCAGCAGTCCCGAGGCCAGGGTACCGGCCCAGTACGATGCCGTGGAGCGCCGCGGATCTGAGGTAGCCTCCCGGGCGAACACTTCCATCGCTTCCGTCAATTCGGGCCCCAGTGCCCGCGCACGCTCGAGCCGTTCGGCGGGATCGCCGCTGCCCTCCAGCGTGTTCCGCACCGCGAGGAGCACCGCGATGAGCAATGCACGATCCGACGAATGGTTGCCGGGGGTGACTTGGCCCACTGAGCGCAGCGCAACTTCCGCTGTGTCGAGGAGGCCGCAGCAGACGGTGGCCACAGGCTGCGGTGCCGCTGCCAGTGACAGCAGCCCCTCGGCGAGGGCAATGAGTGCGCCGGCCAAGTTGCCGCTGTCCACCGTGGAGACATAGCGCGGAGGCAGTGGCGCCAAGGTCGTGGTGTCGTACCAGTTGAGCAGGTGTCCCTCGAACCGCTCCAGTCCCTCCATGGAGCCCACCAGCGTTTCAAGCTTGTCCAGCAGTTCGGCCGTCTGGATGTAGCCCAGGTCGTGCGCCGCCAGTGTGGACAGCAATCCCATCGCGATGTTGGTGGGCGAGGTGCGATGCGCCACGACCGGCGTGGGAAACTCCTGGAAATTATCGGGCGGAAGGCCATGGTCCTCGACACCCATGAAGGCATCGAAATAGCGCCACGTCTTCCGCGCGACGATGCGGAGCAGCAGGCGGTCCTCGCCCAGCAGCCGCTGTCGCTCGGGCGGCACCGGACGACTCAGCCATGCTGCGACCAGGGGGGCGACGATCCACAAGGCCAGGAACGGTGCTGCCGCCGGCAGCGCGGCGGGGCGCCCGACGGTGATCAGTGCGAGTACGACCAGTGCGATCAGCGGACTGGATGCCATCTCCGCGATGAAAAGCACACTGCCGCTCCTGGCGTTGATGCCGGCTGCGCGAGCCGCCGCCGCCGCCGCCGTTTCCCACTCCAGCAGGCGCCGTTGCGTGACCAGGAGTCGCACCAGCGTCAGCACGATCGCGTGCACCATCTCGTACGCGTGATACGCGAGGAAGGTGATATGCAGCAGGACCTGCGCGCCGGCCGCCTGCACATCCTCCCGTACGATGCGCAGGAAGACCCGCAGCGGCTGTTGCGGGTCTCGCCCGCCGAGCAGTCGCAGCAGATGGGGATAAAGCGGGAAGGCCAGGGCCGCGAGCAGCCCCAGCGTCCATACCCACGCGTGCCCGGGGAGGACGAGCCAGCCGGCAACGAGCGCGACCAGCGTGCCCGGCGCGACGAGGGTGCGGCGAAGGTTGTCGAAAATCTTCCACCGCGAGATGAGCGGCAGCGTGTTGCGCTCGAGACCGCGCCGGGTCGGGACCGCCGGGAACAGCCAGAAGAGGATCTGCCAGTCGCCGCGGGCCCAGCGGTGCTGCCGGCGGGCGTGCGTCAGCACGCTCGCCGGGTAGTCGTCCACCACCTCGACGTCGGTGACCAGCGCAGGGCGCGCGTGCAGGCCCTCGAACAGGTCGTGCGACAGCAGTGCATTCTCGGGCACGCGGCCCTCGAGCGCCGCCATGAACGCATCGACGTCGTACAGGCCCTTGCCGGCGAAGATCCCCTCGCTGAACAAGTCCTGGTACGTATCCGACACCGCCGTGGTGTAGGGGTCCACTCCGGTATGGCCCGAGTACACACGGGCAAACAGTGACCCGGCCGCACTTGCCATGGTCACGCTCACCCGGGGCTGCAGGATGCCGTAGCCCTCGGTGACCCGCCGGAGTCGCGGGTCGAAGTACGGCCGGTTGAGGGGATGCGCGATGATGCCGATGAGCTGGCGCGCGGCGTTGCGCGGCAGGCGCGTGTCGCTGTCGAGCGTAATGACGTAGCGGACGCCCACCAGTCGTTCAGGATCACCAACGTGCACGGTGAAGCTGGTGTCCTGGGCGCCGCGCAGGAGCCGGTTGAATTCCTCGAGCTTGCCGCGCTTGCGCTCCCACCCGATCCAGGATCCCTCGCCGGCGTTCCACTGGCGGACACGATGCAGGAGGTGGAAGGTGCCGGTGCGCCCCGGCTCCGCGTGCGCATTGAGCTGCTCGATACCTTCACGCGCCACGGCCAGCAGGTGTGCGTCCCCGGGCATCTCCGCGGCGGGTGCATCGACGAAGTCGCTCAGGATGGCGAAGTCGATATTCGGGTCGCTATTGCCGAGTGCGAGCACTTCCAGGTGCTCGACGAGCTCGGTAACGCCGGCCTCGCTCGTCAGGAGGGTGGGAATGACCACCATCGTGCGGTGCGGCGTGGGTACGCCGGTGAGAAAATCGATGCGAGGGAGACGGCGCGGCGGCGAGAGGTGCGTCAGCGATCGCTGCACGATGGCAATGGCGAGCTCGGATGCCGGCAACAGCAGGAGCAGAACGACGACCCCCTCCCACCAGGGATCGGCGCTGACACGCACGACATACGCCGCACCCAGCGCGAGCAACCCGGCCGTGACGACTGCAATCGCCCCCAGGTAGGCGGTGGTGGCATGGGCGAAGATGAAGCGACGGAGCCGGCCAGCCACGCCGGGCTGGTGGGAGACATCGACTTCGAGGTCGCGCCGGCCCCTGCCGATGAGGTGGTAGCCGACGTGGGCGGCACGATCGTCGGCGGACTTGCGCTCGGCCACCTCGCGCGCGCTCTCGACGCTCCGCAGTGCCACCCGGAGCTGGGCCTCGCCGCTCGGCTCGGCCAGCTCCTCCACCGCCTGCCGATACCGGTCGCGGCTCTGGAAGTCCATCGCGCTGTACACGCCGGCGGGGTCCCGTTGCAGCACCTGCTCGACGAGGCTCACGCTCTCGAAGTACAGTGACCAGTCCAGGGACGAGCAGAAGCGGAGGCTGGTGATCGCGTTGCCAACGGAGACCTGTCCCATCGCCTGCGCCTGGTGCTCGGTGCGGATCGCATCTTCCGCCGTCATTCCTTCGGAGGTCAGGCGCTCCTCCACCGCGGCGCGCACCGGTGACACCAGGGGGCCGTACTCCCGCATGCGTTGGAGCAGCCGGACGATGTAGGCCGTTTCGAGGCGCCGGGGCAGGGGGGCTGCGGTCCCCGCCCCGACGATCTGGTCCAGGTAGCGGTCCGCCTGGAGGCGCGATGCCCTGCCGGCGAGGGTTTCCTCCGCGAGGCGACGCAGGTTTTCGATGAGGGCGAGCTTCAGCATGCTGGGCCAGGCCCAGAGCTCACCGATGGTCAGGGGTGCGATGGTCTGATAGGCTGCCACGAACCGCACCAGCTGGACCCGGTCCAGCCGGCCGTCAGTGTGGCGGATCAGTTCCAGCGCCATCGCGTAGATCCGCGCCATGCCCGCCATCTCGCGCGGCGCCAGCTTGGGCAGCTCCCGGTAGTACCGCCGTGGGAGGTCGTGCTGCACCCCACGGATCTCGGACTCGATCAGGTGGAAGTTGTCGAGGAGCCACTCGGCGGCGGGGGAGAGGAATTCGCCGCGATGGACGTCGTCGGCGAGGATACGGTAGGACTCGCGCAGCACCTGGGCGTTCTCGTCCAGCCGGACAAAGAACTCCCGCCCGGTATCATCACGGGCTCGCGCCAGGGTGAAGCTCGCGGCGAGCCCGCGCGCCCGTTCCTCCAGGCGCTCGAGGCTCAGGAGCTCGGCGCGCAAGGGGCTTTCCGAACGCACGGGCTGACGTGCCCGGAGGAATCGGCGCAGTGGTGTCAGCATGCTGCTTTGGGCCAGCGCCGTGGATGCCCATGTCGAACGAGTGCCGCATCAACTGAATTCACATTCGTAATATACCGCAGGCCGCACAACGCTTCGCTCCGGAAGCGCGGTGGCGCGGCGGTTTACAGCGAGAGTCGGACGCCCACCATGAGCTCTCGTGTCCAGATTGCCACTGGCTCGTACTCGCCTTGACTGCTGAGGATATCGGCGTCAAATGGACTCCCGGCGACGCCGAGGCTTCCCGTCACCAGCAGCCCGACGCGGCTGGAAATCGGCACCGACAGGATGAGGGCCATTGCGCCGCCCACTCGCGACTGAACATCGATGATCGCGTCACCGGTCCACACCTGCAGCATCGGGCCCAGCGCCGCACTGAGCGAACTCGATGAACCGAACTTGAGCAGCCGATAGCCAGCCAGCAGGCGGATGTCGTAGAGGGTCATTCCGGGGCTTCCACTATACGAGTACCCTGGTATGTAGGCGCCCAGGCCGGCTTTGGCGTATGACGCATCCATCCCGATCGCGCCGCGCCCGAACGAACGCGCGAGCCCCAGGTGAAGCCTCGTTGTCGGAGAGGGCTTGAAGCTGCCATCGGATCCATCGGCAGACGTGGAGGCGCCGCCAAATCCCGCGGCACCCCCACCAAGGGCCACCGACCACGGGCCCTGCGCGAACAGCGGTGCGGTACTTCCCGACAGCAGCAGCGCGACGACCAGTACGCATGTCGCAGTTCGCACAGGACCTCCATGAGAGTGAGAGTGGTGGCCGGTCACTTCATTTCGAGCTTGACCCATCCATTCGCGTTCACCTTGTCGTTCAGGATGGTCCAGTTTGTTCCGGCGTGAACCCGTCCCGTGATCTCGTCGGAGACTGCCACGCCAATGATGTCATCCCCGGTGACGATGAAGTTGTAGAGCGCAGTCAGCAGCCTGAACGCAGACTTTGCTGCGTTGACTGACTTCTCACCGTCAAACTGTGCTGTCGCACTCTTCCAGTCCCCTACCGCGCTCGCCAAGGCGCTGAAGAGCTTTCCGGCGCGGTCGGAGTCCGTCTTGATCTTGCACGCGGTGTCGTCGTCTTCGTACGCCATGATCGTGAAGGGCACGCCTGGATAGGCTGCCTGCATCGCGTCGATCTGCGTCTTCGAAAACAACATCTGGCTTCCGCTCCAGACCTTCTCGTTCGAGTTCCAGGCATACGGGCTTCCGGCGTGTTCGCCAATGCACTGGAAGGTGACGAGGTTCGTGTTGTCGCCCTTGGCGGCCGGCCCCATGATGTGGATCTCATATTCGGGGTCGCCCTTCAACCAACTCTCAAACGTGCTCACGAATTCGATCCGGCTCATGTACAGGCCGGGTGTTGGCGGCGTGACGTAACCTGCTCCAGTGCCACCACATGCATCATCGTTACACTTCATCGCCCCTGCCACGGGTGGGGCCTCGAAGTCGAGCTCCGCCGGCTCCACCGCCAGCACGGGAACCGACGGCGGAGTGTCGGCGCTCAGGAGGATACGCCGGCCCGCAAGATCGTAGGCCACCGGGGTATCGCCGTCGCGCTCCGCCGTGGCAACGAGCAGGTTCTCGTCGCCAGTCCAGGCCGTCCGGTGCTCGGCGACGGGGAAATACATCTCCAGCTGCCCGCCCCCCTTCACGTCGCCATCGACCGCACTCTCCGTCTCCCCATCGGCGGTGGCGAGTTCCCGGAGGCCCCGGCCCCCATTCTCCTTCAGGTACCGCTGGAAGTAGACCTTGCCTTCGCGGTAGGTGGAGCGGTCGAGCGCCGCCTTGACGTCGGCCCGGAATGCCGGGTTCCGCAGCGCGCGCGCCGTGCGTCGCGCCAGTCGTTCGAGGCGGGCCTGATTGGGACGCGCGTTACGGGCCGCGGCGGGATCGGACGCAGCCGACGGCAACTCGTCGGGCGCCGTCGGTGCGGGCCGTTCGGAACAGGCGGTGAGGGCGGCCACGACGACGAGCGCCGGCCACAGGCGAGTGAACTGCATGGTGCACCTCCAGGGTGTGGGCCGGCGCCGGAATTGGCGCAGGCGCGCACACAGTGCGGGGTCACCACGAGACGGTCGGCATCGGGGAACTGCAGGGGGGAACGAAAAAACCGCCGTGAGGCGGTATGGAAACGGCGGCGCGTGCTGTCACGGGACCGAGTTCGGTAGTGTGGGGCGATCCGCCAGTGTTTAGAGTATTGGCAGCTACGTGCGTCGCGGGTTACCGTGCGCTGGCGACTAGACGGTCAGCTCTTGCAGACAACGACGATTCCCGTAACTGGACTCTACTTATACTTTAGCTCTGGATTCACAACAACCGGGTTCACAAAGTGAGCATGATCTCTACAAGTGCACTCGGGCGCGTGGACAGTGTTACCCGCACGATCAACGTCACTCCTCCGTCAGGCGGCTGCAACCCACCGGCACCGTTGCGCGCGGCACCGGGCTCGAGTGAAGGTCCCGGGACCTGTCGCCCGATAGTTCCAGTTACTCCTCCCTATACGAAGTGCCCGCCCTCATGAGACTTCATCGTGGGCTGGCGGTTGGGTTGTTCTGTCTCTTCGCCGGATGCACTGACGGCGCGTCCGGCGATGGGCCGGAGCCGCCACCAAGCATTGAGGATGCAGTGACGGATAGTGCAGCTCTGGCTCTCGTGAACGGCCATTTTGACATTCACATCCCACCGCTTCGGTATAGCACGCTTGCTAGCATTGACTCGATCCAGGCGCGGGAGTACGCCAAAATGTACCTCGCGCAGTTCTGGGACGGGCAACCAGGTGGCCTGAGCTCATCGTGGAAGGCGGAACACGGCACTGCGCTTCAGTTGGCCAATGTGGCCCCCTGTGGGCCAGTCCGGCTTGGGACGAGTGCCGTTGTTGCTGATGTGGATGACCTGCCGTCAGGCTCCAGGCGTGTAACCGGCGAATATTGGTTGGTTCACTTTTGCGACGGGAGTGAGACGGCTGGGTTCGTCGGTGTATCTCCCTACTCAACGGACGTTGTCATAGCTAGCGGGCAGCTGAGCTGGCCGCCGTTGGGTGGCGCCCAGTTTCAAAGCAATGGGTTGCCGGCCCGCTTTGAGGAGGCCGTCCGCTATACCCCGGAAGCCGCCGCGCTGCTTGCCAAACAGTGCACCGGGCAACGCATTCGCAAGGCTCCTCGCCTCGTACTTCAGTATGGGCAGCATGGTTATGCAGGGAAATGGGAGCTTGTGCTCGAGGCGCGCGCCACGGTGTACGTTGGCATCACCGCTGTGTCGTTGGACACTGCCTATGCGGGGTTCTCTTTCGTAGGTCCGTCCTATGCCGGGCACGAGGGCCTTGCCAGGGCGTCCGCCAGCCAGCCGTCGACGATTTCGCTAACAATCATTGACAACATTCCGCCTGATTCAGCGTCTGTCCCACCGGACTGGGCGCCGCACTTTAGCGACGTGGCGCTCGATCGCGATCCAGGTATTCCTGTTTCCTTTGATTCCATTCCGTGCCGGAGTCACTAGAGCAACGTTTGAGTGGCGAGTAGCACACGCGCCGGCATCGGGGAACTGCAGGGGGGAACGAAAAAACCGCCGTGAGGCGGTATGAAAACGGCAGGACAGTCCCTTCGGGGCGCGTTGCTAGGCGTCGATCTCCCGGATCCGTCGCAGCCCGATCTGCAGCGCCACCAGCGTGCTGACCAGGCAGAGCAGCGCGGCGGCCCCGAACATCAGCGCCATCGGCACGTCGATCTCAAGCGGCACGCCCGCCTGGTTGGCCCGCACGAACTGCAGCACCGGGCGCGCTTCCAGCGCGATTACCACCCCCAGCAGGCAGACGCTCGCCATCATGTAGACCAGGCCACCGAAGCTGGTGGGGATCTGCGCTGCGTTCTCGGTGTCGAACTGGGGAAAGATGGTGCCGAAGCAGAGTGCCAGCGCGCTCGTGGCCAGGGTGTACAGCGTGATCGTCCCGATGCTCACCGCCATCATGAAGGGCGATGCCTGGAGCAGCGCGTTGGTGACACCGGTAATGAGCAGGGCCAGCAACAGCAGCGGCACCGTGCCCGTCCAGTACTTGCTCCACATCAGCGCCTCGAGATCCAGCGGGCTCGAGCACAGCAGCCACAACTGCTTCCCCTCGAGGGACACCGACGGAAACACGAACCGGGCGGCGATGGCGGCGAGCACGAACCCCGCGAGCGCCAGGTTCAGGAAGACCACCATCGTCACCAGCAGCACCGACACCCGCTCCCCCGTGAAGAGCGGCAGCGCGCGAATGTTGAAGATGTACACCAGCAGGAGCACGGCGAGCAGGATGAGCTGGCTCCACTGGGTCGCATCCCGGAAGAACAGTAGCACGTCCTTGACGATGAACTCGCGCTTGGCCACCGGGAGTCGCCCAAGCAGCCGGGAGGCGAACCGCGGCCAGTGCTTGCCGCGAACATACTGCTCGGCCCCTTCCTGCGCCTTGGTGAAGCCGTTCCGGTAGAGCCGCTTGTGCGCCAGCGCACCGAGCACGACGAAGGCACCCGCCGTGCTCCAGAGGAGCACGATGGGAAGCGGGTCGGCCACGCGATTGAGCCAGTTCATGACGATGTCGGCGGTCCACTCCGTTGGCAGGAACGGGCTCGTCGGGCTCTGGAGCGCCCCGAGGAAGTCCACCAGGTTGCGAAATCCCTCCGGCCGCGCGAGCTGCTCCGGCTGCAGTACGCGGAGCGTCACCACCACGATGGCCATCGCCCCGATGGCCACCAGGCTCAGGAGATCACGGGTGCGTCGCGCCGGAAAGACGTTCACCAGCACCAGCGTGATCACCGCGCCAATGACCGCCGGCAGGATGAGGAAGGGCACGAACGCGCCCAGCGCCACCAGCCAGAACCAGGGACCGCCCTCATAGACAATGCCGTACGCCGTGAAGATCGGGATCGCGAGCAATGCCACCATCCACGACGAGTGCGCCGTGGTCTCGCCGAGCTTGGCCAGGTAGAGGCGGAGCCAGTCGACGGGTGCCGCGATGAGCATGTCGAGGTCCTTCGCCAGGAAGAACGTCGAGAGTGCAGTGACCAGGTTGGAGAGGAGCAGGATCGATGCGAATGCGAGCAGGATCACGCCCAGCATCTTCTGGGGCAGGAAGCTCCCGATTTCGGGCGCGCTTCGGGCGTACTTGAGCACCCGGAATGCCACCGTGAAGACCGCCGACCAGAAGCCGGCCGCCACCAGCGCCAGCAGGAGGAGCTTGAGCGGGGTGCCCGAGCGCTCCTGGCGGACCCGCGCAAGCGCCGTTCTCCACTTGGGCAGGAGAACCGTCGCGACGCCCGGATCGGGCACCGGTGCGACCAGCAGTTCAGCGGTCGAGGACATTGCCCAGCTCGAGTGCCGATGCGCCGCCGGTGAGACGGAGGAACAGGTCCTCGAGGCTCGCATCGCCCGCCGCATACTGGTGGCGCAGTTCGGGCATCGTGCCGCAGGCGACGATCTTCCCGCCCTGGATGATCCCGATCCGGTCGCACATGTCCTCGGCAACCTCGAGCGTGTGCGTACTCATCAGGATCGTGCCGCCCCGCCGGGTGAACGCCTTGAACAGGTCCTTGAGCAGGCGGGCGCTCTTGGGGTCGAGGCCGACCATCGGCTCGTCGACCACGATGACCTCGGGCTGGTGGATCAGCGCGCTGGAGATAATCAGCTTCTGGCGCATGCCGTGGCTGTACGACTCCGTGAGTTCATCCTTCCACGGCGCCAGGTCGAAGAGCCGGAGCAGTTCGTCCATCCGGCGCTCGATGGCAGGACCTTCCTGCCCGTAGAGCGCCGCCACGAAGCGGAGGAACTCGGCGCCCGTGAGCTTGTCGTAGACGAAGGGCCGGTCGGGGATGAACCCCATCCGGGTCTTCGCCTTCCGCGGCTTCCGCTCCACGTCGTCGCCGCCGATCTCCACCACGCCGCTCGTCGGCTTCAGGATACCGGCGATCATGCGGAGGGTCGTCGTCTTGCCGGCGCCGTTGGGACCGAGGAAGCCGAACAGCTCACCCGACGGCACCTCGAGATCGATGCCATCTACGGCAGTGAAGGTGCCGTATCGCTTGGTCAGGTTCGTGAGACGGATCATCGAGCCTTCTGCCGAGTCAGCCGCTCGGGCGCGAGTGCCGCCGCGAGTGGTACGAGGTAAAGGGGATCAGCCGGGGCCCCGGTGATCAATCTGACGTACTGGGCCCCGGCAGGGAACGTGCCGAAGGCCGGATCGGCCGGAACCCAGCCTCCCAGCTTCACTTCCGCCCAGGCGTGACGGGCCCAGCCGCGCTCCTGTGCTACGATCCCCGCAACAGGTCGCGCCTCCAGGCCCGCCTCGCGCGCCAGTGCCACAAACAGCATTGCCCGCTCGGAGGCATCACCACGGCGTGTCCGGAGGGCGCGGCGAATATTCGGCAGGCCGGCGCTGGTCGCGGGCGCAACCTCGGTGGCCACCCACGCCAGCAGGCGTTCCGTGATCCGGCGCTGGTCGGTTTCGCCGGCCGTCAGGCGCTTCGCGAGCACGCGGGCTGCCCGGTCGTTGTCCGGGATCAGGACGTCGGGACCGGTGAACTGTCCGTTGGCGAGCACCGCGGTGTCGCGAGAAAATGTCGGTGACAGGAACAGGGTGTCCGCCGTGAGCCACTGGCCGCCGCCGGACAGGCCGGCACTCGCCCAGCCAATGCTGTCCCCGGCCACGCCCGCCAGGCGCACCAGCATGGACTGCAGGGGTGGCGCCTTCGACCGCAGCCTGGAGCTTGCTGGACTCCTGGCGTCGCCGCGACCACTGTCCGCAAAAAGGTTTCGATAGGTGGTGGTGGCGATTTCAAATGGCTGGCGTGTGGCCACCAGTCCGGGCAGCAGTTCGCCGCCAACCGGCAGTCCATCTTCATCCACCCACAGGGTCACGGGCGGTCCGTCACCGCGGCGGCTCAGCAGCCAGGCCCTCAAGGTGTCGTTCCGGGCCGGCTCCCATTGCCCCGTTTCCGGGTTCATGGCCGCACTGTCCGGCACCACGAGGATCGAGTCTGCGAGCACCGCGACCTCGACCTGCACCTCCACCCGGCGCAACGGGTCGATCAGGTTGACCTTGCGAAGCATCCCCATCGCCGGAGGCCGGAGCGCGACGACGAGCAGCGGCAGCGCAGACGGTGGTGCTGCCGTTCCCTGGCGCGCCATCACGGTATCGGCCGGGCCCGACCGCCCCTCGGGGCCGGCTCGCCAGGCGATCGTGGAGTCACTGGCGCGGGTGGCCCGGACTTCGGTCCGTTCCCCCGACCCGGACCGCGACACTGAGACACCCAGGAATCCCAGGCTGCGGTCAAAGGTGGTGCGCGACCGCTGGACGATCCTGAGCACCGTATCGGCATCCGGCAGCCGGAGATCCAGGAGTTCGGTGACGTCGACGGTGGTGAGCGTGGTGTCCAGCGTCAGCGACGCGAAGCCGACGGTGTTGCCCGCGATGCTGAGGGTGTAGTAGGCGGCGGCGGGTGAGACCCGTGCCTGCACCGGCACGGCGCGACGGCTGGCCGTGGGGAACCAGGTGCGCTGGGCGAGCCACGCGAGCGACCCGATCCACGCGGTGAAGATCACGACGCCAACGACGCGACGGCTCAGGTGCGGAACTTCCTGATCGCGGCGTCCACGGTGGTCCGCTCGTCGTCGGTATCCACGACAATGCGGAGGGTGTGTGGGGCGCCCGCGCCCGGTGGCCCGCCCGGGAAGCTTTCGCCCAGGAGTTCGGCCGCGTCCTCGATGGAGAGACGTCCCGGCCCGACACCGATCAGCGGGGCGGCGATCCGCTCGAGCTGCCACGCCGATGCCTGCTGCCACGCCGAGCGCAGCGCACGACGGATCACCTCCCGGCCGCCCGATCCGTCGGCGTCCTGAAGCACCAGGTGCACCACGAGCGGCGCGGAGAGCTCACCTCCAGCGGTCACCACCGCGGCGCCGGCGTCGAGGGGCGTCTGCACCTGACACAGAGCGGCAAAGCGTGCCCCGGCCTGCAGGTCCAGGCGCTTCATGGCTGGAGTAAGGGGAGCGAGTAAGTCGTCGGCGGGCCGGAGGATGGCATCGGCCTCGACGAAGGCGAGGTCGTCGACCAGCACCTCGATCATGGTACCGTGAGTTCCTTGCTTCGGCGATACATCGGCATCGCTTCCTCGGGACGCCCCATCCGGTCGAGCACCCGTCCCATCAGGTAGAAGACCCGGCCATTCCTGTCGTCCAGCTCGGCCGACTTGCGCAGGGCCTCGAGCGCCGCGGGAAGGTTTCCGGCCTGGTTCCGCGCCTCGCCCACATACAGCCAGGTCTCGGCATCGTCTGGCCGCTGTTCCACTCGCCGCATGAGCACCTGGCCCGCCTCGGCGGCAAGGCCCTTCCGCAGCAGCACCAGACCCAGCTCCATCAAGGCGTCTGGATTGGACGGGCTTGCCTTCAACACGCGGCGCACGTCAGCCTCGGCCTCGGCCAGGTCCTTGCGACGGCGCCGCACTCCGGCGCGCGCCAGGAGGATGGACGGATGATCGGGGTGCAGTTTCAAGGCGGCGGCGAGAACGTCGAGGGCACCAGGAATATCCTGTTGCGACTCGAGGAGTGCCGCGAGCCCCAGGGACCCGCCAACGTGCGCAGGATCGAGGGTCAGCAACTCCCGGAAGAGCGCGTCTGCCTCCACGGCGCGGGACTGCTCAACTGCCTCCATGCCGCGCTGGTAGACACGCTCGGGGTCCACCGGCTCGCTGCTGGGTGCTTCAACCCGGGCATCCGGCGTGGCGCTCGCGGCGAATGGACGCAGGGGGAAGCTCGCGTCAGGCTGCCGGGGCAGTGGGTCTGCCTCGAGGCCCTCCGTACCGAAGAATTCGTCGATGGCGTGTTCCCGTCCGGTGCTGCGGCTGTGATGGGTGCGGCGCATGCGATCTGGTCTGCTCCAGCTGCTGGGTATGTTGTCTGCCCGAAACCTACCTGCTTGAAGCGCATGCCGCGTTCGGGTAGCTTTCGGGGCTTATGCCTCGTGAATTCCTCGTCGTCCGCGGTGCCAGGGAGCACAACCTCAAGAACATCTCGGTCAGCATTCCCCGCAACGAGTTGACCGTCATCACCGGCCTCTCGGGCTCCGGGAAGTCCTCACTCGCGTTCGACACCATCTATGCCGAGGGTCAGCGACGCTATGTGGAGTCGCTTTCGGCGTATGCTCGGCAATTCTTGGGCCTCATGGAGAAGCCCGATGTCGACTCCATCGAGGGTCTGTCGCCGGCCATCTCTATCGAGCAGAAGACTACGGGGCAGAACCCGCGGTCGACCGTTGGCACCGTCACCGAGATCTACGACTACCTGCGGCTCCTGTGGGCGCGGGCCGGCGTGCCCCACTGTCCCAACGACGGCAGCCCCGTATCCCGCTCCAGCGCCAGCCAGATCACCGATGCGGTAGTCGCCTGGCCCGAAGGAACGCGTATCGAGGTGCTGGCGCCCCTGGTCCGGGGCCGGAAGGGTGAGTTCCGCGACCTGTTCGAGGACGTTCAGAAGCGCGGTTTCGTTCGCGTCCGGGTGGACGGCGAAACCTACGACCTTGGCGCCGTCCCGACCCTGAATCGTCGCCAGAACCACGACATTGCCGTGGTGGTCGACCGCCTGGTCGTCCGGGGTGAGGACCGTGGTCGTCTCGCCGACTCGATCGAGACCGCCCTGAAGCTGGCCGATGGGGTGGTGGAGGTGGTGCGCCATGAGGGGAAGGGCGCACCCAGGTCAGAGCTCTTCTCCGAGCGTTTTGCCTGTCCCGTTTGCGGTCTGTCATTTCCGGAGCTCGAACCCCGCCAGTTCTCGTTCAACAGCCCGTTTGGCGTGTGCCCCGACTGCAACGGTCTGGGTACGCGGAAGGAAGTGAACCCCGACCTCATCCTCGGGGATCCGACGATCGCGATCCTCGAGGGTGTTGTGCTGCCCTGGGGCGAGCCGTCCGGATACCTGCGCAAGGCCGTGCTGCCGACGCTGGCGAAGGCGTTCAAGTTCGACATCGACTCACCCTGGGGCGAGATACCGGCGTCGGCGCAGAAGGCCCTGCTCCATGGCGCGCCGGGCAAGTTCAAGTTTGCCCCGGAGTCGGGTCGCGGCCGGACAGAGCACGAGGCGGAGTGGGAGGGCATCCTGAAGAACGTCGAGCGCCGGTATCGCGAGTCATCGAGCGATGCCATTCGGGGGCAGCTGGAACAGTTCCTCACCGCCCAGCCCTGCCACACCTGCGGGGGCAGGAGGCTCAAGGCCGAGAGCCTCGCGGTGCTGGTGGTGGGGAAGAGCATCGGTGACGTGGTGGACATGTCGGTCGGCCGGGCCGCTGATTTCTTCGCCTCCATTCCGCTCCGCGCGCAGGGCGCCAGCGGCCCGGGACTCGATGCCGACATCGCGGGCCCGATCCTGAAGGAGGTGTGCGACCGTCTCCGGTTCCTGTGCGACGTGGGCCTCGATTACCTCACGCTGGGGCGCGGCGCCTCGTCGCTGTCGGGCGGCGAGATGCAGCGTATCCGCCTGGCCACCCAGATCGGGTCCCGGCTCGTTGGCGTCCTGTATATCCTCGACGAGCCCAGCATCGGTCTCCACCAGCGCGACAACGAGCGACTGCTCGGCACGCTGAAGGGACTGCGCGACCTGGGCAACTCGGTGATCGTGGTGGAGCACGACGAGGACACGATCCGCGCCGCCGACCACGTGATCGACCTCGGTCCGCGGGCCGGCCGGTTCGGTGGCGAGGTCGTGGCGGAGGGCACCATCGACACGATCCTGGAACATCCAACATCGCTCACGGCGCGCTACCTGCGCGATGAGCTGCGCATCAAGGTGCCGGCCGGCCGGAGGATGCGCGACGCCGACCGGGCGCTCCGCGTCGTCGGCGCACGAGCCAACAACCTGAAGAACATCACCGCCGAGTTTCCCCTCGCGCTCTTTGTGGCGGTGACGGGGGTCTCGGGCTCGGGCAAGTCCACCCTGGTGACGGATATCCTCTACCAGTCGCTGGCGCGCCACTTCTACCGGGCCCGGGTCATACCGGGCGAGCACACGCGCATCGACGGCCTGCACCTGCTCGACAAGGTCATTGACGTCGACCAGAGCCCGATCGGCCGAACGCCCCGCAGCAACCCGGCCACCTACACCGGCCTCTTCACGCCCATCCGCGAGGTCTTCACCGGCCTCCCGGAGGCGAAGCTCCGCGGCTACGGGCCCGGACGCTTCTCCTTCAACGTGAAGGGTGGCCGCTGCGAGGCGTGCGAAGGTGATGGCCTGGTGAAGATCGAGATGCACTTCCTGCCCGACGTGTACGTGCCGTGCGAGGTCTGCAAGGGCCGCCGATACAACCGCGAGACGCTCGAGGTGCGCTACAAGGGCAAGAGCATCGCCGATGTGCTCGACCTGACCGTCTCCGATGCGCTCGATTTCTTCAGCGCGCAGCGTCGCATCGCCGAACGCCTCGAGCTGCTCAATGATGTCGGCCTGGGCTACATCCACCTGGGGCAGGCGGCAACGACACTGTCGGGCGGCGAGGCACAGCGGGTCAAGCTCGCCACCGAGCTCGCCAAGCGCGATTCGGGCCGGACGCTCTACATCCTCGACGAGCCCACCACCGGGCTGCACTTCGAGGATGTGCGCCTGCTGCTCGAGGTGCTGCACCGCCTGGTGGACAAGGGAAACAGCGTCATCGTCATCGAGCACAACCTGGACGTCATCAAGACGGCCGACTGGGTGATCGATCTCGGTCCCGAGGGTGGCGAGGGTGGCGGCGAGATCGTGGCGGCCGGCACGCCCGAAGAGGTCGCGAAGGTGTCCGCCAGCTTCACCGGACAGTACCTCCGCCGCATCCTCGCGCGATAGCGAATTCCGCGTTAGCGTTCCGCCGTCGACGACATTCCGTCCCCAAGACACGAGCGTGCCTTCCGTGACCCGATTCCCGCGTGTGCGCCTGGCCCCGGCCCTCCTTGCTCTCTCCGTCATCCCGCTCGTATCGGCCGGCGCGCAGCAGGAACCGAACCCACCCCTGAGCGTCCGCAGCATCTATGCGTCGCCCGAATTTGCGAGTGAGCGCTTCGGTCCCGCGCGCTGGCTCGAGGAGGGCGCTGCCTACACGACGCTGGAGAAGTCGGCCACGGGCAAGGGGCGCGACCTCGTGCGCTATGCCTCCGAATCAGGTGAGCGGACGGTGCTCGTGGCGGCCGCCGCCATCACGGCGCCGGGCGACACCACGGCCCTTGAGGTGGAGGACTACAGCTGGTCACCCGACGGCTCGAAGCTCCTCATCTTCACCAACTCGCAGCCGGTGTGGCGACAGAACAACCGGGGCGACTACTGGGTTCTCGACCGCGCTACCGGCAAGCTGCAGAAGCTGGGGGGTCCGACCGCGAAGCCGTCCAGCCTGCTCTTCGCCAAGTTCTCGCCCGACGGCAGCCGGATCGGCTACGTGCGCGAGAACAACATCTACGTCGAGAACGTCGCGACCGGCGCGATCACCCAGGTCACCACCGATGGGGCACCGATGCTCATCAATGGCACCTTCGACTGGGTGTACGAGGAGGAGTTGGGGTTGCGCGACGGCTGGCGCTGGAGCCCCGACGGACAGCGCATTGCCTACTGGCAGCTCAACACCGAGGGGGTGCTGAGCTTCGACCTCATCAACGACACCGACTCCCTCTATTCGTTCGTATCCCCGGTGCAGTACCCGAAGGCGGGCGAGACCAACTCCGATGCCCGGATTGGGGTCATCAGTGCCACCGGCGGCGCCACGGTCTGGCTGCCCTTCGAGGGCGATCCGCGGGAGCACTATCCGGCGCGCATGGAGTGGGCAGACAACTCCACCGAGCTCGTGGTACAGCGACTCAACCGGCTGCAGAACACACTGCAGCTCTTCCTCGCCGATGCCTCCACCGGCCAGCTGCGCACGATCCTGACCGAGCAGGACAGTGCCTGGGTCAATGTCGTCAACGACCTCACCTGGCTGGACAAGGGGCGGAGCTTCACCTGGGTGAGCGAACGCGATGGATGGCAGCACGTGTACCTGGTGTCGCGAAACGGCCAGTCGGTCCGCCTCCTGACCCCCGGTGCATTCGATGTCCTGGATGTGGTGGCGATCGATGACAAGGATGGCTGGCTCTACTACTCGGCGTCGCCCGACAACCCCACCCAGCGCTACCTGTGGCGCACGCGGCTCAACGGCAAGGGGAAGGCCGAGCAGGTAACGCCCGCGTCGCTCGCGGGCGTGAACGCCTACAACGTGTCACCCGATGCGACCCATGCCTGGCACACGTACTCGAACATCAGCACGCCGCCCACGATCGACCTGGTGCGCCTGCCGACCCACGCCACGGTGCGGACGGTGGTGACCAATGAGAAACTGAAGGCGAAGGTGGCCGCCCTGAGGCGCGGCACGACCGAATTCGTGAAGGTGCCGATCGACAGTGGCGTTGTGCTCAACGCCTACGTCATGAAGCCGGCCGACTTCGACCCGGCGAAGAAGTACCCGATCCTGTTCCAGGTGTACGGCGGGCCCGGATCGCAGACGGTGCTCGACGCCTGGGGAGGAAGCCAGTACCTGTGGCACACCCTGCTCACCCAGCAGGGATACCTGGTCGCGAGCGTCGATAACCGTGGCACTGGTGCGCGGGGCCGCGCCTGGCGGAAGATCATCTACGGTCAGCTCGGCGTGGTGGAGACGAGGGACCAGGCGGCGGCGGCGAAGGCGGTTGGCCGCTGGAGCTACGTGGACTCCACCCGCATCGGCATCTGGGGCTGGAGCTACGGCGGCTTCATGAGCCTCAACGCACTCTTCCAGCATCCCGAGGTGTACCGGACCGCCGTCGCCGTCGCGCCCGTGACGCACTGGAAGTACTACGACAACATCTATACCGAGCGATACAACGGACTGCCGAAGGACAACCAGAAGGGATACGATGCCGGTTCACCGCTGTCGTATGTCGATGGCCTGCGGGGAAATCTCCTGGTGATCCACGGCAGCGGTGACGACAACGTGCACTACCAGAATACCGAGGCGCTGGTCAACAAGCTGGTGGCCGCGAACAAGCCGTTCACGATGATGGATTACCCCAACCGGAATCATGGCATCGGCGGGGGAAACACCCGGCAGCACCTGTTCGACCTGATGACGCGATACCTGCAGGAAAACCTGCTGGCACCGACGCCGAAGAACTACACCTTCTGACCGGAGGCGGCGCATGCAGTACCCTGAGATCCTCGCCCTCCTGTCCTACGCCGGCGACCACGGGCTGGCCGTGCGGGTTACCACGGACGGCGCCGTCGAGGTGGTCGGGGTGCCCACCAGCCTGGACGACCACGTCACGGCCCACGAGGTCTATCTTCGACCTGCGGGGGCGGACGATACCGAGATCTCCATTTCGCTCGGGGCCATACAGGCAGTCCAGCTTGCCTAGGCCGGATGTAGCGGACTGAAACATTTGAAACGTGCCTCCCGTATCGTGGAGGCGAGCAGTTTCCTCTCGCGATCGACCGACAGGCCCTGGTCAGCAAGGCGGACCGATGGAAGGCATTCTCGCCATCATCTTCATCTTCGGGGGCGGGACATTGTTCCTGCTTTCGACGACGTCCATCGGCAAGGCCATCGCCGAGCGGATCCGGAATTCCGGTCCCTCCGCGGCGCCTGACCCGGAGTTGCTGGCCGAGGTGGATGCGTTGCGGCACGACGTGGCCGAGTTGGCCGAACGGCTCGACTTCGCGGAGCGGCTGCTGGCCTCGAAGCGGGAAACCATTGAACAGTTGCCGGGCGGACAGGGATAGTTCATGGAAGAGGTGTTCCAATTTGGCCTGGTGGTGGCCATCGTGCTGGGGGCAGCAAGTGTCCTCGCCTTCATGATCCCGGCCGCGATGCGCAACTTCCGCCGGGCGCGAATGGCCGACGGTGACACGTCCGCTGAAATTGACGAGTTGCGTGCCGAAATCGACGAATTGCGAAGCTTGCAGCCACGCATCGGAGAGCTGGAGGAGCGCCTCGATTTTGCGGAGCGGCTCCTGACCGCCGACCGGGCGCCGAGCGAGCTCCGGGACGGACCGAGCTGAAGTGACCGACGTGCTGAGGTTTGCGGGGGCCATGCTGGTAGCGCTGTGCGTCCCTGCCGTTGCCTATGTCCTGATCGCAGCCGTCATCAGCGCATCACGTCGCACTGGCGCAGCATCTACGACGGAGATGAGCGAGTTGCGCGCCGACCTCGACGAACTCCGCCACCTGCCAGCGCGGCTCCTCGAGCTGGAGGAACGCGTGGACTTCGCCGAACGGCTGCTCGCACAGCGCGAGGCAACGCAACTGCCCACCGGGAGGGTCGACCAATGATGCAGCAGGTGCCGGCGCCGTTGCCGCCCCCCGAGGCCATCATCGTGTCGAGCCCCGGCGGTCCCAGCGTACTCGAGGCACTCTCGATCCTCGTCATCTCGGTCTCGTTTGCCTTCGTGGCCTACAAGCTCCTGATGCCCCTGGTGCGGGCGTTCGCCGCGCGGATCGAGAACCGGGGTGGAAATCCAATGCTTGAGCAGCGCGTCGGCGAACTGCAGCAACAGCTGTCCGAGGCCGACGGGCTGCAGCACCGGGTGGCGGAGCTGGAGGAGCGGCTTGATTTTGCCGAGCGCCTCCTGGCGCAGCGCGAGGACCCGGCGCGGCTGCCGGATGGGAGGGGGCGATGATGCCGATCCAGGGCCCCGACATTGTCGTGCAGGTGCCACCGATACCGCCAATACCGCCCATTCCCCACATTGAGGTGATGGCGCCCTGGATGATGCTCCCGCCGCAGGTAATCGCCCTGGTGAGCATCGCGGCGGTGGCGGGCATCGCGCTCGTGCTCTATCCCATCGCGCGGGCCATCGCCCGCCGCCTGGAGGGCCGGGGTGCGGGGCAGGAGCTGCTGATGCAGGTCGACGAGCTGCGTGAGCGCGTGCGCGACCTCGAGGGATCGCAGCATCGCGTGGCGGAGTTGGAGGAGCGGCTCGACTTCACCGAGCGGCTGCTGGCGCAGCGACGCGACGCCGAACTTCCGAGGAGTTGAGCAGGATGAATTCAGGAGGGAAGCACGAATGAGCCAGCGCATTGACGGCCGGTACCTGGTCGTCGCGACCATTCTCGGTCTCGCAGCGATAGGTGCCTTCGTCGCCCTGTCAGCCAAGATCGGCGAGGACTTCGCAATCCCCGCGCTGATCGCGCTCTCGGTGGTCGGGGCGGTCGTGTTCAAGGGACCAATTGGCAAGGGTCTGGCGCGGCGCATCGAGAACGGTGCCGGCACCGACCACTCGATCGAGATCCTGGGCGAGATGGACGAGTTGCGGGGTCGCGTGATGGACCTGGAGGAACGGCTCGACTTCACGGAACGAATGCTCAGCAAGGCGCGTGAACCCGAGCGGGTCAACGGGCTGGACGGCTGAGAGGGACTGCGCGCGCGACGTTAGATTTACGCATGGCACAGGGTGTGCCGGCCACAGGGAGGCTTCGGGACATGGTGACGCGTGAGGATATTCAGAACTGGCTGGAACGCCTGGACGCCGGCACGCTCGACGTCCGCGAGGTGGAGCCCGGATTGTGGATTGCGCGCTCGCCTGACGGCGCGGAGGTGGTGGTGAATGTCGCGCCCCCGGTCGCCATCTTGCGTGTGCGCGTAATGGAGCTGCCCCAGAAGGATCCGGGCCGCAGCGAACTGTTCCGGCAGCTCCTCGAGTTCAATGCGCGCGAACTGGTGCATGGCTCCTACGGCATCGAGGGCGATCACGTCGTCCTGACCGATACCCTGGAGCTCGAAAACCTCGACTACAACGAGTTCGAAGCCAGCTTCGACTCGATCACGCTGGCGGTCGCCTCGCATTACTCGGCGCTCGCGCCCTACAAGGAGGCTTGAGCGTCATGGGGATCTGGGATCGCTTCTCCACCATGTTCCGGTCGAACCTCAACGACCTGATCAGCCGGGCGGAAAACCCCGAGAAGATGCTGAACCAGCTCATCGTCGACATGAAGACGCAACTGGGCAAGGCCAAGGGGCAGGTCGCGTCGGCGATTGCCGACGAGAAGAAGCTGCAGGCCGATGCCGAGGCCCTGCGGAAGCAGGCGGAAGACTGGGAGCGTCGCGCCATGCTCGCGGTCCAGGAGGGCAAGGACGACCTCGCCAAGCAGGCGCTGATGCGCTACAACGAGGCGCTGCAGGGCGCGCAGCAGCTGCACGAAACCTGGCTCAAGCATCGCGCCGAGACCGAGAAGCTCAAGCTCTCGCTGCGCCAGCTGAACGACAAGATCGAGGAAGCGAAGCGGAAGAAGAACATCCTCATGGCGCGGGCCAAGCGCGCGGAGGCGCAGGCCCGCATCCAGGAAACCATGTCGGGCATGTCCGACAAGGGCGCCTTCGAGTCGTTCGAGCGCATGGCCGAGAAGATCGAGGCGCAGGAACGCAAGGCAATCGCCTCGGCCGAACTGCAGGAAGAGTTCGCCGGCGACTCCCTGATCAAGCAGTTCGAGGTGCTCGAGTACCACGGTTCCGCCGACCAGGCGCTGCTTGAACTGAAGCGGAAGATGGGCGTGTTGCCGCCCGCCTCCTCCGACAAGGCGAAGCAGCTCGGTCGCGGCGCGGGCGACGTGCACGATGCCGAGCTGGTCGACGATGATACCGGCCAGGCGGACGGCACCACCCACGGGTAGCGGATGGTCGAGGTAGAGCGCAGGCGAGGGCTCCCGGAAGCGGGAGCCCTTTCTTGCTTGGCATCCTCCCCGTTCTCCAGCGATATTCTCGACCTCGTGCTGTGAGCCCAGGACCCTCGACCCCTCGAATTCCCAACCATGTCCCAGCCCCGCTTTCTCATCCTTGCCGATGGCGACTTCGGCCCGATGACGTCGAAGACCGCGAACTCCGTCATCCGGTACCGGCCCCAGCAGGTCGTCGGCGTGCTCGACCGCGAGCTCGCCGGGCGCACCGCACAGGACGTGCTCGGCTTCGGTGGCGCGATCCCGGTGGTCGGGTCCATGCAGGATGGGCTCGCGCTGAAGCCGACGGCCGTGCTGATCGGCATCGCCCCGGCAGGCGGACGCCTGCCGCCCGCGTGGCGCGACTGGCTGTCCGAGGCACTGGACGCCGGCTGCGAACTCTGGAGCGGGCTGCACACCTTCCTGGGTGACGATCCGGTGCTTGCGGCGAAGGCGAAGGCCATGGGCGTCGCGATTCACGACGTGCGGCGCCCGCCGGCGATGCTGCAGGTGGCGGCCGGCCTGGCGAAGGATGTGGACGCCTACGTGGTGCTCACGGTCGGTACCGACTGCAACGTGGGCAAGATGACGGCGCAGCTGCAGCTGGTCGACACGCTGAACGCCCGGGGCGTGAAGACCCGGTTCGCCGCCACCGGCCAGACGGGCATCTTCATCGAGGGGTGGGGCGTGGCAGTGGATGCCGTCATCGCCGACTTCATCGCCGGCGCCGCGGAACAGGTCACCCTGCAGGGCGCCCGCGAGGCCGACATCGTGCTGGTCGAGGGGCAGGGCAGCATCAACCACCCCGGTTACAGTGGCGTGACGCTCGGGCTCCTGCATGGCGCCTGCCCGGATGCGATGATCCTGTGCCACCAGGCATCGCGCGAGTACATCGGCGACTATCGAAGGGCGGCGTGGCTGCGCATCCCGCCACTGGTCGACTATGTCAGGCTGTACGAGGAGATCAGCTCGGCGGTGCATCCGAGCCGCGTGGTCGGCATCGCGCTCAACACCTATGATCTCGACGACGTATCCGCCCGGCGGGCCTGCGAGGAGGCACAGCAGGCGACGGGCCTCCCGTGCGTCGACCCGGTGCGTTTCGATGTTGCGCCGCTGGTGGATGCGCTCCTGCACGACCGTGAGCGCTACCTCGCCCGTCGTCGCGCCGGTTGACCGTCCGGCCCGGCGTGCCCTAGGTTACGCGCCCACGAAGGAAAGGGAGTGCGGCAGTGCTGAGAATGACAATTTTTGACACCACATTCAACGATCTCCTGGCAAAACTGAACCTGAATGTCGGCATGCTGGTCGCCACGGGCGCCCGGCTCCTGATCATCTGTGTTGGCGGCTGGCTCGCGTACTGGCTGGTCGACCTGGCATCCCGCCGCATCGAAAAGGCGGTGGATGACGGCGATCCCAACACCAACACGCTGAGGGAGAAGCGCGGCCACACCATCGCCCAGCTGATGCGCAGCTTCGGGAAGGTGATCGTGCTGGCGCTGACAGCCCTGCTGGCGCTGAACGTGTTCATCAATATCGGTCCGCTGCTCGCCGGCGTCGGCGTGCTGGGCCTCGCGGTGTCGTTCGGGTCGCAGAGCCTGGTCAAGGACATCATTACCGGGTTCTTCATGCTCATGGAGGGCAGCTTCTCGGTGGGCGACATCATCGAGGTGGCCGGGAAGGGGGGCGTGGTCGAGAAGGTGACGCTCCGTACCGTCACCCTGCGCGACGTGGAAGGCGTGATGCACGTCATTCCCAGTGGCCAGATCGACGTGGTCAGCAACAAGACCGCGGGGTGGTCACGCGCGGTGCTCGATCTTGGCGTGGCGTACGGCGCCGACCTGGACAAGGCCATCGCCGTGACCCGCTCGGAACTCGAAGCCTTCAAGGCGGATGAAACCTGGGGAGCGCTGCTGGATGGCGATCCCGAGATGTGGGGCGTGGAGAAGCTGGGTGACAGCGCCGTGGTCATCCGGGTGGTGATCCGGACCAAGCCTTCCCGGCAGTGGAACGTGGCGCGCGAGTTCCGCCGTCGCTGGAAGAACCGTTGCGACCAGGAAGGGATCGAGATCCCGTTCCCGCAGCGCACCCTGTGGGTGCGCACCGAGGCGGGGCAGCCGGTGCACGATGCCGTGGCCGCCTTCGCCGCCAGGGATACGGAATGACCCTGCGACTCTTCAACACGATGTCACGCGCGGTCGAGCGGTTCACGCCCCTCGACCCGCCGCGTGTGTCGATGTACACCTGCGGACCAACGGTGTATGGCTACGCCCACATCGGGAACTTCCGCACCTTTCTTTTCGAGGACCTGCTGCGCCGGTGGCTCGAGGCCAGCGGGCATGACGTGTTCCATGTCATGAACCTGACCGACGTCGACGATAAGACGATCCGCGATGCCGGGGCTGCCGGGATGCCGCTGGCGGAATACACGGAGAAGTTCGTCACCGCCTTCCATGAGGACCGGGAGTGGCTGCGCATCCTCCCGGCGCATGCCTATCCACGCGCCACTGAATTCATCCCTGCCATGGTGGGACTGGTGGAAGGGCTCCTCGCCAAGGGCGTGGCATACAAGGGCGAGGACGGGTCGGTGTACTTCTCGATCGAGCGCTTCCCCGCCTACGGGCGGCTCTCGCAGCTCGACCGTCGTGAACTGCGGGCTGGCGCGAGTGGTCGCGTCAGCAGCGACGAGTACGCCAAGGAGGATGCCCGCGATTTCGTGCTGTGGAAGGCGGCGCAGCCGCAGGACGAGGCGGTGGGAGCTGCGTGGGATGCGCCCTTCGGCCGGGGTCGGCCCGGGTGGCATCTCGAGTGCTCCGCCATGGCGCTCGACCTCCTGCGCCAGCGCTTCGGCACTGATGTGCTCGACATCCATTGTGGCGGGGTGGACCTCATCTTTCCGCACCATGAGGACGAGATCGCGCAGAGCTGCGCCTACACCGGACAGCCCGATTTTGCCCGGTACTGGCTGCACGGGGAGTTCCTGAATATCCGCGGCACCAAGATGTCAAAGCGCTTCGGCAACTTTACCACGCCGCGCGATCTCCGGGCCGACGGTGTGGATCCGGGCGCCGTCCGGCTGCTCATGTTCCAGACCCATTATCGCCAGAAGCTCGACCTCACCGACGATGCGCTGGACGCCGCCCGCGAGGGCGCGCGCCGTCTCGGCGAGTTCGGCGATCGGCTGGCACGCGCGCCCGTCGGGCCCGGCTCGGCGGCGGAGTCGACCGCAGCCGCGACGCTGCGTGCGGTCGCGACCGAGGCGATGAACGACGACCTCAATGCGCCCCGCGCGGTGGCGGCGTTGTTTGACTTTGTGCGGGAGGCGAACCGGTTGCTCGACGGGTCGAGCGGGGCCGGTCCGGAGCTGCGGGCAGCCTGGGCGTGGGCTGGTCAGGTGCTGGATGTGGCCGCCACCCCGGCCGCCACACTCAGCGTCACCTTGGCCGGAAACGCAGCGGGGACGGGTGATCTGGCTGCGGCAGCTGTTGGGTCCGAGGACTGGGCGCGGGGACTGGCTGGCGAACGACTGCAGGCACGGAAGGCTCGTAACTTCAAGCTATCAGACGAGATACGAGACAAGCTGAAGGCCAGCGGCTGGGAGATCCGGGACACCAAGGACGGCTCGGAAGTCGTCCGGACGGGCTGACCACAAGGCGGGTCACCTCACGTCCTCACGTCGTCATGTCCTCACGTCTATGTTCGCCCCCCATCGCCAGTTGACCGGACCCCAAGCGCCGTTTATTCTAAGGGTCTGTTTCTTTTGGCCCCGGCGCGATTTGCGCTGACGTAGCTCAATTGGCAGAGCACCGGTTTTGTAAACCGGCGGTTGTGGGTTCGATTCCCACCGTCAGCTTGAGAGCGGGGCCTCGTCGTGTGAAGTGTCGCGTCGAAAAACGTGTCGCGGCGAAGTTGCCGACGGCCGGTGGGGTGGCCGAGTGGCTAATGGCAGCAGACTGTAAATCTGCCGGGCTAACGCTCTACGTAGGTTCGAATCCTACCCCCACCACTGGTAGGGCGGCAGTACGAGGGTGACGGTGCGGGTCCGGGACGAGTGCGCGGGTGTAGCTCAGTTGGTAGAGCATCAGCCTTCCAAGCTGAGGGTCGCGGGTTCGAGTCCCGTCGCCCGCTTGACCGGCTCAGGGGGAACGACGTCGCTCGCGTAGCTCAGTTGGTAGAGCACATCCTTGGTAAGGATGAGGTCACCGGTTCAATCCCGGTCGCGAGCTCTGGGTCGAACGGTACGACTGGAACCATAGGACGAACAACATGCGCGACAAGGTCATTCTCGAGTGCACTGAGTGCCGCAACCGCAACTTCTTCCAGACGAAGAACAAGCGGAAGCACCCGGAGCGCGTCGAACAGCGGAAGTACTGCCCGAACTGCAACTGCCATCGGGCGCACAAGGAGTCGAAGTAGGCATGGACGCAGTCCAGCAGACACCCGGCACGGAGCCGGGCAAGCTCGTCCAGGCCCGGCAGTTCTTCGACGCCGTTCAGGCCGAGATGAAGAAGGTGACGTGGCCCTCCAAGCCGGAGCTGATCAAGGCGACGCGCATGGTGGTGATCGTGTCCTTCCTCCTGGGCGTGACCATCGGCCTGCTCGACTGGGTCCTGCAGAAGATCCTGGTGGACGGCGTCGCCGCGCTGGCGCGGTAATGGAGTATCGCTGGTACGCCATCCAGACGACTGCGGGCCACGAGAACAAGGTCCGGAGCCTGATCCAGAAGCGGATCGAGGACGACCCGCGGCCGGCGGAAGAGAAGCTGATCCGCCAGGCGCTCGTCCCGACGCAGGACGTGATCGAGATCAAGAACGGCAAGAAGGTCACGGTGGAGCGGAAGCTCTTCCCGGGATACGTGCTGGTCGACATGCAGATGGGGCAGGAAGCCCTGCACGTGGTCAACAGCATCCAGGGCGTGATCAAGTTCGTGGGCTCGGGCAAGCTGCCGCAGCCGCTGCGGCAGGATGAGGTGAACCGCCTGCTCGGCGTGGTGGAAACGGCCACCGAGACCGGCGCGAAGGAAGAGATTCCCTTCCTCATCGGCCAGGTGGTCGAGATCACCGAGGGACCGTTCTCCGATTTCTCCGGCACCGTCGAAGAGGTGCTGTCCGAGAAGGGGAAGGTGAAGGTGTCGGTGAGCCTGTTCGGCCGGCCGACGAGCGTGGAAATGGACTACCTGCAGTTACGGGGGCACTAGCTCCCTGACGTACCCCGCCACCGCACGGGGCTAATCCTGCGGGAGATCGGCAACGATCGCAAAGGACAGTGGAATGGCGAAGAAGATCCAGGCCGTAGTGAAGCTTCAGTGTCCCGCGGGGGCCGCCAATCCGGCGCCGCCCGTCGGCACGGCCCTGGGTCCGCATGGCGTGAACATCATGGAGTTCTGCAAGCAGTTCAACGCCCGGACGCAGGGACAGGCGGGCATGGTGATCCCGGTTGTGGTCACCATCTACGCCGACCGTACCTTCACCTTCATCACCAAGACGCCCCCGGCGCCGAACCTCCTGCTCAAGGAAGCCGGCCTGGAAAAGGGGAGCGCCCAGCCGAACCGTCAGAAGGTCGGCAAGGTGACGTCAGCGCAGGTGCGGAAGATCGCCGAAATCAAGATGGCCGACCTGAACGCGTCCGACCTCGACAGCGCGATGCGCATGGTCGCGGGCACGGCGCGGTCGATGGGCGTGGAGGTCATCGACTGATGGCGACCGCAGGGAAGAAGTTCCGCGCCGCGGAGACCGCCGTCGACCGGAACCGCAACTACACCATCGCCGACGCCGCGGACCTGGTCAAGAAGGCCAGCTTCGCCAAGTTCGACGAGACGGTGGACATCGCGGTCAACCTCGGCGTTGATCCGAGGCATGCCGACCAGGTGGTGCGTGGCACGGTGGTATTGCCGCACGGCACCGGCAAGTCGGTCCGGGTGCTGGTGATCGCCCAGGGCGACCGGGCGAAGGACGCGGAGGCGGCGGGTGCCGACTTTGTCGGCCTCGAGTACATCCAGAAGATGAAGGACGGCTGGCTCGAGTGCGACGTGATCGTCGCCACGCCCGATGTCATGGGCCAGCTGGGCGCGCTGGGCCGGATCCTTGGTCCGCGCGGCCTCATGCCGAACCCGAAGGCCGGTACGGTGACGCTCGATGTCGCCAAGGCGACGCGCGAGATCAAGGCCGGCAAGATCGAGTTCCGGGTCGACAAGACCGGGAATGTGCATGCCCCGATCGGCAAGGTGTCGTTCGCGGCCGACAAGCTTGCGGAGAATGCGCAGGCGTTCATGGACACGATCCTGCGGGCGAAGCCCTCGGCTGCCAAGGGGACGTATGTCCGCTCGGCCACACTGTCGAGCACCATGGGCCCGGGCGTCAAGCTCGAGACGGCGGGGTATCGATGAGCAGAGAACAGCGACAGGCTGCCGTGGACCGGCTCACCGAGCAGGTCAAGGCGGCACAGACGCTTTTTGTGACGGATTTCAGCGGGCTCAGCGTCCTTCGGATGACCGAGTTCCGTCGCCGGTTGCGGGCCACCGGCGCCAAGTACGTGGTGGTGAAGAACACGCTCGCGCAGCGGGCGCTCGCCGCCAACAAGATCGAGGCCTTCGATTCCCACCTGAAGGGTCCGGTGGGTCTGGTTCTGGCCGGCAACGACCCGTTGCCGTCGGCCAAGGTGGTCGGCGACTTCGCCAGGGAGTTCCAGAAGCCGACCGTCAAGATCGGCCTCATCGAGGGCAAGCCCGTTGAACCCAGCTACGTCAAGCGGCTCGGCGAACTGCCGCCGCGCGACGTCCTGCTGGCCCAGTTCGCTGGATGCCTCAATGGCGTCCTCTACCAGGTGGTTGCTACGCTCGAGGCGTTCCGCGACCAGCGTCAGGCTTCTAACAGTACGGAGAATTAGCACATGTCGACCTCAACGCTGAGCAACGAAGCAATCATCGACGCCATCGGCGCCAAGTCCGTGGTGGAACTCGCGGACCTGATCGATGCGTTCAAGACCAAGTTCAACGTCACCGTCACGGCGGCTGCGGCCCCGGCGGCGGGTGGCGCAGGCGCCGCGGCGGCGGTGGAAGAGAAGACGGAGTTTGCCGTCGTCCTCACCTCGGGCGGCGCCAAGAAGATCCAGGTCATCAAGGTGGTCCGCGAGATCACCAGCCTGGGCCTGAAGGAAGCGAAGGACGCGGTGGATGGTACGCCGAGCACCCTCAAGGAAGGCCTGACCAAGGCCGAGGCTGAAGAAATCAAGAAGAAGCTTGAGGAGCAGGGCGCGACCGTCGAGCTGAAGTAGCGCGAAGCGCTGTCCCGACGCCGGCCGCGACCGCGGTCGGCGAGGGATCTGGCGACTTCAACCTATTTCAGTGAGACGGCGCATGCGCGAATCGAAGTTCAGTTCCTGAATTTGCTGTGCCCCAGGACCCCTCGCCCCCGGCGGGGGTTCGGTGCTGGGGCCCATTGTGTTGTGCCTGAGCGAGCCCTATGACGCAGACCAAAAAGCCGGTGATCACGTTCAGCAAGCGCGGCGGCAGCATGGAAATGCCGCACCTGCTGGACATCCAGACGGCCGCTTTCCAGTCGCTCCTCAAGGATGAGGACGCCGACGGAAACCGGCAGGACGTGTCGCTGGAACGCGTGTTCCGCGACCTCTTCCCGATCAGCGACGTCAACGGGAAGTACAACCTGGACTTCCTTCGGTACGCCATCGGCGAGCCGAAGTACACGGTCGAGGAGTGCATCGAACGCGACATGACCTATGCGGCGCCGCTCAAGGCGACGCTCCAGCTCGTCGTGTACGAGGAAGTCGAAGGCGAGAAGCGGCCGAAGAACATCATCGAGAAGGAGGTCTACCTCGGGGAGCTCCCGATCATGACCCCGCTCGGCACGTTCGTCATCAACGGCGCGGAGCGCGTCGTAGTGAGCCAGCTGCACCGCTCGCCCGGCGTGGTGTTCGAGGAGGATACCCACCCGAACGGCCAGCGACTCTTCTCGGCGCGGATCATCCCCTTCCGGGGCTCGTGGGTCGAGTTCACGATCGACATTCACGACGTGATCTACGTCCACATCGACAAGAAGAAGAAGTTCCCGGCCACCGCGCTGCTGCGCGCGTTCGGGTACGGGGAGAACGCGGACATCCTCCGCCTCTTCTTCGCCACCAAGGAACTGTCGCTCGCGGCCAAGACGGAAACCCGGCAGGAGAAGCGCGAGATGCTGGGCGCGCTGCTCGCCGAGGAAGTGCCGAATCCCGAGGAGCCCAAGGGCGATCCGCTGGGGACGGTGGGCGATGAGCTGACGCCGGAGCGCGTCAATGCGATGCGGCACGTGGGCGTCAAGACGGTGCGCATCTTTGCCGGTTACACCACGGTCGACCTCCGCGACGACGAGAACCCGACGTCGACGCGCGAGCGTGCGGACCCGGTGCTTGCGTTCGCCGTGGCCGATCCCGATGGCGAGGTGCTGGCCGAGGGCGGCGCCGACCTCACCGAGGCGCTCCGGGCCAAGATCCTCAAGGCCGGCGTGCACAAGGTGGAAGTGCTGCTCTCCGGTTCGCGTGGCGAGTCGGCGCTGATCAAGAACACCCTGCAGAAGGACCCGACCCACAGCGAGGCCGAGGCCCTCGAGCAGATCTATGCCCTGCTCCGTCCCGGCGATGCGCCGAACCTGGCCACCGCCCGCGAGCAGATCCAGCGGCTGTTCTTCAACCCGAAGCGCTACGACCTCGGGCGCGTGGGCCGGTACAAGATCAACCAGCGGCTCGGGCTCAAGACCGACCCGAACCACACCGTCCTGACCGAGGATGACTTCATCGCCATCATCCGGTACCTGATCGACCTGGCGGACGGTCGCGGGCACACGGACGACATTGACCACCTTGGCAACCGTCGCATCCGCTCGGTGGGTGAGCTGATCGCGAACCAGTTCTCGGTGGGCCTGTCGCGCATGGCGCGGCTGGTGAAGGAGCGGATGAGCATCAACTCCGACCCGGAGAAGATCTCGCTCGACGACCTGGTCAACGCCCGCACCGTGTCGGCGGTGATCCAGGCGTTCTTCGGGTCGTCCCAGCTGTCGCAGTTCATGGACCAGACGAACCCGCTGGCCGAGCTCACGAACAAGCGCCGCCTGTCGGCCCTGGGGCCGGGCGGCCTGACGCGGGAGCGCGCCGGCTTCGAAGTGCGCGACGTGCACTACTCGCAGTACGGGCGCATGTGCCCGATCGAGACGCCGGAAGGCCCGAACATCGGCCTGATCACCAGCCTCTCCACCTATGCGCGGATCAACGATCTCGGCTTCATCGAGACGCCGTATCGCGTGGTGAAGAACGGCCGCCTCACCGACCAGATCAGCTGGCTGTCGGCGAGCGAGGAAGAGGATTACGCGGTGGCGCAGGCCAACGCGTCACTGGACGACACCGGCAAGTTCACCGAGCAGCTGGTGCTCTGCCGCAAGGGCGACGACTACCCGCTGCTGAGCCCGGAGCGGATCGAGTTCATGGACGTGGCGCCGGAGCAGCTCGTCTCCATCGCGGCGGCCCTGATCCCGTTCCTGGAGCACGACGACGCCAACCGCGCGCTGATGGGATCGAACATGCAGCGCCAGGCGGTGCCGCTGCTCTTCCCGGCCGCCCCGGTGGTGGGGACGGGCCTCGAGGAGAAGGTGGCCCGCGACTCCGGCGCCGTGATCATCGCGCGCCGGGCCGGCATCATCACCCGCGTCACCGCCGATGAGATCATCATCGACGCCGGCGTGGATGGCGCCCGGACCGGGGACACCCCGCTGGCCCGGCTCCATCAGTACGACCGGCACCGGGTGCGGAAGTACTGGCGGACGAACCAGGATACCGCGATCAACCAGCGCCCGCTGGTACAGGTGGGGCAGCGGGTCGAGGCGGGCGAGATCATCGCCGACGGCCCGGCCACGGAGAACGGTGAACTGGCCCTCGGCAGCAACGTGCTCGTGGCGTTCATGCCGTGGTACGGACACAACTTCGAGGACGCGATCGTATTGTCTGAGCGGCTGGTGAAGGACGACGTCTATTCGTCGATCCACATCCAGGAGCTCGAGCTGCATGTCCGCGACACCAAGCGCGGCCAGGAGGAGATCACCCGGGAAATCCCGAACGTCTCCGACGAGTCGGTGGTGGACCTCGACGAGCGCGGCATCGTGCGCATCGGCGCCCACGTCAAGCCGGGCGACATCCTGGTGGGCAAGATCACGCCGAAGGGCGAGACCGAGCTGTCGCCGGAAGAGAAGCTCCTCACGGCCATCTTCGGCGAGAAGGCCAAGGACGTGAAGGACAGCTCGCTCAAGGTGCCGCCGGGCATGAGCGGCGTCGTCATCGACGTGAAGATCTTCAGCCGGGTCGAGGACCAGGTCGTCGAGAAGGATCGCGGCGAGCGGATCGGCGAGGTACGCCGGGTGGAGAACGAGGAGAAGGCGCGCATCAGCCATGTCATGCTCGAGGAGCTGAAGCACCTGCTCGACGGCCAGGAAGTGGCGCTGATGCTGAAGTCGGGCACGGTGGAGGAATACCGGCCGGCCGGCACGAAGTTCACGACGGCGGCGCTCGACGAGATCGACCTGACGGACGTGGACCTCAAGACGCTGCGGGTGGTGGCCAAGGGCAACAATGAGCGCATCCGGGCCACGATCGATGCAGCGGCGCGGGAGCGGGCGCGGGTCGAGGAAAAGGCCGAGGACCAGATCGACAAGATCCTCCAGCCGGATGAACTGCCCCCGGGCGTCATCCAGCTGGTCAAGGTGTACTGCGCCGAGAAGCGGAAGATCTCGGTGGGCGACAAGATGGCCGGCCGCCACGGCAACAAGGGTATCGTGGCGCGCATCGTTCCCGAGGAGGACATGCCGTTCCTCCCGGACGGCACCCCGGTCGATATCGTGCTCAACCCGCTCGGCGTGCCGAGCCGCATGAACGTCGGGCAGATCCTGGAGACGCACCTCGGGTTCTGCGCGCGCCTGCTCGGGTTCGAGGCGAAGACGCCGGTGTTCCGCGGCGCCGACGAGGGTGAGATCGGCCTGCTGCTCCGCCTGGCGGAGCTGGGCTGGACGCGCCATGCGCTCGAGCTCAGTTCGGTCATGCCGAGCATCGTGGAGAAGGACATCAACCGCCTGTCCGACGACCTCAAGGAGCTGCCGGGCCTGCGCCTGGAGCAGGCGGGCGTGTCGCACCTGCTCGACAAGGCGATGTCGGCCGAGACCCGGAAGCTGGGCGAGGCCACGCTGGCGTTCGTGAAGGGCGCGGCGAAGGAACTGGGCGATCGGGAACTGGTCCAGAATGCCGCGGAGCTGGCGTATCACCAGGACCACGAGGCCGATGCCAAGCTCATCAAGGAACTGGAGCAGAACACCAAGGTGACGGCGGCGGAAGCGCTCGCGGCCGTCGGCCACACGGCGCTCGCGGCCCTCCTCGAGGGCGCGAAGGACGCGAGCCTGGATGCCGCTGCCGACGAGTTGTTGCGTGTGGCGGGGCTCACCCCGGCCGGCAAGGCGCGCCTGCGCGACGGCCGGAGCGGGCAGCAGTTCGATGGCGACGTGACGATCGGCTCGATCTACATGCTCAAGCTGAGCCACCTCGTCGATGACAAGATCCATGCCCGGTCGATCGGGCCGTACTCGCTGGTGACACAGCAGCCGCTCGCCGGCAAGGCGCAGTTCGGCGGCCAGCGCTTTGGAGAGATGGAAGTGTGGGCGCTCGAGGCGTATGGCGCCGCGCACACGTTGCAGGAAATGCTGACGGTCAAGTCGGACGACGTCACCGGCCGGAGCCGGGTGTACGAGGCCATCGTGAAGGGGCAGAACCTGCCGGAACCCGGCATCCCCGAGTCGTTCAACGTGCTCGTCAAGGAACTGCAGGCCCTGGGGCTCAAGGTTACGCTCGGTACCACCGAGAGCGGCGATGAATAGGAAGAGGCACCCATGATCGATTTTCGCAGCGGTCGCGAGCAGAAGAGCTCGGCATTCGACTTCATCAGCATTCGTATCGCGAGCCCGGAAGAGATCCGTGGCCCGCGCGACCCGAAGGAACGCGAGCGCCTGGAACTCCAGGGGCAGCGGGCCTGGTGGTCGTGGGGTGAGGTCACCAAGCCCGAGACGATCAACTATCGCTCGTTCAAGCCCGAGAAGGACGGCTTGTTCTGCGAGCGCATCTTCGGTCCGGTCAAGGACTGGGAATGCCATTGCGGCAAGTACAAGCGTATCCGCTACCGCGGGGTCATCTGCGACCGCTGCGGCGTGGAGGTCACGCTCTCGAAGGTCCGGCGCGAGCGCATGGGCCACATCGAGCTCAGCGTGCCGGTGGCGCATATCTGGTTCTTCAAGACGCTGCCGTCACCGATGGGCAACATGCTCAACATCACGCTCCGTGAACTGGAGCGTGTCATCTACTACTCGAGCTACATCGTCATCGAGCCGGGCAAGCAGGAAGTCGAGCCCCGGCAGCTGCTCGATGAGGACGAGTACCTGACGCTCCGCTCCAAGGCGAAGGACGAGGGCGACAGCGCGTTCGAGGCCGACATCGGCGCGCCCGCGGTGCGGAAGCTCCTGGCCAAGATCGACGTGAAGAAGGTGGCGGAGGAGCTGCGGGCCGGCGTGGCGAACGAGACCAGCCAGCACCGCAAGAAGCAGATGCTCAAGCGGCTCAAGATCGTCGACGCGATCCTCACCTCGGGCGACTCCGGCGACCTGCCGAACAAGCCGGACTGGATGATCCTCGACGTGGTCCCGGTGATCCCGCCCGACCTGCGGCCGCTGGTGCCGCTCGACGGCGGGCGCTTTGCCACGTCCGACCTGAACGACCTGTACCGGCGCGTCATCAACCGGAACAACCGGCTGCAGAAGCTGATCCAGCATCGTGCCCCGGAAGTCATCCTGCGGAACGAGAAGCGGATGCTCCAGGAGGCCGTCGATGCGCTGTTCGACAACGGGCGTCGCTCCAAGGCGATTCGTGGCCGGGGCAAGCGCCCCCTCAAGTCCCTGAGCGACATGCTCAAGGGCAAGCAGGGTCGCTTCCGGCAGAACCTGCTCGGCAAGCGGGTGGACTATTCCGGCCGCTCGGTCATCGTGGTGGGCCCGGAGCTCCGGCTGCACCAGTGCGGCCTGCCGAAGGCGATGGCGGTCGAGCTGTTCAAGCCGTTCATCATCCACAAGCTGGTGGAGAAGGGCATCGCCGAGACGGTGAAGCGCGCCAAGAAGATCGTGGAGCGCGAGAGCCCGGAGGTCTACGAGATCCTGGAGGAAATCATCCAGGATCACCCGGTGCTGCTCAACCGCGCGCCGACGCTGCACCGCCTGGGCATCCAGGCGTTCGAGCCGGTGCTGGTCGAGGGCAAGGCGATCCGGATCCATCCGCTCGTCTGTGCGGCGTTCAACGCCGACTTCGATGGCGACCAGATGGCGGTGCACGTGCCGCTGTCGTTCGAGGCGCAGCTCGAGGCGCGCGTGCTGATGATCTCGTCGAACAACATCCTCAAGCCGTCCGACGGCCGGCCGGTGGCGGAACCGTCGCAGGACATGGTGCTGGGCAGCTACTGGCTGACCAAGCTGCCGCCGGGGTTCGAGGAGGAAATCCGCAAGGCCGGTGGCCCGAAGCTGGACGAAGTGCGCCAGCGCCTGTGGAAGGACTCACGGCATTTCGGGAGCCTGGCCGAGATCGAGATGGCGCTGCTGACCGGGACGGTGACGTACCACAGCCCGATCTGGTTCTGGTATGTCCCGCCCCGTGAGGCGCTCGAGCCGCAGCCGCGCTGGATCCGGAGCACGGTGGGCCGGGTCATGTTCAACAGCATCCTGCCACGGCACGTGGTGGCGCAGCTGGGCTTCCGCGATGTGCTGATGAAGAAGAAGGAGCTGTCCGGCCTGGTGCTGGAGAGCTATCGCCGCGCGGGCCTCTCCGAGACGGTCACGTTCCTCGACCGGCTCAAGGAAATCGGCTTCCGCTTCGCGACCTTCGGCGGCGTCTCAATCGGCATCGAGGACCTGGAGATCCCGGCGGACAAGGCCGAGATCCTGGCCGACGCCGACCAGCGCGTCAAGCGCTTCCAGCGCGCCTACAACACCGGGCAGATCACGTTCGGTGAGCGCTACAACAAGGTGATCGACGCCTGGACTCACGCGAACAACGACGTGGCCGAGGCGATGGTCAGCAACATGCGCCTGGCCCGGGGCGGGTTCAATCCCGTGTTCATGATGTACGACTCCGGCTCGCGTGGTTCGCGCGACCAGATCCGGCAGCTCGCGGGCATGCGCGGCCTGATGGCCAAGCCGCAGAAGAAGCTCACGGGTGGCATCGGTGAAATCATCGAGAGCCCGATCAAGTCGAACTTCCGTGAGGGGCTGACGGTGCTCGAGTACTTCATCTCGACGCACGGCGCCCGGAAGGGCCTGGCCGACACGGCGCTCAAGACCGCCGACGCCGGCTACCTGACGCGCCGGCTCGTGGACGTGGCACAGGACGTCACGGTCACGGAGGAGGATTGCGGCACCGTCCTGGGCCTCGAAATTTCGGCGCTCAAGGAAGGCGAGGACATCATCGAGCCGCTGCGCGAGCGGATCCTCGGCAGCGTTGCCGCCGAGGAAGTGCTCGATCCGCACGAGCTCGATGAGCACAGCGACCCGCGTATCCTGGTCCAGGCGGGTCAGCTGATCGACGAGGAAATGGCGATTGCCATCGAGGAAGGTGGCATCGAGAAGGTCAAGATCCGTTCGGTGCTCACCTGCGAGTCGAAGCGCGGCATCTGCCGCATGTGCTACGGCCGCAACCTGGCCACCATGGACATGGTGGACATGGGCGAGGCGGTGGGCATCCTGGCCGCACAGTCGATCGGCGAGCCGGGAACGCAGTTGACGCTGCGCACCTTCCACATCGGCGGCACCTCGAGCCGTATCGCGGAAGAGGCGGAGCGCCGGGCGCGGGCCGACGGCGTCGTGCAGTACACCAAGGGCCTGGAGTGGGCCGACGTGCCGGTCGAGTTCGAGGACGGCACCAAGGCGATCCAGCGCGTGGCCCTGACGCGCGACGACGAGTCGGCCGATGACGAGAACAAGGAAGGCATCCTCGTCGTCGACCCGAAGGATCACAAGCGGGTGCTCAACCGGTACCCGGTACCGGAAGGCGCCATCCTGCAGGTGAAGGAAGGCGATGCCGTCGCGAAGGGCGACAACGAGCGGCGCGCGTCGATCCTCTACACCTGGGATCCGTACTCGAACCCGTCGATCCTCAAGCTCGACGGCGAGATGCGGTGGAAGGACCTGGTCCCCGGCGTCACGCTCCGCGAGGAGCTCGACGAAGGCACGGGCCTGCGGTCGCTGGTGGTCACCGCCGATCCCGAGCGGGAACTGCATCCGTCGGTGCTCGTCTATGCCCCGAACCGGAAGGACCCGCAGGAGTACACGCTGGCCGAGGGCAGCCGCATCATCTTCGGCTCGCCCACCGACCAGGTGTCGCGTGCCTTCGATATCCCGGCCGAGGCCAATCCGTGGTCGGCGAAGTCGTTCAAGGTGGACGAGCGGCCGATCAACGAGGCATGGCCCAGCCGCACCAAGAAGGAGAGCAAGGACAAGACGGTGTGGTTGTCGCCCCCGGTGAAGGTGAAGAAGGGCGTGACCGTCACCAAGATCCCGCGCGAAGCCTACAAGACGCGCGACATCACCGGCGGCCTCCCGCGCATTGCGGAGCTGTTCGAGGCCCGGCGCCCGAAGGATCCGTCGACCATCGCGGAAACAGACGGCGTGGTGAAGTTCGGTGACATCAAGCGTGGCAAGCGCGAGATCTTCGTCTTCGCCACGGCGCAGACCGACGAGCCGGTGGAGCCGACCCTGTACGAAGTGCCGGCCGGCAAGCACCTCCGCGTGCACGAGGGCGACCGCGTGCGGGCCGGCGACCGGCTCACCGAGGGACCGGTGAATCCGCACGACATCCTGCGGATCAAGGGCCCGCGCGCCGTGCAGGAATACCTGCTGAACGAGGTGCAGGAGGTGTACCGCCTGCAGGGCGTGCGGATCAACGACAAGCACATCGGCGTCATCGTGCGCCAGATGCTCCAGAAGGTACGCGTCACCGATCCGGGCGACACCGACTTCCTCGAGGGGGAGACGGTGGACAAGCTGACGTTCCGCGAGGACAACGAGCGGACCGTGAAGCGGAAGGGCGAGGCCTCGGCGGCGGAGCCCGTGCTGCTGGGTATCACCAAGGCGAGCCTCACGACGCAGTCGTTCATCTCGGCGGCGTCGTTCCAGGAAACCACGCGGGTGCTCACCGATGCCGCCATCCGTGGCGCCAAGGACGACCTCCTCGGCCTCAAGGAGAACATCATCATCGGGCACCTCATCCCGGCCGGGTCGGGTATCTACCGGTACGCCGAGATCGAGCTGGAGCCGCCGGCGGGGTACGAACCCCCGCCGCCGCCGCCGCCCGTGGAAGAGGTGCCAGCGGCGCCAGCAACCGCGGCGCTCGTGGGTGCCCTGGTCGACGACGAGCTGTAAGCCGTACGGAAGTCCGGTAACACGAAAGGCGCCCGGGATCTCCCGGGCGCCTTCTCGTTTCCGCTGTCCGCGAGGGCGACCGGTTCAGCGATCGATGATCTGCAGCGTCCTGCCGTGGCTGTCGGTAACGATGATGGGCGCGTCGGCAGTCATCTCGTGGATCCGGTCTCCGGATGCGGCAGCGCCCGTGCGCAGCGCCGCGGTGGCCCCCGGGACAGTGTACGCGTCACTCACGGCATCATTGACCACGTAGCCCATGTCGCGCAGGGACGCGCTGGTGATGGCGCTGAGCGGGTTGGTGCTTGGCGAGATGAATCCCGTCATGAGCTCGTTGCCCATCACCGTTTCGCTCCAGTGCCCATCGCGCGTGCCGTCGCCGCAGGCGCCGTCGCCCTCCACTGGCGTGATGGGATTGCCGTAGATGACACCTGGAAGGAGTGCCGCCACGAATGCCTGCTGCGACGACGGCCCGTTGAACCAGGGCTTCGTTGAGGTGGGGCACGCCCCGACCAGCAGGCCCTGATCCGTCCAGATGGTGCCGAACCCGAGCACGTGCGCCATCTCGTGCAGGATGACGGCAAACAGCTTGCCGCTCGCCAGGAGCTGGTCGATGTTGGCACTGTCGAAGATCATGCAGCCAGCGAATGGCAGGAAGCTGCCGGACCGTTCGTAGATCGGAGTGGCGAGGCCAAGGATGTTGGTGCCGTCGGCGCCGTCGATGGGGCGCACGTACACGTAGATGTTGACGTCCTTGATGGTCGTGTTGCTGACCTGCGGAATGCAGGGCACGACACCGATTCCATTCGGCGGGGACCCGGTGTTGATGCTGGTGGGCCCGATCACGTTCGACCCGGTGAGGGTGATCGGCGTCAGCCCCCCAACGACAATCGTCTGCCACCGCTCGACGGCCGAGGCGAAGACGGCCTTCACGGCATCGCTTGGCGGCGTGACACCGGTGACCACCGGGTAGGAGAGGTTGATCCGGTAGTTGGAGATCGGCACCGTGTTGGCGGTGGCGGAAAAGGTCACTGGGATGGCCGCGCCCGCTGAGGCAGTCACCATCTGTGCGCCGGGAGAGCCGTAGCGCCACCAGGGAAGGGGAGCGGTGCCGGTGGACCCGGTGTTGGTCGCGGTGGACGGGACCGTCCCTCCGCCTCCGGCAACGCTGAACGTCACCGGAACGCCCTCTGTGGGCAGGCCGAACTGGTTCAGCACCGACACGGTGGGCTTCGCGTCTGCGAAGTTGCCGGCAAACCCGCTCTGGTTGTCACCGCTCACCTTGCTCAGCGCGGAAATGACGAGCGGCTCGGCGGTGGCGGAGAAGGTCACCACCGGAATCGAGGAGCCCTGGATCGCAGCCGTGGCGGTGTTGGCCTCGGTCAGCCCCATCCGCCAGCCGCCCACGGTTGCGCGGCCATTGGGACTGGTGGTCTGTGTTGCGCCGGTCACGCTGCCGCCCCCCGAGCCAACGGCGAATTGTACCGTTGCACCTGACACCGGGAATTGCCCATCCGTCACCACCACCGACGGGGCAACGGGCACCAGGCTGCCCTGGACCCACGTCTGGTTGTTGCCGGTCACGATGGAGATCGCCGTCGGCGGTCCGCTGACGGCCGCGGCGTCGATGTTGATCGAGATGCTGCCGGCAGCAACCCGGAGGGTGTTGGTGCCCGGGGCAGGCCCAAGGGTCCACGTCCCCGCGGTGGCGATGCCCTGGGCGTTGGTCACCGTGGGGCTTCCGGTCACCGTGCCGCCGCCGGCAGTAACCGTGAAGGTGACGGTCGCGCCCTCCAGCGGTCCCCGGGCATTGGTCACCACCACCGACGGCGCAATGCCCACGGGCGTGCCGTACTTCACGGCCTGGGCATTCCCTGCGTTGATTGCAATGGAGGTTGGGCTATCGCCACCGGGACCGTTGTTGCTGCTGCAGCCGGCGGCCAGCGTCGCCACCAGGGCAATGGCGCCCGCGGCGCGGCGGGGGGACAAAAAGGGCGGCATTCAGGTCTCCAAAAGGTGCTCTCCGGCTACCGAACAGGAGCCGAAGCATCAGCGCATGGTACAGGCTCGACCGAAAGAAGGTCAACACCCGCCCCGCACGCAATCAAGGACGACGCAGGCGGGACCGGACGCACGCGTCCCGGAGCCGGTTCCGCCTCGAAACTGGCCCCACGTCTTGACCTACGGGCCCTGACCCTCTAGTTTCGTCGGTCTGCGCCAAAATTGGGCGCGCGGGTTATGTGAGTGCTGGTAGTGGACCAGCTGATAGCGGAACATGGGAGCAGACGTCCTAGGAACATGCCGACCATCAATCAACTCGTCCGGCACGGCCGGAAAAGCGTACCGCGCATCGACAAGGCGCCGGCCCTCGACAGCAATCCGTTCCGCCGCGGTGTCTGCACTCGTGTGTACACCACCACGCCGAAGAAGCCGAACTCGGCACTGCGGAAGGTTGCGAAGGTTCGTCTGACGAACGGGTTCGAGGTCATTGCGTACATCCCGGGCGAAGGGCACAACCTTCAGGAGCATTCGATCGTGCTCATCCGTGGTGGCCGCGTGAAGGACTTGCCGGGTGTGCGCTATCACATCGTGCGCGGTTCGCTCGACTCGGCGGGTGTTGCCGATCGTCGTCGCAGCCGCTCGAAGTACGGTGCCAAGCGCCCGAAGGCTGCCGCTGCCGGAGGGAAGAAGTGAGCCGCCGTACGCGTGCCGTCCGCCGTCCGGTTCCGCCGGACCCGCGGTACGACAGCCAGACCGTTTCGAAGTTCGTCAACGCGCTCATGTATGACGGCAAGAAGGGCCTCGCCGAGGGCATGTTCTACAAGGCGATGGACCTGATCGAGGAGCGCACCGGGCAGCCAGGCGTCGCCGTGTTCAAGCAGGCGGTGAACAACGCGAAGCCGATGGTCGAGGTGAAGAGCCGCCGGGTGGGTGGCGCCTCCCTGCAGGTGCCGATCGAGGTGCGTCCCGATCGTCGTGCGGCGCTGGCGATGCGCTGGTTGATCCAGTTTTCGCGCGCGCGCAGCGAGAAGACCATCTACGAGCGGCTCGCGGCCGAACTGATCCTCGCGTCGAAGGGCGAGGGGAACACGATCAAGAAGAAGGAAGACACGCACCGGATGGCCGAGGCCAACCGCGCGTTTGCTCACTATCGCTGGTAGGTGGCAGCAGGCCGCTGGCGGCACGCAGTACGAAGACATCGGGTTACGTGACTGAGGGGCATCGGCCCCCGCCACCTCTGGCCTTCCGAAAACGCATGGGACCTCGATTGGTCCTCGTCCAGGGCGGTTGCCCGGATGTGCGCGGAGCGATACCACCGGGTTTCCCCGGGTCGGTCGCCCCGCTTTTCGCTTGGTGGAGGCGCCCACGGCGCCGGGAAACAGGTTGACGAACGTTATGGCCCGAAACACTCCGCTCGATCGCTACCGGAATATCGGCATCATGGCCCACATTGATGCCGGTAAGACGACCACGACCGAGCGCATCCTGTACTACACCGGGAAGAACTACAAAATCGGTGAAGTGCACGAGGGCGCGGCCACGATGGACTGGATGGAGCAGGAGCAGGAGCGCGGCATCACGATCACGTCGGCTGCCACGACCTGTTTCTGGACTCGCAACGACATCGTGCACCGCATCAACATCATCGACACCCCGGGCCACGTGGACTTCACGGTCGAGGTGGAGCGGTCGCTGCGTGTGCTCGACGGCGCCGTGACGCTGCTGGATTCCGTGGCTGGCGTGGAGCCGCAGACCGAGACGGTGTGGCGCCAGGCCGACCGGTACAACGTGCCGCGCATCATCTTTTCGAACAAGATGGACCGTGTGGGCGCCGACTTCGATCGCTGCCTCAGCATGATCCGGGGCCGCCTCACGAAGAACGCCTTCCCGATCCAGCTGCCGGTCGGGTCGGGCGAGCTCTTCACCGGGCACATCGACGTGCTGCGCCGGGTCGAGTTCGTGTTCGATGACGAGAGCATGGGCCGGACGTTCACTGAGATGCCGGTGGCTGACGCCTACAAGGAGCGGGTCGAGAAGGCGCGCCATGAGGTGATCGAGGCAGCGGTCGAACACGATGACGAGCTGATGACGAAGTACCTGGGCGGCGAGGAGCTGTCGCTCGAGGAGATCCAGCGCGCCATCCGGAAGGCGACCGTCACCGGCAAGATCGTCCCGGTGCTCGTGGGCGCCTCCTTCAAGAACAAGGGTGTGCAGGCGCTGCTCGACGCGGTCATCGACTACCTGCCGAGCCCGATGGACGTACCGCCGATGCAGGGGCACCTGCCCCAGCACGACGAGACCTTCGAGATTCGCGAGCCGGATGACAACGCGCCCTTCTCGGCGCTGGCGTTCAAGGTGGCGACCGACCCGTACGTCGGCCGGCTGACCTATTTCCGCGTGTACTCGGGCTCGCTCAAGTCGGGCAGCTACGTCTACAACGCGACCAAGGACAAGCGGGAGCGAATCGGCCGGCTCCTGCAGATGCATGCGAACAAGCGCGACGAGATCGAGGAAGTGCTGGCGGGCGACATCGCCGCGGCGATCGGCCTCAAGGACACGCGCACGGGCGACACGCTCGCCGATGAGGACAGGCCGGTCATCCTGGAGGCGATGAAGTTCCCGAACCCGGTCATCGACGTGGCGATCGAGCCGAAGTCGAAGGCCGACCAGGACAAGCTCGGCATCGCGCTGCAGAAGCTGGCGGAAGAGGACCCGACGTTCCGCGTCCGGACCGACGCCGAGACCAGCCAGACGATCATCGCGGGCATGGGTGAGCTGCACCTCGAGATCATCGTCGACCGCATGCGTCGCGAGTTCAAGGTGGAAGCCAACGTCGGGAAGCCGCAGGTGGCGTTCCGCGAGACGGTCAAGAAGAAGGTCACGGACATCGAGGGGAAGTTCATCCGGCAGTCGGGCGGCAAGGGCCAGTACGGCCACGTCGTCATCAACTTCGAGCCGACCGAGGCGGGCCAGGGCTTCATCTTCGAGGACAAGGTCGTCGGCGGCGTCATTCCCCGGGAGTTCATCAAGCCGGTGGAAGCGGGCATCCGCGAGGCCCTCGAGAACGGCGTGCTGGCCGGCTACCCGATGGTGGACGTCAAGGCGACGCTCATGTTCGGCAGCTACCACGACGTCGACAGCTCGGAAATGGCGTTCAAGATCGCCGGTTCGATGGCGGTCAAGGAAGCCGCCCGGCAGGCCAACCCGATCATCCTCGAGCCCGTCATGGGCGTCGAAGTGGTCACGCCGTCGGACTTCCTTGGCGACGTGATCGGCGACTTGTCGAGTCGTCGCGGCAAGGTGGGCGGCATGACGCAGCGCGGTGACGCGCAGGTCGTCTCGGCCGACGTGCCGCTGGCGGAAATGTTCGGGTACTCCACCACGCTCCGCAGCATGACGCAGGGGCGCGCGGTGTACTCGATGGAGTTTGCACACTACGAGGAAGTACCGAAGAACATCGCCGAGCAGATCATCAGCAAGGCGGCTGGCAAGGATTCGCGGTAAGTCACGCAGGGCAACCTGGACAGGGACACGGAGCAGAGATCATGGCCAAGGCGAAATTCGAGCGTAACAAGCCGCACGTGAACGTCGGAACGATCGGTCACGTGGACCACGGCAAGACCACCACGACCGCGGCCCTGACGAAGGTGTCGGCGGACAAGGGCTGGGGCACGAAGTACGTCCCGTACGATGAGGTCGCCAAGGCGTCCGCATCGCAGGGCCGTCGCGATGCCACCAAGATCCTGACGATTGCGACATCGCACGTCGAGTACGAAACCCCGAACCGCCACTACGCACACGTGGACTGCCCGGGGCACGCGGACTACGTGAAGAACATGATCACGGGCGCGGCGCAGATGGACGGCGCCATCCTGGTGGTGTCGGCCGTGGACGGCCCGATGCCCCAGACCCGCGAGCACATCCTCCTGGCCCGCCAGGTGAACGTGCCGTCGGTCATCGTGTTCCTCAACAAGTGCGACCTGGTCGACGATGCCGAGCTGCTCGACCTCGTCGAACTCGAGGTGCGCGAGCTGCTCACGCAGTACAAGTACCCGGGCGACGACACGCCGGTCATCCGCGGGTCGGCCATGAAGGCGATCGAGGGCGACAAGCAGTGGGTCGAGGAGTTCCTCAAGCTGTACGAGGCGCTCGACGCGTCGATCCCGGAGCCGGTGCGCGAAGTGGACAAGCCGTTCCTGATGCCGGTCGAGGACGTGTTCTCGATCACCGGCCGCGGCACGGTGGCCACGGGCCGTATCGAGCGTGGCAAGATCAAGGTCGGCGAGGAAGTCGCGCTGGTCGGGTTCGGCTCGGAGAAGAAGACCGTCGTGACCGGCGTCGAGATGTTCCGCAAGCTGCTGGATGACGGCCAGGCCGGTGACAACGTCGGCCTCCTGCTCCGCGGCGTGGAAAAGACCGACATCGAGCGCGGCATGGTGCTGGCGAAGCCGGGCTCGGTCACGCCGCACACGAAGTTCGAGGCCGAGGTGTACGTCCTGAACAAGGAAGAGGGCGGCCGCCACACCCCGTTCTTCAAGGGCTACCGTCCGCAGTTCTACTTCCGCACGACGGACGTGACGGGCACGGTGGAGCTGCCGGCTGGCGTCGAGATGGTGATGCCGGGCGACAACATCCAGATGCTGATCGAGCTGATCACGCCGATCGCGATGGATGAGGGCCTGCGGTTCGCGATGCGTGAGGGTGGCCGCACGGTGGGCGCCGGCGTCGTCACGAAGATCCTGAAGTAGCAAACCGGCATGCCGCGCCCGGACGGGCGCGGCCTCTGCCACTGATCGAGGAACGAATGGCACAACGCATCCGCATCCGCCTCAAGGCGTTCGACCACGTGGTGCTGGACCAGGCCGCGGCGGACATCGTGCGCACGGCGGAAAAGACGGGAGCCCAGGTGTCGGGGCCGATCCCGCTGCCGGTCAAGACCGAGCGGTGGACGGTGCTCCGCAGCCCGCACGTCGACAAGAAGAGCCGGGAGCAGTTCGAGCTGCGCACGCACAAGCGCCTCCTCGACATTCACGACTCGCGCCCGCAGACCATGGACGCGCTGACGAAGCTCGACCTGCCTGCCGGTGTCGACGTCGAGATCAAGGTCGAATAGCCCATGACGAATGGACTTATCGGCCGGAAGCTCGGGATGACCCGGGTCTTCACGGAGAACGGCGAGGCCGTTCCGGTCACGGTCATCGAGGCGGGTCCCTGCCAGGTCGTGCAGGTGCGCACGGGCGCCGTGCAGCTCGGCTTCGGCGCGCGGAAGGAATCGCGGGCGTCGAAGGCGGCCCTCGGCCATGCGAAGGCGGCGGGCCTGACGGCGGCGCCGGCCATCATCCGCGAGTTCGAGATCGCGGGCGACGCACCCGCCGCGGGTGTCGAGGTCAAGGTGGACATTTTCGCCGCGGGCGAACTCGTCAAGGTGACGGGCACGTCGAAGGGTCGCGGCTTCCAGGGCGTGGTGCACCGCCATGGATTCCACGGCGGTCCCGGGTCGCACGGCAACACGCGGCACCGGAAGCCGGGCTCGATCGGGCCAGGCACCGACCCGTCGCGCGTGATCAAGGGCAAGAAGATGCCGGGCCACCATGGCGCGGCGCGGCACACGGAGCTGGGGCTGACGGTCGTCAAGATCGACGCCGATCGGAACCTCCTGTTTGTGAAGGGAGCCGTTCCGGGCGCCCGCAACGGGATCGTCACCGTACGGAAGCAGGGAGGAGCGAGCCGCCATGTTTGAGGCGCCGCACTACTCACCAGCTGGCGCGAAGCGCTCGGGGGCGTTCACGCTTCCGGAGCCGCTGTTCGACGGCACGGTGAATGAGCCGGTCTTGCACCAGACGGTGAAGGCCTACCTGAACAACCAGCGCCAGGGCAATGCCGCCACGAAGACGCGCAGCTTCGTCTCCGGCGGCAACCAGAAGCCGTGGAAGCAGAAGGGCACCGGCCGCGCGCGGCAGGGGTCCATCCGCGCGCCGCACTGGCGGGGCGGTGGCACCGTGTTCGGGCCGCAGCCGCGCGACTACCACACGGAAGTGCCGCGCAAGGTGAAGCAGCTCGCGCGGAAGTCCGCGTTCAACGCGCGGGCGCGCGAGGGCCGGCTGCACATCGTGGAGAAGGTGGTGTTTGCGGCGCCCAAGACGAAGCAGCTCGCTGAGTTGCTCGGCAACCTTGGCCTCGAGGGCGCGAAGGTCCTGGTGCTGACCAACGGGTCGAACCGGAACGCCTGGCTCTCGAGCCGCAACCTGCCCACGGTGCACGTCATGCCCTACGCCGAGGTCTCGGCCTACGACGTGATCTGGTGCGATGCGCTGGTGGTGGAAGAGGGCGCCATCACGGGTGTCGAGCCCGAGATCGCGCCGGAGCCGGAGCAGAAGGCCAGCCGGGCCCGGGCGACGGCGAAGGCCGTCAAGGCGAAGGCCGTGAAGGCGGAGAAGGCCGTGGCCAAGGCGACGAAGAAGAGCGCCAAGAAGGCGGCCAAGGCGCCGGCCACCAAGAAGGCGGCGAAGAAGGCCGCGGCGAAGCCGGCGAAGAAGTCGGCGCCGAAGAAGAAGGGGAAGTGAGCATGTCACTCGACCTGCGCCAGGTGATCGTGAAGCCGCTCGTGACGGAGAAGAGTTCCACCGTCTACCAGCTGCAGAAGGCCTATACGTTCGAGGTGCACCCGGCCGCATCGAAGCACCAGATCCGGGAAGCACTCGAGCGCCTGTTCGACGTGAAGGTGACGGATATCCGGACGATGCAGATGCGCCGGAATGAAGTCACCCGCGGCAAGACGCGCGGCACGACCGCGCGCTGGAAGAAGGCCATCGTGCGGTTGCGCGACGGCCAGACCCTGCCGGTCTTCGAGGGCTAAATGAGCATTCGTCAATTCCGGCCGATGACGGCCGGCACGCGGTTCCGCTCCGTTTCGGGGTTCGACGAGATCACCCGGGGAACCCCGGAGAAGTCGCTGCTCGAGCCGAAGAAGCAGTCGGGCGGGCGGAACAACACCGGTCACGTGACGTCGCGCTACAAGGGCGGCGGGCACAAGAAGATGTACCGCCGGATCGACTTCAAGCGGGACAAGTACGGCGTGCCCGGCAAGGTCACCGAGATCGAGTACGATCCGAACCGCAGCGCCCGTATTGCGCTCGTGGTGTACGCCGACGGCGAGAAGCGCTACATCCTGCACCCGAAGGGGCTGGAGGTAGGCGCCGTGATTACCGCTGGTCCGGGCGCTGATGCGCGGCTGGGCAATGCCCTGCCGCTGGCCGAGATCCCGCTGGGCACCACGGTGCACAACATCGAGCTCAAGATCGGCAAGGGCGGGCAGATGGCGCGGAGCGCCGGCGCGAGCGTGCAGGTGGTGGCCAAGGAAGGCGACTACGTGACGCTGCGACTCCGCTCGGGCGAGATGCGCCTGGTGCACGGCCGCTGCCTGGCCACGCTTGGCGAGGTGGGCAATGCCGAGCACGAGCTGATCTCGATCGGCAAGGCCGGCAAGAACCGCTGGCTCGGCAAGCGCTCCAAGGTACGGGGCGTGGCGAAGAACCCGGTGGACCATCCGCTGGGCGGTGGTGAAGGCAAGACCTCGGGCGGGCGCCCACCGGTGTCGCCGTGGGGCAAGCCAGAAGGACGCAAGACCCGGAAGCGCAAGAAGGCGTCGAACCAGTTCATCGTCCGCGGCCGCAAGCGCGGTCGGGCGACCAAGTAAGGGCGGACCGCGATGTCGCGTAGCGTCAAGAAGGGACCGTTCGTCCAGGAGGCCCTGCTCCTCAAGGTGCAGATCCTCAACTCGAAGAACGAGAAGAAGGTCGTGAAGACCTGGAGCCGGGCCAGCACCATCCTGCCCGAGTTCGTGGGGCACACCTTCGCCGTGCACAACGGGAACAAGTTCGTCCCGGTGTACGTCACCGAGAACATGGTCGGCCACAAGCTGGGCGAGTTCGCCCCGACACGGCTCTTCCGCGGGCACAGCGGCAAGCTGGTGGCCGACAAGAAGGCGAAGGCGGAATAGCCATGAGCGGACATGCGATCCAGCGGTTGGTCCGGCAGTCGCCGCGGAAGATGCGGCTGGTCGTCGACCTCATTCGCGGCAAGGACGTGAACGAGGCGTACGCGATCCTGCAGTTCAACAAGAAGCTCGCGGCGAAGCAGATCGCGAAGACGCTCAAGTCCGCGGTGTCGAACGCCGAGCAGGCGGCGCAGCGCGCGAATGAGTCGTTCGACGTCGACCAGCTCGTCGTCGCCAAGGCGATCGTCAACATGGGGCAGCCGCTCAAGCGGTTCACGGCGGCGGCACAGGGCCGGGCCACCCCGATCCGGAAGCGGACCAGCCACGTGGAAATCCACGTCGGGCCGCGCAAGGAGAAGAACTAATGGGCCAGAAGACGCACCCGACCGGGCTTCGGCTCGGCATCGTCAAGAACTGGCAGTCGCGCTGGTACGCGAACAAGGACATGCCGGCCCTCCTGAAGGAGGACGAGCTGATCCGCAAGTACCTGAAGCAGCGACTGGGGCACGCGGCCATCGCCGCGGTGGACATCGAGCGCCGGCCGGGGAAGGTCACCGTCACCGTGCACACCGGTCGTCCAGGCGTGGTGATCGGCAAGCGCGGCGCCGAGGTGGACAAGCTTCGCGACGAGCTGGCGCAGCTGACGGGCAAGGAAGCGGCGATCAACGTCGAGGAGATCAAGCGGCCGGAACTGTCGGCCGCCCTCGTCGCGGAGAACATCGCGCACCAGCTGGAACAGCGCATCTCGTTCCGCCGGGCCATGAAGCGCGCGGTCCAGAGCTCGATGCGCATGGGCGCCCAGGGCATCCGCGTGCGCACGTCGGGCCGCCTCGGCGGCGCCGAGATCGCGCGCACCGAGGGATATCGCGAGGGACGCGTGCCGCTGCACACCCTGCGTGCCGACGTCGACTATGCGACGGCCACGGCCAAGACCACCTACGGCACGATCGGGGTCAAGGTCTGGATCTTCAAGGGCGAGGTCGTCGAGGACGTGACGGGCCGCACCTACAGCACGGGGGCCTGATCCGATGCTCGCGCCAAAGCGGGTCAAGTACCGCAAGCAGTTCAAGGGCCGCACCAAGGGTCACGCGACCCGCGGCAACACGGTGGCGCACGGGGAGTTCGCCATCATGAGCCTGGAGCCGGGCTGGATCACCAACCGGCAGATCGAGGCGTCCCGCGTCGCGATGACGCGCGAGATGAAGCGTGGCGGTCGGGTCTGGATCCGGATCTTCCCGGACAAGCCGATCACCAAGAAGCCGGCCGAGACCCGGATGGGTAAGGGCAAGGGCAACCCCGAGGGCTGGGTGGCAGTCATCAAGCCGGGCCGGGTGCTGTTCGAGGTTGAGGGCGTATCCGAGGAACTGGCGAGGAAGTCGCTGGCGCTCGCCTCCGCCAAGTTGCCCGTGAAGACGCGCTTCGTGAAGCGCGAGGAGATCTGAGCAGATGAAGGCATCGGCACTCGGGGAGCTCTCCAACGATGAGCTCCAGCAGAAGCTCGGCGAGCTGAGGGACGAGCGGTTCCGGCTGCGCTTCCGGTCGGCCACCGAGTCGATCGAGAACCCGGTCCGTTTCCGGACGATCCGTCGCGACATCGCGCGGATCCTCACCACGCTCCGCGCTCGCGCGGGGCAGGCGTAAGGAGCAGCGGTGGCGACGACAGCGACGGCCTCGACAGAGGCGACCCGCCGGCGGCGGAAGACGCGCCAGGGTCTGGTGTCCAGCGACAAGATGACGAAGACGGTGACCGTGGTCCTCACGCGGCAGTATGCGCACGCGGCCTACGGCAAGCAGATGACGCGCACCAAGAAGGTGAAGGCGCGCAACGACATGGGTGCCCAGGCCGGCGATACCGTTCGCATCATGGAGACGCGTCCCCTGGCCAAGACGGTATGCTGGCGGGTGGTCGAGATTGTCTTGAAGGCGAAGTAAGGGACCAGAGCAATGATTCAGCAGGAAACGATCCTCCGGATCGCCGACAACTCGGGCGCGCGCAAGGCGCTGGTCATCCGTGTGCTGGGCGGCAGCAAGCGCCGCTACGCCGGGCTGGGTGATCGCGTCGTGGTGGCCATCAAGGACGCCATCCCGACCGGGCAGGTGAAGAAGGGCGACGTCGCCAAGGCGGTGATCGTGCGGACCCGGAAGGAGACCCGCCGCAAGGATGGGTCGTACATCCGGTTCGACGAGAACGCCGCGGTGCTGATCGATGACAAGGGCGAGCCGCGGGCGACCCGCATCTTCGGGCCGGTCGCGCGCGAGCTGCGCGAGAAGCGCTACATGAAGATCGTGTCACTGGCGCCGGAGGTACTCTAGATGAAGCCGCTCGTCCACAAGAAGAAGAAGCGGATCCGTCATGCGGCGCCGGTGCGGGTGAAGATGCACATCACCAAGGGTGACACGGTGCAGGTCATCAGCGGTGACGACAAGGGCAAGCGCGGCCAGGTCATCCAGGTGTACCCGAAGACGGGGCGGGTGGTGGTGCGCGGCGTGAACATGATCAAGAAGCACCAGCGCGCATCGCAGACCGTCGAGGGCGGGATCATCGAGCGCGAGGCGGCGATCCATCATTCCAAGGTGATGCTGATCGACCCGAAGACCGATGCACCGACGCGCATCCGCCGCCGGCGTGATGCGGACGGCACGGTGGAGCGCGTGGGCGTGAAGTCGGGCCAGTCGATTGCGAGGAGCCGGTAAGCCATGGCGGAACAGAAGACGAAGGCCCCGAAGGGCGGCGACAAGGGCCAGGCACAGGGCGCGAAGGCCAAGGGACGGAGCGATAAGGTCGCCACGCTGCCCCTGGACCCGGCGCCGAAGGCATCCATCGGGAAGCCGAGACTGCAGGCGTTCTACGAGAACACGGCGCGGGCGAGGCTCGCCAAGGCGTTCGGGCTGACGAACCCGCACCAGGTGCCGCGCATCAGCAAGATCGTGCTGAACGTGGGCATGGGCGACGCGGGCAAGAACCCGAAGCAACTCGATGCCGCGGCCGAGGAACTCGCGGCCGTCACCGGGCAGAAGGCGGTGATCACCCGCGCCAAGAAGTCGATCGCCAACTTCGGGCTGCGCGCCGGCATGCCGGTGGGTTGTTCGGTGACGCTGCGGGGTGCCCGCATGTACGAGTTCCTTGACCGGTTCATCTCGCTGGCGGTGCCGCGCATGCGCGACTTCCGCGGCCTGCCGAACCGGAGCTTTGACGGCCGCGGGAACTACACCTTCGGCATCAAGGAACAGCTGGTTTTCCCCGAGATCGACTACGACAAGGTCGAGAAGATCCACGGGATGGACATCACGATCGTGACCACGGCTGGGCGCGACGACCTCGCCCTGGCGCTGCTGCGGGAGTTCGGCTGGCCGTTCCGCGGTGAGACGCCGCAGCGCGCGGCATAGGGGAGAGTACATGGCGAAGACCTGTTGGATCGAGCGGGCCAAGCGGACGCCCAAGTTCAAGGTGCGCACAGTACGTCGCTGCCAGCGGTGTGGGCGGTCGCGTGCGGTGCTGCGCAAGTTCGGCCTGTGCCGTATCTGTTTCCGAGACCTTGCACTCCAGGGAATGATCCCGGGCGTGCGCAAGGCGAGCTGGTAGGGAGATCGAGGACCATGAGCCTGACAGATCCCGTCGCCGACATGCTGACCCGCATCCGTAATGCGTGTCATGCAGGTCATCGGCGCGTGGACGTGCCTGTGAGCAAGTTCAAGACTGAGCTTGCCCGCATCCTTCGCGACAATCACTACATCGGCGACTTCAAGGTCCTCGATGACGGGGCGGCCGGCGTGCTGCGGCTGTACCTCAAGTATCACAATGAGCTGCCGGTCATCCGGGAGCTGCGGCGGATGTCGACGCCGGGCCTCCGGCGCTACGTGAAATGCCGCGAGATCCCGCGCGTCAAGAACGGTCTCGGCATGGCGATCGTCTCGACCCCGAAGGGGTTGATGAGCGACAGCGAGGCCCGCACCGCCAACCTGGGCGGCGAACTCGTCGCCCTGATCTGGTAGGGGGCCGACATGTCGCGTATCGGCAGGCGGCCGGTCACGGTGCCGGCGGGCGTCACCCTCACGGTGGCGGGCTCCACGATCACGGTGAAGGGGCCAAAGGGCGAGCTGAAGCGCGTCCTGAACCCGGAGCTCGGCTACAAGCTGGAGAACGGGGAGTTCACCGTCTCGCGTCCAAGCGAGGCGGAACGGCACAAGGCGCTGCACGGCCTGAGCCGCACCCTGGTCGCCAACATGGTCGAGGGTGTCACCAAGGGTTTCCAGAAGGTGCTCGAGATCCAGGGTGTCGGCTACAAGGCCGAGACCAAGCCGTTCGGGGTCAACCTGATCGTCGGCTACTCCCATCAGGTGCCGTTCAAGGCGCCCGAGGGGATCAAGATCTCGGTGGAGAACAATACGGTGGTGAAGATCGAGGGCGCCGACAAGGAGCGGGTGGGCCAGGTGGCCGCCGAGATCCGGCTGGTGCGCCCGCCCGAGCCCTACAAGGGCAAGGGCATTCGTTACCAGGGTGAGCAGGTCCGCCGCAAGGCTGGCAAGACGGGAGCGAAGTAAATGCGCGCGATTCATTCTCCGAAGTCGCGGCCTGACCGCCGCTATCGCCGGCACCTGCGGGTCCGGACCCGGGTGTCCGGCACCGCCGAGCGGCCGCGCCTGGTGGTCTTCCGCTCGTTGAAGCACATCTACGCGCAGCTGGTCAACGACGACCAGGGCGTGACGCTGCTCGGCGTGAGCGATGCGAGCGAGGGCGTGGACGGCACGACCGCAGGCAAGGTGAACCGGGCCAAGGCCACGGGTAAGCTCCTCGCGGAAAAGGCAAAGGCTGCCGGCGTCACCAAGGTCGTGTTCGACCGCGCCGGGTACCGGTACCATGGGCGCGTGCAGGCGGTGGCCGAGGGCGCCCGCGAAGGCGGACTGGAGTTCTAATGGCTGACGAACAGGTGTCGGGAGCTGAGGCTCCCGCAGCGACGGAAACAACGGAGCGCCCGGCGCCCGAGCAGCCCCGCCAGCAGCGGGGCGGCGGCGGTGGTGGTCGGGGTCGGGACAACCGCGGCGGTCGTGGTGGCCGCGGGCGTGATCGCGATCGCGAGCGCGACGGCAACGAACTGGTCGAGAACGTGGTGGCGATCAATCGCGTGGCCAAGGTCGTGAAGGGTGGCCGGCGCTTTTCGTTCAACGCCCTGGTGGCAGTGGGCGATGGCCGGGGCCGGGTCGGCTTTGCGACCGGCAAGGCCAACGAAGTGTCCGAGGCTGTCCGCAAGGCGGTCGAGGCGGCGAAGCGCAGCATGGTCGATGTCCCGCGGACGGGGTCGACGATCCCGCACGAGGTGGTTGGTCACCATGGGGCAGGTGAGGTGCTGCTCAAGCCGGCGGCAACCGGTACCGGCGTCATTGCCGGTGGCGCGGTGCGGTCGGTGCTCGAGTGCGCCGGCATCACCGACATCCTGACGAAGAGCCTGGGGTCCAGCAACGCGCACAACATGGTCCGGGCGACGATGGACGGCCTTCGGCAGCTGGTGTCGGTGCGGCAGGTAGCCAGCGAGCGCGGCATCGAAGTCGACCAGATCGCATACAAGCCGCGGCAGGGAGCGTAATCATGGGTCGCAATCCGGCAGTCGGCCGCCAGGGCCCGAAGTATCATGCCGCCACGATTCCGTCAGAGCAGGACGCTGCGCGCCTCACGGTGAAGCAGATCCGCTCGACGATCGGGCATGCGGAGACGATGGCGCGCACGCTGCGCGCGCTCGGCCTCCGGCATCATCAGCAGACCATTGAGGTGTCGAACACGGCCTCCGTGCGCGGCATGCTCTTCAAGGTGCGTCACCTCATTGAGGTGACGCCGGTGGAGAAGAACTGATGGCGGACGAGATCAAGCACCTCTCGCTCTCCAACCTGCGGCCTGCCGCCGGCTCGACCCAGTCGCGCAAGCGCATTGGGCGCGGTGTCGGTTCCGGGATCGGCAAGACGTCAGGCAAGGGCCACAAGGGCCACAAGGCGCGCACGGGCGGCTCGACCAACCCCGGCTTCGAGGGTGGCCAGACGCCGCTGTACCGCCGGTTGCCGAAGCGCGGGTTCACCAACCCGTTCAAGGTCACCGCACAGCCGGTCAACCTCCGGAAGCTCAAGGGACTTGCGGGCCAGGACGTGACGCCGGAAACGCTCTTTGCGGCCGGCCTCATCTCCAAGCAGGGCGTGCCCGCGAAGCTGCTCGCATCGGGCGACGCGGATCGCGCGTACACCGTGCGTGGCGTGCAGGTATCGGCGTCCGCCAAGGCCAAGATCGAGGCGGCGGGCGGCCGGGTCGAGGCCTAAGTGACCGCACCCAAGGTCCCGGCACTCGCCATCGATGGCGAGCTGCGCCGGAAGCTGCTCTTCACGGCGCTGTGCCTCCTGATCTATCGCGTCGGTGCCCACATTGCGGCACCGGGCGTGAACGTGCAGGCCCTGGCCGACTTCATCCGGAACTCCGGGGCGGCCGGCTTCTTTGGCCTGTACGACATGCTGGGTGGCGGCCTGTCGCGCGCGACGGTCTTTGCGCTCGGTGTGATGCCGTACATCTCGGCCTCCATCATCTTCCAGCTCGCCGGTGGCGTCGTCCCGTCGGTCGGCAAGATGCAGAAGGACGAGGAGGGCCGGAAGCGCCTCACGCAGTGGACGCGGTACACCACCGTCGCGATCGCGCTCACGCAGGCCTATACGTACGCGCTCTTCACTGAGTCGATCCCGGGCGCGTTCGCCAATCCCGGCTTTGCCTCACGCATGATCATGGTGGTCACGCTCACGACAGGCGCCATCTTCGTCATGTGGCTGGGCGAACAGATCACCGAGCGGGGCGTCGGCAACGGCCAGAGCCTGCTGATCACCTTCTCGATCCTCGAGCGCCTCTGGCCCGGTACGCTCCAGCTGGCCGGGTTCGTGAAGGGCGGCGTGGTCAGCCCGCTCGGTGTGCTGCTCTATGGCGTCATCACCATCGCGGTGATCGCGGCCGTCGTGGCGATGACCATCGCGGCACGGCGCATCCCGGTGCAGATCCCCAGGAAGGTCATGGGGCGCGGGCGCATCCGTGAGGGCCAGAAGACATTCATCCCGATCCGGATCATCACCGCCGGCGTGATGCCGATCATCTTCGCCCAGACGATCATCATCGTGCCGGGTACGATCGCCAACTTCCTGAAGGTCCCGGCGATCTCCGACATGGCGGCGTTCTTTGCCCCGGGATCGTGGCCCTACAATCTCGTGTTCGGGCTGATGATCGTCCTGTTCAGCTACTTCTACACGTCGATCATCTTCAACTCGGTCGACCTGTCGGAAAACCTGAAGAAGCAGGGGGCGTTTGTCCCGGGGGTGCGTCCGGGCGCCGCCACGGCCGACTATATCGACGCCGTGCTCGCCCGGGTCACGCTGCCGGGCTCGCTGTTCCTTGCCTTCATCGCGATCCTGCCGATGGTGGTGTCCCAGAAGCTCGGCATCCAGTCGCAGTTTGGCGGCACCTCGGTGCTGATCGTGGTCGGCGTGCTGCTCGATACGATCGCCCAGGTAGACCAGCATCGCACGCTGCGGAAGTATGACAGCTTCATGAAGTCAGGCCGCGTCAAGTTCCGGGGGCGGCAACAGCGGTTCATGTAGGTTGTGCGTCGGGAGTCGGGAGTCGTGAGTGTGTGGAGGCAACGGTTCCCTCACGACTCACGACTCCCGTTTTTTTGGGGGATACCGATCCATGGACATATTGCTGATGGGCCCGCCGGGAGCCGGCAAGGGCACCCAGGGTGCCCTGCTCGCCGAGGCGCTCGGACTCCCGAAGTTCGCGACCGGCGACCTCCTGCGCGATGCGGTGAAGCGGGGAACGCCGGTCGGGCTCAAGGCGAAGGCCGCGATGGAGGCGGGTCACCTCGTGAGTGACGACATCATCATGGGGGTTATCCGCGAGGAGCTGGCCAAGCCCGAGGCCGAGCATGGCGTCATCTTCGACGGCGTGGTCCGGACCATTCCCCAGGCGGAAGGGATGGAGCGCCTGCTCGCCGAGCGGAATCGCGCGATGGATCATGTGCTCTTCTTCGAAGTGACCGATGAAGAGATCCTGGGCCGGCTGGTGAAGCGCCTGGCGATCGAGAAGCGGGCCGATGACGACCCCGCGGCCGTCGCGATCCGCCTCAAGGCCTATCGCGACCAGACCGCACCGGTCCTGGCCTACTACGAGGCGAAGGGGATCGTCCGTCGCCTCCCTGCCATCGGGGCCATCGACGCGATTGCGTCCCGGGCCCGGGCAGCCATCGGTCGGTAGCCGAATGATCACCCTCAAGTCGGCCAGGGAAATCGACGTCATGGCCCGTGCGGGCGACATCGTTGCCCGGACCCTGGAGATGCTGCGGGAAATGACCCGTCCCGGTCTCACCACGGAGGATCTGGACGCGGAGGCGGAGAAGTTCATCCGCAGCCACAAGGGCGCCAAGCCCTCCTTCAAGGGCCTCTACGGCTTCCCCAAGACCCTCTGCGTGTCCATCGACGCCGAGATCGTCCATGGCATCCCCTCGGCAAAGCGGGTCCTTGCCGACGGAAGCATCCTCAGCATCGACTGCGGCGTGTACCTGGAGGGCCTTCATGCGGACTCCGCCACCACAGTGGCGGTGGGTAGCATTTCCGCGGAGGCGCAGCGGCTGATGGACGTGACACAGGAGAGCCTGGCGGCCGGGATCCGGGAAGCGGTCGTCGGCAATCATATCGGCGACATCGGCCATGCGGTGCAGCAGGTGGCCGAGGGGGCAGGCTACGGTGTGGTGCGCGAACTTGTCGGACACGGTATCGGCACACGGTTCCATGAGGAGCCGCAGGTACCGAACTATGGCCCGCCCAAGCGACGGGAGCGGATTGTGGCCGGCATGACCATCGCCATCGAGCCGATGATCACGGCGGGCGCGCCCCAGACGCGCACCCTGTCCGACAAGTGGACCGTCGTGACGGCGGACGGTTCCCTGTCAGCGCACTTCGAGCACACCGTGGCAATCACCCCGGACGGGCCGCGAATCCTCACCCAGGCTGCCTGAGGTTGCAGGGCGGAATAAGCCGGAGCAGCCGGTACTCCTTTCCGCTCTGTACCAAGGCCCAGTTTCCCGATACGACAATATTCTTGCGGACGAGGGTCGCTCCGTTCCAGTCCCACAGGCCCGACGAGGAGGTCCGATGCGCACGCGCTTGCTGCTACTGATCGCGATGTCACTGGTAGTCGTTTCCGGTGCCCATGCCCAGAAGAAGGGCAAGCCTGCTGCGCAGAAGGCGGCGGGGAAGCCGAACATTCTCGTCATCTGGGGCGATGACATCGGGCTTTGGAACGTCAGCGCCTACAACCTGGGACAGATGGGCTACAAGACGCCCAACATCGACCGGATCGCCCGCGAGGGAGCCTTGTTCACCGACTTCTATGGCGAGCAGAGTTGCACCGCCGGACGCGGCTCCTTCCTCACCGGCCAGAGCCCCTTCCGCACCGGCCTGCTCAAGGTCGGGCTTCCGGGCGCCAAGGAGGGACTGCAGCCCCAGGATCCGACCATCGCCGAGATGCTGAAGCCGCAGGGCTACGTCACCGGCCAGTTCGGCAAGAACCACCTTGGCGACCTCGACGCCATGCTGCCGACCATGCACGGCTTCGATGAGTTCTTCGGCTCCCTGTACCACTTGAATGCGGAAGAGGAGCCGGAGAACGCCGACTATCCGAAGGATCCCGCGTTCCGAGCCAAGTACGCGCCTCGTGGTGTCCTGCACACCTGGGCGCTTCCCGATGGCGGGCAGAAGATCGAGAACACGGGACCGCTCACCAAGAAGCGGATGGAAACCATCGACGAGGAGTTCGAGGCGGCCGCCGTGAAGTTCATCCGAGCAGGCCAACAAGGACGGGAAGCCGTTCTTCGTCTGGTTCAATTCGACCCGCATGCACATCTGGACCCATCTCCAGCCTTCGAGCGAAGGCAAGACCGGGCTCGGCATCTATCCCGACGGAATGGTGGAGCACGATGCACTGGTCGGGCGGCTACTGGGCCTGCTGGACAGCCTCGGCCTCGCCGACAACACGATTGTCATGTACTCCACTGACAATGGCGCCGAAAAGTTTTCCTGGCCCGACGGCGGAAGCTCGCCGTACCGGAACGAGAAGGCGTCGAACTGGGAGGGGGCATTCCGGGTCCCGGGCATGATCAAGTGGCCCGGCGTGGTGCAGCCCGGCACTGTGCTGAACGACCCCGTGTCACACCTTGACTGGATGCCGACCCTGGTGGCGGCTGCCGGTAACCCGAGCGTCAACGGAACAGCTGCTCGCTGGCTCCACCGTGGGGAGCAAGACCTTCAAGGTGCACCTCGACGGGTACAATCTTGCTGACTACCTGAGCGGGAAGGGCCCGGATCCTCGGAAGGAGTTCTTCTACTTCAACGACGATGGGTCGCTGGTGGGCGCTGCGGTACAACCAGTGGAAGATCGTCTTCTCCGAGCAACGGGCGGACGGACTGGACGTATGGCAGGATCCGTTCGTGCCGCTCCGCTTCCCGAAGCTCTTCAACCTCCGCTCGGACCCGTTTGAGATCAGCGGACCATGAGAGCATCAGCTACGGCAAGTGGCGCATCGAGCACGCGTTCGTGCTCGTGCCTGCGCAGGCCTACGTCGCGAAGTTCCTTGGCGACGTTCATGGACTACCCGCCGCGGCAGAAAGCGGGGAGCTTTTCGCTGGATCGATGCGCTGGAATCTCTGCTGAACGCGAATCAGCAAAACAACTAGCGCTGGATGATTCTTGCGTGGGTCGGATCCACATTGTGGACCGGCGTCTCCACTGGAGCACACCGTTTCCGGCGGCGGCTGGTCTAGCTCCTGTCGCCGGGATCGTGCTTGCCTTGGGGGGCGTCGGGCTGATGCTGCGAGTGGCCTGAGGCCCCGGTCGCCTGCATCGCCCGGTCGAGCAGGCTGCGCGCCTCGAGCCGGATGGCATCGGCCGGCGGGTTTCCCGGCAGGGTGACGAGGTCGGCCACCACATTCCCATGCGCCGAGCGGGCTGCCGCTCGCGCGAGGTAACGCGCCGTGGCGAGGTCGGCGCCAAGGGCGACGCCTGCCCCCGCCTCCAGCCGCTGCGCCAGCTCGCCGATTTCGGCGCAGTGGGCAATCAGTCGCACCTGCAGCCTCGCCGCCGCCAGCTCAGCCTCGTGTGACGGCGGGGCAGGGAGGCTCACCGGTGCGCGCTTCGCCGCCATCACCGCCGCATACGCGCGGTCGTCGGCCTCTCCCACCGCCAGGATGAGCGGCCGGAGCGCCCCCGCCCGTTCGGCCACCTCCCTCGCGACCGGGTGAAACGCAGCCCGGCGCGGGGAGCGCAACATGATGCGCCCGATCTTCTCCACCAGTGCAGCGCCGAAGGCCGCCGCCAGGGACGCGACCCGGCCGCCCGCCGGAAGTGGTTGCGGCGCGGCGACCGCCTCCAGCCAGCGCCCGAGGGGCAGGGCGTCATCCCATCGCTCCACTGCCATCACGCCACCTCCCGAATGACGGTGCCAAGCCACCTGTGCATGGCGGGATTGCCCGCCACCACCGAGGCATGCCGAAGCAGGTCCTCGTTGCCCTCGTGATCTGTCACGATGCCTCCCGCCTCGCGCACCAGCAGCGTCCCGGCCGCCATGTCCCAGGCGGAGAGGTGCTGCTCCCAGAACCCGTCGAAGCGACCGGCCGCCACCCAGGCGAGGTCGATCGCCGCCGCCCCCGGGCGCCGTATCCCGCTCGTGGCCGCCGCCACTCGAGCGAACTGGCGCTGGTACTGGTCGAGGCGCGACACGTCCTTGAAGGGGAAACCGGTCCCGATGAGGGCAAACTCCGGCGAGGCAATGGTCGATACGGCGATGCGCTCGCCGCCGCGTGATGCGCCCAGGCCGCGAACTGCTTCGAACTGTTCATTGCCCGGGACGTCGAGCACGATGCCGGCCTGCAGCACGCCATCGACGGCCGCGGCGATGGAAACGGCCCATATGGGCACCCCGTGCAGGAAGTTGGTCGTGCCATCGAGCGGATCGACGATCCATACCAGCCCGTCGCGCACCAGCTCCGGGCTCAACTCCTCGCCCACGATTCGGCCATGCGGCGTGGCCTCGCGGAGGGCGGCGGCGATGAGGGCTTCCGTGTGCCGGTCAATCTCGGTCACGAAGTCCCGCTGGTCCTTCACCCGCCAGGCCTCGGGGCCCGATGGCCGGGGCACGCCGCGCAGGTACTGGGCGGCCCGGGTGGCGGCGATGCGCGCCGCGCCTAGTAAGTCAAATGATGACAAGGTCTTGCGACGCTCCGTGAGCTTTGGTTACGTTTTCAGCATGCCCCGCATCTTTTCCGGGATCCAGCCATCCGGCGAACTACACATTGGCAACCTGCTCGGCGCCGTCCAGAACTGGGTGACGCTGCAGTCGCAGTATGAGTGTTTCTTCTGCGTGGTGGACCTGCACGCCATCACCGGCGCCGGGTACGATCCGGAGCGACTGGCCCAACGCACACGCGAGATGGCGGTTGGACTGCTCGGTGCCGGGGTGGACCCGTCGCGCGTGACGCTGTTCGTCCAGTCCCATGTGCCCGAGCACGCCAGCCTGATGTGGCTGTTGAATGCGGTGGCGCCACTGGGCGAACTCGAGCGGATGACGCAGTTCAAAGATAAGTCGCAGGACATGGAGAGCATCCCGGCGGGCCTGCTCAACTATCCCATCCTGATGGCGGCCGACATCCTGCTCTACCGGGCCGAGATGGTGCCGGTGGGCGAGGACCAGATCCAGCACCTCGAACTGGCGCGGGAGATCGCCCGTCGCTGGACGGCGCGGTTTGCACCAGCGCGCCCGGTGTTTCCGGAGCCGCAGCCCCTGCTCACCGCGGCCCGGCGCATCATGGGCCTCGACGGCGAATCGAAAATGTCGAAGAGCCTGGGCAATACTGTCGGCATCACCGATTCGCCCGAGGAGATCTGGCAGAAGCTGCGTCCAGCCAAGACCGATCCGGCGCGCAAGACCAGGAAGGATCCCGGAACCCCGGAGATCTGCAACATCTATGCGCTGCATCGGCACTTCTCCCCGCCGGCCACCGTGGAGGAGGTCGCGGTCAAGTGTCGCGGTGCGCTCTGGGGGTGCCTCGACTGCAAGCGCGTGCTCGCGGACAACATGACGGCGGCGCTCGCGCCGGTTCGTGCCCGCACGCTCGACTTGACGGCGCACCCGTCACAGGTGGATGAAATCCTTGGCGACGGGGCGCAGGCTGCGCGTCGGGTCGCCGGCGACACGATTCGCGAGGTCCAGGATGCGATGGGCTTCCTCCCGGTACCCGTTCGTGCCGAAACGAGAGCATAGTCATGAACACGAAGGCTGAAGGGGCGATGGAGCGGATCATCCGTGCGGCGGTGGAGCGCGGCGCGTCCGATCTGCACATCAAGGCCGGGGACGTGTTCCGGGCCCGCATCGACGGCAAGCTGGTGCCCCTCACCAAGCAGCGACTGACGCCCGACCAGACCCGGGCCATCGCCCTCAAGCTGCTGACGACCGACGAGGACCGGGCGAAGCTCGAGACACTCCGCGACTACGACTGCTCCTGGGGGATGCCCGGGGTCGGCCGGTTCCGGGTGAACATCCTGCGCCAACGGTCGTCCATCATGATCGTAATGCGGGTCATTCCCTTCGCGGTGCCGACCCTCGAGGCGCTCAACCTGCCGCCGCTGCTGGGGCATCTCGTGGAAACGGAGCGGGGGCTGCTGATCGTGGCCGGGATCAGCGGGGGCGGGAAGTCGTCGACCATGGCGGCGCTGGTGCATCACATCAATCAGACCCAGCAGAAGCACGTCGTGACGGTGGAGAACCCGATCGAGTTCCTGCACCGCGACCTGACCTGCTCGGTGACGCAGCGCGAAGTCGGCGTGGATACCCGCACCTATGCCTCGGGCCTGCGGGCCGCGTTGCGGCAGGATCCCGATGTGGTGGTCATCGGCGAGCTCACCGATGCGGAGACCGTCTCGATGGCGATCAAGGCCGCCGAGAGCGGTTTCCTGGTCATCACGTCGATGCCCACCCCGGACGTCGCGAACACGGTCGAGCGCTTCGTATCGATGCTGCCCAAGGACGAGCGTGAGATCGGGCGTGTCCGCTTCGCGGAGTGCCTGCGTGGCATCGTGGCGCAGCAACTCCTGCCCCGGCACGACGAGCCGGGCAAGATCGTGGTGTGCGAAGTACTTCTCGGCACGCCCGAAATCCGCGCGGCCCTCCGCGACACGGCGCGCAACAGCGACCTCAAGTCGCTCATGGCAGATGGCAAGGGCGCGGGGATGCAGACCTTCGAGCAGGATCTCGAGGCGCTCGTGAAATCGGGCCGGCTCACGGCCGAAGCGGCGAAGGCCGCTACCATTCCGAGCGCGGTACCGCCGCCTGCCGGTGTGCCCGAGCGCCGGAAGAGATCCTCCTCCAAGGGATAGCGATGCCGCGCCGGGCGCGGGCGCTGGTCATGTCGCTCGTCGCGCGCGGTCGCGAAGCGGGTACGCCGGACGCTGCGCTGGCCCGGCGCTCCGTGGAACAGTTCCTCACCGAGCTCGGCTACGTCGTCCACCATCACGAGTTCCACTTCAATTCCGGGGTGTATCGCGCGTTTCCGGCGCTCGGTGTGCTGCTGGCCGCGGTGGCGCTGGTTGAGTCCATCCTGCTCGCGCCGGGGGCGCCCCCGTGGGCCGCCCTCGCCACCCTGCTGCTCGTGCCACTCGGCACGGCGCTCATCCTGTGGAGTCTTGTACTCGGTGACGGGACGCCGTCGCATGCCCGTGCTGATGCCAACCTCATCGCATGCCGACCCGGTGCGGAGGTGCGCTCCTGGCTGGTTGCGCACCTCGACACCAAGGCCCAGGCGCAGTCGATGGCGGGACGGCTCGTGGCGGTGTGGGTGGTGACGGCGGCGGTGGTGACCCTGCTCCTGTTCGCGATCCTTCGGCTGGGTGCCCCGATCCGGCTTGAGCTGGCGATCATCGCAGGTGTGCTCGGTTCGCTGGCCGGTGTGCTGCTATCCCGCGGAAGGCTCGCGGGTGCGTCGCCGGGCGCCAGGGACAACGGCTCGGGATTGCTGGCGGTCCTGACGGCTGCCGAGCTGACCACAGATCCGGCAATCGGCGTCATCGTGACCGGCGCCGAGGAGTTCGGGCTCGCCGGCGCGCGCGCGCTGGTGCGCGACCAGCCGTCCCTGCTCCGGGGCACGAGCATCATCAATGTCGACACGGTCGATGACGAGGGAACCCTGTTTGTGGTGCGCCACGGCAAGCAGGGTGCCGACCTGGCCGCGCGCATGCGGGGGCGCGCCGCCGGGCTTGCCCCGCATCTCCGGGAACGTCGCCTCCCGCTGGGGATCATGGTGGATGCCGTCCCGCTGGCCCGGGTGACCCGGGAGGCAGTGACAATCGCTCGGCTCAGCTGGGGCACCCTGAAGCGGCTGCACACCCCGAGGGATGATGCCAGCGGCTATGGCCTGGACGCGGCGGAGGAACTGGGCCAGCGGCTCGCAGAACGGATTTGACCCGCTGCGGTCCGGCCGCTAGCTTCCGCCAAAGGATTCAGCAGCCCCGCAGGGGGCTTTTTTGTTGCCATAAGGGGACATGCCATGTTCGACGCCGGCACCCGATGTGTCGTCGTAGTGGGCGCGCAGTGGGGCGACGAGGGGAAGGGCAAGCTGGTCGACGTGCTCGCGGAGCGCGCCGACTTCGTGGTGCGCTATCAGGGGGGTGCCAATGCCGGACACACCGTCGTCATCGGCAGTGACCTCTACGTGCTGCACCAGATTCCCTCGGGGATCCTGCACTCCCGCGCCACCTGCATCATCGGCAACGGCGTGGTGCTCGACGCCGGGCAGCTCTTCGCCGAGCTGGATGACCTGGGCACGCGCAGCGGGATTGCCAGTGGTCGCCTGCTCATATCCGACCGCGCCCATCTCGTGTTGCCGCTGCACAAGCTGCTCGACGCCGCCAGCGAGCGGAAGCAGAACATCGGCACAACGGGGCGGGGCATCGGTCCGTGCTACGAGGACAAGGTGGGGCGCCGCGGCCTGCGGGTGGGGAACCTCAGGAACCTGAAGAGCACCGCCGAGATCCTGGCAGCGCGGGTCGACAGGGCCAACCACCAGCTGCATGAGATGGGCTGTGCCGATCGCGCCTCGCTGGACGAGCACGTGGCGCTGATGGAGGAAATGGCGCCGCGACTGCTCTCCCTGGCCACCGACACCGGCCTGATCGTGCACCGCGCCGTTCGCGAGGGCCGGAGTGTCCTCCTCGAGGGGGCGCAGGGTGCCCTCCTCGACGTTGACCATGGCACCTATCCGTTCGTCACGTCATCCAACACCACCGCCGGAGGCGCGGCGGTTGGTGCCGGCATCGGCCCCACCGCCATTCACGGCGTGCTCGGGGTGGTGAAGGCCTATACCACGCGCGTGGGCAACGGTCCGCTGCCGACAGAAGCGGAGGCGGGACCGGCGGAACAGCTGCGCACCCTGGGCGGGGAGTTTGGTGCCACCACCGGCCGGCCACGACGCTGTGGCTGGTTCGATGCAAGCGTGGTGCAATACTCCGCCCGGGTCAACGGCCTCACCGGCCTCGCGATCACCAAGCTCGACGTGCTCGACACCTTTGACGAGGTACCGGTGGGCACCGGCTACGACCTCGATGGCGAACGGTGTGACGGCATGCCGGCAGACGTCGAGGCACTCGAGCGCGTTCGGCCGATCTACGAGCGCCTTCCCGGCTGGAAGCGCTCGACCGGTGAGGCCCGCACACTTGCCGACCTCCCGTCGGCCGCACGCGCCTATCTCGACCGGATCGAGGAACTCTCGGGCGTGCCCATCCGCTACGTGAGCGTGGGGACCCGCCGTGACCAGATCATCGGGGTCTGACACCCAGCTCCTCGTGGTGGGAGCCGGACCTACCGGCCTCGCCGTGGGCATCGCGGCGGCAGGGGCGGGCATCAGCTGCATCCTCCTCGACCGCGCCACCGTGGTCAGCGCGATCGAGAAGTACCCGCTCGGCATGACATTCTTCTCGACGCCTGAGAAGATCGAGATCGGCGACATCCCCCTCGTCACCACCTCCGAGAAACCCACCCGCCGCGACGGGCTGATCTACTACCGGCGCGTCGCCGAGCACTATCATCTCGATGTCCGGGTCCGCGAGACGGTCACGGCGATCGAGCGCCAGGCCGACGGGTCCTTTGTCGTGTCGGTGCGCCGTCCGCACGATACGGTGCAGTACCGGGCGCGCGCCGTCGTCATTGCCACCGGCTACTACGACCAGCCCAATGCGCTCGGCGTTCCCGGCGAGGACCTGCCCCACGTGAGCCACTACTTCGTCGAGGGCCACCGGCACTGGCGCCAGAAAGTGGTGATCGTGGGCGGGGGAAACTCGGGGGTCGACGCCGCGCTGGAGAGCTGGCGCGCCGGCGCCGACGTCACCATCGTGCTGCGTGGCGAGGCCCTGCACCCGACGGTGAAGGCGTGGGTGCTTCCCGACATCACCAACCGGATCACCGAGGGCAGCATCAAGGTGCACTACCGCTCTCGCGTGCGCGCCATCACGCCGACCCATGTCACGATCGCCAACGATCGGGGCGTGATCGAGGAACTTCCTGCCGATCGCGTCCTTCTCATGACGGGCTACCGGCCCGACCTCAGCCTGCTGCGCAGCCTGGGTGTACCGATCGATCCGGAGTCGGGTGTGCCGGCCCACGATGAAGCGACCATGGCGACGCCGGTGCCCGGCGTCTATGTCGCCGGTGTCATCGCCGGCGGCTACGACGATAACCGGCTCTTCATCGAGAATACCCGGCATCATGGCGACCTCATCATCGCCGACCTCAAGCTGCGGTTTTGATTCTCCCGCCCCGAGCGGCTATCTTGACGCCCCTGAACGACTTCCGTTTCCTCGTGAGCCCGTGATCATGGCCGAAAATACCCTCATGGAAAAGCTCGTGTCGCTGGCCAAGCGACGGGGCTTCGTGTTCCAGTCTTCCGAGATCTACGGGGGGCTCGGCTCCGTGTGGGATTACGGCCCGCTGGGCGTCGAACTGAAGAAGAACGTGAAGGACCGCTGGTGGCGCGCGATGGTGCATGCCCGGGACGACATCGAGGGCCTGGACGCCGCGATCCTGATGCATCCGCGTGTGTGGGAGGCGTCAGGGCATGTGGCCGGCTTCACCGATCCCCTGGTCGACTGCAAGCAGTGCAAGAACCGTTTTCGCGCCGACGACAAGCGCATCAAGGGGACGCCGGGCCAGCCTGATGCCCAGTGCCCGGTGTGCGGGTCGAAGGGCACGCTTACCGAGCCGCGCCTCTTCAACCTCATGTTCAAGACATTCATGGGACCGGTGGAGGAGCAGGCGGCGGTTGTGTACCTGCGCCCGGAGACGGCGCAGGGCATCTACGTCAATTACCAGAACGTGCTCAACTCCTCGCGCCAGCGCGTGCCCTTCGGCATTGCGCAGATCGGCAAGGCGTTCCGGAATGAGATTACGCCCGGCAACTTCATCTTCCGCACGCGCGAGTTCGAGCAGATGGAGATGCAGTTCTTCGTCAAGCCCGGCACCGACATGGAGTGGTTCGAGCGGTGGCGCGAGTGGCGGATGGAGTGGCACCACTCGATCGGCCTCACGCCCTCCAAGTTGCGCTGGCACGCACACGGACCGGGCGAACTGGCGCACTACGCCAAGGCGGCGTACGACATCGAGTACGAGTTCCCCTTCGGGTGGCAGGAGATCGAGGGCGTCCACAACCGCTCCGATTTCGACCTCGGGCGGCACCAGGAGTTCTCCGGCAAGAAGCTGGAGTATTTCGACCAGGCGGCGAACGAGCGCTACCTGCCCTACATCGTGGAGACCTCGGCCGGCGCCGACCGCGTGACACTCACGCTCATGGCCGATGCCTATCGCGAGGAGGATATCGAGGGCGAGACCCGGGTGGTGCTCGGCTTCGACCCCGGGATTGCGCCGATCAAGGCCGGGGTCTTTCCGCTGGTGAAGAAAGACGGCATGCCGGAGATCGCCGATCGCATCTTCCGCGACCTGAAGCGCCAGTTCCCGGTGTTCTACGATGACAGCGGTGCCATCGGCCGCCGCTATCGCCGCATGGACGAGGCCGGCACGCCATTCTGCATCACGGTAGATGGTGAAACCCAGTCGGCGCAGACCGTGACGGTGCGTGCCCGCGACGCCATGACCCAGGAGCGCGTCGCCATCGCGCAGCTGGGGGAGTACATCGGGTCGCGCATCCGCGGCGCCTGAGGGGTGCTTAGATTGTGGCACGGGTGCCGGTGCACCCAGCCACCGTCAGGAAGGATGCTGGAATGCTGAAATCGCTGCTGCTCTCCGCGCTGCTGGTCGCCGGTGCCGTGCCGCCCGGCACGCCGGCCGAGCCCGAATACCGCCTGGTGGTGGTGAGCGAATCCGGGGACATCATCACCTGGATCCGGGTCAGGGATGGGCAGCTCGAGACCGACCGCGTGGTGCCCATCGGCATCATGCCCGCCGACATCGATGGGCCGCACAACGTCACCGTCGCGCCGGACAACCGCAGCTACTATGTGTCGGTGGCACATGGCACGCCGTACGGATCACTGTGGCGGCTCGATGCCTTCAACGACACGCTGATCGGGCGGGCACCCGTTGAGCTCTTTCCCACGACCATCTCGGTGACCCCCGACGGCGACCTCGCCTTCGTCGCCAACAGCGACTTCTACGGCGACCGGCCCCGGGTCAATCCGCTGTCGATCGTGCATACCCCGAGCATGACCACGATCACCAACCTTCCGGTGTGCGACATGCCGCACGGGGTGAAGGTGAATCACGCCGGCACCACGGTGTATGTGTCATGCATGCACTCCGACGAACTGCTCGAGCTCGACATCTCCACGCTCAGTATCGTGCGGCGGGTGCGAACAGGCGCGGGCCACGCCATGGCGGGCAGCGGCCACGACATGCACAAGGAACAGGCGTCGGCCCCTGCGTCTGCGCCGTCGCCTGCTGGTTCCGCCGAGCATGCGGGTCACGACATGAGCACGATGAGCATGACGGGGCCGAAGGGCGGGCCCGACCTCACCAGGGAGTGCGCGCCGACCTTTGTCTCGGTCTCGCCCGACGACAAGACGCTGTATGCGGCGTGCAACACGGGCTATACGCTGCAGGTGTGGGATGCCGCGACGCTGACGCTGGTCAAGGAGGTGCCGACCGGGAAGGGTGCCTACAATGTCGAGCCGTCGCCCGACGGGAAGTTCGTGATCGTGACCAACAAGAAGGACCAGAGCATCAGCGTATTCGATGCCCGGACGCTCACCGAGGTGGCACGCATCCCGACCACGAAGAAGATCGTGCACGGCGTGGCGTACTCCCCCGACAGCAAGCTGGCCTTCATCACCCAGGAGTCGATCGGGGCGGACCCGGGCGCGGTGGACATGATCGACCTCGCCACGCTCAAGAACGTGGCGACGCTGCCGGTGCCGGCGCAGCCGACCGGCATCTCCACCTGGCGCCAGCCATGACCTTCGAGGCGTTGACCGCGCTCGATGGACCAACGGTACTGGCACGTGCCAAGGAGTTCTTTGCGCAGCGCGTGCCGCTCACCGCGGCGTTCCCGGAGCGGGAGGGCAGTGGCTGGCTGGTGCTCCGCGGGCAGGGCGGTGAGGAAGTGGCGATCGCCGTGGCCCCGGTGGATGGCGGCGTGCGCGTCCGGGGCTCGACCCTCTTCTACGACCAGGCCCTGGATCGCTTCCTGTCCACCCTGCCGCCGGTGGTGACAGGGTGACCTCCCCCGTGGTGCTGCCGGTGCGGGTGATGGTGGAGGATGTGTGGGACGAACTTCACTTCGATGTGCCCGCCTCGACACCGCTTGGCGACCTCAAGGTGAGGGCACTCCGGCAGGCCGGCGTACCGGACGAGCCGTCGGAGTACCTCATGAAGTACCTGGGCGCGGAATTGCCGGACGAGGATCGCAGTCTGGCCGACGCCGGTGTCGTCCCGAACGCCGCGCTCATCGTGCTGCCGCGGCGGAGGCGGCCGCTCCGCTGAGCCGCGCCCGTGCTGCCACGCGCCGCTCGAGGATGACGCGGGCCATGGTGCTGTTCGCCGCGGCGATCCTGGCGTTTGACGGGGTCGCCGTGATCGTTCTGGGCCTCCTGGCCCGGCGGCCGCTGTTCATCATCATGGGCGTCATCATTTCCGCTGCTGCGGTGGCCACCCTCGTCTCCTGGAGCCGGTACAAGGCGCGCCTGCAGGAGATCCGCCGCGAGCACAACGACCTCAGGGACGAACTCAGTTCCCTGGACAACTTCATCCAGCGCCGGTAGGGTGACCCTCCCGGTCTTCACCCATCCCGCGTGCCTGGCCCATGACCCGGGGCCCGGTCATCCCGAGGCGCCCGAGCGGTTGGCGACGGTTCTCGCGCTGTTCCGGCGGGATCCGGCATTCGACGTGCGCGACGCGGCGCCGGCCACCCTCGAGCCGATCCTCCGCGTGCATCCGCAGGCGTACCTCGACTCGGTGCGGAACTACAGCCTGGCCGGCGGGGGGGCGCTCACCGGGGACACCACGCTCAACGCTGAAAGCTGGGACGCAGCGCTCGGTGCAGCGGGTGCGGTACTGGCCGCCACCGGCATGGCACTCGCCGGCAACGGCCACGCCTTCGCCGCCGTGCGGCCACCGGGCCACCACGCGCTGCGTGATACCGCGATGGGTTTCTGCCTGGTCAACAACGTCGTCGTCGCCGCCCAGGCGGCGCTGGCCGCGGGCCGGGAGCGTGTGCTCATCGTTGACTGGGACGTGCACCACGGGAATGGGACGCAAGCGCTGGTCGAGCACGAGGCGCGCATCCGGTTCGTGTCGCTGCACCAGCACCCCTGGTATCCCGGCACCGGTCTCGCCTCGGAGCGCGGGGTCGGCAATATCTTCAACGTCCCGCGGGGTGCCGGTCGGCCAGCGGAGTGGTACGTCGAGGACCTCTGGGAGGCGATCGCCACGGCAACACGCGGCTGGAATCCGGAGATCATCTTCGTGTCAGCCGGCTTCGACGCCATGCTGGGTGACCCGCTCGGTGGCTTCACGCTCGAGCCGGCGCATTACGCCGACCTGACGCATCGCCTGCGCGAGCAGTGCCCCAACCAGCCGATCGTCGGCCTGATGGAGGGCGGCTATATTCCTGCCCGGCTCGCTGACGGCGCCGCGGCCCACTGCCGCGCGCTCACCTGATGTTCCACTCACCACCCCGATCCGAGGCACGCCCGTGAGCGCATCGCTCCGCCTGAGCGCCGAGATCCTCGAGCTCCGCACGCGTCATCCATTCATCATCGCACGTGGCGGACAGAGCGAGTATCGCACCGTCTGGGTTCGTCTCACCGATGCCGACGGGCGCGAGGGTTGGGGCGAGGCGGCGGCGACAAAGTTCTACGGCGAAACCGCCGAGTCGGTCCTCGCGGCCCTGAACGTCTATGCCGCCCACATGCCCGCCGACGCCTTCGACCTCGAGGAGGGCGAGCAGGCATGGGAACTGGCACTGCGCGGCAACCCTGCGGCACGGGTGGCCCTGTCCACTGCGATGCATGACCTTGCCGCGCAGCGCGCCGGCGTTCCGCTTCATCGCTTCTGGGGCCTCGACGCCGCGCGCGCGCCGCGGTCCACCTTCACCATCGGCATCGACACGAGCGAGAAGATGCAGGCCAAGGTGCGCGAGGCGGCATCGTATCCCATCCTCAAGGTCAAGCTGGGCACCGACCGCGACGTGGAGATCCTTCGTGCCCTGCGCGACGTGACCGACCGCGAGATCCGGGTGGACGCGAACTGCGCCTGGACCGCGCGACAGGCCATCGGCATGCTACCGGTGCTGGAGGAGTTTGGCGTCACCGTCCTCGAGCAGCCGGTGGCGCCCGCCGACCTGGACGGATTTGCGCTTGTGCGGGCCCGCAGTGGGATTCCCATCATCGCCGATGAGAGTTGCAAGACGGCCGCTGACATCCCGGCCCTCGTGGGCAAGGTGGACGGCATCAACATCAAGCTCGCGAAGTGCGGCAGTCTCCGTGAGGCGATCCGGATGGTGGCGGTGGCCCGCACGCATCACCTGCAGGTCATGCTGGGCTGCATGATCGAGAGCTCGATTGCGATCACGGCGGCGGCGCACCTGGCTCCCCTGGTCGATATCGTCGACCTCGACGGCGCCGCGTTGCTGTCGAACGATCCCTTCCAGGGCGCCAGCATCGACGGCGGCCAGCTGACGCTTCCCACCGGTCCGGGGCTCGGCGTAACGCGGCGATGACCGACGCGTACGCCCGCGTCGCACTCCCCCTCCCGCTTCACAACGGATACCTCTACCACGTCCCCGAGCCGCTGCGCGGTTCGGTCGAGTCGGGCATGCGCGTGGTTGTGCCGGTCCGCGGTCGCGAGTTGATCGGTGTGATCGTAGGCCTCGAGGCCGATCCCCCACCGGTGCGGGCCCTGGACCTGCTTGCCGTGCCCGACAGGGAACCGCTCCTCACCGCACCGCTGCTCGCCACCGCGACGTGGATGGCGGGATACTATGGCGCGCCGCTCGGGCTGGCGCTGCGCGCGGCCCTGCCCGCGGCGATGTGGGGCGAGTCGAAAGTGGTCATGCGACTGGTCGATGCCGGCCTGGCCGAGGGACCGGTGGCCGCAGAACTGGTGCGCTGGCTGGAGCCGCGACTTGCTGGTGGAACGGTGTCTGCCGCGGCGCGTGCACTTGGTCGAAGTGTCTGGGAAACCGTGTGGCGACTGGTCGACCGTGGTGCCATTGAGCTGGATGTGGTGCCGCCTGATACCGGTGAGAAGCGCGTGAGCGAGCGGATCCTCTCGCTGGCCAGCCACGTGCCTGGCCTGCTGGAGCGGGACGCCATCTTCCGGCGGAGCCCGAAGCAACGGCTGTTGCTCGAACTGCTGGAGGGTCGGGGCGGGTCGGCAACGGTCAAGGAACTGCGCGACCGGGAGGGCGTATCGGATGCGGTGATGCGTGGCCTCGTGGCTCGCGGCCTGGCGGAGGTCGCCGACGCCGAACGCATTCGCGATCCGTTTGCGGGCGTAGGGGGTACGCCACCCCCGGAGAACCCGACCGCAGCCCAGCAGGCGGTGATCGCGGCCATCGAGGCCCTCGCGCCGGGGCACGGCGCGCTGCTGCAGGGGGTCACGGGAAGCGGCAAGACCTTTGTGTACCTGGAAGCGGTTCGGCGCGTACTGGACAGCGGGCGCGGTGCCATCGTGCTCGTTCCCGAGATTGCCCTCACGCCGCAGACGGTGAGCCGGTTTCGTGGGGTGTTCGGCGACCAGGTCGCGGTGCTGCACAGCGGGCTGTCCGATGGCGAGCGCGCCGACGCCTGGCGGCTGCTGCGCCGGGGCGAGCGCCGTGTTGCCGTCGGTGCCCGGTCCGCCATCTTCGCACCAGTCCAGGACCTCGGCCTCATCGTCATCGATGAGGAACACGAGACGAGCTACAAGAATGGCGAGGCGCCCCGCTACCACGCGCGCGACGTGGCGATGGTGCGGGCCCGGCTCGAGCAGGCACGCGTCGTTCTCGGAAGTGCCACGCCGTCCCTCGAGTCGCATGCGCTGGCCGGGACATCGCTGCAGCTGATGCGCCTGCCGAGCCGGATCGAGGCACGGCCGATGCCACCGGTCGAGCTCGTCGACCTGCGCCATGCGGCGCTGGTCCTCGAGGCCGCTCCCGTCCCCTGGTCGGAGGCGCTCGACGCGGCGCTCGGCGCCACGCTGGCGAACCGGGAACAGGCGCTGCTGCTGCTCAACCGCCGGGGATATGCCTCGTTCCTGCAGTGCCAGTCATGCGCTGCGGTGGCGGGATGTCCCAATTGCAGCATCGCCCTGACGGTGCATCGTGCGCCCGAGGGGTTGCGTTGCCACTATTGCGATCATCGAGACGTGATGCCCGCGCGCTGTGCCGAGTGCGGTGGAGCGGTTCACGTGGGGCGGGGGGTGGGCACCCAGCAGCTCGAGCGCCTGGTGGCCGAGCGGTATCCCTCAGCGCGGGTCGCCCGGATGGACCTGGATACCACCGGCGGGAAGGGAGCGCACCAGCGCATCCTGGCCGCGGTGGACAGCGGGGATGTGGACATCCTGCTGGGCACGCAGATGATCGCCAAGGGCCTGGATTTCCCCCGGGTGACCCTCGTAGGCGTGGTCGATGCCGATACCGCGTTGCACCTGCCCGACTTCCGTGCCTCCGAGCGCACCTTCCAGTTGCTGGCGCAGGTGGCGGGGCGTGCCGGGCGCGGACCACGCGGCGGCCGTGTCATCGTCCAGACACGATCCCCGGCGCATCATGCACTCACCTTCGCCGCGGCGCACGATACCGATGGATTCGCGGCGGCTGAACTGGAACTGCGCCGGTCGCCGCCCTACCCGCCGTTCGTGAGCCTGGTGAACCTGGTCGTGTCGTCGGCGGTTGAAATCGCGGCAGCAGATGCAGCGGAACGTGTTGCGGCCTGGTGCGCGCGGCTGGTGGAGGCGCGGAAGCTCCCTGTGGTGGTCCTCGGTCCGGCACCATGCCCGCTGGCGCGGCTCAAGGACCGTTGGCGGTGGCACCTGATGCTCAAGGGACCGCCACGGGCGATCGGCGAGGTGGTGCGCTACGCGGCGAGGCGCCTGCCGAAGGTTCGGCAGGTTCGGGTGGTGATTGATCGTGATCCGGTAACGCTGCTCTGATGCTTCTATCTAGTTGCGCGTCTTGAAGCCGATTTCCGCGCCGAGGTAGAAGTTGCGCCGGGCCGAGGGCTCGAGTGCCCGGCCGCCAAAGCCGTTCACCGTGACGGCACCGATGTATTTCCGGTCAAAGAGGTTCACCAGGCCGAGATAGGGCTGGAAGGTGAAGTCGCGCCATGCCTTTGACCAGCTGATGCGCAGGTTGGTGACACCCGCGCCCCAGTTGTCGACCCAGATGGAATTCTGGTCGTCGGCGGTGAGCGACGATGACAGGGTCTGGTCGAGGTCCACCACGAACCCGAAGCCGGGCTGTGACCGCAGGCCGATGCGAGTGAAGAAACGCGGCACGCCGGGCACGCGGTTGCCATCCAGCGTGTCCGCCGCGGCGCCATCCACCACCACGTAGTCTGCGAAGGTGTAGTTGGCATAGGTAAAGGACAGGTTCGCGCTGAACTGCCGAATCGGTGCGACCGTGAGGCCGAGCTCGAGCCCGTTGTTATTGATCTTGCCCGCGTTCGTGTAGTACACGCGTCCACCGACATCGCGGTACGGCACGATGGCGTCGGTCACGCGGCTCACGAATCCTGATACCGAGTACGTCAGCCACCGGGTGGCGCGACCCCGCGCGCCGAGTTCAGCGCTGAGCGTCCGCTGGGGCTGGATCGCGTCGTTGAATCCACCGGCGCCATCAGGGCGATTGGCCAGTTCGGTGGTGGTCGCCGTCTCGAAGGCGGACGCGAAGTTGAGGTACGGGGTGATCCCTTCGCTGATGAAATAGCTCGCACCCGCCGTGCCGCTGGGCGCGTCCTGCGGCAGGCTGCCACTGGCGTCTCCGTCCGCACTGATGTTGTCCTGCACATCGAATGTGACCCAGTCGTACCGCACGCCACCATCGACTGTCAGCCGTTCCGTGGGGGTCCAGTGCGCCTGGATGAACGGCCCCACCTCCGTCACCGTCTCCACCTGGTCCAGGAGCAGGCTGTCCGTGGGTTGCCCGCTGAGGGACCGGAAGTTCTGCCGGTCATCCTGCAGGCGCTGGAAGTCCAGTCCCACCGTGAGGAGCGGGGACCGCCAGCTGCTGCCCGGGCGGTAACCGCCGGTGGCGCGGGCACCGGCCGCCTGCCGGTCGATCTGGATGTACAACCCGGCAATGGGTGCCTCGGCACCCTGGCTGCCCGGCGGCGCCGCGGCGATCGGGTTCTGCACCTGCCGCCAGAGCGCAAACACCGAGGCATTGATCGATGCGTCATGGCTCGCGAAGCGATTCTGGTAGGTGAGCGACACCTGCTGCTGCTTGATGTCGTTCGACGCGCCTCGCCGGATATTCGTCGCGGCCGCCGAATCGGGGTTCACGTCATACTCGGCGTAGGTGAGTGCCCCGGGATTCTGGGCCAGTGGATCGTTGGCGATCAGCACGCGGAGGTCGAGCGAGCTCCGCGTGGTGGGAGTCCAGGTCAGCCCGAGGTTGTAGATGCCGATGTCGGCGGCGCTGTTCTGCCGGAAGCCCTCCCAGGTAAAGCGGGACAGCGACAGCACGCCGCTGAAGTTGCCCCCGCGAGCCGCCGAGATGGCCTGCCACTTGTCCATGTCGTACGAACCAGCCTGGTAGCGAATGGTCTGCGAGAAGGCCTCCGGGCCGGCGGTCCGGGAGTGCAGGGACACCACGCCGCCGGACGCATTGCCATACATGCTCGACGCCGGGCCCCGCAGGACCTCGATGGTGTCCAGCAGGCCATAGTCGACGTTGGTCAACTGGCTCTGCCCGTCGGGAAGCGTCTGGGGAATGCCGTCGAGCAGCACCTTCACGCCACGTGCACCGAAGTTGGCGCGGGCCCCCGCGCCACGGATCTCGATGCGCTGGCCCTGCGAGTACTGGGACCGGTTCTGGATGTAGATGCCCGGGATGTTGTTCAGCGCTTCATCTGCGGTCAGCGTCGGCTGCGCGCGCGTGATGTCCCGCGGCCCGACCACCCCGATCGCCTGCGGTATGCGGCCCAGGGTTTCCGGGGTCCGCGTGACCGTGACCGTAATCTCGTCGAGCACCTGCACGGAATCGCGTCGCGTCGAGTCCGGCCGGGCCGGCGTGACCGGTTCCTGGGCCGCCGCCTGAGAAGCGGCCAGCATCAGTGCCGGGAGCACGGTCGCGCGAAGGATTCGGGCAATCGACATGGACGATCTCGGGTTGGTGTGTGAAGGCGGCTGCAGCGGGACAATCTACTCGGTTTGCTTGCTTGAATCCTCGCTCTGGACCCCATACCTTCCGCCCACGATGAGCAAATCCACATACGCCGAACCGGACTTCACCCTGGCGCCCTTCGCCGGGGCTCCGGAAGCCCGGTTCCTGCCCCTCCCGGCCGATGGCGTGCTCCCGGAGGGGTTCTTTTCGACCTCCAACCTCCCGACCTACGTCAATGTGAACGGCCGTTGGCAGATGCCAACCCGGCCGCGCATGGACTGCGTCATCGTCCGCCGCGACGGGGCCCTGGAAACGATCGAGCCGCGACGCCTCCGGAAGGGCGACCTGGTTGCGGTCGGCGAGGCCGAGGATGGTACCGAGGGCATCGTGGTGCACACCGCCGGGTTCCTCGGGGGCAGCCACTCGGCCAACGAGTTCCAGTTCATGGGCACCGAGGTGAGTCGTGAGAAGCCCGTGAACTATGAGGAACTCGCCTTCCAGCTGGAACGGGAGCGGCGTGCGGGCGGCTACCTGCTGTGGGTGGCGGGACCGGCGCTGGTGCACTCCCGCGCCCGGTCCGACTTCGAGTGGTTCATTCGCAACGGCTACGTCCAGGCCGCGCTGCTGGGCAACGCAGTCGCCGTGCACGACATGGAGGCAGCGATCTTCGGCACCACCCTCGGCATGAGCAACACCGGCGTGCCCACTGAGGGGGGACATGGCCTGCATATGCGTGCCATCAACCGCGTGCGTGCCGCCGGATCCATTGCTGGAGCGGTGAAGTCCGGGCTGATCAAGACCGGCATCATGCACACGCTCGAGACCTGTGGCGTGCCCTATGTGCTGGCGGGCTCCATCCGGGACGATGGGCCGCTGCCGGGCGTCTACAGCGACAGCCTGGCGGCGCAGGAGGCGATGCGCGAGCACACCGTGCTTGCCACCGGTGCCGTGTTCATCGCTACGGCGCTGCATGCCATTGCCGTGGGCAACATGCTGCCCGCATTTCATACCCGCCGCGGACCCCCGGAGCCACTCATGACGATCTGTGTCGACCAGACGGAATTTGTCGTGAACAAGCTCAAGGACCGGGGCACGCACCAGGCGTTCGGGGTCGTGACCAATGCCCAGGACTTCATGCACGTGCTGCGCTTCTACGTCGAACAGGCGAGGGCTGCGTGACGGCCCCGGTCCGTGCGACCTGGCGCGGCGGCTGGGCCCGGCTCGCCGAGGCGGTCCTGGCCGTCCTCCCGGTGGATGACATCGAGGGGATCTGGCAGTTCCAGCCAATCCGCCTCGAGCGGCGCGAGCTTGGCACGGCGATCCTCGCCCTCGTGGACGGAGATCGCCGCCGCATCTGGACCGCACGGTATGCGCTCACCATCAGGGGGCGTGAGCGTGGTACGTTCGAGCATTCCCTGGAGGAGGTGGGCAGCGGCCCCGTGGAGGCGCTGGAGGAACTGCTCGTGAGCGTCCGCCGGCGGCTGGGTGAGGATGATGCCCCGGCTCCGGTGCCGGTCGATCAGTGGCGCGAGGCGGCCGTCGATGGCGCACCTCAGTCGTGAAGAGGCGGCCAGCCTCCTCGAGCGTTTCCACCGGCACCTGCGCGATCACCGCCTTCCCGTCACCGCGCAGCGTACCCTGATTGCCCGTGTGCTCTTTGAGTCGGATGAGCATCTCTCCGTCGAGGCCATCGAGCGCCGCCTCAAGCAGAAGGGCATGCGGGTCGGCACGGCGACCGTCTATCGCACCCTCGATACCCTGGTCGAGAGCGGACTGCTCCGGGCCCACGACTTTGGCGAGGGCTTCCGCCGGTATGAACCGGTGGCGTCGTCGCAGCAGCATGAGCACCTGGTCTGCGTGCGATGCGGTGCCGTGCAGGAGTTCCAGAATGACCGGCTCGAGCGGATGCTTCCTGTCATCGCCGACGAGTTCCACTTCCAGCATCAGCGGCATCGGATCGAGATCTATGGACTCTGTCGCGAGTGCCGACAGCGCGACCTGGGTGGGTTGCTCCCGTGAATGAGACGGCCGGTCTCGGCCTGTTCGTCGCGTTCGCTGCCGGGTTGTTGAGCTTCCTGTCCCCGTGCGTGCTCCCGCTCGTCCCAAGCTACGTTGGCTTCCTCACCGGCATGTCGTTGCCCGAACTAGGGACGCGGCGCCGCATCGCGCTCCTGCACGCCCTCTGCTTCGTCATCGGCTTTTCCCTGATCTTTGTTCTCCTCGGCGCCACCGCCACGGCGCTGGGACGAGCGCTCCGCTTTTACCAGGTGTGGCTCACGCGCGCCGGCGGGCTGCTCATCATCGCGTTCGGTCTCTACTGCCTCGGTGTCTTCAAGGTCGGCGCGCTCCAGATGGAGCGGCGGATACAGCTGCAGGACAAGCCGGTAGGCTTTCTTGGTTCCGTGCTGGTCGGCATGGCCTTCGGCGCGGGGTGGACGCCGTGCATCGGTCCGATCCTCGGGGCAATCCTGGGGCTCGCCACGGTCGAGCAGGATGTGGGGCGGGGGATGCTGCTGCTTGGCGCGTACTCCGCCGGGCTCGCGGTGCCCTTCCTGCTGGCGGCGCTCGCGGTGGAGTCTTTCCTCGACTGGTTTCAGCGCTTCCGGAAGTACCTGCCCTGGGTCATGCGGATCAGTGGTGTGCTCCTGATCGCGGTCGGCCTGCTGATGGTGTCCGGGGAGTTCACCCGCCTGGCGGGGTGGCTGCAGGCGCTCACACCGTCCTTCCTCAAGGACCGTATCTGAGTCGCCGGCAGCTCAGGCGGTCAGTTCCAGTTCTTCCTCCGCCTCCTGTCGCCGCAGCAGCTCCCAGTAACGCCCGCGCGCCGCAATCAGCACCGGATGCGTTCCCCGCTCAACGATACGCCCCTCATCCAGCACAATGATCTCGTCGGCATCACGGACCGCCGCAAGCCGATGCGAGATGATGATGGTTGTCCGTCCCTCCAGTGCGCTGCGCAGTGCCTGGAGGATTTTCGCCTCGGTGTGGGCATCGACCGCGCTCAGTGCATCGTCGAGCACGAAAATCGGCGGGTCCTGGGCCAGGGCACGCGCGATCGCTGCCCGCTGCTTCTGCCCGCCTGACAGGTTGATGCCGCGCTCGCCAAGCATGGTGTCGTAGCCCCGCGGAAGCTCGGGGATTGCCGCCGCCAGCTGGGACACTTCGGCCACCCGCTCCAGTCGCCCATCGTCGGGTGCGCCCATGAGGACGTTGTGGCGCAGTGTGTCACTGAACAGGAAGGTTTCCTGGGGGACGATCCCCAGGCACCGGCGCAGTTCGGGCAGCGCCAGCTCGTCGATGGGGACACCATCAATCAGGACCCGTCCCTCGCCCGGGTCATAGGCTCGTGACAGCAACTCGGCGATCGTCGATTTGCCCGAGCCGGTGGCGCCCACGATGGCGAGTGAGCGACCGGCGGACACGCGAAACGATATGTCAGAAAGGGCCCATCCCCGATCCTGTGCCGATGGGTACCGAAACCACACATGCTCGAACGTGACGCTCCGCGCGCCGGCCGCCACGGGCAGGGGCGTGGGTTCGTCCGGCGAGGCAATGGCGGGCACCTCATGCATGATCTCGCCGATGCGCTTCATCGCCGCGGTGGCCCGCTGAACCAGGTTCACCGCCCAGCCCAGGGCGATGAGTGGCCATACCAGCATCGCGAGGTACACGCCGAAGGCCACAAAGGCTCCGGGGGATACCGCTCCCTCGATGACAAGCCGTCCGCCAAGGAGCAGCACCACCACCGTCCCCAGGCCACCAAGCAGTGCCAGGAGCGGGTGAAACGCCCCCTGCGCATAGGCAAGCGACAGGTTCCGGTTCAGGTATTCGTCGTTCAGCCCGATGAAGGCGGCCGTCTCGGCCCGTTCCTGCCGGTACGCCCGCACCACGCGCACGCCGGAGATATGCTCGTGCACATGCGACGTGATGACGCCGAAGAATGTCTGGATGGCGAGTGATCGGTTATGGATCATGCGCCCGAGAAAGATCATGACGAGGGGCAGTCCGATCAGGGGAAGGAGGGCCAGTCCCGTCAGTCGAGGGCTGATCTGCGCCATCGCGGGTATGACGAGCATCGCACGCATGGTGGTGTCCACCAGGTACATCAGGGCCGGGCCGGCCACCATGCGCAGCGAGGTCAGGTCGTTGGTGGCGCGGGCCATGACGTCGCCGGTGGGGTGCCGGTCGTAGAATCCGGCATCCTGGCGCAGCAGGTGGGCAAAAATGTCGTCGCGCATGTCGGTTTCGACGCGTCGGCTGCCGCTGTTGAGGCACTCCCGCATGCCGTACCGTGCGGCCCCGCCCACCAGCGCGACCAGCACCATGAGCGACACGCTCCACACCACCGCGCGCAGCGGCGCGCTGCGCGTGATCTCGTTGATGGCGCGCTCCAGGAAACGCGGGCCAAGGGTGGTCAGGATGTTGGAGACGACGACGAACAGCAACCCGAAGAGATAGGTGCTGCGGTAGCGCCGCATATAGGGCAGGAGACTATGTAACTCGCGCATGCTGATGTAGAATTTCGGGGAAGTCCCAACTCGCAGCAAGTGCCAAACAGGAGAGTCAACGTGCGATACATGCCGTTCTTGTCCGCCACCGCTATGGTCCTGCTGCTCGCCTGCGGCAGGGGAGATCAGCGGGCCGCGGCTGCCGATAGCTCTGGTCGCGACCTTCAACTCGCCCCGGTCGATACGATGGCTGCGCTGTCCGACATGCCCGTCGACAGTGCCGCGATGGCGCCGGCCCGGCCCGAGACGGTGGTGGTCTACAAGGATCCGCCCAAGCCTGCTGCCGCGAAGCCCAGGCCGGCGGCAGCGGCGGCGTCGGGGGGCGCGGCGCCAGCCGCTGCCACGGCACCCGCCAGGCGTGAGCTGGCAACGGGGACGATCATCCATACCACGGTGATCGATACGATCACCTCTGCCACCGATAGCGCCGGCAACCTCGTCAAGGTCCGCGTGGCGGAGCCGGTCGTGGATGCATCGGGCGCCACCGTGATCCCTGCCGGGTCCACCGTGACACTGAAGATCCAGGCGATCAAGTGGTCGGAGAACAAGAAGGACAAGGGTACCCTGCGGATGTCCACCCAGAATGTCTCGATCGACGGCTCACGCCTCCCGCTCGTGGGAGCAGTCGGCACCCCGGCGTTTACCTACAAGCATCGCGGGAGTTCACTGGGCGATGCGGCGAAGGTGGCTGGCGGCGCCGGGGCCGGCGCGGTCGTCGGCGGGCTCATCGGCAAGGGTACCGGCGCCGTGATTGGCGGCGTGGTGGGTGGTGCCGTTGGTGCGCAGCGCATGACGCAGACCAAGGACAACGACATCTTCGTGGTGCCGGGCACCCCGCTCGACATTACGCTGAGCGAGGATTTCACCCGCTAGTTGGTCGCGTCAGTAGCCCGCGGTCCCGCCCCCCGAGCGCGGATCACTCACGCCGATCCATGCCCCGGGGAGACGCTCGACGGCCTCCACGTCTCCACCGGGGTTGGCTTCCCGGATCCCGTACCCCATCGCCCGGAGCGAGTCGAGCACCTCGGGGCGGAAGCCGCCCCGGTCCACCCGCACCGTATCCGGCAGCGCCTGATGATGAATGCGTGGCGCCGCCACCGCAGTGACGAGGTCCATGCGGTGATCGATCACGTTGCTCAGCACCTGCAGCACCTGGGTGATGATGGTGGCGCCGCCCCGGGATCCCAGCACCAGCAGCAGGCTGCCGTCCTGCGCGAGCACGATGGTGGGTGACATGCTGGACAGGGGACGCTTGAGCGGCGCAATCGCATTGATGTCGCCCTGGATGAGGCCCCAGCTGTTGGCCCGGCCTGGGGCCACGGTGAAGTCGTCCATGATGTCGTTCAGCAGCACCCCGGTGCCCGGGATCATGACGCCGCTGCCATAGAGGTCGTTGAGCGTCGTGGTCGTGGAGACGGCGTTGCCCTCCGCATCGACTACCGAGAAGTGCGTTGTCGATCCGGTGCCCGCACTCGCCTGCGCGGCAAGCGTGGGTGTGGCACGGCCCGGCTTCATCGTACGCCGAAGGGAGTCTGCCAGGACCGTCGACAGCAGCCACTGCTCCGGTACGGTGACAAAGTCGGGGTCGCCGATCACCGCGTTCCGAAGAATGAAGCTGCGGCGCAGCGCCTCGATCTCGATCTGCAGCAACTCGGCAGAGCCGAAGGGCGGCAGCGTGGGCCAGGTGCTCAGCAGGTTCAGCGCGACGCCCGTGGTGAGCCCGCTCGACGACGGGGGCGGGGCTCCATAGATCGTGTAGCCGCGGTAGTGCAGGGTGATCGGCTGGCGCCAGACCACGCGATAGCGGTCGAGGTCGGCCTGCCGGATGAGCCCGCCATTCCGCTCCATCACCGCCACCAGCGAGTCGGCCACCCAGCCGCGATAGAAGCCGTCGGCGCCCTGGTCCCGGATCGCCTCCAGCGTCCGGGCCAGGTCCAGCTGCACCAGCACCGTCCCCGCCGCCGGCACACCACCACCCGGCAGGTAGATCGCGGCACTCGCAGGGAACATCGCCAGCTTGGTGCTGTCACTGCGGATGCGGGCGCTCCGGATGGAATCGAGTACAAATCCGTTCCTGGCGAGCGAGATGGCGGGGTTGATCACCTCGGCGAGGGGCAGGCGGCCGAACCGTTTCTGGGCCTCGATCATGCCCATGACCGACCCCGGTGTCGCCGGTGCCAGGTAGCCCACCTGGCTCTTGTCCGTGGCCTTCCCATCCTCGTCCAGGTACATGTCCCGGGTGGCCGCGAGCGGGGCCTGCTCCCGGTAGTCCAGGAAATACACCGTGCCGTCGGCCAGGCGAATCATCATGAACCCGCCGCCGCCGAGATTCCCCGCCTCGGGATCTACCACCGCCATCGCGAAGCCAACCGCCACCGCCGCGTCCACCGCGCTCCCTCCACGGCGCAGTACCTCCCGGCCGGTGGCGCTGGCGATGTCGCTGCCGGAAGCCACCATGGCGTGGGGACCGTGCTCCGAGCGGGTGCGCTCCGGATACTGCCACCCAGCTGGGAAGGGGTTGGGGGAAGCCGGCCCAGCCGCCCCGGGCGCCCCAACCGGGGCGGCGGAACCGCTGGCGGGTGCTGGAGCAGTCGACGCCGAGGGAGTGCAGGCGGCAAGGACGAGGATGGGAACGGCGATGCGCAGTCGAGTCACGAGGCTCCCTGACGGTGGAAGGACGGGACCGTGGTTGCCCGGGGCAACAGGCGGGGTCTAATTTAGCCGCACGCAGGCTCTTGCCCACCCGTACCCCCTGCCCATGCCCGAGCATTTCCTCGATCCCCGACTCACCGAGCGTCGCAACCCGAACACGCGCGACATTGATGTGGCGTCTGCCATCGAACTGGTGGACCTCATCGCCGCCGAGGATGCTAACGTCCCCGGTGCCGTCGCCGGTGCCCGCGAGGCGATTGCCCGCGCCATCGAACTCGTGGAGGATTCGTTCAGGCAGGGTGGCCGCCTGCTGTATGTCGGGGCAGGAACGAGCGGACGGCTGGGCGTACTCGATGCCGCCGAATGTCCCCCGACGTTCGGTACCCCGCCTGAGATGGTCGTTGGGATCATCGCCGGTGGGGCGAAGGCCCTGCTCCGGGCCGTCGAGGGTGCTGAGGATGATGTCAATGCAGGCATCAGCGCGATGGACGGGCACCAGGTGCGCGGGCAGGACACCGTCATCGGGATCGCGGCCAGCGGCACGACGCCCTATGTGCGGGCGGCGCTCGGGCGGGCCCAGGCACTTGGCGCCCGCACCGGATTGGTGGCGTGCGCCGAGCCGCCAAAGCTCCTTCGGACCACCTGTGACGTGTGCATCGTGGTGCTGGTGGGCCCTGAGGTGATCACCGGATCCACCCGCATGAAGGCCGGCACCGCCACGAAGCTGGTGCTGAACACCATTACCACGGGCGCCATGATCCGGCTCGGCAAGACCTACGGCAACCTCATGGTCGACCTTCGCGCCTCCAACGCGAAACTCGAGGATAGGAGTCATCGCATCGTGATGGAAACGACGGGACTGGACCGCGATGCCGCGGCGCTCGTGCTGGAACGTGCGAACGGTCAGGTGAAGGTTGCCATCGTGATGGCGCGACGCGGCGTGGAACGCGAAGGGGCCGAGGCACTGCTCGCTGCGCATGGCGGCCGGCTCCGGGCGATCGTGGGCGATCCCCCACCGGTGGCCTCATGACCGAACGCCCTGCTATCGGGATCGGTCTCATGTCGGGCACCTCGCTCGACGGTGTGGACGCCGCCCTCGTGCGCTTCACCGGGCCCACGCATGCCGACCTCCTGGCGTTCGTCACCCGGCCATACACCGCCGCCGAGCGCGGGTTGATCGAGCATGGCCTGAACGGGGCTGGCGCGGCCGAGCTGGCCCGGCTTCATGTCGCCATTGCAGAATGGGCCGCCGACGCGGTGGAGCAGTTGCTTGCCACGGCGCATGCGCCGGCCTCCGCGGTCGACTTCATTGCGCTGCACGGGCAGACGGTGTGGCATGAGCCGCCACTCGTCAGCTGGCAGCTGGGTGAGCCGGCGGTGCTCGCGGAGCGATTTGGCCGTCCGGTGGTGAACAACTTCCGCTCGCGCGATGTTGCGGCGGGTGGGCAGGGCGCGCCGCTGGTTCCCGCGGCGGACGTGCTTCTTTTCGGGGCTGCCGACGGGCCCCGCGTGCTGCTCAATATCGGCGGCATGGCAAACGTCACCTATGTCGGGCGCCGCGCCATCGATGATCATGCGCTCGCGTTCGACACCGGTCCCGGAATGGTGCTGGTCGATGCGGTGGCGCGTCTGGTGGATGCGAGACTGCCCTACGACCGCGACGGCGCGCTGGCGGCGCAGGGACAGGTAAACGAGATCGAGCTCGAACGGTTGCTCACCGATGGATTCTTCAACCAGCCCCCGCCGCGCAGTACCGGGCGCGAACACTTCGGGGAAACCCGGGCGCGGGACCTGCACCAGCGCGTCCCTGGCCCTGACGGCGTCGCCACTGCGGTAGCGCTCACCGTCCGCTCGATTGCCGGTGCGATCGAGCGATGGGTGCCGGCGGCACCCGAGGTGGTGGTGTCGGGTGGTGGCGCGCGCCATCCCGTACTGTACGACGCGCTGGCGGCGATCCTGGGGGCGCAGGGGCGGCAGTTGCGCCGCTTCGACGAACTCTTCTTCAGCGGGGACGCCAAGGAGGCGGTCGCCTTCGCGCTCCTGGGGTATCTCACCCTGCACGGCCAGCCCGCCAACCTGCCATCATGCACCGGTGCCCGGGGGGCACGAGTTCTGGGGAGTATCACGCCGGGATGACAGTCGCACGGCTCATTTTTCCTGCGATCCGCTGGCGCGCCGATGGCGGGTTCGATCACGAGGCGGAGCCTGTCCGACGCGCCCTCGCCCTTGGCGTCGGTGGATTCATCATCTTTGGCGGCACCGCCGAGGCCGTGCGCGACCTCACGGCCCGGCTGCGGCGGGAGGCCGGTCGGCCGCTGCTCTTCGCGGCCGACCTCGAGCGCGGGGCGGGCCAGCAGTTTGAGGGACTCACCCAGTTCCCACCGCCGCGCGCGCTCGCCGCGCTCGACCGCACCGAGGTGTCGCGCTGGGCCGGCGAGGTCACGGCGCACGACGCGAAGGGCGTTGGCGTCAACTGGATCTTTGCTCCGGTTGCCGATCTCGATCTCCTGCCCGACAACCCCATCATCCAGACACGCGCCTTCGCGGCCGACGCGACGCTCGCCGCCCGTCATGTGGCGGCATGGATCGAGGGATGCCAGGGCGCCGGCGCGCTGGCCTGTGCCAAGCACTATCCCGGGCACGCCCGCACCACCGCCGATTCGCACATCACACTGCCCGTCGTTGATGCCTCCCGTGAGCAGCTCGCGGTCGACCGGGTGCCATTCCAGGCGGCGGTGGACGCCCGGGTTGCATCAATCATGACGGCGCACGTGAGCTATCCGGCCCTGGATCCGTCCGGCCTCCCGGCAACCCTGTCGAAGAGCATCATTGGCGAGTTGCGCCAGAGCGGGTTCGACGGCCTGCTCGTCAGTGACGCCCTGATCATGGAAGCGGCACTCGCCGGGCGATCGGAGGCCGAAGCGGCGGTGGCTGCGCTCATCGCCGGCGTGGACATCCTGCTGTACCCGGACGATACCGCCGCGGTGGCGGCAGCCCTCACCGCAGCGCTCGAATCCGGTCATCTCGGTGCCGCTCGTGTGGACGACGCGCTGCGGCGCTATGAGCGCGCCGTGGCCGACGGCGAGCGCCCATCGCCCCCGCTGTCGCGGGCGCCCTTCGATGGCGCGCCGGCGCTTGCCGACGCGCTCCTCGCGGCCGGGATCACGCGCGCACGCGTAGGGGCGCTGCGGTCGCCAATCGAGCTGGTCACGGTGGATGACGACCTCGGTGGTCCCTATGCCCCGGTTCCCGGGGATGCGGTGGCGGCTACCCTGCGGACTCTCGGTGTGGCGCTGGGATCCGGTGGCAGTCGCATCGTGCTGGCCTTCGCGGAGCCGCGGGCCTGGAAGGGTCGGGCCGGGTTTGGCGATGCGTCGCGCGCGGCGCTGAACGAGCTGGTGCCGGGGAGCGACCTCACCATCCTGTTCGGGCATCCGCGGCTCGTAGGCGAGATTCCGGGCACCGGCCCGGTGCTGGTGGCGTGGCACCGGCAGCGCCTGATGCAGGACGCGGTCGGCCGCTGGCTCAACGAGCGTTCGCGCTGACCTCGTCGGGCGGCGGAGCGGCGCGTGACAGGAAGGGCAGGAGCGCAAAGCCCGGAAGTGCCAGGACAAAGGTGAACAGGAAGAAGGCGGCGTAGCCGATCCGTTCGGTGAGCGAACCCGCCAGCGGCCCCACCAGCGCACGGGTCAGCGCCAGCAGCGCCGAGAGCAGGGCATACTGCGTGGCGGCAAAGCGCGGTTCGCACACCGACATCAGGTAGGCCACGAAGGCGGCGGTGCCCATTCCCCCGGAAAAGTTCTCGAACAGGGCTGCCGCAATCATCAGCGCCTTTGAGGGCGTAACGGCGGCGGCGGCCCAGTATCCCAGGTTGGACACGGCCTGCAGCAACCCAAGCGACCACAGTGCCGTCCGCATGCCCCAGCGGGTGGTGAGGTAGCCCCCGAGGATGGCGCCGCTTACCGTCGCCACCATGCGGCCGGTCGTGAGCACCGCGCCGATCTCCTCCAGCGAAAATCCCCGGTCAACCCAGAATGGTCGTGTCATCGGGTCCATGGCTGCATCGCCCAGCTTGAAGAGCATGGCGAACGCCAGAACCCAGCCGACGCCGGGGCGGGACAGCAGGGCACGCAGGGGCAACCACAGCGACTGGCCCGCCTCCGGGCGCACCTGGCCGGTGTTGGGGATGAAGAAGGAGGCTGCCGCGAGGAGCACCGTCACCGCAATCGCGGCGGTGAAGGCGGCTGGCCACCCCTGTCGTCCGGCGAGCCAGATGAGCGCGCCTCCCGATACCAGCATGGCCACACGATAGGCCCCGATGCGGACCGAGTTGGCCAGCCCCAGCTGCTCGCGCGGCGTCGCCTGGATGGTAAAGGCGTCGATGGCGACGTCCTGCGTCGCCGACAGGGCCACGGCCAGGACGATCAGTGCGAAGAACAGGCGCGCGTGCTGCGAGGCGTCGACGCGCGCGATGAGCGGGATCACCATCGCGAGCAGGATCAGGCAACCGGCGATCCACTGGCGCCGTGTGCCGACGCGATCGAGGATCGGGGCCCAGAGGAACTTGAAGGTCCACGGGAAGGTCGCGGCAGTGATGAGGCCGATGTCCACGAGGCTTGCACCCCGGGTGCGCAGGTAGACCGGAAGCGCCTCGTTGATGAGGCCGAAGGGGAAGCCCGAGGCGAAGGCCAGCGCGGCGATCCAGGCGAAGGGCGCCCCGGCCCGTCGCTCAACGGCCACTCGTACTCCCATCGACGAATGCGGTGATGGTGGGGGCGGGCACCACATTCAGCAGTCGCGTATCACCCGTGCCGGGGCGCAGCATGCCGATGACACTTCCCGAGCGGTCGAACACCAGGCTTCCGGGGGCCAGCGACGCGCCCAGCGGCTCGAGCTGCAGCAGTGTGGGGTTCGCAATCGTCACCGCAGCGAGCGCCGTGGTCGGCACCGCAGATTCGCGCTGCCGCGCCACCGGATAGCCAAGCAGTACGGCGGCCTGCCCCACGAGGCTGCCCCCAACGTTCCTGGCCAGACTGGGCGGCGTGCCGACGTCGCTTCCCTTCGGCGCCTCCAGGACCGCCACACCGAGGGAATCGTGCGAGGCGAGCGCCCGGGTCGTCACCGACGCACTGCTGCCGGAGAGGTGCAAGGTGATGGCGGTGGCGCTGTGGCCGCCGGCATCCCGGAGGATGCCCGGCACGCTGACGTACACGACACGTCCGTTCGCCCCCCGCATGGCGAAGGCGGAGGCGCGGCGGCTTGTGCCGTCCTCATACGTCGCTTCCACCAGGGCCATTGCGGCGCCGCTGGTGCGCGACACCTGCTCGGGATCGAGCGCGGCCGCGGCGGCGAGGCGCTCGAAGCTCGACGCGAGATAGCGCAGGCTGTCTCGCAGCGGTGCCAGCGCCTGCTGGTCGCGCGGGGTCCGGCGGATGCGGGACCGAAGGCGCGCCGTCTCGGCCTTGGCGCCGTCCAGCGCCCCCGCGATACGGCTGTCACCGTGCCCGATCGCGTCGAGTGTGGCGAACAGGCTGTCAGCCTGCGCCAGGAGAAGCGCATGCTCGTCCATCGCCCCGCGGCTGGCCCGCGAACGCCAGGTCGCGACGCCGCCGAGGGACCCCAGCACGACAACGATCAGGAGTGCGGCAAGCCACGGCGCGCGCTGACGCGTCGCCGTGACCGTGGCGACGAAGCGACCATCATCGGCACCCGCGACCGTACCCTGCGCGGTGCTCAGCGGGGTGCGAGGCACCGCGCTGGCGGTATCGACAGGCCAGGGTTCGGGAGTGGGCGGCGAGGGCGGCGTGCCCTCCGTCGGGCGCCAGCTGTCGCGCATCACGCCGAAGCGGAGCATCGGGCCGCCGTCGCCGAGGCGAATCAGGTCCTGGTCGGCAAGCTGGTGCTCACCCTCGATGCGGACGCCGTTGACGAAGGTGCCATTGGTGCTGGCGAGGTCGCGAAGGATCCAGTCACCATCGCGGAAGATCACCGCCGCGTGTCGCCCCGACACCGGCAGGTCCTGGTCGGGACCGAAGCGGACATCGGCCTGCGGCGCCCGGCCCAGCATCGCGTAGCTCTTCTCGACGACGACCGCCTGGCCTGCGCGTCCGCCGGTAAGGTAGGTGAAGATGGCCTTCATGCGGGTGGTATCGCGTCAGCGCAGGAGGAACCACAGGGCTGCCACGAGCACCAGCAGTCCGATGCCGTACACGGCAGCACGATTGGCTGGCGCGGCCACGGCGTCGCGCTCGCGGGCCGCAGGGGCCGTGGGCGGTGGGGCCATGACAGGCGCCGGGTGGGGCAGGGGGGTGAGGCTGTCGTCGGACGACGCCGACGCGTCCGCAAATCGAAGGACGTTGTGCTGGGGCGCTTCCTCGGAGCTGCTGCTTTCAGGAAGGCCATCCCCCGAGAACCGGGCCGCCACAACCGTGATGTTGTCGGGGCCGCCGCGCTCGTTCGCCAGCGCGATGAGCGTATCACAGACCTGGGTGAGGTCATGCTCGCTGGCGACCACCGCCGCGATCTCCGTCTTGCGCACCAGCCCGGTGAGCCCGTCAGAGCACACGACAAGCACGTCACCCTGGATGAGCCGCTGCACCGAGAGGACCACCTTGACCCGGGGGTCGGGGCCCAACGCCTGGAGGATGATGTTTCTCCGGGCGTTGGTCTCGGCTTCTTCCTCAGTGAGCTCGCCGGCATCCACCAGGCGCTGCGTCAGCGACTGGTCCTTGGTCAGCAGGAACGCCATCCCGTCCCGGATGAGGTAGGCGCGGCTGTCGCCCACCTGCGCCAGGAACAGGTGTGGTCCGTACACCCCGGCTGCGGTGAGCGTGGTGCCCATCCCGCGCACCTCAGGGTGCTCGCTCGCGTAGGCATGGATCTCGGCATTGGCGTGCTCCACCGCCTCACGCATGCGGTGCGCAAACCGATCCTGGCTGTTCTCGGGGTCGTGGCTCCACACCTTGGCGAGGTGCTCGTAGATCTGCTGCGCCGCCATCGAGCTGGCGATCTCGCCGGCCGCCGCGCCGCCCATGCCGTCCGCCACCATGAACAACGATCCCCGTGGGCCGATGATGTGCTCCGCCACGGCGAGGGTGGGAAGCACCTGCGGGGCGTCGAGGTCGGCGACGAGAAAGGTGTCTTCGTTGTGGTCCCGAGTGCGGCCGAGATCGGTACGGCCGAACACGCTGACCCGAATGTCCGTCGCCATGTCTTCCCTCAGCGGGTCAGGTGAATGATTGGCAGAATCTAGGAATCCGGCGCCGATGCGTCAACGAGCACCGATGGCGTAACTGTAATGCCACAACTACCTTGCGCCGATGAATCACCGCCGTCGTGTCTTGCTCGGCGTCCTGCTGCTCGTCTCCGCCTGTGCCACGAACCCACCTGCCGCTGGTCCTGTTTCTGGCGAGGGAAGTCCAGGCGCCGACAGATCGGTGGCGGCGATCCCCATTCCGCCTGTCGGGGGCCCCGTTCGCATCACGGTGCAGTATCCCGCCCAGGACGCCACGATCGAGGCGCGTGACTCCACCTTCCTTCTGGGCAGCGTCGGGACTGGCGACGCCATACTCAGCATAAACGGACGACCGGTAAAGGTCTGGCCCAACGGCGCGTGGCTCGCCTGGATTCCGCTCCCGCCGGCCGATGCGTCAACCCGCGGCCCAGGTGTCCCGGTCGCTCCTGAGTCCTTCACCTTCAGGCTCGACGCCGCGTCTCCGCGTGACTCCGCTGCCCTGCTGCTGACGGTCCACCGCACCTCCGCCTGGCGGCCTGATGGCGACGGGCCGTACATCGATCTTTCGTCGTTTGTCCCGAGCGGCGTGGCCTGGGTGCCGCCCTCGGAGGACCTCCGCGTCCAGGTTCGTGGCGCTCCTGGCGCCACGGGGGCACTGATCCTGGCTGACGGGTCCACTGTGCCGCTCTCCGAGGAGCAGGGCGGCGACGACGTGCCCGCAGGGATCCGTGCCTTTGATCGCGACACGACGAACCTGCGAAGGGTTCCGCGATCCAGTCGCTACGTCGGTGTCATACGCGGGCGCGCACTCGGCGATTCCCTGGGACCGATGCTCATGCCGGCGGGCCCGGCACCTGCCCCGGGTGCATGGGCACGCGTCCGCCTCACCTGGCCCACGCAGTCGCTGGAGGCGATCTGGCCCCTTCGCCTGGCGCTGACTGATACCACACCGCAAGTCGTCCGGCTCGATGACGACGCGACGCATACCGGAAGGTCGGACAGCATCACGGTCGGGCGCGCGGCACCGGGGGCGACGTATTACTGGTTCTTCCCGACCGGAACGCGCGCGGTTGCTGATCGCCGCCAGAACAACGACGTGCGCCTCCGGCTTGCGGGGAACACCTATGCCTGGGTCTCGCTCGCCGACGTTCAGCCACTGCCTCCCGGCACCTGGCCACCCCTCGGTCGCGTCGGTTCCCTGACGACCAGCAGTGCCCCGAACCGCTCGACGATCCGGATTCCCGTTGGAGCCCGTGTGCCATTCCGCCTCTCGGGAGCCGACCGGACCGTCACCCTCGAGGTGTACGGCGCAGTAGCCGATATCGACTGGACCCGCTATGCCCCCGCCGACACGATGATCGAGCGCATCGACTGGCGCCAGGATGGCGCCGTCGTTCGCATCAGCGTGTCGCTGACGCGCGACGTGTACGGCTATCGCGCGCGCTGGGACGGCACCGACCTGCTGCTCGACATTCGCCGGGCGCCGGCCATCGACCGGTCGGCGCCATTTCGCGGGCGCCTTATCGCCATCGACCCGGGGCATCCACCGGCGGGCGCTACGGGACCGACCGGTCTCCACGAATCGGAGGCGAACCTCGCCGTCGCGGTGCAACTCGGGAAAATGCTGCGGGACGCGGGCGCGACAGTCATCATGACCCGGGCCACCGAGGCCCCACTCGACCTTGGCCCTCGCATCGCCCTGGCCGAATCGACCGGGGCGGAGGTGCTCATCTCCATCCACAACAATGCCCTGCCCGATGGCGTCAACCCGTTCACGAACAATGGAACGTCGGTGTTCTACAACCATCCCGCGAGCCTGCCACTCGCCACGGCGGTGCAGCACGGCCTCGTGCAGCAACTCGGCCTGCGCGACCTTGGTGTGGGCCGCGGTGACCTCGCCCTCGTCCGGCCGACATGGCAGCCCTCCATTCTCACCGAGGGGCTGTACATGATCGTGCCGGAGCAGGAGGCGGCACTTCGTTCCACTGAGGGACAGCGTCGCTATGCCCAGGGCGTGTTCGACGGGCTCAGGACCTGGCTGCTCGGAGTGGCACGCCAGGAGTTGTGAATCCGGGGCACTCTCGAACGTCCCTGACTCTGAATGCGCCTGCCACATTTGTCGTCTCTCGCCGCTGCTCATCCAGCCACCGTGTTCGCGCCTGGCGCGTGCCTGCGAGCGCTGCTGGTACCCGCGTTTCTGCTCACCGTCCTGCCGTCGAGCGGGGTGGCACAGGACCCGGCGCAGCGCGCGGGGCTCGAAGCCTTCCAGGATTCGATTGCCGGCACCGTGGACTCGGTGGGACTGAGGGCACTCGAGACCCGGCTCATTGCAGCGGCCAAGGCCGATCGCAGCGACCCGATGCGCCATCTCCGGCTTGGCTTCCTGGCCCTGCGCCTCGGTGATCTGGGTGGCTCGGGGCACTACGATGATGCGGCATCGGAGTTCCAGTGGGCCATCGATCTCGAGCCGAACTGGCCGTACGCCTGGTATGGGATGGGGCTTGCCGAGTACGGCATCGGCGATTCACAGGTCACCGTGGTGGCCGGCCTCAAGACCATGTTCGGCAAGGACGCGCTGGCGCGATCGGCGGCGGCATTCGCGAAGAGCGCGGAGGTCGACCCGTCGTTCGTGCGGGGGCTCGTCGATCTCGCCAACACCGCCCTCCGCCAGCGCGTCAACATCAAGCTGGATGTGGCGCTCGCGGCACTGCGCCGGGCCGCATCCACCTCGGCCGGGACAAATTCCCAGGTCCTGCTCGCGCTCGGGCGAGTGGAACGCGAAGTCGGCAGCCCCGATTCGGCGGTCGCGGCGTTTACCCGGTACGTCCAGGGCGACGGCCCGCGGGCGGTGGGCGAACTCGAGCTCGCGCGGACCGAACTGTGGCAGGGGGACCGCGCCGCGGCCACGGGCTACTATACCGCCGCCGCCAGTGACGACTCGGCGGTCGTCGCCATCATCCGCAATGACCTCTTTCCCATTGCCGCCGATAGCGTGCTCGCCGACTACGATGCCCAGCGGGGCATCTACCGCACGGCATGGCTGAAGCAGTTCTGGGGTCCGCGCGACGACCTCAGCATGGGTGCGTCGGGTGACCGGCTGGTCGAGCACTATCGGCGCTGGTTCTATGCCCGGCGCAACTTTGCACTCGTGACCGTCTCGCGACACTACAACATCGAGGAGCGGTTCAAGTCGGGAAGCCAGGACTTCGACGACCGGGGCATCATCTACGTCCGGCATGGTGAACCGACGTCGCGCGTATCCTTCAGCGGGGCGGGCGCCCGGCTGGACGATCGGGTGGAACCGAACCTCTCCTGGTTCTATGAGCGCACCGACGGCGACATGTACTTTCACTTTGTCGCCCGCGAGGACGTGCAGGATTTCCGGCTGGTCGAGAGCCTGTTCGACCTGCTCGGGTACCGGCGCGCCCTGCAGCTGCAGACGGGCGCGGACGACCTCGCGAGCGATCCCATGGCCAGGGACCTGATCGTGTCCCGGCAGGCCTTCGCGCCGATCTACCAGCGCATCCTGAATACATCCGGCACCGGGTTCCAGCGCGCGGTGTCGGACGAGCGCCAGCTGGGTCGCACCTACCTGGCGCGCGGGGTCACGACCGACTCCCACGAAAAGCATTTCCCCACCGACCTGGAGGGCTCGTGCCAGGTACTCGCCGTGGGCTCCCAGGAAGACCAGCCGCTGCTGCACGTCGGCTGCGCGGTCCGGGGCAGCAGTCTCGTACCGCAGCGGGTTCCACAGGGACTCCTGTACACCGTGCGCCTGCGCTTCGCGGCCGCGGACATGTATGGCCGGATCGTGGCGAGCGTGGACACCACGCGCCGGTTCATTGCCGCGCAGCCGGTTCCCGACGACGAGTTCGCTGTGGGTCTCGTCACGGTGCCCGCCCGCGCATCGGGCATCCTTGACTATCGCATCATGCTCGCCGAAGGTGACAGCATCGGCCACGTCTTCCCAATGGAGGTCGTGGTCGCGCCGCCGCCGCAGTCGGTGCGGCTCACCTTGAGCGACCTGGTGCTGGGCAACCGGAACCACAACCTCAGCTGGAGTCCGGCGCCGGGCGACACCGTCTACCTCAGTCCGCTCGGGACATTCCGTCGCAGCGAAACGCTCGAGCTGTACTACGAGCTCATCGGCGCCGACCCCTTCGAGTCGCATACCACAACGCTCGTCGTGCGGAAGGGCAGCGGGTCCGGTGCCAGCTTCATGACGGGACAGACAGCCGCCGGCTCGGCCAAGATCACGCTCAAGTTCGATGAGCAGGCACCCAGGGGGCGCTGGGTGGCGCAACGGAGCGTGAGCCTCGAGAAGCTCAAGCCGGGCAACTACACGCTGGAGATCACGGTGACGGCTGCCAACGGCATCAAGGACGTGCGCCGCCGGTCCTTCCGCGTGGTCAACTGACCTCCCTGCCGTGCAACGCCGGTTCCGGCACCCCGCACTCCCCGTAACAGTCGGACGCCAGCTGGTCGTGCGCGCATCGGCGGCACTGCTGGCACTGCAGCTGCTGGCGGTGGCGCCAGTGCCGGCGCAGGCGCCACGGCCGGAGGACGCATCACCTCGCCTCGATGCATGGCGGTCGGAACTCGCCGCGCAGGGTGACACGCTTGTACTGCTCGGCATCGAGCAGGAAATGATCGCCACCGCGAAATCGCAGCGCGACAATGCGGAGTTGCACCTCAAGCTGGGCTTCTTGTCGTTGCGCCTCGGGGACCTGGGTGGGCGGAGCCACTTTGACGACGCGGCCAGTGAGTTCGAATGGGTCATTGAGCTGCAGCCGCGCTGGGGATCACCGTGGTACGGGCTTGCGCTCACCGAGGAGGGCTTGGGCGATTCCCGCCTGGCGGCTGTCGCCGGTGTGCAGGCCCTGCTGCGGCGTGACTATCTCAGTCGGGCCGCGACGGCGCTGCAGCGGGCGCTCGAGGTCGAGCCGGGCTTCGCGCCGGCACTGGTCGCGCTGGCGCGCGTCGCGCTTGCGCAGCGATTCAACGCCAATCTTTCCGAGGCCCTCGCCGCGCAACGGCGTGCGGCGCGCACCGCCGCTGCCGGCCTCCCGGAGGTGCTGCTGGCGCGCGGTCGCCTCGAGCGACTGGTCGGTTCCCCCGATTCGGCGCTGCTGGCGTTCCGGGCCTACGGCGCCGCCGGCGGCGATATGGCCATCGCCCTCCTTGAGGAAGCACGCACGCTGTTCGTGCTGGACTCGCTGTCGGGACAGGTGCCGTACTATGCCGGTGCCGCGCTGGATGACTCGGTGGCGGCGACCGGGTATCGCGACGACATCGTTGCGATCGCATCGCCCACCGAACTCGCCACGCTCGATGCCGCCACCGGGGCGGAACGGGCACAGGTGCTGCGCGCCTTCTGGACCCAGCGTGACCGACAGGACCTGCGCGTCACGGGCGAGCGGCTGCGGCAGCACTACCAGCGGCTGCACGTAGCGCGGCTGAACTACCGGCTTGCGCTGACCAAGCGACGCTACGACACCGACGAACGATACCGGTCAGGCAGCACCGAGTTTGACGACCGGGGCATCATCTACGTGCGCCATGGCGCGCCCGCAGACTCGGCGACCTACATGGGGATCGGCGCCTGCTACAACCTGAGCTGGTTGTATCCGCGGCCCGAAGGCGACCTCATCTTTCACTTCGTGGCACGCGATGATGTCGACGACTATCGGCTGGTGCAGAGCCTGCTGGATATTGCCGATGCCGGTGGCATCCGTCGGATCGGCACGACCAGTTGCCGCTCCGGCAATGCGTCGGAACTGGTCCGCACCCGGACCGGTTTCTCCCCCCTCTACGACCAGCTGCTCGTGGCGAGCAGCAACCGCTATTCCCAGCTCGTCAACGAGGATCGTACCCGGGGCATCCGGGCGATCGCGGAAGGCACCACGACCGACCGCTATCCGCTGACGTTCGCGACGCCGATGGAGGTGCGCGCACTGGGCGTGGCCGTGGGCGCGCGCGACGGAGAGCCACTGCTTCAGGTGGCGTTCGGCGTGCGCGGCGCGTCGCTGCAGCCCGACGCCGGTGCAGTCGACGGTGCCTACAGCCTGCGGGTCCGGCTCGTCGCCATGGACGGCACCGGTCATGTCGTCGCCGCGATGGACTCGGCCCAGACATATCGAGGGCATGCCCGACTGAGCGACGACGGCTTTCTCGTGGGGCGGGTGGCCCTCACTGTACCGCCGGGCACGGTGACCTGGCGGCTCGCCGTCGACCAGGGTGAGGATCGCGGATCGGTCACGCCTCTGGACACGCTCGAAGTGGCACCGGTAAACGGGACGCTGGCCCTGAGCGGGCTCGCCCTGGGCGCGGCAGGGGTCAGCGCCCAGTGGGCTAACACGTTGGGAGAGAATGTCTTAATCAACCCACTCGGCGCCTGGCGGGTGGGTGACGACCTCGAACTGTATGCCGAATTGTACGGCGCGGCGCCGGGCGCGCCCCTTGCAGTTGAGCTGGTGGCTACCCGCCGCAAAAGTGGCAGTGGTTACGTCCGCATCGGCCCCAAGGGGAGGTCGCTGACTGTGAAAAGCGAGGAACGTGCACGTGGGCCGATGAGCCCGATCCGGAAGACGGTATCCCTGGCCAGCCTTGCGCCGGGCAACTACGTCATCGCGCTGCGCGTGACGGACGCATCCGGCGTCACCGTCGAACGCCAGCGGAACATCCTCGTCCGCCCGCCGGCCAAGCCGCCGTCGCGGTAACGTCTCGCCTCCCCGCCGCGTAGCCTCCTCCATGTTCTGCTCCCGTTGTGGCACCGAGTTCACTGGTCAGCCAAGGTTCTGCCCATCGTGCGGCCTCGACCTCATGGCGACGACGCCTGCCCAGGCGGTCGTCGCCACCGACGAGCGCACCGATCGCGAGATCGTCAGCGAGGCGCTGGCCTCGGAGTACGAAGTGCAGGATGAACTCGGCCGCGGCGGCATGGCCCTGGTGTACCAGGCGCTTGAGCGCGAGCTGGGGCGCGATGTGGCGGTGAAGGTCCTGCCGTTTGCCCTCGGCTTCGACGCCGAGTTCGTCGAGCGGTTTCAGCGCGAGGCGCGGACGGCTGCCCAACTGGAGCACCCGAACATCATCCCGATCTATCGCGTGGGACGCTCCGGACGAGTCAGCTACTTCGTGATGAAGTTCCTGCGGGGCGGTTCCCTCGCCGGGTTGCTGGAGAAGCGAGGCCGCCTCACCGCGCCCGAGATCCGCCGACTCCTGGTGGACTGCGCCAGCGCACTCGCATACGCGCACCAGCGCGGCATCGTCCACCGCGACATGAAGCCCGACAACGTCATGTTTGATGAGTTCGGGCAGGTGCTGCTCACTGACTTCGGCATCGCGAAGGCGATGTCGGGAGGCCGGCTCACCGGCACCGGCATGTCGATCGGGACACCGCACTACATGAGCCCGGAGCAGGCTCGCGCGCTGCCCACCGATGGGCGGAGCGACATCTACTCGCTCGGCGTGGTGGCCTACCAGTGCCTGACCGGTGCCGTGCCCTTCGACGGCGAGGACAGTTACGCGATCGGCTACCAGCACATCACCGAGCCCCTGCCGGCGCTGGACCTTGCCGATGCGGATGACCGCCTGCTGTACGAGACGATCCGCCGGATGATGATGAAGGAGCCGGCCGACCGACCGCAGGACTGCGCCGAACTGATTGCGTCGCTCCAGCGGCAGGCCATTGCGGAGCCGGGCTCCCTGCTCAACAGCGGCTCGCCACCGGTGGCCCGGCCAGCACCCTCCCGCGCCAGCAAGCCCACGACGCCGGTCGGGCCTTCGCGCGCCCTTCATACGCCCCGCTCCGGCACGCGCCGGGCGCCGACCATCCAGCCTGTCGCGAAGCGTGGCTCATCGTGGCCCGCGCTCGTGCTGCTCGCCGCAGGGGCTGCCGGGGCCGGATTCTGGTACGTGCAGCAAGAGGATGCCTCGGCCTCGACCGGTCCGGGGGTGGCGTACCGGGACACGACCGTGGTCGCTGGCCTGGCGCCGCCGGTCCCGCTCACCACGGTCATCATGCCGGCGCCAGCGGTCGACACATCCAACCGAATCAGCCTGTCGGCTCCTGTGCCCGATTCATTCTCGACGACGGCTGCCGCACCGCCGCCTGCGCCGCAGGTCGTGGTCGACAGTGGCGCGATCAAGGTGGTCGGCCTGCCCGCCGGCTCGAGCGTACTGATCGACGGTGAACCGGTCGTGACGGCGGTGACCCGCCTCCCGGCAGGACGGCACACCGTGGGCGTTTCCGCGCCGCTCAACAACTTCTATGAGGAAACGATCCAGGTCGTAGCTGGTGACCTGTATGAGCTGGAACCAGTCCTGGTGCGTCAGGGCGTGGCCACGACGCGCCGGGCAATCGCCCAGCGGCGCATGGCGGCGCGCGGCGTGGTACCCGCCGGATGCGGGCAGCCCGGCCCCGCCTACAATGCCGATCGCAGTTGCTATGACGTGCGGCCCCGGCCCCTCGTGGCGGCGAACGTCGCCCTGACGCCCGACATCAAGGGACTGCCGTCGGCGAGTACGCTGCTGGTCAAGGTCTCTGTTGACGGGCGTCCACTCGAGGTCCGGGGCCTCCGGCCATCTAATAACCTGAAGTTCGAGGTCCTGGCCCGTCAGTTTGCAGCGAATACCTCCTGGGCCCCCGCCATGCGCGACGGCGCCGCCGTCGAGGGGTGGACGAGCTGGGCCTTCACCCCGGTGAGATAGGACGTGAGGGCGTGAGGGCGTGAAGTAGTTATCTTTGCTCGGTCACTGTCGTTCCCACACCTCACGTCCCCACGTCCTCACGTCTATGTCCATCATCCATCCCTCCGCCTTCATCGCGCCCACCGCCACTGTGATGGGCGGGGTCACCATTGGTGCCGACGCCAGCGTCTGGTACGGGTGCGTGATCCGGGGTGATAGCGAGGCGATCGAGATCGGGGCGGAGACCAACATCCAGGACCTGACGGTGATGCACGCCGATCCCGGCGCGCCCTGTCGCATCGGGCGGCGGGTTGCGGTCGGGCACCGGGCCATACTGCATGCGTGCATCGTGGAGGACCTCTGCCTGATCGGGATGGGCAGCATCATCCTCAACAATGCCAGGATCGGCACGGGAAGTGTGGTGGCGGCCGGGGCGGTGGTGCCAGAAGGGATGGTGGTTCCGCCAGGATCGGTCGTGATGGGAGTTCCTGCCCGCGTGGTGCGATCGGTAGATCCCGTGCTCGCTGAACGGATCGCCGGAACGTGGTCGCGGTACGTGGAATTCGCACGCCAGCATCGCAAGGGTGACTTTCCGTCAGTGCCGACACAATAACGGGACTGTTGCGTCAGTAAAGTTGGCGCTGTGACGCGGTTGTAGCAGATTTGTGATGTGAGTATCGAAAAAGCGCGCTGTTACGTGGCATTTGCCGTGTATTGTGTCGGTCCGGGGATTCTCCTAATTTTGCCCTCCCTTGCCGAGCCGATGAGTGCAATCGGCGGCGCAAGGATGAGAGCCGCGGCGAGCCGCAGCCGCAATGAACAACACCGCCAAAACTGAGGTCAGTGCCTATGAACGGGTCCACGCCACGGGACGAGGTTGGTCTGTCTCCGAATGCCATCACGGTGCTCGAGAAGCGCTACCTTCTTCGCGACGACTCCGGCAAGCCGGTAGAGTCCGCCGCATCCCTGTTCTGGCGTGTTGCTCGCACCGTAGCCGAACCGGACCGCAAGTATGGCGCGTCCGAAGGCGCGGTTGAGGCGCTGGCCGAGGCCTTCTTCGACCTCATGTCGGAGCGAAAGTTCATGCCGAATTCGCCCACGCTGATGAACGCGGGGCGCCCCCTCGGCCAGTTGTCCGCCTGTTTCGTTCTTCCGGTGGATGACGCCCTGTCCAATGGCCAGGCCGGTATCTACGACACGCTGCGGTCCATGGCGCTGGTGCACCAATCGGGCGGCGGCACCGGCTTCAGCTTCTCCCGGCTCCGGCCCAAGAACGACATTGTCCGGTCCACCATGGGCGTGGCGTCCGGCCCGGTGTCCTTCATGACCCTCTTCGATGCGTCCACCGACGTCGTCAAGCAGGGCGGCACCCGCCGGGGCGCCAACATGGGGATCCTCCGGGTCGATCACCCGGACATTCTCGATTTCATCAGCTGCAAGGACGACACCACCCGGATCACCAATTTCAACATCTCGGTGGCGGTCACGGACGCCTTCATGCACGCGGTGGATGTGGACGAGGAGTACGACCTCGTGCATCCCAACAACGGCAAGGTGGTGGGCCGGCTCCGGGCGCGCGATGTCTGGGAGAAGATCATTCACGGGGCATGGCGCACCGGTGAACCGGGTGTCTACTTCACCGATCGCGCCAATTACTACAATCCGGTGCCGCATCTCGGCTCCTACGAAGCCACCAATCCGTGCGGTGAACAGCCCCTCCTGCCATACGACGTCTGCAACCTCGGATCCATCAATGTCGGCGTCTTCGTCAAGGACGGGGACATCGATTGGGACGGCCTCCGGCGCGTCGTGCACCTCTGCACCCACTTCCTGGAAAACGTGATCGACGCGAACAGCTATCCGCTGCCGCAGATCACCGATCTGGCCCATCGCATCCGCCGCATCGGGCTGGGCCTCATGGGTCTCGCCGATGCGTTCATCCTGCTCGGTGTCGCCTACGATTCCGACGAGGCGGTGGATCTCGGTCGTCGCATCCAGGCCTTCATCGACGACGAGGCGAAGCGCGAGTCCGAGCGCCTGGCCGCTATTCGCGGCGTCTTCCCCGAGTGGGAACGCAGCATCTGGGGCCCGGACGAGACCTGTGCCCGGGGGCCGAAGGGCGAGCGAATCCGCCCGATGCGAAAGCTGCGCAATTGCAACGTCACCACGGTGGCGCCGACCGGCACCATTTCGATCATTGCGGGCTGCAGCTCCGGAATCGAGCCCCTGTTTGCCGTGGCGTTCATGCGGAACCAGGCTGGCGTGCTGATGCCGGATGTGAACGAGGAATTCGTGGCCATCGCGAAGCGCGAGGGGTGGTACAGCGACGAGCTCATGAAGCGGATCGCCGAGTCGGGGACCATCCAGTTTCCGGAGGTGCCGGCCAAGTGGCAGCGCGTGTTTGTCACGGCTAATGAGATCAAGCCGGAGTGGCACATCCGGATGCAGGCCGCGTTCCAGGAGCACAACGACTCCGCCATCTCGAAGACCTGCAACTTCGCCAACGATGCGTCCGAGGCATATGTCGAGGAGATCTACCGGCTGGCCTACAAGCTCGGCTGCAAGGGCGTCACCGTCTACCGCGACGGCAGCCGTGACATGCAGGTGCTGTCAACCGGCTCCGTGGCGAAGAAGGTCGCCGAGCAGGCCACGTCGAGTGGCAAGGCCGAGGCGCGGGCCGACCTCGCCGGCATGAGCGGTTCAGCGGCGGACGCCGACGATGCGCGTGCCGACCTCCACGGAGAGTTGGCCGAGGTACGGGCCGAGAACGAGCGTCTCCGTCGGATGGTGCACGATCTCGAGGCCGAAACGCTCAATCGGCGGCAGAAGCGCTCGCGGCCTGAACTGCTGCGCGGCACCACCCGCCGGATCGAGACGCCGCTCGGCACGCTGTACGTCACCATCACCGAGGACGACCGCAGCCAGCCGTTCGAGGTCTTCATGAGCCTGGGCAAGGCTGGCGGTGCCCTGATGGCCGACGTCGAGGCGATTGGTCGGCTGATCAGCCTGGCGCTTCGGTCGGGCATTCCGCTCAAGGAGATCTACCGCCAGCTCCGGGGCATCAGCTCCGACAAGGTCATGGGTCTCGGGCCGAGCAAGATTCTCTCGGTGCCCGATGCCGTCGGCATCGCGATCGAGCGCTGGCTGCAGGAGAAGCAGGGGATCCAGCAGGACCTCCTCACGACCAACGAGACGCAGGTCCCGGCGCCTGCCGTCATCCATCCGGTCATCTCCGGCGACGAGCAGCAGCTGGCCCTGGGCGGGATGCAGAACACCTTCTCCGGCGCCTGTCCCGACTGCAGCTCCCAGCTCGAGTTCGCCGAGGGGTGCGTCAAGTGTCACGTGTGCGGCTATTCCGAATGCGGATGACCTTCCTCGCGCGGTCCTGACAACCGCGATCCTGGAAGCGAGGCGCCCGCCGATCATCGATCGGCGGGCGCTTTGCTTAGATTCCACCGGGAGGGTTCGCGGCTGTCGCCGTGGCCTCGGTGGTGGCGTCGAATGTGGAGGCAGGACCATGCTTGTAAAGCGATTCTACGACGAAAACCTCGCCCAGGCGAGCTATCTGATCGGGTGTGGTCTTACCGGAAACGCCATCGTAATCGATCCAAACCGCGACATCGACCAGTACCTGCGGATGGCCGAGGCGGAAGGCGTGGCGATCACGCACGTCACCGAGACACATATCCATGCCGACTTCGTGTCCGGAAGCCTGGAGCTCGCCGCCCGTACCGGTGCCGCGCTGTTCCTCTCCGCCGAGGGAGGGCCCGATTGGCAGTACGCGTTCGCAGGCCGCGCTGGCGCTGTACTGCTCAAGGACGGCGACGTCATTCCGGTGGGCAATGTGCGTCTTCAGGCCGTCCACACCCCGGGGCACACGCCGGAGCACATGGCCTTCCTGGTCACCGATACCGCCGCGGCGACGGAGCCCATCGCCATTGTGACCGGCGATTTCGTGTTTGTCGGCGACGTGGGGAGGCCGGATCTCCTCGAGAAGGCAGCCAAGGTGGCAGGCACCATGGAGGCGAGTGCCCGCACCCTGTATCGCTCGCTCCTCCGCTTCAAGAAGTATCCCGACTACCTCCAGATATGGCCCGGCCATGGCGCCGGCTCGGCGTGCGGCAAGGGCCTGAGCGCGGTCCCGCAGAGCACCGTGGGGTATGAGCGCCGCTTCAACTGGGCGTTTGGCGTCCCATCGGAGGACGAGTTCGTCGCCCAGGTGCTCATGGGTCAGCCGGAGCCGCCGGCCTACTTCGCTGAAATGAAGCGCGTCAACAGGGTGGGGCCCCGCGTCCTCAACGGATTTGCCGTGCCCCAGCGCCTTCCGGCTGGGCGTCTGGCCGAGGTTCTGGCGCAGGGCGGCTTCGTGATCGATACGCGCTCGGCGGCTGAGTTCGCCGTCGGCCATGTGCCGGGTACCATCAGCATCCCCCTCAACCGCAGCTTCACCACGTGGAGCGGTTGGCTGGCGCCATACGAGGAGGATTTCTACCTCATCGCCGACGACACCGCCGGAAGCCACGACGTTGAGGAAGCTGCGCGGGACCTGGCGATGGTCGGGCTCGACCAGCTCGCGGGTTACTTCCCGGCGACAGCGGTGGCGGCCTGGGCTGGTGCTGGCGGTGAGCTGCAATCGGTCTTGCAGGTCGAGAGCGCTGAAGTTGCCGCAGAACTCGCGCGGGATGCCGTGACGGTGATCGACGTGCGGGGCCAAGCCGAATGGGACGAGGGCCATCTGCCCGGTGTGGTGAATATCCCGCTCGGTTACCTGGCGACGCGGCTGGAGGAGATACCGCGCGATCGACCGGTCGTGGTGCACTGTCAGGGCGGCACCCGTTCGGCGATCGCTGCCAGCATCCTGCAGGCGCATGGTATCAGCAATATCGTCAACCTCAGCCGGGGATTTGCGGAGTGGAAGGCTGCCGGCCTGCCGGTGGAGACGGCTGATCCGCAGGGCGCGGCGCGGTGAGTCGTTACGTCACCCTGGCAACGGCCTGGGCCCTCACGAGCCTCGCGGTGCCCCTGCATGCGCAGGCGAGGACCACGAGCGAGTCGATCCAGGCGGTCCTGGGCGACTCGGCGAAGTACCGTGAGGTGATTACCACGCTCCAGGATGCCATCCGCGCTCACGATGCAGTGCGTGTGGCATCACTCATTCAGTACCCGATCGGGGTCACGATCAACGGGAAGCCACGCACGATCAGGACGGCTGAAGTGTTTGCCGCCAGCTACGACAGCATCATCACTCCGTCGATCGCCGTGGCGGTGGTGGGAGAAAAATATGACGCCCTGATGGTGAACTATCAGGGCGTCATGCTGGGGCAGGGCGAGGTGTGGGTCAGCGGCGTATGCCGCGATCAAGGGTGCGAAAAGGCCGACGTGCGCGTGATCACGATCCAACCCACGAAATAGCGCCCTCGCTGGCTACTTGATCGACGCCATGTCGATCACGAAGCGGTACTTCACGTCGCTCTTGAGCATCCGCTCGTACGCCTTGTTGATCCCCTGCATCGGAATCACTTCCACATCCGACACGATGCCGTGCTGGGCACAGAAATCCAGCATCTCCTGCGTTTCCTTGATTCCGCCAATGAGTGAGCCTGCCAGCGCGCGCCGCCGAAAGATGAGCCCCATCACGCTCGGCGAGGGATGCGGACTGTCCGGGGCGCCCACCAGGCACATGGTGCCGTCACGCTTCAGGAGGTTGAGGTAGGCGTCCAGGTCGTGCGGTGCCGATACCGTATTCAGGATGAAGTCCAGACTGTTGGCATGCTTTGCCATGTCGTCGGCGTCGCGGGAAATGGCGACTTCATCGGCGCCGAGCCGCTTGGCATCCGCGGTCTTGCCCGGGGACGTGGTGAACAGGACCACGTGTGCGCCGAGTGCGTGCGCGAGCTTGACGCCCATGTGCCCGAGACCGCCCAGGCCGACAATCCCGACCTTCTTGCCCGGTCCCACGTCCCAGTGCTTGAGCGGCGACCAGGTGGTGATGCCGGCACAGAGCAGGGGTGCGGCGCCGGCAGGATCCAGCTTGTCCGACACGTGCAGCACAAAGTCCTGGTCCACGACGATGCCGGTCGAGTAGCCTCCGTAGGTCATGCCGCCAAGATGCTTGTCGGGTGCGTTGTACGTGAAGGTGGCCATCTTCTGGCAGTACTGCTCGAGTCCATCCTGACAGTCGGGACAGGTACGGCACGAGTCGACCATGCAGCCAACCGCCGCGATATCCCCCTCCTTGAATTTCGTCACCTCGTTGCCGACCCGGACGACGCGCCCGAGGATTTCGTGGCCCGGCACCACCGGGTAGGTGGTCCCGTGCCACTCATTCCGCGCGGTATGAAGATCGGAGTGGCAGACGCCGCAGAAGAGGATGTCGATCTGGACATCGCGGGGCCCGGGGGTGCGACGGGCAAGATCAAACGGCGCGAGGGGGGACTTGGCGTCGTAGGCGGCATATCCCTTGGCCGGGACCGTGGTGATTGACGATCCGGCAGCACGTGCCGTGTCGGGTGTGGCGGTCATGTCGTACTCCATGGTGTAATGGGGATGCGCTGATTCATCGGAACGTGCGTAGCAACGCGAACATTGTCAAGTAGTTACTAAAGTGCTTAAGTTGGGGCGAGTGCTCAACCTGCCCCGGAGCAACATCGAAATGTCTGGCATTACTGCAGTACCACCGCTGTTCACGTCCTTCCCGCTGCGCGGGCTGACCCTGCGAAACCGCATCGCGGTGAGCCCGATGTGCCAGTACTCCAGCGTTGACGGCTTCGCGAGCGACTGGCATGTCATACACCTGGGAAGCCGTGCGGTTGGCGGGGCGGGGCTCGTGTTCACCGAGGCGACCGCCGTGACGGCCGATGGGCGGATCTCGCCCGGTGATCTCGGCATCTGGCAGGACAGTCACCTGGATGGGCTCCGGGCGGTTACCAGCGCCATCCGGGCGCAGGGAGCGATCGCGGGGATCCAGCTGGCTCATGCGGGGCGCAAGGCGAGCGCCGCGCGGCCCTGGGAAGGCGGCCGCCAGCTCGCCCTCGATGCAGGTGGCTGGCCCACGGTGGCTCCAAGCGCCCTCAGCTTCCGGGATGGGGAGCGTGCGCCATCCGCCCTGACCATTCCGGAAATTCAGGAAGTGATCGCCGCGTTCCGGGCCGGGGCAGTGCGGGCGCTGGCTGCGGGCTTCCAGGTGGCGGAAATACACGCCGCCCACGGTTACCTGCTGCACGAGTTCCTGTCCCCACTGAGCAACCACCGGACTGATGCCTATGGTGGCGGCTTTGGCAATCGCATCCGCCTGCTCCAGGAAGTAGCATTGGCGATACGCGAGGTCTGGCCTGCCGAACTGCCGCTCTTCGTGCGCATTTCAGCGACCGACTGGGTCGAGGGAGGGTGGGACGTCGAGCAATCGATCGAGCTCTCCCGGCAGCTGGCCCCGCTTGGTGTCGACCTGATCGACTGCTCCTCTGGTGGACTCGTGCCCGGAGTGACGATCCCGGTGGGACCCGGCTATCAGGTCGAGTTCGCGGCCCGGATCCGGCGCGAGGCGGGCGTCGCCTCCGGTGCGGTGGGTCTCATCACCGAGGCCGGGCAGGCCAACGAAATTCTCGCATCGGGTCGCGCTGACCTCGTGCTGCTGGCGCGTGAGATGCTGCGCGATCCCTACTGGCCGCTGCATGCAGCGCGGGCGCTTGGTGTCGCTCCCGTGTGGCCTGTGCAATACCGGCGCGCCGCGGAATAGGGGGACTGGATCATGGCAAGAACCCGGGTGGCCTTGACGCCGGAGGAAAGGGTGCTCGCGTTCAAGGCGCTGGGAGAGGCGACGCGGCTCCGCATCATCTACTTCTTGCGCGATCGAGAGGGTGAGGCCACCGGCACCGAGGTTGCCGCCGGCGTCGACATCAGCCTCGCGCTGCTGTGCCATCACGCCGATGCATTGGTCGAGTCGGGTATCGTGATCAAGCGGAAGGAGGGGCAGACCAGCTACTGGCGCGTCGATCGTGGTGCGCTGGACCAGCTGGTGCGCGACCTGGGGGGCTGAGCCCCGGGAAACTCAGGCCGATCGTCGCAGGTGCAGCGTCGTGCCCCAGGGATCGTCCACCCGTGCACCATCCGCCCACTGCTGCACCGCGAAGCCAGCGGAGACAAGGCGGTCGACGGCAGCCCGGAGGCCGCTGTCGGGCACCAGGAGCTCCCACTCGAGCAGCCGGGCGTCATCCGCGCCTGGCTGGCGTGCGTCCGCACCAGCCCAGGTGTTCACGCCGAGGTGGTGGTGGTAGCCGCCAGCTGAGAGGAAAAGCGCCCCCGGGTAGCTCCACACCGTTGGCTCGAGTCCGAGCGCATCTCGATAGAACGCTGTCGCCCTGCCCAGGTCGCCCACATGAAGGTGCATGTGCCCCATGACGGTTCCCGGAGGGACGCCGTTCCATGACGCGCTTCCCGAGCCGGCAAGGAGTGCATCGCGATCCAGGGGCAGGGTCTCGATGAGCAGTTCGCCTTCCCGGTACCGCCACGTCGAGCGGGGGCGGTCGGCATACACCTCGATGCCGAGCCCGTCGGGGTCGTGCAGGTAGAGCGCCTCGCTCACCTGATGGTTCGAGGACCCGACCGGCTCGCCCACCTGCATGAGATGCCGGAGAAAAGTTCCGAGCGCGGGTCGATCGGGGAGAAGGATCGCGAAATGAAACAGCCCAAGCTGGCCGCGGCGGCGTACCGGTTGGATACCAGGGCGCTCCGTCAGTTCAACCAGCGGCATGTCGCTCCCCTGCGGGCCGAGAGTGGCCGCGCCATCACCGCGCTGGACGACACGGAGGCCGATTATCCCGGTGTAATACGCCAGGGAGCGCGCCAGGTCGGCCACCTGAAGGCGTACCGACCCCGGGCGCGTACCCGGGGGGAGCATGCCGCGTCCGACGGCCGGGGAGGCCAATGGTCAGGTCTCCGCGCGGCGCCTGGCCAGCACGGCATCCACCGAGAACGCTCCAGGGCCTGCGAGCGCCAGCGTGGCGGATGCCGCACACAGCATGAGGACGAACTCGACGCCCTTCGGGGCGAAGAAGCCGCCGCCCAGGTGCACGATGAAGATGGCGCCAAGCATGTCGATCGTGAGGCCCAGGCCCACCAGGCGGGTCAGCACGCCAACGATGAGCGCAATGCCGCCGAAGAACTCGAGGCCGGAGACGAGGGGGGCCGTCAGGGCGGGCAGGGGAACGCCCCGTGACGTGAAGCCGGCTGCCACGCCGGACATCCCGAACACGAACAGTTTCTGCGCGCCGTGAGCGAGGAAGATGGAGCCGGTGACAATCCGAAGCAGGGCGAGACCGGCATCGAGCCAGGAGTCGTTGCGAGGCATGCCTGGAAGGTAATGCAACCGGGCAGCGGCCCTGCGGGCCCGGGATCCCGGATTATATTCCCGGCACCGCACTACACTCATCCGTTCCGAGGAGATGTACCGATGACCTCCAACGTCCCCAAGCCGGTCGCTGCGTCGCGCGTGGCAAAGGAACTTGCCCACCTGAGCGACATGCGCTCGAATGGTGAGCTCGATCGCGACGAGTATGAGCATCGCTTTTCGCGCATGATCAGCGAGCTGCGCGATCGCCGCATCGAAGGAAACCGCCAGGAGATCGTCGCGGCAATCAAGCCGTTGCTCGACGACGGCCGCATCCATGCCGCCGAGTACGACCGGTTCATCCAGCAGATGGGTCTGGTGTAGTGCGGACCCGCCCGCTCGGGCGCGGGGCCCCATCGGTCTCGGTGGTGGGATACGGAGGGATGCACCTCTCCGTCACCGGCCGACCATCCGAGGACGTGGCCATCCGGGTGATCCACGCAGGACTCGATGCGGGCATGACGCTCATCGATACCGCCGACGTCTACTGCCTCGACCAGAACGATATTGGGCACAACGAGCGCCTGGTCGCCAAGGCACTGCGGAGCTGGAACGGACCGCGAGATCAGGTGGTGATCGCCACCAAGGGCGGCATGATTCGGCCCGATGGGCGCTGGGAGCGCGATGCCAGGCCGGAACGGCTCCGGCGGGCCTGCGAGCGCTCCCTGCAGGCTCTCGGGGTGGATTGCATCGACCTCTACCAGCTTCACGCCCCGGACCATCAGGTACCGTTCGAGGATAGTGTCGGGGCCCTGGTCGAGCTGCAGCAGGAGGGCAAGATCCGCGCAATCGGGCTCTCGAACGTGAGCGTCGCCGAGATCAAGGCAGCGGAGGCCCTCGGCGAGGTGGCGACGGTCCAGAACCGCCTCAATCCCTTCTTTCGCGAGGCGATCGAGACCGGTGTCGTCCGGTATTGTGGGGAGCGAGGCATCGGATTCCTCGCGTACAGCCCCACCGGTGGGGGTCGCCTGACGAAGAAGCTGCCCGATGTGCCAGTGCTGCGTCGCCTGTCACTGGAGCTCGGCATGTCGCCGCACGCGCTGGTGATTGCGTGGGTACTGGCCCAGGGTGACAGTGTGATCGCGATTCCGAGCGCCCGAACCGAGGCGCATGTTCGCGACAGTGCGGTGGCCGGCAGCCTGACGCTGAGCGATGCTGATCGCTGGGCCATCTCCGAGGCGCATTTCGACCGGTCGTAGGGGCAGTATCCGGCTGCCCCTGCACGACTCGTGTCTCCCGCCTTACGTTCCATCCATGCCATTCGCCCCACGACGTGTCACCCCCACCGTCCTTGTCGGCGGTGTCGCTGTCGGCTCGTGCCATCCGATCGTGGTACAGTCCATGACAAACACCGACACCGCCGACGTGGTGGCCACGGTTCGGCAGGTGGCCGAACTGGCGCGGGCCGGCAGCGAGCTTGTCCGCGTAACCGTGAACAACGAGGATGCGGCGCGTGCCGTGCCGCACATCGTCGAGGGGCTGGACCGCATTGGTGTGCACGTGCCGATCATCGGCGACTTCCACTACAATGGTCACCTGCTCCTGACGCGGCACCCCGACTGCGCCAGGGCGCTCGCCAAGTTCCGCATCAATCCCGGCAATGTGGGCGGCAAGCATGCGGACACGAACTTCGGGGCGATCATCGAGGTGGCGTTGGCCCACGACAAACCGGTGCGCATCGGGGTCAACTGGGGCTCACTCGACCAGCTGCTGCTCACCGAGTTGATGGACGCCAATGCCCTCCTCGAAGCGCCGAGCGACGCCCGGGACGTGACGATGGAGGCGATGGTGCAGAGTGCCACGCGGTCCGCGGCGTTCGCGGAGAGCGTTGGCATGGCTCCCGATCGCATCATCCTGAGCGCGAAGGTGTCCGGTGTGCAGGATCTCATCGACGTGTACCGCATGCTGGCCCGGCGGAGCGGCTATCCACTGCATCTCGGCCTCACCGAGGCAGGCATGGGGGCCAAGGGCGTGGTGGCCAGCGCCGCTGGACTGGCCGTGCTGCTGCAGGAGGGCATCGGCGACACCATCCGCGTATCCCTGACCCCGGCCCCCGGCGGCGACCGCAGTGAGGAAGTGCGGGTGGCCCAGCAGATCCTCCAGAGCATGGAACTGCGGAGCTTCACCCCGCAGGTCACGAGCTGCCCCGGGTGCGGCCGCACCACCAGCACCTTCTTCCAGCACATGGCGCAGGACATCGAGGGGTACCTGCGGCAGAAGATGCCGGTCTGGGGCGCGGAGCGACCCGGCGTCGAGGAGATGAAGGTGGCGGTGATGGGGTGCGTGGTGAACGGGCCCGGTGAGTCGAAGCACGCGAATATCGGGATCTCCCTGCCGGGCACGTTCGAGGAACCGAAGGCGCCGGTCTATGTCGACGGGAAGCTCTTCGTGACGCTCAGGGGCGACACCATCGTCCCTGAATTTCTCGAGATCCTGGAGAACTACGTCGCGACCCGCTATGGCGTGGCTGTCGCGACCGCTGAGGGTGGTCAGGGGCGGTAGTGGCCGCACCCTTCGCGATGCTCGATGCCGTCCCGCTCGCCGACACCCTGCGCGAGCGCCCCCTCGTGGCGCTGCCCCTGCTGTTCGGGGCAGGCCTCCTGACCAGCTTCACCCCCTGCATCTATCCAATGATTCCCATCACCGCGAGCATCCTGGGCGGTGCTGGTGCCGCCGGGCGCCCCGCGCGGACCCGTGCCGCGATGACTGCGCTGTACGTCCTCGGCGTGGCCCTGGTGTACGCGACGCTCGGCCTGGTCGCCGGCCTTACCGGCTCCATTTTCGGGAGCATCAGCGCCAGCAAGTGGGCCCTGCTCATCATGGCGAACGTGCTGCTGGTCTCAGGACTCGTATTGCTGGATGTCATCAGCATACGCGCGTCGTCGGGGTTGCTGGCGTGGGCGGCGCGCTTCGGGGCCGAGCGCCCCTATGGCGCCTTCATGATGGGCGCCACCTCCGGCCTCGTGGCCGCGCCATGCGGTGCGCCTGCCTTCGCGGCAGTGCTGACGTTCGTCGCAGCCACCGGCAGCCCGCTCCTCGGATTCAGCTACCTCCTGGCCTTCTCGCTGGGGATGACGGCGGTGCTCGCGGCGGTTGGTCTCTTCTCCGGGACGCTCGCGGCCCTGCCCCGCAGCGGTGCGTGGCTCCTGTGGCTCAAGCGTGCCGGCGGCGTGCTCCTCCTGGGGATGGCGGAGTACTACGCCTTTCAGGCGGGGCGCAACTCATGAGATGGCTTGTGCTGGCCGTCCTGCTGGGGGCGGCGGGGCCCCTCAGTGCACAGGACGAGGGGATCGCCATCGGTGCAATCGCGCCGCCCGTCGTCGTCAATGATATCGACGGCAAGCCGGTGGATCTCGCCCCGTATCTCGGCCGGCAGCCCATCCTGCTCGAGTTCTGGGCGACCTGGTGCAGTGTCTGCGAGGCGCTGCTCCCCAAGGTGAAGTCGGCGCACGCGACCTACGGCTCGAAGGTGGCCTTCTTCGGGGTCAATGTCACCGTCAATCAGTCCCCGGAGCGTGTTCGTCGGTGGATCGCCAGCCACGATCCACCGTACCGGACGCTGTATGACGACAAGGGCGTTGCGACGCGGGCGTATGAGGCGCCGGTGACCTCCTACATCGTCATCGTCGATGCAGCGGGCAGGATCGCCTACACCGGTACCGGAGCTGACCAGGACATTGCAGGAGCGCTTGCGCGTGTCACCCGGCCATAGCTCCCGCGGCCGGACCCTGCGCCGGGGGGTGGTACCGCTCCTGCTGCTGGTACTGATGGTTGGCAACCCGTCGAGCAGCTGGGCGCAGGCGGACTCCAAGGGACCGCCGACCCCGACAGCGCGCATCATCAAGGGGCCCGAGACAGGCCAGCGCGCGCCGGACTTTACGCTGCCCTGGGCCAACAAGGACGGCGTTGGTCCGGAAGAGCATCCGTTTCGCCTCACCGACAATCTTGGAAAAGTGGTTGTGATGGCGTTCTACGGCCGCGACTTCACGCCCGGAAGCACCGCGGAACTGCAGGGACTCGCTCGGCTGGCCGTGTCTTCCGGGTCGGAGGTGGTCGTGGTGGCTATCAGCAGCGATTCGCTCGATGCGCACCATCGTTTCGCCAGCAGTCTAGGCATCCCCTTCCTCCTCCTCAGCGATCTCACGCAGCAGGTGGCGCGACGCTATGGCAGCGACGGCCAGGGCGGGGTGGACCGCCCTACCGTGTACGTCATTCGCGCAGATGGCAAGGTGGCATATCGCGACCTGGGCCTGGAGGCCGAGGACCAGCGGGAGTTCGAGTCGCTGCAGCGGGCCGTGACCAAGCTGGTCAAGCCATGACACGATTGGCGGTGCTGGCGACGCTGACGGTGCTGGCGCAGCCGCTGGCGGCACAGAAGGCGGGCGACGCGCTCAGTTGGCACTTCAGCAACCTGCAGCAGGGATACTGCATCGCCTTTCTCGTCAGCCCGGACGATGCGAGCGGACTGCTGCCGGATGACGTCCAGGCGACCCGCCTCGATGCCGCACCGAATGCACCGCCGGCGCTGCTGCGCGTGCTTCAGGATCAGCCGGAGTACGCAGCCTGGATGCCGGCCGAGGTTTGCCTCTATCGTTTTGGCCGTGCGGACATCGCCGGCAGCGCGCTCGTCGCCGCAGGTGGTGCGTCCGAGATGATCGGCGTCGTGTCCTACCAGGCGCGCGTGACGGCCAGCCAGCCCCCCAATGGGGCGTTTGTCAGCCTGGTGTTCACCAACGACAAGCGAGTTGCCAAGGTTACCGAAGACACGCCGATGCAGGCCCGCCGGGTCCAGGCGACATTTGGAAAGGCTCCTCACGGGAGCGACGAGCGGCATTCCATGAAACTGGGAAAGACGACCCTCATCTGGGATGGGCATGCCGCGAGCGACTCAGCGTCAGTGGCTGCGCCGGTTGAGCGGGGTTGGGTGCTCCGGGGCTCGGGGGGCAAGCAGGTCGCCTTCCAATGGACATTGAACGCGACAACCAGTCGCTCCATGGTTGGCGCGCTCATCGTGCAGGGCAAGGACAAGCTGGCCAAGCTGATGCGCAAGTCCCCGATCCGCTACCTGGGGCCGATGTACGAGGGCGGAACCGCCGAATTGAGCGGGATTCCGGAGTAGGGAAGGCGCTATTTGTGGGGTAGGTGCGGGGGTGATTTCGACAGTGGCGCCACCCCTTCCTTGCGCTGTGGAATCTGTTCGTAATCTGGAAAGTGTTTGCAAAGTGGCTTGGTAACGACACTGTCACCACCAGATATCCTGCTTGAGACGTGCCGGCCTAATCCATTGACCTGCAATCGATTGCGAAACTGGCACCAAGTCACTTCACGTTTCATTTCATTCGTTAATCGAGTTTCGGCCCCTTCCCGCATTACGCCAGAATGCCACTTATCAACATGTGGAAATCGGCTGTCCTCCCGATGGGATTCCTTCCCGTGGAGCAGCCGCGTCTTTCCGTTTCCAGCTGAATGTTGAAAAGTCTTCCACATACGAGTTGTGGGAACTGGGAAGCAGGACCGGTGGCCCGGTCTGGCTGCCCGCTACGGCGAACATATGCGACAGCACCGACGGCCTGCGCACCCGCCCGGTGCATAAGCGATCCCGCCGCGTTAGACTGACCGCACTGTGACCTACTCCTCGATTCGCCGTACCAAGATTGTCGCCACGCTCGGACCCGCGTGGGATTCCGCTGAAGGCATGACCGGGCTCCTCGATGCTGGTGTCGATGTCGTGCGAGTCAACTCGTCCCATGGCACCGCGGAGACGCGTGAACGCTGGATCCGCCAGCTGCGCAGCGTCTTCGAGACACGCGACCATTCGGCGGCGGTACTGGTCGATCTTCGGGGGCCCCGGATCCGGGTGGGCGCGTTGCCGGAACCACGTTCGCTGGTGGTTGGGTCCAGGGTCGTCTTCGCTCCGGAGGCCCAGGCCGCAGCGAACGATATTCCCACCACGTATGAGGGACTCGCCCGGGACGTTGAGCCTGGGACCACGATATTGCTCGACGACGGGCTTCTGAGTGTGGAAGTTGAGGATGTCCGGGGCGGAAAAGTGAGCGGCGTAGTTCGATATGGGGGCCTGCTCAAGCCCAACAAGGGCATCAACCTGCCCGGGGTCGAGGTCAGCGCGCCGGCAATCAGCCAACGGGACGCCGAGGAGGTCGAGCGGGCGGTGGCCGCCGGGGTCGACTTCATCGCCATGTCCTTCGTGCAGCGGGGCGAGGATGTGGAGGCGCTGCGGCGCCTGGTGCCGTCGTCGATTCGAATCGTGGCCAAGATCGAGAAGGACACCGCGCTGCGAAACATCAGGGGGATTCTCCGTGCCGCCGATGCGATCATGGTCGCCCGGGGTGACCTTGGCGTGGAACTCCCGTTCGAGGAAGTGCCCCTGGCCCAGAAGCGTTTGATCCGGGAGGCGAACCTGCATGGAAAGCCGGTCATCACGGCGACCCAGATGCTCGAGTCGATGGTGCACGCGCCGCGGCCCACGCGCGCCGAGGCGTCGGACGTCGCCAATGCCATCCTCGACGGCACGGATGCGGTGATGCTGTCCGCCGAGACCGCCGTGGGTGACTACCCGCGGGAGTCGGTGGAGGCGATGGTCCGGATTGCCCGTGAACTGGAGCGCCAGCGCCGGGGTCGCAGCCCGGCCTTCGACCTGGCGGTGGGCCGCCGGGTCGAGAAATCCGACCGGATGCTGAGCGACGAGGAGGTGGCCCTGACCACCCGGACGGAATCGGCGATTGCGGTGGCCGTGTGCGCCGCCGCCGACCTGCTCGGTGCGCCGGCGATCGTGTGCCTCACGTCCAGCGGATTTACCGCTCGCACCGTCGCCGCCTACCGTCCGTCGGTGCCGATCCTCGCCGTGACGCCGGAGCCCGAGACCTTCCGGCAGCTCTCCCTCGTATGGGGTGTGGTGCCGGCGCTGGTGCGGCACTTCCCTTCATACGATGCGCTCCTGCCGGTGGCCCGGCAGCAGCTGCTGGCGCGGGGCCTTGCGAAGGTCGGTGATCGCATCGTGGTGACGGCCGGCGTGCCCTTCGATACGCCTGGCACGACCAACCTGCTCAAGGTCGAGGCGGTGTAGCGCGTGTGCGGCTGACTTTTCTCGGGACGGGAACCTCGTTCGGGGTACCGCAGGTCGGCTGCAGCTGCGTGGTGTGCCGCTCCTCCGATCCACGGGACGTACGCAGCCGCACCGGCGCCCTGGTGGATGTTGATGGCGTGACGCTCCTCATCGATACCCCGCCCGAACTCCGCCTGCAGCTGGTTGCGGCCCGCCGCGACCATGTTGATGCCGTGCTGTACACCCACGAGCACGCCGACCATGTCAACGGCATCGACGACCTCCGCATCTTCTCAGTCAAGCAGGGAAGGGCGCTTCCGGTGTACGGCGCACCGGAGACGCTGGCACACCTGCGCGAGAGCTTTCGCTACATCTTCGATGAGGGTGTGATGGCGTATGAGGGGACGTCCAAGCCGTCGCTCGCACCCCACCCCCTCGAGGCAGGACGGTGGCAGGAGGTCGCAGGCGTACCGGTGCTGCCGATCGCGTTCCGCCATGGCCATGGTCGGGTGTACGGGTACCGGATCGGGGATCTGGCGTATCTGACCGATGTGAAGGAAGTTCCCGAGGCCGAACGCGCCCTCCTGCAGGGCCTCGACGTCCTCGTGCTGAACGCGCTGTGGTGGCGTCCCCATCCCACCCACCTCAGCATCGGCGAGGCGATGGAGGTGGCCCGCGCAGTTGGCGCCAGGCGAACGTGGCTCACGCACCTGACGCACGAAACGGGGCACGCCGATCTCCTGGCGCACCTTCCGCCCGACGTGCAACCCGCCCATGATGGCCTGATCGTGGAGCTTTGAGCGATGCTGCGACTCGAATACGGACGGATGCTGCAGGATGGGCTTGACGGCGAGCACGGACTCACGCGCGCGCAGCTTGCCGAACTGGTGCGGCGGTTCCCCGGTGTCCTCGCCGAAGTCCGGTCCCGGCGCGCCGCCGGCGAGTACGGCTTCTACGACCTGGCGGATCAGGGCGGGGCCATTCGCAGCATCACCCAGTTTGCGAGCGGGGTGGGCCAGGCCTTCGATCATGTGCTGGTGCTCGGCATCGGCGGATCGGCGCTCGGGACCCGGGCGTTGCTCACCGCCCTTCGGGCGCCGGCCTGGAACGAACTTGACGACGAGGGGCGCGACTTCTATCCCCGGCTGACGATCCTCGACAACGTTGACCCCGCGAGCGTGCACGCGGCGCTCGGTCGCATCGATCCCCGCCGGGTGCTGGTCAACGTCGTCAGCAAGTCCGGGTCGACGGCGGAAACGATGGCGCAGTACCTGGTCGTCCGGGCATGGCTCGAGGAGGCGCTGGGTCCCGCGGCGACGCGGCACCTGGTGTTCACCACCGATCCGGAGCGGGGTATCCTCCGGGAGATCGCGCGGCAGGACGGCATCCCAACGGTGGATGTGCCCCCAGCCGTCGGGGGGCGCTTCAGTGTCCTGTCGCCCGTGGGCCTCCTGCCGGCGGCGCTGGTGGGCATCGACATTGCCGCCTTGCTCGGTGGTGCCGAACGCGCCCTTCGCGACGCAGAATCGACCGACTTGCTCACGAACCGTGCTGCCCTGCACGCGGCGTTGCACTGGGCCGCCGACACCTGGCTTGGTGCCCGGATCGATGTGCTGATGCCGTACAGCGACCGGCTCCGGGACCTGGCCGAGTGGTATCGCCAGCTCTGGGCAGAAAGCCTGGGCAAACGGCACGACCGGCGCGGTGCGGAGGTCTTCGCCGGTCCGACGCCACTTGCGGCGGTGGGGGCCACCGACCAGCACAGTCAGGTGCAACTGTTCATGGAGGGGCCGTTCGACAAGGTGCTGACCCTCGTTGCGGTCGAGGATCACGGTATCGACGTGGCCATTCCCGGTCGCTCCGACCTGCCCGCCGACCTGGCCTATCTCGCGGGGAAGTCGCTGAGCGACCTGCTCGCGGCGGAATGCCGGGCCACCGCGGGAGCACTGGCGACAGCGGGCCGCATGCACATGTTGCTCCGGGTTCCGGACATATCCGAGGACACCCTGGGTGAGCTGCTCATGTTCTACCAGCTGGCAACGGGCTTTGCCGGTGCCTGGTACGGCGTCAATCCCTTCGACCAGCCCGGAGTCGAGTTGGGGAAGCAGTTGACCTTTGCCGCCATGGGTCGCGCCGGCAGCGGCCAGGCGCCGGTTCCGCCAGCTGATCCGGGCGACTTCGCCTAGCTGCGTCTACTATTCGGGCGACGCCCATCGACGGGCGACGCCACAACAGGGGGTGCATGATGCGCAATCACAATCGTGAGCGCGAGCGTGAGCGCGAGGTCGTCGTTCTCAGCCGGGGTGGTGACAGCTCGGCCAAGTGGTTGCTCTGGGGTGCAGTGGCCGGTGCGGCAATTGCCCTGTTGTATGCGCCGTCGACCGGTGAGCAGACGCGGCGGAGCGTGCAGCGCCGCCTCCGGAAGCTGCGGGCCATGGCGGAGGAGAAGATGGACGAGCTGAGTGAACAGCTCGGCGACCGCCGGCAGCGCGTTGAAGACTGGCTCGAGGATGCGGACGAGTTCATGGAGGCTGATGACGACGAGTTGGAGGAGGAGGAGGACGCAGAGGAGGCGGAGGCGAACCCGCGGGCCGAGTTGGAGGAGCGCCTGGCGCGAGCGCGCTCCCGCCGTCGCGGTGTGGCCGACGCGTCGGAGGAGCAGGGCGCCTGAGCACGCCGAAGGCGGTCCGAAGCTGGCACCGTTCCGTCTGGGGCTTCATCCGTCGCACTATCGAATCGGCTGACGAGAACAACCTCCCCTTTCTCGCCAGTGCGCTGAGCTTCGATGCCCTGCTGGCCGCCGTACCCTTCGCGCTTTTGCTGCTGGTGCTGTTTACGGTGCTGGTGCAGGGCCTGGCACCCGAAGGCACGACGCTCGACCCGAACGTCCTGTTCCACCGGTTCCTTCCCCCGCACAATATTTCCCCCGGCCACGACCCATTCGGTCCGGTGGAGCGCCTGTTGACGCGCATCTTCCAGAACCGGGGCAACGTGTCGCTGGTGGTCGTCCCCACGTTCTTGTGGTTCAGTACCCGCCTGTTCGCCAGCATGCGGAATTCACTCAATTTCGTCTACGACGTGGGCTCACGGCCGGGCGCGCGGCGGAATTTCATCAGCGCCTACCTGCGTGGAAAGGCGCGCGACGCACTCCTGGCCCTGACGGTGGCGACACTGTTCCTCCTGAATACGGTGCTCACCGCAGGCTTGGCGTTGTTGCGGGCGCGCAGCGAGGCGGCTGTCATCCCTTCGTTCACGCTGCTGGTGAGTTCGGTGGGCCAGCTGTTTACCGAACTCATCGCGTTCGCCTTCTCGCTCTCCCTTTTCTTCCTCGCCTATCGTTTCGCGTCACCCCGTCGGCTGAGCACCACGTCGGTGCTGATAGCGTCCACCTTCGGCGCGTTTGGCTTCGAGATCGCCAAGCGGCTCTACGGGCTCTATCTCGCGAAGTCGGTGTTACCCGCGTCTGCCTTTGGCGGGGGCGCCCAGCTCGGCGCCCTCATCCTCTTCGTGCTGTGGGTCTACTACATGGCCGTGGTATTCCTGATCGGCGGCGTGGTGGCGGAGCGCTGGGAGGCACGGCGGCTGCAGCGGCGGCAGGCCGTGGGGGAATAGGCCTTCACCCGCTTGGCGCATCCGGCTATCTTGCGCTCGCCTCAGGTCCGAAGGGTGCCGGCGCGTGAATCGCGTCAGGACCTTGCCGGTAGCAGCGCTAAGCGATGTCCGGTATCGCTTCGGGGAGCCTGAGGCACTTTATTTCCCTCATGATCGCACTCGCCCGCCGGTACCGTCCCAAGCGCTTCAGTGACCTGCTCGTCCAGGATCACGTCACCGCCGTGCTGCGCGGCGCCGTGGCGAGTGGCCGTGTGGGCCACGGCTACCTCCTCACCGGCCCGCGTGGCGTCGGAAAGACGACGGCAGCCCGTATCCTGGCCATGGCGCTCAACTGCGCCAAGCGTGAGGCATCGGGAGATCCCTGTGGGGAGTGCGAGAACTGCCTCCGCACCTGGAGCGGTTCGGCCAGCCTGGATGTGGTGGAGATTGACGCCGCCAGCCACCGCGGGGTTGATGACGCCCGGGAATTGCGCGAACGCGCGATGTATGCCGCCTCGCAGGAAGGTCACTACAAGGTCTACATCGTCGACGAGGCGCACATGCTGACGCGCGAGGCATGGAACGCGCTGCTCAAGATCCTCGAGGAGCCGCCGCCTCGGGTGGTCTTTGTGTTCGCCACCACCGAACCCCAGAAGATTGCGGCCACGGCGGCGCCGGTACTGTCCCGGCTGCAGCGCTTCGACTTCCGCCGCATTGGGCCCGCGGCGATCCGGGAGCGGCTGGTGGACGTGATGGCCGTGGAGGGCGTCAAGGCGGATACCGATGCACTCACCCTGATCGCCCGGCACGCCGACGGAGGCATGCGCGACGCACTGTCCCTGCTCGATCAGTGCCTGAGCTTCGGCGAGGGCACGGTCACCGTCGATCGGGTGCGGGAGGTGCTCGGGCTGGTGGCCGACGACTCCTATGCCGAGGTGTGCCGCATCGTCGCCGAGCGGGACGGCGCCGGGGTGTTTCGGCTCGTCGAACAGGTGCTGGAGTCCGGGGCCGACCTGGGGGAGTTCATGAACGGCGCTGCGGAAATGCTCCGGGCCTTGCTCATGGTGCAGGTTGGAGCCGAGCCTGAAGGATTGACGGAGTCGGCCCGTGCAGTGCTGGAGCGATACCGCACCGAGCTCGAACCCGGGGACATCCTGCGCATGCTGCGGTTGCTCGCGGACAACGAGACGGCGATTCGCCGGAGCGGCAACGCACGGCTTGTGGTGGAGACGCTGCTGCTTCGCTGGGCGATGCTCGACCGGGTGGTGGACCTGCAGGCGGTGCTCGACGGCGCCCCGCCATTGCCGCCCCAGGGTGCCGGCTCGCGCGCCCGTCCTGCCGCGACGGTGGCGGCTCCCACAACGCCTCGGCGCCAGGCCTCGGCTGCCGCGCCGGTGGCCCCGCCGTCCCCTCAGCCGGTGGCGACCCCGATCGTGGGGCCGGTCGATTTTACCCGGGACGCATTGGTTGCCGCCTGGGCTGACATTGTGGCGGCAGCGCGTGCGGAGAGCCCGCTCCTCGGCACCGCCTTGGCGGCCACTCAGCCCGTCGAGGCGGCGCCGCCCCGGATCGCGCTCAAGCTCACCGATGGTGATGCCGGCCTGGCACTCACGCTGGAACGGCAACGCGAGCGCCTTTCGGCTCTGCTCGCGAGGATCGTGGGGGCTCCCGTTACTCTCGTGGTCGCCGAACTCGATGCGGCGGCGGCGCACCCTCCCAAGCGGTTGTCTGCAGAGGGTTTGCGCGCCGATCGGCTGAAGGGGCTCCGGGTTCGGGATCCGGCTCTCGATGCGGCTGCCGAGGCGTTAGATTTGGAGATCGTGGAATAGGGCAGTGCCTTTACCCTGGCCGGTGGCCGTGACAATGGGAATGGTAGACCTTCAGCAGATGTGGCAGCTCGGCCAGCAATGGCAGGGTCGCCTGCAGGAACTTCAGACCGAGCTGGCGAACCGGACCATTGAGGTCCAGGCCGGTGGCGGGCTTGTACGCGTTACCGCTGATGGCCGCGGCAACATTCGCGATGTGCGTATTGATGCCGAGGCGTTTGCGGGGCGCGATGCCGAGCTGTTGTCCGACCTGGTGCTCGCGGCGGTCGCAGAGGCACAGCGAAGGGCGGTTGAACTGGTGCAGGCCGAAATGAAGAAGCTGCCGACACCGCCGATCGGTCCGGGGCTCTGACCGGGGGGTGAGCGTCATAGAGGCCCTTGTCACGGAGCTGGCACGCCTGCCTGGAATCGGGCGCAAGACGGCGCAGCGGCTCACATTCCACCTGCTTCAACAGCCCCCGGACCAGGTCGTCCGCCTTGCCGCCGCGCTCCAGTCGGCAGCGGAGCGCGTGCGCCCGTGCGATACCTGCGGCAACCTCGCGGAATCACCGTTGTGCGCCATCTGCACTGACCCTCGCCGTGAGTCGGCCCTCCTCTGCGTCGTGGAGGAGCCTTCAGCTGTCGGGGTGGTGGATCGCGCGACCGGCTTTCGCGGACGGTACCATGTCCTGGGTGGACGGCTCTCGCCGCTCGAGGGGGTGGGGCCCGAGGCACTGCGCCTGGACCAGCTCGTACGCCGGGTGGAACAGGACGGCGTGCTCGAGGTCATCCTCGCGACCAATCCGTCGATGGAAGGGGAAGTGACGGCCACCTACATTCAGCAGTTGCTTGCCGGCCACCCGGTGAGGGTGACGCGCCTGGCCCGGGGGCTTCCCATGGGAGGTGAGCTGGAGTACGTGGACACCGTGACCCTGGCACACGCCCTGACGGCCCGGCAGGACCTGCGCTGATGAACACGCGCACATGGGCCCTCGTGGGTGGCACCCTGATCGGGCTTGCCGTGGCGCGCCGGCTGAGCCGCCATCGGTCGAGCCGCCACGGGGCGGACCTCTTTCATGCCCGGCCGCCCATGCGTCACCAGGCGCTTACATGGCTCGCTCGCCATCCCAGCCGCGCGGCGATCGCGCGACTCCAGGAGTATTCAGCGTGGGAGCCCATTCCCACGCTGCAGCGCAGGGGGATCATGATCCTCGAGCGAATGACGCAGGTGCTGGGGCAGGAGGAGGTCGCATGAGCGGTGCCTCGAGCTGGTCGTTCCGGGAAGAGGACGCGCGCCGCATTCAGGGCATCCTGAGTGTCTTCCTGGCCGATTCGAGCGCGCGCACGGCGCTCATCGTCGATCGCACCGGCCAGCTGGTCGCCACCGTGGGCGAGCCGCCGGTGTTCGACTCGACGGCCTTCGCCACGCTCACGGCGGCCGACTTCAGCGCGAACGACCAGCTCGCCCGCATGCTGGGCGAGCCCGAATTCGGCGCCCTCTTCCACCAGGGTGAGCGTGAGTCGATGTACCTGGCCGACGTCGCCCGCCGAGTCATCCTCGTCGTGCTGTTCGACAATCGCACCACACTCGGCCTGGTGAAGCTGCGGGTGCGCACCACGGTGCCGGAACTGGTGCGGGTATTCGAGGAGATGTTCAGCAGTCAGGGGAAGGCAAGCCAGCAGATGGAATCAGGGCTGCTGGGCGAAGCCGAAGACGAAATCGACAAGCTGTTCGGGGTGTGAGGGAGCGTCGTCCATGAGCATGATCAACTATGCGTCCCGCGAGATCAACTGCAAGCTCGTCTACTACGGGCCTGGTCTTGGCGGCAAGACGACCAATCTTGAACATGTCTACCAGAAGGTGGCGCCCACGGCGCGGGGAAAGATGATCTCCCTGGCGACCGAGACGGAACGCACCCTCTTCTTCGACTTCCTGCCGGTCGACCTTGGCACGATCCGCGGGTTCAAGGTCAAGTTCCACCTGTACACGGTGCCGGGCCAGGTCTACTACAACGCCTCGCGCAAGCTGATCCTGAAGGGTGTCGATGGCGTGGTGTTCGTTGCGGACAGCCAGATCGAGCGCACCGAGGCCAATATCGAGGCGATGCAGAACCTGTACGACAACATGGTCCAGCATGGGTACGACCTGACCCGGATCCCCTTCGTCATCCAGTACAACAAGCGCGACCTCCCGAATGCGGCCCCCATCGACGAGCTCCAGGCTGCCCTGAATCCCGGGTGGCCGGTCGAGGACCCGCAGAAGCAGCGCGCCATCCCCGACCCCTTCCGGCCCGGTGAGTACCTCGTCCAGCAGCAGGACGGGCAGTGGATCGAGCGTTCCCCGTACTTCGAGGCGGTGGCCATGACGGGTGACGGCGTCTTCGACACCCTCAAGGCGGTCAGCAAGCTCGTCGTCAAGACGCTGGGTTGAGATGCCGGCGGAGGGGATGTCCACGAAGGTGTGGACGGTCGCCAACATCATCACCGTGGTGCGCATCTGCTTCACGCCCATCATCGCGCTGCTCCCCTTCATTGACGGCTACTGGCCAAAACTGATCTGCTTTGTGGTGTTCGTGCTGGTGGCGTTCACCGACATGCTCGACGGATACCTGGCCCGCAGCCGGGGCGAGGTCACCGATCTCGGCAAGCTCCTTGATCCCATCGCCGACAAGCTGCTCCTGTTCGCCACCCTGGTCCCGATCTACTGGATCTCGCGCGAGCGCCAGGCCGAATACGGCATACCGGTGTGGGGCAGCATCCCGCTCTGGGCAACACTGCTGATGATCGGGCGGGAGGTGGCGATGACGGTGTTCCGCCAATGGGCCAAGGCGAAGGGCGTCGTCATCGCTGCCGGCAACGCGGGCAAGCTCAAGGCGGTTTTCCAGAACATCTTCGTGGGCGCCGTGATCCTGTGGTTTGCCTTCCGGGATGCCCGCAAGCCGATGGGATGGGAAGACAATCGCTATGCGTACTTCTGGAACCAGTTTCACGGTACGTTCGTCGCCGTGGCCCTGATCGTTGCCGTGGTGCTCACGGTGTATTCGTTCGCCGTGTATCTCTACCGGAACAGGGGCCTCTTCACGGGGCGTGAGGGCGAATAGGCGTGATGGCGTGATGCAGCTCGAACTTCTCACCGTCGGCACCGAACTCCTCCTCGGCTTCACCATCGATACCAACAGCGCCGAAGTGGCGCGCGCGCTGGCCGCGATCGGCGTCGACGTCGCGCGACGCACATCGGTCCCCGACGATGACGGGGCCATCCGGGATGCGGTGTCGACAGCACTCGACCGGACCGGGATGGTGCTGGTGACCGGCGGCCTCGGGCCCACGCGCGACGACCTGACCAAGCACGCCGTGGCCGGGCTGCTCCAGATGCCGCTCGAGTTCCATGACGAGATCTGGCAGCAGCTCCTCGATCGGTTCCGGCGGCTTGGCCGCGAGCCGGCCCTGACGAACCGGTCACAGGCAGAGGTGCCGCGCGGGGCGACGGTCCTGCCGAACCGCTGGGGGACGGCCCCGGGCCTGTGGCTCGAGTCGGCGCGCGGCGTGGTCGTCATGCTCCCGGGGGTGCCGATCGAGATGCGAAACCTGCTCGCGCATGAGGTGCTGCCCCGCCTCGCCGCGCGCGCCGGGCGAACGGTGGTGCGATCGCGCACCGTGCGCACCACGTCGATTCCAGAGAGCACGCTCGCCGAACGCCTGGGCGATATCGACGCCGCCGTGCTGCCGCTCCGTCTCGCCTACCTCCCCGGGCTTGAGGGGGTGGACCTCCGGCTGACGTCCTGGGGCGCCGATGCCGGCGAAAGCGATCTCCGCCTCGAGGCTGGCGTCGCCGAATTGCGCCGCCGCGCAGGCGCGCACGCGTATGGCGAGGGCGACGAGACCCTCGCGGGCATCGTGGTCGGGCTCCTGCGAGCCCGCGGCAGGACCATTGGTGTCGCGGAGTCGTGCACCGGCGGGCTCCTGGGCGGGCGGCTGACCGATGTCCCCGGAAGTTCCGACGTCTTTCGGGGTGGCATCATTGCCTACCACAACGCGGTGAAGACGACCGAGCTGGATGTTCCCGAGGAACTGATGCGCCTTCACGGCGCGGTCAGTGAACAGGTGGCGGAAGCCATGTCCTGTGGCGTCCGGAGCCGCCTGTCTGTCGATGTGGGGATCGGTGTCACCGGGATCGCCGGACCGGGTGGCGGGACCCCTGAGAAGCCTGTCGGCACTGTCTGCATCTCCGTTACGGGACTCGACGAGCCCCTGACCCGGAGGGCGATCTTTCTGGGGAGCCGACCAGAGATCCGCGACCGGGCAGTCCAGGCTGCCCTTTTCATGGTACGTCAGCGCCTGATCGCCCCGGAGAATGTCAGGTAGCACAAGTCCCACGTGCCGCGACGGTCCACCGGTCCTGCCATTCCGGCACCTCCTGTCGGCATCTGTGTTGCTACTATCTTCCTGCTTATGACCAGATTCCCAGATTTTGCGGGCCCGTCGGGCCCCATGGACGACCCCGACACCGATGCAGGGGAAGACACTTCCCTTCCGGTCGAACCCGCCACCTCGGCAGTCAAGCGGCTGGAGGAACAGCTCGCGGAGGTGACGGACCGGCATGTGCGCCTCGCGGCCGAGTTCGACAACTATCGCAAGCGGTCCATCCGCGAGCGGAACGAGATGGGCGAGCGTGCCCAGGCGGGACTGGTTGCCAAGCTGGTGGACGCCCTGGACGACCTCCACCGGGCCGTGAGCAGCGACCCCGACACAACCCCGGTGGACGCCCTGCGCGTGGCCATCAATGCGGTGGACCAGAAGGTCTGGAAGGAGCTCCAGGCGTCTGGCCTCGAGCGCATCGATCCGGTGGGGGCGCCGTTCGACCCGACCATGCACGAGGCGGTGGGGATCGTGCCACCACCGACACCTGAGCTGGATCAGACGGTGGCCGCCACGTTTCAGGTCGGCTACCGTTTCAAGGATGCGCTTGTGCGGGCGGCCCGGGTCCAGGTGTACTCGGGACAGGGTAACGCATAGTGGCAACCGGCGACTACTACCAGGTGCTGGGTGTCGCCGACAGCGCTACCCAGCAGGAGATCAAGAAGGCGTATCGGCGGCTGGCGAAGGAGCATCACCCCGATGCGAACCCGAACAATCCGCAGGCCGCCGACCGGTTCAAGCAGATCTCCGAGGCGCATGGCACGCTGTCCGACCCCGCGAAGCGGAAGCAATACGACCAGATGCGACGGCTGGGCGCGTTCGATACGCGCGCGCGGCGTCCGGGGCCATCGGGGGCTGGTTCGCGCGCGCCAGGCGGAGCCTCATACGAGGAGGAAGTCGATCTCGGCGACATGGGGGGGCTGGGCGGCCTGGGCGACATCTTTTCGTCCATCTTCGGTCGTGGTCGTCGTGAGGAACAGCAGGGCGAGACCATCGAGTCGATGCTCGAGGTACCGTTTCGCACCGCCGTCCTCGGTGGCAAGATTGCCGTCACCATGCCGGTCACCGATGCCTGCCCGACCTGCCACGGCACCGGCGGTGCGCCCGGGGCCCGCATGGAGACCTGTGACGAGTGCCACGGGCGCGGCACCATCTCGTTCGGGCAGGGCGGCTTCGCCGTCAATCGCCCGTGCCCGAAGTGCCGCGGCCGGGGCAAGATTCCGTCGAAGCCATGTCCCACCTGTCACGGTGCCGGTGAGGTGCGCACCGAGCGCACGGTGACGATTACGATCCCGCCCGGCACCGAGAGCGGCTCGCGCGTGCGCCTCAAGGGACAGGGCCAGCCGGGCCGCGGCGGGTCGCCGGCCGGCGACCTCATCATCTCCTTCCAGGTGCAGCCGGATCACTTCTTCGAGCGGGACGGTGACGACCTGCTGGTGGAGATCCCGATCAACGTGGCGCAGGCGATGCTCGGCACCAACGTCCGGGTCCGGACCATCGACGGCAAGAAGGTGCTGCTCAAGATTCCCGCGGGCACGCAACCGGGTCGCAAGTTCCGTATCAAGGGCCAGGGCGTCGAGCGCAACGGCAAGCGGGGCGACCAGCTGGTTCAGGTGAAGGTCACGTTGCCGGAGAAGCTCACGCCGGCACAGGAAGAGCTGATGCGGAAGTTCGCGGAGGCGGGAGAACTGGCGGGCTAGGTGCGCGACCCCATCCCGGAGCACGACCGCGTGATCGCCGCCACGCGTCAGTGGGTGGAGCGCGCCGTGATCGGGCTCAACCTGTGCCCCTTCGCGCGGGCCGTCAGCGTACGGGGCCAGGTGCGGTATGCGGTGAGCGGCGCGCGCGACTCGTCGGCGCTGCTCGAGGACCTGGAGGCGGAGATGCACCTGCTGCTGGCCACGCCGGCTGACCAGGTTGATACCTCGCTGCTGATACACCCGTTTGTGCTGGGCGATTTTCTCGACTACAACGAGTTTCTGGACCTGGCGGAGGCGAGCGTCGATCGCCTGGGCCTGAGCGGCGTGCTCCAGGTGGCAAGCTTCCATCCGCAGTACCAGTTCGCCGGCTCGGCGCCCGGCGATATCGCGAACTACACCAATCGTTCTCCCTATCCGACCCTGCACCTGCTGCGTGAAGCCAGTGTGAGTGCCGCCGTCGAGGCATTCCCCGATACGGCGCATGTGTCCGAGCGCAATATCGACACGATGCACCGGCTCGGCATCGATGGGTGGATTGCGCTGGGACTGGGCGCCTGACCGATGATGAGGACTACTGGCTGCGGGACGCGCCTTCGCGTGCGGCTTCCATCAACTGCCGGTGCGTGCCCCGTTCCTCGGCGGGATTCGACGGACGCCGCTGCTGATAGGAGCCGTCGGCCTGGAGTTCCCAGGCCTGGCGCTGGTCGCGCCACATGAGGTCGAGCAGGCTGCGCACGGTGGTGCGGTGTGTCGCGTCCAGGATCGGCACCGCGGCCTCGATACGCCGGTCGAGATTGCGTGGCATCCAGTCGCCGGACCCGATGTACACCTCGTCCTGCCCGCCATTGTGGAAGCAGAAGGCGCGCGAATGCTCGAGGAACCGACCGATGATGCTGATGACCCTGATGTTCTCGCTTACGCCGGGCAGGCCCGGGCGGAGGCAGCAGATGCCGCGCACGATGAGGTCGATCTGGACGCCGGCTCGTGAGGCCTCGTAGAGTGCCGCGATGATATCGGGATGGACGAGGGCATTCATCTTGGCGAGGATCCGCCCGCCCCGGCCGGCCAGCTGGTGCTCGATTTCGCGCCCGATCAGCGCGAGGAAGCGGTCGAGCATGTACCGGGGGGCCACCAGGATCTGACGGTACTGCGCCGGTTGCCCGAACCCCGTCAGCACGTTGAACAGGTCGGTCAGGTCGGCGCCCAGCGCAGGGTCGCAGGAGAGGATGCCGAAGTCGGTGTACTGCCGCGCCGTCTTCGAGTTGTAGTTGCCGGTCCCGATATGGACATAGCGCCGGATGATGTCACCCTCGCGGCGGACCACCAGCATCACCTTGGCGTGCGTCTTGAGCCCCGCCACGCCGTAGCTCACGTGTACGCCCACATCTTCCAGCCGCTGCGCCCAGATGATGTTGTTCTCCTCGTCGAAGCGCGCCTGCAACTCGATCAGCACGGCCACCTGCTTGCCGCGTTCGGCAGCCTGCTGCAGCAGCCGGGCAATGCTGGAGTCGCCGCCGGTGCGGTACAACGTGAGCTTGATCGCCAGGACGTCTGGATCGTCGGCGGCCGCCTGGATGAACCGCTCCACGCTGGTGGCAAAGCTGTCGTACGGGTGATGCAGCAGGATGTCCCCCTCCCGGATCACCTCGAACATGTTGCGCCCCTGCGTGAGTCGCGCCGGGGTCACCGGGTGGAACGGCGTGTCCTTGAGGGGCGGCAGGTCCAGGCCGGCCAGTGACATGAAGTCCGAGGTGTCGAGCAGGCCCTGTACCTCGTACACATCACTGGCAGTGAGTGGCGGGGCAATATCCTGCTGGTCCTCGTTGAATTCGGCCAGCAGCAGCTGTCGTAGCGAAAATGGCATCGACGAGTGCACTTCCAGGCGAACCACCTCGGCAAATCGCCGGTTGCTGACCTCTTCCTTGATCAGGCTCAGCAGGTCCTCGGCCTCTTCGCCATTCTCGATCACGATATCCGTGTTGCGAGTGATCCGGAACAGGTGCCAGCTCAGGATCTCCACCCCGGGGAAGAGGTACTCGAGATTGCTCCCGACCACCTGCTCCAGCGGCACGAACGTATTGGCCTCGAGGCAGGGTACCCAGCGAGGGAGAATCTTGGGAACCTTCACCCGCGCGAAGCGATCTTCCCCGTCGGTGCCACGCAGTACCACGGCGAGCGAGAGGCTCAGGTTCGAGATGTAGGGGAAGGGATGTCCCGGATCCACCGCGAGCGGCGTGAGCACCGGGAAGACATTGGCCTGGAAGTAGCGATCCAGGTGATCCCGGTTCGCCCGATCCAGGTCGCCCAGGTGACTCACGACGCGGACGCCCTGCTCCGCGAGCGCGGGCAGCGTATCCTGCATCAGGCTGTGTCGATGCTGCGCGAGCTGCTCCCGCACCACCACCGCGATGCGCGCCAGCTGGTCCTCTGCGGTCAGGCCATCCGGCGTACGCTCGGTGAACCCCGCGGCGACCTGGCGCTTCAGGCCCGCCACCCGCACCTGAAAGAACTCGTCGAGGTTGTTGCTGTAGATGCCGAGAAACTTCAGGCGCTCCAGCAGCGGCGTGCGCGGGTCGAGCGCCTCGTGCAGGACCCGATGATTGAACTCCAGCCAGCTCAGCTCGCGGTTGACGTACAGCGACGGATGCCGGACGTCGAGGTCGAGGAGCGTTGCCAGCGGCGTCGCCGGTGGCTGGGATGGCTGGATCGTGGTCATGGGTCCGTCGTCCTCGCGTGGCCTGGTCAGTCGCCGTCCGGAACGAGCAATGACAGCGCGGTGCTGATGACGCCGATCACGACGCCGCCGAGCAAGGCCCACCAGAGCCCATCAACCTGGAAATTGAAGCCCAGCTTCTGCGAAACGTATGCCGTAAACAGGAGCATCATGCCGTTGACCACCAGCGCGAACAGGCCAAGTGTCAGCAGGATGAATGGACACGTCAGGATCGTCAGGATCGGCTTCAGGAAGGCATTGAGCAGGCCGAAGACGAGGGCAACGCCGGCAAGCTGTACCGCGGTGCCCTGGAAGTGCAGGCCCGGGAGCAGCTTGACCGCGGCAAAAATGGCCAGCGCATTGACCAGCAGGCGGATGACAAAGGCCTTCATCTGTTGCTCCCGATAGAGGATATGGACCTACGCGATGACGCCGCCGCCAAGGACCCGGTCGGACGCATCGTACAGGACGCCCGATTGTCCCGGGGCAATGGCGCGCACCGGCGCCTCGAGCACGAGCCCGATGCTGCCGTCGGCGAGCGATGCCACGGTGGCCGGTACTGCCGGGGCACGATAGCGAAGCTGAACGCGACACCGGTCCCCTGGGGCCAGCGCCGGCGCGAGCCAGTTGAGTTCCTCGAGCGAGACACGATGTCCCTCGAGGTCCTCCAGCGAACCCACGACGACTTCCCGCGACCCGGGGCGGATGGCCACCACATAGCGCGCCTCGCTGAATCCACCCGGGAGCCCCTTGCGCTGGCCGATGGTGAAGCGGGCGAAGCCATCGTGTTCGCCCACAACCTCGCCGCCGGTTGTCACAAGCGGACCACGGGCAAGGGCGGGGGCGTCCGCGGGGAGGTGCTGTTCCAGCACACCGACATAGTCGTCATCGGGGACGAAGCAGATCTCGACCGACTCGGGCTTGTCCGCGGTCGCCAGGCCCAGCCGCCGTGCATACGCCCGCGTCTCGGACTTGGACATCGACCCGACCGGCGTCAGCATGCGCGCCACCACCGCCTGGTCGATGCCCCAGAGGAAGTAGCTCTGGTCCTTGGAGCGATCGTGGCCCCGGTACAGGGCGCCAGCGCGCGCCACGGCGTAGTGGCCTGTGGCGATCCAGTCGCACTGCAGCGCATCGGCGTGGGACAGAAGGTCGCGGAACTTCGTGAAGGAGTTGCAGCGCACGCACGGAATGGGCGTGCGGCCCCGGCTGTATTCGCTCACGAAATTCTGGATCACGTGCAGCGAGAACCGGTCCTCGAGGTTCAGCACATAGTGCGGAATGCCGAGGCCGTGCGCCACATCGCGCGCATCATTGATGGAGTCGAGCGAGCAGCACGGCCGGTCGGGCACCGACTCACCGTAGCAGAAGAGCTTCATCGTGGCGCCCACCACGTCATACCCCTGCTCGACAAGCCGGGCGGCCGCCACCGACGAATCGACGCCGCCCGACATCGCCACGAGCACCCGCCCCGGCCTATGCACGGCCAAGGGACCCCGAGAGCTTTCGCGCGCGGGCCACAACCCTGGGAAGGACCGCAAGGACACGCTCCACGTCCGCGGCACAGCTTTCATGGCCGAACGAGAAGCGCAGCTGGCCGAGGGCGACTTCACGCGGCACACCCATCGCCGCGAGCACATGCGACGGCTCCACCGCGCCGGTGGAGCAGGCGGATCCGCCGGAGGCGGCCACACCCTGCATGTCCAGGTGCATGAGGAGCGTCTCGCTGTCGGCGCCGGCCACGCCGACAGTGAGGATATGGGGTGCCCGCCGACCGGTATCGCCGACGACTGTCAGGTCGGCGATGTCCCGACGCAGGCCTGCCTCAAGCTGCTCGCGCAACGCAGCGAGTCGAGTCGCTTCCAGCGCCTGCTCTGCCGCTGCCAGCCGGGCTGCGCAGCCGAGCGCCACCGCACCGGCGACATTCTCGGTGCCGGGTCGAATGCCGTACTGCTGGCCACCACCGTGAATGATGGCTTCCACCAGTCCGCGATCCCGCACCACGAGCGCGCCAATCCCCTTGGGTGCGCCGAGCTTGTGGCCAGAGAGCGTAAAGAGGGAGACGGGCAGGGACCTGAGATCGATGGCGACCTTGCCGAAGGCCTGCACGCCGTCGGTATGGAGCGGCACGCCGGCGGCCGAACATCGCGAGGCAATCTCCGGCATCGACTGGAGAACCCCGACCTCGTTGTTGACCCACATCACCGACACGACAGCCGGCGTCCGGGCGAGCGCCGCATCAAGTGCGTCGAGCTGGAGCGATCCATCGGCGTGGACAGGGAGGATGATCTCCTCACCGCCGAGGGTGGCCACCGTGTGGGCGGCCGCCAGGATTGCCTTGTGCTCGATTGCTGATACCGCGACGCGCCGGGGCCGGCCACGGGCACTCGCGGCAAAGGCGGCGCCGATGATCGCGAGGTTGTCGGCCTCCGTGCCACCCGACGTGAAAACCACCTGGGTGGGCTCGCACCCGACCGCCTCCGCAATCTCCCGCCGCGCCTGCTCCAGCCCGGCACGTGCCGCACGGCCGAAGCGATGCGCGCTCGACGGATTGCCAAAGACCGCGTCCAGGTACGGCATCATCGCGTCGCGCACTTCGGGGCGAACCGGTGTGGTGGCAGCGTGATCGAGGTAGGTCAGGGGCTGATCCATAACATCCGCAATATACACGACTTACGGGCGAGCGGTGTCGCGTCGGCCCCCTCGCCCGGACGCGGCGTCTTGCCGCCCGTGGCGAGCCAGCTAACGCTGGACGAGGGTCACGACCAGCTAGGTTTCCGCATGCGCGTTCACCTGGTGGATGGCACCTATGAGCTGTTCCGTCATTTCTTCGCGATGCCGCGACGAAGTGACGACCAGGGGCATGAGGTTGCCGCGATGGCTGGCGTGCTGGGATCGCTGCTCGGCATGCTGGAAGGGGAAGCGACCCATATCGGCGTGGCGACCGACCACGTAATCGAGTCGTTCCGGAATGGGATCTGGCCGGGCTACAAGACGGGTGACGGGATCGATGCGGATCTCTGGGCCCAGTTCCACCCCCTCGAGGATGCCCTGCGCGATCTCGGCATCGTTGTGTGGCCCATGGTCGAGTTCGAGGCGGACGATGCCCTCGCCGCCGCGTCCGTGCGGGCCGCCGCCGACCGGCGCGTCGACCAGGTCATCATCTGCACTCCCGACAAGGACCTGAGTCAGTGCGTGACTGGCGAAAGGGTGGTGCAACTCGACCGGCGCAAGCGCGAAGTCCGTGACGAAGCGGGAGTCGTGGCAAAGTTCGGTGTCCCGCCTGCTTCCATTCCCGACTATCTGGCCTTGGTTGGTGATGCCGCCGACGGCTTTCCCGGGGTGCCGGGATGGGGTGAAAAAAGCAGCGCGCTGGTACTGGCGCGCTACGGGACGCTCGAGGCGATCCCCCCGGACGCGAGCGCCTGGGACGTGGTGGTGCGGGGCGCTGCGCGTCTGGCCGACAGCCTGTCGGCCAGTCGCGAGCTGGCGTTCCGTTTTCGCACGCTGGCGCGGCTTCGGACCGATGCACCGGTATTCGCGACCGTTGATGAGCTCGAGTGGAAGGGGCCGTCGCCGGCCTTCGAGCTGGTGGCAGAACGCCTCGGTATCCCCGGGCTCTGGCAGCGGGCACAGGGGCTCGCGGCAGCAAGGCTGCCGGCACCCCGCTAGCTACATGCTCTGCACGCCCAGATGCGTCACGTCGTCCACGACGAGCGTTTCGTGCGTGAAGAAGGGCTCCCCGTAGCGTGCGCGAATCAGCGAGCCGTAGTGGGCGTTCTGGACCTCGATGAGGGAGTAGAGATCCTGCCCGGTGGGAAAGATCTCGCCCGCGGCCTTTGCGCCGTCGAATTGGCTCCCATAACAGCGGATCGCCTGCATCTTTCGGTCGAACTGGGCCGTCACGTCCACGACGAACGTCGGCTTCACCGGATCCTCACGGTAGGCCAGTGAGTAGAGCAGCTTGTATGGGCGGTGCGGTGCACCATCCGCCGGGAAACGTGCCAGGCCGGCGAGGAAGGCGGCATCACGGCCAAGTTCGGATGCGATGCGGTGATCGGGATGGCGTCCGACGGGGAAGGGCAGGATGACGACGCGCGGCGCAAAATGGCGGATGTGCCCCGCCACGATGCGGCGCGTCTCCTCGGTGTTGAACAGGCCGGCATCCGGGAGGCCGGCGCTGCGCCGCTCCGCGACACCGAGGATGGCCGCGGCGCGCTCCGCTTCCTCGGCGCGAAGCGCGGCGCTTCCCCGGGTCCCGCTCTCCCCGGCGGTCAGGTCGAGGATGGCGGTACGGTGACCCTGGTCGACCGCTCGCAGGAGCGTGCCTGCGCATGTCAGCTCGACATCGTCCCGGTGGGCCGCGATCGCCAGGATATCAACGCTCATCGTTCGTCGGGTCTCCAGTGAGGACTATGCCGGCTGCGGCAGCGGGCGCCGCCGCTTCCGCCAAGCCAGGCGGGCGCCGGTGACGATCAGTGCCGCCGGAATCACGACGCCAGACCAGCCGATCGCAAGGGCCACCAGGCCGAGAAATCTTCCCCATGCCTGGCGCACCGCATCCACCAGCGGCGAGTCGCCCGTCCGCTCGATCACCGGGACGGGCTCATGCATGGCGATCGTCAGGCGACTGGTGGCCGCCCGTGACGTGAGGTAGCGAAGGCGCCCCTCGTACCGCTCGATCTCCTCGCGCACCCGCGCCAGTTCACGCTCGACGGCCAGGATATCCTGCAACTTGCCGGGCCGGTGCGCCAGCACATCGACGAGTCGCTCTTCGAGGCGGTGCGCGTTGCTCACGCGGGCAGCGATGTCGGTGTACTGCTCGCCGACATCCTCAGTCGCGATCTGGACGGTCTCGAGCTTGCCCAGCCCGCCGAGCCCGGAGACGACGGCATCGAAGCGCTCGTTCGGGATCCGCAGCTCGATCGAGGCGGCGCGAAGCCGCTCGTCGCCAGCCTGGATGCTGGTACCGGCCACAAATCCCCCCATCTGGCCGGCGAGCGCACGCACCTGGTCCAGTGCCGGATCCAGGGCGCGGACCTCGATGCTCGCATGGCCGGCGCGAATGAGCATGGCGTCGATCGGCAGTGCCGACACGCCGCCGCCAGGCAGCACGAACCCAAGCCCGTTGGCGCCATCAGCTCCAGTGTCGACATGCCCGCGACTGCCCGCGACCTGCAACGCCTCCGAACCGGGCACATCGTTCTGGGCCCCCGCCTTGATCGCTTGCTCGCCGCGGGCCTCGAACTCCCGTGGATGCCTCGGTCCGACGCCACACGCAGCAGCCACCAGCACGGCAAGTGAGGGAAACAGGACGACGTGACGCATAGCCCACCTTCGGTTCGGGTCGGGCGGGAGATGCGGCCACTCGCAAGCCGTGCACAGGCTACTCGTGCCGGAGCGCCTCGACCGGGTCCATGCGGGCCGCCCGGTTCGCCGGTATGAGTCCAAAGACCAGCCCGATGCCGATGCTGACGGCGGAGGCCACGGCGGCGCTCCAGAGCGGCACGTCAGAGATGAACCCGAACGCCTGCTTTACCACCTCGCCAAAGCCCAGGCCGACCAGGACACCGATCAGTCCCCCGAAAAAGGTCAGCGTCGCTGCTTCCACCAGGAATTGCCACAGGATTTCACGGCGGGTCGCGCCCAGTGCCTTGCGCAGGCCGATCTCGCGGGTCCGATCCGTCACCGACACCATCATGATGGCCATCACTCCGATGCCGCCGACCAGGAGTGCGACGCTCGACAGGGCAACCATTGCCACGAAGAAGTAGGTCGTGAAGTTGCCGACGACACTGAGGATCTGGTCCTGCGTGATGAGGTCGAAGGTGTTCGGTGCGCCGGGCCGCAAGCCGCGCACGCGCCGGAGGGCAACCGTCACGGCGTCCTGGGCATCCGTGGCAGGCGTGGAAAGGCGCGGCTTGACCGCGATGAACAGGCTGTTCGTCTCGTCGTACTGGTAGTTGCGGCGCAGGGTCTGGAACGGGAGCACGGCGCCGTACTCCTGTCCCGGCGGCATGAAGATGTTGGAGGCGTTCTGGAAGATGCCGATGATGCGCATTGCCTTGCCACCGACGCGGACGATGGCGCCAATGGGGTTGGTCTGCCCGAACAGGCGATGGGCTACTTCCTCCTCGATCAGCGCCACGTCGTCGCCGTCCAGCTCCGCGCGGGTGAAGAAGCGCCCCTTGAGCAGCGTGCCGCCCTGGATCTCCAGATAGTGGTCGTCGGCGCCGAAGATGCTCAGGGATTGCGTGTTGATGCCCTCGAACTCGATGCGCTTGAAGATCTGCACCCAGAGACCGGCGTACGAGATCTCGGGCAGCTGCGCGACGGCCGCGGCATCCGCTTCGTTCACAGGTGGCCGGATGCGCACCTCGTACGGGAGGCGATCGGGGTTGAGCGGCACCTGGGAAAAGAACCGGACCACGTAGAAGGTGGTGGGGCCGGCCACCTCCACGGCGTTGAGGATCTGGGTCCGGATGCCCTGGACCATCGATGCAATCGTCATGACGGTAGCAACGCCGATGACCACGCCGAGGATGGTCAGCCCCGACCGGAGCTTGTTGTTGCGCATGGTGTCGAGGGCGATGAGCATGCCCTCCGTCACGTTCGGGATGCGCGTCACGGCGCTATTCCGCCCGCAAGGCAGTGATCGGGTCGAGTCGTGCAGCTCGGGCAGCGGGATACACCCCGAAGATGATTCCGGTCGCGGCGCCCAGCGCGAGGGCGACGCCCACCGACCAGAGGGTGACCCGCGCCGGCAGCGGTGTCAGGTTCGACACGGCGAAGCTGAAGACCCATCCTGCCACGACCCCGAGGACCCCGCCCAGAAATGACAGGACCACCGTCTCCACCAGGAACTGCCGGCGGATGTCACGATGGGTGGCGCCAAGCGACTTCCGGAGCCCGATCTCGTAGGTGCGTTCATTCACCGACATCAGCATGATGTTCATGATGACGATGCCCCCGACGACAATGCCGATGCACACGACCCCCGGGATCATCTGGAAGAGCACGCGCGTGAGCGTCTTCCAGAACGCCACCAGCGCATCGGCCTTGTCCACCGTGAAATCGTTTTCCTCCGCGGGGCGGAGCCGGTGCGCCACCCGCATCGCCTCCTCCGCGCGCATCATGGCGCCGTCGATCTCGGCGGCTTCCCGCATCTTCACCGACACGACGGTGGTCTTGCGGCGCCCGTACATCGACTCAAACGTGGTGAGGGGAATGAGCACGAACCCGTCGAACGACTGGCCCAGCACCCGGCCCTTCTGCGCGATGACTCCCTTGACCTGCAGCTCCCGCCCGGCGATGCGCACCTTGCGTCCCACGGCGCGGGCCGGCACGTCAAACAGCTTGCTGGCCACGTCCCAGCCGAGCACCAGCACCGGACGTCGCTCGGTGACGTCGGGCTCGGCCAGGGGGTCGCCGGCGGCAAAGCTGTAGTCCTGAACCAGCTGGTACGGTGGGGTCACCCCGAAGACCAGCACCGAGCCCACCGTGTTGTTCCGGTACCCGACATCGCTGACCGGGGTCGGCCAGCCCGACTGGAGGGACACCGCCTCGGCGTCCGGCAGGGCCAGGCGGACCGTCTCGGCATCGTCGGACGTGATGATCGGGCGCCGGCCGATCTTCCGCACCATGTCGTCGTCGAGCAGTCCCACCGTGATCGGCGTCCGGCGCACCTGGAAGGCATTGGTGCCGATCATCGCGCCGGTGAGGTTCTCCTTGACGTAGGCGTTCATCCCCTGAATCACCGCCACCACCACCACCAGGAACGCAACGGAAACGATGATCCCGAGCAGCGTGAAGAACGAGCGCAGCTTGGCCGACCAGATGGAGTCGAATGCGATGCGGAGTGATTCCAGAAGGGACATTGAGCGCAAGCTACACAGCGGGGCCGGTAAGGAGTGAGGGGGCAGGGCAAAGGGGTGAAGGGAGACCCGTCTCCTCTTCACCCCTTACCCCTGACTGAAGTTCCCTACTCGAATCGAAGTGCCTCGACTGGATCGAGGCGCGCCGCCCGGAAGGCGGGATAGAGGCCGAACAGCACGCCGGTCACGACCGACGCAAGCAGCGACACCACGATGGACCAGAGCGGCACGCTCGCAGGAATGGTGGATGCCGAGCGGATGCCCAGCGCGATCAACGCCCCGAGGGCCAGCCCGATGGCGCCGCCGACGAGGGTGAGGGTCGCCGCCTCCACGAGGAACTGGAACATGATCTCGCGCTTGGTGGCGCCAAGCGCCTTCCGGACGCCGATCTCGCGGGTACGCTCCGTCACGGAGATCATCATGATGGCCACCACGCCGACGCCTCCGACCATCAACCCCACCCCGGAGAGTGCCACCATGACCGCGAAGAAACCAGCGGTGATGCTATTGAACGTGTCGAGAATCTTGTCCTGCGACAGCACCGCAAAATTGTTCTCCTGCATTGGCTTGAGTCCGCGCTTCGCGCGGAGCGCCGAGATCACCTCTTCCTGGGCCTCGAGGCTGGTCGCGGTCTCGGTGGGAAGGACCGAAATGTCCATCCAGCCCTTCCAGTAGTTGGCAACCTTGGTGAATACGGTGTGCGGGATGGCCATGCGTACCTGGTCGCCACCGCCGAAGAGCGATGCCGCCTCCACATGCACGCCGATCACCGTGAAGGGCTCCCCGAACACCTTGATCCGCTTCCCGATCGGGTCGACACCGCGGGGGAAGAGGCCTTCTGCGAGCTTGTCGTTGATGACGGCAACGTGGGCGCTCGATACATACTCGGCGTTGGTAAAGGTGCGCCCCGTGACGATCTCACCCCCATTGACCAGCACCCAGGCGGCACCCATGCCGGCAATCTGGACACCCTTGAGGTTCACGTCCTCGTAGCTGACCGGTCCTTCCGTGCCCTCGCTGACGGCGACGTTCTGCACCGTGGGCAGCTGGCGGATGAGCTCGGCATCCTCCACCGTGATCCACGGATTCTTTCGCCAGGGTGACAGCTCGTCCGAACCGTCGCTGATGTGCAGTCCGCCCTGGAAGAACCGCTGGACGAAGAAGGTCTTCGGCCCGGCCGACTCGAGCATCGTGGTGATGCTGCGATTGATGCCGGTGATCGCCGAGGCCATGCCGATCACCACCATGACGCCGATGGCGACACCGAGGATCGTCAGTCCCGCCCGGACCTTGTTGGAGCGGATGGAGTCGAGGGCAATCCCGACACCCTCCAGTGCGCGCTCGATCCTCATGGCAGCCTCACTCGGCCCGGAGGGCCACAATCGGGTCCAGCTTGGCGGCGCGGTTGGCCGGGTAGATCCCGGCGACCATGCCGACCACGACACCCACTACCACGCCCAGAACGATCGACCACGGCGCCACGGCGGCGGGGAGTGGTGTCACCGCCCGCACCACAAAGGCGAGCCCGATGCCCAGGGCAATGCCCATCGCCGCCCCGACCGTGGACAGCGTGGCCGATTCGACGACAAACTGGGCCAGCACGTCGCGGCGCCGGGCACCGAGCGCCTTCCGGATGCCGATCTCCCGGGTCCGTTCGGAGACCGACATGAGCATGATGTTCATGATCACGATGCCACCCACGATCAGCGAGATCGACACCAGCAGCGGCAGCGCCGTGATCAGGATCTTCGAGATCTTCTGCCACCCCTCGAGCGCCGCTTCCGGCGTCTGCAGGAAGAAGTTGTCCTCCTGGCCGGGCTTGAGCTGGCGGCGGGTACGCATGGCGGCCTCCACCTCGCCCATCGCCAGCGTCATTGTCCCGGGCCCGCTCGCCTGGACGATCAGGTGATCGAGCACATTGATGGGGCAGATGAACCGGCGGGCCGGAGCGGTGAAGGGCATGATGGCAAACTTGTCGAGCGACAAGCCGAACAGCGTGCCCTGGCGCTCCACCACCCCGATGATCCGGTAGGGGAGACCGAACATCGTCACTTCCTTGCCGATGGGATCGATGCCCTTGAAGAGCTTCTCGGCCAGCTCGCTTCCGAGCACCAGTACGGGAAGCCCGAGCTGCATTTCCTGGGCGGCGAACGGCCGGCCTGCCGTGAGCGAGTAGTTCTTCATGGCGAAGTACGTCGGCTCGGTACCCACGAGGTCGATGTCCTTGGCCGCACGCCCGTCGTAGTTCACCGTGACCCGGTCGGCGCAGTAGTTGGCATAGGTCACCGGCGTCTGCACGTGCGCCTTGACGTATGCGGCATCATCGTAGCTGATGCGCGGGCGACGGGACCACTCGCGCCACATGTCGTCGGTGACGTTCCCGCTGGTGAAGTTCGGCCGCTGGCGCAGCTGGAAGGTGTTCAGGCCAATGAGCGAGTTGGCGAACTTGTCTTCCATGTAGTTGTTCATGCCCGTGACGATGGACACGACCGCGATCAGGAAGGTGACCCCGATCAGCACCCCGATCAGCGAGAAGAAGCTCTTGAGCTTCTGGGCACGGAGGGTCTTCAGTGCCAGCCGAACCGCCTCGAGCCATGGCATCAGGCGGCGGCGCCGTGAGTCGCGCGGTCGGTCTCCACCCGGCCATCCCGCAGCACGACGGTACGCTCGGCATGCGCCGCGATGTCCGCCTCGTGGGTCACCATGATGATCGTCTGGCCCTCGCGGTGCAGCTCGCTGAACACCTGCATGATCTCCTCGCTGGTGGTGCTGTCGAGGTTGCCGGTTGGCTCGTCGGCCAGCAGGATCGAGGGCTCGTTGACCAGGGCGCGCGCGATCGCGACGCGCTGGCGCTGTCCGCCCGACAGCTCATTGGGGCGGTGGTCCATGCGATTGCCCAGCCCCACGCGGCCCAGGGCGGCGCTGGCGCGGTTCCGGCGCTCCTTCGAGGACACGCCGGCGTACACCAGCGGGAGCTCCACGTTGTGCAGCGCCGTGGCGCGGGGCAGCAGGTTGAAGGTCTGGAACACGAACCCGATTTCCTTGTTGCGCACCCGCGCGAGCTGGTCGTCGGTCAACTCCGACACCTCCTGCCCGTTGAGCCAGTACTCGCCGTCGGTAGGGGTGTCGAGACACCCGATCATGTTCATCATGGTCGACTTGCCCGAACCCGACGGTCCCATGATCGCCACGTACTCGTTGCGGGCGATATCGAGCGACACCCCGCGCAGTGCCTGGACGGTTTCCGTGCCCATCACATAGTGGCGCGTCAGGTCACGGATCCGGATGACGGGTTCGCTCATGAGCGCTTTCCCTCTTTCTTGCCATCCGGGACCTTGGCTTCGCGCACCTTCGCCCCATCCTTGAGGTCGCGGATCGCCTGATAGGTGCCAGCCACGATGACCTCGTCCGGGCGGAGGCCGTCGAGCACCTCGAAGTACTCGTCGCCGGCGATGCCGACCTTGACCGGCCGGAAGGTGGCGATGCCGTCCCGTACAACGAAGACGCCCTCGCGCTCCTTCTTCGGCTTGCCGTTCCGGCCACTGTCCGCGGTCCTGGACGGGGTGCGCGCGGCCGCCGGCGTTGCCTTCACTTCGCCGCTCGCGGGACTCCCCTCGTTGGGTACCGCCTCGTGCTCCCGGACCGTCAGGGCAATGATCGGGATCGCCAGTACGTTGCTCCGTGTATCGGTGACGACGCGCGCCGTGCAGCTCAGGTCAGGGCGCACATCACCCGGCGGCGCAGCGAGCGTGACTTCGACGTCGAAGTCCACCGCGCGGTCGTTGTTGCCGCCCTGGCCCGAGGACATCCCGGCCACGAGCTTGGCGCTGTTGCTGATCTTCGTGACGCGGCCCACGAAGGTCGTGTCGGGGAAGGCGTCGATCGTCACCTGCACCGAATCGCCCATGCTCACCCGCACGACATCGGTCTCATCCACCTGTACCTTGGCGATGATCGTCGACATGTCGGCGATCGTCATGAGCAGGCCCGTCTCCTTCGAGAACGTGCCGGGCACGGCGACCTCGCCCTCCTCGACCGCCAGGCGCGTCACCCGGCCTGCGATGGGGGCAAAGAGGCGGGTACGCGCGAGGTTGTCCTGGGCCTCCTTGAGCGCGGCGCGAGCCTGGGCCACCTGGGCCTGGTTGGTGGCGTAGATCGCGACACCCACGTCGTAGGCCTGCTGTGCCTGCTCCACCGTCTCGGCGGAAATCAGGTTCGGGTTGGACGCCTGCAGTTCCTTGGCACGGTCGAGTTGCCGGAGCGCCTGGTCCCGGTTGGCCTGGGCCTGAATCAGGGAGGCCTGGTTGGACGCGAGCAGGGCCTGGCCGCGATTCACCGCCCCCTCGAACTGGGCCGGATCGATCTGCATCAGGAACTGGCCCTTCGTGACCAGGTCGCCTTCCTTCACCGAGATCCTGAGGATACGGCCGGTGACGTCGGCGCTGATGTCCACCTTGGTCTCCGCCTCGATCTTGCCGCTGGCGGTAACCGCGGCCACGAGATCCTTGCGGCCGACCGTTTCCATCCGCACTTCGGTGGCCTTGTTCTTTTCGCGCTGCTTGGCGAAGTACACGCCGCCCGCGCCGAGGGCGGCCAGGACGACCACCGCGATGCCGATCTTCGCGCCTCGTGACATGCTCAATTCCTTGCGTTGGTGTAGTCCCGGCCGACGCTCGCGTAGAGCGCCACCAGGGCACGGTGATTGTCGTAGACGGCGTTCACGTATGCGGCGTCTGCGCGCGTGACGGCGTTGAGGGCGTCGGACAGCTCGAGCACGGTGCCGCTGCCCAGCCGGTACCGCTCATTCGCCAGGGTGAGCTGGGACTGCGCCGCGACACGGCTGCGATCCTGGATCGCGAGCGTGCGCCACGTCGTCTCCACCGCCAGGAGGCGGCTGGTCACGTCAGCCCGGATCTGCAACTCGATCGCCCGGAGCCGCTCCGACGCGTCCTTCTGGTCGGCGCGCGCACGCGTGATCTGCGTGGTGCGGTTGAACCCCTGGAAGATCGGCAGCGAGAGCCGCACGCCGTAGGCGAGCGGGTTGTTCGTGAAGTCGAACGGGAACGTCTGGATGCTGTCGGCCGAGGTCTCGTTGGTGAACCCGCCCTTGTTGGCGTAGGCGGAGAGCGTCGGGAGAAACGTCGACTTGGCTCCCTTCAGGGTGGCTTCTGCCGCCGCCTGGCGCGCCTCGAGCGCCTTGATCCGGGGCTGGTTGGCCTTGGCCTCGTCCAGCAGTGCCTCGAGGGAGTAGTGCGGTTCAGCCACCGGGAACGAGTCCGTCAGCGCGACCTCTTGCACGGGGGCAGGCGGGTTCACCCCCATGCGGCGGAACAGCTCGATCTTCGTGTCCGACTCCGCCTGCAGGGCACGGAGCATGTCCACCTCCGAGGTGTTGAACGCCACTTCGGCCTGCCGCACATCGTACATCGATGCCTGACCCACCCGGTTGCGGGCGCTCGTGAGCACCAGGAATTCGCTGTTGCGCCGAAGCTGCTGGCGAGCCACGTCGCTCGTGGCGGCGGCCTGCATGCCGTTGAGGTACTGCGTCACCACATCGGCATCGACCGCGATGCGCGCCGTCATGATGTCCGCTTCCACCGCGCGCCGGTTCGCCTTCGCCTGGGATGTTCCGAAGAACATCGGCCCGGTCAGCTGCCAACTGGCGCCGAAGTTGTACTGCGACTGCGAAACGGATGGCTGCTGGATCGGCACACCGGCCAGCACGACCTGGGAACCGCCCGCCCAGTTTGCCCCGAGACTCGCGTCAACGAAAGGAATGAACTGCCCCCAGGCGTTGCGCACCCCAGCCTTGGCCGGGTCGAGCTGGTTCTGCGAGATACGGTAGTCCGGGTTGTTCTGTCGTGCCTGGGCCACCGCATCGCTCAGCGAAAGGGTTGCCGTGGTCTTCGGCATGACAACCAACGTCGTATCCTGCGCCTCGAGGGGCGAAGCGGCTAGTGCGGCCAAGGCAAGAAAATGCCACCGGGACATGTCACTTCCTTCCATTCAATTGCGTCGAAGTGCATCGGATGGCCCCACTTACGGCGGGGACACCTCATCGGTTTCAATGTGAGACAGGCCGCGAAACGAAGAAGTCCGTACACCCGGCGTACCGGATGTACGGACAACAACTTACGAGGTTTCGCTGGAAAGGCTACGAAGGCATTCGGGTAACAATGATGCCGGATTGGGGAAGGTCCATCCGGTCGACTCGTCCGCTGGCGTCCAACTGCAGGCGTCCGGTGAGGTCGCCAGTGAGTTCGACCACGGCACCGCGCGAACCGCCTTCGACACGGCGCGCCGTGATAGATGAACGCTGACCGGTGCGTGGATACAGCGCGGTCAGTCGTGTGCCGCCAATCGTCGCGGCATCGGCCACCAGCAGCAGCAGCGCCTGCAACTGCTCATCGAGCAGGATGACGCCAGGGCCGCCGGGGATCTCCTTGCCGCCCCGCGATCCCTGGCCGCTGGTCAGCGTGATGAAGATGCGGTTGCCTCGCTGGGCGGCGCGAAGTGTCTCGGTGGCGTCGGCACGGCGCACCTCCAGCTGGAGCTGGTCCAGCCCGCCATCGGCGCCTCGCGTGAGTGTGCCGCGCAGGGTCTCCTGGCTCGCCGGGAACCTGCCCTCGAACTCCATCCGCATGCCGGGCGCGCCCGCGTCGGACGCCTTGCGGAGGATCACATGTTCGGTGCCGATGTCCTTTCCGCGCTGCTGCACCGAGTAGGTTGCCTCGTAGACCACTTGTGCGGACAGCGTCGCCGGAACGCTAAGTGCTGCAGCGGCAAGCAGGTGACGCATTCTCATACGACCTCCGTGTGAGACGCGTCTACGAGCAGCAGAATCCGTTCCAACACGGCGTCATAGAACTTCTGCGCGCGCTCTGGCGTCGCCCGGCGGCCTCCCCGGGCGAATGCGTCTCCACTCGCAGATGCCTCGGGTCCCGTGGCGCCGCTGTTCACGAGGTCCGGTGCAATGTGCAGGAGCAGCGTGGTGGCCAGTTCGCCTACGCGCTCCATTTCATGTGTGGTGAGGAGATCAGCCCCGTGGTCGAGCCCCAGGACGTCGTACATGCACAGTTGCGAGTGCTCGGTGCGCACGGTGCTCAACGCCTCGAGTTGGGCATCGCTTGAAATGGCGGCCAGCACGAAAAACTGCTTGATCCCTGCACCGTCCTCCCACGAGTCGATAAGTTCGTTCATGACCCGGTGGAGCGTCTTTCGCCGCAGCGCCGCGCCGCCGTCGCAGGCATGTGCCGCGGGATAGACGCTGTATTCCAGCACCGGCGCGCGGACCAGCCCACGCGCTGCCGAGACGTCATCTGCGAGGCGGTCCACGATGATGGAGTCTGATCCCAGCGGCAGCTGCGCGCCAAGTGCCGCCAGGCCGCCAACCGGCACAATGAGCGTTGGTTGCGCGCGAAGCCGCGCGCGCGCCGAGTCGGGCGTCAGTTCCTTCAATCGCCAGGGTCGTCCGTGATCGGTCATTCAGCCCGCTGGTGGAGGTTTGCGCTCGGTGCCACGGTGCTGTGTGGCACCGAATGGCTCCATGCATTTGAGCGGCCGTGGGCCTGGGCGGCAGGAACCGGCGCACTCGCAACGCTGGTGCTGCTGTTGCCGGCGCGCGATTGGCCGCGACGTGCGCTGCTCGCTTCGCTGGCGTTGCTGGCGATCCTGATCCCGCTGACCCAGCGGAGCCTCGACCGTATCGACCGCCACTGGGAGGGCGAGCACGGTGAGCGCGAGGCACTGGTCAAGGCCGCCGGCGACCGGCTGGGCGGGGACCTCCGGTCCGCCTTCCAGCTGACCCAGCAGTTGGCCGACATCGGTGCCGCCGCATCCCTGCGCGACCGGGATGACGCCTTCGGCATCCTCGCGCGGGCCGTGCGCTCGCCGGCGCTCGAATCGGGCATCGCGATTCTGGAGGCGGATGGCACCCCCTGGGCCTGGGCAGGAAGCCACCGACTTCCGCCCCATGTGGCGGGGGACTCGATCGCGTCGGCGAGCAGCCAATACTACGTGACGCTCGAGAGTCGCCGCCACTCCGGTGCCCGGGTCGCGGTCGCCAACGTACTGGTGTGGGCGCATCCGTCGGTGCCCGACCGCTCGGGCAGCCTGGCCGAGCGGTTCCGTGCAAAGACCGACGTGGCGCTGGCGGTCTACCAGCCCGACAGCGCCCCCGACAACCGCGACGTGTTCGACTACTGCGAGCCGACCACGGTGGGCAACCGCTGCCTCTTCAGTGCCCAGCCGCTCCCACCAGTGCAGGCCGATGCCCATGCACTCGAGGTGTCGCGGGGCGGGCGGGCGGCAGCGATGCTCCTGCTGCTGGTCCTCGCACTGGGCCTCCTGGTGGAACAGGGCGCCGCCGGTCGCTGGATGCTGGCAGCGCTGGCGGTGTGGCTTACCGTGCACGCCCCGGTGGGATCACTCCTTGGTGTCGGCAGCCTCTTTTCGCCCGCCTCCTATCTATACGATCCCATGGTGCCGCTGACGAGTTCGGCCGGCACCCTGGCGTTCGTTGGTGCGCTCTTCACCATGATCGCCGTCTGGGTGTGGCGTCGCCAGCTTCCGCGGCGGTGGGGGAGTGTCCTCATTGGCCTGGTCCTGTTTGCGATGGTGCCCTTCGGCGTCGGCGCACTGAGCCGAGGGATCACGCCACCCGCCGGTGGGACTCCGCTTGGTCTGTGGCTCACCTGGGAGCTGGCACTCTTCCTCGCCGCCACTGGTCCGCTGGTGCTCGCGTCCGCACTGCTGCGGGGCGATGCTGCTCCACGCCGGCGCGAATGGTGGTCGGGGCTCGGCGCCGCGGCGGCGCTCGGTGCGGCCATGGTGGGGTTGTACATCTGGCAGCCGTCCTCCGCCTGGCCGTCGTGGTTTGCCCTCTTGTGGGCACCGGTACTTGTCGTCGCCAGCCTGCCGCTCCCGACCGGGCCGGCGATCGTGAGCATCGGGCTCGCGGCAGGCAGCCTCTCCTCGCTCTTTACCTGGCAGGCCGAACATCGGGGCCGCATGCTGCAAGCGCAGCGCGAGGTGCTGCGCCTGGGGAATGCGGCGGACCCGGTCGCGCCAGCGCTGCTCCAACTCTTTGGCGAGGCGGTGCATGACGCGGCACCACCGGCCACCACCACGGAGTTGTACGCCCTCTGGAGCACCTCCGTGCTGGCGGAGCAGGGCTATCCTGCCCGGCTGGCGCTGTGGACGCAGGGCATTGGCTGGGGGGCGGAACTCGCGCTGGACTCGCTCGAGATCGGGCGCCCCGCGCTCGACTCCCTGCTCTCCACTGTTCCTCGCCCCGACTCGGTGATCTCGCTCATGGCGGTGCCGGGACTGCACTACGTGCTCGCCACGCCACTCCTGAACGGCAGTGTGCTGGTGACGGTGATCGGTCCCCAGACGCAGCTGGTGGTACCGAGTCGCCTTGGCCGGCTGCTCGAGCCCACGGTGCGCCCGCCTCCGTCATACCTGCTGGCCCTGTCACCTCCCGTGGCGACGGCGGCTCCGACGGAGACGTTGCGCTGGCGGCGCGAGGGTTGGGTGCTGCGCGCCGCCCGCACGGTGACCGTGCAGGGGGCGACGCGCGAGGTCTATGTACAGGCGTCCTTGCGTGGCCCGGTCCCGCTGCTGGTGCGCGGAGGCGTGCTGCTGCTGATCGACATCATTGTCCTGGCCCTCGTGTGGTTGATGGCTGACTACTGCGGCCGGCATGTGCTGCGCTTCGGTCCCTGGCATACCGCGGGTCGTTCCTTCCGCATCCGGCTCGCTGTTACCCTGGCGCTCTTCTTCCTGGTTCCGGCGGTCGGATTCTCGGTGTGGGGCATCCAGCGCATTGCCCTCGACACCACGCGGGTCACCGACGCGCTGATCAGCCGGACCCTGCGGGATGCCCTTCGGAGCTCGAGTGTGCTCGCGACCAGGGACACCGCCTACGGCGCCCGTGAACTCGAGGGCCTTGGCCAGAGAATGGATGCTGATTTCGGGCTGTACGGCGGAGGGCGGCTCACCTCGGCGAGCGCCCGTATCCTGCAGGATCTCGGGGTGCTGGGTGAACTGATGAACCCGGACGCCTTCCGGCAACTCGCGTTCGGCGGGCAGCTGGAGGTGACCCGCAATGGCCCGCTCCCAACCCTGGCCGAGCGGGTCGGCTACCGCCTGCTGCTGCCGGGGTCGCCGTCACACCTGGGCGTGCTCGCCACGCCGCGTCGCGTGGGCGAACTCTCCACCGACTCGCAGCAGGACCTCGCCATGGCAGTCCTGCTGGTGCTGCTGCTCGGTCTTGCGGCAGCCTTGCAGGGCGCGCAGTCGGCGGCCCGTGCATTGTCGCGCCCCGTGGCCGAGTTGCGCCAGGCGGCGCTGGCCCTGGGAGAAGGGAAGCCTGCCCCTCCGCAGGAACGGAGTCCGCTCACCGAGTTCGAGCCAGTGTTCGGCGCCTTCAACCGCATGGCGGCCGACGTGCGGGCGAGCCGCGATGCACTCGAGGCGGCGCGACGACGTACCGAGACCGTGCTTGCGACGGTGGCAACCGGCGTGATTGCCGTGGATCGCACGGGCCGGGTGCTGCTCGCCAACCGGCAGGCTGAGCAACTGCTCGGCGCGCACCTCGGGGAGGGAGCGGAGCTGCGCGCGCACCTGAGCGAGGAGTGGCGTCCCCTTGCGACGCACCTCGAGGAGGCGTTTGAGGGCGAGGCGCCTGGCGAGTCGCCCGCGGAGCTCACGGTGGGCGGGCGCCGGGTCAGTGCGCAGTACGCCCGACTCGCTGGACCACTTGGGGGCGTCGTTGTGGCGCTGACGGACGTCACGGACATGTCGAGAGCCGAGCGCGTGCTTGCATGGGGCGAGATGGCGAGGCAGGTGGCCCACGAGATCAAGAACCCGCTCACGCCGATGCGACTCGGCATGCAGCACCTCCAGCGGGCCTGGCTGGATGGGCGGGGCGACTACGGTCGTGTGTTGACGGAGACGTCGGAGCGCATGCTGGGGGAGATCGACCGGCTCGATCGCATCGCGCGTGCGTTCAGTCGCTATGCGGCGCCCGGCGAGGGCGATGATCCGCTTGTGCCCATCGATATCGTGGCGGTGGCACGCGAGGTGGTGCAGTTGTACACCCTGTCGGAGGCGGGCGCCCGAGTGGACCTTCGCGCGCCGCAGGCGCTGACGGGTCGGGCGCGTGCCGATGAACTGAAGGAAGTGCTGGTCAACCTGCTGGAGAATGCGCGTACTGCCGCTGCCAGCCGGGTGGAATTGCTGATCGAGCCGGGCAGAATAGTCGTCGCGGATGACGGGTCGGGTATTCCCGCGCACCTCCTGCCGCGGGTCTTCGAGCCGCACTTCTCCACGAATACGAGCGGTTCCGGCCTCGGGCTCTCGATCGTAAAGCGACTGGTGGAGAGCTGGGGCGGGGCAGTGGCGATCAGCAGCAAGGAGGGCCGGGGCACGACGGTGACTGATCCGGTACGTGCCCGCCTGAGGTGGGTTACTTGTCGATCCTCTGGCCGCCGGCTTCCTGCCAGTCCTTCAGGAACGCTTTCACGAAGGCCTTGGTGGCGTTGGGCGTAGGGTATTGGCGATTTCCCGCGCCAGCCAGTGTGTTTTTGTGACGCCGCCGTCTGCCAGCCCACCTAGACTACTGGATGCTTGCCCGCGTTTCTTCCGCTGCCGTCCTCGGTATCGACGCCTACCTCGTCGACGTCGAGATCGACATCAGCAGCGGGCTTCCCTCGTTCGCCACTGTCGGGCTGCCCCAAGGTGCCGTTCGTGAGGGGAAGGAACGCGTGGCGGCGGCGCTGGCAAATGCCGGCTACTGCCTCCCGCTCCGCCGCATCACCGTCAATCTGGCGCCTGCCGACATACCAAAGCAGGGCTCGGCCTTCGACCTGCCGATCGCCCTCGGTGTGTTGATCGCCAGCGAACAACTGCCCGTCTCGCTGAACGCCGCCGTGGGCCGCCACACCGTGGTGGCAGGCGAACTGGGGCTGGAGGGCGACCTGCGCCCCGTGAGGGGCGCCCTGTCGATAGCGCTGGCGGCGCGGGCGTCGGGTGCCGGTACGCTGATCCTTCCACTGGCGAACGTCCCCGAGGCCGCGGTGGTGTCCGGCCTTCTTGTGCTCGGGGCAGCATCGCTCGCGGACGTCTGCCATCATCTTGCGGGCAAGGCGTCGCTCACCCCGGCATCCCTGGATCCCGCGGAGTATCTCGCGGCAGCGGTGCGTGACGGGGCGGACTTCGCGGACGTGCGCGGACAGGGGGGCGCCAAGCGTGCGCTCGAGGTGGCCGCCGCAGGCGCACACAACATCCTCCTCATCGGCCCGCCCGGGTCCGGGAAGACGATGCTCGCGCGACGGCTGCCCGGGATTCTCCCCGCCATGTCGCTCGACGAGGCGCTGGAGACCACCAGGGTCCATAGTGTTGCGGGCCTGCTCGGTGCCGGGCGCGCCCTCTGCACCTCACGGCCATTTCGTGCGCCCCACCACACCATCAGCGATGCCGGACTGGTGGGTGGAGGCACGCCGCCACGGCCGGGCGAGGTGAGCCTGGCGCACGGTGGGGTGCTCTTCCTCGATGAGCTGCCCGAATTCAGGTCGAGTGTGCTCGAGGTGCTGCGACAGCCGCTGGAGGACGGCACGGTTACGCTGAGCCGTGCCGCCATGAGCCTCACGTATCCTGCGCGAATCATGCTGGCCGCGGCGATGAACCCGTGCCCCTGCGGCTACGCCGGTGACCCGGCCCATGCCTGCCTCTGCGCGCCGCAGGCGGTGCAGCGCTATCGGGCCCGGGTGTCAGGTCCGCTGCTCGATCGGATCGACATTCATCTCGAGGTGCCGGCGATTCCATACCGCGACCTGGCCGGCGGGCCACCCGCGGAAGCGAGTGTCGACATTGCAGCGCGGGTCGAGGTGGCGCGTGGTGCCCAGCGCGCGCGCTTCGCCGGCATCGCCGGCATGCACGCCAACGCGCACATGAGCGCGCGCGAGGTGCGGCGGTACTGCGCGCTGGGCGGGGAGTCGGAAAGCATTCTCCGCGCCGCCATCACGCGGCTCGGGCTGTCCGCCAGGGCGTATCATCGCGTGCTCAAGATTGCCCGTACGATCGCCGATCTTGCCGGCGCCGAGTCGCTCGATGTCGCGCACGTGGCCGAAGCGATCCAGTACCGCAGCCTGGATCGAGGGCATCCCGTGCCCGTTGCCAGCCGAGCGTAACATTCGGCACCCCACCCGTGCCGTCCCCCTGCCGCCCGGGCGCCTGACGCGCTTTCTTGCGTCATCCCTACACCTCACTTCATGCACCTGCGCGACATCGCCGCCGTCACGGGCATCGTTCTGGCCCTTGGCGCCCGAGTGGTTCATTCCCAGGAGACGGCATTCGTGCCGCCGCCGTCGGGCGACGTGGCCCAGGCCTTCAGGAACCTCGCCCCGGCCGTCGTGCGGATCGAGGTCCGCGAGACCGGCGCGGTGGCTCTCAGCAGCGTCGGCTCCGGCTTCTTTGCGGCGCCCTCAGGGCGCATCATCACCAACTATCACGTGATCTCCCGGCTGGTAAACGAGCCGGGCCGGCACCGCGGACGGGCCACCTGGGGACCGGACACGGTGGACATTCGCGTCCTCGCCGTGGATGTGGTGCACGACCTCGCCGTCCTCGAGGCGCCCGACGCGCATGCAACCGCCATGCTGACCCCGGTCGCCACCAGCCTGTCGAAGGGGGACCGCCTCTTCGCCCTCGGCCATCCGCGCGATCTCGGCCTCAGCATCGTCGAGGGGACCTACAACGGGCAGGTGGAACATGTCCTCTCGCCGCGCCTCCATTTCACCGGGCCACTCAACCCGGGGATGAGCGGTGGCCCCGCGGTAACCCCGGCAGGCGCGCTGGTGGGTGTCAACGTTGCCACCATGGGAGAGGAACTCGCGTTCCTCGTCCCTGCGGAATACGTGACCCGCCTGCTCGGCCGCCTTCCGTCCGCCCTGCCCGAGGCAGACGCGTTGCGGAACGACATGGCAGCCCAGCTCGGCACCCTTGGCGTGGAAACCCTGGACCAGCTGTTCGTGCCCGGCGCGCCCACGGTGCAGCTGGGACCGTACCGCGCACCGACGGAGCCGTCGGCAGCCTTTCAATGCTGGGGAGATGCGCGCGAGGCGACGGATGCGGCCTACCGGCTGGTCGTGCATCGCTGCAGCACCGACGAGTCGGTGTTCCTGTCGGAAAACCTGAATGCGGGATTGGTCTACTTCTCCCACCGGTTGCTCGACGGCACATCGATGAGCCGGGTGCGATTGCTCACCGCGAGCGAGCAGGTCTTCAACGACAAGCTCGAGTTCGACGGTACGCCGCGAGAGACGACGCGCTTCCGCTGCACCACCCAGAACGTGCGAACGCCGACGATGACCTTCCGCACCGAGTTGTGCGCCCGGCGCCTCAAGCGCCTCGTCGGACTGTATGAGGCGGTGCTGCGGGCGACGCCACTCGGTGCCAAGGCACAGAGCCTGGTGACGACCCTCACGATGTCGGGACTGCGCTTCGACCTGATCCAGCGCCTGGTTACCCGCTACCTCGTGTCGATCACGCCGTCGCCCGAGCCGGCCGAATGAGCTGGATCGAGGTGGTGGACGCAACGGGAAGGCTCGTGGCGCGCCGCGCTGCTGAGGGCGTACCGTGCACCGTCGGCAGCGCGGCCGACAATGCACTGCTCCTCGAGGGTCCCGACGTTGCGGAGTATCACGCCCGTATCGACCGGGAGGCTGATGGCGGCCTCACGGTGACCGTGCTCGGCCAGTCGCCCGGGCTGCAGCGTCCGGGCGCCCCGGAGCGCGCCATGTCGCTCGCGCTCACCCCATCGGCGCCGGTGGCGCTCGGCGGCAACACCATCCGGCTCGTGGGCCATGTGCAGGCGGGTGCGGTTCAGCATGCCCCTGCTGCGACGGCGGCCACCGGCTGGCTGGCAGTGGCTTCCCGGCGGAGCGTACAATGGGGTGCAGCGGCGTTCCTTGCGCTCGGCGCCGGGGCCATCGGTTATCTCACGATGCCGGGGTCCGATCGCGCGGTGAACGCGATTATGGTGGCCTCAGCGCTGGTGCTTGCGGAATGCGCGTGGGTCGGGCTCTGGGCAATCGCCGGGCGCATTCGCCATGGGGTGGCGCGGTTTGGCGAGCACTTCGTGGTGGCCACGGTCGTCGCCCTGCTGGGCTGGGTGGTGGGCGAATTCGAGTCGTGGCAGAAGTTCCTGCTGCCGGGTGCCCGAGTACTCGGCGTTGTGCTGCTCATGGTGACGGCAATGGTCTGGATGCTGGCGATCTTCGCCCACCTCCGTGTCATGAGCCAGTCGCACCGGGCCAAGCATGTCCGGGTCGCCATCGGCGCAGGGATCACCCTTTTCCTCCTGGTGGCCGCCGCCCGGAACTACGAGGGCCCGTGGAGCAGCGATGTCGAGTTCTCGTCGGTGCTCAAGCCGATCGTGGCGCGATTCGTTCCTGCCAAGGATGCCGAGCAGTTCAGCGCGTCGCTTGAGACACTGCAGTCCGAACTCGACCGTGAGGGAGATGAGGCGACGCCCGTTGCCGCCGACGAGGCGAAGGCGCCGAACGGGGAGTAGCGGGCGCTACCAGCCTGTTGCGTTGCCGCTCACGCGCGGATCGGCCACACCCTCGAGGCCGAGGGGCGTGACCCGGATCGCGTTGACCGTACCCATGAATTCCGGCTCGTCCCACAGCGCATAACCCATCCCTCGCAGCCGGGCCTGCACCTGCGGGGTGAGACCGCCAGGCTCCCATCCCACGACATCCGGCAGGCCATTGTGGTGCACCCGCGGCGCCGCAACGGCCTCGGCCAGTGTCATGCGCTGGTCCACGACGTTGGAGATGACCTCGAGCACCGACGTGATGATGGTGGCGCCACCGGGTGATCCGAGGACCAGCGCCAACTGTCCCTTGGGATCGAGCACCACGGCGGGCGTCATCGAGGAAAGCATGCGCTTTCCGGGGGCGATGGTGTTGACGGCTCCCACCTGCTGGATTCCCATCGCATTGACGGCGCCCGGCTGGGCGGTGAAGTCGTCCATTTCGTTGTTGAGCAGGAAACCCACGTCGCCCACGACAAACCCCGAGCCGAAACCAGTGTTGATCGTCGTGGTGATCGCCGCGGCGTTGCCGGCGCTATCCACCACGGAGAAGTGGGTGGTGTTCTGTCCCTCGCGCATCAGCGACCCCGCGATCGGCGTGGCCCGGTCCGCACTGATGCTGCTGCCTTGCCGTGCGGCGTATGCCTTCGATGTCAGTTCGGCGATGGGCATTGTGACGAACGCGGGATCGCCGAGAAGGGCATTCCGGTCGAGGAAGGCACGGCGCAGGGCCTCGACCTCGAGGTGCGCCAGTTCGGCCGTACCGGCCGCGGGCAGCTCGTAACCCTCCAGGATATTCAGGGCCTGGATGAGCGTGGCGCCACCGCCGGACACCGGCGGCATGGTGATGACGCGCCATCCGCGATACGTCGTCTCCAGCGGTGTGCGCCAGAGCGCCTGATACTGCGCGAGGTCCTGCGTGGTGATAAGTCCGCCCCCGGCCTGAACCCCGCGCGCGATGGCCTCCGCCATGCTGCCATGGTAGAAGATGCTTGCGCCGCTGTCGGCGATGAGCGTCAGTGTGCGCGCCAGGTCGGCCTGGTACAGCGTGTCCCCAGCCTGCCATGGACGGCCATCGCTGCGGAGAAAGATCGCCTTTGAGCTGGGGAACTGGCCGAGCCGTTGCTCCCGACCGGCAAGCCACCTGGCGCGCTGGCTGTCGAGCACGTGTGCGGTTGCAAGGGCCGCAGCAGGCAGCACCAGTTCTCGCCACGGGAGGCTGCCAAACTTCTGGTGCATGGCCCACAGGCCGGCAACCGAGCCGGGCACGCCCCCGGCGCGAGCGCCCACGATCGAGGCCTCGCTCACGTTGCCGGCCGAGTCCACATACATGTCGCGGGTGGCGGCCAGGGGCGCGACCTCGCGGAAATCGAGCGCGAATACCTCGCCGTCGTGCTGCCGATACACCAGGAATCCGCCGCCACCAATGTTGCCGGCCGCAGGGTTCACCACGGCCTGCGCGAAGGCTACCGCAACGATTGCATCAATCGCGTTGCCGCCGCGGCGAAGGATGTCAGCTCCCACCTCACTCGAACTGGCGTTGTCGGACACGACCATGGCATGCGATGCCAGGACTGGCGCCGGAACATCCTTGAAACGCCAGGCGGCCGCCGCGTCGTTGTCTGGCTTCTTCGCGCAGGCTACGAGTAGCAGGGGCACGACCAACAAGCGTGTGCGGAATGTTGCCCGGCGATTACTCAAAATGGGGCTCCTGGGGTTCCGGTGTTGCATGCGCTGCCCTGCGGAGCCGGTCGTGAACGCCACTCCAGGCAGGGCCCGCGGGTGGCTGTTCCACGAGGATCTGGTTGCATCCATGGGCATCCAAGGAGTGTAACGCGGCGTACAAGCCACGGGCATAGCCGTCGGCATCGTCAGGCAGGTGGACGATACGGTCCTGCCCCGGAACAGGCACATCGGAGTATGCCACGATACCGACGGCCACGTTGCTTGCGTTCTGATCGCTCTGGGCCGAGCGCTCGATCTCGGCGCGGGTCACCACCCTCAAGGTTGCTCGCGGTGCGTAGTGCCGCTCGACCTGGCCCGGTGACAAGCGCGGCATGTTGCCGATGGGATCGGCAGCCTCTCGTCCAACGGGGCCGACCACCAACTCCAGCGCCTCGATCGAGATCATCCCCGGTCGGAGGAGCCTGGGTTCCGTGCCCGTGAGGTCTACCACCGTCGATTCGATGCCCACGTCCGCAGCACCGCCGTCGAGAATGAGGTCCACCCGGTCTCCAAGTGCTGACGCCACGTGGTCGGCGGTGGTGGGCGACAACTGGGTGTAGCGGTTCGCGCTGGGCGCTGCAATGGGAACGCCCGCGGCGCGGAGCAGCGCCAGGGCGACCGGGTGTGCCGGCACCCGGATACCGACCGCATCAAGTCCGGCCGTGACAATGTCCGGCACTGCCGGAGCCTTGGGCAGCACCAGCGTCAGCGCGCCGGGCCAGAACCGGGCCGCCAGCACCGTGGCTGTGTGGGGCCAATGACGCACCAGTTGGCGCGCCCCATCCACTCCAGGCACGTGCACGATGATGGGGTTGAACGATGGCCGGCCCTTGGCCTCGAAGATGCGCCGCACCGCCACCGGGTCCAGCGCGTCGGCGCCCAGGCCGTAGACGGTCTCGGTTGGGAAAGCCACGAGCCCGCCAGATCGGAGCACTGCCGCTGCCTCTGCGATCGCCGCCTCGTCGGGCGCCGCGGGGTCCACGCGCAGTTGGCGCATCATGTTCCCGGCACCGGGGCTGTCACTCGTCGTTCGGGCGCCGCCGCTCGCGCTTGGTATCGCCCCGACGCTTCTTGCTCGCGAGCCGCCGCTCCTTGGAGGCGCGCGTCGGCCGGGTTGCCCGGCGTGCCTTCGGCACGGCCAGGGCGCGACCCACAATCCCTGCGAGCCGCTCCAGCGCCGCCGTCCGATTTCGCAGCTGGCTGCGATGGTCGGATGCCACCACGCGCAGGTTGCCGTCACCGTCGAGGCGGCTCGCCAGCCGGAGGAGGAGGCGGTGCCGCTGTGCCTCGGTGAGTACCGCCGACGCCGCAACGTTCCAGACCGCCTCGATCCGGGTGGAGCTCCGGTTCACGTGCTGGCCGCCGGGTCCACTCGAGGGCGTTGCCCGGATGACGATCTCGGCCAGCGGGACGGACAGGGTCGCTGTGACATCAAGGAGCCGTTCGGCCATGACCGATGCTAGTGACCGCCCCCGCGAGATGCAAAGGCTGGCGCGACGCACTCGGCTACCGTTGCCCGCCCGGGCAATTACGTTACTCGCATGACTTACCGGGTCCTTATCGTCGATGATGAAGCAGGCGTCAGGCAGGCCCTGAAGCAGGTACTGGAGTACGAGGGCATGCAGGTCCGCACGGCGAGTTCCGGGGGTGAGGCAATCACCGTGTTCCCCGAGTATCGACCCCACCTGACATTCCTCGACGTAAAGATGGCCGGCCTCGATGGCCTGGATACGCTCACGCGTCTCCGGGAGCTCGACCCGAATGCCATCGTCATCATGATCTCTGGCCATGGCACGCTCCAGACGGCGGTCGAGGCCACCCGCCGCGGGGCGTTCGACTTCCTGGAAAAGCCGCTCGATACCGACCGGCTGCTCATTACAGTACGCAACGCGCTCCGGCATGCCGATCTCACGGGCGAGAACCAGCGCCTCAAGGAGGTCGTGGGCAGCCGGTACACCATGATTGGCAATTCACCGGCGCTGGCCGGGGTGCGGGAGCTGATCAGCAAGGTAGGCCCCACCAATGCCCGGGTCTTGATCACGGGCGACAATGGGGCAGGCAAGGAGCTCGTCGCGCGCGCCCTGCATGAGGCCTCCTCGCGGAAGGCCAAGGCCTTCATCGAGCTCAACTGTGCGGCGATCCCGTCGGAGCTGATCGAGAGCGAGCTGTTCGGCCACATGCGGGGATCGTTCACCGGTGCCGTCATCGACCGGGCGGGGAAGTTCGAGCAGGCGGACGGTGGCACGCTGTTCCTCGACGAGGTGGGGGACCTGTCACTCGCTGCCCAGGCAAAGCTGCTCCGGGTGTTGCAGGAGGGTGTGGTGACCCGGATTGGCGGGGCCAAGGCTGTCAACGTCGATGTGCGGGTGCTCGCCGCCACCAACAAGGACCTGCGCGAGGAGATCCTCGAAAACCGGTTCCGCGAGGACCTCCTCTACCGGTTGAATGTGGTGGAGATCCATGTGCCGCCCCTGCGAGAACGGGCCGATGACATCCCGCTTCTCGTGGCATACTTTGCCGACCAGATTGCCTCGTCGGCCGGGGTGCCACTGCGCAAGTTCGGTGACGACGCGATGAACCGGCTGCAGCAGCGGTCCTGGCCCGGCAACGTGCGTGAGTTGCGCAACGGCGTGGAGCGCTTGATGATCCTGTCATCCGGCAAGGTGGTGACTGGGCCCGATGTCGAGCGCCTCCTGCCCGTGCTCGACCAGGGCGCTGCTGGTGAGGGTGCGGCGACCGCACCGCATACCTTCGAGACGTTCAAGCAGGAAGCGGAGAAGAACTTCCTGTTGCAGAAACTCCGCGATCACGACTGGAACGTGTCCGAGACGGCGCGCACGCTCCGGATGCCCCGGTCCAATCTCTATAAGAAGATCGAGCGGTACGGTCTTCGGAGGGAGTCCGCGTGACGGGTCCACGAGACTGGGACAAGGACCTCGCGGCCGTCGACAAGGCCATCGAGAGCTGGAAGGCAACCACACCGGGCACGAGCCCCACCGCAGCGAAGCCGACGCCGGTCGTGGTGGCTGCCGCCACCCCGCCGCGCAAGGGCGCGATGGCCACCTGGCTCCGCGTCATGCTGGTGCTCGCGTTCGCCGCCGCCGTGCCGTTCTGGCCCTATCCCCGCGCCTGCGGCATCAACCTGTTCATCTACATGGGCGTGGTCGGCCTGCTGGTCGTTGCTGGACTGTGGGGGGCAGCCAGCAGCTGGGGCCGCCGGCTTGGCACGGCACACGTATTGTCCCTTCTTACTGTCGTGTGGGGCCTGGCCCTCATTGCTGCCGAAGTCCTGCCGCGAATCGGGTATGCAGCGCACCAGGCGCAGTGGATGTGCCCCTGACCGCCGTGAACAGTGAACGGTGAGCCGTGAACAGGATGCCCGTTCACTGTTCACTGTTCACCGTCTACCGTATTCCTGTTGACCCCGACCTCAAGATCACATACTCATGGCCAAGAATTTCAAGAATTTCATCGCGGGCAAGTGGGTGGCTCCCTCAACCGGCGAGTACTTCGAGAACCGGAACCCCGCCGATACCCGTGACCTGATCGGGCGCTTCCCGGCATCGGGCCCGGCAGACATCGAGGCGGCGGTACAGTCCGCCGAGCGTGGCTTTCGGCTCTGGTCGCGCACTCCGGCGCCGGCGCGCGGCGATGTGCTCCGGCGCGTGGGTGATCTCCTGGTGGCGCGCAAGGAAGAGGTTGCGGACGCCATGACGCGCGAGATGGGCAAGGTGCTTGCCGAGACGCGTGGCGACGTGCAGGAGGGCATCGACACGGCCTTCTATGCCGCGACCGAGGGCCGGCGACTGTTCGGGCATACCGTCCCAAGCGAGTTGCCCAGCAAGTGGGCCATGAGCTATCGCCGTCCGATCGGTGTGTGCGGCCTCATTACGCCGTTCAACTTTCCGCTGGCCATCCCGACCTGGAAGGCCTTTCCGGCGCTGTTATGCGGCAACGCAGTGATCATCAAGCCATCGGAGGACGTGCCGCACACCGTCACGCTCCTGGTGGAGATCCTCCTTGAGGCGGGATTGCCGCCCGAAGTGATCCAGCTGGTGCACGGCCTCGGGGAGACCGTGGGGAAGGCCCTGGTGGAACACCCGGCCGTGGGGGTCATCTCCTTCACCGGTTCCACCGAAACGGGTTCGGCCATCGGGCAGACCTGCGGGCGCATGCACAAGCGCCTGTCGCTGGAAATGGGTGGCAAGAACGCCATGATCGTGATGGACGACGCCAATCTCGACCTGGCGCTGGAGGGCATCCTCTGGGGGGCATTCGGTACCACGGGTCAGCGCTGCACCGCAACAAGCCGCCTGCTCCTGCACCGACGCATCCACGATCGCTTCGTGCGGCGCCTCGCCGATGCGGCGGGCAAGCTCCGGCTCGGCGACGGGCGGAAGTCCGGTACCGATGTCGGCCCACTGATTCATGAAGAGTCGCGGCAGAAGGTCGAGCGGTATGTCGAAATCGGCCGGGACCAGGGCGCTGAGCTGGTCACCGGCGGCCGGAAGCCCGCTGGCGCGAAGTATGCTCGGGGATTCTTCTACCAGCCGACAATTTTTGCGGGGGTGAAGGCAGGAAGCCGCCTCGAGCAGGAGGAGATCTTCGGCCCCGTCCTCAGCGTGGTGCGTTTCAATTCGTTCGATGAGGCGGTGCGCATCAACAACGGTGTGAAGTACGGGTTGTCGAGCAGCCTCTACACCCAGGACGTGAACCTGGCGTTCCGGGCCATGGTCGAGCTCGACAACGGCATCACCTATGTCAATGCACCAACCATCGGCGCTGAGGCGCATATGCCGTTCGGCGGGGTGAAGCAGACCGGGAACGGGCACCGGGAGGGCGGCTGGGAGGTGTACGAGTTCTATTCCGAAACGAAGGTGTGCTACGTGGACTATTCCGGAAAACTTCAACGTGCACAGATCGACAACTACGACGTCTGAAGTGCTGATCGCGCCGTTGCGCTCATGGAGTGGCGCGGGTAAGGTTCGATCGCAACGCGACAGGTGGTCGCCGCGCTGCACTTTGTCCCAACGAGGGTGAGCCGCATGCGCCCCATGCAGGTCCGTTCCGGTAAACGCGCTTCCTCTTCTGCCGATGAGGGCTCGCTCGACCTCTACCTGAGGGAGATCAGCCGATATCCGCTGATCCCGCAGGTCGAAGAGGTACGGCTGGCCCAGGGTATTCGTGTCGGCGACGCGGAATGCCTCGACAAGCTGGTGCGGAGCAACCTGCGGTTTGTGGTGTCGGTGGCCAAGAAGTACCAGAATCAGGGCGTTTCGCTCTCCGACCTGATCAATGAGGGCAATCTCGGCCTCATCCGGGCCGCTCACAAGTTCGATGAGACCAAGGGCATCAAGTTCATCTCGTATGCCGTCTGGTGGATCCGGCAGGCGATCCTTCAGGCGCTCGCCGAGCAGAGTCGGATCGTGCGCGTGCCCCTCAATCGCGCCGGAACCCTGCATCGCATTGGCAAGCGATCATCGATGCTGCTGCAGGAGCTTGGGCGTGAACCGACGCCCGCTGAAATCGCCGAGGGCATGGACATCACCATCGAGGAAGTCCAGAAGACACTCAGCATTTCGCAGACCCACCTGTCCCTCGATGCCCCGATGACGCCCGGCGAGGACAACCGGCTCCTCGATTACCTGCCCGACACCCAGAACACCGGATCCGACACCGACACCTTCGAGCACGCCCTCACCGAGTCCATCGAGGAGGTGCTGGGCACGCTGAAGGAGCGCGAAACGAAGATTCTCCGGTTGTATTTCGGGCTCGACGGCCCGGAGCCGATGACCCTCGAGGAGATCGGCAGCATGCTTGGCATCACGCGGGAACGGGTTCGCCAGATCAAGGAAAAGGCACTGAGCCGGCTTCGGCATGTCAGCCGCGCCCGTGCCCTGGAGACGTTTCTCGGGTAGAGATTCCGGGCCTCGTCCAGGGCCGCCAGCAGCCTCAGCAGCGCACCGACTCACGACCTCAGTATTCGTCCCACCTGCTCCCACTCAATCAGGAATGCATCGTGACCATATGGGGAGTTGATCTCCTCGTATCGCGCGTTGACGCCCGCCGAGCGGTAGGCTGATACCCAGGCGCGCACCTCGGCAGGATAGTAGAGAATGTCGGTGTCGATGCCCACGCCCACCACCTCCTGCACGCGCTCCCGCGTGAGGGCTCCAGCACTCGCGAGGTCGCCAACATCATGGGCATCCATGGCCCCCATGAGCGCCACGTAGCTCCTCGCATCGAAGCGCTGCACCAGTTTTTCACCCTGGCGCCGCAGGTAGTGCTCCACGTCGTAGCGCGATGGCACGCGGGTCGAGGTGCGGCCAAATCGCTGCTCGAACTCCACCCCGGAGCGATAGGTGATCATCGCAATGGCACGCGCCGCGGCCAGCCCTTCGGCTGGTCCGGCGCCTGGAGCATAGTGCCCACCCTGCCACCGCTGGTCTGCCTCGATCGCCATGCGTTGAGCGCTGTTCCATGCAATCGACTGCGCGCTGGTGGCCGCCGGCGCCGCAAGAACGACGAGCCGGTCGACCGGCACCGGCGACATTGTTCCCCACGTGAGGGCCACCATGCCGCCAAGTGAGCCTCCCGACACGAGGGAGAGCCGCTCGACGCCCAGGTGTCGCAGCAACGGAACGTGGGCGCGAGCCATGTCCTCCGGCGTAAGCGCCGGGAACGGCGTGCCATTGCTGTCCCCGGGGCCGGTGGAGCCGTAACAACTCCCGGGAAGGTTGGCGGCGATGACGGCATGGCGGCTGGTATCGAGGGGGGCGCCCGGCCCCAGGAGCGGTCCCCACCAGTCATTCACGTCGGGACTCCCCGTCAGGGCGTGAAAGACCAGGATCCAGCCGTTCCGCGCTGCGGCGGCGGTATCACCGAAGACCCGGTAGCCCAGCCAGGCGTCGCGCAGGACCTCGCCACGCCTGGTGCGAAAGTCGCCCAGCGCGAGCCGATCCGCCGGACCCGTCACGTCACGACCGCATGGCCGGCGTCGGTCGCCGGAACTTCCACGATGACTGACATGCCGCTGCTCCTAGACCGACGCCGCGGCGCTGGTTCCACGGGTGGATGCCGTCGCCGCGGGCTCGCCCAGGGCCTGGTCGAGGTCGGCGATGAGGTCATTGATGTTCTCGAGGCCCACGGATAGCCGGACGAGCTCGGGAGTGACACCCGTCGCCTTCTGCTGCTCGGGGCTCAGCTGTTCGTGCGTGGTGGACGCGGGATGAATGATGAGTGACTTGGCATCACCGACGTTCGCCAGCAGCGAGAACAACTGTGCCCGGTCGATGAGCGCCTTCGCCGCTGCCGTTCCACCCTTGACCCCGAAGGTCAGGACGCCGCCATATCCGCCCGTCAGGTACTTTTTCGCGTTGGCATGCTCCGGGTGGGTCTCCAATCCGGGGTACGACGTCCACTCGACCCGGCGATCCTTCTGCAGCCACTTGGCGATCGCCAGGGCATTCTCCGAGTGCCGCTGGATGCGCAGTGGAAGGGTCTCGAGCCCCTGGAGGAACAGGAACGCATTCCAGGGCGACAGGGCCGGCCCCAGGTCGCGGAGGAGCTGGACACGGAGCTTGAGGATGAACGCTAGGTTGCCGAATGCCTCGGTGTAGACGAGGCCATGATACGAGGGGTCGGGGGTACTGAACTCGGGGAACCGCTTCCGCGCTGCCGGCGCGCCCCAGTCGAAGGTGCCGGCGTCGACAACCACGCCACCGATCGCCGTTCCATGGCCACCAATCCACTTGGTTGCCGAGTGCACGACGATGTCGGCCCCATGCTGGATCGGGCGCGCCAGCGTGGCGGCGCCGAAGGTGTTGTCCACCACCAGTGGGATGCCGGCGGCGTGGGCGATCGCGGCCAGTGCCTCGAAGTCGGGCACGTCGAGCCGTGGGTTGCCAATGGTCTCGACGTAGAGCAGCCGGGTACCATCGTCAATGGCCGCGCGGACCGAGTCGAGATTGTGGATGTCGACGAACTTCGTGCGGATGCCCCACTTGGGGAGCGTATACTCGAACAGGTTGTACGTGCCGCCGTACAGGGTCTGGGACGACACGAGGTTGTCGCCGGCGCGGGCGAGGTTGAGTACGGTCAGCGTCTCCGCCGCCTGGCCACTCGCCACCGCCAGTGCGGCCACGCCGCCCTCGAGCTCGGCCACGCGCTTCTCAAAGACGTCGTTGGTGGGGTTCATGATCCGGGTGTAGATGTTCCCGAACTCGCGCAGGCCGAAGAGGCTTGCGGCGTGCTCCGTGTTGTTGAACACGTAGCTCGTGGTGGCGTAGATCGGGACGGCTCGGGCATTCGTGGCGGGGTCCACCACCTGGCCGGCATGGATCGCAAGGGTTTCCGGATGGTACGGCATGACAACCTCCCTGGTGTGTGCTGCTGGCGAAAATGCAAAAAGGCCCAGTCCAGAGGAGTGGACCGGGCCCGGGATGTCTGGAGCGGCGACCTAGGGTCGGGAGGGCTCCGCTGCATGCGCCAAGGCGTCCGTCCACTCCTTCGAGTGACAGATACACATCTGGGGGCACATGCAAATTCGCTGCATGCCTCACGCTACCAGCGGAGCCGGGGGGATGTCAATGGGGTCGTCCCGGCTTAAACTTCCGTGTCACCCTGTCACTCTCACCACTCGGGCCATGGCAACGACCAATTCCTTTGACATTTCCACCGGCGCTGATCTCCAGGAAGTGGACAATGCCGTCAATCAGACGGTGAAGGAGATCACCCAGCGCTACGACTTCAAGGGCACGAAGTGCACCGTCGACTTCGACCGCGAAAAGGCCGAGATCCGCCTGGCCGCGGATGATGAATTCCGGATGGATGCGCTGGTGGACGTGCTGCAGTCCAGGATGATCAAGCGGGGTGTTCCGGTGAAGAACCTCACGGTGGGCGAGAGCATCGCGGGAAGTGGCGAGTCCGTACGCCGCACCGTCACGCTGACGCAGGCCATCGCCACCGACATCGCGAAGAAGATCACCAAGGCGATCAAGGAACAGGGCTTCAAGAAGGTGCAGGCGACCATTCAGGGCGACGAGGTGCGGGTGTCGAGTCCATCACGCGATGAGCTGCAGCTGGTCATGGCGTTCCTGCGCGGGGAGGATTTCGGGATCGAGCTGACGTTTGGCAACTACCGCGGCTGAGGGGCGCGCCCTGGCGGCGCTGCTGTTGCTCGCGGTGGCAGGGTGCATACGCAGCGAGGTGTCCGTACCGTCGGTTCCAGCGGCCGGCGCCGGCGGGGGCGTCGAGCCCTCGCTGCGGATCGGCCTCGTGGTCGGGGCGCCAACGCTCGACGTCGGTGGCGCGGCGGGTGTGCGTGTCCTCGGGCCCGATGGCAAGGTTGCGGCGCAAATCGCACCGGGCACGACGGCCAGGGTGACCCCGCGGCCCGGAAAAGTGCTCCTGGCTGGCACCGGGCCCGACGCCCGCGCCGAAGCGTCGAGCTTGGTGCTCCGGCCGGACGAGGGCGGGTTCGTGCGCGTCAGCGGTCGCGACTATCGCGGCGACGTGGTGCTGCAGCGTGCGTCGACTGGCGTCACTGCGTTCAATCGCGTGCGGATCGAGGACTACCTCGCGGGTGTCGTGAGCATCGAGTCGGGCATCAAGGATCCCGGCGATGTCGAGGCGCTTCGGGCCCAGGCAATCGTGGCCAGGACCTACGCGCTCCGGAACGTGGGGCGGCGCCAGGCGGAGGGCTTCGATCTCTACGGGAGCGTGGAGGACCAGGTGTACGGGGGCGTGCGCGCCGAGACAGCGCTGGGTCGCGACGCGGTGACCGCCACGCGGGGCCAGGTGGTGACGTACCAGGGCGAGGTCATCGACGCGTTCTACTCGTCCACCTGCGGCGGGCGCACGTCGATCGGCACCGAGATCTTCAAGGGCGCCAACCGGCCCTATCTTCGGTCCATCGACGACGCGCCCCGTGGCGGCGCGCCCTACTGCAGCATCTCGCCACGGTTCTCGTGGCGCGAGGAGTGGAGCGGTGAGGTGTTGCGCAGCACGCTGCGGAAGACATTGCCGGTGGTGGCCCAGGTGCCGGCCAGCGAGGCGGACGGCCTGCGAAGCCTCACGGTGGACGGTCGGACGGTCTCGGGGCGCGTGGCCGCCCTGACACTGGCGCTGCGCCGCCGCACCGTCACCATTGATGGACCGCAGGTGCGCCAGGTGCTGCGTCTTCCAGACGGGCAGTTGCTCCGCAGCACCCTGTTCACCATGAACACGCGCACGCGCGGCGGGAAAATCACCGGCATCGTCATCGACGGGCACGGGTCCGGCCACGGGGTCGGCCTGTGCCAGTGGGGAGCGATCGGCCGGGCCAGGGCCGGCCAGAAGGCGGCCGACATCATTGCGGCGTACTACGCGGGAACCACGATCGTCCGGCGCTACTAGCCCGGCCAATTCAGCGGGGAGTAACCTCATGAGCGATCCGCTCCGGCTCGCAATCATCGGCGCAGGTGCCGCAACCCAGGTGGCGCACCTGCCCGTGCTCAAGCGCACGAAGGGTGTCAGCGTCGTCGCCCTGGCCGATCCCGACCGTCCGAAGGCGCGTGCCCTCGCCGACCGGTTCGGCATTCCAGACGCCTTCGAGGGAATCGAGCAGGTGCTCGACTTCGAGTCGCTGGACGCGCTCGTCATCTGCTCCCCGACCCACCTGCACGAGGGTCACATCCTGGCGGGGCTCGCGGCCAACCTTCATGTCTTCTGCGAGCGACCCCTGGCCATGAGCGCCGCGTCGGCGCAGCGCATCGTCAAGGCGGCCGAGAAGAAGAACAAGGTCGTCATGGTGGGCATGAACCACCGGTACCGAGCGGATGCGCAGCTGGTGCGGAGCTTCGTGCAAAGCGGTGAGCTCGGGCAGGTGGATAGTGTCCGCGGCAGCTGGCATGTTTTCCGGCCAAGCCGGCAGCAGGCACCATGGCGCCAGCGACGCGATCAGGCGGGTGGTGGCGCCCTGTTCGACCTGGGCCTCGCCCTGTTCGACCTGGGATTGTGGCTGGCGGGCAACCCGGTGCCGGTACGGGTCAGCGCCACATGGGAGAAGCCCTCGCGCGACCGGGGCGTCGAGCGCTCCGGCTCGGCATTCGTGGTGTGCGACAATGGGGCCTCGATCTTTTTCGATGTCACCTGGCACCACCTCGGGGAGGGCGAACGCTTCGGCATGGGGCTCAGGGCAGAGCGGGGGGCGGCGTCCATCAACCCCCTCACCGTCTGGAAGGAACTGCACGGGGTCGCGACCGACGTGTCGCCCCGGACATCGGCCACCCGCGAGAATGCCTGGCTCTCGTCGCACCGCGCCGAGTGGGCGCATTTCCTCGCGGTCGTGGCGGGAACGGCCAAGGGGACGAACCTCGCCGAGCACATCACGCTGCATCGGGTCATGGATGCCGTCTACAAGTCGGCGGAGTCCGGTCGCGACGTGGCGCTGTGACCCTTCGCTGGACTGGGTTGGTTGCGCTCTTCATGGCGCTGGCTGGTCGCAGCGCAGCCCAGGAAACGCCCCCGGCGTCCGCCGTGGACTCGGGGAAGGGGTTGACGATCGCTGTCCTCACGCTCGGTCGTGACGCCGAGGTATGGGAGTTGTGGGGACACAATACGATCGTCGTCACCGATCACAGTGCAAGCACGAGCCGCTCATACAATTGGGGGTTGTTTGATTTTCGGCAGGAGAACTTCATCCTGCGATTCGCGCGTGGAAAGATGTTCTACTCGATGGGCGCGCGCGATACGCGCCGGGAGTTGCAGTACTACGCCGGCCGGGACCGCACCATGGTGCTGCAGGAACTCGCGCTGACCCCTGCGCAGGCCCGGGCCCTGCAGGATTTTCTTGCCTGGAACGACCTGCCCGCCAACCGGGGCTATTTCTACAACTACTACCTCGACAACTGTTCCACCCGCGTTCGGGACGCCATTGATCGCTCCCTCGGCGGACAGCTGAAGCAGCAGTTCGACTCGCTGCCGTCAGGGCATACCTGGCGCTGGGAAACACGTCGCATTCTCGGCTGGAACATTCCGCTCTACGTGCTGGTCAACCTGGCCCTCGGGCAGCCGGTCGACCAGGACATGACGGCCTGGCAGTCCATGTTCCTCCCACGGCGCCTGATGGAATACCTCCGCGCCGCCCGCGTCGCCGATGCCTCCGGTGCATCGATGCCCCTGGTGCGTGACGACCAGGAACTGAACCGGAGTTCGCACCTTGTCGATCCGGACGCGCCAGCGCCGGTCTGGATCCTGTTGCTGCTGAAGGGGCTGCTCGTGGGCGGGTTGTTCTATTGGCTGGGGCGGCAGGCCCGCAGTTCTCGCGGCGCCCGCCGCTGGTTCACCGTCCTGGGGATGGCCTGGTCATTCCTGGCAGGATTCCTCGGACTGCTTCTGCTGGCGCTGTGGTTCCTCACCGATCACTGGTCGTCACGGAACAACGAGAACATCCTGCTCCTCACGCCGATTTCGCTTGCCCTTGTGGTGCTCCTGCCCATGGCCTTGAAGGGACGGCGAGGGGCGGTGCGGGCTGCACGGGGGGTCGCAACGGTGGTTGCCGGCCTCGCCGCATTGGGCCTGGTGCTCAAGGTCCTGCCCTGGTTCCAGCAGTACAACCTGGAGATGATCGGGCTCATCCTTCCGATTCACGCCGGGGTGCTGGCAGGCGTGCGCCGCGCAACGGCAACCGCCTAGCGCCGGCGCGCGGGCTTCGCAATCGCTACCCACTTCGTCACCGGCACCCTGGCGATGAGTTCGCCGATCGTGTCCAGGGCCAGGTCATCGGCCAGTCCCCCTGGCCATCGACTCCTTGCCGACCGACAGCTCACTGGACGCGCAGCAGGGCGTCCCGGGCCTCGGGGAAATCCGGCGCACTCTGGAGCGCGCGCTGGTAGAGGCTGGCCGCCCTCGCCTTGTCACCGGCGTCCTCGGCTTTCAGCCCGAGACTGAACGCGATCACGGCGGCACCGGGCACCACGGCCTGGCTCGTCGGCGCAGGCGGCAGCTTCAGTGCCGCCAGGATACCCTGCGCGATCATCTGGGTCACCTGGTAGATCTGGTCGCGATCCTGCGTGGCTGGATCCTCATTGGAAATTCCCTTGACGATCGCACCGGTCTGCACGTCGATCACTCGCGCGTTCAGGCGGAACTTGCCGTAGTAGTCCACGAAGTTCCCGATGATCACGTACCGGGCGCCCACCAGGCTCCCGATGCTGGCGGCGGTGGCGGCATCGACGCGTGAACTCTTGCCGAGGTCCTGGCTGGAAATGGCCCCGGCAGTGGCGTTGCGTGCGGCGGCGTTGCCGCCGGGACTGGCGCTCAAGTCACTTGCCAGGATCTGGGCAATGCCACCACCCAGGGCGCCGAGAGTCTCCGCATCAAGCCCGAACGACTGCTGGTTCTCGAACGGCACGACCGCGAAGCTCGTTCGTTGCGCTGCCAGGGCAACCGGCGCGAGCACGAACGCCAGCAGTACCAGGGGCACGCGTGTCATTGCAACCCCGTTTCATGGAGGGTGAGGACAAGCCCATCGCGCGCCGCCAGGACCTCGAGCGACGGGGCGAGCCGGCGGGCCGTCTCCCGGGCGGCAGCGAGCATGGCATCGACCGCATCATCGCTGCGGCCAGGGTCATGATGAAACAGCACGAGGCGCGCCGCGCCGGTGGACGCGGCAAGTGCAATCGCTTCTTCGGCGCTGGAGTGGCCCCACCCCCTCCGCCGGGGCAGCTCGCTGTCGAGGTACATCGCGTCGTGTACGATGGTGTGGACGCCCGACAGCCACGACCCCAGCGCGCTGCGCCAGGCTGCGGACGAGGTATGCCCCGGACCAAGCTCGTTGTCCGTGACATACGCCAGCGCGGCCATGCCGGGTCGATCCAGCCGGTAACCGAAGGTGACGCCGGGATGGTTGAGGCGAAACGGGTGCACGTGATACCCCGGTAGTTCAAAGGACTCGGGCACGATCTCGCGTACTTGCGGCGGTTCGGCAAACTTGGTGAACGGCACGGGGAACACGTCAGCGTCCATCTGTCGCTCAAGCACGGCGGCGAGCGAAGTGTGTTCCGGGCGCGGTCCAACGACGGTCAGTGACGTGCCGTGGTGCCACAGCGGTGTAAAGAACGGGAGGCCCTGAATGTGGTCCCAGTGCGTATGCGTCAGGAGCAGCTGGCCACCGGCAAGCGGGCGGTCACCGATCGAGGCGCCGAGGGCCCGAATGCCGGTGCCGGCATCGAGAATCGTCAGCGGGGCACCATCCGCCTCAAGCGTGAGGCACGACGTGCTGCCACCGGTGCGCACGGTCGACGGACCGGATACCGCGATGCTTCCACGCGTGCCCCAGAACGTGAGGGTGGCGGTCACGGGGCGGGGCTAGACGCGCCGCGCTGCTTGAGCCAGCGTCGCGCGGTCCCGCAGGACGATTTCTTTCCGGCTCACGGTGATCACCTCACGTTCCACGAGGTTACGCAACGTCCGAGACACGGTTTCCCGGCTCGCCCCGATCATCTGCGCGATGGTGTGGTGGGTCAGGCGTCGGGTGATCTTGTCACCGCCCTCCTCGGCCGCGAGGGTCAGGAGGAGGCTCGCCACACGGCCATTCACGTCGAGCAGGACGAGGCGCCCGATCTGTTCGTCGGCACGGCGCAGCCGACGCGAGAGTTCCCGCAACAGGGCCACTCCCACGCCGGGCGACGAGCGGAGCTGCGCCTGAAAATCTTCCCGCCGGAGCGCCAGCAGGCGGCTGTCCTCCATCGCAATCACGTGGGCTGAGCGGGGTTCATCATCGAGCACGCTCATTTCGCCGAAAAAGTCACCATCCCGCAGCACGGACAGGATCACCTCGCGCCCATCCTCGGCCACGAGAACCACCTTCACCTGGCCATCCGCCACCACGTACAGGGCATCGCCTGGATCGTCACGGAAGACGATCACGGCGCCCTTGGGGTACCGCCGCTCACGCACCAGGGAGGCGAATGCCGCCAGGTCGGAGTCGGCGAGACCGCTGAAGAGCGGGACGCGGCGGAGGATATGGATCGCGGGCAGGTTCACGGCGAGATCCCGAGAAGGGTTGGTAGAGGTTACCTGCGGGTGGAGGAGCAAGTCAAAGGGTGCGGCCAGGCAGTCTTGCTCACCCGCCCATAGCTCATTATACTCCAAGGCTTTACAAAACCACGCCCCATCCGAAAATGGCGCCCGGTGATCACACCCGGTGCCTCGTCGGGGCCGAAGTCCAAGGAGAAGTCCCGTGAAGGCCGATATGCATCCGGTGTACAACACGCTGACCGTCATCTGCGCGTGCGGCAATTCGTTCGAGACGCGCTCGACGTCGACGTCGATTCACGTCGAAGTGTGTTCCCAGTGTCACCCGTACTACACGGGCAAGCAGCGTCTTCTAGATACCGCCGGGCGGGTGGATCGCTTCCGCCGGAAGTACAAGACGAAGGAGACGGTGGCCAAGCCGGCCGACGCCGCCCCGGCAGTCGACGTGGTCGTCGAGTCGAACGACACGGTCGCGAAGGCCTGATTCATGGACGCACGACTCCGCGCCGCGCTCGCGCGGGCCGCGGAGGTCGCGCGCGAACTGTCCTCTCCGGAGGTGGGCAAGGATACCGCTCGCCTGCAGGAGCTCGGACGGGAACACTCAAGACTGGAGCCGGTCGTGCGCATGCACGACCGGCTTGTCCGTCTTCAGGAAGAGCTGTCGCAGGCGCGGGAAATGGCAGCCGATCCGGATGCGGAGATGGCCGCGCTGGCGCGCGCGGACGTGAGTGCGCTCGAGCCGAAGGTGGCCCGCGGCGAGGCGGAACTGAACGAACTGCTGGTTCCCCGCGATCCGCTGGATGATCGCGACGCGATCCTGGAAATCCGGGCCGGCACCGGCGGCGATGAAGCGGGAATTTTTGCGGCCGACCTCCTGCGGCTGTATCGCCGGTTCGCCGAGCGCCGCCGCCTCACCGTCGAGCCGATCTCGGTGAGCGACGGGGGCATGGGTGGCGTAAAGGAAGCGATCGTTGCCGTCAGGGGACCCGATGCGTTCGGGCTCCTGCGACGGGAGTCCGGGGTGCATCGCGTGCAGCGAGTTCCGGCGACCGAGACCCAGGGGCGCATCCATACCTCCGCGGCGACCGTGGCGGTGCTGCCCGAGGCGGAAGAGGTCGACGTGCAGATCAATCCGCAGGACCTGCGGATCGACGTATTTCGGTCGTCCGGTCCGGGGGGCCAGAGCGTGAACACCACCGACAGTGCGGTGCGCATCACGCACCTGCCCTCGGGCCTGGTGGTCTCACAGCAGGACCAGAAATCCCAGCTGCAGAACAAGCTCAAGGCGATGGAGGTCCTTCGCGCCCGGCTCCTCGACCGGAAGATTGCGGAGCAGGAGGCGGCGCGTTCCTCGGAGCGGAAGGCCATGGTCGGCACCGGCGACCGATCGGGGAAGATTCGCACCTACAACTTTCCCCAGAGCCGGGTCACCGATCATCGCATCAACCTCTCGGTCCACAACCTGCCCGATGTCATGGACGGGCACATTGACGAGCTGATCGAGGCGCTCCGACTGGCAAGCCGGGAGGAGCAGGGGCGTGGCTGACACCGAAGTTCTCCTGGGTGACCTCGTGTCGGAGGCGGGGCAGTTGCTCGCGGCGGCGCGCATTCCGGAGGCCCGCCGCGAGGCGCTGCGACTCTGGTCAGCGGTGGCCGAGGTCACGCCCGCCGAGGCAATCCTCGGCCGGCGCGTACCGGCGTCGGCGGAGCATGTCGGTGCCTTCCTCCAGGCGGTCAACCGGCGGGCAGGAGGGGAGCCCCTGGCCTATGTTACGGGACGGGCCGGATTCCGGCGCCTGGAACTGCATGTGGACCGGCGGGTGCTGATTCCGCGCCCCGAAACGGAGCAGCTGATCGACCTGGCACTTGCCAGGGTACAACGGGGTACGGTGGCAGACATCGGCACCGGCAGCGGGTGCATCGCCATGAGCCTGGCCCAGGAGGGACAGTTCGATCGCGTGCTGGGGCTGGACCTGAGCGCCGACGCGCTCGCGGTGGCGAACGCCAACGTACGGGAAGCAGGCCTGCCCGTGACGCTTCTGCGGGCCGACCTGACGGCGCCGCTGGCGGCGAGGTCGATCGACCTGCTGGTGGCCAACCCGCCCTACATCGCCGCGGGAGAGTATGCCGCGCTGGATCCGTCGGTGCGCGACTGGGAGCCGGGACTGGCACTGGAGAGTGGGACTGATGGCCTGGACGCAACGCGGCGGCTGATCGCCGATGGACAGCGCGTCCTGTTACCCGGCGGATGGATGGTCCTGGAACTCGACGCGACGCGTGCCGCCGCCACGGCAGCGACCGCGGTGGCGCATGGCTGGCAGCACGTCACGATTCACCACGACCTATTTGGCTGCGAGCGATTCCTGCTCGCGCAGAGGAGCGAGATCCCGTGATTCCGGAAAAGGCGCAGGAGCTGGGACGTTTGATCGGCCAGTCCAACGAGTACCAGGCGCTGCGGCGCTCGGAGCAGGACCTTCGAGGCGACGTCGAGACGCAGCAGAAGCTCGACCGTATCTCGACCCTGGCCAAGCAGGTGGACACCGTGGTTGCCCAGGGCCAGATGCCCGACGAAGCCACCACGCAGGAATACGAGACGGCGGTGCGCGACCTTGAAACGAGCAGCATCGGCCAGCGGTATGTCACTGCGCGCGCCAATTTCGAGAAGCTCATGGTGAAGGTGAACGAGCAGATCAGCGCAGGCATGGAAAAGGGCGCCACGAGCAGCATCATCACGCTGTGACGCGAGGATTCTTTCTCGTCCTCGAGGGACCGGAAGGGGCGGGGAAGAGCACGCTGGCGGTGGCGCTCACGGAGCGCGCGAAGGGGTCGGGGGCCCGGGTGGTGGCCGTTCGTGAACCGGGTGGGACTCCTGCCGCCGAGGCGGCGCGGGCCATCGTGCTCGACCATGACCACGACGTCGGCCCGGAAGCGGAGTTGCTGCTGATGCTCGCGGCACGGGCGGACCTGGTGCGCCGGGTGATCCGGCCGGCGCTGGACGAGGGATCGCTGGTGCTGGCGGATCGGTTCGACCTGTCGACGCGCGCGTACCAGGTCGCTGGTCGTGGATTGCCGGCGGGACTCGTGTCCGCAGCGAACAGCCTCGCAACGGGAGGGCTCGAGCCCGACCTTACCCTGGTGCTCGATATTGCGCCTGAGGCAGGGCGCGCGCGGCAGGCCAGCGCTGGCAAGGTGCACGACAGAATGGAAGCGGAGGGCGCTGCATTTCACGCCCGTGTTGCCGCGGCATATCTGGCTGCGGCGGGACCGGGAGTGCAACATCTGGATGCCGAACTGTCCGCTGATCGCCTCGCCGAGGCGGCGTGGGCGGCATTGGTTCAGAGGTGGAGGAAGTCATGAAGCATCGTTGGAGCATCACCGTGCTCATCGCGGCAGTTTCCTTCCTCAGTGGAGGGTGGCTCTTGCAGCGCGGCACTGGTGGGGAGGACGGAAGCTATCGGCAGGCTCGCCTGTTCGATGACGTCCTGAATCACGTCCGCAACTTCTACGTCGATTCGATCCCCGAGGCCGAGCTGTATACCAAGGCGACCAACGGAATGCTCGACGAACTCAAGGACCCGTATTCGGTGCTGCTGGCCGGGGACGATTTCAAGGAACTGACGGAGAAGACGTCGGGGAATTACGCCGGCCTGGGCATCCAGATCGACGTGCGCGACGGCTGGATCACGGTGGTGGCCCCGCTGCCCGATACCCCTGCCGAGCGAGCCGGGATCGAGACCGGCGACCAGATCGTCGAGGTCGATGGGAAGTCGACGCAGGGCTGGAACAGTGAGCAGGCGGTCAAGGCGCTGCGAGGCGAGGCCGGCTCGAACGTGGCGATCCTGATCCGCCGGGCGGGCTTTGACGAGGCGATTCCCTACAAGCTCAACCGGGCCACCATTCACTTCCGGTCGGTACCGGTGGGAACGGAGTTCGATGGCGGGGTCGGCTACATCTCCCTGAACCCGGTCCAGGAATCCTCGGCGCAAGAGCTCCGGGACGAGATCGTCGCCATGCGTGCGAAGGGAATGAAGTCGATGGTCCTCGACCTCCGGAACAATCCCGGCGGCCTGCTGGACCAGGGCATCAAGGTGTCCGACCTCTTCCTCGATCCCGGCCAGGAGGTGGTATCCACGCGCGGCCGCGCCCGGGGGAGCACCAGGCAATTCTACGACGAGGAAAAACAGCTCAATCCGGAACTGCCGATCGTGGTGCTGGTCAGCGAGGGCACAGCCAGCGCGGCCGAGATCATCGCTGGCGCGCTGCAGGACCACGATCGCGCGTTGATCGTGGGCACGCCAACCTTCGGCAAGGGACTGGTGCAGACGCTCTATCCGCTGGGCCAGGAGACGGCGCTCAAGCTGACGACGGCACGCTGGTTCACGCCGAGCGGTCGGACGATCCAGCGGACGGCAGCCAGCGAGCAGGACCAGGTGCTTCAGGCCATCGCGGAGGGCAACCCGATGTCACCCGCCGACTCCCTGTCCTCGGCCGACTCGGCGATGAAGGCCCGCCCGATCTTCCATACCGATGACGGCCGGATCGTGCGCGGTGGTGGTGGCATTGTACCCGACCTGATCGTGCGGCCTGACACCATTACCAGTTCCGAGCGCGAGTTCATCAAGGCGCTGGGTGACAAGGTCCAGGCGTACCGCGATGTACTGACCAGCTATGCGCTGGACGCAAAGGCCGACAAGACGGTCCGCAGCGAGAACTTCCAGGTCACGGCGTCCATGCGGCAGCAGGTATACGAGCGGCTCAAGGCGAAGGGCGTCACGATGTCGCCCGCGTCGTTCCAGGCCGGGGCATCGCTGGTCGACCAGCAGCTGGGCTACGAGATCAGCCGCTATGTCTTTGGCCGGCCGGCAGAATTCCGCCGCCGGGCCCAGGACGATCCCCAGGTACAGACCGCCATCAGGCTCCTGCGGAAGGCGCAATCGCCGAAGCAACTCCTGACACTTGCGAGCGCCGCCCCGGCGCCCGAGCCGGTCGCGCGCTGATTCCGTGACACCGGCCGAGGCGCTTCGCCCGACCGTCGCCATCATTGGCGCCGGCCGGGCGGGGAGGGCCCTCGCACTGGCCCTGACGCGTGCTGCAGTGCCGGTGATCGTGTGTACCCGTCACCAGTCCAACCTTCCCGACTCGATCAGTTGTTCCCTCCAGCCGTGGACTCGGGCCCTCGAGAGCGCCGATATCATCCTCATCGCCGTGCCCGATGACGCCATTGAAGATGTGGCGCACCAGCTGCTCGGCGCATCGCTCCCTCAGGCGGTCGTGCTGCATTGCTCCGGACTGCGGGATCGCACGGCGCTCCGTATTCTCGAGGGCAGGGTGGCGGGGCTCGGGTCCTTTCACCCGCTCCAGACGCTGGCCGGTGATTCCGAGGCGGCCTCGCGATTGCAGGCCGCCTACGCCGTGCTGGAGGGTGATGCCGCTGCGGTATCCTCCGGCCGGACGCTCGCCGGTCTGCTCGGGATGAAGCCACTCGAGATTCCAGCGGCAGGCAAGGCTCGGTACCACGCTGCGGCCGTCATCGTGAGCAACTACACGGTGGCCCTGGTCAGCGTTGCCGAGCGACTGGCGCGAGAGGCGGGGATCCCGGCCGATGCCGCTGACAGGATCTTCCTGCCGCTGCTGGAGGGGACATGGCGCAACCTGGAGATGCGAGGCAGCACCGAGGCACTGACGGGGCCGATCGTGCGGGGTGACGCCGGTACCATTCAGGCGCACCTGGCGCTGCTCGACCCGGCAACACGACGGCTGTACGCGGTGATGGGACTCGAGGCCCTGCAGGTGGCCAGGCGAGGCGGTCTTGTTGCGGCAAAGGCGGACGAGATCGAGACGGTCCTGCGCGGCGCCCTATGACTGCTCGATCACCCGGACGCCGCTGGGTACCTCGAACTCGAAGGTCCGGTCCGTTACCGGGCTGTTGGTCTTGAGCTTCGAGAGGATGAGCGTGCGGGTACCACCGGCTCGCTCCTCGATCACCACCTTGCGCGGCAACGCCGAGTCGCGATCGAGCCAGAGGGTGGCCTTCCGGAAGGGCAGGTCGTCGGCCAGCGGCACGAGCTCCACCACGTCGGTCTGCACGAAGTCGACGAAGTCCCGCTTCAGGTAGCGTGTCCGGTATCGCTCCGTCGGCTTGTCGAGGAGCCACGCCAGCACGTTGAACCCGTAGACCGGCCCGGTGGGAATCGGCATGCGGAGCACCTGACCCGGCGTTGTGCTGGGGGTGTAGACCCACACGAACCTGCCATCGAGTACGATCGCATCGCCCTTGGGGTCGCTGAATCGCATCGTCAGCTTGCTCTGGCCGGCCTGCACCATGACCCCGCGACTCTCGAACGTCCCCACCGCCTCATCATCGATCACCTGCTTGAAGTCGGCCCGCAGCGACGCCAGGCTGCGGTACACTCGTGCAGCCCGGCCCACGATGACGTCGGCATTTTCCTGTGCGGTCGCGGACTGGACCGAGAAGACGGAGAGCACGACGAGGGCGAGGGTGACCATTCGGCCATGTCGGTTCATGTGAGGGCTCCGGTGGCCACCGGGATGCTGCGCCCGATGGCCTCCGCGATCACCCGGGCCTCGCTCATGAGCGTCGCGAACTCGGAGGGGTCGAGACTCTGCACGCCATCCGACAGCGCGCGCTCGGGAACCGGGTGGACCTCGATCAGGAGGCCGTCTGCTCCCGCGGCCACGGCGGCACGGGCCATCGGAATGACCATGTCACGGCGACCGGTGCCATGGCTCGGGTCAGCCACGATCGGCAGGTGCGACAGGTGATGCACCACCGGTATGGCGGCGAGGTCAAAGATGTTGCGGGTGACGCTGTCGAAACCCCGAAGGCCGCGCTCGCACAGGATGACGTCGGGGTTGCCCTCGGCCAGCAGGTATTCGGCCGACAGCAGGAGGTCCTGCACCGTCGCCGACAAGCCCCGCTTCAACAGCACCGGCTTGCCGCTGCGCCCGGCACTCCGGAGCAGGGAATAGTTCTGCATGTTGCGCGCACCGATCTGGACGATGTCGGCCACTTCGACGACCTGGTCCAGCTGTTCCGCATCCATGGCCTCCGTGACAATCAGGAGCCCGGTCTCAGCGCGCGCGAGGGCCAGCAGCCGCAGTCCCTCCAGTCCCAGCCCCTGGAAGGCGTAGGGAGAGGAACGCGGCTTGAACGCGCCCCCACGCAGGATGGTGGCGCCCGCGGCCCGCACCGCGCGCGCCGCGTCGAGGATCTGCGATTCACTCTCGACCGAGCAGGGTCCGGCCATGATCGCGACCTCGGGCCCCCCGATCGTCACGCCGCCCGCGAGCCGCACAATCGTCGGCTCTCCCTTCCACTCGCGCGAGACCTGCTTGTACGGCTTGGTGACGTGGATGAGCTCGGCCACGCCTGGCAGCGCCGCAATGCGGGAACCATCCACCCGGCCGTCGTTGCCGACCAGGCCAACGGTGGTGCGCTGGCGGCCGGGCATCGGGCGGGCCTCGTAGCCGAGCTCCTCGATCGTGGCAACGACCAGGCGGACTTCATCGGCGGTGGCGCCGTGACGCATGACGACTAGCATCGGGAGTCTGTCATGCCTCCACGGTCTCGGCCGTCAGCTCGGGGTCTGCAACCTCGGGCTGGGGGGCCTTCGGCTGTACCGCGCCGTCCTCGTGGTGCTCGCCCAGCCGCACCCCGACGATTGTCGACACGCCCGGCTCCTGCATCGTGACGCCGTAGACCGCGTCGGCCGCCTGCATGGTGCGCGGGTTGTGGGTGATGACGATGAACTGGGTTGCATGCTTGAACTCGTCCAGCAACCGGGTGAACCGTCCGACGTTCGCGTCGTCGAGCGGTGCGTCCACTTCGTCCATGAGGCAGAAGGGACTCGGCTTGGTCAGGTAGATGCTGAACAGGAGTGACGTGGCGACCAGCGTACGCTCCCCGGACGACAGCAGGTGGATCCGCTGGGTCTTCTTGCCCCGGGGGGAGGCGTGGATCTCGATTTCGCTTTCCAGGGGGTTGTCCGGATCGGCCAGCCGGAGTTCGCACTCGCCGCCCCCAAACAGGGTCTGGAAGACGTTCAGGAAGTGGCCCTGGACGGCCGTGAACGTTTCCATGAACAGGTTGCGCGCGGTCCCGTCGATTTCGCGAATGGCCTGGAGCAGCGACTGCCGCGCGCTGACCAGGTCGTCCCGCTGCGCGGTGAGGAACTCGAGCCGCGTGCTCTCCTCGGCGTGCTCCTCCACGGCCAGCGGGTTGACGGGACCGATGCCCTCGAGCTGCTCGACCACGCGCGCCGCTTCGGTCTCGAGGGTCTCCAGGTCCAGGTCGAGGGGGACGAAGCCCTCCAGCAGCGCCGCCAGCGGCTTGCGCCATTCGGCTTCCACCCGCTCCTCGATACGACGGCGCTGTCCCGTTGCCTCCGTCAGCTGCACCTGCAGGTGATGGCTTTCTTCCACCAGTGCCTCAACATCACCACGGGTGGTGATCAGCACGCGTTCGGCGTCCGTGAGGTTTGCCTCGCCCTCGGCAAGTGCCAGTTCGGTATCCGTGGCTGCCGCCTCGAGCTCGAGACGTGCCACGCGACGTTCGTCGCGGGTGGTACGCCACTCTGCTTGCTGCAGCTCGAGCGACCGGGCCGTGTGCTCCAGCTCCTCGAGCTCCGTGACCAGCGCCGCTGCCGCTGCCTCTGCCTCGGCACGGAGGTGCGCGACCCGCTCGGTGCGCTCGACCGCCGCGCGAAGGCGAGCCGCCACATGGGCCTCCTGCACCTGCCAGTGAACCCGCTGCTCCCGGGCTGCCTCCTGCTCCGCCTCGAGCTCCTGCTGCGCACCGCGGGCGCTGCCCAGTGCCTCCTCACGACGGGCACGGCCAACCCCAAGGTCCTCCAGCAACACGTTGATGTCGGCCACACGGCGTTCGGCCGAGAGCAGTCGTTCGCGCACGCGCTCGACCTGCTGCTCACTGGTGGCCACTTCGCGCTGGAGCGACGCCACATGGCGCAAGGCCTCTTCGCGCGCGGACACTGCCTGACGCTCACGCTCGCGGGTGGCATCATAGGCGACGACAGCCGCCGCAAGCGCAGTTTCCGCTGCGGCAAAGCTCGCCAGCGTGGCCGCGAGCGTTGCCTCGGCGGCGCGGGAGCGTTGCTCGGCGGCATCGACGTCTGCGGCGAGACTGCTGAGTTCTGCGCGCCGCCGGAGCGGCCCCGTCTGGGTGGTGGCGCCCGCCAGGAAGACGGCACCCGTCGCGCGGCGCAGCACCAGCCCGGCACCATCGAGCATCTCGGAACCGTGCAGCACGGCCTGCACCCACGCTTCGGCCGGGCCCTCGGCGCGAACGCGGTTGGCGAGCGGATGCTGCTCGGAGCCCCCACGCGGGCCGGGCGTGGCGGGCAGCAGCACGAGTGCACCGGGCTGCTGTTCGGCATGCCATGCCTGGATGGCCGGGATAGCATCCAGGTCGCGGACCAGCACGGCGTGGACCCAGTCGCCGAGCAATCGCTCGGCGAGCTCGGCGTCCTCGCGTGAGGTACTGAGGTAGTCGCTGAGTGGACCGAGGATGGCGTCGCCGAAACGCTCACGGGCGGCGAGCAGGGCCGCCGCCGCCGGCGCGAGGCCGACGCGCTCTCGCTCGAGCTCCTCGAGGGCCTGGCGGCGGGCCGTCAACTGGGCCAGGGTCTCGTCGGCACTCCGCCGCGCGGCACGATCGTGCGCCTCACGTTCGCGCACCTCGGCCACGTGATGGCGGGCCGCCTCCACCTCGGTGCCGGAGCGTCGCAGTTCAAATCCGTGGAATGCCGCGCGCTCCACCTGGTGGTCACGCTGGCGTTCCGCCGCGGCAAGTTCCCCGCGAAGTGTCTCCCGCTGCGCCAGCGCCTGCTCGGAGCGCTCCCGGAGTCCGGATAGCTCGTGCTCAAGGGCCGTGCGCTCACTCTCGAGCGAGGTGCTGCTCTGCAAGGCCTGCTGCGCCTCCTGCTCGAGCCGGCGCACCACGTCACGCTGGTTGGACAGGCGCTGGCGCACCTGCTCCTCATTCTCAGCTCGCGACCCAAGCTCTGCCTGCAGGCGCGCATGCTCCGCATCCGCATCACTGCGTTCCACGACGGCCGCCTCCAGCTCCACCGCGGCCTGGGCGGCACGTGCCTCCATCTGGCCCCGCTCGTCGCTGGCCCGGAGTCGACGTGCGGAGGCGTTGGCCAGTCGTTCGGCCGCGACCGCGAGGTCACCTTCGAGCCGTCCCAGCTCCACGCGCACGGTAGCCAGACGCGACGAGACCTCCGTACGCTCAGCTTCGGCAGCGTGACGGGCGCGCGCCGCCTCTTCGCGCCGCTGTTCCGATTCGGCCAGCGCCTGCCGGCGCGCCGGCAGCACCGGCTCCAGCTCGGCGTATCGCCTCGTCATGTTCTCGGAGTCGGTCGCGAGGCGCTCGAGCAGCCGCTGGGCCAGGGTCAGTTGCAGCGCGAACTTTTCCTCGGTGAGCTTCACGTGGCGCTCGGCGCGGCCTTTCTGTCGCGCCAGGCTCCGGATCTGCGACTGGACCTCGGCGATCAGGTCTTCCACTCGCTGCAGGTCCTGATGCGTCTCTTCCAGCCGGCGCTCGGTGCTGTGCTTCCGGTCGCGGTACAGGCTGATGCCGGCGGCCTCCTCGAACAGCGACCGGCGTTCGTCGGCGCGATCGGAGAGGAGCAGCTCGATCATCTTGGCTTCGATCACCACCCCGGCATCACTGCCGAGGCCGGTGCCGCGAAGCAGGTCCTGGATATCCCGCAGCCGAACAGGCGACTTGTTGAGCAGGTACTCGCTGTTGCCAGACCGCGAGAGGCGCCGGGTAATCACCACCTCGCGATAGGCGATCGGCAGGTCGCCATCGGCATTGTCGAGGTAGAGCGACACCTCGGTGACATTGACCGGCCGCCGGGTGGCGGCGCCCTGGAAGATCACGTCCTCCATCTTGCCGCCCCGAAGCAGGCGGGCCGACTGCTCACCGAGCACCCAGCGAACGGCATCTGACACGTTTGACTTGCCGCAGCCGTTCGGGCCCACGATGGACGTGACCCCGGACTCGAAGGTGAGCTCGACGGTATCGGCGAACGACTTGAAACCGGAGAGCTCGAGTTTCGTGAGCTTCATCGGAGGATCCTGGACAGTGAGGGGTTAGTCAGGGCGCCGTTGCCCCGGGTCCGCTGATGACAAACGAGGGCATGCCGAGCGAGCGACTGGCCGAGTCGGCCTGTTCCCGCGTCCCGAACGGGCCGACGACGACTCGATATACGTCCTCGGCATTGGCGGGGTCAACGACGCTTGCCTTGATCCCCGCCGCGGCGATCTTCTCGGCCAGTTCCCGGGCCCAGGCAGGATTGCGTGAGCTGCTCACCTGGAGAAAGAACCGCTGACCGGTGGCAGTAGCAGACGAATCCGCCGCTGCGGGCAGCGTGTCGCTTGCCGCGACCGCGGCCTCTCCTTCGGCGTCCGGTGCCCAGGCGAGTGGAACCCAGATGTCGTCAGCACCCTTTGCAACCTGGCCGCGCGGGCGGAGCCCGTCGCGCTCGAGGTCGAGTCCGACCACGTCACGCCCGCGGCGCACCAGCAGCAGGAAGGGTGGCGCAATGAGCGGCAAGTCGTCATCCCAGGCGGTGACGGTGCGGGCCACCACGCTCCGGGCGGTCAGGTCCACGACGCTGAGGGTGTCGCCCTTCCGGGAGCGGACCAGCATCCACAGCCCGTACAGGTCGCCGCGAAGGTCTGCCGCACCACCCGGCACGTCAATCCCGTCGCGCTCGCGTGACGTGTAGCGATCGATCGACAGGATCTCGTCCTTGTCCCGGCCGACATAGAGACGGTGGCCAGACGGCGAGAACATGACGGCGCGCGCATGGCCGTTCACGTCGATCATGTCGGGCTCCTTCGCCCCGGAGGGATCCGCGAGCACGAAGGCCGAGTCGGCGGCCACTGCCACCAGGTCCCCGGCAAGGGTGGCCGTGGCATGACCGGCGGGCACCTTGATCACCGCCGCCGGTCCCTCGGGCTCGAACACCGTCAGATCGGCCTGCTTCGGGGTCGGGAGAACCAGCAGCCGACCCGATGAAGTGCCGACCAGGTCGGTGGCGCCGGCCGGGAGGCCGTCGGCGAGGGTGCGCGGACGGCGCCCTCGCACTTCAGTCACCCTGCCGGCGGTGTCCACTGCGTACAGGGTCCCATCCGGGCCGAGCGCCGCACTGCGGACCCCCTTGCGCAGGGTGCGGGCGCGGCGGGCGCGAAGATCGATCGCGACGAGCGACCGGGTGGAATCGAGGGCGTAGACCAGGCCCTGGTCGAGGTCCACCCCCACATATCGACGGATGGCCGGTACCTTGGACACCGACCAGCCAATCGGGGCCAGGTCGGTGCTCCGGTAGGCGACTGCCGAACCGCCATGCCCCGGCAAGCGAAGCAAGGTGGTCGGGCCGGGGGAGTGGAGTACCAGGGGCAGTGCGGCGAGGGGCTCGCGACCAGGCTTGTCGCAGGCCACCGGCAGCGCGAGGCCGACCAGGAGGATGTAGCGCAAATTCACGACGCGAAAGATAATGACGCCGACCCCGCTACGGGCAGGGAAATGCGCTAGAAGGTGGGCCCCAGGCTCAAGGTTACGTAGTTGCCATAGTAGGGCTGCCGCTGCAGCGGAAAAGCCCAGTCGAGGCGAAGGATCAGCAGGCCGTAGAGGTTCATCCGGGCCCCAACGCCCCATGCGGCAATCGGCGCGCGGTAGTTGATCGGGCTCGTGTCCTCAACCGTCCAGCGGATGACGCTGTTCTCGTTCCAGGAGAGGCCGGCATCGAAGAAGACGACGCCCTCGATCGCCGGCAATCCCCGGGGGGCGAACTTCATCTGGGGCGTCAGCAGGGGAAAGCGCAACTCGAAGTTGGCAATGGCAAGCTGCTGGCTGACCAGTCGGTTGAGTGGAACACAGATCGGGCCCACATCCTGGGCCAGGCACTCATTGCGCTGGTATGAACCCGACGTGTTGCCGCGAACCAGGTCAGGGGTGCCAATGAAGACGTCGAACTGGTTCGCATCCGGCCCGCGGCGCCCGTAGAACAGGCCGCGGAACGCGAACACGACCGGTCCGACGACCTTGGTATACCGCCGATAGTCCAGGAGGAGTTGGGTGTATTGCCAGGTGCCGATGCTCTGGCTCAGCGCCACCCGGTATCGCGTGCCGAGGTAGGGCCCCACATATCCGAAGATGGTGTTGTCGAATACGTAGGCCAGGGTCGGGAGCACGAAGAACACACCCGGGCGACTGACCGTCTGGTAGTCGGCATTGGAGGTTGGGAACCCCTGGGCATCGTACGTCTGCACGTAGCTCACCAGCGCGTCGTCATTGAAGCCGACGCGCAGGTCGCCCTCGAGTCGGCGGAAACGACTCAGCGGGTACCACCCGGTACCCTGCACATAGCGGCTCAGGATGCGCCGGGTGTTGTAGCGGGTCTCGAATCCGCCGTCGAGCGTGGGCCTGATGGTGCTTGGCTCGGCGAAATAGTAGGGGATCTGGGTGGCGCCAATGGACCAGTTGATGCGGCTCGCCAGGTTCGCATATGAGGCGGTGGCATACGCCTCATTGATGCGACCATTGATCGCAATGCCGAACGCGAGCTGGTTGTTGCCCAGCACGTCACTCAGTGTGATACCGGTGCTGCCGTAGATGCCGTTGCCGGTATTGTCGCGCACATAGCCAATCTGCGGGCGCGCGATGTAGTCGGGCGTGTAGTGCTTGCGGTACTTCTGAAAGGCGAACTCGCTGGTATCGGGCAGCGCGAGCGTGGCCGAGTCGAGCAGGCGCACAATCGAGAGGGGCTCGGGGGCGGGGATGTTGGCGCTGTCCCCCACCGGTTGCGGCACGGAATCGGCCCGCCGGAAGCCCTGCTTGCCCCGGTAGATCGACCCGCCCTCCCCCACTTCGGGGCGGGCGGCGCTGCTGTCGAAGGCCTGCCGCGCCACCACCTCGACGGCGCGTCGGGCGGAATCCTCCGGGGCCGGGGCACGCCAGGGTGTGCGCGCCAGCGAGCGCGGGTTACTGAGCAGGTAGACGTTGAAGCCGCCCTTCTCGTAGTACATGAAGGCGACCTTGTCGGCGACCGACGCCCAGCTCAGTACGGGCGACAGCGGGGTGAAGCCTGCAGAGCCGGTGAGGAGGTGCGTCAGCTGGAAAATGTCGTCCCGCGTGAAGTCGTACAGGTAGAGGTCGCTCACCCCGCCGCGGTCGGAGACGAACACCAGCGCCTTCCCATCGGGTGACCAGGCAGGATTGATGTTCTTGCCGTGGTCCATGTGATCAAGGACCGTGGTTGTTCCGGACGCCAGGTCGAAGAGCCCGATGCGGAAGTTGCCCGCGCTCAACACCTCGAAGTTTGTCCCCGGTCCGCGGTCGGTGGTGAAGGCGATGGACTTTCCGTCGGGCGACCATGCCGGGTGCAGGTCGGCGTACTCGTCCTCGGTGAGGCGCTTCAGGCCGGAGCCGTCGGCATTCACGATGAACAGGTCCGAAAATCCGCCCACGTATCCGGTGAACACCAGCTGGCTCCCGTCGGGACTCCAGCTCGGCGTGGTCAGGCCGTCGATCTTGATCGTGATCCGGCGGATCGTCTTGTTGCGGCGCGGCTCGAGGATGATGATGTCATCGTATTTCCCGCGCCGGCCGGTGACGGCGAGGTACTTGCCATCGGGCGACCAGGCGGCCTGGCTGTTCAGGAACCGGAAGGTCTCGTAGTTGCTGCTCCAGGTGGGCTTGAGCAGGCGTCGCTTCACCTCGCCGGTAGCGGCGTCGGCGAGGAACATGTCGACGGAATAACCGTCGCGCTCGCTGAAGTACGCTACCTGGGTGCCGTCCGGCGAAAGCGCGGGCGCGATGTGGAGGCGGCCCTTGGAGCGCGCTTCATTGAGCGACACCGCCGCCACCTGCTTGGCCTGCTCCGATGAGCCGAGTTCCGGCAGGTATTCCTTGAACACCGCATCGCGCCACTGGCGGGAGAGCTGTTCGGTGGTCAGTCCAAGAACGCGGCGGATCGACCCGTCGATGCCCCCCGACAAGGTACCGTTCAGGATGGCCCCGACCGCCTCGTCGCCCCAGCGGCCGCCGATATAACTCCACAGGGCATGCCCGAAGCGGTACGGGAACACGTTGGGGTCGAGCGTGAGCTGTTCAATGGTCGGCAGGTCGTTCTCGAACACCGCATCGCGCAGCCACATCGCCGTCTCCGGCGTCGTGGGCCCGAGCGACAGGTACTCGGCCATGCCCTCCATGAACCACAGGGGTGGGGCAACCGACGCGATGATCTGGATGTTGGCGCCGGCCTTGCCGCGAGAAAAGATGTCGAACTGGAACTGGTGCACCATTTCGTGCGCCAGCACGTGCTCCGTTTCGCGCAGTGCGCCCTGGAGGAAGAGGACGTTGCGCTGGCGGAAGAAGTCGGTGACACCCTGCGTGCCTTCTCCCACCTCGGTGGTGTTCGTCTGCCCGAAGTCGGTAGGGGAGGCATACAGGATGATGATCTTCCGCTCCGTGAAGCGGTGGCTCAGGATCCGGGACAGCCGGGCATAGGACCGCTCGGCCATGCGCGCGACCTGCAGCGAGGCTTCACGCTCCGACGGATAGAAGTAGATGTCGAAGTGGTCGGTCTGGATGATCTGGAAGTCGAACTTGGAGTACTGGACCTTGTTCTGGCCGAAGTATCCATTGAAGTAGTACTGCGCATGCGCCGTCGCGGGCCGCAGGACGACCAGCGTCACGAGCAGCGCAAGCAGGCGACCCAGGCCCCCGCGGCTAGGTCTCGTCACTGCCACGGAAGACCACCGGCGCGTCGCCCCACAGGCGCTCGAGCTGGTAGAAGGTCCTGGCCTCCGGATGAAAGACGTGCACCATGAAATCGACATAGTCCAGCAGCACCCAGCGGCCGCCTGGTACTCCTTCAACGTGATGCGGGTCATTGTTCTGTTTGCCGAGCGCGTCGACCACCGCATCGGCAATGCCACGAACATGGGCGTCGGATGTCCCCGACGCGATGATGAAAAAATCGGCAGTATCGCTCACCGGCCGCAGGTCGAGCACCATCAGGCCACGCGCCTTGCGGTCCTCGGCCGCCTGCACCGCCTGGGCCACCGCACGGGGGAGCCCGGTCGGCCGGCGCGTCGTATCGGGGGCGCGTGTCACGTCGATGCCACGCGCGCGGGCGTGCCGTCCTCCACCTGGTAGAACACCGCCCACGCACCGAATCCGACATGCGTTCCGATCACCCCCGTCACCAACGACACGAACACGTCCTTCGGATCGTACGCCGCCACAAGTGCCGTCCGCAGGCGATCCGCCACTTCCGGGGCATCGGCGTGCGCGATCCCGAAACGAATCGCCCGGGGACGCGGGGTGAGCTTGCGATCGAGCAGCGACAGCACCTTCGGTACCACCAGGTCGCGGCCCCGCACCCGGTCGACCGGGGCTACCCGGCCATCATCGGTGAGCGCCAGGATCGGCTTGACGTCGAGCAGGCCACCGAGCCACGCCTTGCCCCGGCTCACACGGCCGGACCGGATCAAGTTGTCGTACGTGTCGACCGACAGGAACATGCCCGACTGCCGTCGCACCCGGTCGAGTTCCGGCACGATCTCCGCCGCGCTCCAGCCCGATTCCGCGAGTTCGGAGGCCCGCAGTCCCATCATCCCGAGACCCAGGGAAGCGCTTCGGCTGTCGACGAGGTGTACCCCATCGATGCCAGAAGCCCGGAGCGCCGCCGTCGCCGACTGGAAGGTGCCTGACAACGCTCCAGATACGAGCACGACCACCGCTTCGTTGGCCTCATCACGGGCGTTCCGGAAGGCCCGGACGAACTCGCCTGGCGTGGGCTGCGACGTCGTGGGGAGCTCCTTCGCGGCTCGCAGGCGCTGGTAGAACTCGTCCGGCTTGAGTTCGAGCCGGTCACGAAAGACCCGGTCCCCGAAGATGACCTGCAGGGGAACCAGGGCGATGTGGTGCCGATCCAGCACGGCATCAGCCAGGTCGGCGGAACTGTCGCACACCACGGCGACCGGCCGGCGCTCCGGGTGGGCCAGCTTTCGGTGCTGGGCCCGCATGTCCTCGGCCTTGGTCGTCACCACCTTGCCCCAGCGCGCCGCATAGGTAAAGACGGCGTCGGGGGTATCGGTATGCACATGGATCTTCAGGATGTCCGAGACCGCCGCCACGACGATCGAGCCGCCGAACGCGTGCATCGCCTGCCGGACCTCATTGGCCGGTGGCAGTTGCTCGCCGCGTACGAGCACTTCGGTACAGAAATGGAAGTCGCGCTCGACCGCGACATCGGCGAGAGCGGCCGGGGAAAAGTCCGCCTCGCCGGCCGAGAACGGTTCCGCCGGCAGGATCGGGTCGCCCTCGATGAACCGCACGACGCCCTCCAGCATCCGGACGAATCCCATGCCGCCGGCATCAACCACCCCGGCCTGCTTGAGCACCGCCATCAACTCCGGGGTGTGCGCCAGGGCCACCTCGCCATCCCGGTGCATCTGCAGCATGAATTCGGAAATGTCGTCGGTGCGGGCGGCGGCGCGCTCCGCCGAATTGGCGGCCTCGCGCGCGATCGTGAGTATGGTGCCCTCGCGCGGATCGTCGAGGGATTGCTCCAGCTTGTCCGCCCCGCTCCGGATGGCGGTGGCCACCTCGGCCACCGTGGCGGTTTGCTTGTCGCCCAGGGACTCGGCGAAGCCCATGAGGAAGTGGGCCAGCATCATCCCCGAGTTGCCACGCGCGCCCAGCACCGAGGCGCGTGCAATCGTCGTGGCCGTGACCGGGAGGGGCGCATCGCCGACGGCCCGAAGCGCGTCCGCCACGGCACGAAGCGTCAGGCTGAAATTGGTCCCCGTGTCCCCGTCGGGCACCGGAAAGACGTTGATGCGATTGATCTCGTCGCGGCCCGCCGCCACCCAGTCGGCGGCGGCGAACAGGGACCGGGCCAGCCGGGGCCCGTCGATGTAGGCGATCCGGGCGGTCACCGTCCTATTCCGGGACGATGTTGACCTTCACCTCGGCGTGAACATCCGACTGGAGGTGGACCTTTACCGAGTGGAAGCCGACCGTCTTGATTGGGCTCTCGAGCTCGAGCTTCCGCTTGTCGATGGTGAATCCCTGCTCGGCCAGGGCTGCGGCGATATCCTGCGATGTGATCGAGCCAAAGAGCTTGCCTTCCTCGCCCGCCTTGCCCTTCAGCGTGATCGTGGTGTTCGCGAACCTGGCGGCGAGTGCCTCGGCCGCCGCCTTGTCGGCGCTGGCCTTGGCCGCCCGGGCCCGGGCCTCGGCGTCGATGCGCTTCTTGTTCCCCTCGGTCGCCTCGAAGGCGAGCCCCCGGGGCAGCAGGAAATTCCGTGCGTAGCCCGGCTTCACCCGGACGAGCTGTCCGGCCTTGCCGAGGGACTGCACATCTTCCCGCAGGATCACTTCGATCATGGCTTCTTTCCTCCGGTGGTCGGCGCCATCCGGCGCCGGAAGTCGATCCACGTGTCGGCGAGCCCGAGCACTGTCAGGCCGCTCGCCACGAAGGCAAACATGAGAATCGTGAGCACCGTGTACAGCGCGATACCCATGGGGGATACCCGCCCGGTCCCGGCGCGAAAGACCGCGCCACCGCGGAACGCGTACAGCACCAGCATCACCAGCAACACGTTGTGCGCGACCTGCTCGACGCCGGGAAGCGAGGCCGCGCCGGGGAGCAGCAGCACCGCCAGGCTGGCCACCACAAGCCACACCGCGTGATCGTTGAACGTGAAGCTGGCGACTGGCCGTGCTGCCGGTCCGAGCGGTTTCGCCGCCAGGGCGAAGTGGCCGCGCCAGGCGAGGGCGAACCCCGCCAGGGTCACGAGCACCAGTCCGGCCGGCATCAACTGCGCGATGGTGCGGGCCTGGCCCGCCAGGTCGAACAGCGGGGCACTCAGCTCCGGCCCTGCGTCGCCCCAGAGCGTCTGCGCCATACGCGCCTGTTCGAGGAGGGTGGTCGAGAACCACCGCGCCGTGGCCGCCTGGACATCGCCCCAGTGGATGCCGAATGCCGCCATCCATCCGAAGGTTACCGTACTGCCCGTTGCGATGGCCAGCATGGCCTGGCGCAAGCTCTTGCCGGGAGAGCGGGGCGCCAGCACGAGCCAGGCGCCGATCACGGTCACGCTGTAGGCGCGCAGGAATTGCCCTGGCAGCCCTTCGTGCTGGGCCAGCCAGAGCAGGCACCAGCTGGCCGCCAGCACAATCGTTATCCAGGCCTGACGCGACACTGGCCGGGCCACCAGGAGGAGCCCGGCCAGCGGTCCGAGCAGGAAGACGCCCGGGGCGACCAGCAAGTACGAGACGACCAGCAGCAGCCAGCCTGGCGACACGCGGGCCGAACCCGGCGCCGCCGGGCCGGCGTGCGTCAGTTGCCGCCCCTCTTCACATACGGCAGCAGGGCCAGGAAGCGCGCCCGCTTGATGGCCGTGCTGATCTGGCGCTGGTGCCGGGCGCTGATCCCCGAGAGACGGCTCGGCAGGATCTTGCCGCGCTCGGTCAGGAAGCGCTGGAGCAGCTTCTCATCCTTGTAGTCAACGTACCGGATGCCCTGTTCGGCGAGCGGATCGCCCTTGCGGCTGCGCTTCATTCTTCTTCCTCCTCGAACTTGCGGTCACCCGGCTCACGGCTGACAGTGTAGTCCTTGTCGTCGGCGACAACCAGGAAGCGCAGCACGCCATCATCGAGCTTGATGGCACGCTCGAACTCGGGCAACGCCGTCGTGTCCGCCTGAAAATTGGCGACGACGTAGTAACCCATCTCGCGCTTCTTGATCGGATATGCGAGGGAACGCTTGCCCCAGTGGTTGAGACGGGGGGCTTCGCTGTCGGCGTACTTCACCAGCGCGTGATACCGCTCGAGCCGCTCGTTGATCGCCGGCTCTTCGAGCGCGCTGTCGAAGATGTACACCACTTCGTATGGTCTGACCATGGCACCTTTCCTGTGGACGTAAAGCCCTGGGCGACTGGTGCTGTCCCCGGGGAGGGTCTTTGGAACCCCAAATGATAGCCGGTTCCGGGGACTCATGGTAGAGGGACGGGCGCGTACGGTAACCGGCAAACGGTGAACGGGATACGCCCTCCCGTTACTGTTCACCGTTCAACCTTTCACGCAGGAGCACATGCGCCTTACCTCCATCCAGATCGGTACCCCAAGGGTTTACGGCGTTCCGGGGTCGGATGATCCCATGGACCGGGTGTTCACCAGCGCCATTGGCAAGGAACCGGTGGGCGGGAGGGTGTGGGCTGCCCAGCTGGGCCTGTCGGGCGATGCGGTGGCGGATCGCACGCACCACGGAGGCGCCGATCAGGCGGTCCTGGCCTATTCGGCTGAGCACTACCCGCGCTGGCGCAGCGAGTGGCTCCGGGAGGACGTCGGACCGGGCGCGTTTGGCGAGAACCTGGTCGTCTCGGAGACCGACGAAGACGGTGCCTGCCTGGGGGATCGCTGGCAGGTGGGTCCGGTGGTTTTCGAGGTGTCCAAGCCCCGCACGCCCTGCAACACCCTCGCACGCCGGCACCGCCGTCCCGACCTGATCGCCACCGTCTTCGCGAATGGCCGGTCGGGATGGTACCTGCGGGTGATGAAGGAGGGGTGGATCGAGGCGGGGATGCCGGTCGCGCTCACCGACCGCCCCTACCCGCAATGGAGCGTACGGCGCGTGGCCGAGGTGATGTCAGAGCGCCAGCAGCGGGCCGATGAGGCGTCGCTGCTGGCGCAGTGTCCAGCCCTCGCGGAGGACTGGCGCCACCGACTGAGCCGGGAACCCGCCTAGCGGCGGTCGCCGAAGAGGCGGAGCAGGGTCAGGAAGAGGTTGATGAAGTTCAGGTACAGCGACAGTGCGCCGCTCACGGCATAGGCCCCCGCCTGGGGCCCATCGACGGCGAGGGCCATGCGCTTGAGGCGCTGGGCATCATACGCCGTCAGGCCGGTGAAGACGATCACTGCCGCCACCGACATGACGAAGCTGAGCGCAGGGCTCTTCAGGAAGATGTTCACCACCATTGCGATGATCACCCCGAACAGTCCCATCATGGCGAACGAACCGACCCCGGCGAGGCTTCGCTTCGTCACCGTGCCGTACAGCGCCAGCGCGCCGAACATCACCGCCGTGGTCATGAAGGCGGTCGCGACCGACCCACCGGTGTAGATGAGCAGGATCAGCGACAGGGTGATCCCGTTCAGCGCGGCATACAGGAGAAAGAGGCCCGCCGACGCCGTCGGGGACAGCGTGTTCACCTTGGCCGACACGACAAACACGAGCGCAAGTTCGGCGATGATCAGCCCGAAGAAGAGGATGCGGTTGGTGGCAAGCGCCTGCACCATGGCGGGAGATGCCGCGACTGCAAAGGCAACGGCTGCGGTGACCAGCAGGCCGCCGAACATCCATCCATATACGCCACGCAGGAACGAGGAGACACGCTCGTCCGCTGCCGCGGGGCTCAGCGAAGTGGCAGAAGTCCCGAAGGGACTGGTCATGACAACCTCCGTGTAGTGTGCCCGAACTCAGACATTGAACCGGAACAAAAGTACATCGCCATCGCGCACGACGTACTCCTTGCCTTCTGCCCGGGCCAGGCCCTGCTCCCGGGCGCCCTTCCATCCGCCGACTCGCACGAAATCGTCGTACCCGACCGTCTCGGCGCGGATGAAGCCCTTCTCGAAGTCGGAGTGGATCACCCCCGCTGCGGCCGGTGCGCGGTCGCCGCGATGGATGGTCCAGGCCCGTACCTCTTTCTCGCCAGCCGTAAAATAACTCTGCAGGCCGAGGAGGTGATATGCCGCGTGGGCCAGCCGATCGAGACCGGATTCTTCCAGCCCCAGTGACTGCAGGAAGTCCGTACGATCCTCCGGCGGCAGTTCGGCGAGTTCGGCCTCGACCTTGGCCGAGAATGGCACGATCTCGGACTCCTCACCGGCGGCTGCAACCGCGGCACGGAGTGCCTCCACGTGCCGGTTCCCGCCGGCGATCTCTTCCTCGCGCACATTGGCCGCGTAGAGCACCGGCTTTGCCGTGAGCAGGTTGAAGGCGCGAAAGGCCGGGCGCTCCTCATCGGTCGGCACGACGCTGCGAGCCGCCCGCCCATCCGACAGTGCCTCCCGGAGGCGCTCGAGGAGCTTCGCCTCGATCTTCGCCTGCGGATCGCCCGACTTCGCTGCGCGTGTCGCCTTGTCGATCCGCTTTTCGACCACCTGCAGGTCGGCCAGTCCGAGCTCGATGTTGATCACGTCGCGGTCCCGCGCCGGGATCGACCGACGTCATGACGTGCTGGATGTCCTCATCCTCGAAACAGCGCACAACGTGGACGATGGCGTCCACCTCCCGAATGTTGGCCAGGAACTGGTTGCCGAGGCCCTCGCCCTGGCTCGCCCCCTTTACCAGGCCGGCGATATCCAGGAACTCCACGGTGGCCGGGAGGGTGCGTTCCGGCTTCACGATTGCCGCCAGCGTTTCCAGCCGGGGATCGGGGACCTGCACCACGCCAGTGTTGGGCTCGATCGTCGCAAAGGGATAGTTGGCGACGAGTGCGCCTGCTGACGTCAGCGCATTGAACAGCGTGGACTTGCCGACATTGGGCAGACCGACGATTCCGAGACGCAACATGTGGTGCCTACGATCCCTTGTTGAAGCGCGTCATGGCGCGTTCGATGCCTTCGGTGAGCCAGCTCTCGGCCGCGTCCGCCATGGGGTCGAGGAGCGCATCCACGGCGTCGCGCTCCTCGCGCGAGAACGGCGCGAGCACATAGTCGGCGAGGTCGTCGCCGGTCGGCTGGGGCCCGACACCGATCCGGAGACGGGCATAGTCCTGTCGCTGGAGCGTGGCCTCGATGCTCTTGAGGCCATTGTGGCCCGCCGGCCGATCCCGCGCCCCGCAGCCGGAACCGGCCGGTTGGCAGCGCGACGTCATCGACGAGCACGAGCAACTCGGTGGCAGGGTCGAATGGGCCTCCCAGCAAGTGGGACGAGGGCGGCACCGCTTCGGTTCATGAAGGTGTTGGGCTTGAGCAACTGGACGGGCTCGCCCTGCCATTGGCCGTTCGCCACGCGGGCGCGGTCGCCCCGACGAAAGCTCCCGAGTCCCCAGCGGCGGGCGATATGATCGGCAAGCAGGAACCCGGCGTTGTGCCGGGTGTCCTCATACTCCTGGCCGGGATTGCCCAGCCCCACGATGATGCGCAGGGCCGGCCCCCGCTACTTCTCGTCTGCCTCGTCGTCCGCCTTCGCCTTGCGGATGAGCTCCGGCTCGGTCGTTGCGGGCGCATCGGTCGGCACCGCCACGGTCGCTTCCTCGGTGCGCGGGCTTGCCACAACGGCAACGGTCTGCGTGGCATCGGTGACGATGTCAGCCTTGGCGACGTTCAGGTCGCTTACGTGCAGCGACTGGCCGATGGCGAGACCGACGACATCGATCTCGATCATCTCCGGAATGTCTGCCGGCAGCGCGCGGATCTCGAGGGCGTGCAGCTGCTGTTCCAGCACGCCGCCGTGGTTCCGGACGCCATCGGGCACGCCCACGAGCTTGATGGCCACCTCGACGGAGACCTTCTCGTCCGCGCGCACCTCGTAGAGGTCGATGTGGACGATGCTGCTCCCGCGGAGCGGATCGCGCTGGATCTCGCGGATCAGCGCCTTCACCGGGGCACGGTCGTCGACCGTGACGTCGACCAGGGTGCTGGAGTGCGCGCCCACGAGGAGTCGCGTCAGGGCCGGGGCCTCGATCTGCAGCGACTCCGGCTGGCGGTGGTGGCCGTAGATGACGCCGGGAACGAGGCCCGAACGACGGAGGGAGCGCGCTGCGCCCTTGCCGGACGTGCCGCGGGACTGTGCCTGCAGGGATGCCTGATTTGCCATGGTCGTGTGTCCTGTTCCTGAATCAGTCGAACAGCGAGCTGACGGACTGGTCGCTGTGCGTGTAGCCGATCGCCTTTGACAGCAAGCCGGCGATCGAAAGAACCTTGAGCCGGTCGAACTTCCGCTCCGGCGGAATCGAAATCGTGTTGGTCACCACCACCTCGGACACCGGCGACGCCGAGAGCCGGTCGACCGCCGGCCCCGACAGCAGGGCATGCGTGGCGCAACAGTAGATGTCGCGCGCGCCCAGGCGCTTCAGTGCATGGACCGCCTCGGACATGGTGCCGGCGGTGTCGATCATGTCGTCCGGGATCACGCAGTCACGCCCGGACACTTCACCCACCACGTTGACCACCTCGGCGACATTCGCCGATGGGCGACGCTTGTCGATGATGGCCAGGGTCGCGTTGAGCCGCTTCGCGAAGCCGCGTGCCATCTTCGCCGAGCCGACATCGGGCGCCACTACCACCGGATCGTGCAGCTGCTTCTGCCGGAAGTGGTTCACGAACACCGGCGCAGCATACAGGTGGTCCACCGGCAGGTCGAAGAAGCCCTGCATCTGGTGCTGGTGAAAATCCATGCCCAGCACCCGGTCCGCTCCCGCCTTCGATACCATGTTCGCCATGAGCTTCGCGCTGATGGCGACCCGCGGCTGGTCCTTGCGGTCCTGTCGCGCGTACCCGAAATACGGAATGACGGCAGTGACCCGCGCGGCGCTGGCCCGCTTCGCCGCGTCCATGAGGAGCAACAGCTCCATCATGTTCTCGGCCGGCGGATTGGTGGACTGGATGATGTACACATCCCGACCGCGCACGTTCTCGTCAATTTTCACGAACAGCTCACCGTCCGCGAAGCGCCTGATCGTCAGGGCGCAGAGCGGTTGTCCGAGATGCTGGGCAACCTCTTCGGCGAGTCCGCGATTGGCGGTGCCGCTGAGGAGTAGCATCTGGCTGCGGGAGAGCGAGATCTCAGCCATTTAGAGCCCACAAGGATAGCGGTGAGGCGGGGTTAGGTCAATTCAGCAAGGCGAGGCGCCGGTCCGGTCCTCCGGGGCGCGAGGCGGAAGGCGCATCACTTGCATATGTTCGGTGTATTCTGGTCACGAGTGCGTCGTCTTGACGAATCGTCTCCGGGGTCGGCGAGGCCGGCTTGAACGAGCTAACCGGTTACCTGACAGCGGTTTACCAAAGTGTAGAGCAACGTCTCACTTTCCTTTCCCTGGAGCGGATCCAACCATGCGCGTGCGGCCACTGTTGTTTCCCCTCATCGCCCTGTCGTTCGGCTTCACACTAGCCGCGTGCTCTGGCGCATCCGATCCGCCGCGGGTTCCCACCGATCTCCGGTGTGATGTTGGGGGCGGACAGACGCAGAGTTGCAGCCTGACCCTGACTGCGCCGGCTGGCTACAAGATTACGCTCTCGGGCCGGAGCTGCGACGCGATCAACAACGAGATCGCGCTGACCAGCCCGATCGTGGTCACCTTGACCACGGATGCCTGTCGCGAACCGATCGGCACGGTGTGGGACTACTCGACGCCGATCAACCCGGCGGGCACCAAGATCGACATCGTGTTCACGTCCGACCAGTTTGCGAACCCGCCAGGCACACGAGTCACCGGTGCCTATCCGAACTGGGTCGTGAACTTCGAGGATGGTGGCGACGTCGACTACAACGACGTCGTGCTGACGGTCGAGGCCGTTCCAGAGCCCACCTGAACAGCGCAGTTGCCTGCAAGCAAGACGCTCCGGCCGATGGCCGGAGCGTTTTGTTTGACGGGCTGGTGAAACCTGAGTTGCCCCTGCTGGGCTCGAACCAGCATTGACGGATCCAAAGTCCGCTGTCCTGCCAGTTGGACGAAGGGGCAGTGTACTCGCTCAGCGGCGGCTCGCTGAACCAGTACCATTCTAAACGCACACAACAGCTTCGGGAGGTAGTGAGCTTTGGAGGGTCGTCGGGCACCGGCGGTTCGCTAGCGAACCGTGGGTGCAGGTCCGCGCGCCCGCGTCAGGGCACTGCAGGCGGCACGGCCATGGTCGAGACGGCGCGCACCTCCCCATGTTTCCGCCCCAGGATCATCGCCGCCTCATCGCGCTCGCGCACAGACCGGTAGATCGCGAACAGCGTGGACCCTGAGCCGGTCATCCGGCACACCAGCGGATGGGTGGTGCAGAGCGCCTCGAAGGCGGCCCTCACTGCCGGCAAGCGCGCGAACACCACCGACTCGAAATCATTGCCGGCCATGCGCCCGATACTCCCCCAGGTCGACAGTGAGTCCAGGTCCAGCGCGAGCGCCCCGCGCCGGCCGTCGTGCTTGCGCGCCGTCGAGACCCACCCATATGCCTCGGCGGTGCTCACGCCCACCGGTGGCGTCACGAGGAGCGCGGGCGCCGCGGGGAGTGCCGGAAGGCGGAGCAGCCGCTCACCGTGTCCCCATCCAAGGGCCAAGGGCGCCTGCGTCACGAAGAAGGCGACGTCGCTTCCCACCTTGGCAGCGAACTGGAGCAGCTCATGCCGCGGAACAGCATTGCCGGCGAGCTGGTTCACCGCCAGGAGCGCGGCGGCGGCGTCGCTCGAGCCTCCCCCCAGGCCTGCCCTGACTGGAATGCGCTTGACGAGATGCAGGCGGAGCCCGAACCGGCGTCCGGTCGCGTCGAGCACCTGGGTGGCGGCCCGCACGACGGTGTTCTGCTCCATCGGTCCGGTCCCGTCCCCGTCTATCGTGAGCGTCACCTCGCTGCCATCCACACGCTCCGCGCGCAGGGAGTCATGCAGGTCCAGGAGCGCGAAGAGCGTCTCGAGTCCGTGATAACCGTCGTCCTCGCGTGCCAGTACCCGAAGCAGGAGGTTCACTTTTGCGTGCGCCCGGACCTCGATCGAGGTCACCGCGCTGCCTGGGCTCGAATGTCCCGGAAGGCGATGGGACTGATGGCGAGGGACACCATGCCGAGAAGCGTGACCGGCAACAGGGTGCTGATGTGGTAGGTGACGGCGTAGGAGAACCCAGTGGTGTCGGAGACGCCGAACAGGCCCAGCACTGCCACGAGCGCCGCCTCGAAGGGCCCGAAGTACCCTGGGGTCGATGGCACGGCGATGCCGAAGGCCATCGCACTCTGGAGCAGCAATGCGCCGCCAAAGCCGACGTGGATGTCAAAGGCAGCGAACATCGCATAGAACGACGATGCGCTCACGAGCCACATCACGAGGGACCAAAAGACGACCCCGCCGAGTCGCGCCGGCGAGCGCAGCCCGCTCAACCCCTCGGTGATGTCGTGTCCGATCGAGATGAGGCTCGCCTGCAGCTTGCCGTCGGGGAGGATCGTTCGGATGCCCCATTCGAGCAGCTGCGGTCGCGCGATGATCACCGCGCCCACGGCGACAGCCGCGAGTGCACCAACCCCGGCAAAGGTCGCGATGCGGGCGAGGGGGATACCGGCAATCACCGTCGTGGCCGGGAGGTCGGAGAGCAGCAGCCCGATGGCAAGGAGCAGGACAAGCGTCAGCGCATCGAAGACGCGCTCCACGACGAGCGAGGTGATTGCGCCGGCGAGCCGCACATGCCCCAGTCGCGAGATGGCGTAGGCGCGCACCAGCTCGCCGGCCCGCAGGGGGAGCAGGTTGTTCGCCATGAACCCCATGGCCACGGCATGCCACCGTGGCCAGAAGGGCACGGTAGCCCCGGTGTCGGTCTTCAGCAGCAGCTTCCAGCGCACGGCCCGCAGCACGAAGGAGGCAGTAGCGAGCACCACGCCGATCAGTACGGGCCACGGCTTCGCGGTGCGAATCTCGGCGGCCATCTCGCTGAAATTCACGTTTCGCATCGACCAGGCCAGCAAGGCGACGGACACGGCAACGCCGATCAGCGCCGTCAGGAGGTGGCGGCGGTTGCCGCCGGCCGGCTCAGCCGTCAAGTGCAAGCGGGACGAGATCGAGCAATTCGTCGAGGAGGGGACGTACGACGGCGATGTGCTGTCCTCGCGCCAGCTGCTGGCGCATCTCATTGCGGATTTCGGCGGCCCGGAGCAGGGCAGGCCGCCCGCGATACAGCAGGTCGTCGATGGACACGATGACCGCTTCCGGCGCAGCGGTCCTGGCGACATCGGCCACTGCGGCAGCTGCGCCGCCGACCAGTTGCTCGAGGGACGCCTCGCCGATCCCGAACTCGTGCAGGAGTTCGGCATAGGAGAGCAGGCTCGCCTCGAATGCGGTGGGTGGCCGGTCGGCGATGTCGACGAGTTCCGGCGCCTGGGGCGGCTCGACCTCCGGCGCCGGGGGCGCCTCGATCGCCTCGGCCTTGAGCAGAACGAAGTCGTCGGTCGAGGGCGCGTCAATCGCGCGCACCTCAGGGGCCAGCTCCTCGACTGGAATGATCTCATCGAGAAGCGCCATGATCTCCGGGTCGGGTTCTTCCACCTCGCTTGCCGGCACCGGTGCTGCCGTCTGCTCGGCCTCCGGTGCTGCGTCCGGGGCGAGGTCCGCAATGGGCACGATCGGCTCGGACACCGGAGCGCTGCGGCCCCCGTCGAGGGCGGCGACTGCGCTGGCCCACTGGTCGTGACCGGGTGCGGCGGCGTCGGCGGCACCACGGAGGAGCGTTCCCACCCGGCTCAGCTGCTCGGCAAAGGCGGCGGCGTCGGTGCTGGCGTCCCCGGCGAGAATCCGTGAGCGCGCGAGGGCGGCCCATTCGGTGACCGGCAAGGTGAGCTCTCTCGCGCCCGCCGCCAGTGCGCCGAGTGGTGCCAGCAGCCCGAGGAGCCGCAGGTCGCGCTCCGTTCCACTTGCGGCCCCGGAGATGCGATCAGCCACCTGCGCCAGGAACTCGCCGTGGCTCACCAGCTCCACCGCGCCCAGCGCAAACCGGCCTCGTGCACCCTGCGCCGCCGGCTCACCGTCGTGCAGGAGCACCTCGATTGCCACCACCTCTTCGTCGTCGGCAAGCGAGCGGCGCAGGGCGTCGGCGAAGGCCCGTGCTTCCGGGGCATCGGCGGTCGGCATGCCCGACTCCGTCACGTCCCGGCAGATGCGGCTCAGGGCGTGCGCCGCGGCGTCCACGGTGTCCGGGGCACTCGCCGACGGCGCGAACGAGCGGGCCATCTCGCCGACACTCAACTCGATGCCGTCCAGGATCTCGGGCAATGGCGCAAATTCGGTGAGCTCGGCGAGCCCCCGCAGCTGCTGCATGCGACGCAGCACGGCGTGCAGCGCCTCGCGCGAATCGGCCGAGGTGCGCATCGCCCGGGCGGCACGATCGAGGGCGCTGGCGATGAGCGCCCCTTCCCGTGCCACGAAGGCCCGAACCCCGGTCTGCGCGTTACCGCTGCCGGTGGGGCTGGGGGTGGGCGCCTGTCCGGTCATTCTTTCCAGGTCGGTGGCGATGCGCCGTGCGCGGGCGGTATCCCCGTCGCTCCACTGACCCACGCGCCGGACGAGCGCCCGGAAGTCATCCACCACCTGCAGTGCCATTTCCCGTGTGGCGGGATCCCAGGGCCGCAATCCGTCCCGGATGCCGCGGGCCAGCGCCTCGAAGGCAGCCCCGGCCTGCGCGACCGGCTGCAGGTTCGCCATCAAGGCGGCACCGCGCAGCAGGCGGACCTGGCGCACGAACTCCTCGCCCGACACGCCCTCGGGGCGCGCGAGCAGCGCTTCGAGGCGGTTCAGGCATTCCCCGGCCTCGAGGGTGAAGAAATCAGCTGTGCCGAGCGAGTGGCTCATGAGACGACGTGAGTCCGGAGGAAGTCCCGTGAAGACTAGGCCTCGTGAAACGTCGGAGCAAGGCGGTTCAGCGCCGCGCCGCCGTAATCAGCGCCGCCATCGTCGCGACCGCCGACTCCATTCCGTCCAGTACCGCCCGGCTCACGATGCTGTGGCCGATGTTCAGTTCCTCGATCTCCGGGATGGCCGCCACCGGCTGGACATTCTGGTAGGTGAGGCCATGCCCGGCATGGACGGCAAGTCCGAGGGCGCTCGCCTGGGTGGCCGCGCGGCGCAGGGTATCGAGGGCGCGGGCGTCCCGCTGCCAGTTGTGGGCATAGTCGCCGGTGTGCAGCTCCACAGCGGGCACACCGAGTGCCACGGCGGTGCGGATCGCCCCTTCGTCGGGGTCGATGAACAGGCTGACGCGCACGCCGGTGTCGTGGAGGCGGCGGATGGTCTCGATCAGCCGCGGGCCGGGACGGGTCAGGTCGAGACCGCCCTCGGTGGTCACCTCTTCGCGGCGTTCCGGGACGATCGTGGCCTGGAACGGCCGCAGGTCGCACGCCAGCGCCACAATATCGGAGCTGGTGGCCAGCTCCAGGTTCAGCAGCGTCGTGACCGACCCGGCCAATCGCCGCACATCCTCGTCCTGGATATGGCGGCGGTCCTCGCGCAGGTGGGCGGTGATTCCCACCGCGCCGCCACGCTCAGCCGCCAGGGCTGCGGCCAGCGGATCCGGCTCGTCGGTGCGGCGTGCCTGCCGCACGGTGGCGACGTGATCGATGTTGACGTAGAGGCGCATGCGCACGTTGCTGGAGAGGGTGGGATCCGATTAGTTTCGCTGTTCAACGATAGCCTCGCGAGGCATGTGTTGGCACGACTGCAGAAGGTAGTCCTGGCGCTCGCCACCGGTTGTGTGGTGCTGCTCCCAAACCGGCTGGTGGCTCAGGCCGAACCGACGCCCGAGGCGGCGGTCACCGCGTTCATGAAGGCGGTAACCGACAGCAACCTGGCGCGGATGACACAGCTCTGGGGAACCTCCGACGGTTCGGCCGCCTCAACGCGGAAGCCGGCTGATTTCCAGAAGCGGGTGTACATCATGTATGCGTTCCTGAAGGGCGGAACGTACAAGGTGTCGGCGACGGAGCCCAATCCGGCCGAGAAGGACCGGCGGTACATGATCCTCGAGTTCAGCCGGGGTGATTGCAACAAGCTGGTCCCGATCACCGCGGTGAAGACGAAGAAGGAAGGCTGGGTCGTGAACGACCTCGACCTGAACCAGGTTGGTGTCCCGGGTCGGAGTTGCACTGGTGGCGCAGGTGGGCCCGATACCTCTGCAACGGTCACCGTGACGGACACGATCAAGGCAGAAAAAGCGAAGTAGCGGCGCTGTCAGCCCCGTTCGGTGAGCTCGATGAGGATGCCGGCAGTCGACTTGGGGTGAAGGAAGGCGATGCGGCGGCCGTGGGCGCCGATGCGGGGTGTGTCATCCACGAGGCGGTAGCCGCCGGCGCGGCAGCGGTGGAGGGCGGCGTCCAGGTCGGGCACCTCGTAGCAGACATGATGAATGCCGGGTCCGCGCTTCGCCAGGAACCTCGCGATGGGGCCGTCCGGGGTGGCCGGTTCGAGCAGCTCCACTTGCGGGTCGCCGAATGGAAGGGAAACGATCGTGGCGCCATCGGCTGATGCACTGGCCGTTGGTGTGAGTCCAAGGATGTCGCGGTAGAAGGCAAGGGCGTCCGCCAGGTTTTCAACGGCGATGCCAATGTGGGCGATTCGTGGTTCGTCGGACACGGGAAGCTCCGCAGGAGTGGGGCGACCGGCGAAGAGCCGGTGCGACGCCGAATCTTAAGTCATCGTGCCGCGGGCGCGATGAGAGAAAGGAAGTACAACGAGATGGCTGGTGTAAATACCAAGACTCCTGCCGTGACGGACGACTCGTTCGCGGCCGATGTCGATCAGGCCAAGGGCCTCGTGCTGGTGGATTTCTGGGCGGTCTGGTGCGGTCCATGCCAGATGGTGGCCCCCATCCTCGAGCAGCTGGCCGGCGAATACGATGGCCGCGCCAAGATCGTCAAGCTCGATGTTGACTCGAACCAGCGCACCGCCATGAAGTACAACGTGCGCTCGATCCCGAGCGTCCTGTTCTTCAAGGATGGCAAGCATATCGACACCGTGGTGGGTGCGGTGCCGAAGCCGGTCATCGAAGCCAAGATCAAGCAGCACCTGGGTTAGCGCGCGCGGGGCGCGCACAGGCGCACAGGCGGGGCGGCAGGGCACGCGAATGTGCTCCTGCCGCCCTTTCGCATTCACCGCTCCACTGAGCTGAGGCGCATGGCCACGCTGTATGTCGTCGCGACTCCCCTGGGGAACCTGGGCGACCTGAGTGCTCGCGCCGTCGAGGTCCTGCGCACGGTGCCGATGGTGGCGGCGGAGGACACGCGCCGGACGCGCGGGCTCCTGGAGCACCTGGGTGCTCACCCCCCGCTGCGAAGCTTTCACGCGCACTCGCCCGAGCGCCGGCTTGAACTGCTGCTGGAGATTCTCGGGGATGGCCGCGATGTCGCCCTGGTATCGGACGCCGGGACTCCCGGCGTCAGCGATCCCGGCACCGATCTTGTCCGGGCGGCGCGCGATGCAGGGCACGTCGTAGTACCGATTCCCGGTCCATCAGCCATTGTCACTGTGCTCAGTGCTTCCGGGCTGTCCGCGGATCGGTTCCTCTTTCTCGGCTTCATACCGCGCCGGGGCACCGAGCGGGCGCGGCTGCTGGAGCGGGCCGCGACGGAGGAGTGGAGTGTCGTGTTCTATGAAGCGCCGGGTCGGGTCGTCGACCTGCTGGAAGACCTGGTGGCCCTGGCGGGTCCAGACCGGCGCGCCGCCGTGGGCCGGGAACTGACCAAGCTGCACGAGGAGATCCGCCTCGAGCCACTGGGTGACCTGCTGCGACACTTCACGGCCACGGAACCCCGAGGCGAGTTCACCGTAGTACTGGAAGGCACCGGCCTCCCGCCGGTGCCCGTCGACCGGACCGACGAAGCCACCGCCAGCGCCCGGCAGTTGCTGGCCGACGGCACGACGCGGCGGGAGGTCTCGCAGCGCATCGCTGCCGAGTTCGGCCTTTCACGAAACGATGCCTACCGTCTCGTCATGAGCCTCACCTGATGCGATCCCGGCTACTCCTCCTGCTCGTCGCCCTGTCCTGTCCCCAGGCCGCAACGGGGCAGCAGGCGAGCGCGACGGCAGCCCCCAAGGCACTGGAGATCCGCGCGGAGCCCCTGCAGACCATCGGTCGCCTGCACTACGAGGGGGGCGGTGACTGGTATGCCAACCCGTCGAGCCTGCCCAACCTGCTGGCCGCCCTGCGGGCCCGCACGGGGATCCCGGTGGAGCGCGAGGAGCGCACCGTGACCCTCGGATCCGATGAGCTCTGGAGCGTCCCGTATATCTACATGACGGGTCATGGCAACGTGCGCTTTTCTGATGATGAACTTCGCATCCTGCGAAGCTATCTATCGCAGGGCGGGTTCCTGCACGTCGACGATAACTACGGCATGGACAGTTCCATCCGGCGCGAACTCGCCCGGCTTTTTCCCGGCCAGGAACTCACTGATGTGCCCCTGGACCATCCGGTCTACCACGTCGTCTACGAAATGCCGAAGGGCATTCCCAAGATCCATGAGCACGACGGCAAGCCGGCGCAGGGTCTTGGCCTCTTCCTGAACGGCCGGCTTGTGGTCTTCTACTCCTACCAGTCCGACCTTGGCGATGGCTGGGAAGATCCCGAAGTGCACAAGGACCCGCCCGAGAAGCACGAATTGGCACTCCGGATGGGCGTCAACCTGTACGCTTACGCCGTCGGGTCCGGCGGATGAGCCTCACCGAACTCGCCCTGGAGCAGGCGGCGCGCCCGCTGCGCCTGCGCCGCCACACGGCGTGGATCGTGGCCGCGCTCGGTGCGGCCATGCTGCTCCTCGGCGTCATGGCCTGGCTGGCCCGGTTGGAAGTGATCCGCACGCTGGTCTGGGTGCCGGCGGCATGGATCGGAACGGTGCTTCTCGTGCTGGCTGCGTCGTGGGGCTGGCACCGTGCCCTGGCGGGGCTGGCCACGCGCTCGCTCGCCGAGTGGTTGGAACGTTCCGGTGCATGGCGTCTCGGAGCGCTCCGGGCGCTGCTCGAACGAACGCAGTCGGGTTCCAGTTCAGAACTGGCCCAGGCGGCCGACTCCGAGTCGGCGGCGGCCGTTGGCGCGCGCGCGCCACAGGCCCTCGAGCCGCTGGGTGCCCGGTTGACGCGCGAAGTATCCGGCGGGTTCGCCCTGCTGGCGCTTGGCTTCCTTGTGCTCGGAACGTCAGGCCCCCTGCGCGGGCCGGGGGCGGTGCTGTGGCATCCCGTACTGGCGTGGCGCGCTGTGGCTTCGCCGGTGCAGCTTCGCGCCTCGGCCGACAGCGTCGATCGTGGGTCGCCAGTTACCCTCAGCGTCACCACCTACGGACGGCGGGAGGCGACCCTCTGGCTCCGTGCCCCGGGCGAGCCGTGGCGCGAAACGCCGCTCTCACTCGATGCCAACGGTGCCGCAACGCACGTGGTCCCGGCGCTCGACGCCGACCTGTTCGCGCGCGTCTCCAGTGGCAACCGCGAGTCCGACACCGTACTGGTGCATGTGCGCCAGCCGGTGTTCCTGGCCTCGCTTGAGGTCACGGCGCGATATCCCGGGTATCTGTCGCTCGAAGATGAGCCGATCCCAACCACCGGTGATACGGTCCTGATTCCCGCCGGAACCCGGCTGGAGACGCGCGGTCTTGCCACCGCCGAGCTCGAACTCGCGTCGTGGGTCAACGCAGAATCCGAAGACGCACTGCCCGTGAGCGGGAAGGAGTTCGAGGGCGACTTCACTCCGGTGCGGTCGGGTACGTATCGCCTGCAGCTTCGGACTGCGAGTGGTGCGCCCGTGGCCGGCGATGCCATTGCCCTGTCGCTGCGTATCGTCGCCGACAGTGCGCCCTTACTCGAGATCCCGGTGCCCGGCGCCGACACCACTGCGTCGCCCGACGCGCGCGCCCTCCTGGTGATCGACGCCCATGACGACCACGGCCTCAAGAGCGTCGTGCTCGAACTGCGCCGTGTCTCCAGCCTTGGCGTCGCCGATCCGGTCCAGGAGCAGTCGGTGCCGCTTCCAGGCGGCACGCCAGACCGGGTGGTGCTCAGTTCGCTGGTGAACCTCCCGCAGCTGGGATTGCGCCCCGGCGACACGCTCAGGTACCGGGCCCGTGGAGTCGACAATGCGCCGCGAGCTCAGGCCGGCTGGTCGCGCGAGTACGCCCTCCGTATCCAGACGCTCACCGAACTGCGGGCGGAGCAGCGTCGCGACGCATCCTCGCTGCAGGATCGCCTCGACTCACTGGCGGCAGCGAGCAAGAAGCTCGAACGGCAAACCGAAGACCTCGCCCGGTCTCAGCCGCGCGACGCCTCCAAGACGGGTGACAATTCCGACAACCTGAGCTTCGAGCAGGCACGAAAGGCCGAGGCGGTCGCCGATGCGCAGCAGGACCTGCTCAAGCAGGCGGAGGAGGCGCGACAGGCGCTCCAGGAACTGCAGAAGGATGCCGAGACCGCCGGCATCGCCGATTCGGCGCTGATGGCTCGGCTCGCGGAGGTGCAGCAGCAGCTGGACAAGGCGCTGACGCCGGAGATCCGTGCCAAGCTGGAGGAGTTGCGGCAAGCACTGAAGGAACTCGATGCCAGCCGCACCCAGGACGCCCTGAAGGACCTCGCCGAAAAGCAGCAGCAGCTGCGTGAGGCGCTCGAGCGCAGCCGTGAGCTGTTCGAGCGTGCGGCGATGGAAGGCCAGCTCGAAAGCCTCGCGCAGGACTCCAGGGAGCTGCAACAGGAACAGGCGGAATGGAACAAGCAGGTCGCGTCGGCAGACAGCCAGGGGGCAGCCGCGGCGGAACAGGCGCTTGCAAAGAAGGCGGAGGCACTCGCCGCCGAGCTCAAGCAGCTGTCGGAACAGATGAAGGACAGCCCGCGCGGCGACAAGCTGGAGCAGGCGGCACAGCAGGCCGGCAAGGCCGGGCAGAAGATGCAGCAGGCTTCCAAGTCGGCGAAGCAGGGACAGAAGGAGAAGGCAAAGAAGGAGGGAGAAGAGGCGGAACAGCAATTGTCTCCACTGAGCGAGGACCTTCAGGAACAGCGTGAACAGATGGCGCAGGATTGGCGCGATGAGGTCCTCGCGCAGCTCGACCAGGCGCTTGCCGACGTGAGCCGGCTGGGTGAGCGCCAGCTGGAGGTCAGTCAGGGATTCGAGCGGGGCGAGTCGGCCGCCAGGTTGCGCGCCGAGCAGGGAGCGGTGGAGGAAGGCGTGCAACGGTTGCAGGAACAAGTGCGAGAGGCCGCGGGCAAGAACGCACTGGTGTCGCCCGATATCGGCACCTCGCTTTCGGCCGCGAGCCGCTTCATGCAGCAGGCGCGCGACGCCGTTTCGTCGGCCAATGCCAACCCGCGCGAGGCAGGGGATCGAGCGGGTGACGCCCTCGATGCCCTGAACGCGGCGGCGCATGGCCTGCTGCGCGCCCGTGGCGACGTGAGCGGTTCCGAGTCGGGATCGGGACTGGCAGAGGCGATGGAGAAGATGGGCCAGCTCGCGCAGCAACAGGGGCAGCTTGGCGAGCAGGGCGCCTCCCTGATTCCGCAACTGGGGGCTGGCGGCGGGCAGCAGCAGTTGCAGCAGCTCGCGGCGCAGCAGCGCGCGCTGGCACAGGAACTGGAGAAGCTCCGCGGTCAGGGCAAGATGCCAGGAGCCGGCGAGCTGGCCAACGAGGCCGAGGAGCTTGCCCAGCGGCTCCAGGCCGGCCGACTCGACCGGCAGACCGTCGAGCGACAGGAGAGGCTGTTCCGCCGGATGCTCGATGCCGGGCGCACGCTGCAGGGCGAACAGGAGGACGAGCAGAAGGAGCGGCAGAGCACCACCGCCACCGGCGATAGTGTCCTGCTGCCACCGGCGCTTCGTGCGCGCCTGGAGGACGCGGACGGGCGCCTGCAGGTACCGAGCTGGGAGGAACTGCAACGGCTCTCGCCGGCGGAGCGGCGCATCGTGGTAGACTATTTCCGGCGCCTCGCCACCCCGGGAGCGCAGTAACGTGCGTGTCGCGCTCGCGCTGATGCTCATCGCCGGTCCGGTCGCGGCACAGGCGGACTCACTGAACCGCGCCTTCGACCTGGAGCGGCGCGGCAACTACACCGGTGCGGTCGTGGCCTATCGCGCCGTGCTCAAGAACCGGCCGGCCGACGTGAGTGCCATCCTGGGACTCGAACGCTCGCTGCAGCCGCTCAATCGATCGGCCGAGATGGTACCCGACCTGTCGGTGGCACTGGCCGCGAACCCGACGTCCACTGCCCTCTATGGCGTGGCGGTACGCACCTATGGGGCGGCGGGAATGCCGGACAGCGTCCGGCGCGTGGTCGAGCAGTGGGCGCAGCTCGCACCCCAGGACGAAACCCCGTACCGGGAATGGGGAACATCGTTGCTCGCGAGGCGAGACCGGGCTGGGGCCCGGGCGGCCTACCTTGCCGGGCGCCGCCACCTTGGACAGCCCGGCGCGCTGGCGCCGGAGCTCGCACAGCTTGCCGTCCTCGAGGGCGACTATCCCACGGCGGCTCGTGAGTGGCTGCTCGCCATCAGGAAGCTGCCCGGCTACCGCTCAGGTGCGGTCGTGACCCTCCGCAACGCGCCGGAGACCCAGCAGCCGGCTGTGCTGAAGGTCTTCCAGGATGACGCGACGGCGGATGCCATGCGTCTCGATGCCGAGTTGCGCGCACGCTGGGGTGATCCGCTGGGTGGGTTCGAGCGGCTGGAACAGGTGCTGCCGGCCGACCGGATCGAGTCGCGCGACCTGCTGCGGCAGTTTGCGGACGCACTGCGGGGCAACCCGTCGCCGGCGTATCGGCAGGCGATGGGCCGGACCCTGGAGGCGATGGCAGCGCGCTCGAACGGGGCCCAGCGCTCGCGGCTGCAGCTCGACGCGGCCCAGGCCTATCTCGATGGCGGCGACCGTGCCTCCGCGCGACGCACGCTTGCCAGCCTCGCGGACGACGGCCAGACGCCGGCGACGCTGAGTGCGAGCGCATCGGGCACGCTCCTCCGCTTGCTCGTGGACGAAGGCAAGATCGACGAGGCGGAGCGGAGCCTGGCGCAGTATCGGGGCGTCCTCTCGAGCCAGGAGATGGCCTCGTTGACGCGGCGTGTTGCCCTGGGGTGGGCCCGGGCGGGGAAGCTCGACCGCGCCGAGGCGCTTGCCGCGGCCGACAGTTCGGTCGAGGGACTGGCACTCCGTGGCCAACTGCGACTCTTTCAGGGTGATATCGCGGGTGCGGTGGAACTGCTCCGGGCCGCCGGGCCATATGCCGGTACCCGCGAGGAGGCAACGGCGCGCACGGCGCTCCTGACACTCCTGCAGCCCATGGAGGAGGACTCGCTTCCGGCGCTGGGCGCGGCGTTCCTCGCGCTGGAGCAGGGTGACACGACAGGCGCGGTGACCGCATTCTCACAAATTGGCACCAGCAGGCCCGGCAGCAAGGGTGGAGCCGAGTTGCTGTTGCTGGCTGGACGCCTCGAGGCAGCTCGGGGCCAGGCGCCGGCCGCGGAGAAGCTGCTGCGCGCGGCGGCCGATACCAGCGCCCACGCCACGGCGCCGGCGGCCCTGCTTGAGCTGGGCCGGTTGCTGGCAAGTTCGGGGCGGGGCGGGGAGGCGGTACCGGTCTTCGAGCAGCTGATCCTGGACTATCCGCGCAGTGCGCTCGTGCCCCAGGCGCGCCGCGCGCTCGATGAAGCGAAAGGTGCGGTGCCACAGTAATGAGCCCCGGATATGTATCCCGTCGATCCTTTCTGCAGGTGGCGGCGGCCGTGCCGATCGTCCCGAGGCTGCTCGACCTGCGCCAGGCGGCACGAGCCGACTGGTTGCTCATTCCCATGGACGATGCGCAGGCCGAGCACCTGAAGGCCTATGGCCTGACCTTTCGAGCCATCCAGCGCGGCGTCAAGGCGGAATGGCTGCTCAACTACCGCGGGGGCTCGTTCCTGCTGCCGAACGATGCGGCGGCGGCGCGAGACGCCGCCCTCAGCGGCATCACCGTCGAGGGCATCAGCGATGCCACGGCCACACAGATCAGGGGTGAGATCGCCACGTCCAACATGGATGCCGTGCCGCTGGAGAAGGCGCCCAGGGTGGCGGTGTACGTGCCGCCGTTCGCCGCGCCGTGGGATGACGCGGTGACGATGGCCCTCACGTATGCCGGCATCGAGTACGACAAGCTCTGGGACGTCGAGGTGATCGAGCAGGGCTTGAAGCAGTATGACTGGCTGCACCTGCACCATGAGGACTTTACCGGACAGTATTCAAAGTTCTACCTCAATTATGCGGGGGCACCGTGGCTCACCGACATGGTGGCACGGAACCGTGACGTCGCTCGCCAGCTGGGGTATGCCGACGTACCGGCGCTCAAGAAGGCGGTGGCGCAGCGGATCAGCGCCTTCGTGGAGCGCGGGGGGTTTCTGTTCGCCATGTGCGTGGCGACGGAGACGCTCGACCTCGCCCTGGCGGCCGCGAACGTGGATATCGCGGCGTCGTACGCCGACGGCACGCCGATGGAGCCTGGCGCCGGTGCCAAGCTCGACTGGAGCCGGACACTGGCCTTCCAGAACGCGACCCTCGAACTGAGCCCCACGACGCCGGTCTATTCCGACATCGACGGGCACCAGGTCAATTCCGCCGATCGCCGGCAGCAACTGGGTACCTTCACCATCTTCGGTTTCAGCGCCAAGATCGATCCGGTTCCCACGATGCTCGTGCAGAATCACCGCGACGTGATCCCCGACTTCTACGGGCTCACCACCTCATTTACCCGGAAGACGCTGAAGCCGGGGGTCACGGTGCTGGCGGATGAACCGGGTGCTCCCTGGGTGAAGTACATCCATGGCGAAAAGGGGCAGGGCACGTGGACGTTCTACGGCGGCCACGACCCCGAGGACCCGCAGCACCAGATCGGTGATGCGCCCACCGACCTGTCGCTCCACCCCCACTCCCCGGGGTACCGTCTCATTCTCAACAACGTGCTGTTCCCCGCCGCGAAGAAGAAGGAGTTGAAGACATAGACCGCATCGCCGCCGGGGTCCGTACCTACCTCGCACAGCAGATTGCCGCCGCCGAAGGCCGGGAGGTCTCGTTTGTCGCGGAGCTCGATCGCGACGGCATGATCGTGTCCGCGCGCGCCGTGGCACGCGGCACGGTCGACCGCGTGCTGGCGCTGCCCGGCATTGCGCAGCCGGGCGAGATGCTCCTGCACAATCATCCCAGCGGGCACCTGTCACCCTCCGGCGCCGACCTGGCCGTGGCGGCCCAGTGGCACGACAACGGCGTGGGCTTCGGCATCATTTCGAACGACGCCGCCCGGATCTATGTCGTGGTGGAGGTGCCGACCGAGCGCGCCGAAACGCGACTCGACACGCTGACCGTCGTGGCCGAGCTGGGAGAACACGGTGCGGTAGCAAACGCCATGGGGCAGTTTGAGGATCGCCCCAGCCAGCGCGACATGTGTGCCCACATCGCCGACGCCTACAACGATGGTGGCATACTCATGCTCGAGGCCGGCACCGGTGTCGGGAAGAGCTTCGCCTATCTCCTGCCGGCGCTTGCCTGGGCCCGCGCCAATGGTGAGCGCACCGTCGTCAGCACCAACACGATCAACCTCCAGGAGCAGCTGGTTGGCAAGGACCTGCCGTTCCTGCGCGACGCGCTTCGCACCGACGACCACGAGCCGTCGTTCGCACTGCTCAAGGGATGGCGCAACTACCTCTGCCTGGCGCGGCTCCACCAGGCGGTCGGGGCGCAGCGCACCCTGCTCGAGCCCGACAAGCTCGATGAGCTCACCACCGTCGCGTCCTGGGCGGGCCGCACCTCCGATGGCTCACTGAGCGACCTGCCGTCCGCGCCGAGCCCGGAGGTGTGGGACGAGGTGAGCGCGGAGTCTGATCTCTGTCCGCGCCTGCAGTGCGAACACTTCGATCGCTGCTTCGTGTTCCGCGCGCGCCGGCAGGCGGCGCAGGCCGATGTGGTGGTGGTCAACCATCACCTGCTCGCCGCCGACCTCCAGGTGCGGCACGCCAGTGACAACTGGCAGGAAGCAGCGGTGTTGCCGCCCTACCAGCGGATCGTGCTCGATGAAGCGCACCACCTGGAGGATGTTGCCGCCGGACACCTGGGCACCCAGGTGTCGAGTCGCGGTGTCCGGCGACTCCTCGGGCGGTTCGAGCGAAATGGGCGCGGGCTTGTCCCGACACTGTTCCACGAACTGCGCTCCATCGACGACCTGCTGGCCCGGGCCAGCCTCGACCTGTTGCGCGACCGGCTCGTACCGGCGCTTGCCGACGCACGGCGCGCCTCCGACCAGCTCTTCGTGCGCCTGGTGGGCCTGCTCGACGAGGCACCTGGCGGCCAGCGCCGGCTGGATGATGCCTTCGTCGACGATCCGGTCTGGGCGGCTGGGCTGTCAGCGGAACTGGAGGCGGCACTCCGGGCCTTCCAGGTCCTGCGCGACTCCGTCGAGACGATCGCCGGCCGCCTCGAGCAGGCCGATGTGTCCGAGCGACGCCTCCGGCTGTTGCTCGAACTGCGCGCGGTCCTGGGGCGACTGGAGGTCGTGTCCGAGGGCCTGGTGCACACGCTGCACCCGGCATCGGCCGATGCTCCAGTGGTGCGCTGGATCGAGCGGACCGGCAAGCGTGGCGGCGACATGAAGCTCGCCGCTGTTCCGCTCGACCTGGCACCGGTGCTTCGGGAGTTGCTCTTCGAGAAGGCGAAGACGATCGTGCTGACGAGTGCCACGCTGGCAGCGTCGGGCGACTTCGGCTTCATGGAGGGGCGCCTGGGCCTCTCGGGTGCCGATTCGCCCGTGACGGTGCGGGAGAGTTTCGCCTCGCCATTCGACTACCCGAGTCAGTGTGTGTTCGGAATCCCGACCGACATTCCCGATCCGCGCGAGGACGAGGCGGGACACGCGTCGGCAACGCTCTCCGCGATCATCGACCTGGCCTACGCCTCCGACGGGGGCATGTTCGCCCTCTTCACCAGCCACGCGTCATTGCAGCGCGCCGCCAGTTCGCTGCGCCAGGCGATCGGCGGCCGCTGGCCGCTGCTGGTCCAGGGTGATGCGTCGCGCGACCAGCTCCTGCGGCGTTTTCGCGAGGCCGGCAATGCCATCCTGCTCGGCACCGACTCGTTCTGGGAGGGCGTGGATGTGCCCGGCCGTGCGCTCCGCGCCCTCGTCCTCTGCAAGCTACCTTTCAAGGTGCCGGGGGAACCGCTCACGTCCGCGCGGCTGGAGCGCCTGGCGGAGCAGGGTGAGGACGGATTCATGGGGTACCTGCTGCCGCATGCGGCCCTCAAGCTGAAGCAGGGCTTTGGGCGGCTGATCCGCAGCCAGCGCGATGTCGGCGTGGTGGTCCTGCTCGACAGCCGGGTGACAACCAAGCGGTATGGACCGCTCGTGCTGAGTGGCTTGCCGCGCGCCGAACGCATTATCGCGCCCTGGTCGCAGGTGCGCACCAAGTGCGAGGACTTCTTCGCACGCCATGGCATCGGGGCCCCGGTATGACACTGGTTGTGCAACCATCGAAGATCGTCTGCATCGGCCGCAACTACGCCGATCATGCGAAGGAACTCGGCAACGAGGTACCGAAGGAGCCGCTGATCTTTCTCAAGCCGCCCAGCGCGCTGCTCCCCGATGGCGGGACGATCCTGCTTCCCGCCGTGTCCCGGCAGGTCGAGTTCGAGGGCGAGATCGGTGTCGTCATCGGGCGGCGGGCGCAGCGCGTTCGCGAAGTGGACGCCGAGTCGTTCATCGCCGGCTACACCTGCGTGAACGACGTCACCTGTCGCGATCTCCAGAAGACGGACGGGCAGTGGACCCGTGCGAAGGGGTTCGACACCTTCTGCCCGGTGGGGCCACGGGTGGTTGCCCTCGACTGGCGTACGCTGTCCGTCACGACCCGTGTCAATGGTGTGGAACGGCAGCGTGCGCCGTCCACGGACATGATCTTTTCCATTCCCCGCCTGGTGGCGCACGTGAGCGCCATCATGACCCTCGAGCCGGGCGACCTGATCGCTACCGGTACGCCGGCTGGCGTGGGCCCGCTCTCCGCCGGCGACCTGGTGGAGGTCGAGATCCCGGGGGTCGGTATCCTCTCGAATCGTGTAGCTGCACAGGAGCCATCATGATCCGTTTCAGCGACCGGCTGGATGCATTGCCGGGCTATCCACTCGCCGAGATTCCCGCCATCAAGCGCCGGCTGGCCAGCGCGGGCATGGATATCATCGACCTCGGTGCGGGAGACAACGACGCACCGCCTCCCGCCTCAGTGCTCACCGCCATGCACGAGGCACTCGAACAGACGGCACTGAGCAAGTACGGATTCCAGCAGGGACTCCTCGAGTATCGCCAGGCGATATCCCGCTGGGTCGAACGGCGCTTCGGCATTCACTTCGATCCCGTCACCGAGACCCTCCCGCTGCTGGGCTCGAAGGAAGGCCTCTCCCACCTCCCGATGGCGGTCGCAAATCCCGGCGACGTGGTGCTGGTGCCGGAACCAGGCTATCAGGCCTACATCGGAGGTGCGATTCTCTCCGGAGCGGAACCGTGGGTGTGCCCCCTCCGCGCAGACCGCAATTTCCTCCTCGAACTGGACGATGTGCCGCCCGAGGTCCTCAAGCGGGCCCGGCTCGTGTTCGCCAACTATCCCAACAACCCGACCGCGGCTGTGGCGACCACGGAGTACCTCGCCCGGCTGGTGAAAGGGTGCCGCGAGCACGGCATCCTCCTCGCCTATGACAATGCGTACTGTGAGCTCACCTACGACGGGTATCGCGCGCCGAGCATCTTCGAGACGCCGGGTGCACGCGACGTGGCCATCGAGTTCTTCTCGCTCTCCAAGAGCTACTCGATGACGGGGTGGCGGATCGGATTCGCCGTCGGGCGGCGCGAGCTGATTCACGCGCTGACGCGGGTCAAATCCTATGTGGACACGGGCCCATGGCTCGCGATCCAGCAGGCGGCGGTCACCGCGCTGGACAATTCCGACGCGCTGTCGGCCCCGGTGCGCGCCGAGCTGGAACGGCGCCGCGACGCGGGAGTGGCGGCCCTGAACGCCAACGGCATCGCCTGCGACGCACCGCATGCCGCCATGTACCTCTGGGTAGCGCTGCCGGCCGGCGTGGCATCGGCGCCGTTCACCCGTCGGGTGCTGGAAGAGACGGGCGTTGTCCTGCTGCCCGGCAGCGGGTTTGGCCCGGCCGGCGAGGGGTACTTCCGGATCGCGCTGACCGTCGGGGCGGCGAGGCTGGAGGAGGCGGCACGTCGCATTGCATCGGTGCTCGCCGTGACGTCGCGCGATACCCTCGCGGCGGCCGGCTGAGGATGAAGCTGCTCGATACCGATGAGACGATCCTGCTGGTGACGGGGACCGGCATCGCCGCGGAGGAACGGGACCGTCCGCTGGCCTACTGGCTCAAGGGCGAGATCGACCAGCGCGGCGCCTCGCACCCCTATCGACGTGGCATCGTCGTTGGCGATGCGTGGTACGTCGAGAACCGCATCTTCCAGCTCAACCCCGCGATCACCATTGGCGGACCGGGCGTCAATGCCGCGGCCCGCGAGCTCGCGGAAACGCTGCCGGTGGTCCACAGCGAGGAGGACCGGGTGTTCGTGCAGGTGGGTACGTCGGGCGAGGCGGCGAAGGTGTGCCTCTGGGGCGCCGACCTTGCCGCGACGGCACGGGCGGTACAGGTGTTCGTGGAGGAGGGGATGCTGGAGGAATTGCTGGGCCGCCTGTGGCGGCCCCGTCCCGACGGCGGTGGCGTCTACGTCTGATCAGTCGCCAAGCAGGTCTTCGAGCGCCTTGTCCACCACTTCCGTGGCCTTCCCCGCGATCAAGCTCCGCAGCACATCCGCCGCCTCGAGGGCCAGGTTGTCGGGATGCACCCGGTCCCGGTCGAACCGCACGATGTTCCCCAGTGGAAACGCGACCAGCTGGTCGCTGAATTCATCGTCATCCTGGTCGGTCTCGATCACCGCATCGTAGCTTGACCCCGGCACCGAGGCGGCCCAGGGCTCGGGCTCTTCGTCGGGCTCCTCTTCCGTCAGCCCCGGCGGCAGGTGCAGCAGCGCATAGAGCTGGCACTGCAGGCCCGGCACCGCCTCACGGGCCACCAGCACCACCGGTACGGGACTCCCAAACAGGTTGTGCTCCTCCACCTGCGACCACATCTCAGGCTGCATGACATAGCGCGCGATCAGGCGCGTGTCGTGAAACGTGCCCATGCATACCATGCCTGCCGGGGTGCGCTCATCGTCGACAAGGCCCACGCGCAGCACGACAGGCTCCTCGGCCGCGGCGTACGCCGCGGCCGGACCATCCCCTTCGGGGAGATCGACAGGCTCGGGTTTACTCATGACGGAAAGATAACGAGGGCGTCCGGGAGACTACCCCGCCCGCGCAAGCGCGCTCTGGATGCGGGACAGGCTCTCATCGCGCCCGATCACCTCGAGGAGCTCGTTGACCGGCTCCGAGACGGTGGTCCCGGTGAGGGCCACGCGCACCGGCTGCATGGCGTCTCCCAGCTTCACGGCCTTCGCGTCGGCGGCCTGTTTCACGACCTCCAGCAGGCGGTCGGCCCTCCACTCGCCGGCGGACAGCGTCTCCAGCGCGGCGACTGCCATGGCGAGGCTCGTGCCGAAGGCGGGGCCCATCTTCTTCGCCAGCTTCTCCGCCTTCTCATCGAGCACGATACGGGTCGCATCGAGGCGGACCGCGACCTGCTCGGCGAGCTGCAGGACGGTACGCGAACGGGCCTTGGTGGCATCGATCAGCTGGCGCGTATCGCGGCCAGCCACGTTCACGCCCATCAGGTCGAGCTGGCGCTGGACCGGCGCGAGCAACTCGTCTGCACTCGTATTCGACAGGTACTGCCCGTTCATCCACTCCAGCTTCGCCGTGTCGAAGACGGCCGGTTTCCCCTGGATGCCGTCCAGCGAAAAAAGCAGGATAAGCTCCTCGCCGGACAGCACCTCGCGGTCACCGCCGGGCGACCATCCGAGGAGGGCCAGGAAGTTCCGCATCGCGGCCGGGAGGATGCCGCGATCCTGGTAGTCGCCCACGGCCGTCGCACCGTGCCGCTTCGACAGCTTCTTGCCGTCGGTCCCGAGGATCATGGGCACATGCGCAAACACGGGTAGCGGAGCGCCGAGGGCTTCGTACAGCGCGATCTGTTTCGGGGTGTTGGACACGTGATCGTCGCCCCGCATGACGTGGGTGATCCGCATCGCGATGTCGTCGGACACGACGGCAAGGTTGTAGATGGCCGACCCATCGGAGCGGAGGATCACGAAGTCGTCGATGTCGCGGCCCTGGAAGCTGATACGCCCATGGACCGCATCCACCCAGGCGATCTCCCCGTCGGGGACGGCGAAACGGACCACGAACGGGTCGCCCGCGGCAAGGCGACGCGCCTCTTCCTCGGGGGTCAGGGCCCACTTGGCGCGTACGTACCGGAAGGGCTGGCCCGCCGACACCGCGGCCTTCCGCTCGGCGTCGAGCTGGTCCGCGGTCGCGAAGCACCGGTAGGCGTGACCCGTCGCCAGCAGCCGCTCCGCGTCGGCACGATGCCTCGGCGCGTCCGCACCCTGAAAGAAGGGACCCTCATCCCAAGTGATTCCCAGCCAGGTGAGTCCCTCGAGGATGACCCGCGTGTGCGCGTCGGTGCTCCGCTCCTTGTCGGTGTCCTCGATACGAAGCACCATGATGCCACCGGTCTTGCGCGCCAGCAGCCAGTTGAAGAGCGCCGTGCGCGCGCCACCGACATGCAGGTAGCCGGTGGGCGATGGGGCAAAACGGACCCGAACAGGTTTGGCAGTCATAGGCCGATGCAGGCGGGAAATCAGGGCGGGATGTCGGGCTACGGAGTGGGAGGGATTCGAACCCTCGTTAAGGGCTTTAGACCCCTAAAACGGTTTAGCAAACCGCCGCCTTCAGCCTCTCGGCCACCACTCCCGTTCGTGCCGCACTAACATAAGCCCGGGACTTCCCGAGCCAAAGGGGTTGGCGGCGGCTACCCGGCCGCGGCCTGGGCGGCCTCCGTTTCGTCCGCGCGGCGCTCCATGGCGCTCCAGCGGAAGAAGAGTATCGCCATGGACACCCACATGATCGGGTCGGCGATGGCCTTCATGAGCAGACCGGCCAGCTGCTGGTCGCTGTGGGCCTGGATGCTCCCGACCCGTGGCGCCAGTTCATACAGCTGATAGAGCGGCACCGCTGAGAAGGTCAGCATGGCCGCCGGTATCGTGGGGACGATCGTGGCCGCGAACAGGTACCCGATCCTGAGGGGCTCGTTGAGCCGCGCGATGCCGGCCGGGGACAGCACGGGCCACCAGAGTGCCAGGCCACTCAGGAACCATGCGGTATCGATGGCGAAGGAGCCCAGCTGCGACGCCATCAGGGCGTCGGTCACGGTGGGCACATGCGTCACCAGCAGGATGGTATTGAAGGTCACCAGGCCGAAGATCCCGCCGGCAGCGCGATGCAGTACGCGCCCCCAGCGGGGGAAGGTGGCGAGCCAGCGCCAGGCTTCGGGTGGCACCCCCAGAATGAGGAATGGCGGGGCCACCTGGCTGAGGAGCAGCCACTGCACCGAGTGCATGCTGGCGAGATAGCCGCCGCCCAGCGTGCCTATGGGCCAGTCGAGCGCGGCCCAGACCAGCAGGAGTCCCAGCAGGAAGGTGAGCACTCGCCCGGTGCCCCACGTCATGTCGGGACTGGCGGAGCGTGCCCACTTCCGGCCGCGAAAATAGACCATGGCGATCAGGGCCACGACCAGCCAGACGCCGGGATATGCGCGCCATTCCCAGCTCCACGGGGTGTTGGTCGCCGAACACCACCAATTCATGGCCGGACTCTGTCCATCATGGGGCGTCGCTGTACGCGCGTACCGGGAGGATCACCTCCACCTCCCCGGCATGCGCGAAGCGCAAGTGGATCGCGATGGAATCGCCCGGAGCCGGACGCCGGGCGAGCGTCATGAGCATGAGATGCGCGGCGCCGGGCGCCAGCACGAGGCTGTCACCCGGCAGGATGACCGGAGCGCCGAGGGCTTCCATGCGGACCATGCCGCCATCGGGTACCTGACCATGCAGCATCGCCCCGTCTGCGATCGGCGAGGTGATCCCGAGCAGCGTATCCGGCTGGCTCCCCCCGTTCACGACCGTGAAATAGCCCGCAGCCTCCGACGTGGTTGGTGGGGCGAACGCAAAGGCACCGTGCACTTCGAGGGTCCCGGCATGGACGGTACCCCTCTCGACGGTGGTGCACGCTGCCGACAGCAACAGCAGGACGACGCGCCTCACGACGGCCTGGCAGGCCAGGCAACGAGCAGTGGAAGGTCGTGCGCCCAGTTGGACTGCCGGAAGCCGAACGGATAGAGGAAACGGCAGATGTTGTCCGGCGTGCATGCGTACACGTACGCCGCATGCCCGATGAGGTACGCTCCTGCGCCGGCCCCGGCAGAGCTATCCTTCGCCGATGGCGGGATGTGCGCCGCCGCCTCGGCCGCCGCGGTCTCCGCTGGCGTGCCGCGCAAGCCGATGAAGGTCGGGTCGAAGGCGTCGAGCCAGCTTCGCAACCGCTCCGGGGTATCGCGATCCGGGTCGTTGGTCACGAACACCACCTTGATCCGGCTCGCCTCGGGTGCCGGCATGTTCTTGAGCGTCTGGGCGATGTTTGCCATGTGCACCGGGCAGACATCGGGGCAGTGGGTGTAGCCGAAAAAGAGCAGGGTGACGTAGCCGTCTGTTTCCTGCCGGAAATCGAATGGATGGCCCTGTGTATCAGTCAGGGTAAACGATGGCTTCTCCTGCGGTGGCGTGAGGGCCAGTCCTTCCACCTGGCTGCTGGTGTCTGCAGATACGACGGCGGCACTGCGGGTGTCCGCGGACTTCCCGCACGACACCAGGGCGACCGCGAGTACGAGTGACGGGAGGATGCGCGAATGATTCATGGAGTTGGACACCGCACAATTTACCGGGCCCAAGGAGGCACGGGCAACCGCCTGCGGCAGCGGCGCGCCTTGTTCATGCTGGCCTGCCTGCTGCCCAGCCTGGGATGCAGGCGGGAGGTCGACGCAGGCGCCCGGGGCACCTCTGGCCCGATCTCAGTGAAGCACGCCGTGGCCTGGAGTGCCGCCGACGTGAAGGCCGTCACGATCGGGATGGAGATCGGCAACGATGGTGACGCCGTGGACACGCTGGTGGGTGTCACCTCGCCGCTCGGCGCGGCGATGCTGCACACCGAGGTGCCCGGCGAAGGGATGCGGCCGGTACCAGCCCTGCCACTGCAGCGGCATACGAGCATCCGGATCGGTCGCGGACTGCATGTGATGGTCGAGAGCCTGCAGAAGACACCGAGTGCCGGCGCCACCATCCCGATCACCCTCCGCTTTGCGCGAGCGGGCGCGATCGACCTTTCGGTGCCGGTGCTGAAGTACTCGGACGCGCTTACCGCGCTCGGGGAGTGACTGGCGCTCCGGGACAGGGCATGCGCCGGTAGGCGAAGATCACCTGCCGGTCGCCTGGGGCAGGCCCCGCGGCGATACGCGCCACCAGCGAGTCGGCGCCCCGCCGACGGTAGGTGATGACCTTCGGGAAATCGTGTCGTGGATTCTCGAATTGCAGCAGTGTATCGGATACCAGGGTTGCGGAAAATATTGCGGTGCCCTGCATCATCGGGTGTGCCTCGTAGTCCAGTCGGCCATCCTGCGCGCGAAGCAGCACCAGTTCGTAGTCGTCGAGCCGCCCACTCTTGATGGTCCGCCCCATTCCCAGCATCGTACCCCCCGCCGGCGCCATCCACTGCTCCTCGATGGTGGACTGGCCGCGTTGCATCACCCAGCAACCGGTGAGCCACCCTGCCTGCTCGATTGTTATTGGAGCCTGCGCTGCCGCTGGCCCGCACGCCAGCAGCAGGAGTGCCACCGCCATCCTGCTTGATCGCGTGTTCGCCGTCATCCGCCGGTCTCCTACCAGAGCTTGAGGTACCAGTCCCGGTCTCGCGCTTCGCCTGTCACACTCCAGTCGCTGGAGGACTCGCGGTGCAACGAGAAGTAGCGCACCAGGCTGCGCTCCCCGCCATCGGGGCCAGGCACGGTGACCGTGGCACGCGCGATGACATTGTCGCTGAAGCCCCGGACGGCGGTGACCCGCACGCGAATCCCGGTATCGGCCAGCATCCGCTGGGCGAGCGCAGGATCGATCACGTATCCCTCTTTCGTTTCCTGGCTGCTGATGGCCGACTGGCGGCGGTCTTGTGCCACCCACCGCGCAATGGCCTGCGTCGCGGCGGGCGGTGCCACCGGCTTGGTGGCGACATACTGGGCAGCGAAGGCAAGGAGGATGACGCCGAGCAGGAGCATGATGCCGCTGCTCGAACTCTTTCCGGCCCGGTTAGTCATGAGAGCTTCCCCAGCCGCTCGGCGGCCTGACGGAGGGTTTCCTCGCGCTTGCAGAAGGCGAAGCGCACGAGTCGGCGCGCAGGGTCACTGGTGCTGAAGAAACTGGAACCAGGTACCGGCGTGACGCCCACTTCCGTGGTGAGCCACCGTGCGAACTCCGCGTCGGGCAGGTCGCTCAGTCCTGAATAGTCGGCGAGGATGTAGTAGGCACCCTCCGGGAGGGTGGCACGGAATCCCGCGGCGATCAAGGTGTCGTACAGCAGGTTGCGGCGTCCACAGTACTCGCATGCCAGCCTGCCGTAGAACCCCGGGTCGAGGTCATCGAGCGCCACGCCCACCGCCTCCATGAGTGGGGCCGGTGCGCCCACCGTGAGGAAGTCGTGCACCTTCCGGATGGCCCCCGATACGGCGGGCGGTGCGACGGCCCAGCCGATGCGCCAGCCGGTCACCGCAAAGGTCTTGGAGGCGCCACTGATGGTCACGGTACGCTCGGCCATTCCCGGCACCGTCGCCATGGGCACATGGGGACCGGCATACCGGATGTGTTCGTAGATCTCGTCAGTGACGGCCCACGCATCGAATCGCTGGCACAACTCCGCGATGGCCTCGAGCTCGTGACGCGACAGCACGCGCCCCGTCGGGTTCGCCGGCGTGTTCAGGATGATCGCCCGCGTCTTCAGGGAGAATGCCGCCGCCAGCCGTTCGAGGTCGAGCGGTGCCCCAACCGGCATTGGCACATGCCGGAGTGAGGCGCCGCAGAGGATCGCGTCCGGACCGTAATTCTCATAGAAGGGATCGAAGACGATTACCTCGTCGCCGGGCTCGACGATCGCCAACAGGGTTGCGATCATCGCCTCGGTGGATCCGCAGGTGACCGTGATGTCGGTCTCCGGGTCTGCGGCCATGCCATACCATTCGTGATACTTGCGCGCGAGCGCATGGCGGAGCCGGCGCGACCCCCAGGTGATCGCGTACTGGTTCACGTCGTCGGCGATGGCGCGGGCGGCCGCTTCCTTGAGCAGGTCGGGGGCGGGGAAATCGGGAAATCCCTGGGCAAGGTTGATCGCGCCATGCTCGCGCGCGAGCGTCGACATGCCGCGAATGACGGACTCCGTGAAACCACGGGTGCGCCCGCCGAATGCGATGGCCATCTACTCCGACGTCGCGAGCGAGTCCTGCAGGTGCACCCGGGCGCCGGCAGAGTCGGCGACGGTCATGGCGCGACCCACACCCGTGGCACCTGGGATTTTCGACTGTCCAAGCACGCTGTCCCGTTCCCGCTGCGTCGGGGCCTTCATCTTCTCCGCTGCCGTATCCCGTTCGGTCGTACACGCACCCAGCGCGAGCAACAGGACTGCCACGACATCACGTCGACGCATGCTCAAGCCTCCACAGTTGGCCACACCTGTTCCGCCTGCCAGAGATGCCGGTGCTGGTGCCTCGCCACGATGGTAAGTGCCGAGAAGAGGTTGTACCGAACCCGTGCCTGAAAGGGCGACGCGACCCGCACCCGCTGCAGCGGCAGCCCATCGCCATTGGATACGCACGCCACGAGGGCGGCATGCCACGACTCGAATGCGGACACCAGCTCGCTCGCTGCCGGGGTGGCCCCCGGAATGAAGGGAGCGGTCGTGCCCACCCGAACGCGCACCGGCGGCCCCATTGAGCGCCACAGCAGCCACCCGACCGGGTCCCGTCGGTAGCGTCGCGGCGCCCCGGCGCCCAAGGTGCGCGCCTCCGCGATTCCTGCATGCAGCTGCGGGACAAAAGCCGCACTGGTGAGGTTGAGATGGGCGACACACTCGGCGATGGACCAGCGATCCGGGTCGCGTCGCGCAGGCCACCGCTCAAGCGGCACGGCCGCCTGAAGTGCATTCAGCCGGGAGAGCGCCGAATCCAGGTCATCGCGAATGGCCTGAAGCTGGGTGTGCACGCTAGTGGCCTGTCACGGTCCGTTCACGCGGTCGCGCACCTCGGGTCGGGCCAGCAGTCGCTCCGCGAAATCGAGGCGTTCGTTCACCTCGTTGAGCTCGCGCCGAAGGTCGTCCACTTCGCCCCGCACCTCATCCAGCTCGACCCGGGATGACCCGCTTCCTTCCAGGCGCAGGCGCGTTTCCTCGAGACGAAGCTTGGCGTAGCGCTGAAAACCGGCAAAGACGAGCCCGAGCACCGGGATGGACAGCGCCATGATGGGAATGAGCAAGGCGAGCGAATGACGATCCATCGCAGGTCTCCCGGCGGTGCGTGCTAGGCGTACTGCAGGATGGCGACGTAGTGGCAGGTGGTACCGGCAAGGACGAACAGGTGCCATACGAAATGGCCATAGCGAAGGCGTTCCGCGGCAAAGAACGCCACGCCGGCGGTGTAGGCCAGGCCGCCCGCTGCGATCAAGGCAAGGCCGGGAAGCGGCATCTCCTGCACGAACGGCCTCGCCGCCACCAGGGCCAGCCACCCCATCGCCAGGTACAGGCCGGTCGAAAGCCGCGGCCAGACGATGCCCTTTGTGGTCTTGAGCGCCACGCCAAGGGCGGCGAGCAGCCACACGACGGACAGGAGCGTCCACCCCCACGGTCCCCGCAGGATGCCCAGGGCAAAGGGGGTGTATGTACCGGCGATGAGGAGGTAGATCGCGCTGTGATCGACGACCTGAAGCACGCGCTTGGCGCGACTCTCGGGAACAGCGTGATACAATGTGGAGGAGAGGTAGAGCAGGACGACGGTCAGCGCGAAGATCCCGGCCGCGAGGATCATCGTGGCGTCGCCCCGACGGAACATGGCACCGACGAGGAAGGGGCCCGCGACCAGACTCGCCACCAGGCCCACCCCATGGCTCACGCTATTGGCGATTTCCTCGCCCAGGGTCTGCGAACGGGAATTCATGCCGGTCTAGCTCGCCATCCGCTCCTTGAGCCACGCCATCAGCTGACGATCAACTTCCACCGCTTCCTGATCCGGCGAATGGGGCATGACCTCCCATCGCTTGCCGGCACTCATCAGGAACCAGGACGCCTCGGTCGCTTCAATGGCGCGGGCAGCATTGGCCACCTGCCCCTCATACGAGACGAAGTGAAACTCGCGTCCCTTGAACACGAGACGCCGCTGCTCGACCTTGTGCTTGTTCATCACGCCGCCCTCCCGGGAATTCCGCATGCCGTGCCTGACTTGAATCTAGTCGGTTCGGCCCCGGATCAGGCTTTTAGGGTTCAGGAGGCGCCGAGGGCCTCGCGGGAACTCACGTGCGAGGCACTGCCAGGCGACCGAGCGGCCTCGATCGCGTCGAGGTCGGGGCGCACCTCGTCGGACAGGCCGACACGGTTGCGGTCGGCCCGTACCACGCGCGAGAAGAGCGAGAGTTCGCGGTCGAAGAGGAACTGGAACAACAGGCGGGTCCACGACATGTGCGACTTGAGCTCCACATAGAACTCCGGTGCAATGGCGCGGATCTTCGGCAGCCGGTTCCACGGCACCGACGGAAAATCGTGGTGCTCGTTGTGGTAGCCCACGTTGAAGGTCACGGCGTTGAGGAAGCCGTAGTAGCTGAAGGTTTCCTGCTCGCCCTCGCCGGTGAGATAGTGCCGCTGGATCCAGCGGGCACCGAGCGGGTGCAATCCAATCGAGAAGAAGAAGGACAGCGCCAGGTAGGCGAGCGCCTTCGGGCCGAGCAGGTAGTACACCGCAACATTGACGACGACCTGCACCACGAGGTTGATCACCTCCAGGCGCTGCATCACCTGCACTTCCTTCATGCGCATCGGGCGCAGCGCCTGGAAGAACGGATAGAACAGCAGCCAGATCGCCTTGCCGAAGACCGAGTGGCCGATGAGTTTGGCCTCCCAGAGGCTTGGCACGTCGGCGTCCAGTTCATACACGCCCTGGAAGGCGTGGTGCTTGAGGTGGTACTTCTGGAACGGCGCGATGGAAGGGAAGAAGAGGGGCATGTTGGCAATCAGCCCCGTCACGAAGTTGGGCGTCTTGCGCTTGAACACCAGCCGGTGCGTGCACTCATGAATGAGCACGAAGAGGCCGTGGTTGGCAAAGGCACCGATGGTGTAGGCCAGGAGGAAGACCACCCACCAGGAGGTCCCCGCGGCGGCCCACGCAACAACGCCCTGCAACGCCACCACCACCAGCGTCCACCAGAACGTCGCCTGGCTTGGCCCGATGAGAGCGCGGACCTCGGGGTGCGCCCGGAGGATCTCCTTGGTGCGACCTCGATGGGGTTCGGGTGCGCTGGAATGCTTGAAGTCGGCGGTCACGGCAGTCACGGGGTCCTCGAACTCGAAGTTGCGGGCATGGACCGAACCGGTGCGCCGATGCGGAGCCAACTGACGCCGAAAATCTATTCGGGCAAGGCTGCCTGAGCCAGAGTTCCCCAACCGCAAACGTTAGACAACGAAGGTGCTTCGCTGCCGCGGGTGTTGACAATGCCAGTTATAACATGTAATATTCGTCATGACATCTGGATTGCGTGAGGAGATCAAGCAGACCCGGCCGTTCCCCCGGCGGAGCAATGAGGCACTCTTGAGCATCATGCGCACGGCAGCGGTCCTGGATCACGAACTCAACGATGTGCTGCGGCCGCACCGGCTCACCATGACGCAGTACAACGTGCTCCGCATCCTGCGGGGAGCGGGGGAGGATGGCCTGTGCGGGCGGGAAGTGGGCGAGCGACTGATTGCCCCGGTGCCGGATGTCTCGCGCTTGCTGGAGCGGATGGAGGAGCTGGGGCTGCTGCGCCGGGAGCGGGATGGGGCGGACCGTCGCCATGTAACCGCCCGGATCACGACAACGGGTCGGCAGTTGCTCGAGGTGGTGACTCCGAAGCTGGAAGTGGTGGAACGCGCCCGCTTCGGCCGCCTGAGTGAATCGGGGCTCCAGACACTGATCTCGGCCCTGGCGGCGGTTCGCGCGGTGAAATGATCTTGTGATACAATCGATGTTATGACTGATACTGTTACAACATAAAAAAGGAAGAAGGACATGTCTAACGCAAATCTCGATATTGCGATGCTGAGTGGCGGTCTGCTGATTGCCCGGTTGGTGCTGGGACTGGCGATGGCCGCTCATGGCAGCCAGAAGCTGCTCGGCTGGTTTGGCGGCCATGGCATCAGGGGCACCGGTGGGTTTTTTGAGTCACTTGGGTTCCGACCCGGTGCCGTCTTCGCGACCGCTGCGGCGCTCGGTGAGGTTGCGGGGGGGCTCCTGCTCGCGCTCGGCTTCCTCGGACCGATTGGTCCCGCCCTCATCCTGGGCGTGATGATCGTGGCCGCCGTCACGGTACACCTCAAGAACGGCTTCTTCGCGGCGACGAACGGGTTTGAGGTGGCATACCTGTACGCCGGCGGCGCGCTGGCGCTGCTGCTGACTGGCCCCGGGCTCTACTCGCTTGATGCCTTGCTCGGCATTGAATCGCTGTGGACGCCAGCGCTGACGTGGGGCGTGCTTGCGGCCGGCATCGTCGGCGGGTTTGCGAACCTGCTGCTGCGGCGGCCGGCACCGGTGGCGGCGCAGCACTAGCGCTGGCTGGGTGGTTCGCGGCCAGGCATCCCTATGCTGAGGGGTACCTGGCCGCGAGTCGTGTGACGGCGTTGATGTTGCGAAAGGTGGCGTGGAGTCGCTCTATGGCAATGAAGTCTCGACATCGCTGAGGCGCAGTTCCGAGAAGAGGTCCCGCAAGCGCTCCATGGTCACCGTATGGCCGCCCACGTTGTGGCGCGGAGGAAGGCGATGTAGCGCGGCATCACGCGCCCCGGGTGAGCATGCGCTCCATCCCGAACGACTCTTCATCCACCCCGCATTCATGCAGGTGCTGGCTGCTCCGGAAGACGCGGTAGCCGCGGCTCTGGTAGAAACCGAGCGCGCGGGTATTGAACGCGGAGCAGCTCAGCCAGCTTCGTGCGTACCCGGCGGCGCGTATCTGCTCCTCCCCATGACGAAGCAACGCCGAGCCGATGCCGAGACCCTGATAGTCGGGGTGAATCCACAGGCCATCGATTTCGTCGAGCGTGGGCTGGACCAGGCCTGCGATGACGCCGTCGCGTTCGAGCACGAACATCTTTGGCCATTCGCTGCGATAGTAGGTGGATGCCCGGTCGCGACGGGCCCACTGCCGCAGCAACGCTTCCGGTGCGGTGGCACCAAAGGCACTGAGGAACGAGCGGTTGGCGATCTCGATCATGCGGGGGACGTCGACGTCGGTCGCGGGCCGGATGGTCATGGCGAGGGAAGCGACTTGCGCTATGCGTCTGCGCGGCCGGGCGGGGCCACCTGTTGGTCGCGCTGGCGCGTGAGGAGTTGCTCGGTGAAATCCGTCCGGGCCTCGAGCTCGGCGATGCGCTGGTTGACGTCCTCGAGATGTGCCTGACGCCCTGCTACCTCATCGTCGAGGCGCGCCTCCTCCCGCTCCGCTCGCTGGTGCCGGCGGAACAGGACGATCCCGACCCATACGGCCCCGATGATGAAGCCGTTGATGACCGCCCATGCTGCAAATCCAAGCATGCTCACCCTCCCGGGAACCAGAGCGGCGTGGGTGAGATTCGAACTCACGGAACGGTTTCCCGTTCGGCGGTTTTCAAGACCGCTGCCTTAAACCACTCGGCCACCACGCCTTCGTACTGAACAGCCCGACCTTACGCCCGAAGGGCCGCCAGGATCCGGTCGAGCGTGGAATGCTCCTGGGACGACACACCGCTCGTCAGGCCGAGCTTGTGGCCCAGGCCACCGGAGGCCTCCGCGACTTCCCGGCACCCCGACGCCAGCGTCGCCAGGCGCCCTTCCCGTTCACCGGCGGGCAACGCTGCCAGGCCTGCCTTGATGACGTCGACGGCCGTCGCGAAGAGCTCATCGGACGGACGCGCACTGAGCCACTCCGTGAGCTGGACGGCCGCCGGGCCCGCTGCCGCGATGCCGTGCGCTGCGGCCAGTCGCAGCACCGCCTGGCGCTCCGGCTCCGTGACATGCCCCTCGGCCCAGGCCACCTCGACCAGCGGTGCCAGGAGCAGGGCAGGGGCGGTCTCCGTTGTGGTGCCGAGTGCGATGACGCGCAGCAGCACGTCGGGGGAACTCACGCCAAGCTTTTCGGACAGTGCCGTGCTCAGCGCATCCAGAATTTCCTTCTGGCGCAGCTTCTCGATGAGCTCGGCATCGTGGGCCCGGGCCCACTGACCCTCGAGGGCGCGCTCGCGATCCTTGAAGATGTCATCCGCCATAGTGCTGCTCCTAGTGGATCGGTTGCAAGTTGATGCGTATCGCCTGGGCGATTGAATCCGCCTCTGCCGCCTTCGCGAGGTCGCCCTTGCTCCGCAGCGTCTCGGCCACGCCCCGATACAGCACGGCATAGAGCTGCAGGATGGACGAGGAGGGCGGATCCACCCATCCGCGCGGGCGCGGGCGCGCGATGGCCCGCCAGTGGTACACCTTCCAGAGCAGGTACTCGGTCCGGGGAAAGTCCAGCAGGCCGAGCACCGGGTTGTCCACCAGTGAGTCACTGATCGTGGTGGCGGGTGTGGTCATGAGCTTGCGCACCATGCCCTGCGTCACGAGATACTGTCCCAGGCCGAGCGTCTGGTCGGGATAGCCGCCGTCACTCCAGGAAAAATAGATCGGGCGCTTGCCCAGGTTCTGGCGGATGATCGCGACGACCGCGAGATCCTGCAGCATGAGGAACTCGGAGCCGAACCGGATCTGGAGGCTGTCTACCTGCAGCCCGGCGCCCTTCTGCACCTGCATGTACTCCGGCAGGCTGTCGAGCTGGGCCTCCGTGAAACCGAAGACCGGTTCCGTGGGGCGGGTCCAGCGCTCGGCGGCGGTACCGGTGCCTGCGGCGGCCGTCGTGTCGTTGCCCCACAGCCCCACCGACTCGCCCGGCTCGTACTCCCGGATCTGGCGGCGGCGAAGCTGACGCAGGTGCCACCGGGTGTTGAGCAGCGACAGGTTGGCGAGGGTGACATCGGGCCGCACCCCCTCCACTTCCTGCGCGTACCAGAGCGGGAAGGTGTCGTTGTCGCCGGCGGTGATGAGGATGCCGTACGGCTCGACTGACTGGAGCAGGTCCACGGCAAAGTCGCGGGCCGCCGTCTCGTGGGCCCGGCTCGCCGTGGCGTGGTTGCCGAAAAGCGGAACAAGACCGAGGAGCAACACCGGGCTCGCCGCGGCCCACCTCGCCTTGCCATCGCCCTTGCGCATCGCGTCGGCGATGAAGCGCATGAGACCGCCCAGGCCACCTGCCACCAGGAGCCCCCACGCAGCAAACGATGCCACGAAGAAGTAGTCGCGCTCACGCACCTCGCGCGCAAGGTCGGGCTGCTCCGGGTGCATGGAGTAGCCGTACTTGAAGTTCAGGTAGAACACGAGCAGCGGAATGAGCGTGAAGAAGAACACCAGCGCCATCGCCGCATTGCGCTTGTTGGTGCGCCAGTAGGTGATGAGGCCCGCGACACCCAGGGTGGTGAAGATGGCGGTCGCGATGCGACTCCAGCCGCCCCAGTCACGGGCGAACTGCCACGACCAGTACTGCCAGTAGTTCTGGAACTGCGACAGCAGGTCGGCCTGTCGCTCCCCGAGCCCCGGCTTGGCATACTGCACCCGGTTGAGGACGTCACTCAGCGCCTTGCTGAAGAAGCCGATCGGCTCGCCCTCGTTGATCGCGGGAAACTGCCCGGCGCGGATGGGGAGGTAGATGTAGTTGATCGACACCCCGACCGCGGCCGCGATGATGACCGCGACCCAGAGCCACGGCTTGAGGATCACGCGCCAGTCGGTCCAGAGCACGTACACCGCGACGGCGGGAGCGGCGAGCGCGCCCATCATGTGGTTCGTGGAACTCAGCGCCAGCACATAGGCGATGAGCACCAGCCAGCGATCGCGCCGGGGACCCTCCGCCAGGTCACCCCAGTGGACACAGAGCCACATCACGATCGCGATGGACAGCAGCGACACCGTGTAGACCTTCTCGTTCACCGTGGACTGGTTCCACACCGTCCAGCTCATGGCACCCACAAAGATGCCGGCGAACGCGGCGCCGTACCGCGCCCACTTCACCGGCACCACTGGCCGGAGCCACCGTTCCGCAATGAGGAACCAGAGGCCGGCCGCCGTGGCGCTGGTCACGGCGGCGAACAGGTTCACGCGCTGCGCGTAGGATGCCGCCAGTGGCAGCAGGGCGAAGACGTGCGCCAGCAGCGTGAAGAGCGGGTTGCCGGGCGGGTGGGGGATGCCCAGCACCTTGGCGGCGGCGATGTACTCCGAGGTGTCCCAGAAGGCGGTCGTCGGGGCCAGCGTGGCGAGGTAGACGCCAAGCACCACCGCCGCGGCAAGCGCGGCGGCGAAGTACGGGGGACGGGAGGTATCCGCGGGCTCAGTCTTCAATGCAACACTCCAGTAATGGAAGACGCGCCACCCGTGCAAATGTCACGGGTCACGCTGTCGGTGTCCTGATCAGTGCCTGAACATCCGTGTGCCGGTCATCACCATGGCCATGTCGTGCCGGTTGGCGGCCGCTACCACTTCGGGGTCGCGCACCGAGCCGCCGGGCTGGATGATGGCGGTGATGCCCGCCGCGCCGGCCAGCTCGATGTTGTCCGCAAAGGGGAAGAATCCATCCGAGGCCAGGACGCTGCCAGCGGGGTCGTGTCCGGCCCGGCGCGCCTTGTGGATGGCGAGGAAGACGCTGTCCACCCGGCTCATCTGTCCCGCCCCGATGCCGATGGCCTGTTCGCCACGGGCCAGGAGGATGGCGTTCGACTTCACCGACGCAATCGCCGGCCATGCGAACCGAAGCGCATCCCACTCCTCGTCGCGGGGTGCCCGCTCGGTGGGCACGGTCCAGGCGGCTTCGTCTGCCTCGAGCACCAGTCGATCCTGCACGAGAAAGCCGCCGCGCACGCGCTTGAAGTCGAGGGTGCCGATCCCGGTGCTGACGGGAAGCTCGATGACCCGCAGGTTCTTCTTGGCGGCGAGGACCTGCATGGCGTCATCGTGGAACGACGGGGCCACCACGACCTCGAGGAAGAGGTCCTGCATCGCCAGCGCCGCCTCGCGCGTCACGACGGTGTTGAAGGCGACGATGCCGCCGAAGGCGGAGACGGGATCGCAGGCGCGGGCACGGTCGAAGGCTTCGAGCGCCGTCGTACCGAGGGCCACGCCGCAGGGGGTCGTATGCTTCACGACGCAACAGGCCACGCGCGAGCTCCAGCAGGACACCGCCCACATCGCGGCGTCAATGTCGAGCAGGTTGTTGAACGAGAGTTCCTTGCCCTGCCGCTGGGCGAGGTCGCGAGTGCCACGCGGTTCCTCCGTCACATAGAGCGCGGCGCGCTGCGCCGGGTTCTCGCCGTACCGGAGCGACAGCAGCCGCTCCATCGACAGGCTCATCCGTCCCGGCAATCCCTCGCTTGCCGGGGTGAGGAAGCGCGCGATCGCCCCGTCGTAGTCCGAGAGGTGCGCAAAAACCTTGGCCGCCAGCTCGCGGCGTACTACCGGGTTGACGCCGCCTTCGCGCAGCTGCTGCAGCACGACCGGATAGTCCAGTGGGTCGGCGACCACGATCACCTGGGTGTGGTTCTTGGCCGCCGAGCGGAGCATCGACGGCCCGCCGATATCGATGTTCTCCACCGCGTCGTCGAACTCCACTTCGGGGTCCGCCACCGTCTGCTGGAAGGGATACAGGTTCACGGCGACCAGGTCGATCGGCGTGATGCCATGACGGGTGAGGGCGGCGCGGTGCTCGGCGAGGTCGCGCCGCGCCAGGATGCCCCCGTGCACGGCGGGGTGCAGCGTCTTGACCCGACCGTCGAGCATCTCGGGAAATGCGGTGACCTGCTCGATGCCGATGACCGGAATACCGGCCTCGCGGAACGCGGCCGCCGTGCCACCGGTGGAGATGATCTCCCACCCCAGCTCGACCAGGCCCTGGGCAAAGGCCACCGCGCCACGCTTGTCGCTGACGGAGATGAGTGCGCGAGGCATGACCTACCGCGACACGGGCGAAGATTCGGTGGGTACCGGCATGCCGGCGCGCGCGGCGGCGAGCACGACGGCCGGCAGGAGTCGGTGCTCCAGCTCCAGCACGCGCGCCGCCAGGACCGGTGCGCTATCGCCGGGAAGCACGGGCACCCGGGCTTGGGTCAGGATCATGCCGCGATCGTACTCCTCATCGACCAGGTGGACGGTACAGCCGGTTTCGGCGACACCACTCTGCAGCACCGCCTCATGCACCCGGATGCCATACATGCCCTTGCCGCCGAACGCGGGGAGCAGGGATGGGTGCACGTTGATGACGCGACCGCGATATCGCGCAATGACACCGGCCGGCACGAGCTTGAGGAAACCCGCCAGCACGAGCAAGTCGACCGAGTGAGCCTCAAGCGCAGCCAGCCACTCGTCGGCGCTGCGCCAGTCGGACAGGGCCACCACCGGGACCTTCCGCGCACGGGCCCGTGCGAGTGCGGGGGCATCAGCCCGGTCGCTGAGCACCAGGGCAACTTGCGCCTCCTCACCGCTTCCGAGGCTCGCGAAGAGCGCTTCGAGATTGCTCCCCCCGCCCGAAACGGCTACCGCAACCCGCATTGGCATGGCGGAAGAAGGTAATTGGCGGACCCCCGTTCGCCTAGCGTATGCACGCCCATCCCGGCGCCGGGCAGAAACGCGCAAGCTCATGGCACAGAAGGGCCTAGAGCTCGGGCCAGGCACTCGATGGCAGGCGGCGGCCCAGATCGGTACGATCGTTGCCTGAAGGGTGCGCCAGATGAGCTACATGCAGCTACACCAAACGAACGAGGAAACCATGTTCGCACTCAGGCTTCAGCACGCAGGCGCCGGATTCGCGCTCAGCGCGGCACTTGTGCTGGCCGGCTGCAGCAAGCCGGAGCCGCTGGCGTCCACCACCGGCTCCATCTCCGATTTCGTCACCAATGTGTCGGTGCAGGGTGGTACGGTGCCGGGTGTGCTCCAGGACGGCGTCGTGCCGACCGGGACGCTCGGCCCGGTGGCAACGGTGGCGGGCATCAGCGCGGCGGTGAACGGTGGCTCCGCGGCAGTGGATGTGTCCGGCTCGGACGAATTCACGCGCCTCCTGGTGAGCGCCGTGGGCACCGACGACTACTACTCGGTACCGCTGCCGGCCTCCAGCGCGCTCGAGAACGTGGTTTTTTCGCTGTCGCCGAACGTGAACGGGAGCCAGTTGCGCCTGCGGTATGCGCTGGAGGGCGCCAACGGTATCGGGCCGTACTTCGAGCAGACACTCCGCATCATTCGCGCGGGCAATGGCGACGTCCAGGCCAGCGTGGCGTGGACCGGTGCCAGCGACGTGGACCTGCACGTCTTCGACCCGAACGGCGAGCATGTCTACTACGGCAATCGCAACGGGACGACCGGTGGCCGGCTGGACATCGACTCGAACGCGGCCTGCAATGTCGACAATACCAACAACGAGAACATTTTCTGGCCGCTGAATACCGCACCGGCCGGTCAGTACCGCGTGGAATTGCACTACTGGTCCGACTGCGGTATTCCCCGCTCCGATTGGGTTGTGACGGTGCTGCTTAAAGGCCAAACGCCGGCCGTGACCACAGGTAGTTTCGTGGGTGCATCCGGCGTTGCGAACCCGCCAGTGGTAATCGGCAACTTCAACTACTGATCGATCCGTCGATCAACCCGGGACATAAACGAGCCGGCGTGTCGCCTTCGGGCGCGCGTCGGCCTCGTACTTTGGGGGGCGTGAGGGCGTGACAGGTGTCATTCTGAGCGCAACGAAGAATCGGTAGCACTACCTTTCCCACCATGCTCCATATCCGCTGCGGGACCGACATTCTCTGGAAACTGGACGACGCCAACCTGCCGGGGCGCAAGCTGAGCTGGTCCGATCCCCTGTGCGAGGGACCGGTACCCAGCGCCTCACGGGATACCCTGCGCCCGATCCGGGCGGCATGGCTGGCGCGGCACTACGGAGTCGAGCGGGATACCGACCTCAAGGTCCTGACCGATGCCGACAGGGTGGTAGATGACGCCGGGAGCCAGGACGAGGTCGTGTTATGGTTCGAGGCGGACCTCTACGACCAGTCGATCCTGGTGCACCTGCTGCCGCGCCTCGCCCTCGCCTGCGGCACGTCCACGCGCCTCACGCTGGTCACGCTGCACGAGTACCCGGGAATGAAGCGGTTTATCGGGCTCGGGCAGCTCTCGGCACCCCAACTCGGCGAGCTCTTCACAACGCGAGTCGTTGTCTCGGCGGAGATGGTGGACGCGGCGCGCGAAGCATGGGCCGCCTGGGTACACCCGACACCCGAGCGGCTGGCCGGCATCGCCGCGCGATCGACCAGCGCGCTACCCTATCTGCCAGCGGCGGTGCAGCGGATGCTCGAGGAACTGCCGGATGCGCGCACCGGCCTGAGCCGGACGGAGCGGCAGGGGCTCCAGGTCGTTGCCGGAAAGGCGCCTTCACTGCACGCCGCCTTCGTCGCGTCACAGGACCTGGAGGAACGTCCCTGGCAGGGGGATGCCATGTTCTTCTCGGCGATGTGGGAACTGACACAGGGCGCAGCACCGCTGCTCGAGGCTGCCGGGGGATGGCCCGAACTCACCGATGCCCGGCGGAACCCGGCGCTCGCGCTCACGGCACGTGGTCGCGCTGTGTTACAGGGGGAAGTGGATCACTGGAGCGAGGGTGGCAGGGAACGCTGGCTGGGAGGAACACACCTGGGCGCGGGCACCTCGGACTGGCGCTGGGATACGGCGCTGAAGGCACCACGCCGAGCCACGCGGCGCTAGGGCGCTGACAGCGCCCGCGTCACGGCTGCCGCCAGGTCGGCGACCTGCTCGAAACCGCCCTCAGTGATCGCAATGTCTTCGGTGCGGACTCCCGTCATCACCTGAAGGGCATGGCCACCGAGGGCCCGCGACGGCGCCAGGTCGCGCAGCCGGTCGCCAATGAACCAGCTTCGCGTCGGGTCGATGCCGAATTGCGCGATGGCATCGCGGTAGAGCTTGAGCGCCGGCTTGCGGCACTCGCACGGCCCACTGATGGCTGGCAGGTGTGGGCAGTGCAGCTGGACATCGAGCCGGGCGCCGGCGGTGGATAGCTGCCGCTCGAGCTCCCGGGCCACCGCCTGGTAGGCGGCCTCGGTGATCATCCCCCTCGCGATGCCCGATTGGTTGGTAATGACCACCGTGACCCATCCCGCCGCATTGGCGCGGGCCACCGCCTCGGCTGCGCCCGGAAGCAGTACCACCTCTTCCGGGCGGCGAATGAAATCGGTATCGATAATGAGCGTGCCGTCCCGATCGAGGAACAGGGCCGGCCTCAGGCTCACGCCGAAACGGCCTGCGCCGCGAGATACTCCGACTTGCGTCGCTCCATCTCCTCTGGTGCCACATCCTCGACGTGCGTGGCGACCCACCACTGGTTGCCACCCTGATCGAGTACACCGCCCATCCGGTCACCGTAGAACTGGTCGCCCGGTTCCATCAGTGACGTGGCACCTGCGGCCAGGGCCCGCTGGTAGCTGCGATCACAGTCGGCAACGTACAGGAAGATGGACGCCGGCATTGGCTTCCATTGTTCCGTGGCCTCGGCGACCATCACGCGCGAATCGCCCACCTGCAGCTCGGCATGCATGATCGAGCCGTCCGGCCGGTGCATCGGGGGCATGGTGATCCTGCCATCGAATGCCGTTTCCAGAAAGGAGATGACCGCGGGCGCGTCGGGCACGATGAGGTACGGCGTGACAGTGTGATATCCGGGTGGTACAGGCTGGACAGTCATGGTGCGCTCCGAGAAAAGTTCATGTCTGGAGCCCGGAAATGGGCACTCGTACTATACCGAAGAAAGACCGAACCCGCCAGAGGCTGGCGGGTGGCCCTTCTACCGGCGCTCGGGCTAGCGCTTCCGGCCCTTCGCCATGTGGTGAATGCCGATGGCGGCGGCGGCGGCGGTGAGCAGACCGGCAGCGACCCGTTGTACGGTCTTCTTGTCGGCACGCTTGGCCACCCGCTTCGCGCTGCCACCCAGCTGATCCACTGCTTCGAGCGCGGCGGAGAGGAGCGCGGCATGCGAGCCGGCTTTGAGCCCCGCGCGCAGGGCCGGCTTCGCCTTCGCGATAGCCCGCTTGCCCGTCTTCCTGGCGCTGGCAGCTGCACGCTTGCTGCTCTTCTTAGCCTTCTTCAGCACCTTCCTGCTCGTCCGCTTGAACGTCGCCATCTTGCCTCCTCTTCGGGGTGATTCCTCAAACGTGATCGGCAACGCCCTTCACGCCGTGGTCGCGCGCACAGTGGGCGCAACAGTAGAACGTACCGGATGCCTCGATCCCATGCCCCACAATTCGGCAGCCGCAGTGGGCGCACTCCGGCGCCAGCTTGTGGATGGCGCACTCGAAACTGTCAAAGGTGTGGGTCTGTCCCTCTGCGATCACCTCAAATGAAAGATGATAGTCGTTTCCACACACATCGCACTTTGCCACGGGTCTGCCTCCTGATCGCGGGTGCGTCTTTCTACCCCGCAGCGCAAGTAACGTCACGCCAAGTATTCTGCGGTATTCCTCGGTGCGCCAGTTCCGGCGCAGGGCTGGGGGCATCAATCCCTCAAGTGAGACCCGTCATGGCCAACAGGACATCACGCAACGACGGCGGCGCGACGCTGCAGTCCGTCGAGACCCCCAGCCCGCTCGTTGATCTCGATCGTCTCGAACGCAACCTGAAGCGGATGGCGGACTACACGGCGAGACACGGGCTGGCACTGCGGCCGCACGTTAAGACACACAAGACACCGTGGATCGCGGCACGACAGGTCGAGCTGGGAGCGGTGGGGGTCACCTGCGCCACGATGCGGGAAGCGGAGGAGATGAGCGCGGAGGCGGATGACATCCTGCTGGCGTACCCGCCCGTGGGGCCGGCCCGTCTTCGTCGACTGACGGCATTGCCCCCCGCCGTTCGCACGACCGTGGCGCTCGACTCGGCCATCGCCGTCGAGATGCTCGGGGAAGCAGCGCGAAGCGCTGATCGCCAGGTCGGGGTCCTGGTGGAACTGGACCTCGGCATGCGGCGGGTGGGGGTGGCAACGGCGAGCGAGGCCGTCGACCTGGCGCGGCTGGTTGCACGCGATCCCGGCCTCGAGTTTCGCGGGCTCGCGTTCTATCCGGGGCACATCCGCACGGGAGTGCAGTCGCAGGACGAGGCGATCGCGCGCTTGCGCACCGATGTATCCGCTGCGCGCGATGCATTTGAGGCCGCAGGGCTCGACCTGCCGGTCATCAGCGGCGGCTCGACGCCAACGGCCTGGCGCGCGCACGAGACGGGTGCAACCGAGGTGCGACCTGGTACGTACGTATTCAACGATCGCACAACGGCCATGATGGGCGCCTGCAGCTGGGAGGACTGTGCACTTACGGTGCTGGCCACCGTCATCAGCACGGCGGTTGCCGGGCAGGCGGTCATTGATGCCGGCAGCAAGGCGCTGGGTCGCGAGCCGCTGCGCAGCGGGGGAGATGGCTTCGGGGTGCTGCTGGATCGCCCCGAGATCGTGGTGACGGCGATGAGCGAGGAGCATGGCCTGCTCGACCTGTCCCGCACCGACTGGCGGCCGGCCGTTGGCGAGATGGTGCGCGTCATCCCGAATCACGTGTGCATTGTGGTGCACCTGAATGACCGCCTGATCGGGGTCCGGGACGACATGGTGGAAACGGAGTGGCTGGTATCGGCGCGCGGGCGCCAGGAGACCTGATGAGAGCGAGAACCATCCTGTGTGCGCTGCTTCTCCATCCGTGGCACGGACTCGAGGCCCAGGCCCAGCGCACACAGCTGATACGGACCGATCGCGCGGTGGCCGACAGCAGCTGGTCGGCGGGGTTCAGTCGGGCCTTTTTCGCGACGGCGATCCCTGATGCCGTGATCCTGTGGCCTGGCGCGCCGGTGGTGCAGGGAACCAGCGATGCCCACCGATTGCTCTCCGGTGGAGCCAGGTCCCTCCGTCACATGCTGACCTGGCAGCTGCTGGGCGCAGATCTTTCTGCCGACTCAACGCTCGGCCTTACGTGGGGCGTGACGGCGGCGGGAGCAGGCGATTCGGCGGGTCCGGTGATCGGGCGCTACATCGCCACCTGGCGACGAGAGGCAGGCGGCGGCGCCGGCAGGTGGCGGCTGGCGGCACTGATGATCACGGATGCCATGCCCGAGGAGCCGGCCCCTGCCCTGGACGGGTTGCGCATGCAGTTCCCGTCATTGAAGGCCGCGGGCCCCACCGCACCGTTCGTATCGGCCGACCTGGAATTTGCGCGCCTGGCCGCTGACAGCGGTGCGGGCGTTGCGTTCGAGCACTGGGCCGCTCCCGACGCGCACACCTTCGTCGGCGCCGGGATGCTGGTGCAGGGTCCTGCAGCCATCGGGCGTGCGGTAAGCGGGCCCGCTACATGGCGGTGGCATCCGGTGGTGGCTGGCGCGTCCAATGACGGCAGTCTCGGCTGGACGGTAGGGGAAGCGGTCATCACGACGGCCGATGGCCACTCGGGACCATCCAAGTACCTCACGATCTGGAAGCGCCAGCCGGATGGGGCCATCAGGTTCGTGACCGACGGAGGCAACGGCCGCGCGGCTGGACCCTGATGCCGGCGCTGGAGGGCCCGGTCAGGGCGACGCGTCGTTACCCAGGTCGCGCCCGACGTGTGCCACCACATCCCGGAGTGTTTCCAGTTCGTGGTCCGGCACGGTCCGCACATCCATCGCCACGCGGCCGCCGATCACCCGGGCAATGACCGGCGGGTCGCAGAGCCGGAGTCGGAGCGCGAGTCCGTTGGCTCCGAGTTCACCAGGCTCAAGCATCACCAGTGTGGTCGGCAGCGAGGCGCCCGGAAACGCCCCGCCGCCCACCGCTGATTCACCCGGCACCAGCGCGGGCCCAAAACGGGCTGGCAGCGTCGCCGCCAACCGCGCCGCCCGGGCCTGGATGCTCTCCTGTGTCTCGGTCAGCATGCGCAGCACCGGCACGTCGCGCCGGGCCGTTTCCGGGTCGTCGTACAGTGCCAGGGTCGCCTCGAGCGCCGCGAGGGTCATCTTGTCGGCACGGAGCGCGCGAGCCAGTGGATTCTTCCGGCAGGCGTCCACCAGGTCCATGCGTCCCACGATGCATCCGGCCTGCGGTCCTCCCAGGAGCTTGTCACCGCTGAACAAGACGAGATCGGCGCCGGCCGCTACCGCATCGCCGACGAGCGGCTCACCCACCAATCCCCATCGCGAAAGATCGAGGAGGAGGCCGCTACCGGCATCGTGCAGGCAGGCGACGCCGCGCTCCCGCGCGAGGGTGGCCAGCGCCGCCGGGTCGGGTGTCGCGACGAAACCCGACTGCGCGAAGTTGCTCCGGTGGACGATCAGGATGGCACCGGTGTCGGGTCCGATCGCCTCGGCATAGTCGGCGAGGTGCGTGCGGTTGGTGGTGCCAACTTCCCGGAGGCGGGCGCCGCTCTTCTCGAGAATGTCGGGAATCCGGAACGACCCCCCGATCTCGATCAATTCCCCCCTGCTGATGAGGACCTCACGGCTGCGCGCCACCGTGTTGAGCGCCAGCACCAGTGCGCCGGCGGCATTGTTCACCACCACTGCATCGGCGGCGCCGGTGAGTCGTGCAAGCCTGGCCCGGCCATGATCCGAGCGACTGCCGCGGGTGCCGCTGTGCAGGTCGTACTCCAGAGTACTGTAGCCCGAGGCGACGGCATGCACCGCATCGGCGGCGGCCGACGGCAATGGGGCGCGTCCCAGGTTGGTGTGGAGCACGATGCCCGTCGCGTTGACGGCGCGGGCGAGCGAGGGCGCGATCCGCGCCGCCACCAGCTCGGCGATTTCCGCGGCCCAGTCGCCGGGCGGCCCGGCACGGCGCTTTCGCGATCGCGCGAGCGCCTCGCGGGCAGCGCCAACCACGGCGTTGCGTGGTGCCGCATCCATCAGCGCCAGGACCCTGGGATCGCGCAACAGCGTGTCCACCGATGGCAGCGTCCGACGCGTGTCTTCGGTCACTGGGTCCCTGGCGGGGGCGCCTTCTTGGGTGCGTCGGCCGGCGGCTCGAGCAGCGAGTCGGCCGGGAGCAGCAGCTTCAGCGAATCCGCGAAGGTGGTGTCACCCTGTGCCAGTGCAGAGTCGATCCGGGTACGCAACAGGCGGGTGCTGTCCGCACGTGTGGGCTTGGGGCGCTTGGGCACCTCGAACCCGGCCTTGGGCGATCCGGCGACGCCGGTCACGTTCTTCACGTCGTGCGTCTCGACGAGGTACTTGGTACCGGGCTGGAGTGCCTCGGCAAGCTGCACGATGAGCCGGTCGCTCAGCGGCGGCCGGGACAGGGTCGCAGGCGGCTTCGCAGACACCGCGCCTGGGGTTGGCAGCGGCGCAACCGGTTTGCCAGGGAACGAGTCCTGCCTGGCCCGCTTCGTGGTATCGGTCCGCGCCACTGAATCCGACTTCAGCTTCTGCAACGAGTCGGCCTTCATCCGCCCGGCCTTCGACACACTGTCGAACTGGGCGGCGGTCACCACCCGCAGCACCGGCACGGGAGTCGAGTCGGGCAGCAGCAGCACAGTCACGGCAGTCGAGTCGTAGGTGGTGTATGGATCGAGTTTCTGCGTAAACGTGAGGTTGATCGTGGTTGAATCCTGCGTTGTGGGCGGCGTCAACCGGGGCGGCGTGGTGTCGTGGATGAAGGCGAAGAGTTCTGGCACCTTCCCCGAATCAGGTTCCACCCGGACGCTGTCATACGATTCGCGCGGGTCGATCCTTCCATTGCGGTTCTGGTCAAGGCCGACGTACACAAGGTAGGTGCCACGGGGCAGGGGACCGAATACGAAGCTGCCGGTCGAGTCGGTGATTCCCTTGTAGACCAGTGAATCGGGTTCCAGCACCGCCTCGATCAGGCCGCCGCGCAATGGCTGGCTGGCGGTCCAGTCATAGGCGTTCCCGCTCAGCGTGTAGTCGGGTACCGGCGCGCCGGTCGTGAACGTGACGATCCCGCCCTTCACGCCCTTGTTGTTGCGGATGTCGGAGATGCCGGGCAGGAGCTGGACGCGGTACACGCGATCCGGCGCCCATCCTTCGCGCGGCCGCACGGATATCCGGGAGCGGTGCCACTGGACCACCGGCACCTTGTTGGTCGGGGACAGGAGGACCAGCTTCTCGAGGTCGCCAGTGCCATATCCCTGGTTCGGGGTGCCGCCCTCGGACACCACTTCGCTGAAGATGAAGTTGACGTTGCCGCTGAACCCCGGGTTGACCGACAGCGACTCGGGCGTGATGGAGACCAGGACGGGCGGCTTGGCATCAGGAGGCCCGCCGGGCGGAGGCTCGATCTTGGCGCAGGCCAGGGCGCTGAGGGCAGCCGCGGCGCCCATGGCGCGAAGGGCTGCCCGCCTCGCTAGCATCCCAGCCGCTTCCGCTTCTCGGCGAGCGCGCCTGCCTGTTCCTTCCAACTCACCAGCTTCTCCCGCTCCTTTGTCACCACCACCGCCGGTGCCCGAGCCACGAACTGCTCGTTACCCAGCTTCTTCTGCTGGGCCTCGATCAGCTGGCCGAGGCGCTCGATCTCGGTGCCGAGACGGGCGCACTCGCGACCGACATCGATCGCGTCACCCAGTGGCACGAAGATGCCCGTGCCATCGGACAGGACAGCGTAGCCACCCACGGTGTCGGTACTGTCACCGTATCCCACCTCGCTCACCTTGGCGAGCCGGCGGATGGTGCCCTCCTCGGCGGTGAGCGCCATCGCGGCCTCGCGGCCGGGGTGCTGCACGAAGGCGCGCACCGTCTTGCCGGGCTGGACATCATACTCCGCGCGGATGCCTCGCACGGCACCAATCGCCTCCTGCACCAGCGCGAAGCCGCGCTCAGCCGCCGGGTCGCTTGCGCGGCGGTCGGGCACGGGCCACCGCGCCCGCGCGAGCCAGACGCCGGCCTCGCGCCCTGGGATGCGCTGCCACAGGGCCTCGGTGACAAAGGGCATGATCGGGTGGAGCAGCCGAAGCGCCACATCGAAGGTGCGAAGGGCGATGGCGCGCGCCACGTCCCCGCCCGGTGTGTCACCATAGAGACGGGGCTTGATGAGCTCGATATACCAGTCCGCGAAATCGGACCAGAGAAAGTGGAATACCGCCGACGCTGCGTCATTGAGCCGGAACTTCTCGTACGCCTCGGTGGCGGCGCGAATGGTGGCGTCGCAGCGGGCGATGATCCACCGGTCGGCCAGTGTGAGCTCGTCGGGGCGAAGCGCGTTGGCGTGACCGGCCAGCGGCCGGGTCGGTCCGTCCAGGTTACCGAGAATGAACCGCCCGGCGTTCCAGAGCTTGTTGGCGAAGTTCCGCCCCGGCGCGAACGAGGTCTCCAGGTCGGCCGGGTCGAGGATCACGTCGGTGCCCACCGACATCCCCGACACGAGCGTGTACCGCAGCGCATCGGCCCCGTACTTCTCCACCACCTCGAGCGGATCGATCCCGTTGCCCAGCGACTTGGACATCTTGCGATGCTGGGTGTCACGCACGGTGCCATGGAGGTACACGGTGCTGAACGGGATATCGCCCATGAACTCGCAGCCCGCCATCACCATCCGCGCCACCCAGAAGAACAGGATCTCGGGCGCGGTCACCAGCAGCTGTCCGGGATAGAACGCCTTCAGGTCGGGCGTCTTCCCGGGCCAGCCCAGGCTGGAGAAGGGCACCAGCCAGGAGGAGAACCAGGTGTCGAGTACATCCTCGTCCTGGCGCACGGCGCCACCGCAGTCGCACCGCGTCACGTCGGTCCGGCTCACGATGGTCTTGTCGCACGCGTCGCAATACCACACCGGGATGCGATGGCCCCACCAGAGCTGCCGGGAGATGCACCAGTCGCGGATGTTCTCCATCCACTGGGCGTACTCCTCGCCCCGCCGCTCGGGGATGAAGGTGAGTCGCCCGTCGCGATAGGCCTTCAGGGCCGGCTTCGCGAGCGGCGCCATCTTCACGAACCACTGGTCCGAGAGCCGTGGCTCGACCACCGTGTGACAGCGGTAGCAATGCCCCACCGCATGGCGGTGGTCTTCCACCTTCTCCAGCAGGCCGAGGTCGCGGAACATCTCGACCACCCGCTTCCGCGCCTCGAAGCGATCGAGACCCTGCAGCGCATCGGGCACGGTCTCCGCCATGCGCGCCTCCGGGGTCATGATGTCGATGCTGTGCAGGTGCTGCCGCTTGCCGATCTCGAAATCGGTCGGGTCATGCGCCGGCGTCACCTTCACCGCACCGGTGCCGAACCCGGGGTCGATGGCGTCGTCGGCCACAATGGGAATTTCCCGTCCCACGAGCGGCAGCAGAAGCGACTTGCCCACCAGGGCGGCGTAGCGCGCGTCATCGGGATGCACCGCCACGCCGGTGTCGCCGAGCATCGTCTCGGGCCGCGTGGTGGCCACGGTGACATGCCCGCTCCCGTCGACGAGCGGGTATCGCAGGTACCAGATCTTCCCGTCGACCTCCTCCTTCTCCGCCTCCTCGTTGGAGAGCGCCGTCAGGCAGCGGGGGCACCAGTTGATGATGTAGTGCCCGCGGTAGACCAGCCCCTTCTCGTAGAGACGGACGAACACCTCACGCACCGCGGCCGAGAGCCCGGGGTCCAGCGTGAAGTAGGTGCGGCTCCAGTCGCAGCTGGCGCCGATCGCCTTGAGCTGCTCGAGGATCGCTCCCCCGGTCGCGTTGACGTGGGTCCAGACGCGCTCCTCGAATCGTTCACGGCCCAGGTCGAAGCGGGTCTGGCCCTCCTTCGCCACCACGCGCTCCACCACGTTCTGGGTGGCAATGCCGGCGTGATCCGTGCCCGGCAGCCAGAGGGTGTTGCGGCCCCGCATGCGCTCGAAGCGCACCAGCACGTCCTGCACGGTGTTATTGAGCCCGTGGCCCACGTGCAGTACGGCGGTCACATTGGGCGGCGGCATCATGACGACGTAGCGGTCGCCGGGATCCCGCACGTCGGCGCGGAAGAGGTCGGCTTCGAGCCAGCGACGATAGAGGCCGGCCTCGATGGTGGCCGGGTCGTACTGGGGGGCGAGCGGTTCGGTCATGCGGAAGCGGTCGAGTCCTCAGGAGAGGTGTCGAAGTCGTCCTCGCCATGCACGAGGATACAGTTGATGATGGCATCCACCCCTGGCACCGCGCGGGCCACGCGGGCCGCCCGGCTGCGTTCGGTGCGGCTGTTCACCCAGCCGTGGAGCTCGACGGTGCCCCTCGAGACGGCGAGGGCCTCCAGCGACAGGCGGGAGAGGCCGGGGTCCAGGTGTATGGCCTGCCGCACGAGGCGCGCGAGTCGGCCGGTATGCGCTGGTGCCGGGCGTCGACGCTGGCGGACGAGGACCTTGATGCGGCCCGGGTCGATCTCGCCAAGTGTCTCGCTCACCAGCAGGCCGGCGGCGAGCCCCATGACCGCCCCACCCACCGACCATGCCAGCACGCCAATCAGGGAAGTACCGCGCTTCACTGCACGCCCTCATGCAAAAAGTAGTTGTGACGCGTTAAGTTAACCGCGTCGCAGAGGCGACGCTGCGCCGTACTTCCGCCTGATGAGACCCGCGCCAATGTCCGAAGAACGCACTGACATCCAGACCTCCGAACTCAGCCGATGGGTGGTCCTCCTCGGCGTGATCCTGCTGGGGATCGTCCTCTATTTCTGGCTGGCGCCACGCACCGAGCCGGTGGTACACCCGGTGCAGTCGGAAGTGCTGTCGTGAGCCAGGCGGAGGCCCCCAGCCAGGTGCGCCTGACCCTGCCCGACGGCAGCGTCCGGGAATATCCCGCCGGGGTCACGGGTCGCGAGATCGCCGAGTCGATCGGCCCCGGCCTGGCCAAGGCCGCGGTGGCGATCCGGGTGGACGGCACGGTGCGCGACCTGATGTTCCCGATCCGGGGTGACGCCGCGATCGCCATCCTGACCGAGCGCGACCGCGAGGCGCTGGACGTGCTGCGCCACTCCGCGGCGCACATCATGGCGACCGCGGTGCGCGAGATCTTCCCGACCGCCGGCATCGGCTTCGGGCCGTCGATCGACGAGGGCTTCTACTACGACTTCGAGGTGCCGCGCCCCTTCACGCCCGAGGACCTCGAGCAGATCGAGGCGCGGATGGCCGAGGTGACCAAGGCGGACTATCCCTTTGTGCGCGCCGAGGTGGATCGGGACGCCGCCAACCGCAAGTTCGCGGATGACGCCCTCAAGCTCGAGCGCATCAGCGAGCTCGGCGACGACGAGGTGATCTCGACGTACACCGACGGGCCGTTCACCGATCTGTGCCGCGGGCCGCACGTCCCGAGTACGGGGCGGCTGAAGCATTTCAAGCTGCTCAACACCGCGGGCGCATACTGGCGCGGCGATTCGCGTCGCCAGATGCTGCAGCGCATCTACGGCACGGCGTTCTTCAAGAAGGACGAGCTCGAGGCTCACCTGCACCGGCTGGAGGAGGCGCGGAAGCGTGATCACCGCCGGCTGGGAAAGGAACTCGACCTGTTCCTGTTTCATCCCTTTGCCCCCGGCGCCCCGTTCTGGACCGATCGCGGCACGACGCTGTACAACCTGCTGAACGCGTTCATGCGCGACCTGCAGCGCGACGGGTACCAGGAGATCAAGACCCCGCTGCTCTACAACAAGGGGTTGTGGGAGATCTCCGGGCACTGGGGCAAGTACAAGGAGAACATGTTCCTGGTGCTCGACAACGAGACCGGCGAACACGACAGCTCGTTGAAGCCGATGAACTGTCCCTCCCACTACCTGATGTACAGCGCCCGCAAGCACTCCTATCGCGAGCTGCCCATCCGGTACACCACGTACGACGTGCTGCATCGCAACGAGGTGAGCGGGGCGCTCTCCGGGCTGACGCGCGTGCGACAGTTCCAGCAGGACGACTGCCACATCTTCCTGATGCCGTCGCAGATCCCCGACGAGGTGAAGCGGCTCACCCAGTTCATCCTGGCGTACTACCAGGTGTTCGGGCTCACGGCCACGCTCAAGTTTGCGACCCGGCCTGAGGTGCGTATCGGTGACGACGCGATGTGGGATGCCGCCGAGGGTGCGCTTCGCGCCGCGCTCGAGCTGACCGGGCTGCCCTACGAACTCAAGCCTGGTGACGGGGCCTTCTACGGGCCCAAGATTGACTTCGACGTGGCCGATTCCATCGGCCGCACCTGGCAGCTTGGCACGATCCAGCTCGACTACAACGCGCCGGAACGGTTCGACCTCAAGTATGTCGGGGAGGACAATCACGATCACCGGCCGGTGGTCATTCACCGCGCGGTCAATGGGTCGTTCGAGCGCTTCATTGCGATCCTCATCGAGCACTTCGCCGGGCTGTTCCCGGTGTGGCTGGCGCCGGAACAGGTGCGGGTGCTGCCGATCAGCGATACCCAGGCCGCGGCGGCGCATGCGGTGGCCGACCGGATGCGGGCGGTCGGGCTGCGGGTCACGGTGGACGATTCGCACGAGACGCTGAACTACCGGATCCGGGCCGGCGAGGTGGAAAAGGTGCCCTACATGGCGGTGGTGGGGCAGCGCGAGGCGGAGAGCGACAGCCTGGCGCTCCGGGTGCGCGGGGCAGGGAAGAAGCAGGAAGTCCTGACGGTCGGCGCGTTTCTCGAGCGCGTCACCGAGGAAGTGCGTACGCGGGCCCTGGTGCCATAGGCTTGTCGCCCACCGGGGACGCCGCCGCCGGCACCGACCAGCACCAGGGGTCGCTGCAGCGACTCATTGGCGTGCGCGCCCTGGCGCTCACGGCGATGAATACGACGGTGGGTGCGGGCATCTTCGGCCTCCCGGCGGTGGTGGCGGCGGAAATGGGCTCCAGCGCACCCATCGGGTTCATCGTCACGGCACTGCTGTTCTTCTGTATCGTCCTGTGCTTCGCGGAAGCCGGTACCCGGGTGTCGTCGGCCGGTGGCTTGTACGCCTACTCCGGCGCCGCGTTTGGTCCCTTCGTCGGCTCGTTCGTCGGCACGTTGCTGTGGTTCGGCAACGGGGCCCTCTCCAACGCCGCGGTCGCGGTACTCATGGTGAACGGCCTGTCCCTGGCGTTTCCTGCGCTGGCAGAGCCGCTCGGTCGCTCCATCACCCTCATCATCGTCTACGCGAGTCTCGCCGCCATCAATGTCCGCGGCCTCAAGCTCGGCTTGAGGGTCACCGAGGGCATCACCGTCATCAAGCTGCTCCCGCTGCTCCTGCTCGCGGGGGTGGGACTCGCAACGCTCAACTGGTCACAGATCCCGATGCCACGGCTTCCCGGCACTGGCGAGCTGGGCCGCGGTGTCGTGCTGCTGACATTTGCCTTCATGGGTGTGGAGACCTCGCTGTCGCCCAGCGCCGAGATCCGGAACCCGACGCGGGTCGTTCCGCGCGGCCTCGCCCTCGCGATGATCGGCATCACGCTGCTGTACCTGTCGCTGCAACTCGTGGCCAATGGCGCGCTGGGTGATGGCCTTGCCACGGCCACGGAGGCGCCCCTCGCCTCCACCGCCGGCGTCGTCCTGGGCGGCTGGGGTCGCATCCTGATCCTCGCCGCCGGCGTGGTCTGCATGGCGGGTGTGTTGCCGGGTGACATGCTGGCGACGCCCCGGGTGCTCTACGCCATGGGGCGCGATGGCCTGCTTCCGGCCCGGCTGGGCATCGTCCACCCGCGGTTCAACACGCCCGCCGCGGCCATTGTTACCTACTGTGTCGTCTGCGCGATCCTGGCGCTCTCGGGCACGTTCAAGGTGCTCGCCGTGCTCGCGGCGGCGAGCACCCTGGTGATGTACCTGCTGACGGCGATGGCGGTGCCGGTGCTGCGTCGACGGGCAGTGACTGTGGGCCAGCCGCCGTTCGTTATTCCGGGGGGAACGCTGATTCCCGCGATTGCCGCCGTGGCGATCCTTGCGGTACTGTCCACGCTCGCATGGCGCGAGCTTGCGGCGATCGGCGTCATGCTCGCGGCATCGTCGGTGCTTTTCGCCGTGCGCTACCTCAGGCGTCGTGGGGGCGTGAGGGCATGATGCATCAAAACATCCTCGACGCCTGAGCCTCGCGCGCGAGCGTCAGGCCCTCGATCCATTGTCCGTGCAGGAGTATCCCTGCCGGCTTCCGCAGTACTTCCAGGTCCTCCGCCGGATTGCCATCGAGCAGAAGAAGCTCCGCTGGTGCCCCCACGGCGATGGTGCCGAGCTGCGGCACCTGCAGCAACTTGCCGGGTTCGATGGTGGCAAGTCGCAGGGCTTCCCAGTTGGTAAATCCTGATGCCACGAATTCGAGCAGTTCGTCCAGCAGCGACGTGCCGGGCGCGGTGACGCCGATCCCGGCGTCGGTGCCGGCCACGAGCAACGCGCCCTGTTCGTGCAGCGCGCGGGTGAACAGGCGCCGGTTCGCCATGGTGCGTTCCGCCGCCTCAGCGCCCATGCGGGTGGCGATCAGGGCATAGATCGCCATCGTCGGGCAGTTCCAGGTGCCCGACGCCAGGGTGGCCTCGACCAGCGGCGCAAACCGCGAGGTATCGGCGTCGGCCCATCCGAAGGTGCCGCCCTGCCCGCTCCAGCTCACGGCGCGATCGTATCCCGTGTAGTGCTCGATTGACTCCATGCCGGTGCCCAGCGCGTGCCCGATGGGCACCGCCGTCGGAACGTGCCCGGCGAAGTGAAGATGTCGCCGGTGCACCGATGCCACGATGGAATCGAACGCGGCGAGGGAGAGGCGCTGGTACACCTTGAGCGTGGTCCATCCATGTGCCTCCTGCGCGCCGACCACGCTGTCGGCGAGAGTGGCGTCATCCACGAACTGCGTGACCGGCCAGCTGGCGGGCGACCCGTCGAGGCCCGGCGACAGCGAGTAGATCGTCGGTCCGCGCACGCGCCCTTCACGGATGTCATCCTGGAGCCGAACGATCGCATCATGCCCCCACATGTTGCGCACCGTGAGGATCCCGCTCGCGAGGTAGGCGGGGACATCAGCGGCGCGAATGTGCACATGGGCATCGATGAGCCCCGGCATCAGCGTCTTCCCCCTGCCGTCGATGGCGCTGGCGCCGGGGGGAACCTTCGTCGTCCCCATCGGCCCGATGGCCGACACCCGTCCCCCGGTTGCGATCACGGTCTGGTGCGTGAGCCGGCCCGGTTGCTCCATGGTCAGCACCGACACGTCCACGAAAGCGATGGTTGGGGCCGACGGTCGCGGCAGGAGCAGCAGGGAAAGGGTGGCAATGCGGCGCGGTGACATGGCGGCAAGGTGCATCCTGTCACTACGGGCGTTCCGGCTGGAACGTTGCGGCAGGACCTGCCGCCATGGCCGCAGGCTGCCTATCTTGGCGCCCGTAACCTATCTCCCGAGAGTCCCCGTGTCCGAAGCAACCACACCGGTAATCGTTGCCGCCTGCCGTACACCGATCGGCAAGTATCTTGGCGGCCTGGAAGCACTTAAGGCCCCACAACTGGGCGCCATCGCCATCCGCGAGGCGGTGCGCCGATCCGGCGTCGATGGTGCAATGATCGACGAAGTGATCATGGGGCACGTGGTCCAGGGTGGCACCGGCCAGGCGCCGGGCCGTCAGGCGGCCATCGGCGCAGGTGTCCCCGGCACCGTCCCGGCGCTGACCATCAACAAGGTGTGTGGTTCCGGGCTCAAGGCGGTGATGCTCGCAGCCCAGTCGATCCGGGCCGGCGACAGCGCATGCGTGGTGGCGGGTGGTCAGGAGTCGATGTCGACGGCGCCGCACTACGTGTACGGCATGCGCAGCGGGATCAAGGCCGGCAACCAGACGATGGTGGACGGCATGATTCACGACGGCCTGTGGGATTCGTTCGGTGGCAACCACATGGGCGAGTATGCCGAATACACGGCGACCAAGGCGGGCATCAGTCGCAAGGAGCAGGACGAGTTCGCGTTCAACAGTCACCGCAAGGCGCTCGCGGCGCAGGAGGCCGGGGCGTTCGACGGCGAGATCATCACGGTCGAGATTCCCGGTCGCGGCGGCCCCACGCTCTTCAGCAAGGACGAAGGCCCCCGCAAGGACACGAGCCTCGAGGCACTGGCAAAGCTGAAGCCGGTGTTCGTGAAGGAGGGCACGGTCACGGCGGGGAACGCGCCAGGCCTGAATGACGGTGCCAGCGCCCTGGTGGTGACCAGTCTCGCCTTTGCGCGGGCCAATGGATTGGTCCCCATGGCGAAGATCACCGCCTACGCCACCGGCGGCGGGGAACCGCGCGACCTCTTTTTCGCCCCGATTCTCGCCGTCCAGAACCTCATGAAAAAGGCCGGCACGACGATCGACGCCTACGACCTCGTCGAGGCGAATGAGGCATTCGCGGTGCAGGCGCTTGCGAATGGTCGCGGTCTCGGCTGGGACTGGGACCGGGTGAACGTGAATGGCGGTGCAATTGCCCTGGGGCACCCGATCGGGGCAAGCGGGGCACGCGTGCTCACCACGCTGTTGTATGCGATGCAGGCTCGCGACAAGAAGACGGGCCTCGCGACACTGTGCCTGGGCGGCGGCAACGCCGTGGCGCTGAGCGTGGAGCGCATGTGACCGGATGGCGCCCGGCCCTCCGGGCAGTCGCTCTGGTCGTAGTCTATCTCGTTGTGGGGCTGCTGCTTACTGCCCTGCCGTTCATTCTTTACATCAGGTATGCGTCGTCCCCCGACACCGGGGCCCTCACCGGCAACTCCACCGCCTTGCTGCTTCAGGGCATCGCGCAGCTTGCGGTGTTCGGGCTGCTCACCTGGTTGATCGGTCATCGCCTGCTGGGTATGAGCGCCCCACAGCTCGGCTGGGCCTCGTCGGTGCGTGGAAAGGGCTTCGCTCGCGGGTTGGTTGGGGCGATGCTGATGGCCCTGGCAGCGATGCTGGTGGCGGTCGCGTTCGGTGGCGCGCGCTGGTTGCACGATACCGGCGGGGTGGTCGACTACCTGCGCAGCGCGGGAGGTACGTTCCTGGTACTCGCGCCCGCAGCGCTGGCCGAGGAAGTGGCCTTTCGTGGATTGCCGCTGGTCCTGCTCGCTTCCGTTTTCGGTCGTGGGGCCGCGATCGTGGTGATGTCCCTCATCTTTGGCCTGGCACATGGGCTCAATCCCGAGGTGACGCCACTCGCCATCGGCAATGTGGCGCTCGCTGGGGTTTTCCTCAGCCTCGCGTTCTATGCGCCCGGCGGCATCTGGACCGCCTGGGGAGCGCATCTCGGCTGGAATGCGGCGCTCGCGGCGCTCGATGCGCCGGTAAGCGGACTCCCGTTTCGTATTCCCCTCATCGATTTCGATCCCGGTACGGTCACCTGGCTCACTGGGGGAGCCTTTGGCCCTGAGGGCGGCGTGGCTGCCACGGTGGCGCTCGCCGCAGGCTGTGTCCTGCTGGCACGCTACGCGAGAAAGGACAACGCAGCATGAGGCAGGCGGCAGTAGTCGGTGGCGGCACCATGGGAAATGGCATTGCGCACGTCTTTGCGCTGCATGGCTGGTCGGTGACGCTCATTGACGCCGCGCCGGCCGCCCTCGAGAAGGCCCTCAAGACGATCCGCACGAACCTCGAGCGGCAGGCGAAGAAGGGCACGATTCCGGCAGAGGCAGTAGAGGCGACGCTGGCCCGTGTCAGGACGGCCGGCGATGCAGCTGCCGCGTCGGGCGCGGAAATCGCCGTGGAAGCGGTGAGCGAGAATCCGCAGGTGAAGTTCGCCGTGTTCCAGGCGCTCGACCAGGCGCTTGGGCCGGAGGCGATCCTCGCGTCGAACACGAGTTCCATCTCGATCACGGAGCTGGCCGCTCGCACCAGCCGGCCCGACAGGGTCGTGGGCATGCACTTCATGAACCCCGTCCCGATGATGGAGCTGGTCGAGGTCATTCGGGGTCACGCCACCAGCGACGCCACGACCGCCGCCGTCATGCAGTTGTCGCGCGAGCTGGGCAAGACGCCGGTGGAGGTGAATGACTACCCCGGGTTTGTGGCGAACCGGGTGCTGATGCCGATGATCAACGAAGCGATCTTCTGCGTCATGGAAGGGGTGGCGACCGCCGAGGCCATCGACACCGTGATGAAGCTGGGCATGGCGCACCCGATGGGTCCGCTGGCGCTCGCCGACTTCATCGGGCTCGATGTGTGCCTGGCGATCATGGAGGTGATGCAGCGAGGCCTCGGGGACGACAAGTATCGTCCGGCGCCGTTGCTCCGTCGCATGGTCGCGGCCGGGTACCTGGGAAGGAAGAGCGGGCAGGGATTCTACAGTTACAACAAGGCGTGAGGGCGGGCGCGCGGGCGTGAAGACTTGAGGAGACCATGAATCCGTTTGAGCTGCTGAGCCGGTTCGGCCACGAACAACTCGTAATCTCGCAGGACCCGGGCGCGAAGTATGTCGGGATCGTGGCGATCCACGATACCACGCTCGGTCCGGCGCTCGGTGGTACGCGCCTGTGGAACTATGCCCGCATCGAGGACGCGCTGGTCGACGCGCTCCGGCTGGCGCGGGGGATGACGTACAAGTCGGCGGTGGCGGGACTGCCGCTTGGTGGCGGCAAGTCTGTGGTCGTCGGCGATCCGGCGCGGCGCGACCGCGAGGCGTGCTTCCGCGCGCATGGACGCTTTGTGGACACGCTTGGCGGACGCTACATCACCGCCGCCGACGTGGGCACGAGTTCCGCAGACATGGAGATGATCCATCTGGAGACCGAGTACGTGGCGGGGCTTCCGGGCAAGTCGGGCGACCCGTCGCCGGTAACCGGATATGGCGTGTTCATGGCGATGAAGGCCGCTGCCAAGGTGCGGTGGGGCAAGGACAGTCTCGCCGGCAAGCGCGTGGCAGTGCAGGGGGCGGGGAAGGTGGCCGAGCACCTCGCGCGGCACCTGCACGAGGACGGCGCCCGGATCCTCGTCAGCGACATTACCGCTGCCAAGGTCCGGCGCATCGTGGAGGAGTATGGAGCCGAGGTGGTGGCGCCCGAGGCGATCTACGACGCTGTGGCCGACGTGTACGCGCCCTGCGCACTGGGCGCGACCCTCAACGATGACACCATCCCCCGGCTCAAGGCCGAGATCGTCTGTGGTGGCGCGAACAACCAGCTCGCCGAGCCACGCCATGCCGCCGCGCTGGAGAAGCGAGGCATCTTCTACACCCCTGACTACGTGGCAAACGGTGGCGGCGTGATCAACATCTGCCGCGAAGTCGAGGGCTGGTCGGAGGAGCGCGCGCTGGACAAGGCCGCCGGCATCTTCGAGACCGTCCAGCGTGTGGTCGAGCTGGCCGGACGCGAGAAGGTCACCACCGCCGAGGCGGCCGACCGGCTGGCGGAGGAGCGCGTGGCGGCGGTGCGTGCACTCCGGGCGGTTAGGCGGTAGCGCCTTTACCGCATGCACGACCTTCCGTACATTGGTCAATGGCCGAACGCATTCCGATCGGCTCGGACCACGCCGGGTTCGCGCTCAAGCAAGCACTGATTACCGAACTCCGCGCTGAGGGGTACGAACCCGAGGACCTCGGGGCGTTCTCCACCGAGTCCACCGACTATCCCGACTTCGCGCATGCCGTGGCCTCCCAGGTTGAACACGGGGAGGCAGCGCGGGGGATCCTGTTGTGTGGCACCGGGCTTGGGATGGCGTACGCGGCCAACCGGCACCCCGGGGTGCGGGCTGCCGTGGTCTGGTCCACCGAGGTCGCGGAACTCGCACGCTCGCACAATGACGCTAATGTTCTCGTACTCCCTGCGCGGTTCGTGACCGGACCCGAGGGAGTGTCCATCCTCCGCGCGTGGCTTCACACCCCCTTCGAGGGGGGACGTCACGCCCGGCGCATCGCCAAGATTGAACAGGAGCCCAAGCCGAATGCTTGACCACAATGCCCCATTGCGGGAAGCGGATCCCGTCGTCGCGCGGTTGATTGACCGGGAGATGCGCCGGCAGCAGCAAGGCCTTGAGCTCATCGCGAGCGAAAATTTTGCGAGCCGCGCAGTGATTGACGCGATGGGCACGCCGCTCACCAACAAGTACGCCGAGGGCTATCCTGGCAAGCGCTACTACGGTGGCTGCGAGGTGGTCGACGAGGTGGAGCAGCTGGCCATCGACCGCCTGAAGCAGCTGTTCGGTGCCGCCCATGCCAACGTGCAGCCGCATTCGGGCGCCCAGGCCAACTTCGCGGCCTTCATGGTGCTCCTGCCGCCCGGGGGCAAGCTGATGGGCATGTCGCTGCCGCATGGTGGCCACCTGTCGCACGGCGCCGCGGTCAACCACAGTGGGCGTATCTGGCAGGCGGTGCACTACGGCGTTGATCCGTCCACCGGTCGCATCGACTACGACCAGGTGCGTGATCAGGCCCTGCGGGAGCGGCCCACGCTGCTGGTGGCCGGCGGCAGTGCGTACGCCCGCATCATCGACTTTGCGGCGTTCCGCTCGATCGCTGACGAAATCGGCGCGCGGTTCCTCGTGGACATGGCGCACTTCGCCGGACTGGTCGCCGCGGGGCTCTACCCGTCACCGGTGCCCCATGCGCATATCGTGACGAGCACCACCCACAAGACGCTTCGGGGCCCGCGTGCCGGCCTGATCCTGACCACCGCTGACCTCGCCAAGGATGTCGACAAGTCGGTGTTCCCTGGCACGCAGGGCGGCCCGCTCCAGCACGTCATCGCGGCGAAGGCGGTCGCGTTCGGTGAGGCACTCACCGACGATTTCCGGGACTACTCGCGTCAGGTGATCGACAACGCCAAGGTGCTTGCCGATGCCCTGGTCGACCGGGGCTTTGCGATCGTGTCTGGCGGCACCGACACGCACCTGATGCTCGTGGACCTTCGGCCGAAGGGCCTGACGGGCAAGGAGGCGGAGAAGCTCCTCGGCAAGGCGGACATCACCGTCAACAAGAACACCATTCCCGACGATCCGCAGTCGCCGTTCGTGACCAGCGGCATCCGGCTGGGCACCCCGGCGCTCACCACGCGCGGCATGGGCACCGCCGAGATGCGGCGTATCGCCCAGCTCATCGACGAAGCGCTGTCGGAGCGGGATGATGCCACGCTCGCACGGATTGCGGCGGAAGTGCATGAAATGACCGCGTCGTTCCCGCTGTATCCCCCGGTGGCCAGTCGCCACCGGGCGCTGCAGACAGCCTGATCCGGGCGAGACGATGACAGAGCTGCAGTTCGCCGACGACATCCTCGCCCGGATCCGGGCGAAGGGCGGTGCCTTCGACGAACGCGGCTACCTCTTCGTTCTCGCGAGTATCGAGTTCGTCCAGTCGCGCCTCGTGGTGCGGCGGCATGTCAGCGGTGCCGAGCTGGCCTGGGCCTGTCGCGATCTTGCGCGCGAACGGTTCGGGCTGCTCGCCCGGGCGGTGCTGGCGCACTGGGGCCTGACCCGCACCGAGGATTTCGGCCGCATCGTCTACACGCTCGTCGAGATCGGGTTGCTCGTCACCCTGCCGGGTGACAGTGAGGAGGACTTCCGCCAGGTCTTCTCGTTCGCGGAAGCCTTCGACGAATCGTATGCGTGGGAGGGTGTGCGCCGCGTCGGTGCCTGACGCCGCGCGATCGAGGAGGCAGGCACACGATCGGAGGGACCATGGACGCACGTGATTGGCCCGAGTGCCTCAAGTGCAACGCCGGAAAGCTGATTCCCCTCTCCGACTACGGCCGCGACGGCGCGCCCATCACCTACAAAGCCTGGGTCTGTACCAACCCCGATTGCGGGTTCAACCTGCGGATCGACAACGGGGAGATTTCCTTTGGTCGGGTGATCGGCCAGAGTCACAAATGAGGTGAGGGGTGAGGGGTGAAGGGGCGTCGGTTGTTCCCCCTCACCCCTTACCTCTTACCCCTTTCCTCACATGCCCCTCCTCCCCGTCCTCACTCCACTTCAATCCGCTGCCTGGGATGCTCGCGCTGAGCGGGCCGGGATTGCACTCGCCACCCTGATGGAAAGCGCTGGGCGTGCAGCCGCCACCGTGCTGCTGCGCGAGTTCCCGAGGGCAGCGCAGGAGGGTGTCCTGATCGCGGCGGGAACGGGACACAATGGTGGGGACGGCTGGGTGGTCGCGCGTGCGTTGCACCGGCTTGATGTCCCGGTATGGGTCACGTGTGTCGCCGGGCGCACGGCACCGCTCACCGAACAGGTGGCGGCCCTGGCGCGCGCCGAGGGGGTGCGAGAGGTGGCGCCGGATGGCCCCTGGCCGTCCCTTGGGCTGGTCGTCGACGCGCTGCTCGGCACTGGTGCCACCGGCGCTCCGCGCGCTCTCGCTGGGGCGCTGCTCGAGCGCCTGCTCGATCTCGACCTTCCCATGTTCGCCATCGATGGACCGACAGGGCTCGATCTCGCCAGTGGCGTGGTACACGGTTTCGCGCGTGCTGACCTGACGGTGACGTTCGGCGGGTTTCGTCGCGGTCACCTGCTGGCGCGCGACGAGGTTGGCGATGTCGTGGTGGTGGATATTGGACATCCACCCGCCGAGTCAGGCGCGCCACTCTTCGTCACGGACGTATTCGCGGCAGCGCGACTGCCGGCGCTGCACGCCTCCGATCACAAGGGGGCGCGGGGACGAGTTGTCGTGGTCGGTGGGGATCTCGGGATGAGCGGCGCCGCGCGGCTTGCGGGACGGGCGGCCTTTGGCGCTGGCGCCGGCCTCGTTCACGTCGTGGCGCCCGAGCAGACGGTCGCAGCACTGCGCGCCGCAGAGCCCGACCTCCAGACGCTCGCGCACCCGCTGTCGGGAGAAATCGGCACCGACCTGCGCGCGCTGCTGGAGCGCGCCGATACCCTGGTGATCGGGCCGGGGCTCGGCCGTGGTGAGGGCAAGCCTGCCTTCGTACTCGAATGCCTGGCGCTGACGAGCCGCGCCGTGGTCGATGCCGACGCCCTGGTGTCGCTCCAGGGCAGGGTGCCCGACCTCGCGGCCCTCGGCGCCGGGCGCACCATCGTGCTCACGCCGCACGCCGGCGAGTTCAGGACCCTGTTCCCGGCGCTGGCGTCGGAGCGAGATACCGATCCCTGGGGCGCAGCCGCGCACGCGGCGGAGCAGTGCGCTGCCACCGTCCTCTTGAAAGGCGTCCCCACCGCCGTCGCGCGTACCGGTCGGCCCACGCTGGTAGTCGCGGCCGGGAACCCCGGCCTCGCCACCGGCGGCAGTGGCGACGTACTCAGCGGGATACTCGGCGCCATCCTGTCCCGGCAGGACGATGCCGAGGTGGCCGCGGCGATTGCGGCACAGGCCCTCGGTCGCGCCGCCGACCTCGCCGCTCGCCGGGTGACGGCGCGGGCGATGCGGCCGATGGACGTGATTGCGGCATTGCCTGATCTCTGGCGTGAATGGGACGTGCTGCTCCGCGTCGGCGACCCAACCGAGGCACCGGTGCTGCTGCGTCTGCCGAGGCCACGGGTGGTATGAACCGTCAACCGGTCCCATGACACACCTGCCGCTCGGTCCCGGCAACGAGTTCCAGCGCATTCGTGCGATCGCGGCAGCGCTGGGTGTCAGGGCCGCGTCACTCGGTGACGACTGCGCCCTGTTGCCGCTCGGCAATGAGGACACGCTCGTACTCAGCACCGATACCAGCGTGGAGGGCACGCACTTCCGCCGTGACTGGCTTACACCGGAAGAAATCGGCTGGCGGGCGGCAGCATCGGCGCTGTCCGACCTTGCCGCCGACGGCGCCGACGTGATCGGCCTGCTCGCCGCGCTCACGCTGCCAGGTGACATCTCCGATGATATGGCGGCGGCGATGATGAGTGGTGTCGGAGCCTGTGTGAGCGAGGTGGGTGGCAAGGTGCTGGGGGGTGACCTGACGCGTGGTACGGTGTTCTCACTGACCGTGACGGTCGTCGGCCGCGCACCGCGCGCCGTGACGCGCAAAGGGGCAAGCCCCGGCGATGGCCTCTGGGTCACGGGCACGCTCGGCAGCGCGCGCGCTGCCCTTGCGGCGTGGGATTCGGGCCGGGACCCGCGTCCCACCACCCGGCTCGCATTCGCGCGACCGCTTCCGCGGATCGCGGCGGGACGGTTCCTGGCTGACGTGGGCGCGAGCGCCATGCTCGACTTGAGTGACGGCCTTGCCGGCGACGCGCGTCACCTGGCCGCCGCATCGGGAGTGGCACTCGACATCGACCTCGCTAGGCTGCCCCTTGGGGCAGGCGTCACCGATGCGGCCGCGGTGCTTCAGGTGGCACCACCGGTGTTTGCGGCCGAAGGCGGCGAAGATTACGAGCTGCTGGCGACGGTTCCGCCCAGGGCCGCGGCCCGGATCAAGGGCGCAGCAGAAGAAGTTGGGGTGCCCTTCACCCTCATCGGCAGTGTGCAGGCCGGCGGCGGCGTGCGCCTGCACCTGGACGGGGTGGAGGTCTCCATCGCAGGTTACGATCACTTTCGGTGATTCGCAGCCTGGTGTTCACGGTGGGGCTGGTTGTGCGGACTGTCGGGTCCACGCTGCGACTCGTGCTCGCCAGGATGCGCGGCGTCCCGGAGGGCAACGGAAGCATCTATGAGCAGGTGCCACGGCAGTGGGCCCGTGACCTGCTCCGCTCGGCGGGTGTCGAGGTGCGCGTGCGCGGTCGGGAGCACATCGACGGCATCGGCACCTGTGTCTACTGCGCCAACCATGCGTCGTTCATCGACCCGGGCGCGCTGGTCGACGCGGTACCCGGGTCGGTGCGCTTCGTCGCGAAGCGGTCGCTCTTCCACGTGCCGTTCTTTGGCACGGCCCTCCGTATCACAGGGCAGATCCCGGTGGACCGGACCAATCGGGAGGCGGCGATGGACGCCTTTGCCGATGCGGCCGCCATGCTTCGCAACGGTGCGTCGGCGGCGATCTTCGTGGAGGGCACCCGCAGTCGTGACGGCTCCCTGCAGCCGTTCAAGAAGGGGGCGTTCATCCTGGCCATCAGCCTGCAGGTACCGTGTGTCCCGGTCTACATCGCCGGCTCGCGCTCATTGATGCCCCGCGGCGGGTTCGTGCCCCATCCGGGGATTGTGCAGGTGCGGTTCGGCGAGCCGATCCCCACTCAAGGCCTCACCTATGACGATCGCGACATGCTGCGCGACCGGTGCTGGCTGGCCATGAGTGCGATGGCGGCAGGCTGACGTCGTCCCTCCCCGTTCCCCGTTTTCGCTTCTCCGGTTACGTTAGCCCCATCACTCTCTCACTGGATCCGGATGTCCACGATCATCGAAGTGCATGGCCGCGAAATCCTCGATAGCCGGGGCAACCCGACGGTCGAGGCGGAAGTCGTCCTGTCGAGCGGAGCGCAGGGTCGCGCCGCGGTGCCGAGTGGCGCGTCCACCGGCGAGAACGAGGCGGCCGAACTTCGCGATGGTGACGCCGGACGCTACGGTGGCAAGGGGGTGTTGCAGGCGGTCAAGAACGTCAACGAGGTGATCGGGCCGCGGCTCGAGGGCCTTGCCGCCACCGAACAGATCGCGGTGGACGCGGAGATGATGGACGCCGACGGCACCCCCAACAAGGGCAACCTCGGTGCCAATGCGATCCTGGCCGTCTCCCTCGCGGTGGCGCGGGCGGCGGCCGCCGATTGCGGGCTGCCACTCTATCGCTATCTCGGCGGACCGATGGCGCGCGTGATGCCCGTGCCGCTGATGAATATCCTCAATGGTGGCGCGCACGCCTCGAACAACGTCGATGCGCAGGAGTTCATGGTGGTCCCCATCGGCGCCGATACCTTTGCCGAGGGACTCCGCATGGGTGTGGAGGTATTTCATGCCCTCAAGAAGGTGCTGAGCAAGATGGGGCTCTCCACGGCGGTGGGCGACGAGGGCGGCTTTGCGCCGATGTTGCCGTCGAACGAGGCGGCGCTTGACGTGGTGATGCAGGCGATCCAGTCGGCCGGCTTCCAGCCGGGACAGGATGTTGCCATTGCGCTCGATGTCGCCGCGTCCGAACTGTTCCAGGACGGCGAGTACGTCTTCAAGAAGGGTGATGGCAGTCGCCGTCCGGCCGCGGACATGGTGGACCTGTACGCGAAGTGGTGCGAACGCTACCCGATCGTGTCGATCGAGGATGGCCTCGCCGAGGGTGACTGGGAGGGCTGGGCGCTCCTTACCGAGCGCCTCGACGAGCGCGTCCAGCTGGTGGGCGACGACCTCTTCTGTACCAATGTGGACCTGCTGGGCCGCGGCATCGAGTCGGGGGTGGCCAATGCCGTACTGGTGAAGGTGAACCAGATCGGCACGCTGACCGAGACCCTGCAATGCATCGAGCTGGCGAAGGGTAACAAGTACGGCACCATCATTTCGCATCGCTCCGGCGAGACGGAAGACACCTTCATCGCGGATCTTGCGGTGGCGACTGGCGCGGGACAGATCAAGACCGGCAGTGCCAGCCGCACCGATCGCACCGCCAAGTACAACCAGCTCCTCCGGATCGCGGAAGAGCTGGGCGAACTTGCTCACTATCCCGGGCGCGACCTGTACCATCTGTGACCAGCGCCGGGAAGCCCGCGAATGCCAGGAACCGGCGCCTGTCCTGGGCCGTGGGGGCAAGCGCCTTCCTGTTCCTGCTGCTGGGCGGCGAGTACAACACCCTCGACTGGATCAAGATCCGCCGGCTCGAGCGCGAGGAGCAGGCGCGCGTGGCCGAGCTGCAGCACACGGTGGATTCGCTGACCAGGGTGGCCAAGGCATTGAAGACTGATCGGCGGACGCAGGAGCGGGTGGCCCGGGAGAGTTTCGGGATGATCCGCAAGGGAGAGCACTTGTACCGTATGCTGCCCCCTGAGCCCACGCGGCGATGAGCTTTCAGGTTGACAAAGGCGCTGGGAAACGCATCTTGGCTGTGTACCGGTTCGCGAATTCCCGTCTCACAATCCAGCCGCCTGAGGTAACGATGACGCGATCACGTCGCGCCGCGCAGGGTGTCCTCCTGCTCGGGCTTGCCGTCTCCGCCTGCTCCGACAGCGCCGCGCCCCCCACCGCCCCGACAACCGAAGCTGGCTCGCCCACGGTGCAGATGGCGCGGACCGGTCCGCGGCGGCACGTCATCGTGCTGCGGGAGGGATCGAACGCCGATCTGCGGTCCGTCGTGCAGCAGCTCGGCGGCAAGGTGACGCGCTCCGAGTCACAGATCGGCACATTGACCGTCGAGGACCTCTCAGACGCGGCGGTGGCGACCCTGGCGAGGCGACCGGACGTGGAAGGCATCGATGCCGACCTGCGAGTGCAGTGGATCACGCCCAGGTCGGACCGCACCATGCGGCTGGTGCACAGCGAGCCGATCGACCAGAGCGGCGCCTTCTTCTTTGACCGGTTCCAGTGGTATCTCCGTGTCATCGAAGCAGACAAGGCGTGGCTGGTATCGCGTGAAGGCGAGGGCACCACGGTGTGCGTGCTCGATACCGGCGTGGACCCGACGCACGGCGACCTGCAGGGGCGGGTGGACCTCTCCCGGACCGTTTCCTTTGTCGCCGATGAAGCGGCGACCAATGACATCGATGGCCATGGCACGTTCGTGTCTGCGCTGATCGCCGCCAACGGCATCGGCATGGCCTCGGCGGCACCGAAGACCAACCTGTGCATGGTCAAGGTCCTCGACCAGACCGGGAGCGGCTCGTTCTCGGATATCATCTCCGGCATCGTGTACGCCACCGACGCCGGCGCCGACGTGATCAACATGAGCCTGGGGGCGTACTTCTCTCGCAGGGAGGATGGCGCGAAGGAGCTCATCCGCGCCCTCCAGCGGGCCGTCAACTACGCCTCTCGCAAGGGTGTCGTTGTCGTTGCCTCGGCCGGCAACGATGGCGTCAACCTGAACAAGGATCCCAAGAGCTACATCGCCGTCCCGGCTGAGCTCAATCACGTCATCAGTGTGGGCGCAACCGCGCCGACTGCACAGATGAACTTCGATGCCATCGCGAGCTATTCCAACTTCGGCGCGAAGGGAGTGGATGTCTTTGCACCGGGAGGCGACCTGGTCGATGGTGGCCAGATCGAGGACCTGATCTTCTCGGCGTGCAGCACTGCCATTCCCGGTTGCGAGGGCGGCTTCACCTACCTGATTGGTGCAGGGACTAGCTTTGCGGCGCCGCTCGTGTCGGCGCAGGCGGCAATTCTCGAGTCGCAGTTCCCAGGCAACCAGAGCGACGAGTTCATCACCTTCTGCCTGCAGCGCACGGCGGAGAACCCGAATGGCCGCCGGCGTGACCGGCTGTACGACTACGGGAGGATCAACATCCTGAAGTCGCTGAAGTGCGGGTTTGGTGCGTAGGCCCGGGTTCGTCGAGGGTTGAGGGGGCGGGGAACCGGTACCGGTTCCCCGTTTCCCGTTCCCCGTTTACTGTTCCCCCCGGTTTGGCAGGGTAGCTCAGGTGGTTAGAGCACGGCACTCATAATGCCGGGGTCGCGGGTTCGAGTCCCGCCCCTGCTATGCCCCCGCAAGGGGGCCTTTTTGTTGCCCTGGATTGGGATGTGGGCGCTAACCTGCGCCGCGTGGGCTAACCTGGTGGGCGGATCACCAGGTCCCGGAAGTCGCCGACTGATGTCCCGTGGACGAAGTAGCCCACTCCACCGGAACGGTGCGAAGAGGGATTGACGATCGACAGTACCGGCACCTCCGCCCGGCCCAGATACACCTCGATGGCCGGCCCACGCACCTGCACCCGTACGTGGATCCAGCCGGCGGGATCGAGCGATGCAGTGACTGCTTTCTCGAAGATCCCGGGTTGCTCCGCGCGCAACCGGTCCCAAGGGTACGCAGGTGACGAGATGAACTGTACCGAGTGGGCCCGGCGCGCAGAGTCGGCCGCCTGGAAGTTGAACGGCCGGAGGTAGACGGCGTCGAAGCTGGTGTCGCTGGTGATGTGGAACGCAATTCCCACGAAGCTGTGGCCGGGAATGTCGCGGCCGCGGACGTCGAACTCGATGTCGCCATCGGTGAACGCCAGCGCGGGAGACCACGCAAGGCCAACGGTGTCGGGTTCTCCAACGATTGCCAGGTACTCGCGTCCAGACTCACCCTGCACTTCGATGGTCCGGCTGAACAGGCGCCACCCACCGGGTGGCGCTTGTGCGCCACTGAGGTTCGCCGGTGCGGTGCCCTGCGCCTGCGCATTGGGGGCGAGGAGAAACGTGGCGGCGGCGACGACAAGTCGTGCCACGTACGCCAGACTGTACGCCGGGGATCTCATTGCGCACCCGTGGTTGCGAGAGCAGTGGTCGCTTGCTACGACAAGACGATTGCCACCAGCGCGATGTTTCGGCCGGGCGCTATGTTTCGGAAGAGTCCGCACGAGGGAGGTCGTAGTCCTCACGTGAACAAGAACGTGGTGTTTCCCGTAGCGGCGGTCGGTGGGTTCATCGTCGGCGCGCTGGTCGTGGGCGGGGTCCGGGCCACCGGCTTGCTTGCGCGTGGCCCGAGCGTGCAAACCATGGCGGCGGCAAGCCTGGTCTCGGTGCGGGAGCAGGCGCGGTTGACGCCCTTCTCGGCTCGCTTTGTGGCCGTGGTGACGTCCGCGCAGGCGAGGTTCGGCCTGCGGGCGCAAAAGACCCTGATCGTGCCAGGCACCGTACGATACGAGATCGATCTCGCCGCGCTCCAGGCAGGGGACCTCAAATGGGATGCGACGCACAAGACCCTGACGGTGACGCTGCCGCCGCTCGAGGTATCGGCCCCCGAAATCGAACTGAACGACCTGCGGGAATACGGGGAGGGTGGGGTGCTCATGGCGCTCACGAACGCCGAGGCCCAGCTCGACTCGACCAACCGGCAACGGGGACAGGAGGAGCTGGGTCGGCAGGCGAGGGAAGCGATGCCGATGCGGCTGGCGCGTGAGGCCGCACGGCGCGCGATCGAGCGGAGTTTCGGCATGCCGATGAAGGCCGCGGGCCTGGATGCCACCGTCGTCGTGAGGTTCGCCGACGATCCCGACGTGTCGCTGCTCAACGACCGCTAGCGACCGCCCTTCTTCAGCGTGACAGGTCCCAGCGGTGCTTGACCTGGGCGACGACGCCCAGCAGCACCGCAGCGACCAGGTAGCCTACCCTCGTGGCACCCGTGGCCACCCCGTTCCACCCCGCGAAATCCAGTGACGGTACCTGCCCGCCGTTCACCACCAGGTACAGGAAGAGCAGGAACACCCCCATGAAAGTCTTGGGCGTGCGGGTCAGGAGACCAAGCGCGGTCGCCAGCGCCGCCATGAAGCCGGCGGCCACGAGCAGCGAAAGTGCGGGGCCGGGCGCAGTGAGCGCGATCCGCACGGCGGGTGGCACGCAGAACAGCAGGGCCAGCAGTGCGCCCGAGCCGACCTTGATCCAGGCGTAGCCCGGCTTGACCATCGGCATGCTGTAAAGCATCGACTGCACGCCCGCCGCACGGTCACGGGTGGACAGGTCGGCCAGCGCGATCGCGAGGATCACGGCGACAACCAGGGGAAGCGTGTGATGGGCGGTTGCGTCCTGGGCCGTGACCGAAGCCACCAGTACGCCGATCCATGCAAGCAGCACGAACGGTGATTGGCACAACGTCATGATCGTGTCAGCGAGTACCGGTCGCAGCGCTGCAGGTGCAATCGGCATGATGCGCGCGCCAACCGCAGATACCATCCGCGTGAGCGGCTTGATCAGCTGTGAGGCGTGGCGTACCAGCCCACCGCCGCTCCCGGTCTTGCCGCTCCGTACCCGGGCTGGATCGAAGCGATGAAAGAAGACCCGGGCCACGATGAGGATCGGGATGGCGAGCAGCGCCAGAGTAATGCGGGGCAGTACCGTCGCAAGGCTGAACCGGATCGGCGGCAGGACCCACGGGGCGACATCGCCGCGGAACGGTGTCATCCCGATAGCGAGATGCTCCGAGTTCGTGACGGCGTGGACCTGCGACAGGATAAAGCCGAGACCCATCACGTCCAGGTACCTGCCGATTCCATCTCCCTGGCTCATGGCGCCGAGGGCCAGCAACAGCGCCCATATGAAGAAGAAGAGCACGTCGCCAAGGCGCCCCGCGAGGAGGGGAATGCACTCGAAGCAGAGGGCCAGCGCCGCGACAACCGCAATCGCCGGTCCCAGCACGAGGAGGTACGTAAGGACGTACGTGACGGGCTGCAGCGGTCCCTCGCCCCGCAGCAGGTGCATCGCCATCACGTTGAGGATGTACATGCCGGTGATCGAACCCAGGAAGGCCACCCCACCCAGGAATTTCCCCACCAGATAGGTGCCGGAATCCACCGGTGTGCTCGCAATGATGCCGCCGGTGCGCGCCAGCAGGTCGCGTCGGAGGCCATTGCTGGCGAGGTAGAACCCCGCAAAGGTGAGGAACAGCGAGGCGAGGCCCGCCGTCGCCAGTGCCACGACCTGTGAGGTGTACAGCGCGCGCACATCGTCCACCACCATCAGCGCGCGGCCCTCGCTGGGATCGGGGATGACCATGTAGGCCAGGCCCGACAGGATCAGGATCACCCACAGCGTCGCCGGCCGGCGCAGGCGGAGCCGCATGTCGGTTGCGGCAATGGCAAGAACGAGTGCAATGCGCGTGGGGCCGCCGGGACGGGCCGTGGGCCGGGTCATGGTCAGGCGGCTGACTGCATCAGGTGCACGAACGCGTCCTCGAGGTCGGGTTCCACCGACAGCGCATTCGCGAATGGCTGCTCCTGTGATACCACCCGGGCGTGAACACCATCGGCCTGGCGAACCGCGCGCGTCACCTTGAGGCGGCCGCGGCCCCGCTCATACTCCTCGGGCGATACCATCGCCTCCCAGACGTGGCCCCGCGCCTCGCGCAGCAGCGCCTCCGGCGCGGCACACGTCAGTAGCCGGCCTTGCTGCATCACCGCAATGGTATCGGCCAATGACTCGATGTCGGAGACGATGTGGGTCGAGAGCAGCACCAGCTTGCCCTGGCCCAGGTCGGACAGCAGGTGCCGGAATCGCACCCGCTCCTCCGGATCGAGTCCCGCGGTGGGCTCGTCGACAATGAGCAGGGCGGGGTCGTTCAGCAGTGCCTGGGCGATACCGAGCCGCTGCCGCATCCCGCCGGAAAATGTGGCGGCCGGGCGATGGGCCACCTGGTGCAGGTTGACGAGCTCGAGCAGTGCATCGATCCGCTCGCGCTGGGTGACGCCCTTCAGGGCGCCGAAGTAGCTGAGGAACTCGAATGCCGTGAGGTTGTCGTACACCCCGAAGTCCTGCGGCAGGTAGCCGAGATGCCGCCGCAGGGCCTCGGGCTCACGCAGGATGTCGACGCCCTGAAAGTGTATCTGTCCCGCGGTGGGACGCGTGATGGTGGCGATGAGCTGCATGAGCGTGGTCTTGCCGGCACCGTTCGGCCCCAGGAGCCCAACCACGCCGGCGCCGAGCTCGAGGGAGACATCCGCAACGGCGGTGACCCCGCCGCGAAACTGCTTGGTCACCTGGTCGAGCTTCAGCATCCGGGTCTCCTGGGAGGGTGGTGCTTGGCAAGGCACCGCGGACGGGCCCTCCGCGGCGCCCTCAGTATACCAGCATGGCGGACGGATCTCGTTCGTCAGGTTGCGCGAGCCCCCATTCACGTCTCGATGGCGCCGACGATGGGCTCAAGCACCTTGCGCCGAATCGGTATGGGCGCACCTTGGTACCAGTTGGGTAGGCTCGGACGCACGGTGCAGGCAATTGCATCTTTTCAGGTCGCGGCGCCCTCGCCGGACGTGAGGAATGAATGGCATTTCGGGGCATCACCGGTACCATCGGAACACCAGGACCTGAGATTCAGCCCGTCCTCCTGGCCCCGGGGAAGCGCGACTATGCGCTGGACGCAGCCCGGGCGGTGCTGATGGTCTTTGGCGTCGTGCTCCATTCGGCCACCGCGTACTCCCGGAACGGGGAGTGGGTGGTCCGTGATCCTTCCGGCATCCCGTTCTTCGACATGCTGGTCCAGTCCATCCACCTGTTCCGGATGCCGGCCTTCTTCTGGATTTCGGGATATTTCTACGCGCTGACCATGAGCCGCCGGTCGCCCGGCGTGGCCCTGCGGCGCCGGTTGACGCGCCTGGCCGTACCGCTTGCGGTGACGTGGCTCACGCTCAACGTTCTGCAAGAGTGGGGAACAGCGCTGGCGACGCACTCCGACCCGGTTGAAGCCGTGGGTGATGGCATCGGCATCTGGCACCTGTGGTTCCTGCTCGACCTGGTCATCATGACACTCGTTGCCGCCGCCGTGATGCCCATCACGGTCCCTGCAGCCGGCGGACTGATCGAACGGACGCTGGCGCGCCTCACCGTGCCGCGCCTCCTGCTCGGACTCACCCTCTTCAGCGCAGTCACCTTCCTGTTCGCGCGGGCGAGCGGCGTGGCCTATGTGCAGGTGGCCGGCGTCACGACCCTGGGCCGGCTGGCGACCTACTTCCCGTTCTTCGCCGGGGGGATCGTGATGTACCGTCGGCCCGAGGTGCGCCGGGTGTTCCTCACGGTGCCGCCGTGGCTCATGCTGCTGGCGCTGCCGGTGGGTGTCTACGCCCAGAGTTTCCGCAAGGAGCTGGGACTCATGGCAGAACTTGCAGCACCGACAGAGAACCTGATGGTCTGGATCTGCATCGCAGTCGTGCTACAGGGATTCTACCGGCTCGTGAGCCGGGAGAGCCGGGCCGTGCAGCTGCTGAACGACTCGAGCTATTCGATCTACCTGTTCCACCACTCGATCATGGTCTTTCTCGTCTTCCTCTTCCTGCCAGTGCCGTTGGGTGCCGTGGTGAAGTTCCTCGTAGTGGCGAGCATCACCTTTACCGCCGCCGTCATGCTGCACGTGGTCGTCGTGCGGCGGAGCCGCCTCCTCCACTTCCTGTTCAACGGCGTGGCGCCGCGCCGGGCGGCCACCCCTGCGCGGCGGCCTGATCGCGCAGGGGGGCCGGAACTCGCCGTCGACCTGGCAGCGCCGGAGCCCGCGGCGCCCCGTGCCGACCGCGAGGCCCACCTCGTCAACAAGAGCTAGGGGCAGGACTCCCTCCCGGGGCGAGCGGCTCAGCGTGCAGGCCGGCTCGCATTACTTTTCCAGCATGGTGCCAGCGTTTTTCTATCGCGAAACTGAGGGGATCAGGATCACGGTCCGCCCGGAATATCTGGCGGACCAGTCTCGTCCGTCCCAGCGCCACTTCGTGTTCGCCTACCAGGTTCGGGTAGAAAACGTCGGGCAGCAGGCGTCCCAGCTCGTCACGCGCCACTGGCACATCCATGACTCGGTCGGTCGCGACACCGAGGTAGAGGGGGAAGGGGTAGTGGGAGAGCAGCCGGTCATCGCGCCCGGCCAGGTGCACGAATACCGAAGCTTCTGCGTACTCCAGTCGGGCAATGGCCACATGGTGGGATCGTATCGGTTCGTTCGTGCCGACGGCACCGCCTTCGATGCGCTCATTCCGCGGTTCGTCCTCGATGCTGAGCAGGCACCCGGACCTGCCCACTAGCACGGGGGGCTCGAGCGCGCCGCACGCTGCCGCGTTGGGCACGCGCGAGCTTTTTGCCGCCGCGCTGGGGGCGCTGCGACTGGAGCCCGGAAACTGGCTCGTCGCGGTCTCGGGCGGGCGTGATTCCGTCGCGCTGCTCCAACTCCTGAGCGAGATGGCTCCCGCGCACGGCATCGTCCCGGTGGTGGGACATGTCGATCACGGCATTCACCCGGAAAGCAGTTCAATCGCCGGGCTGGTTGGCCGCCACGCAGCGCGCCTGGGCCTGGAGTTTCGGTCGGAGACCCTGCGTCTTCCTCCCGGCAGCACCGAGACCGTCGCGCGGCGCGCGCGCTATCAGGCGCTGCGCGGCCTGGCCCGGAGCGTGGGGGCGCGCGGCATCCTTACGGCCCATCACGCCGACGACCAGGTCGAGACGGTCCTGATGCGGGCGCTCCGCGGGTCGGGGCCGGCGGGACTCGCCGGCATGGAGCCGGCACGACAGGTGGATGTGGTGCGCCCGCTCCTGCGGTGCCCCTCCGGCAACCTGGCCGGCGTGGTGGAGGAGCTGGCACTCGAGTACTGGGATGATCCGGCCAACCAGGACCCGCTGCACCTCCGCAGCTGGATCCGTCTCGAACTCATTCCGAGCCTGCGAAGCCGCCTGCCCGATGTGGGCGAACGCCTGCTGGACGTGGCCGACCAGGCGCGCGACCACCGCGCGGCGTGGGACCAGCTTCTCAATCAGCTCCCGGAGCTCGACCTGATTCCGGGCGCTCCCACCTCTGTCGCGGCCTTCCCCTGGTTTGCCAGTGATTCGCCGCTTGCCCGCCAGCTCCTTGCGGCGCTGGGACGCCGTATCGGTGCCCGGCTCTCGCACCGTGCCGTGCGCCGTGCGCTGGCGCTGGTCGCCGCGGGGGCCAGTGGGAGGAGGGCCGACATGGGCCACGGGTGGGAAGCCGAGTTTTCCTTTGGCCGGCTGGTATTCGAACGGCCGGCCGGCGTCACGCCGCCCCCGGTGCAACTCGACGGCGACCTCGGCCGGCTGGAGTGGCAGGGCTGGCAGGTGCGATGGCGCCGCGCGTCCGCCGGGGAGGTCGCGCGGCACGGACTGATCACCTGGGTCACGCCCGGCGCACTCACCGTTGGCGCACCGGTGTCGGGTGAGCGTCTCCAGCCCCTGGGATTCTCGGGTCGCCGCCCATTGGTTCGGCTGCTGCAGGAGGCAAGGGTCCCGGTGAGTCGCCGCCGCGGGTGGCCGGTGGTGCGGCGGGGCACCGAGGTCATCTGGCTGCCTGGAGTCTGCCGCTCGGCGGCGGCCGTGCCTGCCGCCGAGCGCGAGGCAGTGCACCTGATCTTCGAGCATGCCTGACTCCACCGGCATCACCTGCCAGGAGGCACCTGACCATGCCCATGCCGCCTGACGCGCTGCGGCGCACCGGGGGGACTGCCATCAAGCGCATTATCTACGATGAGGCCACGATTGCCGGCCGGGTGCTGGAACTGGCCCGGGAGGTTGCGGCTGCCTATCCCACCGGTGACCTGCTGCTGCTTGGTCTCCTCAAGGGGAGCTTCATCTTCCTGGCCGACCTGGCCCGGGCCATCGAGCGACCGCTCCAGGTGGATTTTCTGGTGGCGAGTTCGTATGGCAAGGGCAAGACATCAAGCGGAAACGTGCGACTGCTCTACGATCCGGCCACCGACCTGGCCGGCAAGCATGTCCTCGTCGTGGAGGACATCATCGACACCGGGAGGACGCTCCAGCGGCTGCTCTCGCTGCTGAGTGCCCGACAGCCGGCCAGCCTTGGGGTCTGCGCCCTTCTCGACAAGAAGATCGCGCCCCCCATCCCGGAGGTGAGGTTCGTCGGGTTCGAGTGCCCGTCGGCCTTCCTGGTCGGATACGGCCTCGACCATGCCGAGAACTACCGCCACCTGCCGTTCATTGCGGATCTGGGCTAGATTCCAACTCCGCTTGGCGCTTCAGGTTGTGCGCGGCGGATCGAGGCAAACACGATGCTTGGTGATGGGGCATTTTTCGGCACCGTGCATGCACTACTATGAGGGATGCAGCAGAGTACCGTCGATATGGCAGGCATCGGTATGGGCAGTTGTCCCCGCCATGTCAGGCCGGCAGCGCAGGTCGGGGAGCATTACGGTATGTCGACGGGTAACACTACACGTCAGGCAATCGCGTCGGTCGAAGCGGTTGACCGAATTCTTCGTTTCCCGTTGTTGGTGGACTTGAAGGAAAGAGATGGCTGAGCGCATGCCGCGTCCCCCGCGGCCGAGTTGGGGGAACATGGGCAAGAACCTGGCGTTGTGGCTCCTCGTGGGGCTGCTCGCGCTTGCGTTGTTCCAGATGATGAGCCGCCAGCGGAGCCCGACGGCGGAATTCTCCTACAGCGAGTTCAGTCATGAGCTCGAACGGGGCAATGTCGCTCGCGTCGAGGTGTTCGATGGCAAGCGCGTCGAGGGCGACTTCAAGAGCGCCGTGACGCAGGATGGCCGGAGCGCCAAGAGCTTCACGGTGCTGCTGCCCATTGCGAACAGCGAAGCGTTCATGAAGCGGATGGAAGATGCCGGGGTGCCGATTACGGCGCGTGAACCGAAGGCGGGCTTCAGCGCGATCCTGATCAACCTGCTGCCATGGATCGTGATGTTCGGCCTGTGGTTCTTCCTGCTGCGGCAGTTGCAGGCAGGTGGGAGCCGCGCCTTTGCCTTCGGCAAGTCGAAGGCAAAGCTGCTCACCGGCGACACGCCAAAGCTGACCTTCGCCGACGTCGCCGGGTGTGATGAGGCCAAGACCGAGTTGCAGGAGATCATCGAGTTCCTGAAGGATCCACAGAAGTTCACCCGCCTGGGTGGACGGCTGCCCAAGGGAGCGCTGCTGGTCGGCCCGCCGGGCACCGGCAAGACCTTGCTCGCCAAGGCGGTGGCTGGCGAGGCGGGGCGGCCCTTCTTCTCCATGTCAGGCTCTGATTTCGTCGAGATGTTCGTGGGCGTTGGCGCGAGTCGTGTCCGCGACCTCTTCGAGCAGGGCAAGGCGCACGCGCCCTGCATCATCTTCATCGACGAAATCGACGCGGTGGGCCGGCACCGTGGTGCGGGCCTGGGCGGCGGGCACGATGAGCGGGAGCAGACGCTCAACCAGCTCCTGGTCGAGATGGACGGCTTCGAGTCCAACGACGGTGTCATCCTCATCGCGGCGACCAACCGACCAGACGTACTCGACCCGGCACTCCTGCGCCCGGGCCGGTTCGATCGCCAGATCGTGGTCGACTCGCCCGATGTCCGGGGCCGTGAGGGCATCCTGCGGGTGCACACCCGCAAGATCCCGCTGGCTGCGGGTGTCGACCTTGGCACGATTGCCAAGGGGACGCCGGGCATGGCGGGCGCTGACCTCGCCAACCTCGTCAACGAGGCCGCGCTCCTCGCGGCGCGACACAACAAGACCCTCGTGGACATGAGCGACTTCGAGGAGGCCAAGGACAAGGTGATGCTCGGTGTCGAGCGTCGCAGCCTGGTGCTCAGCGAGGACGAACGGAAGCTGACCGCGTACCACGAGGCAGGGCACTCCGTGGTGTCGCTGATGACGCCGGGGTCCGACCCGATCCACAAGGTGACGATCGTGCCGCGTGGCCGCGCCCTCGGCCTCATGATGTCGCTGCCCGACAAGGATCGCTATGGCCAGACCAAGGAATGGTTGATCGGGCGCCTCGCGATCAGCTTTGGCGGGCGCGTGGCCGAGGAGCTGGTGTTCGGTCCCGACAAGATCACCACCGGGGCCGGCAGCGACATCCAGCAGGCGACCGACACCGCGCGTCGCATGGTGACCATGTTCGGCATGAGCGAGCGGGTCGGCATGATGGCCGTGGGCGACCAGGAGCACGAGATCTTCCTTGGCCGGGAGATGTCGCAGCGGCGGGCGGTCTCCGAGCGGACGGCGGAAATCGTCGACGACGAGGTGAAGCGTTTCCTCGACGAGGCATTCGACAAGGCGCGCAAGATCCTCCTGGACAATCGCGCCCTGCTCGACCGCATCGCGCTGACGCTGCTCGATCGCGAGACGATCGATCGCGACGATCTCGACCTGCTGGTCCGGGGCGAGCCATTGCCGCCGCGGCCGCCGGTCGTTCCGCCACCGCCCGCACCGGTTGTTCCGGCGAAGGCTGCCGCGGCACCGCACCGGGCCACTCCCGTGCTCGGCGCGCCGCCGGCCGAGCCTGCGGGCGCGTGAATGTCACGCCGCTGACACTCCGAACGCCTGCCGCGCTGCTCGATGAGCTGCGCGCGCGGGGTTGGGATGCCGGCACAGCATCCACGACGGCGGGCGGCATGTTGCCGCTCGCCGTTCGTTGTTCGGGCCTGGGGGAAGCCACCCTCCAGGCCCTCGTGCTCTATGGCGGCAGCCTTGGGCTCGATGTGGTGACCGGCCCGGACTGGGCCGTCATCGCCGGATCGCGCGCGCGCCTGGGTGCCCTGGCGCGGCCGTGGGTTGTCCCGGAGCCGTTGCAGGAACTCGCGGCGAAGATGGGCCCCGCACTCCCCGCGGAGACCCCGGTGCGGTGGCAAACCGCGGCAGGATCGATCGCCCTCGACACGCCCCTCATCGCGGGTATCCTCAATGTCACGCCCGACAGCTTCAGCGACGGCGGGCAGCTGCCCGACAACGCCTCCGTGCTCGCGCGCGCGACGGCACTCGTCCGCGATGGTGCCGGCATGCTGGATGTGGGCGGGGAGTCCACGCGGCCGGGGCGGACCGTGGATGTTCCCCTGGCGGACGAGCTGAGGCGAACCATTCCCGTTGTCACCCTGCTCGCGCGCGAACTGCCCGGGACGCCGATCTCCATCGATACCATGAAGGCGGGCGTGGCGCGGGCGGCACTCGATGCCGGCGCCGCCGTCGTCAATGATGTCTCCGGCCTGCGCCTCGATGGCGAACTGGGCCTGGCAATTGCGCGCGCGAAGGCCGGCCTCGTGCTCATGCATTCGCGCGGCTCGAACCTCGAGCTCGCGAGCGACGTCCACACCGACTACGAGGGAGACCTGGTGGGCTCGGTGATCGGTGAATTGCGCGCTGGGGTAAGCCGTGCCGTGGATGCCGGCATCGCGCCCGCTGCCGTTGTGGTGGATCCCGGGCTTGGATTCGGCAAGACGCCCGCCCAGAGCCTGGCGCTGCTGGACGAGCTTGATGCCTTGCGGTGTCTCGAACGCCCCCTGTACATCGGGCCCTCGCGCAAGCGCTTCCTGGGGCTGGCAACCGGGATGCCGGTCGAGGCACGCGACGTGGCCACGGCGACGGCGTGTGCACTCGCATGGGAACGCGGCGCGCGCATCTTCCGCGTGCATGATGTCGCGCGCGCGCGCGAGGCGCTTGCCGTGGTCCATGCCCTCGACAGCCGCTAGCCGGTGAGCGACGCGATGGCCGGCGGCGAGCGCCCTCCCTACGTGGCGGCGCTGCTCGTGACCCTGGTGGTCCTCGCCGGTTACGTCGTGAGCCTGGCGCCGACCGTGACCTTCTGGGATGCGGGCGAGTTCATCGCGGCCACGAAGATTCTCGGCATTCCGCACCCGCCCGGCACGCCACTCTTCGTGCTGATGGGTCACGTGTGGGCCACCCTGCTGCCCATCGGCGCATGGGCGTACCGCACCAACCTCATGAGTGCCACGTTCAGTGCCGCCGGGGCGGGGATGTTCTTCCTCGTGGTGCATGAGTCGCTGCGTGGTGCCGACGGCGCAGCGGAGGCGCCGGGCACGAGGGACTGGACGCGGCTGCTCGGGGCGGCGGCGGCCGCGATCATCGGCGCCTTCTCCTTCACCAACTGGCAGAACTCGGTGGAGACTGAGGTCTACGCCGTGGGCACCTTCATGATCGCGACGTCGTGCTGGCTCGCGCTCCGGTGGCGCTCGGCGCGTGGCACCCGGCGCGCACCGATCTACCTGCTGCTGATCGTATACCTCCAGGGCCTGTCGGTGGCGAACCATCTCCTCTCGCTGCTCGTGGGCCCGGCGATCATCGGTTTCATGCTCTACGTGCTTCGCGCCTCCCCGGCGGCGGATGCGCTGGAGCGCCGGCACCAGTGGGCCAAGCTCGCCGTGATGGCCGGCATCTGGTCCCTGCTGATCGGCACCGGTCTCGGAAACACCACGCTCCTGCTGCTCGGTGCCCTCTGCTTCGTGGCGGCGGCGATGTTCGCGCTCACGGCGGGTGCGGGCGGGTTTGCGGTGCTGGCCCTGCTGCTCGCGGTTGTCGGGGTGTCACCGTACCTCTTCCTCTATCTCCGTTCGGCCCAGCACCCGATGGTGAACGAGGCCGCACCGGCCACGTGGGATGCCTTGCTGGCCGTGATTCGCCGCGCACAGTATCCCCCGCGGGGTCCGTTCGACGACCCGACCGTGGCGCATGGTCCCGGCAATCCCGGGCGCTCGCTCACGATCATCATCCTGCAGGTCCAGAACTACCTGCTCTACTGGACATGGCAGTTCGGCAAGAGCGGGGTGCTCGCAGTACAGGCAGGCGTGTTCGCCGCGTTCATGGCCCTCGGGGTCCGCGGGTCGCTGGCGCAGCGCCGGAATGATCGCGGAGCCTGGTGGCTGCTCCTCCTGCTGTGGCTGGTGACCGGCGCCGGGCTGGTCACGTACATGAATTTCAAGCCGGGCTTCAGCCTCGGCTATGCCAGCGACCTCTTTCCCAATGCCGCCAACCACGAGGTTCGCGAGCGCGACTACTTCTTCGTGGTGAGCTTTGTCGTCTGGGGACTCTGGGCCGGCATTGGACTGTGGACACTGGTGACGAGGGCCGCGAAGTCGTCACGCGCCGTGAGTGTGCACGCGGCCCTCTTCCTGGTGGCCCTTGTTCCCCCGGTCCTCAACTGGCGCGAGGCGTCGCGCAGCGCGGGCGCGGACCGCACCCTGGCGGCCGACCTCGCCTACAACCTGCTCAATACCGTGCCGCCGTACGGCATCCTGTTTACCTACGGCGACAACGACACTTTCCCGCTCTGGTGGGCGCAGGAGGTGGCCGGCATCCGGCAGGACGTCACGGTCGTCTGCCTCGCCCTGGCCCAGACCGACTGGTACATGCGGCAGCTGCGGGACAACCCGATCCGGGATTTCGACGAGGCAGCGGCCCCCGCGGTGTGGCAGGGCCTGCATCCGATCAAGCCGACCTGGCCGGTCCACTCCATGACGGACGCCGAGGTGCAGAGCGCCTCGACATCCCCGATCCTGATCGACTCGACGATGGCCCTGCCCATTGGCCCCGTGGTCGCCAGGTTCCCGGCGCAGACGGTACTCTACCCGAATGACATCGTGAGCCTGAGGATCATCCAGCAGAACGTGGGGCGCCGTGCCATTGTGTGGTCGCTCACCACCGGCGACAGTTATGAGGGGCTGCAGGACTATGTGGTGCAACAGGCGATGGGGTTCCGGCTCGCCACCGTGATCCCGGATTCCACGCAGGCGGGCCTCACCCTGGGTGGCATCGGCAACGTGGCGGTGGACATGCCGCTGACCCAGCGACTGGCGTGGGACACCTACCGGTACGGTTCGTTGCTTACCGGGCGGACGGACCGGCTCGAGAGCACGGCGGCGAGCATGGCCTCGAGCCTCTCCATCCCGTTCACCATCCTGGCATATCACGCCGACGCGATGGGAGATACAGCAGCCGTCCTGAGGAACCTCGAGCGTGCCGATCAGGTTGCCCCGAACGAGGCCATCACGGCGGCGCTCAAGGGAATACGCGGTGGTCGCTGACCCGGCGTTCCGCATCGCGGACGGGGGCAGCGGCCGGACTCGCTGGTTGCGGGGGATGCCCATGGTTCGCTTCCACGCTGCGCTCGCTGTGATGGTGGCAGCGGTATTCAGTGCCGGCCCGTCGGCATCGGCCCAGGCCCAGGCCACGGCGCCGACGCCGGCGCCCCAGGCGGCGCCACCGGCCGATACCAGCGGCTCGCCCCTGGTGGTCGGCGGTGTGGAGATCATCCGCTTTCACGCCCGTTTCGGATCACTCTCGGCGGCGGAGCGCGCCGAGTACGCCGGGGCACGAATCCAGGCCCTGGCGCAGAACGTCATGCTCGACAGCATCCCGATTTCGAGTGTGCTCCACGATGACGTGCTCGACGTGATCGCGAGCGACCGCATCGTGGCCACCCTGCGGCAGCAGGATGCGGTGGCTGCCGGCGTGCCGCTTGGCGTCCTGGGCGACACCACCGTGGCGCGACTTCGTCGCGCCCTGGTGGAAGCACACTCGCGCTTCACCATCGAGGGCATCGTACGGAGCGTGGCCATTGCCGGCCTCTCGCTCGCCGTCTTTGTCCTGCTCTCGTGGGTGCTGAAGCGCATGGTGCTGTGGTTCGAGCGCAAGCTGCCCACCTGGCGGGGGCGCTTCATTCGCGGCATCCGGGTGCAGCGGCTCGAACTGCTCTCGGCCGAGCGGATGGAAGAAGCCGCGATGAGCGCCGTGCGCGTGCTCCGGGTCGTGCTCCTTGTCGTGGGCCTGTACATCCTGGTGCCGCTCGTGGTCGGGTTCATTCCCTGGACCCGCCCGTTCGCCGACCGGATCAAGGACTACTTCCTCGCGCCGGTCACGGTCCTGACCCGCGGGCTGCTGGGATACCTGCCCAACCTGTTCTTCCTGTTCGTCATCGGCGTGGTCACCTTCTACGCCATCCGCTTCATCCGGTTCCTCTTTCTCGAGGTGGAGCGCGGCCGGCTCACCATCGGTTCCTTCGAGCCTGAGTGGGCCACCCCGACGTACAAGATCGTCCGGACGCTGGCGCTGGCGTTCGCTGCTGTCGTGGCCTTTCCCTACCTGCCGGGAGCCGGATCGGATGCCTTCAAGGGCGTCTCGATCTTCTTCGGGGTGCTCCTGTCCCTGGGCTCGAGCTCCGCCATCTCGAATATCGTGTCGGGCGTCATCCTGACCTACACCCGGGCGTTCCGCCTTGGCGACCGGGTGCGGATCGGCGATACCACCGGTGACGTGGTCGCGCGGACATTGCTCGTGACGCGGATCCGCACCATCAAGAACGTGGATGTGACCATCCCCAACGCACTGGTGGTGGCGAACCAGATCCAGAATTTCGGCGCCTGTGCCATGGATTCAGGGCTGATCCTCCATACCACGGTCACCATCGGGTACGACGTGCCCTGGCGACAGGTGCATGAGCTGCTCATCGGCGCGGCCCGGGCCACCGACGGCATCATCGACCAGCCGCCACCCTTCGTGATGCAGACCAGCCTCGACGACTTCTACGTCAGCTACGAGCTGAACGCCTATACCCGGCAGCCGAAGCGCATGGCGATGCTCTACTCCGCACTGCACACGAAGATCCAGGACGCGTTCTGGGAGGCTGGCGTGGAGATCGCCTCGCCCCATTACCGCGCGGTGCGCGATGGCAACCGCGCCGCGATCCCGGCCGAGCACCTCCCGGCGGACTATGTGGCGCCGTCCTTCCGGGTGGAGCGTGCAGGCGGGAAGGCACCTGACGCATGAGCGACGACATCGGCACGACCGTGCGCGACCTCCTCGCCAACCCGCTGGCACGGCGCGCGCTCACGGCCCTGATCATCATTGTAGTGCTGGTTATCGTGGCCGGCGCTGTCCGGTCGTGGCTTGGCCGCCGTATCACCGAGGTGCGGGCCCGGTACCATGCGCGCAAGGTGGTGACGTACGTAGCGTACGCCCTCGGGGCCCTGCTGCTCCTTCGTGACCATGGGCGGGGAGTTGCGCGGCTTTGCGATTTCACTCGGCGTCATCGGCGCCGCCGTTGCGTTTTCGCTGCAGGAAGTCATTGCCGGGGCGGCCGGCTGGGTGGCGATCACCGTGGGCGGGTACCTGCATCCAGGCGACCGGGTGCAGATGGGCAAGGTGCGCGGTGATGTCATCGACGTGGGACTGTTTCGGACCACGCTCCTGGAAGTGGGGGAGTGGGTGCGCGGTGACTTGTACACGGGCCGCATCGTCCGGGTGAGCAATGGCACGGTGATCAGGGAGCCGGTATTCAACTATTCATCCGACTTTCCCTTTCTGTGGGACGAACTGACGGTGCCGGTGACGCACGCCAGTGACTGGCGCCAGGCGCATGCCCTGCTCCTTGCCGCGGCCGAAGCCGAGACATCGGGATTCGCGAAAGACGTGACCGGTGCGTGGCAGGAAATGGTGCGCCGCTACCTGATCGAGGACGCCCGCCTCACACCGCTCGTCACGGTGGAGGCGAACGACAACTGGCTCGAGTTCACTGTGCGGTACGTCACCGACTACCGCGGTCGCCGCACCACCAAGAATGCGATTACCCAGCGGATCCTCGAGGCACTGCCCGGCACCAATGGTACCGTCCGCCTGGCATCGGCCACCTTCGAGGTCACCGGCGTCCCGCCGCTCGAATTGCGCCGCGGGCACTCATGAGCCCGTGGCCGGTGCATGGCCCGGCTCCGCAACACTCCTCACGGCCCTCCAACCCCTTAAATTCAAGGGTTATGGCAGCCCACGACCTGGCAGACCGACTGGCGGCCGTCCGGGCGACGATCCAGCAGAGTCTGGTCCGGGCGGGCCGCCGGCACACCGTCACAATCATCGCGGTAACGAAGACGCATCCGCCGGACGCGGTGCGCGCCGCGCATGCTGCCGGTTTGAGCGACGTGGGCGAAAACAAGGTGCAGGAAGCACTGGAAAAGCAGGATGCGCTGCCCGGTGTGCCGGTGCGCTGGCACCTGATCGGCTCGATGCAACGGAGCAAGGCCAGGCTCGTTTCCGGGCGCTTCGACCTGATTCACTCGGTAGATCGAGCCGACCTCGCGGAGAACATCGCCCGGCGGGTGGCGCCGGGCGCGCGCCAGAAGATGCTGCTGCAGGTGAACTGCTCCGCAGGAGGCGCAGAAGGGCGGGGTCGAGCCCACTGGCCTGCCGGCCCTGATGGACGCGGTGCTTGCGCTGCCGGCACTCGAGGTGTGCGGGCTCATGACCATGGCGGCGTTCGACGCCGACGAGCGGGAGTTGCGTCGCACCTTCGGGTTGCTGCGCCGGTTGCGTGACGAGGGTGAGCAGCGGGGCACATCGCTGCCGGAGTTGTCGATGGGCATGTCAGGGGACTATCCGATCGCGGTCGAGGAGGGCGCCACGCTGGTGCGACTCGGCACGATCCTGTTCGGAGAGCGTACATGATGGAGCCGGGCTTCCAGCTGACGCCGAACGACGTACGAGGCCAGCAGTTTGGTGCCTCCTTTCGCGGCTTTGACCGGTTGGAGGTCGAGGCCTTTCGCGACCGTGTCGCGGAAGAGCTCGACCGCCTCCTCCGCGAACGCATCCAGCTCGATGAGCGGACGAAGAACGCACAGGAACAGTTGCGGGCATTCCGCGAACGCGAACGCGCGATGAACGACGCCCTGATCGCCGCCCAGCAGCTGCGGGCGGAGGCGAAGCAGGCGGCCGACCGCGAGGCGGAGGCGGTGATCCGGGAGGCGCGGGCTGAGGGCGAGCGGATCGTGGACCGGGCGCGGATGGATGAACGGCTGGTGCGTGAGCGAGCGGAAACAGCGGCTCGACAGTTCGCGGCCTATGTCGCGGCCTTTCGTGCGCTGCTGGAGCGGCAGATGGCCGAGCTCGACGTGCTCGAGGGGCATACCAAGACAATCATCCAGGTACAGTCGGAAGCGCTCGCCGCGTCGGCGGTGGCCCCGTCATGACGACGCCCTCGCTCGGCGAGCAGATGGCCACGGCGGTGGCGGCGATCCGGCGGCGCACGGCCTTCGTGCCCGAGGTCGGGATGATCCTCGGCACCGGACTGGGTGCGCTGGGCCGGGGCATCGCCGTGGAGGCGGAGATCCCGTATGCGGATATTCCCGGGTTCCCGCTCAGCACCGTCGAGTCGCACGCCGGCAAGCTCCTGCTGGGCATGCTGGCCGGCCAGCGCGTCGCGGCGCTGCAGGGTCGCTTCCATCGCTACGAGGGCTATACGCTGCAGGAAGTCACGTTCCCGGTCCGGGTGCTTGCGATCGCTCGGAGCCACGACCCTCGTCGTCTCCGGAGCCGTGGGTGGCATGCACCCGCTGTGGAACCCTGGCGACCTCGCGCTGCTCATCGGACCACATCAACCTGATGGGAGACAGTCCACTCATCGGGCCGAACGATGATGCGCTGGGACCGCGCTTTCCCGACATGTCGGCGCCGTACGATGCGGCGTTGCGCGAGCTGGCGCACCAGGCGGCGCTCGAGCTGCACCTGACCCTCCGGGAGGGCGTCTACGTCGCGGTGACCGGACCGGCGCTCGAGACGCGGGCCGAGTACCGGATGCTTCGCGCCATGGGGGCCGACGTGGTGGGCATGTCCACCGTGCCGGAGGTGATCGTTGCGGTCCACGGCGGCATGCGCGTCCTCGGCATCACGGTGGTCACTGACAAGTGCCTGCCCGATGCGCTCGAGCCGGCCGACGTGGCCACCATCATCGCCACCGCCGAATCCGCCGAGCCGCGCCTCGCGGCCTTGCTGACGCGGATCCTGGAGAAGATGGCGTGACGCAGTTTCCCGCCTGGCCGGAGCTGGGCGCCGACGAGCTCGAGAGCGAGCTGCTGACCCGCTGGGAGGAAGAAGACCTCTTCCGGCGGGCGCAAGAGCTGACGCGCGACGGCAAGCCGTTCGTCTTCTACGAAGGCCCGCCCACGGCGAACGGGCGGCCCGGCATCCATCACGTCTTTGCGCGCTCCATCAAGGACTTGATCTGCCGCTTCCGCGTCATGCAGGGGCGCCAGGTTACTCGCATCGCGGGTTGGGATACGCACGGCCTGCCCGTCGAGATCGAGGTCGAGAAGGAACTGAAGCTCAACGGCAAGAAGGCGATCGAGGAGTATGGCATCGCCCGGTTCAACGAGAAGGCGCGCGAGAGCGTCTTCCGCTATCAGGCCGACTGGGAGGCGCTGTCGAACCGGATCGGCTACTGGCTGGATTACGAGCGTCCCTACGTCACCTGCAGCAATGAGTACATCGAGTCGGTATGGTCGATCCTCAAGCGGCTGCACGAGAAAGACCTGCTGTACCGGGGCCATCGCGTGCTGCCATACTGCCCGCGGTGCGGCACGGCGCTCTCAAGCCATGAGCTGGCGCTGGGCTACGAGGAGATCCAGGACAAGTCGATCTACGTGACGTTTCCGCTCGCCGACGGGAGTGATCGGGGGCTGGTGGTATGGACCACGACGCCGTGGACCCTGCCGAGCAACGTCGCCGTCGCGGTGCATCCGGATCTCGAGTACGGCGAGTATGAGCACCAAGGCCACGTGCTGATCATGGCGACCGCGCGCGCGTCGCACGTCATTGGCGACGCCACGCCGCGCCGGACGGTGCAGGGCGCAGAACTGGTGGGGCTGAGCTACCAGCGCCCGCTCGACGTGGTGCCGATGCCGGCCGACCGGAAGCACGGCATCGTGGTACCCGGTGCGTTCGTGACCGCCGAAGACGGCTCCGGCCTGGTGCACATGGCGCCGGCCTTCGGTGCTGACGACTACGCCGCGGGGCAGGAGCACGGCCTGGCACTGGTCCGTCCGGTGGCAGCCGACGGCACCTTCCATGGCACCACCTGGCCCGAGATCGAGGGCAAACTCGTCACCGCGGCGGAGACGAACAACCTGATCATTCGCCGGCTCAAGGAGACGGGCCGCCTGCTGGGCGACCCGGTGTCGTACGTCCACACCTATCCGCATTGCTGGCGCTGCAAGAGCAAGCTGATCTATTACGCCCGTGACTCCTGGTTCGTGCGCACCTCGGCGGTAAAGCAGCGCATGCTCGAGATCAATGCGCACGTGCACTGGCATCCACCCGAGGTCGGGTCGGGGCGGTTTGGCGAGTGGCTGGAGAACAACGTCGACTGGGCGCTCTCGCGCGACCGGTACTGGGGCACGCCGCTGCCGGTGTGGGTGTCCGATCGCGACCCGGCGCATGTGGAAGTGATCGGCAGCTATGCCGAGCTTGCGTCCAGGGCGGGGCGCACGCTGCCGGCCGACTTCGATCCCCACAAGCCCTTCATCGATGAGTACACCTGGCCGGCGCCCGGCGGCGGCACCATGCGCCGGTCGCCGGAGGTGATCGACACCTGGTTCGACTCGGGGTCGATGCCCTACGCACAGTGGCACTACCCGTTCGAGAACGAGCCCCGCTTCGCAACGCACTTCCCGGCTGATTTCATTTGCGAAGGAGTGGACCAGACCCGCGGGTGGTTCTATTCCCTCCTTGCGATTGCGGCCACGGTGTTTGACGGCCCCGCCTACCGGAACGTGGTGGTGAACGAACTGGTGCTCGACGCCGAGGGCCAGAAGATGTCGAAGACCAAGGGGAATGTGGCCGACCCCTGGGCGGCGATCGGCGAATTCGGGGCCGACACGGTGCGGCTCTACCTGCTGGCGTCGAGCCAGGTGTGGGCGCCGCGTCGCTTCGATGCAAAGGGGATCGCCGAGCAGGGAAGCTTTCTCAACACGCTGAAGCAGACGTACCGGTTCTTTTCGCTCTATGCCGGCGCCTGGACGCCGGGCGCAGGCGCCGACGCGCCGCGCTCGACCCTCGACCGCTGGGTACTCGCGCGGCTGGACGGCCTGGTCGCGAATGTCACGGCAGCCTGGGAGGCGTACCAGGTCACCGACGGGGTGCGCGCCATCGTGACATTTGTGGTGGACGACCTCTCGAACTGGTATGTCCGGCTGTCACGGGCGCGGTTCTGGGCTCCCGACCACGAGGCCGACCCGGCGGCGGTCGCCACCCTGCACGAATGCCTCGTTACGGTGGCCGGGCTCCTGGCCCCGGCGGCCCCATTTGCCTCCGACTGGCTGCACCGAGCATTGACGGGCCAATCGGTACATCTTTCAGGGTTCCCGGAGGCGCGGCCGATGGACCGGCGGGACCACGCCCTGGAGACGGCCATGGACGCGGTGCGCCGCCTGACAAGCCTGGGACGGGCCGCGCGGGAGACAAGAAACATCCGGGTGCGGCAGCCGCTCGCGGCGATGCAGGTGGCGGTGCCGGCGCAGGTGCGCGGGCCGGTGTTCGACGAATTGCTGGCGTTGCTGCAGGACGAAATGAACGTGCGTAAGGTGAGCCCGGTCGCCTCCGACGCGGACCTGGTGCGGCTCAAGGCAAAGCCGAACTTCCGTGCGCTCGGCAAGAAGTTCGGGAAGCGCACGCAGGAGGCCGCTGCCGCCGTCGCGAATCTTGACGTAGAGAGCTTGCGGCTGCTCGAAGATGGAGTCGATGCCTCGATAGACTTGAGCGACGTCGGCGGCGGGAAGACGGCGCACTTTGTTTCGCCAGAAGAAGTGCAGGTCGAACGCGAGGTGACCAGCGACTGGCTGGTGCAGAGCAGCGGGCCCTTTGTGGTGGCACTCGATCCGGTCATTACCGACGAGTTGCGCGCCGAGGGCCTCGCCCGGGAAGTGGTGAACCGGGTGCAGCGCATGCGGAAGGAAGCGGGGTACGAATACACCACGCGGATCCGTCTCTGGGTGTCGGGCGAGGACCAGGTGCAGCGCGCAGTCTTGGCGCATGCGGAGTTCATTCGCGACGAGACCCTGGCACGCGACCTCGACGTTGGTGGGCGCGCCGAGGCCCCAGACCTTGAACAGCAGGTCGATCTTGATGGCGTGAGCGCAATTCTGGGTGTGCAGCGGCACGGTGTCGTACCGGCACAGGGTTAACCATTCAGCCGAACGGGTAAGAACAGATGATGTCGAAGAAGGACCTCGAATACTTCGAGAAGCGCCTGCTGGAAGAGCGTGGGCGCGTGCTCAAGCAGCTGGGCTACTACGAGAACGAGTTCAAGGCCGGCGACCAGGCCTCGGACGGCGACCTCTCCTCCTACTCGTTTCACATGGCCGACCAGGGCACCGACGCGATGGAACGCGAAAAGCAGTTCCTGTTTGCCTCACAGGAAGGCCGGTACCTCTGGCATGTCAACTATGCACTGAACAAGCTGTACAATTCCCCGGAGAAGTACGGGGTATGCGAGGCGACCGGAAAGCAGATTCCGTTCGAGCGCCTGGACGCGCTGCCGCACGCGCGGTTCTGCATTGAAGCGAAGGAAAAGGAAGAGGATGCCAAGCGCCGCTGAACGGCGACTGTTCGCCCTCACGGCGGCGGTGGTGATCGTGCTCGACCTGGTCACCAAGGCCGCCGCTGAGGCGCACCTCACGCGTGTCACCGGTGTGTCCGTGTTCGGGGACTGGTTCCAGCTTCGGCTGGTGTACAACCAGGGCGCGGCGTTCGGCTTGCACCTCGGCCCGTTCTCGCGGTGGTTCTTCCTGGGGTTTGCGATCCTGGCGGTCTTTGTCCTGAATGCGCTGTCGCGGTCGGCCATGCCGGGTGACCGGTTCCGGCAGGTGGCGTGTGGGCTCGTGACCGGTGGTGCGGTGGGGAACCTGCTGGACCGCATTCGCAGTGCGCGCGGGGTCGTGGACTTCATCGACATCGGCCTGGCGTCCTACCGCTGGCCGACCTTCAACGTGGCGGACATCGCGGTGACGTGCGGCGCCCTTGCGCTGGCACTTTCGTTCTGGCGGGAGGATGTCCGACGGTCGGAGACCGCGAGCGCCGGATGACCACCGCGGGGGCCACGGTCGTCCGCTTCACGGTGCTGGCGGATGCGACCGAGCGCCTCGATCGTTTCCTCGCCGATCAATTGAGCCTCTCGCGCACCCAGGCCGCGCGCGTCGTCGCCGCGGGCGGTGTGCGGGTGGCCGGCGTGGTCGTGCGCGCGTCACGGCTCCTCAAGCACCGTGATGAGGTCCTCGTCGAGCTACCTGCGCTCGAACCGCCGCGTCATCTCCTCCCTGCCGATATCCCACTCACCATCGTGTACGAAGACGAGCACCTGCTCGTCATCGACAAGCCGGCCGGCCTGGTGGTCCATCCGGCGCCGGGCCACTGGAACGACACCCTGGTCAACGCGCTCATGGCGCGCGGCACCCAGCTCAGCGAGGGGAGTGCCGGACGACCGGGGCTGGTGCACCGCCTCGACCGGGATACCTCGGGGCTGATCGTGGTGGCGAAGAACGACCTGTCGCACCGGAAGCTGGCCCACGCGATCGCGCAGCGGCAGGTGAAGCGAGTGTATGCGGCCCTTGCGTGGGGTCACCTCGATGCGAGCCCCACGGTCATGGAAGCGCGCATCGCCACGGCATCCGCAGGACCGGAAGCGCATGTGGATCAGTGATCTCGGTCGTCCGTCCCGCACGGACGGGTACGTGATTGCACGATACGGGTCGTGCGAGCTCCTTCGGCTGGAGCTGCACAGTGGCCGGACGCACCAGATCCGGGTTCACCTGGAAAGCATCGGCCACCCGGTCATCGGTGACCCGATCTATGCCGGGGGCGGCAGCCGCCGGATCCAGGGGTCGGCCCGGGCGCTGGCAGACCGAATCGAGAGGGCCACGCCCCGTCAGGCGCTGCATGCAGCCGCTCTGGCCTTCCGCCACCCCGCGAGCGGCGAACCGCTCCAGTTCCGGGCCGAATGGCCGGCCGATCTGGTGCCTGCACTCAAGCTCGCCGCAGGCTCGGAAGTCGTTGCCACACAAGAGGCTCTAGCGTATCTTCAATTCTACGAGCGAGATGCCTGACGTCCGTCCTTTGCACGCTGTCGTGTTCCGCGTCGGTGGCGTGGTCTGTGCGCTACCAGCAGGGGTTGTCCGGGAAATCCTGCCGGCGCTCCCGGCTACGCGGGTGCCGGGGGTGGCTCCGGAAATCGAGGGCCTGGTCAATGTGCGGGGTGGGCTGGTCACGGTGGTTGACGGCCACGTCCTGCTGAAGCAGCCCCGACCGGCCGAGTCGGAGGTCGCCGTCCTGTTGCTGGACCGGGGTGGCCGAGTGGCCGGACTGACAGTCGGCGAAGTGCTCGACTTTCTCGAGGTGCCAAGTGCGGCGGTCGCGTCCCGGGAACAGTTGCCGGGGGTCGATCCGTCCATTGTGCGGGCAGTGGGTGAGTGGGGCGGGCGACGGTTCGTATTGCTCGATCTCGATGCGTTGCTGGCGCCGCTGCTCGGCGGCTGACCAGGCTGGCGCGCAACACAATCCGGTTCCTGTCGGAGGTGGTCCGTGGGGCACACTGTTCTCGTCTGTGACGACGCGATCTTCATGCGCACCATGATCGCCGATATCCTCGCCGCCGCTGGCTACGAGGTGATCGGTGAGGCAGAAACCGGTGCCCAGGCTGTCCAGAAATACCGCGAGCTCAAGCCCGACCTCGTCACCATGGACATCGTGATGCCCGACATGGGCGGGATCGATGCGGTGCGGGAGATCTGCAAGGACGATCCCGAGGCCAAGGTGCTGATGTGCAGCGCCATGGGGCAGCAGGCGCTTGTCGTGGAGGCGATCCAGGCTGGTGCGAAGGACTTCGTGGTGAAGCCGTTCCAGCCGTCACGCGTGCTCGAGGCGGTGCAGCGCGTTCTGGGTTGAGACCCATGGATCTCGCGAAGTACGCGGCGCTGTTTGTTTCGGAAAGCCGAGAGCATCTGCAGGCCTGCAACCAGTTGCTGCTCGCCTGGGAGCGCGAACCGGAAGCGCAGGCGCCGGTCGACGGCCTGTTCCGGGCGGTGCATTCGCTGAAGGGGATGGCGGCGACGATGGGGTTCGTGCCGCTGGCCGAGCTGGCACACCGGGCCGAGAACTTGCTCGATGCCGTGCGCGGTGGGCGGCTGGCAGTCAAGCAGGAGCACTTCGAGCTGCTGTTCCGCTCGGTAGACGAGCTCGAGGACGGCGTGGCAAGGGCCACCACCGGCAAGGGACTGCGCGACGAGGCGGCGTCCCTGATGAAGGCGCTCGACGCAGCGGTCAAGACGGGAGCGCAGGGCGCGGTGGCCGCGGGCGCGAAGCCTGCAAAGGGAAGCAAGGGCTCCAGGGGCGCGAAAGGTGCCGCACCCCCTGAAGGGGCGAAGGGCGCCCGGGACGAGCGGCCATCGCTGGACGTGAAGGTCACCGTCCGGTCGGATGCCCTGCTGCGCGGCGCCCGGGCGCTGCTGGCGCTCCGCAAGGCAGAGGCCCTGGGGTCGGTCTCGCGGGTGACGCCGCAGGTGGGCGAGCTCGAGCGGGAGGACTTCGACGGCAAGCTGGCGTTCCGCATCCGGACTGGCGCGGCGCCGAGTGAAGTCGATGCGGTGATCCGCTCGGCGGGTGACATCGCCGGGGTCGCGATCGACATGGCCTCGGACGAGGCGCCCGTCGATGCGTCCGCGATGCGGCAGATCCGCATCGACCTCGCGCGGCTCGATGCGCTGATGAAGCTGGCGGGGGAGCTGGTGGTGGCGCGCAATCGGCTGGTGGAGCTGTCGCGCGACTCGGGCGATCCCGAACTGGGGCAGGTGGGCGAGCGGATTTCGCGCCTCGTTGGTGCGGTCCAGGCGGAAGTGCTCGAGGCGCGCCTGACACCGGTGCGCGAGGTGTTCGACCGCTTCCCTCGCGTGGTGCGCGACCTGGCCCGCGACCTGGGCCGGCAGGTGCGCCTTGAAGTCGAGGGTGGGGACATCGAGCTCGACCGGGCGGTGCTCGATGAAGTCGCCGACCCGCTGGTGCACCTGGTCCGCAACGCCATCGACCATGGGATCGAGGCGCCGCGCGACCGGGTGAAGGCCGGGAAGGCGGCCGAGGGACGGCTTCGGTTGTCCGCCTCGCGGGAACGCAACAGCGTGGCGATCCGGGTGGCCGACGACGGTCGCGGTATCGACCGCGGAAAGATCCTGGCCAAGGCGAAGGCAGACGGACTGATGGACCCGGGCGCGGAGACGCTCGCCGACGACCAGCTGCTCCGGATTCTTGGTCGGTCGGGATTCAGTACTGCCGCGGTCGTGAGTGGGGTGTCAGGACGCGGCGTCGGTGTGGACGTGGTGATGACCCGGATCCGGCAGCTGGGCGGCGCAGTGGAACTGGTCACCGAGGCGGGGCAGGGCACGTCCTTCGTGCTGCGGGTGCCCCTCACGCTGGCAATCGTCCGGTCGTTGCTGGTCCAGGTGGGCACGGAGCGGTATGTCGTGCCGCTCAACTACGTGCGGGAGACGATCGAGTTCTCCGCCACGCCGGTGACGGCATTGGGTGATCGCGAGGCCCTGGTGATCCGGGAGCAGCCGGTGCCGACGGTCCACCTGCACAAGCTCCTCAGCATTCCGGGAGCGGTCACCGCCGGGCGGCGGCCGGTGCTGGTGGTGCAGGTGGGGGAGCGCCGGAGCGCACTGGTGGTGGATGCGCTGCTGGGGCAGCAGGAAATCGTGGTGGAGCCGTTCGATGCGCCGCGCGGGATGCCCGGCTGGTTCAGCGGGGCGACGATTCTCGCGGATGGCGCGCCGGCGCTGATCCTGGATGCGGCGGCGCTCGTCTGACTGGGTACGGGTTCGGGAGAGCATCATGGACGACGTGCGGACACTGAAGGCGCACCAGCTCGACGCGCTGCGCGAGGTCGCCAATATTGGCGCCGGCCACGCGGCGACGGCGCTTTCCCAGATGACCAACCGCACGATCATGATTGCGGTGCCCGAGGTCAACGTACGCCCCCTCGAGGACGTGGCCGAGCTGTTCGGCACGGCCGACTCGGTGATCTCGGCGGTCCTCATGCACATGATGGGCGACCTCACCGGTCGCACCATGATCCTCTTTCCCAACGAATCGGCGCGCAATCTCTGCGACATCCTGATGCGACGGCCCCCGGGCACGACCCAGGAGTTCGGGCCGATGGAGCAGTCGGGGCTCAAGGAGGTCGGCAACATCCTCGTGAGCGCCTACCTCACCGCGCTCAGCGACTTCATGGGGATGATGCTCGTGCCCTCGGTGCCCAGCCTCGTGATCGACCAGGCGGGAGCGATCCTGACCACCACGTACCTCAATTTTGGCCACGACCGCGATTACGTCTTCTGCGTCGAAACGGCATTCGAGGTCGCTGGCGCCTCCGAGCAGCTCCACGGGCATTTCCTGCTGCTGCCCGACCTGCCCTCGCTGCGCGCCATCTTCGACGCCATCCGCATCTCCTGACCCGATGCCGGGTCCTGCACCCTCCGATCGCGACCTCAACATCCTCCGGTCGTTCGCGAGTCGTATTGACCCGTCGGACGCGGGAGCACACAACAACCTCGGCGTCCTCTACTACCAGAAGGGCATGGTCGGCGAGGCCGTTGCCGCTTTTTCGCGCGCGCTCGAGATCGACTCGCGCATGCAGGTGGCGCAGGACAACCTCGAACTAGCCTATCGCGAGAGTGGTTTCTACGACGGTCGTGTCGCCGAGCTTCAGGAGCGCCTTCGCCGCACCCCCGACGATCGCGAGGCGCGCTGGGAGCTCGGTCGGGCCTACGCATCGCTGAGCCGGCATGATCTCGCGGCCCAGGCCTTCGAGGAGTTGCTGGCGCGCGCGCCCTCGGACGTGCCGGCACTGATCCACCTCGGCCTGGCCGAAAAGGCCCGCGGTCGCATCGAGGCGGCCGGGGGATGTTTCGCGCTGGCGGCCGAGCTGGATCCCGGGAGCGCCGTCGCGCGCTTCTACCAGGGCGAGACCCTCTACAATCGCGGCCTCAACGAGGCCGCGCTCGAGGCGCTCGAGGCCGCGATCGCGCACAACCCCGACTATGCCGAGGCGCACTACCTCCTCGCCTTTGTATACGGCGACATGGGTCTCCATGAGCGAGCCCTGGAGGCGACCAAGCGCGCGATCGCCCTCAACCCGATGCTGTCGCGGGCGCAGGCGAACCTCTCGCTCGAGCGCCTGGTACCGAAGAGCGAGTCGGACGCGGGCAGGCGGGCAGGCGGCTTGGCGGGTGGCAACGGTGCGGACGGGGCGGGGGCCAGGACGGAGCGCGATCCCCTCGCGCACTACCAGCTCGGCCTCGCGTTTCGACAGAAGCGCTACTACGCCGAGGCGCTGCGCGAATATCGCATGGCCCTGGACGCCGGCGAGGACCGGTCGCTGGTGCTGCAGGCGATGGCGGAGGTGCACCTGCTCCGGCGCGACCACGCAACGGCGCTGGAGCTGTACGACGAGTTGCTGCGGCAGAATCCCGCTGTGCCGAAACTCTGGAACGAGCGCGGCGTGTGCCTGCACCAGGCAGGGCGCCGGGACGAGGCGGCGGCAGCCTATGAACACGCTGTCGCCGCGGACCGGACGTATGCCCTGGCGTGGAACAACCTCGGCGTACTGCGCGCCGGCGCGTCGGGGTCGGACGCGGCCCTGGCTGCGTTCCGGTCCGCCCTGGAGCGGCAGCCGGGCCTGCATCCGGCGCGGCTCAACCTCGCGCTCCTGCTCATGCAGCGACGCCAGCCGCAGGCGGCGCTCGAGGCCTACCGCGAGGTGCTGTCGCGCGACCACGTGAATGCCGTGGCGTGGAACGGGGTCGGCCTCGTGCTGATGGAGCTCAAGCGCTATACCGATGCCCGCAATGCCTTCGGCCGGGCGGTGGAGCACGACCCGGCACTCGCAGCGGCGCACTACAACCTCAGCTTTACGCTGGGGCAGCTGGGCGACTTCGAGGGTGCCCTGCGCGAAACCAAGCGCGCACTGGAGCTGGAGTCGTACTACGTGCCGCAAAAGTTCGCCCTCACCATCGACCTGCAGTACGAGGATCCCACGATCGCGATCGCGCCCGACGTTGCCACCGAAGTGGGACTCGAGTCGCTGGGCGGCGAGTTTGCCTTCGATCCCGGGACGCTCGACGACCTCTTCGAGGAACTCGCACCGCCCGAGGCCGCTGCACCCTCCCCGCGCATGGAGGACCCGCTGACGCTGGCACGTGACTACCTCAGCAAGGGCCTGCTCGAACTGGCCACCGCCGAGGTGACGCGTGCCCAGGGACGCGGGGCGGGGCAGGCCGAGGCGCAGACGCTGCTGGGCGAGATCTTTGCCCGGCGCGGCCTGCATGGCGAGGCACTCGAGCGGTTTCGCACGGCGCGCGAGTCGAATCCGGGCGAGCGGAGCGCGGCCCTCGGCGAACTGCGTGCCCTTGTGGCGATGGAACGCGCGGCAGAGGGCGGTGTCCTGGCGGAGCAACTGCTGGAGGCGTTCCCCCGGGATGTGGACGTGCTCAGTGCGGTGGCGAAGGTCCGGCTCGCGATGGGCGATGCAACGCGTGCGCTCCAGGCGGTGCGGGTGGCGCAGTCCCTCGCCCCCGGGCGCTCAGACCTGTTGCACCTGCAGGCGCGGGTTGCGGTGCGGCTGGATGATCGTGCGGCGGCGATCGAAGCCTGCAAGGGTGCGCTCGAGCTCGACGATTCCCTCGTACAGGTCTGGTACGAACTCGGCCGACTCGAGGAGGGCCGTGAGGGCTGGGGCGCGGCCCAGTCGGCCTACGCGCGGGCACTCGACATCCTGCCGACGTACCTGGACGCGGGCCTGGCGCTGGCCGACCTGCTGCGCCGACGGATGCAGCACCGGGCTGCGCTCGAGGCGCTGGTCGAGCTGCTCACCACTGATCCGTACGCCGTCGAGGCCCTGGTGCTGCTCGGCAAGGTGCTGTTCGAGCAGGGCCGCATCGACGAAGCGCTGGAGGCGTTCGGGCGCGCACTCCGCTTCGATCCCCAACACCCGGCCGCGCTGTTCCACTCGGGCGACGTCCTGGCGCGCAAGCGCCGGTTCGTTGACGCCGTGGAAGCCTGGGACCGGGTGTCGCAGGCCGATCCCGCCGGACCCTACGCCGCGCCTGCCCGGAGCCGGGCACGATCAGCGCGGGATCTCCAGCACATCTTCGCCGCGCAGCCGGGCTGATCATGGCAATCGAGGGGCCTCTCAAGGAACTGCACATCCACGATGTGTTCCAGCTGCTGGACCTGGGCCGGAAAACGGGCGTGCTGTGCGTTACCTCCGAGCTGCGCCAGAACTCGGGGATGGTCTACTTCGAGCGTGGCGCGGTGGTGGCGGCAGAGATCCGGAGCAATCCGCATCCGCTTGGCACGCTGCTCCTGCGCGCCGGCAAGATTGCGGAGGCGGACCTGGCCCGGGCGCGCGCGCTCCAGGGCGCCGGCGACGCCCGCCGGCTCGGTGACATCCTGGTGGATCTTGGCGCCATGAACCGGCGCGACCTCGAGCGCCTGGTGCGCCAGCAGGTACAGGAAGTCATTTTCGAACTCATGAACTGGTCGGAAGGATATTTCTCGTTCGAGGAGACCACCGGCCCGCGCACCAGTGCGGAGGCCAGCGTTCGCATCCCGACCGAGTCGCTGCTCATGGAGGCTGCCCGGCGGATCGACGAGTGGTCGCGTATCGAGGCGAAGGTGCCGCATCTCGGTGTCGTGCCTCGGTTCGCCGATGTCGACAGCCAGCATGGCATGCTGGACCTGACGCCGTTCGAATGGGAAGTCATTGCCACCGTGGACGGCGAGCGCGACTTGCGGGTCATTGCCGAGGTGCTGGGTCGCGCGGAGTTCGAGATCGCACGCACCATCTTTGGCCTCACGAGCACTGGCGTCGTCGTGCTGGACGACCCGACCCTGTCGGCCGCGGGGCCTGAGACGCCGGATGTCATGCAGCTCGTCGCGCGGGCCGAAGAGCAGCTCGCGACGGGCGACGTGGAGTCGGCACGGCTGATCGCCACCGAAGCGACGGCCCATTTCCCGGAGCAGGCTGGCGCCCATGCCGTGCTCGGTCGGGTGCTCCTAGCCGGTGGCCACCATGCGGAAGCGGAGGAAGCGTTCTTCGAGGCGCTGCGGCTCGAGCCCGGGTATGCGTCGGCGCGCCGGCTGCTCGGCACGGCCCAGGCGGCGAGTGGCCGGTTCGACGAAGCGATCGCGTCCTGGCAGCGCTGGCGTCAACTCGCCGAGCGTCCGCCCGAGGAAATGGCGCTGCAGGAGGCAGTGGACCGGCTGCAGGCCGCGGCGCGGCTGTTGAGTGACGCGATCAAGGGGTGGTATGACTGACCCGATCCGCGAGCTCACGGCGCAGCTCGCTGCGGACCCACACAGCCTCGTGTTCCTCGAGCTGGGGGAGGCGCTGCGCGTCCGGGGCCAGCCGGCGGCGGCCCACAAGGTGGCGCGCATGGGCGTCAATCGATACCCGGAGCTGGCGGCCTCGCACGACCTGCTGGCGCGCGTGCTGGCCGACGAGGGGGATCGCCATGCTGCGGCGGAGGCGTGGCGCCGCGTGCTTGAGCTGGCGCCGGGACACCTCGGGGCCAACAAGGGGCTCGCCTTCCTGGCCTTTCGTGCCGGCGACCCGGAAGGTGCGCTCCCCTTTCTCGAATCGGCGCTGGGTGCAGCGCCGGACGACGAGGGGCTCGCCAGTGCGGTGCAGCGAGTCCGGGCGGCCCTCGACGGGGCGGCGGCACGCGCGGCGACCAGCGCTACCGCGAGCGCGGCAAGTACGCTCCGCGGCGTGGAGGGCTTCGAGCCGTTCGAGGATGCCCGCGGCGTGGTGCTGCTCGACACGCAGGGCCTGCGGCTGGCGGGCACGCTCAGTGGTCCGGACGGAAGCGACGTGAGCGATGCCGTCGCAGCGCACCTGCAGGGCGTGTCGCGCGAGGCTGCCCGGGCGGCACGCCTGCTCGATCTTGGCGCCTGGGAAAGCGTGACGGCCGAATCGCCTGATGGCCATCTCCTGGTGCTGCCGCCCACGCAGTCCACCGTGCTGCTGCTGTTGCGCGACGCGCGGGTGCCGGTGGGACGGCTTGGCCTCATCGGTGACCAGGCGGCGCGTGCGGCCCGCAGCTGGCTGGAGCGGTTGGCATGAGGAACCTGGGCGAGGCCCTCGAGCGCGTGACGCGCGTGGCGGGCATCCGGGGCGCCATGCTGGTGGCTGAATCGGATGGGCTGGTGGTGGCCGAAGCGCTGGCCGAAGGACTTGATGGTGCGGCGGTGGCGGCGCTGGCAGCGAGCCTGACGCTGCGGCTCCGTCGCACGGCCACCAGTGCCGGGCTTGCGGTGCCACAGGTGGTGCAGCTGAGGGCTGAGCGTGGGACGGTGCTGAGCGTGCCCGCCGGTGAAGACCTGCTGCTCGTGGCGGTAGCCGAGCGCGATGCGAATCTCGGGCTTGCGCGGCTCGAGCTCCGGCAGGCCGCAGCCCAGATCGGATCATGAGGGTCATCGAGCCCTGGGTTGCCGCACCGCTGCAGGGATTCCTGGACGAGTCGGGCGCGCGGCTGACGCTCCTCATGACCTCGGCGGGACAGGTGATCGCGCAGGATGGCTTCACCCGCTCGGTGGATGTGATGGCGGCGGCGGCGCTGGGCGCGGCGATCATGGCGTCGACGGACGCCATCGCCGAGGTCATGAGCACGGCGTCCTTCGGCGTGGTGCTGCACCAGGGGCCGCAGCAGAGCCTCGTCCTGCGCGCATTCTGGACGCCCCGAGGCCGCTGGATCGGGCTGGTGGTCTTCGGGGCGGAAACGTCGGTGGGGCTGGTGCAGCTCTTCTTCCAGGAACTGGAAACCGAGCTGGCGAAGGCGGCGCCAACCGAGCCGCCATCGCGGGCGGTGCTGGCCGAAAATTTCGAGCACGAACTCAACGCGAGCTTGCGCTCGCTCTTCGGGCGGTAGCGGATGTCGCTGGTCAACTTCACGGCGCGGGAGATCACCTGCAAGATCGTCTACTACGGACCGGGCCGGTCCGGGAAGACGACGAACTTGCAGTACATCTTCGGTCGCGTGCCGGACACCCGGCGCGGGCGCATGGTGTCGCTCGCGACCCAGGGTGACCGGACGCTGTTCTTCGATTTCCTCCCGATCGACCTCGGGAGCATCTCGGGGTTCCAGACCAAGTTCCAGCTGTACACCGTCCCGGGGCAGAGCTACTACAACGCGACGCGGAAACTCGTGCTGCAGGGGGCCGATGGGATCGTGTTTGTCGCGGACAGCCAGGCACGCCGGTTCGACGACAACCTGGAGAGCCTGCAGAACCTGCAGGAAAACCTGCTCAGCCAGGGCGTGGATGTGCGAACGATGCCGATCGCGTTCCAGTACAACAAGCAGGACCTGCCGGGCGAATTGGTGCTGCAGCCGCCCGAGCTGGATGAGTCGCTGAACTTTCGCGGGGTGCCGAGCTTTGGCGCCGACGCGCTGCATGGGAGCGGCGTGTTCGAGACGCTCAAGGGCATCTCGGAACTCGTACTGCGGAAGCTTGCCGCAGGAGGGATCGCCGAATGAGCACCCTGCAGGGCGGTCATCGGTTTGACGCGCTGGTGGTGGGGGCGGCCAACCGCACGGCGGTGACGGCGGGCCGCGCGGTCGCCAGTGCGCCTGGGTCGGCCTACAACCCGGTGCTGGTGTATGCGCGACCGGGCATGGGCAAGACGCACTTGCTCGGAGCGATCGCCCACCAGGTGCTGGCATCGAACCCGGCGGCCCGGATCGAGTTCCTCACCCTGGACGAATTCATCGAGGGCTTTCACTCGGCGCTGTCGGCGGGCCGGAGTGATGCGTATCGCGCCCGGTTCGGCGCGGCGCAGCTGCTGTTGCTGGACGACATCCAGTTCCTGAGCCGCCAGCTCGAGATGCAGGAGGAACTCCTGCGTATCCTCGACGTGATGCTGGCGGGGCAGCGACAGGTGGTGATGACCAGCGACCGCGCGCCGTCCGAGATCGAGTCGCTCGACAACCGCCTGCTGACCCGCTTCGCCGGTGGACTGGTGCTGGACATTGCGCAGCCCGACTACGAAACCCGGATGGCGATCCTCCAGCGCAAGGCGGAGGAGCGCGGCGCATCATTTCCCGAGGGTGTGCTCGAGGCGGTAGCGGCGCTGGGTATCGAGAGCGTGCGGGAGCTGCTGGGCGCCTTGAACAAGCTGGTGGCGTACCAGGCGGCGAACGACGAGCCCCTTACCGCATCCCAGGTGCCCCAGCTCGTGGGCATGGGGCGGCAGGCTGCTGTTGCCTCCGAGGAGTTGGAGGCGCTGGTGGTTGAGCAGGCAGAGCCTCTCGAATTTGCCGTGGCAGGCCCGCACCATGGCATGGCGGAGGCGGGTGGGGGCTCGCTGCGCGAGACGGCCGATGGCCTGCCGGGCGTCATGCTCGGCCAGGCCGACATGCTCGGTGGCCGGATGGAAGACGCTTCGCACCATGACGAGGGGCACGACGAACCAGCCGACTTCGGCCTCGCGGACGCGCCGCACGAGTTCAGTGACACCCCCGAGGGTGCCACAGAGGGTGGCAGCGCGACGCGGAAGGACCTGTTGTCTGACGGACTCGCGTCAAAGGCGCCCCTGCAGGCTGATCGCGACGAGTTCGGCGACTTCCTCACCGACCTGGCGGCGACCCTCGCCCGCCAGGTGGATCCGTGGCGTGCGCGTGTGGGCGAGGCGATTCTTCGCTGGGAGGGCGAGGGGTTTCGCACCTATCGACTGGAGCGACTCCTCGAGGACCCTGAGCCGCCCGACCCCGAGTCGGTGATGATCCAGTATGAGGCGGACGCCGAGGCACTGCTGGAACTCCGCGCCGAAGCCGAGTCCCTGGCGCCGGAAATGGCGGGCGCGGCGCAACTGGCCGACCCGGGCAACATGGCCGCGGCCGAAGCGTACATGCAGCGCGTGCGCGAAAGCGCGATTCCTCCCGCCGGTCCGGTCGCACAGTGGCGTCTCGCCGACCTGATCGAGGGGCCGGGTAACCGCATGGCCGTGCGCGCGGCGCTGGCGGCGATTGCGGAACCCGGGCAGCGCTACAATCCCATCGTGGTGGTCGGCGGCTCGGGCGTGGGCAAGACGCACCTGCTGCACGGCATCGGGAATGCGCTGGCGACCGCTACCGAGGGACATGTCGCCTGCCTGAGCGCCCATGATTTCACCCAGGAACTGATCGACGCGATCGACCGGGACGGCATCGCCGCCTGGCGAAACCGCTACCGGCGCTGCTCGGCGCTGCTGCTCGATGATGTGCACCTGATTGCGGGCAAGGAGCGTACGCAGGAGGAACTGTTCCTCCTCTTCAATCTTTTCCTTGAATCGAACCGGCAGCTCGGCTTCGCGTCCGCCGTTCCGCTCGCCGAGCTCTCCGGTGTCGAGCCGAGGCTCCTCACCCGGCTCGAGGGCGGGCTGGTGGTGGAGCTGCCGCCCCCCGACCGGGAACTGCGCCAGCAACTGGTGGAACGCACCCTGACCGCACGGGGCCAGGAGGCGGACGCCGAACTGGTGACGTACATCGCATCGCGACCCGCCGAGTCAGCGCGCGCGGTGCAGGGCTACGTACAGCGCGTATTGCACTCCGCCGAGTCGCAGCAATCGAAGGCCACGACGGCGCTGGCGCGCGAGGTGCTGGAGGGTGGTGCGCGTGCGGTGCGAAAGAGCGCCACGGGGCGCACGGTGAGTGTGTCAGTCGCCTCATCCGGCGGGGTCAAGAGCCAGGAGAAGACGGTATGGAACTGGCCCACCCTGGCCGATCGCGTGATCGAGGAGTGGCGATAGATGGCCATCAAGGGCTCCCTCAAGGAAGCAAGCCTTCCCGACGTGATCCAGCTGCTCTATCTCGGGCGGCGCACGGGCTGCCTGGCGATCACTGACCGCCAGAACCTCGGGTACATCTACTTCGACGACGGGAAGATTGCCTACGCCTCGATCGTGAACCGGCGGGACCGGCTGGGCGACATGCTCGTGCGCAACGGTCGCATCTCGGCCGAGCAACTGCGCGAGGCGGTGGACCTGCAGGCGAGCGACCGCGACGTGCGGCTGGGCGAGATCCTGCTGGGGCAGGGGGCGCTCACCCGCCAGGAACTCGACGACTACATGCGCCTCCAGATCGAGGAGGCGGTCTACTACCTGTTCACCTGGACCACGGGGGCCTTCAACTTCGAGGCTGGTGTCCGGCCGGATCCGCGCGATTTCCAGGTGCAGATCAATCCCGAGTGGCTCCTGCTCGAGGGGGCCCGCCGGGTTGACGAGTGGAGCCTGATCGAGAAGAAGATCCCGACGTTCGATCTCATCTTCACCGCCGACCAGGCCCGTGTCGAGGCGGCCGGCGCGCCACTGTCCGAACAGGAGCAGCAGATCCTTCCCTTGCTCGACGGGCGGCGCGACGTGCAACAGGTCGTGGACGAGTCGGGGATGGTCGAGTTCCTGGTGGGGCAGGCGCTGTACAGCCTGATCACGGCGGGCTACGCGCATCGCACCGGGTCGTCGGCGACCACCATTTCCCCCCGCGTCAATGATGCACGGGTGGAGGAGCACCGGAACCTCGGCGTCGCCTTCTATCGCACCTCGATGCTGGATGAGGCGCTGCGGGAGTTCCGCCGCGTGGCCGAGCTTCGGCCGAGCGAGGGCAGCGCGCCGTTCTACCTCGGGCTCATTGCCCTGCGCCAGGGCAAGTGGGAAGAAGGCGTTGAGGCCTTCAAGCTGGCGGTGGAGAAGGGGGGACCGCGACCCGGCGCGCTCCACAACCTCGGGTTTGCGCTCGAGCAATTGGGGCGCCTCGACGAGGCCGAGGCGGCGTATGGCGATGCGACCAGCCGCGCACGCGATGATCACCGGGTCATGCTCGGCTGGGCCATTGCCGCCCTGCGGCGCGGCGACCACCAGGTGGCGGTGAGCCGGCTGGAGCGCACGCGCGAGCTGCTGGGCGAGAAGGTGCCGCCGGCACCGTGGTACTGGGCCATGGCGCTCGCGCAGGCGGCGAGCGACGACTTCGAGGGGGCGCTGGAGACGGCGCGCAGTGGCGTGACGACGTACCCCGAGCAGGCCGTGCTCGGGAACAATCTCGCCGTCCTGCTCGAGCTTCGGGGTGACACCGCCGGGGCGGAGCAGATGCTGAAGCAGGCATTCGTCGCCGATCCCGCGCTGCCGCAGGTGTCGAAGAACACCGGCGACCTGCTCTATCGGGCCGGGCGGTACGACGACGCGTTCGAGGCCTACGAGCGCGCGGCCCGCCTGGCGCCGGAGCTGGGCGACGATCTCTACTTCAAGCTGGGCAACATCGCGTACAAGCGGCGGGACACCGCCCGGGCCCGGACGAGCTGGGAGCACGCCACTGAGCTCAACCCGAGCCACCAGCTGGCCCGGGCCAACCTCGACATGCTGGCCGCCGAAGCATGACGACCGGGCACGAAGATGCGGCGTTCGACGCCCTGGCGGCCGACCTGACCATGCGCACCGGCGTGTCGCTGGCGGCCTACAAGCCGAAGTGCCTGCGGCGCCGGATCGCCGTGCGCATGCGCGCGTGCGGCGTGCACACCTACGACGAATACCGCAGTATCCTCGACCAGACGCCCGGTGAGGTGGAACGGCTGCACGATGCCCTCACGATCAACGTGACCCGGTTCTTCCGGAACCCGGAGACGTGGGAGGCGGTCAAGGCCAGTGTGCTGCCGGGCCTGCTGGCGAAGCATGCGCCGGTCCGTGCCTGGAGCGCCGGCTGTTCCTCGGGCGAAGAGGCGCACACCCTCGCCCTGCTGTGGGCCGACGCCGCCGAGCGGGCGGGCCACCCCGAGTGGCTCGACCGGCTGAGCATCGAGGCGACCGACATCGACCGCGAATGCATGCTGCGGGCGCGCGCTGGCCAGTATCGCCACGATGCGTTCGTGGAGATGCCGTCGCGCCTGGTGGAACGCTGGACGCGGCCGGAGGGTGACGGGCGCCTGGTCGACGCGCGACTGCGCGCGCGCATCCAGGTGTCGACCCTGGACCTGACGCGGGACGTATTGCCCGTGCGCCGCTTCGACCTGGTCGTGTGCCGCAATGTCGTCATCTACTTCGATCGCATCACGCAGGAACGACTGTTTGCCGGGTTCCACGACGCCCTCGTGCCGGGCGGCACCCTCATCCTGGGCAAGGTGGAAACGCTGGTCGGCGCCGCGCGTGACCTGCTGGAACTCGTGGATGTCCGCGAGCGCATCTATCGGAGGCCGCTGTGAGCGACCAGGAAATCGTGGTGCGGGTATCGGACATGGCGGTGGCTACGGCGGACCAGGTGCTCGTCACCGTCGGCCTCGGCAGCTGCGTCGCGATCATGCTCTACGATCCCGAGAGCAGGATCGGCGGCCTCGCCCATATCCTGCTTCCGTCCAGGGCGCTGACGCGTCAATCGGAGAATCCCGCCAAGTTCCCGCAGTCGGCGGTACCGGCGCTGCTCGAGCGCATGGTGACGGCCGGTGCAAATCCGCGCAGGATCACCGCGCGCCTGGCCGGGGGGGCGAGCATGTTTTCGCAGCTGGCGCCCCCGGGCACGATCCAGATGGGCGAGCGCAACCTCGTCGCGACCCGCCAGGCCCTGAACGCCCAGAACGTGCCGCTCACGGGCGAGGCCGTGGGCGGCGACTTCGGCCGCACGGTGCGGCTGCACTGCAAGGACGGCCGGATCGACGTGTCGTCGGTCGCGCATGGTGTCCAGCACCTCTGAGCGCCGGTCGGTCCTCATCGCCGACGACAGCCCGTTCTTCCGGCGCCTGCTCTCCGACATCCTGGTGCGCAGCGGGGATTTTGTCGTGGCAGGCACGGCGCGCAACGGGATGGATGCGGTGCAGAAGGTGCATCGACTCCAGCCCGACCTCGTGCTGATGGACCTCGAGATGCCCGAACTCGATGGGCTGGGCGCCATCGGCTATATCATGTCGGAAGCGCCGCGGCCGATCGTGGTGGTGTCGAGCTATGCCGGGCCAGGCACGTCGGCCGCGATCCGCTCGCTGGAACTGGGCGCCGTGGAGATCGTGGCCAAGGAATCAGGTCGTGAAGCCGTCGACCTGCAGCGCTTCGGCGAGCGCCTGCTGGACACGCTGCGACTCTCCGCCGGCGCTGAACTGTTCCGGCTCCCGATCCTCGCGCGGCCGGCCCAGGGCATTCCCGCGGCGGCACTGTTCGCGCTGCCAGGACGCGCCAGGGCCTGCGTGGCGATCGCGGCCTCGACCGGCGGTCCACGTGCACTGGCGGAAGTGGTGCCGCGACTCACGCCGGGGCTGGGTGCCGGCGTCGTCATCGTGCAGCACATGCCACCGGGCTTCACGCGCAGCCTGGCCGAGCGACTCGCCGGCCAGAGCCGGCTTCGGGTGGTTGAGGCCGAGCATGGAACGCCCCTGCTCGAGGACACGGCCTACGTCGCGCCCGGCGACTATCACATGCGGGTCGGGGTTGGACCCGAGGGAGTGCACCTGCTCCTGGACCGTGAACCCGCAGTCTGGGGTGTGCGACCGGCTGCGGATCCCCTCTTCCGCTCGGTCGCCGACGTTTTCGGCGCGCGGGCCGTGGGCGTGGTGCTTACCGGCCTCGGCCGCGATGGAGCGGACGGGCTTCGCCGGATTCATGAAGCCGGTGGCATCGGGATCGCGCAGGATCATGCGAGTGCGACCATCGATGGCATGCCGGCGGCAGCGAGGGCGTCGGGCGGCGCCGACCATGTGCTTTCGGTGACCCAGGTTGCCGGTCAGGTGGACGCCGAGATTCGGCGGCTGCGGCCGCTGTGAGCGCGCCCCTGGGAGCGTTCCTCGTCGTCCAGGCCGGTGGGCGCAAGGTTGGTATCGCCGTGGAGGCAGTGATCGAGGTGCGTGAGCCTGACGCCCTCGGTGCGATCCCGTCGGTCGAGCCGGCGCTGCGCGGCGTCACGACGCTCCGGGGTCAGCTGATGCCGGTGCTCAACCTCGCGGAGCTCCTTGGGGGTGAGGCGGGCACCGGGGCGGTCGTCGTGGTGGCGGACCTCGGCGGCCGCCGGGTCGGGCTGGAGGTGGACGATGCAGAGGTGGTGGTGCGGGGGGGCGCAACGCTGCAGTCCGACGAGAAGCTCCCCTGGGCCCGCGCCATCGCGGTCCTGCCGGGCCCGGTCTATGTGCCGCTGCTCGATCTGGGTGCGCTGGCGGCACGGTTACAGGAGGCCAAGACATGAACCAGCATGGCGATGATGTCCAGCTCGTCACCTTCCGGTGCGGCGGACACGATTTCGCGTTCGACATCCTGCAACTGCAGCGGATCCTTCGCTACGAAGCACCGTCGCCGCTCCCGGACGCGCCGGACTTCCTGGAGGGCGTGCTGTCGCACGAAGGGGGCGCCGTGCCGGTGGTCGACCTCCGGAAGCGGCTCGGCCTGCCGGCGGGCATCACCGAGGAGACCCGGGTGATGCTGCTGGAAATCGATGGACACCGGGTCGGCGTGGTGGTGGACGCCGCGCGCGAGGTGGTCCGGGTGGACAGCACCACGATCAGTGCGCCACCGCCGATGGTCCGCGGACTGGCGGCGCGGTACATCGCGGGTATCCTGGCGCAGCCGCACCGGACGATCGTCATCCTCAATGCCCAGCGCCTGCTCGCCGACGAGGAGCGAAATGTCCTGCACCGCCTGGAGATCGCGACGTGAGTGAACCGACCAGTTCCGGCCCTGATCCGTGGGTGACCGGTCTCCGTGCCACGCACGCCGACATCGCGCGGCGGCTGGATGCGGCCACCACCGCGATCGACCGGGATATCCTGAAGCGCGAGATCATCTCGTTCTTCAAGCGCGTGGACGGTGCGCTCACCGACCTGACAAAGCTCAAGGAAGAGATCCGGGTGCTGGTCAACCAGTACAAGCAGGTCGCCTCCACCGCCGAGTCTGCCCAGGCGCCGCAGTTCACCGGCTCGTTCCCGGTGGTACAGGCCGATCATCTCGGTGCGTCCACCTATATCGAGAAGGGTTGGAGCCTGATCTCGCTGGGTGATCATGCCGGCGCCATCCAGGCCCTGCAGCGGGCGCTGCAGCTGGCGCCAGGCGACACACAGGCGCAGTCGCTGCTCGGATGGGCGCAGATGCTCCACGAAGACTATGACGACGCCCTGGGGACCTTCTCGCGCGTCCTCATGAAGGAGCCGGCCAATTCGCTGGCCCGGATCAACGTCGGCTACATTTGTCTGAAGAAGGGCATCTTCGGCGAGGCGATCGAGCACCTGTCCAAGGCGATCCGGCTGGACAACGATCGCAAGGCCACCTTGTACGCCCACTTTTACCTTGGGCTCGTCTACCTCGAGCGCGAGATGTACGAGGACGCGCAGTCGTTCTTCAGGAAGACGCTGCAGCTCGGGCCCAATCTCATTGAGGCCTATTTCGAGCTGGGTCGCGCCCACTGGTTCGCGGGAGAAAAAGAGCCGGCGGTTGCGACCTGGACGGATGGGCAGAAGGCCAATCGGTTCAACCCGTGGGCAAAGCGGTGTGGCGAGATGCTGGAACGGGCGGCAGCGGGAGAAGAGATTCCGCGGGCGCTGGTGTCGTAAGGCGGGTGGGCGGGTGGGCGGGTTGGCGGGTAGCTGCCTTCCTGGCGCTGTTGCTACCCGCCTGCCCGCCTACCCGCCTGTTGTGTCAGTCTCTCTCCACCGTCCAGGTTGGCAACATCTCCGTGGTGGCAGCGCCGGGCGAGCTCTCGGCCGCGATCGGGCTGGCGGAATGGGCTGACCAGCCGGCCAATTGGCCCGGACTCGGGCGGCGGGGCCCGCAGCCGTTTCGCCTGATCCTCGCGCCCGATACGGATGGTCTGTCCCGGCTGACGGGCGGTCGGTCACCGGCCTGGGGTGCAGGCATCACGTTGCCGGACGCCCGCCTGGTGGCCCTGCGCGCCGACGCCGACCCCGCGCGCACGCTGCGCCACGAACTTGCGCATCTTGTGCTCCGCGATGCGGTGCCGGTCCGGATGCCGCTCTGGTTCGAGGAGGGCTACGCCGTGTATGCCGCTGGCGAATGGGACCTTATCGACGCCCTGAACCTGAGCTATGCCGTGGTCGGGGGAGCCACCCCCAGCCTGGATTCGCTCAATCACGCGCTTCGCGGCCATCCGGCGGGAATCAGCACGGCCTACGCCCTCGCGGCATCTGCGGTCCTGGAACTCGCACGACGCAACCCCAGCCGGGAGCTGACGCCACTGCTTCGGCGGCTCGAAGGGGGCGAAGCGTTCGATGTGGCGGTGCTGGCCACCACGGGCCTGACCTTGGAGAATTTCGACGAGGCGTGGCAGCAGGGGGTCCGCAAGCGATACAGCCTCTTCACCTGGCTGGCGGCTGGGGGAGCCTGGGCACTGCTGGCGCTGGCACTGATGGCCGGCACGTACTGGCGCCGGCGGGCGGACCGCCGGCGCCGCGCCGCACTCGACGAGGGGTGGGAAATGCCCGAGGAGCCGGAAATGCAAGCGGCGCAGGCGCTTGACCCGACTCCCTCCGGCGAGTAGTCTCTTTAACCTTATATGCCTGAACTGAAAGCGAATTCGGTCTCGACCAATCGCGACCGCTGGCCCTTGGCGCCCCGTAACCTGATCATCATCGCTGCGGCGCTCATTGTCATCGTCGCGGGGTACATGGTGCTCTCGGCTGGCCATCCCAGCGCCGCGGCGGTGCTGCTGGTTCTGGGGTACTGTGCGCTACTCCCGCTCGGTATCGTCATCTAGACAGGCCCGGGTGTGTGGCAGTGCATGGTGTCCCCGCCGTCACTTTGCGGGCGATTAGCTCAGCCGGTTCAGAGCGCCTGCCTTACACGCAGGATGTCGGGGGTTCGAATCCCTCATCGCCCATTTTGGCGTGCCCGTCCGGGTGCGCTTCACGCGGCCGTCCGGCCGGTGTTCCCGCAGGAGACATGAACGCATGATGCGAATCGGTCAGGTGGTGCTGTCATCGTTGGCGCTTGGTGCAGCGCTCTCGGCCGACCTCAGTGCCCAGGGGATTCCCAGGAATACCCGGCGGCTCGGCGCACCGGCGCCCAGTGCGATCCGGGTAATGGTGGCCAATCCCTATGCGTCGTCGACCTCCGATTCGGCGGCGGCAGTGGCCATCGCCGCCGGCATGCGGAGCAAGCTCGTGAGCGTCGCGGGTCGCGACTACACGATCGTCAGCGACACGACGATGAACACCGCGCTGGAACAGTTCGGCTATCCCCGGAACGCGATCCTGAGCCCGCCGAACGCGCTCATCCTGGCCAAGCAGATTCCCGGCACCAAGGGCATCATCACGTCCACGCTGTCGCGGCAGGACGGTGGATCCGCCTACCTGCTCACCTCCCGCTTCTTCGGTGTGCTGGCCGATGCCGGCGTGGTCCAGACGTCGCGCCAGAATCCGGGCGAAAAGCTGGAAGCGTTTGGCGCCCGGGCGGCCGAGTCGTTCAAGCCGGCGTTCGACGCATTTGATGACGCCAAGGAGTGCGAGGATCTCCGCGCCACGAAGCCGGAGGACGCGACGAAGGCGGCAGAGAAGTCGATCAAGAGCGTTCCCGACCAGGGGCTGGCGCACCTCTGCCTGGCCCAGATCGCGATCGAGCAGAAGAAGCCGCGTCCCGAGATCGTCTCGGAGCTCACGGCCGCCACGAAGGGTGATCCCCTCAGCCTCACCGCGTGGACGTTGCTCGCGGAGCAGCATGAGGCTGCCAATGACACGGCGGCGGTGATCACCGACTTCCGGCAGATGCTGCTGGTGGCGCCCAGCAACCAGAAGCTTCGCGAGGGCATCTTCAAGTACCTCCTGCAGGCCGGCAAGCCAAATGTTGCGCGCGAGGTGGCCGACCAGGGGCTCAAGATCGATCCGAACAACTGGGACCTCTACGACCTGAAGAGCAACGCCTGCCTTTTCCAGAGCGACTTCCCCTGTGCCATCGAGGCGCTGGCACAGGCGTACGCCGTCGATTCCACGAGGGCCGACTCGAGCTTCTACAAGAAGATCTCGGTAGCGGCGGCGCAGCAGCCTGACACCCTGAAGCTGCTCGAATGGTCGCAGCGGGGTCTCGCCAAGTATCCCGACAACATCGAACTGCTGGGCTACGCCGAGCAGGCCTACCTCCTGACGGGGCAGACCGACTCGGTCGTGGCGGTGGCGAACCGCATGCTCGCGGCCGACCCGACCCAGATCGACCCCGCGCTGGCAGCCATCCAGGCGCTGGCGGGCGCCGACCGCATCGCCGATGCGGCACCACTCATCAGCATGGTGCAGTCCAAGGGGTCGCCGCAGCAGAAGGAGCAACTCGCCGCCATTCTGGCAAATGCGGCGCTGCCGCTCCTGCAGAATGCCAACTATCCTGCCGCCGCCGACATCGCGCGCCAGTGCGTGGCGACCGCCGATCCGACCGGCCGTATCATCGGCAGCTGCCAGCTGATCTTCGGCCTTGCGGCCTTCCAGACTGCGGCGACGATGGATGCCGAAACCGAGAAGAGCAAGTCATGTGAAATGGCGCAGAAGGAAGACGCGCTGGTGCAGGAAGCCGAGGTGGCGCTGACCGCGGCCAAGGCCACGCGTCCCGATGCGGTGGAAAAGCCGCTGGCCGCGGTGCCACAGTTCAAGGCGCGCACGGCGTCCATGATCAAGTCGTATTGCAAGTAGGTCGTGGCGCTGGGTCGTGAGCTGCTGCAGTGCGAACAGCCGGGGGTTGCCGGGGGCGGGGGTGCTGCCTAACTTTGCCCCCCGCTACAAAGGTCCGGGGGCTGTAGCTCAGCTTGGTTAGAGTGCCGCACTGTCACTGCGGAGGTCGCGGGTTCGAGCCCCGTCAGCCCCGTCGTCCTCTGAGTACCGCACTCCGTCCCCTGGACGGGGTGCGTTTTTCTTTTTCCGGCCCGGTCATGCCCAGCAACAGTACGTCGTCGTTCCACCAGCCTGTGCTGCTCGCTGAAGTCCTGGCGGCGGCCGCGGGGTCGCGCCGCGTGGTGGACGCGACGGTCGGTCATGGTGGCCACGCCGGTGCGCTGCGTTCAGCGGGCGCCGAGGTGCTGGGGATCGACCGCGATCCCGATGCGCTGGCGACGGCCCGGGCGCGCCTGGGCGACGAGTCGATGACCTGGCTCGAGGCACCCTATGCCTCGACCGCTGCCCTCGAGGCAGTGGCGGCATTCGCGCCCGACTTTATCCTTCTGGATCTCGGCGTCTCCTCCCGCCAGCTGGATGCGGATGATCGCGGATTCAGTTTCCGGCCCGGGGTTGTGCTGGACATGCGCATGGGCACCACCGGTCCCACCGCGGCGGACCTGCTCAACGGGTTGCCTGAAGGGGAGTTGCTGGTGATCCTGCGCGAGTACGCCGACGAGCGACGTGCCGGGGCCATGGCGCGCGAGATCGGCCGGCGTCGCCTGCGGACGCCGTTCGCGACAAGTGACGACCTGGTCAACGCCATTCGCTCGGTCCTTGGTCCGCGGGCAGGACCCGGCGACTTTGCCCGTATCTTTCAGGGATTCCGGATCGCGGTCAATGACGAACTGGGCGGACTGGCGCGGGCGCTCGACGCCTTCCGCGCGGCCCTGGTACCAGGTGGCCGGCTCGCAGTGATCAGCTATCACTCGGGCGAGGACCGACTCGTGAAGCAGGCGTTCCGGGCCTGGAGCACGGCATGCACCTGCCCGCCCGGCCTGCCCATCTGTATCTGTGGCGGCACGGCGTCCGGCCGGCTCGTGACGAAGCGTGCGATCACCGCGAGCGACGATGAGGCAACGGCCAATCCGCGCGCGCGAAGTGCCCGATTCCGGATATTCCAGGTCAACGATGCAGGTTAAGGGTCGACACCACCTCCTGTTCTGGCTGCTGATCTTCCTGGTGGTCGCGGGCGGGATCGTCGCGCGCCAGAACACCTCTATCGCCGCTGCCGGCCGCCTGAGCCGCCTTCGGGAGGAGCGCACCACCCTGGAAGCGCGCCGGGCCGACCTGACAGGGCAGATTCGCGAGGCGTCGAGCCGCCGCGCCCTGGCGCCCGTGGCGGAAGCACTGGGACTGCATGAGCCATCCGACTCCGAGGTCAACTACGTGACGCTCAACGCGGGCGAACGGCAACGATGAGCCGCAGCCCCGGGCGCATCTCGTTCCTCCAGGGCTGCTTTGCCCTGGCACTCGGCGTGATTGTCCTCCGCGCGGGCCAGCTCCAGCTGGTGGAGGGCAGCTACTGGTCGGGGCAGGCGGAGTCGCGACGCACCGCGCGCGACACCCTCGAGGCCCGCCGCGGTTCGATCTACGATCGGCGCGGTGTGCAGCTGGCCGTGACCCAGGAGTTCTTCCATGTGGGCATTGCGCCGAACGAAGTCGTTGATGGGCGCGTGCTGGTGCAGGCCGCCTCGCGCGCACTGGGCGTGAGCGCCGGGGAGATGCAGCGAAAGCTGCGCAGCGGCAAGTACATCTATTTCTACGGCCCCTACACGGCGACGCAGATCGAACCGCTGCGCCAGCTCAAGGGTGTCCATCTCGAGGGCAGCTTCCGGCGAGACTATCCGTCATCACTGGCCGCACCGGTCATCGGCCGGCTTCCCCCTGACAGCACGCGCGGCGGCTCCGGCCTCGAACGCGCGCTCGACGACCTCCTCACCGGCACCCCGGGCGAGGCGGTGTTCCTGCGCGACCGCGGCGGGCGTCGGCTGGAGTCACCGGCACGCAAGGTGAGCGACCCGGTGCCGGGCAACGACGTCTGGCTGACGCTCGATGCGGAACTGCAGGATATCGCCGAGCGCGAGCTGGAGGATGCGATCCGGGAGTCGGGTGCCGACGGTGGCGACATCGTCGTGCTCGACCCGCGCTCCGGTGAGCTGCTCGCGGTCGCGTCCCGGCAGGCCGGTGTGGACCGCGCCGGTTCGAGCCCCACGGCATTCACCAGCCCGTTCGAGCCGGGCTCGACGGCAAAGCTCTTCACCGCGGCGGCGCTCCTGCGCCTCGACCGGGTGGACAGCACCGCGCGGGTGAGCGCGGAAGGGGGGCACTACGAAATGCCGCTGTCGCGCGGGGGTACACGCACGATCAACGATGCGCACAAGGTGGAGGGATCGCTGACCCTGGCAGATGCCATCAAGGTGTCGAGCAATATCGCCATGGCAAAGTTCTCGCGGCGGCTCACGCCGGTGGAGCAGTACGAGGCATTGCGCGATTTTGGCTTTGGCAGCCCCTCTGGCGTCGAGTTCCCTTCGGAGTCGCGCGGGCAACTCAAGATCCCCGAGCGCTGGATCGCGGACTATGCCCAGGCGAGCATGGCCATGGGCTACGAGATCGGGGTGACCGCGCTGCAACTGGCCGTGGCGTACGCGGCGATTGCAAACGATGGCGTGCTGGTCACGCCCACCCTGGTGCGCGAGGTGCGCGACCCGGCGGGACGGCTGCTCTATCAGCACCAGCCGGAGCCGGTGCGCCGGGTCGTGACGCCGGCCATCGCGGCGAAACTGCAGGGCTATCTCCGGAGCGTGGTGGAGGAGGGCGGTGGCACCGGTGATGAGGCGCGCCTGGCCAACTATGAGCTTGCCGGCAAGACCGGCACCGCCCGTCGCTTCGTGGGCAAGCGGTATGACGGGTACCGAGCGTCGTTTGCCGCGTTGTTTCCGGCCCGGGATCCGCAGCTTGTCCTGGTGGTCACGATCAACAACCCCACCAAGGGCTCCTACTACGGTGGCTCGACGGCAGCGCCCGTGACGAAGCGCATGCTCGAACAGGCACTGGCCTCGCGCTTCATCGCGATTGACCGGGCTCGCCTCGGTGGCACCACGGCCGCAGTGGCCACGCAATTGCCGGCGCCGGCCCCGCGCGTGGAAGCGGTCGCACCGGTGGCGCGCGTAGCCTGGCCGGTGCGCCAGCGCGATACCACAGTCGCAAGGGGCGTGGCGACCGTGCCTGACGTGAGTGGGCGAGGGGTACGCGCCGCCGTCCTTGCCATGCACCAGCAGGGGTTTCGCGCAAGCGTGAAGGGCACCGGGCGTGCTGCGCGCACCGATCCCGCCGGCGGAGCCAGCGCGCGTACGGGAACCGTGGTGACCATCTGGACCGTGGAATGAGCGTGCCGGCGGCCTCGCTCCTCGACGCACTCCGCCGCGCAGACCTGCTGGTGGAGGCCGATGGCGTCCCCGAGGTGACCGGCATCAGCACCGACAGCCGGAGCACCATCCCCGGCTCCGTGTACGTCGCGGTGCGTGGGTCACAATCAGACGGCCACGACTTCATTGCCGACGCCCTGGCGCGTGGCGCCATTGCGCTGGTGGTCGAGTCGCGCCAACCGGCCGCCGTACCGCAAGTGGTGGTGCGCGATGGTCGCCGCGCCGCCATTGTCCTGGCGCGCACCTGGTTCCACGACCCTGCCGGCGCCCTGCAACTGGTGGGCATCACCGGCACAAATGGCAAGACCACCACGACGGCGCTCGTGCGGCACCTGTTCAACGCCGATGGCGCCGCCGGGAGCATCGGGACGCTTGGCGCCTTTGACGGGGAGGGCCTTCCGGTGCCGAGCACGGCGGGTTCGCTCACGACACCAGGTCCTGTGGACCTGCAGGCGACGCTGGCGGCACTCCGTTTGCGCGGCTGTTCCGTGGTGGCCATGGAGACGTCGTCGCACAGCCTCGACCAGGGGCGGCTGGATGGACTGAGCTTCGCGGCAGGGATTTTCACCAACCTCACCCGGGATCACCTCGACTACCACGGCACGATGGCAGCCTACCTCACCGCGAAGCTGAAGCTGGCGTCATTGCTTCGGCTGGGCGGGGTTGAGGTAGTGAATGCCGACGACCCGGCATGGACCGCTCTGCCGGGCGGCGATCAGCGTGTCACCTTCGGGCTTGGGTCCGATGCGGACGTATGTGCCGCGCACCTCGAGCTCACGGCCACCGGAAGCCGCTTCCTGCTCGACGGTCGGTTTGGTTCTGCCGAGGTGGCCCTCCCACTTCTGGGCGACTTCAATGTCTCCAACGCCCTCGCCGCAGCGGCGTGTGCCCTGGCACTGGGCCACCCGCTGGCGGAGGTTGCGGCCCGCCTCACCGCCGCGCCACAGGTCCCCGGACGCATGGAGCTGATCGCCGAGCGCCCCTGTGCGGTGCTGCGCGACTATGCGCACACCCCTGATGCCCTGGAGCGGGCACTCCGTTCCCTCCGCCCGCTGACGCCGGGTCGCATCATCGTGGTCTTCGGGTGTGGTGGCGATCGGGACCGCGGCAAGCGCCCGATCATGGGCCAGCTTGCCGCCGAACTGGCCGACCTTCCCGTGGTGACGTCGGACAATCCGCGCACCGAGAACCCGGATGCCATCATCGACGACATCGAGCGCGGCATGGGCTCAGGGGCCAGGCTGCGCTTCGTCGATCGTCGTCAGGCAATTGCTGCCGCCCTGGGTGAGGCGCGGACCGGGGATACCCTCCTGCTGGCCGGGAAGGGGCACGAGACCTACCAGGTGATCGGCACCGACAAGCAGCCGTTCGACGAGCGCGACATCGTGCTGGCCGCGCTCGCGGCATGAGCCCCTGGACCGCTGAGCTGCTGCAGGAGGCACTCCGCCTGCCTGCGCGCCCCGCGAGCGGCGGGTGGAGCGCCATTTCCACCGACACGCGCAGCATCGCGGCAGGCGCGCTCTTCGTCGCGCTCTCGGGTGAGCGCTTTGACGGGCATAACTACCTGGCAACGGCCCGCGATGGGGGCGCCACCGCAGCCGTCGTCCGCCGCGGCACCCCGCCCGTGGCCGGCCTGGAACTGCTCGAGGTGGACGATACGCTCCGTGCCTATGGCGATATTGCGCGCGCCCGTCGCCGGCTGGTCGCTGGTCCCGTCGTGTGCGTCACCGGCAACAACGGCAAGACGACCGTCAAGGAGATGGTGGCCGCCGTGCTCCGCACCCGCTTTCGCACGCACGCCACGCGAGCCAACAACAACAACCTGGTTGGCGTGCCGCTGACCATCATCGAGGCACCGTGGGACGTGGAGGCACTGGTGATCGAGGCTGGCGGCAACGTTCCCGGCGAGCTGCCGCGGTACCGGGAGATCGTGGAGCCCACGATCACCGTGGCGACCAACGCCACGGAGGGGCACCTCGAGGGGTACGGAACCCTGGACGCCATCGTGGCCGACACGGTCGCGGTAACTGCCGGCGTCGACCTCGCCGTGGTGGGGACCGAACCGCCGGCGCTGGCCCGCGGGGCACACCGTAGCGCCCGCCGTGTTGTCACGGTCGGCTGGCGCGATGCCGCCCGCATTCCGGTGATCGTCTCGACCGACGCACTGGCCCGGCCGCGGGTCCGGTTGGGTGGGCTGGAGGTACAGTTGCCGCTGCCGGGCCGGCATCAGGCACTCAACGCGGAATTCGCCTGGGCGGTGGCCGGTGAACTCGGGATTGGTGCAGCCGAGGCGGCGGCGGCCCTGGCAGCGGTCACAGTGCCGGGAGGCCGGAGCGAGCTCGGTCAGCACGGGAAGCTGACCATCCTGAACGACAGCTACAACGCGAACCCGCACTCGTTCGCCACCTCCATTGCCACCGCGCGCGAACTGCGACGCGGGCGGCGCCTCGTGTTCGTGGCGGGAACCATGCGTGAGCTGGGCCCCGACGCCGAGCGCCTGCACCAGGAGGTCGCGGCCCAGATCGTGGACCTGGACCCGGAACTCATCGCCGCCGTGGGGGAGTTCGTCCCGGCGTTCGCACCGTGGGCCACGTCGCTTGGGCAGCGGCTTGTCACTGCCCCTGACGCTGCGGCGATGGGTGAGTTGCTCGCGCCGAGGCTGCAAGGCGATGAAGTGCTGGTGCTGAAAGGGTCCCGCGGCGCCGCGCTCGAACGTATACTTCCGGCCATCACTGGCCGTGCCGCCGGCCCGCACTGAGGCCCGATGCTCTACTATCTGCTCGCACCGCTGGGCAAGAAGTACCTCCTGTTCAATCTCATCAACTACCTGAGCTTTCGCGCGGCGGCCGCGATGGTCACCGCACTGCTCATTGCGTTCCTCGTCGGGCCGGGCATCATCGCCCGGCTGCGCGCACGCAAGGTCGGGCAGGTGATCCGGGCCGAAGGCCCGGCAAGTCACCAGGGAAAGCGGGGCACACCCACGATGGGGGGCATCATCATCCTCCTGGCGACGGTGATCCCCACCCTCCTCTGGGCCAGGCTGGAGAACCGGGCGGTGCTCTTCGCCCTGTTGTCGATCCTGTGGATGGGGACCATCGGGTTCCTCGATGACTACCTCAAGATCGTGCAAGGCAAGTCGCGCGGGCTGGTGGCCCGCTGGAAGCTGGTGGGGCAGTGCTCGTTCGGCGTCGCGCTGGGCCTGTTGCTGTACCGCTACCCGGTGGTTCCGGTGGACACGATCCCTGCAACTGCCACGACCCTTCCGTTCTTCAAGTACCTGGTGGTGAACTTTGCCCCGCTGGTGTTCGTGGGATTCGTGACGCTGGTGATCACCGGCAGCAGCAATGCCGTCAACCTCACCGACGGCCTCGACGGGCTCGCAGCGGGGCTCTCCGCCATCGCCGCCTTTGGCTTTGCGGTGTTCGCCTACCTGCTCGGCCGCACCGACGCCACCAGCTATCTCTACCTGTTCTACCTGCCTGGGGCGGGCGAGATCGCGGTATTCTGCGCGGCACTCATGGGCAGTTGCATCGGATTCCTCTGGTTCAATGCACATCCCGCCCAGGTCTTCATGGGCGACACCGGGAGCCTGGCGATCGGCGGCGCGTTCGGCACGGTCGCCATCCTCCTCAAGGCGGAGTTCCTCCTCTTGCTGATCGGCGGCGTTTTCGTGGCCGAGGCCCTGTCGGTGATGGCGCAGACCTCGGTGTACAAGTGGTTCCGGCGCACGCGCGGGAAGGAGTATGCCGATGCACACCGTGTCTTCCGTATGGCGCCGCTGCACCACCACTTCGAGAAGCTCGGCTGGCACGAGACCACGGTGGTGACCCGCTTCTACATCCTCGGCATTTTCTGCGCGCTGCTCGCGCTGTCCACGCTCAAGCTGCGCTGATGCTGCTCGACGACCTCCGCCGCGATGGCCGCGAGACGGCAATCATTGGCCTGGGGAAGAGCGGGGTGGCGGCCGGGTTGCTGCTGCGGGATCACGACGTGCGCGTGTACGCTTCGGAGATCCGGGACAGCGACACCACGCGCGCATGGGCCGATGCCTTGCGGCGCGCCGGCGCCCAGGTGGAGCTGGGTACGCACGACCTGGCGCGTATCGCGCGGTCGGGCACCGTAATCGTCGCGCCCGGCGTACCCCCGGAGGCGCCGCCGATCCGGGCCGCTGCCGACGCGGGAATCCCTATCCTGGCCGAGGTGGATCTCGGTTTCGCCAGCCTGCCGGCGACGCGGTTCGCGGCGGTCACGGGGACCAACGGCAAGACCACGACGACATCGCTCGTATCACACCAGATGCAGGCTGCCGGCCTGGATGCACTGGCCGCGGGGAACATCGGGCTGCCGCTGTGCGAGGTTGCTCGCTCGCCCCGCCCGCCGCAGTGGGTAGCACTCGAATTGTCATCCTTCCAGTTGCACGACAGTCCGCACGTCGCGCCGCAGGTCGGCGTGCTCCTCAACCTCGCCCCCAATCACCTCGATCGCTACGCCAGCCTCGACGCGTACTACGGTGACAAGGCGCTCCTGTTCCGGAATGCCGATGCGAGTTCCATGACGGTGAGCAATGCCGATGATGCGGCAGTCCAGGCGATCGTCGCCGGGGTGCCCGGGACGCATCGCCGATTTTCGCTGGTGGATCGCGCTGATGGCTGGTTCGATCGCGCGAGTGGATGGCTCATGCTCGGCTCCGACAGGCTGCTGGCCCATGACCAGCTGCCGCTCCTGGGTGACCACAACGTGGCCAACGCCCTGGCAGCGAGCCTCGCGGCCCGGGAGGCGGGCGCCACGCTGCAGGCGATGGCGGCCGGTCTCGCCGGTTTCCGGGCGATTGCGCATCGGGTGGAGCCGGTCCGCGAAGTGAACGGGGTGCTCTGGATCAATGACTCGAAGTCGACCAACGTGACCTCGACCGAGGTGGCGATTGCGGCACTCGACCGCCCGTTCGTGCTGCTCCTCGGCGGGCGGCACAAGGGGGAACCCTACACCAGGATGGGTCCGTTGCTCCGGCCACGATGCCGAGCGGTGGTGGCGTACGGCGAGGCCGGCGACCAGGTCGAGCAGGACCTGCGCGATGCGGTGCGCGTGGTGCGGGCCGATACCTTCGAGGAAGTCGTGGAGACTGCGGGTACGCTCGCGCAGCCTGGCGATGCCGTGCTGCTGTCACCGGCCTGTTCGAGCTATGACATGTTCAACAACTACGAGGAGCGCGGCGCCCGCTTCCGCGCATTGGTCGAGGCCCGCTGATGACGGCGCCCCTGGTGAAGCACCCCGGCGAACTGCGCTGGGAAACGCGCCTCCTCGCTGTCGTCGTGCTGACCCTGATGGTCTTCGGGGTGGCGACCGTCTATGGGGCGGCGGGCCTCCAGACCAGGGGCGCCGGCCTCAACGTGGCCCTGATGCAGCTCTCCGGAGCCCTCCTTGGCGGCATCCTGCTGGTGGTGGTCGCCCGGGTGGACTACCGCCTGTGGCAGCGGCTGGCCTGGCCAGTGCTCCTCATCACCGTTGTGCTCCTCATCATTCCGCTGCTGCCCTTCACCTATCGTATCGCTCCCATGGTCAACGGGGCGCGACGCTGGGTGCAGATCGGCCCGCTCCGGCTGCAGCCATCCGAATTGGCCCGCCTCGCCGTGGTGATCTGGTGCGCCATGCTCGCCGCCCGGAAGGGCGAGGCGGTACGCGGCTTCAAGAAGGGTGTGCTTCCGTTCCTGGTCGGGATGGGAACACTTTCGGGGCTCATCGTGCTCGAGCCCAACATGTCGATGGCGACGCTGGTGGCGCTCTGCGGAGCGATGGTGTTGTTCTCCGCGGGCGCCAAGCTGGGCCATTTCATGCTCCTCGGACTGGGCGCCATGCTCCTCGCGGTGCAGGCGGTCATCATGGCGCCCTACCGCATGAAGCGGGTGCTCGCCTTCATCGACCCGGACAAGGTCGGTGCCGATGCCCACCACCAGATCAACGAGTCGATCATCGGGGTTGGTGCCGGTCGCTTCCTTGGCGTTGGCTTTGGCGAAGGTCAGCAGAAGTTCCACCTGCCATACGCGTACTCCGATTTCCTGTTCAGCACCATCGCCGAGGAATGGGGATTTGTCGGCGTGTGCCTGGTGGTCCTGCTCTTTTCGCTCTTCTGCTGGCTCGGATTCCGGATCGCGCGCACGGCGGCCGACAGTTTCGGGCAATACCTGGCGGTGGGGCTCACGAGCGCCGTAGGGCTGACCGCATTCCTCCACATGGCGGTGTCACTCGGGCTGATGCCAACCACCGGCCTCACCCTTCCGTTCATGTCGTACGGTCGGACGAGCCTGGTCATCTCGCTCATGGGCGCGGGGATCCTGATCAACATCGGCCGCATGCGAGGAAAGCCGTCACCAAAGAAGGCGATGAACAGTGAACGGTGAACAGTGAACGGGTACTCGGCGGCGGCACCGGTTCACCGTTCACCGTTCACCGTTGACGCGGTTGCGACCGCATGACCCCCCGTGTGGCCTCGGCAGGGTCCAGAATCCTCATCGCCGGCGGTGGAACCGGCGGCCACCTCATGCCGGCACTGTCGGTCGCCGAGGCATTGCGGGCGATGCCGGCGGGGTTCGAGCCGGTGCTGGTGGGCGCCGAGCGGGGCGTCGAGGCGCGGCTGTTGCAACACCGCAATTTCCGCTATCACCTGCTTCCCGCCGAACCGATCTACCGGCGCCAGTGGTGGAAGAACGCTCGCTGGTCGTTCGCGGGAGTGCAGCTGCTGCGCAGGCTGGGGAAGCTGTTCCGGGAGGAGCATCCGGTGGCGGTGCTGGGCACCGGCGGCTATGCCAGCGCGCCGGTGGTATGGTGGGCCAGCCGACTCGGGATCCCCACCGCCATCCAGGAACAGAATGCGTACCCCGGGTTGTCGAACCGCTGGCTGGCCAAGCGGGTGCAGGAGATCTACCTGGGCCTCCCGGAAGCGAGGGCGCACTTCGACAAGGGCACCACGGCGCGCATGATCGAGACAGGCAACCCGATCGCGCCGCCAACCCCTGCGCGGGCGGAGCACGCCCGTGGGCGCTTCGGAATCAAGCCCGGCCGGCGCACGGTGCTCATCACCGGCGGGAGCCAGGGCGCCCTGGCGATCAACCAGGCCGTGGCCGACTGGATCGGGACAGGGGATCCACGAGGGATGGACATCCTCTGGATCACCGGATCAGCCTCCTACGAGCAGTTCAAGCATTTCCACGAGCCACCTCACCTTCAGGTGATCTCCTTCCTCGACCCCATGGCCGACGGCTATGCAGTCGCCGACCTCGTCGTGTCGCGGGCAGGGATGATCACCATTGCCGAGCTGTGCGCGTGGGGCCTGCCAAGCATCCTCATCCCATTGCCAACGGCCGCCGCCGATCACCAGACGGGCAACGCCCGGGCAATGGAGATGGCGGGCGCGGCGAGCTTGCTGGAACAGCGGGGGCTTACCGGGAAGCGGCTGGGAGAGGAAATCGGGCGGCTCTTCGAGTTCCCTGACGCCCGGCGCGAAATGGCCGATCATGCCCGAAAGCGCGGTCGACCAGCCGCCGCCGCCGATATTGCCGCCCGACTGGCTGCCCTGGCCGGGTAGCTGTCGGGTTTCTGGACTGTTCCCCGCGATACAACTGTCCTAAATTCAGCGAGTTACGATGGACTTATTCGCCACAGATGACTCGCGTCCGGTGCACTTCATGGGCATTGGGGGTGCCGGGATGAGCGCTCTGGCTCTTCTGGCCCGTCGCCGTGGCGTTGTGCTCAATGGCTGCGATAACGACCCGAGCGGTGCCGCCGACCTGATGGAACTCGGCATCCCCGTCAGTCCGGGCCATTCGGTTGCCCATGTTGCGGGCTGTCGAGCAGTCGTGGTTACGGCGGCCGTTCCGGCAGATCATCCCGAACTCGTTGCAGCTCGGGAAGCGAGCATTCCCGTGATTCCGCGCAAGGACGCCCTGGCCGCCCTTTGCGCCGGACGCGAGACGGTGGCGGTGAGCGGCACCCACGGGAAGACCACCACGACGGTCATGACCACCGAGGCGCTCGTCGAGGCTGGCCTCGATCCCACCGGTGTGGCCGGCGGGCGGGTGCCGGGCTGGGGTGGCAATGCCCGGGTCGGGGCCGACAAGCTGTTTGTAGTGGAGGCGGACGAGTACGACCAGGCCTTCCTCGCACTGTCGCCCACCGTGGCAATCGTCAACAACGTCGAGGCCGATCATCTCGAGTGCTACGGCTCGCTCGACGCGCTGCGGACGGCCTTCGTGACCTTTGCGTCCCGGGCGCGGGTGGCGATCGTCGGCGTGGACGATCCAGGTGCCGCATCAATAGCGGCCCGGCTGGGCGACAAGGTGGTGCGATTCGGTGTCGGGGCGGACGCCGATGCCAGGATTCACGATATCTCGCAGCGCCCCGACCGTACCCATGCCCGCGTGCGTTTCCGGGACGGCGGAGAGATCGGCCTCACGCTTCACGTACCGGGGATGCACAACCTCCGGAACGCGGTGGCAGCACTCCTCGCCGTCGATGCTGTCGGCGGAGACCTGGAGGCAGCGGTGACCGCGTTGGCGCGATTCCGCGGCGTGGGCCGGCGGTTCGACCGGGTGGGGACGGCCGGTGGCGTCGATATCATCGACGACTACGCCCATCACCCCACCGAGCTCGCCGCGACGCTCGAGGCGGCACGACAAGCGTTTCCGGGGCGAAGGCTCGTGGCAATCTTCCAGCCGCACCTGTACTCGCGGACCGAGTTGCACGGCGATGCCATGGGCATGGCGCTGGCCGGCGCTGACCTGGCGGTGGTCACCGAGATCTACGCGGCCCGCGAACAGCCGGTCCCTGGCGTGACCGGGAGCCGGGTAGCCGAGGCTGCAAGGGCGGCCGGCGGTACGGCGCACTTCGAGGCCGATCGTGAGGGACTGGCCCGGGCGGTGGTGTCCCGGCTGCAGCCAGGCGACGTCGTGCTGACGCTCGGGGCGGGCGACATCACGCGAGTGGGTCCGGAACTGGTCGGCCTCCTGCAGGGTCCATGAAGCCCGGCTGGTATGTGGTGGGAGCGGCTATCGTGCTCCTGTCTGGATGGTTCCTGGTGCCCAGGCTCGGACGGCGGCTCGCGTTCTTCGATGTGCGCAGTATCGAGGTGGTTGGGGCCCGTTTCGTTCCGATGAGTACCATTGTAGATGCGCTGAAGCTCCCGGTGTCGGCGAGTATCTTCGATCCGCTCGGCGCGGTGGCGTCGCGAGTCAGGAAGCTTCCAGGCATCAAGACGGCCGAGATCAGTCGTCGCCTCCCGGGGACGCTGGTCGTGCGGGTCACCGAGGTGGTGCCAGTGGCCTTTGCCACAACAAAGGATGGGCTTCGAATGGTCGATGCGCGGGGTCGTGCCTTGCCCTTTGATCCCTCCACCACAGCGCCCGACCTGCCGGTGACGCCGGCGCCGGATTCACTTGTGGCAGGGCTGCTCGGTCGGGTCCGGGAAATCGACCCCGCGTTCTACGCGAACGTCGATGCGGCGTGGCAGGTCCAGGGCGATGTGGTGCTCCGTATGCAGGGCCACCGGGTCTGGCTGCGACCTGACGCCGGGCCCGCGGAGCTGCGGGCGATCAGGCTGGTGGAACAGGACCTCGCCCGGCGTGGGAAGCCGTACGCCGAGCTCGACGGACGATTCGCGGACCAGGTCGTGGTTCGCTGGAGCGCAGCATGACCGAACCGCAGAAACAACTCGTGGCGGCGATCGATCTCGGCACCAGCAAGGTGGCGGCGGCCGTTGGTGAGGCCCACGGCGACCCCCGGCATCCGTCGGTCAAGGTGCTCGGGATCGGGGTGGAACGAACCCAGGGTGTGCGGCGTGGCGTGGTGCGCGACATCGAGGAAGCGACCCGGGCCATTACCAAGGCGATGAGCGCTGCCCAGAAGATGGCGGGTGCCGAGATTGGCACCGTCTACATCGGCGTTGCGGGCGAACACGTCTCGGGGCGCACGTCGCACGGCATGGTGTCGGTGACCAGCGACGAGATTCGCACCAGCGACGTGGCTCGCGTCAACGACATGGCCAGCAATATCTCATTCGGCCGGGATCATGAGCTGCTGCACGCCATTCCCCTGGACTACCTGGTGGACCAGCAGGGCGGGATCACCGAGCCGATCGGCATGACCGGGTCGCGGCTCGAAGCCGAGGTCTACCTGGTCACCGTGCTCTCGAGCGTATTGACCAACCTGCGGAAGTGTGCCGAGCGGGCCGGATTCCAGGTTGGCGAATTCGTGCTGGAACCGCTGGCCGTATCCACGGCGGTGCTGACCAGTGACGAGCGCGAGCTGGGGTGTGGCATCGTGGAGCTCGGCGGGGGTTCCACCAACGTGGCGATCTTCCAGCACGGCAAGATCCGGCATACCGCCTCGCTCCTGTGTGCCGGCGGGCACGTTACCAACGATATTGTGCATGGGTTGCAGGTCACCCAGGCCGATGCCGAGCGGCTCAAGGAGCGGTCGGGGTCGGCGTGGGAGCCGATGGTCCCTGACACCGACATCATCGACCTCCCGGGCACGCCGGGGCAGGGTGCCCGAACGGCGCAGCGACGGGTGCTTGCCCATATCATGCACTCCCGGCTGCAGGAGACGCTGGAGTATGCGCTCGACGAGATCAGCAAGGCCGGGTACCACCAGCAGCTTCCCGCCGGTATCATCCTGACAGGTGGCGGCGCGCTGGCACCGGGCATCGTGGAATTGGCCCGTGAGGTGTTCGCCATGCCGGTCCGGGTGGGGGTGCCGGGGCAGGGGCTGCGAGGTCTCGCCGACAGCCTGGAGACGCCCCGCATGGCGGCGCTCGCCGGATTGCTGCTCTATGGCGCGCGGCAGGAAATGTCAGGTGCCTTTGGAACCGGCGTCCGCCGGAACCGCACAGTTGAGAAACTTGTCACACCGGTCAAGCGGTGGCTCCAGGACTTCTTCTGAGGAGGGGCGTGTGTCCGGAATGATCTTCGAGTTCGAGGACGCGGAGCGGAACGCGCAGAGCGCCCGGATGAAAGTCGTCGGTATCGGCGGCGGCGGGGGCAACGCCGTCAACCGGATGATCGACGAGAATCTCCAGGGCGTGGACTTCATCTCGGTCAACACCGATGCCCAGGCCCTCACGCGGTCCAAGGCGAGTCACAAGATCCAGATCGGCAAGCGGCTGACGCGCGGTCTCGGCGCCGGGGCGCGACCGGAGATCGGGCGCCAGGCGATCGAGGAGGATCGCGCCGAGGTGCTCGAGGCGCTGCAGGGAGCCGACATGGTCTTCGTCACCTGCGGTATGGGTGGTGGCACTGGTACCGGCGCCGCCCCGATCATCGCGGAACTGGCCCGTGAGGTGTCGGCGCTGACGGTGGGGATCGTGACGCGCCCCTTCCAGTTCGAGGGGAAGAAGCGGACGCTGCAGGCCGAGATGGGCATCGCGGAGATGCGCAAGAACGTGGACACGATGATCGTGGTGCCCAACGAGCGCCTCCTCGCCATCGTCGGCAAGGGAACCCAGTTCCTCGAGGCGCTGAAGAAGGCCGATGAAGTGCTGCTCCACGCGACCCAGGGTATCTCCCGCCTCATCACCACCACGGGCATCATCAACGTCGACTTCGCCGATGTGCGCACCGTCATGCAGAATGGCGGCGCGGCCCTGATGGGCACCGGCTTCGGCCGGGGCGAGAATCGCGCCCTCGAAGCGGCGCAGCAGGCAATCTCCAGCCCCCTCCTCGACAACGTGTCGATCACCGGGGCGTCGGCGGTGCTGCTGAACATCGTTGGTGGGGACGACCTCACGCTGGGTGAGGCAACCACCATCAGCGAGATCGTCCACGAGGCGGTGGGCGAGGACGCCGAGATCATCTTCGGCGCCGGCAACGACCCCGCGATGCAGGGCGAGATCCGGGTCACCGTCATCGCCACCGGTTTCGATCGTCAGCGTGAGGAGACCCGGCCAAGCGGGGTCATTTCCTTCCCCGGGCGCCGGCCGCGACCCGCCGCGCCTGAGGAGCGCCCGGCCGCGGCGGCTCCCACGCCGCCTCCGACACAGGTGCGCCCGCTCCGGCAGCAACCGCCCCCCGGCGCGGATGTCCCCGACATGGAGATCCCCACCTTCATTCGTCGCCAGATGGATTGATGAAGCTGCGCCCACCCCTCGCGGTGTTGTTGGTGCTTGTCGTGCTGGCGGTCGCCCTCGGCGGACGCCAGTTCTGGCTTCGGGGCACCGCGTCGCTGCCCGACACGACTGCCGCCATTCCCACCCACGACTCGAGTACTACCGTGGTGTCCCCAGACACCTTGCATCGAGGCGAGACGCTGGCCCACCTCTTCGCGAGAAACGGCCTGGGGGCGGCTGAGGTGAGGCACCTCGCGGGAATGCTCGACCTCCGGAAGCTCCGCGCGGGCCTCGTCTTTCGAGTGCGTCGCCAGCATGCTGACTCGACTCCCGACCAGATCAGTGTCCGCACCAGTCCCGAGCAGCGCCTGCGACTCACCCGCTCGGCGGCCGATTGGCAGGCGACCGCGGAGCCCATCCGGTGGTTCGCCGACACCGTGCGGTTTGCCGGGGCGATCGAGTCGTCGCTGTACGAGGCGCTCGACCAGGCGGTGCCCTGGTCGTCGCTTGCCGCCTCCGAGCGAACGAAGTTGGCGTGGGAGATGGCCGACGTATTTGCCTGGCAACTCGATTTCAGCCGCGACCTCCAGCCGGGGGACAGCTTCCAGGTGGTACTGGAGCGGCTCACGTCGGAGGAGGGGGAAACACGGGTCGGGAATGTGCTGGCCGCAGACCTGGAGGTGAACGGGAAGGCGCTGAGTGCGTTCCGCTTCACGGAGAACGACAAGCCGGGCTACTTCGATGCAGAGGGGCGGTCGCTGCGCCGGGCCTTCCTGCGTGCGCCGGTCGAATTCCGGCGCATCTCGAGCCGCTTCAACCGGGCCCGCTTCCATCCAGTGCTGGGCTATGCGCGTCGGCACGAGGGAACGGACTATGCCGCCGATCCAGGCACGCCGGTAATGTCGGCCGGTGACGGGACGGTGGTGAGTGCCGGGCGGAGCGGTGGGTACGGCAACCTGGTGGTGATCCGGCATCGGAACGGCATCGCCACCCGCTATGGGCATCTCCGGGGGTTTGCCTCCGGCGTGCATTCGGGGACGCGGGTGACGCAAGGTGAGGTGATCGGGTACGTCGGCTCCACGGGACTCGCGACGGGGCCACACCTGCACTACGAGTTTCGGGTCAACGGTGTCGCTCGGGATCCCTCCCGCGTAGATCTCGGCACTGGTGACCCGATTGCGTCCACACTCATGCCGGCGTTCAAGGTCGACCGGATATTGCTTACCCGCCTGCTTCTTGCCCAGCCCTTTACGGATATGGCGGCGGCCACGACGAGCCGATCGCCGTGAACTACGGTCCGGCAGGCGCGAGGGCACTGGAAGCCGGCGCATCCGTGGCCGAGCGACTGGCGTTTGAGCGTCTTCTGGCCGACTTGTCCACCACATCCGCGAACGTCGCCAGCGACCGCGTCATCGCCGAAATCGAGGCGGGTCTCACGCGCCTGGTCGAGTTCCTCGGTTTCGAGCGCAGTACCCTCGGCGAGTTCTCGCCAGATGGTGACCAGCTGGTGGTCCTCTGCTCGATTGCCGTTCCCGGAGTCCAGGCGACGCCGAGGGGCCCACTGCCGGGCGAGCTCACCTGGTTCATCGGTGAACTGCGCGCCGGGCGAACGGTCATGCTGCCGTCGCTGCCCGACGACATCCCGGCGGACGCGGCCGACGAATTGGACTACGCGCTGCGCACCGGCCTTCGCTCACTGCTCACCATACCCTTGCGGCTTGGCGGTCGGATCATCGGGGCGATCTCGTTCAGCGCGTTCCGCTCGACCCGGACGTGGCCGGATGACCTCATCACACGGCTCAAGCTGCTGGGCGAGGTATTCGGCCAGGCGCTGGTCCGCAGCCGCGCTGACGCGGCGCTTCGCGACGCGCACGAGGAGATCAAGCGCCTCAATGCCAGGCTCGAGGCGGAAAACACCTACCTCCGTCAGGCGGTGCGAAGCAAGCTGCCGGGGGAGCTCGCCAGTCATTCTCCCCGCTTCAATGCGATTCTGGAGGATGTGAGGCAGGTGGCGCCCACCCAGTCCACCGTGCTGCTGCTGGGAGAGACCGGCAGCGGCAAGGAAGTCCTGGCCCGCGCGATCCACGAGCTGAGCGGCAGGAAGCAGCGCCCGATGGTGAAGGTGAACTGCGCGGCGCTTCCGGCGACTCTCATCGAGGCCGAGCTCTTTGGTCGCGAAAAGGGCGCTTACACCGGTGCACTCGCGCGGCAAATGGGGCGCTTTGAGCTGGCGGACGGTGCGACGATCTTCCTGGACGAGATCGGCGAGCTCCCGCTCGAGCTCCAGCCCAAACTCCTCCGTGTCCTGCAGAGTGGTGAGTTCGAGCGCCTGGGCGGAACCCAGACATTGAAGGTCGACCTGCGCGTCATCGCCGCATCCAACCGAGATCTTGTGCAGGCCGTGGCCAGCGGCGCGTTCCGGCAGGACCTATACTATCGGCTTAACGTCTTTCCCATCGAGGTCCCGCCCCTCCGCGAGCGACCGGAGGACATCCCGATGCTTGCCTGGGCCTTCATTCACGAGTTCCGCGAGTCGATGGGCAAGTCGATCAAGGCCGTCGCCGACGACTCCATGGCGGCGCTTCAGGCCTACTCGTGGCCCGGCAACATTCGCGAGCTCCGCAACCTCGTGGAGCGGGCAATGATCCTGGCGCGCGAGCCGACGCTGCAGGTCTCCCTCGGACGACAGGTCGCTTCCCTCGCGGCAACCCGGCCGGCGAGTGGTGCCTCACGGGATGATGCCGAACGGGTGTACATCCTGCAGGTGCTGGATCGCTGCGCATGGCGCATCCGTGGGGCGCTTGGCGCAGCGGCCGCGCTCGACATGAAGCCCACCACGCTCGAGTCGCGGATGAAGCGTCTCGGCATAGCGCGCGCAGCCTCCGACGATCGGAGTTAACTCCGGTCATTCGGAGCCGGCCCGCTGGCACTCCCCGCCCGACAGCGCGATGCCGCCCGGCTAGCGCGCTGCCGCACATGCAGTTAGCCCGACCCCGGTGCCCGGGCTCCCGAACGGCGCGACATGTGCCTTGGGGATGCGCATGATCAGTTTCACGCTTCGCCTGCTGGTGCCGTCCGCCCGGCGCCAGAAACTGCTGCAGAGCGTCGAGGCCTTGCTCCCCCCGACGCGCGTGCAGCCCGACTGCGTCAGCGCCCGCCTGTACATTGACGCCGAAGACGCAAATAGGCTCATCCTGATCGAGCAATGGACATCGCGCGCCGCGCTCGACCGGCACCTGAACTCCGAGAGCAGCCGTGTCATCGTGGCCGCGATGGAGCTGTCGCTTGAGCCGCCTGAGGTCCGTTTCGACACCATCCAGCACAGCGGTGGCATTGAGGTCTTCACGCAAGCTCGGGCGGCGGGACGCTCGTGAGAGAATCCGTATTCCATTCAGTGGGGAGAGCTGCAGCCATGAAGCGCAAGGCGCCAGGGTTTGGCAATGCCATCTGGGCGGTCGTGTTGGCTGGGTGCACATTTGCGAGCCGTCCTGCGGCAGCGCAGGTCGTCACGGGAACGCCGGGATCCCCAAGTGCCACGACCACGCTGAAGGGGGACCGGATTCCAGTGGGGCAGCCCCCCTTCGGTGGGGTGATCAAGGAGAGTGCGAAGCAGTCGACGCCCTGGTGGGCCCCGCGGGTGGTACCGCCCAAGGGGGCGCCGAACATCCTGTTGATCATGACCGACGACCAGGGCTACGGCGTGCCGGGCACGTTTGGCGGCGTCATCCCGACACCCGCCCTCGACCGCGTCGCGAAGGCGGGACTGCGCTACACCCAGTTCCACTCCACTGCGCTGTGCTCTCCTACGCGCGCGGCACTCATCACCGGGCGCAACCACCACGCCGTCGGATTCGGCGTGATCGGTGAACTGTCCACCGGGTTCCCGGGCTACAACTCCGTGATCGGCCTGGAGAACGCCTCCATCGGTGAGATCCTCAAGGACAACGGCTACGCCACCTCCTGGTTCGGCAAGAACCACAATACCCCAGGCTTCCAGTACAGCAGCGCGGCCGGCCCGTTCGAGCAGTGGCCGTCGGGGATGGGCTTCCAGTATTTCTACGGCTTCATGGGCGGCGAGACCGACCAGTGGCAGCCATACCTGTTCCGCGACCACACGCAGGTCTTTCCGTGGGTCGGGAAGCCAGGATACAACCTCATCACCGACATGGCGGACGACGCCATCAGGTACATGAAGGAGCTGGATGCCTCTGCCCCGGACAAGCCCTTTTTCCTCTACTATGTCCCGGGCGGCAGCCATTCGCCGCACCAGCCCAAGCCGGAGTGGATCGAGAAGTTCAAGGGCAAGTTCGACATGGGGTTCGAGAAGATGCGCGACTCGATCTTCGCCAACCAGAAGCGGCTCGGCGTGATCCCGGCTAACGCGCAGCTCACGCCCTGGCCAGCAAGCCTGCCCAAGTGGGATACCCTCAAGGCGGTCCAGAAGAAGATCTACACGCGCCAGGCCGAGGTATTCGCCGGGTACACCGCCTATACCGACTATGAGATCGGCCGCGTGATCCAGGCGGTGCAGGACATGGGCAAGCTCGACAACACGCTCATCATCTACATCGATGGCGACAACGGCACGAGCCCGGAGGGCGGCGTAGAGGGGACCTTCAACCAACTCACCGCCTACAACGGCATTTTCAACCTGCCCGAGGCCGTACAGCTGCTGCACTACAGGCAGCTTGGGTCGGACAAGACCTATCCCCACATGTCGGCCGCATGGACCTGGGCGTTCGATACGCCCTTCAAGTGGACCAAGCAGGTCGCCTCGCATTTCGGCGGAACGCGCCAGGGCATGGCCATCTCCTGGCCGGGCCATATCACGGATGAGGGCGGCATCCGGACCCAGTTCCATCATGTCATCGACATCGTGCCGACCATCCTCGAGGCGACGGGGATTCCCGCGCCGTCCGTGGTGGACGGGATCACGCAGCACCCGATCGAGGGCGTGAGCATGGTGTATACCTTCGACCAGGCCAACGCGAATGCGCCGTCGAAGCGGGAGACACAATACTTCGAGATGGTCGGCAACCGCGCGATTTACCACGACGGATGGATCGCCGCCACGACGCCGCCGGCCCCGCCCTGGGAGCTGGGCACCGGTGTCATGCCGGACATCATGACCGGTTACAAGTGGGAGCTCTACAACATCGCCGACGACTACTCGGAGGACAACGATCTGGCGGCCAGCAACCCGGCGAAGCTGGCGGAGATGCAGGCGCTGTTCCTCACCGAGGCGGCGAAGTACAACGTCTTTCCGCTTGACAATTCCGGCTTCGTACGGCTGCTCACGGAGCGGCCGAGCGCCATCGCCGGCCGAACGGAGTTCACCTATACCGGGGTCAATCCCGGCATTCCCGTCGGTAACGCGCCGAGCATCCTCGATCGCGACTACACCATCACGGCGCGTGTCACCATTCCCAAGGGCGGCGCCGAGGGGATGATCGCCACGCTGGGTGGGCGCTTCGGCGGCTATGGCTTGTACCTGAGTCGGAGTTTCAACTGGTGGTATCGAGAGACACTGTTCCGTCGCATCGGCCTTGGGCTGCTCGGCCTGGGCCTGGTCTTCATGCTGGCCAACCGCGGTGGAAAGTGGTCCCGGCGCCTGGCCTATTTCGGCGCGGCATGGGTACTGGTCGTCTTCGGGGCCGGGGTGCTCGGTGTGGGGCGCGGGAAGCCGGTGTTCCTCTACAACTTCCTGGACCTCGAGCGATTCAAGTGGGAGGGCCCGTCTCTGGGGGCGGGCACGCACACGATCTCCTTCGACTTCACCTACGATGGCCCCGGGCCGGCAAAGGGTGGTACCGGTGTACTCAGTGTTGACGGCAAGGAGGTGGACCGGAAATCGATCAAGCACACCATCCCGCTCCTGATGTCGATCGATGAGACGTTCGACGTCGGTGTCGATACCCGGACGCCGGTGGATGACAATGCGTACGCCGTGCCGTTTGCCTTCACCGGCACCGTCGATACCCTGAACATCAAGCTCGGGCCGTCCCAGTTGAGTGAGCCCGAGAAGAAGGCGGCCGCCGCCGCGGTCGCTGCGGCCACGGACTAGGCAGCGTCCCGATGAATCACCAGGTGGAAGCAGACGCCAGCGCTCTTTCAGCGGCGAACGTGTTGACCTTTGCCTCGGCGGTCGAGCTTGCGACCGGTCTTGCCCTGCTGGCCGCGCCGCAGTTCGTGGGGCGATTGTTGTTGGGTGTCGACCTTGCCGCGTCTGGCACCGTCGTGGCGCGATGCTTCGGGGCCGGATTGGTGGCGCTCGGCGTGGCATGCTGGCCCGTTCACGGGGCCGGCATTTCCACCCGGGCGCGCTCCGGCATGTTGATCTACAACGCGCTGCTGGCGGCCTACCTGGCGTGGGTTGGCCTTGGCCGGGATATGGGCGGGGCGTTGCTGTGGCCAGCGGTCTTGCTGCACGCCGGGGTGGCGCTGCTGCTGGCCTGGCGCTGGCGCAATGACTCCGTGCGCCGTTAGCTACGCTCTCTGGGAACGCTCGCGAGGAACAACTGCTGGCCCCGTGGGAAAGTGGCCGTCGGCAGTTCTTCTGCCGTGATGAAGAGGCTGAAGCTCCGAAGGGGCGTGGTCGTCTTCAGGCTGCCATTGAGGTCGCTGTCTATCTTCAACGCCCCCACGTTCTGCGTCTGCCCCTGTGCGGAGTTCCGAACCCACACTACGTAGGTGGTTGCGCCCGGGGTGACGCGCTCCGGTGGGGCGAGGTGGTGCACCGTCACCACGAGCGCCGTATTGCCGTTCCCGGTCTCGGTGGCTTCAACGGTCCCCTGGGCCGCGGGAATCTCCGGGCTGCTTGTCATGCGGATGTGCTGCGTACTGGAGCCGCAACCGACAGCTCCGGCCAGTGCGAGCAGCAAGGTGGTCGTGGAGTAGCGCATTTCTTTCTCCTTTGACGACGGGCGGCGGCGCCGATAGGGGGCAAAAAAAGAGGCGCGAGGATCCCGAGGGATCCACTGCGCCTCCACCTGACGAGCCTGATGCTCGCCCCGCGAGGTCGGGTCGCTTTGAGTGCGACACGCCGCATAACATGCCAAATATAGCGGCATCACACGTGAGCAACAAGTTTTTCAGCCCGGGCACCGCGCCCCGTTAGTTTGCATGGGCATCGTTCCCTATCCCACACGCCGGTCCGCCATGATCGTGCTACCCGCCATCGACCTGCGCCACGGCCGCGTAGTACGCCTCAGCCAGGGCAATGCGGCACGCGAAACCGTCTATTCGCACGACCCGCGGGCGCAGGCCCAGGTGTTCGTGGCGGATGGCGCCACCTGGCTGCACATCGTCGATCTCGATCGTGCGTTCGGCGACGGCGACAACCTCCGCATCATCGCGTCCATCGTTGAGGCGGTTGGACCGGGCGTGAAGGTTCAGGCGGGTGGGGGCTTCCGCACACTGGCCGCCATTACTGCCGCGCTCGAGGCTGGTGCACAGCGAGTTGTCATCGGTACCGCCGCCATACGTACACCCGCTATCCTGGACGAGGCCGCCGCCGCTGTTGGCGCCGACCGCCTCGCGGTTGGCCTCGACGCCCACGACGGCATGGTGGCGGTGCGCGGCTGGACGGAGCGCACCGGGGTTCAGGTTGCCGATGCCGCGGATCGCGCCCTCGAGGCCGGCATCCGAACGATCGTCTACACCGACATTGAGCGCGATGGGATGCTCACTGGTCCCGACCTCGACGGCTGCCGGGCGCTGGTTGCGCAAGGCCTCAATGTCGTCGCCAGTGGCGGGTTCGCCAGCCTGGATCACATTCGTGACTGCAGGGAGGCAGGCTGCGCGGGTGCCATCCTGGGCCGGTCACTCTACGAGCGCACCATTGGCCTGCCGGAAGCCCTGAGCGCCGCCGCCGGAAGCGCCTCCTAGCGCAACGCTAGAAGGTGTACGCCAGCTCCGCGCCGAGCACCCAGACCGTCCTGCCACTCACAAAGTCGACGTTCAGGTTGGGCGCCACGCTCCATCGCTCGGTGAGCTCAAAGTCGTAGTCTGCGCCAAGCCGCAGCACAAATGCGTCGTCTTCGTCCTGGATGATCTCGAGACCGGGCGCAAGGTCGAGGCGAACCGGCCGTATCGGATGCCAGAAGAAGCCCCCGAGTATCAGGAAGCTGCGTGCGGCGCCGAATGGCTTGTCGGCCAGCACCCCCACGCCGAACGGCCCGCCCAGTCGCCTTTCGTAGTCGAGCCCGATGGTAAAGGCGGTCTCCTCCTCGCTCTCGGCCGTAGCGCCGACGAACAGGGCAATGCTGTTCCGGCGGATGGCCTCTGTTTCCGGCGCAGGGGCGTCAGGCTCCTGCGCGGCCGTGGGCCGAGGTGCCGCAAGGACCAATCCAGCGAATACGGCAAATGCGTGCCTGACCCCCGTCATGGCGTATCCTCCCTTGCCGTTGGCTGCGGGACTGCACCAATTGCGCCCGGACGATTAGCATCCGGCGTGCCCAAATACCTCCGCATTCCTGTCAATCGCCACTATGTCAACGTCATCCTTGGTACCATCCTCGGCATTGCAGGGTGCAGCCGCGATGCGGGGTCGCGATCCGGGGAGGTCGCGACGTCTGCAACCTATGTCGGCGGCGCGGCCTGTACCGCGTGTCACCAGGCCGAGTTTGCCGCGTGGCGCTCTTCCCAGCACGCCGGTGCCATGAAGCACGCCGCCGACTCGACCGTGCTCGGCGACTTCGATGATACCATGTTCGACGATGGGCGTTCCATCACGCGCTTCTCCCGTCGCGAGGGGAGGTTCATCGTCAACACCGAGGGACCAGACGGCAAGCTGCACGACTACGACGTGAAGTACACCTTCGGGCTCTTTCCACTCCAGCAGTACCTCATTGATATCGACAACGGCCGTATCCAGTCGCTCACCATTGCCTGGGATACCCGCGCGAAAGCGGACGGCGGGCAGCGCTGGTTCTCGCTCTATCCTGGTGAGCGGATCCTTCCAGGGGAGTCGATTCACTGGACCGGTCGGGACCAGAACTGGAACTTCATGTGCGCCGAGTGCCATTCGACCAACGTGAAGAAGAACTATGACCAGACCCAGCCACGCTTCACGACATCCTGGACCGACATCAACGTCAATTGCGAAGCCTGCCACGGTGCCGGGTCGGCGCACGTGGCCTGGGCGGGGGCAGGGAAGACGACCGGCAAGTCTGGAAAGATGGGGCTGGTGGTCGACCTCGATGAACGGAAGGGTGTGACCTGGCCGATCGATCCCGCTACGGGTATTGGCGCGCGCAGCAGCCCACGACGTACCGACAAGGAAGTCGAGACGTGCGGTCTCTGCCATGCGCGTCGCGCACAGCTGAAGGATGGCTACGTGCCCGGGCAGGCCCTCGGTACCGCCGAGCAGGTTGCCCTCCTCGAGCCGGGTCTCTTCTGGCCCGACGGGCAGATGCGTGACGAGGTGTACAACTACGCTCCCTTCCTGCAGAGCCGGATGTTCGCCAAGGGCGTCACCTGCAGCGACTGCCACGAGCCGCATACGCAACAGCTCCGTGCGCCGGGAGCCCAGGTCTGCCTTACGTGCCACGACAAGGAGAAGTATTCCGGCCCCGCGCACGATCATCACCCGGTTGGCGCGACGGGTGTCGACTGCGTGAGCTGCCACATGCCACAAGCCACCTACATGGTGGTGGACGCCCGGCACGATCACAGTTTCCGGGTGCCGCGACCGGAGCAGTCCGTACGATTCGGCGTCCCCAATACGTGCAACCAGTGCCATGCCGGCAAGACGGCCCAGTGGGCCGCCGACCAGGTCGCGGGGTGGTACGGCCACCCTGCGGAGGGCTATCAGCGCTATGCAGAGGCGCTGTTCGACTCGGAGCGGGGACTTGCCGGGTCACTCGCGCGGCTCACCGGGCTGTCTGGAGACACCCTGCAGCCGGCGATTGCGCGTGCGACCGCGGTAAGCCGACTGGCGGGCTATCAGCACCCGAGCGCCGTCTCGGCCGCCGAGGCGGTGGCTTCGGACCGGAGCCCGCTGTTGCGCGCGGCGGCAGTGACGGCGCTGGAGAATGTCGATCCGGCGGAGCGGGCCCGGATCCTGGCGCCGCGACTCACCGACTCGATCCTCGCCGTGCGCATCGATGCGGCCCGCGCCCTGGCCGGGCGGCCCGAGCAGTACCTGCCTGACGCAAGCAAGGCCGCGTACGGCATCGCACTGCAGGAATACATCGACGCGCAGATGTTCAACGCCGACCGGCCCGAATCATGGACCAATCTCGGCACGCTGTACGCCTCGCGGGGCGACGGCGCGCGCGCCGCGAACGCGTTCGGGCGCGCCATTGCCCTCGACTCGGCGTTTGTCCCGGCGTGGGTCAACCTGGCCGACTACCTGCGGGCGAGTGGCAACGATGGCGGGGCGGAAGCAACGCTGCAGGAGGGACTGGTGCACGCGCCCGACAACGCGTCACTTCACTACGCGCTCGGGCTCACATTGATCAGGCAGCGTCAGGTGCAGGCGGCGGTGGCGGAACTCCGGGCCGCGACGCGATCCGCCCCACAGGACGCGCAGTACGGCTATGTCTACGGGGTTGCCCTGCATGACACGGGAAAGCCGGTCGAGGGCATGAAGCAGCTCGAGGTGGTGCTTTCGCACCACCCCGAGGATCGCGATGTCCTGCAGGCGCTGGTCAGCTATTCGCGCGAGGCCGGCGATGCGCAGCGGGCTGCGGCATACTCGAGCCGGCTGCAGGCCCTTACAGGACCGTGAGCGACCGCATCATGCCATGGAGCAGGTGCGGCTTGCCATCCATGGCATCGGGAACGAAGCACAGGAGCACGTAGTTGCCTGGCGTAAAATCGACGGCGATGCGCTGCCGGGTGCCGGCAAGTGTCCCCGATACGCCGCCCAGGGCCTCGCCGGGTAGCGGCCCCTCATAGGTGGCGCCCCACTTCATCAGGTCGTCTATCGTCTTGTCTGGCGCAAGGCGGATGATCGCCATTTCGTGCGGCTGGTCGCCGGTCACCACCACATCGATACTTCGCCGCCCCGCCCGGATACTGTCGGAGAAGTCGAAGGCATAGCTGCTCATCGTAATGACCAAGTCGGCGGGCGCCTGGGGGCTGGCGGGCGCACCCTGCGCAGCGGGAACGACGCGCAATGCGTGCGTCATCCCCTTCATCATGTGCGGGACATGGTCGGGCGTATCAACAAAGCAAACGATCGCGTATTCGCCCGGCTCGAGGTCGAGCGTCGCCGTCCCCTCGTGACCGGGATCCACCGCGTTCGGACCACCGGCCTCCTTGGCCCAGGACGGGAACGGCCCCGGCGTCTTGAGGGCCTGCTGCAGGTCGGCGAGGGACTTGCCGTCCGTGAAGCGAATCAACTGCACATGGTGGAGATCGGGTCCCTCATTCACCAGCTTGAACGTGACCCGCCCGGCCGAAATCTCGGCCGGGGCATCGAACGCAAAATCCCGTGCCCGCACGGTGACCACCTGCTCAGCAGGCACCTGTGCCTCCGGCTTCGCGCGCTCGCATGAAGCGAGGCCGCCAATGACGAGGACCCAGGCGACATGTCGGGAGTGCCGGTACAGATCGGGAACCCAGTTCATGCCAGACCTCCTTCGGGCAGGAGCCGCCATGGCGGCGTTCAGGAACGGGTGACGCTGAGGGCTACGCCCTCCGTGACAACGGCATTGACCTGGTCGCCGACCTTGACGCCGGTAAGGTCTGCACCCTTGCCGAGCTTGTAGGTCTGTGGCTTGCCGCTGTCGAACTGCAGCGTGACCTTGCCCTTGGCCGCGTCAAGTGCCGTAATGGTGGCGGTGACCGCCATCGTTGCGACGGCGACGCCGCCGGGCTTTCCGCCAATCGGGGAAAGGAGCGCGCCACCGTCGGCGGCCGAGCTCGGAGGCCCGCCGTTCTTCGAGATCCAGACAACTGCCTGCTCGGTGACAACGGCATTCACCTGGTCGCCGACCTGGAGCTGGTTGTAGTTGACCATGTCAGGCGAAGCCGTGAACGTGGTCTTCTTCCCGTCGGCGAACTCCAGCGTCACCTTGCGCTTGCTGGTGTTGAGCGCACTGACGGTGGCACTCGAGGTGAAGGTTTCCACCGCGACGACACCGCCGCCCGGGATCGCCGCGACCGAGGCCGATTCTGTGCCCTGCACCTTGTTGCCACCGCACGCTGCCAGTGACACGGCCACAATCGGCAGAATCGCCAGCGCGCCTACCTGCCCGACACTGTACTTCAACGAGACGGACATTAGATCGACTCCTTGGAGCGAGGTTCATGTTTCCCGGAACGACGGGCATAGAAGGTAGTCGCCGATCCTTGACCTGTCATGCCGGGTCAAGCTCGAACTCGGTCCAAACCGCACGATGGTCGCTGGTTTGGAGCGCTTCGGTCACCGAGGCGGCGCGAATGCCGCGAGGCTCGAGTCCGTGTAGAAAGACGTGATCGAACGACCAGACGTGGTGGGTGGGACCCACGTCCCGGGTCAGCCAGTGATACCCCGCGCGGGCGAACACCCTGCCAGCGCCCATGCGATTCAGGTCACCGGCAATGAGCACTGGGTCGCCACTCCCCGCCGCATCGTCCACCACCGCCTGGGCCTGGGCATCCTGTCCGCTCGGAAGCATCTCCCACATCGTGCTGAGGTGCAGGTTGTAGAAGCGAATGCGGCGGCCGCGCACCAGAAGGGTGGTGCGCACGGCAATTCGGCGCGAGCCCCGGTTCCACCCTCGTCCTGGGAGGGGGACCTTCGCGTCCTCGACAATGGGCCAGCGGGAGATGATCGCCGGGCCGAAGTTCCGTTCGGTGACCGGATGGAGCATCGACGGATAGTAGACATAGTGTCCGCCAAGGAGCTCGGCGGCCTTCGCCACCAGCACCTCATCGGTTTCCTGCAGGGCCAGGATATCCGCAGCCCCGAGACGTGGTTCACGCTCCAGGAGGGACAGCACGGCGCCACCCTGCTTCACCAGTTCCACGTTGTATGTCGCCACCCGCAGCGGCGCTGGTGCCACACTATTGCGCGCCGCAGTGGCGCTGAGGTGGTGCGCGAAACGCGGCAGCCCCACCTCCGCGTAGTTGTGGGATTGCCTCCAGCCCAGCGGCAGGGTGCGACCGGCGAAGCCACGCCGCCAGCGACGAGATTCGTCATGCATAGGCGGTACAATCTATTCGAGGCTCCATGCGATGGGGCCTCCTCCCGTATATTCAAGGGCTCGTGCGCATCCTCCTGGTCGTCCTCGCCGCCGTCGCCCTTTCCGTCGGCACCTATCTCGGTCTTGAACGCCTCGGTCGCCGCTCCTGGCCCGCGATCGTGGCGCGTGCCCTTGCATGGGCGGCGCTGGGCCTCCTGCTGCTCAACGTGAGTTGTCCGCGACCGCCGGTCGCGCGACGGCCGATTGTGCTGCTCGATGGCTCACTCAGCATGACCGCCGCCGGGCGCGACTGGGCGGTCGTACGGCACATGGCTGATTCTCTCGGCGAGGTACGCTATTTCGGTGATGCACGCGGCAGCGCCGACACCCTGCCGGATCGGGGTCGGTCGCGGCTGGGCCCGGCGCTGGCGGCGGCGGCGGCGAGCGACCGGCCGGTCATCGTGCTGACGGACGGTGAGCTGGACGATGTCACCGAGATCCCGGCGGACCTTCTGGCGCGCGCCACGATAGAGGTGCTCCCACGGCGGGTCACGCGGGACGTGGCGGTGGTGCGGGTGGAAGGCGCTGCCCGCGCCACGGTGGGCGATTCCCTGCGCTACGACGTGACCATGCGCTTTGCCGGCGACTCGGGCCGTGACTCGGCGGTGGTCGAGCTCCGCTCGGATGATGCCGCACGCACGCTCCTGGATCGCCGGGTCGTGCGCTCCAGCGGCGGCACCGCCCGGGGCGCGTTGCGGGCGACGACCAGGGGGATCAGCGGTGGCGACCACCTGCTCTCGATACAAGTGGTCGGGGCCGCCGATGCGGAGCCGCGAACTGACGAGCGGCTGGTGCACCTGACGGTGGCACAGACGCCAGGGGTCGTCCTGGTGGCGGATCCCGCTGACTGGGATGCCAAGTTCCTGTACCGGACCATCCGCGAGGTGGCGGCATTGCCGGTGCGAGGATATGTACGCATTGGCCAGGGCTGGCGAACCATGGCGGACCTCCGGCCGGTGTCGGAGGACGCGCTGCGTCAGGCGGTGCGCGGTGCCGACCTGGTGGTGCTCAAGGGCAACGCGGTTGCGCGCGCGAGTGCCGCCCGTGGACGCGGCGTGTGGAACTGGCCGAGCGGATCTGGCGCGCCAGCGCAGGATGGCGACTGGTACCTCACGGCGGCGCCCAGTTCTCCGCTGGCGAATGCACTTGCCGGGTTGCCGATCGATTCCTTTCCGCCCGCGGTTCGACTCACGGCCCAGCAACCGACGGCCACGGGCTGGGTCGGCCTGATGGCGCAGGCCGGGCGCCGGGGCGCGCCCCGCCCGGCACACTTCGGGGCTGAGGGAGGCGGTGTGCGGCGGGTTACTACTGCGGTCGACGGATTGTGGCGGTGGAGCTTCCGCGGCGGTTCGTCGGAGCAAGGATATCGTGCGCTCGTGGGTGCCACGGTGACCTGGCTGCTCGGCGCCACCGACACTGCGCGTGGGCCCGCGCAGGCCGTGCAGCCGGTCGTCATGAGCGGACGGCCGGTGGTATTCGAATGGACCGGCACCGGGACGGCGGAGCCGGTGCCGATCAGCTGGTCCGGTGCCGGGAGCGGAGCGGATACACTTCGCTTCGACGGCGCCGGACGCGCCGAGTTGTGGCTTGCGCCGGGTCGGTGGCGCTATCGACTCGAGGGGGGTGCGGAAGGGCTGGTGGCGGTAGAGGAGTATTCCGATGAGCTGCTGCCGCGGCCGACCGTGATCGCATCCAAACTGGGCGGCGCGGTCCTCGCGAGCGCCAGGACCTCGGCACGGGACTGGATCTGGCTCTTCGGGATTGCCGTTGCCGGCCTGTGCGCCGAGTGGCTTGCCCGTCGGCGGCTGGGACTTCGGTAGGCGGCGTCGAGCGGCCTGGAGGGTCCACTTCACCTGCGCCGAAATGCTCCGGCGATCTTCAGGTCTCCGCTTACATTGCGGCATGCATCACGACCTGTTTTTTCGGTTCACCACATGGCGGCCCGCGCGATGACCCTGGGACGTGTTGGCGAGAAGAAGCTCGGCCTCTGGGGTCGCATCAAGCGCGTCATGCTCACCGATGTGGGCGCCCTCGTGCGGGGGCTCAAGGCCGCCGACCTCGAGGTGATCGAGCAACTGCTGATCGAGGCGGACTTCGGCGTACCCGCCACCATGGAGCTCGTAGACGCGCTGGAGCAGGGCGTCCGGTCGGGCAAGTTGAAGAAGGAGGATGACGTGCACGGCGCGCTGGTCGAGCGCCTGTCGGGGATGCTCCAGGGCCCGGAGCATCCCGAGCGACTCCACCGGGCACCTGCAGGCCTCACCGTGATCCTGGTGGTCGGCGTCAATGGGGTGGGCAAGACCACCACGGTGGCGAAGCTGGCCAGTCGGCTCAAGGCGGAGGGACGCAAGGTGCTCCTGGCCGCCGCCGACACGTGGCGTGCGGGCGCGGTGTCGCAGCTGCAGCTCTGGGCGGAGCGCATCGGCGTCGAGTGCGTCGCGGGAACGCAAGGTGGCGATCCGGCGGCCGTGGCATTCGACGCAATTGACGCGGCGACGGCCCGGGGGCTCGACACCGTCATCATCGACACGGCGGGGCGACTGCACACGCAGGACAATCTCATGGACGAACTGCGGAAGGTGGTGCGCGTCGTCACCCGAAAGGTGCCGGGTGCACCGCACGAAACCCTGCTCGTGCTCGACGGCTCCGTGGGACAGAATGCGATCCAGCAGGGGCGCCTCTTTGGCGAGGCCGTCCAGCCGACCGGCGTCATTGTCACCAAGCTCGACGGCACGGCGCGGGGCGGCGCGGTCGCTGCCGTTCGGCGCGAGCTCAATCTTCCGATTCGTTTTGTTGGCCTGGGTGAGGGCGTCGGTGACCTCGCGCCCTTCGACGCCCGCGGCTACGCCGAAGGACTACTGAAATAGTCACTCGCAGCGCGTCACTCAGGCCCGACACGCCGATCCAGTTCCTGAAGGGTGTCGGTGAAAAGCGGGCCGACGCGTTCGCTCGTCTCGGCATTCGTACCGCGCTCGACCTCGTCTGGCACCTTCCGCATCGCTACCTCGACGCCTCAACGCTTACGCCCCTGGCACGGGCGCGGGTGGGCGATGAGATCGCCGCCGTCGGCCGGGTGATGGCGAAGCGGGTGCTGCCCACCCGCAAGGGATTGCGGATCTTCCATGCGGTGCTGCGGGACGAGTCAGGACTGCTCGAGTGCGTCTGGCCAGGGCAGGCCTTCCTCGACCGGACCATCCGCGAAGGTCAGCTATTGCTCGTGTCGGGGCCGGTCCGTTTCTACCACGGCCGCCAGATGGCTCCTCGCGAGTTCATCATCCTGGGCGACGCCGACGACACCGAATCGGCGCCGGAAGGGCTCATCCTCCCGATCTATCCGGCAACGGAGGGCCTGGGCCATCGGCAGATCCGTTCGCTCATCGACCGCCATCTTGACGCCCTCATTCCCCTGATCGCCGACCTGCTCCCCCCGGCGCGCCGGGAGGCCCTGGGCCTGCCTGCGCTACCGGATGCGCTGAGGGTGGTGCACCGGCCGACCAGCGCTGCTGATGCGGAACGTGGGCGACGCCGACTTGCCTTCGACGAGCTGTTCGATGTGCAGCTCATGCTCGCGCGTGCGCGAGCACTCGCCAAGCGTGACAAGGGTGGCCTCGTGCAGGTGAGCAATGCCACCTTCACCCGGCGACTGCGCGAGTCGCTGCCCTGGTCGCTCACGGGAGACCAGGAGAGGGCGCTGGCACAGATCACGGCGGACCTCGCGGCACCGGAGCGCATGCATCGCCTGCTGATGGGCGACGTCGGCACTGGCAAGACGGTGGTGGCGCTGCTGGCGATGCTGGCGGCCCTGGAGAACCAGAACCAGGCCGCCCTCATGGCGCCAACCGAGCTGCTCACGGAGCAGCACGCCACGACGCTCGCGCGCCTGCTCGCTCCGCTCGGCATCATGCCCGAGGTCCTGCTGGGCCGGATGCCGGCCGCCGACAAGGCATCATCCCGGAAGCGCATCGCGTCGGGAGCGGCCCGGATCATCGTGGGCACGCATGCGCTGCTGCAGGAGACGGTTTCGTTCAAGCGACTCGGGCTGGTGGTGATCGACGAGCAGCACCGCTTCGGCGTGGAACAGCGTGCGGCACTCATCAACAAGGGGTCGGCGCCCGATGTGCTGCTGCTCACGGCCACCCCGATACCCCGGTCACTCGCACTCACGCTGTACGGCGACCTCGATGTGACGGCGCTGCGTGAGCGGCCGCCGGGGCGGGGGAAGGTCCGCACCGCCATCCGCGTGGACGCCGAGCGGGAACGGGTGTGGACGTTCGTGGGGGAGGAGTGCCAGCGTGGGAGGCAGGCGTATGTCGTGCTGCCGGTGATCGACGAGTCGGAAAAGGCCGACTTGCGCGCGGCCACCACCATGGCGGAGCAGCTCCGGAGCCGATACCAGGGGCTCGAGGTCGGGCTGGTGCACGGCCGGCTCAAGGCCGAGGAGCGCGACACGGTGATGCGCCGGTTCCGGGACGGCACCATCGCGGTACTTGTGGCCACGACGGTTATCGAGGTGGGCATCGACGTACCCAACGCCACAATCATGGTGGTGGAGCATCCGGAGCGCTTCGGTCTGGCACAGTTGCACCAGCTTCGTGGTCGCGTGGGGCGGGGCGATGATGAGAGCTACTGTATCCTCATGGCCGACGGGGGTGTGCCGGAGCGGCTGAAGGCGTTCGCCGCCACGACCGATGGCTTCAAGGTGGCGGAGCTGGACCTGCAGGAGAGAGGCATGGGCGACCTGATCGGTGCCCGCCAGTCGGGTGGCATCACCCTGCGGCACGCGAGGCTGGTGGACGACGGCGACCTGCTGGAGAAAGCGCGGGCCATGGCCCGCGACGTGATCGAGGGGGATCCGGCATTGCAGCGCCCGGAGCATGGGCCACTCCGGGACCGGGCCATCGCCCGGTTTCCGCGTGCGGTCGAACTCTTCAGGGTGGGGTAGGGGATCCCTTCGATCAGGGAAAGATGCCCATTTCGTCGTAGATCACCGCCACCTTGTCGATGGCCGTTGCCATGGCTGCGGTACGGAGGTCGACCGTTGGCCCGAGCTCCATTTTCGCTTCGCGCACGGCGTGGTACGCGTCGATCATCGTTTCTTCGAGGCCCGAATTGACGAGGTCGACCTCGGCGGCGCCGCGCGAGAGCTCCGTCATTTCAGCGGCGCTCAATGTCTGCTTCGTCAGCCGCTCGACCCCGCCAAGGAGCCGCCTGGCTGAGGTCTCGTTGAACCGCTTTTCCATGCGCCCGAAACGGACATGCGACAGGTTCTTCAGCCACTCGAAGTAGGAAACGGTCACGCCACCGGCGTTGAGATACAGGTCGGGGACGATCAGCACCCCCCGCTGCTGCAGGATGATATCGGCATCTCCGGTGGTCGGCCCGTTGGCTCCCTCCGCAATCACCTTTGCCTTGATCCGGGGCGCATTTTCGGCCGTGATCTGCCGCTCGAGCGCCGCGGGAACCAGGATGTCGCAGTCGAGCTCGAGCGCTGCTTCCGAGGGCGTGATGTCAATAGCGCCGGCATAGCCCAGGCACGTTCCCGTTTCCCGCCGATGTGCCACGACCTTTTCCAGGTCCAGCCCCTTCGGGTTGTGTATGGCACCTTCTCGCTCGGCGATGGCGACGATGATTGCCCCACTCTCCTCGAGGAACTTCGCCGCATGGTACCCGACGTTGCCCAGGCCCTGGACCACGACGCGCTTGCCGTTCAGGCCGGGCGCGAGGCCCAGGCGTTTCATGTCCTCTTCCACGCTGCAGGCCTCGCGCACGCCGAAAAACACGCCGCGGCCAGTGGCCTCGGTGCGCCCGCGGATGCCGCCCAGTTCCACCGGCTTGCCGGTGACGCAGCCGAGGGCGTTGAGGTCGTCGGATCGGATCTGCGCGTAGGTGTCGGCGATCCAGGCCATTTCCCGGGGGCCGGTGCCAAAATCGGGCGCCGGCACGTCGGTGCCGGGCCCGATATAGTTCTTCCGTACCAGTTCGAAGGTGTACCGGCGCGTGATGCGTTCGAGTTCGCCCTCGGAGTACTGGTGACGCGAAATCCGGATGCCACCCTTGGCGCCGCCGAAGGGCACATCGACCACGGCGCACTTGAACGTCATGAGTGCGGCCAGCGCCATGGTTTCCTCGGCGTCGACGTTGACGTCGTAGCGGATGCCACCCTTGGTCGGGAGCTTGTGCTGGCTATGCTCGGCGCGCCAGGCGTGGATCGTCTCCAGCGTCCCGTCGTCCCGGCGGAGCGGAAAGCTGAACTGCACAACGGTATTGCATTCCCGGATCTGGCTCAGGAGAGTCGGGTGGTGCTTGGTCAGCGCCGCAGCCCGGTCAAAGCTGCGCTCGACCTGCTTGAGAAAACTGGCACCCTGGGACATGACGGCTCCGGTCGAGAATCGGTTGCCACGGGGGACCCGCGCGGGCGGTGTGGCGCCCGGAATATGCGAAGCCGCCCGCTTGCCGCAAGTTGACGCTTCCCCAACCCGCCTGTAATCTCCTGCCGCCATGACAAGCATCCATATCAGCGAACTGCCAAAGCACGTGGGCGATACCGTGACCCTGCGCGGCTGGATCATGACCACGCGCTCCAGCGGCAAGATCGCCTTCCTGGTGCTGCGCGACGGGTCCGGCTACGTGCAGGGCGTGCTGTCGAAGCGCGAGGTGACCGACGACACCTGGGCCCTGTTCCTCACGCTGTCACAGGAGGCCTCGGTGGCCGTGACGGGCGTGGTGCGGGAGGACCCCCGCTCCCCCGCGGGCGTCGAGCTGACGGTCACCGGCCTGGAGGCCCTCGGCCAGAGCGTGGACTTCCCGGTCTCGCCCAAGGAGCACGGCACCCAGTTCCTGTTCGAGCATCGCCACCTGTGGCTGCGCAGCCGACGCCAGGTCGCGATCGCCCGGGTGCGCCACGAGGTGGTACAGTCGATCCGCGACTTCTTCTACCAGCGCGACTTCGTGCTGGTGGACACGCCAATCCTCACCGGTGCCATCGGGGAGGAGGCGGGCAACCTGTTCTCGACCGAGTACTTCGACCTGGGCAAGGCCTATCTCGCCCAGACAGGGCAGCTCTATGTCGAGGCGGCCGCCGCGGCGCTGGGGCGGGTGTATTGCTTCGGACCGACCTTTCGTGCCGAGAAGTCGAAGACGCGGCGTCACCTGACGGAGTTCTGGATGGTGGAACCGGAAGTCGCGTTCAACGATTCGAACGACAACATGCGGCTCCAGGAGGAGTTCGTCAGCTACATCGTGGAGCGCGCGCTTGATCGATGTGCGGAGCAACTCAAGGAGCTCGAGCGCGACACGGGCGCGCTCGAGCGAGTCAAGGCACCGTTTGCGCGCATCAGTTACACCGACGCGGTGGCGACGCTCAACCGGCTCGGTTCTGACCTCCAGTGGGGGCACGACCTGGGCGGGGACGACGAAACGCTGCTGGCGCGGCAGTACGACCGCCCGCTCTTCGTCTTCAACTATCCCAAGAGCGTCAAGGCGTTCTACATGAAGGAGAACGCCGAGGACCCGCGCACCGTGCTGAACAACGACTGCCTGGCTCCGGAAGGCTATGGGGAGATCATCGGCGGGTCACAGCGGGAGGACGACTACGACAAGCTCCTCGCACGGATCATGGAGCAGGGGCTCGATCCCGAGGTGTATCGCTGGTATCTCGACCTGCGGAAGTATGGAACGTTCGTCCACTCGGGCTTCGGACTTGGCGTCGAGCGGACGGTGTCATGGATCGCGGGCATCCAGCATGTGCGTGAGGCCATCGCGTTTCCGAGGCAGCTGCATCGGTTGTACCCCTGAACAGTGAACGGTGAATGGTGAACGGTGAACGGGATCGATCTGCGGTTCCCGTTGACCGTTGACCGTTCACCGTTTACCGCGTTCACCTAGTTTCACCTCATCCCACAGCCCATCGAGCACCTCGAGCCCGGCCGTATGCATCTCGATCCCCTTGGCGGCGGCCATCCGCTCGATCTCGGCAAAGCGGCGGCGGAACTTCGCATTGGTGCGATCGAGGGCTGGTCCCGGCTGGACGCCGGCCTTCCGCGCGAGGTTGACCACCGCAAAGAGCAGGTCGCCGATCTCGTCGGCGAGGGCGTCGTGCCCATCCTGACCCACTGACAGTTCCTCCTCGACCTCCTCGAGCTCCTCACGCACCTTGTTGAGCGGTCCGCCGACATCAGGCCAGTCGAAGCCGACGCTCGCTGCGCGCTCCTGCAGGCGGAACGCCATGAGGACTTCGGGAAGCGTCGGAGGAAGCCCATCCAGCAGGCTGCTCCGGCCTTCCTTGCGCTTCAGTTGCTCCCACGGCTCGCGGGGACCGAGGTTGAAGAGGTGCGGATGGCGGCGCTCCATCTTCCGGACCACCCGGTCGGCGATGTCGTCAGGCGTTGCCTCGCCCCGCTCCTCGGCGATCACGAATTGCCACGCCAGGTGCAACAGGAAATCACCCAGCTCCTCGCGAATGGCATCGGGGTCCTCCTCCCGAAGCGCATGATCGAGTTCCAGCACCTCCTCGACCAGGTACGGCCGCAAGGTCTCGCGCGTCTGGGCGCGATCCCAGGAACAGCGCACCCGCAGGTCGCGAACGAGGTCCAGCACCCGCTCAAGCGGTGGCTTGTCTTGCATGGGTTCTCCGTCCCGGTAACTTACGCGCCGACATGAGGATGCCCGGACTGACGCCGCAGCGCGCGTGGGTGGACGTGGATCTCACGGCCCTGGTGGGCAACGCGCGCACCGTTGCCACGCGCGCGCGGAGCCGGTTGCTGCCCATGGTCAAAGCTAACGCGTACGGCCTGGGTGCCGTGCCGGTGTGCCGGGCGCTCGACGCGCTCGATCCGTGGGGATTCGGCGTGGCCACGACCGCAGAAGGCGCGGAGCTCCGCGCGGCCGGAATCACCCGCCCGATCGTGGTCTTTTCGCCGCTGCATCCGGCGGGCCTCTCCGCATGTGTTGAGCACGACCTCCGTCCCGCCCTCGGCGACGCCGCGTCGCTGGCGGCGTGGATCCCGAACGGCCGGCCCTTCCACCTGGAAGTCGACACTGGCATGGGGCGGGCGGGCCTTCGCTGGAATGGCGGCACCGCGCTGTCCGATGCGGCACGGATGCTCGCCAACGCACCGGGGTGGGAGGGCATCTTCACGCATTTCCATTCGGCAGACACCGATCCGGCCGCGACGTCCACCCAATGGGACCGGTTTCAGATGGTTCTTGGGGCCATGCCGTCCCGTCCTCCCCTCGTGCACGCCGCGAACAGTGCCGCCGCCCTGCTCGGCACGCGCTACGCCGCCGACCTGGTTCGTCCGGGGATCTTTCTCTATGGCGGGGCGGCCGGCGGGCAGGCACCCGAACCGGTGGCGCGGATGTGCGCCAGGATCGTGGCGATGCGTCAACTGCAGGCCGGCGATCCGGTGAGTTATGGCGCCACCTGGATCGCACCTGCCCAGGTCGAGGCCGCCACGCTTTCGGCAGGATACGCCGACGGCATCCCGCGCTCCCTGTCCAACCGCGGCGTGCTCGAGATCGGCGGCCACCGCTGCAGGATCCTCGGGCGCGTCACCATGGACATGACCGTGGTCGAGTCTGGCGCTGCAGTCGGGGACACGGCAACCATCTTCGGCGGGATGATCACGCTGGACCAGCAGGCCGCCGCCGCCGGCACGATCAGCTATGAGCTGCTGACGTCGATCGCCGCGAGAGTGGAGCGGCGCTACCGGGGCAGTGCCGAATGAACGCCAGCCGGCGAGCCGCCATCATTGTCCTCGACGGACTCGGTTGCGGTCCGGCGCCGGACACCGGGGCGTATGGCGATGCCGGCAGCGATACGCTGGGGAATGTTGCCCGCGCCGTGGGTGGAGTGACCCTCCCCAACCTTGAACGACTTGGTCTGGGCTGCTGCGCTCCGATCCCTGGCGTGGCACCTGTCGCCATGCCCGAGGGGGCCCACGGCGTTGCCGAACCTGCGAGTCAGGGGAAGGACAGCACGACAGGCCACTGGGAGCTCTGCGGTCTCCTCCTGTCCCGGCCCTTTCCCACCTACCCCGACGGGTTTCCCCAGGACCTGCTGGACGAGTTCGCCCGCCGGACGGGGCGCGGCGTTCTTGGGAACAAGCCGGCCTCGGGCACGGCGATCCTCGACGAGCTTGGCGCAGCACACATGGCGACCGGCGACTGGATTGTCTACACGTCGGCGGACAGTGTCTTTCAGGTCGCCGCACACGAGCTGACGGTACCGCTGGCCGAGCTGTATCGCGCGTGTGGCATTGCCCGGGAGTTGCTTACCGGCGACCGGGCGGTCGCGCGGGTGATCGCCCGGCCCTTCGTTGGAACGCCAGGCCATTGGATCCGGACCCGGAACCGCAAGGACTTGAGCCTTCCCCCACCCGGGCCAACGCTCCTGGACGGCCTCCAGGCCGCCGGTATCCCGGCGGTGGGGGTGGGGAAGGTGGACGACCTGTTCGCGGGCCGCGGGATCACCAGCCGGCACACAGCCACCAATGGGGAGGCGTACCGGCTGATCGTCGATGCCATGGCAAGCCTCGAGCATGGGTTGGTCTTCGCCAACGTGATCGAGTTCGACCAGAGCTGGGGACACCGGAACGATGTGCCGGGATTTCACCGGGGCCTCCTCGAACTGGATGCCGCCCTGCCCGGGCTGCTAGGCTCCGGGCGGGAGGACGACCTGATTATCTTCACCGCGGACCACGGTAACGATCCCACGACGCCCTCCACCGATCATTCGCGCGAGGTGGTGCCGCTTCTGGTCTGGGGCCCGAAGGTGCGGCCGGTCGCACTGGGTGTGCGACGCAGCTTTGCCGATGTGGGGCAGACGGTGGCGGAGTTCCTCGGCGCGGCGAAGCTGCCCGCCGGCGATTCATTTCTTCATGAGGTCTGGCGTGACTGAAACGCTGGTCGCGGCGGCGCGCCGCGCGCAGCAGCAGGCTTATGCCCCGTACTCGAGCTACCTGGTGGGTGCCGCGCTCGAGGCGGAGGATGGGCAGATTTTCGTCGGCTGCAACATCGAGAATGCATCGTTCGGGCTCACGCTGTGTGCAGAGCGTGCCGCGTTGGCGACGGCGGTGTCCGCCGGCGCCCGACGCTTCCGCCGCATCGCCGTCGTGGTGAACCGGGAACCGCCGGCCATGCCCTGCGGCGCGTGCCGGCAGGTGCTGGCCGAGTTCGGCCTTGACCTGACCGGGCAATCCTTCGGACCGCAGTCCCAGGTCAGCTGGACCCTGCGCGAACTGCTGCCCGGCGCTTTCGGCGCTGCCCACCTGGCATGATATCTCGGGCCATGAACTTCCTGCAGCGCTTCACCGTGCCGGCAACGCTGGGCATGGTGGCGCTGTTGTCGGGCGCCTGCTCCGAACGCTTCCTTACGCCGGTCAATTGCCCCGAGCTCTGTCCCGGGGGCCAGATCGTCGTGTTCGATACCGTGCTGACACCCATCGTCGGAGACGACAGCACGTTCGTGGGGTACGTCACGGCCAATCAGGCGACCGGCTTCCTGGTGAGCAACAACCTTCCCGCGGCCGATGCGCGTGGTTTCGTCCAGTTCCTGCGGCGGAGCGATTCTGTGTTCGTGCAGGATACCGCGCGCAGCTACACCATCGACTCCGTGAAGATCAACTTCACCATCGATGCCCGCGATTCGCTCCAGCCCGGGGTGGCGCTGGTGGTCTACCGGCTGCCGCCGACGGCAGATTCCACCATTTCGTTCGACGAGTTGAACGCCGAGCTGATACCGGAGGCGCTGCTCGACACCATCGAAGTGCCCGACACGCTGCTGGCGGGCAGGGTGACGGCGCTCCTGGCGGGAGAGACGCTCGCGCGCGTCGACCTTTCCCCGGCCGACTCGGGGATCCTTCGCCTCGGGGTCGCGCTGACCGCACCGGCCGCAACAGGTGTTCGGATCCTGGCGGTCCGTGCCGGCACAGGTGCACCGACATTCCAGACTTTCGTGCATGCGGATGTCGCGGACACGACGCTGCAGCAGCAGACAATCACCCGTGTTCCCAGCTACAACACGTACCTGACGGCGCAGCCGTTTCCGGTCGCGACGCCCACAACCCTGGTGGTTGGCGGCGCGCCCTCAGCTCGGTCACTGATGCGCTTTCCGTGGCCGGCACTGCTCAAGGACACGGCGGAGATCATCCGCGCCACCCTGGAGATGGTGCCGGTCGCGCCGATTGACGGGCTCTCGAACGTGAATTCCACCTTGGTCGTGCAGGGCGTCCAGGTGGATCTCGGTGCCAAGTCGCCGCTCATCACTGACGTGACCGGTGCCGTCACCTTCCAGGTTCCCAGCGGTGCGCCGCTGTCGATGGAGGTACTCTCGATCGTACGGCGCTGGCAGGGCGATGCTGGTCGGCCGGCGGCGCTCTTTACGCTGCTCGCCCCCGAGGCGTCTTCCTTCTCCGCTCCAGTGTTCGGTTCCACCGGCGATCCGGCGAACCAGCCGCGCCTGCGGATCGAGTATGTACGCCCGTACCAGTTCACGCTGCCATGAACACCATACGGCGGGGTGCCGTTGCCGTGTTATTGCTGGTGCTGCCTGCGACCCTCGCGGCGCAGGCCTCCATCTTTGGCGTCCGCGGACCCGGCTTCCCCGCTCGTCCGTACTCGGCTGCCGCCATCGGCACCGGCGGAAGCATTGCGCTGTTCGACCCCGAATCGCAGGTATCCCCGGCGTCCCTCGGACCGCTGCAGACCGGGACGGCGTCGTTTACCCTGCTGGGCGATTTCCGCTCGGTCGACACGCCGGCAGGCTCGTCAACGACACGCGGTTTCCGCTTTCCCAATGTCTACATCGCGGCGCCGATCCGACGGGGACAGTACGCGTTCGGTGTGGGTGCCACGACCTATCTCGACCGCGACTTCACGCTGGCGGTACGCGATTCGGTGGTCCTGCGCGACAGCGTCCGGGCATATACCGATACGACGCGGTCGCGAGGGGGGTTGAGCGACTTGCAGCTTGCGTTCGCGTTCCGGACGATACCCAACACGACCGTGGGCATCGCGTTGCACGTCATTACCGGCACGGACCGGCTGGTGGCGCGGCGCGCATTCGACGACACCTCGTACGCCACCGTGCTCCAGTCGGCCGAGCTGTCCACCACCGGCTTCGGCGTCGCCATCGGTGCCACGCGCGATATCGGCCAGACAACGCTGTCCGCGCTGGTCCGGAAGGACTTCACGGCCAGCGTGAATGTCGACTCCGCGTTCTACGGTGGGGCCACCGCCCTTGGTGCGGACTACGGGTTGCCCTGGACCTTTGCCGGCGCCGGTCTCTTCCGGGTGACGCCCCTCCTGCGGGTGGCTGCGCAGGTCATGTATCGCACCTGGTCATCTGCGAATCAGGGCATGGTGAGCCTGGGCGCACCCGGGGCGAGCAACACCATCGATCTCAGCGTTGGTGGCGAGCTCACCTCCCGGGTACGCCGCACCACCCAGTTCCCGCTCCGAGTCGGCGTGCGCTATGCCACGCTCCCGTTCCTCATCGGGGAAGGACCTGTCTACCAGCCCAGTGAGTTCGCGATATCGGTCGGTACCGGTGCCCGGTTCGCCCGGCAGCGGGGCGGAATCGACATCAGTCTCGAGCGGGCGTGGCGCAGCGCGGGCGGCAGCGATATTTCCGAGCGCGCGTGGCTCCTCTACACCGGGTTCAGCATCCGTCCCTAGCACCGTACCCCGCCGTCCCCCGGCGGGGTATCTTTTCAGCATGACCAAGCGCGTCTACATCGAAACCTACGGCTGCCAGATGAACGTGGCCGATACCGAGCTCATGCTCGGCGTGCTGGCGCGCGATGGGTACCAGCAGGTGGGAACGCCAGATGACGCCGACGTCATGCTGGTGAACACCTGTGCCGTGCGGGACAACGCCGAACTGCGTGTGGCCGGTCGCGTGGGGGAACTGCAGCGATTCAAGCGAACGGGAGACGTGCTTGGCGTGGTTGGCTGCATGGCCCAGCGTCTCGGGCCGGCGCTCCTGGCGCAAGCGCCGAAGGTCGACCTCGTGGTCGGGCCCGACGCCTACCGGAACTTGTCCGCGTTGCTGGCGCAGGCGTTCGCCGGCCAGCGGGTGACCGATACCGAGTTTCGGTCGTGGGAGCACTATGAGGACGTGCCGCCGGTTCGGGAGGCGTCGCCAACGCGGTTCGTGACGGTGCAGCGCGGCTGCGACTACAAGTGCACCTTCTGCATTGTTCCGTACACGCGTGGGCCGGAGCGCAGTCGCAACTTGGATGACGTGGTTGCCGAGGTGCGCAGGCTGGCGGACGGGGGCACGTCCGAGGTGACCTTGCTGGGCCAGACGGTCAACAGCTATCACGATGGCACCCATGATTTTGCCGATCTCCTCCGCGGAGTTGGCGCGGTGGACGGCATCCGGCGGCTCCGCTTCACGAGCCCGTACCCCACCGACTTCACGCCGCGGGTTATCGCGGCCATGGCCGAGGTCGAGGCCGTGTGCGAGCATGTGCACCTTCCGGCGCAGAGTGGCTCGAACGCGGTATTGCGCCGGATGCTGCGGCGATACACGCGCGAGCGGTACCTTGAAGTAGCAGGCGAACTGCGGGCCGCGATCCCCGGGCTCACGATCAGCACTGACCTCATTGTCGGATTTCCAGGCGAGACGGAGGCGCAGTTCGCGGAGACGCTCTCGCTGGTGAGCGACGCCGATTTCGATGAGGCGTATACCTTCAAGTACTCGGTGCGCGAGGGCACCCCGGCGGTTCGACTGGCAGATCACGTGCCCGAGGCGGAGGCGTCGGACCGGCTCGACCGCCTCATCGCCGTGGTCAGGGCGCAGTCCCGCCAGCACAACCTGGCCCGCATCGGGTCGATGCACCAGGTGCTCGTCGAGCGCCCGGCACGCCGCGGTGACTTGATGCTGGCGCGCACGCGAGGCAACCTGTCAGTGCTGGTGGACCTGCCCGCCGAGTCCATTGGCGAGTATCACGCCGTGCAACTCACCGGAACCACCGGTGCCACCTTCACCGGGGCAGTGCGTCGGCCCCAGCTGGCGGTCCTATGATCCGGAATCTTGTCGAGGAACATGTGCAGGCCGCGTACGACACGCTGCGGGGAAATTTCCCCGACTTCTGCGGTTGCGAGTACTGTCGCGACGACATTTTTGTCTTCGCGCTGAACCGGGTGCCGCCGCGCTATGTCGCGTCGCTCGAGGGACAGGTCGTTACCGAGGTCAACCTCGAGAAGCAGCAGAACCGGGCCGAGATCGACGTCGTGGTGCTGGAGGCGTTTCGCAAGGTGTCGATGGCGCCACGGTGCCCCAGGTCGCGGAAGGCGGGCAAGGGGTGATCCCTCCGCCGGTGGTGCTGGTGGTGTTTTGCTTCGGGGCCGGTCTAGCGACCGGCCTTTTGCATTTCTGGGCCCTGGCCGGCGCGATCGTGGTTGCCGCGGTGGCCCTCTTCGTGGTTCGCCGCGACATGGCGGTCTTCGCGGCGGCTGCGGTCGCCGGAATGCTGCTGGGCGTGATCACCCGCCAGCGCGCGGAGGCCACCTGTGTTGCCCGCCTGCCGACCGGCCGCATGGCGCTCGGTGTGCTGTTGCTGGAGCCCATCACGTCCGATGGTGGCCAGGCATCGGTGGCACCACAGGATGCAGCGTGCCGTGGCGCCGTCACCGCGCGCTTCCCGCGGGGCCCGGCGCTGGAGGCGGGCACGATGCTCACCATTGTCGCGGAATGGACACCAGGCACCCGCCGCTTGATGGAGCCAGACGGCGTCCTCACGATCCAGCGCGCCAGCCGCGGGGATCGGGTTCGCCGGGTCGAGTTCTGGGTGCGGAACGCGCTGTCGCGTGCCTCCGCCCGCCTGTACGGCACTCGCGCGCCACTGGTGGATGCGCTGGTGGTGGGCCGGCGAAGCGGCATGGATCGCGAGCTCAAGATGGCGTTCGCTTCGTCGGGCCTGGTGCACCTGCTCTCGATCTCCGGGTTTCACATCGGGCTCATCGCGGGCTGGGTGGTACTGGTGCTCAGACTGCTCGGGGCGGGCCGACTGACGGCGATGACGGTGGCGGCGCTGGTGTCGACCACCTACGTGGCCTTCCTTGGATGGCCGGCGCCGGCGGTACGCGCCGGCGCCATGGCATGGGGGCTGGTGTGGCTGCGCTGGAGACAGCGGGCCGTCATGCCCGACGCGCTCCTCGCGACGTCGGGGCTCGTGGTCCTTCTCGTCGACCCATTCGCGGTGTTCGCACTGGGCGCCTGGCTGTCCCTGCTGTCGCTGTGGGGTGCGGTCCGATTCACCCGATGGGCGGAGGAAGCGGGTGGGAATCACTGGGTGTGGCAGTCGGCCGCGTCGTCGGTAGGAGCCACGGTGGCCACGGCGCCGGTGACGGCGCTCCTGCTCGGTGCCGTTGCGCCGGTCGGCATCGTGCTGAACTTTGTCGCCATCCCGGTCGCTGCCGTGGCGGTACCGGGCGTCCTGGCGAGCCTGCTCCTGGCGCCGGTGGGTGCCTTGGCCGCGACGCTCGCATCCGGGGGCGGCGTGGCCCTCCACCTGCTCGAACAGATCGCAACAGGTGGGGCGCGAATCCCGTTCGGGCATTTCGTGATGCCGGCGGAACCAGGGAGCGCGTTGCCGTGGCTGCTCCTGCTCGTGCTGTTGTGCTGGGCCACGCCGCGGCGGGGGACTGGTGCCGTCGCGTCGGGCCGACTGTTGCTCGCCGGCGCCATCGGGGTGTGGCTGGCGCTGGTGCCCGGCCTGCACATCCCGCACTCTGGCGCGGGCCGTCTCACGCTGCATTTTGTGGACGTCGGTCAGGGTGATGCCGCCGTGCTCCGAACGCCCCATGGCCACTTCGTGGTGATCGATGCGGGGCCACGGGACGAGCGGTTCGATGCAGGCGCACGGCGTGTGGTACCGCTGCTCGAGCGCGAGGGCGCCGCCACGGTCGATGTCTTTGTCGCGTCCCACGCGCACCTTGATCACGTGGGTGGCCTGGAGGCGGTGCTGGAGGCGGTGCCGGTGGGTAAGGTGCTGGAGCCCGCCGCGCCCGAAGCCGACGCAACGTATCGCGAAATGCTGGACCATGTGGCCCGGTCTGGTGCGGTGTGGACCCCGGCACGACGGGATCAGCGGTTCCTGGTGGACAGTGTCGAATTCACCGTGCTGCACCCCGATACCGCCTGGGGCGGGTGGGGACTCGACCTCAATGACGATTCGGTGGTGCTGCTGGTGCGCTACGGTGACTTCCGCGCCATCTTCATGGGCGACGCCGGCGAGGCGCCCGAGGCGGTGCTCCGCGGCCGGGTGGGCCATGTCGACCTGCTCAAGGTGGGGCACCACGGCAGCCGTACGGCAAGCGGTTCGTCATGGCTGGCGGAGTTGTCGCCCACGGTGGCGGTCCTGTCGGTCGGGAGCCACAACAAGTACGGTCACCCCACCGCCGCCGCGTTGCAGCGCCTGGGCGCGCAACATGCTACGATCTGGAGAACCGATCAGGAGGGCACGGTCACCGTCGTCACTGACGGCCGTCACGTCGAGGTCCGGGCACGCGCGCGCCATCTCGGCTTCGACGTGGCCCGGTCGCCCGCCACCATCAGCCTGGAGCTTCCGGCATCATGCGCACTGCGGTCACGACCATCGAGCGATTCATCATGGACCAGGAGCGCGACTTCCCCGACGCCACCGGGGAGCTCTCGGGCCTGCTCTACGACATCGCGCTGGCCACCAAGCTGATCGCCGCGTCCATTCGCCGCGCGGGGCTGGTGGATGTGCTGGGCTCGGCGCAGAACCGGAATGTGCAGGGTGAGGAGCAGCAGAAGCTCGATGTGCTGGCCAACGAGGCGATCAAGGAATCACTCAAGTTTACTGGCCGGGTCTGCGTCATGGGATCGGAAGAGGATGAGGAAATGATCCCGATTCCCTCGCAGTACCGGCCCGGCAAGTATGTGGTTCTGTTCGATCCCCTCGACGGCTCCTCCAACATCGACGTGAACGCGGCCGTCGGCACAATCTTCAGTATCTATCGGCGCGTCAGCGATCAGGGCGGCGGAACGGTTGCGGATATTCTGCAGCCGGGTGTGCAGCAGGTCGTGGCCGGCTACGTGATGTATGGCTCCAGCACCATGCTGGTCTACACCACCGGGCAGGGCGTGCACGGCTTCACGCTGGATCCCACGATCGGCGAGTTCCTGCTGTCGCATCCGAGCATCCTGACCCCGGCCGTGGGCAAGTACTACAGCGTCAACGAGAGCAATTTCGCGCGCTGGGACAAGGGGGTGCAGACCGCCGTCCGCGGATTCCACGGCGACCTCCCGGAGACCATCCAGCGGAAGAACTGCCGGTACGTCGGTTCGCTGGTGGCTGACTTCCATCGCAACCTGATCGCCGGCGGCGTCTTCATGTATCCCGCCGACACGAATCATCCCAATGGCAAGCTTCGCCTCCTCTATGAGTGTGCCCCGATGGCATTCATTGCCGAGCAGGCCGGCGGTGCCGCCACCGACGGAGAACGCCGCATTCTTGAACTCGTTCCGGCCTCGCTGCACGAGCGGAGCCCCCTGGTGATCGGGTCCCGGGATGACGTCGCCTTTGTGGCGGACACGATCAGCCGCGTGCGCAGTTCATCGCTCTCCGCGCTGGGCAGGCCCGATCGCCGGCAGCGGGTCGAGGGCTGAGGCCGACCGGCGCCGGCCGATGAGTGGCATCCGCTCGCTCACGCGGCTCCGCCGCCTCTGCCTCGCCCTTCCCGAGGCACACGAGGTGGAGGCGTGGGGTGAACCCACCTTTCGGGTCCGGAACAAGCTGTTCGCCATGTTCGCCAGCGCTGACAACCACCACGGAGGCGGCCGCCCCGCTGTGTGGTGCAAGGCAGCGCCAGGCAACCAGGAAATCATGATCCATCTGGCACCGGACCGATTCTTCAAGCCGCCGTATGTCGGCCCCAGCGGCTGGGTTGGAGCCTGGCTCGACCGGACGGTTGACTGGGCGGAGCTCGACGGCCTCCTCCGGGACAGCTACTGCCTGGTGGCGCCGAAGAAGCTGGCGCAGCTCCTGATGCAGGGTGAGGGCTGAAGGGCCCGGACCCTCGCCATTTGGTCCTTCAGTCGTCCGCCGTTAAGTTCAGTGGTTACCTGAACTTAGGATCCACACAGCGACATGCCGACCTACGAATATGCGTGCCCAAAGGGACACGACTTCGAGCTCTTCCAGAAGATGAGCGACAAGCCGCGCGCCAAGTGCCCGGTCTGCGGCAGCATTGCCGTGCGCAAGATCTCCGGGGGTGCCGGTCTGCACTTCAAGGGCAGCGGCTTCTACATCACGGACTACGGCAAGGACGGAAAGGGCCCGCGCAAGGACGCGCCAGAGTCGCCAGCCAAGTCGGAGAAGTCCGACAAATCGGACAAGGCAGACAAGAGCGCGGCACCGGCGTCCACCGAGAAGTCGGCGCCGGCCAAGAGTGACAAGGCCCCGGCAAAGAAGGCGAAGGCCGAGTGAGCGGCGACGTCCTTCGGGTGGAACTCGAGCGGGTGGCGCGCGTCCTGGGGGAGGGCGACGTGGACTTCGTGCTGGAGCGTCCGCGCGACGATACCCACGGCGACCTCGCGACGAACCTTGCCCTGACGCTGGCCAAGCGGCGGCGGTCGAACCCGCGCGCCGTCGCGGAAGAGGTGCTCCGGGAGTTACAGGCCCCCGCGAGCCTGGTCGCCCGGACGGAGATTGCCGGCCCCGGGTTCATCAACTTCTGGCTTGCCGGCGATACGCTTGCGGCACTGCATGCGACCATTCTTGCCGAGGGAGAGACGTACGGCCGGAGCACGGTGGGGGAGGGACTCAAGGTCAACCTCGAGTTCGTCTCGGCCAATCCCACCGGTCCACTGCATGTCGGGCATGGCCGTGGCGCGGCGCTGGGTGATGCCATCGCCTCGCTCCTGGAGTGGAGCGGGCATGCCGTCACGCGCGAGTTCTACATCAACGACGCCGGTGTGCAGATCGACCGGCTGGCACTCAGCCTGTGGGCCCGGGTCCAGCAGGCGGTGGGCCGGGATGCGGCGCTCCCTGATGGGGGCTACCACGGCCTCTACCTGCAGGAGAACGCCGCGCTGGTGCTCGAGCGCGAGGGCCCGGGTTTCGCCGACCTGCCCCATGAGGAGGGCGTGAAGCGGTGCCGTGAGCTCGGTCTCGAGATCCAGCGCGAGGAGCAGGATCGCGACCTCGCCGATTTCGGCGTGCACTTCCAGGTCATGACCTCGGAGCAGGGGATGTATCACCGCGGGGCGGTGTCCGATGCACTCGACCTCCTGCACGATCGCAACCTGACGTACGAGAAGGACGGCGCGCTCTGGCTCCGGACCTCGGAGTTCGGGGACGACCTCGACCGGGTGCTGCGAAAGCAGGATGGGACGTTTACCTACTTCCTGCCGGACATTGCGTATCACATCGACAAGCTGGAGCGTGGATTCGACTCGCTCATCGACGTGTGGGGCGCGGATCACCACGGGTACATCCCGCGCGTGCGGGCGGTACTGCGGGCGCTCGGCTTCGAGGACGAGAAGTTCGACGTGGTGCTGGTGCAACTCGTGAAGGTGGTGCGCGGCGGCGAGGAAGTGAAGATGTCGAAGCGCGCCGGCACCTTCGTGACCCTGCGCGACCTGGTGGACGAGGTGGGCACCGACGCGGCGCGCTGGTTTTTCCTGTCGCGAAAGGGCGAGTCGCAACTCACGTTCGACATTGAACTGGCGAAGCGGCAGACCGACGAGAACCCGATCTTCTACGTGCAGATGGCGCATGCCCGGCTCTGCGGCATCTTCCGCACGGCCGGTCTCGATCCCGCGGAGGTCGTTGGCGCGCTCGACCTCGCGTCGCTGCCGGCGCCCGAGGACACCGACCTGCTCAAGAAGCTGGCGGAGCTGCCCGAGGTCATTGCCAAGGCCGCGCGTGAGCACGAACCGCATCGCATCACGACCTACCTGCACGAACTCGCAACGAGCGTGCATGGCTGGTACCACCACACTCGCACGGTGGGCGAGCCCGCGCCCGTGGAGCAGGCACGCCTGCTGCTCGCGCGCGCCGCGCGCATCACCCTGGCCAACGGCCTTGCCGTGCTCGGCCTTTCCGCTCCCGAACGGATCTGACCTCATGAGCCTGCTCGTCGTTGGAAGTGTGGCCCTCGATTCCATCTTTACGCCGTTCGGTGAAACCGCCGATGCCCTGGGCGGCTCCGCCGTGTTCTTCAGCGTCGCCGGGTCGATCCTGCACCCGGTACAGGTGGTGGGCGTGGTGGGCAGTGACTACCCGGTCAGGGAACTGGAGCGCCTCGCGCCCCGCGGCATCGACTGGTCGGGCGTCGAGCATGCGGCCGGCGAGAGCTTCCGCTGGAAGGGGAAGTACTCGTACGACCTGCAGAGCCGGGAAACCCTGGAAACGCGACTGGGTGTCTTTGCGGACTTCCAGCCCAAACTGCCGGAGAAGTTCCGCAGTTCCGAGTACCTGTTCCTCGGTAATATCGATCCGGAACTGCAGCTCGGCGTGCTGGACCAGGTGCCCGGCGCCAAGCTCGTCGCCTGCGACACCATGAACTACTGGATCCAGAGCAAGAAGGACGCGCTCATGGAACTCTTGAAGCGGGTGGACATCCTGATGGTGAACGATGGCGAGGCGCGGGAGCTGTCCGGCGACTGGAACATCCACCGCGCGGGACGCTGGATCCTGAAGCACGGCCCGAAGCGCGTGGTGATCAAGCAGGGCGAATACGGGGCGCTGCTCATGGGTGGTGAGCAGACCTTCTTCACGCCGGCCTTTCCGCTGGAGGAAGTCTTTGATCCCACCGGCGCCGGTGACGCCTTTGCGGGCGGATTCATGGGGTACCTTGCACGCAGCAAGGCCGTTGGCGACGCCGCGTTCCGGCGCGCGATGGTCTACGGCAGCGTGATGGGCTCGTTCGCGGTGTCGCAGTTCGGGATCAACGGCTTCGACGGGATCACGCGGGAGCAAGTGGAGGAGCGGGGACGGGCCTTCCGGCAGCTGACGCACGTCGAGCTCGCGGAACCGGTGACATGACGGCACGCCAGTACGCGGCGGCCGGCGTCGACCTCACCACGGCTGACGCGGCCAAGGAGCGGATCGGCCACCTTGTGGCGGGTACGCGGACCCCGCTCTCGGTAGGGCTGGTGGGCGCCTTTGGCGGCATGGTGCGTGTGCCCGCCGGCATGAAGAAGCCCGTCCTGGTGCTCAGCACCGACGGCGTGGGCACCAAGGTGCTGGTGGCGCTGGAGGCGGGTCGCTTCGACACGGTGGGCGAGGACCTGGTCAACCACAGCGTCAACGACATCCTGGTGCACGCAGCGCGGCCGATCGCCTTCATGGACTACGTGGCCGGTGCGTCGCTCGGGGTGGAGATGATCGCCAGAATCGTGGAGGGCATTGCGCGAGGCTGTCGCAACCACAACATGGCGCTGGCTGGTGGCGAGACGGCGCAGATGCCGGGACTCTATCGCGCCGGCACATTCGACCTCGCGGGCACCATCATCGGTGTCGTGGAAGAGGACGACGCCCTGCACGGCGATCAGGTCACGCCAGGCGACGTGCTTCTGGGATACGCCTCCAGCGGACTGCATACCAACGGGTACACGCTGGCACGGCGCATCGTGTTCGAGCAGTCCGGCCTGGGGCTGGGCGACCCGCTGGGCGACACCGGAAAGTCGGTGGCCGATGCGCTGCTTGCCGTGCACCGCAGCTACGTGCCGAGCCTGGCACCGGTGCTGGGCCAGGTGCACGCGCTGGCCCACATCACGGGCGGTGGCATTGGCGGGAACCTGGTTCGGGTGCTGCCGGAGGGATGCAGTGCCACCGTCGAAATGGGCTCCTGGGAGCGCCCTCCACTGTACCGGTTCCTGCAGCAGGCGGGTGCCGTGGCCGAGGCGGAGATGCGCGAGGTCTTCAATCTCGGAATCGGCATGATTGCAGTGCTCCCCCCGGCATCGGTCGACCTCGCCCGTGCGGCGGCGCGGGTGGCGGGCGTGGAGACCTGGGTCATCGGCAGTGTGTCCGCCGGGCCGCGCGGGGTGAGGTATTCGTGAATGCCGTCCCGACCGCCCATGAGACGCGACTGACGACCGAGGAAGCGATGCGCCGCGCGATCGAACTTGCTTGGCATGGTTGGGGCCGGGTCGCGCCGAATCCCCTGGTCGGTGCGGTGGTGCTGCGCGACGGTGTGGTGATGGGGGAGGGGTACCACGCCGGATATGGCGACCGGCATGCCGAGGCAGTTGCGCTCGAAGCCGCTGGCGAGGGCGCTCGCGGGGCGACCCTGGTGGTCACCCTCGAGCCCTGCGCCCATCATGGGAAGCAGCCTCCCTGCGTCGACCTGGTTCAGCAGGCGGGAATTCGCCAGGTCGTGGCCGCGGTGGCCGACCCGAACCCGGTGGCAGCGGGCGGTGCCGAGCACCTCCGGCAACATGGTGTCGGCGTTGAACTGGGACTGCTGGAGCGCGAGGCAGCGGCGCAGAACGCGACCTTCCTGCACGCCCGGCGCTCGACACGCCGACCGTACGTGGCACTCAAGCTCGCGACTTCGCTCGATGCGCGCATCGCCGATCGCGAGGGCCGCTCCCGGTGGATCAGTGGTCCAGAGGCCCGCGCGTGGGTCCAGTGGCTGCGCGCGGGTTTCGACGCGCTCGCGGTGGGGAGCACCACCGCCCGGGTCGACGATCCGTCGCTGACGGTACGCGGGTCTGTGGTGCCGCGACGCACGCCACGGCGGGTCGTCTTCGGCCGGAGCAGCCAGCTCTCGACGCAGGCCGCGCTGGCGCGGACAGCGCGCGATACGCCGACGACGATGTTCGTGGCGCCCGGAACGGGCACCGCGCAGGCGGCGCTGGTCGAGGCGGGCGTGGACGTCCGGGAGACGGACTCGCTTGCCGGCGCACTGGCCGCGCTGCGGGGCGAGGAGATTGAGAGCGTACTGGTCGAGGGCGGCGGGCAACTCGCCGGTGCCCTCCTGTCGGAGGATCTCGTGGACCGCCTCTATTGGGTGCAGAGCCCGCTATGGCTGGGCGAGGGTGTGCCAGCCGTGACGGGCCTGGCCGGCACGTCGCTGGAACTGTCGCCGCGCTGGCGCGTCGTCGAGCGCCGCGCCCTGGGCGAGGATACACTGCTCGTGGTGGATCGACGCTGATGTTTACCGGCCTCATTACCGCCATCGGGCTGGTGTCGCGTGCCCGGCGCGACGACCTGGGGCTGGAGCTCGTCATCGACGCGCCGTACAAGGGACTCGAGCTGGGCGAGAGCATCGCCGTCGATGGTGCATGCCTGACGGTGAAGGGTTTCGCCAACGCCGGCTTCGTGGTCCATATCGTGACCACCTCGCTCGACCGCACGGCGTTCGGCACGTATGTCGCAGGACGACGGGTGAACCTCGAGCGCGCGCTGCGGGTTGGCGACCGCATGGGGGGACACCTGGTGCAGGGGCACGTCGACGGCGTTGGGCTGGTGCTGCACGTTGGCGACCGGGGGGATGCCCGGCTGGTCGATATCAAGGTGCCGCCCGAGGTGGCGAAAGTGAGCGTTCCACTCGGGTCGGTGACCATCGACGGCGTGAGCCTGACGGTCAATGCCATTCCGGAACCGGGCGTCATCCAGATCTCCCTGGTGCCGTTTACCTTGGAGCATACGACGCTGGGGGAGCGACGCCCCGCCGACGCGGTGCATGTTGAGGCCGATGCGCTCGGCAAGTACGTCGAAGGGCTGCTGCGGCCGCACCTGGCCCGGCTCCCGGGCAACCGTTCAGACTGACGAAGGCCGCATGACACGCCATAGCATCGAGCAGGCGATCGAGGACCTGCGCAACGGCAAGATCATCATCGTTGCCGACGACGAGGATCGCGAAAACGAGGGGGACCTCGTGTGCGCGGCCGAACTCGTGACGCCGGAACTCATCAATTTCATGACCGTCCATGGTCGCGGCCTCATCTGCCTTGCCCTGCCCGGCGAGCGGTGTGACGAGCTGGGCCTGCCTCCCATGACGGAGCGGAACACCGAGGAACTCGGCACCGCCTTCACCGTCAGCATCGATGCCGATCGGCGGTTCGGGGTTACCACCGGCATTTCCGCCGCCGACCGGTCGAGCACCATCCACGTGGCGCTCAATCCGCGCACGGTGCCATCGGACCTGCGACGCCCGGGCCACGTGTTCCCCCTGCGGTCGCGTCCCGGCGGTGTCCTGCAGCGCGTCGGTCACACGGAGGGCAGCGTCGACTTTGCCCGCTTGGCAGGCCTCTATCCCGCGGGTGTCATCTGCGAGATCCTGACCGCCGATGGCTCGATGGCGCGGCGGCCCCAGCTCCTGGAGCTGGCGGAACGGCTCAACCTCACGTTTGTCACGCTGGCGCAGCTGGTCGCCTACCGCCTCCGCACCGAACGCCTCGTGCACCGCATTGCGGATGCGCGGCTCCCCACGCCGTTCGGCGAGTTCCGCATCGTGGGGTACCGCAACGACGTGGACGAGGCGGAGCACGTTGCACTGGTCATGGGGCATGTCGAGGGCGAGAAGAACGTGCTGGTGCGCATGCACTCCAAGTGCCTCACCGGCGATGTGTTTGGCTCCCGGCGGTGCGATTGCGGTGACCAGCTCCATGCCGCCATGCGCCAGATCGGTGAGGCGGGCCGCGGGGTGATTGTGTACCTCGACCAGGAGGGCCGTGGCATCGGGCTCCTCAACAAGCTGCGGGCGTACGAACTCCAGGACACCGGCGTGGACACCGTGGCGGCAAACCAGAAGCTCGGGTTTGCCCCTGACCTCCGGAACTACGGTATCGGCGCACAGATCCTCCGCGACCTTGGCCTGTCGGCCATCCGCATCATGACCAACAATCCCCGCAAACTCGTCGGCGTGGACGGGTACGGACTCGAGATCGTGGAGCGCGTACCGCTGATTACCAGCCCCAATGACGAGAACCGCGGCTACCTCGACGTGAAGCGCGATCAGCTCGGCCACCTCTTCGCTCACTGACGTGCCAGAATTCATGGGAGAACGCCGCCACGTCGGTCCCGTGGCGGTTCTTGTCAGCCGCTACAACGAACTGGTCACCCGCCGCCTGCTGGACGGCGCCTTGGCGTGTGCCCGTGATGCCGGGATGACGGACGAAGAGATCGACATCGTCTGGGTGCCGGGCGCCTTCGAGCTCGGCGCTGCCGCGGCGGAGCTGGCGGGAAGCGGGCGCTATTCTGCGCTGGTGGCGTTGGGTGCGGTCATTCGGGGCGACACCCCGCACTTCGAGTATGTGGCCGGCGAGACGGCCCGCGCCCTGAGCGCGGTTGCACTCCAGCACGTGCTGGCGGTGGCGTTCGGCGTGCTGACCGTGGACACCATGGCACAGGCCACCGAGCGGGCCGGCGGCGCTGCAGGCAACAAGGGGCACGAGGCGATGAGCGCTGCCCTGGAGCTGGCCGATGTGCTGCGGCAATTGCGGGAGCGGCCGTGATCCGCCGAGAGACCCGGTGCCGCGCCCGCGCCTTGCAAATGCTCTATGCCTGGGAGGTGCAGGGCACGGCGCCGATGAGCGCCGTCGCCACTGGAGTGGCGCGGCTCACCGGCCCTGAGCCGGCGGTCTTTGACGGCGCCGAGCTGCTCGCCACGGCGATCATCGATGACGCGGACGTGCTCGATCGCGAAGTGCAGGAGGCCACCGACAACTGGCGCCTGGAGCGCATCGCGGTCGTGGAGCGGATCATCCTGCGCCTCGGCATTCATGAACTCAAGACCGGAGACGTGCCCCCCAAGGTGGCAATCGACGAGGCGGTGCGCCTGGCCCATTGGTTCGGGGGGGCGCGCGCGCCGGCATTCGTGAATGGGGTGCTCGACCGCGTGGCCCACACACTCGGACGCCTGTGAACATTCTGCTCGTCAATTGGCAGGATGTGCGGAATCCACAGGCCGGGGGCGCCGAGATTCACCTCTTTGAGATCTTCAGCCGGCTGGCGGCACTTGGACACCGCGTGCGCCTCGTCTGCTCCAACTGGCCCGGTGGGGCGGAGCGGGAAGTGGTCCAGGGGATCGAGGTGTTGCGCACCGGCGGCCGGCATTCGTTCGCGCTCCAGGCGCGCGGAGCGGTGCGACGGGCGCTTGCGGCCGAGCCGGCCGACATCGTGTGCGAGGACATCAACAAGCTGCCGCTCTTCCTGGCCGGGATGACGCCGCTGCCGTTCTGCGCGATCATCCCGCACCTGTTCGGGAGTACGGCGTTCCAGGAAGCCGCATGGCCCATGGCGGCGACCGTATGGCTGGCGGAGCAGCCGCTGCCCATGGCATACCGACGCGCCGGGTTTCATGCCATCAGCGAGAGCACGCGCGATGACCTCATTGCCCGCGGCGTTGATGGCCACCACATCCGGGTGATCCACCCGGGCGTCGATTGCGTCCGCTACCACCCCGACCCTTCGGTGGGACGGACGGCGGTTCCCACCTTTGTGTATGTTGGAAGGTTGAAGCGGTATAAGCAGGTTACGGTTGCCATTCAGGCGCTGGCGCTCGCGAGGCGGGACCGGCCCGAGTTGCGGCTCGACATCGCTGGGGGCGGTGACCACCTCGGTGAGCTGCGGCAGCTGGCCGCAGAACTGGGGCAGGACGACGCCGTCCGGTTCCTGGGGTTTGTCAGCGAGGAGGAGAAGGTGCGCCTCTTCCGGACGGCATGGGCCAACGTCTTTCCGTCGCCCAAGGAAGGGTGGGGTATTACGGTGATGGAAGCGGCGGCGTGCGGCACCCCGTCCATCGCATCCGATAGCCCCGGCCTGCGCGATTCGGTGCGCGCGGGGACCACGGGCTGGCTCGTGCCGCACGGCGATGCCGGGGCACTGGCGCAGCAGTACCTGACACTGGCAGGCGACCGCGCGCTCGTCGACCGTTTTGGGGGGCAGGCGCGGCGGCATGCGGAACGTCTTACCTGGGATGCCGCGGCGGCCCAGACCGAAGCGCAGTTGCAGGACCTGATCAAGGGCACAGACTTCCGCTGAGGCAAGGAGGATTCGTGCAGACCATCGTCACCGCCCGTCATTGTGACATTTCCCAGCCGTTGCAGGAGCGCGCCAGCGCCATCGCTGACCGGGTCAGCGCGCTCGCCACCCGGCCGATCAGCTGCACCGTCGTATTCGATGTTGAAGGCACGCAATCCCTGGCGGAGCTGCGCCTGGTCGACGCCCGTGGTACTGCGCTGGTGAGCCATGGGGAAGGCCCTGACCATCGCACGGCACTCGACCGCGCTGAGGAACGGCTCAAGCGGCAACTGGAAACAGCGTCAGGGCGCCAGCGTCGGGCACGCCGCGCGGAGCCTGCCGAGGGCTGATGCTCCGCCTCCGCGACTTCCTGGAGCGGCCGGACGACCCCCTCCAGCTCGAGGCGCTGACCGGCGCCGTTGGACTCGACCGATCGGTACCCGATCCCGAGGTCGCGAGCCCCGGGCTGGCCCTGGCCGGCTACACCGGTCGATTCGCGCCGCAGCGCCTGCATGTGCTGGGCGAGACGGAGATCATGTACCTCACGTCGCTCCCGGCCGATGAGCGGCGGCGCCTGCTGTCCAACTTCTTTTCCTTTGACCTCCCGTGCGTGTTCGTCACCAAGGGGCTGGACGTACCGGCCGAGCTGCTCGATCTCGCGCGGGAAAAGGGCGTGCCGCTGCTGCGTTCCCGGCTCAAGACCGCGGAGTTCTATCGTCGCATCAAGCCGCTGGTGGAGGAGGCGTTCGCGCCACGGACGACGCTGCACGGGTCCCTGTCGGATGTCTACGGTGTGGGGCTGCTGTTCGTCGGTCGCTCGGGCATCGGCAAGAGCGAATGCGTGCTCGACCTGGTGGAACGAGGCCATCGCCTGGTGGCCGACGATGTGGTGCAGGTGACCCGCCGCGGGACGGACATCCTGATCGGGCGAGGCCATGAACTCGCGGGTCACCACATGGAGATTCGGGGCATCGGGCTCATCGACATCCAGTCCCTCTTCGGCGTGCGCGCGGTGCGACAGCAGAAACGCATCGAGGTCGTCGTGCAGCTGGAGGACTGGGAGACGGCGCGTGACACGACGGAGCGGACCGGCCTGGCGCACCAGACCATCGAAGTGCTGGGCGTGCACATCCCGAAGGTGGTGGTGCCGCTCAACCCCGGGAAGAACATCACGGTCGTATCGGAGGTGGTGGCGATGATGCACCTGCTGCGATATGCCGGCGTGGATGTCGCGGCGGCCTTCAACGACCGCCTGATCAAGCGGATGAAGGAAAAGCGCGGGCTCAAGAGCTATCTGCAGGAAGACTATGAGTGAGCCGCTCCGCGGCGTGATTGTCTGCCATGGCGCGCTCGCCCGCGCCCTGGTCGATGCCACGGCGCAGATCTCGGGGATCACCGATGCCCTGGTGCCGGTCTCCAACTCCGGGTGCGACCGGGGCGACCTCGAGGCGCGCGTGGAAGAAGCGGTGGGTCACGACCCGACCGTAGTGTTCGTGGACATGGCGAGCGGGTCGTGCCTCTTCGCGGTGCTGCGACGGCTGCGGGAACGGCCTGGCGTGCGCGTTGTCACGGGCGTGAACCTCGCCATGTTGCTTGACTTTGTGTTCCACCGGGAGCTGTCACCCGACGCCGCCGCGAGGCGCGCCGTCGAGATTGGCGAGCGGGCGATCCAGGTTTCGGCATGACGCTGGTGCTCTGCCGGGTGGACGACCGGTTGATCCATGGCCAGGTGCTGGTGGGATGGGGGCAGCCGCTCGGCATCCAGCGGTTTGTCCTGGCGGACGATGGGGTTGCGCAGAGCGACTGGGAACAGGAACTGTACCGGATGGCGGTGCCCCAGGGCCTTGAGGTGGTCTTCGCCACGGTCGCCGGTGCCGCCGCGCAGCTGCGCGAGTGGCATGCAGACAAGCAACGCACAGCGATCCTGCTGGGCAGCGTCGAGTCGGTGGCGCAGTTGTTTCGCGCGGCGCCGAGCGTTGTGCGCAAGATCAACCTCGGCGGGATTCATCATCGACCGGGACGCGTGGAGCGCCTGCCGTATGTGTACCTCAGCCCGGAGGAGCACCGCCTGCTGACTGAGCTCGCCGCGGAAGGGGCCGAGATTGCCGGGCAGGACCTCCCGACGGCCACACCGGTGCCGCTGGAGGCGCTCTGAGTCCGCTCAGTGTGCCGGTGCTCCTGCTGTTGCTGGCCTGGGGCACGTTGGTGGCGCTCGACCTGGTGAGCATCCCGCAGGCGATGTACGGTCGCCCCATTGTGGCCGGCACCGTTGCCGGCGCCATCGCCGGCGACGTGATGACCGGACTGCAACTGGGGGTGCTGCTGGAGCTCTTTGCGCTCGACGTGCTGCCGGTCGGGGCGGCGCGCTATCCCGATCATGGCCCCGCGACGGTGGCGGCGGTCGCTGCAGCGGTCGGGTCCCCCTGGCCTGAGCGCATGGGGACGGCGGTGCTGCTCGCGATGCTGCTGGCGGTGCTCGGCGGCTGGAGCCTGCAGCGCTTGCGGCACCTGAATGTCGGGGCGTTGCACGACCGGGCTGCAGCCCTGGCGGCGGGCAGTGAGGCCGGTATTCGGGCCCTGCAGTGGGGCGGGCTGGGACGCGACGCCATTCGGGGCCTGCTGCTCACGGCGCTTGGCCTGGCGGGTGCGCTGCTGCTGAGGGCCTTCCCTCCGCTTTCGCCCCGCATGCAGGGGTTGCTGGCGGCATCCGCGATCGGGTGTGCGCTGGCAGCGGTGGTCGGCGGTGCCATGCGCAGTGCGGGGCGGGGCCCACGCCTCCGCTGGCTCCTCGCGGGGTTCGCGGCTGGACTGCTCATCGTGCTGGGCCTCCGATGAACCCGCCGGGCCGGGTGCAGGCGTTCCTGCGGCTGTTCGCCGTGCAGGCTGACTGGAACTATGAGCGAATGCTCGGCATCGGCATGGGGTACGCCGCGAAGCCACTGCTCGATGACCTGCGCACAAGCGATCCAGGCCGGCACACGGCCGCCGTCGTGCGCTCAGCCGAATTCTTCAACTCCCACCCCAATCTCGCGGGCCTGGCGGTGGGTGCGCTGGTGCGCGCGGAACGGGATGGTGTGCCGGGCGACCAGGTCTCACGCTTGCGCACGGCACTGTGCGGACCGCTCGGCGCCATCGGCGACCGGCTCTTCTGGGCGGGAGTCGTACCCGCGCTCTCCGCCCTCGCCATTGCGGCGGTGGCGCTGGGAGGCGGCGTCTGGGCCGTCGCCGCGTTCCTGGTCGTGTACAACATCCTGCGCGTCACCACGGCCTGGTGGTCGCTGAATACCGGCCTGCGCGAGGGTCTGCAGGTCGGCAGTGCCGTGGGCCGGTCCTGGCTGCCGCGGGCCGCAGAACGTGTGGGACCCATTGCCGGTTTCGCGGTCGGTCTCGCCATTCCGCTGGCGGGGCAGTGGCTGCTGCGGGGCTTCGCCGAATCGGGGGTTACGCTGGCGGTCTTCCTGGCGGTGGGTGGCGTGGCGCTGGCGCAGTGGGGCGGCACCCACTACAGCGCCGTGCGCTATGCGCTGACCGTGCTGGTCCTGCTCGCTGTCGGAGGGATGGTGATGCTGTGATCGAGCGCACGATCGAGATCGTGAATTCCCTGGGGCTGCATGCCCGGCCGGCGGCCCAGTTCGTCCGCCTTGCGGCCGGCTTCGCGTCCGATATCGAGCTGGCCCGTGACGACATGTCGGTCAACGGCAAGAGCATCATGGGCGTGATGATGCTTGCGGCTGAGTGCGGCAGCAGCGTCGTCGTGCGCGCGACCGGCACTGACGAGGACGCCGCGATCGCTGCCCTCGAGGAACTCATCCAGAACGGGTTCGGCGAAACGTGAGCATGCACCAGCAGCTGCGCGGGATTGGCGTCTCCGCCGGCGTCGCGTTTGCGCGCACCGTGCTGATGCGGCCCGACTTCCCCGACGTCCCCGACCGGACGGTCCGCCCCGACGAGGTGGAGGGCGAGGTGCGGCGGCTGCGCGCAGCGGTTGGTGCGGTCGTGGGGCACCTCCAGGAGCTCGGGCGCAAGGTGCTCGAGCGCGCCGGGGAGGAAGAGTCGCGCATCTTCGACGCGCAGACCCTGATGGTGCAGGACGAGGACTTCCTGGCGTCGGCCGAGATCCTGATCCGCAACAACCTCCTGTCGGCGGAAACGGCGTACGAGTTCAAGGCGCTCGAGCTCCGGGCGCTCTGGTCGGCATCGAAGAGTGCGCATCTCCGCGACCGGCTCGCCGACCTGCATGCCATCCAGCTGCGCATGCTGAATGTGCTGATGGGTCGTGCCGGACAGGAGGTGTGGTCCTTGCCGAACGACGAGCAGATGATCGTCGTGGCGCACGAGCTGTCGCCGGGCCTCACCGTGCAGCTCGACCGCGAACACGTGGTCGGCTTGATCAGCGAGGAGGGCACGCGGACGTCGCATGCCGCGATCCTGGCGCACTCGCTCGGCATCCCCACGGTGATGGGTGTCTCTGGCGCACTGGCCAAGATTCCCGAGGGAACCCTGGTGCTCATCGACGGGCAGGCGGGCGTCATTACCGTCGATCCCAGCCCGGCGGAACTCGAGGAGGCGAAGGTCCAGATCAGCCGGCGGCACCGGCTCGAGTTCCAGCTGGAGAGTGTCGTCGACCTGCCGGCCGAGACGCCGGATGGTGCCCGGGTCAGCATGATGGGCAATGTGGACCTGCCCGACGAGATCGAGTCGGCAATGCGTTCCGGTGCCGAGGGCGTTGGGTTGCTGCGGACCGAGTTCCTGCTGACGGGTCGTGCGGCGTTGCCGACGGAGGCGGAACAGTTCGCCTACTTCAAGCGGGTCAGTGTCGCGTTCCCCAACCGGCCGGTGATTGTCCGGTCATACGACCTGGGTGGGGACAAGTTCCCGGCGGCGTTTCGCATGCCGCAGGAAGCGAATCCGTTTCTCGGATGGCGCTCGATCCGTGTGTGCCTCGACCAGCCCGAAGTGTTCCGCACGCAGTTGCGCGCGATCCTTCGGGCCGCGGCAGATCGCAACGTGCAGTTGATGCTCCCGCTCGTGACGCGGGTGGACGAGGTGAGCGACACGCGGGCCATTCTGGCAGAGGAGCGCGCGGACCTGGTCGCCGCCGGGTTTGCCGTGGCCGAGCGACTCCGCGTGGGCGTCATGATCGAGACGCCGGCCGCCGTGCTGATTGCCGACAAGCTGGCCGAGGTCAGTGATTTCTTCAGCGTGGGCAGCAACGACCTCACGCAGTACACCCTGGCGCTCGATCGGGGGAACGCCCGGCTCGCCGAGCGGTTTACCTCACACCATCCCGCGGTGGTGCGGCAGCTGTCGCAGATCGTGGCCGCGGCCGCGGGGCGCGGGTTGCCGGCAAGCGTGTGTGGCGAAATGGCATCCGAGCCATTGAGTGCGGTCCTCCTGCTGGGCCTGGGGTATCGCATCTTCAGCATTGCCCCGCCCTCGATCCCGCTCGTGAAGTGGGTCATTCGCAGCGTGCCGCTGGCGGCAGCGCAGGTGGCGGCCCGGGCGGCACTCGATGCGGGCGGTCCGGCCGAGGTGGATGAAGCGCTGCGCGACGCCGTGGCGCCGCACGTGGACCTGCGCTTGATCGACCCTCACGCCGCGTTGCAGGCCCGCGGGCGCGTCGTTAGCTTGCCCACTCCACCCCAGCCGTCCTGAACCGGTCGGCAGCCCCCCTCTTTCCCACGGGAACATGGCGAAGAATCTCAAGCACGTCTTCACGTCCGAGTCCGTCACCGAAGGTCATCCCGACAAGGTCGCTGACGCGATCTCCGACGCAGTGCTGGACGCCATCCTCGCTGATGATCCGCGGGCCCGCGTGGCCTGCGAGACGCTGGTGACAACCGGCATGGCCGTGGTGGCCGGCGAGATCACGACCACGACCTACGTGCACATTCCCGACATCGTTCGCGACACGCTGAACCGCATCGGATACACCGACGCCAATTTCGGGATCGACGGCCGCACCTGCGCGGTGCTGAGCACGATCGACCGCCAGTCGCCCGACATCGCGATGGGCGTCGACCGCGAGGGCGCGGGCGACCAGGGCATGATGTTCGGCTACGCATGCGACGAGACGCGCGAGTTGATGCCACTGCCGATCATGCTGGCGCATCGCATCACCGAACGCCTCGCCGCCGTGCGGAAGGGCGCCGACGGCAAGAAGCCGGTGGAGTGGCTCCGCCCCGACGGGAAGAGCCAGGTGTCGGTGGAGTACAATGGCGATCGCCCGGCGCGCGTGCGGGCCGTGGTGGTGTCCACCCAGCACGCCGAGCGCTTCAATGGCCGCGAACTTTCCCAGGGCACCATTCGCCGTACCGTGATCGAGCAGGTGATCAAGCCGGTGCTGCGTGCGCACAAGCTCGACAGTCGCGGCATCAAGTTCTATATCAACCCGACCGGTCGCTTTGTCATTGGCGGTCCGCACGGCGATGCCGGACTCACCGGGCGCAAGATCATTGTCGACACCTACGGCGGCATGGCGCGGCACGGGGGCGGTGCCTTCAGCGGCAAGGATCCGTCAAAGGTGGATCGGTCGGCAACGTACGCCATGCGGTGGGTCGCGAAGAACATCGTCGCGGCCAAGCTCGCGCGTCGGTGCGAGGTGCAGGTGGCCTATGCCATCGGGGTGGCCGAGCCCGTCTCGGTGATGGTGCAGACCTTCGGCACCGGCACCGTGCCCGACAGTCGGCTGGAGGTGGCGGTGCGCGAGGTGTTCGACCTTACGCCACGCGGCATCATCAGCGCGCTCAAGCTGCGGCGCCCCATCTACTCGCCGACTTCGGCGTACGGGCACTTCGGCCGCAAGCCCTATCGCCGCCGGGTCGATGGTCGCATGGTGGACTTCTTTACCTGGGAGCGGACCGACAAGGCGCAGGCGCTGATTCGCGCCCTGCGCTAGCCGCGGTCCGGACGGTGGCGTGATCGAGGTCACCGTATCCGACATTCGGGTCGACCGAGCGAGCAACTCGCCCGTTGTCCTGCTGCGGGAAAAGGGCGGGACGCGTGTCCTCCCGATCTGGATTGGTCCCGCTGAGGCCAACGCCATTGCGATGGAGATGCAGGGGGTGCGGGCCCAGCGTCCCCTGACGCACGACCTCTTCAAGCAGGTGCTGGTGGGGCTCGGCGGGGCGCTGCGACGGGTGATCATCAGCGCCGTCCGCGAGAATACCTACTTCGCTGAGCTGCAGATCCATCGCGACGATCATGCGTTTCATGTCGATGCCCGCCCGTCCGACAGTATCGCGCTTGCCCTCCGGCTGCACGCACCCATCTTCGCCGCCGAGAGCCTCTTCGACGAGGCGGCGGTGGCATCAACGGATGACGGGCCAAGCCCGACCATCGACCCCGAGTCCCTCAAGCACTACCTCGAGAACCTCGATCCCCAGGATTTCGGTCGCTTCAGCCCGTAGCCTGGCGCTGGCGGTCCTCGCGGCGGGCGTCCTGTCGCCCCGGGAGGCGGCGGCGCAGGCGCGCGTCGGTGGCACCGTGGGCCGGCTCGTGGCGGCCGACACGGTGCCGGTTGCTGGCGCGCGCGTGGTGCTGCATGCCCTGACCGCGGCGCGCCAGGGCCCGGTGGACTCTGTGCTCACCGATGCGGCAGGACGCTTCCAGTTCCTGGTCAAGCCCGATACATCCACACTGCTGCTCACCAGTACGCGCCATGCCGGGATCGAATACTTTTCCCGCCCGGCGCGCGCGGGCGCCCTGCGTCCGGATACCACCTTGCTCGTGCTGGTAGCGGACACCTCATCCTCCGCGCCGGTATCGCTCGCCGGGCGGTACCTCATGATCGGCCGGCCGGAACAAGGGGGTCGGCGCGGCGCGCTCGACCTGATTGTCCTGCAGAACAGTGGCGAGCTCACGCGGGTGGCTCGCGACAGCACGGTTCCCGTCTGGACCATGCCGCTGCCGTCCGGCATCGAAAACTTTGCACCCGGGGAGAGCGAGTTTTCCGCGGCAGCCGTGGGCATCAGGGGCGATTCACTCACGATCTCCGCGCCGCTCTCGCCCGGCGACCGGCAACTCATGGTGACATACACCCTGCCCGGCAGCGTGAAGAGCCTGCGGGTGCCGTTCGCGGCCGCGACCGACAGTGTGGTGCTCCTGCTGGAGGAGCCCACCGCACGGGTCATCACACCGGGCTTCGCCGTGACGGACAGTCAGGTCATCGAGACCCGCACCTATCGTCGATGGGTTGGCGCCGTGCCCGCAGCCGGGGCAGTGGAGGTGAAGTTTGCGGTGCCAGGTGAGGGTGGTCCGGAAGCGGCCCTGGCGCTGGCTGCGCTGCTGGCCGCAGGGCTGCTGGTCGCTGGGATCACCGTGCTGCGGCGGCGGCGACGCGGTGCGCCTGTGCCCGGGCCGGTGGCGCGTGTGCCCGACGTTGCGGGCCTCATCGACGCGCTTGCCAGGCTCGATGCCGAATACGCCGGGCGCGAGGCGGAGGTCGGTGCCGAAGCATGGTCCCGCTATGTCGCGCGGCGCGCCGGGCTCAAGGCGGAGCTCGCCACCGCACTCGCCGTCCGCCCGCCCGCCCCGTAACCCTTCGGTGCCACTCGTCGCCACTCCCGCCATCGTGCTCGCCACGTTCAGGTACGGGGAAACATCCAAGATCGCCCGCCTCGCGACCCGCGACTACGGTATCCAGAGTGCGATCGCGAAGGGGGCATTGCGGCCGCGCAGCCGGTACGGTGCCGCGCTGCAGGTGCTGAGCGAGGGATCGGCGCAGTACCTCGCGAAGGAAGGCCGTGAATTGCACACGCTCACGGCCTTCGACGTTACCCACCTGCGTGTGGGCATCGCGAAACACCTCGATCGCTATGCGGCGGCGTCGGCGATGTCCGAGGTGATGCTCCGGCTCGCGCCGGCTGCGCCGCATGTGGAGAGTTTCGATGTCATGGCCCATGCGCTCGCCATGCTCGAGGCGATCCCTGCCGAGGCGGCGGAGAGCTATGGCCTCCGGGCGCTGTGGCAGCTGGTGACCTCGCTGGGATTTGCTCCGTCCCTCGCGACCTGCGCTCGCGAGGGGTCGGCACTGCCACCTGGTGACCCGGTGCAGTTCAGCCTGGCTGAGGGTGGTGTGCTGTGCAAGCAATGCGCGCATGATCGCGCCACCATTGCATTGCCGAGGCAGGCCCTCGAGGACCTCACCGCACTCCTCTCTGCCGACGCTGACCTCCCCTTCCTCGACACGCGGCACCTCGCCGCCCATCGCCGGCTGCTGGCGCGTTGGGTACGCACGCACCTGGCGGAGGCTGCCGAACTGCCGGCGCTCGAGGCATGGCAGCAGCGCAACTGGCCGACGCCGTGATCATCGGCACGGCGGGCCATGTGGACCACGGAAAGTCCGCGCTGGTGACGGCACTCACCGGGCGGCCGATGGACCGGCTCGCCGAGGAGCGACGGCGCGGCATCACGATCGACCTCAACTTCGCCTCAATCGAAATCGGGCCCGGTGTCGTCGCCGGCATCATCGACGTGCCGGGTCACGAGGATTTTGTGCGCACCATGGTGGCGGGCGCCTCGGGGGTGGATGTCGCGATCCTCGTCGTGGCGGCCGACGAGGGGATCATGCCGCAGACCCGGGAACACCTGCTGGTGCTGGAACAGCTCCGGGTCCCGACGGGTATCGCCGTGATCACCAAGGTCGATACCGTCGATCCGGAGTGGGCGGAACTGGTGCAGGCGGACCTCGCCGAATGGCTCGGGCCATCCAGCATGGCGTTCGGCGAACCGCTGGTGACGTCGGCGCGGACGGGACAAGGCATGGCGGCACTGCGTGCGCGGCTCGAACACCTGGCGCGGGTGCACACGCCGCGCGACGCGGGCGACCTCTTCCGCCTGCCGGTCGACCGGGTCTTCAGCGTGGCGGGTGCCGGCACCGTGGTGACGGGAACGGTGGGTTCCGGGTCGGTGGCGGTCGGCGACACCGTGCTGCTCCTGCCATCGAGGCGTGAGGCGCGGGTGCGCTCGATCGAGTCGCACGGCATCCCGCGGGAACGTTCTGCTCCCGGTGAGCGGACAGCTGTGGCGCTGGGCGGCGTGGAGCGCGGCGATATTGCCCGGGGTGAAGTACTGGTATCCGCGGACGGGCCGTGGGTAGCCACGACTCGTGTCGACGCCGAGGTGATGCTGGGACCCGGTGTGGCTGCAGGCCTGACCGACCGGAGCAGGGTACGGGTGCACCACGGAACCGCGGAGGTCATGGCCCGGATACGGTTGGAGGAGCCACTGCGGGCCGGAGGCAGAACGATTGCGCGCCTCACGCTCGAGTCACCGATCGTCGCGCGGGGGCAGGACCGGTTGGTGCTGAGGAGCTACAGCCCGATGACGGTTGTCGGGGGCGGTCGGATTCTGGATCCGATCCCCGGCAGTCGGCGGCGCACACCCGTCGGGCTGGGATCACCGGATCCGGCCACCAGGCTCGAGGCGCTGGTCGAGCGGCGTCGTACCGGCCTCGAGCAGCTGCAACTCCCGGTACTGCTCGGTCTCCCGCCTGCGGCATGCGATGCGCTCGTTGGGGCATCGGCAACGCTCGCGTCGGTCGGGGACCTCCTTGTTCCTGGGGCCCAGTTGGAGCAGCTGGCCGGGGTGCTCGTCGGCCGGGTGGAGAGCCACCACCAAACGGAGCCGCATGAGCCCGGCATCTCGGTTGAGACCCTGCGGCGCGCCGTCAGGGTTCCCGATGCGGTCGCGGCAGCCGCCCTTGCTGTTGCCGTCAGGTCCGGTCGCCTCAGGAACCGGGCGGGGGTGGTGGCGGTGCCAGCGTTCCGGCCTGTCGCCCGCGCAACCGAGGAGGAGCAGCGACGGCTCGTGTCTGCGGTGGCCAGCGCGGGGCTGGCGGCGCCCACGGCGGCTGAACTTTCGCGGCAATTGGGCGTGGGGGAGGCGCTGGCCGGGTTGCGCCAGGCCGCCGGTCGTGGGGAGGTGGTCCAGCTGGAGCCGGGCCTGTTCCTGGCACCGGCCGCCCTCGAGGGGTTTGCCTCCATCCTCCGCGAAGTGGGCTCGGCGGGCGATATCACCCCGGGAGTGCTCCGGGACCGAACCGGACTATCCCGAAAATTCCTGATCCCCCTGCTCGAATGGGCAGATCGATCCGGTATCACCTATCGGGACGGCCAGGGGCGACGCCTTCGGCAGCCGCGTGCAGGTGCGTCCCGGGGCGCTTGACACCCTTTGCCCGAAGCCCGCATGTTATGTGCTAGCAGCAGGTTGCATCTTACACGTTTCCCGGAGGGCCAAGAGTCCCAATTCCCTTGTTCGAGCAGGAGTGCACATGGTTCGCGTGGTGTGTCCGACGCTTGCGTTGGCGCTCACGCTGGCAGCGGTCACCGCGGTTGGTGCCCAGGCACCGCCGGCCGTTCGTGTCGAGCTTGGTGAGGGCGTTTCTGATTCCCTGACCGGTTCGACGACGATCGCGTTTTCCATCCTTCCAGAGGTGTGCAGCAGGGGGCATGTACCGGCCGTCAGCCTCAAGATCTTCAACGTGCTGGTGCAGGTGGTCGCGATCCCGGTACTCGAGGGCGACTCGCCTGCTTCACTTGCAGGTACTCGCCTCAAGTGCGGTGAATATCGGGCGCGCTGGGATGGCAGGCAGCTGGATGGACGTCCCGCGACCACGGGGGTGTACTACTACCAGCTGACTGTGGATGGAGAGCGATTTACGCGAAAACTGATCGTTCAGCGGCAGAGCGAGACAACTTGAGGGAGACATCCGGCGGATGTCTCCCTTTTGTTCCTCGCGCCGACTGCCATTTCGGCGCATCTTGGGGGTACATCCGTTGCTACTGGAGCAGGCATGATCAGACCAGACAGACTTACACTCAAGGGCCAGGAAGCCTTTCGCGAGGCCGCTGAGCTTGCGCGGAGCCGCGGGAACCCGGTCGTGAACGACGCCCACCTGTTCGCGGTGCTCCTCGATCAGGCGGAAGGCATTGTCGTGCCCCTGCTGCAGAAGGCGGGGCTCAACCTCACCACGCTGAGGGAAGGCACGGAGCGCGAGCTGGATCGCTTTCCCTCCCAGTCAGGGGAGGGATCGGACCCGACGTTCAGCCGGGAGCTTCACAAGGTGTTCGATCGCGCCGAGGCAGAGGCCAAGACACTGGGCGATGCCTATGTGTCGACCGAGCACTTGCTGATCGCCCTCGCGAAGGAGAAGGGTACCACGGCGCGGACGCTGCTTGCCACCGCCGGGGTGTCGAGCGAGCAGCTGGTCGAGGCGCTGGGCGAGGTCCGTGGATCGCATCGCGTCACGGACCAGTCTCCTGAGGCGCAGTACCAGGCGCTGGAGCGATACACCCGCAACCTGACCGACGCTGCGCGGAACGGGAAGCTCGATCCCGTGATCGGTCGCGACGAGGAAGTGCGGCGGGTCATGCAGGTGCTGTCACGGCGCACGAAGAACAATCCCGTGCTGATCGGCGAGCCCGGCGTGGGCAAGACGGCAATCGTCGAGGGACTGGCCCAGCGGATCGTCAACGGCGACGTGCCTGATTCGCTGAAGAACCGGGACCTCGTCGCACTCGATATCGGGCTCCTGCTGGCCGGCGCCAAGTACCGCGGCGAATTCGAGGAGCGCCTCAAGGCCGTGGTGAAGGAACTCACCGAGGCCCAGGGTCGCTTCATTGTCTTTATCGACGAGTTGCACACGATTGTTGGCGCCGGCGCTGCCGAGGGCGCGGTGGACGCGAGCAACATGCTCAAGCCGGCATTGGCGCGGGGCGAGCTCCGCGTGGTCGGGGCCACGACCCTCGACGAATATCGCAAGCACGTGGAGAAGGACCCCGCGCTCGAGCGTCGCTTCCAGCCGGTACTGGTGGGCGAGCCGAGCGTCGCGGACACCATCGCCATCCTGCGCGGGCTCAAGGAGAAGTACGAGGTCCACCACGGCGTGCGCATCACCGACAACGCGCTCGTGGCGGCGGCGACCCTGGCCGACCGCTACATCGGCGACCGATTCCTGCCGGACAAGGCCATCGACCTGGTCGACGAGGCGGCGAGCCGTCTTCGCATCGAGATCGACAGCCTGCCGCAGGAAATCGACGAGGTGGAGCGTCGGATCGTGCAGCTCGAGATCGAGCGCCAGGCACTGCTCAAGGAGAAGGACAAGGCGGGCGTGGAGCGACGCACCGCCATCGAGCACGAGATTGCTGACCTCCGGGAGAAGAGCGCCGGGATGAAGGCACAGTGGCAATCGGAGAAACAGACGATCCAGGAACTCCAGGCCACGAAGCAGGAGGTGGAAGGGCTGCGCACGGAGGTCGACCAGGCAACGCGGCAGGGCAACCTGCAGCTGGCTGCGGAACTGCGCTATGGCCGGATTCCCGAGCTGGAGGCGCGGTTGCTGGAACAGGAGGCCCACCTGCACGAGGTACAGAAAAGTGCCAGGTACCTCAAGGAAGAGGTGGACGCGGAGGATGTGGCGGAGATCGTGGCCAAGTGGACCGGGATTCCGGTCACCAAGATGCTGGAGTCGGATCGGCAGCGTCTTTCGCACCTGGAGGACGAACTGAGCCAGCGTGTCGTGGGGCAGCGCACCGCCCTGGCGGCGGTGGCGAACGCCGTGCGCCGGAGTCGCGCCGGGTTGCAGGACACCAACCGTCCAACGGGGTCATTCATCTTTCTCGGGCCGACCGGCGTGGGCAAGACGGAAACGGCACGGGCGCTGGCGGAGTTCCTGTTCGACGACGAGCGTGCACTTGTCCGCCTGGACATGTCCGAGTACATGGAGAAGCACTCAGTCGCCCGCATGATCGGGGCGCCGCCGGGCTATGTGGGGTACGAAGAGGGGGGCCAGCTGACGGAGGCGGTACGGCGGCGGCCATACAGCGTCATCCTGTTCGACGAGATCGAGAAGGCGCATCCCGATGTGTTCAACCTGCTGCTCCAGATTCTCGACGATGGACGTCTCACCGACAGCCAGGGCCGGGTGGTGGACTTCCGGAACACGGTGATCATCATGACGTCGAATCTGGGCAGCAGCCACATCGTCGACGCCGGGCCCACGGTTGACGAGTCGGCGTGGCAGTTGGTGGAGGCTCAGGTGCGGGAGGAACTGCGGCGTCACTTCCGGCCCGAGTTCCTCAATCGCGTGGACGATGTCGTGGTTTTCCGCCAGCTGTCGCAAGTCGACCTGGGGCGGATCGTGGAATTGCAGCTGGCCCGACTCGCGGCGCAGCTCGCGGCTCGCGGCATCGGTCTCGACGTGCAGCCGGACGCGCGGACGCTGCTGGTGGAGCAGGGGTACGATCCGGTGTATGGCGCGCGGCCGCTCAAGCGCGTCATCCAGCGCCTGCTGCAGAATCCGCTGGCACTGGCAGTCCTTGAAGGTGACTACGGCGATGGGGACACCATCGTCGTCCGTCGCGAGGGCGACGTACTGACCCTGCAGAAAGCCGAGCCGGCACGGGCGAAGAGTGCGTAGGGGGACGCCATCGGTCCGGGATATCGCCGGCATGGAAGCGGCCATCCGCATTGCACGGGCGGCGGCGGTTCGGGACGAAGTGCCGGTGGGTGCCGTGATTCTTCGAAACGACGAGGGCGACACTGTCGCCTCGGCGCACAACGAGACCGTGTGCCGCAAGGATCCTACGGCTCACGCCGAGTTGCTCGCCGTCCAGCAGGCGCTGGCGGCGCTCGGTACGGACCGCCTCGCCGGGGTGACCCTGTACGTCACCCTCGAACCCTGTGCCCAGTGCGCCGGGGCCATCATTCTCGCCAAGGTCGAGCGGGTGGTTTTTGGGGCGTGGGACCAGCGCGCCGGCATGGCGGGATCGGTCGGTGACCTGCTGCGCGACCCGCGGCTCAATCACCGGCCGGAGGTTCTGGGCGGGGTGCTGGGGGAAGAATGCGGCGAACTGCTGCGCCAGTTTTTCCGGGCCCGGCGCGGCGGGGGCTGGGATGGCCCGTCGACGGGGTGGACCGGAAATCATCCCGTCGTGTGACGCCCGTCACACCATCCCCGGTGCGCCGGTGGACATCCTGTGCCTCCGCCTGTACCTTGTCGCATCTCGCACCGCCGCAGCCACGGTGGTGTTTGTCTCACCACCTGCATCGGAGTCTCGATATGAAGAAGTCCCTGGTTGCTCTCGTAGCCCTTGCCGCCATGACAGCATGTGCCTCGCCCGAGAAGAAGGCGGAGAAGGCCGATATGGGCTCGATGAAGGCGGACGCAGCGTACTGCAACGACCTCGCTGGTCTGGCCAGCTCGATTGCGTCGTACTCGACGCTTGATTCCGCCTCCTCGGTCGCCGACCTGAAGGCCGCCACCGCGAACATGGAATCCTCGTACGCCAAGGTGCAGTCGGCCACGGCTTCAATGGACAAGGCGGAGGCGAAGGCGCTTGTGGCTGCGCATGATGCCTACGCGGCGGCTGTTGCGGCCATCCCGGAATCGACCACGCTGGGCGCGGCTGCAGCCCAGGTTCAGGCCGCCTACACGGAGTACCAGAACCGGGTGCAGGCCCTGACCGGCGTTGATTGCGTCGCGATGGGTGAGGCGGCACCGGCGAACTGATTCGCCAGATACTGGAGAGCCCGCCCGGCATCGCCGGGCGGGCTCTTTCGTGTGTGCAAGTCAGGGACCGAAGGCTGCTCGTGGGTCGCGACTGCCAAGGATGGCGCGGACATCGAGCGCGATGCCGGTGGCAATGTCGTCGAGGGGAAGGTCGTTCCGGTCCAGCCCGAATGGTTCTTCCACCTCACCCGCCAGCAGTTCCAGGCCCATCGTCGAGAAGAAGATGAACATTTCGGCGATGACGGTGCCGTAGCCGAACTCGTCGGCGAGTGCGAAGGGGGTAAGCAGAGCAAACAGCAGCACGAACTGCTTGATGTAGCTGCTGTAGGAGAAGGGTATGGGGGTCTTCAGGATGCGTTCGCAACCGCCCTGGATATCGTCGAGCGCCTGGGTGAGTGGCGTGAAGGAAATGATGGCCTCGCGGGGCAGGGAGCCTTCACGTATGTCGGCGTGCACGGCTTGGACGAGTGCGGAGGAGAGCCGGCCCGGTTCGCGGAGGTCGGTGCCTCGAAGGCGGTGGATGAGGGCAGGCGGCCAGGCCGCGAGGAGTTCGGCATACGGCTCGCGCTTGCCGGAGTCGGCCGGGAGCAGGGCATCGAGTTGCCGGGCAATGCCCCGGCTTACGTTGGTCAACTGCCCCCAGAACCGGCGTCCCTCCCACCACCGGTCGTAGGCGGTGTTGGTACGAAAGACGAGCAGCAGGCCCAGGATGATGCCGAGCAGGGAGAGAATCTGGGGGCCAAGGGGTTCGGCGATGCCGTATCGCCGGTCCAGCCAGACAACGACGGCGGCGTATATCCCGACCCCGATCACGTCGAGGAGCAGGGTGGTGAAGATGGGGCTCCGGGGAAAACTCAGGAGCACATGCCACCAGCGCTTGGGGTCGTAGTTGATCATCCGGGGAGTGCCTCTTAGTTTAGGCCCCGCTGGACAGGTGTCCGAGTGGCTGAAGGAGCCGGTCTCGAAAACCGGTGTACCGGCAACGGTACCGAGGGTTCGAATCCCTCCCTGTCCGTTTCCCTACCGCATGATGGACTTCTGGATCCCGCCCCGCACGGCGTACCACAGGAATTGCACGATCGACTCGCCGGCGAAGGTGTGATCCACCACCCCCACGCGGGGCGGCTGCCCGTTCTTGCCCGGATTGTTGTGGCGTATGACGAATTCCCGGGCCACGAAGGTGAGGACGCTGTACTCGACCCGCTTCAGGAGCGACGCCCTGCCATCCTCCAGCTTCACCTTGAGGCCGCGATAGACCGGCACGATGGTCCCGATGGCATGGCCGTCCTTCGCGCCCACGGAAAATGTCACCTCGCTGAATTGTCCGCCCTCAAGGGTCACCGGCAGCACCTTCTCGGCAAACTGGTTGATGGCCACCGCTGGCATCGGTCCGAGCCGCCCGTGGTAGACAACGTCGAAACCGGCGGACGTGAGGGGTGCCACGGCATACGCATCGAGCCGCCCCGCGCCGAAGATGGTGCTGTGCGTCTCGATCCGGAGGGGCGGGCTCTGTCCGGGAATGCCCCGGCTGGTAAACCCGGTGATGGTGGCCGTGATGGCGGAGAAGGACATCGTGCCCGGTTCCGGCTTGCCGACCTCGAGCTCATGATACGCCACCTCGCCGTCGACGACCGAGAGTGTGTCAATCCCGAAGGGAAACGTGATGCTCTGCACATCCTGCTGCGGCGACGAGTGCACCTTCCGCACACTGCTCGCCTTGAGGTTCTTGTCGGTGTAGGCGTCGATGCCCAGCCGGAAGACCCGGCCGTGCCGGAGCCACAGGCCGCGATTCAGCAGGAGCCGGTCAAGATCGAGTCCCGCCAGCACGACGCTGTCGGCCTGGACCCGGATCCGGTCGTGTCGATGATCCTGCCTGGACACCCACACCGAATCGGGAACCGTCGGGCCGATGTAGACGTCGCGCACGCGCGCGACCGAATCGGAGAGACTGGCGAAGAATGACCCGACCGTGAAACTGCTCATCGGGTTGTCATCCAGGACGATGCCCTCTGCGGTGACGGTCGCATGCCGGCTGATGCGCCGGATGCGCGACTCGCGCGACGCACCGGGGTTGAGCGCGATCTCCTCCGCGTTGATACTGGCCTTCTTCACGGTGTACACGCGCATCGTCCCGTCCGGCCTGGTATCGATGTAGCGGAGTCGCACGAACGGGACGCGAAGGTCGGCGATCGCGACCGGGATGCCGGCCTGTTGACCCGTCTCCCGGTCGGGCGCGCGGGCCAGCGAGTCCTTCGGCTGGCTGGCGTGCTGCACCTCTCCATCAACCCGTCCCACCACCACGTGACTCAGGCGCACCGCCTGGCCGCGTGCCAGCTCGCGGAAGTGGATCCCGCTTGCGCGCAGGCTGTCCACGACGAGCATCACGCTGTTCGCGCCCGTGGTGTCGGGGACAGTCGTGTCCAGGGGTGATCCGGTGCGCACCCTGATCCCGGCGAATGCAATGGCGGAGTCGCGCAGGCTGATGACCGCCGATCGGGCATGCCCGTGGGCAGGTGCGCCCGACACCGTGAGGTCCGCGACACGCACCAGCAGGTCCTGCTCGAGCAACGGGCGCGTGACACCTCGCTGCAGGGCCAGGGAGCGGCCGACGACCGAGACCCGACCCAGTGAGAGCACGAACGGCGCCGTGCCGGGCTGGGTCCTGGTGTAGTGGCCGTGACCGCGCAGCACCTGCAGGTCCTGAATGGCGATCGGGAAGGAGAATCCCGTGAAGGTGCTGTCGCTGGGGTCCGGTGCGGCGTGCGCTGGCGGCGCAACACCGGCGTCGACCTTCGCGTCGACCGATGCGTCACCGAATACCGCGCGCTGGATGCTGACGCCGCCGCCGTCGGCGAGGCGGACGAAGTTCACACCCGAGAAGCGCATGCTGTCGAGCGACACGTGCACGCCGGCACGCTGGGGGACGGGTGTGTAGTGCGGCGCAATGCGGACGCTGTCGATTGACAGGGTCGAGTCACTGAAACTGGCCCGGACGGTACCGACCGTGAGGCTGCGCACCTTGCCCCAGGTCCGGTCAATATCGGTCAGGACGAGGGTGAGCCGCTGCGCCAGGAGCGGCCGATGCGTGATGGTCGCGGTGCCTGTCTCGAGCTGCTCCCCGTCAATCGCAACGGCCCTCACGGCGAACTGGCGGTCAGGCAGGCCGCGATGGTGCTCGACATACGTCACGTCGCCTTCACCGGTGAGCCGCCCAATTCGGGTCGGTACACCGAGGTCTGCCAGCGTCGAGTCGAGCGCAGGCCGGGCGCGCTCCTGGCGCGGCGGCAGCGGCGGGAGGGCCATGTCTTTCTGCAGCCGCACGCGCACGCCGCTCACCGCCATCTCACGCGCGTCGAGCACGGTGTGCACGACGAGGCGATCGTAGTTGACGCCCCGCATGACTACGCTGTCGACCCGGGCTCGCCCCAGCGTATGGCGTACCCTCTGCCGGCGCATCCAGGCGGCATCGCTGATGGCTGGTCCCATCGTAAGCTGCCGCGCCACCAGCACCGAGTCGCCCACCTGCAGGCGGAGCTGGCCCATCGTCATCGACTTGAGGGAATCGCCGGAAGTATAGGTCGCTCCGTCGAGGCTCAGTCGCGCCACCCTGGCCAGCAGCGGTCGCTGTTTCAGGGGGGGGAGTTCGGGGTCGATGAGGATGTCCGTGGCCTGGAACGCAACGTGGGGCACCCAGACCGAGGTCGTTGGGCGCTCCGGCCGGTGTCCGGTATAGCGCACGGTGCCGTCGATGAGCTCCACCGTGTCGGCCTCCAGGTGGACTCCGGTGGCCGCCACCGCCGCCGCCGCGTGCACGGGAGATACCGGGGGTTGCATCGAGGCAGGCGGCACCGGCAGGGAGGCATCCGTCTCGATGGTCGCATCGAGGCCGCCGATGATGATCTGGCGTGTCACTACCGTACCATCCTGGATCAGCCGGGCCAGGTCGATGCCGGCGAAACGGACGCTGTCCGCCGCGAGCTTCACCCAGGGCCGGCGGAACTTCTGGCGCCGGAACCAGACACTTGCACTGTCTCCCGGATCCACCCGGAGCCCGAGGAGGGTGAAACTCCCTTCACCCAGGTTCGCCGCCATGCGGGCGAAGCTGACGCTCGCGTCGCCCGACGCAATGGCCAGCTCCTCCGCGGCGAGGGCGATCTGCCTGGCGAAGAGCGGGCGGCGCTCGGATACCGGTTGGCTGGGGTCTATGACCACGTCATCGAATCGCGCCGAGAACTTCTCCAGCGCGACGCGCTGGGTGGGAGAGTTCGCCCGCTCACGCGTGAGGTCCAGCCGGATGTCCGGGAACTCCACCGTCTCGACGCTGATGACCGGCAGGTCGGAGGGGAGATGGAACTCCCGTCGTAACTTCAGGAACTCGAGCGCTCCCCTGTGTCGGCGTGGTACAGGCGCCGCTGCTGAATCAGTGGCGGCAACCTGGGCACCGATGTGCACGTCGCTGCAGCGGAAGAGGGACCCGTACAGTCCCTGCTTCCGCAGCAGCTTCCATACGCTTACGCCGCTCAACTGGCAGTTGCGCAGGCCGACACGCAGCACCGGCCGGTGGGGGAAGGCGACCCTGCGGATGGTATCCGTGGTGACGTAGGCGGAGTCGAACGAGATGGCGCCCGGGAAGAGCCGGAGGTGCACCGGCGAGATCTGCAGCACATAGACACTGTCCGATACCCGCGTCATCTCCGCCCGGAGCAGTTGCCTGAGCGCATCGCCCGACACCCTGCGCCACTGCAACAGCGGCAGCAGCAGTCCAACGAGGACAAGACCGCCAACGGCCTGCCAGAGGCGGCGGCGGCTGGGACGAAAACGGTGACGTGCTGGGGCCGGGGGAAGCGTCGGATCCATTCGGCCAGAACAATAGCAGGAGCGGACCTCGGTTCGCACCGACAACCATGGTGACTTGTGCTCTCCCGGGCGCCACTGGCAGACTCCCCGCATGAACGGGCACGCACACTGGCCTGAAGGCGTTCCGCGGCCGCGCGACTACCTGGAGACCGGCGATGGATGCTGCTTCGCGGTGGTCTCGTCGATGGTGGATGCGGGGCATGCGCTGACGAGCCTCCGCTATACCCGGCGGGACGGCGCCCTCCGCAAGCTCGGCACCACGACGGCCAATGACTTCCTCCGGCAGCATTGCCCGCGTTATCTGGTGCATTCACCACTGATTGACGCGATGGTCCATCGCGTTCCGCTATCCGACGTGGTGCAGGTGCATCGACCCGATGACCGCCTGGCGAGGCTGTGGTCGACCGGCGGGAACGACCACCTCGAGGGTCTCGCGCTGCGCGCGGCCGGCGCGCTGGGCGAGGAAGGGGCGGCTGGTGGGCGCCTCGGGCTGGGAGGGTCGCTGCTGCTGGGCGCGCAGCATTCGGCGTCGGACATTGACCTGGTGGTGTACGGGCGCGCGGCATTCCACGACGCCCGGCGGGCCCTGCGCGCCGCCGTGCACACGGGGGCGATGCGGTTGCTTGACCGTTCGGAGTGGGCGGGCGCCTGGTCACGACGCGGCTCGCCACTGACCCTGGACCAGTATGTGCGCGCCGAGGAGCGAAAGGGAAACAAGGCGGTAATCGACGGGACGAGGGTGGACCTGACCCTGGTGGTGAACTTCGGCGAAGAAGTGCCGGAGCCGGGGCCCTTCACAAAGAATGGGAGGATCGTGGTCCGTGCGGTGGTGACCGACGGGACGTCGGCGTTCGATCATCCCGCGCGCTACCGCGTGGCACATGCGCAGGTCAGCGAGGTGGTGTCATTCACCCCGACCTATGCGGGGCAGGCCGAGTCTGGAGATGAAATCGAGGCATCCGGCTGGCTGGAGCGCGACGCCGTGGGTGCGTGGCGCGTGGTCGTCGGCACCAGCCGGGAGGCCGAAGGCGAATATATACTCCGCGTCACTTAGCCAGGTTCTTCCGCAGGTCGCCGAGGTTCAGCATCGGCACCCCACCCTCGGTCGGCACGAGGATCACCAGGTTGCTCGACTGCTTCATTCCCTCCAGCACCTCGAGGTACTGCTTGGTGAGGGCCTCGGGTGTCAGGGTCTGGTTCAGCAGCCGCTGCTGCTCCGCCTGCAACCGGGCGACGTCGACGCGATGCCGTTCCGTCTCCACCTGCTGCTCCTGCGCGATCTTGGAGTTGATGGCCTGGACCACCTGCTCCGGGGGCTGCAGGTCGCGCAGGAAGAAGGCGGTGATCTCGGCGATGCGGAAGGGCGGGCCTCCGCCGCGCGGCTGGGTCTCCAGCGCGGAATCGACCTCGGCCTTCATTACCTCCGCGATCTTGTTCCGGTCGGCGATCTGGTTGATGGAGAAACTGGACATGCCATCGCGCACACCGTTCCGGATGGCATTCTGGACGACGCTCTCGATCTGCTCGTGCCCGCCGATCTCCTGGTAGATGCGCGGTGCCTGTTGCGGGTCGATCTGCCACCGCACGGCCGCATCGATGTTCATGCCCATCTGTTCACTGGACAGGGCGGGGATCCGTTCGGCCTGCTCGCCGCTGCGGGGCCACTGTTCCTCCCGGGTGGAAAAGCGCTCCACCTCCGACCAGGGCGTGACGAACCTGACCCCGGGGAGCAGGGGGGCGTTGTCCACCTGCCCGAAGGCATGGCGCACCCCCACCGAGCCGGCATCCACGACCACGAAAGAACTGGACGCGAGCGACAGGACCCCAAGCAGCATGAGCGCCAGCCCAACCAGCCGGGTCATGGCCGCACCCGGGCGGGGTGAGGCACCCGATTTCATGCCTGAGGCCGTGGCCAGCACGATGAGGGACACGAACAGGAGGACGAAGCCGAACACCAGACGAGTCACGGGGTCTCCAGTTGGTGGGTGTTGTGAACGGTAAACAGTAAACGGTAAACGGTGGATCGTGAACAGGATATGGATCTGGCCGTTTACAGGTCACCATTCATTGTTTACGGCGCCGCTACCTGCCCCGAATACTCCCTGCCGTCCCGTAGCGCAGCACCCGGTTCATCGTGTCCACGTACCGCTCCCAGCGCTCCAGTTCGGTCCAGAACCACTGTCGTCCCTGGGGGGTGAGCTGATAGTACCGCGCCTTCCGGTGGCGCTCCGACTCGCCCCATTCCGACTCGATCATCCCACGCTGCTCGAGGCGGCGGAGGGCGGGGTAGAGGGTGCCCTCCTCCACATGAAGCGCGCCGTTCGTGACCAGGCGCACCCATTCGGCAACCCCGGCGCCGTGGGTCGGTTCCCATCGCAGGGCGCGCAGGATGAGCATGTCCAGGGTGCCGCGCACCAGGGCGGTGTGGGATGGAGGCATGCCAGAAGATACCTTCTTCCCATAGAATACCTATGGGAAGCGGTGGACGAGTCGAGCCGGGTGCGGTAGGCTTGGCTCCTTCGTGGTTGTTGACCCCCAATTTTCTGCGCCGATGAGGAGAAGACCGTGGCTGCCAGCGTAGATCGCATTGATGAAATCTTCAGCGCCGATGTGTTTTCCCGTGCTGTCATGCGCCAGCGGTTGCCGAAGGAGGTCTACAAGAGCCTCCTCCGGACGATCGACCGGGGCGAGCCGCTCGATCCCAAGGTGGCGGATGTGGTCGCTGCCACGATGAAGGACTGGGCCGTCGAGAATGGCGCCACCCACTTTACCCACTGGTTCCAGCCGCTCACCGGCCTCACCGCGGAGAAGCACGACTCGCTCGTGTCCCCGGACGGCCAGGGCGGGGTGGTGTTCAACTTCTCGGGTTCCGACCTGGTCCAGGGGGAGCCCGATGCATCGAGCTTCCCGTCCGGAGGCCTGCGGGCGACCTTCGAGGCCCGGGGCTACACGGCGTGGGACCCGACCAGCCCGGCGTTCCTGATCCGGGGCCAGGGCGGCACCGTGACGCTCTGTATCCCCACCGGCTTCGTGTCCTGGACTGGTGAGGCGCTCGACACCAAGATTCCGCTCCTCCGCTCGATGGAGGCGCTGTCCAAGCAGGCCCTCCGGATCCTCAAGGTCTTCGGCACCGACGCCGGCGTGTCGCAGGTCTTCACCACCGTGGGTCCGGAGCAGGAATACTTCCTGATCGACCGCGACCTGTACTTCGCGCGCCCCGACCTGGTGTCGTGCGAGCGCACGCTGTTCGGGTCCCGGCCGCCCAAGGGACAGCAGCTGGAAGACCAGTACTTCGGCACCATCCCGGCCCGGGTGCTGGCATGCATGCATGAGGTGGAGCGCGAGCTCTGGCGGCTCGGCGTGCCGGTCAAGACCCGGCACAATGAGGTGGCACCGGGGCAGTACGAGATCGCGCCCCTCTTCGAGCAGAGCCACATCGCGAGTGACCACCAGATGCTCACGATGGAAACGATCAAGCGGGTGGCGCAGCGGCACGGCCTGGCGGCGCTCATCCACGAGAAGCCGTTTGCCGGCATCAACGGCTCGGGCAAGCACAACAACTGGTCGATGTCCACCGACACCGGCGTCAACCTGCTGGACCCGCAGGACGAGACGCACACCAACCTGCAGTTCCTCGTCTTCCTGGTGGCTGTGGTGCGGGCGGTGAACCTCCATGCCGACCTGCTGCGCGCGTCGATCGCATCGGCGGCCAATGACCACCGGCTCGGCGCCAACGAGGCGCCACCGGCGATCATTTCGATCTTCATGGGTACCATGCTGTCGGACATCCTGGCCCAGGTGGAGCAGGGGCTCCCGAAGCGGACCATCCGGGGCGGTACCCTCGACCTGGGCGCGAGGACGCTGCCGCAGCTGCCGCGGCACTCGGGCGATCGCAACCGTACCAGCCCGTTCGCATTCACCGGCAACAAGTTCGAGTTCCGCGCCGTCGGCTCCAGTGCCAGCATCGCCTGGCCGAACACGGTGCTGAACACGATCGTGGCCGAGTCACTCGATTTCATCGCCAGCGAGCTGGAAAAGGCGGCGGGGGCCAACCCGTCTCCGGCCCGCCTCCAGGAAGCAGTGCTCAAGATCCTCAAGCGCGAAATCAAGGAACACAAGCGGGTCATCTTCGACGGTGACAACTACACGGCGGAGTGGCACAAGGAAGCGGCGAAGCGCGGGTTGCCCATCATGGCCGATTCCGTGGCGGCGTTCCCGATCCTCAAGTCGAAGAAGACGGTAGACCTGTTCAAGGCATACGGTGTGCTCAACAAGGCCGAGGTGGACTCGCGCTTCCACATCTCGGTGGAGAAGTATGTGAAGCAGATGGGCATCGAGGCGGATACCGCGGTCAACATCGCCCGCACGATGGTCCTTCCTGCGGCACTGCAGCATCAGGAGCTGCTGGCTGGGGCGCTCAATGGCCTGGAGTCGGCGGGGCTCAAGGCCCCGGAACAGCGGAAGGCGCTGGAGGATTTTGCCGGGCTGGTCAGCCAGCTCCGGAAGGCGACGGCCAAGCTGGAAAAGGCGTCAACGTCGCACCATGACGATCCCTACAAGCACGCGCAGCACATCAAGGCGGACGTGAAGCCGGCCATGACGGAGCTTCGGTCTGCGGTTGATACCCTGCAGACCTGGGTCTCGTCGGAGTTGTGGCCACTGCCAACCTACCAGGACATGCTCTTCCTGGAATAGGCGTCAATTTGCCTTGTAGATCGTCCGGCCTTCCTTGATCGTCTCCACGACCTTGATGTCCTTGATGGCCATCGGATCGACCGTGAGCGGGTTCTGGTCGAGGATCACAAGGTCCGCCAGCTTCCCCGGCTCAATGGAGCCCTTCGAGTCCTCCTCGAAGTACTGGTAGGCTGCGTTGATGGTGATCGCCTTCAGCGCCTCGAGGGGCGTGACCCGCTGGTCGGGGCCGATGACCTCGCCGCCCCGGGAAAGGCGGTTGACCGCGGTCCAGACCACGAACATCTGGTCAATGGGGCTCACGTTGTAGTCGGTGTGGTTGGTGGGACGAAGCCCCTTGTCGATGGCGGTGCGCATCGGGCTCAGGAAATCCGCCCGCGCCTTGCCCAACTGGCGCGTGTGCGTGTCACCGAAGTAGAAGGTGTGCTCGGTGAAGAACGACGGGATGAACTTGTAGGCGACGTAACTGTCGAGCTGGTCGAGGCGGACAAACTGTGAGTGGATGATCGTTGTCCGGCGGTCCTTGTCGAGGCTGCCCGACGCGGCGTACTGGTGCGCCTTGAGCAGGACATCGATGGCGGCATCGCCGTTCGCGTGCACAATGATCGGCAGGGGCAGGTCGTAGACTCGCTTGAACCAGGCGTTGACGGTATCCTGGGGAAAGGGAAGCTCACCCCGCCAGTTCTTCTGGCCATCAGGCCCGTCGACGAGATACGGCTTGGTGAAGAATGCGGTCCGGCCCTGCGGAGAGCCGTCGAGCGTGATTTTTACCCCGCCCAGCTTGAGGTGGTTCTTGTAGACCCCGAAAGTGCTCACGGGGTTTTCCTTCAGGATGGCATCCAGGTCGAGAATGAACGGGAAGGCGATAACGTCGATGAGAGTCGCCCCGCCGGCAGCGGCACGCTGCATGATGGCGATGTCGCCGGCGTGCGTCGCCCCTTCCTGGGCGGTCGTGATGCCGGCCGCCGCATAGATCATCTGGCCCGCCTTGCTCCACTCGACTTCCTGCGTCGGTGTTGGCTTCGGCAATGCCCCGAAAATCGGGAGCCACGCCGTCTCCATGATCAGGCCCTCAGGCTCGTTTGACCCCTTCTTGCGAACGATGATTCCTCCCGGCGGGGTCTTTGTCGCCGCCGAGATGCCGTACTTCTTGAACGCGGCGGAGTTGAGGACCGCGCCATGGAGCGACACGTGCCCCACCATCACCGGATTGTTGGGGAAATCCTTGTCCAGGTCATCACGGGTCAAGGTCCGGCCGCCCGGCATGCTGGTCTCATCGTAACCGTAGGCCATGATCACTTCACCCTCGGGGATCTTCCGCTCATCCCGGAACTTTCTCAGCTCGGCAACAATGGCATCGACGTCCTTGCCCGGACCTGCTGGGGGGGCAAAGACGTTGACCTGGTTGGCCATCGTCAGGGAGTTGATATAGTGGCTGTGGGGGTCCAGGAAGCCGGGGAGCAACGTCTTCCCAGCCAGGTCGACCATCCGGGTGGACTTCCCCTTGTAGATGCGCTCGAGGTCGCTGCGGCTACCCACCGCCCCGATCCTGCCGTCCTTGATCGCGACCGCCTCAACGGCGGGTTGGGCATCGTTGATGGTGACGATGTCGCCACCGAAGTAGATGGCGTCGGCCGGCGAATCCGGTTCGGGGGATCCGCAACCGGTGGTCAGGGCGACCGCAAGGGCCGTCAGGAACAGGCGACTGGTCTTCATCTCGGCTTCCGCTGGCGTGAGGGTGGATCGACTGCTCGTATGGGGCGATGCGGCCACTGCGCCGCGCGCAGCACGGCATTTATCCCCCGGTAATATCGTTGGCGGTGAGGAAAGCAAAAGGACGGAATCCGGAGATTCCGTCCTTTTGCTTGTTCCTCTCAGACTGTCACGCCGTGCGGCCTACGCGGGCCAAGTGGGGGGGCGTCGCCGAGTGAGAACGAAAAGTTCGGTCGGGCAGGACTCGGGGGTGAGTTCACCTGCCATAGCGGCAAAAAGGGCGGCATCGGGGCCGGTGGCGCCAGGGTCGAAGTAGACGGCGAGGCTGCGTACCAGCGCTGCGCGGTCTGGACGGTCGATGGCGGCCCACTCGGCAGGAAGTTCAGCGGTGCTCCGGCACTCGAGGCGCACGCGGACCGCGCCGTCGAGCCAGCAGGACATCCGGCTCAGCTCATCCAGCAACTCATTGGTGAGGATCAGGCTCTCTCCGCCCGAGGTCACCGCGCCAAAGCGGATCCGGCCGCGCTCGTTCCGGCGGTGCAGGACTACACCCCACTTGAAGGCGGGGCAGTCGCGCCGGTGCCACTCCATGATGGTGGAGAGTTGCTCCTTGAACACGTCGACGACCATGGGTGCTCTCATCGTGGTCACTCCCGGAACGCCGTGCTGTCTTGGTGGAAGAGCGTTGACAGGCTGGTATGAAGCATGTTGCAGGCCAGATCGAAAATGTCGATAAAGGTAGCATGCGATCTTAGTAATAAAGTACCTTACCGTAGCGCTATTAAACCATTAATTCAAAGTAGTTAAGTGATTATCAATACGATATGAAGCGAAATTGTACTATGGCGGGTACCTGCGACCGACGCTCCTCGTTCTCGCCGCTAAATCTGGACTTCAAATTCCACCTGCAAGACTTGTCATAGGCCGGCTGGGGGGTTCGCTGTCGGCGCCACCGTCGAGTCAGTCGATGTTACTGGAGGGGCTGGCGGCGGTGTCACAACCACGCGCCGCACCACGATATCGACGCTGGAAATCCGTTCCTCTGGCACTGCCCTGAGGCTGCCAGGCGCGCTCACGACCTCCCAGCGACCCGGGGTCAGGAACTCGTCGAGCAGGATGGAGAGCTTGTATTCGCGCGGCCGACCGAGCCGGATAAGGAACTGACCCTCGGGATTGGTAAAGGCCACGTTGCCGTCGAAGTCGAGTGCCGCTCCGTCCACTGGCTGCCCCCTCTCATCGACCACCCGGCCGGTAATGACGAACTTGCCGATCTGGGGGGAGACCAGGTTGGGCTGGGTTCCGCCGAACTGGCTGAGGTACAGGAAGGTCGACGCCGTCGCGGTGTAGTTGACCGAGCCATCCGGCTGGATGACCGTGTTCAGGCTCGTGGAGTAGCGGCCGAGCTGGAGCCGGGCGCTGATGCTGAGGACGCTCTTGAATGGGTCCAGCGGCTTGAACGGCTGCTGCACGATCTGGTAGGAGACGCCCAGGTCACCGATCGGTGTGACGATGTCCCCGCCGAACTGGAACGTGGGAGTGCCGTTGTTGAAGGTGACCTGCTGGAGGAGCGAGAGGCGCTGGGTGATGTGTTCCCGCAGGCTGATGATAGGCGTATTGGTGAGGCCGCCGGTGGAGGGCCGGCTCTGGAGAAGGTAGGCCTCGGCGTCGACCCACGGGCCGACGGAGTACCCGAGCGCATAGTAGCTGCTGAGGTTTCCAAACCCCCCGGAATGCGAATCGTACAGGCCGGCTTGCGCTCGCACCCCGAAGAGCGTGGCGCTGCCATAGACGGTGTTGCCGCTGGCCGTGATCTCGGCCGTGCTGTCGGTTGCGCTCTGGAAGAAATTCTGCCGCGCGGCCCCGAACGCAACGGTGCGCCACGGCTGGACGTCGACCTGGATGTTCTCCTTGTACGCCTCCGTCTGCACCGGGTAGGGCAGTGCCGCCCGGCGAAAGTTGGTACCCAGGCCGACGTAAGAACTCCGCACCGATACATAGCGGTTCTTGTACTCGACGGCCAGCGCGCCATAGGGGGAATTGCTGCCTGCGCCACCGCTGGCCGCGAGACCAAGGTTCGGCAAGGGGAAGTAGGCGACGCTTCCGATCGCCGACTGCTGTGACGCCACGACCCCATCGAAGCCGAGCGTAACCTGCCTGCTGGCGAAGTGCCGGGCACTGAGGGCCCCGAAGGGATCGTCGAAGGAATACGCCTGGAAGAACTGCGATCCCGATGACGCGGCGGCGGACCCGGCGGCCGCCATGATGACGGTGCGCTTCCGCACCCACGTGTAACGCACATCCTCGGTGAGGACGTTGACGCCGGTGCTGAAGAGGTCGGTGGCGTAGCGCTCGAGAAGCACACTGGAGCCGATGCGCAGGGAATCCTGGTGGAAGGAGGTCTGGATCGCAGCACCGAACTTGAACCCGTCCTGGTAGCCGACGCCGAGCCAGCCGGTGAAGTTCGGCGTGTAGAGGTGAACGGAGCCGCCATACGCATCGTAGAGTGACGTCCCGCCCGCCTGCACCTCAACTACCGATTGTCCATGGGCCACGCTGGCTCCGATCGTCAGCGCGACCGGAATGCCGGCGAGGAGCAGCAGCCGCTTAGCGCGTCGCGCTGGAGTCACGAGCCGCCGGTGCGCTGGTGCCCTGCGCCATCGAATCGGCTGCGGCCGGGGGTGAGGCCGTGGTGTCGCGGACGATAGTCGTGCTGGACAGGCGGAATCCGTCGAATCGCGCCTCGATGCGCTGCGGCGGAAGGGAATCCGGCCACGGCATGCGCATTCGGCGCACCGAGCCGGGGAAGAGCGGGAAGCCGGCGGCTTCCTGTGACTTTGCCTTGTCGGCACTGGCAGTCACGCTCTGGACGCGACCAAGGCGCGGGCTGACGTTCCGGAATGCCACCACGATCTGCTTGTTGGCCGGCTGGTAGTGGACCCACTCGATGGCCACATCGGGCTGCTTCAGCTTTTCCTTCTGGTTGAGGTAGACCACGTGCGGCAGTTCAATACGCAGGTTGATGCCCGATTCCGTCTTCGACCCGGTGACCCCGCTCCAGATGTTGAACCAGTAGGGGACGGAGTCCGCCTTCACCTCGTAATAAACGGTATACGACTGGCGGGGCTGCAGCCTGAAACTGAGCGTGGAGAGCTTGAGCGTGACGATCGCCGTGTCGAGGGGGATGTCGGAAAGGTCACCATCCTCATCCACCCGGAAGCCCTTGGGCTGCAGGACCACCGTGAGCGGGTAGAGCGTCTGGTTGCCGACGATGAAGGAGCCGCGCGCCTTGTCGCCGCGATACTCGATGATGGGCGGGCTCACGGATTGTGCGGCCGCCGGACGGGGGGCGGTCGCGAGCATGCCAGACAACAGGATTGCAACGGGATCGAAGGGGCGACTCACCAGCATGTTCTCCGGTCGATGACGCGGCAACGATAGCCCCGTCGTCGTCCGCGGCGCCACCGTTCCGGAATGAAGTGGCTAGTAGATCACTGCGCGGATATTGAGGACGCCGGCGTAGTTGCCGGCCGCGAGAGGGTACCCGACGAGATTCAGCCGGAGGTCCAGCTGGTCGGTGCGATCACCCTGGCGGCAGAAGAAGCCGAGTCCGCAGAAGGCGTTCCAGTTCCACAGGATGACGGTGCCCCCTGCCGTGCCGAAACCACCCGCCGGATTCCCGGCGATCGGTGTGAAGGCGGCGAGGTTGGTCGGGTTTGCCCCGGAGGTCCGCGCCTCGATCCGGGAGGACGGGATCGAGGCTGCGCCGGTCGTGAGCGCCTGGGCGGGCGTGGTGAAGTACGCCAGGAGGGCCAGCGTTCCGCCGAAGAAGAACGGCAGGTCCCACTCCGTACGGATCTGTACCGGCGTTGGAAATGGGTTGATCGCGTTCGGCGTGATGTTCGGGATCGTTTGAACGCCGCCCGAGAGGATCGTGACCTGGAGCCGATCGTCAGCGACCGCCGCCAGGTTCACGGTGACGGGTGCGCCGAGCGTGCCCGTCTGGGCAGCTACATCCCGTGCGCCGGCCGTCAGGAGAAGGCCAAGGAGCAGCCTTCCCGCGACGGCGGGGCCCGGAGTGCGCATGATACTGGCGACCGCCAGTGACTACTGGACGACAGCGCGGAGGTTGAGCGTGCCGGTGTAGGTGCCAGCAGCCGGCGTCGTCGCCAGGTTGAGGCGAAGGTCGACGTTGTCGGTGCGCGTGCCCTGAAACGGCGCCGCAAGGGCCTGGCTGAACAGCTGAAGGCTGCCGTTCGCGACGCCGGCACCGCCGACGGCCGCGCCGGTAAACGAGGCGTATGGCGCCGCGCCGATCTTGCCTTCGACGGCGGACGACGGGATGTAATTGGTGCCGTTCGCCATCGCCTGCGCGGGCACGGCGAAGTAGCCGATCAGCCGCACGGTCGCACCGCCCGTCAGGTTCCAGGCTGTGGTGATGCTCACTGGCGTGGCGAAGTTGGTCTGACCGGTGCCGATGCTGGCGATGTTCGTGCTCGGCGTGTTCACGGTAACCGTGAGCACCGGAAGCTGAATGGCGTTCAGCTGAACCGTCCCAATGTTCGAGGTGGTCCCGACCTGGGCGGATGCGGTGTTTGCAACGAGAGCAAGGCTGGCGAGGGTCAGCAGGGTGCGGGCGCTACGCATTACGGGATCTCCTTTGAGCAACTGCACGTTGACGGCGAAAGTGAGCCGGGGCCGGACGTCCCGGCATGGTTCACTTCATGTCAACGGCTGTGCCACTAGAGAGCCTGCAGATGTCGAGTAACGTGACGCTGTACAGGAATTGGAGGGTAGGGGTCAGTTCGCCAGAAACTCAATAACGACAACCAGTTCCTCTCGCTTCGGTGCGGACGTGGTTGGCAATTCCGTTCGCCTGACCTGCGTGATTCGGAAAAGGTGACTGCTTTGTGTCAGGGCGGGGTTTGCGGCGGCGGCCAGGGCCGCCTCCCTTACCGGAATCAGCGGGAGGACTCGTGCCGTTACTTGCAGTTCGCCTTGGCTCTGGCCCTGAAGTAGTCCAATGGACCCCATCAGCAGCGCGCATGTGGCCGCGACCGCCATGCGACCATTGATCCGCGCTCGCCCCGGCCGTGCCGAGAGGTCATCCGCTCGGCACTGACTGCCGACAACTGATTGCCTCATTTGAGGTTGGCCCTCCTGTTCGGCGCCGATAACTCGAGGTCAATCACATCGATTCTCCCGCCGTAATGTCATAAATCAAGACATCGCCAAAATCATCAAATACAAGTACTTAGCTCACCTGAAGTCGCCTACATTTGACACTCGGCACAATGGTTGCGCGTGGGGGCTGTTGGAATCCGGATAACTCCGCTTCTGGATCACCTTCACCCAACCTCGAGAGGAACCCATGCGATCCACCTTCCGAACTTCGGCCACCGTGGCCGGCCTGCTGGCCCTGACGGCGTCAGCCGGCATGGCGCAGTCGGCAAACATTCAGGCCACGGCGACGGTGCTCAGCGCCATCAACGTGACGGGGGCGGTGCCGCTGGCCTTCGGCAACGTCACTCCTAACGTCGCCAAGACGGTCGGCGTCGTTGGGGGCGGCCGGTTCGATCTCACTGGTCAGGCCAGTGCGAACGTGAACATTGCGTTCACCCTGCCAACCCAGCTGACGTCGGGCGGCAACAACCTGGCGATCGGTACCTACACCGCGTACCACAACACCACGAACAGCGCTTCGTCGGGTGGCACTGCCTTCACCCCGTCGGCGTCGGTTACCCCGACCGCTTTCGGCGCGGGCGGAACTCTCTTCGTGTTCGTTGGCGCCACGGTCTCACCAACGGCGGTCCAGGCAGCGGGCACCTACACCGGCACGGTCCAGTTGACCGCCGCCTACTTCTAGTCCGTGGTTGAAAAGTTCTACGGGCAACTCGCGCGCAGGGGTGACGGAGCTATCTTCGCCGCACCTGCTCGTGAGCCATCCCGGGGAATTCCTCATGAAGCCTTTGCTGGCTGTTCTCTTCCTGCTGGGCATCGCGTCTCCGCTCGTGGCGCAGAACACCTGTACCGGTGTCCGGGATCTCGCCTTCGGTCCGGTGATCAAGGGCGTCCAGCTCACCGTGGACCCCACCGACCCGATCAGGAGCGGGCGCTTCTACATCCGGTACATCCTCAACCGGAACATTCGCGTGGAGTTCACCCTGCCGACCCGGCTTACGCGGACCGGCGGCGGAGGCAACCTGCCCATCACCTTCACCACCACATCGGCGGTGGCACAGGGGACGGCGCCCTCGAGCGTTCCGGTGCCGTTCAACCCCAACTCCGCCATCACCTTCACGCTGGTATCGAGCAGGGATTTCTACATCAACCTGGGTGGACGCGTGTCGCCCGGCGCCAATCAGGCAACCGGCAATTACACCGGCTCCATCACGCTCACCTGCACCTTCCTCTGATCATGCGCAGGACACTTGTCGCGGCCTGGCTCCTGACCGGGCTTGCCGGACGGGCCCATGCCCAGGGCGTCGTGGTGGCACCGCACGCCGTGTTCATGGACGCGCGCACCCGCAGCGCATCGGTGCAGCTCTACAATCCCGGCACCGAGACGGTCGAGGTGACCATTTCCTCGTTCTTCGGCTACCCGGCGACTGACTCGCTCGGCCAGTTCATGCTGGTACAGCCAGATTCGGTGCTGCCCTCAATGCCATCGGCTGCTGGCTGGATCGAGGCGTTCCCAAGGCGGATGACCATTCCTCCGCTGCAGCGACAGACGATCCGTCTCCTCGCACGGCCCCCGCAGGGCCTCGCCGATGGAGAGTATTGGTCCCGGCTGATCATCTCCGCCAAGGGCGGTTCCGTGCCGGTGACCGGGGTCGACTCGACATCGAACATCAACATCGGCCTGATGCTCGAGCTCCGGACGATCATTCCGCTGCTCTATCGCAAGGGCAAGCTCACCACGGGGGTGGCACTCAGCGACCTTCGAGTGCAGCCGTCGGGCGATTCACTCGCGGTGCGCGTGCGACTGCAGCGCCAGGGCACGGCAGCATTCCTGGGCACGGCACGCGGCACCCTTGTCGACGACCGCGGCACCGCGGTGGCAAGCTTCGAGCGGCCGATCGCGATCTACTACGATGCCGATCCGTCCTTTGAGCTCTCGGCACCAGCCGCCGGTCACTACCTCTTCCGGCTCGAGGTCGCCTCCGAACGCACCGACATTCCCCAGGAGCAGTTGCTGCGTGCGCCTCCGGCGCGCGATTCGGTCGAGGTCACCCTGCCGTGACGTCGCGGATCCGGCAGGCCCTGCTGCTCGGCTTGCTGAGCGTCACCCTCTCCCCTGTGGCCCGGGCCCAGGCCCCGGTCATCGACTCCGTCCTCATCGAGCTGCAACTCGGCCGCATTGCCGGCCGTACCGTCGAGGCGTTCCGCTCGGGCGACAATGCGCTGGTGCCCCTCGGGGTCTTTTTCGACCTTGCCGAGGTGCGCACGTCGCGGGACGCGGACGGCGCACTGGAAGCGATGATCCAACCAGGTAATGTCCACCTGACACTGGATCCCGCAAGTCGATCGCTCCGGGTGGGGTCCGCTCGCTACACCCTCGGCGCTGACGAAATCGTTGTTACCGAGACCGACGTCTTCCTGGACACGCGCGCGATCGGCAAGGCGTTCGACATCCAGTGGGACATCAGCTGGCCCGACCTGCAGGTCACCGTCGTGGATCCGAGCCTGCTGCCGGTGGCCCGGCGCATCCGTCGGGATGCTCTCGCTCAGGCCCAGCTCGCCGCCACCAACCCGCAGCTGCTCGTGGGGCAGAATCTCGGAATGGAGCGAAGCCGGTTGAACGGCGTGGTATTCGACTACTCGCTGCTCACGCCGATGAACAGCCTGGATGGTGCCGCCTATTCCGGCATGCTCGGCCTCGATGTGCTGGGGGGCTCGCTCGCCCTGGGCCTTGAGAGCCAGTCCGGGCTGGCAACCACTCCACGCACGCTGGCCTCATGGACCGGGGTCTGGCTGCAGAGTCGCTGGCTCACCCAGTTGCGACTGGGCGATGCATTCGCGACCGGCCCGCGCGGGCGCTCACTCCGCGGTGTTGCGGTGACGAACAGTCCCTACCTCCGTCCGTCCATCCTCGGCTCGGTGCCCTTTGACGGCCAGCTGGGAGCCGGGTGGACGGTGGAGGCGTATCGCGGCGGCCGCCTGATCGGCTTTGACTCGGTCAACGCGCTTGGGCGGTACTCGTTCGACGTCCCGGTGCAGTACGGCGAGAACCCGGTGGATTTCATCGCCTACGGCCCGTTCGGCGAGGTGCGCGAATTCAACCAGTCGTATCGGGTCCGTCCGCTCAGCATCCCGGCAGGGCGGGTTGAATACGGGCTCTCGTTTGGTGCCTGTCGCTCGGCGCAGTGCGGCACCAACGGAAATGTCGACCTGCGCTATGGTATCAATGATCGCTGGACGGTTCGCGCCGGCATGGATCGCTTTACCCGCGACAGCCTGGGCGCGCTGAACCATCCGTATGCCGGCATTGTCGGTAGCGTTGGTAATTCGCTGCAGTTCGAGGCCGAGGGGGTCGCCAACGCGGTGCTGCGGGCGGCGGTGCTGTACGAGCCGTCCATCAACCTGCGTTTCCAGGTTGAAGGCAACAAGTTTGCGCGCGGTGTTCCGGCCCCGATCCTGACACCGGCGGGACGGCTGGACCAGCTCACATTCACCGCCTTCTATCGCCCGATTCCGAGACTGGGTGCGAACTACCTCGAGGCGAGCGTCGATCGCATTCATGCGATGACGAGTGACCAGCTGAGTGGCCGGCTGGGTGTGTCGTTCCAGATGGCGAACGTGCGGGCGATCCCGGCGGTGAGGGTGCAGCAGGAGACCGTGGCTGGCGGACCGAGGATGACGCAATCATTTCTCGGCCTGAACGCAATCGTGCTGGCGCAACCCTCGTTGGGCGGATTCCTCGGCCGGCTCACCGCGCGCACCAACCTGGAATTCCAGACCGGAGTGGGCCCGTCCAGCGCCTCCGCGTTTGTCGGCCTGCCGATCAACAATTGGCTGCGCGCCGAAACGGGTGCCAGCTGGTTCCGTGGAAACAGCGTGGCGTTCCAGCTCCTTGTCGGGATCGACCTCCCTGGGGTGCGCACCTACACGACGGTCACCGGTGGGGCGGGACAACCGGCACAGGGGTCCCAATACGTAAGCGGGTCGGCGGTCTACAACCAGGCGAGGGGCGGCGTCGATTTCTCCAACACTCCATCGTTGCAGCGGGGCGGCGTGGCGGGAACGGTATTCCTCGACGCCAATGCGAACGGCACGCGCGACGACGGTGAGGAGGCGCTCCCGGGGGTGCGGATCGTGGCGGGCCAGACCTTCGCCTTCTCCGACTCCAACGGGCAGTACCATGTCTGGAACGTCATGGCGTATGAGCCGATCATGGTCACCGTCGACTCCTCCACGCTGGCGTCGCCGCTATGGGTTCCTGCGTTCGCAGCCACCCTGGTGGAGCTGCCGCCCAACCGCTATCGCGAACTGGATATCCCTGTGTTGCCCGGCGGAACTGTGGAGGGCAGGGTGCTCCAGCCCTCCGGTGCCCTGGCGACCGGCGGCATCGTCGTGGTGTTTGTGCACCGCAAGAGCGGGGAGCGCCGGCTGCTCACCACGTTCGGCGACGGCGGGTTCTACGCCATCGGGATGCGCCCCGGCGACTGGGAGGCGACCATCGACCCGAAATGCCTCGAGCGGCTCGGCGTCACGGCGGACCCGGTCACGTTCACGCTTGCGGCAGAGGTGGATGGGGCGGTGGTGGAGGGGCTCGATATCCGGCTGCGTTGACTGAGGGGATGAGTCGGTCTAACTTCTTCCCCCGCAACAACCTTGGACAGGTGGCCGAGTGGCTCAAGGCGCACGCCTGGAAAGTGTGTATACGGCTCAAACCGTATCGAGGGTTCGAATCCCTCCCTGTCCGTCGCAGCAATGGAGCCTGAGGGGTACATGCTGATTCGCCGGACGGACGACATTCCCTCCCGTCTTATCACGGACGAAAAACTGTTCTGGAACCGGCGCGGCTTCCTGGCGGCGGCTGGCGGCAGTGCAATGGTCGCGATGCCCGTGGGGAAGCTGCTGGCGGCGCATGCCCGGCTCGGCAGGCAGGCCGACGACAAGCTGACGCCCTGCAAGGCGATCACCACCTACAACAATTTCTACGAGTTCGGCGCAGACAAGTCCGATCCTGCCGCGAATTCCGGGAGCTTTCGGACCACTCCCTGGACCATCCGGGTCGAGGGTGAGGTGAAGAGGCCTGCCACCTACCAGTACGGCGACTTCATCGCGGGCTTCACGCCGGTTGAGAAGGTCTATCGGCATCGGTGTGTCGAGGGATGGTCAATGGTGGTGCCCTGGACGGGGATCCCGCTGGCGAGTGTCATTGCGCGGCTCGAGCCGACCTCGCGCGCGAAGTATGTGGAGTTCACCACGATCCTCGACCCGACGCAGATGCCGGGACAGCGGGTGAACTTGCTGCCGTGGCCGTACGTGGAGGCCCTTCGCCTGGATGAAGCGATGAATCCGCTTCCGCTGCTCGTCACGGGGATATACGGGAAGCCGCTGCTGCCGCAGAACGGGGCGCCGCTGCGCCTGGTGGTTCCCTGGAAATATGGATTCAAGGGGGGAAAGAGCATCGTGAAGGTCAGGCTCACCGAGGCGCAGCCGCGCACGACGTGGAACATCGCGGCCCCCAGCGAGTACGGCTTCTACGCCAACGTCAATCCAGAGGTCGACCATCCGCGGTGGAGCCAGGCCAAGGAACGTCGCGTGGGTGAGTTCTTCAAGCAGCCGACGCTGATGTTCAACGGGTACGGCGCCGAGGTCGCATCGCTGTACGCCGGCATGGACCTCCGCAAGAACTTCTAGCGTGACTGGTCTGCAGTGGGTCATCCGGGTGGTCCGCCCGGTGCTCTGGATATTGGCGTCCCTCCCCTTGGCGTGGCTGGTCCTGCGGGTCCTCCACGGGAACCTGGGCACCGACCCGGTGGAGACGATCCAAAAGGTCACGGGTCTCAGCGCCCTTTCTCTCCTGCTTGGCTCCCTCGCCGTGACGCCGCTTCGTCGGGTGACCCGGTGGAATGCGCTCATCCGGTTGCGCCGCTCGCTCGGGCTTGCCGCCTTTGCCTATGTGCTGCTCCACGCATGCAGCTACTTCGTGTTCGACCAGGAACTGTCGGCCACCGGTATTGCTGAGGACGTGGTCAAGCATCCCTGGGTCCTGGCCGGGTTCAGCGCCTTTCTCCTGCTCATTCCCCTTGCCCTCACCTCGACCGATGGCATGATCCGGCGGCTGGGCGGCAGGCGCTGGCAGCGGTTGCATCGACTGGTCTATGTGGCCGCCGTTCTTGCAGTGCTCCACTTCCTGTGGCTGGTCAAGCGGGATGTCACGCTGCCGCTGTACTACCTTGCTGCCCTCCTCGCGCTGCTTGTCGCGCGCCTCATCCCGCGGCAACGCACGGAGGCTGCTCCCGGTGCCATTGCCCGACGCTGATGCGGAGATGCGGGTACCTGTCCCGGTCGTTCGTCCCCTGCCCACCTTCGAGGAGGAGGGGGATGCCGCCCCGGAACTGCAGCGTCTTGGGGGCGTCGCGCACCCGGCGCTCGGCGGCGAACGTGACGTCATCGTGGCGCTGCCGCCGCGTGCGGCGCGCGTGGCTGGCCGGCGATTCCGGGTAGTGTACATGCAGGATGGACAGAACCTGTTTGACCCAGACACGAGCTTCGCGGGCGACTGGCACCTGGGACCGGCGCTGGCGCACCACGCGAGGCTGGGTCGCCACGCGATCGTGGTGGCAGTGTCGAACGGAGGGGACCGGCGGCTCACCGAGTACACGCCGTTCGAGGATCCGGTGCGCGGGGGGGGCGGCGCGGAGGCCTACCTGGCCTTTCTTACCGGGACACTGAAGCCGCTGGTGGATCGCCAGTATCCCACCCTGCCGGGGAGGGAATTCACCTCCATTGCGGGGAGCTCGCTGGGCGGCCTGCTGAGCCTGTATGCGCACTTCAGCCGGCCCGACACCTTCGGCACATCGGCGGTGCTCAGCCCGTCACTCTGGTTCGCCGACGGGGCAATTCACGGGTACATTTCCGACGCGCCGGCGGTGGGGGGCCGCATGTACCTCGATGTCGGCACCGAGGAGGGACCCGATGCGGTGGCCGATGTCCGGCGCCTGCGCGACCAGCTCCTCGCGCTTGGCTATCGACTCGATGACACCCTGCGCTACGTCGAAGAACCGGGGGCGGACCACCACGAGTTCCGGTGGGGCGACCGGTTTCGCGACGCACTTCCGTTTCTCCTGGGGACCTGACATCCGTGCACTACGAGCATCATCACTGGCACAGCCCGTCGCTCGGGCGTGAGATGCACATCGACGTGTGGGGCCACGGCGGGGCGCGCGTGATCGTGTTCCCCAGTACGATGGGCACGTGGCGTGAGTGGGGCGACCGGCACATGCCGCAGGTGCTTGCGGAGCACCTCGAGAACGGCTGGATCCAGATGTTCTGCCTGGACCAGGTGCATGACGAGAGCTGGTATGGAAAACACCTGCACCCGGGCGCGCGCGCCTGGCGCCACCTGCAGTATGACGCCTACGCGCACCAGGAGGTGCTGCCGTTCTCGCAGTCCCGCAACGGCAATCCGTTCGTCATCGCAACGGGAGCCAGCTTCGGAGCGTATCATGCGGCGAGCCTCGCGTTCCGTCACCCGGAGTCGGTGAACCGGATGATCGGGATGAGCGGCCTGTACGACGTGAAGCACATGACGGATGGCTACTCCGATGCCAACGTGTATGCGGCCAACCCGTTCGACTTCATCCGGCACGAGTGGGAGGCGCCGCGCCTCGAGGCGCTGCGCCGTCAGGACATCATCCTCGCGGTCGGGCGCGAGGATCCCTCCTACCAGAACAACGTTGACCTCTCGACCATGCTCTGGGAGAAGGGCATCGGCAACGCGCTGCGTATCTGGGAAGGGCACGCGCACGACTGGCCGCTCTGGGAAAAGATGATCAGGCTGTATATCGGCGGGAGCGACTGAGGGCACTGTGGATATGAGGAGATACGCATGACGGAACCGGTCAAGGTCGGCTTGATGGTCGGGCGGGAGTGGTCGTTCCCGCCGGCATTCATCGACGAGGTGGCCAAGCGCAAGGCGGGCGTCGTCGTGGAGTACGTCAAGCTGGGCGAGCTGCGGATGGACGGCCCCTGTCCCTGGCGGGTCATTGTCGACCGGATCTCGCACGAAGTGCCGATGTACCGGTCCTACCTGAAGCAGGCGGTGCTGCAGGGCGCCACCGTGGTGAACAACCCGTTCATGTGGACCGCCGACGACAAGTTCTTTGGTGCGGCCCTGGCATCCTCACTCGGCGTGGCGCACCCGAAGACGGTCGTGCTGCCGAACAAGGCATATATCGCGGGGATCAAGCACGACGAAAGCCTGCGCAACCTCGAGTATCCGCTCGACTGGGACAGCATCGTGCGCTACATCGGCTTGCCCTGCGTCCTCAAGGACGCCCATGGCGGCGGCTGGCGCGATGTCTATATCTGCAAGACGGTGGACGAACTGATCCGCGACTACGACCAGTCGGGCCTGCTCACCATGGTGCTGCAGGAGTTCGTGCACTGGGAACAGTTTGTCCGCTGCATGTGCCTGGGGCAGCAGCACGTGCTGCCCATGCAGTGGGACCCGCGGGAGCGGAAGTACATCGCCGAAGAGGGTCACCTGGCCCCGGCACTGCACGACCGGATCGTGCAGGACTCCCTGACGCTGGTGCAGGCGCTGGGCTACGACATGAACACCATCGAGTGGGCGGTCAAGGACGGTGTGCCCTATGCCATCGACTTCATGAACCCGGCACCGGACATGGACATCAACAGCCTGACGCCGTCCTACTTTGCATGGGTCGTGACGCACATGGCCGACATGGTCATCCGGCTGGCGAAGGAGCCGCGGCGCGCATCGCCCAAGCGCTGGAACGAGTTCCTGAGCGGGCGGGTGGCACGCTGACTCCGGGAGCGCCAGCATGACGCCAGAACTGGGCGACGCCATAGCCCGCTATCACGACGGCCTGACCCCGGATCTCGCGGAGGAATCGGAGACCTGGCTGTCGGCGCGTCTCCTGGAGCGCAACATGCGTTTCGGCACAAGGCCGCTATGCACGGTGCTGCGGCCGCGCTTCCTGACGCGCGACGCCTACCTCCAGATCCAGCGGGCGGGTGCCTCCATCGGCCGCGCGTTCACACGGGCGCACGAGGCGGCGATGGCGCAGCCCGCAGTGCTCGCGCAGTTCGGGCTCACCGACTGGGAGCGGACGCTCCTCGGCGACGATGACGGGCAGCCGGTGCCGAGCCCGCTGGGCCGATACGACGCGTTCTTCACCGAGGGTGACGCCGGCCTCAGGTTCACCGAGAATAACGCGGAGACCCCGGCGGGGTCGGCGTACGGCGATGTCCTGACCGAGCTGTTCCTCGCCCTGCCGGGGCTGAAGCCGTTCCGACGGCAGTACGATGTGCGCACCCTGCCGAGCCGGCCCTCGGTATTGCAGACACTGCTCGAATGCTATCGTGCGGCGACGGGCCGGCGGGAGCTGCCGACGATCGGGATCATCGACTGGCACGACGTGCCCACGCAGAGCGAGTTCCAGGCCTTCAAGGCCTGGTTCGAGTCACTCGGATTCACCTGCGTGATCGCGGACCCGGGCGAGTTGGAGTATGCTGGCGGGAAATTGCGCGCCGGCGGCACGGTGATCGACCTGATCTACAAGCGGGTGCTGATCCACGAACTCGTGGAGCGCGAGGGGATGTCCCACCCGATGGTGCGGGCCGTGCGTGATCGTGCGGTGGTGATGGTGAACCCGTTTCGCTGCAAGGTGCTCCACAAGAAGGCGAGCCTGGCGGTGCTCAGTGACGAACGGAACTCGGCGCTGTTCGACGTGTCGATGCGCGAGGCCATTGCGGCACATATCCCCTGGACCAGGGTGGTGGAAGCGCGGAAGACACGGTGGCGGGGCGGGGACGTGGACCTGCTGGACCATGTGGCGCAGCATCGCGAACAGTTCGTCCTCAAGCCGAACGACGACTATGGCGGTACGGGCATCGTCCTTGGCTGGGAAGTCGACGATGCGACTTGGGCTGCCGCGCTTACGGCCGCCACCGCGGAGCCATCGGTGGTGCAGGAGCGGATCTTCCAGCCCAGCGAGCCCTTTCCAGCGTGGATCGAGGGTTCTCTCGATGTGAGCGACCGGATCGTCGATACCGCCCCTTATGTATTCGGGGGCGCATATGTTGACGGGTGCCTGAGCCGCATCTCGACGGCGGCACTGGTGAACGTGACCGCGGGTGGTGGGAGCACGCTTCCCACCATGGTGGTGGAGAAGAGGGGCTGAGGATGCGGCGACCCCTGGTGATCACCGTGCTTCCCCGACCCTCAACTCTGGACTCCTGATTCCATGCAAGCCCCATCGCTCACTATCGGCATTGAAGAAGAGTACCAGATCATCGATCCCGTCACCCGGGAGCTGAAGAGCTACATCACCGAGATCCTGAAGGAGGACTCGATGGTGCTCGGGGAGGTCAAGCCGGAGCTGCACCAGTCCATGGTCGAGGTCGGCACCCAGGTGTGCCACACACCAGCGGAGGTGAAGGCCGAGTTGATCCGGCTGCGCCGGCTGGTGATGGGCCTGGCCGCCAAGAACGGCCTGCGCATCGCGGCGGCCGGAACCCATCCCTTCTCCTCCTGGATGACGCAGGAAATCACGCCGCTCGAGCGCTATGCGGGGGTGCGGGAGGACCTGCAGGACCTGGCGCGGCGACTGCTGATCTTCGGCACGCATGTGCACATCGGCATCGAGGACCGGGAATTCCTCATTGACTGCATGAACGTCGTGCGCTACATGCTGCCCCACGTGCTGGCCCTGTCCACGAGTTCACCCTTCTGGCTGGGGCGCCAGACGGGGCTCAAGTCGTACCGGAGCGTGGTCTTCCGGAACTTCCCGCGGACCGGCTTGCCCCCGACGATGGACTCATGGAGCGAGTTCAGCGGGTTGGTCGAGGGCATGGTGAGCACCAACTGCATTCCCAACGCCTCCAAGATCTGGTGGGACGTGCGCCCGAGCTGGAGCTACCCGACGCTCGAGTTCCGGATCTGTGACGTGTGCACGCGGGTGGAGGAGGCGGTGTGCATTGGGGCCATCTTTCAGGCCATCATTGCCAAGCTGTGGAAGCTGCGGCGGGACAACCTCACCTTCCGGCAGTATGGCAGGGCGTTCATCGAGGAGAACAAGTGGCGCGCGGTGCGCTACGGCCTGGACGGGAAGATGATCGACTTTGGCCGGAACGCGGAGCTCCCCACGCGGGACCTGATTCGCGAGCTGATCGAATGGTTCATCGGCGACGTCGTCGATGAACTCGGGTCGCGGGCCGAAGTGGAGTACGCCTACAAGATCCTGGCCGAAGGGACGAGCGCCGACCGCCAGCTCCGGACATTCCAGCAGACCGGGGACCTGAACGCCGTTGTCGACCAGCTGATCCACGAGACGGAGGATGGTGTTCGATGAGTGACCGACGGCCATTGATCGGCGTGACCGTGCAATCCCTGCAGGCCGTCGAGGGGATTCCCGCCGAGTTCCCGCCATCCTGGGTCATGAACCGCATGTACCTGGATGCGCTGGTGCAGGCGGGGGCGGCGCCGGTGCTCCTCCCGCTGCTTCCGGACCAGCCCGATGTCATGCGCACGTTGTACGACGTCCTCGATGGGCTGTTGCTGCCCGGCGGGGTGGATATCGAACCAGGGACGTTCGGCGAGGCGCGGCATGCCTTGCTGCGGCATACCGACCCCCCGCGCGACGTTGTGGAACTTCAGCTCGCCCGCTGGGCACTGGACGACGGGAAGCCGGTGCTGGGGCTGTGCCGCGGGCTGCAGATCCTGAATGTGGCGGCCGGCGGCACGCTCTATCAGGACGTGGTGACGCAGCGGTTCGGGTCGCAGCGGCACGACTTCGAGCCACCTGACCACCGCAGGGACTTCCTGGCCCATGAAGTGGAGCTGGTGCCCGGGTCCCGGCTTCATGCGCTCGTCGGCGCGGCGTCGGCGCCCGTCAACAGCATGCACCATCAGGGCATCCATCGCCTGGGTCACGGCCTCACCGCGACGGCGCACGCGCCCGACGGGCTGATTGAAGCAATCGAGGGGCAAGGCCACGGCTTTGCAATGGGGGTGCAATGGCACCCGGAGTCGCTCGTGCCCGGCGATGACGTTTCGCGGGCGCTCTTTCAGGAACTGGTGGCAGCGACCCGCAGGGCCCCTGCGGTGTAGAGATTGATGCACGAACTGGGATGCCGGCGCCCGCTATTCATCGCCAACAGGGAGTTTTCATGCGCTCATGCTTCCTCCCACTGCTGCTGCTCCTCCCCATCGCGTCCGTCGCGCGGGCCCAGGTGGAGGCGACCCCGCCCAAGGGCATCATCCTGCCGAACTACGATCTCGTGCGCATCGGGCAGACCGAAGCCATCGAGTCGGGGGCAGTGGTCGCGCGTTCCACCGGACCACTGGCCAACGTGTACAACCCGGCAGGCCTCGCGTCCGCCGACAAGACCGAAGTCAACGGCAGCTCGACTGGCTATCAGCTCACGACCCTTGGACTTGAAGGGGTAGGCCCGACGGTGTCCAGCAGCCGCCTCTCAAATCTGGGCGGGTTTCTCGGGGTCGTGATTGCCGACCCGGTGGTCAAGTCAAAGAAGTGGCGCCTTGGATTCGCCATCTACTCCCCGCTCGGCTGGGAGCCGGGCACCCTGAACGGCAAGGCCTCGAACGTGATCGGTGGCCAGGACGTCACCCTCGACTACAGGAGTCAGGTGCGCCTGCGTGCCCAGGTTCCCTCGCTCTCGGCCGGCATTAACCTCTCGAAGACATTGCGCTTCGGGGTCGGGTTTCAGGTCCCGATCATCAGCATCCTGCAGCAGCAGCAGTCGTCGACGCTGGCCTACGATGCCATTGATGCCGCCCAGGTCGACCGGGTCTTCGCCGCCGACGGCAGCGTGTGGACCATTCGCGGCACGACCGGCCTCCAGTGGGACGTGACCCCGGCCATCTCCCTGGGCGTCATGGCGCAGACCGGTACGGCGCGGCTCTGGGGAAGCTCCCTGTACAGTGACGAAATCACCACGTCGTTTGGCAGCGGCTTCGAGACGGCGAACTTCCGTGACCCGAGCGCCAAGCTCGACTACAAGTTGCCGTTCCTGCTGTCGGGAGGCGTCGCCGTGAAGCTCGGCAAGGTGCAGCTCGAGGGTGATGTGCGCTGGTACTCGAAAATCGATCAGTTCAACCTCTACTCGAGCGATAGTGTTGGGCTGGGCCTCAGCCAGATGGATGGTGGCGTGCCGGTCACGACGCAGGTGGTGCTGGCGCCAGTGACCCTGACCTACCAGTCAGTCGTGAACCTCGCCGTCGGTGGCAGCATCCCGGTCTCGAAGGGCTGGAGCGTGCACCTCGGGTTCAACACCGACCAGTCGCCGCTGCCGGACACCGACCAGATCTTCCGCAAGGTGAGCCTGATCGGCGCCACGGCGGGCGTTTCGTTCCGGATCTCGAAGGTATCGGGCGCGCTTGGCCTGGGACTCCAGACGGGCAAGTCACCGACGACCTCGGTGGGAATTCCGCCGACGGTTCGCGATACGAAGCTGACCGTGAAGACGTTCCAGTTGCTGTACTCGATCGCCTACACGTTCTAGGCGCGGGGCAGGGCCGGGGCTTGAGCGGTGGTATCGCGTGAGCCGCGACGCGCGATTCGTGTCCGCATTGCCCCTGCGCCACGGCTCCAGTAGTTTCCCGCCCCGATGCCTACCCGTACCGCAGTCATGGACGAACGGGCCATCGCGCGCTGCCTGGCGCGGATGGCGTCGGAGATCGTCGAGCGGGCCCGGGGCACGGAGCACCTCGTCATCGTCGGCGTCCAGCGCCGCGGAGTCGAGTTGGCCGCCCGCCTCAAGCGCCTCATCGACGACGCAGAGTCTTCCCACGTTGCCTTCGGCAAGCTCGACATCACCCTGTACCGCGACGACCTGCAGGCGATCGGCCCCCGCCCCATGGTAGGCGAGACCAACCTGCCCGAGCTCGACGGGAAGACCGTCGTGATCGTGGACGACGTACTCTATACCGGCCGGACAGTACGTGCCGCGCTCGATGAGTGCGCCGATTTCGGCCGTCCAAAGCGCATCCTGCTCTGCGTCCTGATCGACCGGGGCGGGCGGGAGTTGCCAATCCAGGCCGACATCATCGGGGTCACCATCAGCACCGCGGCTGCCGACCGGGTGGATGTGCTGGTGCGCGAGCTCGACGGCGAGGATGCCGTGGCCGTGGTGAGGGGGGCCTGATGGCTACGCCACTGGGCAAGGACCTCACCGCGCTGGAATACCTGTCGGCCGACCAGCTGCGCCTCATCCTCGACACCGCCGGGCCCTTCAAGGAAGTGAGCGAGCGCCAGATCAAGAAAGTGCCGGCGCTCCGGGGCAAGACGATCGTCAACTTGTTCTTCGAGGCGTCCACCCGCACGCGCATCTCGTTCGAGTTCGCGGAAAAGCGCTTGTCGGCCGACACGGTCAACGTGGCGAGCTCGGGCTCCTCGGTCAGCAAGGGCGAGACCCTGGTGGACACCGCCCGGAACCTCGAGGCGATGCACATCGACATGGTGGTGATCCGCCACCCGGCGTCGGGATCAGCCGAGTTTCTCGGGAAGCGCATCCGCTCAAGCGTCATCAACGCCGGCGACGGGAAGCACGAACACCCGACGCAGGGACTGCTCGACATCCTGACGTTGCGGGACAAGTTCGGGAAAATCGACGGGCTGAAGGTGGCGATCTGTGGTGACCTGCTGCACAGCCGCGTGGGCCGCAGCAACATCCACGGGTTGCTCAAGCTCGGCGCCGAGGTGGCGGTGTGCGGCCCGGCATCGCTGCTGCCGCGCGACGTGGAATCGCTCGGCGTGACGGTCATACCGCACATCGAAGACGCGATCCAGTGGGCCGACGCACTCAATATCCTGCGCCTGCAGCTGGAGCGGATGACGGCGGGCTACATCCCGTCGCTGCGGGAGTACAACCGCGTCTTCGGGCTCTCCGCCGCGCGACTGGAGCGGGCGCCAAAGGACCTGGTGATCATGCACCCGGGTCCAATGAACCGGGGCGTCGAAATCGACAGCGAGGTCGCCGACGGGCCGCACAGCGTGATCCTGCCCCAGGTCACCAACGGCATCGCGGTACGCATGGCGGTACTGTATCTCCTCGCAGGTGGGGCGCCGAACTGGGCGGATGAAGGAGGGGAATCATGACCAGGCCAATCTTGCTGCGGGGTGGAAGGGTCATCGACCCCTCACGCGGGTCCGACGGTATTGCCGACGTGCTGTTGCAAGGCGGGCGGATCGAGGCAGTGGGACTGAACATCGGTGCGCCCGATGGTGCCACCGTAATGGACTGCGCCGGCAAGGTGGTGGCGCCAGGACTGATCGACGTGCATGTGCACCTCCGGGAGCCGGGACAGGAAGACCTGGAGACGGTGGCAACCGGCGCGATGGCCGCTGTCGCTGGAGGCTTCACCGGCATCTGTGCCATGCCCAACACCGATCCGGTGTGCGACAACCAGGGGGTCGTCGGGTTTGTGATCGCGCAGGCGCAGCGCGCAGCCAAGGCGCGCGTCTATCCCATCGGGGCGGTGTCCGTCGGGGAAAAGGGCCTGCAGTTGGCAGAGTTCGGCGAGCTCGTGGGTGCGGGTGCCGTTGCGGTGAGCGACGACGGGAAGCCGGTCGCGTCGAGCCACCTGATGCGCATGGCGCTCGAGTATGCCAAGACCTTCGGGATTCCGGTGGCGGATCATTGCGAGGATCCAACGCTGGCGGCCGGCGGCTCGATGCACGAAGGCATCATCTCGACCCGGCTGGGCCTGAAGGGCATTCCGGCAGCAGCCGAGGAAATAATGGTGGCGAGGGATATCCTGCTGGCCGAGCTCACCGGCGGGCACGTGCACCTCTGTCACATGTCCACGCGGGGGTCGGTCGAGCTGATCCGTCGGGCAAAGGATGCGGGGCTCCGGGTCACGGCCGAGGCGTGTCCGCACCACTTCTCGCTGACCCACGAGAGCTGCCTCGGCTACAACACGAACGCCAAGATGAACCCGCCCTTGCGGGAGGACCTCGATCGCGAGGCCATCCGGCAGGGACTCAAGGATGGCACCATCGACGTCATCGCGACCGACCATGCGCCGCACCACTACGATGCCAAGGAGCGCGAGTTCGATGAGGCCCCGAATGGGATCATCGGCCTGGAGACTGCCTTCGGGCTCGCGATGACGGAGCTGGTGAACACCGGGTTGCTCTCCCTGCCCACGCTCCTGCTCCGCATGAGCACCACGCCGGCCCGGACCTTCAACCTGCCAGGAGGCACACTGGCCACCGGCGCTCCCGCCGACGTCGCCGTGCTCGACCCCGCCGTGGAATGGGTGGTGAAGCCGGAGGCATTCTTCTCCAAGAGCCGAAACACGCCGTTTGCCGGCAGGACCCTCACCGGTCGCGCGGAACTGACGATCGTCCGGGGCCAAGTGGCCTACCAGCGCACTCCCTGAAACAGAATTACATTGTTTCGATGCACCGGATTGCACGGTGGCAACCTCCCGCCGACAATCTTTGTGGCCCCAATCTCCGTGAGAGGCTTTGCGATGTCTGATACCGAGTCCCCTCTGGCCCAGGTCGATCACCTGCTGCAGCAGCGGGAGCAGTACGAGCAGTGGCTCGCGCGCCTTGACGGCACCGGCGCCAAGGCGCCAGACGCCGTGCGGCAGAAGGTCCGGTCGGACTACCAGGGTCGCCTCGATGCCGTGCTCATCGAGTTGCGCTCGCACGTCGCGTCGGTAGAGGAGGCGCTCGCCGGTCACAATGAAGCGCTGGCCTCGTTCGAGGCGCGCCGGACGGACATTCAGGAGCGGCTCGCCGAGGCGGAGATCCGGCATGCCGTCGGGGAATACACCGATGACGAATGGGGTGCGGTGGGTGCGGAAGCGGAGGCAGCGCTCCAGGATGTTGGCCGGCACATCGACGCGGAGCAGGGAGAGATTACGCGGCTGTCAGCGGTGCTGCACCTCGTGGCCAAGCCGGCGACGCCCACCCCGGTGGCCGCGCCGAGAACGGCCACTCCGATGCCGGAGCCGGCGCATGCAGAGCCGGATATAGCGCCGGCGCCCTCGGGCGCACCTCGTTTTGTGCCGAAGACCCCGGGCCCGACGCCGCGCGCCGCCTCGCCGATGCCCCCGCCGCCCCGGCCGGGCGCACCAGTCGATGAGCTGGCATTCCTGAAGTCCGTCACGGGCGAGCAGCAGATACCACGCAAGTCACCGGCCCGGAAGTCCGACAGCGGTCAGATGCGGGCCGTCGATGCTGGCCAGGGGCCGCCGGCCGTGGCGGTGGACAGCGAGAACGGGGATGCCGCGCCTGCGGCGCGTCCCGGCTCGACCGCAAACGTGAAGACGCTCAAGTGCGGGGAGTGCGGCACCCTCAACCGGCCGACCGAGTGGTATTGCGAGCGTTGTGGAGCGGAGCTGGCGGCGCTGTAGCGACAGCGTGAACGGTGAACGGTGAACAGTAAACGGGGGCCCCAAATCGGAGCCCCCGCGCTATTTCAACCCCCCGTTTACCGTTCACCGTTCACGCAGTTTCAGATCTACTGCTTCCCCATCTTCGCCACAGCCTTGGCCAGCCGGCTCTTCTGGCGAGCCGCGGTGTTGCGATGAATCAGGTTCTTGCGACCGGCGCGGTCGAGGGCCGTCTGGGCGGCTTCGAACGACTTCGCGGCTTCCTCGGCCGAACCCGCGGAGCGGACCTTCTTGACCGCGTTGCGGAGCTGGCTGCGCTGGGCGCGGTTGCGCTCGGTGCGCGTCTTGGTTTGCCGCATGGCCTTCTTGGCCGACTTGGTTCGTGGCACCATCAACCTCGGGTTCAAAAGCGTTCAAGTGCTGATCAGAGGCGGGGATATATAGCCTTGGCCCCGGGTCCGGTCAAGCGGAGGCGGCGTTTCCGGCTGGGTCGCCGGGCCATTAGCTTACGGCCTGCGTATTCCGGCTGCGGCCGCCCCCTGACCTCCTGAGCGGGACCACGACCCTGGACTCTTCAGCGCTCGCGACATTCGTCATCGCCTTTCCTGCCCTCATCTTCTCGCTGGTGGCGCATGAGTATGCCCATGCGGTGGCCGCGTACCGTCAGGGCGACGACACCGCCTACATGCTCGGGCGCATCACGCTCAACCCCCTGCCGCACATCGACCCGATCATGAGCCTCGCCTTTCCGGCCATCACCTTCCTGCTCTCGGGCGGCCAGTTCGTGTTCGGGGGGGCCAAGCCGGTGCCGGTCAACCCGAGGAAGTATCGCAACTACAAGCGGGGCGACATCATCGTGTCGGCTGCCGGCGTGGTGACCAACTTCGTGCTGTGCTTTGTGTTTGCGCTGCTCTTCGTGCTGATCGGGCTGCTGGCGCGCACGGCCCCCGGCATGGTGACCGTCTTCGATGCCGCGCAGCGGATGATGATGTGGGGCGTCTGGCTCAACCTGCTGCTCTGTTTCTTCAACCTGATCCCGATACCGCCGCTCGACGGTTCGCACCTCTTCTACTACCTCCTGCCGCCGGCCTGGGGTGCGAAGTACCGGGAGCTGCAGCGGTTCGGGTTTATCCTGGTCCTCGTCCTCGTGGCGTTCCTGCGCCCCGTGCTGGTGTGGTTCCTGGCACCGGCGTTCTTCATCCTGACCCAGGTCCACCGCATCATCGCGCCGTTCGCGGTGGGTGACGGCCTCCGGATCTTCGGATGACGTCTGGCGCGCCCACCATCGCCCTGGGCGGAACCCCGGGCTTCGTGGTGCAGTTCGACCGGTTCAACGGTCCGCTCGACCTGCTGCTGCACCTGCTGCGGGAGCAGCAGATCGAGATCGCCGACATTCCGATCGCGCGGATCGCCGACCAGTTCCTGGGCGTGATTCACGAACTCGGCCTCAACCAGGCCGCCGACTATCTCGACATGGCGAGCCGCCTCGTGCGACTCAAGGCGCAGATGCTGCTGCCGCGCCGGTCGGAGGAGGAGGGCTGGGAGGATCCGCGGGCGGAACTGGTGCGCCGGTTGCTGGAATACCAGCAGATCAAGGAGATCGCCCTCTGGCTGCAGCGCCAGGCGGACCGGCGGGCGCTGCAGTTTGCGCGCGGCCTTCCTGCCGGCCCCGCCGGAATTGCCACCGCCACCCCTCGAGGTGAGCCTGGTCGACCTGCTGGTGGCGGTAGACCGGGTCGTGAACGGTATCCCGACACCGGTGCTGCATCGCGTGGTGGCGCGGCCCCTCAATGTCGAGGGTGCCACGCTGCGTATCGAGACCCTGCTCCGCGAGTCGCCGGAAATCAGTTTCCGGGATGCGCTGGGACCTCGACCCACGATCGTGGACGTGCTGTCCACCCTGCTCGCCCTGCTTGAACTCGCGCGACGCGGCCTGCTGCGCGTGGCGCAGGACGCCCCCTTTGCCGCCATGGTGATCCGTCGTGAATCCCCTCTCCCAACTGATTGAAGCGGCGCTCTTCAGCGCACCGCGTCCCCTCACCGTTGAAGAGCTCGCTACGCTCGATGCGGACGCCACGCTGGCCGACGTACGCACCGGGCTCGACGAGCTCAAGGAACTGCTCGACTTCGGGCAACACGGGGTGGAGCTGGTCGAGATGGCCGGCGGATGGCAGATCCTGACACGCCCATCGCTGGCCGAAGCCATCGAGCGGGCACAATTCGCGGTCCGGACACCGCGCCTCACCAGCGCGGCGCTGGAGACGCTGGCCATCATTTCCTACCGGCAACCGGTCGGGCGCGCCGAGATCGAGGAGATCCGCGGGGTGTCTGCCGGCGGCGTGTTGCGGTCACTCCAGGAGCGCGGCCTGATCGAGGTGGTGGGGCGGAGCGAGGCGCTGGGTCGTCCGTTGCTGTATGGCACGACGCCGTCGTTCCTCGAACTGCTCGGCCTGCGGGACCTGGCAGACCTCCCACGAGCGGATGAGCTGATGATCGCGCTGCACCCGGCAAAGGCCGAGTCCACGGGACCGGACGATGCCGCCGCGTACGTACCGGCGGAATCATGAGCGACAATGGGGGAGGGCGTGGGCGCGGTCCGCGCCGGCCGGGAAAGACGGGAATCGCGCGGGGCCCCGCCAAGCCCTCCCGGCCGAAGTCCGCCGGGCGCAAGCCGCCCAGCAGGCGCGCCGAGCCGCCGGCCTCCGCTGAAATGCGGGTGCAGCGCGCCCTGGCTCAGGCCGGGGTGGCGTCCCGCAGGCAGGGCGAGGAACTGATCAAGGCGGGGAAGGTGCGGATCGACGGCAAGGTGGCCGAACTCGGCAGCAAGGTGAATCCGTCGCGCCAGAAGATCACCGTGAACGGCCGCGTCGTGAAGGCGGTGGAAAAGCGGTGGCTGGCCTTCCACAAGCCGCTGGGTGTCGTCACCACGGCCAGTGACGAACAGGGTCGGCAGACGGTGTTCGACCTGATCCCCGATCATGCCGGCCTCTCGTACGTGGGTCGTCTCGACGTGATGACGACTGGGCTCCTCTTGCTCACCACCGATGGCGAGGCGGTGCACCGCCTGACCCATCCGCGCTATCATGTTCAGAGGAAGTACACCGCCCTGGTGCACGGGCGCTCCACTGCAGACCTCACCGCGGCCGTGAAGGTGAATGTGGTGCTCGATGGTCGGCCGGTGATTCCCCGCGACGTCCGGGTCCGGCCAGGCAAGGACGGACACAGCATCATCGACGTGACGTTCGAGGAGGGCCGCAACCGGCTGGTGCGCCGGTGGTGCGAGGCGATGGGCCTCAAGGTCGCCCGGCTGGCGCGCCTCAGCTACGGCCCGGTGCGTCTCGGCGACCTGCCCCCGGGCCGGTATCGTCCGCTCCTGCCCAAGGAGGAGGCCGACCTGTACGCGGCGGTCCACCTCGATCGCCGCTCCAGTTGATCCGCTCGACTGAAACTGTGCCCCGCGGGGCACCGTCCAGACTCTCACCCGGCATGACACGATGACTGCATCCCCAACTCCTCCCCGCCGCAACCCCGAGGCGGCCCGCCCGGCGCCACCGCGTGCCGACGTCGGCGCCGAGAGTGCCCGACTGCGCCTCGCCCTGGACGAGGTGTCCAAGCGCATCGTGGGGCAGGACATGATGGTGGAGCGGCTCCTCATCGGCATGCTGACCGGCGGTCACATCCTGCTCGAGGGGGTGCCCGGCCTGGCGAAGACCCTCGCCGTGCGCACGCTCGCCGAGATCATTCACGCCAGCTTCTCCCGCATCCAGTTCACGCCCGACCTGCTGCCGGCCGACGTGATCGGCACGATGATCTACGACCAGAAAAACCAGGACTTCTACGTGAAGAAGGGCCCCCTCTTCGCGCAGATCGTGCTGGCGGACGAGATCAACCGTGCACCGGCCAAGGTCCAGGCGGCGTTGCTCGAGGCGATGCAGGAACGACAGGTCACGATCGGGGGAACGTCATTCGCGCTGGAGGAGCCGTTCCTTGTGCTCGCCACGCAGAACCCGATCGAGAACGAGGGCACCTATCCGCTGCCCGAAGCCCAGCTCGACCGGTTCATGCTCAAGGTGCATGTGGGCTATCCCAGTCGCGACGAAGAGCGTGAGGTGCTGGTCCGCCTTGGCACCGGGCACGACATCCCGGTGACGAGGGTGCTCGAACCGGCGGAAATCCTGGCGTTCCGGGCCCAGATCGCGGATGTGTACATGGACCAGAAGCTGGTGGACTACATCGTGGACCTCGTGCGGGCCACGCGCGAGCCGGGGTCGGTGGGCTTGCAGGACCTCAAGCCGCTGGTGGCCTTCGGGGCCTCACCGCGCGCGACGCTGGCGCTGGCGTCGGCGGCCCGGGCCCATGCGTTCCTGCGGGGCAGGGCGTATGTCATTCCGGAGGACGTCCGCGCGCTCGCCCCCGATGTCCTGCGGCATCGCGTGGTGCTCACCTTTGAGGCCGAGGCGGAGGACACCACGAGCGATGACGTGATCCAGAGAGTCCTCGGTGCCGTACGGGCCCCGTGATCCCCAGGGAGCGCCGTGAACGGCATGCAGGAAACGGTGAACGGGAGCCGGGCGCGCCCTCCTGTTCACCGTTTACCGTTCACCGTCCACGCCGCAATCATCCATGACCGCCGTCTCCCCGGAAATCCTGAAACAGGTCAAGGGCATCGAGCTGCGCACCCGCGGGCTCGTCTCGGCGCTGTTTGCGGGTGAGTACCGGTCAGTCTTTCGCGGCCAGGGCATGGAGTTCGCCGAAGTCCGGGCCTACGAACCGGGCGACGATTTCCGGAGCATCGACTGGAACGTCTCGGCCCGGCTGGCCAGCCCGTTCGTCAAGACCTACACCGAGGAGCGCGAACTCACCCTGATGCTGGTGGTGGACCAGTCGGGGTCGACCCGGGTGGGCGATCCGGTGAGCAAGGTGGGGCTCGAAGTGGAGGTGGCGGCGGTGCTGGCACTCGCAGCGGCGTACCAGAACGATCGCGTGGGCGCGCTGCTCTTCGCCGAGGAGGTGGAGCACGTGGTCCCTCCCCGGAAGGGACGGAGGCACGCCTTGCGTGTCATCCGTGACCTGATCGCGTTCTCGCCGGCATCGCGCAAGACCAACCTGGGTGCCAGCCTCACCTACACCGGCCGGCTGCTGCGTCACCGGAGCATCGTGGTCGTGCTCTCCGATTTCCTCGCCACCGATTGGGAGCGACCATTGCGGCGCCTGGCGGCGCGCCACGAGGTCGTTGCCGTGACGGTGGACGATCCGCGTGAGCGGACGCTGCCGGATGCTGGTGTGCTCTGGCTCGAGGACGCCGAGACCGGGCAGCTGGTGCAGGTGGATACCACGGCGAGACGCACGCGCGAGGCGCTGGCCCGCCACACCGAGCGGCGACGCCTCGAGCGGGCGCGCATGATCACGTCGGCCGGCGTGGACCAGGTCGCCCTCGTCGCGGGACAGGACTATGCGCCGGTGCTGCGACGCGCCTTCGCGGCGCGTGCGCGCCGGTTGCATCGCGGCTGATGCTGTTCCTCCTCGCCCTCCTGCAGCAGGGCGCACCCACCGTGGGCGACACGATCTGGCTCGTCCGCACCGTGGCGGTGCCGAGTGGGAGCGCGGTCCGTCCCGCTCCGTGGAACCCCACTGGCGACCTGGAGACGCTGGGGCCGGCGCGCGTCACGGTCCACGGTGACTCGGTGGAAATCGCGTATCCGGTGGTGGCGTGGCTGCCCGGTTCGCGCACCGTGGATGTGCCCGGCCCGCTCCTGTTGCTGGCGGGCGGCGGGGTGGACTCCATCCCGGCCGAGCGGCTCACTGTCACGGTCGCCAGCATCCTTCCGGCGGGCGTGCCCGACTCGATGCTGCAGATCCAGCCGGCAGCCGCCCCGGTAGTCCGTGGCGAGCGGACGCTGCGCTCGCTGCTGGCGCTCCTGCTGCTGGCGATGGTGCTCCTCGTGCCGCTTCACCTGCTCTGGCGGCGACGAGGCAAGGCCGTGCCCCGAGTCGCGACCCCACCGCCGCCGGTGCTTCCGCTGGAGCGCTGGGCAGACGCGGGCGAAGTGCGCGTCGTGCTCGCCGCTGCCACAGCGTCCCTGCGTGACGCGCTCGCCCGTGCGGTACCCGAGGCCACGCCCGCGGCAAACATGGGGGAGGTGCTTGCCGCAGCGCGCGCAGCCCAGCCGGATTGGCCGCACGACGAGATCGCCGACGTGCTGGGTGCGCTGGAGGAGGCTCGTTTTACCCCCGAGGCGTTCCCCGACGCCGCCGGCCTGGCGACATGGGCGCAGGAACTTGCGGATCGCCTGTCGAAGGCGGCCGCGTGAGCTTCGCCCGCCCGCTGCTCCTGCTGCTCCTGCTTCTCTTGCCCGTGTGGTGGTGGCAGCGACGGAAGCGCCGTGTCACCGTGACGTTCAGTGATGTGGGCATGGTGGCCTCCGACGCCCGTCCCCCGTGGTGGACGCGCATCCCGCCGGTACTTCGCTCCGTCGCGCTGATTGCATGGATCGTGGCTGCCGCCGGACCACAGGTCGGGGGCAGCACCGTGGAAGAGAAGCGCGAGGGCATCGCCATCGCGATCGCGATCGACATCTCGAGCAGCATGCTGGCTGAGGACTTCGCGCCATCCAACCGTCTCGAGGTGGCGAAGCAACAGGCAATCGAGTTCGTGCGAGGCCGTCAGGCCGACCGGATCGGGCTGGTCGCCTTCGCAGGGGAGGCCCTCACCCAGGTGCCGGTGACACTCGACTATGCAGTGGTGGTGCAGGCGATCGAGGGCCTGCGCATCGGGAGCCTTGAGGACGGTACCGCGATCGGCAGCGGACTCGCTACCGCGGTGAACCGGCTTCGGCGCGCCCCGGGCAAGAGCAAGGTGGTCCTGCTGCTGACGGACGGCGAGAACAACCGGGGCCGGATCGACCCGCGCACTGCCGCCGCCACTGCCGAAGCGTACGGTATCAAGGTATACACGATCGGCGTGGGGACCGACGGGGAGGCACGGATCCCAACCGGGCGCGGCATCGGCGGCCTGCGGTACGAGGTATTGCAGGTGAACATCGACGAGGACCTGCTGCGCGAGATCGCCGGCAAGACCGGGGGGAAATACTTCCGCGCTCGGGACAGCGAGGCATTGAGCCGCATCTTCCACCAGATCGACGCCCTGGAAAAGACGCCCGTCACGGTGACCCGGTATGCCCGCTACGATGAGGTGGTCCAGCCATTCGTGATCGCGGGCCTGGTGGCATTGATGCTCGAACTCGCACTGTCGGCCACGGTGGCCATCAGGGTGCCATGACGTTTGAGACCCCGCTGCTCCTCGCCGCTGCCCCGATTGTGGGGGGCCTGATGCTGGCCGGCGCGTGGCTCGCACGCCGTCGTCGGCTTGCGGCAGCAGCGGCGTGGTCGCGCGCGCTGGCGGGGCTGGCCCAGCGACGGGCGCGGTCGACACCCCTCATCCTGGCGCTCGGCGGTGCCCTGGCGGCGGTGGCCTTTGCGGGCCCGCGCGGTGGCCCTCGCAGCGTGGTGACGGAGAGCCGGTCGCTCGACCTGGTGCTCGCGGTGGACGTAAGCCGGTCAATGCTCGCCGAGGATGTATCGCCGAGCCGCCTGCAGCGGGCAGTGCGGGAGGCGCGACGACTGGTGGAAGATCTCCCTGGCGACCGATTGGGCCTCATCGCCTTTGCCGGGAAGAGCTACATCCTCTCCCCGCTGACGGTGGATGGCGGGGCGGTGGAGATGTACCTCGATGCCCTGGACCCCGACATCGCATCGGAGGGAGGTACCAACCTGGCGGCAGTGCTGAAGCAGGGGGCCGAGCTGCTGACCGCCACGCGCGATGGCGCAGACCGCGTCCTCGTAATCTTCACCGACGGCGAGGCACACGACTCCCTCGACGATGAGTTGTCGGCGGCGCGAGCACTGGCGCGACAGGGCATCACGCTGATCCTGGTTGCCGAGGGTGGCATGGAGCCGGTGCGGATCCCGATCCGCGACCAGAACGGGGCGTTGCTGGAATACAAGCTGGATGAGAACGGTGAAGTGGTGCGAACACGGCGTGGCGACGACGCCCTTCGCGCGATCGCGGAGGCCGCCAAGGGTTCCGTCGTGGCGTCGGAACTGCCCGACCAGGCCGGCGCGGCGCGCGAACTGGTGGCGGCACTGCGGCGGAGTGCGTCCCGGGAGAGCCGCACGGCCGACCTCGAACCGCTCGCGTGGATCCCCATGCTGATCGCGGCGCTCCTGCTGCTGCTCGATACCTGGCGTAACCGAGCCGGCGCGCTGGTGGGCCTCTTGCTCCTGTTCGGGGCCGGCAATGCATCTGCGCAGCGTCCTTCTCCCGGTGAGCGAAAGCTCGCATCAGGCGATCACTCCGCGGCCGCGTCGGCATTCCTGAAGGAAGCAAGTGGCGCGTCCAGCGACACGGCACTCTATGATGCCGGCACCGCCGCCATCGCCGCGGGCGACCTCGACGCGGCGCTCTCCACCCTGTCGCTGGCCGCCAAGTCAGTGGATCCGGGGCTCCGGTACCGGGCGCTCTACAATCTCGGGGTGGTGTCGCTCATGGCGGCGAGAGCAGATACTGCGAAACGGGACGCGATGACCCAGGAGGCCATCGATCACCTGCGCGAGGCGCTCCTGCTGGCTCCCAGTTCCGAGCGCGCCAAGTGGAACCTCGAATTGGCCGAGCGCATGCGGCCGCCGCCCACAAGTGGCGGTGGGGGGGGCCAGAGCGGCGGACCGTCCAAGCCGCAGCCGCAGCAGGCACCACCGGCGCCGTCGAGCGGCGGGCTCAACAAGAGCCAGGCGGAACAGATCCTGAGCTCCATGGAGCGGGAGGAGCTGGGCACGCAGATGGCGCGGCAGCGCAAGCGCAGGGCGCCGCCGCCCCCGGGGAAGGACTGGTGATGCTCGCGTTGCTGCTGCTCCTTCAGCAGGGTCCCGCCGTGACCCTGACAGCCACTGTCGACCGGCCGCGCCTCAATGTCGGCGAGGAGGTTGTCCTCACGATCGTGGCCGGAGGTTACACCGCGGACGCCGTGCAGTTCGACCTCCCCGCGTTCAGCGGGTTTGCCCTCATGTCTCGCAGTGAGACCAGCGAGGTGAACCTGGGAGTGGAGCGGGCGCGCGTGACGACGCTCGAACTCCGGCTGCGCGCCGTCCGGGCGGGGAGCTACGCCTTCGGACCCATTCGTGTGCAGCAGGGCGCGAATCAAGCCAGCATTGATGGGCCTGATGTCGAGGTAACAGAGAACGCCGCCGCGGGCATGGTGGCGCTGAACCCCCGGGTGCGCGACCTCGTGGCACGCGCGCCGCCTCCCAAGTCCGGATCGGGAGCGAGCGTGCAGGTGGTCCTGTCGCGGGATACCGTCCTTGTGGGTGAGCAGGTGGATGTGCTGACCGCGGCGTGGTTCTCACGGGACCTGCGCGGTCGATTGCGGCGCCAGCCGCGTTTTGAGCCGCCGGTGCTCACCGGCGTATGGGCATTTCCCCAGACTGCGCTGCCAGGTATTGCCGCCAGCAAGCGCGTGGGCGACAAGTGGTACGACCTGTTCGTCTTGCACCAGGTGGTCTTCCCGCTTGCGCCGGGTGCGGTGGCGATACCACCGGTGACGCTGACATACGAAGTCCCGGTGGCCATGCAGTTCTTCAGCCAGGACGAGCGGTATACCGTGGCGAGCCCCGCACGCACGCTCACGGTACTTCCGCTCCCGGCAACGGGCCAGCCCCCCGGCTTTGCGGGGGCCACCGGCGTCAACCTGAAGCTCGAGCGCGAGATCACTCCCACTGCGGCGCGAGCCAACGAAGCGGTGAATGTCGAAATTGCTGTGCGCGGCGAGGGAAACGTCGCGCTCTGGCCGACCCCGACCATTGCCTGGCCGGCCGGCACGCGTGCGTATGCCGAAGGGTCGACCGAAGAGGTCCAAACGGTGGCCGGACGCCTGACCGGCGTGAAGCGCTTCCGCTTCGTGGTGGTGCCGACGCAGGCCGGTGTGTTGTCCGTGCCGGCGGTGAGCTATCCCTATTTCGACTTCGGCCGCCGCGGGTACGTCGTGCCGTCCCTTCCCGCCATCGGCGTCGCGGTGGGGACCGGTACGGAAGCGGCCGCCGCGCGCTCGATGCCGCCGCCGTTGCTCGTCGCCGCCGGCGCACCGGTGGCAGCCCGAGTGCGCGACGCCCTTACTGTGTGGGGTTGGGGGGCGGTCCTCCTGCTCCCGCCCCTCGTCGTGCTCGGCGTGGCACTCGCGCGTCGTCGTCGGCCCACCGTTGTGCCCACCAGACGGAGGTCGGATGACCCCGCGCTGGCTCTGGACCGGGCATTGATGCGACTCCTGCCGCGCGAGGACATCACCACCTCCGAGCGACTCGTGCCCGCCCTGCGCTCCGTGGGCCTCGATGCCGACACGGCACGCGCGATTGCCTCGGTCCGCGACACGGTGCAGGGCCATCGGTACGGACCGCCCGGTCAAGGCACTGCGCCCGATGCGGCGTCGCTCGACAAGGCACTCGGCTGGATTCGCGACGCCCTGAAGGGCAGGCCGACCGGAACGCTGGTGGTACTGCTGCTGTGTGTCGTGACGTCTGGCGCTGCACAGGCGGTTCCGGACAGCCTCTATGCCGTCGGCGCGCTGAGCCGCGCGGAAAAGGGATTCGAGGGGGCCATTGCCAAGTCACCCGACGACCCGGCGCTCTGGTATGGGCTGGGGGCAGCTCGCTATCGGCAGGGGAAGGACGGGGCGGCCGCGGCCGCATGGCTTGCAGCACTCCGGCTCGCACCTCGCGACGGGACTATCCGCCGGGCGTTGCTGCTGACGCCGCCACCGGACCAGGCGAGCGCGGCACAGTTGAGTGTCCCGCCATTCACCGCCGCCGAGGCCCTCATCCTCGCCGGACTGTGCTGGGCGGCCGGCTGGGCCCTCTTCCTGACGCGCGCGCGGCGCACTCGGCGCTTCGCGCCGGTGCTGCTGGTGCTGGGCGTGGTCGCGGGTGGTATTGCCGGGCTTACCCAATGGTGGGACCGGCGCCCCATCGCACTTGCGGTGTCCGACACACCATTGCGCACATCTCCGCATGGACGCGCCACTGCGATCCGCACGCTGCCATCCGGCACCGCCCTGATGGTTGAACGCGAACAACCGGGCTGGGCCCTGGTGCGCGGTGCGGGCAAGGAACTCGGCTGGCTGCCTCGCACCGCCATCGCCCCTGTGGGCGAGTAGATTCGTCCAGTGACCCATCCAACGACATCGGCCCGCCGGATTGCCATCCTGCCCGACGCCGTCGCGGACCAGATCGCGGCCGGCGAGGTGGTGGAGCGCCCGGCATCGGTCGTCAAGGAACTGGCGGAGAACAGCATCGATGCGGGCGCACGGCACGTCCGCGTGGAAATCGAGACGGGCGGCAAGACGCTCGTGCGTGTCAGCGACGACGGCAGCGGGATGGGGCGTGATGATGCAGTGCTCGCCCTGGACCGGCATGCCACGAGCAAGCTTACGACGGCAGCCGAACTGGTGGGTATTGCCACCTTCGGCTTTCGGGGCGAGGCGCTCCCAGCCATCGCGTCGGTCTCGCGCTTCACGCTCTCCACCGCGGACCAGGATGGTGCCGGGGTGGAGGTGACGGTCAATGGCGGACGAGTGGATCGGGTCGAGCCCATCGCCCGCCAGCGGGGCACCACGGTGACCGTGCGCACCCTCTTCTTCAATACGCCGGCGCGCCGAAAGTTCCTGCGGTCCACGGCGAGCGAAACGCGTGCTTGCCACGAGGCGGTGCTGACGCTGGCCCTCGCGCATCCGGCCGTCGGGTTCGAGTTCCACGCCGACCAGGTGAATCGCTTTCATGCACCGGCCGGCCAGTCGCTCGCCGAGCGGCTGCGCACCACGTGGGGGCGCGAACTGGCCGACACGCTCGTCCCGGTGGCGTTTGCCGCTGGCGGCTTCCAGGTAGAAGGGTTTGCCCAACGGCCCGCGGACGCACGGCCCACGGGGCGCCGGACGCAGCTGTTCGTCAATGGTCGCCCCTTCCGCGACAATTTCCTGGTGCGGGCCGCGGAGGCGGGGTACCGGTCGGCCATTCACCCCGGCGACCGCCCGTCGCTCTATCTCAACGTCCAGGTCCAGCCAGGCGACGTGGACGTGAACGTCCACCCGGCCAAGCTGGAGGTACGGTTCCGCGAGCGCATTGGCGTTGAGCGCGTCGTGGAGAATGCGGTACGCCATGCCCTCGGCGCGCTGGGTGCGTCCGCCGGGAGTGCGGACGGTGGTGCGTCATGGCCCGCGCGTGACGAGCATCGCGGCCCGTGGGCCCTGCCTCCTGACACCGCCAACCTGGAGCTGGGCGTTGGAGACGCCGGCGCGAATGGCGATACAACGCGGCCCGCCACGCCCGACGCGCGAGCATCGGCCGCGACCATGCCGGTCATCCAGATGTTCGACACGTACCTGGTCTATGCGTCCGAGGATGGCATTGTCATTGTAGACCAGCACTCGGCCCACGAGCGGGTGCTCTACGAGGAAGTGCTGAAGCAGCTCGCGGACGATCGCGGCAGCGCGCAACACCTGCTCATCCCGGTCACGATTGAGCTGACGGACGAGGAGCTCGATGCGGTCGAGGCGCACCGGGACGTGCTCGACCGCATCGGTTTCGAGGTGGTGCCGTTCGGTGGGCGAACGGTGGCGCTCAACAGCGTACCGAACCCGCATCCACGGTTCGACGCGGCCCGCTGTTTTCGCGAGATGGTGGCCGACCTGGCGCGGGGGCGCTTCGGCGGCTGGGCCAACCGGCTCGAGCGATTCGCCGCCACGTATGCCTGCCGCGCTGCCGTGATGGCGGGGGACCGCCTCGGTGAGCGCGAGATGCGTGAACTGCTCCTGCGACTCTTCGCCACCACGCTGCCGCCGCACGACGTGCATGGGCGCTCGACCATCGTGCAGCTGCCGGTGGAGGAACTTGAGCGGCGCTTCGGGAGAAGGTCGTGAGTCGTGAGTCGTGGATCGACTGACACCGGTACTCGTCGGCCCCACGGCCGTCGGCAAGACGGCGATCGCGGTGGCGCTCGCCGCGCATCTCCCGATTGAGGTCATTTCGGCGGACTCTCGCCAGGTGTACCGGAATCTCGATATTGGGACGGCCAAGCCGACGCGCAAGGAGCGCGCGGCGGTGCCGCACCACGGACTGGACCTGATCAGGCCTGGTGAGCGCTATAGCGCCGGGCGGTTTTCGCGGGCGGCGGCGGAGTGGATCGGCGAGGTGCGTTCGCGCGGCAGGCTGCCGGTGGTGGTGGGTGGTACGGGACTGTACGTGCGCGCGCTCGCCGAGGGGCTGTTCGAGCAGCCGGCCATGGATGTGGAGCGGCGACGGACCATCGAGCAGTGGTGCACCGGGCTCGATTCCCTGGAGCTGGTGCGCTGGGCGGGTCGCCTCGACGCAGGCTTTGCGGGCGGCGGTCGCCAGCGGGCGGTACGCGCGATCGAGGTCGCGTTGCTGACGGGCCAGTCGCTGTCGACCTGGCAGCGCGCGGCCAAGAGTGCGGGCGCGATCGTGCCATGGTACGTGCGGCTCACCGTGCCACGGCAGGTGTTGCACCAGCGAATCCGGCACCGGGCCGGGCAGATGATCCAGCAGGGCATGATCGAGGAGGTGGCCGCGGTCCTGGCCGATGGGGCGGTGGCGGGCTCGCCAGGCCTCGACGGTGTCGGGCTGCGCGAGGCCGTCGCGTATCTCACCTGTGGGGGAGACCGGACGGCGGTGGCCGAGGCCATCACCATCAGCACCCGGCAGTATGCCAAGCGACAGGAGACCTGGTTCAGGCACCAGCTGCCTGGCGAGGCGCTCACCATCGATGCGACGCGGCCCGCGGGACTGGTTGCGGAAGAGATTGCGTCACTCTGGAAAGGCATGCGGGACACCCAATGAAAATCGGCATCACCTGCTACCCCACGTATGGCGGATCGGGCGCGCTCGCCACGGAACTGGGGCTCGAGCTCGCACGGCGCGGCCACGAGGTGCACTTCATCACCTATGCTTCGCCGTTCCGCCTCCGGGGCTACACCGAGCGCGTGTACTTCCATGAGGTCGAGACGACGATGGGCCGGTACCCGCTCTTCGAGCACTATCCCTATACGCTCGCGCTCGCGTCAAAGCAGCACGAGGTGGCGCTGCGGGAGCAGCTCGACGTCCTGCACGTGCACTACGCCATCCCCCATGCCACCACGGCGTGGCTGGCGAAGGCAATGCTCAAGGGTGAGGGCCGAAACCTGAAGGTGATCACGACCCTGCATGGAACTGATATCACCCTGGTCGGGCAGGAGGCGAGCTTCTACGCCATCACCAAGTTCTCCATTGAGCAGTCGGACCTGGTCACTGCTGTGTCCGCGTACCTGCGCGACGAGACCTATCGCGCGTTCGGGTGCGTGAGTTGTGACGTCAAGGTGATTCCCAACTTCGTGAACCTGGACGAGTACCACCCCGATCCCGAGCGAAAGTGGGAAGGCCTGGCGCCGGAAGGACACCGGCGGATCATGCATGTGTCGAATTTCCGTGAAGTGAAGCGGGTGAAGGACGTGATCCGGGTGTTTGCGCGGATCCGCCGGGCAATGCCGGCGACGCTCGCCATGGTGGGTGATGGACCGGAACGCATGGATGCGGAGGCCGAGGCGCAGGAACTGGGGGTAGGGGGTGACGTGAAGTTCCTGGGCCGGCTGGACTCGGTGGCGACCCTCCTGCAGGGATGCGAACTGTTCCTGCTGCCCTCCACCACCGAGAGCTTCGGGCTCGCGGCCCTCGAGGCGATGGCCTGTGGCGCGGTGGTGGTGGCGACGCGCGTCGGCGGGCTGCCCGAGGTCATCGACGACGGGATCAACGGGATCCTCGAGCCGGTGGGCTCGGTGGAGGCAATGGGCCGCCGGGCCGTCGACCTGCTGCGCGACGCGAAGACGTTCGCCGCCGTGCGGTCGGCGGCGATCGAGCGGGCGCGACAGTTCTCGGCGGATCAGGTCGTGCCGATGTACGAGGCACTCTACGCCGAAGCCATCCGCTGACGGTGGCCTCGACCATTGGCGACCTGCTCGCGGCGGGAATCCTCGGGCTGGTGGAGGGTGTCACCGAGTTCATTCCGGTGTCCTCCACCGGCCACTTGATCCTCGCGGCGGAGTGGCTCGGGCGTACCAGCGAAACATGGAAGACCTTCGAGGTGGTGATCCAGCTTGGTGCCATCCTCGCGGTGGTGTGGACCTATCGCGCGTTGTTCCTGAGCGTGGCCGCGGGACTCGGGCGAACGCCGGAAAGCCGAAAGTTCATCCTGAACCTCGCGGCCGGGTTCCTGCCGGCTGCCGTGGTGGGGCTGGCGGCCCGTGACTTCATCAAGGCCCACCTTTTTCAGGGCAGTACGGTAGCCTGGGGCCTCATCCTCGGCGCGATCTACATCCTCGTCATCGAGCGCCTGCATCCATCCACAACGATCGAAAGTGCGGAAGCGATTCCCCTGCGCACCGCGTTCGGCATCGGCATTGCCCAGATCCTGGCACTGTTCCCCGGATTTTCCCGCAGTGGCGCCACGATCATGGGGGCCTATGCACTGGGCTGTTCCCGCAAGGCTGCAGCGGAGTTTTCCTTCTTCCTCGCCGTGCCGGTGATGTTCGCGGCCACCGGACTCGACCTCTACAAGAGCCGGGATGTGCTGTCCCTCTCGGACCTGCCGGAGTTCACGGTGGGCATGGTGGTGGCGTTTGTGAGTGCATTGCTGGTGCTCAAGGCATTCATTCGCTTCGTGTCCCACCGGAGCTTTGCGCCGTTCGCGTGGTACCGCCTGGCGCTCGGCGCGCTGATCCTTTTCCTGTCGTCGCGTGCCACATGACCGTGCCCCTCGTCCGTCTCGGCGAGGTGGTGTCCACCCAGGACGAGTTGCACCGTCTCGCGGCGGAGGGCGCACCGGCCGGGACCGCCGTGGTGGCCGAGAGCCAGCGTGGGGGCCGGGGCAGCCGGGGACGGGGATGGGTTTCCGCGCCCGGCGGGCTCTGGATCAGCGTGCTGTGGCGTGGGCAGCCGGAAGCCGCCCAGTTGCTGAGCATCAGGGCAGGGCTCGCGATCACGAACCTGCTCGACACCCTGGGTGGCTTTCCGCCGGCGAGGCTCAAGTGGCCCAACGACGTCATCATCGATGATGCGAAGGTGGGCGGGATCCTGTGCGAAGGGCGCTGGGGCACAGGACCTGGCTGGGTCGCCATTGGCCTGGGCCTGAACGTGACGAACCCACTGCCGTCCGACGCGCGGTTCCCGCCCGCCGCCCTTGCACTGTGGCGACCTGACCTCGAGGCGTCGGCCCTTGCAATACCAGTCGCAGCGGCCCTGAGCCGGCTTCCCGACGAGCCAGCGCTGTCACGTTCCGAACTGGAGGCATGGCGGCACCGGGACTGGCTCGCCGGTCGGACACTCCGGGCGCCGATGACTGGTGTGGCGCGGGGAGTCAGTGCGTCGGGACGACTGTACGTTGACACTGCCGGGGGCCGGCTCGAGCTCGTGGCGAGCGACGGCCTCGAGGTATAGCTTGCCGCCATGCTCCTAGTCCTGGATATCGGCAACACCGAGATCACGGTCGGCCTCTACCGGGGCGACGACCTCGTGTCGCATTGGCGGCTCACCACCACGCCGCAGCGCACGGCGGACGAGTGGAGCGCCGACCTCGGGTCCTTCATGATGCAGCGGGGCCATTCGCCGAGCGAGGTTCGTGCGGCATGTCTCGCGTCGGTCGTGCCGCCGGTGACCCGCAGCATTGCCGACGGTGTGGAGGGGGCCACGGGGCAGCGACCATATTCCATCAACGCGCGCACGCCGCTGCCGCTGGTGCTCGACGTCGATGAACCACTTGCGGTCGGCGCGGACCGCATCGTGAACATCCTGGCGGCACTCGACCGGTACCCCGGCGACTGCATCGTGGTGGATTTCGGCACCGCCACCACCTTTGACTGCGTCACGGCCGACCGCCGATTCATCGGCGGATCGATCATGCCGGGGCTCCGCACATCGGCGGACGAGCTTGTGCGGAAGGCCGCCAAGTTGACGGCCGCAGAACTTCGGCCGCCGGCGCGCGCGATCGGGCGCACAACTGAAGAACACATCCAGGGCGGGGTCCTGTTTGGTGCGGCCGACTCGGTGGACGGCATGATCCGCCGGCTGCAGGCCGAGTGGCCGGCGGTCGCGGGACGTGATCCGGCCGCACCGCCGCGTACGGTGGCCACCGGCGGTCTGTCGGTCGTGGTGGCGCCACTCTGCACCTCCGTGGACGTCGTCGATGGTGACCTCACGCTGCATGGCCTGAAGCTGGCCGCGCGGCACGTGGGCCTGCGCTGGTGAACGAGGCAGGTCCCTCCACGAGGACGCTCGGGTACAGACTGCTTGGTCCGCGCTTCGATTACATCCTTCATCTGCGCCCCGCCGAGTGGCCCATCATGGCGGGTCACACCCTGCTCGGCGCGTTGCTGGCGCTTGGGCTCCCACGCGCCCTGACGGGCGAGCGTGCAGGACCGGTCGTGCTCGGTGTGGCGCTGTGGGTGGCGGCGCTCAATGGCGGCACGCTCGCGATCAACAGTGCGTTCGACAACGATGAAGGTGACATCGCGTACTTGCGTCGCCCGCCGCCGCCGCCAAGGCGGCTCTTTGCCTTCGGGCTGTCGATCATGCTCGCCGGGCTCGGCCTCTCGCTCTGGCTGCCCCGTCCCTATACCTGGCTGTATCTCGCCTGCCTCCTGATGTCGGTGCTGTATTCGGTGCCGCCGGTTCGCCTGAAGGCCGTCGCGGGACTCGACTGGGTCATCAACCTTCTGGGCTTTGGAACACTGACACCTCTCGCCGGCTGGGCCAGTACAGGCGAGCCGCTGACGGTGTGGGGCTGGTTCCTGGTATGGGGATTCGGTGCGCTCTTCGCCGGCCTGTATCCGCTGACGCAGCTGTACCAGTTCGACGAGGACAGTCGCCGCGGGGACCGTACATTCGCCCTGCGCCTGGGCAAGCGACGCAGCCTCGCCGTGTCTATCGGGTGCGTAACGCTGGCTTTCGCACTCTTTGCGTGGGCCGCTGCCGCCGCAGGTTGGTCGGCGAGGGACGTTTCCCGCTGGATGGCGCTCGTCGTGGCGTATGGAACGTGGCTGCTGGTGCTCACGCCGTGGTTCCGAGCGGCCGAACACTGGACGCCGGAACGGCATCAGCGCGGCATGTATCTCGGTCTCGCCGCGTGGGTCGTGACAGATGTCGCGGTGCTCTTTGGCTGGGCGTCAGCAAGTGGTTGAAACGTCGGTACGTTTCACGCACCGTCTCGATCTGAAAAATACGAACGTCTCGATCTGAAAATCTTGCAGGTTAAAGCGTCGGCTTGTAATTTGGTTTGTGTCGAGAGGGACTTGGGTCTCGCAAGCCAGTTTCAGGATGTGCAACGACCTCTCGATGTTGTCAGGCGGACCCCTCTCAGGGTTCGGGGCGGCTCCCTCCATGGAGGGGGCCGTTCCCATTTCCATGCTACCGTGACGGCTCCCGGGGGCCGACTTGGCGTGTGGTATGGTGGCGGGCTAGCTTGTAGCAGCACATCCCCATTCATGGAGTCGGCATGAGTTCGGCTGTCGAATTGGAACGCGACATTGATCGCACGGACGTCCCCTTTATCGTTCGCGGGGCGGTGAAGATCGGGCTGGTTACTGCGATCGCGGTGCTGCTCTACTCACTGGTGTCCCGCTTCACCGCGGGCGTGATTGAGAGCGTCCTCAAGGCCGCCATCATCGCCGTCGGCACCTACCTGGTCGCGTTCCTGCCGGGACAGTGGACGCGGGCCCGGACGATCGAGGGTATTGCGGGAGCCGCGGGGATCGGGCTGGCCGGCACAGTCGTCTTCCTCCTGGTCGACGTCACCCTCCTCCAGACGATTGGCACGTACACCGACCGGTGGCGGGCCATCGGCGGTGGGTCCAACTGGTGGTATCACCCGGTGTGGTGGATGGTAGGAACGTTCCTGCCCTGGATGGGCGCCTTCATGATCGCGAACCAGGCATCACGGGGTGGCGTTTCCGTGCCCAAGCTGGTGGTGCTGGTCACGGTACTTGCGCTCGCGCTCGGCTCGCTCGCGGTGGTGCTCAAGGTGCCGTACGCAGAGTGGAGCGTGCCTACGTTTGGGGTGGCGATCATTCCCGCCCTCGCCGTGGCGACGGCCATTACGGGGCTGGGTCGCCGCCGCGCCTGAGCGGCATGCGGCTTCTCCGGTTCCTCGCACGACTCTTCGGCTGGCTGCTGACGCCCATCGTGGCGTCAGCAGCCTCTTTTTTGGGTGCCGTGGCCGGCGCGATGCTGGCGGGATCCATCAAGGACCCGATGCGCGGTCTGGTGGCCAGCGGCATTTGCGCCTTGCTGGCGGCGGTCGTGGTGACGTGGTTCTGGCTCCAATGGCTTCGTCGGTCTCCGGCTGCGCGAGAGGTCCTTGGCGTGGACGAGACCGGGACGCCGGAGGCCTTCATTCCGGAGATTGAAGAAGGCGAGGAAAGCGGGTGAGCCAGCGCCGCTCGGCGGTGGCTGCCGCGCTCATCCTGTGTGCCTGTGGTACGAGGGAGGGTACCCCACCGGCGAGCGTGGCAACCCCCGGTGTCGACGGCGGCAGGGCGCGGGGGGAGGAGGCGCTGCGGGTCTCTGACTCGGTGAGCGTGTGGTTTGCCAGCGCGCGGGCCGACACGGCGCCTGACGGTACGACCTGCCTCGAACGGGTCATGGAGATCCGCACCAACGATCGAACCGTTCCCATTCCGCTCCTGTACACCGGCGAGATCCCCACCATCACCAGCGACTCCACCATCGATGTGCACATCTGGAGGCACTGCATCCCAGCCGACCGGTACCGGGTGAACCTTCGCTCCGGACAGCCGGTGCGAGTGGAGCCCTGATGCGAGCGGTTCTGTTCACGGTGCTTTGTGCGTGCGTGCCGATTCGTGCGGCAGCACAGGGGCTCCAGTTCGATGCGGGCACGGTCTTCCGGTCGGGAGCCCCCGACCTGACGAGCTTCCGCGCGGCCTACACCATGCCTGTGGGAGGGCCGATTCGCTGGGGCGTCGCCGGCGAGGTGATGTACGACCATGGCAGCAGCCCGGTGCAGCGCTGGGGCGCCGGTATCGATCTTACCGGATGGCGCGGGGGCCGGGGGCCATTTGCGGCACTCAGCATTGACGGCGGCTTCGAGCTCAATGGTCCTGACGACACGTGGGCATCGTGGTCGGCCGGGGCTGGCTATGATTTTCGCCTAACCGGTGGATTGACGCTCGGCGGCGACGTGCGATACCGCGGCTTCTTCGACAAGGAACCGGGTGGGGTGCAGGTCTCAGTAAGCGCGGTGTTCTGGTGGAGAAGGAAGACGAAGACGGCGCCGCCCCCGGCTGCCGTGCCTGACGTCGTGAGCACGCCAGGCGCAATACCGCCCGAAACGCCGGTGGCGCCGGCGGCCGAAGCGGGCACGATAGAGGCCGGTGTTGTTGCCGCGGCAAGGCAGGCATTGGGAAAGCCATACCTCTACGGTGGAACCGGGCAGGGTGACGATGGCTTCGACTGCTCCGGACTGATCCAGTATGCCTACGCGCAGCAGGGGATTTCCCTCCCGCGGGTGAGCACGTCACAGGCGACGGAGGGGTTCGCCGTGCCGAAGCTGGTCGGCGCGCTCGAGCCCGGGGATATCCTGACCTTTGCGAGCCAGCCAGGGGGGAAGAAGGTGAGCCATGTCGGCCTGTACCTGGGTGACGGACGCTTCATCCATAGCGCGTCCTCCCGCGGGGTGATGGAGAGCTCGCTCAGTGGCACCGACCCCAACGGGCAGTGGTGGTTCGTCCGGTGGGTGGGGGCGAGGCGGGTCATCAAGGAGTAGGCGAAGGGTCGCGGCCCACGCGGCCGGATCTCGGCACAGCCCACCATGGACACCCTCCCTGACGAGGTGCATGAGTCGATCTGCCTGGCGGCGTCCGCCAGGGGGCTCCGCTACCTGCCCTGGCGCTGAGGGTGTCGCGCCGGGCGGCCCCGACATGTAGGCTTATGGTGCGGCGCCGGCTGTCGTGATGCCGGCGCCTCCCCTCCTGACGGAACCGGAGGCATCATGACCTTCAAGTCGCCGTACTGGATCCCACTCGCCTGGATTCTCACCGCCGTGAACGTTGGCGCCACCTGGTTTGCGGCCCGGGACGCGGAGCCGATGCATGCCATGGTGCACGCGGCGCTCGCCGTGGCCTTCGCGATCTGGGCCGGTCGCCTGCGCGGGCGGCAGGTTCGTGGCGCCGACGCGTCGCTCGATGACCTCCGGCAGGAGCTCGGCGAAATGCAGATGGAGTCGCGCGGGCAGGTGGAGGAACTGGCCGAGCGCCTGGATTTTGCGGAGCGATTGCTGGCGCAGGAGCGGGTGAAGCAGGCGGTGCCACCGACCAGGCCGCAGGGAACGTGAGGCGCCGGCCATAATGCAGCGCAGGCAGTTCCTGTCTGCCGTCGCTGCCAGCTCGTTTTTCCCGCACATTGTGCCGGGCAGTCGGCGGGCGGAGGTGTATGCCCTGTTGCTGGGATCGGTGCAGGACGGAGGCTTTCCCCAGGTCGGGTGCTACACGGCGCGATGTGACGAGGGTCGGCGCATGCTCGCCGCAGGTGAAGGTCGATTCGTCTCCTCCCTGGCACTGGTGGAACCCGTCGCCGGGCGTTTCTACCTGGCGGACGCCACGCCCGACATCACCCGGCAGATCGACCTGATCGCCGAACCGGCGTTTCGGCGTCGTGCGGCCCAGCGACAGCCGTTCGACGGGATCTTCCTCACGCACGCGCACATCGGGCACTATGCCGGCCTGGCGGTGCTCGGCAATGAGGGGCTCGGCATCCGGGACACCCCGGTCTACTGCACCGAGACGATGGCGACCTTCCTGGCCGCGAACCAGCCCTGGCGCTTGCTCGTTGACGAGCGACGCATCGAGCTTCGACCCCTTGCCTTGGATCGCTGGCACCGGATCGACCCGCTGCTCGAGGTCCAGCTCTGGAAGGTGCCGCACCGGGACGAGCTCTCCGATACTGTCGGGTTCGTCTTTCGCGGCCCGCATGCGTCGGCGCTCTTCCTTCCCGACATCAATTCGTGGAGCCTCTGGGAGCGACGGGTCGCCGACGCGGTGGCGAGCGTTGACGTGGCGTTCCTCGACGGCACCTTCTGGTCGATGGACGAACTCCCCGGGCGGGCGGTGGAGGATGTTCCACACCCGCTCATGTTGCAGACCATGGACGCGCTCCAGGGTGTGGTCGATCGGGGCGAGGCGCAGGTGGTGCTGACACACCTGAATGCCACGAACCCGGCACTGGACGCCGGCGGGGCCGAACAGGCAGAAGTGATGCGACGAGGCTTCGTGATCGCGCGGGAAGGCATGCGGTTCGAGCTATAGCAACCGGGCCGTTCATCGACAGCACCATCACTGTGAGGAGGCACCATGCCCACGCTCCGACCGCTCGACGTTGTGGCCGTCATCATGGGGGGCGGTGCCGGGACGCGGCTGTTTCCCCTCACCAAGGACCGTTCCAAGCCCGCGGTGCCGCTCGGCGGCAAGTACCGGCTGGTCGACATACCGATCAGCAATTGCATCAACTCCGAACTTCGACGGATTTTTGTCCTCACCCAGTTCAACAGCAGTTCCTTGCATCGCCATATTCAGGATGCCTACCGGTTCGACGTCTTCGCCCCAGGGTTCGTTGAGATCCTCGCCGCACAGCAGACACCCGACCGAACCGACTGGTATCAGGGGACGGCCGATGCGGTGCGCCAGAACCTGCGGCAACTCAACAACCACTCCCATCGACTGGTACTGATCCTGTCGGGAGACCAGCTGTACCGGATGGACTTCCGGGAGGTGCTGGAGCAGCACCTGGCCACGGGTGCCGACGCCACGGTGGCCACGATCCCGGTGGAGCCCGAAGCCGCCGGCGCGTTCGGCATCATGCAGGTGGCTGGCGACCGCCGGATCACGCGGTTCGTGGAGAAGCCGAAAGAGCCGGCCCTGCTCGAGTCGCTGGCGGTGGACTGGAACGCGGTGGGTGGATCGCTGGCGGGTGTCAGCGGGCGGGCCCTGCTGGCGTCGATGGGGATCTACGTGTTCAACCGTGATGTCCTGGCCGACGCCCTGGCGGGCCCGGAAGCCGACTTCGGGAAGCATGTCATTCCGGCGCTGATCGAAAGCAAGCGGGTGTTCGCCTATCCGTACCAGGGCTATTGGGAGGACGTCGGCACGATCCGTTCGTTCTATGAGGCCAACCTCGACCTCTGCGAGCCGCTGCCCAAGTTCAATTTCTACGATGCGACCGCGCCGATCTTCACGCATGCGCGGTACCTGCCGGGTAGCAAGATCATCAAGTCGCGGATCGAGCGGTCGGTGATCGCAGATGGGTGCGTCATCAATGACGCCGTGATCGAGCACTCGCTCATTGGGGTGCGGAGCCGGGTGCAGTCGGGCGCGGTGATCCGCGACTCGCTGGTAATGGGCCAGGACTACTACGAGACGCCCGACCGGGACCGTCCGGCCGATGCGCCGCCGATGGGCATCGGGCACGGCACCTGGATCGAGCAGAGCATCGTGGACAAGAATGCCCGCATCGGCGATGGGGTGCGGATCTCCCCGGCCGGCAAGGCCGACATGGACGGGCCCAACTTCCATGTGCGGGATGGCATTGTGATCATCCCGAAGAACGCAATTGTGCCGAACGGCACGGTGATCTAATTGCGCTCGCGCGTGGCTTCCCGGGTGGCATCGACATCGGATCTCCTACCTCGGGGGTCCGCCTCCGCCTTCACCTTTGGGCCCGAACAGGAGGGCGGGAAGCCATTCCTGCGCCCAATGTCGGGAATTGCTGGGTTCCTACGCAGTACGCTGGGAGAGCCCACATGGCGGCGGGCCCCTGGAAGGGGGGAGTCGCCTCAACCCGAAGGAGTGCATGATCATGGGAAAGCGTGCTGAAGCATTGGCTGACCGGATCGAGGCCGGCGCGGAGTTGCTCGCCCAGTTTGCGGAGGGACTGAACGACACGGAGTGGAATTCGCGGGTGCGTGACGGGCGCACGGTGGGCGTGATCGTGCATCATGTCGCCAGCATGTACCCGATCGAAATCGATGTGGCGCTGGCGATCGCCGGTGGCAAGCCAGTTGAGGGGGTGTCCTGGGAGGACGTTGCGGGCATCAACGCCAAGCACGCACTGGAGCATGCCGGCGTCGACAAAGCGACGGCGATTGCCCTGCTCCGGGCCAACAGCACGGCAGCAGCGGCCGTGGTGCGCAAGTTCAGCGATGTGGAACTCGATACGGCCGCCCCGTTCTCCCTCAGTTTCGGCGCGCCGATGACCGCCCAGTTTGTGGTCGAGGATCACGCGCTCCGGCATGCCTGGCACCACCTGGCGCGGATTCGGCAGGCGCTGGGGCCCGAGGCCACGGCCGCAGTCGGCGCCATCGCCGGCTGAGTTGCTCCTGGGGTCGGGTTCGGGCCCGCTCCGGGGTCGCTTCCCGCCACCGGACCGGAATCCGGTGCGCGGGAGGACGCGCTTCACGGCGTTTTGACGCACCGCACCTCCGCTTTCCTGCCAATCTGGCTCAATTTATAGGCACCGAGGTTGCTTCAGGGTGCGTCGGAGGCGCTTGACGGGAAGGTGGGGCGCCTTATCTTACGCCCGGAGCTTGGCACTCAGCTCTCAAGAGTGCCAAATTGTTACAAATCAATCAGTTACACAACGTATCAGGAGGCAGGTGATGGCGACTGCGACGAAGGGAAAGCCGACGCTCAAGCTTCAGCCACTCGAGGACCGGGTGGTCATCCAGCCGTCCGACGAGGCGGAGTCGATGCGCGGCGGCCTGTACATCCCGGACACGGCCAAGGAAAAGCCGACCCAGGGTGAAGTGATCGCCGTTGGGCCGGGCCGGTTCGAGAAGGGCGCGCGCGTGGCGATGGATCTCAAGGTTGGCGACAAGGTCATTTATGGGAAGTACAGCGGCACGCCGTTCACGCTCGATGGCGACGAAGTCATCATCATCAAGGCGTCCGACGTGCTCGCGAAGATCAGCTAAGCAGAATACTCACAGGAGACACGAAGACATGGCTGCAAAGGAACTGCTTTTTGACACTGATGCGCGCGCGAAGCTGAAGCGCGGCGTCGACCAGCTGGCCGAGGCGGTGAAGGTCACCCTCGGACCGAAGGGCCGGAATGTCGTGATCGACAAGAAGTTCGGCTCGCCCACGGTCACCAAGGACGGTGTGACGGTGGCGAAGGAAGTCGAGCTGTCCGATCCGATCGAGAACATGGGTGCGCAGATGGTGAAGGAAGTCGCGACCAAGACGAGCGACCTGGCGGGCGACGGCACCACCACGGCCACCGTGCTGGCGCAGGCGATCTTCCGCGAGGGCCTCAAGAACGTGACGGCCGGGGCCAACCCGATGGAGCTGAAGCGGGGCATCGAGAAGGCCGTGGACATCATCGTCAACGAGCTCAAGTCGATGTCGGTGCCGAGCGCCGGCAAGAAGGAGATCGCGCAGGTCGGCAGCATCTCCGCCAATAACGACAAGGAAATCGGCAACCTGATCGCCGATGCGATGGAAAAGGTCGGCAAGGACGGCGTGATCACGGTTGAGGAGGCGAAGGGCCTCGAGACCACGCTGGAGACGGTCGAGGGCATGCAGTTCGACCGTGGCTACCTGTCCCCGTACTTCGTGACGGACCCGGAGAAGATGGAGGCGGTGCTCGACGATCCCTACATCCTCATCCACGACAAGAAGATCTCGGCGATGAAGGAACTCCTCCCGGTGCTGGAGAAGACGGCGCAGTCGGGCAAGCCGCTCCTCATCATCGCGGAAGACATCGAGGGCGAGGCACTGGCCACGCTGGTCGTGAACAAGCTCCGTGGCACGCTCAAGGTCGCGGCCGTGAAGGCCCCGGGCTTCGGCGATCGCCGCAAGGAGATGCTGCGCGACGTGGCGATCCTGACCAATGGCCAGGTGATCTCGGAAGAGGTCGGCTTCAAGCTCGAGAACGCGACGCTCAACGATCTCGGCCGCGCCAAGCGCGTCGTGGTCGACAAGGACAACACCACGCTGGTAGATGGCAAGGGCAAGCAGGACGGCATCCAGGGGCGCATCGGGGAGATCCGGGCCGCGATCGAGAAGTCCACGTCGGACTACGATCGTGAGAAGCTGCAGGAGCGTCTCGCGAAGCTGGCCGGCGGCGTGGCGGTGATCCATGTGGGTGCCGCGACCGAGACCGAGATGAAGGAGAAGAAGGCACGTGTCGAAGACGCACTGCATGCGACCCGCGCGGCCGTCGAGGAGGGCATCGTGCCGGGTGGTGGCGTCGCACTGCTGCGCGCCCAGGCGTCGCTCGACAAGGTGAAGGGCCTCACCGAGGACGAGAAGATCGGTGTCGAGATTGTCCGCCGCGCGATTGAGGAGCCGATTCGGATGATCGCGCAGAACGCGGGCGCCGAGGGCTCGATCGTAGTGGCTCGCATCAAGGAGTCCAAGGACAAGTCGTTCGGCTACAACGCCGCCACCGACGAGTACGAGGACCTGATCAAGTCGGGCGTCATCGACCCGACGAAGGTGACCCGCACGGCGCTGCAGAATGCCGCGTCGATCGCTGGCCTCCTGCTCACCACCGAGTGCGTGGTGGTGGAGAAGAAGGAAGACAAGCCGGCGCAGGCTGGTGGTCCTCCGGGCGGCGGCATGGGTGGGATGTACTAGCGAACAAAGCGGCCCCGGTGAAGACCGGGGCCGCTTTTTTGCTGGCGTGAGGGCGTGAGGACGTGAGGGCCCCGGCGAAAGCCGGGGCCCTTTCCGTTCAGACTCACTGGCAGAGGACGGCGAAGGTGAGCCCAACCGTTTCGCCGGCGCGTACGTCAACATCGATCGCGCTGAAGGGGAGTGGTGTGGTACAGCCATCGGCAGCGTCGAGCGCGAACCCCTGCACTCCCGGTGGAATCCCATTCAGGGTGGCTGGCATGGTTGCCGAGACAGGCGCGCTGGCGCAGGGCCCTGTGGCCTGGTCACAGAGGTAGCGGACGATGTGGGTACGTCCGCTCGACGCTGCCTCCTGGATGCTGATCCGCACGCTGCCGGACGCGAGTGGGTTCGGCACAATCGGCGTGCAGGAGATCGTGAACACCACGTCGTGTACGGTGCCCGGCTCCAGGGTGACCGTTTGCTGCCCGCTCCCGGTCACATGGCAGTTAGGGGCGAGGTCAGCAACGTGCAGCGACGTGGTGTACGGGACCGTTCCCACGTAGTAGCGCAGCGACTGCGCTTCACCGGGCACCACACTGGTCACGCCACAGGTCAGGGGACAGCGCAGCTCCGAAATGCCGACCACCGGGGCGATGTCGATGCCATCGGCACTGACCGTCACGCGCGCGATGGCGTACAGGTGCTCCGGGCGCCTGGGGCGGGCCATGGTCACCCGCATCACCCCCGGCAGTGTGGCAGTTTCCGCACCGCTCACGCGGATCCGGAGGTCGTATGAGCCGACCGGAAGCGAGTCCAGAAACGTTGTGACAACGGTCAGCAGTTGTGCTGAACCGTCGCGCTGGGCATGAACCTGCGTGGTGGCGGCAACTGGTTGCGACGAGCCATGCAGCACGAGGTCCATCTCGTACGTGGTGCTCGACTCGGATGTTCTCACGACAACGGTGCTCGTATCGCACGCAGCGCACGACTCTGCTCCGCCGACGAGGTCCCACGATGCCGGCGGGGGCGTTGTACGGGGGCCCGCTGGCTCCCCACTCCCCCCGCAGGCGCTCAGCATCCCGACAAGAAGTGATCCCAGCGTCGCGTTGCGCATGATTCCCTCCTTTTGGTGACCTCGCCCGTATTCGGGGCCCTGTCACTTAACGCGCAACGGCCTGGGCAAAGGGGCCACGTGCCTCCCCGGTCCGGTCCGGGCGGCCCAATCCGGCCGGAGGCGGTATGATCGGGGGGGAGAACGGAACCCATCGGAGAGGAACAATGCCCCGTCACCTGCTCTCACTTGTCGCGCTTGCGCTATTCCCGCTGTCGGGCTCGGCCCAGGGCGTCCCTCAAGGTGTGACTGACTCCAGCTTTCGGGAGTTCCTGCAGGAGTTCGAGTCCGCGACGCTGCAGATGATCAATGGGGACGCCAGCGCGTGGAGGGGGCTCGAGTCGCACTTGGGTGATGTCAGCCTGCTGTCTCCCTACGGCCCGGTCTATGCCGGACCGGACTCGGTGGACGCACAGTATGCTAAGGTCGGGGAGCGGTACCTGCCATCCAGCAAGACAATGATCGAGTTCGAGTACGTTTCGGCGGGGGCGAGTGGTGATATGGGCTACGCCGTCATCCTGCAGCACGGCAGGAGCCAACGCGCCAGTGAAGACACGATGCGAACGACGCTGACACGGGCCACCAACATCTTTCGACGGGAAGGCGGGTCGTGGAAGCTCGTGCACCGACACATGGATCATCTCACGCCGGCACGGTGCAAGGCGCTCGGACCACCCGGCTGCTGAGTCGCCGCCGCGCTGCTATCGCGGGGTGCCGGCGCCGGGGGCATACAGCGATGCGATGCGCTGGGCGCGGAAGATGTAGCCGGTGCCGCCCTCCAGGTGCCAGACGACATTTCCAGCCGCGTCGTATTCCTCCACCTTCTGTCCATTGCCCAGTGATACGAGAACGTGCCCGCCCTCGAGTTGTTGTACGCTCCCGCCGAGCAGCCCTACCGCGCCTGGCAGCGAGCTGAACGACTCCACCTGTGTCGCGGTCATCGCGGTCGGGTCCAGCCGATAGCGCTCGGCGCGGGACCCGCCGGGCTCGCCGCGGTTGTCAAGCAGGAGGAGTCCCGACGCGGTGACGCGGAGCCCGTGCTGCCCGATGAAGGGGGGATTTGCCGAACCGATAAGGCTGAACTGATTGGCCAACCCGCCCAGCCGCCAGAGCACTGCACCCGTGGCCGTGGAGATCTTCGTGACTTCGCTGAGGCTCCGGAACGAGATCAGGACGTTGCCGTCGGTATCGAGGGCGATCGCGTTGCCGTGCGTCCAGTTGACCGTCGCGCCGTTGCGATCGGCCGCGGGAAGGTCGGTCAGGGCAAAATGATCGAAGGCACTCCAGTGAAACACCGCCGCGCCAGTCGCGTCCACGTGCTCGAGCACCGTACCCGTAACGCGCGCCGCTGCCTGGCCGCCAATGGAACTGAGGTCCATCGTCTGGACCTCGTCGCACATGAGCCAATGGCCACCCTGCAGGTCACTGATAGCATCGTGGAAGCGCGGCTGCATCCCGTGCGTGCACCCAAACGATGACACAATGTCCCCGGCAGGGTCGACCTCGACCCATGGCTCGATGTCAGTGGGGTCCGCGGTGTGCGGTTGCGATGCGTATCGTCCGTTGGCCAGCGCCTCGAAGTTGAGCCCCATGCCCTCTGGAAAATGCCTGTACCACACCACGCGTCCGGTGTTGTCGATCACCACCCCGTACGAGCCGGCTGCAAAGGCCACATAACCGGGTGCCGGATCGGTCCCCGTCGTGGAATAGGCCGGAAGGTCGGGCGGCAAGGCACCGGTCGTGAACGCAACGGGGCTGGAGGTGACGGTGCCCCCGGCACCGATGGCGACAACGGTGGCGGTGTACGACGTTTCGGGCAACAGCCCGAGAACGAGGCTCGCCGCACTGTCTCCAGTGACGGGAGCGAAAGGTGCCTCGCTATCCGGCGCGGCGGCGTTGACGGAGCCGAAGTGCACCGCGATGCTGTCGGCGTCACTCACCCTGGCCCCGATGGTGACGCTGAGCGCGTTGCCGGGATGCAGGAGCGCCCCAACGCTGGAGAACGCCGGCGGGGCTGGCGGGTTGGGGGACAGGGGCGCGGCTGACTCGTCGCCACAGGCGCCGAGGCCAAGTGCGACCGCGACGAGCAAGCGTTTCTTCCTCCGTCGGAACGACCTGTGTGATATCCGGAGCAAGTGGCGTCTCCTAGGTGCTTGCGTTGCGGTGGGCTGGGGTCGGGGACAGATTCTTCGAGCTACCGTACCGCCGAGCCGAGCGGGCCTCCACTACATGAACGCGCAAGATCATGCCGAAACGGGCCACGTCCGCATGGATAAGTCCGGCGAGGTGACAGACCTGCTGCAGAGGGTTGGGGCCGGGGACCCGGCGGCCCCCGAACTGGTGTATCCCCTTGTCTACGACCAGTTGCGCCGCCTGGCGCAGAGGCAGCTGCGGCGCGAGGCCATCGGGCACAGCCTGAGCACAACGGGGCTGGTGCACGAGGCCTATCTCAAGTTGGTGGATCAGCGGCGGTCCCAGTTCAAGGATCGGGCACACTTCCTTGCCATCGCGGCGACGGCGATGCGGCGGATTCTTGTCGACCACGCGCGGCGCCATGGTGCGGCCAAGCGTGGTGCCGGGGCGAAGCGGGTTCCCCTGGAGACAATTGAAGGGATGGCGGTCGATGATCGGGCTGACCTCCTTGTGGCCCTCGACTCGGCGCTCGGACAACTCGCCGTACACGACGCACGGCAGGCGAAGGTGGTCGAGTGCAGGTTCTTCGCCGGGCTGACCGAAGAAGAGACTGCCGAGGCGCTCGGTATGAGCACGCGGACGGTGAAGCGCGACTGGGCAAAGGCGAGGGGCTGGCTGTACCAGGCACTGTATCCGGAGGCCGTGGGGGAATGACCGGTCCTCGGACACCGACGGCCGGCCAGTTCCGTCAGGCCGACGCGATCTTCGATGCGGCGCTCGATCTCGAGCCCGACGAGCGCGACGCGTTTGTGGACCGGGCCTGCGAGGGAGATCCCACGCTCCGGCTTCTGGTCCGCCGCCTGCTGCGCGCACTGCGGCGCTCGGGTGAGTTTCTCATGCAGCCTGCGCTCGCAATGGCGGGCCCCCTTCTCGACACGCAGGGTGAGGACGGAGTCGCCGTCCATGTGCCGATCCCCGATCGCGTCGGCCCGTACCGGATCGTTCGGGAGCTGGGCCGGGGTGGAATGGGCGTCGTCTACCTGGCGATGGGCGATGGTGACGCCGAGGGCATGCCGGTTGCGCTCAAGGTGGTACGTGACGGGACCGTTGCGGCGGGTGGCATTCTCCGCCGGTTCCTGGCCGAGCGCCACATCCTGGGTACGCTCGATCATCCCTTCATCGCGCGACTGGTTGATGCCGGAATTACGTCGGACGGCGCGCCGTACTTCGCGATGGTGCATTGCGTCGGCGGGTCACTGTCCGAGCGACTATCCCGGCGCGCACTCTCCGTTCCAGACAAACTTCGCATCGCGTGCCAACTGGCCGAAGCGCTCGGGGCGGCTCATGCCCTCGGCGTTGTTCATCGCGACATCAAGCCGGCCAACATCCTGTTCAATGCTGCTGGCGACGTGCAACTCACCGACTTCGGCGTCGCCAAGCTCCTGGATCAGGAAACCACGAGGTCGGGCACGCTCGTCGGCACCCCGGCGTACCTGGCCCCGGAGCAGTTGCGCGGCAGGGGAGTGGACCATCGCGCCGATCTCTGGGCGCTGGGGGTGACGCTTTACGAGATGCTGGCCGGTCGGCGCCCCTTCGACGGGCCGTCGTATGCTGCCATCCTGCACGCGGTACTGACGGTGGAGCCGGAAAAGCTCAACGTGACGGCCGAGGTATCCCCGGCGCTGGTCGCCCTCGTGAACCATCTTCTGCGGAAGGATGCCGATGGGCGGCCCCGGAGCGCGGCAGAGGTGGCACGGGTGCTGACGGCAATCGCGGCCGACCCGGACACCGTCTACCAGCCTGGCGCGGTCGCGCTTCCGGAGCCAGCATCAACCCCGTCGTTCCGTGCGCGCGCCGCTTCGGTTGTGGTGCTGCCATTCAACAACACCAGTGGGAACCCTGACGACACGCCCTTTGCCGACGGCCTGACCGATGAACTGATCAGCGGGCTGGGCCAGGTGAGGGGCCTCCGGGTAACGGCGCGAACCACGGCCTTTGCGCTGCGAGGAAAGGGTCTGGACGCGCGCGCGGTGGCGGGCATGATCGGGGTCGCCTACCTGCTCGAGGGGAGCGTGCGGCGCGATGGGGACCGACTCAAGATCTCGGCACAATTGATTCATGCCGCCCAGGGAACAGTCGAGTGGTCGGAGACCTACAACCGCAGGGCGGAGGACATCTTCGCGGTGCAGGAAGAGCTCGGCAGGGCGATCGTCGCCGCGCTCGCACCCAGGCTGGGACTTTCCGACGCCGCCCACGCGACGGCCCGGCCTCGCGACCTCGTGACGTACGAGCTATTCCTCAAGGGCCGTCACTTCTGGGAAAAGCGGTCAACGCCTGACCTGCTTCGTGCGGCGGAGTACTTCGGGCAGGCGATCGCGCGCGATCCAACCTACGCAGAGGCGTACGCCGGGCTGGCCGACACACACCTGTTGATTACGCTCTTCGGCAATCGACGCCCCGCCGAGGGACACCCCCTGGCGCGTGCCGCCATGGCAGAGGCGCTCCGCCTCGGCGGCGGGATTGCGATGGTCCACGCCGCTCATGGAAACCTGCTCTCCGCGATCGAATGGCGCTGGGCGGAATCGGAGAGCGAATGCCGACGGGCAGTCGAGCTCGATCCCGGGCATATCAATGGGCGGATTTTCCTTGCCATCCTGCTCCAGCACCTGGGCCGCTTTGACGAGGCTATCGAGGTGGCGGCCGAGGCCCTGGTGCTTGACCCGCTGTCGCCGGGACTCAACCTGACCCTCGGGCGCGCGCACCTCAATGCCGGGCGCCCCGCAGAGGCGATCGCATCGCTCCGAACGGCCATCGAAATTGCGCCCGGGTTCGCCTTTGCACATCAACAGCTGGGGCATGCCCTGCTGCTCGCCGGCCGGAAGGTCGAGGCGCTACAGGCGTTTCAGCGCGGGGCAGACGGCCGTGGCCCGAACCAGCTTGGGGAGCTGTCCTGGGCGCTCGCCATGACAGGCAACGACGAGGGGGCCAGGACGGTGCTGCGAGATCTCCTTGCGACGGAGGACACCGGGTACCTTCCCCCCTACGGAGTGGCTTGCGCGTATGCCGGGCTCGGGGATGCCGACGCTGCATTCGCCTGGCTTGATCGGGGTTTTGCTGAGCGGGCAGCCACAATGAACATGATCAAGGTGGCCCCAACATTCTATCCGCTGTACAGTGACCGGCGTTGGCGCGAACTGCTCGACCGCATGGACCTTTCCTCCCCCAGGTGACTTCTTCGCTCTTCGATCGAGTCCTGGCCCTGCGCGTGATGCGTATGGCGGCCCTTGTCCTGTCGGTGAGCACCAGCGTGACGGCGATGGCTGCGGGGCAGGGTGCCGCGGTGCGCGGTCGCGTGCTCAGCGCGGATGGTGCGATGCCTGTTTCCGGGGCGGAGGTCATGGTGCGCGGTGACACCATCCGTGCGACCACCGACTCGGCAGGGCGCTATGCAATCAGTGGAGTCGCGGCCGGCGACGTCCAGGTCGTGGTGCGCCAGTTGGGATACCTGCCGGCAACGGCACGGCTGACGCTGCAGGAGGGCGAAGCGCGCACCCTTGATGTGACCCTGACTCCTTCCGTGACCGACCTCGGCATCATCACCGCCACCGCAACACCGGATCCACGCAGCATCCTCGATGTTCCTGCGGCAATTTCCGTTGCTGACAGTATCGCCATACGGCAGGGACGAACGGTGGGTCTCGACGAGACCCTGCGCATGATGCCCGGTGTGCAGACGGCGTCCCGCTTCGGCACCGACGATGTCAACATCGGGATCCGGGGATCCGCAAGCAGGGCGCGGCAAGCCATCCGTGGCGTCGCACTCCTTCTGGATGGCGTCGTGCTGTCGGAGCCGGATGGCGTGGCCCGTACCGACCTGGTCGAGTTGCTCGCGGCACAGCGAGTCGAGGTGGTGCGCGGACCGGTCTCCGCCCTGTACGCGGGTTCGTCAGGCGGAGTCGTCAACGTCATCTCCCAGACGGGGCTCACCAATCCAGGCATTTCGGCGTACGCCGAGTTTGGGGACTACGGGTTCCAGAAGTACTACGCCTCCGCCGGCGACGGATTGCACGGTGGACAGGGGAGCATCCTGGCTTCGGGATCCTACACACATGTCGATGGATACCGGGCGCACAGCAACGGCGGTATTGGCCGTGGCCAGCTCAGGGGCGACTACCAGGTGGCGACGCGAACCCTCGTATCGCTGGACGCCGAGGTATCCAGCATGACAACGGTGCTTCCCGGACAGCTGACAGAGGCCCAGTTCGACGCGGACCCGGATGCAGCGCAGCCCGCCGCTGTCCTGCTCAATTTCGGGCGCGGGGAACAGCGGTTCCGGGTTGGCGCCCGCCTGCAGCAGCAGCTCAATGCGTCAGGGTCGACGACCGCCTCGGCCTATTTCTACTACGGCGGCCGGACCTTCGACTGGCGGTACATGGCCGGCATCCTCCACGCCAGCTTTCATCGACCACAGCTCGGCGCCCAGGTGGTTGCTGCCCGGGTAGGCGGCTCACCGTTGGGGCTGACTGGTGGGGTGACGTACGACAATGTCTTCAACACCGATCAGCGGTGGAAGAACGACACAGGGCGACGTGGCGACCGGACAGACGACGGTAGCGATGCAGCGAAAAACCTGGGCGTCTATGGTCAGGCGGAGTGGGCGTTCGGGTCCGCCGTAACCCTGGCGGTGGGGCTGCGCTATGACGCCGTGCGATTCAACTTCACGAGCGAGTACGCGGAGGTGGTTGACACCTTCGTTGCGGCGCAGGAGCGAACCTATGGTCAGTGGTCGCCACGAACGACCCTGACGTGGCGCACTGGGAATAGTGACGTGATCTATGCCTCGGTGGCGCGCGGTTTCGAGGTCCCCGCGTTCGGCGAACTCTCGACGTCGCCGGGCGCTCCATTGAAGACGCTCGACCCCAAGTCGCTCTGGAACTACGAGATCGGTGCGCGAGGGCTGGTGGCGCAGCGCCTGCAATTCGGTGTGGCGGCGTTCATCACAAACATCAGCGGCGAGTTCGTGCCATATACGGTCAACGGAGTTCCCCTGGTCGAGAATGCCAGCACGTCCCGCAACAAAGGCGTGGAGTTGTCGCTCGACGCGACGCTGACCCGGTGGCTGACTGCATCGGGGACCTACGCCTATTCCAACTTCAGGTTGCTGGACTACGAGGCCCGCGTCACGGATGCCAATGGCATGGAGCAGCGGGTTGACGAGTCGGGTAACCACTTGCCCGCCGTGCCCGAGAACAGGGTGACGCTCGGCGTCCAGGTGCTTCCGGTGCGATCACTGAGCTTCGGGATCCAGCTGGAATGGCAGAGCCTGATGTACGTGGAGTCAGGAAATGCTGTTTCGGGCAACGTCTACATCAAGCGGCGGTCGCCTTCTACCGTGATCGATACCATCCCGTTCAGCGCCGTTCCGGCACGCGCACTGGTCCACCTGCGGGCCCAGTATCAGATCGGGCCCGTGGCCATCTTCGGGACGTTGCAGAACCTGTTCGGGATTACCTATGTCGGCAACGTGGTCGCGAACGCTGCGAACGGAGCATTCTACGAGTCTGGCCCGGGGCGGTGGGTGTCGGTGGGTGCCCGCGTCGGGTTGTGGCCCCGTGGGTTCAAGTCGGGGGTGGCGCCGTGAGGAGTCTCCCGCCTGTTGTGCTCACCACTGCATTCGTGTTTTTGAGCGGGACGTTGTCGGCTCAGGCGGCGCGCTCGCCATCTGACTCAAGTTTCAGAGTCTTTCTCCCAACCTGGGAGGCTGCAGTGGTGGACCTGCTCAATGGGGATACCACGGCCTATATGGCCCACGCGTCGCATGAGGACGACGTGACGCTGCTGACCCCGTGGGGCGAAGTACTTACTGGGTGGGCTGACGTGGGGAAACGATACCGGTTTGCGGCAAGCCAGATGGTGCCCGGCAGCGGAGCGACGGCTGTGTTCGACTACATCGCGGTGAACGTGGACGGCGACCTTGCGTACATCGTCGTTGTTGAACGCAGCATGACCATGTTCACGGGCGACAGTGCGCTGCGGCCGGGCCGCACGCGGGTTACCGAGGCGTTTCGGCGCGAGAATGGACAGTGGAAGATGATGCACCGGCACATGGATCATCTTGCCGAGGGCCAGCGCCAGTAGGGAAGGCGGCGATCGGGCGCCTGGGGGGTGCTGCAGCAACCTGCACGAACGCAATGCAGACTCATTTCAGTACAGCTGTCATTTCCATGCAACAAATTGTTGTGATTCTGCCAAGTGATTGTACAACAATCACTTGTGTATCCGTGTAGCGTCCAGGAGTCAGGCATGCTTATTGACAATGTATCAAGTCCCAAGACAGCGCATGCTGCGGACTTAGGGCGTGTGGCGGACCGGCGAACCCACCTTTGGGCGAGCTCGGTTGGTGTGGCGGAACCAGGACGGACCAAGGACACGTGTGACGGCACGGCACGACAGTATGGTGGGTTCGCGACGCACCAGCATCATGCTCGGGGCAGTCGCGACATTGTTGCTGTCGATGGCGGCACCGCTGCGCGCGCAGATCGTTCGCTCGTTCACTCAGCGGTACTCGACCAACGCAAGCGGGACGGTGCAGATCGTCGGCAACGCCCTCCTGACCTGCCCCGCATCCGCAACCTGCACGTCAGCCCAGGCCGGCACCGGCGGTACGCTCGACAACAACAGCTTCAGCATGGTGGACATCGACATCGACGCCGATGCCACCACCCAGAACTCGAGCTCGGCGACTTTTACACTGCCTCCCGGCGGCGCCGTCCTCTTCGCCGGGCTCTACTACGGCGCGCGATCCAATGCCGCCGCTCGCAATACGGTGCGCTTCCGCACGCCGGCCCTCGCGGGCTACACCACTGTCACCGCGACCCAGGTTGACGCCAATAATCCGGCGTACCAGGGGTTTGCTGACGTGACCTCCCTGGTGCAGGCAGGCGGTACCGGCACCTACACCGTTGCCAATGTGCAGCGCACCCTTGGCACTGATCAGTATGCGGGGTGGGCCCTTGTCATCGTTGTTCGCGATCCCGCCGAGCTGCGCCGCAATCTCGTGGTGTTCGACGGGTACGGGACCGTCCAGAGTTCCGCGAGCACCATCAACATCCCCGTGAGTGGCTTCCTGACGCCGAGCAGCGGTGCGGTGAATGCGCAGCTGGGCGTTGTGGCCTATGAGGGCGACCTGGGGCAGACCGGCGATGTGCTGCGGCTCAACGGCACCGGATTGAGCGACGCCGTCAACCCGGCCAACAACGTCTTCAACTCATCGATCTCCCGGCTGGGCACCCGCCTCACGGCGAAGAGTCCCAACTACGTGAACCAGATCGGGTTTGATGCCGACGTCATCAACGCCTCCGGTATCCTGCCGAACGGAAGCAGCTCGGCGACCATCACGCTGACCACCGGCGGCGAGACCTACTACCCCGGTGTGGTGACGCTCGCGACCCAGCTGTATGTACCCGACCTGACCACGACCTTCACCAAGACGGTGACGGACGTCAATGGCGGCCAGGTGCAGCGAGGGGACACGCTGGATTACCTGGTGTCGTTCACGAACACCGGGCAGGACACGGCGCTCGCGGTGGTGGTTACGGACACCATCCCGACGGGGAGCACCTTCGTTCCTGGATCGATCACGTACGTCACGTCGGTCCCGGGGGGACCGCCGACCGGCGCCAAGACTGATGCCGCGGGTGACGACGCGGCCAACTACGAGCCGGGCGCCAACCGACTCATCGCACGCCTCGGCATTGCGGCGAGCGCGGTGGCAGGCGGCCGGCTGGGGCCGGGACAGGGAAGCTCATTCCGATTCCGGGTGGTCGTGAACGCCGGCGTTGCCACGGGCGCGACAGTGAGCAACCAGGCTGGCATCGACTACACCGGGCAGACGCTGGGCGACGTCTTCAATGGCAAGAGCGACGGCGACAACGTGACGCCCGGCATCCAGCCCACGGTGGTGACCGTGGCGGCCGGCGCTGATGTACAGGTGGGAAAGACGGGTCCCGCCACCGGGACGCTTGCGGTACCGCTGAACTACACGGTGACGGTGAGCAACAACGGCCCCGATGCGGCCACCGGGGTGGTGGTACGCGACACGCTCCCAGCCAGCTTTTCGTTCGTGAGCGCTACCGGCGGCGGCACGGTATCGGGGAACGTGGTGACGTGGCCGGCCATCGCCTCACTGGCGAACGGCGCATCCCAGGTCTTTACAGTGACGGCGACGCCCACGGCGATCGGGTCGTTCACCGACATCGCGGCGGCCACCGCCACCACATTCGACGGTACGCCAACCAACAACAACGGCTCGGCGGCCGGGGCGCGCGTTACCACGGTCATCTCGAACTCGGCCGACGTGACGATCACCAAGACCGGTGCCGCCACCGTGAACGCCGGCGACGCACTGGCCTACACGGTGACGGTGGCTAACGCGGGCCCCGGCTCCGCCGCGACCGTGGTCGTGACGGACACGCTCCCGGCGGGTGTGACCTTTGTGAGTGCCAGCGGCGGCGGCACGCTCTCCGGCAACGTGGTGACCTGGCCCGCGATCGCCGCGCTGGCCAACGGCGCCTCACAGGCGTTCACGGTGTCGGTCATGGCGCCGGTCACCGGCACGCTGCTCAACATCGCTGCCGCCACAGCGACCACGCCGGACGGCACGCCAGGCAACAACAACGGCTCGGCGCCGGCGAACCGGGTGACCACGACGGTGGTGGAACAGGCGGACGTGGCCGTGACCAAGACCGGCCCGGCCACGGTGACGGCGGGCCAGCCCGTCACCTACTCCCTGACGGCCTCGAATGCCGGGCCGAGCGCCGCCGCGGCGGTCGTGCTGAGCGACACGCTGCCCACCGGCGTGACCTTCGTGAGCGCCACGGGCGGCGGCACGCTGAGCGGCAATGTGGTCACATGGCCCGCGATTGCGAGCCTGGCGAGTGGTGCCAGCCAGGGCTTCAGCGTCACGGTCACGGCACCGGGCACCGGCACGCTGCTCGACATAGCCGCCGGAGTGTCAACTACCGCCGACCCAAATCCGGCGAACAACAATGGCTCGCTGCCGGCGGCGCGGGTCACGACCACGGTGCTGGAGCAGGCCGACCTCGCCGTGACCAAGTCGGGTCCTGTAACGGCGCCGGCGGCGAGCACGCAGTCGTACGCGCTGACGGTCAGCAATGCCGGGCCGTCCGCCGCGACGGGGGTCGTGGTGACCGATACGCTGCCGGCCAGCGTGACGTTCGTGAGCGCCACCGGCGGTGGCACCGTGAGCGGGAGGGTCGTGACCTGGCCCGCCATCGCGTCGCTCGCGGCGGGGGCATCGGCCAACTACACGGTGACGGTCACGATGCCGGCCACCGCGCAAACCGTCATCAACCTCGCGGCGGCCGCGTCGCCGACCGCCGACAGTGATCCGACCAACAACAATGGCTCGGCGGCCGCAAGCCGAGTGAGCACGACCGTCACGGCGTCGGCCGACCTGCGCACAACCAAGGTAGGGCCGGCCACCGTGAACGCTGGGCAGAGCGTCAGCTACACCGTGTCGGTGGTGAACGACGGCCCCACCGCGGCGGCGAGCGTCGTGCTGACCGACACGCTGCCGGCGGCGGCCACGTTCGTGAGTGCCACGGGCGGCGGGGTGCGGGTGGGGAACGTGGTGACCTGGCCCGCGATCGGGAGCCTGGCGAACGGCGCGTCGCAGAGCTTCACGGTGGTGGTGACGGCCCCGGTGACAGGCTCGCTGCTCAACCTCGCGTCGGCCACGTCGGCCACGCCCGATCCCGATCCCACCAACAACAACGGCTCGGCGGCAGGCAGCCGTGTTGTCACCAGCGTGGTGGAGCAGGCGGACCTGGCCGTGACCAAGTCGGGTCCGGCGACAGTGGCGGCGGGAGCGAGCTTCTCCTACACCGTGACGGTCTCAAACGCGGGTCCGAGCGCCGCCGCCGCTGTGGTGGTGAGCGACACGCTGCCGGCCACCGCGACCTTCGTGAGTGCCACGGGCGGCGGCATCCTTGGCGCGGGGAATGTGGTGACCTGGCCCACGATCGCGAGCCTGGCGAGCGGTGCGAGCCAGGTCTACGCGGTGACCGTGACCGCGCCCGGCACCGGTCCGCTGCTCAACATCGCGGCCGGCACCAGCACCACGCCGGATCCGGTGCCAGGCAACAACAACGGTTCGGCGCCGGCGGCACGGGTGACCACCGCGGTGACGGCGCTGGCCGACGTCCAGGTAACCAAGGTGGGCCCCGCATCGGTGGCCGCCGGGCAGACCTTCAGCTATACGGTGACGGTGACGAACGCCGGCCCCAGTGTCGCGGCCTCGGTGGTGGTGCGCGACTCGCTCCCCGCGGCCGGTACGTTCGTGAGCGTGACGGGGTCGGGCACGCGCGTGGGGCGGCTCATCACCTGGCCCACCATCGCATCGCTGGCACCGGGGGGCTCGCAGGCGTTCACCGTCACGTGGACCGCGCCGGTCAATCCGGCGGTGCCACTCACGCTGACTAACCTGGCATACAGCACCAGTACCACGCCCGATCCGGCACCGGGAAACAACAGCAACACTAACGCCGCCGCCATCGTGAATACGGCGGTCATCGCCACCGCCGACCTTGCCACGACCAAGACCGGTCCGGCGTCGGTGAACGCGATGACCAACTACACCTACGTGATCACCACCCGCAACAATGGCCCCAGCCGGGCCACGTCGGTGACGATCGTGGATACGCTGCCGCCCACGGTGACCTTCGTGAGCGCCACGGGTGGCGGCGTGCTGGGTGCGGGGAACGTGGTGACCTGGCCGGTGATTGCGGGGATCAACAGCGGCGCGCAGGTGACGCGCAACGTGACCGTGCGCTCGCCGGGGGGCGGCACGCTCCTCAACATCGCCGCCAGCAGCTCGGCTACCAGCGACCCCAACCGGGCGGACAACGACGGCTCCGATCCGGCCGCCCGGGTAAGCACCGTGGTGAACGGTGCCGACGTGGCCACGACCAAGACCGGGCCGGCCACGGTGAACGGCGGGGCCAACTACTCCTATGTACTGTCGATCCACAACAACGGCCCCGGCACGGCCACCGGGGTGCTGGTGACGGACACGCTGCCTGCGGGCGCGACCTTCGTGAGCGCGACCAACGGCGGTGTGCTGGGTGCAGGCAACGTGGTGACCTGGCCGGTGATCACCACGCTGGCCAACGCAGCGACCACCACGCGCAGCGTGACCGTCACGGCGGCGCCGAGCGGCACCCTGGTCAACATTGCGGCGAGCACCGCAACCTCGGATGACCCGGTGCCAGGCAACAACGATGGCTCGGCGCCGGCGGCCCGCGTGACGACGACGGTGAACGGGGCCGATGTGGTCACCACCAAGACGGGTCCTGCCACGGCGAACGGCGGCGCCAGCATCACCTACACCCTGACGGTGCGGAACGCGGGGCCCGGGGCGGCCACCGGGATCGTGCCGATCGACACCCTGCCGGCCACGGTGACCTTCGTGAGTGCCAGCAACGGGGGCGTGCTGGGCGCGGGCAACGTGGTGACGTGGCCTGCCATCGCCACCCTGGGCAACGGCGCGAGTACGACACGCACCGTGACGGTTGCCACCCCGGCGACCGGCCCGCTGCTCAACATTGCGGCGAGCACCTCGACCAGCGTGGACCCGACGGCAGCCAACAACGACGGGTCCGCCGCCGCCGCCCGGGTGACGACGCTGATCCGCGCCGCCGACGTGGCCACGACGAAGACCGGCCCGGCCACGGTGAGCGGCGGGGCGAACTACACCTACGTCATCACGACGCGGAACCTCGGCCCGGACCCGGCGTCATCGGTAGTGGTGGTGGACACGCTGCCGGCCACGGTGACCTTCGTGAGCGCCACGAACGGCGGCGTGCTTGGCGCGGGCAACGTGGTGACCTGGCCCGCCATTGGCACGCTGGCGAACGGCGCAAGCGCCACGCGCCGGGTGACGGTAACGGCACCGGCCGTCGGCACACTGCTCAACATTGCGGCAAGCACCGCGGCAACGGGCGACCCTGACCCGACCAACAACGACGGCTCACCGGCCGCTGCGCGCGTCACCACTCTGGTGACAGCGGCTGATCTCGTGACCACCAAGACCGGCCCTGCCGCGGTCAACCCCGGCGCCAGCATCTCGTACACGATCACCACCCGGAACCTGGGTCCCGATGCCGCGCCGACGGTGGTGATCCGGGATACCCTGCCAGCGACGGTGACGTTCGTGAGCGCCACCAACGGTGGCGTGCTCGGCGCCGGCAACGTGGTGACGTGGCCGGCCATCGGCAGCCTTGCCAATGGCGCCTCGGTGACGCGCACGGTGACGGTGACCGCCCCGGCCAGCGGCACGCTGCTCAACATCGCCGCCAGCTCATCGGCTACCACCGACCCCAACCCGGGCAGCAACAACGGCTCGCTGCCGGCGGCCCGGGTGACCACCACGGTCAACGCGACCGACGTGGTGATGACCAAGACCGGCCCGGCCACCGCCACCATCGGGTCGAACATCACGTACACGCTCACCGTCCGGAACGCCGGACCGGCCAACGCGCTCGGAGTGGTGGCCGTGGATACGCTTCCGGCCGGATTCGCCTTCGTGAGTGCCACGGGTGGCGGCAGCGCGAGTGGGAACGTGGTTACATGGCCCGCGATCGCGACCCTGGCCACGGGCGCGAGCCAGGGATACTCCGTGACAGTGGCGGTGCCGGTGGCGGGTTCCTTCACCAACATCGCGGCCAGCACGGCAGCGACCGGCGACCTGAATCCCGGCAACAACGACGGGTCGCTCCCTGCCGCACGGGTCACGACGGTGGTGCTCGACCAGGCGGACGTGGTCACGACCAAGGCCGGCCCGGCTACCGTAAACGCCGGACAACCGGTGACGTACACCATCACAGTGGCGAACAGCGGTCCCACATCGGCGGCGAGCGTCGTGGTGACCGACACGCTCCCCGCCGCGGCGGCGTTCGTGAGCGCCACCGGTGGCGGCACGCTGAGCGGGAACGTGGTCACCTGGCCGGCGATCGCCAGCCTCGCGAGTGGCGCGAACCAGGTGTACAGCGTCACCGTGACGGCGCCGGCCAGCGGGTCGCTGCTCGACATCGCCGCGAGTACGTCCACCACGCCCGATCCGGTGCCGGCCAACAACAACGGTTCGCTGCCGGCGGCCCGCGTCACGACTACCGTCGTGGAGCAGGCCGACGTGGCGGCGACCAAGACGGGGCCCGCATCGGTGACCGCCGGGTCCACCTACTCGTATGCGATCAACGTGAGCAACGCGGGGCCGAGTGCGGCCGCGGGCGTAGTGGTGACCGACACATTGCCGGCCGGGGTGACGTTCGTGAGCGCCACCGGTGGCGGCGCGTCGAGCGGCGGCGTGGTGACCTGGCCCGCGATTCCGAGCCTTGCCAACGGCAGCAGCCAGTCCTGGACCGTCAGCGTGACCGCACCGGCCAGCGGCACGCTCACCAACGTCGTCGCCAGTGCGTCCACAACCGCCGACCCAGATCCAGCCAACAACGATGGGTCGCAGCCCGGGGCACGCGTTACGACCACGGTGCTGGAGCAGGCCGACGTCGCGGTGACCAAGACCGGACCGGCGACGGCCAATGCGGGGCAGAACCTGACCTACGCCCTGATGCTGTCGAACGCGGGCCCCTCGGCGGCCGCCGCGGTGGTACTGAGTGATACGCTGCCGGCTGGAGTCACGTTTGTGAGCGCCACAGGCGGTGGCACGCTGAGTGGCAGCGTGGTAACGTGGCCGGCCATCGCGAGCCTCGCGAGCGGCGCGGGCCAGGCCTACAGCGTCACGGTCACGGCGCCCGCGTCCGGGGTGCTCACCAACATCGCCGCCAGTACGTCGTCGACGGCCGACCCGAACCCGACCAACAACGATGGCTCCTCGGCGGCAAGCCGTGTGGTGACGACGATCGTAGAAGTGGCCGACGTGGCGACCACCAAGACCGGACCTGCCACCGCGGTAGCCGCAACCGATTTCAGCTACGACATCACGGTACTCAACGCGGGCCCCTCGGCGGCGGCGGGCGTCGTCGTGACCGATACTCTGCCCGTGGGGGCGACGTTCGTGAGCGCCACGGGCGGCGGCACACTCAGCGGCAACGTGGTGACGTGGCCGGCGATCGCGTCACTCGCGAATGGCGCCAGCCAGTCGTATACCGTGACGGTGACGGCGCCGGCCGCCGGCACGCTCCTCAACATCGCGGCGAGTGCGGCGTCTACCCTCGACGCCGATCCGTCGAACAATGATGGCTCCAGCGCGGCGGCGCGCGTCACGACCGTTGTGCAGGAGCGGGCCGACGTCGTCACCACCAAGACCGGTCCCCCCAACGTGAGCGCGGCGTCCCAGTTCAGCTACACGATCAACCTCCGGAACCAGGGTCCGAGCGACGCGGCCGGGGTGCTGGTGAGCGACACCCTGCCGGCGGCAGTGACCTTCGTGAGCGCCACGGGCGGCGGCACCCTCAGTGGTGGCGTAGTCACGTGGCCGGCAGCGGCGCTGGCCGCGGGAGCGTTCCGGAGCTTCGATGTCACCGTCACGGCGCCGGCCAGCGGCACGTTCACGAACATCGTGGCGAGTACCGCGACCACACCGGACCCCATATCCACCAACAACGATGGCAGCGACCCCGCAAGCCGAGTCACCACCACGGTGAGCGAGCTGGCCGACGTGGCGACCAGCAAGACCGGGCCGGCGCGCGTGAACGCTGGCAGCGTAGTGGACTACACCATCAGCGTGACCAACCTGGGGCCGAGTGCCGCGGCCGGCGTGGTGGTGACAGACCCGGTGCCGGCGGGCGCCACCTTCGTGAGTGCCTCCGGCGGTGGTGCCGTGAATGGCGGTGCGGTGATGTGGCCACTGATCCCCTCGCTCGCGGCCGGGCAGACGGTGACCTACACGCTGCAGGTGCGGGCCCCGATGACGGGCACCCTCACCAATGTCGTGGCAAGCAGCGCCACCACCCCCGACCCGGTGCCGGGCAACAACGACGGCTCGCTCCCGGCGGCGCAGGTGCTGACCACCGTCGAACCGGTGGACCTGGCGGTGACCAAGACATCGCTGCCCGAGTTCCGGATCGGCACGATCGGGAGCTACACGCTGGCCGTGCAGAACGTTGGCCTGGCGCCGAGCGTCGGCACCATCACCGTGGTGGACACGCTGCCGGCGTCGCTGCGCTTCTCGTCGGCCGACGGCCCCGGCTGGAGCTGCAGCGCCAGCGGCTCGATCGTGACCTGTATGGCGGCCGGTCCGCTCGCGGCGGGCGGCACGAGCACGATCCAGCTCAACGTGGACGTGCTGCCGTCAGCGGCGCCTTCGGTCACCAACAGCGTGGCGGTGACGACCCTGGGCGATACGGCCACGGGTGGTAACAATGCCTCGAGCGTGGCCACCGTAGTGCGGGCGCAGAGCCCGCTGGTGGCGCAGAAGGCCGCCGGGGCCACCACGGTGGAGATCGGCGACGTGGTGGACTACACGCTGACCGTGGAGAACCAGTCGGCGCAGCCGGTGCCGGCCGTCGTCTTCAACGACCAGCTGCCGCTGGGCTTTGCCTACCAGCCTGGCACGGTGCGCGTCAACGGTCTGACGGTGCCGGATCCGGCTGGCGCGCCGGGCCCGGCGCTCGGCTTCGCCGTAGGCACGGTGCCGGGCAACGCCATCGTGACCGTCACGTATCGCGTGTACGTCGGTCCGGGCGCAGCTGCCGGTGACGGCCTCAACCGGGCCCAGGCGCAGAGCACCACCAGCGGCGTCACCTCGAACCTGGCAACGGCCAAGGTCGAGGTCACCGGCGGCGTGTTCTCGGATCGTGGCATAATTGCCGGCAAGATCTTTGTCGACTGTGCCTGCGACCCGAATGGGGTACAGGGCCCCCGCGACATCGGCGTCCCGGGCGTGCGCATCATGCTGGAGGACGGGACGTCCACGGTCACGGACGTGGAGGGCAAGTTCAACTTCTACGGCCTGGCACCGCGGATGCACGTCCTCAAGGTGGACGTGACGACGTTGCCACCTGGAGCGAAGCTTGCCGCCATCTCCTCGCGCAACGCGGGCGACGGATGGACCCGGTTCGTCGACCTCAGGAACAGTGAGTTCGCACGCGGCGATTTTGCGGAAGTGAGTCATGATCCGGCGGTGCTGGCCGCCGTGGTCGCGCGGCGCAACCGTGGCGAGGTGGTCGCCGCCATCGCGGACTCCACGCCAATGGTGATGGCGGGCGATTCGCTGGCACCAAGCGGGGAGACGGTGCCGGGGGCCGCGTTCCAGCCGCTCATCGGCGGGCTGTCGAGCCCGGTGACGGCGGAAGGGGCGGCGTCTCCGGTGCTGCGCCTGCCGCAGGCGAACCAGCCGGAGCGCCTGGCGCGGCCGACCGACTCCCGCATCGAGATGATGGTACCGGCGCAGGGGATCCCCGCCGACGGCCAGACATCGGTACCGGTGCGGGTGAAGATCGTGGCGGCGGACGGCAGCGTGATCACCACGCCTGCCACGGTGACCCTGGAGACGACGCTGGGTCGCTGGCTGGTAGAGGACCTCGACGCGACCCAGCCAGGCGTGCAGACACAACTGCGCGGCGGGCAGGGCGAGTTCATGCTCGCGGCCTCGCCGCGCGAGGGCGTGGGCGAGATCCGCGCGACAAGCGGCGCGCTGGTACAGACCGGGCGAGTGGCCTTCCTCCCGGTGGAGCGCCCGCTCACGGCTGTCGGCATCCTGGAGGGTCGCATCGACCTGCGCTCGCTCTCCAAGGGAGCGCTGGTGCCGACGACGCCGCAGGATGGCTTCGAGCAGGAGCTCAAGGACATCTCGATCTCGGGTGACAGCGGGCTGAACCAGGCCGGTGCGCGCGCCGCCCTCTACCTGCAGGGGAAGGTGAAGGGCAGCTACCTGCTCACCCTTGCCTTCGACACCGAGCAGGACCCGGGCAAGCGCTATATGCAGGACATCCAGCCGGACGAGTTCTATCCCGTCTATGGCGACGCCTCGGTGAAGGACTACGGCGCGCAGTCGTACGACCGGCTCTACGTGCGCATCGACAAGGACCGGAACTACTTCCTGTACGGCGACTACCAGACGCCGTCGCCGTCACAGGCGCGGCAGCTGGGTGGCTACCTCCGCAGCCTGACCGGTGCGGTGCAGCATTTCGAGAACAGGACGGTGCAGGCGAACGCGTTCGCGGCGCACACCCGCATCACCCAGGTGGTGGACGAGCTCCGCGGCATGGGCATCTCCGGCCCCTACCAGCTGTCGCAGGGCAACGCGCGCATCAACAGCGAACGGATCGAGGTGCTGACGCGCGACCGGAACCAGCCCGAGCGGGTGCTGAAGATCGTGCCGCTCACACGGTTCACGGATTACACGGTGGAGCCGTTCACCGGGCGCATCCTGCTGCGGCAGCCGCTGCCGAGCCTCGATGCGGAGCTCAATCCGGTGTCGCTGCGCATCACCTATGAGGTAGAGCCGCAGGACGCGCCGCAGGCGTGGACGTACGGCGCGGACGCGCAGGTGCGGGTCAGTTCCTTCGCGGAAGTGGGTGGCGCCGTCATCCAGGATGCCAATCCCTACAATGGACGGCAGATCTACACCGCCAACGGCAGCGCCAGGCTCGGCCGGAACACGCAACTGGTGATGGAAGGCGCGATCACGAATACCGACTCGCTGGGCGAGGGGTCGGCGGGCCGATTCGAGTTGCGGCACCAGTCGGGAGGGTTTGGCGCCAACGTCTTCGGCGCGATGAGCTCGACGGACTTCTCCAACCCGTCGGCCACGTTCGGGGCGGGGCAGTTGCAGTTCGGCGCGCGGGCGTCGATGCAGATCGACCAGAAGAACGGGGTCCGCGCCGAGGCGCTGCTGAGCGAGGATCGGGTGAACGGCGGCCGTCGGAAGGGCGCACTGGTGGCGTACGAGCGCACGATCTCCCGCCTCTTCCGGGCCGAGGTCGGGTACCGCTGGGCGGAGGAGACGGCCACTCCGGTGGACACGGCCACCGCGATCACGCCCGGCGCCACGCCGAACGAGACCAACGCGATCGGGGTCAAGCTCACCGGCCTCCTGCCCAACCGGCGCGGCAGTGCGTCGATCGACTTCGAGCAGGACGTGGTGAACACCGACCAGCGGCGCGCCGCCCTGGCCGCCGAGTACTGGGTGTTCCCCAGGCTCCGACTGTACGGCCGGTATGAGCTCCTGTCGTCGTTCGCCGGGCCGTACGCACTCAACGGGGCCCAGCGCCTGGCGCAGGCAGTGGTGGGCTTCGACCTGGCCTACTTCCGGGATGGGCAGTTCTTCAGCGAGTACCGGGCACGCGATGCCTTCTCCGGCCGCGAGGCGGAGGCGACCATCGGCCTGCGGAACCGCTGGCAGGTGGCACCGGGGGTCCGGGTGGACGCGTCCTTCGAGCGGGTCAACCCGATCAAGGGTGCCGATGGCGCCGAGGCCACGGCCGTGACGGCGGCGGTGGAGTACACCCGGAGTCCGCTCTGGAAGGGTACGCTCCGGGCCGAATACCGGAACGCCACCAGCGGCGACAACTTCCTGGCGACGCTGGGCTATGCCCGCAAGCTGACCCGCGACTGGACCTTCCTGGGTCGCGGGTTCTGGAACGCACTCCCCGACGACCAGCTGCGGACGCGCGGGCAACTGGGCCTCGCATGGCGCCAGACCGACCAGAACGAGTGGAACGGCCTGGCCCGGGTGGAGCATGGCGTCGATCGGTTGCGGAACGGGCTCAACGGGGAGCTCACGTCGCGCCAGCTCGACATCGCGTCGGCACAGGTGAACTACCAGCCGATCCTGCGGCTCACGCTGTCGGCGCAGTATGCGGCGAAGTGGATGCGGCAGGACGACGCCTTCCAGTCGAAGACGGCGACGCAGCTCGGCCAGCTGCGGGGCGTGTACGACCTCGATCACAACTGGGACATCGGGCTGCAGGGCAGCACCATGTGGGGCGGGGCATTCCGCAGCGTGCGCTACGGGGTGGGTGGTGAGCTCGGGCGGCGCCTGATCAACAACCTCCGCCTGGCAGCGGGCTACAACCTCTTCGGCTTCAGGGACAACGACCTGCGCGAGACCGACTATACCCTGCAGGGGGCGTACTTCCGGCTCGACTTCAAGTTCGACGAGTCCATCCTGCCCGGTCTCAGGCGCACTGAGGAGACGGCGCCATGAGGCGATGCGTCCTCGTACTCGGTTGTCTCGCGCTGACCACGGGCACCCTGTCCGCGCAGACCGGTGACCGGTTGCTGCCCCAGAAGAAGCGCATCACCGACGAGGCGCTGGCGCGGGATCGAGCCCTGATCCAGACGTGGCTGGCCCGGGCCGAGTCGCTGCCACCGGCGCCGGGTGACGCCTATGCGCGGGCTCGCGCGGTGGCCCTGCTCCAGTTCGTCGGCACCGAGTACGACCGTGCCAACCGCTCGCCAGTGCTTGACACCTCTTTCGTGCACGCCGTCGCCATCGTGGAGCGGCTCCAGTCCGGCCAGACGTGGTACGACCAGGTGCGCGAACCCGCGGGCGCCGGTGTCGTGGCGCCCGGGCTCTGGCAGGTGATCGACTCGCTGCACGCCGTCGACGTGAATCACTGCGCCGAATCGGAGATCGCGCGGGCGCAGGTTCAGATGCTGCTGGCAGTACAGGAACATCGCACCGGCGGCGCCGAGTGCTCGGCGCCCATCGTGCGGGAAGTGGAGGTGCTGATCGAGGAGATCACGCGGCTGATCGCCGCCTGTGCTCCGACGGTGCCGGAGCCCGTGCCCGCGGAACCCGTGCCGGTCCCGGCGCCGGAAGCGCCTGAGCCGGAAGTGAGCGGGCCCGACACGCTCCGGGTGCCAGGTGTCGTGCATTTCGCCTTTGACCGCGCCACCCTGAGTCCGGCCACGCGCCGCGTACTCGATCAGGTGGCGGCGCAACTACTCAGTGTTCCCGACGCCCAGGTCCAGCTTGATGCCTTCACCGACCCAGTGGGCAAGGCGTCGTACAACCGGCGCTTGTCGGCACGGCGGGGTGAGGCGGTGCGGAAGTATCTCGTAGGGAAGGGTGTTGACCCGGCCCGCATCAGCGTCGTGCCGCTCGGGGCGTCCGCACCGCTGAAACAGGGGGTATCGTTGCGCGAACGGTATGCCCTCGACCGGCGCGTGGATATCGAGATCAAGCCAAGGCCGAACCTCGTGATCGAGCGTGTGGAGCAGCGAACTGACCTCCAGGTGACCCCGGAACGCCGGCAGGCACGTGTGCGGGCCAGGCCAACGACTCAGGGCAACTGAGCCCGGGCGATGATGGCCTGGAACCGGGGGTCGTCGCGCAACGCGTCGAGCTTCGGTTCCACCTGCAGGTAGAGGGCGCCGGGGTCGCGCACCTCGACCCCGCGCGCCACCATCCGCATGGCTGCGGAACGATCTCCAAGTGCCTCGTAGAGGAAGGCGAGGTTGATGGGCGCCACAAAGGTGTGGGCCGCCTGTACCTCGAGAGCGGCGAGCAGCGCGCGCGCCGCAGCGGGCTGCCCGGTGCGCGCGAGCGTGTAGGCGAGCGCGGTGCGCGGGAGCCAGTGACCGTCCGACTCGCGTACCGCCCGCTCCAACTCGTCGCGCGCCTCCTCGGCACGCTCCTGCTCCAGCAACGCGAGCCCAAGCCAGGTCCGCGCCGGGAAGAATTCCGGCGACAGGCGCAGCACGCCGCGGGCCGCCGTCTCCGCACCAGCATAGTCGCGGGCGTAGTAGCTCACGGCTGCCGCCGCTGCGCCCACCGAGGGTGCGAGTGGATCGAGCGCCATCGCTGCGTCGATCTCCCGCCTGGCATCCTGGGGCCGGCGAAGCGTCACCAGGTTGAGGGCGCGCCAATGATGTGCCGTGGCATATTGAGGATCACTCGCCACCGCGCGTGCGAAACCCGACTCGGCGGCGGCCACGTCGCGATCATAGAGCGCGCGGAGATAGGCGCTGACGGTCAATGCCTCGACCAAGGTGGAATCGAGCGCGAGTGCACGTGCGGCGGCGGCACGTGCCTGGGCGAACGCCTCACTCGGCTGGACCCGCCCATAGGTTGGGAGGAGCATCCAGGTGGAGGCCATGCCGGCGGCGGCGACAGCATAGGAACTATCCAGTGCCAGCGCCGAGTCAAATGATGCCAGTGCGGTGAGCAGGCCGTCCTCGGATCGGCGATTCCACGCATGCCGGCCTCGAAGGTACAGATTGTAGGCGCGAAGGTCAGACGTCGCTGCCGCCGCCGGCCGCATCGGTTGCACCCGCCCAGGACGGCGGAGTGCGCGCACCAGCGCCTCGGCGACTTCCTTCTGCAGGGTCATCAGCCCGACAGCCGGCCGGGCATACGTTCCCGTCCAGAGCTCGAAGCCATCCCTGACTCCTACCAACCGCGTCGTGACGAGTATGGAGTCGCCATTTCGCCGCACGCTGCCCTCGACGACGGCGTCCACGTGGAGTGCGGTTCCGATGTCGGTAAGGCTCGCGGCCTTGTCTCGCATGAGGTAGGTGGAGGTTCGCGCGGCGACGCGGAGACCGGGAATTGAGGCAAGCCGAGAGGTAAGGTCTTCGGTCAGTCCGTCACTCAGGTAGCCGTCCTCGGCATTGCTGCCCATGGCGGTAAAGGGCAGCACGGCGACGGCTGAGATGTGTTGTACGGAAGGAACGGGAACGACCGGTCGGGCCCACCGTTGCCCCAGCACGAGCATGAGCACCAGGGCCAGTACGGCACCGAGCGCAACTGTCCACCTCCGGCGCGTCAGTGGCGCGGGAAGCGGAGAAGGCGTGGCCGCCGCAACCGGAGTTGCGATCGAGACCGGAACATGCGTCGGCGACGGAGCCACCGCCGTACCCGGTCGAGAGGTGCCTGTCGCACGCACTCGTCCGATCACCTCGCGCACCTTGCCATCGGGTCGTGAGTCGAGCTCCCGGAAGAGCAGCGCCTCGTATTTCTGCGCGACCTGGAGGGCCACGGTGCGGCGTCCCGCCGACATCAGGGCCTCCAGGTAGCCTGCTGCGCTCTTTGGATCGAGCGGGTCGAGCTCCGAGCTGCGGCGCCAGGCCTCCGCGGCGGCTGCCGCGTCGCCTGCTTCGGTGGCGTCCAGCGCCATTGCCTCCAGTGACCTCGATGCGAACCGGCGGAAGCGCTCGCGCTCGACATCCACCCATTGCTCGAAATCCGGAGACTCCGCCACGTGAAACCCGTCCAGGAAGTGTCCCTGGTAGAGGGTGGCGACGCGCTTGTGCTCACCGGCGCTTGCCGCAGCCAGAAGGTCCCCACAATCACTGCTGAGTGAGATGGAATCCAGGCGCAGCTGGCTGTCGCCGAGGACGAGCGGTTGGCCGCCTGAACTGCGCCGCAGGCTGTAGACGAGTTGGGCCAACGCGTGCCGGCCACGCTCCGTCTCGCTCTCCGGCCAAAGTGTTGCCCGTATGCGGTCGCGGCTCAAACCCGAACTGCCGCCCGTCGCGACCATCGCGAGGAGGGTCAGCCGACGGGGCTGGGAAAACCCGGTAGCCGGCGCCCCATCGTCGAGCGCGAGCCAGAGACCCCCAAAGGTATGCAAACGCACAGGTTGTCCCGGAATGATCCAACGATGATCGGAGGCTGATCACTCCCTGATGCCTCGGCCGTACAGTATCGCCAGTCGGACACCCCGGCAAGCAGGAATCGTATTGGGCCGACACCGAAGGAGCGAACACATGTCACCCCGAAGCATCGTACCGGTCCTGGCCTTGGTCCTCGCTGCGTGGCCAGTGGCGGCTCAGGAGAGCGCGACCGCGGCGCAGGCGACCGATTCGCAGCCCCCACAGAAAAAGAAGGGCGTCTTTGGCAAGCTCAAGTCAGTGGCGGGCAACAAGACGGTGCAGAGCGTGGCCAAAGTTGCGGCCTGCACCATGGTCCCGGGAGGCCAGTTCGTGGCGGCTGGCATCGACGCGGCGAGCAGCGCCGCCGCCGGAAGTGCCACCGGCGCGGTCCAGGGTGCCGCGGGTGCGGCGACTGGATCGGCGTGCTTTGGCGGCGCACCAGGCGGGGGCGTGGCGGGCGCGGCGGGAACGGCTGCGATGGGAGCGGGAGCGGTCCTGGGTGCCACGGGCATGGGCGCCGGCATGCCTTCGATGGCGCAGCCAGGTGGCAACCCGGGCGCAGCGCCTCTTTCGCCAAAAGACGAAAAACAGATGCGGGGCATGATGAAGAAGCAGGGCATGACCGATGAACAGATCAACTCGACACTCGCGACGTACCGGCAATACCAGCAAGGGCAGGCCGCGGCGCCCGATGGCAGCCGTTCCGGGGGACAGGAAAACTTTCCAGCGACAGCCCCTGGCGCCGGGTCGCAGCCGGTCGGCCTCCCGGACGACTATGACTCGCAGCTCAAGGCCGGCAAGCTGGTGCTCATCGACCTGCCATGGAACGGCACCAGCGCCGAGTTCGTTGCCGGCACCGAGGATGGGGTGCGCATCAGCTTTGTCCGCATCGTCGAGTCGATCCGGTCGAACCCGGGCACATACCGTGTCAGTGTGTATGTCGCCGAGACCGACCGGGGGGTAGCCCAGGCCCGGGCCAAGGCCGTCATCGTCTTCCTCACGGATGCGGGGCTGTCGGCGGGAGAGAGGCTGGGAGGGAAGACTACCGTCGCGGCCGGGAGCAAGCAGCCACGCATTGAGCTGGTGAGGAACTAGCGATGCATCGCGTGCGACGCTGGCTGCCCTGGCTGGTTGCGATCGCGGTCATGACGGCCTCCCGGCTCAAGGTCCCGGCAGCCCGGTCGGCCGCGGCGCAGCTGCGGGCAGCAGCCGAGTGCGGCCTTGTCCCGGGCGGCACGGCCGTCATGATGCTCACACAATCCACTCGGTTGGCAGCTGCGTCGGCTTTGCCGGGGCCCCCCTCGCCAGGCGAGTGCGCATCACGCGCCACGGCGGCAATGTCCACTTCGACTACCCTCGGCGCGCGAGTGCTCGTCGAACTCCGGCACCAGTGGCAGGTGTTCCGCGCCGGGTGGTCGGAGAAGACAGTCAAGTGACGCCGCTCGCCATCTTCCGGGTTTCTCCGGCGCAAGCGCTCCGGTTCGCGCTCGTGCTGGCGTTGCTGCCGGCGGCAGCGCGGGCGCAAAAGGTGGCGATCACGCCGACGATCGGCATCTATGCGCCCACCTCGGATCTGGTGAACGCGCTTGTTGCCGGACAGGAAATCGTACTGAAGCAGAAGGTGGGCCTGGCGATCGGTGGTCGCATCGGCGTGCTGTTCAGCCCGCGCTTCAGCGTGGCAATTACCGGCACGTACGTGCCGAGCGAAACACAGCTCACCATCGACCAGACGGGCATCAATCAGGATGACCCGACGAAGACCAGCCTCTGGTTTGGCAGCGGACGAGTGTCGGTCTGGTTGCTGCCGCCCACCGGCTTCTTCTCGCTGGGCCTCAGCGGGGGAGTCGGCCTGGCCGGCCGGGGAACCACCACGATTGTCGACAACCTGGGTCAGAGCATCACCAGTCCGTCGGCCACGGACATCGGGGGCGTGGTGGGCGCCACGGCCGGCATCAATTTCGGCGGGATCGGACTGTTCATCGGGGTTGATGACTATATCTACAACCCTACCGTCTTCGAGGAGCAGGGGGTGAAGCCGAAGACCCAGAACGACCTGCAGGTTTCCTTCGGGCTGGGAATACCACTCGGCGGGGGCAGGTAGGCGGGCGGGTCGTGGGCGGCTAGCGGGTCCGTGCTCCCATGGGCTCGAGAATACTCACCTTGAGTCGGAGCGCTGCACTGAGCGAGTCGGCGACCTGCCGCGCCACAGCACCGCTTGCAATCCCGCTGACGATCACCTTGTTGAGCGAATCGGTGGCGCTCACCGGCACGACAATGCTGACGGGCCATGACAGTCCGGTGAGCCGTGCAGCCAGGGCCTCAGCGTCCCTGCTGTCCGCAAATGCCCCAATTTCAAGCAGGTATTCCTTGTTGGCCGGCGGCGGCTTTGGTGACTCCGTGCGGGGTTCAGTCTTCGGCCAGGCAGGGGCCGATACGAACACCGTGTCCGAACTGACCCGTCCGCCTTGGTCCCGCCATTGCTTGAGGCCGAATACCCCCGCTGCGGCGACCGCGGCAAGCAACAGGAAGAAGAGGACGAAACGCCGCCGCCGGCCGGACTGGTTGGCGGCACGCTCCTCGGATTCAAGCGGTACGACGACGCGTGGCAGGGTGTGACTCCTACGGACGAGGGGTAATGATGACGGATCGCACCTTCAGGGCACGTGCCAGGGAGTCGGCAGCCACGCGCGCCTGTTCCGGGCTGCTGAGACCGTTGACGCGCACGAGATAGAGGGTCGAGGTGGACCGTGCCTCGGGGATGACCGATGCGGGGTACCCGAGACTGGTCGCCCGCTTGCTGAGCCGCGTGGCGTTTCCCTCGGACCCGAAGGCGCCGATTTGCACCGCATAGCCGCGCGCCGTTGGCGCTGGGGGCGCTGGCACCCGCGGCGCGGCGACGGGTGGCGGTACGGGCACCATCGTGGTGGTGTCGGGAGCCGGGTCCATGGCGGGCGGTGGCATCACCGAGTCAATCGTCGCGGCTGCAGCCACCGCGGTCGAGGGTGTCGTGTCAGGCCGGATGGCAGCCGCAAGGTCGGAGACACTTGTGTGTCCGATGTTCAGCAGCATGCGGGCGACGAACGCCAGGACCACGAGCCCGGCACCGGCTACGATCAGCCATCGGTTGGCACTGCTCCCCCCACTGCTGTGATGGCGCGGCTCGAACATCCCTTCCTCCTCTGCGGTGCCCCGGTCCAGAAACGCCCCTAGATGCCGGCCGGGTTCACGCTAAGTTTACGCACGCGTACCGCTCTGTGTAACGCCATGTCAGGAGGTTCCATGGGGGTGAAGTTCCTGCTGGTCCCGGTGGCGCTGCTTGTCCCGGCCGCCCTGTCGGCCCAGCAAGCCGGCATCACCGGCACCTGGGTCGCCAAGGTGAAGTCGAAGGCTGGTCCACAGCAGGTGATTATCCGCTCCGATTCGAGCGCCAGCTGGGGCAATGAAACGGTGCGCTGGCGCTGGCCGTCGCCGACCGAGATTCGCATACTGCTCGGTGGCGAATGGGAGACGTACACCATCGACCTCAAGGGCGACCGGATGAAGCTCTCCGGGGAAGAGCTCGATGAGCCGGTCACCCTCAAGCGCGTCGGACCGCCCAGTGCGCGCCCCGACTCGGTGCAGATCCCAGTCGACCCGGACGCCTGAGTCCAGCCCGCTAGATCGCGAAGGTCATCTGCGCCCCGTCGCACCGCCATAGCTGCAGCGGGCCGACGGGATCATCCTGCCGGGCGGCATGTACCTCGCCGAGAAATCCCTTCCGCCGCAGCGCCGTTTCAACCGTCGTGCGCGCCAGCTCCTCGCTGTTGCACCGCTGGCTCAGGTGCGCGAGGAGCACGGTGCCCAGTCCCGGGTGCATCGCTTCCACCAGGAGGTCGGCGGCAGCGCGATTCGAGAGGTGCCCGGCCGACCCGGCGATCCGGTGCTGGACGGATGGTGGGTAGCCGCTGGTTCTGAGCAGGATCTCGTCATGATTGGCTTCGAGCACAACCGCCGTGAGCTCACGGAGCAGGTGGCGCACCGCCGCCGTCGGTCGCCCGAGGTCGTAGGCAACGCCGATCTTCACGCCGTCGAGGGACTCCACCGCCACCGCCAAGGGCTCCGCGGCGTCGTGGGCAATGGGGCATCCCCACACCGTAAATGGTCCGACCTCGACGCGCAGCGCACTGCCGATGGCCTGGTGCGTCGCTCCCTCAGTGCCGTTCCGGATGAGCATGCGCCACGTGCCGGGCGATGAGAGCAGTGGCGCTCCATGCCGGGCCGCAAGACGAAGGGCGCCCGCGGCGTGGTCTCCGTGCTCGTGCGTCACGGCGACGCCCACCAGCTTGCCCAGGTCGAGTCCGGCTCGCTCAGCGCGACGCGTGACCTCCTTCGCACTGAACCCGGCGTCGATGAGCAACACGGCGCCGTCGCATTCGAGGGCAAAGCAATTCCCCCTGGATCCCGACCCGAGTGCCAGAAGGTTCGTCGTCACGGCAGCGAGAGCCGGCGGAAGATGGCGAGCAGGGACGCGCGCCGCTCCTCCGTCACGGCGACGTCGCGGCGCGGCATCACCCGCTCCGCAATCCGCAGGAACCCATCCTCGGTCAGCTGGATATCCCCGCTGGCACCCCAGGAAAACGGCGGGACATACTTGCCCAGCCCCTCGCCAAACACGCTGGCCCCGGCACCAATCACGGTGCCGGTCGACAGCATGGTCCCGATGGCCGTCTTGGCGTGGTCGCCGATCAGGCTCCCCAGCAATTGGCGGCCGGTCTCCACGGTGCGCCCCGCGACGGAGAGGCGCACAGGCCCATAGGTGTTCTTGAGGTTCGAGGTGGTCGTGCCGGCACCAAGGTTGACCCAGTGACCGATGACGCTGTGCCCGACGAACCCGTCGTGCGCCTTGTTGGCGTATCCGTGGATGATCGACGTGCTGACCTCGCCATGCACTACGGCGCGAGGTCCCAGGATTGATCCCCTGATGAAGCCGCCCAGCACACGGGCACCGGGCCCGACATAGCAGGGACCCTCAAGCCGGGTACCGTGTCGCACCTCGGCACCGGTGTCGATGACCACCGCGCCGTGACGCACGTCGAACACCACACCCGGCTCCACGTCGGCGCCGGACAACCGGACGCGGGATGGTTCTCCCAGCACGATGGTCTGTGGCGGCAGCGGATCGGCCGCGCCGGTCAGGAAGTCAGCGCAGTCGTGCTCCAGCAGTTTTTCGAGTGCCGTGACGAGGTCGAACGATCCACGCAGCAGGATCCCGTCGATTTCCTGCGAGGGTCCCAGCAGGTCGGCATGCCACGCCTCGCCGTCAGGAATGATCCAGGCCACGGTCACGGCTTCTGCGGTGAGCCGTGTGATTCCCGCTCCCAGCGACATCCGGGTACCGGCAGGGGCAAAGTCGCTTCGAGCCACGATGACAGGACCGCGCAGCCCCGCGACCGGGCGGGATACCGGGGCATCGATCTCGGCAAAGTCGAGCGATGAGTCGCCGAGGATCGCCCTGGCCGCAACACCAAGGGTTGCTTCCCAGCGATCCCGGATGCGCCAGAGGCCCGCCCGCAGTTCACAGATCGGGCGCGCCCCGTGGAAGGGAGCCCATGCGATGGGGTCGTCGGGCTCGAGCATCACGAGCGGCGCGGTCACGGCAAGTCGCGGATGGCGGGCGGGAGGGCATCGAGGAGGAGCTTGAGGTCGGCGGCGCGCCGGCGGTGCGTGACGAGGATGCGCCCATTGGCCCGGACGATGATGAGGTCGGTGACATCGCTGACGACGATCGGCTCGTCGTCGCTCCATACGATGCAGTCGCTGCTGTCGTGAAGCGACACCGGACCGACGGCGACATTGCCGCGCGCATCCCGTTCCCGAATGCGGCCGATGGCATCCCACGTGCCCACATCGTCCCACCGGAACGCACCACGCACGACCGCAACGGCGTGGCTGCGCTCGAGCACCCCAACGTCGATCGACACCGGGGTAAGGTCCCGGAAGAATCCCGCCACGTCGCCCGCCGCGATCCGGTCGAGCCACGGTGCCAGTTCGGGTGTATGGGCCCTGACCTCGGCGGCGAGCCGCTCCGCCGTCCAGGCGAAGAGCCCGCTGTTCCAGAGGGCGCCGGCGGCCATGAGGTCGAGCGCGGCGGCTGCGTCCGGCTTTTCCTGGAACCGCTCTACCCGGGTGGCATCTGCATCAAGGGCCGCACCCGGCACGATGTAACCGTATCCCGTTTCCGGCCGGGTCGGGACCATGCCGACAGTCACCAGTCGGTCGTGTCCGCGCGCGGTGCGCAACGCAAGGTCGGCCGTTTGCCGGAATGCCTCGGGTTCCCCGATCCACCAGTCGGCGTGCATCGAGAGAACCGCTGCCTCGGCGTCTCGCCGGCGCGCCTCTAGCGTGGCCCACACGAGTGCCGGCGCCGTGGACGCCGCCCGGGGCTCGACCAGGATGTTTGCCTGGGGCAGGGCGAGCCGGTCCTGCAGCGGTGCCGCCAGCGCCGGGCCAGTGACCACCAGGATTCGCTCGCGGGGAATCAACCCTTCGAGCCGTTCCACCGCCGCCTCGGCGGTGGAGCCGGGGCCGGTCAGCGGCAGGAGTTGCTTCGGTTGACTGGGGGTGCTGAGGGGCCAGAAACGGGTGCCGGAACCGCCGGCCAGGATTACGCCCCAGTTCACAGCAGGGTCGCGAGCGCGGTGCGGTGCTGGCGCAGGTCGTAAAGCACGCGTCCAAAGTTGGCGTCTGGCTCCACCAGCACGAGGAGCCAACTGCCGGGCGCCGCAGGCGTGAGGAGGATTGTTCCCTGCTCACCCTCGAGGGCGATGGTCTGGACCTCGCCCAGCGCCGAGCCGCCAACCAGCCGGTCGGCGTGGCGGATCGCGGTGGCCGCCAGCGCGGCGACCGCGTCCGGGTCTGACGCACCCCGGCCCTCGTGGGCGATGGGCAGGCCGTCCATGGATGCGACGACCACCGCCTCAACCCCCGGTCGGTTGGCCAGCGCGTGAACCACGTCGCTCAAGCTGCTCATGCAAGGCTCATTTCGATGCGGGAGAGAAGCGCCCGGCATTCTATGAAGCGCCATGGGCGAAGTCAAGAAAAATCGGTGGGTTGACCGCTCTTCGGACGAGGCCTAAGCTTCCCCGCCATGCACCGATTCCAGTCACGTCGCGCGCTCTTTTTTCTGCTCGTGGGCAGCTTCGCCGCGGCATGTTCGAACAGCACGAACCTTTCCGACCCCACCGAGGCCAACCTGATCGACACCACGACGGTCTGGGCTCTCGACGGCACGGCGCTGACGGATCCGAGCGGGTTCTCCATTCCTGAACGCATCGCCGTGCGTACCGACCAGACCGCGGCCTTCGATTTCGCGTTCAATATCGATGACACGGGCAAGGCGGTCTTCCTGCCGATCGACCTGCTGGGACTTGGCGCCGTGTCCGGGGTCAATCCGGGCCTGGTGGAAACGGCAACGCCGTTCGACGCCATTACCCGGGCGGTCACCGGGGACAGCTATGTCTTCGACGATACGGTCACCGTGGTGGTGGGCAAGAGCTACTACGCCCGCTCGCGTGTCGTCTGCACGACCCTTGCTGTGCCAGTGTATGGCAAGATCGAGGTGCTCTCGATTGACCCCGACGAGCGCTCCGTGACCTTCCGCTACCTGGTCGACAACAATTGCGGGTATCTGGGTCTCGAGCCGGGGCTTCCGAGGAACTAGGGCGTGATTGACATCAAGCGACTGCGCCAGGATCCCGACGGAACCCGGGCGGCGTTGGCGCGCCGGATGGACTCGTCGGCCGTGGAAACACTGGATCGGATCCTCGACCTCGACCGGCAACGGCGCGAACTCCTGGTACGGGCCGAAACGCTGAAAGCCGAACGCAACCTTGCCACGGAGGAAGTGGCCAGGCGGAAGCGCGCCAGTGCCCCCGCCGATGACTTGCTGGCCTCGCTCAAGCGTTCGGCCGACGACGTCAAGGCGCTCGATGCCGCACTGCGCCTTGTAGACGAGGCCCTCGAGCCCGAACTCCTTGCGGTCCCCAATATCCTCCTTATCGACGTGCCCGATGGTGACGCCACGCAGAACCGCGTCACACGAACCTGGGGTACCGTGCCCACATTCGATTTCGCCCCGAGGCCGCACTGGGAACTGGGTGAGGACCTGGGCATTCTCGACCTGGCTGGCGGCGCGAAGGTGACCGGGTCCGGCTTCCCGGTCTTTCGTGGCATGGGCGCCCGGCTGGTACGTGCGCTCGCCAACTTCATGCTCGACCTGCACACCGGCGAGCATGGCTACGAGGAGGTGTCCCCGCCATACCTCGTCAACAAGGCGTCAATGCAGGGGACGGGCCAGCTGCCCAAGTTCGGCGACGAGCTCTATACCATCGGGGCGGACGGCCTCTACCTGATCCCGACCAGCGAGGTGCCGCTCACCAACCTCTACCGTGACACCATCCTTGACGCCGCGACATTGCCCGTCGCGGTGTGTGCCTGGACGCCCTGCTTTCGGCGCGAGGCCGGGGCCGCGGGGAAGGACACGCGCGGGCTGATTCGCGTGCACCAGTTCGACAAGGTCGAAATGGTGCGCCTCTGTCGTCCCGAGGACACCGCGGCGCAGCACGAGCTGATCGTTCGCCACGCCGAGACGGTGCTGGAGCGGCTGGAACTGCCCTATCGCCGGGTGGCGCTCGCTGCCGGGGATACCGGGTTCCATAGTGCGAGCACGTGGGACCTGGAGGTCTGGGCGGCGGGCGTCGGTGCATGGCTCGAGGTGTCGAGTGCCAGCACCTTCACCGATTTTCAGGCGCGCCGCGCCGCGATCCGCTTCCGCCCATCCGCCGGTGCCAAGCCTGAGTTCGTACACACGCTCAATGCGTCAGGGCTCGCCTTTCCGCGGACGATCATCGCCCTGCTGGAGAACAACCAGGCAGCGGACGGTTCGGTCAGGATCCCCGGCGCCCTCGCGCCGTACCTCGGGACCGACCGGCTCGTCACCCGTGCCTAGGCAGGGACTCCGGCGCTTCGCGCCCGTGCTGATGGTGGTGCTGGTAACGCTCCTCGTGCTGCTGAGCGTGGCGACCAGCCTGTTCGTGGTGCGCCACTTCCGCCGCGAGGCGGCGAACGCCAGCCGCCTGTACGCAGGCGTCTTCACCGGTCTCAACGATCCGCGCCCCGGCGCGGAAGCCAGTGCCCTCCTCCGCCTGGGCGAGCATGTCAAGGCACTTGGCATGCCGCTGGTCGTCACCGACAAGACGGGACGGGTGACGGCCTTCGACAACGTGCCATTTCCCGCGACCATCGACGATCCCAGGCTGCGCGAATATGCCGCCCGGCTGGACGCGCGGAACCCGCCGGTGGTTGACTCGCTCGTGGGCACGATCCACTACGGTGGCATGCCGGCGGGGAGGATCATCACGACGCTGGTCGTGTTCGAGGCCATTACCATCGCCTTCATCATCGGTATCGCCATCTTTGCCTATCGCGCGGCGATCGATTCACAGCGCGATCGGGTCTGGGTGGCCATGGCGCGCGAGGCGGCCCATCAGCTGGGCACGCCGCTCATGAGCCTGCACGGATGGATCGAGACGCTGCGCTCGCGCCCGACGCCGCCCGCAGGGCTGGCCGATCACCTCATGGCCGACACCGAACGGCTCGACCGCGTCGCCCAGCGCTTCGAGCGGATCGGCAACGCGCCGCGCAGCGAGCTCATTGGCCTCGGCGCCCTGGCTGATCGGGTGGCGGGCTACTTCCGTCCCCGCCTGCCGAAGCACGCCAACTCGATCGACCTCCGTGTCGAGGCGGCGGGCGCCGGGCCGACGGTCAAGGGCGATCCCGTGCTCCTGGAGTGGGCGCTCGAGGCCCTGGTAAAGAACGCCATTGATGCGCTGCAGGGCCGCGGCGGCACCATTACCATCCACGCCGAGGCGGCTCATGGATCGGGGGAACTGCGGGTGGTGGACAATGGGCCCGGCGTGCCCCGGGAAATCCGCCGGTCCATTTTCGATCCCGGCATCACGACCAAGGAGCGCGGGTGGGGTATTGGCCTCGCCCTGGCACGACGTGTCATCGAGGATGCGCACAGCGGCAGGATCGAACTCGACCCCCTGTCCGAAACCACGGCGTTCGTGATTCGCATTCCGCTCGCCGATCAGGAGGTCTAGTTGGTCATGGAGTGGCTCACCGGACTGAATCCCGCACAGCGCGAGGCCGTGGAGCATGTCCATGGCCCCATGCTGGTGCTGGCCGGCGCTGGCTCCGGCAAGACCCGCGTGCTCACCGCGCGCATCGTGAATCTCATCGAGCAGCATGGCGTGCCGGTGCAGCGCATCTTCGCGGTGACCTTCACCAACAAGGCCGCCGGTGAGATGAAGGAGCGGGTCGGGCGCATGCTTGGCCGCGACCCGGCGGGTCTCTGGATCGGGACGTTCCACAGCCTGTCAGCCCGCATGCTCCGGCGCGAGGCCGAGCTGCTCGGCTTCACCCGCGCGTTCACGATCTACGATGAGGACGACCGGGAAGGCCTCGTGCGTCGGCTGCTGGAGGCGAAGGGGCACTCGCCGAAGACCTTTACGCCCCGCGCGGTCTCGTCCGTTATTTCCGCCGCCAAGAACAAGATGCAGTCGCCCGAGGACCTGGCGGCCTCGAATCCATTTGATCGGCTGGCCAAGGTGGCGGCAGACGTCTTCTCGGCGCTTGGTCCCGCCATGCAGGGCGCCAATGCGATGGACTTCGATGACCTCATGCTCCATCCGCTGCGCCTCTTTCGCGAACATCCCGACCGGCTGGCGGCATGGCGCGAGCGGTTCGCCTTTGTGCTGGTGGACGAGTTCCAGGATACCAACCGGGCGCAGTACGAAATGGTCCGCGCCCTGGGCGGCCATGGCAACGTCATGGTGGTGGGTGATGACGACCAGTCGATCTACGGTTGGCGGGGCGCCGACGTGAAGAACATGCGGCAGTTCCAGGACGATTTTCCCGGCACGCAGGTGGTGCGCCTGGAAGAGAACTACCGGTCATCCCAGGTGGTGCTCGACGCAGCCAATGCCGTCATCGCCGAGAACCGCGGGCGCATGGGCAAGACCCTGGTAACCCGGCGTCGGGGCGGGGAACAGATCACCCTCCTGACGGCCGCCGATGAACGTGACGAGGCCGAATGGGTGGTGCGCGAGCTCATGCGCCGGCGCCAGTCGAATGACTTCGAGCCGCGAGACATGGCGGTGCTGTACCGCACCAACTCGCAATCGCGCGCCATGGAAGAGGCGTTTCGCCGCGCCGGCATGCCCTACCGCCTCGTCGGCGCCATCAGCTTCTACGACCGCCGCGAGGTGAAGGACCTCCTCGCCTACCTGCGCCTGATCGCCAACCCGCAGGATGACGCCGCCTTCCTCCGCGCCATCGCCGTGCCGCGCCGCGGACTGGGCGACACCAGCATCGCGACCTTGACCGAAGTGGCGGGCATGTGGCGGCAACCGCTCCTCGGGGTGGCGCGGGGCGCCGACCGGGCGCCCGAGCTCCGACCCAATGTGCGGAGTGCGCTGCTTGCCTTCGCCGCACTCGTGGACGGCCTGGCGGCAGAGAGCCAGCACCTTCCGCCGGCCGACGTGCTCGAGCGCCTCATTGAGTCCATCAAGTACGAGCAGGTGCTCATGGCCGAGGGCCCTGAGGGTGCCGACCGCTGGGAGAATGTACGCGAGCTGGTGGCGAGCGCCGCCAACTGGTCGGAAGAGGTCGGTGGCGACGAGCCGTCGACCCCGCTGGAACGCTTCCTGAGTGAGGCGGCGCTGCTCTCCGGCAACGACAAGCTCGCCGGCGCGGAGGATGGGGTCACCCTGATGACGCTGCACACGGCGAAAGGCCTCGAGTGGCCGCTCGTGGTGCTGTCCGGCCTGGAACATGGGCTCTTTCCGCTCGCGCGCGCCGAGGAGCAGCCGGGCGGTCTCGAGGAGGAGCGGCGTCTCTGCTACGTCGGCCTCACACGGGCACGCGACAAGTTGTACCTGACGTGGGCCCAGACACGTCGTCGCGGCGGCGAGCTTCGTCATTCGATCCGCTCCAAGCTCCTCGATGCCGTGCCACCGGAGGTGGTGGAGGAACAGCGGAGTTCACTGGTATTTTCCGTCGGGCGACAGGGCAGGGGCGACGGTGGACGCCGTTACAGCGGATGGGGCCGGCAGCGCCAGCGCGACGATGCCGAGGAAACGTTCCTGCCCGCATCGAACGCCGCGTCGCCCCCTGAGGAGGCGTCGCAGGATGCCCCGCGCTACGTAAAGGGCGAGCGCGTTCGCCACCGGCGCTTTGGCAGCGGAAGGATTCAGGGACTCATCGGCACCGGCCGCGACCTCAAGGTCTCGGTGGCGTTCGATGACGAAGCGATCGGTACCAAACAGCTGCTGGTGGCATACGCCGGCCTTGAACGCGATTGGGAGGGAGCATGAGCGGTATCACCCGGGACGACGTACTGCACGTGGCCAGGCTGTCGGCGCTGGAGGTGCCCGATGCGGACCTGCCCCGCCTGGTCGAGCAGTTGCAGAGCATTGTGGCGATGGTCGAGCAGTTGAACGAGGTGACGGTGGCCGGGAAGGCGCCGCCATTCAATGCCGGTCCGGCCCAGGCAGAACTGCGCCCGGACGTGGTGAACCCGGAGCCACTGGCTCGCCCTCCGGCAGACTTCGCCCCGGGGTTCAGCGGCGGGTTCTTCAGCGTGCCTCGGCACACCGCGATGGAGGAGGCATGAAGGCCGCCGCAGTCGCGCGCGATGTCGCCGCCCGCCTGGCTGAGTGCGATGCGAGCGGCCTGAACGCGACGCTGGACTGGTCGGCGGAACTCCTCGATCGTGAGGCGGCGCATGTTGATGCCATGCCGTCGCCCATGGCCTTGCATGCCATGCCCATCGCGCTCAAGGACAACATCGTAACCACCGAGCAGCCCAGCACCTGTGCCTCGAAGATTCTCCAGGGCTACGTCAGCCCTTTCAATGCCACGGCCGTGGAGCGCCTGCGCGCCGCGGGGGCGATGATCGCCTGCAAGGCCAACATGGACGAATTTGCGATGGGCTCGTCCACGGAGAACAGCGCGTTTGGTCGGGTCAGGAATCCCCTGGACCCTGACCGGGTGCCCGGCGGTTCGAGCGGCGGGTCGGCGGCGCTCGTCGCCGCCGGCGTCGTGCCGGTGGCGCTCGGCTCCGAGACGGGCGGGTCCGTGCGGCAGCCCGCCAGTTTTTGCGGCGTGGTGGGCGTCAAGCCGTCGTACGGTCGGGTCAGCCGCTACGGCCTTATCGCGTTCGGCTCCTCCCTGGACTGCATCTCTGTCTTCGGCAACACCGTCGCGAACGCCGCGTCCGCGCTGAGCGTCATGAGTGGGCACGATCCTATGGACGCGACCACGGCGCCGTTGCCACCCCTTCCGCCGCTGCCGCCCGCCACCGAGTCGCTCCGCGGCCTCACCATAGGCCTGCCGCGCGAGTATTACCCCGCCGATCTCGACGACGGGGTGCGCGCCGGGCTCGACCGCACCATTGCCGCCGTGCGCGCCCTTGGCGCCGAGGTTCGTGACGTGTCGCTGCCGCACTCGAAGTATGCGGTGCCGACCTACTACATCGTGGCGCCAGCCGAGGCGGCATCGAACCTCGCGCGCTTCGACGGTGTGCGCTATGGCCTGCGACGGATCGAGGAGGGTGACGATGTCGCGGGCATGTATCGGCGTACGCGCGGGGAGGGGTTTGGCCCCGAGGTACGGCGTCGCATCCTGGTGGGCACGTACGTGCTGAGCGCGGGATACTACGACGCCTATTATGGCAAGGCACAGGCGGTGCGTGCCCTGATCGCGCAAGATTTCCGTAAGGTATTCGCAGATGGCGTTGACCTCCTGCTGACACCCACCACTCCCACGCCGGCATTCAAGGCAGGAGAGAAGACCGACGACCCGGTAGCGATGTACTACGCCGACATCTTCGTGTGTGCGGTCAGCCTTGCCGGGTTGCCAGCGATGAGCCTTCCGGTGGGGCGCAGCAACGGCCTCCCCGTGGGGGCCCAGATCATCGCACCGATGTTCCAGGAGGAGCGCATGCTGGCGGCGGCGCAGGTCCTCGAGCGAGTCGTGAGCGCAGCGGAAGAGGTGCGCTGATGACCTGGGAATGCGTCATCGGACTCGAAGTCCACGTCCAGCTGGGAACCAGCACGAAGATGTTTTGCGCCGCAGCCAATGCGTACGGCGAGCCGCCCAACACACTCATCGATCCCTACACGCTCGGCCTGCCGGGGGCGCTCCCCGTGCCCAACGCCGAGGCGGTACGCCTCGGCACGCGCGCGGCGCTGGCGCTCGGGTGCACCGTGCATCCGGTCAGCATCTTCGCGCGGAAGCACTATTTCTACCCCGACCTCCCGAAGGGCTACCAGATCTCCCAGTTCGAGGAGCCCCTCGCCACCGGTGGCAGCGTGGGCATCGAGTCGCCTGAGCGTGGCCGGATCACGATCGGTGTCACGCGGCTTCACCTCGAGGAGGACGCCGGGAAGTCACTGCACGACAGGCTGCCGGGGCGCACGGCGGTGGACCTGAACCGGGCTGGCGTGCCGCTGGCAGAGATTGTCAGTGAGCCCGACATGCGGAGCGCCGGCGAGGCTCGCGCCTATCTCACGTTGCTGCGGCAATTGCTGGTGTACGCCGGCGTGTCGGAATGCAGCATGGAGAAGGGAACCCTGCGGGTCGACGCCAACGTGTCGGTGCGCAAGGTCGGTGCGGCCGAGTTTGGCACCAAGACTGAAGTGAAGAACCTCAACAGCTTTGCGAACGTGGAGCGGGCCATCGAAGTGGAGCGACTGCGCCAGATCGAGGTGCTGGAGGCGGGTGGTCGCGTTCCACAGGAGACCCGCCTGTTCAATGCAACCACGGGTGTCACCCGGGCACTGCGATCCAAGGAGGAGAGTCACGATTATCGCTACTTCCCTGATCCGGACCTGCCGCCGCTGGTGCTGCAGCAGAGCTGGATAGATGAGCAGCGCGCCACGTTGCCGGAATTGCCCGAGGCGAAGCGGGAGCGCCTCGTGAGCGAGCATGGGTTGCCGGCCTATCACGCCGCCACACTGACCCTTGAACAGCCGGTCGCCGACTTCTTCGAGGAGACGGTGAAGGCAGGTGCAGAGCCCAAGGCGGCGGCCGACTGGATCCTGGAGACGGTGCTCACCGTCTACAACGAAGGCGGCACCTTTCCGGTGGCCCCGGGGCGGTTGGCAGCGCTTGTGGCACTGGTCAAGGACGGCACCGTCAGCAAGCAGGCGGCGAAGGCCGTCTACGCGGAACTGATCACGACCACGGACGAGCCGCGAGCGATAGCCGACCGGCTGGGCGTGGTGCAGGTGAGCGACGCCGGGGCACTGGGCAAGTGGGTGGATGACGTGCTGGCCGCCCATCCGGGTGAGGTAGCCCGGTTCAAGGGCGGCGAGGCGAAGCTCATCGGCTTCCTGGTGGGCCAGGTGATGAAGAAAAGCGGAGGGAAGGCCGACCCGAAGGCGGTTCAGCCCCTGCTGAAGGAAAAGCTCTCCACCTGATCCCCCGCGCGATGACTGTTCCTGGGTGCTCCCTGCGCAATAGCAGGTAACACCAACAGGAGCTGGTCGGATGGGCATGATGTTCAGGACGGCCGTGGCCATTGGCTTGGCCGCGGTACTGGCGTGCGGCGGAGAGTCCGATCCAGGGGACGGCGGTGGTGGCGGTGGTGGCGGCGGCGGCGGTGGCACCAGCGGCAACATCACCGCACAGGTGGATGGCCAGTCCTGGGAGAGTTCGGTTCCCACCGAGCAGGCTCAGGTGGGGACCCTGGGCGTCATCACCATTCAGGGCACCTACCTGAACAGCCGCAGCATCACCCTCATCCTGTACAACATCGACCGGGTGGGAACCTACGCCCTTGGTGTCGGCGGCGGCACCGTTGGTGGGCTGGCCGTCTATTCCACCACGACTGGAATGAGCTGGAGCACGCCAACCTCCGGTGCGGCAGGGACGGTTACCCTCACCGACCTCACGGCGACCCACATCGCCGGGACCTTCAGTTTCAACGCCGAGCCGCAGGCAGGCGGAGCGACCGGCACCAAGGCCGTCACCGACGGCAAGTTCGACTTGGTGCTGGCATCAAACGGGAACTTCGGTACGCTGCCCGACGGACAGGGGAGCATCATGCGAGGTACCGTGAACGGCAGTCCCTGGAACGCCGCCAGTGCCTACATGACCTTGTCAGGCACGTCGCTCGTGGTCAACGCCAGCAACACCAGCTACATCATCGGCGTTGTCATGACCTCCTTCAACGGTCCTGGAAGCTTCGAGGTCGGCCTGTCGCCCGGCCTGGCGCCGGTCTCAGCGGTGATCCCAACCAACGGAGCCGGCCCAAGCTGGGTGGCTGACGTCAGTCAGTCGGGCACGTTCACCGTGACCAGCCTCACGGCGACGCGCATCAAGGGAACCGTGACCGCAACATTGAATCCTGTCGCGGGCAGCGGCGCGACGGGAACACTGACGATCACCGACCTGGCGTTCGACATCGGGCGCCAATGAGCAGGGCAGGGGCCCCGCCATTGCTCCGGCGAGGCCCCCGCCTCGGCACCACCTCATGTCCTCACGTCCTCACGTTCATGCCTCTGCTCTCCGGCGCTCCCGCTTCGGCGGGGGCGCCTTCCAGGGCAACGGCCGCACCCGTTCAGGCCACCAGGTGAGCGTCTCACCAGGCAACCCGAAATGTTCCTCTGCCGCGTCCAGCAGCCGATCGGGCCGGGTGCGCACCGATTCCTGCAGCACCTGTCGCCGTACCGTCTTTGCCACGTGCAGCGGTTGCTCGCCGGAAGGATCCAGCTGGCGCGGCACGGGCTTCTCGTTCGCCAGCAGGTCGACCATGTAGTCGTAGGAGAGCCCGATGTGGCGCTCCACATCGACATCCTCGAGTGACCATCGGCTTCGTCCCACTGCCGCCTTCAACCCGCTCTGGAACCCCCGCGTCTCGGCGAGGTGAACGAGGCCCTTGAACAGCCTCCGGTTGGTACCCACACTGAACAGGGTGGGGGAGATGATCTGTGCCAGGTGGCCGTCAGCCGCCTGGGTATCCATGAGGATCAGGTCACGGGCAGCTCCCGAGTAGGCGCCGCCGATGTGAGTATCAACCCGGTTTTCCCAATAGGCGTGGCCCACCGAGGCTGTGCTCGCCGTGAGGACCAGCTGCCTCGGTACGAAGTAGTTGTGTGCCACGACATCGGCCGCGAGATGGCACAAGTAGCCCAGGCCAAACGCGCGCAACGCATCGCTCTGCGCCTCATCATGGATTTCCTGGCCCACGTGCCAGTAGTGGCAGTGACGACCCACCGGTGCGTACTTCTTCGCGATGGACGAGTCGGCTGCGATGTTGCCGTAGAGAAAATCGAACGGGAAGGCCCGCAGCAGCTCCGCCGTCGCGGCTGGCAGCAGGTGCAGGTTGGCAAGCAACGACTCGCCGAGATAAACATGCGTGCCTGGGGTCCAGGCGTGTGCGGATTCGGGGAAGCAGACTGCGACCAGGGCTACCACACCCAGTGCCAGGAAGACCCGATGGATCACTGTCAGCGTCTCAGGAACCGACGCACAGTCCGGAGGATGGGGTTGCGCTTGAAGGTGCGGACGCCGGCCGCCACATCGAGCGCGGTGTCAGCCACCTCATCGTACATCACATCGTAGAGCGCCTCGACGTCCTCGAGGCGTGCCTGCACATGGTCGGCGGCGGCGAGCACCCGGTCCCGCAGTTCGTCGCCCGTGCTCGCGAAGCCCTCCACCTGCTCATGCATCAGGGCTGTTACGGCGCGTACGTCACGGGCGCCCTTCCGGATCGTCTTGGTCGTTCGCTTCAGGTCGTCGCGGACTTCGGCCAGTTGGCCGCGCGCCGCCTTGAGTTCGCGAGCGAGTCCGAAACCGATCATGGCGATCACACCGCCGATGACGGCAAAGGCAAGGGCAATGATGGCGAGGGAGACCGCCATGGTCGGCCCGATCCAGGCCGGCGTGACCTGCGCTTGAAGCAGCATGCCTAAACATCGACTCCCGGCGTCCAACCGCAAGTGCCGCGTGCGCTTGACGCCCCCGGACGCGCTGGTACTGTTCCCCCATGCCACTTCGATACAAGGTTCGCGGCGGTCGCGCCCTCAAGGGCACCATCCGACCCGCCGGTAACAAGAATGCCGCCCTCCCCATCCTCGCGGCCACCCTCCTCGCCGATGGGCCGTGCGAGCTCGAGAACGTTCCCCGCATCAGGGATGTGGAGAGCATGCTGGAGCTGCTGGTCCATCTGGGCGCGACCGTCGAGTGGTTCGGGCCGAATGCGGTGCGAATCGACACCAAGGGCGTCCAGGCGAAACCGCTCGACCCCAGGCTCTGTGCCCGGATCCGCGCCTCGATCCTCCTGGCTGGGCCGATGCTCAGTCGCTTCGGTCGCGTCACCTTGCCACCGCCCGGTGGCGATGTCATTGGTCGCCGCCGCGTCGACACCCACTTTCTAGCGCTCGAGCAGCTGGGCGCCGAGGTCAATGTTGGTGGCGACTATACCCTCGAGGCCAAGGCACTGGTCGGGGCGGACATTTTCCTTGACGAGCCCAGCGTCACCGGTACCGAGAACGCCCTGATGACTGCGGTTGCCGCCAAGGGGCGCACGGTGCTCCGCAACGCCGCCGCCGAGCCGCATGTCCAGGACCTCGCCCTGTTCCTGATCGCGCTCGGCGCGCGGATCGATGGTATCGGCTCGAACGTGTACACCATCGAGGGCGGCCTCCCGCTCGCCGGTGCCCGATACGTCATCGGCCCCGACCACATCGAGATTGGCAGCTTCATCGGTTTGGCCGCGGTGACCAATGGTGACATCACGATCGAGGGCGTTCGCGGCGACGACCTCCGCGCGACGTTGCTCGGCTTCGAGCGCCTGGGCATTCGCCCCCGGCTCGACGGCCACACCCTCTACGTCGATCCGAACCAGGAGCGACGCATCCGCCCCGATCTCGGCGGGCATGTGCCCAAGCTCGAGGATGGTCCGTGGCCGGCGTTCCCCGCCGACACCATGTCCACCACCATCGTGGCCGCGACGCAATGTGAGGGCATGCTGCTCGTGTTCGAGAAGATGTTCGAGTCCCGGCTGTTCTTCGTGGACAAGCTGATCGGGATGGGCGCCCGTATCGTGCTCTGCGATCCGCATCGCGCCGTGATTTCCGGCCCCTCGCCGCTCAAGGGGGGAACGGTGGAGTCGCCCGACATCCGCGCAGGCATGGCCATGGTCCTTGCCGCACTGGCGGCGGAGGGCACGAGCACCATCCACAACGTGGGACAGATCGAGCGGGGGTACGAGCGGATCGACGAGCGCCTCCGGGCGCTCGGGGCCGACATCGAGCGGCTGGACGACTGATGGCCGCGACGCGACCGGCACGATCCGCGACCGCCACCCTGCGTGAGGAGCCGGTTGCTGGACCCGTTCCTCGCTTCGAGGTTCCGGGGTGGCGCGCCAGGCATGGACTGGTGGCCGGGATCACCGGGCGGGGTGCCGGGCCCGTTGACTTCGACTTGGGGCTTTGGTCGCAGCAGCCGGTCCGCGATGCGATGAACCGCTGGAAGGCACTTCGCGACGCCGAAGGCTGCCTCGGCGCCACGGCCCTGGGGCATCAGGTGCACGGCGACCGGGTCGTCTGGCATGAGTTCGGGCATGGCTGGGTGATGCTCGATGGGGTTGACGGCCACGCCACTGACAAGTCTGGCTTGATGCTCACTGTCACCGTCGCTGACTGCATACCAGTGTATCTCGCCGCCCCGCGACACGGCGGCATCGCGCTCCTCCACGCCGGGTGGAGGGGGACCGCCGCAGGCATCCTCGAGCGCGGTGTGGAAATCCTGTCCGGGCGTGTAAGGTGCGAACCGTTCGACATCATAATGCATTGCGGCGTAGGGATATCCGGCGATGAATATGAAGTGGGTTCTGAAGTCATGGAAGGCTTGGCGCTGCCGGCCACCGGCGCCGCGCCATGGCATGTTGACCTGCGCTCCGTGCTGGCTGAACAAGGCCGAAAGCTCGGCATTACGGATATAACGGTCTCTGAATGGTGCAGTGCCCGCGACAACACACAGTTCTTTTCCCATCGCAAGTCGAAGGGTGCGGATGGACGCATGGTCGCCTATCTCGGAGCCTTGCCCTAGCTTTTCTGCCCTTCCTCACGCCCTCACACCCTCACGCCCTCACGCCCTATTTCATCTTGCCGCCGTGCCTTCTTGCGGCTATGTTATCGGCTTGTTGGGGAGTTGGGGGGCGGGATGTCGAAGGGTTGTTCGCCGACGACGTGGGGGAGGTTCCCCCACGTTTTTTTTGGACCCGCGGGGAGTATGAGCGCCGACCCAGTCCTCGATCTTGTGCTGGGTCTGGTTGAGGGAGCCGGGTTCGAGCTCGTCGACGTACGACGCACTGGAACTTCGACTCGGCCAGTTCTCGGCATACGCGTCGATCGACCCGAGGCCATGCCTGGCCACGGGATCACCACCGAAGAGTGTGCCCGGCTCAGTCGGGCGATAGAGCAGGCACTCGAGGCGGCGGCGCTGGTCGGGCCGCGGTACGTGCTCGAGGTGTCGTCGCCCGGAATCGAGCGGCCTGTTCGATTCCCGCACCATTGGCGCCGCTATGCCGGGCGCCGCGTCACCGTGCACGTGGCAAGGATGCCGGGCCGGCCGGTCGTCACAATTGTCGCGGTGCCGAATGACGAGCACGTCGTGCTTCGGTTCCCGGACGGCGAAGACGTCACCGTCGGGCTCCGGGACATCCGGAGTGCCACGCTGGTCTACGACTGGCCGGCACCGCAGCCAAAGAAGAAAAATCGCTAGCGACGCGCAGACGCGCCGCGACGACCCTGGAGATCGACACATGGCTGGTTCACCTGAAGTACTTGCCGCGTTCCGCGAGCTCACCTCTGCCAAGCAACTGGACCGGGCGGAGTTGCTCGACATGCTGCGCGACGGCATCCAGGCCGCGCTGGTACGCCGGTATGGGCCGAACGTGAAGTTCGAGTTGAGCGTTGACGAGCTGCAGGGATCGATCCGCATCGTCCGCCTCCGTCAGGTGGTCGAGGTCGTGGAAGACCCGTCCTGGCAGATCCCGCTGGAGGAAGCGCGCTACGAAGATGAGGACTTCCAGGTTGGCGACATGCTCGAGGAGGACGTCCCGTTTGCCGCCTTCGGCCGGCTGGCCGTCCAGGCCGCGAAGCAGCGCATCATCCAGCGGGTCCGCGAGGGTGAGCGGATGCGCATTCGCGACGAGTTCGCCAGCAAGGTGGGCGAGCTCCTGTCGGGCGAGGTGCAGCAGATCGAGCGTGGCAAGCTGGTGATCATGCTGAACAAGTTCCGCGAGGCGGAGGCGATCATCCCGTACCGGGAACAGAATCACCGCGAGCACTTTCACCAGGGTGACACGATCCGGGCGGTGCTCAAGCGCCTGGAGGAGACGCCGAAGGGACCGCGCCTCATCCTGTCGCGGGGCGACCCGCTGTTCGTGAAGGCGCTGTTCAAGCTCGAGGTGCCGGAGGTGCAGCAGGGCGTCGTGGACATCCGCGCGATTGCGCGCGAGGTGGGCAGTCGCACCAAGGTCGCCGTCGTATCCCGTGACGACGCCATCGATCCGGTCGGCGCCTGCGTCGGCCTCAAGGGCTCGCGCGTGCAGTCGGTCGTGAACGAACTCGGCGGCGAGCGCATTGACATCGTGCCGTGGTCGCCTGATCCGGAGCGCTTCGCGCGGCTGGCGCTGGCCCCGGCGCGCGTCGCCAAGGTGTTCGCCGTGCCCGACGCGAAGACCATCCAGGCGGTGGTGGACGAGGACCAGCTGTCCCTCGCCATCGGACGCAACGGCCAGAACGTGCGCCTCGCGTCCGAGTTGACCGGGTGGAAGATCGACCTCTACTCGAGTCGCGAATGGCTCGAGCGCGGTGGTGAGGGCCCGCTGTTCGCCCCGCTGCCGCCGGAGGACGAGGCGGCCGCCAAGGTGCCGCTCACCGAGCTCAAGGGCCTGTCGCCCGACCTGGTGACCGTCCTCGGTGCGGCGGGTTACAGCACACTGGGTGACGTGCTCGACCTGGAGCAGGAAGATGCCGGCAAGGTCGCGGGCATGACGCCGGAGCTCACTGAGCAGCTCATGGCGTTCCTGCAGGAGTTGACCGCCGACGAGAGCGCGGACGAGGCGCCATCGGCGTGACCCCGCTCCTGGGCCTGCTGGGCCTGGGACGTCGGGCAGGGAACCTGGTGGTGGGTGTGGACGCGGTTCGCACCGCGTTGCAGGCGGGCAAGTGCTTCCTCGTCGTCGTGGCGAGCGACGCTGGTCCGCGGGCAGAGGAGAAGGTGACGCGGCTCGCTCGCGGTAAGGGGCTGCCGGTCATCACCGGGCCCAGGGCCGATGATATCGGCCGGGCGCTGGGCCGACCGCCAGTGCAGGCGGTTGGGGTTCGTGATCGCGCGCTGGCCATGGGCGTCTTGAACGCCGGGGCGGCGGGCCAGTAATGGAGGAGTGAGTGGTCAAGAGTCGAGTGCATGATCTCGCCGCGGAGTTCGGCGTCTCATCCGAGCAGCTGCTCGCGATGCTCAAGGACATGAACATCTTCGTTCGCAGCCACATGTCTGCGCTCGAGAGTGATCAGGTCTCGGCGGTTCGCGTGCGCTGGGAGCGGGAGAAGCGGAAGCAGCACGAGGACGAGAAGCCGAAGAAGACGCGTCGCAAGGCGAAGTCCGCGACCACGAAGGCCGCCGAGGCACCCGCGCCCGCTGCCGAGGTCGCCAAGCCGTCGAAGCGCCGTCGCACCGCCGCCGAAGTCGCGGTGGTCGAGGCGCAGCACCAGGCCGAGCGCGAAGAGGAAGAGAAGCGGGTGGCGATGTTCGAGCAGGAGCGCGCGGCCACGGAACCGGAGGCGGCGGCACCGTCGCTCTCACTCGAGGAGCGTGCGCGTCAGCTGTTCAAGGAGCTGCCGCCCACCGAGGCCGAGGCGGAAGAGGAAGCGGGTCCCACCAGCGCGCCTGCCGCGTCCAAGGCCCCGGCGCCAGCCGCCCCGCCAGCGCCTGCCGAGAGTGCGGCGGCACCCCCGCCACGCGCGCCCTTCATTCCGCCCCGCGTGCAGCGCCCGGCGCCGTCACAGGGCTCGGACCGCGGCCAGTCGCGCACGCCGGGCGACCGGCCGCGCGGCCCGAAGCCGGTCTTCAGCAGCAGCTTCAGCTCCGAGCGCCCGGCGCCAGGGCGTGGAAGCGGCGGTCCACCGTCCTCGACCACCGGCGGCGACGCCAGCCAGGGTGGGGCCGGCGGACGCGGGGGCAAGAAGGGCAAGAAAGGGCGTCGCTCGCAGGTTGACCGTGATGCGGTGCAGGCGAACATCGAGAAGACGCTGCAGGGGCTCAAGGGCAGCGCGGGCAAGAAGTCCCGCCGGCCCGACGGCCCCAGCTACCAGCAGTTGCGCGCCGGCGAGATGGCCGAGGAGAAGGAGCGCGAAAAGACGCTGATCCGCGTCAACGAGTTCATTTCCGTCAGTGAACTCGCGGGGCTCATGAAGATTCCGGCCACGCAGATCGTCCAGTTCGCCTTCAAGGAACTGGGCCTGATGGTGACGGTGAACCAGCGCCTCGATTTCGACCAGATCGAGTTGATTGCCTCCGAGTTCGGCTTCCTCGCCGTCAAGGAGGACGCGTATGCCGCCGAAGAAGGCATTGTCGAGGAGGCCGACAAGCCCGAGGACCTGGTGTCCCGGCCGCCGGTCGTCACGATCATGGGTCACGTGGACCATGGCAAGACGTCGCTGCTCGACTATGTCCGGAAGGCGAACGTGGTCGCCGGTGAGGCCGGCGGCATCACCCAGCACATCGGCGCCTATCACGTCGACCTGCCGGATGGGCGCTCCATCACCTTCCTCGACACTCCGGGTCACCAGGCCTTTACCGCCATGCGCGCGCGTGGCGCCCAGGTCACCGACATCGTCATCCTCGTGGTGGCCGCCGACGACCAGGTGATGCCGCAGACCATCGAGGCGATCAGCCACGCGAGGAATGCGGGCGTCCCGATGATTGTCGCGATCAACAAGATCGACCTGCCGGCCGCCAACGTCGCGAAGGTGAAGCAGGACCTCCTGCAGCACAACGTGGTGCTGGAGGAATTCGGCGGGAACACGCTGTCGGCCGAGATCTCGGCCAAGAAGGGCCTCGGCATCGATCACCTGCTCGAGCAGGTGCTCCTGCAGGCCGAGATCCTCGACCTCAAGGCCAACCCGACCGCGAAGGTGCACGGAACGGTCCTCGAGGCGACCCTCGACCCCGGCAAGGGACCGCTGGCCACCATCCTGGTCCAGAAGGGCACGCTGCATGTCGGCGACGACTTCATCTGCGGCAAGTTCTCCGGCCGCGTGCGCGCGCTGTTCGACGAGCGCGGGCGGCAGGTGAAGGAAGTTGGCCCGTCGTATCCAGTGCAGATTCTCGGCTTCGAGGGTGTGCCGGCGGCCGGCGATTCCTTCAGTGTGGTCGCCGATGCCGTGGAAGCGCGTGACATCGCACAGCGCCGCCAGCGCCTCGAGCGCGAGGCGCAGAGTCGTCGCACCCAGAAGGCCTCGAGCCTCGAGGACTTCAGCCGGCAGCTCAAGGAAGGCGCCGTCACCCAGCTCAAGATCATCATCAAGGCCGATCAGGGTGGTCCGGCCGAGGCGCTGGCCGACGCGCTGGCCCAGCTGAGCACCAGCGAGGTGCGCGTGGAGGTCATCCACCGCGGCGTCGGTGCCATCACCGAGAGCGACGTCCTCCTCGCGAAGGCCTCGGGCGCCATCATTCTCGGCTTCCACGTACGGCCGGACTCGAACGCCCGTACCGCGGCCGAGCGGGAATCGGTGGATGTGCGCACCTATCGCATCATCTACGAGGCCGTGGAGGATGTGCGGAACGCGCTCGAGGGACTCCTCAAGCCGGAAGAGAAGGAGACCGTGCTCGGCGAGGCCGAAGTGCTCGACCTCTTCAAGGTGAGCAAGGTCGGCACCGTGGCGGGGTGCATGGTCAAGAGTGGCACGATGCAGCGTACCGGCAAGGTGCGCGTCATCCGCGATGGCGTGGTGGTCTACACTGGCCAGCTGGCGAGCCTCAAGCGCTTCAAGGACGATGCGAAGGAAGTGCGCGAAGGCCTGGAGTGCGGACTCTCGATCGAGAACTTCAACGACCTCAAGGTCGGCGACCGGATCGAGGCGTTCCGGATGGACGAGGTGAAGCGCACGCTGCAGGCATCGGCGGCAGCCGGGGCCAGCTAGGGGGGCGGGGTGCACGTCGGCCTCGCCACCTGGGACCTGCACCTCGAGGGGTGTGCGTCCCTCAAGGACAAGCGCAGCCGGCTCAAGCCCCTCATCGTGGCACTGCGCCGGGTCAACCTGTCGGTGGCCGAGGTGGACCACCAGGACCTGTGGCAGCGCGCCGGGCTGGCCTGCGCCGCAGTGGGAAGTGACCGGTCGGTGGTGGAAGGCGAACTCCGATCGGCCGACCGGATCATCGAGGCGACGGATGGGGTGCGCGTGATGGATTCAGCAACGGTGTGGAGATGAAGTCCTCCCGTCGTCCCGAGCAGGTTGGCGAGGCCATCCGGCAGACGGTCACCGATGCGCTCCTGCGCGAGGTGCGCGACCCGCGTGTCGGCTTCGTGACGGTCACGCATGTGCAGGTGACCAACGAGCTGTCGCACGCCAAGGTCATGGTGGCCGTGCCGGGGTCCGAAGCGGAGCGGCAGCGGGCACTCGAGGGGCTCAAGAGCGCGGCCGGCTTCTTCCGCTCGAAGTTGGCGAAGGCGCTGACCACCCGCGTGGTCCCTGAGCTGCATTTCGAGCTGGATCGAGGGCTGGAACATGCCGCCCGGATCAACGAATTGCTCGAGGCGGTACGCCGCGATGCCCCGCCCGCGGAGGAGCCAAGCTGATCGGCGCCCTGCTGGTCGACAAGCCGGCAGGCATTACGTCGCACGATGCCGTGGCGCGGGTGCGGCGCGTTCTCGGCACGAGGGCAGTGGGACATACCGGCACGCTCGATCCGTTTGCGACGGGATTGCTGGTGATCCTTGTCGGGCGTGCCACACGGCTGGCGCAGTTCGTCGAGGGGCGGCCCAAGACCTATCGTGCCATGATGCGCTTCGGCGTGCAGACGAACACCGACGACATGACCGGGTCGCCGGTGGGTGGCACCATCCCGGCGCGGTGGCCCGCCGAGGCGGAGATACGGACCATGCTTGGTGGACTGGTAGGCCGGCAGCTCCAGCGTCCGCCGGCCTTCTCGGCCAAGCATGTCGATGGCGAGCGCAGTCATCGCCTGGCGCGGCGTGGTGTGGAGGTCGATCTGGCGCCGGTTGAGGTCAGCGTGCTCGCGCTGGACCTGCTCGGGTGGGATGCCCCCGACGCCGAGTTTCGCGTCACCGTGAGTGCGGGAACGTACGTGCGGGCGCTGGCGCGTGACGCGGGACAGAAACTGGGCCTTGGCGCACACCTCGTTGCCTTGCGACGGGAGTCGATCGGGGACCTTCGTGTGGAGGCGGCGTGCCCGCTCGACGCGGTCGGTCCCGCGGCGCTGCAACCACCGCTCGCGGTGCTGGGCCACTTGCCGCGCGTGGAACTGGATGATGCGGCCCGGGCCTGCGTGGCACATGGTCGCGCGATTTCACTCCCGGACGACGCGAAGGCCCCGGAGGGTGTGGTGGCACTGGTGCAGGGAGGCGAGCTCGTTGCCGTGGCTGAGGGTGGTGTGGGCCGGTTCCAACCTGTCGTGGTGCTCGCGACGCCCGATCTCCGAGCCACCGCCGGTGACGCGTGACGGAATTCGGCACCGGGCCCGCCACCGTGACGGTGGGCACCTTCGATGGGGTGCACCGTGCCCACCAGGCGGTGCTGGGCGAGACGGCGAGGCGCGCCGCAGCCGCCGGGCGTGCCTGCATCGTGGTCACGTTCGACCCGCACCCGGTCGAGGTGGTCCGGCCGGACCGGGCGCCGCTCCGCCTCACCACTGAGGTGGAGCGCCGGGCGGTGATGGCGGCGTGCGGAGTGCAGCACGTGCTCGTGCTGAAGTTCGACGCCGCCCTCGCAGCCCTGCCGCCCGAAGTGTTTGTGCGCGACATCCTGGTGGCGCGTTGCGGCATGAAGGAGCTGGTGATCGGCCACGACCATGGCTTTGGCCGCGGACGCAGCGGGGACGCCGAGACACTTCGGCGAATCGGGGCGACCGACGGGTTCGAGGTGGCGGTAGTGCCGCAGGTCGAGTTCGACGGCGTGCGTGTCTCGAGCAGCGCGATTCGCGAGCGCCTCGTAGCCGGCGAGCTGGCCACCGCGGCGGGGATGCTGGGACGCCGGTATGACCTGCTGGCGCGGGTGGGCGAGGGCGTGGGCCGCGGCCGGAAGCTTGGGGTGCCGACCATCAACCTCGCCGGCGTGTCCGTGCGGAAGCAGCTGCCGCCCGATGGCGTCTATGCGGTACGCGTTGAATGGCGCGGTGGGCAGGCCGGCGGGATGATGAACCAGGGGCCGCGCCCAACCTTTGGTGAAGACAAACGGACGCTCGAAGCGCATCTCTTCGGCGTCGATACGGATTTGTACGGCGAGTGGGTCCGACTGGAGTGGGTGGCACGACTGCGCGAGGTCCGCCAGTTCGCCACCCCGGCTGACCTCACGCGCCAACTCGAACGGGATCACGCCGCGGCGGTCGCGGTGCTGGATAATCCCGCCTGATCAACAGACGCGTGCCGTACGCACGCCCAGCTGCCTGAGTGGACGATGTTCCTGAGCCTTCGCAATCGCCTCATCCTTGTCGGCGTCCTCGTAGTCGCCGCCATCCTTGCCCTCATTCCCCGGAAGCAGACGGTGCGCGAGCTGGGCGCGGACGGGGTCATGCGTGACACCACGATCCAGCGCACGCCCATCAAGTACGGACTCGACCTGCAGGGCGGCATGCACCTCGCCCTCGAGCTCGACCAGTCGAAGCAGGTCTCGGCCGATCCCAAGCGCGATATCGACCTCGCCCTGACGGTCCTCCGGAAGCGCATCGACGAGTTCGGCGTCACCGAGCCCGTCATCCAGAAGCAGGGCGACGACCGGATCATCGTCGAGCTCGCGGGGGTTGCGGACCCTGAGCGCGCCCGTGCCATCGTCCAGAAGAGCGCCTTCCTCGAGTTCCGTGTCACCGACAAGACGGGGGCCCTCGATCGCGCGTTGCCATCGATGGATCGTCAGTTGCGCTCCATGGGCGTGTCGACGGCGGGCGCCGCCCAGGCGGGGCCATCGGCGGTGTCGCAGCTGCTTGGTGGCGACTCCGCGACCAAGGGCGCCGACAGCACCACCGGCGGTGCCATCCTCGCCGGACTGATCCGCCCGTCGCAGGGCACACCGGGCGAGTACCTCGTGTCGGAGACGGCCTTTCCCCGTGTCGACAGCTTGCTGAGCCTGCAGGAGGTCAAGCGACTCCTGCCCCGTGGCCTCGAGTTCAAGTGGTCGGCGAGCAAGGAGAGCGTTGGCGGCGAGTTCGTGCGGGCCCTGTACGTCGTGGACGACCAGTCGCTGGTGACCGGGTCCAACCTGGTGGACGCGCGCGCCGAGCTCGATCCGCTCACCAACGGGCCGCAAGTGACGTTCGAGCTGGACCGTGCCGGCGGCCGGAAGTTCGGCGAGGGCACCGGGCGCCATGTGGGCGACTTCATGGCCATCGTCCTCGACGGGCGGGTCCAGGGCCGTCCCCCGATCATCCAGAGCCGCATCGATCGCAACGGCCGCATCACCCTCGGCGGCAAGACCCTGCAGGAGGCGCAGGACCTGGCGCTGACGCTGAAGGCGGGCGCGCTGCCGGTGCCGCTGGCCATCGTCGAGTCGGGGCAGGTGGGCGCGAGCCTGGGCGCCGACTCCATCCGGGCCGGGATCCTGGCCGGGCTCATCGGCACGCTGCTGGTCGTCCTGATCATGGTGGGCTACTACGCGCTGAGCGGGCTCCTCGCCGTCGCGGCGCTCGGGCTGTACTTGCTGTACACCATGGGCGTGCTGGCCATGCTGGACGCCACGCTGACCCTGCCTGGCCTCGCCGGCATCGTGCTCTCCATCGGCATCGCGGTGGATGCCAACGTGCTGATCTTCGAGCGAATCCGGGAGGAGCTGCGGCACGGCAAGACGGTGCGCCTGGCGATCGACGAGGGCTTCAAGCACGCCCTCCCCGCGATCACCGACTCGAGCCTGGCGACGGTCATCACGGCCTTCCTCCTGTTCCAGTTCGGCACCGGCCCGGTGAAGGGCTTCGCCGTCACGCTCATCGTGGGCATCCTGGCGTCGCTGTTCACCGCCCTGTTCGTGACCCGCACCTTCTACATGCTCTGGCTGCAGCGCAAGCCGGGCATGGAACACCTCAGCATTGGCAAGGCCACGTTCTTCGCCGATGCGCACTACGACTTCATCGGCATGCGGAAGTGGGCCTACGGCGTCACCGCCGCCGTGCTGATACCGGGGCTCCTGTTCCTGGCAGTGAAGGGCTTCGACTACAGCATCGAGTTCACTGGTGGCACAATGGTGCAGGTGGCCGCGGCGCCCACGACCACGGCCGGGACACTCCGCGCCGGCCTCGATGCCCAGGGAATCAAGGGTGCCGAGATCCAGCAATTCGGCTCGGCGGGCAACTTCGTGATCCGGGCCCGGGTCGGCGAGTCGCAGGGCACCACCGAGGCCACGGCGCAGGCGGTGAAGGCGGCGCTGAATGCGACGCTTGGGGAGGGCACGTACACGGTGGGACGGGTGGCGGCGGTCAGCCCGAAGGTGGGAGGCGAGCTCCGGACCCAGGCGCTCCTGGCCGTGCTCACGTCGTTCCTCTTCGTGCTGATCTACCTCGCCGTCCGCTTCGAATGGCGCTTCGGTCTGGCCGCCATCATTGCGACGGCCCATGACATCCTCGCGACGCTGGCGTTCATCGCGGTGATGCGCCTGGAAGTGAGCCTCGTGGTTGTCGCGGCGGTGCTGACGATGGTCGGTTACTCGCTCAACGACACGATCATCATCTTCGACCGTGTCCGGGAGAACCTGAAGAAATACCAGCGCTCCGGTTTCGTGGAGATCCTGAACCGCAGCATCAACGAGACGCTGCCCCGCAGCGTGCTGACGCACCTTACATCACTCGCAACGTTGCTGGCGCTCGCCATCTTTGGTGGGGAAGTGATCCGGCCCTTCGCACTGGTGATGTTCTTCGGTGTCTTCACCGGCACCTTCTCCTCGGTGTTCATCGCAGCGCCGGTGCTGCTCTGGATCGAGAAGAAGTGGCCCGGCCCTGCCGCGCGGGGCACGAAGGTGAATGCCGGGGCGCCGTCCGCTGGCGCGCCGGTGCGGGCGAAGGCCACGGTATAGGTCTTGATCGATACCCACTGCCACCTGGCCTCGGAGTCCTACGACACGGACCGTGATCAGGTGCTGCAGCGGGCGTGGGACGCAGGGGTGGAGCACGTGGTGGTGATCGGCGAGTCGCCCGCCGCCGCCTCCGCCGCCATGGCACTCGCCGCCACGGATGCACGACTCGCCGCCACGGCGGGAGTGCATCCGCACGACGCGAAGGACTGGTCGCGCCAGGCGGAGGAGTGGCTGGCGCGGGTGCTGGTCGACCCGCGCGTGGTTGCCGCCGGTGAGATGGGCCTCGACTATCACTACGATCACTCACCGCGCGCGGCGCAGCACGCCGCGTTCCGGGCACAGCTGGCGATCGCGGCCCAGGCGGCGCGTCCCGTCATCATCCACGCCCGGGAGGCGGACGAGGATGTCGCCGCGATTCTCCGCACCGACGCCAGGACGCCGGTCGTGCTCCACTCCTTCTCGAGTGGCCCGGTGCTCTTGCGGGCGGGGCTTGATCTGGGGCACTATCTGTCATTCAGTGGCATGGTCACGTTTCGGAACTGGCAGCTCGACGACGCCATTCGTGCCGTGCCCCTGGAACGGCTTCTGGTCGAGACCGACGGCCCCTACCTGGCCCCGGTGCCTCATCGTGGCAAGCGCAACGAGCCTGCTTTCATCCGGCACACGGCGGAACGCGTCGCCGCGGTGCGGGGTATGGACGCGACCGAACTCGAGGCGGCCACGACGCGCAATGCAGTGCGATTGTTCGGACTCGGAGGAGTCCAGGGTCCAGGGGCCGAGGCGTAGTACGCGCTCTCGGCCCGCTCCGGACCCTCGACTCTTTGACTTTTTCGACATTCAACCCCGGACTTCCAATGCCCGTCCCAACCGACATCGAAATCGCCCAGGCGGCGCAGAAGAAGATGCGCCCCATCGCCGACGTGGCCGCCGAAGTCGGCCTCACCGCCGATGAGATCCTTCCCTATGGCAAGACCAAGGCGAAGATCACGCCCGAGGCCATCGCGAAGCGGACACCCAAGGGACGCCTCGTGCTCATCACCGGCATCAACCCTACGCCGGCGGGCGAGGGGAAGAGCACGGTGACCATCGGCGTGGCGCAGGCGTTGCGCCGCCTTGGCAAGAAGGTGGTGGTCTGCGTTCGCGAGCCGTCGCTGGGGCCGGTCTTTGGCGTCAAGGGCGGGGCCGCCGGTGGCGGGTATGCCCAGGTGATCCCGATGGACGAGATCAACCTCCACTTCACCGGTGATTTCCACGCCATCACCTCGGCGCACAACCTCCTGTCGGCGATGCTCGACAACCACATGCATCACGGCAACGCGCTCGGCATCGACCCACGCCGGATCACGTGGCCCCGCACCATGGACATGAACGATCGCGCCCTGCGATCCATGATCGTGAGCATGGGCGGCATCAATGCCGGCCCCGTGCGCGAGGACCGGTTCGTCATCGTGCCCGGGAGCGAGATCATGGCCATTCTCTGCCTGGCCACCGATCTCCAGGACCTCGAGGCCCGTATCGGCCGCATCGTGGTGGCACTGACGCGCGACCGGAAGCCCGTCACGGCGGGCGAACTCAAGGCCGCCGGCGCCATGACGCTCCTGCTCAAGGACGCCATCCTGCCCAACCTGGTGCAGACCCTCGAGGGTGGCCCGGCGCTGGTGCATGGCGGGCCTTTCGGCAACATCGCCCATGGCTGCAATTCCATCATGGCAACCAAGCTCGGTCTCGCGCTCGGCGACCTCGTGCTCACCGAGGCGGGGTTCGGTGCAGACCTCGGCGCCGAGAAGTTCTTCAACATCAAGTGTCGCTTCGGCGGGCTCAATCCTGAGGCGGCGATTATTGTTGCCACCGTTCGGGCGCTCAAGATGCACGGCGGGGTCAAGAAGGACGCCCTTGGCACGCCAGACGTCGCCGCGCTGAAGAAGGGACTGGTCCACCTCGAGGCCCACGTGAAGAACATCCAGAAGTTCGGGGTCCCCGCCGTCGTGGCCCTGAATCGCTTCACGGCCGACACCGACGAGGAGTTGCAGGTGGTCCTCGATGCCTGCAAGTCATGGGGTGCCCGCGCGGCGCTGAGCGAGGTATGGGCGAAGGGCGGGGAGGGCGGCGAGGCCGTTGGGCGTGAGGTCCTGGCGATCCTGGATGAGAAGAAAGCGGCGTTCAAGCCGTTGTATGAGGTGAACCAGTCGATCAAGGCCAAGATCGAGGCGATTGCCACCGGCATCTACGGCGCCGACGGCGTCGATTTCACGCCGGCGGCCAGCAAGGCCATTGCCCAGATCGAGGCGATGGGCTTCGGAAACACGCCAATCTGCATGGCCAAGACGCAGTACTCGTTCAGCGACGACCCCACCAAGCTCGGGCGTCCCTCTGGTTTCCGCATCACGGTGAAGGACGCGTACGTGTCGGCAGGCGCCGGGTTCGTCGTAGCGCTCGCCGGCGACATCATGACGATGCCCGGCCTTTCCAAGACGCCGTCCGCCGAGAACATCCGCGTTCTCGCCGATGGCACCATCGAGGGATTGTTCTAATGCCGAGTCCAGTTCACACCGATGATGCGCCGGCGGCCATTGGTCCATACAGCCAGGCGGTCGTATCGGGCGGGTTTGTCTTTTCTGCGGGCCAGATCGCCCTCGATCCCGCGACCATGCAGGTCGTCCCCGGCGGGGTCGCCGAACAGACCGACCGGGTCATGCAGAACCTGGCGGCGGTGCTGGAGGCCGCCGGTTCCGAGCTGTCGCGTGTGGTCAAGACCACCGTGTTCCTGGTGGACATGGCCGACTTCGCCGCGATGAACGAGATCTATGGGCGCCACTTCGGCGAGCACCGCCCGGCGCGGTCGACAGTGGCGGTGAGTGGCCTGCCACGAAATGTGCGGGTGGAGATCGAGGTGGTGGCCCGCATCGGGGAGTAAGGCCTCCTCCCTTTGATCTAGTCCCCGTCGTGTCCATTGCAGTCGTTGGAGCGATGGTGCCCGCCCGGCCAAGCAGAGTTCCGCTCACATCTCACAGCCTGCGGTCTACCGACCTGCGCGTCGCCGGGCGGTCACACAATGGTGCCCAACCCTCACGGCACCCAGACCAGTAGCCTTCCGGGTTGCATGTGAAAGAAGGCGCAGAGCTCGTCGAGTGTCTCGGCATGAAGTCGCCCGAACACGCCGCTGGCCCGGGACAGTCTGTAGGCGGTGGGATAGCTGAGATTGGTACCTTGGCTGAGCGCGTAGGCGGAGATGCCCCGTGCCTTCATGATCGCGTGGATCTTGAGGCGTACCATCGACTTCTTTCTGAAGGGACTGCCGGCGCCGCACTGAAGCCTAGCAGTATATAGCACTGCAATATATGCTTCGGCAGCCGTGACGGATACGGCGAACGTCGTGTGGATCCGCCATCACTGCAGTTTCGTCGGTACCATGGCAAGGAGGTACCGGACATCGTGAAGCGTGCGACCCCCAGGAAAATCCGCCCCCGGGCGTTCGGTCAAGACCACGCCGTCCGTTCCGGTCCCGCCGCCAGGGCCAATCGCACTCGTGCTCATCGATGACAATCGTTTGCTGCGCGAGGGGCTGACGGCGATGATCCACACCCAGCCGGGCTTCAAGGTGCTCGCGGCGTCCGCTGACGTGGAGGAAGCGCTCCAGAAAGTGCGCGAGGCGAAGCCCGACGTGGTGCTGCTCGACTTCGGGCTCGAGGACCACGACAGCCTGAACCTGACGGTGACGGTCCGTGCCGAGGTCCCCTCGGCTCGGGTGATCGTCATGGGCCTCCTTCCCTTGCAGGAAGACGTGGCCGACTACATCAGGGCAGGGGCATCCGGCTTCATCATGAAGGACGCGTCCTTCGAGGATTTCTTTGCCACGATCCGGACGGTGGCGGCGGGGGGTGAAGTGCTTCCGCCAGTGCTCACGAACTCCCTTTTTGCGCAGATCGCCCGGAACGTGTCGAGCAAGGCGGTGGCGCTCGACTCTGTGCGGCTCACCAATCGGGAACGCCAGGTCATTGACCTCCTCGGCGAAGGCCTGAGCAACAAGGAGATTGCCACTCGCCTCGATATTGCGGTGCACACCGTCAAGAGCCACGTGCACAATGTGCTGGAGAAGCTGGCCCTGCACAGCCGCCTCGAGGTGGCGGCGTTCTCCCACAGCGGAGGCACCGCTCGGCGGCCAGCGCGCTAGCGCTCGCGCGACCGCTCCATCCCCGTTCTCGCTGTCACTCGCTTTAAACTCCATCCAACGATCAATACCATTGTTTTCGCGCTGGCGGTACAGTTCAGGACGGTGAAGAAGACGGTGTCTTCACTGTCGGCGCCCGGCGCCGTCCCCCGTTGTTGTGCTGACGCACCGTACGTGTGCTGCTGCACTGGAAGTGAAGCACCATGAACAGGTCGATGCTTGCAGGACTCGCCGTGTTGGCACTCTTGGCCTGTGGCCAGGGCACGCCCGAATTGCCCGGGGTGGCAGGCGCACCCGCCGGGGGTCGCGCAACCAGTAGCCATCCATCGACCCGGACTCTCGCCAGCGGCGGGACCATCGACGCGACCATGAGCCAGACCATCACGTCGCGCAGCAGCAAGGCGGGCGAAACGGTGCGGACCACCGTCGATGCCGATACGAAGGACGCCGGTGGTCGCATCGTGATCCCGGCTGGCTCGGTGCTCGAGCTCACCATCAGCGAGATCAAGCCGGCAACAACCCCACACCAGAGCGACGGGACCCTGACGCTCCAGGTGGCGGGCATCACGGTCCGGGGCCAGCGCTATCCCCTGGATGGTCAGGTGACGTCGCTTTCCCACACGCTCAAGGGTCGTGGCGTTTCCACCGGTGAGGTGGAGAAGGTTGCCGTGGGCACTGCAGCTGGTGTCGTGGCTGGCCGCCTGATCGGCGGGAACACCAAGGGCGCCATCATCGGCGGTGCCGTGGGCGCAGCGGGTGGTACGGTGGTCGCCATCGAGACCGCGAGCCGCGATGTTGTCGTCACCGCCGGTACCCCCGTCACCATCACCCTCAGCTCGCCGTTTACGGCCGCCGGGCCATGAACCGGCCGGGCAGGTGGGTACATTCCCGCGGTTCGACATTACTGGCCAGTGCCGGGTACATGGTCGTCGCGCTTGGCGCGCTGGTGTTGCTTGCCGGATTCTGCGAGCCTGCGCCCGGGCGGGACCTGGTGGTCACTGCGATGGCTCGCCCAGAGAATGGGCCATCCTGGTCGTCGGGTCCGCAGCTGCTGGGTGCAGGGCGCGCGCGGCATCCCCGTGTCACCATCGTCCCGGTCCGTAGCGGAGAGTAGCGCGGGAATGGCACCATGCCCTTCACCCGAAATTCCACTCGCGCCGTGGCGGCCAGGCCTGCACTTCGGGGAGCGGCATACCGATTGCTCGCCTGGTATGGCCATGTCCACTACAAGGTACAGGGGATTCGAGATCGTCACTCGGTCCTACCAGTTGGCGGAGGGAGAGCGCTGGACGCTCGATTTTGTCATCCGCCGGGGCGGCCGAGGGCGCTCATTCAGCCTGAGTGAGGACTACGCCACACAGGAAGAGGCCGAGGCGCAGTGCATCGCGGTGGGGCGGCGCATCATCGAGGGTCGGGTGAAGGGTTGGTCCGTTGAGGACCTGCGACAGGGCGAGAGCCCGATCGCGGCGCTCGTTCGCATGGCGACCGGCGATTCCGTGCCGGTGCTGATTGCCGTTGCGGCGATTCTCGGCATCGGGCTCTTCGTGCTTCGGGAAGTCCGCTAAGTTGCATTTGGGGGCGGATCGGGGCTGGTGTCCCGGCCGATCTTCAAAATCGCGACGGACGTCGCTCCGCGAGGTCCGGTAGGTTCGATTCCTACACGCTCCCGCCAACCTCGCCCGCTGCGCGGTTGGCTGTATCCAATGCCCTCCTGATCGTCACAGCATGTAGTCGAGTACGTACGAGTGGTTCTTCCCCTCGACGATGATTTGCATGCTCCCGGAGAGCCCCGTCAATTCGTCAGTACCTGAGTCCGGGATGATGGTGACGGCCAGGGACGACTCGCCGCCGCGCATCGTGCCACTGTGCTGAAGGACGAACGCGCCACGCTTTCCATTCAATGTCCCGGTTACCCGCTCCAGTGCCACGTAGCCGGCGGAGCCCTCCACCGCAGTGAAAGCCCCCACCATCTGTCCCTTGCTGTTTCCGCTGAGACCGCCCGTGAACGTCTTGTCGATCGACAACCTCCCGAACCCCCCGGTATCAGTGCCTTCGTCCGCCGGGAGCGGAACAACCTTCACCTCGAACGTTCCTTTGGCCTGCATCGGTGCCGTCTCCTTGATTGCGCCCATGCCCTGTTGCGGAATGGTTTGGACCGGGCAAATTGGTGTCGCCTGCAGTGAACACGGACCTCCACTGGGAGACTGGATAATCATGGGTCAACGCTCGAACGCCCTGGCCGATCGTCTGGAGCAAGGGGCCAGCGCCCTGGCGGCCTTTGCCGCCGGCCTCACCGATGCCCAATGGCAGGCCAAGGTCCCCAAGGATGGGCGGAAGGTCGGCGTGATGGTACACCATGTCGCCGACGTCTACCCGCTGGAGATCCAGCTGGCCCAGTCCCTCGCCGCCGGCAAGCCGATCGTCGGCGTGATGTGGGCCGACGTGCACGCGATGAATGCCGGGCACGCCAAGGACAACGACGCGGTCACGAAGGAAGCGGCCCTGGCCCACCTGCGGTCCAGCAGTGCGGTGGCGTCGGCGGCGATCCGGGCGCTGAGCGATGAGGAGCTCGACCGAGCGGCCCTCGTGTCGCTCTATGGTGATGCGCCGCTCACCTGTCAGTTTTTCCTCGAGGATCATGCGGTCCGGCACAGCTACCACCACTTGGCCATCATCCGGCGGGCGTTGAACCCCTAGGCGCCGTCCGGAGCAGTCGTGTCAGCGCCCGGTCGAGCGCTCCGGCGAAGGCCTGCTTGTCACCGGGGCCGAAAGGGGCGGGCCCGCCCGTGACCATACCGGCGATCCGCGCCTGCTCCATGAAGTCCCGGATCGACAGCCGTTCACCGATGGTCTCCGTGGTGTGTTCGTCGCCGCGTGGATCGAGCACCGTCACACCGTTCGGCACCAGCAACGCCGCGAGTGGCACGTCCTGGGTCACTGCCAGGTCGCCGTGCGACGCCCCTGCGGCAATGTAGCGATCCGCCACGTCGGGCCCGCCCTCCACGCGCACCGCCGTTACCAGCGGATTGTTGGCGGGCGGCCGCAACGGCTGGTTTGCAACAAGGGTCACCGGTACCCCGAGTCGCTTTGCCGCCCGGAACACGATCTCCTTGACGTCCCTGGGCGTGGCGTCAGCGTCAATCCATATCTTCAGAAGAATCTCCCTGGTTGTTCTGGTGACCCGATTCCGGCAACCCGTCCCCCTGGCGGCTTCACCGGCTCGCCCTGAGCGGGCCGCGGTCCAGTGAACTGGGCTTCGAGCGTCGTCCTGTATAGACTCAGCGCCATGCTACGTGCCGGCGCCCTGCTCCCAATCGTTGCCTGGGCCCTCCTGGGTGCCGGTTCTGCCGTGGCGCAGGATTCGGTGACCGTCGTACCTGTCCCTGATACCACTGTCCGCGTTGATACGGTCACGGCCGTTCGCGCCGACTCCCTGGCCATCCCGGCACGCGCCCAATCGCTGAATGCGGTGGGCGCTGCTGATTCCGTCGATCGCAAGCCACCAGTGGGGCCCGGTGGCGCGTTGTGGCGGTCCCTGCTGATACCAGGGTGGGGGCAGGCCAAGCTCGGGCGCGGTATCGCCGCCGGCATCTTCATCGCCGTTGAGGGCGTGTCCCTCGGCATGGTACTCAAGACCAACAGTGAACTCCAGTACACCAGTGCGACGGACTCCACGGCGGTCTCCAACAAGACCCAGGAGCGCGAAGACTGGATCGTCATCATGGCGGTCAACCATCTCATCGCCGGGCTCGAGGCGTACGTGTCGGCACACCTGTGGGACTTCCCCGGCGACCTGGCGCTCAAGCCGGTGCGGGGCGGCGGCGTCGCCGCCAGCGTCACCTTCCCGGTGCGCGTGCCGTGAACCGGCTTCCCATCGGTGTGTTCGATTCCGGTCTCGGTGGACTGACCGTGGTGCACGCCATCTATGACCGCCTGCCGGGCGAGTCCACGATCTACTTCGGCGACACCGCACGCGTCCCATACGGCCCGAAATCACCGGACACGGTGCGGCGCTACAGCCTCGAGATCCTGCATTGGTTGTTGGCGCAGAACGTCAAGGCAGTGGTGATCGCGTGCAATACCAGCACCGCGCACGCACTTGACGCGCTGGTGGCCGAGTCGCCGGTTCCGGTGATCGGGGTCATCGAACCCGGTGCGCGGGCGGCGGTCCGGGCAGCAGAAGGGCGGGGGATCGGCGTCATCGGCACGGCGGGCACCGTGGCGAGTGGCGCTTACGTCCGGGCCATTCATGCCCTGGACCCGGACGCACAGGTGGCGCAGCGTGCCTGCCCATTGTTCGTGCCCCTGGTCGAGGAGGGGCTGTTCGACCACCCGGCGACCGAAATGATCGGGAAGGATTACCTTGCGCCGCTGCAGCACGCAGGCGTTGGGGCCCTGGTGCTCGGGTGTACCCACTATCCGCTGCTCAAGCCGCTGCTGCACCGGGTCATGGGCCCCGACGTTACCTTGATCGACAGTGCGGCGGAGACGGCGTCGGAGCTGGCCAGGGCACTGACCGACGCCGGGATGCTGGCGGATCCGGTCGCACCGGCAGTGCATCGCTTTGCCGTGAGCGACGATGCGCCTCGTTTCCTGGCGGTGGGGGGTCGCTTCCTCGGCGATCGGCTCGCGGCAGCGGAGGTGGTGAACCTCAGCCCGTGAAGTTCCTGAGCTCGGTGCCGGAGTCCGTCGCCACCGCGAAGCGGAACCCGTCGAACCACGCGCCAGGATTGAGGTAGTCGCGTCCCGGCGCCAGCGACGTTGCGGCAGCATGATGCGTATGGGCCATGATGACCAGGCCGATCGTGGGGTCGCGTTCGAGCCGGGTCCGGGCCCATGCCTCCTGTTGCGCAAAGGCCTTGGCGCGTGTGGCCGAGCCGGTGTCGTTCTCTCCAAGCATTGGTTGCATTCCCAGTACAAGGCGGTGGGCCAGGTCGGGGTGCAGGAGTCGGAACGCCGCAAGCGCGGCGTCACTGCCCAGGATGGTGTTGAGGATTCGTGCGGACCGTCGCGTGTCGGTCAATCCGTCGCCGTGAATGGCCAGGGTCTCACGGTTGCCGATGCGGAACCGCAGTTCGCGCGGATGATACAGGGCACCGAGGTCGCGCTCCCAGAAGTCGTCACCCCAGCGGTCGTGATTGCCGCCCACGATGGCAATGGGCACGCGCCGCCGCAATTCGGCCAGTGCGGCGGCGACATGGAACCCATGCCTGGGCATGACGTGGCGATAGCAGAACCAGAAATCGAAGAGGTCGCCGTTGATCAGCAGGGCATCCCCGTACGATGGTACCTCCGCGAGGAAGCGGAGGAATGCGCTCGTGACCTCGGGCGAGACGGCGCCCAGGTGCGCATCGGCAACGGTGACAACGGTGGTCCCCAGCACGCGGCAAAGATAATGTTCCGTGCGCACAGCTGACGACCCGCAACCGACGGCCCACGGCTCCTTGACCATTTCCGAGACGACCCATCGCGTCAACTACTCCGAGATCGACCAGATGGGTGTCGTGTACCACGCGCGCTACCTGGTCTGGCTCGACGTGGCCCGGTGCGAGTACCTGCGGCGTGCGGGCATGAGCTATCGTGAACTCGAGGAGCGCGGCTACCGGATGGTGGTGGCCGAACTCGCGATGCGGTACCTGCGGGGTGCCCGCTATGACGACGACGTCCGTGTCCGCTGCTGGGTACGGGGGCTGGCGTCCCGCAAGGTCGTTTTCGGCTATGCGGTTGACCGCATGGCCGATGGTGAGTTGCTGGTCACGGCCACCACGACGATGTTCACGCTTGATGCGTCCATGCGCCCGGCCCGGCTGCCCGCTGATGTGGGCGCCTGGCTCGTATCCACCCCAGACCCGGTCCGGATCGACTGATGCGTTGCGTGCTCCGATTCCAGGCGACCCTTGCCTGTGCCAGCCTCCTGGCCACACGACCCCTGCTGGCGCAGGACAATGCGTCGGTGGAGGCCCTGGCGCCCGTGCTCGCCACTGAGGACGCGCGCCAGTGGAATGACGCCGTCCTGCGGCGTGGCGTGACGTTCGCCGATACGATCGTGCGCTCGCGTACCGCCCTTGCCATTGGGCGGATCGGCGACCCCCAGGGGCTTCCCCTCCTCGTGACCCTGCTCGACGATCCGGAGCCCAACGTGCGCCCGTCGGCGGCCTTTGCGCTCGGCTTGTTGCGGGACACCATGGCCGTGGCGCCGCTGATTCGGGCACTCACCAGTGCGCCGGGGCCCGATGTGGCCACCACGCGGGAGCTCATCACGGCAATTGCGCGCATTGGTGGCCATGAGGCGGGGGAGTTCTTCGCGGATGCCCTCAGTGGTCGCGCGCAGCTGGTGACGCCCGATACCCTGCTTGCCCTTCGGTATTTTGTGTTCGAGTCCTGGCGCCTTGGGCGGGACGCGCCGATTTCGGCGATCGTGCCGTACGTCTCCGACACCAGTGGCGACGCGCGGTGGCGCGCGATCTATGCGGTGAGCCGGCTGCGCCAGGCAGCGCAACCCGCGGGCAGCCCGGTGACGGCCGCCCTGAACGACAACCTTCCGCTGGCGCGCGCCATGGCGGCGCGGGCGCTCAACCGTACCTGGGTTGACTCGGGTGGACTTGACCGGAACTCGGTGGCCGGGCTCCTGGCTCGCGCGCTTGCCGACGATGACGCTGGTGTCCGCACCAATGCCGTACGGTCGCTCGGCACGTTCCAGCTGCCACAGTACTCGGAAAGGGTCGTGCGGCTCCTCAGCGATCCCCTGCCCAACGTCGCCATCGAGGCGGTTGCCACGCTGGGGGAACTGGGTGGCCCTGAAGCTGTGGCAGCACTCGTGCAGACCCTCGATGCCAGTAAGGGATATGCCATGCGACGCGAGGCGCTGCTCGCACTCGCCCGGGCCGACAGCGGTGCCCTGCGCAAGGAACTTCCTGCCTTTGCCCAGGCAAATGACTGGCGTGAACGCGCCATTGCCGCGGAGGCATCCGCACTCGCCTTCCCGGCCGAAGGACCGGTGCCGTACCTGGCGGACACCGACTCGCGAGTCGTCGCGGCGGCCCTGCAGGCCTGGAACGCCAATGCGCCGGCCGATGACACCTCCGACGTGGTGCGAGTGCGGCCGCTCCTCACGAGCCCCGACTTCATGGTGCGCGCCGGGGCCGCACAGGCATTGGCCCGCGCCGCCAACCCCGCTGATGTGCCGGCCTTGATCGTGATGTTTCGCCGGGCGCAGGGCGACTCGGGTACCGATGCCGCCATCGGCGCCCTGGATGCACTGCTCGCCATTTCCAGCGCATCTGAGGCCGGGCGCGACGCAGTGCAGGCGAGCTTCATGAAGGGCTTCCCCCGGCAGGGCAACTACCAGCTCCGAGCCTGGGCGGTGGACAATTGGCCGGAACTGGCCGCGCAGTGGGGACGGGTTTCACCGATCAAGACTGGCCGCACACCGCAGGATTACCGTGATATTGTCCGGCGCTTTGTACTCCCGCTCAGCCCGGACCGGCTCCCCCATGTCTTCATCGACGTGGACCAGAAGGGGGTCATCGAGGTCGAGCTGTTCGGTTCCGATGCACCCCTCACCGTCGCGAACTACCTGCGCCTCGTGCAGGGGCGGTACTTCGATCGCGTGCGCTTTCACCGGGTTGTTCCCAATTTTGTCATCCAGGACGGCGATCCCCGGGGCGACGGCAACGGTGCGCCGGGCAGTGCGATCCGCGATGAGGTCAACATGAACCGCTACATGACCCCGATGCTTGGCATGGCGCTCTCCGGTCCGGACACCGGAGGCTCCCAATGGTTCATCAACCTGAGCCCGCAACCGCATCTTGACGGTACCTACGCGGTCTTTGGCCGGATGGTGAACGGACAGGGCACGCTGATCAGGGTGGTACAGGGCGACATGATCCGATCGATCCACCAGTGAGTCGCGGCGCATCATGCCCCCGGCATGGATTCCCGTTCACGCCCCATAAAGTGTGATGAGACAACGGTTTCCGCTTGACCAGTTCGCCCTCCTTCTCTATCTTGCGCTCGTTGGCGTCGGGTGTGCCGGCACCGGTATCGGCAAGGTACCTCCATCGGTCCTTCCAGTCGGCATGGCACCGGCAACGCCCGAACAGGTCGGCGCCTTCGTGGCGGCCGGAACCCCGGAGGGCAATCGCCACCTGAAGTTCAAGTTCAAGTTCAGGGACCCGAAGGGAAAGGTTGGAGGGCGTGGCGCCGCGCGCATTGCTGCGCCCGACTCGCTGCGGCTCGACATGCAGGGTCCCTTCGGGTTGGGCAAGGGTGCAACGATGGTAAACGGTGACTCCACCGTCTGGATCAAGGGTCCCGAGGCCATCAAGCGCATCGTGCCCGACTTCCGGCTCATGTGGAGCATGCTGGGCTACACGAGGCCCCCGCCTGCAGGCGCAACCTTGTCGGCGCGCCAGTCCCCTGGTGTCACTGCGTGGTCGTACGCCACCGAGGCCGATACGGTAGAGTACCTGCGCACGGAGGGACTGTCGCCAAGCCTGGTGGCGCTGGTGCGGAAGGACGGCGCCGTCCTGGGCCGGAGCGAAGTCACCTTTGGGCCCGACGGTGCCCCACTCAAGGCGCAGTTGATCGTCCCTGGCACGTCAGCCCGGCTCGACCTCACCTTCACGGAAAGTACGACTCCTGCGTCCTTCAAGCCGGATATGTGGGTTCGCGGCGAGTCTTAGCCTCGGTGTCCTGCTGGGATGCTACGGATTCGCGGGAGGCGGTCTGCCGCCGGGCATCAACACGGTGGCCATCATCCCGTTCGACAATCTCACGGCGGAGCCGGCCCTGCAGCAGCAGGTATACCAGGCTGTTCGTGAGGCCGTCACCAATCGTCTTGGCCTCCGGGAGGCCTCCGAGGCCCAGGCGAACGCCGTGGTCCGCGGCACCATTACCCGGTATGAGCCGGATCTGCCGGTGGCGTTTCAGGGCTCGAGCGACCCGAACCAGCGTCAAGTCACCGTGACCCGTCGCCTGGTACAGCTGACGGTGAACGTGGAGATCATCGATCAGCAGACGGAGAAGGCCCTCTGGCAGCGGCAGGGACTCACGACGGAGGGTGACTATGATCCGGGCAACGAAACAGCTGGCCGCGCGAAGGCACTGGATCGACTTACGGTAAATATCGTCGAGGGAGCGCAGTCACAATGGTGACATTGCTCAGGAATCGTCGGGGTGCCGGGACGCTTGGGTGCCTGTTTTCGCTGCTCGTCTTCGCAGCCATGCTGTATTACGGATATCACATCGGCGAGGTGTACTGGAAGTTCTATCAGCTCCAGGATGCCATGAAATCGCAGGCGAGACTTGCACCGAGCCTGGCCGACGACGTCATTCGCCGCCGGCTCAACGAAAGCGCCGACGAGATCTTTCCGGAACGCCAGTTCAAGTTCAAGATCTCGCGCGGCGGACGTCCCCGGAAGATCGTGATCGAGTCCGAGTACGCCGACAGCGTGGACCTCCCGCTCTTCAAGCACGTTTTCGAGCTCAAGCCGCGGGCCGAAGAGGGCATCTGACCGCGGCCGGGCACCCGCCGGGACCACCGATGGACACCACGGTCAAGCTGATGTCACGGTCCGGTGCACGCGCGTGGCGCGACGTGCAGCACGGCCCGATCGTCTTCACCAACGGCGTCTTCGACGTCCTTCACGCGGGTCATGTCTCGCTCCTCGAGACCGCTCGTGCCCTCGGCAATGTGCTCATTGTCGGCGTCAATACCGATGACTCCGTGCGGCGACTGGGAAAGGGCAGTGATCGCCCGCTGAATGATGCGGCGGCGCGCGCCCGCGTGCTCGGCGCCCTCGCCGCCGTCGATGCGATTGTCCTGTTCGACGAGGACACACCCGAGGCACTCGTCACCGAGTTGTCGCCCGATGTGCTGGTCAAGGGCGCCGACTATCCCCGTGAACGGATTGCTGGCGCCGACCTCGTCGAGGCGCGCGGCGGCAGGGTCGTCCGCGTTCCCCTTGTTCCCGGCCTCTCAACCACCCAACTGCTGGAGCGTGTGCGTGCCTCGTCCTGATGGTCGTACCAATGAACAGTTGCGCCCGGTGGCGCTCGAACGCGGCGCCAATCCCTACGCCGAGGGATCGTGCCTGATCCGCATGGGCGGTACGCTGGTCCATTGCACGGCCAGCGTCGAGACGGGGGCACCACCACACAAGCGCGGCTCCGGGGAGGGCTGGGTGACAGCCGAGTATTCCATGCTGCCCCGCGCCACCGTTGAGCGCACCAATCGCGAACGACAGGGACCGGGCGGAAGGACGCAGGAGATCCAGCGACTCATTGGTCGCTCCCTGCGCGCCGCGATGGGCACCTTCGCCTTCGGGGAGTTCACCATCAAGATCGATTGCGATGTCCTGCAGGCCGACGGTGGCACCCGCACCGCCAGCATCACCGGTGGCTGCGTCGCGCTCGCCGACGCGTGCGCCTGGCTGGCGGAGCAGGAGTCGATCCCGAACCCGTTCGGCACGCTCGTGGCGGCGGTGTCGGTCGGGATCGTGGAGGGGGAACCGCGGCTTGACCTCGCCTACCTCGAGGACCGTGATGCGGGAGTTGACGCTAACATCGTGCTGCTCGAACCCAATCGCTATGTGGAACTCCAGGGCACGGCGGAACACGGCACCTTTTCGCGCGCGGAGCTCGACGTGCTGCTGGGGCACGCGCAGGCCGGCATCTCCGAGCTGTTCGCCGCTCAGCGCAAGGCGCTCGGCTGGTGAGGTTGCTTGCGGCCACACGGAGTCGTGGGAAGCAGGAGGAGTTCCGCCGGCTGCTCCTGGCGGCGGGGCACGAAGTCGTCTTTCCGGAGGAGGCCGGCGTACGGTTCCAGCCGGAGCTGGAAGACGGGCTCGAGGTGGAATCATCCTTCGAGGGTAACGCGCGCCGGAAGGCGGAGTACTTCGCACGGCTGAGCGGCATGCCCACGATTGCCGACGATTCGGGGCTTGAGGTGCTTTCGCTGGGTGGCGCGCCCGGCGTGCGGTCGAAGCGCTGGTCGGGCGTCGATGGCACCGAGGCGGAGGTGTCGGCGGCAAACAATGCCGAACTGCTCCGTCGGCTGGCGGGCGCGCCCGCCCAGAAGCGTACCGCCCGCTATCGCTGCGTGCTCGTCTACCTCAGCAGTCCCACGGCACCGCCAGCAGCATTCGAGGGAACCTGCCCCGGGCGAATTCTTGACGAACCGGACGGGAGCGGGGGCTTCGGGTACGATCCGCTCTTCCTGAGCGCGGAGCTCGGAAAGTCGTTCGGGTCAGCGACGCCGGAGGAGAAGGACGCGATCAGTCACCGGGGAAAGGCGCTGCAGGCCTTCATCGCTTCGCTTTCATAGCGGATAGCTGAGGGTCCTGCCGAGCACCGTCACCAGCACAAGCACCAGGGGGAACAGGACCAGGAACACCGTGAACGTCACTCCCATGACGTCACGAGCACGCAGTCCCAGCAGGGCCAGCACCGGCAGCATCCAGAAGGGTTGGACGAGGTTCGCGAGTGCCTCACCCAGGTCGTACACCGCCACCATCCATCCCATGTGTACCTGCAGGTTGTGCGCGGCCTGCATCACATACGGGGCCTCCAGTACCCATTTCGAACCACCCGACGGCACGAACACGCCGAGCACGGCACTGTAGGCCGCGATGACCGCCGGGAAGGTGGCCTTCGTCGCAACCGCCGTGAACACGCCGGCAATCTTGGCGTTCAGGTGCGTGTCCGTGATGATGGCGGCGATGGCACCATAGAACGGAAACTGGAGGATGACGCCCCAGGTGGGTGGGACCGCCTCGCGGAAGGCCTGCATCAGCCGCGCCGGCGTACGGTGCAGCAGGAAGCCCAGGGTGAGAAAGAACAAGTTGAGTGAATCGAGCGTGATGGCACTCGTGACGCTCGGCGCCCGGCTCGCCGAGAGCAGCAGGTAGGTGCCGGCAAGCAGCACGATGCATCCGTTAACCCACCACTGATGTTCCAGCCACTCACCGGGCGCGCGGTTCGTCGGCAGCCCAGCCTCTGGATTCTCCGTTGGCGACTCAGGCTGCTCGAGCGCGATGCCCAGGTCCGCGGCGGTCCTGATCCGTGATCCTGTCGGCACGATGAACCAGATCAGGATGGCGACGACCACGATCTCGATCCCGACCGAGAGCAGGGATTGCCAGAGAAAGATCGTATCAGTGAGGGGAATGATGCCGCCGGGCACCGTGCCGCCCGCCCCTCCGCCGTTGGCGACGACATCACGGATCCCCTGCGGCAACATGCCCGGCGTCGCCATCTGGAGGGCTGCGGAGCCGCTCAGCCCCTGTGCCCATACGCTGCCGAGGCCGAGGAGAGAGCAGGCTGCGAGCGTTCGATAGTCGACCTGCTGGAGACGACGGGCTATTGCACGCACCAGGACCGCCGAGAAGACCAGGCTGAAGCCCCAGTTGAACCAGGAGGTCGCCATGGCAATCACTGCCACAAAGACGACCGCAGCGCGGTTGGTTCCTGGGATACCGGCCAGCCGGTCGATCAGTCGCCGCACGGGGGCGGCGGTCGCGACCACCGTTCCCGTGATCACGATCATCGCCATCTGCAGCGTGAAGGGGATGAGGGACCAGAAGCCCTTGCCCCAGGTCATCGCGAGACCACTCATGGACGCGCCACCAGCCGTCAGACCGGCAATGACGACCACCACCGTGGCGAGCAGGGCGAAGATGAACGCGTCGGGTAGCCATCGCTCGCTCAGTTCGGTGAAGCGCAGTGCCACCCGCTCCAGCGGGCGAGGCTGGTCGGCGTCAGCGGCCATCTGGTTCTCGCGCCGGCTCCGCGGCAGGACGGAACCAAGAGTCGTTTATGCGGGCGACCATGATCCCCCACTGGCTGGAGATGCGCATGATGCGCTGTGCCAGCGGCAGTGGCGAGATCTCCACTGGCGAGTCGGTCAGCGGTGCATGCATCAGGTGCAGCGCACCGTTCTGCCAGATCGCGAACCCGGTGTGCGACACGTCGAGGCCGGCGACCGTGGTTGCCGCCGCGATGATGTCACCATCGCGGATCCCGGCGGTGATCAAGGCTATGGAGTCCTTGGGGATGACCAGGCGGACGGGCCCGGCGTTCAGCCCCGCTTCCACGTCCGTGATCGCCAGGAGCGTGGTGCTGTCCGTCAATGCGGGGTACGCGCTGGCATGGCTGGTCATGAAGGTGATGGGCCGCGGGTCGGGGATTCCGCCAAGTTGCTCGGTCACCACCGTGAGGTGCCCGGCGGCCGCGTTGGCGGCGAGCCAATCAGAGAAGTAGTGCAGGCGGCTCGCGTAGCCGTCGATGATTCCGCCACGGTACCGGATGTCACGGAGGTAGCCCTCGTATCGTGCCTGTGCGGCGGACGAGTCGGCCAGGGCCGTCACGCCGTCCTGCCGCACGAACTTCGTGAGCGCGAGCACCGTCTCCACGAAGGTCACGCAGTCGAGCTCGTGCAGGTTGACGATCAGGTGCTCCGGGCCGGGGCCCTCGAGCGTCGCCGCGCGGTAGGGAGTGCCCACAAAGGTCTCACCGATGTGAACGATGGCTTCACTGGCCGGCACGGTATCGAGGCCCGACTGCACGGCCCAGCGAACCTTCCGCTGGAAGATGTCCCAGTCGTTGGCGCTCCATTCGGTCCCGATACGTTCCGTCGCCGCGTCGGTCCGGGGTGCCATGTCAGGCGTCCCGCTGGAAAGGACCAGGCAGGCAAGCACCAGGGCGCCAGGGCGAAGGGGTAGGGGCACGCTTGAAAGTAATGGCCGGTGGCGGGTGTGCGGGTGGCAGCCGGCAGATCGCGGGTTGCGGTGCTGTTCTCAGATATTACGGTTCGCATGTACCCGAAGGGAGCGCTGATGGAAACCGCAGTTTGTCCCGTGATTCTCGCCGCCTGGTCCGGCGGGCCCACTACTGAGGGCAAGGCCACCGTGGCCTGGCCAGGGCTGGGAGCGCGCGCGGTGTCCGCGCTCAAGGTCATCGGGCTGGGCCTCGTGGTCGGGCTCCTGCTTCTCCCGGTGCCACTCGTTCACTTTGCTGGCGTCGGGATGTTCCTGGCCTGCCTCGGCGTGGGAATCTGGCGCCTCCGGCCGGGTCCGCGAGTGCGGACTGTGGAGGGCCCATGCCCGCATTGCGGTCATGAGCAGCGCTACTGGATCGGGGTCAACCTGGGCCCCATGACGCTGCCGAAGAACACCTCGTGCGAGTCCTGCACGAAGTCCCTCGCGATCGAGGGGGAGCTCGACCGGGACGGCTGACGAACGCGCCGCGTCCGCTGTGCTGCGGAACCACGCCTCATTCACACCTCCTGCCAGAAGTGCGCGAAGACCCTCACCATTGAGGAACAGACCGAAGGCTGGGGGCGGCGAACGGCATCGACTGCGCATCCCCCTGAGCTTATGGGTCAAACGACCCATAGGCTGTTTGTAGTGGCTGGCGGCCTGCTCACAGAATGACATATTGCAGATGTCTCTACGCGCTCGTGAACTCCGCGACACGCGGCTCCACGCAACACGTGCGGAGGCTATGCTATGAGGCAGGCACTGGTGAGGGCTGGACTCGCGGTTGGCGCCAGCATCGCAACGCTTACGGCGTGCGGCTCGGCGATGTCAGGATACGACCCCACCGTTCCGACTAACATCGTCTACGTCGATGGCAGTGATCAGCGGGGTAAGGTGGACACCCCACTCCGCTACCCGCTACGAGCGAAAATTACGAACCAGTTCGGCTCTCCAGTAGCAGGCGTGCGGGTGGACTGGTATGTCGTGGCGGGTGGGGGGGTACTGGCGGATACTACCTCGATCAGCGATGGTGACGGAATAGTGTGCAACACGCTGAGGCTCGGCATCAATCCGGAAACCATCCGGGTGCAGGCGGTTACCGCGCTGAGCGGGTCTCCGCTCTATTTCAATGCCAGTGCCCTGAGGGCTCAGAACGATCAGGAGGGAGAGCCAGCGGTGTGCACGCCTGCGCCCTGAGACCTGCTACTGGCAACTGACCACACCATGTTGACGGTCGTTCGTGGGCGTTCTGATAAGTCAATCATTGCTGATACTGCCTTCTCGTATGGATACAGTCCAGCGGGAATTGGCGCCTTTTCCCGTGACGCGCACGGCGCCGTCCGTGCTACCGGGAGGCGGGTGACCCGAGTATGTTGAGCCTCCCCGGAGGCGTGGGAAGGGGAAGCGGGGCGTAGCGTAGCCTGGTATCGCGCCTGCTTTGGGAGCAGGAGGTCCCCGGTTCAAATCCGGGCGCCCCGATTGTCAACACACAAAGTGCCGCGAGTCCAAGCTCGCGGCACTTTGTATTTGTACCCCTAAAGCGACTTCACTTGATCCAGCCGGGCTTCTTCCACTCGCCCGCATCGAAGAGCCCCGGGTCAAGCACCGGGTCCGCCTTCACGTCAGCATACTCCTCCATCTGCACCCGCTCGCCGTTGTTGTAGAACGCCACCTCGACGGCGATCCAGCCGCCACCCAGCTTTTCATACCGGTTGAACTGGATTTCCGCGATATTCTGCTTGCCTGGCGTGCCTTTCCGGGGTGCACTCTGGATCATGCGCACGAAGACCAGGCGCTCCTGGTCAATCCAGAACTCCCGGGACAGGGAGTCGGACTTGATCGCCCCCACGACCCAGCTCTTGCGTCCCTGCCAGGTATCCTCCCGGACCGGGCCGAGGTCGAATCCCAGCGAGGTAAGCTTAGCGACGCTTTCGGGCACCGGCTGCGCGTAGACGTCAAAGCCCAGCACCATCAGCGGGTGAACCATCTCCCTCGAGAGCTTGAGCTTGCCCAGATCGTACTGGTAGATGGAGTCGGCGCGGAACAGGATCGTCTTCATGCTGTCGAGCGGCGCCACGTCGATCCGGAGCCGCCCCGGGATCGCCGCCGCCTCGTACCAGGTCTCCACCCGCGCGTCGGGGTAGCTCGTCTTCTGGACGAACGTCAGTGTCTTGTACCAACGGCCGGCGTAGGCGTCGTGCATGCGCTGAAGCACCTCCGTACCGTTGGCCGGCGGCTCACCCACGCTGGGAGGGCCTGCGATGGTCAGGGACAGCAGTGCAATAAGTGACAGAACCACGTGGCGCTCCGGGGCGAAGAGAAGGATGGTCAGGGACAGGGTGCTCTACGCGTCCTGGGGATGCGCGGTTTCCCGACGACTCTAAAACAAAAGCGGCCCCCCTCGAGGGGCCGCTTCAGTGGCGTTGCGTGACTTGAAAGCTCAGACCAGCTGGTTACTCGACTTCCGGCGCCTTGCGGCGAGTCCGATGCCGGCGAGACCTGTGCCCAGAAGCGCCATCGTGAGCGGCTCTGGCGTCGTGGTGACCGGGCCGTACGCAATGGTCGTCGGACCTGTCCATCCGTTGATCGTGAAGGTTCCACTTCTCTGGAGGGGTCCAACCGCCTGCTCAAGCGCGTTCATGCACGCGGTCATGTTGTTGCCGCAAAGACCGTTCAGGGTATTCGCGAGAATGCTGGTGCCGGTGACGGACACCCAGCCGCCGGGGTAGTAGAACATGTCTGCTCGGGCGGTTCCAGCTGTGACCGCTACGAGCGCGAGGCCAACTGCTGCGGCTCGAATTGACCTGATCATGTTTGCTCCCCGCCAGACGAACTTTGCCGACTGGCATTAAATCCGAGATCACACCAAGGGGTATTCAACAGGGACCAAGATGCGAATTTCTCGTGACACGCGCAATACTATGAATTGTAACAATCGCTCATAACGCATTGATTTGCATTGGGTTAGGACGAATGTCCTATGTTCCGTTACAATTGATAGCCTCCGCGAAAGACTACCTCGGCGCGATACGGTAGATCCCGGCGCTCCGGGTTACGATGTAGAGCTCCCCGGCTCCATCCTCCCCGAAGCTCACCACATTCCCCCCGGTATCCACGGTGGGCCAGTCCCGCTGGTCGGTGACTTGGCCACCCACCCATCGGAAGCTGTGGGGCTCGCTCTCGCAGTAGTCGGCGTAGAAGTAGGTGCCCTGAAGTGCCGGAATGGCGCTGCCCCGGTACACATAGCCCCCCGTGACGGAGCAGCGCGGTGTGTGGTCATAATCCAGCGCCGGGAGGGTGAGCCCGGTCTGGTCGCAAGTAGCCGCCAGGTAGCAGGTGGTGCCTTCCATGGTGGCCCAGCCGTAGTTGGCCCCTCGTCCGCCCCCCGTGGAAGCCGGCGAGATGTCGATTTCCTCCTTGGTGTCCTGGCCCACGTCGCCGATATAGAGATCGCCGTTGGCCCGGTCGAAACTGAAACGCCAGGGATTCCGGAGGCCGTATGCCCAGATCTCGCCCTGGGCTCCCATCTGGGCCACAAACGGGTTCGAGGCGGGGATCGCATATCCGGCTGCCCCGCTCACGTCGATCCGCAGAATGTTGCCCAGCAGGTCGGCGAGGCTCTGGCCATGCCCGTTGGGGTCCGTTGATTCGCCTCCGTCGCCCAGGGCCATGTAGAGATAGCCATCGGGTCCGAATTGCAGGCCGCCGGAGTAGTGGTACGCCGTGGCGGGGTGGGGCACGACCAGTCGCTCCACTCGCGAGGCGGCATCCGCCACGTCGGGATCGCTCGATACCATGTATGAGGCCAGCACGCTGTTGCCGGAGAGGTCCACGTAGCTCACGAAGAAGCGCCCGGTGGTCGCGTACTGGGGGTCGAAGGCCAGCCCCACGAACCCCTGCTCGCCCGCATCCGACTTTACCAGCGCCGAAATATCGAGGAATGGGGTGGAGAGCGCTGCGCCCGCCTTGAAGATCCGCACGAAACCCGCCCGCTCTACCACGAACAATCGCGGATCACCTGCCGGCGCGGTGAGGAACGTGGGAAAGGTGAAGGCGCTGGTGACGAAGTCGCTGCCCAGCGAAATGTCGCCGGGCGGCTGTACTGCGGTGATCGTCACCGCGGCAGTTCCCGAAACACTCCCCGACGTGGCAGTGACCACAAATGTCCCGGCAGCGCTTCCGGCGGTATAGTTTCCGGTGGAGGTAATGGTGCCGCCGGTCGCCGTCCAAGCCGCGCCTGGCAAGGGCATCGTCGTGTTGTCACTCAGTCGACCTGTGGCAGCGAACTGCGCCGACCCTCCGGCCGTCAGCGCGACAGTGGCCGGACTCACCTCGATCGCCGTAAGGGTGGCTTCGGCTGGTGGAGCGCTCGCATCGCTGGAACAGCCGGCGATGAGAATGGAGATCAGGGCAACGGTCAGGGACGGACGTGCCGGCGACTGACCAGGGGTGCGGGACATGCGCGTGACCTGGGTTGAGGTTGCGGCGAGATGCGCCCGGGAGGATTCGAACCTCCGACCCACAGCTTAGAAGGCTGTCGCTCTATCCAACTGAGCTACGGGCGCCCGGGAGAAATGCATCTCTCGGTCCTGTCGAAGGTTAGCGCCGGCTCACTGGCGCTGGTAGGGGGCGCCCGACCAGGCTTTATACGCCACAACACTCCCGGAGTTACCCAATGGCTGGCTCGGATTCTTCAGACAAGTCTCGCGGCGTTGCCCTGGCCCTCTCTGTCTTTCTGGGCGTCTTCGGCGCACACCGGTTCTACGTCGGCAAGGTCAACTCCGGGATCCTGATGGCCTGCACACTGGGCGGGTTTGGGGTGTGGTACCTCTACGACTGCATCCTTGTTGGGGCGGGACAGTTCCGCGACTCTGACGGCCGACTGGTGCGCCGTTGGGACCCGGAAGTGCGGGAGCCGGGCGAACGCGCCAGCGGCGAGATGCTCGAGGAAATGGAAGCGCTGCGGCACGAAGTCGCCGAGCTCGCTGAGCGTGTCGACTTCGCCGAACGGCTCCTGGCGCAGCCAAGAGAGCGCCAGGGGAACTAGCTCATGTTCTCGATCACCGCATGCCCGAAGCCGCTGCAGCTTTCGAGTGTGGCGTCCGGCATCAGGCGCGCAAAGTCGTAGGTGACCCGCTTCTGCAGGATCGTCTTCTCCAGCCCCCGCATGATCAGGTCGGCTGCCTCGCCCCATCCCAGGTAGCGCAGCATCATCTCCCCTGACAGGATCACGGACCCGGGATTCACCTTATCCTGGTTGGCATACTTCGGGGCAGTGCCATGGGTAGCCTCGAAGATGGCGTGTCCCGTCAGGTAGTTGATGTTGGCACCGGGCGCGATGCCGATCCCGCCGACCTGCGCCGCCAGCGCATCGGAGATGTAGTCACCGTTCAGGTTCATCGTGGCGATCACGTCATACTCGGCGGGCCGCGTCAGGATCTGCTGCAGGAAGGCGTCTGCGATGACGTCCTTCACCACCAGGCCCGACGGCAGCCTGCACCAGGGCCCCCCGTCGATCTCGGTGGCGCCAAATTCCTGCGTCGCCACCTCGTAGCCCCAGTCCCGGAAGCCGCCCTCGGTGTACTTCATGATGTTCCCCTTGTGCACCAGCGTCACGCTCTTTCTTCCCAGTGCCAGGGCGTACTGCAGCGCCGAGCGTACCAGCCGCTTGCTGCCCTCTTCCGAAATAGGCTTGATGCCGATCGAGCTCGTGGCGGGGAACCGGATGGTGGTGACGCCAAGGTCGTCCATGAGGAAGCGCACCAGCCGCTTCGCCTGCTCCGTACCGGCACGATACTCGATGCCCGCGTAGATATCCTCGGTGTTCTCCCGGAAGATCACCATGTCCACCAGCTCGGGCTGCCGCACGGGGGAGGGAACGCCCTGGAACCAGCGCACCGGCCGCACGCAGGCATAGAGGTCGAGCTGCTGCCTGAGGGCCACGTTCAGCGAACGGAACCCGCCACCCACCGGCGTGGTGAGGGGCCCCTTGATGGCCACCAGGTGTGTGGCGATGGCCTGGATCGTCTTGTCTGGGAGCCAGCTGTCGAGCTGGTTCTTTGCCTTTTCCCCAGCGAATACCTCGAACCACGCGATCTTCCGATTGCCGCCGTATGCTTTGGTCACGGCGCCGTCGAATACCTGCTGGGCGGCGCGCCAGATATCCGGGCCCGTGCCGTCCCCCTCGATGAAGGGGATGATCGGGGTGTCGGGGACCTTCAGCTGGCCATCGACGAGGCTGATACGCTCGCCGCCAGCGGGCGGGGTAAACGGAGCGGGGGAGATGGAGGCAGTCATGATGCACCCTGTCGGGACAGAAGGAGACTGGAAAACTAACGTCGTCACGTCGTCACGTCGTCACGTCGTCACGTCATGCGCGTAAGCGACAGCGTCGCGCTCCGCATCGCCGCGGCCTTCAGCGCATGGCACGCCGAGTTCCGCGGCATGACACGCCGCGCCGCAGGCCGGTTTGCCCGCCGCGAGTGGCAAGGCGCGCAGGAGGACGCCGCCGCGCGCCTGGCATCGTACCGGGGCTGGGTCGAGCGCCTCGTGTCCGAACTCGGCGTATTGCCGCCCAACCCGCGCGCGCACTGGTCGCGCGTCCGTGATGCCTTTGCCCGGGAAATGGCGAGCTCGCCTGAGGCCGACATCGCGGCCACCTTCTTCAACTCAGTCACTCGGCGCCTGCTCGGTACCGTTGGAAGCGATCCGGCGGCACAGTTCGCCGAGTCCATCGCCCCGGGGCACGACGCGCTCCCCACCGCTACCGACTCACGACCCATGCTCTGCGTGGCAACAACCTCCGTTGATCCGAGCCTTGTCCGGCGCATTCTCGATGGGTGCCCCGTTGCGGCGGAGTGGGTCGACCGGGACGGTGACATTGTCCTCGCCAGCACCGAGATCGCGAGGCAGCTTCGGGACCTGCATCAGTGGCCGGAGGGCGAGTGCGCGATCACGGCGGAGGTGCTGCCCGGCATTTTCTACCGCAACAAGGGCGCGTACCTCGTCGGCCGCCTCTGTTCCGACCACGGCGTCGTTCCACTCATTCTTGCCCTCACGCACGAGGTGCACGGGGTCGCGATCGACGCCGTGCTCACGAGCCCCGATGAGACCAGTGCCGTCTTCGGCTTTACCCGTTCCTATTTTCATGCCGACCTCGACCATCCGGCTCCTGTCATCGAGTTCCTCGCGTCGATCATGCCGGTCAAGCGTGAGGACGAACTCTGGACCGCCATCGGCTACCACAAGCACGGCAAGACCGTCTTCTACCGCACGCTCATGCGCCACCTCGCTGCCCCGGATGCACGGTTCGAGCTGTCGGAAGGGGATCGCGGCATGGTGATGGCGGTCTTCACGCTGCCCTCGCTCAACGTCGTCTTCAAGGTGATCCGGGACCACTTCGACCCGCCCAAGACGGTCACGCATGCGCAGGTGCGCGCCCGCTACGACCTCGTCTTCGCGCACGACCGGGTGGGTCGACTGGCCGATGCGCAGGAGTTCGATCACCTGCGGTTTCGGCGGGACCACTTCGTGCCGGAGCTGCTCGAGGAACTGGTCCGCGTTGCCGGACGCACCGTGATGGTCAATGGTGACCGGGTGATCATCCGCCACGCATACTGTGAGCGCCGGGTCACTCCGCTCAACCTGTACCTTCGGACGGCGGAACCGGGGCCCGCGCTTGCCGCCATCGTCGACTACGGCAACGCCGTCTCCGACCTCGCGGCGGCCAATATCTTCCCGGGCGACATGCTCCTCAAGAACTTTGGGGTGACCCGGCACGGGCGCGTCATTTTCTACGACTACGATGAACTGTGCCTCCTCACCGACTGTCGTGTGCGCCGCCTTCCGACGGCGGCTACCTACGAGGATGAGATGAGCGCCGAGACGTGGTTCGCCGTGCGCGAGGGCGATATTTTTCCTGAAGAGTTCCGTGCGTTCGTCATGCTGCCGGGGGCCCTCGGGGACGCGTTCGCGGCGCACCATGAGCGCCTCTTCGGCCCCGATTTCTGGTGGTCCATGCAAGCGCGCCAGCGGGCGGGCGAGGTGGTAGATTTCTTTCCGTATCCGCCAGGCAGGCGCCTCCGGAGTTCTGCGCCCTGGACTCCGCACCCCTAGACTCCCCAACTCCTGCGACCAACATGATCCTGTCCCTCGTCCTCCTCGCCGCTTTCCAGCAACAGCCAGCGGCGCCGCCCACACCCGCCAAGCCAGCGGGGCTCGCGCCCTCACCGATTGCGTCGCTGCAGGTCTCTCCGGGCACCAAGGTGACCATGACGGCCGGCGACACCCTTCGCCTTCGCACGGTGGCCCTCGACGCTGCCGGGAAGCCAGTCGACGGCGTCACCTACAAGTACATGCCGGCGGGAGGCCGGTTCGAGGGCAAGGTGGACACCACCGGGCTCATCGAGTCGGGGTCCACTGGCGCCCTTGGCGTTTCCGTGATCGCGTCGGTGGTCGGCACGAAACCGGTGGTCGAGAAGGTGGATGTTCGCATGGTGCCGGGTCCTGCCGCCCGCATCGACGTCCAGCCCGCCGTTGGCCGGATGGTCGTTGGGCAGCGGCTGCGCATGACCGCCACCAGCTATTCCGCCGCGAGCGACCAGCGAAGCGACAAGTTCGCCTGGCGGAGTTCGGCCCCGACCGTGGCCCGGGTGGGCGACGATGGCGTGGTCACCGCGGTCGCACCAGGCAAGGCTGTCATCTCGGCGAAAACGGGCACGGTCGACCAGAAGGTGAGCATCCAGGTCATCGCCAATACCCTTGCCTCAGTCGAGATCACGCCCGCGCGCTCGGATGCCAGGACAGGCGACGTCATCCCGTTCAAGGTCACGGCGCGTGATCGCAACGGCGCCGTGATTTCCGGGCTTACGCCCACGTGGAGTTTCTCGCCCGGCAACGGGATGATGGATGCCAGCGGGGCATTCGTCGGGTACGAGCCCGGTTCGTACCTCGTGACGGCAAGCTTCGGCAGCCGCAGCGCTGACGCGGCGGTGACCCTGGCACCGCGCGACATTCGCCGGCCCCTCACCGTGGTTGGGCGCCTGCCGCGCAGTCGCTTCACCACCGAGGAAGTGTGGGTGATGCCCGATGGCAAGCACGCGTTCCTGGGGAGCGGGAGTGGTGGCGACGTGCTCTACGCCATCGACATCAGTGACCCGGCGCACCCGGTGGTCACCGATTCGATCATCTCCAACACCCGGCGCGTCAACGACGTCATGAGCACGCCGGACGGCAAGGTCATCGTGTTCACCCGGGAGGGTGCCTCCGATCGCAAGAACGGCATCGTCATCGCGTCCACGGAGGACCCGGCGCATCCCAAGGTCATTTCCGAGTTCACCGAAGGCGTCAACTCCGGTGTGCACTCGGCCTTCGTGTACCAGCAGGAGAAGTACGGTACGCATGTCTACCTGACCAACGATGGCACGGGGGCCATGCACGTCATCGATATCAATGATCCCGCCAAGCCCACCGAGGTGGCGCAGTGGCGCACGCCGCGTCCCGATGCGGGCCGCACGCTGCACGACATCGATGTGCAGAATGGACTCGCGTACCTCAGCTACTGGAACGATGGTCTCGTCATTCTGGATATTGGCAACGGCGTGAAGGGCGGGAGCCCCTCCAATCCGCAGCTGGTGACCCAGTACAAGTACGACCTCAACGCGCTGTATCGTCAGGTCGAGGCGACCGCGGGTCCGGGCTTCATTCGCGGCACGCACACCGCCTGGCGCCACAACAATTACGTCTTCATTGCCGATGAAGTGTTCCCGGCCGGCGCCGTGAAGGGTGCGAAGGACGCCTCGGCTTTCCGGGCCTATGGTCGCCTCCAGGTGATCGACGTGAGCGACGTACAGAATCCGCATGCGGTGGCGTGGTACGAGCCGGAGTATGGCGGCGTGCACAACATCTGGGTGGCGGGCGACACGCTCTACATGGGCGCCTACAACGCCGGGTTCCGAACGTTTGACATCTCTGGCCAGCTCCTGGGCGACCTCCGGGCGCAGGGCAGGGAGTACGGGCACCTCAACACCGCCGACATGGACGGGAAGACGCAGAACTCGGCGATGACCTGGGGCGTGGTGGTGAAGGACGGCCTGGCGTACGTAAACGACATGAACAACGGCATTTGGGTGGTGCGGATGGAGCCGAAGCGGGAGGACCTTACACCGTAGCTCGGGACGTGAATACGAGGTCTTGTGTTCAAGGGCGGACGGCGCGGACCGTTCGCCCTTTGTCATTTCGACCTTTTCCCGTCCTCACGCCATCACGTCCTCACGTCCATTTCCGACCCCTTGCGTCTCCGTGACGTGCCCGCTACGTTTGCCGTCCCTTTGCTACCCTGTTTTTGGGAGTGGGCGGGGTAGTCAAGCGGGTTCAGAACAAAGACTTGACTCTCTGTTGTTGTGCGGCTAACCTTATGGGCTGCCGCAAAACAGCAGCAACGCACGAAAAGCTCTTTGACAAGTGATGTGCAGTGGAATCGACGGGAGTGCGGAACCCGATGATTGGTTGGCCTCGCAGAAGGCTGGCCATGAGGGTTTGAAGACTCTGACGTGATTCGGACGACTGAGAACAACCAGTTGTTCGACTGGAGCTATATCGAATTCTCATTGGAGAGTTTGATCCTGGCTCAGGACGAACGCTGGCGGCGTGCCTAACACATGCAAGTCGAACGGGGGTAGCAATACCCCAGTGGCGAACGGGTGCGTAACACGTGAGGAACATTCCTTCCGGTGGGGGATAGCCGGCCTAACGGCCGGGTAATACCGCATACGCTGTTCGGGGTGCATACCCTGGATCGGAAAGCAGCAATGCGCCGGAAAGGTGCCTCGCGGCCTATCAGCTAGTTGGTGAGGTAATGGCTCACCAAGGCAACGACGGGTAGCTGGTCTGAGAGGATGGCCAGCCACATTGGGACTGAGACACGGCCCAGACTCCTACGGGAGGCAGCAGTGGGGAATCTTGCGCAATGGGCGAAAGCCTGACGCAGCGACGCCGCGTGTGGGATGACGGCCTTCGGGTTGTAAACCACTGTCGCGAGGGACGAAGATCTGACGGTACCTCGAAAGGAAGCACCGGCTAACTCTGTGCCAGCAGCCGCGGTAATACAGAGGGTGCAAGCGTTGTCCGGAATCACTGGGCGTAAAGGGCGCGTAGGCGGCCTGATAAGTAGGGGGTGAAATCCTGGGGCTTAACCTCAGGGCTGCCTTCTAGACTGTCCGGCTTGAGCACAGTAGAGGCAGGTGGAATTCCCGGTGTAGCGGTGGAATGCGTAGAGATCGGGAAGAACATCGGTGGCGAAGGCGGCCTGCTGGGCTGTTGCTGACGCTGAGGCGCGACAGCGTGGGGAGCAAACAGGATTAGATACCCTGGTAGTCCACGCCGTAAACGATGGGTACTAGGCGTCGGGGGGAGCGACCCCCTCGGTGCCGTCGCTAACGCAGTAAGTACCCCGCCTGGGGAGTACGGCCGCAAGGCTGAAACTCAAAGGAATTGACGGGGGCCCGCACAAGCGGTGGAGCATGTGGTTTAATTCGAAGCAACGCGAAGAACCTTACCTGGGCTTGACATGCACGAGAAAGCCGGTGGAAACATCGGTTCCTCTTCGGAGTTCGTGCACAGGTGCTGCATGGCTGTCGTCAGCTCGTGTCGTGAGATGTTGGGTTAAGTCCCGCAACGAGCGCAACCCTCGTCCCTAGTTACCAGCGAGTAAAGTCGGGCACTCTAGGGAGACTGCCGGTGTCAAACCGGAGGAAGGTGGGGACGACGTCAAGTCATCATGGCCCTTACGTCCAGGGCGACACACGTGCTACAATGGCCGGTACAGGGCGTTGCCAACTCGCAAGAGTGCGCTAATCGCTAAAAGCCGGTCTAAGTTCGGATTGTGGTCTGCAACTCGACCACATGAAGCTGGAATCGCTAGTAATCGCGGATCAGCCACGCCGCGGTGAATACGTTCCCGGGCCTTGTACACACCGCCCGTCACGCCATGGAAGCTGGGGGGACCTGAAGTCGGTGGGCTAACCGCAAGGAGGCAGCCGCCAAAGGTCAATTCAGTGACTGGGGCGAAGTCGTAACAAGGTAGCCGTAGGGGAACCTGCGGCTGGATCACCTCCTTTCTGGAGCATCGAGTAGTCGCCGGCTTGCCGGCGAACGAAAGATCTCTGGTGTCGCCCGCACTGTCGTACGATTCCCTGCGCATTTCTTGTCTTTGCTCTGCACGTCCTGCGGGACGTGCTGCTCTTTGACAATCGTTGGACGGATGGTGTGAGGCCAGGCGCGCAAGCGTGTGGCCCGGTGTGAGGAATCAACACCGTACTGCAGGTCCACATCGCGTGGATCTGGTGGTACGAATTGTATTTGAGATCAAACGCAATAAGGCACACGGCGGATGCCTTGGCATCGAGAGGCGATGAAGGTCGTGGTAAGCTGCGATAAGTCCGGGGGAGCTGCACACAAGCTGTGATCCCGGAATGACCGAATGGGGCAACCCAGCGGCGCGCGAGCGCCGTTATCCCGCAAGGGAAGCCAACCCTGGGAACTGAAACATCTCAGTACCGGGAGGAAGAGAAATCAACCGAGATTCCCCAAGTAGCGGTGAGCGAACGGGGAACAGGCCAAACCGGCGGAGCTTGCTCTGCTGGGGTTGTGGGACCACAACATGGGATGTACGGCACCAAGGAGAAGCGGCCTGGAATGGCCTGCCAGAGACGGTGAAAGCCCGGTATCCGTACGTGCACGACCCCTAGTGGTATCCCGAGTAGCGCGAGCCACGTGGAATCTCGCGTGAATCTGGGGGGACCACCCTCCAAGCCTAAATACTCCTCGATGACCGATAGTGCACTAGTACCGTGAGGGAAAGGTGAAAAGCACGCCAGGTGGCGAGTGAAATAGATCCTGAAACCGTGTGCCGACAAGCGGTAGGAGGGGCGCAAGCCCTGACTGCGTGCCTTTTGCATTATGATCCGGCGAGTTACTGCTCACGTGCAGGTTAAGGCCCTCAGGGCCGGAGCCAGAGCGAAAGCGAGTCTGAATAGGGCGCTAGCGTACGTGGGCGTAGACCCGAAGCCGTGGCGATCTACCCTTGAGCAGGTTGAAGCCGCCGTAACAGGCGGTGGAGGACCGAACCCATGTGGGTTGAAAACCGCTGGGATGACTTGAGGATAGGGGTGAAAGGCCAATCAAGCTCGGAGATAGCTGGTTCTCCCCGAAATATATTTTGGTATAGCCTTGGGAAATGAGTTCACGGGAGGTAGAGCACTGGATGGGTCCGGGCGGCGAATAGTCGTACCTCCCCCAACCAAACTCCGAATGCCCGTTGAATGCTGCCCAGGAGGCAGTCGCAGTGCGCTAATGTACTGTGGCGAGAGGGAAAGAACCCAGAACATCAGCTAAGGTCCCGGAGTGGTGGCTCAGTGTAGCAAAGGATGTGATGTTGCTGTGACAGCTGGGAGGTTGGCTTAGAAGCAGCCATTCCTTTAAAGAGTGCGTAATAGCTCACCAGTCAAGCGATGTCGCGCCGATAATGGTCGGGACTTAAGCCACCCACCGAAGCTATGTCTTCATGCGCAAGCATGAGGGGTAGGGGAGCGTTCCCACAGCAGTGAAGCCGGGGCGGAAGCCTTCCGGTGGAGCGGTGGGAAGTGAGGATGCCGGATTAAGTACGCGAGAAACAAGGTGAAAACCCTTGTCACCGTAAGCCTAAGGTTTCCTGAGCCATGTCGATCAGCTCAGGGTTAGTCGGTCCCTAAGGTGAGGCCGAGAGGCGTAGCTGATGGGAAACGGGTCAACATTCCCGTACCGACGTTGAAAGGTTATCAGTCTGAGGAGGGACGGAGGAGCAAGGTCACCGGCGGGTGGTGGATTCCGCTGTAAGGTGGTAGGCGTTTCCAGGTAGGCAAATCCGCCTGGATAGCCGAGAACCGATGCCGAATGGGTCGCAAGACCCGACAAAGGGTGGCTGACGCATACTCCCGAGAAAAGCTTCGCAGATCACGATCAACGTCGACCGTACCGCAATCCGACACAGGTAGGCGAGGCGAGCAGCCTAAGGTGCTCGAGTGATTTACGGAAAAGGAACTCGGCAAAATGACCCCGTAACTTCGGGATAAGGGGTGCCGGTAGTAGGTGAGAGTGTACAACTCAAGCCCAGGCCGGCCGCAGAGAATCGACCCAAGCGACTGTTTAGCAAAAACACAGGTGTCTGCTAAGGCATTTTCCAAGCCGACGTATAGACACTGACTCCTGCCCGGTGCCGGAAGGTTAAGGCAAGTTGTCAGCCGCAAGGCGAAGCAATGAACCGAAGCCCCGGTAAACGGCGGCCGTAACTATAACGGTCCTAAGGTAGCGAAATTCCTTGTCGGGTAAGTTCCGACCTGCACGAATGGAGTAACGACTTGGGTGCTGTCTCTTCCGTAAGCTCGGCGAAATAGCAGTATCGGTGAGGATTCCGATTACCCGCGACAGGACAAAAAGACCCCATGCACCTTTACTACAACCTGTCATTGAACGTCGGTAAAAGCTGCGTAGCATAGGTGGGAGCCGTTGATCTGTCGGTTTTGGCCGGCAGGGAGGCAACAGTGAAATACCACCCTTCTTCTACTAACGTTCTCACTCAGGCGGCAACACCGCCGAGGACCGTGACTGGTGGGTAGTTTGACTGGGGCGGTCGCCTCCTAAAAAGTACCGGAGGCGCGCAATGGTGGGCTCAGTGCGGTCGGTAATCGCACGACGAGTGTATACGCAGAAGCCCGCCTGACTGCGAGCGCGACGGCGCGAGCAGGGACGAAAGTCGGCGTAAGTGATCCGGTGATCCCGTGTGGATGGGTCATCGCTCATCGGATAAAAGGTACGCTGGGGATAACAGGCTTATCGCGCCCGAGAGTTCACATCGACGGCGCGGTTTGGCACCTCGATGTCGGCTTGTCACATCCTGGGGCTGGAGAAGGTCCCAAGGGTCCGGCTGTTCGCCGGTTAAAGTGGCACATGAGCTGGGTTCAGAACGTCGTGAGACAGTTCGGTCTGTATCCGTCGTGGGCGTGGGAATGTTGAGGGACGTCGTCTTTAGTACGAGAGGACCGAGACGAAGCGACCGCTCGTGTACGGGCTGTCCCGCCAGGGGCAGCGCCCGGTAGCGATGTCGCGCGGAGATAACCGCTGAAAGCATCTAAGTGGGAAACTCTTCCCAAGATGAACATTCCTGGGGCTTAAGCCCCCTGAAGGGCCGTGGGAGACTACCACGTTGATAGGGCGCAGATGTACGGGTCGCGAGACCTTCAGTCGAGCGCTACTAATCGCCCGTGAAGTTTGATCTCTTCCAGTTTCCTCGCACCGCAATGCACACCATCCGATCCGCCGATTGTAGGGCCGTCTCCTCGAGGCCCAACACATTCGGCTGGCGACTAGCGCGCAGGGGCCACACCCGTTCCCATTCCGAACACGGCAGTTAAGCCCTGTAGCGCCGATGGTACTACGCTCGAGAGGGCGTGGGAGAGTAGGCCGTTGCCAGCCTTTGAAGCCCGGGGTCCCTAAAGGATCCCGGGCTTCTCCATTTTCGGGACGTGAGGACTTGAGGACGTGACGTGGCTGGCTGACCTTCCCTCGTGTCCCACTCCCTCACGTCTTCACGTCCTCACGTCCCGGGCGAAACATTTTGCCCGCCCGCGGCCCTCTTCTCACAGTGACTGACCTCGCGCCGGACCTGGCCAGCCGCATCCAGCGGGGCTCCCTCGATGCCCTCGAGGAGCTCTACCGGGCCACCAGCGCGGATCTCCTGCGCCTGGCCACCCGGCTCACGCGCGACCCCGCCGAGGCCGCGGATGTCGTTCACGATGTCTTCGTGGGGCTCCCAGCGGCACTTGGCCGCTACGAGGAGCGTGGGCAGCTGGTGCCCTGGCTCAAGCGGGTTACCGCGCGAATGGTGCTGCAGCACGCCCGGACCCGGCGCCGGCAGGAGGAGCGGGACGGCCGCTATGCCGCTGAGCGGCCAAGGGTGGCACCGCCGGGCGATGGAGCGGCGACGGTCGACGATGCGCTGTCGAGGCTGCCGATGTCGCTCAGAACCGTGGTGGTGTTGAAGGAACTCGAAGGGATGTCTCACGGGGAGATCGCCAGAACGCTCGGAATATCGGCGACGGCCTCGAGACTCCGCTTGTGGCGAGGGCTGGAGAAGCTCAGGCATCTGCTCGGGGAGAATGGATCATGATCGATCGCTGGCGGACGACACGCGCGCGGCTGGGACGGGAGACCGGCAGCACCGACACGACCGGTCTCTGGAGCCGCATCGACGAGAGCCGGAGGGCGGGGATGTCGGTCGACCTGCCGAGCTCCGACCCGCGCCGGACGGTGAGCCCCTTGCTGCTCAGCGCCCTCGCGCTTGTCGCCGCCGTGGCCCTTATCACCCTGCGCGACAGGAGCATGCCGGCACCCGTCGCCAGTGTAGCCAGCACTGCCGACGATGCAGCCGTTGACTGGCTCACGACGCCGGCCTACGCCCAGGGAAACGGGACCTCAAACCTGCCCCCGATCGATCCGCCAGACCTTTCCCGTATGCAGCCGGGCCGGCTTGTCTACCAGCACATGGGAGGCGCCGATGGCTTCATCACCCAGCAGGAAGGAACCGACACGTCCTGGGTGGCGCGAGACACCATCGACGGCATGCCTCGACTCCTGCTCAGCCGGACGAATCAGAAGGGGAACAGGTATTCCGATACTGACGCGCTCGAGTCACTTGCCATCGGCGGCGACGGCCGGCTGCTGTTCTGGCGATGGCAGGTCACGAACCACCGGAAGGATCGCGTGGTGATCCTTGCCACAACACTCCTGCGTGACAGCGTGCAATTCACGATCGGGCGCAAGGACAGCTTGCCAAGGCAAGTCAGGACGCGCCCTGGCAACTACGAATACCAACTTCACGATCTCCTGCTGTCACTGCTGCCGGCCCTCCCGCTCCAGCTCGGCTATGCCCGCTCCATCAGCGTCCTGGACCTCGTGCGCGGCGAGACCACGCCCGGATTCACTCGGTCTGTCGAAATGCGCGTCACTGGCAAGACATGGGTCAAGGTGCCCATAGGTCGCTTTCAGTGTTGGGTTGTAGACTATTCAGTGGTCCCGGAGCCAGGCGAGAAGCGCTACACGAGCCGGCTCTTCGTGGACATGAATTCCGGATCACTCGTGCGGGCGGAGTGGAAGTTCGGCGAGTCGTTCATTGCGGAACAGTTTCTGGTCGACAGGCAGGCATCGAGGTAACCAACGGAGGTTCGCGTGCGTCTCTCCACGACAGCAGCTATTGCAGGGTTCTCACTGATCGCTGGCACCAGCTCTGCCTGGGCTCAAGCACCGGCCTCGCCCGTCCAGCAACGAATGCGCGAGCTCATGATGGCGGAAGAGCAGTACTACAGCGATCACGGCACCTACACCACCGACCTCGCCGCACTCGGTCTCATGTGGAAGGGCGATCCGAAGCAGCCCCAAGTCTGGCTCCGCGTCTACCACGCCGGCGGCGCCGGGTGGATCGCCGATGCGCAGGGCAACAACGGCATCGCCGGCAGCTGCGTTGCCTTCGTCGGCGAGATCTCCAACTTTGCTGCAGTGCCGGCGACCCAGGGGCAGCACCTCAAGCCCACCGAGGAGGGTGTCATCACCTGCGATCCGTGACTACGATGCTGGTGTGACGAGGAAGAAGGCGAGCGCGAATAGTACGTACACGCCCACGAGCAGCAGCCCCTCGAACCAGTTGGTTTCGCCATCGGCGGCAATGGAGCCAACCGTAAACGTTGCACCCACAATGGCGAAAAGGTCGAGTGCGCTGGGAAAGACGAGGCTCAGCGGCTTGCCCATGAGCCAGGAGGCCAGCACCAGGATCGGTGCCACGACAAGTCCGACCTGGATCGACGAGCCGATGCAGATGCTCATGGCCAGCGTCATGCGATCCTGGCGCGCAAAACTGGCCGCCGCGAAGAGATCGGCGGCGGTGCCGATGAGGGCGAGCGGGATCACCCCGACGAACAGCAGGGGCAGGTGCAGGCTCTCTGCCGCCGCCTGCAGCGCACCGGAAACGAGCTCCGCGCAGAACCCGACCGCGACCGTGGCCATGAGCAGCAGGCCGATGGCCTTCCACATCCCCCACTCCGGTTTGGCATCACTGGCCCGGCCGCCGGTGAACTCGTCGCGATGGGTCACCAAAGTGAAAACCAGATTACCGGCATAGAGCACCAGCAGAACCACGGACACGCCGATGCTGAGTCCCTCCTCGCTGACGCGCCTGGCGGAGCTTGAGGCCGCCCGGACGACCTCCGCTCGGTCAAATACCGCCGGAAGCAGCAGGGCGAGCATGACCAGGAGAAGGAGGGTGGTCTGCAGCCCCACGCGGTCGCGGGAAAATCGCTGCTGCTCTCGGGACCACCCCCCGAGCAGCGCGGCAAGCCCGAGGCCCAGGAGGCTGGTCGCCAGGATCGATCCCGTGAGTTGCGCGCGCACAATGTCGCCGTGCCCTTCGGCGATGACAAAGAGCGCGAGGATCAGCTCCGCCGCGCTGCCAAAGCTGACGGTCATCAGGCTGCCGACGGCTGGGCCAAGCCTGAGTGCGAGCTGATCGGTCGCGCGCCGCATCCATTCGGCCAGGACCGCAATGGCGACCCCGCCCACACCAAAAACCACGAGGGCAGGCGCGTGGAGGCCAAATCGCAATACCGCGAGCACCGGAACGATGAGGGTCAACCATTTGAGCATCAGGTGGTCTCCCTTCCAGGGCCTGCCGCGCAGGGAGAAGCAGTAATGGCCAGCTACTCGGCTGTCATCGAGCGAGCCGCCCGGCGGGCCTGGCGATCGAGTGCCTCGGGCGACGCATTGACCGTGGGTGCGGCATTGGGCGACAGGCAGAGCTCGGCCATCAGCGGTCGATGGTCGGAGCCGACATCCTCCAGCACCCGAATCCAGCGAAACGCAAAGTCCGGTGTCGCAAACACCTGGTCGAGTGGCCATCCGATGGCTGTCAGGGTGGCCGGAAAGGTCGGAAAGGTTCCGCGACCAATTCGGGGATCAAGGTAGCCACCGACCTGCTTGAACACCCGCGTGGTCCGTGACCACGGCACGTCGTTGAAATCGCCCATGGCGATCGCCGGAACATTCCTGCCCGCGAGCTGCAGGGCGGCACGGGCGATCTTGCGATCCCGGAGATCGGTATCGTGCCCCGGTGTCGGCGGGCGCGGATGCAGGCCGGTGTAGTGGAACGCCTGCCCATCACGCGTCGTCATCCGGGCATATACCGTTGGCGTATGCTGGTCCGTGGTGTTCTCGGTGTACGCTGAGTCCACCGCCAGCATGGTCGCGAACACCATCCCGTACGTGTTGTCGCTGGCCCGGAGTACCTGGTGCGGGTAGCGGACCAGCACCGGCGCAAGGGCATCGACCCAGGGCCGGTCGGTCTCCAGCAGCAGGAGGATGTCGGGTCGCTCCCGCGCGATCATCTCCACCGTCGGCGCGTAATCGCGATTGCGCTGCAGGACGTTCAGGCCCAGCGCCGTGAAGCACGAGCGGGGGACAATGCTACCGAGCGCGTTGGTCTCGACCATCTCGTTCGGCGCAAACGCTACGTACGGGTAGATCTCCCGCAACTGCAGCGCCGCGGCAGCGGCGAGTGCCACGAGGAGCCCAGCACGGCCACGTCGTGCAAAGCCCATGCAGCCCAGTGCAGTGAACGCGATGGCAAGAAGGCTCAGCACGCGAGGGAACTTCAGGACCTGGATCCACCCGCGATTCGAGTGGATCAAGCTCACGATCGTCGCGATCACGAGGATCAGCCCCAGGACGGAAAAGATCCAGGCGAGCACCTTACGCATCGGCGCTCCCCATTGCGGCTAAGGTCGGGTCACGCTGGTTCCTTCCGCGTGTTGCTGTCGTCCCCTCAGTCATCATGCTGCCAATGATACCCGCGCCCCGGCCGAGAGCGCGCTACGGTTCCCCATCCGGGAATGTCGAACGGTCTCCCGCATTGGCGCGGGAGATGACGCTCAGGCTGCCGTCGGTCTCGAGCACGACCGCGGCGACACTGGTGAGATCGCCCAGCCCGTGGCTGCGCACTGCCGCCTTGATCTCCACCGCACTCACTCGTTCGTCCAGCAGGGCCCTGTGGTCAACCTTTCCGTCCCGCAGCAGGATACGGGGCTCGGCCTTGATGGCCGCTGCAACAGGCGGAAAGCGCTGTGCACTCCATGCGATCACGAACTGCAGTGCGGCGAGGAGCGCGAACCCGAGGACGCCTTCAGCGAGGGGCACGTCCTTTGACAGGAGGACGGTCGCCAGGGTTGAGCCGAGTGCTACCGTGACCACAAAGTCAAACGCATTCATCTTCGCCAGGGTCCGCTTGCCGCTCATGCGAAGGACGGCAATGAGCAGCAGGTAGGCCAGCGGACCGACGACCAGGATGCGCAGGAGGCCGGAAAGGGTGCCAGTGATCATCGCGATGCTCCTCCTTGGCCGTGATCGGCGAGGGTGGTCCCCGCCGGCATTCGTTGCCATCACCGGAAGGTATCGCGAATCCGGAGAATCCAGGTAGGCACGGAAGGCGTGGATGGGCGGCAGGCATATCGTGCCTCGTGGCGGGTGGCAAGCGACTAGCTTCCGGCCATGACACAGTGTGGTCACGTCGCCCTCTCGGGCGCACCCAACGTCGGAAAGTCCTCACTCCTCAACCGCCTCGTTGGCGTGCATCTCGCCATTGTGAGCCCCAAGGCCCAGGCCACACGGCTGCCAGTGGTGGGGCTTCGTACCGAGGGCGACATCCAGTACATCTGGCACGACCTCCCCGGGTTGCTCGATCCGAGCTACCTGATGCAGGAGCGCATGCGGGAGCTGGCCCTCGGCGCGCTGCCTCGGATGGACGTCATCCTGCATCTCCATCCCGCCGCCGATGCACCCGCGCCTGCGTTCCGGGATCTCGTCGGCCCGGAGGCGACGTTCTCGGCACCGGTCCTGGTCGTCTACACGAAGGTCGACCTGGTACACGCCGACCGGCGCCGCGAGCTCGCGCGCGAGGCCCTCGCCATTTCCTCCGAATCGGGTGACGGAATCGAGCACCTCCTCGCGCGGGTGGGCAGCCTGCTGCCCGAGGCACCGTTCGAATACGACCCCGATGATGTGGGCACCCAGCCGGTACGATTCTTCGTGGTGGAGTACCTCCGCGAGGCCGCCTTCGAGCTCCTTGGCGACGAGCTGCCCTATTCCTTTACAGCCGAGGTGGAGGAGTTCCGCGAGGCCGACGAGCCGGTGTACATTCGGGCATCCTTGTTTGCAGAACGTGAGTCCCAGAAGGGCATGATCATCGGCCGGGGTGGCGCCATGATCAAGCAGATCGGCAGTCACGCGCGAACGCGTCTGGAGGCCTTGCTGGGGCAGAAGGTGTATCTGGAATGCCGGGTGAAGGTGGCGCCGCGCTGGCGCAAGAACGAGTCGCAGCTCCAGCGCTTCGGCTTTCCTCCCACTGATCGGAAGAACAAATGAGCGTACCGAAGGAGCTGCTGGACATCCTGGTTTGCCCGAAGAGCAAGGCGCCGCTCGAGCACTACGAAGGCCCGCCGGAAGTACTGGTGTGCCGCGAGTCGAAACTGGTCTACCGCGTCGAGGACGGCATCCCGATCATGCTGATCGAGGAAGCCACCCCACTGGACGAGTCGCTCTACCCCTTGCCAACCCGGTGATCCCGGACCAGACCACGGTGCACACCCGCGGCCATCCTCATCTCTTCCGATCATGCCTGACCAGCCGTTGAACGAAGACGCCGAGCGCGTGCTCACTGGGGCGCGCGCTGAGGCGGAGCGTCTCGGTCATGAGTTCATCGGATCCGAACACCTTCTCCTCGGCTTGCTGCGATCGAGCGACCTGGCGCAGGCGTCCCTCGATGCCGCCGGCGTCGATCGCGCGGCGCTCGTGAGCAGTCTGGAGACTGGTCAAAGGCGGGTCCGCGTCCGGAGCGACGCCCCGCAGGCCGACGGGGTACCTCTCTCATCGCACGCCCGACGCCTGCTCGACGCCGGCACGGCGGGCGAGGGCCCGCTGGAGGCGAAGTTGCTGCTCGCGGCCCTCGCCGACCGTCGTGGCGCACTGCCGCGCTACCTCGGCGAACGTGGCATCGAGGCCGATGCGGTGGTCGCAGAAGTGGCGGCACGCGCCGGGATTGTCGTGCCGCCGCCTCGCGAGCGCGGTGCCCGGCGGGACCGGACCAGCGAAACGGCATCGACCCAGACAAAGCAGGACAGTTCGCAGCCGCAGCAGCGACCACAAAGGGAGAGGCAGGAGCGTCCGCCACGGCCTGAGCGCAATGCACGGGGCGATCGAGCGGAGCGCCCCCTGCGCGCGGAGCGACCCGCCCGCGGTGAGCGGGACTCCCGGCCACGCAGCGCTGAACCCGATGAACCGGTCGAACCGGTCGAGCGGCGCCCGCCGTCGGTCGGGAAGCTCGCGCCCAAGCCGAAGCCGAAAGTTTCCTGGTTCCGGATGGTGCTGCTGCTCGCGGTGCCGGCGGCGATCGTGCTCAACTACATGCATGCCTCCCCCATCGCGGTGTTCGTCGCGGCCTGTCTCGGCGTGCTGCCGCTGGCGGGCTTCATGGGCGAGGCGACGGAACAGATCGCCTCGCGCTCGGGTCCCACGATCGGCGGGCTCCTCAACGCGACCTTCGGCAATGCGGCCGAGCTGATCATCGCGATCGTGGCGCTGCAGGCGGGGCTGGTGGACTTGGTGAAGGCGTCGATCACCGGCAGCATCCTTGGCAACCTGCTGCTCATCCTCGGCCTGTCGATCGTGGCCGGCGGGGTGAAGCAGCAGGAACTCCGCTTCAACCGCACGAACGCGGGGATGAGCGCGGGCATGCTGATGCTTGCGATCGTGAGCCTCGTGCTGCCAGCGCTGTTCCTGTACTCGCATCCCGAGCCAAGTGCCCGCATGGACGGACTGCACCTTGCCGAGGGCGTGGCGATCGTGCTGCTCATCACCTATGCGGCGTCACTGCTCTTTACGCTCAAGACCCACAGGCGGCTCATTGGCGGGGAACCACACCTGCTCGAGGGCGAGAAGTGGAGCATGGGGCGCGCGATCGTCGTGCTGGGCGTCGCGACGGTCGGCATCGCGGTGATGTCGGAGATCCTGGTGCATTCCACGGAAGCGGTCACGGCCGACCTGGGGCTGTCGCAACTCTTCCTGGGCCTCATCATCATCCCGCTGATCGGCAACGCCGCCGAGCATGCGACGGCCATCATGGTGGCCCGCAAGGGACAGATCGACCTGTCGCTCCAAATTGCACTCGGTTCGAGCACACAGATTGCACTGCTTGTCGCTCCTTTGCTCGTGTTCATCAGCCTGTTTTTCGGGCACCCGATGAACCTGGTGTTTCAGCCGTTCGAGGTCGCCATCCTGTTCCTGGCGACCCTGGTGACGTCGATTGTCACGCTGGACGGGGAGTCGCATTGGTTCGAGGGCGTGCAGCTTCTTGCAGTGTATGCGATGATTGCGGTGGCGGCCTTCTTCATCTGAAGGGACCTGAGCGCGAACGGTGCCGGGGGGTAGTGTTTGACTCTCTTGTCCTGATTACGTAAGTTCCTATCAATAATCAGCTTACGAGGCCAGTCGGGTGCGAACGAGACCCACAATCCTGTTTTACGCACCCGACGGCGCATCAGTGCCGGCGCTCGTGCAGCATTGGGCTCAGGAGCACTCCTATCCTGTGGTCTCGCTTGCCGTGGCCGAAGAGATCGAGTCGATTGTGCTTCGCGGGCACCCGTGTGTGCTCTTTCTCGACGCGGACCGGGCGGTGGAGCAGGGTCTCGGACTGGTGCGCCGGCTCAAGGGCGATGCGTTCACGGCAATCGTCCCGGTGGTGGCCCTGGCAGGCGAGCATCGTGCTGAAGTGGTGCGGGAGTGGTTTTCTGCCGGAAGTGACGAGGTCCTCACGGTCTTCTTCTCACCGGAGGAACAGCGGGCACGCATTGAGGCGATGCGTTCCCGAACGGAGCGGGATGTCTCGGTCCACCCGTCCACCCGGCTGCCGGGCACCACCGAGATCGAGCGCGATGTGCGTCGCCGCCTGGAATCGAACGAGGAGTTTGCGGTCTGCTACGCCGATCTTGACCACTTCAAGGAATACAACGACCGCTACAGTTATTATGATGGTGACCGGGTTATCTATCTCCTGTCGCGGCTGCTGCACGACGTGGTGAAGGGCCTGCTCGGCGCACGCGGCTTTGTCGGGCACATCGGCGGGGACGATTTCATTTTTATCGTGCCGACCACCGAGATCAGTGCGGTGTGCACCGAGATCCTGAGCGTATTCGACACCCTGATTCCCCTGCAGTACAGCGAGCAGGACCGGCGGGCAGGGTACTTCTTCGGCAAGGATCGACGGGGCCAGTTGCATCGGGTTCCCTTGATGACACTCTCCATCGGCATCGTGACCAACCGGAACCGGAAATTCACGCATCCCGCGCAAGTGAGCGAGCTCGCGACCGAGATGAAGAGCTACGCGAAGACCTTGCCGGGCTCCGTATTCGTCGTTGATCGTCGCCGCGGGGCGGCGGCAGAGGAGGGCGCATGAACGTCCAGTGCCCGAGTTGCTCCACCATGTTCCGTGTCGACCCGGCCAAGGTTCCGGCGGGCGGCGTTCGCGCGCGCTGCTCCGTGTGTGCCGCGGTGTTCTCGGTGACCGCGACGGCCCTTCCCGGTACAGCGGTCCCGGCGGCGCCGGTCACCAGCACGCCAGCAACGGCAGCGGCCCCAGTGCGCGCGGCACCGCCGCCCCCACCGCCCCCGCCGATACCGACGCCGCTTCCTGCTCCGGCGGTGACACCCCCGCCAATGCCTGTGCCCGTGGCGCCGCCGCCCACAGCAACGCCGGCCACGCCGCGTCCCATGCAGGCATCGACGCTCATTCCGCCGGCGATTCCCGGTGCCCGACCGCCGCAGCCCCGTCCCGGCACCACCCCACTCCCCCAACCCGTGACTCCGCCGCGGCCTGCCGCTGGGGGCCGTGCGGGGAATCCATTCCTCTCCCAGGATCCGGCCCTCAAGGCCCGCCGTCTGGCACGCGCGCTGGTATCCGACATGGTGGTGTACCATCCGGCGAAACGTCGCGACGCGCTGAAGGCCGGCACCATCAAGGAGTCGTTCAAGGAAGAGATCACGAAGAGCTGGGAGGAGTATGTGGAGCAGGTGGGCAACGAACTCGCCGACTCGACGCCGTACTTTCGGGAAGCGCTGAATGAGATTCTTGGAGACGGCAGTCAGGTGTTCTAGCCACTGGCTCAGGGCGTACTGTGAGGAAGGGGGCGCGCCGGGGAGTGGCGGCCCCCTTTTGCATGGCCGTCCCCCTCACCCCTCACCCCGCACCTGCTTAAGTTTGAGCCCAGACTTCTTACTGGGAATCGCATGTCCGAATTGAATGAACGTCTTGCCGACCTTGAAAAGCGCCTCCTCGAGCTCCGAGGTTTTCTTTGACCTGGACAACAAGCGGGAGCGTCTGAGCACGCTCGAGTCCCAGCAGGGTGACGCCAGTTTCTGGACCAACCAGGAGCGGGCGCGGACGGTGGTCCAGGAGGTGAAGACGCTGAAGAACTGGGTCGGCCCATTTGATGACCTGCACGAACGGTCCGTCGAGGCGCGCGGTCTGTCTGATCTCCTGCAGGCCGAACCCGACGAGGGCATGCAGGCCGAGCTGGTGGGCGAGGTGGGCCGGCTGGAAGGTGGTGTGCGTGACCTCGAGCTGCAGGCAATGCTCCAGGGCCCCGACGACTCGCGCAACGCCATCCTCACCATCCACCCGGGAGCCGGCGGCACCGAGTCACAGGACTGGGCCGAGATGCTCATGCGCATGTACCATCGCTGGGCCGAGCGCCATGGCTTCACGGTGTCCCTGCTCGACCTGCTTCCGGGCGAGGAGGCCGGCATCAAGTCGGTCTCGCTCGAGATCAGGGGGCAGTATGCCTATGGGTATCTCAAGGCCGAGAAGGGTGTGCATCGCCTCGTGCGGATCTCGCCCTTCGATTCGCAGTCGCGCCGGCACACGTCGTTTGCCTCGGTGTTCGTCTATCCTGACATTGACGACACCATCGAGATCGACCTGCGCGACGAGGACATCAAGATGGATGTCTACCGGGCCAGCGGTGCTGGCGGTCAGCACGTCAACAAGACGTCATCGGCCGTGCGGCTGACGCATGAGCCAACGGGAATCGTCGTGGCGTGCCAGCAGGAGCGGAGCCAGGGCAAGAACAAGGCGATGGCCATGAAGATGCTGCGCGCGGCACTGTACCAGAAGAAGCTCGAGGAGCAGGAGGCAGAAAAGGCCAAGCTCGAGGCAACCAAGACCGACAACTCCTGGGGTAACCAGATCAGGTCCTACGTCTTCCAGCCCTACACCATGGTCAACGATCATCGCACCGAGCTCAAGGTCGGTGACGTGCATCGCGTCATGGACGGCGACCTCGACGAGTTCATCCAGGCCTACCTCAAGCGCTTCGGGAGCCGAGCCGCATGACGAGCGGTGCCGAACCGACCTACGTGGAGGCCGCGCGGCGAGACAAGCGCGCCGCGCTCGAGGCGATGGGCGTGGCACCCTACGCCTACCGCTTCGCGCGCACGCACACTGCGGCGGCCGCGGTGGCGGCCTATGATCCGGCCATGGGCGACGATGGCCCCGCGGCGACCGTCTGTGGCCGGCTGGTGGCGTTCCGCTCGCAGGGCAAGACCGCGTTCGCCCATCTCGAGGACGAAAGTGGCCGGGTCCAGCTGTACTTCCGTCAGGACGCGCTGGGCGAGGCGTTCGATGTGGTGAAGCTGCTGGACCTCGATGATCATGTCGGCGCCAGCGGGACCTTGTTTCGTACGCGAACCGGCGAGACAACGCTGCGCGTCACCTCACTCACGCTCCTTGCGAAGAGCCTGCGGCCGCTGCCCCGGGGCAAGGTGCAGCAGACGGACGAGGGCATGAAGGTCTATGGTGGCCTCGAGGACCCGGAGGTCCGCTTCCGGCAGCGCTATGCCGACCTCGCGGTGCATCCGGAGGTTCGCGAGATCTTTCGCGTCCGCGCACGGGCGATCACGCACATCCGCCGGTTCCTGGACAGCCGGGGGTTCCTCGAGGTCGAGACCCCGGTGCTGCAGTCGATCTATGGCGGGGCCGCCGCCCGGCCCTTCCTCACCCACCACAATGCGCTCGACCAGCAGTTGTTCCTGCGCATCGCCGACGAACTGTACCTCAAGCGCCTGCTGGTGGGCGGCCTCGAGCGGGTGTACGAGATCGGCCACAACTTCCGGAACGAGGGGATGGACCGGACGCACAATCCCGAGTTCACCATGGTCGAGTGGTACCAGGCGTACGCCGACTACCATGACATGATGGAGCTGGTGGAGGAACTCGTCTCCAGCCTGGTGCATGAGGTGAGTGGCGGCACCACGCTCGAGGGCGACGGCGTCCGCTACGATTTCGCGCGACCATGGCGCCGCGTGCATTTCGTGGGCGGCATTCGAGACGCCTCGGGCGTCGATGTGCAGGAGGCCTCCGAGCCCGAGATGCGCTCGGCCCTGCTGGCGCACGACATTTCCCGGGACGAGGCGGCCCGGTGGTCGGGTGGCAAGCTGCTCGACGAAATGTTCAGGGCCTTCCTCGAGCCCTCGCTGGTGCAGCCCACGTTTGTGGTCGACTACCCGCGGGTGCTGTCTCCGCTGGCGAAGCCACATCGCACCGATGCGTCACTGACCGAGCGCTTCGAGCTGTTCATCGGTGGACGCGAGATCGCGAACGCCTTCAGCGAGCTGAACGATCCCGACGACCAGCGCGCGCGGTTCGAGGACCAGGTGTCCCAGCGTGCGGCCGGCGACGACGAGGCCCATGTCTTCGACGCCGACTATGTGCGCGCCCTGGAGTACGGCATGCCGCCGGCTGGCGGCGTCGGGCTCGGTATCGACCGGCTGGTGATGCTCCTCACGAACCAGCCCAGCATTCGCGACGTGATCCTCTTCCCGGCGATGCGCCCGGAAGACGATGCCCGTCCAGTGCCCGCCGAAGAGGGAACGTGAGCGGACCCGCCTCACGCCCTCACGCCCTCACGTCCTCACGCCTCGAGTGGCGCATCGCCAGGCGGTACCTGCAGTCACGCCGCACGGGGCGCTTCCTCTCGCTGAACACCCTGATCGCCACTGGCGGCGTGATGGTGGGTGTGGCGGCGCTTGTGGTGGTGCTCGGGGTCATGAATGGCCTGCGAGATGACCTTCGGGAACGCATCCTGGTGGCCAATCCGCACCTGCGCATCCTGACCTTCGGCGCCGAGCTCCGCATGGACGACTGGCGGAAGGCCCGGGACATCATCCTGCAGGACCCGGAGGTGCTTGCGGCCGCTCCGGAGATCATCTCCCAGTCGCTGCTCAGCACGGGGCGCGACTATGCGGAGGCGGTGAACATCCTTGGTTTTGAGGCCGATACCGGCGCGATGGCCGTCACCACGCTGCCACAGAAGATCGTCCGGGGCGACCTCCGGTTCGCGACCACGAATCCCAATGTTGATGGCGGCGTCATCCTCGGTGAGCGACTGGCCGACCGTTTCGGTGTCGTGGTGGGCGATGTCGTCACCCTGATCCCGCCCAAGCCGCCGAAGGTGAACGCGGCGCTGGGCATCGCCGTGCCACGCCTCTTCCAGTACGAGGTGACCGGAATCTTCAATACCGGCATGTTCCAGTATGACAACCAGTTCGTGGTCATGTCGGTGGAGGCGGCACAGCGATTTGCCGGGATGGGCGATGCCGTATCCGGGATCGAGGTTCGGCTGAAGGATCCGGACAAGGCGCCGGCGGCAGGTGCGCGCATTGCCAGCCGGCTGGGCATGCCGCCCTACCGCTACCTCGACTGGCAGAGCCAGAACCAGGGACTCTTCAGCGCGCTGCAGCTGGAGAAGATCGCCATGGGGCTGGTGATCTTCTTCATCATGGTCGTGGCGGCATTCAACATCGTCGGCACGCTGACGATGGTGGTCACCGACAAGACCCGGGAGATTGGCATCCTGCAGGCGATGGGTGTCACCGGCCGGTCGATCGGGAGGATCTTCCTGCTGCAGGGAGCACTGATCGGCGCGGTCGGCACCATCGTGGGGCTCGCCCTCGGACTGGTCATCTCGTTCGTGGTGGACCGGTCAGGCTGGATCCGGATCGACCCCGCCGTGTACTTCATCGACCGGCTGCCGATCCACGTGCAGCCGCTCGATGTCCTGATCGTGATTGCGGCCAGTTTCCTCCTGGCGGTGGTGGCGACGGTGTTCCCGGCACGTGCCGCGGCGCGCCTGACCCCGGTCGAAGCGATCCGGCACGAGTGATGGCACTGCTCGAGGCGCGCAGCATCCGCAAGGTGTATGAGGGTGGCGATGGCCAGCCCATCGATGTGCTCACGAGCGCCGACCTGAGCGTCACCCGGGGTGAGTTCGTGGCGATCATGGGCGCCAGCGGGGCCGGGAAGAGCACCCTCCTCCACCTGCTCGGTGCGCTCGACCGCCCCACGGGCGGCACCGTCTCGCTCGACGGGAGTGAGTATCATGCCCTGTCCGGCGATGCCCTCGCGTCGCTGCGAAGCCGGAAGATCGGTTTCGTCTTCCAGTTTCATCACCTGCTCCGGGAGTTCACGGCACTGGAGAATGTCATGCTGCCCCAGCTCATTGCCGGCGCCACCGACGCGGCCGCCGGAGCGCGGGCCGAGGAGTTGCTGGCGGCGGTCGGTCTGGCCGGCCGCATGTCGCATGAGCCGGGGCGACTGTCGGGCGGGGAGCAGCAGCGCGTCGCCGTGGCGCGTGCGCTTGCCAATGACCCGGTATTGCTCCTCGCGGACGAGCCGTCGGGCAACCTCGACGCGCACAACGCCGAGCGGTTGCACGACCTCTTCTCCGGCCTCGCGCGGCGGTTCGAGACGGCGGTGATTGTCGTGACCCACAACCAGTTGCTGTCCCAGCGGGCGGATCGCGTCTTGTCCCTCGAGGAAGGTCGCCTCGTGCCGGCAAGCGGAGCAGGGGCGGTGTCCTGATGCAATGCGATCAATGCAAGGAACGGGAGGCGGTGGTGCACCTGACCCAGATCGTCGAGGAGCAGGTCACGACGCAGCACCTCTGCGAGCGCTGCGCCGCTGAGCGCGGTGTTGAGAGTTCCACGCTGGTGCCCAAGACGCCGCTCGGGAGCTTCCTGGCGGCGATGGGCAAGTCGCCGGACACCCGTGGCAGCGGGACGCGCGGCGCGTGCACCGGCTGCGGTGCAACGTTGCAGGACTTCCGGGAGACCGGTCGCCTCGGGTGTGGGGAATGCTATGCCACCTTCGGGGCTGAGCTGCGTGACCTGCTGCGCCGCCTGCATGGCTCCACGACGCACATGGGAGACCGCTATCAGGCCCCGGGTGCCGCTGCGGAAAGCGTCCAGGGCGATGAGGCGGGGGCGGAGGATCCCTCCTCTGGACTGCGCGAGCAGCTGCGGGAAGCCATCGCCGCAGAGGATTTTGAACTGGCGGCCGAGCTGAGGGATCGCCTCCGCAGCCTGGAAGGTGTCGAATGATCGACCTGTCGCTGGTGCCGGACGGTGGCGTCGGCTGGCTGGATGCCAGCGGTCCGGCCAGTCATATGGTGCTGTCGACCCGGGTGCGGCTGGCCCGAAACCTGGCGGGCCGGACCTTTACGAGCCGCAACGGCGACCGGGAGCGCGAGCAGGTTCTCCGCGAGCTGGAGACCGCTGCCGCCGATGTCCCCGTCCTGAAGCAGGCCGTGCGCTTCCGCCTCGACCGGCTGGAGCCTGCCGACCGCCAGCTGCTGCACGAACGGCACCTGGTGAGCCGCGAACTTGCCGGCCTGGAGGCCGACGGACGGGTGCGAACCGGCGCCAGCCTGCTGCTCCAGGGGCACCTCGGCGTGATGGTGAATGAGGAGGATCACCTGCGATTGCAGGGGTTTTGTTCGGGGTTCAATCTGGCGGCGGTCTACGACGAGGTGAAACGTCTGGACACCGAACTGGGACAACGACTTCCCTTCGCATTTCACCCTGAGTTCGGTTACCTTACCTCGTGTCCGACCAATGTTGGAACTGGTCTGCGCGCCTCGGTGCTGATCCACCTTCCGGGCCTCGTCCTGACCAAGGAAATATCGAAGGTCCTGCAGGGCCTGGCGCAGGTCGGGTTGACCTACCGCGGGCTGTATGGTGAGGGGAGCGAGGTCGTCGGCAACTTCTTCCAGTTGTCCAACCAGACGACACTCGGAAAGTCGGAGCACGAGCTGCTCGATCACCTCGCCAAGATGGTCCGGCAGGTGATGGCGTACGAGGAACAGGCTCGGGACGTGTTGCAGCGCAACGCGTCGACTGTCACGGAAGACAAGGTGTGGCGCGCGTTCGGGCTCCTTCGCTATGCCCGCACCATGTCCTTCGAGGAGGCGATGAACCTCCTCAGCGGTGTCCGGCTCGGCGTGGGCATGAACATCATCCCCGGCGTGGGCATGTACCCGCTCAACAAGCTGTTGATCAATACGCAGCCGGCGCACCTCGCCCAGTTGGAGGGGATGACGCTCGGCGATCCCGATCTTCCGGTGCGGCGGGCGGCGCATGTGCGCCGGGTCCTCGAGGACGAAGTCGGTCGGCGTCGATGAAGCGGATAAGACTACTGCCGGGAATGCGCAGATGAACGGTTACAACTTCACGGACCGCGTTCGGAAAGTGCTGCAGATGGCGCGCGAGGAAGCGGCGCGCCTGCACCACGAGTACGTGGGCACCGAACACATCCTGCTCGGCCTCATCCGCGAGGGTGAGGGCGTTGCCGCGGCCGTGCTGCAGAACCTCAATGTGGACCTTGAGGAGATCCAGCAGAAAATCGAGGAAACCGTCAAGAAGGGGAAGGCGGCTGCGGCCGCCGGGCCCGACCTGCCGTATACCTCGCGCGCCAAGAAGGTGCTTGAACTGGCGATGACCGAGGCGCGTGAACTGAACCACTCCTACGTCGGCACTGAGCACCTCCTGCTCGGGCTGCTGCGTGAGGAGAAGGGCATTGCCGCCCAGGTGCTCACGGATGCTGGCGTCAACCTGGAGCAGTCGCGCGCGGAGACGCTGCGGCTCCTGGGCAGCGACATGCCCGCCAGCGCCCCCGCGGCCACCCAGTCGGCGGCGGCGAGTCCCAAGTCGGAGAAGAAGTCGAAGACGCCGGCGCTCGATCACTTCTGCCGTGACCTGACGCAGCTCGCCGCCGAGGGCCAGCTCGACCCCACCATCGGGCGAGCCAAGGAAATCGAGCGCGTCATGGAGATCCTGGCGCGCCGCAAGAAGAACAACCCGGTGCTTATCGGCGAGCCGGGCGTGGGCAAGACGGCGATCGTGGAAGGGCTCGCCCTCATGATCGCGAATGCGCTGTGCCCCGATGTGCTGCGTGACCACCGCGTGCTTTCGCTCGACATGGCGGCCGTCATCGCCGGCACCAAGTATCGGGGCCAGTTCGAGGAGCGGCTCAAGGCCGTCATGAACGAGATCGCGCAGAACAAGAGCATCATCCTGTTCATCGACGAGCTGCACACGCTGGTCGGCGCGGGTGCCGCCGAGGGCGCCATCGACGCCTCGAACATGCTGAAGCCGGCGCTGGCGCGCGGCGAGTTGCAGTGCGTGGGAGCGTCCACGCTCAACGAGTACCGCAAGTACATCGAGAAGGATGGCGCCCTGGAGCGCCGCTTCCAGACAGTCGTCGTGGAGCCGCCCTCGGTGCCCGAAACGGTGGAGATTCTCCGCGGGCTGGTGAAGAAGTACGAGGAGCATCACCGGGTGAGCATCCCCGACGCCACGCTGGCGGCAGCGGCGGAACTGTCAGAGCGCTACATCACCGACCGGTTCCTCCCGGACAAGGCCATCGACGTCATCGACGAGGCCGGCGCCCGCGCGCGCCTCGCGTCGCAGGTACCGCCGGCCGAGGTGTCGGAACTGAAGACGCAGCTGGAGAAGGTGAACGTCCAGAAGGAAGAGGCGGTGCGCGACCAGAACTTCGAGCGCGCGGCGGCCCTTCGGGATCAGGAGCGCGATCTGCAGAACCAGATTCGCCTCAAGCAGGAAGAGTGGGAGCGCGAGCGGCAGACGCGCCGCCCGGTGATCGATGAGGAGCAGATTGCCTTCATCGTATCGCGCTGGACCGGCATTCCGGTCACCCGCCTCCAGGAAGCCGAGGCCACCCGTCTCCTCCGGATGGAGGACGAGTTGCATGCCTCCGTGGTAGGACAGGACGAGGCGATCAAGGCAGTGTCCCGGGCAATCCGGCGTTCGCGCGCTGGGCTCAAGGACCCGAATCGTCCCATCGGCTCGTTCATTTTCAGCGGCCCGACCGGGGTCGGCAAGACCGAGCTTGCGCGGTCGCTGGCCAAGTTCCTCTTCGCCGATCCGTCTGCGCTCATTCGGGTGGACATGTCGGAGTACATGGAAAAGTTCTCGGTGTCGCGCCTCATCGGTGCGCCGCCGGGCTACGTCGGGTACGAGGACTCGGGCACCCTCACCAAGACGGTGCGGCGGAAGCCGTACTCGGTGGTGCTGCTCGATGAGATCGAGAAGGCGCACCCGGACGTGTTCAACATCCTGCTGCAGGTGCTCGATGAGGGGCATCTCACGGACAATTACGGGCGGGTCATTGACTTCAAGAACACCGTGGTCATCATGACGTCCAACGTCGGCGCCCGTGACATCATGCAGAATCGGTCCCTTGGTTTCCACGGCGGCTCGGCCGGCGCCAGCTTCGAGAAGATGCAGGAGACTGTCCGCGAGGAGATGCAGAAGACCTTCAATCCCGAGTTCCTCAACCGGCTGGACGACGTGATCGTCTTCCACCCGCTCGAGAAGGAGCACATCGCTCAGATCGTCAAGATCCTGCTGCGCGAGGTCCAGCGCCGCCTGGGCGACGAGGTCCGGCTCACACAGGCCGCGCTCGACTTCCTGGTCGACCGCGGTTTCGACAAGAACTACGGTGCGCGACCGCTGCGCCGCTCCATCCAGCGCTACATCGAGGACCCGCTCAGCGAGCGAATCCTCCTTGGCGAGCTCGGACGCGGCGACGAGATCGAGGTCGACGTAGCGCCCGAGGGCGACAAACTCGCCTTCCGCGCCCTCACGGGCTCGGGCAGCCAGGCTTGACGCAGCCGCGGCGGCGTCCCTCCGGGGGCGCCGCCGTCTGTCTGTCGCGGATGCGCCGGTTCTTCCTCCTGATGGTGTGGCCGCTGCTTGCAGTGGCCGCCATGCCCCTACAAGCACAGCAAACGCCGGCCACACCGCCGGCGCAGGCCGCGCCCATAGACAGCTTCGAGGTGGTCGGCGCCACGCGCGTCCCGGCCGCCTTTATCATTTCGGCCACCGGCCTCGTGCGACAGCAGCGACCCAGCCCTCGTGACATCCAGCGGGCGATCTCCGCCGTATATCGCTCCGGCGCATTCGACGACGTGAAGATCGACGAGCGCCTGGAGGACGGGAAGAACATCCTCATCATCACCGTGGTCGAGCGCCCGCTGCTGGCAAGCTGGACCGTGGTGGGCGCGAGCAAGATCCCCCTCGGCACCGTCCGAGACCAGGTCAAGCTGCTGGTCAATCGCCCCGTGGACCGCGTGGCCATCGCGCATGGCCAGTTTGCCATCGATTCCCTCTATCGCAACCGTGGGTACTACTCTGCCAGCGTGACGGTGCAGGCTGTCACCGCCTACGACGGGCGCGTGGATGTCACGTATACCATTGTCGAGGGCGAGCGCGTTGCCGTGTCGATGGTCGAGATCGAGGGCGAGAAGGGCACCTTCACTGACGGTGACATCGTCAAGCACATGTCCACCCAGCCCGAGGGCTTCTGGTGGTGGCAGAAGGGTGCCTACAACGAGGATGTGCTGGAGGGCGACATCCGGGAACGACTGCCGGCGTGGTATGCCTCCAAGGGCTTCATCGATTTCCAGGTCGTCGGCGACAGCCTCATCCCTGACGAAAGGCGCGCCAAGGCCATCCTCCGGCTCACGGTCGACGAGGGCCCCCTGTACACGGTGGGCGTCTTCGACATGATCGGGAACCGGCAGTATTCCACTGAAGAACTGATGCAGTACTACCCCTTCGGGCCGGTGGCCCTGGGGGGCACCCCCAAGTTCCAGCTGCCGTTCAACCGCACGGCCTGGGAAAAGGCCACGGAGGGTGTCCAGAACCTCTATGCCAACACCGGATACATCTACGCCCAGGTGGTGCCGGAAGAGATCCGGAAGACCAGCGCCGACGGGAAGCCGGTGGTTGACCTGCGCTGGAACATTCGCGAGGGAAATGTCGTAACCGTCAACAAGATCAATATCATCGGGAATGACGTGACCCATGAGCGTGTCATTCGCGAGGCCATCGTGCTCTATCCTGGCCAGGTCTTCAGCCGGGAGGCCCTCATCCGGTCCTGGCAGAACATTGCGAACCTCGGCTTCTTCCAGCAGCCGATGCCGACGCCCGATGTCGTGCCTTCCGAGACCCATACGGAGGTGGACATCACCTTCCGGGTGGAGGAGAAGCACACCGGCAACATCAACTTCGGCGCGTCACTGGGGCAGGGCACCGGCATCGGGGGGTTCATCGGTCTTGAGGAACCGAACCTCTTCGGGCAGGGCAAGCGAGGGCGGCTCCAGTGGCAGTTCGGCAAGAACATCCAGGACCTGAACCTGTCGTATACCGATCCCAACATCCGGGAAACCCGGATTTCGGGCACCCTGTCGATCTTCGACTCCCGGGCGCGGTACGTTGTGGGCGACCTCGGCCGGAGGCGCCAGGCGGGCGGCCAGGTCCAGTTCGGCTTCCCGCTGCTGGGTGCGCGCTATACGCGCTTGTTCCTGAATTACGGGCTGCAGAAGATTTCCTATACTGGCGGATCGGTTGATCTCCGGGCCCGCTATAGCTGCCTCTCGTGCACGCGATCGACCTTTGGCGCGTCAGTAGTCAAGGACACGCGGGTGGGGCTCCCATTTGCCACCGCAGGTTCGTACCTCAATTTTTCGGGCGAACTGAATGGTGGCATCCTGGGCGGCACGGGCGACTTTCAGAAGTTTGACGTCGAGGCCCGTTTCTACGCCCCACTCGGCGTTCTCGGCGGGAACCCTGCCCAGTTGGGGAGCGGAATCCAGCTCGTGCTCGCGTTCACGGCGCGTTCGGGTTTCATTTTCGGCGATGCGGGGCCGTTCTTTACGGAGCTCTACTCGATGGGTGGCGTCCAGTTCGGAATTCCGCTACGGGGATACCCGGAATTCTCGATCACGCCGAACGGGTACGACCCCCTGGCGGCCACGAACCGCGCCAGCCCGAACGCCTTCGGCAAGTCGGCCGCGGCGTTCAACGTGTCGCTGGGTGCGCGGGTGAGCCAGTTTCTGTATGTGAACATCTTTGCGGACGCCGGCAACAACTACCGGAGTGTGGCCCAGTGGGACCCGACCCGGCTCATGCGTGGCGCTGGTTTTGGAGTGGCTGTCGTGTCCCCACTCGGCCCGATCGGGGTCGATCTGGGCTACGGGTTTGACCGAACCAACCTGCTGTTACAGCCCGACCCGGGCTGGCAGCTTCATTTCCGACTCGGCAACTTCTTCTAGTTGCCATGAACCTTCTCACTCAGGAGCGAGACATGCGGTTCGCAGGTGTGGTATTGCGTGGCATCGGGATGCTGGTGGTAGTAGCGGCGGTGGCTGCCCCCGCTGGGGCGCAGGCGAAGCCGGCCACCAAGCCGGCGGCGACAGCCCCGGCCTCCGGCGCCTCAAAGCTCGCTTTCGTGAACGCGCGCCGGATTCTCCAGTCCACACCGGGCTGGACGACTGCCGAGCAGACCTTCGCGAAGGAGAGCGAAGGCTACCGTGCCGAGCTCCAGAAGCTCCAGGCGACCCTCGATTCGATGGCCTCCGAGTATGAGCAGCAGTCCGTGGTGCTGAGCCCGACGCAGCGCCAGGCCAAGCGTACCGAGCTCGAGACAAAGCGTACCGCGCTGGAAACTCGCGCCCAGGAGCTCCAGCAGAAGGCGCAGCAGCGCGAATCCGAGTTGCTGGCCCCGCTGCAGCAGAAGGTGAACGGCGTCATCGAATCGATACGGGCGGAAGGGGGATACGCCTTTATCTTCGACGTGAGCGCCCAGGGAGGGAACATCGTGGCGGCTGATCGCACGCTGGACCTTACTGACCAGGTGATCGAGAAGCTCAAGGCCACCAACTGACCCAGGCCACCAGTACCCGACTTACCGTGCAGGCGGTCGCTGAGCTCGTCGGCGGCCGCCTGCTTGGCAATGGGTCCGTTGTCATTGGGTCGGTGGCACCGCTCGACCGCGCCGGTCCCAGCGACCTGTCGCTTGTCGTATCCCGCGCCTACCTGCCGGATCTCCATCGTTCACGCGCCGGCGCGGTCCTTGTCACGGATGAGCTGGCGGAAGAGGCCGCACGGGTGAGTGCTGCGGTGGTGGTGCGTGACCCGGCACGGGCACTGAGCCAGGTCGTGTCCCGCCTTCACCCGCCGGTGAGGCCGGCGCCGGGTGTGGATGCCACGGCTCGCATCGGGGCCCGGGCTGAGCTGGGCGACGATGTTTCCATCGGGCCGCATGTCGTTGTGGGGGCCGGGGCACGGATCGGGGCACGTACGCGTCTCGACCCTGGTGTCGTCCTGGGGGACGATGTGCAGGTCGGCGCCGACTGCCGGCTCGACGCGCATGTCGTGTGTGCGAACGGGACGCGCCTGGGCGACCGTGTGTGGATCAAGGCGGGGGCCGTGCTGGGCGGCACCGGCTTCGGCTTTCATAGTGGTCCGGAGGGGCACGCGCGGATTCCCCACGTCGGGCATCTCGTCATTGGCGACGACGTCGAGGTGGGGTCGCATGCCACCATCGACGGCGGCAGCATCGACGATACCATCATCGAGCGGGGTACCAAGATCGACAACCAGGTGCATATCGGGCACAACGTCCGGATCGGGGAGCACTGCATCCTCGCGGGTGGCGTCCTGGTGGGCGGCAGTTCGCGGCTCGGGCGGTTCGTCATCATTGCCGGGGGGGCAGGCGTGGGGGATCACGTCGTGGTGGGCGACGGCGCCAGGATCGGTTCCGGCAGCGGGGTGTTTCGCGACGTGCCCGCCGGCGCCACGGTGAGCGGGTATATCGCCCGGAATCATCGGGACACGCTGCGGGTGCAGGCGGCCTCGCAGCGTTTACCGGCCATCCTGGCCGATCTCGAACGACTCATCGCGGAGCATCGCAAGGATGCCTAGGCGCACGCTCGCGCGTGACGCGACCCTGCAAGGTGTCGCCCTCCACTCCGGGGTCACGACCAGCGTCATCTGCCGTCCAGCCCCAGCGGGCCACGGCATCACGTTCGCGCAGCGCGGGGGCACGTCGGCGGCTGTGCCCGCTCGCCCGCACCGTGTGGGCGCCACCGAGCGGCGCACGGGACTTGGTGAGGGTGACAATGCGATCTACACGGTCGAACACCTGCTTGCGGCTGCCTTCGCCATGGACCTCGACGATATCGCCGTGGAGGTCGACGGCCCCGAATTGCCCATCCTTGATGGATCCTTCGCGCCGTGGCTCGAGGCGCTTGCAGCGGCGGGCGTGGCGGAGCTTCCGGGGCAACCGACCTGTTACCGCGTCCGTGAGGGCTTTGTCCTGACCGAGAGGGGTGCATCTTACCGGGTGCTCCCGGCCGACGAGTTCCGCCTCACGGTGAGCGTGGACTGGGATCATCCGGTCATTGGGCATCAGCGCGGAGAGTGGACGGTCGATGCCGGGACGTTCGAACGGGACATCGCCGGGGCGCGCACCTTCGGCTTTGAGCGCGAGGTGGCGGACCTCCATTCACGTGGATTCGCCCTGGGCGGCGCCGTGGAGAACGTGATCGTCCTGTCGGATGAGGGTGTGGTGGGCACCACGCTGCGCTGGCCCGATGAATTCGTGCGCCACAAGGCGGGCGACGTGATCGGCGACATCGCATTGATTGGCGGGCGGCTCAAGGCGCACATCATCGCGGAGCGCCCCAGCCACCAGGGAAACGTGGCGCTGGCGCAGCGCCTGATGCGTACCGCGGAACGTCAGGGAGGCTACGTGCTCGAGATCAGCCAGATCATGGACATCCTGCCCCATCGCTACCCGTTTCTTCTCGTCGACCGCATCGTGGACGTGGAGCCGGAGCGCCGCGTGGTTGGCATCAAGAACGTCACGATCAATGAGCCCTTCTTTCAGGGTCATTTCCCCGGCCATCCGATCATGCCGGGGGTGCTCATCGTCGAGGCGCTCGCGCAGGCCGGCTGCGTCCTGCTGATGGACAAGCAAATCGACCCGGCAAAGCACATCGCGTACTTCATGGCACTCGACAACGTGAAGTTCCGGCGGCCGGTGGTGCCCGGCGACCAGTTGCGGCTCGAGGTCACCCTCATGCAGGGCAAGGGGCGAACCCGTCGGCTCAAGGGTGAGGCCTACGTGGATGGCCAGCTCGCCGCGGAAGCGGAGATGCTGGCGCGCGTGGTAGACCGGTGACCGCTTCCAGCATCCACCCCACGGCGATCATCCACCCGGGTGCTCGCCTGGGCGCCGAGGTGGAGGTGGGGCCCTGGGCGCTCGTGGGCCCTGACGTCGAGGTGGGTGACCGATGTGTCCTCGGGCCGCGGGTCACGCTGCAGCAGCAGGTGCGGCTCGGGGCCGGCGTACGGATCGGGGAAGGCACGCTGGTGGGCGGCGATCCCCAGGATACCAAGTACCGCAACGAGGAAACCTGGGTCGAGGTGGGTGCCGACACGACGATCAGGGAGTATTGCACCATCAATCGCGGCACCACCGCGACGGGGCGCACGGTGGTCGGCGCTGGATGCTTCCTCATGACGTACGTGCACGTGGCCCACGACTGTCGCCTGGGCGACCAGGTGGTGATTGCCAACGGGACCCAGATGGCCGGCCACGTGACGGTGCAGGACCACGCGATCATCAGTGGACTCAATGCCATTCACCAGTTCGTGACCATCGGCGAATATTCGTTCGTCGGCGGCGGGTCGCGCGTGAACCAGGATGTCCCACCGTTCACGAAGGCGGTTGGGAGCCCCATCGAGCTGTACGGGCTGAACACGATCGGGCTGCAGCGCGCCGGCGTGGGTGCCGAGGTCGTGACGGCGCTGAAGCGGGCGTATCGCATCGTGTTCAACTCGGACCTGAGCTTGAGCCGGGCCATTGCCCGGGCTCGCGAGGAAATTCCGGCGCTGCCCGAGATCGAGCGGTTCCTGTCCTTTGTGGAGTCTTCGGGTCGCGGAGTTCCCGCGTGAGCATGGCCCTCCCCATCGGCGTCATCGGCGTGGGTGCGCTTGGGCGCCATCATGCGCGCCACCTGGCGGCATCACCCGAGGCGACGCTGGTCGGGGTCCATGACACGAACCACGAGCGCGCCCGCGAAGTGGCCGCCGCGTGCGGCTGCCGCGCCTTTGCCGACCTGGACGACCTGCTGGACCAGGTGCGCGCCGTGACGATCGCCGTCCCCACGCCGCACCATGCCGACGTCGGGCTGCGCGTGTTGCGTCGGGGCATTCCGGTGCTCATGGAGAAGCCGCTGGCTGCGACGGTGGCTGAGGCGGACGCCCTCATTGAGGAGGCGGCACGCCGGGGCGTCCAGCTGCAGGTGGGGCATATCGAGCGGTTCAACCAGGCGCTCCGCGCTGCGGAGCCGCTGCTGCACCACCCGCTCTATTTCGAGAGCCAGCGACTGGCGTCGTTCCAGGCACGCGGTACCGATGTCGCCGTGGTGCTCGACCTGATGATCCACGACCTCGACCTCATTCTTCACCTCACCGGCGGTGCCGAGGCGACTGACGTGCGTGCCTCCGGGATGGCGGTGCTGTCTCCCCACCTCGACATGGCCAATGCGCGGGTCGAATTCGAGGGCGGCGTGGTGGCGAACGTCACCGCGTCGCGGGTCGCACGTGATCGGGTGCGCCGCCTGCGGATCTTCCAGGTAAATGGATACCTGTCACTCGACCTGGCGACCGGACGGGGCGACTTCATGCGCCTGCGGGATGGCTGGCGGCCCGGCGTCTCCCAGGAACTTTCCGATATCGTGGAGTTCATTCCGCTCGCCGCCCCCGAGGCTGATGCCCTCTCACTCGAGTTGCACAGCTTCCTGCACGCGGTGCACGGCGATCGCGACGCCGTCATTACGGGTGAAGAGGGGCGTGCCGCGCTTGCACTGGCCCTGCGCGTGACGGATGCCGTGACCACGACGCCCCTGTCGCTGATCAGCGGTCGATGACCCCGGCCGGCCCCCGCGTGTTCCTGTCGGCGGGTGAGCCATCCGGCGACCTGCACGGGGCGGCGGTTGTCGAGGCGCTGCGGCGCCAACTGCCGGCCGCCAGCCTCGTGGCATTTGGCGGACCGCGCATGGCCGATGCCGGCGTCGACCTGCGGTTTTCGATGGAGGGGTTTGCGGCCTTCGGCCTGGTGGAAGTCATCGGAAAGGTCCCGGCCCACTTCCGCCTGTTGCGCCGGATGGAGCGCGATTTTGCCCGCTCGGCGTACGATCTGGTCATCCTCATCGACTACCCCGGTTTTCACCTACATGTGGCCGAGGCCGCGCGACGCGCCGGTATTCCGGTGCTGTACTACATCGCGCCCCAGCTCTGGGCGTGGCGTCCACAGCGGGCCCGGCGTCTCGCGGCTGCCTGTCGCCAGCTCGCCGTGATCCTTCCGTTCGAGGAAGCCTTCTTTCGTGGCATGGGCATCGACGCCCGGTATGTCGGGCATCCGTTGCTGGACCGGGGAGCGCCGCCTTCTCGCATCGAGGCGCGCCAGGTGCTGGGCATTCCGGACGGTGAACGGGTGCTGGCGCTCTTCCCCGGCAGCCGCGCGAGTGAGCACCGGCACCTGTGGCGGCCGTTCCGCGAAGCTGGACAGACCCTGCTCGCCGGCGGTGCGGCGACCCGCGTTCTCGTCGCCGCGACCGACAGTGGCGACTATGCGGACGGCGATCCGTTCACGCTGGTGCGGGGAAATTCGCTCACCGTGCTGGCCGCCGCGGACGCTGCCATCGTGAAATCGGGCACGTCAACGCTCGAGGCCGCGCTCACCGACACGCCGATGGTTGTGCCCTACAAGGTCAATGCCATCAGCGCGTTCCTCACGCGTCGCCTCGTGACGGTGCCCTGGGTCAGTCTCGTGAACCTGGTGGCCGGGCGCGAAGTCGTGCCCGAGATCCTGCAGGAGGAGGTCACGCCAGCGCGCCTCGTCGCTGCGGTCACGCCGCTGCTGGACCCGGCGCAGCCCGCCACCCGCGCCCAGCGAGAAGGCCTTGCCCTCGTCAGGGATCGTCTGGGCACCCCGGGCGCCGCGGGGCGGGTCGCCGAGATGGCAAGAGCCCTGCTCGCCGCATGAAGATCCGCCTCACTCCTGCGCAGCTCCGCCTGGTGGCCCGTCCTGTCATCACGCTTCTCGCCCGCACGTGGCGGTTCGAGGTACCGCCGACCTCCGAGCTTGAGGAGGCGGTACGGGGGGGCCAGGCCGCCGTCGTGCTCGCCTGCTGGCACGAGGAGCTCCTGCCGCTCCTCTGGCATGGCCGGGGCTTCGGCATGGGTGTCGTGGTGAGTGGATCCAGGGATGGAGAGTACGCGGCACAGATCGCCGAGGGGTTCGGCTATCGTCCGCTCCGAGGGTCGAGCAGCCGGCGCGGCGCGCGTGTGCTGCTGGAGGCTGTGCGGGAGCTGCAGGCCGGTACCAGCGTCACGTTTACGCCCGACGGTCCCCGCGGCCCCCGGCGGGTATTCAAGCCGGGAGCGGCCTTGGCGGCGCAGCATGCCGGGGTACCGCTGGTGCCCATCCGCGCCACCCCAGCTAGGGCCTGGCGCCTGCGGTCCTGGGATCGTTTCGCCATCCCGCGGCCAGGCACGGTGGTTCGGGTCGCCTATGGTGAACCGATTCAGGTTGGCCCGGGATCGGATGGCGTTTCCGAGGCGGCAGAGGTTGCCGAACGGGCACTGAACATGCTTGGAGCAGCGGCATGATCGCGGGTCGGCGGGGTGACACCCACAGGTTCCTGCGGTGGCTCTGGACCAGCCGTCGACCGGAAGCCCGGCTGACCCGCGCTCCGCTGGTGCCGGCGGCGGGGCTCTGGCGCGCCGTCATGCGATTGCGGGCGACAGCCTACCGCCGGGGATGGGCCACAACGCACGACCTCCCCCTGCCCACGGTGTCGGTGGGCAACCTGTCGGTGGGTGGCTCGGGCAAGACGCCCATCGCCATCTGGATAGCGCGATACTACGCCGAACAGGGACTCCGGCCCGGGGTGCTGTTGCGCGGGTATGGCGGAGACGAGACGCTGGTGCACCGGCGCTCGGTACCTGAAGCCGTCGTCATCGCCAACGCGGATCGGGTCGCGGGCGCGGACGCTGCCATGGCGCAGGGGGCACGGGTCCTGGTACTCGACGATGCCTATCAGCGACTGGATGTGCACCGCGACCTCAACCTCGCGGTGGTGGCGGCGGAAACCACACGGGCCGTCCGCTGGGCGGTGCCGGCCGGGCCCTGGCGGGAGGGGGTCGAGGCGCTCGACCGGGCCGACGCCCTGGTGATCACCCGCAAGCGCGCCACCCTCGAGGCGGCGGAGGCGCTCGCTGACGAACTGTCGGCACGAGTGGCCGGGCCGGTGGCCATCGCGCACCTGGGCCTCCGGTACATGGAAGGCCTGGTGTCGGGACGCAGGGTGGCGGCGAGCGACCTGGCGGGGCGGCGGGTGGTCGTGGCGGCCGGCATCGCCGACCCCGATGCGTTTGTGGCACAGGTAAAATCCATTGGCGCGCAGGTGCAGGTCGCCACATGGAAGGATCATCACGACTATCGCGACGAGGACCTGGCATGGCTGGCCCACGCCGCCCGTCGCGCGGATCATGTCGTGATGACCGAGAAGGATGCCGTCAAGTTGCGCGATCGCTGGCCTGCCAGCGTGCCCGAACCGCTCGTCGCGGTGCTCGGGCTGGAGTGGGAGCGCGCGGGAGATCGCATCTGTGCAGCACTGGATGACGTTGTGAGCCGTGTGGATCGTCCCTAACCCAGGCCGTGCGCTGCGGCGCCGGAAACGTCCATGACCAGCATTGCAACCCATGAAGGGCTGCCCATCATTTCCCCGGACAAGGACCGCTTTCTCGGTGAGGAGAACCCGTTCGAGGCGATGATGTCGCGCTTCGACTACGCAGCCCAGCGGTTGAGCCTCGATCCCGGCGTGTACAAGGTGCTGCGGCACCCCGAAAAACAGATCATCGTTTCCGTGCCGATCCATCTCGACAGTGGTGACGTGGAGGTCTATACCGGGTATCGCGTGATCCACAATTCCTCGCGCGGGCCGGCGAAGGGCGGCATCCGCTTCGACCAGAATGTGCACCTGGACGAGGTGAAGGCCCTCGCGGCATGGATGACGTGGAAATGCGCGGTGGTCAATATCCCGTTCGGCGGGGCCAAGGGTGGCGTCATCTGTGATCCCTCCCGCATGTCGATGCCTGAGCTCGAACGCCTCACCCGCCGCTACACCTCCGCCATCATCGATACGCTCGGCCCCGACTCGGATGTTCCCGCGCCGGACGTCAACACCAATGAACGCGTCATGGCGTGGGTGATGGACACCTACTCCATGCACAAGCGGCATACCGTCACCGCGGTCGTGACGGGCAAGCCGATCGAGATGGGTGGGTCACTGGGGCGCCGCGAGGCCACGGGTCGCGGCTGTATGCTCGTCACCCTCAAGGCGCTCGCACGGCTCGGCATGCCGGTGAAGGGTGCGCGCGTCGCCGTCCAGGGATTCGGCAATGTCGGGTCGGTGGCGGCGCACCTCCTCGAGCAGGCCGGGTGCACGGTCGTCGCCGTGAGTGACAAGAGTGGCGGCATCTGGAACGGGAAGGGCCTCAGTGTCACCGATGTGCTGGCGTGGATGCGCGCCAACCGGGTGCTCGCCGGCTACCCCAAGGCCGAGGGTATCACCAACGAGGACCTGCTGACGGTCGACTGCGATGTGCTCGTACCCGCCGCCCTCGAGAACGTCATCACCAGCCGGAACGCCGCGAACATCAAGGCGCGGATCATCTGCGAAGGAGCGAACGGACCGACGACGGCAAACGCCGACAAGATCCTGGAGGACAAGGGGGTGTTCGTCATCCCCGATATCCTGGCGAATGCCGGTGGCGTCACCGTGAGCTATTTCGAGTGGGTTCAGGACCGCGGTGGATATTTCTGGGACGAGGATACCGTCAATGAGCGCCTGGAAAAGATCATGGTCCGTTCCTTCGACGAAGTCGCTGCCATGTCCGACATCCACTCCGTGAACATGCGCACCGGCGCCTACATGCTGTCCATCGAGCGGGTGGCGGCCGTGCACCGGTTGCGTGGCATGTACGCATAGGGGTGAAGCTCACCCTCGCTGCCGTGGGCCGGTTGCGGCCGGAGTACCGGGCCCTGGCCGACGACTATGCGGCGCGGGTGGCACGGTTCTGTGATTTCAGCGAGGTGGAAGTCCGTGAAGCATCCCGTGCCCCGACGCCGGTGGTGCAGCGCAAGGAGGAGGCGGTGCGGCTCCGGGACAAGATCCCGGCCGGCTGCCGGGTGGTGGTACTCGATCGGTCGGGAAAGGCGCTGTCCAGCGAAGCCCTGGCAGCGGAGCTCGATCGCTGGCGGAGCGCCGCCCGTCCGGTGACACTCGTGATCGGCGGGTCACATGGGCTTGACCCCGCACTCGTAGCGGCTGCCGACCTTCGATGGAGCCTCGGTCCGTTAACTTTCCCCCATGAACTCGCCCGCATCGTGGTCCTGGAGCAGGTATACCGCGGGGGGACCATTCTGCGGGGCGAACCATATCACAAGTGAGTCGAGGCGGCTTCCCTGATGCCCGAGTGGTACCAGTCCTGGTTCAACGACGACTATCTCGCCCTGTACCCCCATCGCGATGCGGCCGAAGCGGAGCGGCTCATCGGGCTCATTGCGCGCTGCACCAGTTGGACGCCTGCCTGGCGCATCCTCGACGTGGGGTGCGGTCCGGGGCGCCACGCCGCGGCACTGGGGGAGGCGGGACAGCGGCCGATCGGCCTGGATCTCTCAGCGGCACTGCTCCGGCGCGCGCGCGCGGTCACGTCGGCGCCCCTGGTGCGTGCCGACATGCGCCACCTCCCCATCCGCGGCCGCTCGATGGACGCATGCCTGAGCCTCTTCACCAGTTTTGGATATTTCGAGAGTGACGCCGAGCACGGCCGGACGCTGGCGGGGATGGCCGCCACCCTGCGTCCACACGGCTGGTTCGTGCTCGACTTTCTCAACGCCGCGCAGGTGCGCGCGCATGTCGGCGAGCCCGGTGCCCTCGAGCCGGGGGAGCAGGGCAGCCAGCTGCGCCGGTACCTTTCGCCCGACCAGCGGTTCGTGATCAAGGAGATTCACCTGGCCGACGGTCGGCAGTTCCGCGAACGTGTTCGCCTCTTCAGTCCGGCCGAACTGGAATCAATGCTGGATGCCGCCGGCGTGTCCGTGCAGTGGCGCTTTGGCGACTATGAGGGCGCGCCGCTGGTGGACGGTGCGCCACGTGCGCTGTTGATGGGGCAGGCGGCATGACGATGGAACTGGTCACCACGCCGCTGCGGGCGCGACTGCCGATGCCCTCGCTCCGTACCGGTGGCGTGGATCCGCGGTTGCTCGAGGCGGCGGTCACGCCAGTGGGGCACCCCGATCCGCGCAACCGGTTGCTGCAGCCGGGCGCGCTGGTCGTCACCACGGGGCAGCAGGCCGGGCTGTTCACCGGACCACTGTACACCGTCTACAAGGCCGTCTCTGCGGCGGCGCTGTCACGCCGCCTCGAGGATCTCTGGCAGCGGCCGGTGGTGCCAGTCTTCTGGCTCGCGACCGACGACCATGATTTCGCCGAGGCCAATCGTGCGGCATGGCCCGCGGCGGATGGTTCTGTCCGGCATGTGACACTGAGGGAACGGTCCCCCGACGCGGTGATGGCGCCAATGTTTCGCGAGACGCTGGGTCCTGGCGTCCATGCCGCGTTATCCGAACTCGCGGCCGACCTGCCGGGCGACGGTTTCGCCGAGGAGACACTCGCCTGGTTGCGGCGCCACTACCGACCCGACGCTACTGTCGGCGGCGCCTATGCCGGCGCGCTGGCCGAACTCGTGGCGCCACTTGGGGTGGTCTGCCTCGATGCCGGAAGCAGGGCCCTGAAGCAGCTCGCCGCCCCGGTCATGCTCCGCGCGATCGCACAGGCGGAAGCGATCGAGGCGCCACTGGTGCCGCTAGCGGCGGAGCTGGCCCGACGGGATGCGGACCCGGGCGTGGTGGTCGGCGACGGGGCCTCGCTCGTGTTCCTCGAGGGAGCCCAGGGTCGCGATCGATTGGTCAGGGCAGGGAAGGACTTCCGTACCCGACGTGGTGGCGAATCGTTTGCCATGGCCGATCTCGCCTCGATTGCGGCGGCCGAGCCCGAGCGACTCTCCCCTAACGTGCTGTTGCGGCCTGTAGTAGAGAGCGCCCTGCTGCCGACGGTTGCGTATGTCGGTGGCCCCGGCGAGCTGAAGTACCTGGCACTCACGCCGCCGGTCTTCGCGGCACTCGAGATCGAGCGCCAGCGTCCCGTCGCACGCTGGTCAGGGCTTGTGATCGAGCCGAAGGTGCAGCGCGTCCTGACGAAGTTCGGCCTCACGGTGGACGACCTGCGCCAGTCCGAGGGTGTCGTCGAGGGCCGTATCGCGCGCTCCCGATTGCCCGAGGACGTCGTCACTACCGTGGCGCGACTCCGTGACGGCCTGGACCAGGAGTACGGCAAGCTCACGGCCGCCGCCGTCGGCATCGACCCCACCCTGGAACGTACCGTCATCGGGGCGCGCAACAGCGCCGTGCGCGGGGTGGAGCGCATCGAGCAGAAGCTGGTGCGCCACCTGAAGAAGCGGAGCGAGGTCGAGCTGGGGCAGGTGAGCCGCGCTCGCAACCTGGTGCATCCCGACGGCAAGCCGCAGGAGCGCGTCTTCACCGTGGCGCCCTTCCTCGCCAGGCATGGCCCGGGGTTTCTTGATTCGGTCATGACCGAGGCCACCACGTGGTATGCGTCCGCCCTTGAAGCGCCGGGGACCGGCTCCTAGCTTCGATCATGTCGATCATTGCCCTCCTCCTCCTCGTCGCGTTGATGATTCCCATCATGGGCATCGTATTCGACTCACCCATTGGTCGGGCGCTGGCGCGCCGCCTCGAGGGGCCGACGCCGGAACCGGTCGCGGTCGGCGACCTCGCCAAGAAGGTCGAGCTGCTCGAGAGTGACGTGGACGACCTCTCTCGCGCGGTGCAGGAACTCAAGGAGGAAAATCAGTTCCTCCAGCGGCTCATCGAGGACGCTCCGCCCCGGACCCTCCCACCCACACCCAACGCCTGATCCCCACTCCCGCGAAGCCGGTGCCGCGGCGCGGAGCAGCGCTGATGGTGGCGCTGGGCATCCTGGCCAGCCGGGCCGTCGGGTTGGTGCGCATGCGCATCCTGGGTCATTTCCTCGGTGTCGGTGATGCCGCGGACGCCTTCGCCGCTGCCTTCCGTATTCCCAACCTGCTCCAGAACCTGTTTGGCGAGGGCGCCCTGTCGGCGTCGTTCATCCCGGTGTACGCGCGCCTGCTGGGCGCCGGCAATGAGGTAGAGGCACGCCGGGTGGCGCGCGCCGTCGGGGCGCTGCTGGCCCTTGTTGTGGGCATCCTCGTGCTACTCGGCGTGCTGGCCACGCCGTTCCTCATCGACCTCATCGCACCCGGCTTTCAGGGCGCAAAGCGCGAGCTCACGATCCGGCTGGTCAGGATCTTCTTCCCTGGTGCGGGCCTGTTCGTCCTGTCCGCCTGGTGCCTGGGTGTCCTGAACAGTCATGGGCGATTCTTCCTGTCCTATGCGGCACCGGCGGTCTGGAATCTGGCGATTATCTCCGTGCTGCTGTTCTGGGGCGGCCGCGTCGGTGAGATCGAGCTGGTGGTGCTGGCGGCGTGGGGCTCAGTGGGCGGGGCGGCGCTGCAGGTGCTGGTGCAACTTCCCACCGTTGCCGCCCTGCTCAAGGGCATCCACGGTGGGCTCAAGGGCACGGGCGCGCACGTGCGCACCGTCGTGCGGAACTTCTTCCCCGCCTTCCTGAGTCGCGGTGTTGTCCAGATCAGCGCCTACGTGGACACGCTGATCGCGACGTTGCTCCCGAGCGGTGCCGTGGCGGCACTGAGCTATGCCCAGAACCTCTACGTTCTTCCCGTCAGTCTCTTTGGCATGTCGGTGTCGGCGGCGGAGCTGCCGCAGATGTCGGGCGCGTCGGGTGCGTCCATCGACCAGGGTGAGCGAGATGCGCACCTGCGCCGGAGGCTCGAGGCCGGACTGCGGCAGATCGCGTTCTTCGTGATACCGACGTGCGGGATCTTCCTGGCCCTGGGGCAGGTGGTCGCCGCGGCGCTCTTCGAGACCGGGCGCTTCAATCGGGCGGACAGTTTCTATGTGTGGCGTATCCTCGCCGGCGCGGCGATCGGCCTGCTTCCCGGCACGCTCGGCCGCCTCTATTCGTCCACGTTCTACGCCATCCAGGATACCCGCACGCCGATGCGCTTTGCGCTGATACGAGTCGGCACCGGCATCGCCCTCGGATTCCTGCTCGCCGTGTATCTGCCGCGCGCCTACGGCATCGAGGAGGCGTGGGGGGCGCCGGGCCTGGCGCTGGCGGGCAGTCTCGCCGGATGGCTCGAGTTCCTGCTGCTGCGCCGGTCCCTGACCCGGGTGGTTGGCCGTCCCGTGCGAGATCCCGCCCTCCTTGCCCGGCTCTGGGCATCGGCGGCGGCGGCGGCCTTGGGCGCCTGGGGCCTCCTGCAGGTGGTGTCCCACCGGCCCCCGTTGGTCGTGTGTGCCATCGTTCTCGGTTGCTATTCGGCGATCTACCTCGGCCTGACACACCTCATGGGGATACGCGAAGCGCGCGCGTTCGTGAGCCGCCTCCAGCGCCGACGGGGTACCCGCGGCTGAGCGGGTAGCGCCCGGCGCCCGCCCCGGCCAATTTTCGTGCATGACGGTGAGGGACGGGAGGCAGGGCGAGGCCGCTCCAGATGCGCTGCAGCGCAAGCTCGAGACATTGCCGGACGGACCGGGTGTCTACCTGTGGAAGGATGCGCAGGGGCAGGTCCTCTACGTGGGCAAGGCCAAGCGCCTCAGTTCGCGCGTGCGCAGCTACCTGGCCGCCGACCCGGCGGCGGCCCCCAAGCACATTCTCCTGCAGCGCCTCATTGCCGACGTCGAAACCGTCGTGACGGCCACCGAGGCCCAGTCGCTGCTGCTCGAGAACAACCTCATCAAGGAGTACCGGCCCCGATTCAACGTCCGGCTCAAGGACGACAAGAGCTATCCATCGATTGCCGTCACAACCAGCGAACCCTTCCCCCGCGTGCTCGTCACCCGCCGGCGTGACCTGGCGGGGGCCCGCTACTTTGGCCCGTTCACCGACGTCTCCCAGCTCCGAAGTGCACTCGCCATCGTGCGGCGCATTTACACCGTCCGGAGCTGTGCCGACGACCTGCCGCGCGAGAAGCGTGAACGTCCCTGTCTCGACTTCCACATCGGCCGCTGCAAGGCGCCGTGCATGGGCTGGCAGTCGGAGGCCGACTACCGCGCCATGATGGACGAGGTGCTCGCCTTCCTTGAGGGGCGCACACAGGATATCCGCCTTCGGGTGCGCGAACTCATGGCGGCGGCGGCCGCGCGCGAGGACTTCGAGCGCGCGGGCGAGCATCGCGATGCCCTTCGCTGGCTGGAGAAGTTGGAGGAGACCTCAACCGTCGAGATCGTGGGGAGCGGAGATGCCGACGTCCTGGGCTTTGCCCGTGATGGTGACGACGCGGTCGCGGTCCTGCTTCGGGTGCGGGACGGCAAGGTGCTGGGCCGGGAGCATCGCTTCCTTGAGAATGTCGAGGGAGAGGCGGACGCCGCGATCCTGAACGCGTTTATCGTGCGGTACTACCTCCCCGCCGACGCGAGGGTGCCGCGCGTGGTTCTGCCGTTCCCGCCTGCGGAGCTGGAACTGCTCACCGTGCTCGAGCCTGCCACGGACTGGGCACTACCCCAACGCGGGATCATGCATCGCTGGCTCACGCTGGCGGAGCAGAACGCACGGCATCTTCTCGAGAGCCTGCGGATCGAGTCATTCGAGACGCAGGAGCGCGCCGAAGACCCGGTATACGCGCTCGGCCGGGACCTCGGCCTCCAGAAGGTGCCGCGGAGCCTGGTGTGCGTGGACATCTCCCACAATGCGGGCCGGGATACCGTGGGATCGCTGGTCTGGTTCGAGGGCGGGCGACCGCGGAAGAGCGAGTATCGCAAGTTCAAGATCGGCGGGTTGGGGCAGCAGGACGACTTCGCGGCGATCCATGAGGTGATCACCCGCTATCTCACGCGCCGGCGCGACGAGAACCTCCCGCTTCCTGACCTCATGGTGATCGACGGCGGCAAGGGTCAGCTCGGCGCGGCGCTCGAGGCATCGCAGGCGCTCGACATGGGCGAGGTCGCCTTCGTAAGCCTCGCAAAGAAGGACGAAGAAATTTTCATCCCGGGGCGGGCCGAGAGCCTGCGGCTGCCGAGGCGCAGCCCCTCGTTGCGCCTCCTGCAGCGGGCCCGCGACGAGGCGCACCGTTTCGGGGTGGCGTACAGCCGGAAGCGTCGCAGCGAGCGCACCATCACGTCCGAACTACTCAACATTCGCGGCATAGGCGCCCAGCGTCGCCGGCTGCTGCTCGAACGCTTCGGCAGCCTCGCCGGCGTTCGCTCCGCCACGGTATCCGAACTCGCGAGCGTCGACGGTGTTTCCACCCGTCTGGCCGAACGCATCCTCGAGCACCTTCAGGCTACCCGACCATGACCCTCGACTGGACCCTTGTCTGTTCCGCGTGCGACAACACCCGCGCACCGGACGGTCTGCCCACTGTGTGTGACCGCTGCGGGCAGCCATGGCTCGTGAAATACCAGCGGCCGGCGCCAACGGTGACGGCGCGCGCCGAGGTACGCCGGGGGCACGGCATGTGGCGATTCCGCCCCTTCCTGCCGCTCGCTGAGGGCGAACAACCGGTGACCCTTGGCGAGGGCGACACCCCGTTGCTCCACCTGCAACATAGTGGAGCACGCCTTGGGCTACAGGATCTCTGGCTCAAGGATGAGGGAGTCAACCCCACTGGCTCCTTCAAGGCACGTGGTCTGAGCGCCGCGGTAACGCGAGCGGTTGCTGCCGGTGCACAGCACCTCGTCATTCCCACCGCGGGAAACGCGGGGGTGGCGCTCTCGGCCTATGCGAGCCGGGCAGGCGTACGCGCGCGAGTCTTCGCCCCCCGGACAACGCCGCGCGTCATTCTCGAGCAGGTCCGGGTGTTCGGCGGCGACCTCGAACTCGTTGACGGTCATATCGGCGATGCGGGGCGCCTCGCGGCAGCCTGGAGTGCGGAATCGGGAGCGTACAACGTCTCTACCCTGCGCGAGCCGTATCGCATCGAGGGAAAGAAGACGCTGGCGTTCGAGCTCGCGGTCCAGTTCGGCTGGAAGATGCCCGACGCCATCATCTATCCAACCGGAGGCGGCACCGGCCTCATCGCGATGTGGAAGGCATTCAACGAGCTCATCGAGGCGGGCTGGGTGCTGGGGACGCCACCGCGGTTCTACTCGGTGCAGTCCACGGGGTGCGCTCCTGTGGTGCGGGCCTTCGAGGCCGGCGCTGACCACGGCGAGCCGTGGGCGGATCCCCAGACGGTGGCGTCCGGACTCAGGGTACCAGCGCCCCTGGGCGACCGGCTCATGCTGCGCGCGCTGCGCGAGAGCGGCGGCGGCGCCATCGCGGTGTCCGACGACGCATTGACCGAGGCCGCGCAGGTGGCGTCGAGCACCGAGGGCATCGATGTGTCCCCCGAGGGCGGCGCGGCGTTCGCCGCGGCAGGACAGCTGGTCCGGCAGGGGACACTTTCGCCCGAATCCCGGGTTGTGATCTTCAACACAGGTGCCGGATGGCTATACAGGACTTGAGTTTGCGGTGGCCCGGCTGGCGGGCGATATTTGGACCGCGTTGTGCACTACAGGACCACGCAAGTTCTCAACCTGGAGCAGCAAGCGGAATGATGAAGCCATTGATGGTCTCGGCGTTTATGGTGACGATCCTGGCCGTGCCGGCCGCCGCGCAGAACGCCGCGGTTGCCGCGGCCATGTTCGCACAGACCCCGCGCTACAAGTCGCCCGATTGCTCCGCCGACAAGGGCAAGCAATTCAAGGTGTCGAGCGGATACACGTACCTCAAGTCGGCCATAGAGACGAAGCAGGATCCGTCGTCGCTGCTCGCATCGGCCAATCGTGTCATCACCGAAGCCATCACCGAGGACGGGCAGGACAAGGCGGTCTCCGCCTGGTACGGGCTCGGTTGGGTGGACCTGTTCCAGGGCGACGTAGCGGGCGCTGATACGGCGCTCGCCCGTGCGGAGAAGCTCGGGCCAGACTGCAAGGAGGAAATCGACCGCCTGCGACGCATCGCCTATACGCCCATCGCCAATGCCGGTGTGACGGCGCTCCAGGGTGGCGATACCACGGCCGCGCTCGCGGCACTGCGGCAGGCTGCTGCCCTCCGTCCCGGAGCGGCATTCCCGACGTACTACACCGCCGTCATCTTCGCCGACCGCGGCCAGAACGATAGCGCGCTCGCGTACTTCAAGAAGGTGTCCAGCGGCACCTACACCGACTCGAACGACGTCAAGCTCCAGGAACGTGCACTCTACTCGCAGGGGGCCATTCTCATCAACAGCGACCGCTCCGCCGAGGCGGTGCCCCTGCTGGAGCGGTACCTGAAGACGAACCCGGGCGACGCTGACGCAAAGGTCGCGCTGGCCCGTGCCTATCGCGATTCGGGCCAGACGGCGAAGGCGCAGGCGCTCGATGCCCAGACCGGTACCAGTTCGGCGGCCGCACCAACGACGAACAGCGACTTGTCGGAGGCGACAAAGCTCTACAACGCGAAGGACTATGCCGGTGCGGCAGCGATGCTCACCACGGTCCTGGCGGCGGAGCCGACCAACGTCAGCGCGCTTCAGGCGCAGGCGAACTCCTACCTTGGGCTCAAGGATGGGCCGAAGCTCACCGATGCGGCCTCGCGGCTGGTGGCGGCGGAGCCGCTCAACCAGGATGCCTATCGACTGCAGCGCGCCGGTTACCAGATGAGCAAGGAGGCCGCCAAGGCCAATGCCGTTGGCGAGGCGATCCTGGCGATGCCTGCCACCGTAACGATCACGGAGCTCACCGTCGGCGCCGCGAGTGCAACCCTGGGTGGTACAGCAAAGGGCCTGGCGGCGATGGATGCCAAGTCAGGGAAGGTGATCCCGCCGGCGCCGTTCACCCTGGTCTTCGAGATGCTCGACAAGGGGGGCAAGACGGTCGCGAGCCAGGAGGTGGCGTTCGAGCCGCTCGCCCCGGACGCGACCAAGGACTTCAGGTTCGAGGCCAAGGGTGAGGGGATCAGCAGCTACAAGTACACGGTCAAGAAGTAGGTGAGCGGCCTCACCACCACCCGGGCGCCGTTCATCGAGCAGGCCCAGGCCAGGGGTGAGCTGTACATTCACCAGCCGTACGACCTGTACAGCGACGAGAACCATGAGGCGTGGCGGCAACTCTACCACCGCATGGAGGATCGCTGGCAGCGGTACGCCAATCCTCGGTTCCTGGAGGGCATCGGCAGCCTCTGCCTCGATGCCAACCGGGTTCCACGGCTGGATGATGTCAACCGTTTCCTCAGCCCGCTGACGGGCTTCAAGGCGAAGCCTGTCAGCGGGTACGTGCCGTCGTTCAAGTTCTTCGATTGCCTTCGCAACCGCGAATTTCCGACGACGATCACCATCCGCGATGCCGGCATGCTCGACTACCTGCCGGAGCCGGACATCTTTCACGATATCGCCGGCCACGTGCCGATGCACACCGACCGCGCATTCGCCGACACGCTGGTGCGCTTCGGCGATTGCGCGCATACGGCAGCGGAGATCGTAGCCGCCATTCCGGACGAGCACGAGAAGATTCGGCGCATGACCAGCATCTACAAGGCCATGGCGCGTTTCTTCTGGTTCACCATCGAGTTCGGACTGATGAAGAGCGGCAACGGGCTCCGGGTGTATGGCAGCGGCCTGCTGAGTTCGTACGGCGAGATCGCCCATGCCATCGATTCATCGTCGGTACAGCGCTACCCGCTCCAGCTGGAATGGGTGGTCAACCAGTACTTCGAGATCGACAGCTACCAGCCGTTGCTGTTTGTGGTGGATTCGTTCGACCACCTCTTTTCGCTGGTGGACCAGCTTGAGCGGTGGATGCGGGCCGGCAAGCTGGACAACGTCGCCGGAGGGGAACCCGCGGTGAGCGAGGCCGACCTGCGAAGCTTCCTGGTGGCGGCGGGGGAGAAGTAACGCCGGCGCGAGCCCGCTATGGTGCAGCGCAGGTATCGGGGCAGAGGACATTGAGCCTCACCATGGCCGACAGCGTGCCACCCGCCGCCCCGATGACGATCGTATGCCTGCTGCGACCAAAGGCCACATGTTCGCGGGGGGTGTACCCGTTCCCGGTGGAGGCACCGCGCGCTGCGGGAAGCGGATCCGGCACCAGCCGGATGCTCGTCGCGGTGAAGAGGCTGGTAGTAGAACCCGGCGGAATTGGATTGGGGTTGAAGTCCACGCCAAGGCCGGGGGGCAGGCGAGATGCCGAAAGTGTTACGGCCCCGGTGAAGTTCCCGGCACGCTCAACCGTTACCGTCACCGCTCCACTGTTGCCCGGCGACACGTCGATGCTTGGCGACGCGACGGTCACTCCCAGCCATCCTTCCGCTGGCGGCGTTTCCGCGGAACAGCTTGTTGTGCACGCCGGTGCTTCGGTGGAGGCGCCCGACCCGCACCCGGCAGTTGCAAATCCGGCAATGGCGAGTGCATCAACGCATCGGAGAAACTCCAGGAACGCCATGATCGTGCCTCCCCAAGCGCCAATATTGCGCCGAAGGGGCATTCCCGCCATGGGTCACGCGTCCTACAGTGCCGTCATGCTTGGCCGAGCACTTGGGCGGAACACTGCGGGGTGGGGAAAGGGATTCCCGCGTACCGCCGTCCTGCTATATTTGACGCCGTCGCGGGTGTAGCTCAGTTGGTAGAGCATCAGCTTCCCAAGCTGAGGGTCGCGGGTTCGAACCCCGTCGCCCGCTTCGAAGGCCGGTCGCGATGCGACCGGCCTTCTGCCATCCCACTTCATCTCCCGGGGAGTGCGCGTGCGCCTGACCCCGCTCGACTGGGCGATCGTCGCCCTGGCGCTCCTGGTCTCGTTCGTCCCCGCCGTTATCATGGCCAGGCGCGCCGGGTCGAGCACCGCCGAGTTCTTCACCTCCGGACGCGCCGCACCCTGGTGGCTCATCGGCGTCTCCATGGTGGCCACCACCTTCAGCACCGACACGCCGAACCTCGTCACGAACCTGGTGCGTGAGGGCGGGGTCGCCGCCAACTGGGCATGGTGGTCGTTCCTGCTCACCGGCATGCTCACCGTCTTCTTCTATGCCCGGCTCTGGCGCCGGTCCGACGTCCTGACCGACCTGGAGTTCTACGAGCTGCGGTACTCCGGGCGGCCGGCGTCGATCGTCCGGGGATTCCGGGCGGTGTACCTCGGACTCTGCTTCAATGCCGTGATCATGGCCACGGTCAATCTCGCCGCGGTCAAGATCGCCAACATGCTCCTGGGCTGGCCGATGGGGCAGACCCTGCTGGTCTGCGGGCTCATCAACATTGCCTTCGCCGCCACGTCGGGCCTCTGGGGCGTCCTGGTGACCGACCTCTTCCAGTTTGGCATCGCCCTCTCTGGCGCGTTCGCGGCAGCATGGTATTCGCTGCAGCAGCCCCAGGTCGGTGGCTTGGCAGGCCTGGTGGCGCGGACGAGCCCCCGCACGCTTGCGCTGCTTCCGGATTTTGGCGACTGGGGCCTCACGCTCACGGTACTGATTATCCCGCTGACGGTGCAGTGGTGGTCGGTCTGGTACCCCGGTTCGGAGCCGGGCGGCGGCAGCTACGTCGCGCAGCGCATGCTCGCGGCGCGCACTGAGCGGGACGCCCTGGCCGGGACGCTCTTCTTCAACGTGGCGCACTACGCCGTGCGCTCGTGGCCATGGATCATCACCGCCCTCGCGTCGCTGCTGGTGTTTCCAACCCTCGACGACATCGCGCGCTCATTCCCTGGTGTGGATCCGGCGCTGTTGGGGCACGACATGGCCTACTCGGCCATGCTCACGTTCCTTCCGCACGGCGTACTTGGGCTGATGGTGGCCGGGCTCCTCTCGGCGTATGTCTCGACCATCTCCACCCACTTGAACTGGGGCGCGTCGTACCTGGTGCACGATCTCTACCGGCGCTTCATTCGGCGCGATGCCAGCGAACAGCACTACGTCGCCGTCGGACGTCTCGCCACGGGCCTCCTGATGCTGGTGGCGGCAGGACTGACGCTGGTGCTCAACTCGGCGAGGCAGGCGTTCGACCTGATGCTGTCGGTGGGAGCAGGGACGGGGCTGATCTACCTCCTGCGGTGGTTCTGGTGGAGGATCAACGCCTGGAGCGAAATCGCGGCGATGATCAGCTCGTTCGTCGTGTCCGCCGGGTTCTTCATCGCGGCGCGCACTGGTCACGGCGTGCCCTCGCACCTCTCACTCCTGGCCACCGTTGCCGTCACCACGCTGACCTGGGTGGCGGTCACCTATCTCACCCGGCCAACCGAGGCGATGACGCTCCAGGCGTTCTATCGGCGCATCCGGCCGGCGGGCCCAGGCTGGGCGCCGGTGCGCGCGGTGACCGGGCTCGGCCCGTCGCCCGACAGCCTCTCCCAGGCGATGCTGGGGTGGGTGCTCGGCTGCCTCTTTGTGTATTCGGCGATGTTCGGGACGGGGAGCATTCTGTACGGCCGGTGGCCGCAGGCCATGCTCTGGGTGACGGTATTCCTGGTGAGCGGCGTCTTTCTCGCGCGACTGCTCCCGCGACTCTGGGCTCCACGCAGCATCACCACCGGCGGCTCATCATCGTAAGCTCCTCGCGATGCGCGTCGAGCGATCCGAGCAACGCCAGCTGCGCGCGCGCCCGGACCAGGTTGTGCTCCCGGTGCACCGTGGCAAAGTACACGTCGCCCTCGAGGTAGTCGGTGAGGAACCGGATCGCCTGTTCCCAGGTGATCACCCTGCCGGCGGGCTCCAGCAGGTCGCGTTCGCCCGCCGTGAGCATCCCGCTGACTCCGTTCAGGTAGCCATCCAGCAATGCCTTGTAGAGCACTGGCTCGGCGTGGACCTGCGCCGGGTCGGTGGCATCCTCCTCAGCTTCACTGACGCTGGAGCGGACCAGGTCGCCAAAATCAAAAAGTGGCGTGCCCGGCATCACCGTGTCGAGGTCGATCACCATCACGGCGTGCCCCGTCGCCTGATCGAACAGGACGTTGGCGATCTTGGCGTCGTTGTGCGCTACGCGGGTGGGAATCAGCCCCTGCCGCAGCGGTTCGATCAGGAGCGGGGCCAATGCCCGATAGCGCAATGCGAGCGCGATTTCTTCGCGCGCCTGTTCGGCGCGACCTAGCGGATCAGCCGCGACTACGTGCTCGAAGCGGGCGAGCCTGGCTGGCGAGTCGTGGAAGCCGGGGATCGGCTCGGAAAAGAGGCCGGGGTCGAGTATGGTCGTCATCGCGGCGAATGCACCGAAGGCCCGCCCCGTCTCGCGTGCATCCAGCACGCCCGCGACCCGCGTGGTGCTCCTCAGTCCCGGTGTCACTTCCCAGCAGCGCCACAGTTCACCCGCCGCGTCGCGGACCCATGCTTCCCCTGACAAGGCGCGTAGCAGCTTCGGCAGTTGTACACCGGTGGCTTGCGTGGCCCCGACCGTGAGAAGATGCTCGATGTTTCGCATGACGAGGTGAGGGTACGGAAACACGAGGCTGTTCAGCCGCTGGAGCAGCCAGCGGGGCGGTGCCGAGCCGTCTGAAACGAAATACGAGGCGTTGATGTGTCCACCGTGCGCCGGTGCGAGGCGGAGATCGCCCGGCGGCAGCCATCGGTGGGCCATCTCCATCGCCGTCGCATCGTTGTTCATGGCCACAGTGGGGTGGGGTACTCGCCGCGTACCGTGAGGTCAGCGAGATGGTCCCGAACCGACACCGCGTCCTCGGGGAAGGTGACACCGCACCAGCGCGACTGAGCCGGGAGCACCTCTACTGTTACTCCCTGCGCGATGGCAGCGCCAACCATGTCTGGCAGGAGGTACTCGCCCAGTGAGCGATCGGCCTGCGTCAGGAAATCGGTGAATGATCGATCGAGGATATCGAAGCACGCCGATGACAATCCCCACATGTTCATCGACACGGTCGCAGTGGGTGCCAGGGAGCGCACCTGGCCATTGACCGTGCCCTGCAATGCATCGTCGACCGTCGGGGAAATGTCCCGCACTTCCTCGAGCCCAACGAGGGTACCGCCCGCGCCCACATGGCACACCGCACGGTTGACCGGTCCTGACGGCGACAGGGTATCGCGTAGCGCGAACCCCGCGAGGTGCCATGTTGCCGGGTCATGACCGCCACCGCCGCGCGCCGCAACCAGCGCCCGGTACGGGTGTGCTCCGTAGAAGTCGTCGGAGTTCACCACGATGAAGGGACCATCGACCGCTCGGCGGACCGCCCGGAGGGCGTGCGCCGTTCCCCAGGGGCGATCCCTTCCCGACGGCGCACTGAAACCGGGAGGCAGGTCGTCGAGGCGTTGGGCCACCATGCGAACATCGATCGACCCGCCGTAACGTCGCTGGAGGGTCGGCAAGGCAGCCAGCGCCTGGGGCTGGACGATGATCACCGCCTGCTTGATGCCGGCACGCACCGCATCGTAGAGGGCGTAGTCCATGAGGGTCTCGCCCGACGGACCGAGCGTCGCGAATTGCTTTTCCCCGCCAAAGCGCGAGCCGAGGCCGGCGGCAAGCAGAACCAGTGCTGGTACGGTCGTAAAATCCTCCTCGGTGCCCTTGTTAAGAACGTTGAGGCCTGCATGTGGAAGCTCTTGTGCAACTTGCATTTACGCAAGGAGCACATCATCTTCCCGCCATGATTCGCGTCACCGCCGTAGAGTCGGGAACCATCGGCGCTGAGCTGGGCCTTGAGCCGGGCTCGGAGCTCCTGAGCGTCAACGGGCGGGAGCTCGATGATTTCCTCGACTGGGAGTATCTCACCGCCGACGAACGCTTCCTGCTCCACGTCCGCCAGCCGGATGGCGAGGAGGTGGAATTCGACATTGAGCGGCCTCTGGACGAGCCGATGGGGCTGGGCCTGGAGCCGCCCCGCATCCGTCGGTGTGCCAACCGTTGTGATTTCTGCTTTGTGGACGGTAATCCGGAGGGTCTGCGCGATGTGCTCTACATCCGGGACGATGACTATCGCCTGAGCTTTCGCTACGGCAATTTCGCCACCCTGACCAACCTGAAGCCACGCGACGTCGCGCGGATCATCGAGTACCGTCTGTCGCCGCTCTACGTGTCGGTGCACGCCACCGATCCGGTGGTTCGCCGCTACCTGCTGCGCAACCCGACGGCACCCGCGATCATCCCCCAATTGCGCGAATTCGCCGACTACGGCATCGAGTTCCATACCCAGATCGTCATGTCGCCGGGCGTGAACGATGGACCGGTTCTGGAGCAGACCCTGCGGGACCTCTACGAGTTCGGGCCACAGGTGCTCGGGTGCTCCGTGGTGCCGGTCGGGCTCACCGAGTACAGCAAGCACAAGCTGGTACGCGAGCCCACCGCGGACGAGTGCCGAGCCGCGATTGCCATCATCGAGGCGCGGGCGGCGGTGGCCCATCGCGAGCGCGGGGTCTCGTGGGCGTTCGGGGCAGATGAGCTCTACATGCGGGCGGGTGTGGAATTGCCTCCAGCCTCGCTGTACGACGGTTTCGAGCAGGTGGAGAACGGCGTCGGTGCGGTCCGCTGGCTCCAGCGGCAGATCGCGAACGAGGCCGAGTCCCTGGGCGGCTGGCGCGGCAAGCGCGTCGGCGTGATCACCGGCACCGCCATGGCGCCGCTCCTGCCGCAGGTGATCGCGCCATTGACCGACGCGACCGGTGCCAGCTTCGAGCTCATCCCGGTGGAGAACACACTCTTCGGCACCACCGTCACCACGGCCGGGCTCATCCCCGGCACGGCCATGCGGGATGCACTCCAGGGTAGGCAGGATCTCGACCTGGTGTTGCTCCCTGGCGAATCGGTGAATGATGACGGGCTCTTCATCGACAACTTCGGGATGGACGAATTGATCGCATCACTGTCGGTGGAAGTGCGCCTCTCGCGTGACTTTGTCGATGCGCTTGCGATGGAGGTGAGCGCGTGAGCCAGCCGACCGTCGCCATTGTCGGCCGACCCAACGTGGGGAAGTCCACGCTCTTCAACCGGATCCAGGGTGGTCGCCGGGCGATCGTGTCGGCCGAGGCCGGTACGACACGCGACCGCCACTTTGGCGAGGGGGAATGGAACGGCCGCAAGTTCTGGCTGGTGGACACTGGCGGGCTGGTGCCCGATTCGCACGCCCCAATGGACCAGGCGATCCGGCAGCAGGTGGACACCGCTGTCGATGAGGCCGACCTGATCCTGTTTGTGGTGGACGGCAAGGCGGGCCTGCACCCGATCGACGGCGCCATCGCCGAGCGACTGCGGAAGTCGAAGCGACCGGTGCTGGTGGTGGTGAACAAGCTGGACGACCTCGAGCGATCCACCGCGCAGTACGACTTCTACAGCCTGGGGCTGGGCGAGCCGGTCGGGACCTCCGCTGGTGTGGGGAAGGGCAGTGGCGACCTGCTCGACCAGGTGGTGGCACTGCTGCCAGACGGAGAGGAGGATTCCGCCGACTCGATCCGGGTGGCGGTGGTGGGGCGGCCCAATGCCGGCAAGTCGTCCATCATCAACAAGCTCCTTGGCGAGGCCCGCCACGTCGTGGCTCCCGAAGCCGGTACCACGCGCGATGCCATCGACTCGCATCTCGAGGACGGTGGGCGGCACTTCACGTTCATCGATACCGCCGGCCTGCGCCGCCGGGCCAAGGTGGATGAGGACCTCGAGTTCTATTCCGTGTTGCGTACGCAGCGCGCCATCGAGCGCGCCAGCGTGTGTGTGCTGGTGGTGGATGCCAAGCTGGGCCTGCACAACCAGGACCTGCGCATCGCGACCCAGGCGTGGGAGGACGGCTGCGGGCTCATCATCCTGGTGAACAAGTGGGACCTCGTGGAGGAGAAGGACACCAATACCGCCGCGCGCGGCGAGCAGATCCTCATCGAGAAGGCGCCGTTCCTCGAATGGGTTCCCTTTCTCTACGTATCGGCATTGACGGGCCAGCGGGTGCGCAAGCTCCTCGACCTCATCGTTGAGGTAGCTGCCGAACGGGAGAAGCGCATCGCCACGGCCGAAGTGAACAAGGTGCTCGGAGAATTGGTCGACCGGAATTCACCGCCCCAGAAGGCGGGTGAGGAGGTGAAGTTGCTCTATGCCTCCCAGATCGGCACTGCGCCACCCGAGTTTGCGATCGTGTCGAACCGGCCGCTCGACATTCAGGAGAGCTACCAGCGATACCTCACCAACGGGTTTCGTGGCGCCTGGTCCTTCAAGGGCTCGCCGCTCAGGCTGAAGTTCACCATGCGGGGATCGCGCCGGTGACCGTCGCCGCCCTGCCGTGGTTTGTGGTGTCGTACCTGGTTGGTGCGATCCCGACCAGCCTGATTGTCGGGAGGCTGTTCGGCAAGATCGACCTCCGGGAGCATGGCAGCCGGAATCTTGGCGCGACCAACGTGTATCGGGTGCTTGGGTGGAAGTACGCCATCCCGGTGGCGATCCTCGACATCCTCAAGGGCACGATCCCGGTGCTGTTCTTCGCGCCGCGGGTGTCGCCCTCGCTGGTCACGGCACTGCTGATCGGCATTGCGGCCATCGTGGGGCACGTCTTCTCGGTATTCGCCGGTTTCAAGGGCGGGAAGGGCGTCGCAACCGCGACCGGCGTCATGCTCGGACTCACCCCCGCCGCGGTTGGTATCGTGGCGGCCGCGTGGATCATGATCGTATGGCTCACCGGATACGTGTCGCTCGGCAGTATCGTCGGCGCCGCCGGTCTCCCCTTTGCCGTGTACTTCATCTATCCGGGACGCCGTGAGCTGGTCTGGATCGATGCGCTGGTGGCGGCGGCTATCATCTGGTTCCACCGCGCCAACATCCGTCGGCTCCTCGCCGGCACGGAGAACCGATTCGGCCACCGCGCGGAGACCTCCTGATGCGCCTCGCCGTGCTGGGTGCGGGGAGCTGGGGCACTACCCTGGCCGATCTGCTGGCGCGGAAGGGACATGACGTATGTCTCTGGGCGTATGAGACCGATGTGGTCGAGGCGATCAATGCGTCCCACCTCAATCCCGTGTTCCTGCCTGGTTCGCCCCTGGCGCCGGCACTACACGCTGTCGGTGACGCCGTTGAGGCGGTGGCTGGTGCGGAACTGATCGTATCGGTGGCGCCGAGTCATGCGCTCCGTTCGGTGTTGCGCCGGGTCCGGGATGCGGTGCCCGCCGGCACCATCGTTGCCAGCGCAACCAAGGGGCTGGAGACCGACACACTGGCGCTGATGTCCGACGTCATCGCGGCGGAACTGCCGCAGGCACGGCTGGCGGTGCTGTCGGGGCCGAGCTTTGCGCGTGAGGTGTACGAAGGCCGTCCCACTGCGGTGGTGGCGAGTTCGGTCGACCCGGCGGTGGCCGAGGCGGTGCAGGAAGCCTTCGCCACGCCGCGATTCCGCGTGTACACCAATGCTGACGTGGTCGGAGTGGAACTGGGCGGCGCGCTCAAGAACGTGATCGCGATAGCGACCGGCGTGCTGGACGGACTGGAACTCGGCAACAACGCCCGGGCGGCGTTGCTGACGCGCGGCCTGGCCGAGATCACGCGCCTTGGCGTGGCGCACGGCGCGGATCCCCTGACGTTCGCCGGTCTCGCCGGCATGGGCGACCTGGTGCTGACCGCCACCGGCGACCTGAGTCGCAATCGCCAGCTTGGGGTGGCACTCGCGAAGGGCGACACCTACGAGGCGTACCGCGCCAGGCACCGGACGGTGGCCGAAGGGGCGAATGCGGCCATGGCCGCAACCGCGCTCGGCAAGCAGCTTGGTGTTGAACTTCCCATCTCGGCGGAGGTCGCTGCGGTCCTGTTTGAGGGCCGGTCACCCGCTGACGCGATCCGCAACCTCATGGAGCGTACGCTCAAGGCCGAGCAATGGCGGTAACTACCATTGGGACGACCCAGGAATTCTTCTCGATCGGTGAGGTATGCACCCTCACCGACCTGAAGCCGCACGTGCTGCGGTACTGGGAGAGCCAGTTTCGCTTCCTCAACCCGGCCAAGAACCGATCCGGCAATCGGGTCTACAAGGCGCGGGAAATCGAGCTCATTCTTCTGGTAAAGCACCTCCTCTACACCGACAAGTACACCATCGAGGGCGCCCGTCATCGGGTGGAGCAGTACCGCCGGTCGGGCGCGCTCAAGGCCGAATCCCGTCATGCGCTGGAACTCGAGACGGTGCGTGACCTGCGAACTGGCCTCGACGAGTTGCTCGCCCTGATCGATGGTCGAAAGGCGCCCGGCGCGCAGTGAACATCCTCGTCACCAACGATGATGGTATCCTCGCGCCGGGCCTCGCCCTGCTCGCCGATGCGTGCCGCGAGGTTGCGCAGGTCACCGTGGTAGCACCCGACCGAGAGCAAAGTGGCACCAGTCATTCCCTGACGCTCCATCGCCCCCTCCGACCCCAGCGGCGTGCCGACGGCGCCTGGCAGGTGGACGGCACGCCCACCGATTGTGTCATGCTGGCGCTGCAGGCGCTCATGCCGGAGCGTCCCGACTTCGTGTTCTCCGGCATCAACCACGGGCCCAACATGGGGGAGGATGTCCTCTACTCGGGCACCGTGTCGGCAGCCATGGAGGCGGTGATGCTCGGCGTGCCGGGCGTTGCGCTTTCCTTTGCCGGGTACGGCTCGGAGAACATGTCCAGCTATCGCGATGCCATCGCCCGGCTGGTGCGACGGATCACCGCACTGGCCGACTTTCCGGCGAATACCCTGCTCAACGTCAACTTGCCGCCGGCGCCGGCCGGCGATTCAAAGGGGCTGAGGGTCACGAGCCTTGGCAGCCGCTATTTCTCCGAGTCGCTGATGCGGATGAAGGACCCGTGGGGCAGGGAGATCTTCTGGGTCGGTGGCGGCAGCATCACCTGGACGGGTGGTGTCACGTCCGATCACGCCGCCATTCACGAGGGATACATTTCTGTCACACCGCTCCAGCTGGACCTGACGAATTACGGACTCCTTGAAACGGTCAGGGGATGGTCGCTGGAGGACTGAGTGCCGGCGACAGCTACCAGGGCTATCGCACGCGCCTGGTGGAGGCCCTGCAGTCGAAGGGGATTCATGATCTTGGGGTACTTCGCGCCGTCAGTGAGGTGCCACGGCACCGGTTCGTCCCCGAGGCGGTGCGACACCGTGCGTATGAGGATGCGGCGCTCCCGATCGGTGGCGGACAGACGATCTCCCAGCCCTGGGTGCAGGCGAGGTACATCGAGGTGCTGCGGCTGACAGGACATGAGAAAGTACTTGAGGTCGGTACGGGTTCCGGGTACCAGACGGCGTTGCTGGCCCGCCTGGCCGATCGCGTGTTCAGTGTCGAGCGGGTACCGGCGCTGACGCGCCAGGCCCAGCAGGTCATGCTGGACCTGGGCATCAAGAACGTGACCATCATGGGCGGCGACGGCACGCTCGGGTGGCGGCCGTACGCGCCATACGACGCCATCCTGGTGGCGGCCGCCTCGCCGGAGGTACCGAAGCCGCTGCTGGAACAGCTCGCGGTGGGCGGACGGCTGGTCATCCCGATCGGGGACAGGGAAAAGCAGGTGCTCAACCTCGTGACGCGCAGCGACACGGACATGTATGACACCACCACCCTCGGCGATGTGCGCTTCGTTCCACTCATCGGCGAACATGGCTTTCGCGCCTAGCCCTCCGGAGACCTGATGGAGTTCCTGCAGCAGGCCATCGACCTCTTCCTGCATCTCGACAAGCACCTCACCGAGATCACCTCCCAGTACGGCACTGGGACCTACCTCATCCTGTTTCTCATCGTGTTCTGCGAGACGGGGCTGGTGGTCACGCCCTTCCTGCCTGGTGACTCCCTGCTGTTCGCCGCGGGAGCGATTGCCGGGTTGGGCGGGCTCGACGTGCGAATCCTGGCGCCATTGTTCATCCTTGCGGCGTTCCTCGGCGACAACGTGAACTACTTCATCGGGTCGCGCATCGGGCGGCGGGCGTTCAGCGGCAACATCCGGTTCATCAAGCAGGCGTACCTCGAGCGCACGGAACGGTTCTACGCGAAGCATGGCGGGAACACGGTGATCATGGCGCGGTTTGTTCCCATCGTCCGGACCTTTGCGCCGTTCGTGGCGGGGATTGGCCACATGCGCTACGCGCGCTTCATCGTGTACAGCCTGATCGGATCGCTGTTGTGGGTGGGCCTGTTCGTGGTGGGCGGCTACCTCTTCGGCAACCTGCCGGCAGTGAAGCAGAACTTCAGCTTCGTGGTGCTGGCGATCATCGCTGTGTCGGTCGCGCCGATCCTCCTCGAATTTGCGCGCCAGCGGCGGCAGCCCTCGACATGACGCGGCGGTACCTGGTGAGCGGGCGGGTGCAGGGAGTGGGCTACCGCTGGTTCGCGCAGCGGGAGGCCGAGCGCTTGTCGCTCATGGGTTATGCCGCCAACCTCCCCGACGGCCGGGTTGAGGTGGTAGCCCTTGGTGAGCCGCAGGACCTGGAGGCGTTCGAGAAGGCGCTGGGCCGCGGCCCGAGATCATCACATGTCACCGGTGTCGTAACCGAACCAGCGCACGTCACCGAGTCATTCTCCACATTCAGCACCCGGTAGCCATGTCAAACGATGTCGCCGAGCGTGTCCGCCGCACCCTGCGGGCCATTCCTGATCACCCGAAGCCAGGGATCATCTTCCAGGATATCACGCCCGTGCTGCACGATGGCGCGCTCTTCTCCGCGGCGGTTGATGCGATGGCGGCACCCTTCCGGGATGCCGGAGTGACCCACGTGGTGGGTATCGAGGCGCGCGGGTTCATCGTGGGCGCACCGCTCGCGACGCGAATGGGGGCAGGGTTCATCCCGCTCCGGAAGCCGGGAAAGCTGCCATGGGACGCGGTGGCTGAGAAGTACGCCCTCGAGTATGGGGAGGACAGCCTCGAGGCGCACTGCGACGCCTGCAAGGCGGGAGACCGGGTGCTCATTGCCGACGACGTCCTGGCCACCGGAGGCACGGCGGAAGCAGCGGGGAAGCTGGTGCGCGGGCTCGGTGCCGAGCTGGTGGGTTGGACCTTCCTGATGGACATTGGGGTGCTGAACGGGCACCGCCGGCTTGCTGGTGCGCCTCATGTGTCACTGGTGTCGCTCTAGGCGATTTCCAGTGAGCCGTCTTGATGGAGACTCGCAGTGAGCAAGGCTCCCGCCGGCATCGCCATCCTGTTCACCCTCGTGTTGCCAGGTTGCGCCATGGGGCAGGGCCAGAACTGGTACCTGCGGCCCACTCCCAATGACTCCCTTCCGATGCGCGTGGTACCTGACACCCTTGCCGGTGCACCGCACGAACTCGACCCGGCCGCGTGCCACAGCCCGTTGATTGATCCCGCTACCGGCGTCCGATTCATCCTCCAGCGCTCCATCATGACCGACAATGGACCGCTCGGCGACTATTCTGTCGAGCCGCCTGGCAGCTACGGAGTTGGCCCCAAGGTGTTCATCCGGATGGACTGCGCCATCGGCCGCCCGCTCGGCAGCGTACCCAGGTAGGGCATCCGCGCTATTGCGCCCGCGGTATACATTTCCTGTGCTGCAATGCCCCCGTAGCTCAGTTGGATAGAGCAGCAGTTTCCTAAACTGTTGGCCGGCGGTTCGATTCCGCCCGGGGGTACTGGTTGGGATTACATCACGCGTTGACCGCAACCCCCTGCGCCAGTTATGTTTGCGGGCTGTAGCTCCCCTGGCCCGGAAGACATCGGGTCTGCTGGCACCTGACACTGACCTTCGGCAACCTGTGGCGATTACGACCATGCAGGAACCATCAACCAAGCCCGTCCCCCCGGCCTCCACGCCGCGTCCCGCCCCAAAGGCTGACTGGAGCGAGTGGTGGATGGTGCCAGCGCGCCGCAACCTCGCTCTGGGTGCGCTCGGGCTCCTGGTTGTCGTCGGCGCCGGTGCGTGGTTCTGGAAGACGTCCGCTGCCCGCAAGGAGGCGTTCGCATCCCGTGCCGTGCAGCAGGCTCGCGCCGCCGCAGAGCAGGGAAACCTGCCACTGGCTGCTAGTGAGTTGCAGAAGGTTACGCAGACCTATGCCGGGACCCGTTCGGCGGTGGAGGCGATGCTGGTCCTGAACCAGGTCCGGATGGTGAACGGTCAGACTGAGCTGGCCGTGGTCGGCCTTCGGGAGTTCATCGCCAAGAACCCGCCCATTGAGTATCGGGTGCCGGCGTACGGGCTCCTCGGCGTGGCCCTGGAGAACACCCGGAAGCCCCTGGAGGCAGCCGAGGCCTATGATCAGGCCTCGGCCGATGCCCAGGTAGACTACCTCAAGGCCGACTATTTGCTACAGGCCGGCCGCGCCTATCGTGACGGTGGCAAGCCCGACCTGGCGATCAAGTCCTACCAGAAGGTCATCGACACCTATCCCAAGACGCCGGCGATCAACGAGGCAGAAGTGCGCCTGGCCGAGCTGACCAAGGGCGCCAAGTAGCCCCAGAATCGGGTTGCTTTGGCAGTAGGGCTCGGCTGGGGCTCTGAAGATGGTCGTGGTGGAGGCCGGACGCATTCTGCGTCCGGCCTCCTTTGCTATACACATCAGCGCCTATGTCCTTAACATACTTTAATAGAACACATTACAGGAGTCAGCTAAAGTATTTTATCAGGACCTACAGGGGCGTATCTACGGCATTAAAGAATGTCGTATAAGATGTATTATGTTAAGTTATGGTGAGGATAACTCCCAGGGCGCGTGGATAGTTCGTCCCCTTCCCACTCAGGATCCACATGACAGCGACATCGACGCGGCAGTATTGCGACAGCGGAGTTATGGCGGGATAACCGAGGAACCTACGGCAGGAAGCCCTCGAAGACGGAGCGACCTTCGCCTCGGAGCCAGACATCGTCGAATCCGCCAACGGCGGTTGGCGCGGCCCGCACGGAGAGGAGGCTGCCGCTGCGGCTCTTGAACACCAGCGGGAGTGCCGTCCGTCCCATTTGCACGAGGAGTAGCGCGGCGGCGACCGTGCCGGTCCCGCAGGCCAGAGTCTCCCCCTCAACGCCCCGTTCGTAGGTTCGGATGAGCCACGGTTCGCCCGTGGCGGTGGGTGGACTGATGAAGTTCACGTTGGCTCCGTCTGGCCCCAGGGCCGGGTCGAATCGGAGCTGCCGCCCCCGCTCCACCACGTCCAGACGATCCACGTCGTCGACCAGCACGATCAGGTGCGGGACGCCGACCAGACCCAGCCAGGCTTGGTGCTCGCCGTCCTGGCAGACCACCTCGACGCGACTCAATGGCTCCACCGCTGGCAGGTTGATCTCGGCCTCGCTGCCATCCCCGGCGCACCGGCTCCGAACGTCGCCCGCGGCAGTCCGCAGGGTCATTCCGGTGCCCGACGCCAGCCCGAGATGTGCGGCCAGGCGCGTGCTGCACAAGGCGGCGTTGCCGCACATGGCGGCGAAGGACCCATCCGCATTGAAGTACCGCATGCCAACCGTTCCGGGACCCTCAGGGGTCAGCAGTACCAGCCCGTCAGCCCCGACCCCGGTCTGCCGGGCGCATACGGCCGCGATCCGCTCCGCCGGCCAGCTGGCGAGCGAATGCTCGCGGCCGTCCAGCATGACGAAGTCATTGCCGGAGCCGGTCATTTTGTAGAAACGGTGCAAAGCAACCTCCTTCCACGAATGCGTGAGGAGGAACGGCGACTGCGTGAAGAGGAGCGGTCTCTGTGCCCCCTGCGTTGTTCTAGATCTTCCCCAGCATCCCCTGCAGCCTCAACCACCATACCATCCAGATGGCCTCACGCACGATGCGCTTGCTCATCTTGCTGGTGCCCTCGATCCGGTCGGTGAACACGATCGGGAGCTCGATCAGCCGGAACCCGCGGCGCCAGGCGCGAAAGCTCATCTCGATCTGGAAGGCATAGCCATTCGACCGGACGGCCTCGAGGTTGATCGTCTCCAGCACCTTTCGGCGGAAGCACTTGAACCCGCCCGTGGAGTCGGTCAGCGGCAGGCCGCTGATCACGCGCGCATAGGCATTGGCTCCCAGGGACAGCAACAGGCGGGAGATGGGCCAGTTGATGACGTTGACCCCCTGCTTGTACCGGGAGCCGAGCACCAGGTCGGCGGACTGGATGGCCAGGAGGAAGTCGGGCAGGAACTTCGGGTCGTGCGAGAAATCGGCGTCCATCTCGAAGACGAAATCGTACCCGCGCTCGAGCGCCCACCGAAAGCCGGCGATGTACGCGCGCCCCAGGCCATCCTTCGTCATTCGGTGCAGCACGTGGACGCGCGGCTCCCCTGCCGCAAGCTCGTCGGCGAGCTGGCCGGTGCCGTCCGGCGAGTTGTCATCCACCACCAGGATCTCGAGCCGCTGGTCCTGGAGGAGGACCGCGGGGACGATCTGGGGAAGATTCTCGCGTTCGTTGTATGTGGGAATGATCACGAGGGCGCGTTCAGGCATCCTGCCTCCGCGCGCGGATGGCTGGCACCACAACAAGTGCCAGGGCGACGAGGGACGCGAGCAGTGTCACCAGCTGGCCCAGGTGGTACGAGGGAGAACTGAACGCGAGCGTGACTTGCTTCGCGCCGGAGGGCAACTCAACGCCAAGAAGCGCGTTGTCAGCGCGCAGCACTGCCACCGCCTTGCCGTCCACGTCGGCGTGCCAGTCAGGATACCAGGTCTCCGAGATCACGAGCCAGGTGGGCCCGGCGGACTGCCCCGAGAGCGCGACGGTCATGCGGCCCGGTTCCCATTGCGAGACCTTGGCCTCGATGGCGGGACGCTCCGGGAGGTCGCCGCTCGGGAACGCCGGAGGCGTGACTGACGCGGTATCCGGGAAGAGCACCAGGTCGTTCACCGGAAACCGGCTGTCGATGATGGTTGGCACGAGCTGGGCATCGGGCAGCTTTGCGGCTGCGCCCACCACGCGCACATATGCCGCCACCGAATCGCGCTCGTACAGGAAGGCCGGGGCCCCGCCTGCCGCGCTGACCGGGCCGGCAACCTGGTGAAAGCCCGTCACGGGAAGCTCCTGCGGCAACACCAGGTACTGGACCGCCAGCAGGTCCCACAGGTGCGGATTGCCCACATTGCTCCAGATGTTCTTCCCACCCCAGAGCTCATCGTAGAAGCGCACCTCATTGCCGTGATACCCGAAAACCTGCTCGATGTCGTGCGCCATCAATGTCGATCCCTGGTATACCCCCTGGGCGCCCGGCACGTTCATGATGCGGAAGGGCGCTGGCGTTTCCCGCATGCGGATGATCAGGCTGTCGTCGGCAAACAGTTCGCTGGCCGGCTTGTTCCACTCGAAGAAGAGTCGATCGACGCTCCACAGGTCTGCCACCGTCACCAGCACCAGCAGGGCGGCCGCGCCCCTTCCCTTCAGGTGACCCGCGGCGATGCCCCAGATGATGGCTCCGCCCGCCAGCAGGACCGCGAGCAGTCGGACCGCCCCGCCCTGCAGGGCGCCCGCATTGGCAACCACCTGGCTGGCCATCTGCGGTGCCGCGATCGACTCTGCCAGGCCCTGCAGGAGCCCCGTGGCACCCAGCAGCGCGAACACGCCAAGCACCACGGTGCCAATGAGGGCGGCGCGCCGGGACACCTCTCCCCGCAGCAGGCGGTCGACGCCGAGTCCGGCGAAGACGCAGGTGACAAAAGCGACCAGGTAGAAGGCCATCCCTGCCGCCCGGACCTTCTTCATCAATGGCATGACTTCATACCAGAGGCGGTAGAACGGCGTATGTCCACCGAGTGCGATGAGGAGGAACAGTCCGCCGATTGCGAGCAACGCCCACTTGAGACGGGGCCGCGCCCGCTCACCCAGCCCGAGGATGGCCAGCAGGATCACGACGGCACCGACGTACTCGGTATGCAGCTTGAAGAAGTTCTGGCCCCAGTAGGACGACAGTATCCCGTTGAACTGCGGCAGGAATGTGGTGACCAGCTCCTCCACCGGCATGGCGAACCCGGTGGCATATGCCCATCCCCCGTTCGCGCCGCGCGCGGCATACGGGAGGTAGCTGAGGAAGGGAAACGCCTGGATCGCCGAAATCGCGACGCCCAGCACCACCGCCCCGAAACTCGCGGCCAGCGCGACCGGCCACCGCAGGTCGGACCGGCGATCCTCGGCCCAGAACACCAGGTAAAGTGTCCAGAGCCCTCCAGCGACCAGCATGTAGTAGGTGAGCTGGTAGTGCGGGCTGATCATGCAGAGCCCGGTGATGACGGCCACCCAGCCGTAGCCGCTCGCCCGACCGTCGCGAATGGCACGCACCAGCCCAAGAAAGAAGAACGGCGCCAGCGCCGAGACAAAGAGCTTGCCGTCATGACCGGGGCTCACCATCGAAGCCAGGATACCGCTCAACTCGTACGATACGCCGGCGACCACCGCCGCGGTCCAGCTCATTCGGAGTGCGCGCAACAACGCGTAGATCCCCAGGCCCGCGATCACCATGTGGGCGGCATAGGCGAGCGTCATCGCCAGGTCTTCAGGGAGGAACCACCGCAGCCACGCGGCGGGATAGAAAATGTCGCCGTGCATGGCGGCGATGAACGGCATGCCACCAAAGATGTACGGATTCCACTCGGGGATCCGGCCGTGCGCCTTGAAGAACTCCGCGCCGAAGTGCCGGAAGGCGTAGCCTGCGATCAACTGGTCGCTGCCGTAGATGAACTGGCCCGCCAGCATGGGCCAGCACAGCGTCAGCATCGCCGCGACGAACACGAGCGATGCGACGAGTAGTGGCCGACGTGGCTGGTAACCCAGATAGGCTGCCTGTTCAGGATGGGACACGCGCATGCTCCCGCGAAGTGAGGAGGAAGGGCACCGCCGCCCCGACCTCGGTGATCGTCAACATGACCCGCGACGCCACCGCCAGTGCGGCGGCAGCGGGCGCACCCAGCGTGCCCTGCAGCATGAGAATGAACACGCTCTCGCGCACCCCCAGGCCTGCCGGCGCCACAACCGCCACCAGCCCCGCCACATACGACGCGGCGAACGCGCCGATGCACTGTGCCAGGGTTGGCGCACGATCGAGAACCCCCTGCCCCAGCAGGTACAGCGCACCGCCATAGCCGCACCACGCCAGGACATTTGCTCCCGCGGCAACAGCGATGGCACCGGGCGTCGGCGCGGCCGGATCGCCCGCCGTGACCCGCGCCAGCTTCAGCAGCCGCGCGACCGCACCGGGCCACATCAGGAACAGGAGGCCGGCGGCACTGGCGCCGAGGAGCACGGCCAGCGCAGGGCGGATCCAGGGATACGGGGCCTCCAGCAGGGACGTGCCGGTGGCCCCGACCACCACCGCCCCGGCCGCCACCGCCAGCGCCTGGTTGAGCACGGCGGCGCCGGTCGCTACCCAGGGCGCCACCCCCACCTGTCCTGCCATCAGCGCCATCCCCGCGATTGCCCAGACCTTGCCCGGCAGGTACTTGCCCAGGCTCGACACAATCCAGATGCGCGCCGCCGACCGCAGCGTCATAGCCTGGCCCCAGCTCGTCACCAGTCGTCGCCAGGTGATGATGAGCACCGCGTACATCGTCCAGGTAAGGAGGGCGCTGGCGGCAAGGAGCAGTGGCTTGAGGTGCCACTCGACCGGTGCCGCCTGCGCGTCGGTCCAGGCATGCCAGAGCTGACGCAGCGCCAGCGCCACCAGCAGCACGCCAAGCGCCAGTCGCAGGACACGCCAGGCGCTAGTCACGACGCAGCGCCTCCCGGTACCATCCCTCACACACCTCGGCCACGCGCGCGGGCGAGAGCCGATGGCGCCATTCCGCGCCGACCCGCCGCGCCAGGTCCGGCGTCGCGGGATCCTTCAGCAAACCGAGTGCGGCGTCCGCGATCGCGTCACCAGACGGAATGACCAGCCGGCCGGCACCATGCTCGGGCACGACATCAAGTACCCCCCCACCATCCCAGCAGGAGACCACCGGCACGCCACGCATCAGGGCCTCCGCCGCGACCAGTCCGAAGCCCTCTCCCTCCGCAGGAAAAATCATGAGGTCGGCGCCGCAGAGCAGGTCCAGCACCCGGGTCCGGGTCAGGCCCCCGACAAACATGACCTGTGCCGACAGGTCGAGGGCGGCGGTGCGCTGCTCCAGCGCCGCGCGCTCGGGTCCTTCCCCCACGATGGTCAGCGGAAGGCGGACATCCAGGTCGCGCAGGCAGGCCAGCGCCTCGAGCGCGAGATGCACCCGCTTCTGCGGCGTGAGGCGCGAAACGACCATCAACCCTGCCCCGCCTGTCGTCCAACGTTCGTCGGCAAGGGGAACAGGCATCGGCTGCACCCGCTCGGGAGGAATGAAGATGCCGAGCGATTCCTGGATGGTCGTCGCGATCGGATTGGACACCGTGGTGACCACGCGCGCACGGTTGAACAGAGGTCGTGCGATCGTGCGCGCCAGGCGCGACTGCTGGAGCAGCCGTGCATCGGTGCCATGCACCGTCAGCACGAGCGGCGCACTCTTGGGCGCCGCAAGGCCGCCCGGCACCCACCAGTGCGCATGCACGAGGTTGGCACCGGCCGACAGCTCTGCCTGGGTGGCGCGTCGCATGGCCCGCCACAGGCCATACAGCGCGCGCATGCCGCCCTGCATCCGCACGGCATCAACCATCGTGCCGCGGTAGGCCAGCGTCTCGTTCTGCGGCTGGGCATATCGTACGCGACGCACGGAAATTCCCTCGACGGCGGCAGGGCCTACGTCACCCGCGTCTGATGGGGCGACCACGACCACCTCGACGCCGCGTTCCTGCAGCCCATGGGCCAGCGGCACCAGGAAGTTTCCGGCGACGTCCCCGGGATACCTGGGGAAATTGTGGGTGAGGAACACGACCCGCATGGTCAGGCCAGCGGTTCGCCCTGGGACCGGCGCGCGAGCTCCCGCGCGAGTGCGCGGTTCTCCTCCCGCATGCCGGCGATCAGCTCCCCGACGAAACCGAAGCCGAACAGCACCACGCCGCAGATGACCATCGTCTCGACCAGGTTCAGCAGGGGCCGGAAGCCGAAGCCAAATCCGAAGCGCAGCACGAGCGCCACGATACCGGCAAGCAGTCCGACCAGGAACAACAGCGCCCCGCCCACGCCGAAGAAGAGCATCGGCTTGCGCCCGAACCGCACCTGGAACCAGACCGAGATGAGGTCGATGACGCCAACCGGGATGCGGCGCCAGCTGAACTTGGAGACGCCGTGGCGGCGCGGATGCAGCGGGACAGGCCGGGAATCGAGTCGGAATCCGTCGACCGCGGCGATCACGACCATATAGCGGTGCCAGTCGGGACGGAGCGGGAGCTGATCCATGACCTGGCGCCGGAATGCCTTTACCGAATTCATGTCCGTCACGGTGACCCCGAACAACCAGCGGCAAAGCCCATTGTAGACGCCGGACACGAACGCCTTCTCGTACTGCCCCTGCTTGGTGCCGGTCACCACGTCGGCGCGATCCGCCAGGATCGGCTCCACGAGTGCGGGGATGTCCTCCGGCAGGTACTGCAGGTCGGCGGGGTAGAACACGAAGACCTCGCCCCGAGCCACATCGCTGGCGGAGCGGAGTGCATCGGCGATGCCGCGCTGCACCCTGTGGTTCACCACCCGCAGGAACGGGTAGCGTGCGGCCAGGTCGCGCAGCACCTCGCTGCTGTCATCGCGGCTGCCGTCATTCACGACGATCACCTCCGCGGAGAATGGCGCCGACCGCAGCGTCTCCTCGCAGAGCCGGACAAACTCCGGCAGGTTCTCGACCTCATCCTTGGCCGGCACGAGGACGCTGACGTCCACGTGGGTGGCCGGGGAGTGCGTCATACCCGCTTTCGCATCCGCGCCGGCAGGATCCCCAGCTGGTCGCGGTACTTGGCCACGGTGCGCCGCGCGATCTGGATGCCCTGTTCCTGGAACAGGTGCACGATCTGCTGGTCCGTCAGCGGCTTCTTGGAATCCTCCTCGGCCACCATCTTCTCGAGCTTGGCGCGGATACTCCTGGCGCTGGCGTCCTCGCCGGACGACGTGGAGAGCGCGCTCGAAAAGAAGAACTTGAGCGGGAGCACACCGCGCGGTGTCTGTACGTACTTCTCGTTCGTGACCCGGCTCACCGTGGACTCGTGCATGTTGATCACCTCGGCCACCTCGCGAAGGGTGAGCGGCTTCAGGAACTCGACCCCCTTCTCGAAGAAGTCACGCTGCCGGTCCACGATGAAGTTCATCACCTTGAGCATGGTCTGGCGGCGCTGCTCGATCGCCTGGATCATCCAGTTTGCGCTATTCATCTTCTGCGCGATGAACTCGCGGTTCTCCGGCGTGAGCTTCTTCTTGTCGCGCGCGATCTCCTGGTAGGAGCGGCTCAGGCGCAGCCTGGGTACGCCCGTATCATTGAGGAACACCTTGTACTGGCCATCGATCTTGTCCACCACGAGATCGGGCAGGATGTAGGCATCACCCTTGTCGGCGTGCTTGAGGCCGGGCTTCGGGTCGAACCGCGCCAGCTCATCCGCGGCCTGCTGCACCGCCGCCGGGTCGACGCTGAAGCGCTTCGCCAGGTCGTTCCATCGATGCGCAATGAGGTCGGGGAAGGCCTCGTCCACCAGGCGGAGGGTCAGGGCGGGCGTGTCCTTCGAGTCGCGCAACTGGAGCAGCAGGCACTCACGGAGGTCGCGGGCGCCGATACCCGGCGGGTCGAGGCGCTGGATGATCGCCAGCATCTGCTCCAGGTCGTCCACGGTATAGAGCAGCTCGGGCGGCAGGTCGGCCCAGGACGGCCGCGCTGCCGCCTCCCCCTCGGGCAGCTGTGCCGGGTGGGCGTCGGGTGCCTCGTCCAGCACTTCGGCGAATTCACTGTCCTCATCGTCGTCGGCGTCATCGCCACCGTTGCGCGCCGCGTGGTGCGCTGCCATCAGGCTGTTCACGGAATCGAGGATCTCGTCCAGCGACGCGGCCAGGTAGCCGTCGTCGTTGATGTTCCCCACGAACTCCTCGGCGAGCAGCTGCTGTCGCGGGGTCAGGTCGAGCATCTGCAACTGCTCCTGCAGGTGGTCGGCCAGCGTGGTCGTCTCGACGGTGACCGGCTCGGTATACTCGAGCTGCTCGTACTGCTCGCGGCTTCCGCCGACGTCGAATCCGTTGAGGAGGATCTCCTCCCAGTCGACCTCGTCCTCCTTCTGCTGCTGCTCCTTCTCCAGCTTGGTATCGGCCTGCTCCGGGTTTTCGTCTTCCTCCGGTTCCAGCAGCTCGAGGAACGGGTTGGCCAGGAGCTCCTGCTTCAGGTGCTGCTGCAGGTCCATCATGGGCATGTACAGCATGTCCATGGCCTGATAGAGCCGCGGATTGACCCGCAGCTCCTGGCGCATCGAGGTCTGTTGCGACAGGCCGGTTCTCATGGGCAGCCCCCCCAGCGTGAGCGCAGGCGCGCGGTCAGGGTGGGACCGAGGTAGAGGCGCGCGATTTCCTCATCGCACACGAGTTCCTTCACTGTGCCGGATTTCGCCACTCGGCCCTCACTCATGATGTAGGCCCGGTCCACGATGTCGAGCGTCTGCTCGACGTTGTGATCGGTGATCAGTACGCCGATGCCACGATGGCGCAATCCGGCGACAATACTCTGGATATCATGTACGGCAATCGGGTCCACCCCGGCAAACGGCTCATCGAGCAGCATGAACTTCGGTTCACTCACCAGCGCCCGCGTGATCTCCAGCCGCCGTCGCTCGCCGCCGCTCAGGGCATACGCCGGCGCATTCCGCAGGTGACTGATTGACAGTTCCTCGAGCATGCGTTCCAGCAGGGTCGACTGCTCCGGCTTGGCCAATCCACGGCGCTCCAGGATCGCCCTTACGTTCTCTTCGACCGTGAGCTTCCGGAACACCGACGGTTCCTGTGACAGGTACCCGATCCCGTGCCGTGCCCGCTTGTACATCGGCCAGGAACTGATGTCAGTGCCGTCGAGCACCACCTGTCCGGTCTCGGCCCGGATGAGCCCCACGAGCAGGTAGAACGTGGTGGTCTTCCCTGCCCCGTTCGGTCCCAGCAACCCGACGATCTCGCCCTGACGCAGCGACACCGAGACATCGTCCACCACGCGGCGGCCCCGGAAACTCTTGCTGAGCCCGATCCCCTCGACCACGGATGGTGCGGTGGCGAGTGATCCGTCATTGCGTTCATGAAGACCTGGCTGCACAGGGGTACTCACTGTTTCTTCACGGCTGCGGTGCTGTCCCTCACGACCGTGGCACTGTCCTTCGCTGCCGGCTTGGCCGCCCCGGGATTCTTTGGCTCAAGCTGGATGCCGTCGACGTTGCCAAAGAGGTCTACTCGTTCCATGCCGCCGGCACCGTCGGATGCCATCTGCACAACAATGCGGTCTGCCCGCGCATAGTTGAGCGACGGCGGTCCCTTCTTCTCGCTGTCGGCATCCTTCCCCTTTTCGATCGCTCGATAGAACGACCTGGCGCTGTCCATCGCCTCGAGCTGCCGCACCTTGGTGACCTTCTTCCCCGCGGAATCGGTCTCCACGAAGCTCACGACCACGGTGTCGCCCGCCACCCAGTCGCGCGCGCCCGATCCCGAGTCGGGCTTGGTGCCGGCCCAGGCACTGAAATACGCCCGCACCTCGCTGAGGACCCCCTTGGGGGTATCGATCGCAAGCGAGTCGCCCCGGAGTTCGTAGTCCCCGGCGATCCCCACCGGCCTGCGGACGCGGCCCCACGCGCGGGTCTGCTCCGGCTTCTTGTCCGCAAGGGCAATGGCCACCGTGTCACCGATCAGGTCGAGGTTCCCGGTCACCGCATGAGCGCTGTCGATCGCGAGCACGCCGGTGATGTCCTTCTCGTTCATCGTGAAGTCGATGCGCTTGCCGGCGAGGTCAAAGGTGTCCTTGCCGAATCCCTTCAGGGTCGGGTCGCCGCCGATCATCGAGCCCTGGCCATCCTTGCCGGTGCGGAGCCGAAGCGAGTCGCCCCGTGCCGCAAGGTCACTGCGGTCGATGGTGACGGTGCCTCCCGCCCAGACCTGGTCCTCGCCCTTCTCGCGGATCCGGTCGCCGATGATGACATAGGGTTCCGCCTTCCCGCCGGTGGAATCCCGCGGGATGTAGTGAATCGTCGGGCGCCCGATCGCATAGATCTCCACGGTGTCCCGCACCCCCGTGACGGCGCGGAAATAGTCGAGGCTCGGCCCATCCAGGGTCGACCCGGTGGCAAGGTTCACCGTGTGGACCTTGCCGCGAGCCTCCCAGCGCTCCCCGTCCTTGAAGTAGGTGCCGTTGTCGGCATCCATGGTGACCGACGAGTCGCGGTAGTGCACGTTCCCGATGAACTGCACGATCTTCGCGCCATAGGCGGCCACACTGTCGCTCTTCATCGAGATCGCCGTACCCTCGCACACGATGATCACCCCGCCGCCGGCGAAGTAGTTGTCGCCCTCGATCGCCGGGACCTTGCGCCCGCTGTCGCCCACGAAGGTGACGCGGAAGCGGCACTTCCGGGTGTCCTGGGCGGACAGCTGGCCGGCCGTGCACGCCAGCAGCAGCGCCAGCAGGAGGAGCCTCCTCACGTGGAATCCGCCGCCTCGGCCGAATCCGCCTTTTCCTGCCCTGGCAGGAGGAACCCTTCCTTGGCGGTGCCGACCGGCTGGTTCACGACCACATGCTCGAAGCTGAGGTCGGAGCGGAAGCCCTGTCCCTCGATGTGGTCGGCCTCCTTGTCGAACGTGAAGAAGAGCGGTGTGGTCAGCTCCTTCTTCTCGGCGTCGTAGAAGAGCTGCTCGCTCTTCAGCACCCGGCCATCATGCGACCGCAGCACCACGTTGGTGTCCGCCACCATGTTGCCAGTCTGCCACCGGTAGGTGCCGATCCTCGACGTGATCGTCGCGCTCTCCTTCCCGGTGCTGTCGATGAAGACAAGCTTCATGTTGCGCAGCACCGTGGTTTGCGTCGGGTCATAGAAGTAGGCCGTGTCGGCCTCGACCTGGCCCTCGCGTACGCCATTCCGGGTGAGGAAGTGCACAAAGCCGTACATCACCTGGTCGGCGGAGTCCGACGCGCTCACGACCGTGGTCGGCTGTGCGCCCTTCTCATTGCACCCGGTCACCGCGGCCGACCCGAGGCATACCGTCAGCAGCACGGCGTGCCCGCGCCTCACACCGCTCCTGCGCGCATCAAGTCGTGCAGGTGCACGACGCCCACGATCACGTCCTGGTCGAGCACCGGAAGTGCCATGATGCCTTTCCGCTCCATGAAGCCGAGCGCCGCTGCCCCGAGGTCGTCCGGCCCGCAACTATGCGGGGCATCGGTCATCACGCGCTCCACCGGCCACTCGAAATAGTCCTGCTCGCGTTCCGCCAGGCGCGTCAGGTCGCCCGCCGTGAACACGCCGAGCAGGTGCGACTCCCGGCTCACGAGGGCGATGCCGCGGTGCCGGGCCAGCTCGACGATGACCTCGCGCATCGGCGAGTCTGGTTCCACCAGGCCCTGCGCCGGGAGCATCACGTCGCGCACACGCACAAGCAACCGGCGACCCAGTCGCCCACCGGGGTGCAACTCGGCGAAATCCTCGGGGCGGAAGCCCTTCTCCAGCAGCAGCGCCACCGCGAGCGCATCGCCGAGCGCCATGGCCACGGCGGTGCTCGACGTGGGGGCCAGGTCGTGCGGGCAGGCCTCCTCGCTCACGGAGGCATCGAGCACCGCGGACGCGACGCGCCCAAGCAACGAGGCCGGCGCACCGGTGATGGCGATGATCGGCACGCCCTTGCGCTCGAGTGAAGCGAGCAGGCCATCGAGGTCACTCGACTCGCCGCTCTTGCTCAGCACAATGGCCACGTCGTCACGGCCCACAATGCCGAGGTCACCATGCAGGCTGTCGACCGGATGCAGGTACGTGGCCGGCGTACCGGTGGAGGTGAGGGTCGCCGCCAGCTTGCGCGCGACCAGCCCCGACTTGCCGACCCCCGAGACGATGACGCGCCCCCCGCGCACGGCGAGCAGTTCCACGGCGCGGGTAAACCGTGCATCCAGGCGTCGCCCGGCCGCGGCCACGGCCGCGGCTTCCAGCTCGAGGACGCGACGCCCCGCAGCCAGCAGGGCGTCAGGCGGCGTCGCCACCGCGCTCACGGTAATACCCGGCAAGGACGTGATCCCATTCTCCCCTGGCCTTGAGCAACGCTTCCGTCACCTCGCGAACCGCGCCCTCGCCCCCCGCACGACCGGTGATGAAGCGCGCGACAGCCTTCACTTCGGCCACGCCGTTGGCCACGGACACCGGCAGGCCCACGCGACGCATGACGGGAACGTCCGCGAGATCATCGCCCACGTAGAGCACCTCGCTCCAGTCCACGGACTTCGCGCGCAGCAGCGCCTGCATCCGGGGCAGCTTGCTCGCCGTGGGATCCTGGATGACGTCCACAATGCCAAGTTCGCGCGCGCGGTGCGTTGTGGCGGCAGACTCGCGCCCGCTCAGGAGAGCCACCGGGATCCCCGCGACGCGCAACAGGTGAATGCCGACCCCGTCCTGCACGTCGAACCGCTTCAGCTCGATCCGCTGTTCCAGTGGACCGCCGATGTAGAGCTCATTGCCGGTGAGCACGCCGTCCACGTCGAGCACCACCAGGCGCACGCCCCGCGCGAGGCCCGGGTCCATGCCACTCACCGCCTGGCGCTCTCGGTGCCTCGCGCGCGGGCCCAGATATCGAGGACCGGTGCCATGAGCTCATACAACTGGTCCAGCGGCCACTGGGTCGCCGCATCACTGACGGCGCGTGCCGGATCGGGGTGCGTCTCGATGAAGAACCCGTCGGCACCTGCCGCCGCTGCCGCCCGCAGCAGGGGCGGGATCGCGTCGCGCAGGCCACCGCTCGTGCCATCGGCACCCCGGCCTGGCTGTTGCACGCTGTGCGTCGCATCGTAGATGACCGGTACCGATGCCGCCTGGGACATCTGCTGGAAGCTGCGCATGTCCACGACCAGGTCGCCATAGCCGAGGAAGGTGCCCCGCTCCGTCAGGGCCACGTCGGCGCTGCCCGCCGAGCGCACCTTCTCCACGGCACCAACCATGGCGTCGGGCGCCATCCACTGGCCCTTCTTCACGTTCACCGGCTTGCCGGTCCGGCCCGCCGCGATGAGCAGGTCGGTCTGGCGGCAGAGGAACGCCGGAATCTGCAGGACGTCCACGACCGATGCCGCGACCGACGCCTGTCCAGCTTCATGGATGTCGGTCAGTACCGACAGGCCGGTGGCGCGCTTGACGGCAGCGAGCGCCTCGAGGCCACGCTGCAGCCCCGGCCCGCGGGCCCCTTCCAGGCGCGCCCGGTTGGCCTTGTCGAAGCTCGCCTTGAAGCACACGGGGATCCCCAGCTTCACCGCCAGTGCGGCCAGTGCCTCCGCGGTTCGCGGCACCACGTCGCCCTCTTCGGCGACACAGGGCCCCGCGATGAGGAATGGTGCCTCGCGGAAGCTCCATGGGTTCACGGAGTGTTCACTTCGGCAAGCGACGGCTGGCCGGCGCGCTGCAGCTTGCGCCGCTTGAGCGCAGCGCCGACGAACCCGGCGAACAGCGGGTGGGGGCGATTCGGGCGGGACTTGAGTTCGGGATGGAACTGGCACCCGAGGAAGAACGGATGGTCGGGCAACTCGATCATCTCCACGAGGCCGCCGTCGGGCGACTGGCCCGAGAGCCGCAACCCGAACTCGGCCAGCACGTCACGGTAGGCGTTGTTCACCTCCAGCCGGTGCCGGTGCCGCTCGCTGATCTCACTGCTGCCGTAGGTCTGTGCGGCCTTGGAGCCGGGCCGCAACCGCGCGGTGTAGGCGCCGAGCCGCATCGTGCCACCGAGATTCACCACGTCGCGCTGCGAGGCCATCATGTGAATGACGGGCGATTCGGCATCGGGCTCGAACTCGGTGCTGTTCGCCCCCGGGAGCCGGCAGACGTTGCGCGCAAACTCCACCACGGCGACCTGAAGGCCGAGGCAGATCCCGAAGAACGGGAGGTCATGGTCCCGCGCCCACTGGATGGCCTCGATCATCCCGTCCACCCCGCGCACCCCGAAGCCGCCAGGAATCAGCAGGCCATCATAGTGCTGGAGGATCTGCCCGGCGGCGGCCTGGTCGGTGAAGTTGTCGCTCGACAGCCAGTCGATCTGCACCCCGGCGTCGTTCGCGATGCCACCGTGGATCAACGCCTCCTGCACCGACTTGTAGGCATCGTGCAGGTCGGTGTACTTGCCCACCACCGCGATGCGCACGCGCTCCTTCGGCCGGAGGATGGTCTCGACCATGGTGCGCCACGGCCCCAGTTCCGGTTCCTTCGTCTCGATCCGCAGGCGCTCGCACACCACGCGGTCGATGCCCTGGTCGCGAAAGCGCAACGGGATTTCATAGATCGACTGCACGTCCGGGCTTTCGATGACGCACTCGAAGTCCACGTTGCAGAAGAGGGCGATCTTGCGCTTGATGTCGGCCGACAGCGGCTGCTCGCTGCGGCACACCAGGATGTCGGGCTGGATCCCGATCTGCATGAGGTCGCGCACGGAGTGCTGCGTCGGCTTGGTCTTGAGCTCGCCGGCCGCAGCGATGTAAGGCACGAGGGTGAGGTGCATGAACAGCGCGTTGTCACGGCCGACCTCCTGGCGGAACTGGCGGATCGCCTCCAGGAATGGCAGCGACTCGATGTCGCCCACCGTGCCGCCAATCTCCGTGATCACCACGTCGTGACCCGGCGCCGTCCGTCGGATGGCATTCTTGATCTCGTCAGTGATGTGCGGCACCACCTGCACGGTGGAGCCGAGGTACTCCCCACGGCGCTCCTTGTTGATCACGGTCTGGTAGATGCGGCCGGTGGTGATGTTGTTCTGCTGGGACAGCGAGCGGTCGATGAATCGCTCATAGTGCCCGAGGTCGAGGTCGGTCTCCGCGCCATCGTCAGTCACGAAGACCTCGCCGTGCTGGAACGGCGACATCGTGCCCGGATCGACGTTGATGTAGGGATCGAACTTCTGCATGGTCACGCTCAGCCCGCGTTCCACCAGCAATCGCCCGAGCGAGGCCGCCGCGATGCCCTTGCCGAGTGACGACACGACGCCGCCGGTAACGAAGATGAACTTGGTGGACTTGGGGGCGGACGTCGTCATGCGGCTCCTCGTGCGGTAGCGGTCCAGTGCGCGTCGGCGCGCTCCAGGTCTTCCTGCGTATCAACGCCGGGAAGGGCGGCCTCGTCGAGCAATGCCACGCCAATGCGCATTCCGTGCTCGAGCGCACGAAGCTGCTCCAGGCGCTCGGTCAGTTCGAGTGGTGTCGGGTCGAGCGCGGCCCAGCGAAGCAGTGCGCTCCGGGTGCAGGCGTAGACACCGATGTGCTGGTGATAGTGGCGATGGGCGGCACTGCCTCCCTCGCGATGGAACGGGATGGCCGCCCGGGAGAAGTAGAGCGCCTGCCCTGAAAAGCTGCAGGCCACCTTCACGAGCGAGGGACTCTGGGCGGCATCGCCCACAATGGTGCCCGCCGCCGTGCCGATGTCGTACCCGGCGCGCACCTGTGCCACCGCGCCGGCCAGTGCGGCACGGCTCAGGAACGGCTCGTCGCCCTGAATGTTGACGACGATATCGAACCCTGCATACTCGGCTCGGCGGGCCACCTCGGCTACCCGATCGGTGCCGCTCGCATGTTCCGGTCGCGTCAGTACGACATCGATGCCCGAAGCCGCAACCACTGCCGCGATCTCTTCCGAGTCGGTCGCAACCAGCAGGGCATCGGTGACGGAAGCGTCGAGGGCACGCTGGGCAACGCGGACAACGAGGGGGACCCCGCCAATCAGCTGCAGGGGCTTTCGGGGCAGACGAGTCGACCCGAGTCTGGCGGGAATAACTCCGAGAACGGGCATCGACCCATCATAAGCAGATTCGGTCGCTGAGTCAAAAGTCGTGCCGAACTTCAATCGGGAGACTTGACAAAGCGTATCCTACTGTATGACCGAAGGTTAGGCGGACGTTCCACTGAGGGCGACGAGGTCGAATCCGGCCAGGCTTAGGAACCGGCCCAGCAGGGTCCGACCATGCTGCGTACCCACCGATTCCGGGTGGAACTGGACCCCATGGATCGGGTGGGCGCGATGTCGCACTGCCATGATCTCCTGGCCCGCCGGACGATCGGACGACCATCCGCACACCTGGAGATCGGGCACAATCGATTCCGGGGCGATTACAAGGGAGTGGTAGCGCATGACCGTGAGCGGTGAGGGAACTCCCTCGAACAGTCCCGCGCCGTCGTGAAGCACTTCCGTGGTCTTGCCGTGCATGAGCCTGTCGGCCCGGACCACCCGTGCCCCGAACGCCTCGCCGATTGCTTGATGACCAAGGCAGACGCCGAACAACGGTACACCGGCCGCGGCGGCTGCCTGCACCAGCGGCACCGAGATTCCTGCCTCGGCGGGTGTGCAGGGCCCCGGTGAGATGATGATGGCCCGGGGCGCGAGGGCCAACGCCTGGGGTACCGTGAGGGCATCGTTCCGGTATACGACCGGTGCCACACCGAGCTCACCGGCGTACTGGACGATGTTGTAGGTGAAGCTGTCGTAGTTGTCGAGTATCAGGAGCACGCGGTCAGGGCCCGACCTTCACTTCTGGTTTCGGTTGAGGCGCGGACCGGGTGCGCGCCGCCCGGCGGATGGAGTCGGCCTTCATTCCCGCCATCGCGCGTACTGAATCGGCCTTCGTCTCCGCGGCTGCCCGCATGGAATCGGCGCGCTGCTCCGCCGAGGCGCGGATCGAGTCGGCCATCTCCTGGATCGAATCGGCCATCTGTTCATAGACCGCACTGATGGAATCGGCCCGTGCATCGCTTTCATTCATGCCGACGTCGAGATTGTGCAACGCGTCGGCGTCCGAGAAGAGCACGAACGTATTGCCGCGTTGCGTCTCGATACTGCCGAGTGGTGCGAGGTTCTTCCCGGTGGTGTCGCTCGCCGTGGCACATGAAAACACGCTGTTCGCGTTGACGTGCTTGATGTCAAAGTTCGATCCATGCTCGCCGACTACGAGGATGCACTCACCCAGTCGCTCATCGGCCACCGAGTCGGCCAGCTTGACGCGAAAATTCACCGCCTCGACCTGCTTTGGCGCGCTGCGGAGGATCTGGAGTCGGCTCAGAGTGCCAAGCTCGTGGCCATCAACCTTGAAGGGAATGAACGCCAGCGGAATGGTGATCGGTGCGTCGCTGTCCGCGATCTGATGGACGCGCCGCTTGCCGGAACGGACCGTGTAATAGAGCGTCGTCCCGACCAGGAAGATCGCGAGGGCGCCCAGAACGATTCGGATCCAGTATCTGTTCATGTCCCCACCTGTCCCATGATGTTGCATTTAGAGACGTTAAAGGCGCGCATAAGGTTTCACCAGCGACTGCATTGTAAGATAGGGCCTTACGACCCACGGAGTCATCGGTGCTCGAGGTCTCGGGACTGGCCAAGTCATTCGGAAAGCAGGTCGCGGTCGCCGACCTGAGCTTCCGCGTAGGGTCCGGGGAGGTGGTGGGGCTGGTGGGCGCCAACGGTGCCGGAAAGACCACGACCCTGCTGGCGGTGGCGGGGGTGCTGAAGCCAGACACTGGCCGGGTGGTGATCGCGGGCGAGGACCTGGCAACAAGGCCGGTCGCGGCAAAGAGGCTGCTGGGCTTCGTGCCGGACGAGCCAGCGCTGTTCGACTACCTCAGTGTGGAGGAGCACCTCCGGTTCATCGGCAGGCTCTATGGGGTGGGCGACATCGAACGGCGCATCCCTGCCCTCCTGGCCGAGCTGGACCTGGGCGACCGGCGAACGTCACTGCCCGATGAGCTGTCGCGGGGGATGCGCCAGAAGCTGGCGCTGGGCTGTGCGTTTATCCACGACCCGAAGGTTTTGCTGCTGGACGAGCCACTCACGGGACTCGACCCTGTTGGAATCCGCCGGATGAAGGACGCGATCCGTGGGAAGGCCGCCGAGGGCGCCGCCGTGCTGTTGAGTTCGCACCTGCTGGGCGTGGTGAGTGAGCTGTGCTCCCGGGTGATCGTGCTGGGACGCGGGAAGGCGCTCGCCGAGGGATCGCCGGGTCAGATCGCCGCACGAGGGCCCACGCTTGGCGGAACCCTAGAGGATGCGGTGCTGGACCTGCTTTCGTGAGGGGAGCCATCGGCTACCTGCTGGTCCGGTCGGCATGGAACCGGATGTGGCGCGTCGCCAGGGAGTTCAAGAAGCCGGGTCCGCGCATCGCAGCGGCCGCGGCGATCGGGTATTTCGTGCTCCTGGCCTGGTTGAGTCCCAAGGGTGCCGGGGAGCGCGACACCCAGATCGCTGCGGTGGTCGGTGCACTGGGGATGATGGTGCTGGTGATGTCGTCGTGGTTGCTCGGAACGGGCGGGAAACTGGTGGAATTGACTCCCGCCGAGCGGGCGCTGCTTCTCCCCGCCCCGATCAGTACGGCACGGGTAATGGACGTGAAGCTGATGCGGCTCCAGGCTACGGCGCTGGGAAATGCGGTGATGTGGACGGCGCTCACGAGTGGCGGGCAGCACTGGGATACCATCGGCCGGCGGGTGGTGGCGTTCTGGGTGGTGATCACGACGCTGCAGCTGCATCGCATTGGTGCCGGGCGAAGCCGGGCGAGCGCGGCGATCCATCCGGCGTTGCGACGGATCCTGGGACTGTTCGGCATCGGACTTGTGGCCCTGGTACCGATCGTATTGTCAGGGGCGATCCGGGAATCGGCGCCGGGGCTCGCAGCGTTCCTGGACGAGCTGGCGGCAAGTCCCCTGGCCCGCGCCGTACTGCTGCCGTTCGTGCTGGTGCTCCGACCGCTCACCGCCGCCGCGTTCGCGCAGTGGATCGCGATGCTGGGACCGGCGCTCGCCATCCTGCTGCTGCACTACCTCTGGGTGCGGCGGCTGGGACCGGACCTGGACCGGGAACCGGACCCGTTCACGTCGCCCAAGGGAGCCCCACTCTGGATGCTTGCGCCCCGGGGATCGGCGGCGAGCGCGTTCTTCTGGAAGAACATGACGGCGCTGGTTCGCCGTTCTACCGCGCTGCTGGCGATTGGCGCCGCGGTCGCGGTGCTGGTGCTGCCAATCGCACTGCGCTCGGTGGGGCGTGGGGGGGCGAGTGAGTTCCTGGGGTGGATGTTGCTGATGTGGTCCTTGTTGCTGTTGCTGATGGGGCCGCAGTTCGTGCGGAATGACTTGCGAAGGGATCAGGGGTTGCTGGCGCTCCTGCGGACGCTGCCGGTACGCGGCCATCAGGTAATCCTCGGGTCGAGCGTTGCGGCGGCCTCGACGCTGGCGCTGGGGGTGATTGCTCTGCTGCTTGCCGGCGCGCTGGCGACGGCGGGCAGTTTCCAGCCTCCGCTGCCCTCGGAGCACCGGGGCGTGTGGATCGCGGCGGTGATCCTGGTCATCGGCCCGGTCTCGCTGGCGGGGATCCTGCTCCAGAACGCGGCGGTGATCCTGCTGCCGGCGTGGTCGCGGATGACGGCGCGCCGGGGCACCGCAACGGCACTGGGGACGAACCTGGCTAACAGTGCGCTGACGATCCTGGTGCTCGCCCTGTTGTGCGTGCTTCCGGCGGGCCTGGCCTGGCTGGCCTGGCGTGCTGCGGATGGCATGTGGATGCCGGTGACATGCGGTCTCGTGGCTGGGCTGGTGCTGGGCGCAGAGTGCTGGGGGATGGTGCGGTGGCTGGGATCGCGGTTCGAGAAGATCGATGCATCCGCGCGGGTGCTGTCGGATTGAGTTTCCTCTGTCGTTCCGGATAGCTTCCCCCACCGTCTACCTGGACCTCCATGCCCGCGCTCATCGAATGCGTCCCCAATTTCAGCGAGGGACGCGACCCCGAGATCATTCGCCAGATCACCTCCGTCGTCGAAGGCGTCGAGGGCGCCACCCTGCTCCATGTCGACCCGGGCAAGGCCACCAACCGCACCGTGGTGACGATTGCCGGTGCCCCGGAGGCGGTGTGCGAGGCGGCCTTCCGCGCGATGGCCAAGGCGGCGGAACTGGTCGACATGCGGCATCACACCGGCGAGCACCCCCGCATGGGGGCCACCGATGTCTGCCCCCTGGTACCGATCAGCGGGATCACGATGGAGGAGACGGCAGCCTTCGCGCGGGAACTCGCCGAGCGAGTGGGCAAGGAACTGGGCATCCCGGTGTACCTGTACGAGGCGGCCCAGCCCAACGCCGCGAAGAGGAATCTCTCGGTCATTCGTGCCGGTGAGTACGAAGGCCTGGCAGCGAAGCAGGCCGACCCGGCGTGGAAGCCCGACTTCGGTCCCGTCGCGTTCAACCCCAGGAGCGGTGCCACGGCCATCGGCGCGCGCGACTTCCTCGTGGCCTACAACGTCAACCTCAACACAACCTCCACGCGGCGCGCCAACGCGATTGCCTTCGACGTGCGGGAGGCGGGGCGTCCGGCGCGGGAGGGTGATCCGCTGACCGGCAAGGCGATCGTCGATGCCGAGGGGCGCCCGGTGATGATCCCGGGCACCCTCAAGGCGGTGAAGGCGATCGGTTGGTACATCGCCGAGTATGACCTGGCACAGGTGTCAATGAACCTGGTGGACATCAACGTGACACCGCTGCACGTCGCGTTCGACGAAGTCGTGCGGGCCGCTGAGGCGCGCGGCATCAGGGTGACGGGGTCAGAACTGGTGGGCCTGGTACCACTCCAGACCATGCTCGATGCCGGTCGGTATTTCCTCCGGAAGCAGCAGCGCTCCCTCGGAGTGTCAGAGCAGGAGCTGATCCGGACCGCGATCCGGTCGCTGGGCCTCAACGAGCTGGTGCCCTTCGAGCCCGAGGAGCGGATCATCGAGTATCGGCTGCGCAACGAGGCGAGCGGACGACTGGTGCGGATGACGGTGCGCGGCTTCACCAACGAGACGGCGTCGGAATCGGCGGCGCCCGGCGGCGGCTCGGTGGCTGCCCTGCTCGGTTCCCTTGGCGCAGCACTCGGCACCATGGTGGCCAACCTGTCGTCGCACAAGCGAGGCTGGGACGAGCGGTGGGAGGAGTTCTCCGAATGGGCGGAGCGCGGCCAGCGTATCAAGGACCGGCTGCTCGCCCTGGTGGACGAAGATACCCTTGCCTTTGAGCGAGTGATGGCGGCGCTGGGGATGCCGAAGGGGACGGCGGAGGAGAAGGCGGCCCGCTCGACGGCATTGGCGACAGCCAACCTTGCGGCACTGCAGGCACCATATCAGGTGATGCAGGTGGCCTCTGAGTCTTTCGACCTGCTGGAGGCGATGGCAGCCAGCGGGAACCCTGCGTCGGCGTCGGACGCGGGTGTCGGGGCCATCTGCGCCCGCGGTGCGGTACGGGGAGCCTGGCTCAACGTGAAGACAAACGCCAGCGGGGTGAAGGACAAGGCGACGCTCGATACCATCCTGGCAGACGGCGGCAGGCTGGAGAAGGCCGCCGCGGAGCGCGAGGCGGCCATCCTGATCGTGGTCGAGTCCAGGTTCACCTAGTTCGCCACCGGCTCCGCGTCATGGAAGTGGAGTACGCGGAGCGCGAACACCGGAAGCACGATGAGGCTGAGGAGCGTGGAGGTGAGCAGGCCGCCAAGGATGACGGTGGCCATTGGCCCCTCGATTTCGCGACCGGGATCGCCGCTGCCAAGTGCCAGCGGAAGGAGGCCGATCGCGGTGACGAGGGCGGTCATGAGGATTGGACCGAGACGCTCCATGGCGCCACGGAGCGCAGTCCCCATGCCCCAGGGTGCCCCCTCGACGTTCACCAGGTGATCGTAGTGCGACAGGAGCATGACGGCGTTGCGCGTGGCGATGCCGAAGAGGGTAACGAACCCTACGAGTGAACCGAGGGAGAGGACACCGCCGGTCGCGAAGACCGCAAGTACTCCGCCCACCAGCGCGAACGGCAGGTTGAGCAGCACCAGCGAGAGCCGGTCCACTTTCCCGAACGCCAGCCCCAACAGCATCAGGATCCCGAGCCCCGTGAGCAGCGAGTTCAGCAGGAGCTCCCTCTGGGCGCTCCGCTGGGCGGCCGCCGTTCCCCCATAGTCAGCGAAGATCCCGGCCGGGAGGCTCACCGAGGCGCGCGCGGTGTTCTCCAGCTCCCTCGCGAAGCCGGCCACGTCCCGGCCCTGCACGTTTGCGGTGACGGTGACGACTCGGCGCGTGCCCTGGTGCGACACGAGATAGCGGCCGGTGGTACGCTCCACGTCGGCTACCGACTGGAGCGAGACGATACGTCCGTTGACATTGGTGAGCGGAATGTGGCGCAGCTGTTCGGGCTGCCTGCGCGAGGCGGAGTCGAGGATGACCACCACATCGGTGGTCCGGCTGCCGTCGAACACCTGGGCCACGGTCGCACCGCGCGTCGCGGTCTCGACGGCTTCGAGGGCCTCATCGGGGCGAAGGCCCATGCTCGCCAGCGCGAAGGGACGGAGGCGTACGGTGACCTCGGGTGCGACGGGTGGCGGGTCGTATTGCACGTCGGTCGCGCCGCGCACGCGGCCAATGGTCTCGGCCATGCGCCTCGCAGAGGCGTCGAGACTGTCGAGGTTATCGCCGAAGAGCTTCACCACCACCTGGGCCGTGGACCCGGTGAGGGTCTCCTCGATGCGCTCCGCAAGGAAGCCGCGGATGGCGAAGTTGACGCCCGGTATGCCCTCCAGCGTGCGGCGCAGGTCGTCCTGCACCGTCTCGGCAGCCTCACCGGTCAACGGAACCAGGTCGACCTCGAACTCGGTGTAGTGCGTGCCCCAGGTGTCCTCCGAGAGCTCGGCGCGCCCGGCGCGCTGGGCCACAAGGCGCACGCGCCGGTCCTCGAGCAACCGGGCGGAGACGATCTTGCCGAGCCGGACGGACTCCTCAAGCGAGGTGCCGGGGACCGCCGACATGTGGATGAGGTAGTGCCCCTCTCGGAACTCGGGCAGGAACGTGGCCCCGAAGTACGGCAGCGTGGCGACAGCACCCACGCAGAGGACGACCGTTGCGATGAAGACCGCCACTGGTTCCTTGAAGAGCGACGAGAGCAGCCTGGCGTAGCCACGCTTGAGGTGGAGCAGCACGCGCGACTCATGCTTGCCGCTATCACGTCGGGTAAGGAGGAGGCGGGAGAGCGCGGGCGTAACGGTCAGCGCCACGACCAGCGAGGCCAGCGTGGCGAAGATGTAGGCCAGTGCCAGCGGACGGAACAGGGCGCCCTGTACCCCAGTAAGGGCCAGTACCGGCAGGAAGACCAGCGCCACCACAAAGGTGGCATAGACCACGCTACCCCGCACTTCCAGCGATGCCAGCACGACCACCTCGCCGATGTCGCCCATCATATTCGCGCCCTGCTCCCGGAGGCGACGCGCGATGTTCTCCACATCGATGATGGCGTCGTCCACCACCTCACCCAGGGCGATCGCGAGCCCGCCCAGGGTCAGCGTGTTGATGGAGAAACCGAGCACCTCCAGGAGGATGGTCGCCGAGAGGAGCGAGAGCGGAATGGCGGTGAGCGAGATCGCGGCTGTGCGCAGGTCGGCGAGGAAGAGCATGAGGATGACCGACACCAGGAGCGCGCCGAGCAGCAACGAGGTGGTGATGTTGCGGAGCGCCAGGTCGATGAAGGTCGCGGGGCGAAAGACGTCGGCGTGCAGTGTGATCCCTTCCCGCTCGAGCGCCGGTGCCAGGGACCTGAGCGCTGCCTCGACGTCCTCTGCCACAAGCTTGGTATTGGCGCCAAGCTGGGCCGATACGACAGTGACGATGGCGGGCTCGCCGTTGATGGCGCCGTCGCCGAACTTGGGCGCCCCGGCGACGACGACCTGGGCCACGTCGTTGATGCGCAGCACGGCGCCGTCCCGCTCACGCACCACCACCTGCCCGATTGCCTCCGGGGTGAGCGACTGCCCCTCGGAGCGTACGACGATCCGCTGGTTGGGGCCGTCGAGCACGCCGCCCCCGCGGATCCCGGTGGAGCGACGGGCGGCCTCGGTGAGCTCGGCGAGACCCACCCCGAAGGCCCGGAGACGCACGAGATCGACTTGCACCTGCAACTGCCGCACTTCCCCGCCGAAGGAGGCCACCTTGGCAACACCAGGCGTGGCAAGGAGCCGGGGGCGGACCATCCAGTCGACCACGGTGCGCTGCTCCAGCAGCGTGCGCGTGGTCGAGGTGAAGCCGATGACGAGCACCGTGCTCGACGATGACGTGAGTGGGCTGATGACCGGCGGGGGCACCGAGTGCGGCAGGCGCGGCACCGCTTCCACCAGCCGCTCGGCAAGCGCCTGGCGAGCGCGGAAGATGTCGGTGCCAGGCGCGAGCACCGCGGTAATGATCGAGAGGCCCTGGATCGACTGTGAGCGGACGATGGCGATGCCGGCCACGCCGTTGATCACGTCCTCGATCGGCTTGGTGACGAGGATCTCCACCTGCTCCGGGGCGAAACCGGGAGCTTCGGTCTGGATAGAGACCTGTGGGGGTGCGAACTCCGGAAAGACATCGAGTGGCGCGCCAATGAGGCGCGAGGTGCCATAGACCACGAGCACAATCGCGAGGCCGAGGACGATCCCCGGATGCCGGACGGAGAATCGAACCAGTGAGGCGAGCATCAGCGGCGCATCACTCCGCGACCTCGTCACCCACCTGCACCTGGGCCCGGAACTCCTCGGACAGGAGCTGCTCGGCGCCGACGGTGACGATCCGATCGCCGGGAGCGATGCTCTCGCGCACCGCCCAGCCGTCCAGCAGTGGCATGGTGGTGGGGATACGAACGCGACTGAATTGCCCGGGTGCGCGTTCGACGAAAACCCAGAGGAGGCCTTCCCACTGCACGGTCGCCGAGGCGGGTACCGCCGCGGCGCCGGTGAGGGCGGGACCGATGGGTACGGAGGCGGTTACCGGGAGTCCGGCCGCGACACCGGGCCAGGTGCCCGACATGCGGTAGTTGAAGGCGGGGCGCTGGGTGACAGGATCGACCTCGAACGACGGCCCTACGAGCCGCGCACTGACCGAGCGGCCACTCCGGTCCAGCGCCTGCACGACCAGGCGTGCCGGCGGATTTGTGGGTGCGCCGTCGGTCCAGGCAATGCGTGCGAGCGGCTCTGAGAGATCGCTGATCGCCAGCAGCACCTGACCCGGCTGCACGATCTCGCCGGGGCGCGCGCCCACCTGGGTGACGATGCCGCTCCGTGGAATGGTGAGCGGCCGCGTGTCGGCCACCTGGGCGATGACCGTGCCTGCCGCGACGCGCGTTGCCAACTCGGGCCACGGAGTGCCGGTGGTCGCGTCGAGACGGCCCGCCACCGGTGCCCGCAGGAAGGCGATGCGCGCCGAATCCGGAACAATCACGCCGTTCAGCTGCACGGTGGGTGCGGTGGAGACCGCTCGAGCCGGTTCGAGCTTGATACCGAGCTCGCCGACCTCGGCAGGGTCGATACGGACCACCACGCCGTGACTGTCCGCCGCCACGCGGATCGGCGCGATGACCGGTTCCTCGCGCAGCACCTCGTTCTGCCGCTCCTGCTGCCCCTGCCGGTAGGCGAAAATGAGGGCCCAGGCGAGCAGCGCAAAGACGGCTGCACCGGCGAGCCAGCGGATCGGTTTCATGGGACGGTCTCCTGAACCACGAACGTGGCAGAAGGCAGCAGCAACGGATCGGGCAGGCCGGGCACCTCAGGCGTCCAGATGCCGGCCGTGCGCTCGAGTTCGCTTCCGGTGACGGCGCGGCGGAGCTGAACCGCCTGCAACGAGGATTGGGCGCCAGCAACGGCGAGCGCCAGGCCCATGCTCTCGAACCGGCCGATCTCACCGCGCTCATAGGCGGCCTGGCTGGTGCGCTCGCGCGCGCGCAGTGCATCGACCAGCTGCCGCGTTGCGTCGAGCTGCTGGGCTGTCGCGCGGCACTGGGAATAGGCGACCTCCACCTGACCAAGGACCGTTTGCTGGACGGACTCGACCGCACTCGCCACCTGGTCGCGGCGGGCGACTGCCTCACCGATGGGGCCCTTGTTCTTGTTGAGCAGGAGATTGGGGAGTGCGAGCGCCGCGATCCAGCGGTGGAGTCCCTGATCCCAGGAATAGCCCGGCGCGAGCTCGAGATCGGGATACTGCTTCGAAATCTCGACCTTGAGGTCAGCCTCGGCCACGGCATACTCGGCAAGGGCAACGCCCATCTCGTAGCGCCGACGGAGGGCAAGGGCGCGCAAGTCCTCGAGGGTCTTCCGGTCGGTCCAGGCGCACCCGACGGCGCCGGATGCATCGATCCTGAGTGTGTCGACAGCGGCTGACGGCACGCCGAGGAGCTGGGCAAGCATGGCGCGCGCGCCAAGGACCTGCGTATTCGCCACCGCGAGTTCGCTCCCGGCGAGCTTCGTTTCGGACACGGCCTGGTCCACGGAGGCCTGCCCAATGGCGTCGGCTTGATAGAGCCGGGCCACCTGATCGGCGACCTGCTGGGTCTGCACTACACGCCGGGTCCAGCTGGCGACGCTGGAATCTCCCTGCACCACCGAGAGTGCCGCAGAGCGAACATCACTGGCGATGCCCCACGCCACGACGCGCGCCTGCAACTCGGCCACCAATGCCCGGGCCTGCGCGGCCGCAATGCGGGCGCCGCGCTTGCCGCCGAGTTCGATGCGGAAGACGAGGCCGAGGGTGACGGTCCAGGGCGCCTCGAAGGGGCCCGAGTTGTCCGCGCGCTCCACCGCCCCCGCAACGCCGATTGGCGGCCGCATGCCGGCGGTGACCTCGGCTGCCTTCGCCGTGCGCCAGGCGCGACGCTGCACCTCGAGATCAGGGCGGAAGTACCAGGCGGTGAGGGCCAGGCGCTGCGGGTTCCACCCGGTTGACTGTGTGGAGTCATGAATCGTGAGGAACGACGTCAGCGCGGTATCGGCGAGGGTGCGGCGGCCGAAGGCGGCAGCACTCATCTCGGGTGAAAGTGGCTGCGGGCGGTACCTGGTGCACCCGGCAGCGATCACGACAGCGGCCGCGACAGGGACCAGGCGGCGGGCGACGCTCATGCGCGAGGATGAAACTGCTTGTGGACGCTGCGCAGGTATTCGCGGTCGACGTGGGTGTAGATCTGCGTGGTGGAGAGGTCGGCGTGTCCGAGCATCTCCTGCACCGCCCGGAGGTCCGCGCCGCCCTCAAGCAGGTGCGTGGCGAAGCTGTGCCGAAGCGTATGGGGCGAGACGCGACGCGTCACCCCTGCCTTCTCGGCGGCATGCTTCACGATGCCCCAGGCACCGACGCGGGACAGGGGGCCGCCTCGTGCGTTGAGGAGCACACGGCCCTGGGACTTCCCGCGGTCGAGCTCGGGACGCACCTGGTGCAGGTAGACGGAGATCGCCCCGATGCCGGTCCGACCGATGGGCACGAGCCGCTCCTTCGATCCCTTCCCAAACACCCGAATGAGTCCCTCCGGTATCAGCAGGTCAGTCAGCCCCAGCCCGCAGAGCTCGGATACCCGCATGCCGGCACCATAGGCGAGCTCGAGAAGAACCCGGTCGCGCCAGGCAAGCGGCTCGGAAATGTCGGGAGCCGATAGCATCGCCTCGACCTCGGAGACCGACAGAGTTTCTGGAAGCTTTCGCCACCGTGCCGGGCTCTCAAGGCGGTCGCTGGGATCGGTCTTGAGATGTCCCTCGGCCACGAGGAAGCCAAAATATGTCCTGGTAGCAGACACGGAGCGCCTTATGCTGGCAGGACTTAGGCCGATGTCCTTGAGAAGGAACACGAAGTCGCGTAGGAGCGGCCGAGTGAGCTTGCCGGGCTCGGCGATCGCCCTCGAACGGGCGAACTCTGCGAGGCGACGCAGGTCGCGCTGGTAGTTCTCCACGGTATGCGGGCTGTGCCCTGCCTCGAGCGCGAGATAGTCGCGGAAGCCCTCGAGCATGAAGCCCCGGAGGTGGTCGTCGGTCACTGGGCAGGTCGTGGGTCGTGAGACGCCGGCTGGGCACGAATGCCAGCGACGTCCGAGGGGGCCAGCCCGAGCAGCTCGCCGGCGCGGGCGAGCAGCCAGGCTTCCTGGGTCGGATCAATGCTTCGCTCGGAGAAGACCGACTGCCACATCTGCTCGATCAGGGCCAGGCGGCGTGCCTGATCCACGTCCCCCCCGAAGCGCTTCCCGAGGCGCCGCAATCGGCCTTCCACTGGCGGGGGGTGCGCCGCACCGGTCTGCACTGGGCGGGGCAGCAGCCCCCAGCGCTGCCTGAGGTCCTGCTCAACGCGCGTGCGCTCCTCGGGGGCCAGTCCGGCGTCGGCATAGGCAATCTCGATGACCAGCTGAGCGGCGCGACGCATGTCCACCGGTTCATCGGCTCCGCCGAGCGCGGCAGTCACGGCGGCGACCACGGGCTCCTCATGCGTGCGACGACGGGCATACAGGAAAAGCGCAATGACTCCAGCGACGATGAGGGCGATGAGCGCCGTGGTACGTCCCATCTGGTGCAGGAGCTCCTGCACCCGGCCGAACTCACTCCCGGCGACGGCCCCGATCCAGGTAATGGCGCCGTACCAGATGCCCGACACCAACGTGACCACGAACAGGATGCGCCAGGTGGGGATGCGGAACAGGCCAGCGAAGGGAGGCACCACCGACCGAATGCCGGGCAGGAATCGCGCGACAATGAGCCCGAGGAGGCCAAGCCGCAGGTAGTCGCGTTCGATGACGGCGATCGCCTCAGGGGCCATCAGGCGACGAACCAGGGGGAGCTCGAAGAAACGGCGGCCCGACCGGCGCACGAGCACATAGACGGTCATGGCGCCAGCGGTGTTGAATGCCCAGGCAAGCAGAAACACGAGAGCAGGCTTCGTGGTGCCATTGTGGGAGAGAAACGCGCCGAGGGCGACCGCCACGTCGGAGGGCACGATCGGAACGATGTTTTCGAGAAACGCCAGCACCGCCAGGGCAGCGTAAACCTCAGCTGGCGGCAGCGAGGCGAGCCAGCCCATGACGGCGTCGATCAGCGTTGCTCCAGCGTGACCACGGCAATGGCGGCCATGCCCTCTTGCCGCCCGATGAATCCCATGCCCTCGTTGGTCTTGCCCTTCACGTTCACGTCACCGGGCGATGCATCCAGCGCACCCGCAATGCACGTGGCCATGGCGGCGGCGTGCGGCCCGATCTTCGGGGCCTCGGCAATGACGGTGATGTCGCATTGCACGAAGGTGAGGCCGCGCTGCCGAACGGTGGCGTACGCCTCACGGAGCAGGACCATGGAGTCCGCGTCCTTCCAGCGGGGGTCCGTATCCGGAAACAGCGCGCCGATGCTGCCGGCGCCGGCGGCGCCAAGAATGGCATCAGTCAGGGCATGCGCGACGACATCGGCGTCGGAATGTCCTGCCAGGCCTGCCGGGTGCGGGATCGTGACGCCGCCGAGCACGAGGCGGCGGCCCGGCGCAAAGCGATGGGAGTCGTAACCGATCCCCGTGCGTGTCATGCGGCGACGGTGTGCTGCGACTCGATCAGCGAGTAGTCCTGGCGCCTGCGCCGGGGAATGAAGCCGGCGTCGGCAATGTTGCGCTCGATTTCACCGACGGTGGTGCGGAAGGTGGTGCCCGCCGCCGACACAACGTTTTCCTCCATCATCAGGCTGCCGTAATCGTTGGCGCCGTAGCGCAGGGCCACCTGCCCCACCTTGTGTCCCATGGTGACCCAGGACGACTGGAGATTGGGGACGTTGGCGAGCACGATCCGGCTGAGGGCCAGCGTACGCAGGTAGGTGACGGCGTCCGTCTTCTGCATATGCGACATTTCGGGCGTGCCCTCGGGCTGCAGCGGCCAGCAGATGAAGGCGGTGAATCCCCCGGTGCGCGCCTGCAGGTCGCGCACCAGCAGCAGGTGCTCCACGCGATCCTCGTCTGTCTCGCCCAGGCCGTACATCATCGTCACCGAGGTCTTCATTCCCTGCTTGTGCGCCTCCTCCTGCACGCCAAGCCATTCCTCGGTTTGCGCCTTCTTCGCCGCAACACGCTCGCGAATGGCGTTGACGAGAATCTCTCCACCTCCGCCGGGAATGCTGTCGAGGCCGGCTTCGCGCAGCTGCCGCACCACGTCGGCCACGGGAATGCGGAACCGCTCGCTGAAGAAGACCACCTCCGACGGGGAGAACCCGTGGATATGGATGCGGTGGTGCTGCTTGATGTAGCGCATCAGCTCGAGGTACCACTCGAACGGTATGTACGGGTTGTGCCCGCCCTGCAGGAGGATTTGCACCCCGCCGAGCGCCTTGCATTCGTCGATCTTGCGCCCGATCTGCTCGAAGCTCAGGACGTAGCCCTCGGTGTGCTTCGGTCGGCGATAGAAGGCACAGAACCCGCAGTCGGCGACGCACACGTTGGTGTAGTTGATGTTCCGGTCGATGATGTAGCTCACGACCGGCTCGGGATGGTGGCGCCAGCGCTCGGCATCGGCCAGCTCGGCCAGTTCGAGCAAGGGTGCCTTCTGGTAGAGTTCGACGATGGAGCGGAACTCGCTGGAAGAACGGTCAATGAGGGGCATGGTTCTACGCCGCGCTGATGAAGCTCAGGCTTCCATCCGGTACCAGGCCATCCTGCGCCAGTCGGCGGAAGAAATCGGTCAGACCGGCGAGGTGCCGGTAGGAAAAGCGATAGTCCAGGTCGCCCAGGTAGTCGCGGCATACCTGCCGGTCGATGCCGGTGGTGGCCCAGGCCTGGTCGGCCAGGAGATCGAGGTGCTCGAGGCCCCAGTTCCGCGACTGGACGAGGCGCGCATGGGCATCGCGCACCGCGTGCTGGTCGGCCTGGCGGCGCGCCGCCCACACGGCGAAGACAAAGGGCAGGCCGGTCCATTGCTTCCACGCCTCGCCCAGGTCGACCTCGTGCGGGTACATCCCCTTCGACATCAGCACGAGCGCCGCGTCCCCGATCACCAGCACGGCATCGTGCGGAAACTGGGCAAGCGCGGTGAGGTCGGTGGCCTCGGCCCGGACCGTGGCGAAGCGGGGGCTGACCGTCCATCGATGGCGACAGAGCAACTCGAGCAGCAGCACCGAGGTGCGCGACGACGCGCTCAGGAGCACCGTGGCGCCGTCCAGCGCGGTGACGGGTCGGCGCGAGAAGAGGCGCACGCTATGCACGGGTCCGTCACAACTGATGGCGAGATCGGGCAACAGGTGGTACGCGGCCGCGTTCCGGGCATACTCCACCGCGGACACCACACTCAGGTCCAGCTCGCCCGCTGCCATCAGGTCGTTGAGGTCGGATGCCGTTCCGGTCACGACCTCGGCATCGGCGGCAACCAGGCCACGGTCCATGGCACCGTACACCGGGTAGCAGTTGATCCAGGGGATGCGGCCGAGCCTCATGCGGCGGCCGGTGCGAGGCGCGACGTGGGGGCTGGTGCAGGGGTCCCGCCGAACTCTTCCCGCACTGATTCGTAGAGGCTGTTCCGTTCGACGGGGCGCTTCCCTGCACCGCGGATCATCTCCACCAGTTCGTCGTAATGCATGTGCATCTGGGTATGGGCGCCGGCATCGTGGTAGATCCGCTCGTACACGACCGTGCCCTCCACGTCATCGCAGCCGTACGCCAGTGCAATCTGTGACAGGAATGGCGTGACCATCGGCCAGTGCGTCTTCACATGGGGAATATTGTCCAGGTACAGGCGCCCGATGGCGATGTTGCGCAGGTCTTCATAGCCGGTGGTAGCCGACCCGACGCGGCCCAGCTCCTCACCCAATTCATTGTTGTCGGGGTGATATGCAAGCGGGATGTAGGTCAGGAACCCACCGGTCTCATCCTGCAGTTCGCGCAGCATGCCGAGGTGCTCGATGCGGTCGTCAGCCGACTCCACATGCCCGTACAGCATGGTGCAGTTGGTCGGGATACTGAGCTCATGCGCCACCCGGTGCACCCGGATCCATTCCTGGCCCGTCAGCTTCCGCTCGGCAATCGTGGCCCTCACCGCCGAGCTGAATACCTCGGCACCGCCGCCGGGCAGGCTCGTAAGGCCAGCATCCTTCATCGCAACCAGGACATCACGCTCGGAACTCTTCTCGATCCGGGCCAGGTGCGCGATCTCGACTGCGGTGAGCGCCTTGATGTGGACATCGGGAAAGCGTTCCTTCAGCCCACGGATCATGTCGGTGTAGTAGCTGAGGCGCAGTTTCGGGTGCAGGCCACCGACGATGTGGAATTCCTTCGTGGGCATGCCGCGCGACTGCTCCGCCTCGGCGAAGACTTCCTCGAGCGAGCGCGTATAGCCACCGTCCTCCCTGGGCATCCGCGCGAAGGAGCAGAAGGTGCACGTATTCCGCAGGACGCAGATGTTGGTCGGGTTGATGTGCTGGTTGGCCGAGAAGAACACCCGGTCGCCGTTCTGGCGCTGGTTCGCGAGGTCGGCGAGCCGGCCCAGGCCGGTGAGGTCGGAGGAACTGTAGAGTGTCCGGGCGTCTGCGGGCGAGAGCCGAGCGCCCTCGAGAACCTTCTCGGCGATGGGGCGGAGGTCGGGGTCGCGCAGCCGGCCGGGGTCGAGGGTCGGCGACATGCTATCTCCTTGCGGCAGCGTAACTAACGTCTCCCTGAATCTACACCCTGCACCGCTCAGGGTGCCAGAGCACCGACCCGGGGTGCCACGCGCCGCTGTCGCCCAGCCATGAGTCCGGCGAACGCTATTCGAAACCCTTCACCGCCAGCGCGGCGTTGTGCCCCCCGAAACCAAAGGCATTGGAGACGGCCACCTTCAGGTCGCGCTTGACCATCGTGTTGGGCGCGCAGTCGAGGTCGCAGTCGGGGTCCTGGTGAAACTGGTTGATCGTGGGAGGGATCTCGCCGCGGGTCACGGCCAGAAGGGAGACGACGCACTCGAGGCCGCCGGCGCCACCGAGCAAGTGCCCGGTCATCGACTTGGTGGAACCAAAGATGAGCTTGCGGGCGTGATCCCCGAATACCGCCTTCACCGCCTGCGTCTCGGCGATGTCTCCCAGCGGCGTAGACGTGCCGTGCGCGTTCACGTAGCCGACGTCAGTCGGGTCGATATTGCCGCTCTCGAGGCACATGCGCATGGCCCGCTGCGCGCCCTCACCCTCGGGCGCCGGCGCCGACATGTGGTACGCGTCGCCCGACAGCCCGTAGCCGCAGATCTCGCCGAGGATCTCAGCGCCACGCTTCTCCGCATGCTCCAGGCTTTCCAGGATCAGGCACGCGCCGCCGTCGCCCAGCACGAAACCGTCGCGATCGCGGTCGAACGGGCGGCTGGCGGTGGTGGGGTCATCGTTCCGCGTGGACATCGCCTTCATGTTGGAGAACGCGGCGATGGTGAGGCCGGTGACACACGCCTCCGAACCGCCCGTGACCATGGCGTCGGCCGTCCCGTCCACGATCATGCGGTACGACTCGCCGATCGCATGCGCAGAGGACGCACACGCGGACACCGGCGCGAAGTTGGGCCCCTTGAAGCCGTAGCGCATGGAGACGAGTCCGCCGGCCATGTTGGGAATGAACATCGGCACGAAGAAGGGCGACACGCGATCGGGTCCCTTGAGTGCATAGGCGGTGCAGTTGTCCTCGAAGGTCTGCATGCCCCCAATGCCGCTGCCCATGACGACGCCGACCCGGTTCTTGTCGGGCGCGGTCTCCGTCAGCCTGGCTTGCATGACCGCCTGATGGGCCGCCCCGATGGCGTACTGGGCGAAGAGGTCGTACCGCTTCGCTTCCTTGCGGTCGATGTACTGCAGGGTATCGAATCCCTTCACCTCACACGCAAAGCGCACGCTGAGTCGCGAGGGATCGAACCGGGTGATGGGCCCGGCCCCGGACCGGCCCGCAAGCAGACCGGCCCAGCTCTCTTCCACCGTGTTGCCAACGGGGGTGACGAGCCCAAGGCCCGTCACGACGACACGACGCGCCAACTACTTGCCGATCTTGTCGTGCAGGTACTTCATCGCATCGCCGACCGTGCGGAGCTTCTCCGCGTCCTCGTCGGGGATGTCGATATCGAATTCCTTCTCAAAGGCCATCACGAGCTCGACCGTGTCGAGGCTGTCGGCCCCCAGGTCTTCCATGAAGCTCGCCTCGCCCGTGAGCTTCTCGCGCTCGACACCAAGCTCCTCGACGATGATGTCCTTGACCTTGTCTTCCATGTTGCTGTCGGCCATGTGTTCCTCGATGAAGAAATGAAATCCCGTAGCGCGCCTAGATGACCATCCCACCGTCGACCACCAGCACCTGCCCCGTCATGTAACTCGCCAGGTCGGACGCCAGGAAGAGGACGGCATCGGCCACGTCCGCCGGCGACCCCAGCCGACCCAGCGCGATGTCCTCTAATAAGACTTTCCGTGCGTCCTCGGGCAAGGCTGCCGTCATGTCCGTCTCGATGAAGCCCGGCGCGATGCAGTTGATCAGGAGACCGCGACTGGCATATTCCCGCGCTGCCGACTTGGTCAGGCCGATGAGGCCCGCCTTGCTTGCCGCATAGTTGGCCTGCCCCTTGTTGCCGATGATGCCCACGATGCTGGTGATGTTGATGATCCGGCCGCTCCGCCGCTTCATCATGCCCTTGGTCACCGCCCGCATGGTCAGGAAGGCACCCTTCAGGTTGGCATCGAGCACCGCGTCCCAGTCGGCCTCACTCAGCCGCAACAGGATGTTGTCACGGGTCAGCCCGGCATTGTTGACCAGGATATCGATCGGTCCCAGCGCCTGCTCGATGGCAGCGATGGCCGCCGTGACCTGCCCGGCATCTGCGACCTCGCACCCCACCCCGATGGCGCCGCCGCCAAGCCCCGCCGCCACTTCCTGCGCGCGCGTCGCGTCTCTTCCAGCCACCGCCACCCGGGCCCCGGCCGCCAGCAGACTCTCGGCGATCGCGAGACCGATACCCCGCGTGCTCCCGGTGACGAACGCGACCTTGCCGGCCAGGTCAATCGCTCTCATGCGGAGAGGAACTTCTCGACTTCAGCCGCGGTGCCGAGCATGGTCCCGGCAGTCCCCGGGACGATACGCTTGAGCAACCCGCTCAAGACACCCCCCGGGCCCACCTCCAGGAAACGCGCCCGGGGATGATCGACGGCACACGTCTGCATGCATTCCACCCAGCGTACCGGCGACACGACCTGCTCGGCCAGCAGGTCCCGGGCACGCGCCGCATCGCGCACCGGCAGTGCCGTGGCGTTGGCGACCACGGGAAACGCCGGCGCCGTGAATGTCACGCCGTCCAGGGCGGTGCGAAGTCCCGGTACCGCAGGCGCCATGAGCGGGGAATGGAACGCTCCGGACACCTTGAGCGGGAGGACGCGCTTCGCCCCGGCGGCGCGGCATGCTTCACCTGCACGGGTGACCGCGCCCGGGTCACCCGAGATGACGGTCTGGTCGGGTGCATTGAGGTTCGCCGGTACCACCACCTCACCCACGCGTGAGGCCGACACACAGTGCGCGGTCACCTCGGCGGCGCCAAGGCCGATCACTGCCGCCATGGCGCCGGCCCGGGCCTGCCCCGCTGCGAACATGAGTTCACCCCGGCTCCGGACCACCCGCGCCGCATCGGTGGGAGTCCACGATCCCGCCGCCACATAGGCGCTGTACTCACCGAGGCTGTGACCCGCGGCCGCCACGACGCGGCCCAGGTGCTCCTGCACCACGGCCAGCACGGCGCACGTATGGGCAAGGATCGCGGGCTGGGCGTTGTGCGTGAGCGTAAGTTCTTCCTCGGGCCCATCCCACATGAGTCGTGAGAGCGGCGCCCCAAGGGCCTCGTCGATGGCAAGGAAGGTGTCGCGTGCCTCGGGGAAGCGTTCGGCCAGGTCCCGGCCCATCCCAACCTTCTGGGCGCCCTGGCCCGGGCACAGCACAATCGTTACCACCGCACGACCGATGCGCCCCAGGTGAATCCGGCGCCGAACGCCACCAGCAGGACGAGCATGCCCGGTCGGAGCCGGCCTTCTTCCTCGGCCTGCGCCAGGGCCAGCGGGATCGATGCCGCCGACGTATTGCCGTATCGCTCCACGTTCACCATCACCTTGGCCATCGGGATGTTCGAGTGCTTCGCCGTTGCCTCGATGATGCGCAGGTTGGCCTGGTGGGGCACGAACAGCTCGATCTCCTCCGCGGTGACACCGGCCCGGCGCAGCGCCTCGTCGCACGCTTCGCCCATGGCCTTGACCGCTGCCTTGAACACTTCCCGACCGGCCATTTTCATGTACTGGCCGCGGTCATTGACGTTCTCAGCCGTGAGCAGGTTCATTCCGCCCCCGGTGGGGATGTGAAGCAGATCAGCGAGCCGCCCATCCGACCGGAGGTAGGTGGAGAGGACGCCACGGCCGTCACCGGTGGCCGGTGTCATCACGGCTGCACCGGCACCGTCACCGAAGAGCACCGCTGTCCCGCGGTCCTGCCAGTCGGTGATGGTCGACAGGCGCTCAGCCCCGAGCACGAGCACGTTCTTGTATGTCCCGCAGGCGATCAGCCCTTCGGCGACGCCGACGGCGAACACGAAACCAGGGCATGCAGCGGTGATGTCGAAGGCCGCGGCGCGATGTGCCCCGATCGCAGCCTGCAGGTCGCACGCCTGCGAGGGCATGCGACGGTCCGGGGTCACGGTGGCCACCACGATCGCGTCCAGATCCATCGCATCCATGCCTGCCCGCGCCAGCGCCGCGCGGCTTGCCTCGGCGGTGAGGTCTGTCAGCGATTCGTCCGCGCGCGCCACACGCCGCTCACGAATACCCGTTCGCTCCACGATCCACTGATCGGAGGTATCCAGCGTCTTTCCGAGGTCCTCGTTCGTGACGACACTGCTCGGCACGGCAACGCCAAGGCCCCGAAGGGCCGCAATGGGCGTCCGGCTCATGCGCCGCGGGCGGCGATAGCCGCGAATTCAGCGCCGATATGCTGGCTCAGGCCCACCTGCGCCGATTGCACGGCGACCCGGATGGCATTCTTGATGGCATTGGGCGTGGACGCCCCGTGACAGATGATGCAGATGCCCTTCACGCCCAGCAGCGGCGCACCACCGTACTCCGAGTAATCGAGCACCCGGAACACCTCGCGCACATCCTGGCGCTCGAGAATCTCCGGGGCATTGCGCTTGACCAGCCGCACGATCAGCCGCGCGACCGACTCGTAGAACTTCAGCACGATGTTCCCGACGAAGCCATCGCAGACGACGACATCGATGTGGCCATGCTTTGAATGCCCGGCCACGATGTCACGTCCCTCGACGTTGCCCACATAATTGAGCCCTTCCGCCGTCTTCAGCAGCAGGTGGGCCTCCTTCACCATCGCGGTGCCCTTCTCGTCCTCTTCCCCGATGTTCAGGAGACCGACCACCGGCGACGGCTTTCCCAGGACGTCCCGGGCGTACACCGTGCCCATATAGGCGAAGCCGACCAGCTCGCGGGGTGAACAGTCCACATTGGCGCCGCCATCGAGCACCACGACCGGATCATCGGCGGTCGGGAATGGGGTGGCGACGGTCGCGCGCATGACGCCGTCGTGCAACCCGAGCACGACGGTGGCGGCCGCCAGGGACGCCCCCGTGTTGCCCGCCGAAATGAAGGCATCCGACAGGCCGGCCTTCTGCAGGCCAATGCCGACCATGAGGCTCGACTTCGGCTTCTTCCGGATGGCGGCGATGGGCTTCTCGGCCATGCCCACGACGTCGGGCGCCTCGATGCACTCGAGGCGGCGCCGGTCGGCACCAGGATGGCGCGCCAGCTCCGCCTCGATCACATCTACACGTCCAACCAGCTGGATCGTGAAATCGCCCGGAAGCGTCTCGAGTGCGGCGAGCGCACCCTCGATCTCAACCTGTGGCGCATGATCTCCGCCCATCGCGTCCAGCGCGACGCGGATCACCGTCAGTTGTCCTCTACCTCGATCCGCTTCTTGCCGGCGTAGTAGCCGCAGGAGCCGCACACGCGGTGCGGAAGACGCGGCGAGCTACAACGGGGACAGGCCTGCGTCCGCATGGCGGGCGCGGCGTGGTGGCCCCGGCGGAGCCGCTTGCGTGACTTCGAGGTTCTGCGCTTCGGAACGGCCATGACATCCTCATCCGTGGTCAGGCACCGTGCACCCGCACGGGCCCGTGTTCAAATCGGCCCCACACCTGGGGCAAAGTCCGGCGCAGCTGCTGCGGCACAGCGGATAGCCGGGCACGGCGAGCGCCAGCTCCTCCCGCACAAACTCCACCAGGTCGATCCGGGTGGCCGACGGTGGCAACTCGTGCACCGAGGGATCATCCAGCAGGTCGGGATCGCTACTGAACATGAGCCCGACATCCGCGTCGACCGACAGTGCCAGGTCCGACAGGCACCGCCGACACTGCGCCTGTACCTGCCCCCGCACGTGCGCCTTCCAGAAATAGCCTCCGGCCCCACTGGCCTGAATCCGGCCATCGACGTGCACCGGGCCCGCGAGGACAAGCTGGAGACCCTCGAACGCGGCATCGTCCTGTGCCAGAGCCCCGGTTGTAGCCACCGGCCCATGTTTCAAGTCCCTGAGATCTACCTGAAGCATAGCCCCGGAAGCTAAGTGGGAGAAGGACTTAGGTCAAGCGACGGCGCTCCGGTTTCGACTCAGCCCCAGAGGCCCGCCAGTGACCCTTCCGTGAAGAAGAACCCGATCTCGCGGGCGGCATTTTCGTCGCTGTCCGAGGCGTGGATGGCGTTTCGTCCCTTCGATTCCGCGTAGAGCTTCCGGATCGTGCCGGCGGCCGCTTCAGCGGGATCGGTAGCGCCGATCACCGTCCGCAACGTTGCGACGGCATCGTCACGCTCCAGCGCGAGCGGCAGGCAGGGCCCGCTCATCATGAAGGTCACCAGTTCGGGATAGAAGGGGCGGCCGGCGTGGACGGCATAAAACGCTGCCGCCTCACCCTGCGACAACCGCACCAGGCGCGCGGCGCGCATGGTGAAGCCTTCCTTCTGCAGGTGCGCCAGGATGAGCCCGGACTTGCCGCTGGCGATCGCGTCGGGCTTGATAATGGCGAGGGTACGGTTCGAAGCCATGTCTTGAGGTCCTGACAGCGTTAACGGTGAACGGTAAACGGCGAAACGGGACCTGCGACGAGTTTCCCCGTTCACTGTCCCCTGCTCACCGTTCACGCAGTTGGCTAGTGCAAGCGTTCCCTGACCAGCTCGACAACGTCCTTCGGGCGCTTCATCACCCCCATGCCCGCAGCGTCAAAAGCGGCCAGCTTTTCCTCTGCCGTGCCGGACGACCCGGAGATGATCGCGCCTGCGTGACCCATGCGGCGGCCCTTGGGCGCCGTCTGGCCGGCAATGAACCCCACTACCGGCTTGGTCACATGCGACTTGACGAACGCGGCGGCCTGCTGCTCATCGGTGCCGCCAATCTCACCCATCATGACGATCGCATCGGTGTCGGGATCGTCCTGGAAGGCACGAAGCACATCGATGAAGTTCGTGCCGATCAGGGGGTCGCCTCCGATGCCGACGCAGGTGCTCTGCCCGATGCCAGCCTTCGTGAGGTGGTTGACGATCTCATAGGTGAGCGTGCCACTGCGACTGACGATGCCCACCCGGCCCGGCATGCAGATGCTCCCGGGGATGATGCCGACCTTCGCCTCCCCGGGCGTGATCAGGCCGGGGCAGTTCGGGCCGATCAGCCGCGCGCCCCGTGCGCGCACATACGGCAATGCGCGCGACACATTCTGCACCGGAATGCCCTCCGTGATGCACACGATGAGGCCGATCCCGGCATCCGCCGCCTCGAACAGCGCACTCGCCGCCGCCGTGGGTGGTACGTACACCGCGGTGCAATCGGCGCCGGTAGCACGGACGGCATCGGCCACGGTGTCGAACACCGGCACCTTGCCCTCGAATACCTGGCCACCCTTGCCTGGCGTCACTCCACCGACGACCTGGGTGCCATATGCGAGCATCTGGCGCGCGTGAAACGAGCCTTCGCGGCCGGTAATGCCCTGCACCAGTACCCGGGTCGCCTTGTTGACGAAGACGCTCATGCGGCCACCTGCACGGCGCGAACCACCTGCTGCACCGCCTCGTCCATGTCACTCAGGGCCACCATGCCGATGCCCTGGAGGATCTTGAACGCTTCGGCCTCGTTCGTGCCCGTGAGCCGCACCACGATGGGTACCTTGACAGGAAACTGCGCCAACGCGGCCTTGATGCCGTTCGCAACATCGTCGGTGCGCGTGATGCCGCCGAAGATGTTGAAGAGGATGGCCTTCACGTTCGGGTCGGCGGTGATGATCTTGAGCGCGTTCACCACCTTCTCCGGATTCGAACTGCCGCCGATGTCGAGAAAGTTGGCCGGCTCTCCACCGTAGTACTTCACCAGGTCCATCGTCGCCATGGCCAGCCCGGCGCCATTCACCACGCACCCGACGTTGCCGTCGAGCTTGATGAACGACAGGTTGGCGCGCCGGGCGGCGGACTCCGCCGGCGGCTCCTCCGATTCGTCGCGCAGCTCCTCGAGGTCGGGGCGCCAGAACAACTCATTGTCGTCAATCACCACCTTGGCATCGAGCGCGAGCACCTTGCCGTCGGGCGTGGTGATCAGCGGGTTGATCTCGGCGAGCGAGCACCCGTTCTGCGTGAAGACCGTGTAGAGCCGCTCCATGATCTGCGCCGCCGCGCGCACCTGTGCAAAGTCCTTGTAGAGGAAGAAGGCGAGTGACAGCGCCTGATGCGGGAGCAGGCCGTAGGTGGGATCGACCGGCAGCCGGCGGATCCGGTCGGGCGTCTGGGCCGCCACTTCCTCGATATCGATTCCGCCGGCCGGGCTCACCATGAATACCGGGCGCTGCGTCTCCCGGTCCATGATGAGGCCGACATAGGCCTCGGACGCAATGTCCGCGGCAGGCACCACGAGCACCTTGTGCACGGTGAGGCCCTTGATCTGCATGCCGAGGATACGCTCAGCCGCATCGGCCGCCTCGCCGGGGGTGGCCGCCAGCTTGACACCGCCCGCCTTGCCGCGGCCGCCCACATGCACCTGCGCCTTGATGACCACGGGGCCACCGATGCGCCGCGCAATGACCTCGGCCACGGTCGGCGTCGACGCGACATCACCATCCAGCATTGGCACGCCGGCGGCCTTGAGCAGGGCACGCGCCTGATACTCGTGAATGTTCACAACCGCTCCTCGGAAGCCATGGAAAACAGGCCCGAAGGTAGCCCCCGCCACAGGAGCGAGCAAGCGCGGAGGGTCATTTGCCGGCCTGGTTCAACGGGGGGCAACTGGCGGGACCTCGAGCACCGCCCGGAGTTCCTCGAAGGCACGCCCGAATGCGGTGAAGTCGCCGCGCCGGAACGCCGAGTCCGCGACGCGGAACCAGCGTCGGGCATCGAGCAGCGCGCCCCCGGGCATGGTGCCTGGCGGCTGGGGCACGGTGGTTCCCCGAAGATTGGTCCAGGCCTCGCCGAAGGTGCGTGCAGCACCCACGCGGCCGCCGCTCGCCACACTGATCCAGGTGATTGAGGCCCCCCCACCGCCTCGCGGACCATAGCGCGCCTGCGTCGCACCCACAGCCCCGGGCGACACCCAATACCGGACGCCGCCCGCGCTCAGTACGCCACCTCCGGCCCGCACCGAATCCACGACCTGCACAAAGGTGGGGAAGCGTTCCCATCGCTGCTCCAGCGCGCCGGGCCCGGGGAGCCCAATGCTGGAGTCAATCTCGACCTGCGCGATCCCGAGTCGGCCTGCCACGCTGGTTCCAAGCAGGAGGGTCTGCAGGCCGCCGGTTGCGCTGCGGACATACGATGCGGTGCGCACCGGCGCATCGGCCGCGGAGGGCATCCAGAAGAAGTTCGAAACAGGCGGGCTGAGACGCAGCGAGTCCGCGCGCCCGATCAGTGTGCCGGTCTCGGCATTCTCGAGTACCCGGGACTGCGCCAGGAACAGTTCCCCGGGGTACGGCAGCATCGCGCGCATCGACGCGGGGAGCGCGCCCCACGGTTCCACCACACCGGGCGCGAGCCGCATCCAGGCATCGGCGACGGGACCGGCATCGGGCCGCATGTGGACGTGCACTTCCCCCTCTTCCGCATCCACCACCCCCACAAAGGCGGCGTGCAGCATGCCCACGCGCCGCCCGCCGATCGTGGCCCGCGTCGACAGTGGAAAGTGATCGTCGCTGAGGTAGCCGTCGGAGAGCCAGACGAGGCGACCGCCATCCACGCGCGGTACCGGTGGCGACCAGTCGGCAAAGGGTGCCACCTTCGCCAGCCGCTCCTGCGGGCTCCGCGCCCAGTCGACCGCCACGTCCTGGGCTGGTGTGCCCAGCAGGCTTCGCTCCTGCAGTGCCCACGCGAGGGCGACCCGGCGCAGCGTACCCGCGAGCGGAACACCACGCACGTCGTCCGCAATCACCACACGGTCTGCGCCCGGGTGCAGCGCATGAATGGACAGTTGCAGGAAGGCGGCCGGGGCGGGCGCCGGGATGGAATCGTCGGCGTGGTAGAAGAGCGGTCCGCCGGTGGCGGACGTCCGGTCGTCGGCCACCGCACGCAACGATGCAACATTGTCGGGGGTGATCACCAGGAGCAGCCACACCGGGCGCCGGCCGGCCGGGGTGGTGATCCAGGCGGGGTCGGCAGACGAGGTGAGCAACGAGTCGGCATCCCCGATGCGCACGAGCGGTTCTGTCTGCCACAAGGCCGGCCAGGTGGGGGCGGTGCCGGCATCGGCCCACGGCATGGCCAGCGAGTCGTGCAGCGAATGCAGCTGGAAGGCTGCGGCGTCGAGCGACCGCCGACTCGCAATGTCCCCCAGTGCAACGTCGCCAGGCGCGACCATTGGGCCGGTGGCGATCCGGGTCAGCATCCATCCCATGGCGAGGACGGCCCATCCCGCCAGCAGGAGGAAGTTGAGCCTGGCCACCGCGGTGCGCAGGGCCCACAGGGCCGACACGACGGCCACCATCAGCGCGGTGCCGACCAGCGCCGGGGAGGTGAGCGTGGCCAACTGAAACTGCCTCGTGCCGACGTCGCCCAGTGCGCCGCTCACCAGTTCGTATGGTTCGAGCAGGAGACGCCAGCCGAGCACCAGGGCCAGCGCCGCGAGGAGCCAGCCAAGATGCCGCCGGGCGTGGTCGCTGATCGCGGGGCGCCCATCGATCCACCGGATGGCGCCAATCACACCATACAGCACCACGACCACGACGAGGCCCGTGAGCGCGAGGACGAACACATAGCTGCGCAGGAGGGTCCACAGGGGCAGCTGGGCGACGTACAGCCCGGCATCATGCCCCAGGACCGGCTCGGTGAGGTTGAACTGCACCCCCTGCCAGGCGAGGGCGATCACCCGCCAGTAGCGCGAGATATCCCCGCCGGTCACGAGTCCCAGGATCACGCCGAGAATCACGGTGCCGGCAAGCAGCGCACGCGGAGTCAGCGCCTCGCGGACCTCGAGGTTGGCGATCTGCCGGGACACCTCGACGGTACCGATGGCGCGGTAGACGACCAGCAGGTTGCCGGTGAACCATGCCGTGGCCAGGGTCACACTGGCAACGTCCAGCATGAGCCGGAGCAGGTTCATGTCGGTGAGGAACTGTGCCGCGGCGGGTGAGACCGCGAGGCCCCACCAGCGGTCGGCCAGCGTCGTGGCGGCCCAGCGCCCCGCAAAGAGCGCCAACGCGATTGCGCCGGCGGCGAGCAGGGCGCGCCGCATGCCGTTGGACATGCCGCGGCTAGGCGCGGACCCCCTGCTCCGCGAGCCAGCCCATGACTTCGGCCTGGTAGGCGTCGAGGGCGGCCTGCTCGGTCGCCTCGAACCGGAGCACGAGAATCGGCTGCGTATTGGACGACCGGATCAATCCCCACCCCTTCGGGAACGTCATCCGCACCCCATCGATGGTGTTGACCGGGTAGCGCGCACGAAAGTGGGCCACGGCGCGCTCGGTCACGCCGAACTTCAGGTCGTCCGCGCAATCGACCCGGAGCTCCGGCGTGGCAAAGGTCTTCGGCAGGTCGGCCAGGAGTGGCGCAAGTCCGCGCGGCCCGCGGCTGACGATCTCCAGCAGCCGGGCGGCAGCAAAAAGCGCATCGTCGAACCCGAAGTAGTCGCCGCCGAAGAACATGTGGCCGCTCATCTCCCCGGCCAGCGGTGCGTCGAGCTCCTTCATCCGTGCCTTGATGAGCGAGTGGCCGGTCTTCCACATCTCCGGCCGGGCTCCCGCTGCCGCGAGGGCGCGCGGCAGCACCTCCGAGCACTTCACGTCAAATACCACCGGTGTGCCCGGGCCAAAGCGCCGGACCGCGTCGCGTCCGTACAGCACGAGGAGCTGGTCACCGAAGAGGATGTCGCCGGTCTCATCGACGGCGCCGATCCGGTCGGCATCGCCATCGAACGCAATGCCGAGCTCCGCCCCGTGCCGGCGCACTTCGGCCTGCAGGTCGCGCAGGTTCTCCGGAACGGTCGGGTCGGGATGGTGATTCGGGAAGGTGCCGTCCGATTCGCAGAAGAGCGGAACCACCTCCGCACCAAGCGTCCGCAGCGTCTCGACCGCAATGACACTGGCCGCCCCATTGCCGCAATCCACCACCACCTGTACCGGGCGCTCAAGCTGGTGTCGTGCCACGATCGCGTCGCGATACCGTGCCAGGACACCGCCCTCGGAAGTTTCGCGACCGGCCCCCGAGCGCCACGCTTCAGTGACAATTGCCTCCCAGAGCGCGACGATGTGCTCACCATGCATTGCCCCGCCGACCAGCACCATCTTGAACCCGTTGAACTCCGGCGGGTTGTGCGATCCAGTCACCTGGCACCCGCCATCGACGCCGAGGTCCTGTACCGCAAAGTAGAGCGCCGGGGTGGGGAGCATGCCGACATCGATGGCCGTGCCCCCGGCGTCCATGATGCCCAGCCGGAATCCGGCGGCGAGCGCGGGACCGCTCGGGCGATTGTCGCGACCCACCGCAAGCACCGGCGCGTGACCGCAATGGTCCCACGCGGCGCTCGCAAAGGCACGACCGAGTGCCCGGGCAAAGGCGGGGGTCAGTTCGCGATCGACGATTCCCCGGACGTCGTATTGGCGGAACACACCCCTGGGGACGTTCATCGGTCGCCGCCCGGACGCTGCGCGACCTGCTCGCTCATGTGCCCAGCCGCCGAGCGCGCCAGCTCGACCACCGTGCGGGGCCAGACACCGAACAGGAGGTTGGCGATCACCGCCACCGCCACGATCGCCTTGGCGGCACGCGAGAAGAGCACCTGCCGGTGCGCGTCCGGCGTGCGCTCAGGCTTCATCGTCATGGCCATGACCACTGGGAGGTAGTAGCCGAGCGACACCAGGCTGCCGAGTCCCATGACGACCGCGAGGAACACCTGGTCGCGGTCGATGGCGGCGCTCATGAGGTACCACTTGCCAATAAACCCGAAGGTGCCGGGAAAGCCGAGCAGTGACAGCAGGCAGACGCCCATCGACAGCGCCCCCCATGGGCGCACGCGGAAGAATCCCTCGACATCTTCCAGCATGACGGTGCGCGAGCCAACGCGTTCCACGGCGGTGATGATGCCGAAGGCGGCAAGCGTGGTGATGCTGTACGCGATGAGGTACAGGAGCACGGCGGCGCGGCCCATGTCCGTGGCCGTCCAGACCCCGACCAGCAGGTAGCCCGCATGCGCAATGGAACTGTAGGCGAGCATCCGCTTGAGCGAGCCCTGCGCCAGCGCAACAACGTTGCCGACGATCATCGAGAGTACGGCCAGCATGGCAATGATGGGCTGCCACACCTCGGTGTAGGCGGGAAAGGCATCGGCCAGTACACGGACCAGCGCCACGAAGGCGGCCGTCTTGACCCCGGTGGCCATGAAGCCGGTCACCGGTGTTGGCGCACCGTCGTACACGTCCGGGGCCCACATATGGAACGGCACGGCGGCTGTCTTGAAGGCAAACCCGACCAGCAGCAGGCCCAGTCCCATCCGTGCCAGCAGGGACGAGGCCCGGCCGGCCAGCAGCTCGCCGATCAGGATGAAGTTGGTCTGACCGGTGGCCCCGTACACGAGCGCGATGCCATACAGCAGGAACCCGGAGGCGAAGGCGCCCACGAGAAAGTACTTGAGCGCGGCCTCGGCCGATGAACGACGAAAGCGGTCAAACCCGGCCAGGACGTAGACGGAGATCGACATGACCTCCAGGCCGATGAACAGGAGGATGAAGTCGGCTGACGCCACCATGAGCTGCATGCCGATGGTCGCGAACAGCACCAGGACGTAGTACTCCGGCGCGAGGAGGCGCTGCCGGCCAAGGAATCGAAGCGAGAGCAGGCAGGTGGTACCCGAGATGAACAGGATCAGCAGTTCGCTGAGGAACCGGTACTGGTCGAGGTATACCATGTGCGGCTGCCCGGCACTCCGGGCCCCGGCCAGCCAGAGCCACAGGGTGGCCGCCGCCGCCCCGAGCACCCCGACCACGGCGAGCCAGCCGGCGAGCCGGCTATCGGCCTCACTGCCATGACGCCATGCGACGACCAGCAGGACCACCAGCGACCAGGCGGTCAGCAGCACAACCGGCAGCAGGGCCAGCGTAAGGCCGAACGGATTCTGCAGGTCGATCGGCATCAGCGCGGCCCCCCGGTGGCGGCTGCGGTGCTGGCGGGAAGGTACGGTCTCACGGTTTCGACGTAGCGTCGCGCGGCCTGTTCCGTCCGGCGCAGGATCGGCTGCGGATAGAGCCCCATCCACACCATGGCGACGATCAGCGGCACCAGCACGGCGAGCTCGCGCGGGGTGGCGTCACGCAGTGTCGCGTTCTCCGGCTTGGTGATCGGGTTGAAGAACACCCGCTGCACCGCGATGAGGAGGTAGGCAGCCGAAAACACCACGACGCTCGTGGCAACCATGACGGCCACCGGGAAGCGCCCGAAACTGCCCAGCAGGACCAGGAACTCGCCGATGAAGCCGTTGAGGCCCGGCAGGCCGATGGACGCGAACGCGGTAATGACGAATGCGGTGGCGAGCTTCGGGGCCACGCGGGCGATGCCCCCGTAGTCGGAGAGCAGCCGGGTGTGGCGCCGCTCGTAGAGCATGCCGACGAGGAAGAAGAGTGCCCCGGTCGAGATGCCGTGCGCGATCATCACGATGATCGCCCCCTGTACGCTCGCCACGGTGCCACCCCAGATGCCCAGCATGACGAACCCCAGGTGGCTGACGGAGGAATACGCAATCAGCTTCTTGAGGTCGGGTTGCACCATCGACACCAGCGCGGCGTACACGATCCCGATGACCGCCAGCGCCACGAAGACTGCCGCCACCTGTCGACTCAGGGCAAACGCCGGAAAGAAGGGGATGGCAAACCGCAGGAAGCCATAGGTGCCCATCTTGAGCAGGATCACCGCCAGGTCGACGCTCCCCGCGGTCGGCGCCTCCACATGGGCGTCGGGCAGCCAGGTATGGAACGGGAAGATCGGCACCTTGACGGCGAACGCGAGGGCGAAGGCACTGAAGAGCCACGGGGCATATGGCGCCAGCAGGTCGCTGTGCCGCACGAGGTGATCGTACGCAAACGACATCTCGCCGGAGCCGCGCGCCACGATGGTCACCATCGTGATGATCGCCACCAGCATCAGGATGGAACCCGCGAAGGTGTACACCACGAACTTCGTCGCGGCATAGAGCCGGTTGGTGCTGCCCCACGTACCGATGAGGAAGTACATCGGGATGAGCAGCAATTCCCAGAAGCAGTAGAACAGGAACAGGTCGAGCGAGATGAACACGCCGATCATGCCCGTCTTGAGCGCCAGCAGCAGGGCGTAGTAGCCCCGCACCTTCTGGTCGATCGCAAACCAGCTGCCCCATACCAGCAGCGGCATCATCGCCGTGGCCAGCAGCACCATGAACAGCGACAGCCCGTCGAGCCCGATGCGGTAGTTGATGCCCAGCGTCGGGAGCCAGGGCAGGTTGACGGCGAACTGCATCCCGCCGTTGTCGGGGTCGAAGGCCCACCACAGGCCGAGCGCGAGCACGAACTCGGCGAGTGCCACCACCAGCGTCAGCCAGCGTGCCCAGCGCTCGGGGGCCAGCAGGACCAGCGCCACCCCCACCATCGGCAGCACGAGGAGCACGCTGAGGATCCAGTGGGCATAACCGATCGAGTCGAGGAAGGCGCGCATGCAGTCCTATTGCAGGACGACGCCGAGCACCCAGACGGCGCCGGCGACGAAAAGGAGGAGGTAGAGTCCGAGCTGGCCCGTCTGGAACCGGCTGCCAAGCCAGCCAAACCCCTGCATCAGGCGGGCGCTGCCCATGACCGCCACGCCATCGACGAGCCACTGGTCGATCGTCTTCCACAGCACGCTGCGGGCGAACCAGTGCACCGGTCGAACGATGAACCGGTCATAGATGGCATCGATGAAGTACTGCCCGGCGAGGATCGCGCGCGAAGCCGGTCTCGGGCGCGGCATCGGCCGGTGTCGGCACCGCGGTCCGCAGTACCGCGCGCACACCCAGCACCAGCCCCACGATACCCAGGAGCACCGCGAGGCCGATGAGACCAGCCTCGGTGGAGCCCTCCGGCATCACGAGCGGGATCGCCCCCTGCGATGGCGCCAGGACCGGTTCCAGCCAGTGCTCCAGCCACGCGTGCCCGCGGACGAAGTGCGGCAGGTTGATCAGCCCGCCCGCGATGCTCAGCACACCGAGGACGGCGAGCGGCGCCGTCATGATCCATGGCGCCTCGTGCAACCGTGCCTGCTCCGCGATCCCGCTCCGATTGGGCCCGTGAAAGGTCATGGCCATCAGCCGACCCATGTACACGGCGGTCATCAGCGACGCGAGCGATCCGAGCAGCCAGAACAGGTAGAAGACGCCCTGCCCCGACCCCCGGCCGAAGACCGATGCCAGGATTTCATCCTTGGAGAAGAACCCGGCAAAAAACGGGATGCCGGAGATCGCGAGCGTCGCGATCCACATCAGCGCGGATGTCCACGGCATCCACCGGCGCAGGCCGCCCATGTTGCGCATGTCCTGGGCATCTGCCTCGCGGTGCGTGGCGTGATACGCGGCGTGCATGGCATGGATGACGCTGCCGGCGCCCAGGAACAGCAGCGCCTTGAAGAAGGCGTGCGTCACCAGGTGGAAGATGCCCGCGACATAGGCGCCACTGCCGACCGCGAGAAACATGAGACCGAGCTGCGACACCGTCGAGAACGCCAGCACCTTCTTGATGTCATTCTGGCGCAGGGCAATCGTCCCGGCGAAGAACGCCGTCCCGGCACCGATGGCGGCGACCACCAGGCTCGCGGTGGGCGCGTGGGAAAAGATGGCGTTGCTGCGCACCACCAGGTACACGCCCGCCGTCACCATCGTCGCGGCGTGGATGAGGGCAGACACCGGCGTCGGGCCCGCCATGGCATCCGGCAACCAGGTATACAGGGGAATCTGGGCGGACTTGCCGGCGCACCCGAGCGTGATGAACAACGCAATCATGGTGATGAGCGGACCATTGACCGGCAGCTGCCCGGCCCGCGCGCCGATCTCGACAAAGTCGAGGGTGCCCAGGGCATGCCACGTCAGGAACATCGCAATCAGGAATCCGAAGTCGCCGATGCGGTTCATGATGAACGCCTTCTTTCCGGCGTCCGCATTGGCCTCCACACCGTACCAGAAGCCGATCAGGAGGTAGGAGCAGAGTCCCACCCCTTCCCAGCCGATGAACATGACCGGCATGGAACTGCCAAGCACCAGGACCAGCATGAAGACGATGAAGAGATTGAGGTACGCGAAGTACCGTGCGTACCCGTCGTCCTGCCGCATGTAGCCGACGCTGAAGAGGTGGATCAGCCCGCCGATTCCCGTGACGACCAGCACGAGGAGCGCAGACAGGTGATCCAGCCGGAAGGCGATGTTGACCTGCAGGTCACCGGCCTCGATCCAGCGCCAGAGCTCCAGGGTGATCGCCTCGGGTGCCCCGGGAGCCTGCAGCTGGAGGAAGCCCGCTACGGCGACACCAAAGGCCGCGAGCACCACCCCCGGCCCGACGAGGGATACCAGCGTCTTCGACGCGGGGCGCGCGAAGGCGATGGTCGCGTTGACGAGAAAACCCACCAGCGGGAGCAGGAGGACCGGCCACAGCGGGACGCCGCCGCCCGTGGGCATGGCGTCGGCCAGTCGAAGGAGCAAGGCTGGATGCATCAGCCGTGCAGCAGATTGATGTCTTGCAGGTCCAGCGTCTGGTTGTGACGGAACAAGGCGAGCATGATCGCGAGACCCACCGCTGCCTCAGCCGCCGCCACCGTCATCACGAAGAACACGAGCACGTGCCCGCCGAAGCCGTAGTACCGTGCAAAGACCACGAACGCGAGGTTGACGGCATTCAGCATGAGCTCCACGCACATGAAGAGGATGATGGCGTTGCGGCGCAGCAAGGCGCCCAGCACCCCGATACTGAAGAGAATGCCGGACAGGGCGAGCGTGGGGCCGAGCAGGTCAGGAGCCATTCAGATTCTCCGCTTCGCGAGCACCACAGCACCGACGACTGCCGCCAGCAGGAGCACCGAGGTCGCCTCGAACGGGATGAGATAGGCATCGAACAGTGGCCGGGCGACGTCGAGCACGATGTTGCTGGACATGGCGTCCGCCGGGATGGCCCCGGGGAACACCGTCGCGCCGGCGGGAAGGAGCTCCTGGGCCAGCCGCTCGGGCGTGTAGGCCCAGAGCGCGCCAAGCTCCACGGCCAGCAGGCCCGTGACGGCCACCGCCCCGCCAATGCTGAGCGACCCGCGGAGGTCGGTGGCGGTGACGTCGAGATTGAGCAGCATGATCACGAACAGGAAGAGGACCATCACCGCCCCGGCATAGACGAGCACCTGGATGGCCGCCAGGAACGGGGCATCCAGGATCACGAATATCCCGGCGATGGAGAACATCGCGGACACGAGCCACATCGCGGCACTCACCGGGTTGCGCCGCAGGATGCACATGCCCGCCGACACGACGGTGCCGGCAAAGAAGATCCAGAAGACGGTATGCACGGTTACTCGCCCCGGGGGTCGGCGGGATCCCACAGCGTCGAGACCGGGTGGGTCTGCGCGCTCAGGCGCTCAAGGTCGTACACGAAGCGCTCGCGACTGTACTCGGAGTTTTCATAGTGCACCCCGACGTGGATCGCCTCCTCGGGGCACACTTCCTGGCAATAGCCGCAGAAGACGCAGCGGAACTCGTCGATCTCGTAGATGAGCGGATACCGGTTGCCAGCCTCATCCTCACCCGGGATCAGCTTGATGCAGTTGGCCGGGCATACCTGCGGGCAGAGGCCGCACGCCACGCACTTCGCCCTTCCCTGCTCGTCGGTGAGCATGCGATGCGTGCCACGCCACCGGGACGAGATCGCCCAGGAGCCGCGAGTGTCATCCACGCTCCGCTCCTCGGGATACTGCATGGTCACTTCCTTGCGGCCGATGTGCCGGAAGGTGAGCGCCATCCCCTTGAGCGTGGCCCGGAGGTAGCTCATTTCCCGCTCCGGACGCCGAAGGACCTTCACGCCGATCGCCATCAGACATCCCCCCGTACGGTGGCGGGTCGCATGCGTCCCGCCACCAGCGGACGCTCCGCCCGGCGCGGTCCCGATCCCTTCAGCAACACGCCCCGGTCGATCACGAACAACAGCAGGAACAGCAAGACCGCACTGACGGCACCCACGCCCAGGAGGACGCCCCGCTCCGAGACGAGCCCGGTGTACCGGGGCAATACGTACAGCGTCGTCGTGACCACGACGATGTACCCCAGCGCCACCGGGAGCATGAACTTCCAGCCCAGCGCCATGAGCTGGTCGTAGCGGAACCGGGGCAACGTCCACCGCACCCACATCACCACGAAGATCAGCAGGGCCGTCTTGACGGCCATGATGCCGCCGGTGGCGAGCGTCTGCCATATGCCGGGCGTCTCATCCCAGCGGGTGAACGGAATGTCCCACCCGCCCAGGAAGAGCGACACCGTCAGCGCGCACGATGTCAGCACGTTGGCATACTCGGCAATGAAGAACATCGAGAACTTGAACGCGCTGTATTCCGTGTGATAGCCGGCCACCAGCTCTGACTCGGCTTCCGGCATGTCGAACGGCGCCCGGTTCGTCTCCGCAAATCCCGACACGAAGAAGAGCAGGAACCCGAGCGACAACGGCACGATGTACCAGGTGCGATGCTGTGCCTCCACCAGGGCGCTGAACGACACGTTGCCGACCAGCAGGAGCACCGGCACGATGCTGAGGCCCATCGCCACCTCATACGAGATCATCTGGGCGGCGGCCCGCAGGCCGCCGATGAGGCTGTACTTGCTGTTGGAGGCCCAGCCTGCCAGCGCGATCCCGTAGACGCCAAGCGACGTGATGGCGAGCACGTAGAGAAACCCGACGGGCAGGTCGGTGATGGCGATAGGCGTGGTGCCCGCGTGCGAGACCTCACCAAGAATCGGCAGCGTGATGTCGAAGTTGAGCGGCAGGGGCGCCGCCCAGGGGATGACCCCACTGATGATCAGCGCCGGCACGAAGGCCATGCAGGGCGCCAGAAAGAAGAGCGCGCCGCTGGCCGCGGCCGGGAACGTCTCTTCCTTGATGAGGTTCTTGATGCCGTCTGCCACCGGCTGGAGCAGACCGCCGGGCCCGATACGGTTCGGGCCCAGGCGCAGCTGCATCCAGGCCGACACCTTCCGCTCCATCAGGGTCATGTAGGCCACCGCCACCATCGTGATCGTGAAGATCACGAGGAGCTTCAGTACGGACAGCAGGATGAACCCCTTCAGGTCCGGGGTCATGGGGCGCCCTGCATGGCGGGCTCCAGTATCCGGCCGGTATAACCCAGGTCGCCATGCGTCAGTCCGGCAAAGGCCGGATAGAACTGCCCCAGCGCAGCAAACGCTTCCGCACCGGTTGCCGGCGCGTCGCTGTCTGGGCCGGGACCGGCCAGGACCTCACCGGCCACCCACCACGCCGGACGCGCCATCCCGGGCGCCCCCCTCGCCTGCTGGAAGAGTTGCACCCTGCCGTCACGATTGACGAAGGTGCCGTTCTCCTCGGCCATCGTCGTGAGGGGCAGCACCAGGTGCGCATGCTTCTGCGCCTCGGTGGTGACCGTGCCCATCCAGACCACAACGGCGCTGGTGGCAGCGAGTCGGGCAACGTCGTCACTGCTCAGGTCCGCATCCACGACAATGACGAGCGCCGCCCGGGCCAGCGCCGCGGATGCGTGCTCGGTCCCCGCCACAAATCCCGTCAGCTCGGCACCGCGCAGGTTGGGTACCCGCTCCCGTCGCAGTGCCAGGTTCGGGATGCCGGCAAGCGGTGCTTCGTCGCCGATCGGCACGCCAACGGCCGCCGCCACGTCCCGGCCCGCCACCAGCTGCCGTACCAGGCCCAGGGACTCAGTGCTCAGTCGCGCGGAGGCGAGGAGCACCACCGACCCTGCGGTCTCCTCCAGCAACTGGCCGAGCCGGTCGAGCGCCGCATCCCAGTCGGTCGCGACCAGTCGCGCGCCCTCCCGCACCAGCGGTGCCTCGATCCGGTCGCCGCGGTTGAGCCAGCGGTAGGCCTGGCGCCCGGTATCACAGATGAAATGGCGATTGACGTCGAGGTTGGGCCGCGGCCGGAAGCGCACCACAATGTCATCGCGCGTATCGATGTTGATGTTGCAGCCCTGGGTGCACCCGGGGCAGATGCTGGCCGTCTTGTCGAGATCCCACGCGCGCGCCTTGTGCAGGAAGTCCTTCGACAGGAGCGAGCCCACGGGACAGAGGTCCACCACGTTCCCCGACCAGGGGTGGTCGAGCAGCTGTTCCTCCGCGATGCCGATATAGGCACGATCGCCCCGCTCGGACACATTCAGGACCGGCGTGCCGGCCACGTCGTCCATGAAACGGACGCAGCGGGTGCAGAGAATGCAGCGATTGGGCACGTACAGAATGTCCGGGCCGAAATCTTCCACGGGGTTGAAGCGCTTGGCATACTCGCCGTACCGGGTACTGCCCCGCCCTTCCTGGAAGACGTAGTCCTGCAGCTCGCACTCGCCGGCCTGGTCGCAGATGGGACAGTCGAGGGGATGGTTGATCAGCAGGAACTCGAGCACACCCTGCCGGGCGTCCTTCGCCGCCGCACTGCTGACGTGGACCACCTGGCCCTCCGCCACCTGCGTGACGCAGGCCGGCATGAGCTTGGGGCTCTTCTCGACCTCCACCAGGCACATCCGGCACACTGCCGGCGATGGCAGCGACGGGTGATAGCAGTAGTGTGGCACCAGCACCCCGGCGTGCTTCGCGGCCTCGATGATCGTGGTGCCGGCGGGCACCGTCACCGGCATCCCGTCGATGGTGACGGTGACGTCGCTCATACGGCGGCGAGGACGGGGCGGCGCGCCCCCGCGATATAGGCGTCGAATTCATCGCGGAACTTCTGGATCCCGCTCACCACCGGGGCGGCACACGAATCACTCAGCACGCAGATGGTCTTCCCCGTCATGTTGTCGGCCAGGTCGAGCAGCAACTGCAGGTCTTCCTGCTTGCCCCGCCCCGACAGGATTCGCTCGAGCACCTTGGTGGTCCAGGCGGTGCCTTCGCGGCACTGGGTGCATTGCGCACACGACTCATGCGCATAGAAGCGGGTGTACCGCCAGATCGTCCGCACCATGTCGGTGCTGTCGTCCATGACGATGACGCCCCCCGATCCCAGCATCGAGCCCTTGGCAACGATGCCCTCGTAATCGAGGGCGCAGCCTTCCACCTCGGCCGCCGCCATGATCGGCACCGAGGACCCCCCGGGAATCACCGCCTTGAGCGTGCGGCCAGGCCGCATCCCGCCCGCCATGTCGAAGATGAGGTCGCGCATCGGCGTCCCCATCGTGACCTCGTAGTTGCCCGGTCGCTGCACGTGCCCGCACACCGAGAACAGCTTGGTCCCGGTGCTCTTCGGGCTGCTGAGGCAGAGGCCCTTGTACCACTCGGGCCCGCGCATCAGGATGTGCGGCACCGCACTCAGGGTTTCCACGTTGTTGATCGTGGTGGGCATCCCAAAGACTCCGGCCTGGGCCGGGAACGGCGGCTTGATGCGGGGATTGCCGCGCTTGCCCTCGATCGAGTTCATCATCGCGGTTTCCTCGCCGCAGATGTATGCGCCCGCACCGCGATGCAGCACCACGTCGATCCGTGTGCCGCTGCCGAATGCGTTGGCACCCAGCGCCCCATTCGCGTAGGCCTCGTCCACCGCCTTCGTCATGATGCGCCAGGGCTCGGTGAACTCACCCCGGATGTAGATGTAGATCGTCTCCGCCTGGATCGCGTACGCCGCGACCGCGCAGCCCTCGAGCACCGCGTGCGGGGTCCACCGCAGCAACTCGCGGTCCTTGAACGTGCCCGGCTCGGACTCGTCGGCGTTGCACACCAGGTAGTGTGGCTTGCCGTCGTCCTTGGGCATGAACGACCACTTGAGGCCGGTCGGGAAGCCGGCGCCACCCCGACCGCGCAAGCCCGACTGCTTGACCATCTCGATCACCTCGGCTCGCGGAATCGCCAGCGCCTTGCGCAGGCCCTCATAGCCGCCGCGCTCGACCCAGCCATCATAGGTGCGCGCGCCCGGGTCCCCGAAGTACTTCGAGAGGAGGACCGTCTCCTTGGGATGACTTGGATGCGGATAACCCATGTCGACTCGTCCCCCTATTTGTAGGCGGCGAGAATGCCGGGGACGCGCTCGGGCGTGACGCCCTCAATGAAGTCGTCGTCCACCAGGATGGGCGTGGCAAATCCGCACGCCCCGAGGCACTCCACCTCGATGGCGGTGAACCGACCGTCCGGACTCGTCGCGCCCGGTTCGCGACACCCCGATTCGCGGAGGATGGCCTGCAACGTTTCCTCGGCGCCGCACAGCCCGCAGGGTGACGTGGTGCACACCTGGATGAAGTGCCGCCCCACCGGATGCGTATGGTACATGGTATAGAACGTGACCACGCCCTTCACGAACGCCGGTGTCACGCCGAGCACCTCGCCCACCTCGGCCATCGCCGCCTCGGAGATCCAGCCCCGCGCTTCCTGCACCATCCAGAGCGCGGGCAACAGGCAGGCCTGCTTCGTCGGGTACCTGGGGTACAGCGCCTCCAGGCGCGCCCTGACCTCGCCGACGAAGACGGGATCATGTGATGCAACGGTTCCGTCCACTTCCGATGGCATATGGCTCATCGATCGATCTCTCCCATGACAATGTCGACGCTCGCGTTGATGGCGATCACGTCGGACAGGAGCGCTCCCTCGCAGAGTCGGGGCAGCGCAGAAAGGTTGAGGAATGACGGGGGCCGGATGCGCCAGCGTACCGGCTTCGCGGTGCCATCGGACACGAAGTAGTAGCCCAACTCGCCCTTTGGATTCTCGATGCCGAGGTACGCCTCGCCTGCCGGCGGCTTGACGCCTTCCATGACCTGCTTGAAGTGGAAGATCATCGCTTCCATGTCGCTCATCGCCCGTGACTTGGGCGGCAGCACGACGCGCGGGTCGTCGACATTGATCGGGCCCGGCTCGAGGCGACCGAGCGCCTGCTCCAGGATCCGCACCGACTGTCGCATCTCCTCCATGCGTACCAGGTAGCGATCATAGATATCGCCGTACTCGCCCACCGGGACATCGAAATCGTACGTGTCGTACCCGAGGTAGGGCCGGTCCTTCCGCATGTCAAAGGCGACGCCACTGGCGCGAAGCATCGGACCGGTCAGCGAGCAGTTGATGGCGTCGTCGGCACTGATGGCACCCACGCCCTGGGTTCGCCCGCACCAGATCGAGTTGCGGGTGAACATCGAGTCGATCTCGGCCAGGGTCTTCGGGAAGGTTCGGCAGAAATCGAGCAACCCCGCCTCCCAGCCATCGGGGGTGTCGGCCATGAGACCGCCAACGCGCGTGAGACTCGTGGTGAGCCGCGCGCCGGTCCACGCCTCCTGCAGGTTGTAGATGCGCTCCCGCTCCTGGAACGCCCACAGGAAGGGCGTGAACGCGCCGAGGTCGATGCCGGTGGTACCCAGCCACACCAGGTGCGAGATGATGCGGCTCATTTCGCAGGCGATCACCCGGAGCACGGTGCATCGTTCGGTGATCTCGAGCCCCATCAGCTTCTCCACCGCCAGCGCCAGGCACACATTGTTGGCCATGGGCGACAGGTAGTCGGTGCGGTCGGTGAGGGGCACGATCTGGTTGTACTGCCGGTACTCGCCCAGTTTCTCGAAGCCGGAATGCAGGTAGCCGATGTGCGGGATGCAGCGCCGCACCGTCTCGCCGTCGAGCTCCAGCACCAGGCGGAGCACGCCGTGCGTGGCAGGATGCTGCGGGCCGATGTTGATCAGCATGTGCTCGGCGCCAAAGGCCTCATCGAAATGGCCCGGCACCTCGAACTCCCCGGTGTCCTGGAGCTGCACGCCGATCGGGACCGTGATTGGCCGTCCACGCGCATCCAGGCCGGAGGTGCCCAGGGCGACGTCCACCGTGCGGGTGCTCATTCGACGAATCCCCGCTTGCCCTGCTTGAGCCGGTCCCGCACGTCCTGCGGCAGGTTCCGGTATTCCTCGGCGATCGACAGCTCCTCGAGCGAGTAGTGCGACTCGGGCTGCCCGGCGAGCGCCTGGCGCGTCTGTTCCGACCGGCTGAAATGCCCCCGCAAGGGGAAACTCTTCCTCAGCGGGTGCCCCTCGGCATAGGTCTCCCACATCAGGATGCGGCGCAGGTCGGGGTGCCCGATGAAGAGGATGCCGAACATGTCGAACACCTCACGCTCGAGCCAGTTGGCGCCCCGCCAGAGGTCCCACACCGTGGGGACCTCCAGCGGCTGATCGGCCGGCAGCGCCACCTTCACCCTCAGGTCGGCGGGACGATCGAGGGCGCGCACCTGCCACACCACCTCGAGCGGGCGCTCGGGGTCCCGATACTCCACGGCGGTGATGTCCGTGAGGTAGTTGTAGCCCTGTCCCGGGGCGTCCTTGAGCCATGCCAGCACGTCGTGCACCCGCTCGCGTACCGCATACACGATGGTGTCGCCGCACGAGACAACGTGACGCTCGATGGCGTCGCCAAACTCCTGGCGAAGGGGTGCCACCGAGGGGGACACCGTCACCGTCATGTGGAGCGGGTCTGGGAAACGGAGTTGCCGAAGGGTTCAGACAACTCGTCGATACGGTCGGGCGGCAGGTAGAGACCGTTGGCGCCGATGGTCTCCTCGCGACGCAGGAAGTCATCGGTAAAGCTCTCACCGCGAATCTTCTTCATCAGCAGCATGACCCCGTACAGGAGTCCCTCCGGACGCGGGGGGCAACCGGGGACGTACACATCCACCGGGATGATGGTATCGATGCCCTGGACCATCGCGTAGTTGTCGAAGATGCCGCCCGACGACGCACAGGCTCCCATGGAAATGGCCCACTTGGGCTGGGGCATCTGGTCCCACACCCGGCGGATCACGGGGGCCAGCTTGAACGGCAACCGGCCGGCGCAGATGAGCACATCAGCCTGTCGCGGCGAAAAGCTCATCCGCTCCATCCCGAAGCGCGCGATGTCGTACCGTGACGCGGCCGTGGCCATGAACTCGATGGCGCAACAGGCGGTGCCGAAGGGCATCGGCCATAGCGAGCCCGTCCGGGCCCAGTTGGCCAGGAAGTCGAGACTTGTGGTCATGAAATTCGGGGATACCGCCGAGACCACTGGCGAACCAGGTGCCCCAGGCTCGATTTCGCTCAGTCCCATTGCAGGGCCCCACGCTTCCAGATGTACAGGTAGCCAACACCCAGGACGACCATGAAGGCAAACATCTCGATCATGAGCAGGCCGGCCGATTCCGGGATGCCGCGAAAGGCAACCGCCCAGGGAATCAGGAAGACCGTTTCGATGTCGAAGACGATGAACAGCATGGCCACGAGGTAGAACTTCACCGAGAACCGCTGCCGGGCCGCTCCGAGCACGGGCATGCCCGACTCGTACGGCTCCTTCTTGGCCGGATTGGTGCGGGACGACGACAGGAAGTGCGAAAGCCCGATCAGCAGGATCGCGTTGGCGACCACGAACGCGATCAACAGGAGGATCGGTGCGAAGGGCCTGAGCATTTAGGAAGCTCTCGTGAATGTTTTCACTTGCGTACCGGAAGCTAACCGCACGGGACCGGTCATTTCAACCCGAAATGTCGACGGGCAAACACTCTACGGCGGCCCCGATCCATGGCCTGCCCGGGGGTTATATTGGGGCGCCAATGCCCTGTCAGCCCACACATTCTCATTCGGTACGCAACCTCGCCTATGTCCATCAAGTCCGACCGCTGGATCCGACGCATGGCCCAGGACGCCGGGATGATCGAGCCCTTTACCGACGGGCAGGTGCGCGCCGGGGCAATCAGCTACGGGGTCTCCTCCTACGGCTACGACATGCGTGTCGCACCGGAGTTCAAGATCTTCACCAATGTCCTCTCCGCCATTGTTGACCCGAAGAACTTTGATGACAAGAGCTTCGTCGAGTTCTCAGGCGACGTTTGCGTCGTGCCGCCCAACAGCTTCGCCCTGGCGCGATCAGTGGAGTACTTCCGGATTCCCCGGAATGTCCTGACCATCTGTGTCGGAAAGTCGACCTATGCCCGCTGCGGGATCATCACCAACGTGACACCGTTCGAACCCGAATGGGAAGGTCATGTTACACTTGAGATCAGCAATACAACACCATTGCCAGCAAAGATTTACGCAAATGAGGGTATCTGCCAGGTATTGTTTTTCGAGGCCGATGCCGATGACGTCTGCGAAACCAGCTATGCCGACAAGAAGGGAAAGTATCAGGCCCAGCGGGGAGTGACGCTACCGAGGTTGTAGCCCCATGCGCCGGTCCGCCGCCATGGGCTCTGGCAGCGGACTGCGCTCTGGAGTAGCTACTTCAGGTGGATCACGGCGTGGCGCCACCACCGCCGCCGCCACCGCTGGCGGCACTCGCGGCCGCCGTGAAGGTCACAGGCGATCCGGTCAGCGCCGCAATCGCCTGAACCTTCTGTTCCCCGACGATGGAACCGAGCACCCAGCTGACCTCCGCCATTCCATTCACGTCGGTTACCGTGTTGCCCGAACTGACGGTGCCTTGTCCTGTGATCACCTCCCACTGAACCGACACGCCCGACACCGGGTCGCCGTCGAAGTTGGTGGTCCTGATGATCAGGGCGTTGTCCAACGGCTCGCCGACGTGAGCCGACTGCCCCGACCCGCTCACGTATTCGAGCGTGGTGGGTACCGTGGGGTCGAAGCCGTCGTTTGCCGAGCCGCACGCTGCGAGCGTCACGACCCCGACTCCGGTGGCCAACGCCAACTTCACGAGTGCCATTTTCATGGCGATTCCTCCTGGTGGTTGTTCCAACAGCTGCGCGTAGCTCCGCCTGCCTGTTCCTGCCGCCGGTCTACGACTCTGGGGGATTCCAGCATGGGAGACGATCAAACCGGCGGGATGCACACGCCGGGCGAACGGGCATGCCTGGATCAGATGCCCTCAGATGCCGACTCTCGTACCTGAACGGGCTGCGCAGCGGCCCGCAGGAAGTCGCCGTTCATCCGGGTGATGGTGTCGATCTTGATCTCCTTGGGACATGCTTCCTGGCACTCGCCATAGAGGGTGCACCCCCCGAAGTGCTCGACGTCCATCTGCTCCACCATCGCCAGGGCGCGCCGGAAGCGTTCGGCCTGACCCTGGGGCAGCACGCCGAGGTGGGAGACCTTGGCCGCCGTAAACAGTGACGCCGACCCATTGGGACAGGCGGCGACGCATGCGCCGCAGCCGATGCAGGCGGCGGCATCCATCGCCCCGTCGGCCGCTGGCTTGGGCACCGGGATCGCGTTGCCGTCAGGTGCCCCACCGGTTGGCGCCGAGATGAACCCGCCCGATGCGATGATCCGGTCAAGCGCACGACGGTCCACGACCAGGTCAGTGAGCACCGGAAACGCCGCCGCTCGCCAGGGCTCGACCGTGATGACGTCACCGTTCTTGAAGCTGCGCATGTGCAACTGGCAGGTGGTCGTTGCCCGTGCCGGCCCGTGCGCCACGCCATTGATCATCAGGCCGCACATGCCGCAGATGCCCTCGCGGCAGTCGTGATCGAAGGCGATGGGAAGCTCGCCGCGCTCGATCAGTCGCTGGTTGAGGACGTCGAGCATCTCCAGGAACGACATTTCCGGGCTCACCCCGGGCACATCGTAGGTCACCAGGCCACCAGGGACCGCCGGCCCCGGCTGGCGCCAGACGCGCAGCGTGATCTGCATGGTATCGCCGCTCACTTGTAGGACCGCGTCGAGAGCGTGACGTTCTCGAAGTGCAGGGGCTCACGCACCAGTCGCTGCGGGGTGCCCTCGCCGAGCCACTCCCAGGCCGCCGCATGGGCGAAATGGGCGTCGTCGCGGAGGGCCTCACCGTCCTCGGTCTGGTGCTCGACCCGGAAGTGCCCGCCGCACGATTCCTCGCGCTCCAGCGCATCGCGGCACATGAGCTCGCCCAGCTCGAGAAAATCCGCCACCCGTCCCGCGTGCTCCAGTGACTGGTTGAGGGTCGTACCGCTTCCCGGCACGTTCACGTCACGCCAGAACTCCTCGCGCAACTCTGGTATGCGGACCAGGGCCTCCTTGAGGCCGGTCGCCGAACGCGCCATGCCGCACTTCTCCCACATGAGGAGCCCGAGTTCCCGATGGAACGAGTCGGCGGTACGGCGGCCCGTGGCCCCGAGGAGCCGGCCGATCCGCCCGGACACCTCGGCCTCGACCCGCTTGAACTCCGGGTGATCGGTGCCGACGGGCGGCAGCTTTGCGGTGGCCAGGTAGTCGCCAATGGTCAGCGGAATGACGAAGTAGCCGTCGGCCAGTCCCTGCATCAGCGCACTCGCCCCGAGCCGGTTTGCCCCATGGTCGGAAAAATTGGCTTCGCCGAGTACGTGCAGCCCGGGGATGGTGCTCATGAGGTTGTAGTCCACCCACAGGCCCCCCATCGTATAGTGCACCGCCGGGTAGATGCGCATCGGCGTGCGATAGGGGTTCTCGTCCGTGATGCGCTGGTACATGTCGAACAGGTTGCCATACCGCTCGGCGATCGTGCTCTCACCAAGGCGCTGGAGGGAAGCCGCGAAGTCGAGATAGACGCCACGCCCACCGGGCCCCACGCCCCGGCCCTCATCACAGACTTCCTTGGCGGCGCGACTCGCGATGTCGCGCGGGGCAAGGTTCCCGAAGCTCGGGTACTTGCGTTCCAGGTAGTAGTCCCGCTCGCCCTCGGGGATGTCCCCGGCAGCTCGCGTATCGCCGGAGACGAGCGGCACCCATACCCTGCCATCGTTGCGAAGCGACTCGGACATGAGGGTGAGCTTCGACTGATAGTCCCCGCTCACCGGGATGCAGGTCGGGTGGATCTGGGTGAAGCAGGGATTGGCGAACAGGGCGCCACGCCGATGCGCCCGCCACGCAGCCGTAACGTTGCATCCGCGCGCATTGGTGGAGAGATAGAAGACGTTGCCGTACCCGCCCGTGGCGAGTACCACCGCGTCGGCGGCATGCGACTCGATCGCGCCGGTCACCAGGTCGCGCGTCACGATCCCCCGGGCGCGTCCCTCCACCGTCACGATGTCCAGCATCTCGCTGCGGGTGTTCATGGTCACCCCGCCCTTCTGTACTTCCTTCTCCAGTGCCTGGTACGCACCCAGCAGCAACTGCTGCCCCGTCTGTCCTCGCGCATAGAAGGTGCGCGACACCTGCGCGCCGCCGAACGACCGGTTCGCCAGGAACCCACCGTACTCCCGCGCGAATGGCACCCCCTGCGCCACGCACTGGTCGATGATCCGGACACTGATCTCGGCGAGCCGGTACACGTTCGCCTCACGCGCCCGGAAGTCGCCTCCCTTGATCGTGTCATAAAAGAGCCGCCAGACGCTGTCGCCGTCGTTCTGGTAGTTCTTGGCCGCGTTGATGCCGCCCTGCGCCGCGATCGAGTGCGCCCGCCGGGGCGAGTCCTGGAAGCAGAAGCACGTCACGTTGTACCCCAGCTCGCTCATGCTCGCGGCCGCCGACGCCCCCGCCAGTCCGCTCCCGACCACGATCACCGTGAACTTCCGCTTGTTCGCGGGGTTCACCAGCTTGAGGTCGAACTGGTGGTGCTCCCACTTCTCGGCGAGAGGACCAGCCGGGACCTTTGCGTTCAACTCCATTGAGTGCTCCTCACGCAGTTCCCCTCCGCCCCACGCTGTTCAACTCACCCACCCCAGCACCACCGCCAGCGGCACCACGGCAAACCCAAGCGCAACGATGATCGCCAGGACAAGCGCCACCCGCCGCTTGAGCGGCGACACCGACTCCGGGGCCACGCCCAGCGTCCGGACGCTGCTCCACGCCCCGTGATACAGGTGGAGCGCCAGCGCCGCCATCGCCACGATGTAGAACCCCGCGATCAGCGGCCGCTGCAATGAGCCCAGCAGGTTGGCGTATACGTTGCCGTCCTGGAAGGCCGGGTTCACGATGCCGATGGTGAGGTCGAGCAGGTGGTACACGATGAACGCCAGCAGCAGCACCCCGCCCCATCGTAGCGTCCGCGAAGCCAGCGTCGACACCTGAGGCGTGCGCATCGCGTACTCCACCGGCCGTGCCGCCCGGTTCCGCATGGTCAGCTGGTACGCCGCCACCACGTGCAGCACCAGGGCTACCAGCAGCACCACGCGCGCGCCCCAGATCAGCTCGTTGAGCGGGCCATGCAACAGGTGCCCATATGCGTTGAGCCGCTCCGCCCCCTGGAAGACCTGCAGGTTGCCCACCATGTGACCGATCACGAACAGCACACCGATGATGCCGGTGATTGCCATGACCGCCTTCTTGCCGACGGACGAGTTCCAGAACGCGACGAGCCGGTCCATTGGGCTATGCCTCGAGGGTGACCATCGTGCTGCGCACCGCCTCCGCCGACGCGTGGAGCGCCGCCCGTTCCGCGCTCGAGAGCGTGATCTCCACGATCTGCTCCAGCCCGGCACGGCCGATTTTTACGGGTACCCCGCAGAACACGTTCTTGAGCCCAAACTCGCCCATGAGCCATGCGGAGCACGGGAGGATGCGCTTCTTGTCGTGCGCGATCGCTTCGACCATCTGCACCGCTGCCGCACTCGGCGCATAGTACGCCGACCCCGTCTTGAGGAATGCGACGATCTCGGCGCCACCATTGCGGGCACGGTCAACGATGGCGTCGAGGGCGGCCTGGTCAATGAGCTGGGTGACCGGAATCCCGGACACCGTGGTGTACGACGGGAGCGGTACCATGGTGTCGCCATGGCCACCGAGCACCATCGCCTGGATATCCTCCACCGATACGCCGATGGCCTCTGCGAGGAAGGTCCGGTAGCGCGCCGTATCGAGTACACCTGCCATGCCGATGACCCGCTCGCGCGGGAAACCGGTGGCCTGCATGGCGACATGGCACATCACGTCGAGCGGGTTGGACACCACCACGACGATCGCCTCGGGCGCGACACGCTTGATCTGCTCGCCCACCGACCGGACAATGCCTGCGTTGGTCTTGACCAGGTCGTCGCGACTCATCCCGGGCTTGCGGGCGATTCCGGCAGTGACCACGAACACCTCGGCGCCGGCCGCCTCGTCGTACCCGTTGCTGCCGATGACGCGCGCGTCAAACCCCTCGATGGGACCGGACTGGTGCTGGTCGAGCGCCTTGCCCTGCGGGACACCCTCGATCACGTCGATCAGCACGACGGTCCGAGCGAGGTGCTTTTCCGCTACGCGCTGCGCTGCCGTGGCGCCCACGTTCCCGGCACCGACTACCGCCACCTTCTGGAGCATGCTGCCGCACCTCAGTGAGAGTGATGAACGCGCGTGACCGCAGGCAAAATAGCCGGCGCGTCCGGGCCGCGGCTAGTTTTCCGGCCGTCGATCAAGTCCTCTTGCGGCGGCCACTCCCTCCCCGGGAGCGACGTGAGGGCCCGCGCGCCTGGCGAGGCGCCGGTTCGTCTGCCACCAGCTCTGCCCCTTCCGGCAGTGCGATATCCAGTTTGCGCATTCCCTCATACAGCACCACGCTCACCGCGTTTGCGAGATTCAGGCTCCGCACATCACCGGGCATCGGGATGCGAAAGCACTGATCGGGATGCTTCTCCAGGATTCGCGCCGGCAGCCCGTCCGTCTCATTGCCGAAGATGAGGACGCTGTTCGAGCGGAAGGGCGCGTGCCGGTAGTCCTGCTCCGCGTTGGCGGAGAAATAGAGGCAGCGATCGCGGCTGATGGCATCGCGAAAGGCGAACCAGTTCTCGTGCACCCAGAGATCGGTCTTGTCCCAGTAGTCGAGGCCGGCCCGCCGGACCTCCTTCTCCTCAAGGGAGAATCCGAGGGGCCCAATGAGGTGCAGCGGCGTGTCGGCGGCGGCGCAGAGGCGCGCAATGTTCCCGGTGTTCGGAGGGATGCGCGGTTCGATGAGTGCGACGTTCAGGGTCATGGCGGCGGGGAGAAGGTGGGAAACGGGCGCGCGGTCAACCGCCCCTCGTGTGCATCTCGCGCCGCGGGTCGGCACGAAGTCCCTCGACCTGGTACAAGGCCCTGCGGTCTGGCGCGGCCATGCGCTGTTCCGCACCCCGGTCGAAGCGGTCCATCCAGCGAGCCCGGATGAGATCGGCGATCTCGCTGTCGGTCGCACCACGTCGGAGCGGGTCCCGCAGGTCCACGCCCTCGTCAGCGTACAGGCAGAGAAACCACGTGCCATCGGCAGCAACCCGGCTCCGGTCGCAGGTGCGACAGAATGGCGCCGTGGTCGACGCGATGATCCCGAAGGTGAGCCCGTCGGGCAGCCGGTATCGCTCCGCCGGGGCCGGCCCCCTGTCGTGGATCATCTCCACTCCCCCGTAGTGACGCCGGATCAGGTCGAGCATCTGCTCACGCGACACCACGTCGTCCATGGCCCATCGGGTGGCGCCACCGACATCCATGTACTCGATGAATCGTGGCTCCGCGCCATGCTCGCGGCCGAACTCGAGCAAGGCAGGTAATTCGTCGTCGTTGAAGCCCCGGATCACCACCGTGTTGAGCTTGGTGTCCGTGAACCCCGCCTCGCGCACCGCACGAACACCATCGATGGTGTCGGCGTGGTGCTCGGTGCGCGAGAAGGCGAGTGCCCGCTCAGCCTTGAGGGTATCCAGGCTCACCGTGACGCGATCCAGCCCGGCTGCCCGCAGCCCCTGCGCCTGCCGTCGCAGGAGCAGGCCATTGGTGGTCAGCGCGATCTCGCTCACGTCCTCCACCGCCGACAGCTCGCGCACCAGCTCCTCGAGCCCGTGCCGGAGCAACGGCTCGCCGCCGGTCAACCGCACCTTGCGCACGCCGAGCGACGCGAAGATTCGCGTTACCCTGGTCAGCTCCTCGAACGTGAGCAATGATGACCGCGGCAGCCAGACGTAGTCGGCCTCCGGCATGCAATAACGGCAGCGCATGTTGCACCGGTCGGTCACGGACAGGCGGAGGCTGCCGAGCGGACGGTTGAACTGGTCGCGAGGGGACGGTGCTGAAGGGGTCATCCGGCTATGAAGATACACCGGTGGGCGCCGTGGGATCGACCCAGCCAGCGGTGCCGTCGGCGTAGTGCTCCCGCTTCCAGATTGGCACGCGTCGCTTGATCTCCTCGATCACATAGCGGCATGCCTCGAATGCAGCATCGCGGTGCGCCGCCGCCGCGACCACGACCACGGCCACATCACCGACCTCCAGCGTGCCGATGCGGTGCTGCGCCGCGACGCGGGCCGGCCATCGCGTCTCCGCTTCGGCGACGATCTTTTCAAACTCCGCGTCGGCCATTGGCCCGTATGCACTGTACTCGAGCCGGACCACCGACCGGCCGGCGTGTTGATTCCGCACCGCGCCAACGAAGGTCACAACGCCCCCCTGACCGGGGTCCACGACCCGGTCGGCAATCACCCGGACGTTGAGGGGCTCCGCTACCACGTAGGCCATTTCATCCTCCTGCGAGCGGCGGAAGGACCGCGAGCTCGTCCCCATCCTCAAGCGCGGTGGTGAGTTGTGCGTGGACTTGATTGCGCGCGACCAGCGGATGGGGAGGCAGCTGAGCGCCACCTTCCTGCGTCCGAAGACTGTCGAGTACTGTGCGGACAGTGGCTGGCGATGGTACGTCGAGGAAGAGCTCGGAACGGCCGAGAAGTTCGGCGAATCGGGCGAACAAGAGCACCTTGATGCGAATGAGCGGTGTGTCCATATGGTCAAGCTAGCTCGACTTAGGGCCCGATGGAGACAGAAAAGGGCTGCACTGGAGGCAGCCCCATCCGTACCGCAAAAGCCTTTCAGAGTCTACTCGGCCGGGCCGTCATCCTGCTCGGAGGAGGGGATGAACTCGCCATCCTCGGCGACCAAGGCCCGCAACTCCTTGCTGGGCTTGAAGACAGGCACTGGCCGCGCAGCAACCTCCACCGGCTCGCCGGTGCGCGGATTGCGTGCCATTCGTGTCTTCCGCTTCCTGATCTTGAAGGTACCGAAACCTCGTACCTCTATGTTGTGCTGCTCTTTAAGTGCTTGCTTCACGGCGTCGAGAAACGCATCGACGACGCGAGCACAGTCCTTCTTCGAGATCATCGGGCCCGATGTACGGGCAATCGATGCTGTGACCTGCTCGACAAGATCGGCTTTGGTCATGCATCCCCCGGGAAAGGCCAATTCGAAGTGCTCGGCTGAGCAGCTTCATTCTGGCCGATTCTAGGAGCTTAAGTGTTGTCTGTCAAGGGGTTGGAGGCCTGAGCCCTCAATCGAGCAGGGCGCGGCGGAACTGATCGAAATGCGGATAGGCGTCGTGCGGGCCGGGCGCAGCTTCAGGATGATACTGCACTGCGAACACTGGAAGCTCGCGATGGCGCAGCCCCTCAACAGTGCCATCGTTGAGATTGATGTGGGTTACTTCCAGGTCCGGCGCCCCGGGAATGCCATTTTCGTCACCGGCAACCGCGAAACCGTGGTTCTGCGTCGTGATAAGCACATGTCCGGTCACGAGATCGCGCACTGGATGATTTCCGCCCCGATGTCCATAGGGCAGCTTGACCGTCTCACCCCCGAAGGCCAGGCCGATGAGCTGGTGGCCCAGACAGATTCCGAAGGTGGGGATGCCGTCGGCGGCCAGATCGCGGATCGTGCCGAGTGCGTAAGTCACTGCGGCTGGGTCGCCTGGGCCATTTGAGAGGAAGACACCCTTCGGCTTCATCGCCTTGACCTGTTCGGCCGTGGTCTCAGCCGGCACCACGGCCACCTGCATGCCATGGTCGACCAGCATGCGCACGATGTTCCGCTTCATGCCGTAGTCCAGGGCCACGACCAGCGGACCCTCGCCCTCCACGTGGCTTGCAGCAACCGTGGCACGCGACGCCAGATCCAGCCCCTCCATCGACGGCGAGCCAAGCAACTGCGCCTTCAGTGCTTCCGATGGTTCGGTGCCTTCGGCGATAACGCCTCGCATCGCTCCCCGTTCGCGCAGGTGACGGGTGAGGCGACGCGTATCCACTCCCTCGATCAGTGGAACACCAGCCTCGTCAAGCCATTCACCCAAGCCCGCTTGCGCCCGCCAGCTGGAGTGATTTCGAGAGAGCTCCCGGCATACCACTCCGCTCACCTGGGGGCGCCGAGACTCCATGTCCTCGAAATTCACCCCATAATTGCCGATCATTGGAGCAGTCATGACGATGATCTGCCCGAGGAAGCTCGGGTCGGTGAAGGCTTCCTGGTAACCGGTAAGATTGGTGGTGAAAACAACTTCGCCGAACGTGGGGGCTATGGCACGTGGCGCCGAACCGGCGAACCACGCACCATCTTCGAGCAGAACGAATGCTGGGCGCTCCGACACTACTGGACGCGCCCAGCTGAGGGCATGATCACTTCGAGTCGGGAGCCGGCGCGGCCGGTGCGGTTGCGGGCGCGTCCGGAACTGCCGTGCCCGGTGCCGGAGTCAGACCCTGCAGCGGCGACGGGCCGGTTGGCTGGCTGATCGGCGGCGCCGCCTGGCGCAACTGCTGCTGCAGATCATTGGCAGCAGCGCTGCGGTGCATCACGGAGAGCACCAGCGACAGGCCCAGGAAAATCCCACCGCACCACCAGGATAGCTTGGTCAGGATCGTGACTGCCTGACGACCGCCCATGACTGACTCGGTGCCCCCTCCGCCCATGGTGGCAAGCCCGCCGCCCTGCCCTGCCTGCAGGAGCACGACAGCCGAGAGCAGAAGTGCATCGAAAATCAGTAGAACGAGCAGAAGCGTGTACATGGTCAATCCCAGTGGGTGAAAAAGCCCTTAAACCTAGCCGCGCACTGAGCTTGGGGCAACACAGCCCGACTCAGGCGGCCACGATGGCGGCCCACCCTTCCGGCTCGAGACTCGCTCCCCCTACCAGCACCCCGTCGATCTCGTCCTCTTCCAGCAGGCCGGCAACGTTGGCGAGGTTGACCGAGCCACCGTACAGCACCGGCACCCGTCCATGCACACGGTGCTCGTGGAAAGCCACGCGGATGATGCGATGCACCTCGGCCGCGTCCTGGGGACGCGCCACGCGCCCGGTTCCAATCGCCCACACCGGCTCATAGGCGACCAGCAACATGGCCGCCTCGGTGGCGGTCAGCTCCGACAGCACCGCACCCAGCTGGCGCAGTACCACGTCGGCGGTGTGGCCCAGCTCCCGTTCCTGCAGCTTCTCACCGACGCACAGCATGGGCACCAGGCCCTGTGCGATGAGCGCCTTCACTTTCCGGCTCGTCTCCTGGTCGGTTTCCCCGAAGACATGGCGTCGTTCCGAGTGCCCGACCAGTGCCCCGCGACCACCGCAACCGGTGACCATGAGCGGCGACGTTTCGCCCGTGAAAGCGCCCTTGCTCTCCCAATACACATTCTGTGCACCGACCGCGATGTCAGGGCGGCGGCCGAATGATTCGGCCGTGGCGGCCAGCGAGACGGCGGGTGGAAAAAACCACAGGTCGCGGCTCGGGTCGGGCGGCGACAGCTCCTCGAATCGCAGGGCAAAATTCACGGCCGCGATCGGGTCGTGATGCATCTTCCAGTTGGCCGCGAAGATTCGCTTGCGCATCAGGCGTCGTCCAGGGCGGCGACGCCGGGGAGCATCTTGCCCTCGAGGAACTCGAGCGCGGCACCGCCACCGGTTGAAACGTGCGTCATCCGGTCCGCCAGGCCGGCTGCGGCCACGGCGGCGGCCGAGTCACCGCCACCCACCACGGTGATGGTTCCCTTCGCTGTGGCGGCCGCCATCGCATGCGCAACAGAGAGCGTGCCGTGATCGAACGGCGGCATCTCGAACACACCCATGGGTCCATTCCAGACCACGGTACCTGCGGCCATGATGCGGCGAGCGAAGTCGGCCTCGGTGGAAGGGTCGATATCGAACATGGCCCACCCCGGTGGAATCTGGTCGCGTGGCACCGACCGGGTCGGAGCCCCGGCCTCGAGCCGCTGCGCGATGGTGGCCCCGGCCGGAAGCACCAGCTTCGTCCCCGCCTTCTGCATGAGATCGCGCGCCATGTCCACGCGCTCCGCCTCCACCAGCGAGTTCCCCGTTTCCAGGCCCATGGCGCGGAAGAAGGTGCAGGCCATGGCGCCTCCGATGAGGATCTGATCCACTTTTGGCAGGAGGGCCTCGATCAGGTCGATCTTTCCGGAGATCTTGGCTCCGCCGAGCACGGCGACAAATGGCCGCTTTGGCGCATCGAGCGCCTCCCCCAGGTACTTCAGCTCCTGCTCCATCAGGAACCCCATCACCGCCGGCTTGAGGAGCCGGGCAACGCCTTCTGTGCTGGCATGGGCGCGATGCGCCGACCCGAACGCGTCATTCACGTACAGGTCGCCCAGCCGGGCGAACTGGCGCGCCAGCTCGGGCGAGTTCTCCTCCTCACCCGGAAAGAACCGCGTGTTCTCGACCACGGCCACGCCACCGCGCGGAAGTCTTTTCGTGGCGGTGATTGACGCGTCGGAGAATGGATCAGTGATGAGCTCGACCGGTGCACCGAGCAGCTTCTCCAGCTCGCGGACGACCGGCGCGAGCGAGAACTCGGGCGATGGGCCCTTCTTCGGGCGCCCGAAATGCGACAAGAGAATGACCCGGGCACCCTGGTCGCGCAGGAACTGGATGGTGGGCAGGGCCGCGCGGATCCTGGTGCCGTCGGTCACCACCCCGTCCTTCACGGGACAGTTGAAGTCGACCCGCACCAGCGCGCGCTGGCCATCGAGCGCCCGCTGGTTCTCAAAGGAGGTCGTGGCGATGCCCCGAAGTCCCCGTTTCACTTGGACCCGATGTACCGCATCAGGTCGACGCACCGCGCCGAGTAGCCCATCTCGTTGTCGTACCAGGAGGTGATGTTCACGAGGGTGCCGTCCACCACATTGGTGCTCAGGAGGTCGATGGTGCTCGACGACAGGTTGCCGATGTAGTCCACCGATACCAGCGGTTCGTTGCTCACCGCCAGCACCCCCTTGAGCGCACCGTTCGCTGCCTTGGTGAAGGCCGCGTTCACCTCCTCAGCGGAAACCTTTCGCTCCACCGTGGCCGACAGCATCACGACCGACACGTCAGGGGTGGGCACTCGCAGCGACACGCCGTCGAGCTTCCCCTTGAGCTCGGGGATGACCAGGCTCGTCGCCTTCGCCGCTCCCGTGCTGGTCGGGATGATCGACACCGCCGCTGCTCGCGCGCGGCGCAGGTCCTTGTGTGGCAGGTCGAGGATCTGCTGGTCGTTGGTATACGAGTGAACGGTGGTCATGAAGCCGTTCACGAACCCGAACTCGCTCCGCACCACGTGCACCACCGGCACCAGGCAGTTGGTCGTGCAGCTCGCATTGGAGATGACGTGGTGCTTCGCCGCGTCGTACTTGGTGTGGTTGACGCCATACACGATCGTGATGTCGTCACCCTTGGCCGGCGCCGAGATGATCACCTTGCGGGCGCCGGCCTCGAGGTGCTTCGCCGCCTGGTCGCGATCGGTGAACCGACCGGTCGACTCGAGCACGATGTCGACGCCCAGCTCCTTCCAGGGGAGCTTGGCAGGATCCTTTTCCGAGAGCACCCGCATCCGGTCGCCATCGACCAGCAGGGCGTCGCCGGCCGCCTCCACCGTGCCCTGGAAGCGCCCGTGCACCGAATCGTACTTGAGCAGGTGGGCCAGCGTCGCCGTGTCGGTCAGGTCGTTCACCGCCACAAAGTCGATGTCCTTGAATCCCTGCTGCTTCGCCGCGCGCACCACGTTGCGACCGATGCGACCGAATCCGTTGATCCCCACCTTGAGCGCCATCACTCTCTCCCTGTAAGAGCCTGGACGGGCGTGATGCCCGTCACACTGATAGTTCGACCGGTAGCGGAGCCCGCGCAAACGTTACCGCCTCAACCACAACTGCTCCTGCCGCCCTCAGCGCCTCAGCGGCTGCTGCCAGCGTGGCTCCGGTGGTGCAGACATCGTCAACGAGTACAAATGTACCCGGTGCCGCCGCCGGGGCCATGAACGCGCCTGCCACGTTTGCGGCACGCGCCTCTGGGGCCAGGGCGGTCTGGGTCGTCGTATCGCGGGCGCGGCGCAGCACGTCATGGCGCGCGGCAAGGCCCGTAAGACGGCACAGCGCGTCGGCCAGCACGGCGGCCTGATTGTATCCCCGGCGCTTGAGGCGCCTGGCGGAGAGCGGGATCGGCACGAGCACCGCGCCAGGCACAAGCGGCTCGAGGTTGCGCATCGCCTGCGCCATCGCCACCGCCGTACCGGGCCACCCATCGTATTTCAGCCGGTGCGCCACTTCTCGCGCTGAGCCCTCCAGCCATACGGCGCTGCGGACGCGACCAAGCGACGCCGGCCATGCAGCGCAAAAGCGACATTCGACGTCCAGAAGTCCCGGCTGACCGCAGCGGGTGCACCATGGCGGCGGGATCTGGCGCCACCGGGTGCGGCACAGCGGGCACACCAGGCCGTCCCATTCGCGAGTCGGCATGGCCGTCCGGCACAGCAGGCACTCCCCGGGAAGGAGAAAGCGCTCCAGCGCCCGGACCACTGGGAGCGCGTCAAGCCAGCGCGGCATGCACGGCGGCGCGCATGGCCTCGACGGGCGCCGGCTTGCCGGGGAACCAGCGCGCAAACGCGGCGGCTCCCTGCTGCACGAGGACCTCGCGTCCATCTTGTGCGGCGAGGCCCTGCGCCCGGGCCCGTCGAATCCAGCCGGTTTCTCCGGCTGCATAGACCAGGTCGAGGGCCGCCACCGCATCGGGTGCCGCGCCAAGCGGGATGGGATCAGGATCGCTGCCAGACAATCCGAGGGGCGTGGCATTGATCAGTACTCGGCATTGCGCCGGGATCGCGCGCTGCACGCCCAGCGCAGTCCCCGCCCACGCGGCAAACGCCGTCGCCCGGGCGGCGTCGCGCGAGGTCACCGCAAGCGACGCCCCACGCGCTGCCGCAGCCGCGGCAACCGCCCGCGCGGAACCCCCAGTACCGGCAAGGAGCCACGCATCGCCAGGAGCCTGAAGCTGGTCGAGGGCCGCGAGGATGCCGTCGACATCAGTGTTGTCGCCCTGCATGGATTGCTCGGCGCCGCCCCAGAACGTGTTGCATGCCTCCAGGGCCGTCACCCGGGGTGACGGTACATCCAGCGACAGCGCACCCTGCGCCTTGTGCGGAATCGTCACGTTGCCGCCGCCGCCGGCGCCGACGAGGGCGCGCATCAGACCTGGCAAGTCCTGCGACGTGCAGCGAAGCGGCACATAGACCGCATCGAGTCCAAGTACCCGGAACGCGGCGTTCTGCATTGCGGGTGACAGTGAGTGCGCAACCGGGTCGCCGAGGATCGCGAAGACGCGGGTACTGCCGCTCAGCCTCACGGCGCGCGTTCGCGCTCCAGGCGCTGCAGGACCGCGCCCAGCAGCTCCTTCACCTGGGAATAGGTGTCACGGTAGTCGGTGACGGTGCCACCGTACGGATCGTCCACCTCGGCGGCAGTTCCACTTCGGCCTGCGTATTCACCCAGCAGGAACGTGCGGTCGCCATGCCCGAGATCGGTGATATGCTTCTTGTGCGTCCGGGACATTGTAAGGATGAGGTCGGACGCAGCCGCGAGGTCGGCGGTCAGCAACTGCGCACGATGAGCCGAAAGGTCTACCCCGTCCTCGAGAGCCACGAGGTAGCTCCCCTCGGAGGCGGGCGCCCCCGACGCCGCTCCGATGCCGGCGGAACCGACTGTGATATCGTCGATTTGGCGTTCGGCGAGCATCCGGCGCAACAGGGCCTCGGCCAATGGGCTGCGACAGGTATTGCCGGTGCACACAAACAGGATTTTCACGGAGCCAACCTCCCCACCTTTCGGCGCAACTCGTCGCGCGGGATAGCACCATCCCGGATGATCCGTGGCAATGGCGTCGTGCAGTCAACCAGTGTGGATGGCGGGACGTTGCCGAGCACGCCCCCATCCAGGACCAGGAGCTCCCCCGACGCCTCCGCCTCCCCGAAGGTGGCGATGATGCCGTCCGCGCCCGGCGCCGTCGGGTTGCCGGGGCGGTTCGCCGACGTCGACGTCAGGGCGTGACCCATCACGCCAATCATGAGCGCCACCTCGCGCTGCGACGTGTGGCGGACCGCGATGCCCCCCTCCGTGCCTCGCAGCTCCGATGGCAGGCGTCCCTCTCCGCCCGGGAGGACGAGCGTCAACGGACCGGGCCAGAAGGCGTCGGCCATGGCGCGTGCCGATGCGTTGAAGACCAGTCCGTACTCGGTCGCCATGAGGCGGCTGGCGACCAGCAGCAGGAACGGCTTGCGTGGCGGTCGACCCTTGAGGCGAGCGAGGGCCGCCAAAGCCTCGCTGTTGGGCGCTGACCCCAAGCCGTAGACGGTTTCCGTCGGGTAGGCCAGGAGGCGGCCGGCAGCGAGGTGCGAGGCGACAACGGGCGTTGCCGCGAGGGCGTCCTGCTCGTTCCGGAAGGGCAGGATCATTGCTCTTGCCGCGAGAAGAACTCGGCCAGAGCAAGGTCGTCCGCGGTCGTCACCTTGAGGTTTCGAGGATCGCCGGGCACGATGTGCACCGTTCCCCCCGCCTGCTCCACCAGTCCGGCGTCATCGGTGGCCGAAGGACCATCGGACTCGGCGCGGGCGTGTGCCTCCTCCAGGATACGGCGCGGAAACCCCTGCGGCGTCTGGATTCGACGGAGGCCATGACGCGGCACCGTCCTGGCCACGCGCTCGGTCGTGCCGGGTTGCAGTTCCTTGATGGTGTCCGCTACCGGAAGGCCGGGCACCACCGCCGTGCCGGCGCGCGCACCAGCGATGATGCGGTCGATCAGCGCGACGCTGGCAAAGGGCCGCGCAGCATCGTGCACCAGCACCAGCTGACAGGCTGCCGGCAATGCTGCGAGCCCCGCCGCAACGGAATCGCGGCGTTCTTCGCCACCCGCCACGACCGAGAGCATGGTGCCAACGTGCGGGACGAGCCACGCGGGCGGCGAGCTCGCGACGGCCGCTGGAAGGACTACCACGATGGCGGAAACCTCGGGGTGCCGCGCGAAGGGACGGATGGATCGAAGCAGCATTGGTACGCCGCCGATCTCGAGGAACTGCTTGGGGGTGTCACCCCCAATTCGCGTTCCCTGCCCGGCGGCGACGATGACGACGCCCACGTCACGCGGCAAGAGCACGCGCCAGATCGCCGATGTGTTCCAGCCGGACCAGCGTCACCCCGCCCCCGGTGAGGCTCGCCTGTGACGCGCCAAAGACCCGCGTGAAGCCCAGTCGGGACGCCTCCGCCACGCGTCGCTCCAGCCCCGCTGTGGGCCGTATCTCGCCGCCCAGGCCGATCTCGCCCAGGAAGAGCGCATCGGCGGGAGCAGGACGGTTGTTGAGGCTCGAGAGCAAGGCGGCGGCGATGGCCATGTCGGCACCGGGCTCCACCAGCCGGACGCCGGCTGTGGCCTGCACGAAGACGTCGAGGTCGGCAAAGGAGATCCCGGCGCGGCGCTCCAGCACCGCCAGCAGCACCGCAAGGCGCCGCGGGTCGAATCCCGTCGCCACGCGCTGCGGCGTGCCGTACCCCGCCCTGGCGGCCAGCGCCTGGACCTCCACCAGCACCGGTCGCGTCCCCTCCATGAGTGCCGTGACGGCGCTGCCGCTCACATTGGCGGCGCGGGCCGCAAGGAAGAGGGCGGACGGGTTTGCAACGGGGATCAGTCCCGCCTCCGACATGGTGAACACCCCAAGCTCGTCGACCGGCCCAAAGCGGTTCTTGGTAGCGCGCAGAAGACGATAGTCGAGCGAGGTCTCGCCCTCGAAGTAGAGGACGGTGTCGACGATGTGCTCCAGCGTCTTGGGGCCGGCGATCCCGCCACCCTTGGTGACATGGCCCACTACCAGCACTGCGGTCCCAGACGCTTTGGCGTAACGCATCAGTACTCCCGCGCACTCCCGGACCTGGCCGACATTGCCGGGTGCACTCTCCAGGGCGTCGGTGGCCACCGTCTGAATGGAATCGAGCACCAGCACATCGGCGCTGATGGAAGCGGCCGCTTCGAGAATGGCCTCGAGTCGGGTCTCGCCAATGGCATGCACAGCACCGGCACCACCCCCCAGGCGTTCGGCACGCAACTGCAGCTGCTCGGTGGATTCCTCACCACTGGCGTAGAGCACGACGCGTCCTGATTGCTCGAGCTGCCCGGCGGCCTGCAGCAGCAAGGTGGATTTTCCGATGCCTGGCTCACCGCCGATCAGCGTCAGCGAGCCGGGGACAAACCCGCCGCCCACCACGAAGTCGAGTTCCTTGAGGCCGGTACGCCACCGCTCGAGCGGCGTGGCCGACACATCGCGTCAGTCGCTGCGGCGCCGCGGCGGACCCCGGCTCCCCGCGGCACCCTGTGCCGCCTTGCGCGCCTGCGCGCCTTACCAGCCACGGCTCCTCTGCCACCGCGTTCCATTCGCCACAACCCTCGCACCGCCCCACCCACTTGGGGTGCTCATGGCCGCACTCGGTGCAGCGATACACTGACCGCGGCCGAGCCACCTATTCCCCCTCTTCGCGCTGCGTCAGGTTGTCGAAGCGCGTGTACTCGCGGTTCCAGCGGAGATGGATGTCACCCGTCGGGCCGTTGCGGTGCTTCGCCAGCATGACCTCGGCCATTCCCTTCTTCGCCTCGTCCTCGCGGTCGTAGTACTCGGGCCGGTGGATGAACATGACGAGGTCGGCATCCTGCTCGATGGCGCCCGAGTCGCGCAGGTCGGAGAGGATTGGCTTCCGGTCGCCGCCACGCTGCTCCGACGCCCGGGACAGCTGTGACAGCGCGATGACCGGGATGCTGAGTTCCTTCGCCAGCCCCTTGAGCGACCGCGAGATGTCCGAGATCTCCTGTACCTTGTTGTCGGCGTACTCCGGGCTCCGCATGAGCTGCAGGTAGTCCACCACGATCATCTGGATGTCGCTGTCGGCCTTGAGCCGCCGAGCCTTGGAGCGCATCTCCAGCAGCGTCAGTGCCGGCGTGTCGTCGATCCAGACTGGGCAGCTCTGCAGGACGCCCGCCGAGCGCGCCAGCTTGGTGAAGTCGAAGTCGCGCAGCATCCCGCGCCGAACCAGCGAGCTATCCACCCGTGCCTCCGCTGTCAGCATGCGCTGCACCAGCGCCTCCTTCGACATTTCCAGCGAGAAGACCGCGACCCCATAACCCTCCACCGCGGCATGCGTCACGATATTCAGTACGAACGCGGTCTTGCCCATCGAGGGTCGTGCGGCGAGGATCGACAACTCTGCCGGCTGGAACCCCGAGGTCAGGTTGTCCAAGTCTGCAAAGCCGCTGGGCACACCGGTAATCGATTTGCCACTCTTCTGGAGCGTTTCAATGCGCTCCATTGTCGGCCAGAGCATTTCCTTGAGTCGGGTAAAGCCCTCCTCGCGTCGCTGCTGGCTGACCTGGAAGATCCGTGACTCGGCCACATCGAGAAGCTCGTTCGCCGTGGAGTGACCGGTGTATGCCTCGGTGATGATGCCTGTGGCCGTCTCGATGAGGCGTCGCAGGATCGCCTTCTCGCGAACGATGCGGGCGTGGTACTCGACGTTCGCCGCCGTGGGCACCACGTCGGCCAGTTCGGCGATGTAGTCGTAGCCGCCGATGGCCTCGAGCTCGCCCCGGCGGGTGAGCTCATCGCGCAGGGTGATATGGTCGATGACACTGCGTCGCTCGGTGAGTGCGACCATCGCGCGGAAGAGGCGCCGGTGCGCCTCCTTGTAGAACATCTCGTCGGTGAGGAGCTGGGCGCCCGACAGGGCGGCATCCTGGTCGAGCAGCATCGCGCCGAGCACGGCCTGCTCGGCATCGTTGCTCCAGGGCGCAGCACGCCCCGCAAACGTATCAGCTGTCGAGGAGCTGGCGGGCGATTCGGACATCATCCCAGGTCGGCTTCTTCCAGTTTGGATTCCGGAGCAACGCGGCGGGGTGGTACGTCACCACCAGGGGAATGCCGTTCCAGCGATGCACCTTGCCGCGCAGGTCGCCGAGGCTCTTCTTGACGCCAAGCATCCCTTCGGCGGCCGTGCCGCCGAGCGCCAACAATACCTTCGGTTGAACCAGCGCGATCTGCCGATGCAGGTACGGGAGGCATGCGGCCATTTCGTCGGGCAGCGGCTTGCGGTTTCCCGGCGGCCGGCACTTGACGATGTTCGCAATGAATGTAGACGGCCGCGGGCACTCGATCGCGTCCAGGATCTTGTCGAGCAGCTGGCCCGCCTGCCCGACGAACGGACGACCGGTCTGGTCCTCGGTGGCTCCTGGTCCCTCTCCCACGAGCATGAGGCGGGCCTCGGGGTTTCCCTCGCCCGGCACGGTGCGGGTCCGGCCTTCACTCAGCGCGCATTTCCGGCAGCCGGCGATCAGTCCCGCCACGGCGTCCAGCGTGGCGCACCCGCCGAGCGCATCGCCAACCAGTGCCGGCAGGTCGGTCACAACCGTCAGGCCCGGCCCGGGAATCGGCGGTGCGTTCTCACTCCACTTTCCCGTGCTGGCGCCCCCGACGCGAGGGGCCACGATGTCGAGACGGGCCACAGCGGGGGCCGGGCTCGCGGCCACGTCGGCCGCCGGCTCGGGATTCGCCACCCGGCCTGGTGCCGACTTGCGAGACAGTACCACTTCCCGGCCGCCCAGGTCGATCTGTTGCGCGAGGTATCGACGACGCAGCTCGTCCCAGTCAGCCAAGGCGTGCCTCGACCGCGTCAAGGATGGCTTCGGCAACCTCGCGCTTGGTGCCCAGCGGAACGATGGTGCAGCTGCCATCGCGCGAAAGAATGGCCACCCTGTTAGTGTCGACCTCGGCGCCGGCTCCTGGTTCCAGGGCATCGTTCACGACGATGAGGTCTAGTTCCTTGCGCTCCAGCTTCTGCCTTCCCTTGGCCACCGCGTCCCCGGTTTCCAGCGCAAAGCCGACGATCATGCTCCCCGTCCGGCGCGCATCGCGCGTGGCCCGAAGGATGTCCGGTGTCGGCTCGAACGGGATGGCCAGCGCACCATCGACGCGCGCGCGCTTGGCCGCACTGAAGGCACTCGGCCGGTAGTCGGCTGGCGCGGCGGCCATGATCAGGATGTCCGCGGCCGGCAGGGCGTCGCGAACGGCCTGTTCGAGCTCGGCGGTGGAATCAATGCGCGCTACCTCGACACCCGTTGGTGCCTCGAGCGCCACCGGACCGGAGATGAGCTGTACGTCTGCCCCACGTTCCCAGGCCGCTTCCGCCAGCCGGTATCCCATCTTGCCACTCGAACGGTTGGTCACGACCCGCACCGGGTCGAGGGCCTCCCGGGTCGGGCCAGCGGTCACGACCACGCGCTTCCCCTCGAGCCGGCTGCCCCGACGCATCAGGCGGGCGGCATGCGCCGCAATGACATCGGGCTCGCTCATTCGGCCCGGCCTGCTGGATGGCCCTTCGGCGAGGGACCCGATGTCGGGACCGACAATGGAAACACCGCGACGCTCAAGCAGCGCCAGGTTCACTTGTGTCTGGGGGTGTGCGAACATCTCGTCATTCATGGCGGGAGCGATCAGCACCGGCGACGTCGCGGCGAGCAACAGGCTGGTCAGTGCGTCGTCAGCCAGGCCCTGCGCCATACGTGCAATCAGTTGTGCGGTGGCAGGCGCCACGATCACAACGTCCGCCTGCTGGCCCCATCGCACATGGTTGAGCGCTGCATCGCGATCCCAGAGCGACGCGAGCACCGGCCGACCCGTCAGTGCCTCGAACGTTACCGGGCGCACGAATTCGGCCGCGGACCGGGTCAGCACCACATCGACCCGCGCGCCGGCTTCGGTCAGGTGCCGGGCGAGATAGCAGCTCTTGTAGCAGGCGATCCCGCCCGACACGCCGAGGACGACGTGCCGGCCGGACCACACCGTCACGCCTCAGAGCGGCGGCGGCGCACCAACTTGTAGTTGAGGTCACCCTCCGCGAGCTCCTCGAGCGAGCGCGTGGTGAGCTTCTCTTCCATCTGGAAGTGGTCCTTGGGGAAGTCGTTGAGGTAGCGGGCGAACTTCGCCGCGACCAGCACGCCGAGATACTTGTTGCCCGCCGGCTTCGCCACCTCATTCGGGGTCACAATCCGCATTGTCCTGTCTCCTTACGATCCTGCGTTCACGGCCGGGTGCCTGCGTGCTTCCGTCTCGACGGCCTGCCGGAGATCCTGCAACGTCCCCGTCAGGTCAGCAAGGCGATGTGCGCGTCGCGACTCGGCCTCAATGATGCTCTCCACTTGCCGTACCGCATGCTCCAGATCGTCGTTCACGATCACGTAGTCGTACTCGCCTGCCGCGAGGATTTCCTCCGCGGCCCGTTCCAGCCGGCGCCGCAGCGCCGCCGCCGTCTCGGTGTTGCGACCCACCAGTCGCTCCGCCAGCGACGCACCCGAGGGCGGCAGCACAAACACCTCGACTGCCGATGCGCTGTTGCCCCGCAACTGCCGGGCGCCCTGCAGGTCGATGTCGAGCACGGCATGGTGGCCTGCCGCATGGATCCGGCCGATCTCCTCACGCAGCGTGCCGTACAGGTTGCCACTGTACTCCGCCCACTCGAGAAACTCCCCGGCCTTCGCCCGCCGCTCGAATTCGTCTCGCGGCACGAAGTGGTAGTGCTCTCCCTCGCGCTCCCCGGCTCGCGGTGCACGCGTGGTAGCCGAGATCGAATACTCGAGGTCGCGGCGGCTCGAGACGAGCCGATGCGCGATCGTCGTCTTCCCGCCGCCCGAAGGCGATGACAGCACCAGGATGAACGGCGTCACTCGAGGTTCTCGAGTTGCTCGCGAAATTTCTCCAGTTCTCCCTTCATGCCGATGACCTCCTGCTGGATCACCGCATCGTTCGCCTTGGCACCCATCGTGTTCACTTCGCGGCCGAGCTCCTGGGCCAGGAAGCCGAGCTGCTTCCCGGCGGGCTGGTCGGCCGACAGCGCCCCGCGGCACGCGACCAGGTGCTGCCGGAACCGGACCAGTTCCTCGGAGATGTCGAGCTTGTCGGCCAGGATCGCGATCTCCTGGGCCAGCCGCTGGTCGTCGAGCGGCCGCCCCGCCAGCAATTGGGTCACCGAGGCGTGGAGCCGGTCGCGCTCCCGTTGCAGGCGCTCGGGCGCTCGGTCCGCAATGCTTGCGGCACCCGCCTCGAGTGCCACCAGGCGCGCCAGCAGGTCGGCTCCCAGCGCCGCTCCCTCGCGGGCCCGCATCGCCCGACATTCCGACGCGGCACGCGCGACAATTGGTTCCACCTCGGCGAAGGCAATCTCGGCCGCCTCGGCGCTCCGTGTCACGAGCACTTCGGGTTGGCGCGCCACCATCTCGAGCGTCACCTCGCCAGCAAGATCGAGCGCCGACTTGAGCTCACGGAGTCGGCTCGCCGCTGCCTCGGCGCGCGGCAGGTCGATCGCCAGCGCCGCCTCCCGCTCCGGGTATTCCGTCCATCGTGCGGAGACGGCTATGTGGCCCCGGTCGAGGTCGCGACGGACCCGCTCGCGCAGCTCACCCTCCACCGCCGACAACTCATTCGGCAGCTTGGGCGAAAAATTGAAGAACCGATGGTTCACCGTACGGATCTCGATCCGAAGGCGCCCACCTGCTACCGGACCCTCCGCCGCTCCAAAACCCGTCATGCTGTGCGGCAAGCCCGGCCCCCGATCGTGGGAAAGAGGGTAAAGATAGCTTCCAGAGCGCCTTGCTGGTAGGCGCAATCTGGGTCGGGGGTCCGCAATGCTGCCCCGTTGCAAGCCCCTGTGGCGAATGCAGATAGCAGCACCGACCTCAGCTAGTTGAGGAAGCCCCAGCGGATGCCGAAGGTGGTCGCGAGCGGAGTGACTGGGAAGCCAGGCACGTAACCGGGCAGCTCCGAGAGCAGGTTGGCCCGAGAGAAATACACGATAAAGCTCTGAATCTTGAGCTCGATCAGGGTCTCGAGATACATCTGCGACGGCAGGGCGAACGGTGCGCCGCCCGTCCCGGTGCCGAGCACACCGCCGCTCCAGCGCTCAAAGCCGAGCGAGGCCTTGAGATCGAACGCACCGCTCGGAAAGGTGCGAAGGAAGCGCGACCGGACGGTTCCCATGACCCGTGCGTGTTCCGGCGGCTGGCCGTCAGGCATGACGTTCATGGCACTCGAGTACCAGGCATCGACCGAAAGCCAGTCGGTCGGGTTGATGCGCCCCTGGGCGTGGAACCAGTTCGTGGCCTGCGAGGAGTTGATCGCGGCTACCGTGAGCTGCGTCTGCTGATAGGCCATGGGGTTGAACGCCGATGTGCGCGCGACGCCCACCTCGACGCCCAGGAGCCGACTTTCCCATCCGATGCTGCCGGAAGCTTCGAGCACCGATTGCGCCGTATCGGCTTCGATGCTCGGCGCCTGCACGATAGAACCGGCACGCGCCGTGCCTCGCAGCAGCACATGACTGAATGGAGAAAATGAGGCCTGGGCACCCGCCCACACACTCGAGCGCCCTGCGGAGAGGAGCTGGTACACCGCGTTCGCGTTCACGCCGAGGCGAGAGGAGGGCGTCCATCCGGCGGTGGCCCCGAAATCGAGCACCGTCCAGCGTGTGCGATAGGCCGCCGACGCGGTGGCGCTCAAGGTGGGCGTGCGCCATGAGCCGTTGGCCGTAATGGACCAGATGCTCTGCTGCACCATATTGACGGTGTCGCCGCCGAATGCCGTTCGTCCTATGCTGAGGTCCAGGCCCGACCCGAGTCCGTCGTCGCGCTTCCGCACGAAGCCCCTGAGGAACAGGTCACTCCGGCCACCATCCGTGCCGAGCACAACGTTACCTGACGAGACATCCACCTCGTCCTGACGATTGGGCGACGAGGTGACATACTGCGCCACGAGGCCATAGCGCGGCGACGGCATGTAGCTCAGCTGCGCCCATGCCTGGGTATTGAGGTAGAAACTTCCGGAAGAGCCGCTGGCCCGTCCGCTGTTGTAGTAATCCCCAGCAACGCCGAAGCCCAGCTTGTTGACCGACCGCTTTTCCAGTTGGGCCTGGAAGCGCGTCAGACTGTTGGTGCCGCGGCCCAGCCCGATGAGGGACCGCGGCGCCACGCGATCGTAGCGGCGGGAGAACAGGTACACCCTGAGCGAGCCAGGCCATGGCTCGATCTCGACGCGCTCCAGCAGGCTCAGGGCAAAAATTGACGGGTCGATAGACACGCTGTCGGAACCGACGCCCACGTATGGCAGGCCGTCGAGGAAATACTCCACCGACGTGGCGCCGCGCGCGCGATAGTTCGGCAAGGCTGCCGTCCCGAGCCACCCGGTGCGCCACAGGTACGACCCGGGCACAAGTGCCACCAGGTCGCCCAGGGTGTGGGCCATCGCCCAGTCCATGGAGTCCCGCGTGAAGACAATGCGGGCACCGGCGGCGCGCGGTCCCTCCGCCCCGATGTAGGGCAACGAGGGCACCGATGTGTTCTTGTTCGCCGTGGCACTGAGATATCGCTCGGTCTGGATGGCCTGCCGCCTCGCGGCGGAGTCGGCCCGGATCGAGTCAGCCCGGATGGAGTCGGCGCGAATGCTGTCAGCGAGCTGCTGCACCTGCCCGTGCAGCTGCGCGGGCAGGACGAGCAGCGCGGCCAGGACAAGTCGCGGGCTCAGGAGACGGCGGTGCGGCTCCGCAGCCACGCTGTGGCGTCAGCCTTGTCGAGCGAGGACGAACTCGGAGAAGAGACGGACGCCCGTGCCTGTGGGACCCTTGACCCGGCTGGCATCCTCTCGATCAGTGTACGCGGTGCCGGCGATATCGAGGTGGGCCCAGGGGAAGCCCTCCACAAATTCGCGCAGGAACCACCCGGCCGAAATACTCCCGCCCGCCCGCCCGCCACTGTTCTTGACGTCAGCGATGTCCGACTTGTTGAGCTCCCGGTAGTCGTCCCAGAGCGGAAGCGGCCAGGCGCGCTCGTCGGCGCGCTCGCTCGCCGCTTTCAGCTCGGCAATGAGGGCCTCATCCGTGCCAAAGAGCCCCGTCGCCGTATGACCCAGCGCCACCACGATCGCCCCCGTGAGCGTTGCGATGTCGATGACGCACGAAGGCTGCAGCCGCCGCGCAAATGACAGCGCGTCGGCGAGGAGCAGCCTCCCCTCGGCGTCGGTGTTGATGACTTCAATGGTCTTGCCGAAGTGGCTCGTCACCACGTCGCCCGGCTTGATGGCACTGCCCGAAGGCATGTTCTCCGCCGACGGCACCAGTCCGACCACGTGCACCTTTGGCTTGAGGCGTCCCAGCATTTCAAAGGTGCCGAGCACCGCCGCGGCGCCCGACATGTCGTACTTCATTTCTTCCATGTTGAGCGCCGGCTTGATGGAGATGCCACCGGTGTCGAAGGTGACGCCCTTCCCAACCAGCACGACCGGCGCACCGGGCGCACCCTGGTAGTCGAGCATGATGAACCGCGGTTCCTCGATGCTGCCCTGCGCCACCGCCAGGAGTGCGCCCATCTTCTCCTTCACGATCGCCGCCTTGTCGAGCACCGTCACGGGGATGCCGTGGCGCTTGCCGATGTCCTGCGCGGCATTCGCGAGCAAGGTTGGCGTGAGCTGGTTGGACGGCAACATCTGCAGTCCGCGCGCGAGCGTCTGCCCCGCACCGATGGCCGCCCCAGCCTTGTGCCCTGCTTCCCACGCCGCGGTGTCGGACGGCGCCAGCAGATCGACCTGCGTCAGGGGCGCCTTGGGGTCCTCGGGCGGACGCTTGAGCTCGGTGAAATGCCATGCGCCCTGCGCCAGGCCTTCGGCCACGGCCTGCGCCGCCTGTGTCGCAGTGACCGAACCCAACGTTTCGCTGGGTACAAAGAGTGCTGCTGTACCCGCCCCGAGCGCCCGCGCCCGCTTTGCGGCGAGGGAAGCCCCTCGCCGGATCGCGGCCATGCTGCTCTCGTCGCTCTTCCCCACCCCGATCACCAGCATGCGGGCGAACGGTGCGTCGGTGTAGGTCAGGAACGTGTCGTCTCGCTTGCCGGTGAAGTCGCCGCTCTTGTAGGCGCGGCCCAGCGCTCCCGCCGCTGCCTCGTCCAGGGCACCGAGTGAAGCGGGCAGGTCACCTCGCGAAACAAGCACAGCGAGAAGCGGGGTCTTGTACTGGGAAGGTTCAGCGGCAACAACGCGCGATTCGAAGGCCATGATCCTCTCGGAAATGCGGTCAGCGGTGGAGAAGCGTCTGTTCCCCGGGCCCTACGTACGTCGCTCGGGGTCGAATAAGCCCCGGATTCCGGGACTGCTCAAGTGCATGTGCGATCCAGCCGGCGGTGCGTGCCACTGCAAAAACCGGAGCAAAGGCGGCCGGGGGCAACCCTGCCGCCAGGTAAACTACGGTCAGATAGTAATCGACGTTGGCCCGAAGCCCCGTACTCCGGACCACCGCGTCTTCCAGTGCCCTGGCCAGGGTGTACAGGGCCATGTTCCCGGTGGCACCCGCCGCTACCTCCGCAAGGCGCCGTGCGGTGGGAGTGCGAGGGTCCTCCTCCCGGTACACAGGGTGACCGAATCCGGCCGGCTTCCTGGCCGCCTGTGCCAGCTGCGCGGCCACTGCATCGGCGCGTTCGGGGCTGCCCACCTGCTCCAGCAGCCGCGCCACAGCAAGGGTGTGCCCGCTGTGTTTCGGCCCCGACAATGCACCCATCGCCGCGGTGACGCAGCTTGTGAGGTCAGCCCCGGTCGAGGCGGCCACCCGCGCCGCGTAGGTGCCCGGGTTCAGTTCGTTGTCGGCCCTGAGCACCAATGCCGCCTGAAACGATCGTACCAGTTCGGTGGGCGGCTCAACCCCGGTGGCGACGCGCAGGAATCCAGTCGCCACGCCGTGCCGCCCCCACGCCGGACCCCTGTCTCCCCCTCGGCGCAGTCGCTGCCGTTCAGCCACAATTGCCGGGACCTGTGCCAGCAGTCGCAGTGCCTCGGCGGACACACCATTTGATGCCGGTGGCGCTGAGGCGTCGACGAAGAGCGGCAGCCCGCTGACTGCGGTGCGCAGCACCACCAGTTCGTCGGCGTGTAGCGGAAGCGAGCGAAGCCAACGCCGTTGTGCCGTCGACAGCTTCTGGGCGGCGCGCCACGCCCCGAGGTACGCCCTGAGCTCGGCCTTTGACGGCAGCGCTCCCGCCACGAGCAGGAACGCGACCTGTTCGAATGTCGCATGCCGCGCCAGCTCGTTGACATCATAGCCACGGTACGTAAGCCGGTTGCGCTCTGCATCGAGGTGGCACACCGCAGACTGAATGCGGTTGGCGTCGGCTGAAGGTAGGGTGGTCGGCATTCAGGTCAACATAAAAGATCGCACTGTCATTCAGGAATGTGCATGTGGGACGAACGACCTATAAGGCATCGCGGGAAAGCAGGAACAGGCACCCATGCTGGGTGCCTGTTCAAACCTGCAGCAGCGGTGAAAACAGGTTACAGCGCGATACCAAGCCCGACCCGGAACTGGCTCAGCTTGGAACCGTTGGGATCGTCCTTGAACGTGTCCGTAAAGTCCGACTGCCAGGCCAGGTTGAGCTGAAACGCGAGAATGCGCGCTCCCGCCGAGACCATCCAGCCCCAGCGCGTGTTGTTCGTTTCATCTTTCGTAAGTCCAAAGTCGTTGTCGTTCACCGAGGTGTTGAATGCAAGCGTCCCCGATACGCCGAGCTGGATCGCCACCACCTTGGCATTCAGGTTTACCCCAACCCCAAGCGGAATCATGAACGAGCTGATCCCGATGTTGTCATTGGGTTCCCCCACGCTGGTGCCATCGATGTTGACGCTCTGGTACTGGTAGTCGAGTCCTGGAGAAACGTAGAACAGGTGTCCAAAGCGGAGTCGCCCACCGAGGAAGTACCCGACGTCGCTGCTGGTGCTGTAACCCGCTGGAGCGTTGCTGATGGAGGAAAAGTTGGGGCCAACCATCAGGTCGATAGCAAATTGCGCGTGCGCCGGGGCGGTCACAGCCACCGTCGCGAGCAACAGGGTGGGAGCAAACCAGCGAGCCTTCATGGACCCTCCTCAATGATTGTTGTTTGCTGAGCGGCCAGTATCGCGACCAGCCAGCCGGACTGTCTACCCCGGCCGTCGACTGATAGCTTCACACCTGAGAGTGCCCGGGGCGAGAGTCGAACTCGCACGGGGGTTGCCCCCCGGTGGATTTTGAGTCCACTGCGTCTGCCATTCCGCCACCCGGGCGACGCCCAAAACTCCAAGACTCGCCGCCCGGGCGCAAGGCGCACCCGTCCACCTATTTTCCTGTCAACTCGTCACCGGAGCATTGATGTCCCGTCCACCCGTCCGGCAGTTCCATCCCTGGCACGACATTCAGGCCGGCTCCAACCCGCCCGACCAGGTCACTGCAGTCATCGAGATTCCGACCAACGAGCGGAACAAGTACGAGCTGGACAAGGAAACCGGCATGTTCCGGCTGGACCGCGTGCTGTACAGTGCGGTGCACTATCCCGGCGACTACGGATTCATTCCTCGTACCCTCGGCGATGATGGCGATCCGCTCGACATCCTGATCCTGAGCACCATTCCCCTGTTCACCGGGTGCCTGGTGGAAGCGCGGCCCGTCGGGCTGTTCCACCTCATCGACCGCGGAAAGGCGGACGAAAAAGTGCTGGCGGTGCCGCTTGGCGACCCCTATGCCGCAGAAATGCACGACCTCGATGACGTCCCGCCTCACTACCTGAAGGAGATCGAGCACTTTTTCCGGGTATACAAGGACCTGGAAGGAACCACCACGGAAACCCGCGGTTTCGAGAATGCCGCTGCCGCCCGCGAGGCCATCGTGCGGGCGCAGCGTCTGTACGAGCAGAAATTCCCGGGATAGTGGCTACGGGCGACCCGCGGGCCTCTGGCCTCCCCGTGCCTGGCGCGCCTGACGGGCCTGCTTGAGGGCATCCAGCAGCCGCTCCCGTAGCGCGTAGTACTGCGCCCGCTGAACCGGGGTCAGGAAACCGAGTTCCTTGTTCTCTTCCCGGTAGCTCTCCGCGTACCGCACCTTCAGGTCGAGGAGGCGCGACACAACACGGGTGACGCTGTCCGAATTGGCGGCGACACCGGGACGCAGCTGCCCCGCGAGCGCCTGACGAAGATCGCGTTCCTCGCCCTCCATGGCGCGGCGCTTGGTGAACCAGTCCCCAGCCACTGCCTTGAGCTTAGCGGTCTGTGCGTCGTCCAGGCCGAGTTCCAGCTTGACCCGTTCGGTGAAGCGCGCCTCGATCCGCTGGCGAAGCTGCGCCGTGACCTCCGGCGACGCGGCGCTGTCCTGCGCGTGCACCGGCTGCGCAGTGCCCACCAGTGCCAGCAGGCCCAGCAGCGACAACCGTCCGTATGACATCAGCTTTCCTCCCATGATTCCAGGGCACGTTGTACCTGTATGAGGTCCATGCCCTCGACATTCGGGCCATCGAGGGCACTTCGGGGCACCGCTGGTTCGTCGAAGCTCGCCAGCACCACCACCAGGTCGGCGGTGGTCGCGCCCTCGAGTTCGGCCAGTTGCAGCGGACCGGCCTCCAGCGCCGCCGCCGCGGGCAAGGGTGCGGCCGGGCCCTGTTCGCGCCCGCGAGGCAGCACCACGAGCAGCGCCGCCGCTGCGATGGCAAGTCCCACGACTGGAGCCGATCGGCGAACCCATACCTTCCGGCGATCCTGCCGCCTTGCCTCACGAAGCCGACCGAGCAGTTCGGGTGCAAGCCGCTGCGGATCAACGATCACGCTTCGGCCCAGCCCCGACGCGGTGGCGACCACCTTCCATTCAGCGGAGCAATCACTGCACGACGCCAGATGCGCCTGCTCCTCCACCGACCAGGCGTCCCTGCCACCCGCTACGGCGGGCATCCGATCCGACAGTGCCTCACACATGGTCATGAGATCAGTTCCTTCAGCCTTTTCACCGCATGATGGTAGTGGACTCGCGCTGCCCCCGGCGTTGTTCCCAGCGCCGCCGCAATCTCAGCGTAGTCACACCCCTGCTGGGCCCGCATCAGGAACACCTCCCGCTGCAATCGTGGCAGCGTCTGGAGACCGGCCAGGAGCTGCGCTTCCGACTCGGTGGCCGCCACCTCTGCATGAGGGTCGGCGGCATCTATCACCTGATGGTCCTCGATCGACACCACCTTCCGACCCTTCTGCCGGCGGTACTCGTCCTTCAGGAGGTTGCCGGCAATGGAGCAGAGCCAGCTGCGGAGTGATGCCTCGCCTCGCCAGGTGTCCAGTTTCCGGAACCCGCGGAAGAGCGCCTCTTGAACCAGGTCGTCCACTTCACCGGGCGCCGCGCCCGAACTGTACAGAAAGCGGGCAATGCCCCCGGCATGGCGCCGGACGAGTTCCGCCGCTGCGCCTTCATCGCCCGCGCGCCAATTGGCGGCCAGGAACGCATCGGAGGGGGGCCCGGATTCCGTCATCGCTGCCATGTACGGGATATGGACGGCCTGGGTTGGCTGATGTTAAGTGACCGGCATCGGGGTATAGACAGAAGGCGAGTGCCGATAAGGCCTTGCCGCAAGTATATTGAGTGCAACAAGCTGCGTCATCCAGCAGCCAATCGTCTTCCTCCCTGACATCCGGACTCCATGGCTCGACCGCTAAGTATCGGACACCGCGGTGCATCTGGCCACGAACACGAGAACAGCCGCGCCGCCTTTCGCCGGGCCAGGACCCTTGGCGCTGAGGGGGTGGAACTGGACGTTCACGCCACGCGCGACGGTGCCATCGTCGTACATCATGATTCGAGCCTGGAGGGGCTCGGGCGCATTGGTGATCTCGCCCTCGACGCGGTACAGCAGCATCGGCTGCCCAACGGCGAGACCGTCCCGCTCCTCAGTGAGGTACTTACCCTTCTTCGCGGTCTCGATGTCTGGGTCGAAGTGAAGGGAATGGAGGAATACCTTGACGCGGTGCTCCTTCGCCTCCTGCAGGCCGGACCGGAACCGGAGCGCTATGCGGTCCACTCATTCGATCACCGCATTGTCCGTCGGCTGGGCGAGCGCGACGGTGCCCTGAGGCGGGGAGTGCTCCTGGATGCGCGCCTGATCGACCCCCTGCCCGTCCTCGCCGCGGCGGGTGCCACGGTACTGTGGCAGGCGCAGGCGATGATCGACCGCGCGCTGGTGGATGAAGTGCACCGGGCTGGCCGCCGGATCATTGCCTGGACGGCGAACAGCGAAGCCGACGTGGCCCGGCTTATCAGCTGCGGCGTCGATGGGATTTGTACTGACTATCCGGAGCGGGTGGTCGCCCAGCGAAACTGAGGCACGGGCGGCCCGGAAAATGACAGAGGCGGTCGGGCATGGAGCCTGACCGCCTCACTGCTTTGGGGATGGGGCACTCAGGCGGTAGCCTGGGCCTCCACCGGGTACACCGAGATCTTCTTCCGGTCCTTGTCCTTCCACTCGAATTTCACGACCCCGTCAACCAGGGCGAACAGCGTGTCGTTCGTGGCCTTCTTGACGTTCTTGCCGGGATGGAACTTGGTGCCCTTCTGGGTCACCAGGATGTTCCCTGCGCGCACCTTCTCGCCACCATACTTCTTGATGCCGAGGTACTGCGGATTGCTGGTGCGTCCGTTGCGGCTCGAGCCGACGCCCTTCTTGTGTGCCATGGCTTAGCCCACCTTCACGTCAGTAATGCGGACCTCGGTGTGCTTCTGCCGATGCCCGGTCTTGCGACGATAGTTCTTGCGACGCTTGAACTTGAAAACGTACAGCTTGGCGTCCTTGCCGTGGCCCACGACTTCGGCCTCGACCTTGGCACCCTTCACCAATGGTGCGCCTGCCTTGATGGTGGTCCCGTCGGACGAGAGAAGCACCTCGTCGAAGGTGACCTTGGCGCCCGGCTCCGCGACCATGAGCGGAAGCTTGAGCGTCTTGCCTTTTTCGGCCCGGAACTGCTTACCGAGCGCGCGGAAGATTGCGTAAGACATGACATCCTGCCGTGAAGTATTACGTCGAGCCGTTTACGTGAAAAGCTAGCCCGCAAGTATAGACGGGGAATGGGGTTCCGGCAAGAGGGAACCCTGGACGCCTCCCGTGGCCGCCCCTCCCCGTCAGGCGACCGCGTACTGCTGTGTCACGTCCCTGCCGGCTGGCCGGCTCATGAGCCGGAAGTCGTCCAGCCGGATCATGGGATCGTCGCGCAGCTCGAGGTCGAGGCCCGTCAATTTCTGGAGGGCCTGGAGAAACTTGGGCTCCTCCTCGAGCAGGTAGAGGGCCACCTCGGGATGGAGCCGGACGGTGAGCTGCCGTTCCCGATGTTCGTGCCCTGCCCGCTTGAGCGAGCGTTCCAGCCTGCGGGCAACGACCTCAGGGGTAAACACCCGCCCGGTGCCCGCGCAGGTGGGGCAGTCGAAGGTCATGGAGTGCCAGAGCGACGGCCGAACGCGCTGCCGCGTCATTTCCACCAGCCCCAGTTCGGACACCGCCAGGGCCTTGGTGCGTGCCCGGTCCCGGCCGAGGTGCGTCCGCAGTTCCTGCAGCACCCGGTCCCGGTTGGCCCGGGTCTCCATGTCGATGAAGTCGCACACGATGATGCCGCCGATGTCGCGCAGGCGGATCTGGCGCGCGATCTCGCGCGAGGCCTCGAGGTTGGTCCGGAGGATGGTCTTCTCCGGGTCCTTCTTGCCAGTGTACCGCCCCGTGTTCACGTCGATGGACGTGAGCGCTTCGGTTGGCTGAATGATGATCGAGCCGCCGGTCGGAAGCTCGCAGCGCGCCTTGAAGAGATCCCGGATCTCGGATTCGATATCGTACTTGTCGAACAGCGGTGTGGGCTCGGTATAGAAGTGCACCCGCTGCATCAGCTCGGGATCGATCTGCTGCAGATACTGGTCGATTTCGTGGTGGAGTTCCTTGGAGTCAACCTGCAGCGCGTCGACTTTCCAGCTGAAGAGGTCGCGGATGATGCCGCGTGTGAGGCTGGTTTCCCGCTGGAGCAGCGCCGGCGCCTTCCGCACGAAGGTCTTCTTCCGGTTGATCTTCTTCCAGAGGTTGAGCAACGAATCGACTTCGCGCCGGAAGTTCTCCTCGGTGACGCCCTCAGCCACGGTCCGGACGATCATGCCGCCGGCGTCTGCTGGGAGCAGCCGTCCGACCATCTCCCGCAGCTTCGCCCGCTCCTCACGGCTCTCGATCTTGCGGCTCACCCCCACCTTGGAAGCGAAGGGCATGTAGACCAGGAACCGGCCGGGGAGGGAAATCTGGGCGGTGACGCGGCAACCCTTCGTGCTGATGGGCTCCTTGGTCACCTGTACGACCAGGTTCTGGCCCTTCTTCAGGATTTCGGCAATGTTCGGCAGCTGCCGCCGGCTGGAGACCTCGCGCTGGCGGGGCTCGCCGCCGCCATTACCGTTGCCCCGCTTTCGGCGTCCGCGCCAGGCTTTCTGGTCATCGCCGCTGCTGCTGGCTTCGACCTCGCCCGACTCCTCGGCGACGACTTCCTCGACAGTCTCGGGCTCGTCGATATCATCGTCGGAGGGCTCGTCGTCGTCTTCATCCGGCTCCAGGAGGTCGGAGGCATGGAGAAAGGCGCTCTTCTCCTGTCCGATGTCCACGAAGGCAGCTTGTATTCCGGGGAGGACGGCGTCGACCCGTCCGAGGTAGATGTCGCCGACGGTGCGGCGGTGATCGGGGCGGTCGACCAGAAGTTCGACCAGCCGATCATCTTCGAGGATGGCCAGGCGTGTCTCGCGCTGGCTCCCGTTGATGAGGATCTCGCGCTTCACGAGCGAACCTCAGCCACACCCGCATCTCTCCCTGCGGCTGGATCGGCCACGGAGAGGATCGGCTACGGCATTCGCAAGGTTTGGTGGAGGCAGTCCGCTCACCGGCGGCACCGCTCCGAGCTTCAGGCCCCTCAGGTCACAATCGCCTCAGGGGCGGCAACATGAGCGTTACACATCGATTGTGATGCCCGACTGGCATTCGGGCGATCGGTAGTGCCACGCTGCAAGACTGTCTAAAGGTAAGATGAGCAATCGGTTAGGGCAAATATCAGCCATTCACCAGGTCGCCCAGGATGTGGCGCGCGATGACCAGGCGCTGGATCTCGCTGGTTCCCTCCCCGATCTCGCAGACCTTCGCATCCCGCATCATGCGCTCGACGGGGTATTCGGTGGTGTAGCCGTAACCGCCAAAAATCTGGACGGCCTTCGTGGTTGCTCGCATGGCCAATTCTGAGCAGAAGAGCTTGGCCATGGCGGCTTCCTTCTTGAACGGCTTGCCATTCTGCTTGAGCCAGGCGGCGTGGTACAGCAGGTGGGTCCCGGCCTCGATCTCCAGCGCCATGTCGGCCAGCTGGAAGCTGATCCCCTGAAATGACCCGATGGCCTTCCCGAACTGCTTCCGGTATCCGGCATACTTCAGGGCCTCGTCGTAGGCCCCTTCGGCGATGCCAAGCGAAAGCGCCGCAATGCCGATCCGGCCCGCATCCAGCGTCTTGAGGAAGTTGACGAACCCGTCGCCCACCTTCCCGAGGACATTCTCCTTGGGGATGATCGCGTCCTCGAACACCAGTTCGCGGGTGTCACTGGCGCGCCAACCCATCTTGTCTTCCTTCTTCCCTGCCCTCACGCCCTTGATCTTGGGCAGGTCGGCGGCATGGCCGACCCCAACCCGCTTCGCCTCGTCCAGGTCTACCGTGTCCTTGGTGACGAGGAGGCTCGTGATGCCCCGGTTACCAGGCCCAGTCCGGGCCGTAACGCTGAAGATCTCGCCCACGCCGGCGTGGGTGATGAAGATCTTCGATCCGTTGAGGAGGAAATGATCGCCCTTGTCGGTCGCCGTGGTCGCGGTGCCGCCGGCATCGCTGCCAGCACCGGGCTCCGTCAGCCCGAAGCCACCCAGCACCTTCCCCGAAGCGAGGAGCGGCACGTACGTCTCCTTCTGCTCCTTCGTGCCGAAGTCCATGATCGGCGACGTGCCCAGGTTGGTATGGGCGCTGATGGTGAGGGCGTGGCTGGCGTCCACCTTGGCCAGTTCGTGGATCGTGATGTAGTACGAGAGCTGGTCCATGCCGGCCCCGCCCATTTCCTCGCTCCACGGAACCCCGAGGAGGCCGAGATCGGCCATCTTGCGGATGTTGTCCCACGGGAACGTGGAGGTGCGATCGAGTTCGCGTGCCACCGGGGCGACCTCGGCGCGGCCGAACTCACGCACCATGTCGCGGACCTGAAAATGCTGCTCGGATAGGTAGAGGGAGAGATCCATAGTGTGGAATATAGGCCTGGAAGCTCAGGGTGGCCTAAAGGCGAGGGTCCACCGGTTGATTCGAACGTCCTTCACGAACCGGAAGTCGGTGTTGGATGACACGCCCAGGTTATGGGTGAACCACACCGCCTCGGCCTTCACGCCCATGTGCGGCCCGCCCGTGAGGGGCATGGACCACGACCTAGACGTGGGACGCCTTGAGCCCGATCACCCCCAGAACGATGAGGCCCGCAGAGGCGATCCGAATAAGCGATGCGGCGTCGCCGAAGTACACGATTCCTATGAGGAAAGTGCCAGCAGCCCCGATGCCGGTCCACACGGCGTAGGCGGTCCCAATCGGGATGTCGCGCTGCGCGAGCCAGAGCAGGGCACCGCTGGCAAGCATGCAGACGCCGGCCATGACCAGGCCGGGAAGGCGTCGTTCGGTGGCCTGGCTGAGCTTGAGACCGAGCGGCCACCCGATTTCCAGCATGCCGGCAATGACGAGCAACGTCCACGCGGTTGCGATGCGGCTCATTCCATGGACTTCCGCACACCCACGATCGCCTGGTCGAAATCAGTCAGGCTGATCAGGCCCAGGCGAGGATACTCGATATCCGCGATGACGAAGACTGCGCCTGCAAGTACGAGCGCGAAGCCGATCATGTGCAGCCAGTTGCGACGCGGGGCCGCCATACCGTGGCCGGCAAAGAGCGCGCAGAAGAGCACGAGCAGGAAGAGCAACGCAAAAATCACGAACGGCGGGTGCGTCGCCCCTGCCCATGTCCTGGTAGTGCTGATGTCGAACATGCTATTGAGGGCGGGGAGCAGCAGCACTCCGGCCCCGGGAGCAGCCTCCGGGCGCGAGCTGGCCACCGCCAGTCGCCAGATCTGGCCCTGCAACGCGACCGACTGGGCGACGTGTTCACGGGCCGCCTCGATGTCCGGCAGTGCGCGGTACACGGCGATGCGGGCATCGACATATTGGCGCATCTTCTCACGCACCTCCGGCTGCGATGCGGCAGGAAGCAGGTCGAGCCGCAACCAGGCGGTTCCGATGTCATTGGCCTCCTCCACGATAAGCGCGCGACGCTCGTCGAAACGGGTCGCTGCCCCCGAAAACGTGAAGGCCACTATCAGTCCGAGAAGGCCGAAGACTGCGCCCTCGACTGCACCGAGCCCCGCCCCGTATGCCTCGCCATAGCGATCACGATGCCGCATGCCAAGACGACGGCCAGCCTCGAGCATGATGAGCAGGAGGCCAAACAGGACACAGGCGAGCCACACGCCAATCATCGCAGCGCTCCTTCGGAAGACCTTGGCAACATGGGATTCGGGCATCAACCAACGGCCACAAGTCTACTCTCGGTAGCAGAGTCCCGGAACCCGTTCAGCGCTCCCTTGCGCATCGGTCGCAGCCGGAACAGGATCGCAGGTGCTCACCGAAATACCCCAGCAGTACGCTACGCCGGCACCGGCGGGTGGTGGCATAGTGCTCGGTTGCATTGATGCGTTGCTCGGCCAGGCGTCGCCGTCGTTGCACCGGCGCCCAGACTGCTCGCCCCGAGGCCTGCAGGACCTCGGGCCGCAATCGCTCGGCGGACTCGCGCAGGCCGGCGGGGGCTCGCTTCGCGGCCTCCGGATCTCGCCATAGTCGTTCCAGTGCTCGGGGAGGCGGAAAGGTGACGTCGAGTTGGTCGCGCTGCCGCGCCCCGTCGCCACGCCGGTACAGCAGCACGCATCTCGCCGGCTTGCCGTCCCTGCCTGCACGCCCAGCCTCCTGGTAGTAGGACTCCAGCGTTGGCGGCATGGTCCAGTGCACGACCAGCCGCACATTGGGGGCATCGATACCCATGCCGAAGGCACAGGTTGCCACGACCACCTGCACCTGTGAACTCGTGAAGCGCGCCAGCGCACGGAGACGATACTCCCCTGTCAGGCCGGCATGATACGGCACGGCGTCGTAGCCGGCGTGCCGAATGGCCTGTGTCAGCGCCTCAGTGATGCTGCGCGTGGGGGTATACACGATCGCCAACGGGTGGCTTCGGTCGAGCTCGGCCAGCATGGCCCTGAAGCGGTCGGCTTCGGTCGCCACCGTTCGGACGCTGAAGTTGAGGTTGGGCCGGTCAAAGGAAGCCACATGCTCGGTGGCTCCCGCGCCGGGGCGGAAGGCCAGCTGTCGCGTGATATCGCGGCGTACCTCGGGCGTGGCACTGCCGGTGAGCGCGACCACGGGCGGCATCCCGAGGACGCGCCGCACCTCCCCGAGGCGCCTGTATGCCGGGCGGAAATCGGGGCCCCACTCGGAGATGCAGTGCGCCTCGTCGACGGCGAGCAAGGCCGGCACGCCGATCTGCGCGCGCAACGATTCAGCAGAACTGCCCAGGCGCTCGGGCGAAAGGTAGAGGAGCCTGACGCCCCGATTGCGCAGCGCCGCCATGATGACGAGGCGGTCGACCGTCGTGGTGGTGCTGGTCAGCGCCGCCGCGGCGATACCGCGTCGCTGGCACGCCGCCACCTGATCGGTCATGAGGCTGATGAGCGGCGACACGACGACGGTCGTACCGCTCAGCAGGAGGGCCGGCACCTGAAAGCAGGCCGACTTGCCGGCGCCGGTGGGAAGTACGGCGAGCGTGTCCCTGCCCTTCAAGACCGCTTGAACCACCTCGCGCTGGGAGGGGCGGAAATCGGGGAACCCGAAGTGGCGCTGGAGCATGTCCTGCGCGTCGGCGAGCGTTGGCATGCCCTCATGCTGCGCTTGCCACGATCCAGCCGCGTGATCCGAAAGGCGCGAATACGGGCCTGTTCGCACACCCCCTTCGGCCCGGGCGGGTCCGCTGCTAGCTTTGGGACGGTCCCCACACGAGGGCAGCATGAAGGACAAGCAGCTCGAGGCACTGATCAAGAAGAACATGGCGAAGGCGGAGAAGCCGAAGTCCAAGGTTCGCCCCACCTACGACTCGACGCTCGATGTGACGCGCCGACCGGAGCGACCGGACCAGCAGGAGCATGAAGAGTTCTTTGATGCGATGAAGCGGCGGGAGTTCTAGCTACTCCAGGCCGAGGGCACGCACCAGCCGCTCGGCGCCCACGCTTGGCGGCAGGGATGCGTCCGCCACGCCGCGGGTCACGTCGCCCAGGATCGCGCGCACCGCTTGGTGCGCCTCCAGCGTGGCCCGGAGCCGCTGGTCCACGAGGGACCACATCCACCGCACGCGCTGCTCCCGACGGCGCGCCGCCAGTACCCCGCTTTCCACCAATCCCAGTCGCCGTTCGAGCAGCGCCTTCCATACATCGTCGAGACCTGTCCCCTGAAGGGCACTGCAGGTGAGCACAGGCGGTGGCCCGGCGGCATCGCGCCCGCGCATGAGGTGCATGGCGGTGCGATAGTCGCGCGCCGTGGCCATGGCGCGCTCGGCGTTCGGTCCATCGGCCTTGTTGACGGCGATGACGTCGGCCCGCTCCATCAGGCCGCGCTTGATGCCCTGCAGTTCATCGCCTCCCCCTGGCAGCATAAGCACCAGGAAAACGTCGGCGAGGTCGGCCACCGATGTTTCCGACTGTCCTACGCCCACCGTCTCCACGATGATGACGTCGAACCCCGCCGCCTCGCAGAGCGCGATCGTCTCCGGCGTCCGCGGCGCGATGCCGCCCAGGGTGCCGGCGGTCGGCGATGGGCGCACGAAGGACCGGGGATCGCCTGCCAGGCGTTGCATGCGTGTCTTGTCCCCGAGAATGCTGCCACCTGACACCGTACTGGAGGGATCCACGGCCAGCACTGCCAAGTGGTGTCCCTGCTCCAGGAGCCTCGCGCCAAGCGCATCGATGAAGCTGCTCTTCCCGACGCCCGGCACCCCGCTGATGCCGACCAGCACCGCCGGCCGGGCCGCGGGCCCAAGGAGCGTCAGCAATTCACCGGCGCGGGTACGGTCGGCGGGAGCCGTCGACTCGATGAGCGACACCGCCCGTCCCAATGCCGCCGGCTCACGTCGCCGCACTGCGTCGACCAGCAGGTCGAGGTTCTGGTCGGCCCGCCGGACCTCGCTCACGCCGGCGCGTTCCCATCGAAGATCGCCGATTCGGACAGGCCGAGCCGTCGTACCAACTCGGCGAGGAGGTGCCGAGCCGCATCCGGGATGACGGTGCCCGGCCCGAAGATCATGGTGGCACCCCCCGCGAGGAGCGCCTCGTGATCCTGCGGCGGGATCACGCCGCCGGCCACGATCATGATATCGGGCCGCCCATGGGCGACGAGTGCGCGATGCAATTCCGGCACAAGGGTGAGATGCGCCGCCGCGAGCGAGCTTACCCCCACCACGTGCACGTCGTTCTCCACCGCCTGCCGCGCGGCTTCGTCGGGTGTGGCGAACAGGGGCCCGATGTCCACGTCGAATCCGAGGTCGGCGAACGCCGTGGCGATGACCTTCTGGCCCCGGTCGTGACCGTCCTGGCCGACTTTCGCCACGAGTAATCGTGGGCGCCGTCCCTCGAGCGCGGCAAAGCGATCCACGGCGCTCCGGACCGTGGCGATTCCCCCGTCGGTGCCTGCCATTTCGCCTCCATAGACGCCGCTGACGACCTGTACCGGCGCAGCATGGCGACCATACACCGCCGCCAGTGCCTCGCTCATCTCCCCTACTGTCGCCCGGGCCCTGGCCGCATCGATCGCCAGCGCCAGCAGGTTCCCTTCCCGGGCGCGTGCTGCGCCTGACAGTGCCTCCAGCGCGCGGGCAGTGGCTTCGCCGTCCCGATTCGCGCGCAATTCGGCGAGTCGTGCCACCTGCGCCGCGCGCACGGCGCGATTGTCGATGCGCAAGACCGCCGGCGGTTCATCGTGCTCGGGGCGGTAGCGATTGACTCCGATCAGCGCCTGGCGGCCACTGTCGATACGCGCCTGCGTGCGCGCCGCTGCCTCCTCGATGCGCAGCTTGGGTAGCCCTGCCTCGAGCGCTCGAGCCATGCCGCCCATCGCCTCAATCTCGTCGACATGGGCCTGCGCACCCTGCACCAGCTGGTGCGTGAGCCACTCGACGTAGTGGCTGCCACCCCACGGGTCCACCGTCGAACAGGTATCGGTCTCCTGCTGGAGGAAGATCTGGGTGTTGCGGGCGATGCGTGCCGACTCATCTCCTGGCAGCGCCAGCGCCTCGTCCAGCGCATTGGTATGCAGGCTTTGCGTGCCGCCCTGGGTCGCCGCCATCGCCTCGATGCAGGTGCGGACGACGTTGGTATTCACATCCTGCGCTGAAAGGCTCCAGCCGCTCGTCTGGCAATGGGTACGCAGCATGGAGCTGCGGGGATTCGCCGGATGGAACGGTTGCATCAGCCGGGCCCAGAGAAGCCTGGCCGCCCGCAACTTCGCCACTTCCATGAAGAAGTTCATGCCGATGGCGAAGAAGAAGCTGAGCCGTGGCGCGAATGCGTCGATGCCGAGGCCGGCGGCCAGGCCAGTGCGAACGTACTCCACGGCGTCGGCCAGGGTATACCCGAGCTCGAGGTCGGCGGTCGCGCCTGCCTCATGCATGTGATACCCGCTGATGCTGATGCTGTTGAAGCGCGGCATGTGGCGGCTGGTGTAGCGAAAGATGTCTGCGACGATCCGGAGGCTCGGTCCCGGGGGATAGATGTAGGTATTCCGGACCATGAACTCCTTGAGGATGTCGTTCTGGATCGTCCCGGTCAGCTGCGCCTGGTTCACCCCCTGCTCTTCCGCTGCGACGATGTAGAGCGCCAGGATCGGCAGCACCGCACCGTTCATGGTCATCGACACGCTCATCTGGTCCAGCGGGATCTGGTCAAACAGGATCCGCATGTCGAGGATGCTGTCGATGGCCACGCCGGCCATCCCTACGTCGCCGGAGACCCGCGGGTGATCGGAGTCGTATCCCCGGTGGGTCGCGAGATCGAAGGCGATGCTCAGCCCCATCTGTCCCGCCTCGAGGTTCCGGCGATAGAAAGCGTTCGACTCCTCTGCCGTCGAGTAGCCGGCATACTGCCGGATCGTCCACGGCTGCCGTACATACATCGTAGCGTACGGACCGCGCAGGTATGGCGCCGCCCCGGGCATGCCACTAAGGTCGATCCCGTCGAGCAAGGAACCGTCCACGTGGGACGGGATCGAAATGCCTTCCGCGGAGTCCCACGACGGCCCACCTGGCGATGCGGCCCGGACCATTGGGAGGGCCCAGGCGAGGTCGGCCAGGCTCGGGACAGGACTCATCGCGCACCCGCCACATCGGCGATGCGCTGCTGTAGTTCGCCGGACTCGATCACCGGCACGATCCCGCCCGCCGCGTCGATGCGCCGGAGTTCTTCCCAGGCCGCCTCGGCCAGCTCCCCGGTGAGCGTCTCGAGAAACCAGCTTCCCTCCGCGGGATCGATGACCCGGCGAAGGGACGCCTCATCGCGCACCACAAGCCCCGTCGTACGGGCGAGACGCAGTGCCACCGCGCCCGGCGCGTCGCCGCGCTCGTCGTGGGGAGCCAGGTGCAGGACATCGGCGCCACCAGCGGCGGCGGCAAAGGCAACGGCGGTGTTGCGCAGCGCATTGGCCCAGGGATCGTCGCCAATGAACGACCGGCGACCGGTGCTTGCCACCAGGCGGAGCGGCGTCGGCGCGATACCGGCGACCTCCAGAATCCGTGCCCACACCAGGCGCGCCGCCCGCAGCATCGCGGTGTTCTCGAAGAAGCGCGGACCGCATGGGAGCCGCATCTCGAGCGTGCGCGCCGCCCACGCCAGGTCGGTGCCGGCCGTCTCAAGTGCGCGGAGATAGGCGAGCGCCACGGCGAGCGTGGCGGCGAGCGTCATCCCGCTGGTGGCGCCGGCATCGAAGAACGCGTCACCCGACGCGCGGACGAGCATGCCACCGGGGCGATCCAGCGGCCGCACCGATCCCAGCTTGCCGACGTCGGTGACCAGGCCGCCAGTGGCGCCCGCGCCCTCGAGAAAGCTGGCCACGGGATCAGCGCCAAGGGAGAGCCGGTCGAAGCCGAACCCCGCGAGGCCAACGCCCGACCCGGATGCCAGCACGTTCCCCTCGAAACTGACCTCGATCCCAGCCGAGTTGAATTGCGGTGCCAGGTCGGCCAGGCGCTCCAGCTCGGCGATTTCCGTGAAGGAGAACTCGAGCGACTGCACCCCGCCGGCAATCGCGGAATCCAGCACCGATCGCGGCGTGCCCACCGGAAACCGCTGGCGGATATGCCAGGCTTCCCCTGGCTCGGGGAGCAACCCAACCAGGCGCCCCGCCATGGCCCGGGCCTCGGGCGCACCCGGTCCGCCGGGCGCGTACAGCGGCTCGATCGCGATCCCGTCAGCCGTCGTGGTGCGGAGCGTGCGGGATACGGCGTCGGGGCCCAGTGCGGCCTCGACACCTTCCCTCCATGTGGCGTAGCTCGCAGGAGGAAACGGTGCATGGGTTCCGTTGGCAGGCATGCTGAAAGGTACAGGGGCGAACCGCCATTCGCCGGGCGGAAAGCCGTTGAACGACCTAGATTTGGCACATGACTGGAGACGGAATGACCCAGGCCCTGCCGCTGCCGGCCGCCGCTGATCCCAAGGCCCGCCGGCCCATACGCATCGTCACCGCAGCCTCCCTGTTCGACGGGCATGATGCCGCGATCAATGTGATGCGCCGCATCATCCAGGCGTCCGGGGCCGAAGTGATCCATCTTGGCCATAACCGGTCCGCCGCCGAGATCGTCGATTGCGCCATCCAGGAGGACGCCACGGCCATTGCGGTCACCTCCTACCAAGGCGGGCACCTCGAGTTCTTCAAGTACATGCACGACCTGCTGAGGGACCGTGGGGCGGACATCCTGATCTTCGGTGGTGGCGGCGGTACGATCCTTCCACAGGAAGTGGAGGAGCTGCACCAGTACGGCATCGCACGCATCTACACGCCGGATGATGGCCGGGCGCTGGGCCTGCAGGGGATGATCGACGACCTGCTGCGGCGCTGCGATCGAGCGCGCCCCGCGGTCGACCTCGATGCGGCATGGGCGCAGGTGCCTGCGCGGGACGCGAAGACCATCGGCCGGCTCATCTCGCTGGCGGAGAATGAACCGGAGCGGGTGGCCGACCTGCGCGAGGGGCTGGCCGCGCGCCTGGCCGCCGCGACCGCGCCCGTGCTCGGCGTTACCGGCACCGGTGGCGCCGGCAAGTCGTCACTGGTCGACGAGTTCGTGCGCCGCTTCCTCGCCGCCCTTCCCACCAGCACCATTGCCATCATTTCAGTGGACCCGTCGCGCCGCCGCACCGGTGGGGCACTCCTTGGCGACCGGATCCGCATGAACTCCGTGCACGATACGCGGGTCTACATGCGCTCGCTGGCCACGCGTCAATCGAACCTTGCCCTCAGCAAGCACGTGCGCGAATCCATCGACATCTGCCGCGCCGCCGGCTTTGACCTCGTCATCGTCGAGACGTCCGGCATCGGGCAGTCGGATACCGAGATCACGGAGCATGCCGACGTGTCGCTGTATGTCATGACGGCGGAGTACGGTGCCGCGACGCAGCTCGAGAAGATCGACATGCTCGACTTCGCCGACCTGGTCGCGATCAACAAGTTCGACAAGCCCGGCAGCCTGGACGCGCTCCGCGACGTACGGAAGCAGTACAAGCGCAACCGGCAGCTCTGGGATGCGGCCGACGAGAGCCTGCCAATCTTCGGCACCATCGCGTCGCAGTTCAATGATCCCGGGATGAATCGACTTTTTGTGGCGACGCTGGACATGCTGGCGCAAAAGACGGGCGTGGCGTTCGCCACCCAGCACCCGCTCGTCGCGGGAGCCGGGGACACCGCACGCATCATCCCGGCTGACCGGCATCGGTACCTCGCCGAGATTGTCGAGGGCAGCGAGGGCTATGCCGCGTTCGTGCAGCAGCAGGCGTCCACGGCGCGCCGCATGTACCAGTTGCACGGCGCGCTCGAGCAGGTGCGCTCGCGGGAGGGCCGGGCGGCGCTTGTGGTGCAGGAGCCGACCGACAGCGGCGTGGTGCGCGTCGAGCAGACCAACGGCACGACGCCCGACTGGGTTGCGGGGCTGGAGGCCGAGTATGCCACGCTCGAGGCCACGCTGGCCCCGGAAGCGCGGCGCCTGCTGGCCGAGTGGCCGGCACTCGTCGCCCGGTATCGCGCGGATCGCTACGAGTTCAAGGTGCGCGACAAGGTCATCAGCCAGGCGCTATTCACCGAGTCCCTGTCCGGTACCCGCCTGCCGAAGGTGAGCCTGCCCCGCTACTCCGACTGGGGTGATATCCTCACCTGGCTCCTGACCGAGGCCCCTCCGGGGATGTTCCCCTTCGCCGCGGGGGTCTTTCCCCTGAAGCGGCAAGGGGAGGAGCCGGCTCGCATGTTCGCGGGCGAGGGTGGCCCGGAACGCACCAACCGCCGTTTTCACTATGTGTCCAAGGGCATGCCCGCGAAGCGGCTGTCCACGGCATTCGACTCGGTGACGCTGTACGGCGAGAATCCTGCGCGGCGCCCCGACATCTACGGCAAGATCGGCAACGCCGGCGTCAGCGTGGCCACCGTCGACGATGCGAAGAAGCTCTACTCGGGGTTCGACCTCTGTGACCCGGCCACGTCGGTCTCCATGACCATCAACGGTCCCGCCCCCATGGTGCTGGCATTCTTCCTCAATGCGGCAGTGGACCAGCAGTGCGAACGGTGGCTGCTGGAGCAGGGCGAAGTGGACGCCGTGCGGGCGCGCATTGACGCTCGCTTCACCGAGCGAGGCCTCCCGCGCCCGCAGTACCGGGGCGCATTGCCGGATGGCAACGACGGGCTGGGGCTCCTGCTGCTCGGCGTGAGTGGCAACGACGTGCTGCCCCTGGATGTGTATGAACGTATCAGGGCATCGACCCTGAGCCGGGTGCGTGGCACGGTGCAGGCCGACATCCTGAAGGAAGACCAGGCCCAGAATACCTGTATCTTCTCGACGGAGTTTGCGCTGCGGATGATGGGCGACGTGCAGGAGTTCTTCATCGAGCGGCAGGTGCGGAACTTCTATTCCGTGTCCATCTCGGGGTATCACATCGCGGAGGCGGGAGCCAACCCTATCACGCAGCTGGCGTTCACGCTGGCCAACGGGTTCACCTATGTGGAGTACTACCTGTCGCGTGGCATGAAGGTGGACGACTTCGCGCCCAACCTTTCCTTCTTCTTCTCCAATGGCCTTGACCCTGAGTATGCGGTCATTGGCCGCGTGGCGCGGCGGATCTGGGCCAAGGCGATGAAGCTCCGCTACGGCGCCAACGACCGGTCGCAGCGGCTCAAGTATCACATCCAGACCTCGGGCCGGAGCCTCCACGCCCAGGAAATTTCCTTCAACGACATCCGGACCACGCTCCAGGCGCTGTATGCCCTGTACGACAACTGCAATTCGCTCCATACCAATGCCTACGATGAGGCCATCACCACCCCCACCGAGGAGAGTGTCCGGCGCGCCCTGGCGATCCAGCTCATCATCAACCAGGAACTGGGGCTGGCGCGGAACGAGAATCCACTGCAGGGCAGCTTTGTCGTAGAGGAGCTGACCGACCTCGTCGAACAGGCCGTGATGCTGGAATTCAAGCGGCTGTCCGACCGGGGCGGCGTGCTCGGTGCGATGGAGCGCATGTACCAGCGGGGACGGATCCAGGATGAGTCGCTGCTCTACGAGAAGCGCAAGCACGACGGGACGTTGCCGATCATTGGCGTGAACACCTTCCTCGACCCGTCAGGGTCGCCGACGGCGCTCCCGGCCGAGGTCATTCGCTCGACACCGGAAGAGAAGGAGTTTGCCATCGTGTCCCGGGAGCAGTTCGAGGTGAGGAATGCCGGCGAGTCCCCGCTGGCGCTGGCGGCGCTCAAGCACGCCGCGCTCTCCTCGGGGAATGTCTTTGCCCAGCTCATGGAGGCCGCGCAGGTTTGCAGTCTCGGCCAGTTGTCTGCCGCCCTCTACGAAGTGGGCGGGCAATACCGGCGGAACATGTAGCCGGTTACCGGTACCCGAGTACGTACCTGAGGCCGAAGATCAGCTGGAGCGTGCGAAGGTTGGAGCCGGGACTGAAGACATCCCGGTACTGCATTTCGACGTACGGGCGGATGGGATCGAGCGGTACGTCGAACCCCGCAGAGCCGTAGACGGCAGGTGTCAGGCCGTTGCCACTGTTGTCCTGCCAGTAGTCCACGCCCAACCCCAACAACACATAGGGCCGAAAGCTCGCCGTCCGGGAAAGGATCGAGTAGACCATCCCTGCCCCGGCTTGCCAGTCGCTTACAGTGCCGCCGGGCGGCCCGTCGATCGGGTTGGCACTGTATCCCACGTCCAACTGGATCCCCAGGTGCGATCCGAGATCCACCCGGCCGACCACGCCAAGGTTCCACCCAGTGGAAAGTGACGCCGAGGAATCGCCGTACGCCCCTGCCGGAAAGGTGACTCCGCCACGAATGCCGGCAGTGAACTCCTGCGCCCCGGCCGGGACGCTGGCGCCGGCCAGGCCGGCAAGCACCAGCGCCGCGATGCGAATGGTCACCTAGAACCGGATCCGGACACCAGCGTTGATCGGCAGAAGAGTTGCCGTGTCGTTCGACTCGAACACGAAGTGGAACCGTGTCTCGGCAAAGAAGCCGATGGGCGACCCGGAAACGGCGAAGTCCGCACCGAGACCAATGTTCAGGCCGAAGGTGCCATCGTACAGGCCCAGGCCGCCAATGGCGTAGGGATGAAAGCTCTTCTGGCCCACGGAGAAGTCATAGACGGCATCCGCAGTGACCTGGAACAGGGTGGACGACAGGTCGATGAAGATGAAGTCCAGCTGTACCCCGATGGGCCACGTGGGTGGCTTGGCCCGGAGGCTCGCGCCGATGTCCCAGCCTACATCCCCACCCGACAACGGAATCACGAGGCCGATCGTTGGCCGGATCTCAAAGCTGTACTCCGTGGCAGTGGCCTTGAGGCTCGCGTCCTGCGACGTGGTGGTGTTGTCCTGGGCTTTGGCACCCTGCGCGAAGGCGCCGAGCGCGACCACTACGGCTGCCAAACGAATCATCCGGGTCATCGGTCTCTCCAATTGGTCTGAACGGGACCACCAAAGTAAGCCTTCCCACATGGGGACGCGACTGGCCGGCGTCAGCGCGCCAGGAAGTGGGCGATGGCCTCGCGGAAGTCCGGTGTTGTACGCGCCAGCGCATTGATCCGTGCGCCGAGTGCGATGCCATCGCCGATACTTGTACCGTCCAGCTCATAGAACAGTTTCTTGGTCAGGTGCATCGCCGAGGCGCTTGAGGCCGCCAGCGCATCGACCAGCGATTGTGCCTGTGCATCGAAGGCGGCATCTGTCTCGACGCGCGTGACGAGACCCGCCGCCCGTGCCTCCTCGGCGCCCAGCAATCGGCCCGTCGCAACGAGGTCGAATGCGAGCTTCTCACCGGCCAGTCGCCGCAGGAACACCATTACCATGGCCGGGACGAATCCGCGCTGGATCTCGGGGTACCCGAACTGCGCCGACTCTGTCGCAACGACCACATCGCACGCCGACGCCAGCCCGGCGCCCCCGGCGAGGGCCCGTCCGCGCACCAGTGCCACCACGGGCCGGGGGCAGGCACGAAAGCGGGCAAGGAGCGTCCCGAGGTGCAGGGCTTCGCGCTCATTGTCTGCCGGAGAGCGCTCGGCCGATGCAAGCAGCTCCGCGAGGTCGGCACCCGCGCAGAAGTCCCGCCCCGCTCCCTGGATGACCACCAGCGCGATCGAGGGATCGAGGTCGACGCTGTCGAGCGCGCCATGCAGGGCCGCGATCATCGTTCCATTCAGCGCGTTGCGCTTGTCGGGACGGTTCAGCGTCAGCGTGAGGACGCCGCCACGCTGCTCCGACAGCAGGACCTCACTCATCTCGCCCCGACTCCATGAAGCGGCGCCAGCAAGCCCTCTGTCGCCCAGATCTCATCGTCCCCCGTGCGCGCGAGCAGCAGGCCGACCGGCACAAAGCCGGCTGGCAACGTCCGGCCATCCACGGTCGCGGCAAAGCGCACGGTTCGGGATTCTCCTGGGCCCAGCGTGATCGCGCGTTCATCGACCGGCTGCATGGCCTGCGCCGAGTCGGCGTAGAAGCGGACCGTCGCGCGCACCGCCCAGGGAAGCGTGTCGTCGAGGGCCGCAAACCCGGGGAAAAGCGACAGCGTCATGCGCTGCGGTCCGTTGGCTGTCGTGACCTCGTGCTCGAGGCGCCCGAATGAATAGTTGAGCGGCGCCTTGGCCAGCTGCTGCCCCGCCGAATCGAAGAGCGTCAGCCCGAAATCGGTATAGCGCGGCCACTCTTCGCGTGGCATCTGCACATCCACCTGGATGCTGCGAGCCCAGGCCGGAACCTCGAGGTCCACGTCACGCCTGGCGCTTCCGCTCCCGCGAACATCCACCACGCGTCCGCCCCCAATCGCGGCGGCTCCCACGTCGACCCGCACGCCTTCGTGCGTGAGATTCGTGACCGTGGCGTCGAGGCCGGATGGGCTGCTGCCCAGGCCCAGTCGAACGGGCGATTGCCGGATGCTCACCTTGGCGCTGGCATCCTCGAACTGCGACGCCTGTACCACGAGCTCGTACGTACCGGGGATCACGTCGCGGCCCAGCACGTCGTATGCGGCAGCTTGATCGCCATTACCCGCCTGCCGCGCATTGTTATCGCGGTACGGCATGCCGCCCGGTTCGTGCAGGTATGTGAGCGGGGGCGACGACGTTGCAGACGCAACCTGCACCGTGAATGGCCGGGCAGAATCGGCCACAAACGGTATGCGAACCCACTGGCCCCTTCCGATACGCAACGATGGAAGGTCGATCTCGGGATCGTGGTACGGCACGACAACCGTCGAGACGAGGCGTACCATCGGTCCCGCGGCCGTATCGGTACCCCAGCCGGTAATCACCCCGACATAGACTCCCGGCCTTGTGAGGGATGCGGAGCGCACCCGGCCCTCAACCACCAGTGAATCGCCGCTCAGCGTTGCCGGCGCCGGGGCCTCCAGCCAGGCGGCCGAACTACGGAACCGCAGCGGAAGGGCGCCCGCACCATGGTCACGATGGAGGACGAACCGCTGCGTCGCCAACGCTGCATCAAGCCCATCGGCGGCGAACGCCCCGGTGGTGCCGCCAGCTGATGTCGGGATGATCACGGGAATGTCCGAGCCCGACTGAAGCCAGGCCCAGGCCCGTGGAAGGTTGGGCACGCCCGTGCCTTCGTCCACAAAGGTTGCGCCATCCACGGGCTGGGCAGTGACCATCAGCGCCTGCCGCATCGTCCAGCCGGTAGCTGTCTTCCCTTGCTGGTGCGCCCCCGAGGTGAGCCGGGCCACCAATCCAGCGGCATGGGGAGACGCCATGCTGGTGCCGCCCTCCCGTTCCCCGCCCCGGTCCCACAGCGGAACCGTTGAGTAGGCGACGCCAGGCGTCACGATGTCCGGTCCGGCCACCTCGCCGCCTCGCGCACTGAAGTCAGCGATGGCATCGGAGGGCGGGGACGACCCATCCGCCGAGAGAAAGACCCCGGGAAAGAGGGCGCCGACGGCAATGACGCGCGCGGCCGATGCGGGGAACCCGATGGTGGAGAGCCCCGGTCCGTCGTTCCCTGCGCTGAGGGTGAAGGTCACGGTGGGGTGTGCCGCGAGTGCCGAGTCGATAAGGTGATCGATCCGCGCCCGTCCCTCCTGTTCGTTGCCGACCCCAAAGCTCATGTTGATGACCAGCGGCATGTGCCGGGACTCGGCGAACCGAATGGCATAGTCCATCGCGCCAATCATGCTGCCGCTGCGCGAAATGCCACCCTGCGCATCGTCGGCAATCTTCAGTCCGAGCAACTGGGCGCCGGGCGCCACGCCATCAAACCCCTTCACCCCATACAGGTCGTGACCGGCGGCGATACCGGCCACATGTGACCCATGCGCACTCGTGTCGAAAAACAGGTCGAGCACGGGTTGGCCATCCCGCTCGGCGAAGTTCACCGCGACCGTGACATATGGTTGTACCCCGGCGGGCGCCCAGCCGAAGGTCTCCCTGGCAACGAGATAGTCATGCACTGCCCGATCATCGCTGAGCGAGCCATTGCCGTTGGCATCGGCGAAGAGCACCCACCCGTCGGACGCACGAGTCACCACCACCAGCATGGTGTCGCTGACATCCCCGTCACCATTCAGGTCGGCAGCATCGGGATTGCCGAGGGGCAGCTCTGCGATCACGCCACCGTACCAGGGCCCGGTGGCATTCATCGACCGCACGTGGGAGAACCCGCCCAGGCGGTGCCCCGCGATCACGGCGGCTTCGCCCACCGGGGTGATGCGTGTGAGCGCGATGCGACCCTCGCCCGAGAAGTCACGGACGTCCAGCACCTTGGCGTCACCCGTGCTCGTAAGCCGAAGCCCGGGGATCGTGGGATCCAGCCCGCTGTCCAGGATCGCGATGAGCACGCCGCGCCCGTCGTAGGTTGGGTGCTGCAGGGCGAAGTCGGTGACCCCCGTGGCTGCCAGCGGCATCCAACCCCGACGGAAGGCCGTGGCAGGATCGAGCACGGGCGGGGGCAGCTTGCGCTGCGAGCGCGCCGGCGCGGGAGAGGCGGACCCGGGCGTCGCGGCGCTGACCGGGGCCGGCGAAGGCACGGAAGGTGACTTCGGCGCACAGGCGCCGATCGCCATGAGAAGAAGCGCGGTGGCTGTCCACCGCGCACCGTCAGTGCGGGTCGGGCTCATGGCGCGGAGTGGCGTCCCTTCAGCAGGACGAGGAAACCGACGCTGAGGTTGACATAGGCGCCCTGGCGCGGGTCACCACCGAAGATGCCATACATCCTGAAGTCGAGCACCGGGGCGATCCGGGCGTGAGCGCCATTCTTGAACGCGACGCCACCGCCAAAGACTATTCCGAGGTTGGTGGTCGAGCCGTAATACTCGATGGTCCGCGGGTTCTCCACCGCGATGTGGTTCGCCGTCATGCCGAGCAAGAAGTACGGTTCGATCGGCGTCTCGTCGAGCTCGACCTGGTAGATGACGCTCGCCGCGCCAGTGACGATGCTCATGCCGCGGTCGGAGAGGTTGGCGGTATTGCGGTTGTAGCTCGCATACGTGCCGTCGACCTGGATCCCCACCACCCAGTTCGCTGGCATCACGCGAAAGCTGCCAGTTCCAGCCCAGCCCGCGACGTACAGGTTGGCGGTGGAGTTGGTCGGCAGGCTCACCCCGATCATCCCGCCGATGTCGACTTCGGTCACCTGGCACGCCGCGATCCCGGACGTCCCCACCAACGACGCGAGCGCAAGCCCCAGGCTTCTGGTCAGTAGTCGCACATCGCCTCCCTCAAGGACGGAAAGTGTGGTGAAATCGCCTCGGCCGCGGCTTCGGCAAGCAGCGCTCAGGCATTGCCGGCAGGATCCTGTGGCAGCACGAACGGGCCCAGGTGTGGACCCGCAAACCGCGACGTGACCTGCAGGAGGAATGCCACCTGGTCCCGGGTCTCCTCGGCGGTGACAATGGCGTCCACGAAACCACGGGCCGCCGCATACCTCGCGTCCAGCTGGTGTTCGTAGTCGACACGCATGTCGGCAATCGACGCCTGGACGGCCTCAGGCAATGGTACCGACGCCGCCTGCGCCTTGGCGATCTCCACGCCGTGCACCGCCATGACGGCTGATTCACCCTCCATCACCGCCATCCGGCCGGTGGGCCACGAAAGGATGAAGTCGGGATCGAACCCCTGCCCTGCCATCGCGTAGTACCCCGCGCCAGATGCATGATTGATGGTCAGCACGATCCGGGGCACCGTGGCCGTGGCCATCGCCTCGACAAAGTGTGCGCCGGCCCGGATGATCCCGGCATGCTCCGCCTCCGCCCCTACCATGAAGCCGCTCACGTCCTGCACGAAGAGGATCGGGATCCGCTCGCGATTGGCGGTCTCGATGAAGTATGCCGTCTTCTCCGCGCTCTCGGCGTAGACGATCCCGCCGAAGCGCGGCCGCTCGCCCTCACGCCCCTTGATGAGGCCCCGGGCGTTCGCGATCACCGCCACCGGCCACCCTTCGATATGCCCATGCCCGCAGATCATCTCGCTGGCGAGGTCGGGCTGGAACTCGTCCAGCGAGCCACCATCGAGCAGGCACGCCAACACCCGCCGGGCATCGTACGACATCCGGTGATCGTGTGGCAGCAGGTCGTAGAGATCGGCTGGGTCGTGCGCCGGTGGCTGGCTTTCGCGCCTGGCCTGCGGGCTGCCACCCGGGAGCGGCAAGCGGCCCACGTAGTCGCGGATCCGGTCGAGGCACTCGCCGTCGGTCGGCGCCCGATAGTGGGCCACGCCACTGAGTTCGGTGTGTGTGCGTGCGCCACCGAGGGTCTCCGCGTCGATGGTCTGGCCCGTGGCGCCCTTCACCAGGTTCGGCCCCCCCAGTCCCATGAAGCTCGTGCCTTCCACCATGAAGATCACGTCGCTCAAGGCAGGAAGGTAGGCACCGCCGGCGATGCAACTGCCCATCACGGCGCTGATCTGTGGCACACGCAGGTATCGCCGCATCAGCGAGTTGTAGTAGAAGATGCGGGCCGCCCCGTATTGCCCCGGGAAGACGCCTTCCTGGTACGGGAGGTTCACCCCGGCACTATCCACGAGGTAGATGATCGGGATGCGCTGTCGCATCGCGACCTCCTGGGCCCGGAGAATCTTGGTGATCGTCTCTGGCCACCAGCTCCCCGCCTTGACCGTCGCGTCGTTGGCCACCACGACGACCTCGCGCCCTGACACCACGCCCACGCCCGTGATGACACCCGCCCCCGGGGCCTGCCCGTCATAGCGGTCGTAGGCGACAAGCAGACCGATTTCCAGCCACGGAGACGCGCGGTCGAGGAGCCTCGTGACGCGCTCGCGTGGGCTCAACTGCCCCTTGTCGTGCATCCGCTTGACGCGGGAGGCGCCGCCCCCCTCGCGGAGCCGGGCGGCGAGTGCGAGATACTCCTCGGTCATCACGCGGAGGCGACTGGGCTTCTCGGTGGGCGGTGCTGCCTTGCTGCGCACTCGTGCCATGATCTCTCAGCGTTGGAAAGTGTGCGTCACGCCGCGCGCGCGGCAAGAAGCTGATCGGTGAACTCGGCGATCGAGCGGACCGTCCTCACGCCGCGCCCTGCGTGCGCCCCCTGGGGGTCGAGCAGCACGACGTCCAGCCCGGCCGCTCGTGCGCCAACCACGTCGACCTCGTACAGGTCCCCGACATAGACCGCGTCTGAGGCGCCCACGCCAAGGCGATCGAGGGCGATCTGGAAGATCCTGGGATCGGGCTTCTCCACGCCAACCTCCCCCGAGTCCACCACGAATTCAAAGGCATCCAGCAGGCCAGCGGCCTCGAGGGCGGCGGCGGCCCGTCCGTCACTGTTCGACACCACGGCCAGTCGGATGCCCGCATCCTTCAGCCGGTCGAGCGCAGCCCTGGTGCCCGGCTCGGTGGCCCCCCACAGATGCGCGCGCTGGTGCAGGTCCAGGAGCGACTGCCTCAGCTCCTCTGTTCGACCGGCCGGGACACCGGCACGCTCGAACAGGGTCAGGAGGAACGCCGTCCCGCGCTCCCGGTCGGTCAGGTGCGCCTGCTCCATGGCAAGCGCCGCGGCCGGCGCGTGCACCCGCAGTGCCGACGCCGTCAGTGGCAGGTCCAGTGCCGAGGCGATGGCGCCGGCCAGCCGATCATAGTCGAGGAAGACCAGTGTGTTGCCGGCATCAAACAGCACTGCGACTGGATTCACCGGAATCGCAATAGGGCGCCGAGCCCGTCGATCCGTGCGGCCGCCTCGGGCTCGAAGATCACGTTGACCTCGCAGCGCTGCCCCAGGGCATCCTCGATGGCGTCGTCGATCACGTCAACCACCGCCAGCGCCTCACCCTCCCCGCGGCAGTCCATGGCGTCGAGCACGAGGCGACCGCCCAGGCCGCACCGGAAGCCAGGCTCGCTCGCATCGGCGGCGACCAGCAGTGTGCGCACCTGGCCCCGGGAGAGTGCCTTGAGGGTGTCCGAGACGCCGCTCACCGCCCAGCCTTCCCCGGTTCGCTGTCGCACTTCCTCGACCAGGAGCCGCTCCTCTTCCCGCTTGAACAGCGCGCGCGACGCCAGGGCCGCCTCGTGCACCGCGGCGGGCGTCACCTCGCGCGGGTTCAGCTTGACGGAGGCGACGACCCGTTCCTGAAGGGACTGGTGCAGGAACGGTGTGAGCGCCGCCGCGTCAGCGCCGGTTCCCGCCACGATGATCCCGTGTGCCGGCGCCGCCCGGTCGAGCGTGAACAGCTTCCGCGCGACGGCATCGTAGTGCCGCTGCTTCTCCTCGCGGATCCGGTTGTTGTAGTGATACTCGCCCCAGCCGGGTGCATCCTGGCCGCCCCGTTCGCGGCGTCCCCGCGTGTCCGTGGCCGTGAGGGACGCGACTTCCCTCGCCTCGGCGGCCGTCACCTCGAAGATCCGCGCGAATGTGCGATCGGTGACGACCGCGTAGAGACGACCGAACTCTTCCTGTGCGGCCACCAGCTCCCGGACCAGGGGCGATCGATCAACCGCCAGCCGCGAACGGTGGACGAACGGAAGTGCCACGGCCTCAAACAGCTTGAGCTCCTTGCAGGCGAACAAGGCGATGCCGTGTGCCGCCGGCAGGTTCCCCGGCGCGCGCAGGTATTGCTGCACGCGCTCAACGTCCGCGAGCACGGCCTCGCTCGCGGCGCGGTCCAGGCCCAGCCGGGGAAGCGCACGCTGTAGCTCACGCACCCTGTTCTTGAGCTTGATGAGGTACTTGCCACGGGAGCGGTCGCGCGGTTCGATCTTCAGGTAGCACGACACGACCATGTGCGGGCCAGGCTTGATCGCCTCGAGGCGGTCCATGACGGCGGCAATGCGCACCTGCCGGCTTGGATTGCCCGCGGCGGTGCGTGGACTCGTGGACTTCTTCATCGTTCTGTTCTTCCTCCAGGCACCCCCGGATCGGGGATGCGAAAGGTGATCCAGCGGGACGGGGGGAGCAAGCGGGCCCTCCCCTATGGGGATCGCGGGCTCGTCGCAAGCCGTCGTTCCGCAAGCTCCAGTGCAGCCCGGTATGTTGGCACGAAGGCCTCGGGCCCGAGTTCATCCAGGAGCCCGGCGTGCTCCATCACAGTGCGTGGCTCATCCGCCACCCCGCACAGTATCACCTCACTACCTTCCTTCCTGCTCCGGCGGGCGACGTCCCGAAGCGCGCTGATGCCGGTTGCGTCGATCGTGGGCACCTGCCGCATCCGCAGGATGAGCACACGCGGTGGCGCGGCGCCCGCCCCCGCCGCAAGCATGGCCTCCTTGAACGACTCCGCCGCCCCGAAGAAGAATGGCCCGTTCACGTCGTATACCTGCACGCCGGGCGGCACCACCAGTTGCCGGCCCCGCCGCCGAGCCGCCTCGGCGTCGGGTTCCTCATCATCGGTCAGCTCATCCGTGATGGCGCGAACGTTGGCGATCTCGCTCATCCGCTTCATGAACAGGAAGGCGGCAAGCACCATCCCCACCTCCACGGCCACGGTCAGGTCCACGAGCACCGTGAGCAGGAAGGTGGCGAGCAGCACCATCACGTCGCTGCGAGGTGACTTCAGCTCAGCACGAAAGGTGCGCCACTCACTCATGTGATACGCCACGACAACAAGAATGGCACTCAACGTGGCCATCGGGATCAGCGCGGCGCGCTTCCCGAAGAAGAGCATGACCACCAGCACGAACAGGGCGTGCACCATCCCTGCCACGGGCGTCCGCCCGCCGTTCCGCACGTTTGTCGCGGTACGTGCCAGGGCGCCGGTCGCCGGAATCCCCCCGAACAGGGGACTGGCGATGTTCGCCACGCCCTGGGCCACCAGTTCCATGTTCGATCGATGACGGCTCCCGAGCATGCCATCAGCCACCACCGCCGACAGCAGCGACTCGATGGCTCCGAGCAGGGCGATGGTGAAGGCGGGCTGAATCAGCCTCGTCACGTCCGGCCACGAAAGGTGCGGCATGTGCGGCATCGGCAGCGACGCGTGAATCTCGCCGAACCGGCTCCCGATCGTCTCCACCGGAAGATGGAGCACCTGCACCATCACGGTGGTCACCACCAGCGCCACGAATGGCCCGGGGACCCTGGTGCGGAGCTTCGGCCAGAGGATCAGGATGGCCAGCGCAGATGCGGCGACGGCCACGACCGGCCAGGACACCTTCAGCGCATGCGAGGCGTACATCACCCACTTGCCCACGAAGTCGGCGGGCAGCGCGTCCATCTGCAAGCCCAGCAGGTCCTTGACTTGACTCGTGAAGATGATGAGCGCAATACCGGAGGTGAACCCTGTCGTGACCGGATGCGGAATGAACTTGATGGCACTGCCCAGTCCCGCCAGGCCGAGGACCACTAGCATCACCCCTGCCATCAGGGTCGCCACCGCGAGACCATCGTATCCGTACTGCTGAACGATCCCGTAGACCACGACGATGAACGCCCCGGTCGGGCCGCCGATCTGTACCCGCGACCCGCCCAGGAGCGAGACCAGGAACCCGGCGACAATCGCGGTATACAGGCCTCGCTCCGGCGACACACCGCTGGCAATGGCAAAGGCAATCGCCAGGGGCAGGGCCACAATGCCGACGATGATGCCGGCATTGGCATCGGCGAAGAATTGCTGGCGCGTATAGCCCGGGAGGGTGGAGAACAGCTTCGGAACGAGCACCACGCCGCGGCGCGTCAACGTTCCGGCCAGGAGCGACGATACCGCAGCGGATTCTGGAACAGGTGGCTGGGAAGCAGGAAGATTACCAGGAACATCCCGAAGGACACCGTCAGCCCCACCAGGAGCACCTCGAGGCGACGACTCACCGCCCAGATGATGACACTGACGAGCCCGAAGGTGAAGGCAAAGAATGCCAGCAGCGCGCGCCGCACCTGCTGCGCGAGGAAGCGCTGCATCTCCATGGTGTCACGCGGGTGCCAGCGCACGCGGAATTCCTCGCGCTCGACGCGCCGCAGGAGCTCCCGGAGCGAGCGCACAGCGGTGGACAGTTCGGTGCCCCAGTCCGTGAGACGGGCCCGTGCCTCCCCGGCCACCCCGCCAAGCAGCCTGGTGGCGAAGTGCGCCACGACTGGGCCCGCCACCCCTGCCACGTTGAAGTTCGAGTCGTACCGAAGCGCCACACCCTCCACCAGCACAGCAGCACGACCGAAATAGACCAGGTCGCTCGGGAGCATGAGGGGCCACTCGTAGAACGTCTGCAGCACCTCTTCCACTACCTGCTGGATATGCCGTGGCGTGGCATCCTCCTGTCGCACTGAGCTGAGGAGATGCCGGGCCGCGTCCTGCACCGTGCCGCGGTCCACGTCGGGATCCAGGATCCCCAGGGCATAGAAACCGTTGATCACGCCGTCGACATCCTGCCGCACGACCGCCAGCACCGTCTGGATCAGGCGGGTTCGCAGCTCCTGCTCCACCTGCACCACCATGCCGAAATCCAGCAGCACCAGCCGGCCGGACGGGTCAATGAGCAGGTTGCCGGGATGCGGATCGGCGTGCACGAAGCCGTCCTCCAGCATCATCTTCAGGTACACCTCGACCATCGTGCGCATGATCGTGTCGAGTTGCAGGTCGCGCCTGGCAAGTCGCTCGTGCAGCCGGTCGATGCGTGTGCCCTCGACATACTCCAGCACCAGCATGCGGCGGCGGGTGAATGCGGTCACCACCTCGGGGATCACGACCCTCGGTTCCTCCGCGAAATTGCGCCGCATTGTCTCGGCGTTCCGGGCCTCCTCACGGAAGTCCAGTTCGTCGCCGATGCGCTTGGCGAACTCGCTGACGATCGCGGAGAGCGCCCGCATGTGATGGTTGGGAAACAGCAGGCTGAGCACGAACAGGAGGCGGAACGAAATGTCGAGGTCGCGGCGCACCATGGCCTCGGCCCCGGGGCGCAGCACCTTCACGACCACCTGCCGCCCGCCGTGGCGGGCCCGGTGCACCTGCCCCAGCGACGCGGCTGCGAGCGGTACCGGGTCGAATTCGTCGAAGTGGGCGGCGACCGGCTCGCCCAGTTCCTCCTCGATGACCCGCTCCGCCACGCCAGGCGCGAGCGGCGGCACCTGGTCCGTGAGCCGCATCATGGCCAGCAGGTAGGGCGCCGGCAGCAGGTCTGCCCGCGAGGCAAAGACCTGCCCCAGCTTGACGAAGGTCGGGCCCAGGGCGGCGAGGGTATCGACCAGTCGAGTGGCTCGGCGCTGGTGCGCCTCGGCGGTGCGCCTCGCGGGACGACCGACCACGATGAACCGGCGCCGGTCACGCAGGAATGCGATGACGAACGGGGACAGCTGCGCGACAATAACCAGCGATCGCATCAGATCAGGAGGGCGCTGGCGAGACCCAGAAGCAACGAGAACCCGCAGACGTCGGTGAACGTGGTCACGAAAATCGACGAGGCGATGGCGGGGTCGACCCCGACGCGTTCCAGCAGGATCGGGATGAAGGCCCCCGCGAACCCGGCGACGAACAGGTTGACGCTCATCGCGAGGAACACGACGATGCCGAGCTTGGTCCCATGGCCGAGCAGCAGGGCGACGACGCACACGATCGTCCCGATCACCAGGCCGTTGACCAGGCCCGCCGTCATTTCCTTCACCACCACGCGCAGGGCCTGGTCCCGAGGGATCACCCCGACCGCGAGGCCGCGGACTGTCACGGCAAGGGCCTGGGTGCCGGCATTGCCCCCCATGCCTGCCACGATCGGCATGTACGCGGCCAGCAGGACGACTTTTGCGATCACGTCCTGCTGCGAGAGCACGACAGCGCCGGCGACAAAGGCGGTTACCAGGTTCACCATGAGCCACGGGAGGCGGCTTCGGACTGCCGCCTGCCAGTCGCCCTTCAGTTCCTCCCCGGCCGACACACCGCCGAAGCGCAGGATGTCCTCGGTATTTTCGGCCTCCACCACGTCCGAGACGTCATCGAAGGTGACGCACCCAAGCAGGCGTCCATCGACGTCCACGACCGGGACGCTGGCGAGGTTGTAGCGGGCCATCACCCGGGCAACCTCCTCCTGGTCCTCCTCCGGACTCACGGTGGCGGCCACCTCCTCCATGGCGTCCCGGACCCTTCGTGCGGCCGAGCTCACCGCCAGTGCCCGGAACGAAATGACCCCCACGAGGTGCCGCCTCCCGTCGACCACGAAGACGTCGTAGAACTCCTCCACCTCCTCCGTTTGCCGTCGCACCGCGTCGAGGGCCTCGCCCACCGTCACTGTATCCGGTACGGTCACGAGGCGGGTGGTCATCAATCCGCCCGCACTCTCCGCGTCGTAGACCAGGAGCTTCTGGACTTCGGCGCGGCCCACGCCCTCCACCTCGGAGAGAATTCGCGCCTGGTCGGCCGGCTCGAGCTCGCCGAGCAGGTCGGCGGCGTCGTCGTCCGCGAGCTCCTCGACGATATCGGCAGCCTGCTCCGGATCGAGGGCGGCCAGTGTGTCACCGGCATGCTCCTCGTCGGGCATCTCGATCAGGGCCTGGCTCGAGATCTCGGCCGGCAGTGCCTGCACCGCAATGACGCGCTCGTGATCCTCGAGCGCGGCGAAGACGTCGGCAAGGTCGGCGGGCTCGAGTTCGGCCGCACGCTCGGCAAACCGCTCGAGCCGGCCGTCGCGGACCAGCCCCACGAGCGCGCTCACCGTCTCCTCGCGCTCGCGCTCCGCGACGTCACTCACGCGTTGTCTCCATGCAGCACGATCGCCGGAGGCGGCGTGGTACGGATGAGAATCCGCTCCACCCGGGTGGGTGAGGATTGCACCACATCGAACTCGAGGTCCGCCACCACGAAGCGCTCGCCTGCCACCGGGATACGACCCGCCAGTTCCACCAGCAGGCCGCCGATCGACGCCGACTGCCCCGCCGGCAACCGGGTATCGAACCGGTCCTCGATCACTTCGCGTGATGCGCTCCCATCGGTCTCGAGCACGCCAGGCCCCGCGCCGACCGCGATGCCAGGTTCATCGTCGTCCACGATCTCGCCAACGATGGACTCGAGCAGGTCGTCGAGCGTGACGATGCCGGCGGTACCGCCATATTCGTCAAGCACCACCGCCATCAAGCGCCGCTCGCGCTGCATGTCGATGAGGAGGTCGCCGCATGCGCGACTCGCAGGCGCCATGGCCACCGGCCGGACCGGCAGCGGCGCGCCCTGCTCCAGGCGGAACAGGTCGAAGGCGTGCAGCATCCCCACGATCTCGTCGAGGGTACCGCGATAGACCGGAAGGCGGCTGTACCCGCTCTGTGCGAAGGCCTGGCTGATCTCGGCCCTGGTCGCATCCTCCGCAATGGCGACGATGTCCGTGCGCGGGCTCATGACCTCGCGCACCGGTCGTTCCGCAAACGACAGCACGCCGCCGACCAGCTCCAGTTCGCCCGACGCGTCGGGGTCCACGGCCACCCCGCCCCGGAAGATGGCGCGGAAGCGCGACTCGGACCCCGGACCATCGGCCGGCAACAGGAGCGCAAGGACGGCCGACCAGGGGCGCAACACCGGCAGCGTGGCGCGCAGCGCCTGCTCCGGGCGCCGGGTGGCGAACAGCCGCGGCACGAGGTAGCCGCCCGCGACGACGGCCGGGACGCCCACCAGCAGCAGCACCAGCAGCGACGTCAGCCGCCCGGCGCCGGCGAGGAGTCCGATCAGCGCCGCACCCATCAGGAGCACGCCAAGCGAGGTGGTGGACGAGGCAGCGATGAGCAGCCGCTCCACTTCCGCCAGGCGCGCCACCGGCATGCCGCCGCCACGGAGCTGCGTTGCCGCAAACCGCGCCAGCTCGGTGCGGCTGGTGGCGATCAGCGCGCTTCCCGCTGTGGCGCCAAGGGTGGCCAGGAGCAGTCCAGTCACGAACACCGCCCAGGTCATCGTTCGGCCTCCACCGATGCCGACGGCTCCAGCCGCCGCACCGTGAGGCGGCGCACCCGGCGCCGTGCCACCTGGTCCACCGTGAATTCGTACCCATCGACCGACACCCGCTCACCTTGACGCGGTACGCGACCGAACTCCGCCAGCACGAGTCCACCTGCCGTACTCACGTCCTCCCGGGCAAACTGGTGCTCCAGCCATCCCTCGAGTTCCGTGAGACCAACGCCACCCAGCACCCGCCAGCTTGTCTCGTCGAGCTGCAGCACCGGCGCCACTTCGTCCGTGTCGTGCTCGTCCTGAATCTCGCCCACGATCTGCTCGAGGATGTCCTCGAGCGTCACGATGCCCGCCGTGCCGCCGAACTCATCAACGACGACCGCGAGGTGACTCGGGCCACGCTTGAAGTCGCGCAACTGGCGGGCGAGTGTCTTGCCCTCCGGCACGAAGGCCGCCGGCCGGATCAGCCCCGCCCACTGCCCCGGGGCCGCATGGCTGTCGAGCGCATTCAGCATATCCTTGGCGTAGAGCACCCCGGCGATGTTGTCCGGATGGCCGTCAAAGGCAATGAGGCGCGCGTGCTCGGAGCTTCGCAGCAGGTCGAGCACCCGGTCGCGCTCCATCGACACATCCACGGCGATGATGTCGATGCGCGGGGTCATGACCTCGGCGACGATCGTTTCGGCGAGCGCAAAGACACCACCAAGCATCTCGCGCTCGAGGTGCCCTGCGCCCTCGTCTCCGCCCACGCTCCGGCGCACCCGGCGCTCCACCCACCCCACGACGCGGAAGAGGGGCTGGAACGGCACCAGGGTGCGCAGCGCCAGGCGCTGGACTGGCCGCGCCACTTCAGGGGCAATGGATGCCATGAGGCGCGGCAGCAGGTCGGCGACGACCCACACCAGGCCTACCGCCGCCATGAGGCGCGCCAGACCGGTCACCGGGGGATACGTCCACCAGGCGACGGCGCCACCCGCCATGGCGCCGGCCAGCACGACGAGGATGAGATGCGCCAGATGCAGCGTCCGCTCGAGGCGGAGCGGTCCCCCCTGGTCCAGGCGCGCCGCAAAAAGCCGCGGCAACTCCGCCTCGGACTCGGCAGCCAGCGCAAGCCAGGCGGCCCACAGCGTGAACACGCCAGCCAGCAGCGGGGCCAGGAACAACTGCAGTGCAGCCATCAGGCGAACCTCTTCACGTAGCGCTCCTGTCGTCGCCACATGGGCGAGCGGATGCGGTGGTCGCCGTCGGGATGGTCGTATCCGAGGACGTGCAACGTGCCGTGAATGACGAGCCGAACGAGCTCCTGCCGGACTGGTACGCCATGGCGCCTGGCATTCTGCGCCGCGACCGCCCGGCACACGTACACATCGCCCGCCAGGCCCCCAGGTCCCGTGAGGCCGAAACTGATCACGTCGGTCGCGCGATCGTGGCCCAGATATTCCTTGTTGAGACGGCGCATGGAGACGGCGCCAAGGAACGTGACGGAAATCTCCGCGGTGCGGCGCTCGGCCTCCAGCACGCCATGCACCGCACGCTGTACGGTGGCGACCGGAAGCGCCGGTTGCCGACCCGACACTCGTACATCGGTCAGGCCTGGCGGCACGGCGTCATTTCTACCCGCTCTGGTCTTCGGCGTATGCCCGGATGATCTCGCGCACCAGCCGGTGGCGGACCACGTCGCTCTCGTTCAGGTAGCAGAAGGCAATGCCGTCGATGCCCGGAAGGATCCGCTCCACCTGGATCAACCCGGAATCCTCGCGGTGTGGCAGGTCGATCTGGGTTTTGTCGCCAGTGACTACCGTATGGCTGTTCGTCCCCAGCCGCGTGAGGAACATCTTCATCTGGGCCCCGGTCGCGTTCTGGGCCTCGTCGAGGATGATGAACGCGTCGGAGAGCGTGCGACCACGCATGTAGGCGAGGGGAGCAATCTCGATGGTGCGGCTCTCGAGCGCCCGCTGCACCCGATCGGCCGGCATCATGTCCTCGAGCGCGTCGTACAGCGGCCGAAGGTAGGGATCCACCTTCGCCTGCAGGTCGCCCGGCAGGAATCCCAGCGACTCGCCCGCCTCGACCGCAGGGCGCGCCAGGATGATGCGCTTCACCCGCTTCCGCGCGAGCGCTTCCACTGCCTTGGCCACCGCCAGGTAGGTCTTGCCGGTACCCGCCGGGCCGATGCCGATGACGATATCGTTCTTCTGGATCGTATTCAGGTATTCGCGCTGCCCCGGTGTCTTGGGCACGATCGCGCGCCGCATGCCCGGCAGCACGATGCGCCCATCCGAGCCGGTCGCGACCAGTTCGGGCAACTGCCCGTCGGATGCGAGGCGCTGCACATCCTCCGGTGTCACCGTCTCGCCCATGCGGGCCAGGTCGATCATTCCCTGCACCACCGGCGTCGCACGCTCGAGTTGCTCGACGGTTCCGCCGATCGTGAGCGTGTCGCCCCGGAACCCGACGCGCACGCCGAGCGAACGCTGCAATTCGAGCAGGTTGGCATCGCCCACGCCGGCCAGCAGCAGCGGGTCGGCGCCTTCGGCGGACAGCTTGTTGGACGAGTCGTCGGTCAAGTGCGCCTCACTTGAAGGTGTAGGGCCGCCAGTTCTCGCTCCGCAACGGCGGTCGGCGCCCCTTCGAACAACGCCCGCGCCGCTGTGGTCTTCGGGAACGCAATCACGTCGCGGAGTGAGGATGCCCCCGACAGCAGCATGGCGACCCGATCGAACCCGATGGCGAAGCCGCCATGCGGCGGCGCGCCGGCCGCCAGTCCATCGAGCAGGAACCCGAACCGGCGGCGAATCTCGTCGTCGCTGATGCCCAGCAACCCGAAGATCTTCTGCTGCAGCACCGGATCGGTAATACGAATCGACCCGCTGCCCAGCTCATTGCCATTGTACACCGCATCATAGTGCAGGGCGCGGCAGCGGAACGGGTCGCTGTCGAGGTGCGGGATGTCGTCCACGTGCGGTGACGTAAACGGGTGGTGTACGAAAACTCTCTCTCCGCTGACTGGATCCTTCTCGAAGAGTGGGAAATCCACCACCCAGCAAAACGCGTGAGCCATCGTCGGCGCGACACCCGGGCGCCTGGTGAGCAGGGTCCGCACCGCGTGCAGTGCCGGCGATGTGACGTGGTCCGGACCCGGAACGGCCAGGAGCAAGTCGCCTTCTGCGGCGCGCATGCGCTCCAGCGTGGCGGCCCCGATCGCCTTGACGCCCTGACCCTCCCACGCCCCCGAGGCATACCGGGCCCAGATCAGCCCGCCAGCCCCCGCCTCCTTCGCCGCGGTGGCGAGCGCATCGATTTCCTTCCGGGACGCGCCAGCGGTTCCTGCGGCAAGAATGCCGCGAAGGCGTCCACCCTTCGCAATGGCATCGTGCACGAAGACGGCAGCATCCGGCTGCACCTGCGAGGTGAGGTCCTGGATCTCGAACCCGAACCGCAGGTCGGGCTTGTCGATGCCGTAGCGCTCCATCGCGTCGTGCCAGGAGAGGCGCTGGAACGGCACGGCCACCGACTCGCCGGCCTCATCCCACATCGCCACCAGCACCGCCTCGATGTATCCCTGCACGTCCTCCTGCGAAACGAACGACGCCTCGAGATCGATCTGGGTAAACTCGGGCTGGCGATCAGCCCTCAGGTCCTCGTCACGGAAACAGCGCGCGATCTGGAAGTAGCGATCGTATCCCGCCACCATCAGCAGCTGCTTGTAGATCTGGGGCGACTGCGGGAGCGCGTAGAACTCACCCGCATGCACGCGGCTGGGCACGAGGTAGTCGCGAGCGCCTTCGGGAGTGGGCTTGGTGAGGATCGGGGTCTCGATCTCCAGGAAGCCGAGGTCGCTCAACGTGTGGCGGGCTCGCTGGGCCAGCCGATGGCGGAGCAGCAGGCTCGCCTGCAACTCGGGCCGGCGCAGGTCGAGCACGCGGTTCTTGAGGCGAAGCTCCTCGGCGGGCAGCTCCTCCCCTTCCTTTCGCGCCACCGGGATTGCAGGCGTCACCGCCGGGCCCACTACGCGCAGGCCGGTAACGTGCACTTCGATGTCGCGGGTGGCGAGGGAGGTGTCGCGGGCCATTTCAGGACGCAGTGCCACGGTGCCTTCCACCAGCACCACCGACTCGGTCCCCGCTCCCGAGGCGCGCGCCATGATCTCAGGCGGAGTCCAGCGCGGGTCGCAGGAGAGCTGCACGATGCCAGCCCGGTCCCGAAGGTCGATGAACACGAGGCCGCCAAGGTCCCGGCGGCGGTGGACCCACCCGCCGAGACGCACCGTCTCCCCCACCTGGTCGCGCCCCAACTCCCCGCAGCGATGCGTGCGCATCGCCGTGGAGGATGAGGGATCGCCCACCATCGAATCGATCACATGTGTCATGGCCCAAACGTAACTCAGATCACGAGTTACGGCTACCGGGGCGCATCGGACGGCTCCGGCCAACTCGCCGGAGCCGGTTGCTGGGTGGGCGACCGCTACTTATCGAAAGCGAAAATGGTCTTCCAGTCGTTCTTCATGCTGATGACAATCCATCCGTCCTTCATGGCCTCGTCATACAATGCCTGCGAAAACGTCCCGATCTTCGTATCCGGGAGGCCGCGCGCGGGGCCGTAGGCGTATTCGCGGGTCGCATCATCGTGCAGCACAAGGAGTGACAAGCGCGCCCCATCACCGCCGGCGGTGTACTCCAGCATCTCCCGATCGCCGGAGGTATTCCCGAACGCGATATGCGGCCGGCGGCCGATCATCAGGTGGATTCCTTCCGCCTTGCCAGCGTTGTTGTCGTTCAGGACAATCTTGGGCTCCTTCGTGAGCACCGGCTTGCCATCCTTGCCATAGCTGTAGCTGGTGGCGCCGGCCGTACCGACCACCTGCTCGGGCGGGATCCCATAGGTCTCCTCAGCGTACGTCCGTACGAAGTCTTGACCGCCGCCCGTCACGATGTAGGTCTTGTAGCCGTTGGCGCGCAGGTAGCGCAGCACCTCCTGCATCGGAAGGTACGTGAGCTCGTTGTACGGCCGCTTCCAGCGGGGATCCCGGGCTGTCGCCATCCACGCTTGCACCTCTCTCTGGAACTCCTCGGTCGGCATGCCCGTGAGCGTCGCCACCGCAATCTTCTCCAGGTCGGGCATGGTGAGCTTCGCCATCGCCGCGCGATCGCCGCTCATGACGGTCTTGAACGGCTCCTGCGTGGCAAGCTCGGGCTTTGCCTTCACCACCGCCGGTACTCGCTCGAGGATGAACACCAGTTGCGAGTACATCGGGTGCTCCACCCAGAGCGTGCCGTCCTGGTCGAAGGTGGCGACGCGCTCGGGCACCGGGACGAACTGCGGGCTCCCGGCCGTAGTGGTCGCCTTCACAAAGTCCACGATCGCCTTCTTTGCCGCACCCTCGTTCCAGGACAAAAGGGGATCCCCCTGGGCCTGTGCGGGTGCAGCCATACCGAGCACCGATGCGGCCGCTAGCAGGGCAACTGCCAATCGCCGAATTGCCGGCTTCATGGTTCGTTCCTTTCGGGCAGCAACATGGGCACCCCCGAGATGGAGGTGCCCAGTGGCATCATGTCACGATGAGACCCGACTGCTTACTCGCCGGCGTGACTGCCGGTCTTCGACTCCTGCATTTCCTGGATGATCTGATCGAGGTTGTAGCTCGACGGAGTCTGGAGCGCAGGGAAATCCTTGTAGGTCATCAGCTCCTTCATCCACAGCATCTGGCCGATGGGCAGCAGGTTCCAGTCGTAGATGTATGCCGTACTCGGCGCAGCCAAGGCACCACCCATGCCCAGAAGGGTCAACTGGCTGGCCCCAACGGCCGTCTCAAACGGATCCCGCTTGATGTTGTCCACTTGCGTCCAGTGAAAGGACTGGACCCCCAGCAGGCCGCCGGTGGCGTCCGACGATGCCATGGCGTAGTAGAACTTCCAGTTCTTGAATCGCACCGCCGAGGGATGCGTACCGCTGTAGTAGAAGAGGTGGTCGCGCGCGGATTCGCCCGTGCCCTCCAGGTAGGCGCGCTGGTCGAAGCCGTCGAGCGTCGTCTTGATGATGCCGGGATACTTGCCGGCCTCGATCTGCTTCTTCAGTCCGTCGCCAGTCGGGCCACCGGCGATGTTGACGAAGGTCGGCAACCAGTCCAGCATCGAGAAGATCTGGTCGTTGGTGGTGCCCGCCTTGATGTGTCCGGGCCAACGGGCCATCATCGGGACCCGCATGCCGCCTTCCCAGGTGGTCAGCTTGCCGCCCCGGAATGGCGTGACCCCGCCGTCGGGGTACGTGATGACCTCGGCCCCGTTGTCGGTGGTGAAGACGACGATCGTGTTGTCGAGCTGGCCCATGGCCTCGAGCTTGGCCAGCACCACGCCGACGTTGTCATCCAGTTGCTTCATGCCGACTTCGTTGATGCCCCAGTCCTTGCCGCCCTTGGTTCCCAGCATCGCCAGGTACTTGGGCGAGAGCATCGTGGTGATGTGCATGCGGGCCGGGTTGTACCAGACGAAGAACGGCTTGTTGGTCTTCTTCGGGTCATTACGATCAAGGTAGTCAACGACCTTGGCTGAAATTTCCTCATCAACGGTCGTCGAGCGCTCCAGGGTGAGCGGGCCCTCGTCCTTGCAGCTCTGGTTCTTCTCGGTGCCGTCCGACGAGGTGCAGTAGAGGACAGGCCGGGGCGGCGTCATGCAGAGCGTCGTCATCGGATCCACGGCACCGGGCACCTCCTTCAGGCCTGGCACCGGCGTGTTCTTGCACGGTGGCACGGCGGCTTGCACCGTCGGGCTGCTGTTGATGTCCGGGAAGCTCACGCCCTGCATCGCGTCCAGGTGATACAGGTAGCCCCAGAATTCCTGAAAGCCGTGGGCCGTCGGGAGGGAGTTCGTCTTGTCGCCCAGGTGGTTCTTGCCGAATTCGCCGGTGTTGTAGCCGAGATCCCGCAGAAACACGGCGAGATCGGGGGTGCCGGGCAACAGGGAAGTGCTGGAGCCTGGCAGCTGCGGCATGATCATGCCAGCTCGCAACGGGTTCATTCCGGTAATAAATGAGGTGCGCCCGGCGGTGCAGCTCTGCTCCGCATAGGCCGTCATGAACAACGTGCCTTCCTTGGCGATGCGGTCGATGTTTGGCGTCTCACCAACCATCAAACCGCGGTGATAGGCACCCACGTTCATGATGCCGATATCATCGCCCATGATGAAGAGGATATTGGGCTTTTTGGCCGTCTGGGCCATGGCCGGCAGGGCGCACACAAGCGCACCTGCGGCCAGAAAAAACGAACGAAGCACACGCATTACGTGGTCACTCCAGGTCAGGGAGAAAGCTGCGAATCGCGTTCGGACAGAAACTGGAATCAAGGGGGTCGCCAGTGTGTGTCAGGGATAAGATGCACCAATGCACACCCACACGAACGGCCTCTGCACCTCGTGATCGGCCTGAAGCCTCCAAACACACTATGGCACCTTGGTTGATACGTCCAATGCGAATTTCACATCAGTACGATACATTCCGTGCATGCTCGACTTGACATTGATCGGACACGCCCAGGCGCTCGCCCGTCACGGGAACTACGCCCGTGCCGCCTCCGAGCTCTTTATGAGCCAGCCGACCCTCTCGCGCCACATCGCCGCCCTCGAGCACCAGCTCGGTGTCCGCCTGTTCGACCGGGGGCGGAAACGGGTCGAGCCGACCGCCTTTGGCCGCCTGCTTCTGGACCGCGCGCACGCCATCACCGCCGATGCCGCAGAATTGGTGCGCGAGCTCAGGCTGATGCAGGGCCTGGAAGTGGGGGAGCTATTCGTGGGTGCGGGGATTTATCCTGCCGAGCTGTCCCTCGGCCGCGCGGTGGGGCGACTCACCGCCAAGCATCCCGGCCTCCGGGTGGAGGTGACGACCGGTGACTGGCGTACCATTGTCGAGACCACCCTCTCCACCCGGCTCGACCTCTCCGTGCTGGAGTTGAGCGTGGTCGAGGATGAGAAGCGCCTTACGGTCGAGGCGTTGCCTCGGCATCCAGCAGTTTTCTTCACGCGGCCTGGCCATCCGTTGCAGTCCGAAGCGGCACCCACCATCGAGCACCTCTCAGACTTCCCTTTTGCAGGGCCGAAGCTGGCCCCACGGGCCGCGGGTGTCATGTCCAAGGTCCTCAAGCAGGGCACCACCGACCCGTCGAGTGGCGATTACATCCCTCCGCTCAAGATGGACAGCATTCGGCTCGCCAAGGATGCCGTGGGCGTCAGCAACGCCGTGAGCCTCGCGCCTCTCGCTTCCATTGCAGCCGAGCTCGCCTCGGGTGCCCTTGCAGCGCTGTCCATCAAGGCCCCGTGGCTGCATACGAGCTATGGCTTTGCCTATCTCACCGGCCGCAGCCTTTCCCCTGCGGCGTTGGCGTTCATGGAGAGGGTCCGGAAAGTCGAGCAGGAGATTGTCATCGAGGAGAAGCGGCTCATGATCACCCTTCTCGAGCCGCGCCGGCTCGAGCGGCGGCGGACGGGGGCGCGGCGGCCCGCACGCTCCGAGCGGCGACCGGATTCGAGGAAGCACGCATGACATCATCAAGGGACGATCTCCTGCCCACGGCAGCTCCCCCGGCGATAGACGGCCTGTCACCGTTGCCGGAACAGCTCGCCCTTCTCGCAGCGTACCCGGCGGGCCAGCCATTTGTGATGGTCAACTTGCTGAAGTTCAAGGGAGAAATTGGCGCTGAGCGCTATTGGGGTGTGTACGCACCTGCAGTAACGCCAATCATGCTCGCGGCGGGCGGACGAGAACTGTGGAAGGGACGCGCGCGGCACCTGATCATCGGCGCGGCGCCGCACGACTGGGACGCGGTGTGGTTGGTACGATGGCCCTCGATGGCAGCCTTCCTCGACATGGTGCGACATCCCGACTTCGGGGCAACGCAGGAAGTGCGCGTCAGCTGTCTTCAGGCAATCACCCTCCTTCTCTGCACCGAGGGTTCCGACTAGGGCTTCCCTGGGCCGGGACCCGGGCGGGGCCCGGCTCCCGGCCCGCGTCGATCGGAAGCACCCCCAAGCCAGCCGCGGACCAGGTCCGCAATTCGTTCGGCCGATGGCGGGTCCAGGTTGCTCACGACTGCCAGGTCATAGCCGCCCGGCAAGCCTCCCTCCAGCACTGCGTTGAGCCCGCCCGACCCGCCGGCGATGCCGATTCCGGAGGGCGGCCCGTTCGGGACCCTGCCGGCCTTCAACGCCTCGAGGAACAAAAGCAGGTCGCCGGTGGTGGAATAGCCGCCGCCCGCGGCGCTTCCCCGCCCCGGGAGCTCGGCGCTGTTGGCATGCAGCGGTGTGCCAGCCGGAGCGTCCTCCTCGCCCGTCGTGTAGCCGATGGCCGTGTTCGTCGGCAGCGAGTCAACGCGATATGATCCGGTATGCCTCATCCCTGCCGGCGCATAGATGTGCTGATCTATGTACGCGTAGTAGTCCTCGCCTGAAACGCGCTCGATCAGCATGCCAAGCACGACATAGCACGCGTTGCAGTAGCTGCGACTGGTTCCCGGAGCAAACGCCTGCGGCGCCGAGGCAAAGAGGACCAGGTAATCGTTGTTGTGCTTGATGTCGTTCCGGGTGCCGCCGGGCGGAGGGTCGAAAATGTTGCCCCCCAATCCTGCCTGGTGCTGCAGCAGCTGCCGGATTGTCGCCGAGCGGGCGGACGGCGTGGGATAGTCGGGCCAGTAGTAGCCGAGGGTCGAGTCGAGGTCGAGCTTCCCGGCGGCGGCCAGCTGCCGCACCGCCGTGGCCGTGAACACCTTGTTGATCGAACCAACGTTGAACTCCGTCTCGACGTTGTTCTTCCGGCTCGTCGCGCGATCCGCCATGCCATATGCCTGCGCAAAGACCGCCGCACCAGCGCGGTTGAGCTGGACGACCCCGGAGAATTGCCCGACCCTCGTCAGTGAATCCAGAGTCGCGCCCAGCCGTGTGACGAGCTGGTCCTGCTGAAGCGGAGGTGCCTGGGCGGCAAGTGACGTACCGAGGAGTGCGGTCACCGCGAAGACTGGGGTAAGGTGATTCATGGCTGCTAGATGCTCCACGCCACCCAACGGTCGCAGGCGCCGTATATCTTTAGGCATGCCCGATTCACCTTCAGCTGCGTCGCTCCTGGACCTGACGCCCGAGGCCGCCCGAGCCCGGCTGGCAGCGTGGGTCCAGGAGCGTGGTCTCCCGGCATACCGGGTGGAGCAACTCGTCCGTCGTCTCTGGGTGGCACCGGTGGCGTCCTGGGACGACGCGACGGAACTGCCCAAGGCCCTGCGCAGCGATCTCCAGGCGGAGTTGCCCCTGCTCCGGCTGAATCCGGTGACCATTCAGCAGTCGCAGGATGGCACCACGAAGTACCTCTGGCGCCTGCACGACGGCGAGATGATCGAGTCGGTGCTGATCCCGAGCGGATCGCGCCGGACGCTCTGCATCTCGTCGCAGGCGGGCTGCGCGCTCGGCTGCGTGTTCTGCGCGACCGGCACGATGGGATTCCGGCGCAACCTCTCGGCCGCGGAGATCGCGGTCCAGGTGCGGGAAGTGGTGCTGCGCAACACCGGCGACAAGCCGACGAACATCGTGTACATGGGGATGGGCGAACCCCTGCTCAACTGGCCGGCGGTGGATACCTCCCTGACGATCCTCAATGACGGCGACGGCTTCGGCATCGGGGCGCGGCACATCACAGTCTCCACGGTCGGGATCCTGCCGGGCATGGAGAAGTTCGCCGCACGCCCCGAACAGTTCCGCCTGGCGATTTCATTGCATGCGCCCACCGCCGCGCGCCGACTGGCCCTCATGCCCATTGAGAAGAAGTACGACCTGGAGGCGGTGCTGAAGGCGGCAGCCACCTTCCGCAAGCGCGTCACCTTCGAGTATGTCCTGATCGCCGGCAAGAACGACACCGATGCGGACGCCGACGTGCTGGCAAGGCTCGCCGGCCGGCTCGGCGCCATGGTGAACCTGCTGCCCCTTCACCCGGGCGGCGAGGGTGGCTTGACGCCGACGTCCCCTGCCCGCATTCGTGCATTCGCCGATCGGTTGCGCAACCAGGGTATCGAGGCGCCGGTACGGCGCAGTCGCGGACTGGACATCAACGCCGCCTGCGGACAGTTGCGGGTGCAGATGGAGAAGAAGGAACGCAAGGCGATCGTGTGAGTGTGCCTTGATTCACCCTCGAGCCGGAGTGTGCCCATGCTGGTCCTCCAGGCAGTTCCCGCCGGAAACCTCAATGCCTTCAAGATGCTGCGTGCCAGGATCCGCGAGGCGAGCACCTGGTCGTGGAGCAACAAGGCCCGCACGCGGCTCAAGCACGTGGCACGCCCGAAAGGTGGCCACATCGAGGTGAGCAGTGCCGGTGGCGTCCTCGTGGCACACATCAAGCCGAAGACGCCGAGCGACCAGTTCTACCTGACCGAGAAGTTCATTGGCCGCCTCATCGGCTGGTTCGAGGGTGAGTTGCTGTCCATCAATATCCAGTTCGTACCCGATGCACCGACTCCGGTCAAGCGCCGGAGGCGTTGACGAAAGGTGGCTCATGCCCCTCACGGGCGCTGACGTTCGCGCGTCCATCGAGCGCGCCGGTCCAGCCCACTGGCAGGCACTCGTGGATCACCACGAGCAGGCCTATCCGCGGCCGTGCCCCACGCCGGGGGCAATCTGTCACTTCGAGGCTGAGCGACTGAACCAGATGGGCTGGGGTGACAGCCGCGGTCCGCTGATGGAATCACGCGTTCGGCGTGTCGGTGACGCCGTCGAGATCATCCACGGTTTTCATCCCGCCGACAGCTCGGTGCCGGAGTGGACGCCGCCGTTCACCAACTACGAGCCTGACCCCGCCACGGGGTGATGCCCTCCATGTTCCTGCGTGCGCTGATTGGTTGGTTGGCACTGATGGTTGCCGCGGTGCTCAACGGAACATTCCGGGTCAAGGTCCTCATCCCCCGCCTTGGGGAGCGGACCGGACACGTTATCAGCACCGTGGCGCTGTGCATCCTGATATTCCTGCTGACTGGATCGCTGATACAATGGATTGGTCCACGGTCCAGCAGCGACGCCCTGCGGGTTGGGGGGTTCTGGCTGCTGCTGACGGTGGTCTTCGAGTTCGGGTTTGGGCATTTCATCGCCGGCAAGCCCTGGGGTGAGTTGCTTGCGGACTACAATGTGACCGCGGGCCGGATATGGTTCCTGGTGCTGCTTGCCACATCACTTGCCCCCCTGCTGACGGGGCATCTCAGGAAGGCCTGGTAATGGGATCCGGTGCCGTTGCCGTCATGATCAAGCGCGAAAAGGAGATTGTCGAGTCGTTCGAGTCGGCGGGAGCGACCGGTGCGGATTCGGCCCGGCCGCTTGGTGCGCTGGGCCTGGAGGAGTCGCGCCACTTCGAGCGCTTGCGCCGGCACCAGGTTGTCCGGACCGCAGCGCCGGGCACCTGGTACCTCGACCGGGCCGCGTGGAGGGCGAGACAGCTCCATCGCCGGCGCGTGGTGGTGGCGATGCTTGCGGTGGCGCTCTTCGTACTCGCCATCGGGCTGGGGCTGCTGCCAACGGGGCCACGCTGAGGCGCTGGGCGTGAGCGCACCGAAGCCAGCGCCGTTCACCGATCACTTCGCCGGTGTGGCCGAGCAGTATGCCCGTTTCCGTCCGGGCTATCCTGCCGCCCTCTTCGACTTCCTGGCGTCCCAGGCGCCCGACCTCGACCTCGCCTGGGATTGCGGCACCGGCACCGGCCTCGCGGCCGTGCCGCTCGCGGGACGATTTGCCGCCGTGGTGGCCACCGACGCCAGCGCAGCGCAGCTCGCCCAGGCACCGGCGCATCCGCGGATTACCTATCGCGTGCTGCGCGAGGGCCAGTCGGGAATCGCGGATGGCGCCGCCTCCATCGTGACTGCGGCCCAGGCGGCACACTGGTTCGATCTCGACGCGTTCTATCGCGAGGTCGATCGCGTGGCCAAGCCCCATGGGCTCGTGGCCCTTTGGTGCTATGGTTCGCCCACCATCGATCCCGGCGTGGACGCAGTGCTGCATCGATTCGAGCACGAGCGGGTCGGACCGCACTGGCCCAACGAGCGCCGCCACATCGACGCCGACTATCGCACCCTTCCCTTCCCCTACGAGCGCATCGTGGCACCGGTACTGGCCATGGATGCGATGCTGACGCGAGCCGCGCTGCGCGGTTACCTGGGCAGTTGGTCGGCGGTCCATCGCTATCGCGGCACTACCGGCACCGATCCCGTGCCCGACGTGGACGCCGAACTGGCCCCGCTCTGGCCAGAGGGAACCGCGCGGCAGGTGCACTGGCCACTGACGGTCATCGCCGGACGGGTGCCGGGATGACGGCCGCATGCCGGCGCCGAACGCGCTATACTGCGGGGGCAACCACGCCGGAGGATCCAATGCAACCATTCGCATACAAGGGCTTCGCCATCACGGCCCGCACATACCAGGTCCGCGGCACCGGACGCTGGACGCTCGACCTGTTGATCAGCCGGCGCGAGGTGCTGCGAGCATTCAGTCGCCCCATCACCTATGCCACGGAGGATGCCGCGGTGAACGGGTGTTGCGAGCTCGGACGGCGGATCATTGATGGGCGGGAACGCGACTGCTCCGTGGCCGACCTGGCGTAGCAGGCCGGCTCAATCAAGGAAGCGGGCGCGGACGCTGGCATCGGGAAGCGGACAGGACGAGTAGCGCCCGAAGAGCCGATAGCGGTGACGAGCGAAGAGGTCGTACGCCGCATCGCGAATCGATCGCGGCAGCACCCGGAAGAGACCAAGCGCCTTCCACGGCCACCCCAGGTATACAGCGATCTCGAGTGCTGCCTCCGACTTGACTACTGGCGGGGTCTGTACCGGCAGGTTGTCGTCCACAAGCACGAGCGAGTCCACCGCCAGCAGCCGCGGATAATGATTCAGCGTCGCCCGGCCGAACTTCCCTTGCAGCGGCGCGAAGTGCAGCGACCCGCCAGGATCATGGCGCAGGATGAACTGAACCGTGCCGTTGCAGAAGCCGCAGAGCCCGTCGTAGAGCAGCACCCTCATCCTGCGCACCTCCACCCCAAAAACACAACGCCCGGTAGTGCTCTGGGCACCGACCGGGACGATGGTTCTGGCAGATTAATCACCCGGCCTGCCCCGGGGCCCCGAAGGGCTATGTCGCTTGGCAAGGAAAGTAATCGAGGCCCAGTCTAAGCGGTAGTCCCCACCCCCCCAGGCTCCCTGGCACCGCGTGCCGCCAGGAGCTCGAGCACCTCGGCCCGGTTGCTGTGTACCGTCAGCACCAGCAGGTCACCGGGGCGCGCCCAGTCGAGCGCCTTCCTCACCGCGTCCACTTCGCTCTCGGCATGCGTGATCGCATCCTCCGGCAGGCCGAGCCGCCGGAACTCGTCGGCCAGGATGCCGGGAATCTCGCCGATCGGCCGGCCGCGACGATACGCCTCCATCTCCTTGACCACTACATGATCGAGGCCGATTGGCCAGGCACTCCGCGCCAGCCCGCGAATCGACTCCTCGTCGCGATTGCCTGCCTGCCCCACCACCAGTCCGCGTCGGCCACCGGGCTGTGCTCGCGCGATCGCGGACAGCGCCTGCATGCCGTGCGGGTTGTGTGCATAATCGAGCAGCACGCGCACACCGTTCACGTCGAACAGGCTTGCCCGACCCGGGTTGTCGCTGTTGCGCTGGCCGAACGTCGCGAGCACCGAGCCGATCGCGTCCGGCGCGCATCCCAGGATCCACGCCGCCAGCGCCGCGGCCAGCGCGTTGGCCACGTTGTGCGCCGCCGTGCCGCCGAGCGTCACCGGCGCCTCGTCGACACCGAGCAAGTCGAGGCGCTCTCCGCCCCGCTGCAGCACGAACCGACCGTCGCTCACCGTCGCCGACTCGTGCCCTGACGTCCGCGCTGCATCGGACACCGCCGCTGCGTCGAGGCCGAACCACGCCATCGGCACCTGACGCGGGAGCGCCTGGGCGGCCGGCCGCAGCACCGCGTCATCCGCATTGAGTACCAGGCGCCCTTCGCTGTCGATCACCTTCGCCACCACCAGCTTCGTCTTGGCAAGTCCGCTGAGGTCGGTGATGCCGTATTCGCCGAAGTGATCTGCCGCGAGGTTGGTGACCACCGCGACGTCGGCATGCGTCACCGCCAGTCCGCGACGCAGGATCCCGCCTCTTGCCGTCTCCAGCACCGCGGCATCGATCCGCCGATCCCGGAGAACCAGCCTGGCGCCCTCAGGACCGGCGTAGTCTCCCTCGGCGATCCGGTCCCCTGCGATCTGCACGCCGTCGGTGCTGCTCCACCCCGGGTGCGCTCCCTTGGCGCGCAGCATCGCGGCGAGCAGCCGCACCGTCGTCGTCTTGCCGTTCGACCCCGTGACCAGCGCCAGCGGCACGTCGGACACTGCGTTCCACTCGACTGCACCCGCCTCGGGCAACGCGTCGAGCGCGAAGGTCTGCGATCCCGCACCCATGCCGATCGTCACCGACTCGTCGTCGCCGTACAGAGAGACCCCATGCGCGTGCGCTGCCTGCTGGAGCGCAATGAGGCGCGGCTTTCGCTCCGCACTGGCGAGCTGGCTGATCCGCGTGCGCGCGGTGTCGCGCGGTTCCGCGGCCGGGCCGCCCGCGAGCTCCACGGCGCGCGCCCAGGCCCATTCGTTGATCTCAGTGGCGTTGAGGAGAAGGTCGATCGGTGCCTCGAAGGCCAGGCTGGCGCCGCCTGGGCGCCGCAGAAGGTGCGGCGTGGCGGGCGACCAGCACAGGTCGGCGAGCAGCGACTGAAGGCTCTCGCGCCAGAATTCGATCAGCCGTTCCGGTGGCAGGCTCCCGAACTCGACCTCGAGTACGGCTCCTGCCCTGTCCATCAGCCGGCTCGGTCCCAGCAGCCGGCGCGAATCGAGCGGCTCAATCATCCGACTCGCGCGCGAGCCGCACCCCGCGCTCGTCGCGCACGAGCAAGTCGCCGTCGAAGGCCGGGGCCTCGAATGCCGGGGCGGACGGTGACATGTCCGCCACGGCAGGCGATGCTCCATTGCTGGCTCGCGTACCCGCCGGTGTGGCTCTTGCCGCCGAGACTCTCGGGCCCGCGCCCTCCACTTCCGGTACGAAGTGCAGGATCTGCTTCCAGGTGCGGGTGAGTGCATCGGCAAAGATGAGGACGAGGTCGCCCTCGCGCGCTTCCTGCAACGCCTGGTCGACAGCCTCCACCTCGTCGGGAATGACCGCAATGCTTGCTTCCGGAACGCCGCGCTCCAGCAGGCCCTTGCGCAGCAGTCCGGGCACTTCGTCGCCGTCGCGACCCCGCAGGTTGTCGTCTCGGCGGCAGATGTAGCGATCGAAGCGACCCGCCGCGGCGTGGCCGATCTCCATGATGTCGACGTCGCGCCGGTCGCCGGGAGCGGCCAGCACCACGATCCGGCGCCCCTTGACCTCGAGTCGCTGGGCCAGCTCGGTCAGCATCTCCACGGCATGCGCGTTGTGCCCGTAATCAAGGATCACCCGGAAGGGGTGCTCGTTGAACACATTCATCCGGCCCGGGGCCTGGAAGAAAGAGGTGTCGAACGTGCGGAGGCCATGCCGGATGTTCTCCAGCTTCTCCCCCATGGAAAACGCCATCGCCGCGGCAAACATCGCGTTCTGGACGTTGTGCACTGCCCGCCCCTCGAGTGTCGCCGGGATGAGGTGTGTCCAGAGCAACGGGATATGGGCGCCATGATCGTAGATGGTGATCATCTGGCCCTTCATCGCTGTTTCCAGCACCACGCCGCGTCCGCCGGCCGAAATGTGCTCCCGCACCAGCGGGTGCGCCGGGTTCATGGTCACGTAGCAGAGGTGCTTGGCGTCGGTGTAGCCGGCCATCTTGAGGCAGAGCGGATCGTCGGCATTGAGCACCGCCGTGTCACGCGCTGTCTCCACGATGATCCGTTTCACCCGGGCGAGTTCCTCCAGTGTGTCGATGCCCTTGAGCCCGAGGTGGTCCGACTTGACGTTGAGCACGGCGCCGACGTCGCAATGCCGCACCCCCATGCCCGCACGGAGCAGGCCGCCCCGCGCGATCTCGAGCACCGCGACATCCACGAAGGGATCGCTCAGCACCATGCGGGTCGCCACCGGCCCCGTCATGTCACCCTCGACGGTGCGCTGGCCATCGACGTACACGCCATCGGTGGTCGTCAACCCCACATGGTTCCCGGCCAGCTTCATGATGTGCGCCAGCATGCGCGCCGTGGTGGTCTTGCCGTTGGTGCCGGTGAGTGCCGCGATGGGGATCCGGCTGGGGCTGCCGGGCGCGAAGAGCATGTCGAGCACCGGTCCCGCGACATCTCGTGGACGGCCGCTGGACGGGGCCATGTGCATGCGGAACCCTGGCGCCGCGTTCACCTCGCAGATAGCGCCGCCCACGTCCTTGTAGCTCTCGGAGATGTCCGGACTCAGGAAGTCCACGCCACCGACGTCGAGCCCGATTGCGCTGATGGCACGCACGGCCATCTCCACGTTGTCGGGGTGCACAATGTCGGTCACGTCTTCTGCCGTGCCGCCGGTGGACAGGTTGGCCGTCGTGCGGAGGTAGACCACCTCGCCCTCTGGAGGCACGGACTCGCGCGTGAACCCGTGTTCCTCGAGCAGCCGTTCGGCCTGGTAGTCGAAGTCGATGCGGGTCAGGACCTTTTCGTGTCCGATGCCACGACGCGGGTCACGGTTCACTTCGTCCACCAGCTCAGCGATGGTCTGCTTGCCATCGCCCACCACGTGACCCGGCAGCCGCTTCGATACCGCGGTGAGCTGTCCGTTCACCACCAGCATCCGGTGGTCGTGTCCCACGATGAACTTCTCGATGATGACGCTGCGACTGACCTGCTGCGCGGCCTGGAACGCGGCGGCCACCTGGCCGGCATCAGTGAGGTTGATGGAGACGCCGCGTCCATGGTTGCCGTTGTACGGCTTCACCACGACCGGGTAGCCGATGCGGGAGGCCGCCGAGATGGCGTCCGTCTCGCGCTGGACGAGGCGCTGCTGCGGCACCGGCAGCCCGAGGTTGCCAAGGATCTTGTTGGTTTCTTCCTTGTCGGAGGCCAGCTCGACGGCAATGTTCGACGTACGGCTGGTCACCGTGGCCTGGATGCGCTGCTGGTACCGGCCGTGCCCGAACTGGATCAGGCTCTGGTCGTTGAGCCGGATCCAGGGAATGCCGCGCTCCTCTGCCGCACGTACCAGGGACATGGTGCTGGGGCCGAGATTGCGCCGCTGGGCAAAGCGGATGAAGCTGTCGCGCTCTTCCGCAAAATTGAACGGCTCGTCCGCCGACTCGACCCGCATGTCGGCCGCCAGGTCGGGTGGCAGCAGGCTCCGGAGCAGCCGCATCGCGAAGGCCGCGGCCTCCAGCCCCACCGTCTGCTGCTCATACTCGAACACCACGTGGTATAGACCGGGCTTGTCTGCGCCCCGCGTCTTCCCGAATGACACCTGGTGGCCAGCCAGCGCCTGCAACTCGATCGCAACATGCTCGAGGATGTGGCCCATCCACGTGCCCTCGTCCTCGGTGAGCCGCCGGACGAATCCCCCCGGTTCACCGTACGAGCAGCCGTGCTCCCGCAGGCCCGGCAGCAGGTCCAGCAGGCCATCGATGAAGGCGGGCCCGAGGCGGGTTGAGGGCCAGGCCTCCAGGGCGCCGAGATCGACTTCCAGGCGGATGACGGGGAACAGTGCATACACGCTCGGCCCCACATAGACCGAGCGCTCGAGGATTCGCATTGGCAGGTCCTTGGCTCAGCCCCGTCCGGTAGCGGCCGGGGGGGCGTGGGCCTTTCGTCGGTGAAGATCGTAGCCGGCACCGCGCACCAGCACGTGGAGCCGCACCCCGATCAGGCAGATCGGGTCGCCCTTCTCTGCCTGGTCCATGGACGAATACTCCACGTCGGCGGGGTCGATGACCGTGATGGCGCTGCTGCCCACCACCTCGAGCGTGTCGTCCGGCCCGATGAACGCCGCGGTATCCTCGTCCAGCCCGAGGCCGATCGCAAAGGGGTTGAAGGCGAGGGCCGTCAGGAGGCGCCCCAGGCGATCACGTTGCCGGAAATGTTGGTCGATAATGACGCGGTTGGTAAGACCCAGGCCTGGCGAGAGGGTGACATCGCCCGAATGGGGGGTACTGCCCTCCTCGCCACTCGCAATCATGTGCTCGGAGAGGAATGCGGCGCCAGCCGAGGTACCTGCTACGTGCACTCCCGCCGCGTTGAGGCGTCGCAGGGCCCTCGCCACCGAGGTGCCACCGAGGGTGGTGGCCAAGCGCAACTGGTTGCCGCCGGTCAGGAATATTCCCCGCGCGTTCTCCAGCGTGGCCAGCCGTGCGGCATCTTCGCAATCGCTCCGTGTCTCGAAGTCGACGACATCCACCCGCTTGGCACCCAGCTCACGGAACAGCGCCTCATAGCGCTCGCCAGTGTCGGCGAGGCTCGATGCCGTCGGCAGCACGACGATCCGCGCGTCGCGACCGCCACAGAGGCGAACGAACCGCTTCAGGATGAGCGGGCTGCCGATCTTTGCCTCAGCCCCGCCAACAGGAATGATGTAGCCGCGCACGTCGCCCTCCCCTGACTTTGCCGGGCTCACGAATCCTCTTTCTCAAAGGGTCCCTGAATGCGGGCCTCGCCATCGAAACGATGCCATCGCCCGCGCGCCATCACGTGCCGTGCCGTGTTCTCGGGGCTCAGTACCACCAGGTCCGCGTCGGCACCGACCGCGAGCCTGCCCTTGCCGTCGAGGCGCAGGAGGGTCGCCGCATTGCTGGTGAAGGGCGGCAGCACCTGCTCGAGGGGTCGTCCGCGCGCCAGCAACCTTCCCACCACTTCCAGCAGCGCGCCGGGCGCCCCGACGTCCATTCCGGACACCCGCCCGTCGGCGTCGAACCGCGGCAGGCAACCCCCGCCGTCGGAGCTCACGGTCACCCGATCGGCCGGCAGCCCGGCGTCCCAGTACTGCTCCAGCGCATCCTCGGCGGTCCAGCCATCCTCATCGTCCCCGACCGGAAACGCGGTGACATCGATGCTGGGGCCGCGGGCCACCAGGTCCATCGCCTCGGCAAAAAGCGCCTTCCGGCGATTGACGTGCGTCGGGTTGAATACCCTGGGTGGCAGTTCGCTCTGGTCCAGCGCCTGGCGAACCAGCTCCAGGCCGCGCTGGCCGTCGCCCACATGCAGGTGGATGATCCCTGCCTTCCCGCTCATGAGGCCGCCAACATGCGCTTCGGATGCGATACGGAGCAGGTCGTCAAGCGTGGGCTGGCTCGAGCGGTGATCGCTGATCGCCACCTCGCCTACCCCGATGATCTCATCGATGAGCGCGACATCGCCACGGACGGTGCCCGTCATCGTCGTGGGCGGCACGTGATACCCACCGGTGTGGCACCAGGCAGAGAGCCCCAGCTGCCGCAGCCCGCGCGCGACGGTGACAAGTTCGGCCGTGGTGCGCACCGCGTCATCGGTACCAAGAACGCCGATGGCTGTCGTGATGCCACCGGCGGTAAGGGCACCGACCTTGAGGGGTGGTACCCGGGTGTGCGGCCCCGCCTCTCCGCCCCCGCCCGTCAGGTGCACATGCCCGTCGATAAGCCCAGGGATCACCCGCTGCCCGTCGAGCTCGACTTCCTCGACCCGCAGCTCCAGCGGCATTGGCGGAAGCTTCGGCGCCATGGCGACGATCGTCCCGCCGGCGATGAGGAGATCCTGGCGGCCAAGCCGCGCAGGGGCGTACAACTCCGCCTGACGGACAACGATCATCGAGGGCAGCGGCAGCTCCGGGAGGGTGTCTCCCAATTTACCCACGAGAACGCACGGCGTGTAGCTTAGGGGATGCCACTCGCTTTCAAGCTGGGCCTGGGCTGCACACTGGCCCTGTGCATCGGTTGCCAGGGGGTTACCGGGAACGCGGCCGACCGGGTGGCGTTCGGTCTGCGCGAGGGAGCCAACCGCCTGGGCCAGTCACGCAACGCCACGGACTCAATCACCGTGCGCATCCCGGCCCGGACGTGGCCGAATGGGTGTCCCGGTGCCTACCGACTCCAGCTGCTCCCCGACACCGCCAAGGTGAGCGGGTTGATCGTTTCGTGCTTGCCGAAAGGTCACCAATACCGCAGCACCCATGCCCAAGGGTTTGTGCATACGCCGATCGCCCTGGAAGTGGAGCGGGACGCCGGCCGGCCAGTGGACGTCATCCTGCGTAGGGAGGGAAAGGACGTGGTGGTAGTCGGGTTCGACCAGCCCTGACGGATCAGCGCCTGCGGGGAAATCCCATTGTGGTGAGCAGCGCGTCGTACCGCGGGTCAGCCCGCACCGGATCCCACACGGGGTCCACCTGCATGTAGACGATCCACCCCCGGCGCTCCGCCCGGCTCCGTTCGGCAAACTCGAATGCCTCGTCCCACCGCTGCAGGTGCAGCGCGAGCTTGGCGCGGTCGGTCGGCGAGACATAGCGCGACCCGCCCAGCGCGATGAACTGCTCCCGGATTGCCTCCGCCTCGCTCCGGCGCCCCTGCAGGAGGTGCACGTGCCCAAGCATCGCCAGGAGGGCGGTGTCATCGGGCACGATGTTGAGCCCGTCGCGCAGGGTGGCTTCGGCCGGTGCGGCGCGCCCCTCCTGCGCCAGGCACATGGCGAGCACGAGCATGGTCTCCAGCGAGGTGGGATTCATGGCGAGCGCCCGGCGTGTGTGCTCGATGGCCTGGCGCGCGTCGCGCGCGTACAGGTGGAGCCAGCCCAGCCCACGGCGAACCGACACGGAGGCGGGATCAAGATCCGCTGCCCGTTCGCCGGCACGCAGCGCCTCCACCATCCGGCCCTGCGAGGCCAGCATCCAGGCATACCACTGGTGTGCCGAGGCATAGTTGGGGTTGGCCTCGATCGCCCGGCGAAATTCCCACTCCGCCGAAGACCAGTCCCAGTCGTGAATGAAGGTCACCCACGCAAGCGACGTATGCGCCTCGGCGAGGGTGTCGTCGAGCGCGATGGCGCGCCGGGCCAGTTCCTTGGCCCGCGCGAACCCTTCGGAGACCGGGCCATTACGGTAGTCCACGCCGATCGCATAGGCATCGGCCAGGCCGCTCCACGCCAATGCGTAGTCGGCATCCTCGGCGATAGCCTGCTCGAAGTATTCGATCGCCTGGCGCATACCGCCGGCGCTCCGCTGGTTCCAGGCGAAGCGTCCACGCAAGTACAGGTTGTAGGCTCGCGGGTTGTCGGTATACCGGTGCGGCACCGGATCGCCCAGGTCGCCGAGCAGGCGCGCGCGGAGCGCCCGAACGATGGTGGCGCCCAGCTCGTCCTGGAGCGCAAAGATGTCCTGGTCCTCTCGATCGAAGCGCTCCGACCACAGCAGCCGACCGTCTGCCGCGTCACTCAGCTGGGCCGTTACGCGAAGCCGGTCGCCCGATTTCCGAACGGTGCCTTCCAGCACCGTACCCACGCCGAGGAGCGCCCCCAGGCTGCGCACGTCTTCCTTGCGTCCCTTGAGAGCAAACACCGAGGTGCGCGACGCCACCTGGAGCCCAGTGATGTTCGCGAGCGCGCTGATCAGCTCGTCGGTCATCCCGTCACTGAGGTACTCGTTGCCGGGATCACCGGTGGCGTTGACGAACGGCAGGATGGCGATCGCGCGTCGACGGGTGGCGGCACGACTGGACGCCTCCACTTCGCCCGACCGGGCGGCGAGCGCATCGGCCCAGTCGGCCGCAGATTCGTACCGCTCGGCAGGCTCCTTCGCCATGGCGCGGAGCAGCGCCCCATCCACCGGCCAGGGAACGTCAGGCCGCACGACCCGGACCGATGGCGGCGGCTCCACCACATGGCGGAGCATGATCTGACGCGCGGTTCCGCTGAACGGGGGATGCCCGGTGAGCATCTCGTACAGCACACAGGCGATGGCGTACTGGTCGGTGCGGCCATCCAGTTCGCGCTCCCCAGCAGCCTGTTCCGGGCTCATGTAGGCAGGGGTGCCCACCGCCAGGCCGGGGGCCGTCGCGGTCTCGTCCGTGCTGCACGCCTCCCGCAGCGCCATGGCCACGCCAAAGTCGGCGACCAGGGCGCCGCCCTCGTGGAGCAGGATGTTCTCCGGCTTGATGTCGCGGTGCACATAGCCCTGCCGGTGAGCGTAGTCGAGGGCGCGAGCCACCGTTCCCGCGATGCGGATCGCGTCGCCTACCGGGAGGCGCCCCGTGCGCGCGAGCCGGTCGCGCAACGACTCTCCCTCGATGAGCGGCATGACGTAGAAGAGGAGCCCATCCGCCTCACCGGAGTCGTGCACCGGAACGATCTGGGGATGAGCCAGGCGGGCCGCAATGCGGATCTCGCGCTCGAAACGGCTCGACTCGACTCGGAGGGGCTGGCCGCTCGCGAAGACCTTGACCGCCACGGTGCGATCGAGACGAAGGTCGCGCGCGGCATACACCGTCGCCATGCCGCCCCGGCCGAGCTCGCGCTCGATGCGATAGCGGCCGGTCAGGGCCTCATTGAGTCGTGCCAGCGTGTTGTCCACCCGATGCGCCGCTCCCTCTCGTGGAGGGAAAATAACAGGGCGGCGCTCCTAGCCCGTCGCCCCGAACCCCGCCGCAATCGTACTGATCGACAGCAGAAGCGCCGAGAGTACTTCCTTCCGTTCATCCTCGTCCGTGGCGCCCCGGAACTGCCGGATGAACTGTACTTGCTGGCGGCTCGCCTGGTTCAGCACCGGAAGACGGCGACCCAGCCGCCGGAGAAATCGGGGAAACTGCTCGGCGAGCGTTGACGCCCCGGTCACGCGAAAGACCATCTCGCGGGTGCGCTCGTACTCCTCCACAATGAGCCCGTAGATCGCCTCCCGCGCCTCCTGGTCCGGGACGAGCGATGCGAACTCGCGCGCGATGTCCAGGTCGACATACGTCAGTGTCTTCTCCACTTCATCCATGATCAGGCGAAAGAGCCGGGAGTCCCGGTACATCCGGCCGAGGAGCTCTTCGCCCCTGGCGCCACGGACGTCGAGGAAGGTGCCGATCCCACTGCCCAGGCCGTACCAGCCCGGCACGAAGTGGCGGTTCTGTGACCAGGCAAACACCCAGGGAATGGCCCGGAGGTCGCCGAGGGAACGCGCACCGAAGCGGCGGGCCGGACGTGAGCCGAGATTCAGCAGCGCAAGTTCATCGAGCGGGCTCGCCGACTGATAGTAGGCGAAGAGGTGGGGGTGCTCCACGAGACGACGGTACCGGGCCTGTGCCGCCCCCGACAGCGCCTCCATCGCCTCGTCGAACTCCCCTACGGGCACCAGCGCTTCCTCACGCTCCGACTTGAGCGTGTGCACCATGATGCTCGATGCCAGCAATTCGCACTGGTACTGCGCCGTGCCGCGATTGGCGTACTTGTACGACACGACTTCTCCCTGCTCGGTGATCCGCATCCGCCCCTGCACCGAGCCCGCAGGCTGCGCCGCGATGGCCCGCCCGAGCGGCGCGCCGCCCCGGCTGACGGAACCGCCGCGTCCATGAAAGAAGGCGAGTGGCACCCCGGCCTCCTCGCCGACCCGGGTCAACTTGCGCTGCGCCTTGCTCAGTTCCCAGTTGGACGTCAGGAATCCGCCATCCTTGTTGGAATCGGAGTAGCCGATCATGACCTCCTGCATCCCGCCCTGGCTGCGCACGGTCCGGCGCACCACCGGAATAGCGAGCAGGTCGCGCATGATCACGGGCGCGCGCTGGAGGTCGTCGATGGTCTCGAACAGCGGGACGATGGGGAGCGTGCAGTGCTCGACGGCCGCCTGGTCGGCGAAAAGCCCACCTTCCTTCGCCAGCAAGTACGCCCCCAGCACGTCGCTCACGGAGCGGGTCATGCTGAGCACGAAGCTGCCGAACGCCTCCCGGTCCACCTGGTGCCGCTGCTCCGACACGAGCCGGAACATGCCCAGCGTTTCATCCTCACTTGCCGGCAGTACCACCGCCTCTTCGTCGGGGCGACGCGGCCGCGCGAGTTCGGCCACCAGCCAGTCGCGCCATGCGTCGCTTGCCTCGTCCGGCGGATCCACCTCGCCCGGATGGCGCACGCGCCACAGCGCGTGCAGCGCCGCCGTGATCTTGGTCGAGTTTTCCCGCAGGTCCAGCCTGGTGGTGCTGAACCGGAACGCCTCCACCTCGCGACGGAGTGGCGTGACGATCCGCCGCTCGAGCCCGCCGCTGATCGATTCGGCCATCGACTGCTCCAGCAGCCGCAGGTCGGTGAGGAGCAGGTCGGCACTGGGATATCCGTCCGCGCCCGCCATGCGGCCCTGCTCCGCTGCGCGGAGGGTCACATCAAGCCGGAGCGTCATGCAGGCGAGAAACTGGCGGAACACCTCGCCGGGATTGCGAGTCACGATCCGCTCACCGTCCGTGCTGGCGGCGAGCGCGTGGTCAAGCGCCGCCCGGAAGGCTGGAGGCACGTCGATGGCGTTGTCGGAGATACTGAGCCGTCGCACGAGCTCCGTGAGGCGCTGTCCGTACCGGCGCAGTGACGCGACCCTGTTCTCATTGAGGGTATTGCGCGTCACGTCATTGGTGACGAACGGATTTCCATCCCGGTCGCCGCCAACCCATGACCCGAACTGGAAGAAGGAGCCCACCTTGAAGGGCACGCCCGGATAGAACTGCGCCAGCGCCAGGTCCAGCCGGTCGAGCGTCTCCGGCACGGCGTCAAACAGCGTCTCCTGGAAGAAATGCAGTCCCCAGTACACCTCCTGGGGCACGGTGGGCTTCTCCAGCCGGAGCTCGCCGGTCATCCACAGCAGGTCGATGTCGTCGCGCAACTGGTACTCCAGCGCACGTCGTTCCCGGGGGGTCCAGCGCGGTGATTCGAGCTCGATGAGGCGGCGATAGATGCGCCGGTGCTTTTCCAGCACCGTGACGCGCTTCGCCTCGGTGGGATGCGCGGTAATGACCGGGCGGATGCGGAGCCGCTGCAGCAGCGCCTCAATGACCAGCGGCGGGGTTCCCGCCCGTGCCGCCTCGGCCAGTACGCTGGCGAAGGTTCCCTTGACCCCCTCGAGGCCGCGCGCGACTTCCACCTGGCGCCGGCGGCGCATCGCCGCGTTCTGTTCCGCGATGCTCAGCAGCTGGAACCAGATCCCCTGCGCCTGCAGTGCGCGGATACAGCGGTCGATGGGCAGGTCGAGGCCGGAGGCGTCGCCCCGGAGCACCGGCTCGATGTCCGGTGCCCGGCGGCGCACGACGTCCACCAGGAGGGTGTAGAGCAGTTCCGCGACTTCGGTGGCGTAGGTCGCCGCGCTCGCGGAGACAGGATCGGCCGACGTGGGTAGGTCGGCCGCGGCAAAGGGATGCAGCAGGTCGGACACCTAGACCACGCGGTCGCGGAGCGGCTTGCCGGAAAAGAAGAGGCGGAGGTTCTCGATCGCCCGCATGCCCATGGCGGCACGGGCCTCCCGGGTGGCGCTGCCGAGGTGCGGGAGCAGGACGACATTCTCCATGGTGAGCAGGGCAGGCGTCACGACGGGCTCGCGCTCGAATACGTCGAGGCCGGCACCAGCGATCTGCCCGCCCTGGAGTGCCGCGACCAGCGCCGCCTCGTCGACCACGTCTCCCCGCGCGGTGTTGATCAGGAACGCGGTGTTCCGCATGCGCTCGAACCGCTCGGTGTTCATGAGGTGACGCGTCTCCGGGGTCGCCGGACAATGCAGCGACACGAAGTCTGCAGCCTCGAGGACGTCCTCGAGCGTTGCCATCCCGGTGGCACCCAGTGCCGCTGCTTCCTGCGGCGATGGGGGGAAGGGGTCGTGGAAGAGCACCCGCATGCCGAACCCGTGATGCGCCCGGCGCGCCACGGCGCGCGCGATCCGTCCCATGCCGATCAGTCCGAGCGTCTTCCCGCTGACCTGGGTGCCGATGAGGTGCGTCGGTCGCCATCCAGTCCACAGGCCCAGGCGTACCTGTCGCTCGCCCTCGCCGGCCCGTCGCGCCACCATCAGCATCAGGGTCACGGCGATATCGGCGGTGGCGTCGGTCAGCACGTCTGGTGTGTTCGACACCGACACACCAGCCGCCTTGGCTGCACCGACGTCAATGTGATTGAATCCAACCCCGAAATTGGCCAGCAGTTTCGCCCGCACTGGGGCGGCGCCGATCACCTCGGCGGTAAACCGGTCGGTTACGGTCGGGAGGATCGCGTCGGCGATGCGCAGCGCGTCGTGCAACTGCTGCGGCGTGAAGGGAACGTCATCCGTGTTCAGCCGGACGTCAAAATCCTTCTGCAGCTCGGCCTCCACTTCGGCCGGCAGCCGCCGGGTCACCACGACAATGGGACGGCTCACACCTTCACCGCTGACTTCTTCTTGGCGCCTGCCAGCGCCTTTGCCACCGTCGTGCCCAGTTCGGCCGGGCTGGGCGCCACCGTGAGCCCCAGCGCGCGCATGATCTCAGCCTTTTCGGCCGCGGTATCACCGAAGGCGGAGATGATGGCACCGGCGTGGCCCATGCGGCGTCCCTTGGGCGCCGTCAGTCCGGCGACATAGCCGATGACCGGCTTGGTCATGTTCTCCTTGACGAACTGTGCCGCCTCCGCTTCCTGCGGGCCGCCGATCTCGCCGATCATCACGACGGCGTCGGTCTCGGGATCTTCCTCGAACAATTTCAGCACATCGAGGAAGGAGCTGCCGTTGATCGGGTCGCCACCGATCCCGATGCTGGTGGTGATGCCGATGCCCAGATCCTTCATCTGCGCCGCGGCCTCGTACCCCAGCGTCCCGGAGCGCGTCACCACGCCCACGTTGCCCTGCATGTAAATGTGACCCGGCATGATGCCCATCATCGCCTTCCCGGGCGAGATGACGCCGGCACAGTTGGGTCCCACCAGCATCGTGCGCTTCTCCCTGGGAAAGCGCAGCATGTAGCGCTTCACCATCATCATGTCCTGCGCCGGAATGCCATCGGTGATCGCGACCACCAGCTTGATGCCGGCCGCCGCGGCCTCCATGATGCTGTCGGCACAGAAGGCCGCCGGCACGAACACGAGGCTCGCGGTGGCACCGGATTGCTGCACCGCCTCCTTGACCGTATTGAAGACCGGGCGATCGAGGTGCCGTGCCCCGCCCTTCCCGGGCGTGACGCCACCGACGACGTTGGTGCCGTACGCGATCATTTCCTTCGCGTGGAAGGTCGCCTTGTCGCCCGTAAAGCCCTGGACGATGACGCGCGTTGTCTGGTCGATCATGATGCTCATCGCTCAGGCCCTCCCCGCCACAGGTGACCGCCCCTTCGCGTCATTCATTGCCTTCACCACCCGGTCGGCGGCCTCCGCGAGGGAATCCGCCGTGATGATCGGCAGCCCGCTCTCCTTGAGGATCTTCTGGCCCTCCAGCACGTTGGTGCCGGCGAGTCGCACCACCAGGGGGATCTTCAGCTGGGTTTCGCGCGTGGCCTGTACCACGCCCTGCGCCACCCAGTCGCAGCGATTGATGCCCGCAAAGATGTTCACCAGCATCGCCTCGATCTTGGGATCGGCCAGCACGAGCCGGAACGCTGCTGCCACCCGCTCGGGGCTGGCGCCACCGCCGACATCGAGGAAGTTGGCCGGCTCCCCGCCGGCGTGCTTGATCATGTCCATGGTGGCCATCGCAAGGCCGGCGCCGTTGATGATGCAGCCGATGTTGCCGTCGAGGGCCACATAGTTGAGTCCGTGCTCACCGGCCTGTGCCTCCCGCGGATCCTCCTCGGCGTAGTCGCGCAACTCGGACACGTTGGGTCGGCGAAAGAGGGCATTGTCGTCAAAGGTCATCTTGGCGTCGAGCGCCAGCACCGAGCCGTCCTTCGTCACCACCAGGGGGTTGATCTCCACCATGGTGGCATCGAGGTCGCGGAACGCGCGATACGCCCCGAGGAGCGTCGTCACGGCCCGACTCACCTGTGCCGGCCCGAGACCCAGGCCAAAGGCAAGTTCCCGCGCCTGAAACGCAGTCATGCCGATCGCCGGCTCGACCACCTCGCGCAGGATGGTGCCGGGTGAGGACTTGGCGATCTCCTCGATCTCCATGCCGCCCTGGGGCGCAGCCACCACCATGATGCGCTCGCTCTTCCGGTCCAGTACCAGGCCGACATAGAGCTCCCGCTCGATCGGTACCGCCTGCTCAATGTAGAGGCGATGGACCACCCGCCCCTCGGGGCCCGTCTGGTGCGTGATCAGTCGCTTCCCCAGCAAGGTCTTCGCCGCCTGGCGCACCTCGTCCTCCGTACCGCAGATCTTCACCCCACCGGCCTTGCCGCGCGCGCCGGAGTGAATCTGCGCCTTCACTGCCCAGCGATTGCCGCCGATCTCGGAGGCGCGGTACACCGCCTGTTCCGGGCTGTACGCGACGCCACCTCGCGGAATGGCAACGCCAAATCCGGCGAGGAGTTCCTTGGCCTGGTACTCATGAATGTCCACGATCGCTCCTTGGCGTTTTCGCCTGTACCTTCGCGGCAATCTCCACAATCACCTGGGCCTGGCGCGCGCTCGCGGCGTCGATCATGCGACCGTCCAGCTGCGCCGCCCCCTTCCCTTCGCTTGCCGCCCGCTCGAGCGCCGCGAGGATACGCCGGGCCCGGTCCACCTCCGCCGGGGGCGCCGAGAATACCTCGTTGGCCAGGCCGACCTGCGAGGGATGGATCGCCCACTTGCCCTCGATCCCGAGCGCCGCATCACGGCGCGCCGCATTGACGTAGCCATCGGGATCCTTGATGTCGCCGAAGGGTCCGTCGATGGCCCGCAGCCCATACGCCCGGCAGGCCACGGTCATGCGGGACAGCGCGAAGTGCCACTGGTCGCCGGGATAGTCCGGGTTGAGCCCGCCGATGTTCACGGTGCGGGCGCGCACGCTGGCTGCGTAGTCGGCCACGCCAAAGTGCATTGCCTCGAGGCGCGGGCTCGACTGCGCAACGGACTCCACGTTCGCCATGCCAAGCGCGGTCTCGATCAGCACCTCGATCCCGATCCGGTTGGTCAGGCCCTTGGCCGTCTCGATCTGCGTCAGCAGGGCGTCGGTGAGGTATACATCCGCTGCCACACCGACCTTCGGAATGAGCACCAGGTCGAGCCGGTGACCCGCCTGCTCGATCACGTCCACGATGTCGCGGTAGAAATAGTGCGTGTCGATGCCGTTGACCCGCACCATGATCGTCTTCCCACCGGCCCGCCAGTCGCTCTCGAGCAGCGACGCGATGACGTTCAGTCGCGCCTGCTCCTTGTCCCCAGGTGCCACGGCGTCCTCGAGGTCCAGGAACACCGTGTCCGCATCGCTCTCGAGCGCCTTGGCAAACATGTGGGGCTGGGACCCGGGCACCGCCAGCGTGCTGCGCTGCAGCCGCGTGCGCGCCGGCTCGACCCGCGTGAAGCTCACGCGACCCCCGCCTTCTGGCGCGCCGGTGCCGCCGCTTCAGCGGGGCCGGCCCCCGGCTTCGCCGACAGCGGAGTTGCCGTCTCGAGCCAGTACTGCTGGGCTGCGGCCACCCCGCTGCCAAGCTCGATCTTGATGCCGACATCGCGCATGGCCATCTCGGCACCGCCAATTCCAGCGAGCAGGGTGACCTCATTCAGGTCGCCCAGGTGGCCGATACGGAACAGCTTGCCGGCCATCTTGTTGAGGCCCGCCCCGAGGGCAAAGTTATAGCGGCGATAGGCGACGTCGATGACATCGGCCCCGTTGAAGCCCGATGGCACCATGACCGCGCTGACAGTGTCCGAGTGCCACTTGGGAGCGGTGGCGCAGAGGCTGAGTCCCCAGGCCGCCACGGCACGCCGGCATCCCTCGGCCAGGCGGTGATGGCGGGCAAAGACGTTCTCGAGGCCCTCCTCGAAGAGCATGTCGACCGCTTCCCTGAGTCCGTAGAGCATCGGCGTTGACGGCGTGTACGGGAAGTAACCCGACGCGTTCGCCTTCAGCATGTCGTCATACGTCCAGTAGCAGCGGGGCAACTTTGCGGTTTTCGCCTGCTCAATGGCGCGCGGACTGACGCAGACGATCCCGGCCCCGGCGGGCAGCATGAATCCCTTCTGCGACCCGGTGACCGTGATGTCCACCTTCCATTCATCCATGCGATAGTCGATGCTGGCCAGCCCGGACACGCTGTCCACAAACAGCAAGGCCGGGTGCTTCGCGGCATCCATGGCCTTGCGTACGGCGCCAATGTCGCTGGTGACCCCGGTGGCGGTCTCGTTGTGCACCACGCACACGGCCTTGTACTCGTGCTTGCTGTCCTTGCTGAGCAGCTCGTGAATCATCTCAGGCGGTGCTCCGGTGCCCCATTCGACGTCCACGGCGGTCACGTCGAGACCGAAGCGCTGCATCATGTCGATCCACAGGTGGCCGAACTGGCCGTAGCGGAATGACAGGACCTTGTCCCCGGGTGAGAGGGTGTTGACCAGGGCCGACTCCCAGCCCCCGGTGCCAGTGCCCGGAAACACGATGGCGGTTCCCGTCTCTGACTTGAAGACCTTCTTGAGGTCCCGCAGCAGCGGAATGGTGAGCGCAGGGAACGTCGACGACCGATGGTCCTCCATCGGAACGTGCATCGCCCGCAGGATCCGGTCGGGAGAATTGGTAGGCCCTGGCACGAAGAGAAGATTGCGACCCGGCATTGTCATAGACCTCATCGGGAAAGTAGGAAACAGCTCCGCGGCCTCACCGGGCCACGGTCACCCGAGCAGCGCAACAGCGTGCTACTGGTATATTCAACCGCTTAGCGACCCAACACCAGCCTGCAAGCGACCACATGACCGAGAAACAAGACGCCAGCGCGCCCGACCGGGTGCTGCTGGAGGACCTGTATCGTGCTGCGGTCGCCGCCGTCGACCCCGGCCCCGCCGTGGCCGCGGCCCTCGAGAACGGCGACCATCTCGTGGCGGCGCGCGGTCACCCGCTGTGGATTATCGCGCTCGGCAAAGCCGCCATGCCGATGGCGGAATCCGCCGTTCGGGCCGCGGCGCGGGCCAGCCTGCCGGTGAGCGGAGGGTTGATCGTGGCGCCGGCGCCTGCCGCCTCGCCCCACCCGGCACTCGACGTGTCGGTCGGCGACCACCCAGAGCCGGATCAAGGCTCACTGACGAGCGCCGAAGCCCTCGGACGGATCACCGAGCGTATCCACCCCGGAGACCATGTCTGGATCCTGCTCTCCGGCGGTACGAGCAGCCTGATCGCCGCACCCCTGCCCGGCATATCAGCCGACGAGCTGCGTGACCTCTTTCACTCGCTGCTCGGTTCCGGCCTCGACATCAGTGCCATGAACCTGATCCGCAAGCGATTTACCCGCTGGGGTGGCGGCAAGCTCGCCGCAGCACTTCAGGGCGCCTCCATCCGGCAGTTCGTCGTGTCGGATGTCATCGGCGACGACCTGCCCTCGATCGGCTCGGGGCCCTGCGTACCTGACCCCGCAACCGCCCGGGAGATCCGCGAACTCCTCGAACGCACTCTCCTCTGGCCCCGGGTCCCGACCACCCTCCGTACCCTGGTGACGGCAACCGAGCACGGCACATGGCCGGAAACACCAAAGCCGGACCACCCGGCATTCAATTCGGCGCTTACGGAAATTGTGTCGAGTAGTCGGCGCGCGGTCGAGGCTGCGGGCCTCAGGGCGGCAGGGTTGGGCCTGGTTGTTCAAATCGAACCGAAGCCGCTCCATGGCGAGGCAAGCGAGGTCGGAACCAGTGTAGCCGCGACTTTGAGAAATTATTCACAAGCGCACGGAACGCAAGGGGCCGCAAGACTTTGCGTGATTTACGGCGGCGAGACCACGGTGACGCTCGGCAGCGCGCACGGGCTGGGAGGACGGAGTCAGGAACTGGCCCTGGCGAGCGCCCGTGAACTGGCTGGCACATCGGGTGTTGCCCTGCTCGCAGCCGGCACCGATGGACGCGACGGACCCACCGACGCCGCAGGAGCCGTTGTGGATGGCACGACCTGGGCCGGCATCGTTGCGGCCGGTCGTGATCCTGGTGCGGACCTGCAGCGGCACGATGCCTACCCTGCCCTGGACTCCGCTGGCGCGCTGTTCCGTCCTGGGCTGACCGGAACCAACGTCATGGACCTGGTTATCGGCCTGGCGGGCTGATGCCCCATCCCTCTGCCGTCGCCGTCGACCCCCACGCTCCGGCCCGCCGGGGATCCTCGAGCGCGGCAGGACGTGCGAGGATCCAGCGTTCATGCGCTGCTGCGATGTCATCATGAAGGTGGCGCCAGCCGCGGTGATGGCGGGGATCGAGTGCCGCGCCGAATGTGGTGCACAATTTCAGTCGCTCGAATCGTCGCATGGCGGGCACCACCAGGGCGCCGGTCAGTTCCGCAAGGCGTGCCGTACCGGATGCGAGCCGAACTGGCTTGCCAAGAAAGTGGCTGTCGACCGATCCAGGCCAGTCGAAAGCCATCACGACGACGGCGCCCCGTCGCAGCAGTTCAGCCACTCGCTCGAAGCATCCCTCGGCCGTCACCAGCGGCACCCCCGCCCGGTCGAACAGCTGTCGCCAGAGGCGCACGCGAGTGGTGATCGCATCGGGCCGCGGGGCGGCGAGCCACGCGCCAGCTACCTGATGCACATCGGTCACCAGGTCCTGCGCCGACACGCCGATCGCCGGGAACGGCCCGAAATGGCAGTAGCTCACGAGGATGCCACGACCCGCCGCCTTCGCCCTGCGAAGGTGGTCCGCGCCCTCGACCGCGGCACTCCGGATGATCCCGGGCTGACGGAGCAGTTGATCCCGGGCACCGGCATGCTCGAGGTGCTCGCGCGCCATCCGGGCATCGGCGTGCGCGCCGACGATCGCAGCCATCGCCAGCCGGCTTCGTCGCCGCGCATCGGAACGCAGCCACTGCAGGCGGCCGCGCGCAAAACCCATCGCCACCGCCATGCGGTACGACGGCGCGCCCATGCCCATCGCGTCGCTGGTCACTGGTACCGCGAGTCGTCCATTATTCAGCACGGCGCCCTGCCGGTTGAGGGATGGCCACGACAGTCTTCCATGCGCATGGAGCAGTCCATGAATCTCCGCTGTTTCATGCCGGTCCGCGGCTGGGCCCTCGTTTTAGGCCCCTTGGCGGCCAGGACGACCCCATCTTTCGATCCGCTAGCCGGAGCTGTCCACTTCGAGAGCCTACGGCCATGCAGCGGACGTGCCGTTGCACCGTGTCGACGCGATCATCGCCATTCCAGACGGGCATCGTGCTGATCCTCGTTCTCGTAGCCTTCCTCATCGGCATGATGCTGCCCGTTCAGGCAGGGCTCAACGCCCAGTTGCGCACTGACCTTGGGCATCCCCTGCTCGCAGCCCTCGCGTCATTTGGGGTCGGGACAGTGGCACTGTTCCTCCTGTCGGTCGCCGCCCGCGCGCGGCTGTCCGGCGGGGGCCTGAGCGAGATTCCCTGGTGGCATTGGACCGGCGGCCTGCTCGGGGCGGTCTACGTCGCTGCTGCGGTCGTGCTCGCGCCACGACTTGGGGCCGCGACGCTGATCGCGGCCATCGTCGCCGGACAAATGATCACGTCGCTTGCGCTTGACGCGAAGGGGTGGGTGGGCTTCTCGCAGCAACCGCTGACGCCGATGCGGCTCGTCGGCGGCGTGCTCGTCATTGTGGGGGTGCTGCTGATCAACCGGCGCTAGGGTGCGCCCGTCAGGGATGGATTTCCGATGGACCCCGGAAATCGGGACCGAGAATGACCGTCACATCAACGTGCCGCGTGGAATCCGCCTCTACCTTCACCCTGCCGGTTCCCAGGGCCCTCCTCACGCGCACGGCCGCCGCCTCATCGCCGCGCCGCGCCACGATCGTGGTGGAGTCGATACCTGGTGCCGTCGCCAGGTACACCACGTCGAATCCCGCCTTCCGAAGTGCGCGCGCGCCGACGCGCGCCAGGCCGGACGTGTCGGTTCCATTCAGGACCTCGACCACGACGCGATTGACGCCTGGTGGCACTGCGAACGCGTGCCCCTCGACCAGTTCGGGTCGGGTGCTCGCGTAATAGATCGCAGCGGTGACGACCGCCGTAACGAGGAGCGCGCCCCCGATCTTCAGGAGGCCGGGCGCGACGCGACGAGGCTGTTCCAGAATCGGACGGTGGGCTCGGGTAGGGTCCAGCCGGACTGGATCGCATATGCAATGCGAGCGCGGGCCACCTCACGGAGCACGCCGCTCATGTCGGAGGGAAGCCTGGCGGCGAGGGCGGCCCGCTCGTCCCTGAGGAACGTCCGACCAGGCTCGAGATAGTCGGCGCAATACAGCACGCGACCGACCATGTCCCATTCTGCCAGACCAAGCGAGTGGTACCGCACCGCATCGAGCACGCCCCGGTCGATCTCGCCCTCGGCCTTCGCCCGCGCAGCGCTCGCCGGTCCATGGCGCAGTTCCACCGGTCCGGGGGTGCTGGAGGCCCACTGCTCCAGCTCGGACTCCGGTGCGTCACGCAATGCGTCGTGCAGCCAGGCGGCGCGGAGCCAGCGGTTTCTCTCGTTGTCGTGGATAAGCATTGCGTCGGCCCATTCGGACACGAGTTCGGCGACGCGGATGGTATGCTCGAGCCGATCGGATGACATCGCGGCCCACGTGGGTATCGTGGGCCGCAGGGACGGTGGTGTCGGGCGCGAGGGGCGGGACACTGGAGCGGGATCAGCCCTGGGCGCGTAGCGGCGGGCGTACGATACGGTTGCTCGCGTCCACGAAGACCACCCGCGGATTGTGGCGCTCCGCCTCCTTGGCGTCGAAGACCGCGTAGGAGATGAGAATGACGAGGTCGCCGGGCATGCCGAGGCGAGCTGCGGCACCATTCAACTGAATGACGCCCGATGCCCGCGGGCCCGGAATGACATACGTGGAGAAGCGGGCGCCGTTGTTCACGTTCACGACCTGAATCTCTTCATAACTTACCAGGTCGGCGGCATCCAGCAGGTCCTCATCCACGGTCAGCGAGCCCTCGTAGTGAAGGTCCGCCGAGGTGATGGTGGCCCGGTGAATCTTCGACTTCATCAGGTGTCGTTGCATGTCAGAGCCCCTTGCTCAAGACCACATTGTCGATCAGCCGCGTGGACCCGACCCGGGCCGCCACCAGCGCGACGGTGGCGTCGTCGACCGTCTGCACCGGCTCCAGCGACTGCGGATCCGCTATCGCAATATACTCGACCTCGAGTCCCGGATAGACGGCCATGCCAGCACGCATGACGCGCGCCAGCCCTGGCCCGTCATGCATCCCGCTTGCAAACGCACTGGCGGCGGCGGCAAGCGCCCGACTCAGTCCGAGGGCCTGCTCCCGGTCGGCGGGCGACAGGAAGGCATTGCGGCTGCTCAGCGCCAGGCCATCGGGCTCGCGCACGATCGGAATCACCTTGATCACGCAGGGGAAGTTCAGGTCCTCGACCATCTGCCGCACCAGGGTCACCTGCTGGAAATCCTTTTGCCCGAACCAGGCGGTGTCAGGCTCCACCAGGTGGAAGAGCTTGGCAACGACGGTAAGGACCCCGGCGAAATGTCCCGGTCGCGCCTCGCCCTCCCACCGGGCCGCCGCGGCGCCGGGAACAACCCGTACCTGGGTCCCCGGGGGATACATCGTCGTGGCGGTAGGCGCAAAGAGCACCTCAACACCGCGCCCCTGGGCGAGGCTGCGATCCCGCGGCAGGTCGCGCGGGTACCGGGTCAGGTCCTCGGAGGGCCCGAACTGTGCCGGATTCACGAAAACGCTCATCACCACCACGTCGCTTGCCGCGCGTGCCGCATCAACGAGGGCAAGGTGACCCTCATGCAGCGCCCCCATCGTGGGCACGAATCCGACGCGCAGGCTGCGCGCCTTCGCGGCACGCACCCATCGCTTGAGCTCGGGCAGCGACGTGAACTCGATCATGGCTGTGGCATGATGTTGCCGCTGCTCATTCGAAGCTGTGTTCCCTGCCTGGATACGTCCCCGCCCGGACCTCCTTCCCGAACGCCCCGACCGCATCAACGACAGCGGTGGAGAGATCGGCATACTTGCGGAGGAACCGCGGGTTGAATCGATCATCGAGACCAAGGAGGTCGTAGAGGACCAGCACCTGGCCGTCGCAACCGGCGCCCGCGCCGATGCCAATCGTCGGGATACTCACTGACTTCGTGACGCGGGCTGCCAGCGCCGCCGGCACCAGCTCGAGCACCAGCAGGCTGGCGCCGGCCGACTCCAGCGCCGTGGCGTCGTGGATGAGCTGCTCCGCGGCACGGGCCTCGCGGCCCTGCACCTTGTAGCCCCCGGACGCCTGCACCGACTGGGGCAGCAGCCCAAGATGACCCACCACCGGGATGCCCCGTTCGACGAGTGCCCCCACCGTCGGCGCCATCGCTGCCCCGCCCTCGAGCTTGACCGCGTTCGCGCCGGTCTCGGCGAGCACACGCCCGGCGTTCCGGATCGCCTCCTCAACGCTCACCTGGTAAGTGAGAAACGGCAGGTCCACCACGAGTGGAATCGTGGGCGCGCCGCGCCGAACTGCTGCCGCGTGGTACAGCATCTGTGGCAGCGTGGCGCTCAGCGTCGTGGCGTGCCCCGTAACGACGGTGTTGACCGAGTCACCGACCAGGAGCACGTCCACCCCGGCCTGGTCGAGCAGACGGGCAAAGGTCGCGTCGTAGCAGGTGACCATGACAATCGGGCGGGCCGCGCGCTTGAGGGCCACCAGATCCGGGATGCTGCGGGGTCGCGCGTCAGCGGTCATGAATTTCGAGCTCCGCAATCTCCCGCTGCCAGAAGTCGCGCAGTGCGAGCCCCGGGTGCGGCAGGACGAGGTCGGGATCCGCCATGGCGAGGTCGCCGTAGCGGACAATGTCGATGTCGAGGGTACGCGAGCCCCAGTGCGCCAGCCGAACCCGGCCGTTGGCTTCCTCGATCGCCTGGCCCGCGAGCATCAGCGCGCGAGGCGACATGGTCGTTTCCACGAGCAGCATCTGGTTCAGGTACGCGGGCTCGTCCATGTCGCCGAGCGGCGCGGTCTCCTCGATACTCGAGGCGGCGCGCACGGACGTGCCGGGCAACTTGCCCAGGGCCTCGCGCGCGGCCGCGAGATATCCCGCCCGGTCGCCGAGATTGCTTCCCAGCGCCACGTAGGCCAGGGACGGCGCCGGGTCGCTCAATGATCGACGGCGAAATGACGGGCAATACGCTGCAGTTCGGTCGCCACCTCGCCGAGTTCCCGAATCGCCCCTTCCAGGTCGGCCTGGCCGCGCGCCGCGTTCGTTGCCTGGTCCGAGAGCGCATTGGCCTCTTCGCGCGCGCGCTTCGCCACCATCGCCACGCGCTCGATCTGCCCTGAGAGCGTGTCAACCTGCCGGCGCTGCTGCGCCGCGGTCTCCGCGATCCGACTGGCGTGCTCGCCCGCCTCGCCGGTGGCCCGGCTGATGGCGTCGAGCGCCGTAGCGGCATCAGTGCTCAGGTCCTCGACACCCCCGACGATCTCCTCGCCGCGCCGCATCTGTCCGGTGACGCTTTCCACCTGCGCCCCGATCTCGCTCACCAGCGTACCGGCTTCGCGCGCGGCATGGAGGCTCTGGGCCGCCAGGTTGCGCACCTCCTCCGCCACGATGGCGAAGCCACGCCCCTCCCGGCCGGCCCGCGCCGCCTCGATGGCGGCGTTGAGCGCGATCAGGTTGGTGGCGTCGGCGATCTCGCGGATGGTCCCGATGAACCCGGTGATCCGCCGGGTCACCTCGCCCAGGGCGGCCACCTGCTGCGAACTGTCCGCCACGAACTCCTTGAGATTGACCAGTCGCGAAATCGCATCGCCAATGACGATGCGCTTCTGGGTGGCGACGTCGGCGGCATCCCGGCTCGTCTGTGCGGCGGCGGCACCCTGCTCCGTCATCGCCTGCGAGTCGCGGGCGAGCGCTGCCGTGGCGTCGAGACCGCCACGCACAAACGCGTCCTGCTCGGCGACAGTTCGCTGCATCGCCCCGGAGGCCTGGGTCAGTGCCGCCGCCGACGTGCGCAGTGAGTCGGTGACGCGCGCCAGCGCGGACACCTGCTGGCTGATCTGCTCCACAGTGCTGACGAGCGGACGACGCAGCTCCGCAATGTGGATCGCCGTGGCCACCTGGGCCGCGATGGTACTGACCGCAGACAGGTCCTTCGGTCCGTACGCGTTGCGCTTGAAGTGATCGATCTCGAACGTGCCGAGCAGCTCATCGCCAAAGCGCACCGGGTAGATGAGGATGCTCTGCACGTCGGGATCGGCGGCGCTGATGCGCGGATCGCGGCCCGCATCGCGAACCATGACTGGCTGCGCGGTGGCGACAACCTCCCGGCGGAAAGTGGCCAGTTCGGGAATGAGTCGCTCGCGGTTGGGTCGACCGATCCGCCCGCGGTAGGCAAGCGTCACCTCCGCGCCGTCCCAGCGGCAGATCCGGTAGTCGCCCCAGTCGAGCAGGCGATATCCCAGCCGTTCGATCTGCTCGAACGAGCCGTGGAGCCCGGCATTCCCCGTAATCGCCGACTCCATGAGATGGATCTTGTTCAGGTCCTCGGCGGCGATCGCCTCCTCGAGGATCCGCTTGGTGAGCATCCCGATGGCCGTCAGGACACCAGCCACCGCCACCCAGCCTGCCGGTGACAGCGACTGCAGGGCTGCGATCACCACGACGCAGGCGCCCAGCGAGAGCAGCATCGACACGACTTCCCATCGCAGGATCAGCAGCTGCTCCACCTGCTCCAGCTTGTCGCGCACGAGCAGGGTGAAGTAGAAGAGCGCACGCGAGGCGAGGAAGTACATCGCGACGAGGCTGAATCCGGCGGGCAGGAAATCGAGCGACAGCCCGGGCACCCCGCTCGCCTGCATGACGGCCGCGTACACGCCGTAGGCACAGGTGAACGCGATGATCTCCCGGCCGGCGTTGATGAAGGCCACACGCTGTGACTTGCGCAGCCAGATCGTGTCTGCCCCGATGACGCCCACGAGCAGCGCCAGCACCACCGCCGCCGGGCCGACGGCCAGCGCGCCGACCAGCACGGGAACCGCCACCTGAGTGAGGTACGAGTACTTGCTGAGCCGGACAGGGTAGGCCCGCAGGAAGGTGACGGACGCGATCAGCACAAGGCTCGCGACCGGTGCGTCCACGAATCGCTGGTCGGTGAACAGCACGGCAAGCGCGAGCGCGAGCCCCCCGATGGCCAGGAAGCGGGCGTAGACATCGATGACGCGAGAGAGGCTCTGGCTCACGCGGCCACCTCCACGCGATCGACAGCGATGCGCAGGCTCGAGAGGAGGTCACGCACGCCCTCCACGCCGTCCGCGGCCAGGCGATCAATCAAGGCACTGCCGACCACGACCCCGTCGGCCATACGGCCGACCCGGGAGGCCTGCTCCGCGGTGGAAATGCCGAACCCCACCGCAATGGGGAGCGGCGACACGGCCCGCACGCGGGCGATGGACGCCTCCAGGTCGACTGCGAGCGCGGTGCGCGCCCCGGTGACCCCGAGTCGCGACACGAGGTACAGGAATCCCTGTGCGCCGGTCACGCAGTGCGCGAGGCGCTCCGGGCTGGTGGTGGGCGCCACGAGCCGAATGAGGTCGAGCGGGCTCCGCTGCACCTGCTGCTCCGTCACCGGATCGCTGCCAGCCGGGAGGTCGGTGAGCAGCAGTCCGGCGATGCCCAGGCTGGTGGCGTCGGCCAGGAAGCGCTCGATGCCGTAGCGCAGGATGGGATTGAGGTAGCTGAAGATGATGACGGGCCGCGACAGGCGTGCCTGCGCGACGAGCTCGAGGGTGCCGGGCAGCGTCATGCCCTGTTCCAGCGCCACGAAGCTGCTCCGCTGGATCGAGGGGCCGTCCGCCAGCGGGTCGCTGAAGGGCACGCCAACCTCGATGACATCGGCCAGACTATCGGCCACCTGCAGGGCGGCCTGGCTCACTGTGCGACTGGGAAAGCCCGCCGTGAGGTATGCAACGAGGCCGGGGCGCCGGGCAGCGCGCAGGCGAGCCCAGGTGGTGCCAAGTGGCGTATCAGACAAAGTAGTTCCCGACGGTCAGGCCGTAGCGCGTCGGGTTCGTCACCTTCACGATCGATCGCACGAAATGCCCTGGTCCATCCTGGTCGGCGAGGTTGACCAGGGTACCGGGTGCCGGCACGGCGCCACCGTTGACGTCGATCGCGATGCGCACGAGCGGCCGGTTGAGCAGGGTCGGATCGGGATTGGGAGCGTACACGATGGCCACTTCCAGCGTATCGAGGATCACGCAGGTACCCACCGGATAGATCCCGATGAGGTTGATCAGGGCCTTGACCAGGATGAGATCATAGCCGCGCTTCGGGTTCTCCCACATCTCGCGCAGGACCTGGTCGGGCTCGATCGGGATCGTCTGGTAGCTGCGCCGGGTCGTGGCGGCGTCGAAGCCGTCCGCCACCGCGACAATCCTGGAATAGAACCCCAGCTGTCGCGGGCGGATTGGCCTCGGGTACCCGGTCAGGTCGGTCTTCATGTGGTGCTCGTGAGCCACCAGGATGGCGCGATACGGAATCTCGTCGTAGCCCCGGAGGCCGAAGAGCGTGAGGGCACCGAGCCAGGGATGGGCCTGCATGGCACGCCATTCGTCGTCATCGAGGCTCGTGGTCTTGTTGAGGATCTCGTGGGACACGCGCGCCTTGCCCAGATCGTGCATCAGCGCCGTCATGCCGAGGTCGTACAGCTGCAGCCGGCTGAGGCTGAGCTTCTTGCCCAGGGCGACGGAGAAGATGCACACGTTCACGGAATGGGTGAACGTGTATTCATCGTAGTCGCGGATGGTGGTGAGGCCGACGATCGATGTCTCGTTGTTGAGCACCTGGTCCACGATCATCTGCACCGCGCGCTTGACCTTCTTGGCGCCACTGGCGTGCCCCATGCGCACGCTGGTGATCACCTCGCGCGTCACGGCGACGCCCTGCGCATACGTGCGCTTGGCCACCTCCTTCTGGCGCTCCTCGTCCTCGAGGTTTTCCTCGCTGGGCTGGGCGAGTTCGATCTCGAGGTGCGTCACCCCCGCCCCGTCGAGCCGGCTTCGCACCTCGTCGTACACCCCCTCGACGCCGGCGCGCGCCTGCAGGCTCAGCAGCATGCTGAGGAACGCCTGCCATTCGCGCCGCTCCACGCCAGGGTGCACCCGCACCACGCCAATTTCGTAGGCCCGGAACTGGGCGAGGATCTGGCTGAATGATGCGTAGTTGTCGAGTTCGAGTCGGAGGCGTGTCTGGTTGACGAAGATGAAGTCGCCCGCGAGACGAACCTCCACTTCTGACTCAGTGCGCAGGATGCCCAGTGCCGTTGCCTGGAGATCGTCGAGCGCCTTCTGCACCGTGGTGTTCTCGACCGGATACAGCTTCAGGCTGCGGAGCGCCGCATACAGGTCGAGCAGGAGTCCCCGTCCGGCCGATCGAAGGGCGGCATCCTGCATCGGCGGCTCGCCCTGGCGCTGGCTCGGGGTGCCGCTCGTCATGACGGCTGGCCTCGCAGCGCGCGGCTCACGGCCTGCCGCACGACCAGGTCCTTGTCGTCGGCCACCTTCTGCAGCACGGCACGGGCCTCGGGCGTCCGGATGCGGCCAAGCGCCACCGCGGCGCAGGCGCGCGTCTCGGGACCTGCCTTGTAGCCGAGCAGGCCGCGGGTCAGGAGCATGCTCTGCAGCGTCGGGATTGCCGTGGCGCCGGCGATGGCTCCATAGGCCTCGAAGAACGCCATCTTCTCGGTGAGGTCCAGGTCGCGCTGCGACTTGCCCAGGATCACCGGCTCCATGCGCTTGAGCGCATTCCGGAATCCGCGCGCGCCCATGCTCCGCACTGCCGCGAGGCGCACGGCGCGGTCGTCGTCGTCGATCGCGAGTTCCATGGACGTGAGCGCCCCGGGCGACGCCACTTCGGCGAGCGCGAGGACCGAGGCGAGACGAACCGCCGGGTCGGGAGACCGCACCGTCTCGGCCAGCCCCGGTACGGCGCCCTGCAGCTTCAGGCGCCCGCACATCTCCACGATCTCCTTCACCGACGTGCTTTCCGGGTCACGCAGCAGCCGGAGCACCTCGGTGGGCGCACTCGCGGCGATCCGATCCGCCGCCTGCTCGAGCAGTTCGCGCACGCGCGCCGTGTTGAGCGTCGGCAGCCAGGTGACGATGGCACCCAGCGCCGAGGGATGAAGTTCACGGAGCACCTCGGTCACGTCCTCGTCGCCGGCGAGCGCGGCGGAACCGTCGAGCGACACCATCAGCTGTCGCACGATCTCGGGTTCACTGAGCTTCGCCTCGAAGGCCAGCAGGCGATCCCGCAGTTGCGTGGACAGGTGAGCGGACTTCTGCACCAGGGAGCGGACATCGCGCATCACCGAGGCCACGGCGCGAAACTCACCGGCATTGAGCAGGTTGGGGAGCAGCGTCTCGAGGACCCCGATGATCTCCTCGCGGATCGCGCGGTCGGCCTCCGACTCGAAGATGTCGTAGAGGGCGGCGAGGGCGCTTCCCCGGGCGTCCCGGCTGTATTCCTGGCGCAGCTGCTCCCGCACTGCCGCGACCTCGCCTTCATCCAGGAAGTACAGCGTCGAGTCGAAATCTTCGAGGTCGACGAGGCCCGCCTGCTTGGGCGGTGCCTCCTCGCGCACTTGCTGCTGCAGCTGCGCTGCCGACACGGTGGTGTCGCCGCCCATCGCCGACGTCGCCTCGGGCACCACCTCGTCGCCAAAGCCCTCCACGAAGCGATAGGCGATGTGGTTGAACTCCTGTTCCCAGAGCAGCGTCAGCAGGTCGTCGCTCGCATCCTGCTGCATGAAGCGCGCGCGGTTCACCACCTCGAGGAAGCGGATGATCTCCTCCTCCTCGACGCCCTTCCTGAGCGTCAGCACGCGCATGCCGTCCTTGTACAGCACCCACGCGAGGCTCTCCGCCTTCGTCAACTGGTGATAGACGACCTGCTCCTCCCAGACGAAATCCGTCTCGGCCACCTGGAGCACGAGATCATCCAGCACCGGCCAGATCGGGGCGAACCCCGCGCGGACGTTCTGGCTGGCTCGCTGGTACATCGGGTTGTTCGGGAGGTACATCTGGAAGGCACGCAGCGCCTTGACCAGGCTCTGCAGGAGCTCGCTGACCTGGGAGGTCGGCAGGATCATCTCATTCGGGCCCGCGGTCACGCCTGGTCCGCCAGGATCGCGGCGACGTGCGCCACGTCCTTGTCCCCACGTCCGCTGAGGCACACCAGCACCGACGCATCGGCGGGACGCCCGCGCTGCCGCATCAGCCAGGCGAACGCGTGCGAGGTTTCAAGCGCGGGAATGATGCCCTCGAGGCGGGTGACCGTCCTGAAGGCGGCGAGCGCCTCGGCATCATCGGCCACCTCGTATCGCACCCGCCCGCTGTCACGCAGCCAGCTATGCTCAGGGCCAACGCCGGGGTAGTCCAGCCCCGCCGACACCGAGTGCGCGGGCGCCACCTGGCCGTCGGCGTCCTGCAGCAGGTAGCTCAGGCTGCCGTGCAGCACACCCGGCGATCCTGCCGTGAGCGTGGCGCTGTGTCGATGCCCGCCGAGTCCCTCGCCCGCCGCCTCCACTCCGACCAGCTCGACGTCATCATCGAGGAAGGCCGAGAACATGCCCATCGCGTTCGAGCCCCCGCCGACGCACGCCACGACCGTGTGGGGAAGGCGACCGGTACGGGCGAGGAACTGGGCTCGCGCTTCGCGCCCGATGACGGCCTGGAAGTCGCGCACCATCCTCGGGTATGGATCCGGGCCCACCACCGACCCGATGATGTAGTGGGTGGTGGGGACGTTGGTGACCCAGTCGCGAAGGGCCTCGTTGGTGGCGTCCTTGAGTGTTCGCGTGCCCGACTCGACCGGAACGACGGTGGCACCCAGGAGCTGCATCCGGTACACGTTGAGCGCCTGGCGGGCGACATCCTCCGCGCCCATGTACACGATGCACTCAAGCCCGAACCGCGCGCACACCGTGGCGGTCGCCACCCCGTGCTGCCCGGCGCCAGTTTCGGCAATGATGCGTCGCTTGCCCATGCGGAGCGCGAGCAGCACCTGTCCGATGGTGTTGTTGATCTTGTGCGCCCCGGTGTGGTTGAGGTCCTCGCGCTTGAGCCAGACCGGCACGCCCACCTCGTGCGACAGGCGGGGCGCGGGCGTCAGGGCCGAGGGGCGACCCGCAATGTCGGCGAGGAGCCCCTCGTACTCGGCCCAGAACGCGGTATCGTGTCGGGCGGCATCGTAGAGCGCCGTGAGGTCGTCAAGCGCCGCCACGAGGGTCTCGGGGACGTACCGACCGCCGTACGGGCCGAACCGTCCGTCGATGGCGCGCTCTGGCGTCACGCTAACCGTCACGAGCTACCTCCAGAAACCGGGCGAGTCGGTCGGCATCCTTGAGACCGGGTGCGGATTCCACCCCTGAACTTACATCAACGATGTCGGGAGAAACGAGGGCAATGGCACGCGCCAGCGTGTCGGCGCGGAGCCCGCCCGCCAGTGCCATGCGCCGGCGCGCCACCTTCGAGCGGGCCAGCTGCGCCAGGGACAAGTCGAGCGCGACCCCGGTTCCCCCCACCGCTCCCGGCACGCGCGGTTCGATCATCACCACGTCGGCCGCGACGGAAACGTCGTGCAGCTCGTCGACGTCGCTGGCCGCCGCGATGTGCCTCACGACCCATATCGAGACCCGCTCCCGCTGCAGGCGGGCGACCGCGTCGGGGCCGTAGGATCCGTGGAGCTGCACGGCGCTGAGTCCGGCACTGTCGCGGAGGCGGACAATCTCTTCGGGCGGGTGCGACACGAACACGCCCACCACCGGTACGCCGCCCCCTGCCCGCACGATATCTCGTGCCATGGCGGGGCCGACCTGGCGCGTGCCCTCGGCAAACACGACGCCCAGATAGGCGGCCCCCAGGCTGGCGGCGAGCGCGGCGTCGCCGGGCCGCGTCAATCCGCAAATCTTGGCGTCAACGCCCAACGCGAGACACTCCGCCAAGCTCGCGCGCCAGCACCTCGGGGTCGGGCGCGGCGCTGAGGGCGGTGCCGATCAGCACCGCATCGGCGCCTGCCGCCGCCGCCCGTTCAACGTCCGCCGGCGTCGCCATGCCACTCTCGGCCACGGCAACGATCCCGGTCGGGATCTGGTCAAAGTGCCGCCAGGCGCCGTCGGTGTCGGTCCGAAAGGTATCGAGATCGCGACTGTTGACCCCGACAATCTCTGCCCCGGCCTCGAGTGCCTTGTCGGTCTCCGACGCATTGTGCGTCTCGACCAGGGCGTCGAGGGCCAAGTCCGCCGCGAAACGGCGCAGCGAGGCGAGCCGCTGGGGGGAAAGGGCCCGGACGATCAGCAGTACCGCCGAGGCACCGGCCGCTCGCGCTTCCAGTATCTGCTCCTCCGACAGGATGAAGTCCTTCCGAATGACGGGCACGGCGACCCGATCGACGACGGCTCGCAGGTCATCCAGCGAGCCGCCGAAGTGGGGGCCATCGGTCAGCACCGAGATCGCGGCAGCGCCACCCGCCGCATATCGGGTCGCCAGCGAGGCCGGGTCCAGGTCCTCCCTGATGCTCCCAGCCGATGGCGACCGGCGCTTCACTTCGGCAATCAAGGCAACGCATGGCCCCTCGAGGGCGCGACGAAACGAGGGACCGGGAACTGCCGACGCTGCCAGCCGCTCCAGCTCCCCTCGCCGGGCCCGCAGCGCCGGCAACGTGTGTTCGGTAGTGGAAAGAATCTGCTGCAGGGAAATTGGCATCTTGCCCTTCGGCTGGCATTCGGGTAATGTAATTCGGCCTCTGTTCGGTCTGTCACCAGCCGGAGCGTACCGCATGACCCTCACCAAGCGCCAGAACGAAATCCTCAGCTATCTGCGCGGCCATATCGCGGAGCATGGCTACGCGCCCAGCTTCGAGGAGATCGCCGGCCAGTTCACCTTTGCGTCGCTCGCCACCGTCCATGAGCATCTCACCAACCTGGAGCGGAAGGGCTACATCCGTCGCCAGTACAACGAGAGCCGCTCGATCGAGGTGCTGCCGCCGCGCGGCACCGCCAAGGCCACGGAAATTCCGCTACTCGGCAAGGTAGCTGCCGGCATGCCCATCGAGTCCCTCATGCACGACGAAACCATCGCCGTGCCCGATGAGATCCTGCCGCGGCGCGGGCCGAACTACGCGCTCAAGGTTTCCGGCAACTCGATGATCGACGAACACATCCTCGATGGCGATTTTGTCGTCGTCCACGGGCGCGAGGCTGCCGAAAATGGCGAAATGGTTATTGCGCTCGTCAATGGTTCCGAGGCGACCGTCAAGAAATTCTATCGCGAAACCGGCGGGTGGATCCGGCTCCAGCCTGCCAACACCACCATGACCCCAATGCGCTATCAGGAGCGCGACGTGCTCATTCAGGGCGTCGTGGTCGGGATCATCCGGAAGTATTGAGCTTCTCGTCGCCCTGACGAGGCTCCGCCACTCGCAGCCGCCTGAGCGCGGCCAGCCCCTGGCCGCCATCCAGCGCTTCCGTCGCGCGAGTCAGGGCCTCCGCGAAGGACCAGCCGCGACCGGACACATACAGCGCGGCAGCGGCGTTGAGGCATAGCGCGTCTCGTGCCGCGCCCCGGGTCGCACCGTTGAGCACGGACTCGATCCGGAAGGCGTTTTGAGTCGGATCGCCCCCGGCCAGTTCTTCCATTGTGCCCGCCTCGATCCCGAACGCGCCCGGCTCGATCACCCACTCCGCCACCGTGCCGTCTCGCACCTCCCAGACGAACGTCGACCCGAGGGGCGAAATCTCATCCATGCCGTCCGCCCCGTGCACGACCAGCGCATGTCGGCTCCCAAGGGCGGCAAGCGCCGCTGCCAGCAGGGGCGCCCGATGGCGCTCGGCAACGCCGAGCACCTGCCGTGTCACCCCGGCGGGGTTGGCCAGTGGACCAAGGAGGTTCATGATCGTGGTCACTCCAAGCTCCCGACGCACCGGTGCGGCATGACGCATCGCCGGATGAAACGCCGGGGCAAACAGGAAGACGATGCCCGCGGCGTCGAGCACCACCCCTGCCCTTTCCGGCGGCGTCGGCACTGAGACACCGAGCGCCTCGAGCACATCCGCCGAGCCGGAACGACTGGTGAAGCTCCGATTGCCGTGCTTGGCAACCCGCACGCCGGCGCCTGCCACCACAAACGCGGCACCGGTGGAGATATTGAAGGTCGCCACTTGGCCACCCCCGGTCCCGCAGGTGTCGACCAGGTCGTCGGAGCCATCCAGCGCCACGGGCGTCATGGCACGCCGGAGCGCCTGGGCGGCGCCCGCAACCTCTGCCGCCGTCTCGCCCTTTTCGCGCAGCCCCATGAGCAAGGCCGCGATCTGGCCCGGCTCGGCCATCCCCTGCATCACTACGTCAAACGCGGCGCCCGCCTCCTCGCCCGTCAGTGACAGGCCCGACGCGAGGCGCTGGAGCACGTGAGGAAGGATCGGCGATGAAATGGCGTCGGGCACGGGGCTACCAGGTGGCAGAAGAAGCGGGGAAAGCGTAGGTGGTTGCGCGGGCTTTTGTCAATCAACACAAAGAGTTGCGACGCTTGTTCCCAAGCCTCTCGGCGGCTAGATTCCGCCAGTGATGAGTCGGTCCTTCCTCGCGCTGATCCACTTCGACGGCACCGAGTTCCTCGGGTGGCAGCGACAGGCAACGGGCCGGACGGTGCAGGGCGAAGTTGAACGGGTCCTGGCGCGTCTCGCAGATCAGCATGTCACGGCCCACGGGGCTGGACGCACCGACGCGGGTGTGCACGCGCTGGGAATGGCCGTCAGCCTCGCAATGCCTGAATCATGGTCGCCCGACGCACTCCGTCGTGCCCTCAACGCCCTCCTCCCCCGCGACATCTGGGTCGCCGCGCTGTCCGAAATGCGCGCAGGTTTCCACGCGCGCAAGAACGCAGAGAGCCGGCGCTATCACTACGACATCGGTTGCGATGATGCCGCGAGCAGCCCATTCCGCCGAAAGTACGAATGGGCGCTGGGGCGCGCGCTCGATCCGGCGGTGCTGCATCCGTCGGCCGCCGTGATTGCCGGCGAACACGACTTTCGCGGATTCTCCGCACGCACCGAACCCAAGCCCCACTACTACTGCCGCATCCGCGAGGCACGCTGGGAAGTGCGGCCCGAAGGACGGGGCTGGCGGTTCCATGTGGAGGCTGACCGCTTTCTCCAGCACATGGTGCGCATGCTGGTTGGCACGATGGTCGACGTGGCACTTGGCCGGCGTCCCGCTGATGACATGTCGCGGCTGCTTACCTGCACCGACAACAGCGAGACCAGTCCGCCGGCGCCTCCCCACGGGTTGTATTTCGTGCGAGCTGCCTATGCGCCGGAGTGCTTCGTGGTCGATGGAGCACTGACGGGATCGGCGGCCAACGCATGAACGCCCCCCGTTTCCTGTTGCTCGCCCTTGCCCTGTCGGCTTGTCGCACGACCGACCGGGATCCGGCCCCCATGTCGCTTGCCACGTTCGGGGCGATGCAAGCCCGGCCCCGTGCGCAGGAATCCGTGGACCAGTCGCGTCGCACCGCGATTGTCACGTCGGCGTCCCGGGTCTCGCCATCCGTCGTTTCGGTCGGCGTGCAGGGTCGTCGCCAGGTTCAGCAGTCCCCATTCGACATGTTCTTTTCGCCCGATGGGAACGAACAGCAGGTCCAGAGCTTCGGCACTGGATTCGTGGTTCGGGCCGACGGCGTGATCATCACCAACCAGCACGTGGTGGATGGCGCCGACAAGATCACCGTGACACTCGGCGACGGCACCGATGTCCCGGCCACGCTCGTGGGTGAGGATGCCACGACCGACATCGCAGTGATCAAGGTGGACCGGACCGGCCTGCCCGTGGCGCCGCTCGGCAGGAGCGACGACCTCATGATCGGCGAGTGGGTCGTGGCGCTCGGCAACCCCTATCGCTTCCTGCTGAGCAATGTGGAGCCAACGGTCACGGCCGGTGTGGTCAGCGCCGTGGGGCGGAATATCCTGCCGACTGGCGACCAGCCCGGGCTCTACCTCGACATGATCCAGACCGACGCCGCGATCAATCCAGGCAATTCAGGGGGACCGCTCGCCAATGCCCTCGGCCAGGTGGTGGGGGTCAACGCGTCGATCTTTTCCAGCAGCGGCGGCTCGATCGGACTGGGCTTCGCGATCCCGATCGAGCGGGCCATGCGCGTCACCGCCGAGATCCTGCGACGGGGCGAGATGCACCGCGCCTGGACCGGCATCGAGGTATCGGGTGCACGGCAGATGCAGCTCACGCGTTCGATCGACGGCATACGGATCGAGTCCGTGGCAACCGGTAGCCCCGCCGCGGTCGCCGGTCTCAAGGCCGGCGACATTCTCGTGCTGGCCAACGGCCAGAAGATGCGCACCTGGCTCGACTGGGAGGCCGTCAAGCTCGACGTGGCCGTGGGCGACACGGTGCTGGTCGAGGTGAAGAGCGGCAGCGGAGCGCCGGTGCGGCGTCGCCTTCGCACCGGCGAGCTCCCCAGTGTTACCGCGGAGAAGGTGCCGGCGCTGCAGGACGTGCAACTTGTCACCGTGACTCCGGCCATCCGCGCGGAGCGCCGCATCGCGGCCGAGCAGGGTGCGCTGATCTTCAGCATCTCGCCCGAGGCGGCCCGGCTGACCGGATTGCAGGGTGGCGACGTCATCCTCGCGATCAACAATTCGCGGGTCGACGATGCCGCGGCCGTCGCGACCACGATCGAGCGGCAGCGGCCGGCGCGCCGCTTCCGGATCTTCTTTGAGCGCGACCGGCGCATCCGGTTCTCCGACCTTTCTTTCGGCCCATGACCGACGACCGCTACCGTTCCCCGCTGGGTACCCGCTACGCGTCAGCGGCCATGCAGGCGCTGTGGGGCGACCGGCATCGGGTGTCGCTCTGGCGCCGCCTCTGGCTCGCACTGGCCGAGTCGGAACGCGAGCTCGGCCTGGCGGTGCCCGATGCCGCACTCGAGGCCATGCGCGCGCACCTCGACGACGCGGACCTGGACGTGGCCGCGAAGTACGAGCGACGCTTCCGGCACGACGTCATGGCACACGTGCATGCGTTCGGCGATCAGGCGGTGGCGGCGCGCCCCTTCATCCATCTGGGGGCCACGAGCGCCTTCGTCACCGACAACGCCGACCTCGTGGTTATGCGCGAGGGTCTCCGGCTGGTGCTGGGTCGCCTGATCGCGCTGCTCGGCGCGCTGGAGACGTTCGCCATTCGCCATGCCACGCTCCCCTGCCTTGCCTACACCCACTTCCAGCCTGCCCAGCTCACGACAGTGGGCAAGCGCGCCACCCTCTGGATGCAGGACCTGGCGCTCGACGTGGAGGAGGTGTGCCACCGGCTCGAGACCCTGCGCTTCCACGGCTGCAAGGGCACGACGGGCACGCAGGCCTCGTTCCTCGAGCTGTTCAATGGGGACCATGAGAAGGTTCGCGCCCTGGATCGGCTGATCGCGGCCCGCATGGGTTTTGGCGAGACCTTCGCCGTCTCGGGCCAGACGTACCCGCGGAAGGTTGACGCGCAGGTGCTCGACAGCCTGAGCGGGATCGCACAGTCGACTGCCAAGATGGGGTCCGACCTTCGCCTCCTGCAGCATGAGGGTGAACTCCTCGAGCCGTTCGAGGCGGAGCAGATCGGCTCGAGCGCCATGGCTTACAAGCGGAACCCCATGCGCGCCGAGCGCATTTGCAGCCTGGCGCGCTTCGTCATCTCGTTGCAGGCAAATGGGGCGCACACCGCCGCGAACCAGTGGCTGGAGCGCACGCTCGACGACAGTGCCAACCGGCGCCTGACCCTGCCGGAGGCCTTTCTCGCCACCGATGCGATCCTGGTGCTCGCCACCAATGTGGCAGCGGGCCTCGAGGTGCGAGGGGCCGTGGTGCGGAAGCATGTCGATGAGCAGATGCCCTTCATGGCCACGGAGCGCTGGCTCATGCTCGGCGTGGGCGCGGGTGGCGACCGGCAGGCGCTGCACGAGGTGATCCGACGTCACAGCCTCGCCGTGGCCGAGGCGGTGAGCGGTGGGGCACCCAACGACCTCCTGGATCGACTCGGGCGGGATCCGGCCTTCGGGGGCGTGCCGGCTGCATCGCTCCAGGCCGAACTCGAGCCGCATCGCTACACCGGTCGCTCGGTTCAGCAGGTGCAGGAATTCACCCGGGACTACCTGCCCCCGCTCCTGGCCCGGGCGCGCGCCCTCGCCACCGAGGCGGGTGCCGCCGAGGTGCGGGTATGACGGTGGCGCTGCATGCCTCTACCCTGCCGCTGCCGCTCGTGCGCCGTGGCAAGGTCCGCGAAGTCTACGACGCCGGCCCCGACGCCCTCCTGCTGGTGGCGAGCGACCGAGTCAGTGCCTTCGACGTGGTGATGAACGAAGCCGTGCCGCTCAAGGGTGCGGTCCTCACACAGCTGTCGGCGTTCTGGTTCCGGCGCCTGGAGCAGGCCGCGCCCTCGCACTTCATCACCGCGAACGCGGACGAGATCGTGAAGCGCCTGCCGGCGCTGGCATCGCACCGCCAACAGGTGTCGGGCCGGGCCATGCTGGTGCGCCGCACCGAACCGGTGGCCTTTGAGTGCGTCGTGCGCGGGTACCTGAGCGGATCAGCGTGGCAGGAATACCGGGCGGATGGAACCCTCGCGGGCGAGCGGCTGCCCAGCGGGTTGGTGGAAAGCGCCCGTCTCGACCCTGCCCTGTTCTCACCCGCCACGAAGGCAGAATCGGGACACGACATCAACGTGCCATTCTCCACGATGGAGCGGGCGCTTGGCGCCGACGTCGCGCGACGCCTTCGCACCCTCAGTTTTGCCGTGTACACCGCCGGCCGGGACTATGCCGCCGAACGGGGAATCATCATCGCCGACACCAAGTTCGAGTTCGGGCACACGCCGGACGGCACGCTGCTGCTCATCGACGAAGTCCTGACCCCCGACTCCTCCCGCTTCTGGCCGGCGGCGCGGTACGCGCCCGGCGGCACCCAGCCGAGCTTCGACAAGCAGCCGCTGCGCGACTACCTCGCATCGCTGCGGCAGTCGGGTGGCTGGAATGGCGACGCGCCCCCGCCGCCGCTGCCCGACCACGTGATCGAGGCGACGAGCGCACGGTACCTGGAGGCGTACCGCCTGCTGACCGGCAGCGCGCTGGAGGTGCCGGCGTGATCCGTGTCGCTCCCGAGGGCAGGCCGTTTATTGTTGGCGCCTTCGTCATCCTCGGCCTGCTGCTCATTTTCGCCCACTGGTGGGCGCTGCTCTGGCTGCCGATCGCGGTGTGGGTCGTCGCCTTCTTCCGCGATCCGCCGCGCGACGGCGAGCGCGGCGCGGATCTCGTCATCGCACCAGCCGACGGGCTCGTGGTCGACGTGCGTGACGTGGACGAGCCGTCTTTCATTGCCGGTCGCGCCACGCGCATCTGCATCTTCATGAACGTGTTTGACTGTCACGTGAACCGCTATCCGCTCGGCGGCACGGTGGCGTATCGCCACTACAATCCCGGCAAGTTCCTCAATGCCGCCGACGAGAAGTCGAGCCTGGAGAACGAACAGTCGTCGGTGGGCCTCGACACGTCACACGGCCGTGTCCTCGTGCGCCAGATCGCCGGCCTCATCGCCCGGCGCATCATTACCGATCATCCCGTGGGCACTGCCGTGACCCAGGGCGAGCGGCTGGGCATGATTCGCTTTGGTTCCCGGGTTGACCTGTTCCTGCCAACCGATGTGCGCGTGCTGGTACAAAAGGGCATGCGCACAAAGTGCGGCCTTACCGTGGTGGCACGATGGAACTGAGACCTCGTGGGGGCGGCCTGCAGCGGCCGATGCGGCAGGTCGTCGTGGTGATGCCCAGTGCGTTCACTTTGGGCAACCTGTTCTTCGGGTTCTGGGCGATCGTCTCTGCCTTCAACGGCAACTTCCGCTGGGCCGGGTGGTTCATCGTCTTCGCCGGCATCCTGGACGTGCTCGATGGCCGCATCGCCCGCCTGGCCAAGACCAGCAGCCGCTTTGGCGAGGAACTCGACTCGCTGATCGACCTCGTGTCCTTTGGGGTGGCGCCGGCGCTCATTATCTACTTCCTCGAGTTCACCTCCGCCGGCAAGTTCGCCTGGGTGCTCTGCTGGATCTATGTCGTGGCGGTGGCGATCCGGCTGGCACGCTTCAACGTCGTGTCAGCTGGCAAGCCCACGCCCTGGTTCACCGGGCTCCCGTCGCCCGCCGCCGGCATGACGCTGGCCTGCTACTACCCGTTCAGCCAGACCCCGTGGTACCGCGCCTCGCTGGCATGGCTCGACCTCCAGCATCAGGGGCTGGTGCTCCTGATGCTCGTGCTGGGCGTGCTCATGGTCAGCAACGTGAAGTATCCCAAGATGCCGGGCTTCAGCTTCCGCACCGGTCGCCAGGCGGCAACGACGCTCTTTGTGCTCGCCCTGATGATCGGGGCGCTGGTCAAGCCCGATGCCGTCCTGTTTCCACTCGGCCTCATCTACACATTGTTCGGTATCATTCGCGCCGTGTTGCTTGGCCTGATGGAGCGGAACGAGTCCGAAGCCGTGCCCGCCCTTGATGCTGAGGACGCCGAGATCACCTCCCTCAGTCGCGAGCGCCGGGAGCGCCGCAAGGAGATGGAATGACGTACCGGGTTCACGTCCGCGTCATGCCCCGCGCCGGCCTGCTCGACCCGCAGGGCCAGGCCGTCGAGCACGCCCTGACCGCCCTGGGGTTCGCTGAAACCCGCACCGTGCACGTCGGGCGTGCCGTGGAGCTCGAGGTGGATGCCAGCTCGCGCGACGAGGCCGAGGCCAGGACGCGCCTGATGTGCGACCGGCTCCTGGCCAATCCCGTCACCGAGGACTACCAGGTAGAGGTGGAGGCCGACTGATGGTTCGTGTGGCGGTGGTGCGGTTCCCTGGCAGCAACTGCGACGAGGACGCTCGCCGCGGCGCGGAGCGCAGCGGCGCCGATGCGTTCTTCGTATGGCATCGCGATACGTCGCTGCAGGATGCCGACATCGTGGTCCTGCCCGGCGGCTTCAGCTACGGCGACTATCTCCGGTCCGGGGCCATCGCCCGCTTCAGCCCGATCATGCAGGCGGTGCAGGCACATGCCGCCGGCGGTGGGGGCGTCGTGGGGATCTGTAACGGGTTCCAGATCTTGTGCGAGGCTCATCTCCTGCCAGGCGCCCTCATGCGAAACGCCGGGCTGACGTTCGTGTCCAAGCCAGTGGATGTGATGGTCGAGCGGACCGACACGATCTTCACCTGGGCCTTCGAGCGCAAGACGCCTGTCCGGTTGCCGGTGGCGCACGGCGAGGGTCGCTACGTGGCCGATGCGGAAACGCTGGCCCGGCTGGAGGGCGAGGGCCAGGTGGTATTGCGCTATGCGCCGCGGTCGCCCACGAGTGAGGGCAACCCGAACGGCTCCATCAATGACATTGCCGGCATCTGTAGTCCGACGGGCAACATCGTCGGCATCATGCCCCATCCCGAGCGCGTCATCGATCCGCACCTCGGATCGGCTGACGGCCTGCTCTTCATGCGCTCACTCGCCGGCGTTCGCGCCCTTTCCGGAGCCGCCCGATGACCCGCACCTCCGTGCTGACCGTACTGCTACTCGTCGGCGCCGCCGCCACGGCGCACGCACAGACCCCCGTTCGTCCCGGCATGACCGCAGAGGAAGTGACCACCGCCTGGGGGGCTCCCACGGCCACCCGCACGCGCGGCGCCTACACCTATATGAGCTACCCATCCACCTGCATGCCCGCATGCGGTACGCAAGACGTGGTGATCCTGGAGAATGGCAAGGTCGTGGATGCCGTCGCCCGGTCGAGCAACCACCCCTATGAGGGTCCGTCAAGCGTCGGCACCAAGGCACCTGGCTTCACCGATGCCGCGGGCGTCACTACACCGGCCAGCGGGACGCAATGACCTCAACCGGCATCTTCGATCCCGCGATGCTCGCTGCCTGTGCATTTCCGGGGGAGCGCCTGGTGACGCCGGAGGTGGTGCGCGAGCACAATCTCAACCGGTTCGAGTACGACAAGATTCTCGAGCTGCTGGGGCGCGCACCGACCCTGACCGAGCTTGGGGTTTTTTCGGCGCTCTGGTCGGAGCACTGCTCCTACAAGCACTCGAAGCCGATCCTGCGGATGTTTCCCGTCACCGGCCCGGCCGTCGTGCAGGGACCAGGCGAGAACGCTGGCGTGCTCCGTCTCAAGGATGGGTGGGCCGTCGCGTTCAAGATCGAGTCGCACAACCATCCGTCGGCAGTGGAGCCCTACCAGGGGGCCGCCACGGGAGTGGGCGGGATTCTGCGCGACGTCTTCACCATGGGTGCGCGGCCCATCGCCATGCTCAACAGCCTGCGTTTCGGGCCGCTCGATACGGCGCGGAATCGCTACCTCTTTGCCGGCGTGGTCCGCGGCGTGGGTGACTACGGCAATTGCGTCGGGATTCCCACCCTGGGCGGCGAAGTCAGTTTCGCCGAGGGGTACACCGGCAACCCGCTGGTCAACGCAATGTGCGTTGGGCTGCTGCGTGAGGAACACCTGATCACCGCGCGTGCACACGGTGTCGGCAACGTACTGCTGGCCGTTGGCGCACGCACCGGGCGGGACGGCATTCATGGCGCCAGCTTCGCCTCCGAGGAACTGTCGGAAAAGAGCGAGGCGCGCCGCCCCCAGGTGCAGGTGGGCGATCCCTTCTGTGAGAAGCTCCTGCTGGAAGCGAGTCTCGAGTTGATTCACGGTGGCTACATCGTGGCGATCCAGGACATGGGCGCGGCCGGCCTCACCAGTTCGTCTGCCGAGATGGCGGCGCGTGGCGGTGTTGGGGTGCAGATCGATACGGCGCTGGTGCCTACCCGGGAGCCCGGCATGACCCCGTACGAGATCCTGCTCTCCGAGTCACAGGAGCGCATGCTCGTGGTGGCCGAACCGGCGCGTGTGGCCGAGGTGCAGGCGGTATGCGCCAAGTGGGAACTTGGCGCCACGCCGATCGGGCACGTCACCGACGACGGGGTGTTCCGGGTAACGCATGACGGCCTGACCGTGGTGGCGATTCCGGGGCAGCGCCTCGTGGACGACGCCCCGGTGTATCACCCCGAGGCGCGCGAGGGCGAGGCGGCGATTGCCCGTCGTGCGGCGGCTCCCCCCGCGAGGGCGGGCGCAAGCATCGAGGGCGACCTCCGTGCCTTGCTCGATGCGCCCACCATCGCGAGCAAGCGCTGGGTCTACGAACAGTATGACTCCACCGTGCAGGCATCCACCGCGTTCGGGCCGGGCAGCGACGCCGGTGTGGCGCAGGTGCCGGGAACCACCTTCGGCATTGCCGTCACCGTCGACTGCAACAGCCGGCTGGTGGCGCTCGATCCGTATGAGGGAGGCAAGGCCACCGTCGCCGAGGCGGCGCGCAACATCGCCTGCACCGGTGCCGTACCGCTGGGTATCACGGACTGCCTCAACTTCGGCAATCCCGAGAAGCCCGAGGTGTTCTTCCAGTTCCGAGAGGCCTGTCGCGGTATTGCCGATGCGTGCGTCGCCTTCGAGACACCGGTCACCGGCGGCAACGTCTCGTTCTACAACGAGAATCCGCACGGGGCGATTGACCCGACGCCAACCGTCGGGATGGTGGGACTGCTGGAATCGCTCGATCACCGTGTCAGCAGCTTCTTCCGCAACATGGGTGATGCGATCCTCATCCTTGGACGCACCGAGGGCGCCCTCGGCGGCTCGGCGCTCTGGGCGGAACTCGACCACTTCGTGGGTGGGGCACCCGCGCCCGTCGACCTGGCTGGCGAGCGTCGGCTGCAGCAGTTCCTGGTGGCGGCCGCCCGGCAGAAGCTCCTTCGCTCCGCACACGATTGCAGTGAGGGTGGCCTCGCGGTGACCCTCGCGGAGTGTGCCATTGGCGGCCCATACACGCCCGGACCTATCGGGGCCACGATCGACTTGAGCGCGCACGCCGGTGCGCTCGAGCCGCAGCGACTGCTCTTCGGCGAGGATCACGGTCGGGTGGTGATCACCTGTTCGCATCCCCAGACCGACCGGGTACTGGCGCTGGCCGGTGAACATGGAGTTCCTGCGATGGCCGTGGGCACGGTGGGCGAACGGAACGGTGCGCTCGCCATCAGTGCCGGGGGCACCGACTGGCAATGGGCGGTAGACGAGCTCCGCCGCATCTTTCTTGACGCGATCCCGCGACGACTGCAGCACGTCGTCACGGATTCGGCGCTGGAGGCCTGACCATGTGTGGCGTGATTGGCGTTTCGAAGATTCCCGAGGCCGCGCGCCTGGCCTACCTGGGACTGTATGCGCTGCAGCATCGGGGACAGGAAAGCGCCGGCATCGTCGCCGTTGACCGCGACGGGCAGGCCCGCGTGCATCGTGGCATGGGGCTGGTGTCCGACACGTTCCCGGAGCCGGTCATGCAGCACCTGCCGGGCGACGTGGCGGTGGGGCATACCCGCTACTCGACCGCGGGCAGCACCGTGCTGGCCAATGCACAGCCGTGCTTCGCCAACACGCGTGGTGGTGCGTTGTCGGTGGCCCACAACGGCAACCTCACCAATGCGCCGCAGCTGCGCCGGGAACTGGTGGAAGAGGGCGCCATCTTCACGTCGTCCTCGGACACCGAGTGCCTGGTGCACCTCATCGCGCGGTCCAACGCCCCCACGATGGAGGGCCAGATCCGTGAGGCGCTAGGCCGGGCGGAAGGTGCGTACAGCCTCGTCATCGGGAGCGGCCGGGAGATCTACGCCGTCGTCGATCCACGCGGCTTTCGGCCGCTCATGCTCGCCCGGCTGGGCGACGGCGTGATCGTGGCATCCGAGACCTGCGCCTTCGACCTCATGGGCGCCGCGCTCATCCGGGAGATGCAGCCGGGCGAGTTCGTCCGCATTACGGAAGGCCGGGTCGAGAACCTGACGCCGCTGCCCCCAAGCCCGGTGAGCCGGTGCGTGTTCGAGCTGGTGTATTTCTCGCGCCCGGACAGCACGATCTTCGGCCGCTCCGTCGATGCGGTGCGCCGCGAGATTGGCCGCCAGCTGGCCGTGGAGCATCCAGCGCCCGGGGCGCAGGTGGTGTTCTCGGTGCCCGACAGTTCCAACGCGATGGCGCTGGGCTTCAGCGAAGTATCGGGCACCAAGCTCGAATACGGGTTGATTCGCAATCACTATGTCGGGCGCACTTTCATCAACCCCACGCAGGCGCTCCGGGTGGCCAAGGTTCGGATCAAGTTCAACCCGGTGCGCGAGGTCATCGAGGGTCGGTCGGTGGTCATGGTCGACGACAGCCTGGTGCGCGGCACCACGAGCAAGGGACTGGTCCAGATGGTCCGCGCCGCCGGTGCGCGTGAAGTGCACCTCCGTCTCGGCTCGCCACCGATCACCGGTCCGTGCCACTATGGCATTGATACCCCGACGCGCGAGGAGCTGATCGGCGCCACCCACTCGGTGGAGGAGATCCGCGAATTCCTCGGCGTAGACACGCTTGGTTACCTGTCCCTGGATGGCATGCTCACGGCAGCTGGACGAGACACCGGGTTCTGCCACGCCTGCTTCTCGGGACAGTACCCCACCCCGATCACGGAGGAACTGGTGCAGCTCCGTCACGCGGCGCCTCTCGCCGCCACCGTCGTATGAGCGGCTCCTTCACGCCGCCCCTGGTCTATTTCTTTGGCCAGGGACGCGCCGACGGCACCGCCGCCATGAAGGAAGTGCTTGGCGGCAAGGGTGCTGGTCTTGCCGAGATGACGACGCTTGGCATTCCCGTGCCGCCCGGATTCACGATCACCACCACCATCTGCCTCCAGTACCTCGAGGCGCGCCAGTTCAGTCCGCGCCTGCGGGCGCAGGTGGAGCAGGCACTGCAACGCCTCGAGAACGCGGCCGGCCGCACGTTTGGCGGCCGCGAATCGCCATTGTTGGTGTCGGTGCGGTCAGGCGCCCCGGTGTCGATGCCGGGAATGATGGATACCATCCTGAACCTCGGCCTGAACGAGGAGACAGTCGAGGGCCTGGCCAAGGAGAGCGGCAACCCCGGGTTCGCGTGGGACAGCTACCGCCGCTTTGTCCAGATGTATGCGAGTGTGGTGTTCAACCTTCCCAAGAAGACCTTCGAGCATGTCCTCGACGAACGCCGCCGTGCCGCTGGCGTCGCGCGCGATATTGACTTGCCGGTGCCGGTCCTCAAGGAAGTGGTGCGGGCGCTGAAGCTGCGCGTCAAGGAAGAGCTCGGCATCGACTTCCCCGATTCACCCATCGACCAGTTGTGGGGTGCGGTCGCCGCCGTCTTCGAGAGCTGGAACACCCAGCGCGCCATCGACTACCGGCGCCTGCACGACATTCCCGACACGATGGGCACGGCGGTCAACGTGGTGGCCATGGTGTTCGGCAACATCGGCGAGGATTCCGGCACCGGCGTCGCCTTCACGCGCGATCCGTCCACCGGCGAGCACCGGTTGTACGGGGAGTACCTGATCAATGCCCAGGGCGAGGACGTCGTGTCCGGCATGCGCACCCCGGAACCTATCGGCACCCTCGCCAGCCGGCTGCCGGCGGCCTATGGCGAGCTCGAGCGCACTGCCCGGCTGCTGGAACGCCACTTCCGCGACGTGCAGGACATGGAGTTCACGATCGAGCGTGGTCAGCTCTACATGCTGCAGACTCGCCGCGGACAGCGCTCCGGTCATGCCTCGGTGCGCATTGCCTGCGAGATGTTCGATGAAGGGCTCATCTCTCGCGAGGAGGCGGTCAGCCGGATCCCGCCCAACGACCTGAACCAGCTGCTGCATCCCACCATCGATCCGCACAGCACCCTCGACCTCCTCACCACCGGCCTGCCCGCGTCGCCGGGGGCAGCCTGCGGCACGATCGTCTTCGACGCCGACCGGGCCGAACAACTTGGCCGGGCCGGGCAGTCGGTCATTCTTGTTCGCAGCGAGACATCGCCCGAGGATTTCCACGGCATGGTGCTCGCCAAGGCGATCCTCACCGCGCGAGGTGGCATGACCAGCCACGCGGCCGTCGTGGCGCGTGGCATGGGCACGCCCTGCGTCGCCGCGGCCCAGCATCTCGAGGTGCTCGAGGGCGACAAGGTACTCCGGGTGGGCGACCGCACCCTCCGCGAAGGCGACTGGGTGACGGTCGACGGCAGTTCCGGTCGCGTCTACGCTGGTCAGGCCTCGCTGATCGCGCCAGAAATGTCCAAGGACTTCGGGCGGATCATGCAGTGGTCGGATGAGTTGCGGCACATCGGCGTGCGGGTCAACGCCGATACGCCTGCCGATGCGCATCGAGGACGCGATTTCGGCGCCGAGGGCATCGGGCTCTGCCGGACCGAGCATATGTTCTTCGAGGGCGACCGGCTCGCCGCCATGCGCGAGATGATCGTGGCCCAGGACGAGGCCGGTCGTCGCAAGGCACTCGCCAAGCTGCTGCCGATGCAGCGCGCCGACTTCGAGGCCATCTTCCGCGCCATGGAGGGCCACCCGGTCTGCATCCGGCTGCTGGATCCTCCGCTGCATGAGTTCCTGCCTCACGACGACGCCGAGATCGAGGGGCTGGCCACCCAGCTCGGAGTGCCGACCGACCGGCTGATGGGTATCGTGCATGGCTTGCGCGAGGTGAACCCGATGCTCGGTCTCCGGGGCTGCCGACTGGGTATCAAGTATCCCGAGATCACCCACATGCAGGCCCGCGCCATCCTCGAGGCGGCATGCGCAATCGCCCTCCGCAAGGGACGCGTGCAGCCCGAGATCATGGTGCCGCTCGTGGCGAGTGTCGTGGAGTTCCGGAAGCAGGCGCTGATCGTGCGACAGGCGGCCCAGGAGGTATTCAGCGAGATGCAGATCTCGGTGCCATTCCTCCTCGGCACCATGATCGAGCTCCCCCGCGCCGCCCTCACTGCCGACGAGATTGCGCGCGAGGCCCAGTTCTTCTCCTTCGGCACGAACGACCTCACCCAGACCACCTGGGGACTGTCGCGTGACGATGCCGGGCGCTTCCTGCCCGACTACATCGACAAGCGCATCATCGACAACGATCCCTTCGAGACGCTCGACGTGCCCGGGGTTGGCAAGCTGATCCAGATGGCGTGCGAAATGGGCCGGAAGACGCGACAGGACTTGAAGCTCGGTATCTGTGGCGAGCACGGGGGTGAGCCCGCCTCGGTGGCCTTCTGCGACAAGCTCGGCATGAACTACGTCAGTTGCTCACCCTTCCGGGTGCCGATTGCACGGCTTGCGGCGGCGCAGGCGGCACTCTCGGAACGGGGCGAAGTGGACCGGACACGGGCGACGGTGTAGCGCAGGCGAAGCGCCTAGTCTTGCGCGAGGACGAGCGCGAACCAGAAAGCAAACGTTGCCGCCGCTGCCCCGGCAAAGAGGCCGAGAGCTGACGCCCTCGCGTGGTCCGGAACGGGCACGGCGAGTCGTTCGACCCGGGACAGCGGGACTGCGATCGAGTCGCTGCCTCCCGGGCTGCGTACGCCGTGCAGAGAATCACCCAGAATCAGTGGCTCCTGCACGATCACTCGGGATCCATCAGGCAGCGTTACCCGAGCCTGTGCCGGGGCCTGGTTGAGTGCCTCCGGCGACACATTGACCACTCGCCAGCGCGTGCAGCCACCCGTCGCGAGCAACATCAGCAGCAACGCATGGGTGCGCATCAATCGCCGGCCAGGGCCGGCCGGATGACCAGGTACCCGAACGCAACGGTTCCCGCCAGGAAGCCGAGCACGACATTCACGACGACATCGTTGCCCCTCACGGCGACGGCCTGAACGTCCGCCAGCGGAATCGCGCGGCGTGACAGGGTGCCTGCCTTGTCCCAGTCGGGCGCTTCCCAGCCCACGAGCGAGTCGTGGGTGACCGCCGGATCCCGAAGGTAAAGGTAGGAACCGTCCGCCTTCCTTACCCGCACTTCAGAGGGCCCGGCCCCGGCCAGCAGCGCGGCCGGCGCGACCGGTTCGGTCTGCCAGTTCGAGGCACATCCCGCGGCAGCGACCACGACCGTCGCCACGCATGACAGCGGAGTCCACCGCGGCATTCGCCTAGTGCGCATAGACGACGAGCGTGACCCAGCCGGCCACGAGCACGGCCAGCGCTGATACCACGGTGGCCGTGCCGGCGCTCCGCCGGCTGCTCGATGCTTCCGGGAGGGCGAGGCGGCGCACGTCTGCCGTCGCCATCGCGCGCCGGCGGCCGTGTACCTCGCCAAGAAGCGAATCGCCTTCAAAGCGGGGCATCGTCATCACGAACCGGTTTCCATCGCTCCCTGTCACGCGGACCTCAGTGGGTTCGCTCGCCAGCGCGGTCGGCGCGACCGCAACCTGGCGCCAGTTGGAGCCGCAGCCGCTCACAAGCGCGACCGAGGCGAGCAGCACCCAACCCTGCCGACACGTGGTCAGTCGCATCGCTGCGACCCGCAGACGATCCAGTACGCGCCCACCACCGAACCCACAAAAATGGCCGCACCAGCTGCCGCGCCGATAGCGATGTTCGCCCCCATGGCGCTCTTCCGTACGGAAACGGCGCGGACGCCCTCCAGGGCGAACGTGCGTCGCTCGATGGGTATATCCGGGTTCTTGCCCGCCTCCCAGCCGATCAGGCTGTCGCCCTCGACCCATGGATCGCGAAGCACGACGCTCGTGCCACTGTTCAGGGTCACGCGGATCTCGGACTCGCCCGACGCCTGGATGACCTGCGCTGGCGCGGCGGACTGTGTCTGCCACGAGGTGATGCAGCCGGCTTGAAGTACGGCGAGGAGCATCGAGCCGGGGACGGACAAGTGCCGGTTCATCAGTTGCCTGTGTGGGGAACGGCGAGGAACAGGATCACGACGCTGCCAAGGAACCCTGCGAGCACCAGGCCCTGCGTCGCATCTCGGGACAATTCCATGCGACGACGGACGGCCACGGCGCGCACATCGACTGCCGCCACCGCGATCGAGTCAAAGGGTTCCCCTGCCCGCACCCCGCGGACGGTGTCATCCTCGAAGCGCGGCGATGTGATGACCGCCCGCCAGCCGTCAATTCGCGTTACCCGTATCTCCACCGGAGGTGGTGCGAATTCCTGGGGTGCCAAAGGCACTGCCTGCCAGGTGCCGCACGACGGGAGCGCCAGGGCGAGAACCACCAGGCCTGTTCGATTGGGCATGCGACAACATGCCTGGGCGCCGTCCCCTGACCGTGACCTGAGCCCGCCGAGCGGCCCCATGCCCCGTTGCCACCCGGGAACGCGGCGGCTACGTTCGGCCCATGCTGCGCCTCAAGTTACTCGGGCCGCTGGACTTGCGGGATCATTCCGGCGAGGAAATTCGTGCGGTCCTGCAGCAGCCCAAGCGCCTTGCCCTTCTCACATTCCTCGCGCTGACGCCGACCGGCGGCTTTCGGCGGCGTGATTCGCTGGTGGGCTTCTTCTGGCCCGACCTCGACCAGGAGCACGCCCGCGGGGCGCTGCGTCGGTCGCTCTACTTCCTGCGCCGCGCGTGCGGGGATGACGTGGTGATCTCGCGGGGAGAAGACGAAGTGGGGATCAAGCCGGGCACGCTGTGGTGTGATGTGACGGCCTTCAGAGCGGCACTGCAGGCCGGCCAGCCGGCGCTGGCAATGGAGTTCTACGCCGGCGACCTGCTGGAAGGCTTCTATGTCGCTGCAGCGCCTGAAATGGAGCAGTGGCTGGAGGTGGAGCGTACTCGCCTTCGATCCGATGCCGCTAAGGCCGCGTGGAGTGCTTCCGATTCTGCAGCATCGCCCGTAGAGGCCGCCAGCTGGGCCAGGCGCGCCGTGGGTCTAGCGCCGCATGACGACCGCGGCATACGTCGCCTCCTTGGCCTGCTGGAGAAGCAAGGCGAGATCGCTGGTGCCCTCCGCGCGTATGACGACTTTGCCCTGCGGCTGGAGCGCGACATCGGCGTCCCACCATCGGCGGAGACAACCGAGCTGGCCAGCGCGATCCGGTCACGGGCCTCACGCAGTTTCCCCTTCAAGGTCGCGCCGGCGGCGCCCGACAACGCCGACGCCCCACCTGCAGCCAACGTGCTCGCCGTCTGCCCCTTCGTCGTGCGTGGCCCTCGCGACCTCGCCTACCTGGGCGAGGGCATGATCGACCTCCTCAGCAATGCGCTCGACGGCGCCGGCGACCTCCGCACCGTCGATCCGCGTGCGGTGCTCGCGGCGCCACCATCCGATCTCGATGCGTCGGACGGCGGTGACACCGATGCCCTGGCCCGCTCCCTGGGCGCGTCGCTCCTTGTCACCGGAACGGTGATCCGGGCGGGCGACCGCATCCGCGTCAGCGCGACCTTGCATCGCGCCGGACATGGCAAGCTCGGCCGGCACGAGGCGCAGGCGGCGAGTGAAGACGGACTCTTCGAGGCGGTAGACGAACTGTCGCGCGGCCTGGTGACGTTGATGAGCCAGGCCCCCGGCACCTATCCCTCGCACCTCGCCGCACGCACCAGCGGCTCCTGGCCCGCGCTCAAGGCGTTTCTCCAAGGGGAGCACGACTTCCGGCTCGGGCGTCATACCCGTGCAATGGCCGGCTTTGAGCGCGCGGTGGCGCTGGACGCCGATTTCGCCCTGGCGCACTATCGCCTGGCGGGGACGCGCGCCGCCGCCGCCATGCTGGTGCCGGCCCGCCAGGCCTGCCGGGCTGCAGGTGCCACAAGCGGCGCGCTTGCGCCTGCCGCACGGATGATGATCGAGGCACAGGATGCCTGGCTCAATGGCAGGCTCGCCCTGGCTGAGCAGCGCTACGCCGCCGTCGTGGCCGAGCATCCCGACAACGTCGAGGCCTGGTACCTGCTCGGCGACGTGCTCTTTCACGGTAACGCCTGCCGCGGCCGCAGCGCGGTCGAGGCGCGCCCCATGCTCCAGCGGGCCCTTTCCCTCGACCCCACGCATGTGGGGGCGCTGGGCAAGCTGGCGCGGATCGCTGCGATGGAAGGCGAGGACGCCACGCTCGATCTCTACGTGGATCGGGTGGCGGCACTTACTCCCACGAGCGACCAGGCGCTTTCCCTGCGTGCCCTGCGTGCCTTTCGCCACGGCGACGTGGGAGGGCTCCTGCGGCTGGCCGGCGACTTCCGGTCGGCGCGCATGTTCGCCGTGGGCGTGGCACTCGCGGACGCCGCGCTCTATTCCGGTCACCTTGATGCCGTCGAGTCCATCGCGCGCGAGGTGATTCCACGGGTGCCGTCAGCGGAACTGCGCGCCCTCGGTCACCTGTTCCTCGCCGAGGCCGCGCTGGCCCAGGATCGCGCCGCCGATGCGATCAAGGACTACGACATCGCCGGCGAACTCGACCCCGCCTGGGCGCTCACCGTGCGGGGCCTCCGCGCCGCCAGCGGTGTCCTGCCCTGCTCCGCGGTCCAGCTCGATGCATTGCAGGAGGAGTTCGAGCGATGGAATGCCGCCGCCGAACTGCCGCGCGTCAGCCTTCCGCTGATGCTGCACGATGGACTTCATGGCCATGTCCGGGTCTATGTGGCAGGACTCCTCGCGGCGCGCCGCGGCGATCTCCCGTCTGCTGCGCGCTTTACCGAAGACCTCGCCGAGCTCGCGGTGCCTGACGGGGCCGAGGTGCTCACCGAACAGATGCTCCGCACCCTCGAGGCGGCCCATCGCGCCGGTCAGGGCGAGATCGCCGGTGGCCTGCACGCGCTCGAGGGCGCGCGCGCTGAAGTCTGGTTCCAGTATGCCATGGCCTCACCGATCTTCGCCGGCGTTGAGGCGCGGCTACTGCGCGCCGAGCTGTTGCATGCCCAGGGACGCGACGGCGAGGCCGTCGGCTGGCTGACATCAATCGGATGGCATTCGGTATGGGAACTGAGTCATCGGGCCCGGGCCGGGCGACGGGCGACGGAGATCGGCTATGCGAGCAAGGCGACAGCCTGAATGTCGCGCGAGTTCGATGGCTCGCCGACGATCATCGCTCGTCGAGATCGATCAGGACTGCCAGCGCCAGCCCAAGCTGCGGATCAAGCCCGTCCCGCCCACCCTGGCGCAGGTCGAACATCACCCTGCCCTGAACCAGCTCAAGGCGCTCGAGCAGCCCGAGGGGGGCTCCTCCCGGCGATGCTATCACGAAGTTTGACCGCATTTTGGGAATAGCCCAACCAACCAGCCGGGCGCCGATGGCCCGGGGCACCGAGGCCTCGCGCGCCTGGGCAACCGGTTCGCCCCGGGCGCCGTACAGGACCCACTGTGTCCGGAATAGCGTCGCCAGGTAGTTCCGCCGGACGGTGCCGAGCAGCCGCCCCCTGGTGCCGGTGATGGTGCAGGACACCTCGAATGCGCGTGACCGGTCCGCCTGTTTCACCTCCAGCACCTTCTCCGCTGGCTTCTCGCGACGGGTGAACGACGCCAGCCGGCCGCCAAGGAGCGCGGGATATACCGCCAGGGCAGCCAGGAATCCGAGCACCGCACCGAGGGCCATGGCGCCCCACCGGATCACCGGGCCACCCAGGCTGTCGCCGAATGAACTCAGGAAGCCGAGAATGATGAGCCCAGTCGCAACGCTGGCAGCGGCTGCCAGCACTCGCACTCCCTTGCGTTGGCGCTTGACCAGCATGAGCAGCTGCCCGTCGGACGAGCTCACCGCGTACTGCTGGCCCCTGGGCAACTTCAACGGTGCGAGCATGTAGAGGTCGCGCTCGAACAGCGTGTCGGCGGCCTCCTCGGGCCGGCTCTCCGTGGCATTGGCTGGCATTGCGTGCTCCCGTCGCCTCCCCTTATTTCTCGGCGCTCAGTGGTTCGTCACCCTCACGTGCTTCCGGGGACCTCATGCCGCAACCGCTCGTCGGCATTGTCATGGGCAGTGATTCCGACTGGGAAACGATGCAGGCGGCGGCTCGCCAGCTCACCCAGCTCGATATCCCATGGGAATCACGCGTCGTTTCGGCGCATCGCACGCCTGACCTGTTGTTCGAGTACGCGTCCGGCGCAGCCGCGCGCGGCCTCAAGTGCATCATCGCCGGCGCCGGTGGCGCCGCGCACCTTCCCGGCATGCTCGCCAGCAAGACGGCGCTCCCGATCCTCGGCGTGCCAGTCAGTTCGCGCCAGCTCAAGGGACTGGATTCGCTCCTGTCCATTGTGCAGATGCCCGCCGGCGTGCCGGTGGCGACCTTCGCCATCGGGGAGGCCGGTGCCACCAACGCCGCACTCTATGCCGCCGCGATCCTTTCCCTGGCCGATCCTGCCCTCGCGCGCCGGCTCGCCGCCCTGCGCGACGCCCAGACCAGTCGCGTCCTGGGCCTCACACTCCCGGATCCGTCTTGATCCTGCCCGGCGCCACGCTCGGCGTACTGGGCGGCGGTCAACTCGGGCGCATGTTCGCGCTCCGTGCCCGGGTCATGGGCTATCGCGTCGTGGTGCTGGAGCCGGACCCCCGGAGCCCCGCAGGCCAGGTCGCCGATCACCAGATCATGGCTGCCTACGATGACCCCACTGCCCTGGACCAGCTGGCCGATCAATGCGCCGCGATCACCACCGAATTCGAGAACGTGCCTGCCCCCGTCCTCGAGCGACTGGCGGCGCGGCTACCCGTGCGTCCGGCCCCGGCATCGGTGGCCATCGCCCAGGATCGCCTCGCGGAGAAGGGCTTCCTGGCCAGCGCCGGGTTCCTGACGGCGCCCTTCGCCCGTGTGCCCCGGGCCACCGATCTCACCGAGGCCCTGAAAGCAATCGGCGTGCCCGCGCTGCTCAAAACCAGCCGCTTGGGGTATGACGGGAAGGGGCAGGCGCTGATTGGAGCCGTGGAAGACGGCCCAGAGGCCTTTCAGCATCTCGGCGGAGTGCCGTGCGTCCTGGAGCGGAAACTGGACCTGGAACAGGAGATCTCGGTGGTGCTGGCACGGGGTCAGGATGGCGCCGTCGCCGCCTTTCCGGCTGCCGAGAACGTGCACCGGCACGGCGTTCTGCACACGTCGATGGTGCCGGCCCGCCTGTCAGCCAAGCTGGCCGCGGACGCCATGGCCCTTGCCACGGGGGTGGCGGTCGCGCTCCAATATGTCGGGGTCCTGGCGGTGGAAATGTTTGTTGCCGACGGAGGCAAGCTCTTCGTGAATGAAATCGCCCCACGGCCGCACAACAGCGGGCACTACACGATCGACGCCTGCACCGTGGACCAGTTCGAGCAGCAGGTCCGCACGCTGGCCGGACTCCCGCTCGTGGAGCCACGCCTCCTCAGCCCCTGCTGCATGGTGAACATCCTGGGCGATGCCTGGGCCAATGGTACACCGCGCTGGGACCGGGCACTGGCCATGCCCGGCGTGCGACTCCATCTCTATGGCAAGGCTGAGCCGCGCGCCGGACGGAAGATGGGCCATCTCACCTGCCTCGCTGAAACACCAGGCGAAGCACTGACCCTTGCCACCGCTGCTCACGCCGCCCTCTCAGCGGCATGAGCCTTTCACCCTGGAGGATTACTGCATGTTACTGATCGCGACCCTGGCCTCGCTCCTTGGCCCGCTGCCGGTTCCGGCGCCCGTTGCCGGTGGCTGCATCACCATGAATACGGAAAAGCTTCCGTTGAACCGCCGCGCCAGCCCGCTCGATTCCATTTCGTTCAAGGTGGAGAAGAGCGAGGTGAAGGTCTGCTACGGACGCCCCTCCCTCAAGGGACGCACCATGATCGGGGGCGAGGCAGTGCCATACGGCAAGATCTGGCGTACCGGGTCAAACGAGCCCACCATGATCCACACCACCGGCCCGCTGGAGATCGCCGGTGTGAAGGTGCCGGCAGGGACGTACTCGCTGTACACAGTGCCCGGCGAGAAGGAGTGGGAAGTGATCGTGAACAAGTCGATCACGCAGTGGGGCCACGAGAGCACGTACACCCCGGACGTGCAGGCACAGGAAGTGGGACGCGGCAAGGTGAAGGCGGAAACGCTCAAGGCCCCAGTCGAGATGCTGACGTTCAGTGCCGAGCCGAGCATGGAGAAGGCCAACCACCTCGTCCTCGAGTGGCAGACCACCCGGCTCGCGATCCCGCTCAAGTAGTTCTCACGCCGGGGCGGCAGGCATCGGCCGCCCCGGTCGCGCTATCGCGCGGCACGAGCCACTTGTTCGACCCCGGCCAGCACACGCTCGACTTCGCCCGCGGTCGAGTAGATCGACAGGCCGATTCGCAGCAGGCCGTCCCGGGCAAAACCCAACCGCTCGACTACCGTGGTCGCGTAGAAATCGCCGCTCGAGACAAAGAGCCCGTCGGCGGCAAGGGCCACCGCGGCATGTTCTGCCGGCACCCCGGCGATGCTCACAGATACCGTCCCGGTGCGTGCGCGATTGGGGGGTGGCCCGTAGCGCGTAACACCCCTGATCGCGCCCAGCCCATCCCACATCCGGCTGAACAATGCGACCTCCCGCTCGTGCTGCGCCGCATAGAGGCGCACGAGTCGCTCGCGCCGGCCCCCGCTTCCAGCCAGCGAGGCGAGCCATTCGATCGTCGCACCTGCGCCGGCAATACCCTCATGGTTCTGCGTCCCCGTCTCGATGCGCTCCGGCACGCCCTCGGGCGCTGGCTCGAGTTTGGGCAGGTCGAGTGACTTCATCCTGTCCCGCCGGCCATAGAGAACGCCAAGGTGCGGCCCATAGAACTTGTAGGTGGAACAGGCGAGGAAATCGCACCCGAGCGCTCGCACATCGACCAGCCGATGAGGGGCAAAGTGTACCGCGTCGACGAAGACCAGGGCCCCGACATCGCGCGCGAGTTCCCGGGCCTTGGCTACGTCCGTGATGGTTCCGAGGGCATTCGAGGCGGCCCCAATGGCCAGCAGCCGGGTCCGGGCCCCAATCGCGCGTCCCAGCGCCTGCCAGTCCAGTTCGCCTGTCTCCGGCCGGAACGGGACCACCTTCACGGTCACACCTCGCTCCCGAGCCAGTGCTTGCCATGGGGCCACATTCGCATGGTGGTCGAGCTCAGTCACGACCAGCTCGTCGCCCGGGCCCCATCGCCGACCCAGTGCCCTGGCCAGGTGGAAAGTCAGGGTCGTCATGTTTGCCCCGAACGCGACCTCATCGGGATCAGCGTTCAGGAAGTCGGCGAGGGATGCTCGAGCCCGGGCGATGATCTCGTCGGTCTCCTGACTCGTCGGGTAGGCCCAGTGGGTATTTGCATTGTGATGCGCCAGATAGTCGGTCATCGCTTCGATGACCGGCCGGGGTACCTGAGTGCCCCCCGGCCCATCGAAATAGGCCACCGTATGCCCCCCGTGCTGTCGCTCCAACGCCGGGAAAACACTCCGTATTTCTTCAACCGACGCAACGTGATCCACAAGCAGATCCATTCTTGATTTGACTCCGAGAGATTACATGAGGTGACGGCAAGTAAACCTATTACTTATAATGCATTGTGTAATAATTGAGAGTGGCTCAGCGACGGGGTTTCGGTGTCCGGATTCCTCCAAAACAAGTTGAGAATCACTTAACAAACTACTTTAACTACTGCCACCGCCCTGATCGTGGGTCAAGATGCGATGAGATGTGGAAAAGCAGAAGGGGGCCAACCAATTGGTTGGCCCCCTTCCGAGGCAGTGGAGGCGCAGGGAATCGAACCCTGGTCCGAGACAGGCTCCAAAACAGCGTCTACGTGCGTAGGTCAGCCTTCGCGCCGTCGCGCCCAGCTGGTGACTGACCAGCCCTCTGAGCGTCTATCCCCGATCGATCTCGCCGACTCCGTCAGGGCCCCGGAGCCAGCCAGCCCGGATTTTCGATTCGACGCCGACGCCCCGGACGGGCTTCGTAGCCGAAGGTGCGTCAAGCGAGCGTTAGCTCAGCTTACGCAGCCAGCGCCAGATCAGAATTGGCGTTTAAATCGTTCCAAGAGGTTTAACCAGGAGCTTGGACCTGGGCACGCTGCCATTCCTTCATCTGACCCGTCGAAGCCGATCGCCCCCGGGCCGAATAAATATAGCTAGAAACCGACCGAATTACCGAATCGGGGGCTTTTTCACCCCTCGGCCCGGCGAGCGAAATCGGGCGGTTGCAGCCCTGAGCGCCTTGTCAGCCGGCCTCAGGATGAAGGGCAGGACAGCCATTGCCAGGATGATGCCCGCCTCATGGCGTCGTGCTTCCTGGCCACCGAACTGCACCAGCATCGCTCCGAGCGCTCCCAAACAGGTCATCGCCCCCACCACCGACACCCAGCGCCGGCTCTCCGTGGCCGAAGCGAGCCTCGCGTTCGCCGTATTGACCGCGGCGAAGACCATGAGGAACCCTGCGCTCGACACCGCTGACAGTGTATGCAAGTTCATGGCGGTGGTGGCGAACACCCCGGCACCGGTGAGGAACAGCAGCTTCCACGGATGTCCGCCGAATATCGTGCCCACCCGCTTCCACCGATGTGGCCCTTCTTCCGAGAGCATCCCCATGAGCCGCGTCGAGCCAAAAATATCGGCGTTGATCGCCGACACGGCCGCCACCACCGCCCCTACCGCCATGAAACGAAAGCCGAAGCGACCCATGAACGTCTCGGCGACCGCGGAGATGGCGTGATTCTTCTGCGCCTCGATCTGGGTGAGCGGGAGGTGCCCAAGTGACACCACAACGATCAGGGTGTAGAGGAGCATCGCGATGAGGACACTGCCGAAGAACGCGATGGGCAGTGTGCGCCTTGCGTTCGTGACGCGCGGCGAGGCATTGGCGATTAGCTCGAATCCCTCGTAGCTCAGGAAGACGAGCATGCCGGTGACGAAGACGTCCACCGGCCCCACCCAGCTCGACGACCCGAGCCGCTCCAGCACCAGCCCATCGCTTGTGAGGCCAAGAACGATGAACGCGCCCAGTATCACCAGCTTTCCCGCGTTCAGCGCACCCTCCCACGCATCCATTGCCGCCGGGAGCAGGCCGTTGCCGAGGCCGAGCAGGATCAGGACGCCAGCGGCAAGCCAGGGCTGAAGGTGCGACGAACCCTCGGGGAGAAGCAGGACGGCGTACGTGGCGAAAGCGCTGGCGTACAGCGCCATGATGACGATGTAACTCAATACCAGGAGGGTACTGAGCCGGTCGGAAAGAAATCCCGTTCCATAGCCCCGCTGGAGGAAAGCCACCGTTCCGCCAGCGTTCGGAAAGGCGATGGAGAGCTTGCTGTAGGAGTACGCGGTGAGCAAGGCGACAGCGCCCGCCACCAGGAAGGAGAGCCAGGCTGAGCCACCCGCATCGGTGACGGCCAGGCCCAGCGTGGCAAAGATGCCGCCACCGACGATGCCGCCGATGCCGATAGACAGGGCGCCGAGGAGCCCAATGGTCCCCTCGGCGCCGGCCCCGCCTTTTGCGCTACTCACTATGGATCTGTGCCGGGCTCATTGTGGCCAAAGAGGTCAATCGTGGGCTCGGCAATGCCTGGACGGCCAGGACGTTTCCGATGGTCCGAGGTGCGGTCGCGCGAAGTCACGCCCTGCCCTACCGCCGCCGCGAGGCTTTCCGCGTAGGTGTGATCGAGCCGTCCTCCCGAGATGAGGGCGCGATACCAGATCGCTCCCAGCAGCTCGTCGATGACGACCTCGAGGTCCACGTCAGGGTGCACCTCGCCACGGACAACCCCACGCTCGAGCAGTTCGCGCACTGCCGCGCGGGCTGGCGCCACGAATCGCTCCCGGAACAGCCGCCCTACCTCTGGGTCAGCATGGCTCGCCGCTACCAGCCCGGCCACGCTCCGACGGAGCGCCGGGTCACTCGCCGACGCCGACACGACGCCCGCAAAGGTGGCGAGGTCCCGCCGCAGGGAGCCGCCGTCGGGCGCTGGTGCGGTGACCTCGTCCTGGGAGAGGAAGGCTTCCACCAGCACCGCTGCGCGCGAGGACCACCGGCGATAGATGGTCTGCTTGCCGACCGACGCGCGCTCGGCGATCGCCTCGATGGTGACTCCATCGACTCCACGCTCCTCGAGCAGTGTGGCCGCCGCACGCAGGATCGTGCGCCGCAAACCCTCGTTGCGGGGACGCCCGCGGCGGCGTGGAGCCGGCGGCGGCCCGTCGGGTGAGTCAGTCGCTGAAGAAATAGGCGGCGCCCAGTTGCGAGACGATACGGTTCATTATAGGGCCGCCGCCGCCGTGGCGCGAGGGGTCAGCGAGGAATCGTTGCCGTGCGCGACCCAGAGACACGGTTTCTTCCCCGTCGTTTCGCGTCATATAGCGATGCGTCGGCCTGCGCAAAAAGATTGTCCACGTGCCGGCTGGTGTCGGGCCAATGGGCCACGCCGAACGATGCCGTGAGCAGCCACGGCGTGGACTTCCAGTGCCATTCCGACGTCTCGAGCGCATCCCTTACACGCTCGGCCACGGCGAGTGCCGCCTCGTAGCTCACATCGGGCAGCCAGAGCACGAACTCCTCGCCGCCGATACGCGCGGCCATGTCGCGCCCGCGCAGCTGGCCCTTGAGCAGGCCCGCCACGTGCAGGAGCGCGGCATCGCCGGCAGCATGTCCAAGGGTGTCGTTCAACATCTTGAAGCGGTCGACATCGGCGAGGACGTAGGCGCCGCGCTGGAGGCCAACCCGATGCATGGCACCCTCGAGCGCCCGCCTGTTGGCGAGGCCGGTCAAGCGGTCCCGGGTCGCCTCTTCCTCGCGAAGGCGGTATTCCCTTGCCCTCCACGCATGGGGCGCCGCCCGGCGGATGAGGTCACGGACACGCTGCTGGACCTGGTGCGGGAAGTTCTGGGTTCCGGAGGGCCAGATGGCCACGACGCCGATGCGCTCGCCGGACACCTCCATCGGGATGAGGATCGCGGGCCCCAGTGATCGGCGCCGATCACCCGACGACGCTCCCAGGGGCGGCTCGTCGGTCTCCTCGAAGGAGCCACCCGCCCGCAGCATGGTCGCGAGCGGGCTGTCTGCCGGGGCAACGGTGCCCAGGAGGCGGTCGTCGGCTTCCCCCGCCAGGCCCACGATGGTGAGTTCGTCACGAACGCGAATGGCGACGATCACGTCGGCACCGGTGAGCCTCTCGAGGAGGAGTGCCAGCTGGCGGCCGACACTCTCAATCGAGTCGATACTGGCGTCCCGCGCATCCGCGGGTGCCAGTGCCGTCACGCGCGGGCGACGCTTGAGTCCCTCGAGCAGGCGATCAAGCTCGTCCTCGAGTTGGGCCACTGCATGCGTGGGGGTACCCGGTGGCATCAGCGCCGCGGTCGCGAAGCCTGCCGAGCAGCGCACCACCAGCACCCCGGCCTCGAGCCGCTCGACCAAGGGACGCTCCTCGCTGCGAGCGCGGTCGAGCCGTACTTCGGCAGTAAAGAGGTCGTCGCTTCCCGGCGGCGGCTCGGAGAGCCGGCGCGTCAACTCCATGGGCAGGTCACCCCGCTCCGCCTCGACCGCCCAGACTGCCATGGCCCCGAGCGACGCCCGGAGCCATTCGAGGGCGGGGTCCGGCAAAAGGTGCGGGCCCACGCCGTCGCCCATCGCACCCTGCGGCGCCCCGCGGCGGAGGCGCGCGAACCACCCGATGGCGATGCCGGCGAGCACTCCGATCAGTGCCGCGATCACGGCTTGAGCCAGCCTCGCTTGCGCACCCAGGCGTAGATCACGACCGTAACCGCGGCCATCACGGCGCACACGGCCGGATAGCCCCACGGCTGCGCGAGCTCGGGCATGTACTGGAAGTTCATGCCATAGACCCCCACGATGAACGTGAGCGGCAGGAAGAACGCCGAGAAGACCGTGAGGATGCGCATCACCTGGTTCGTCTTCTGCGAGGCCAGTGTCAGCTGCAGGTTGGTGAGGTTGGTGACCGACTCCAGCAGCTCATCGGCATAGAAATGGAGTGCCTCCACCGCCTCTCGGACATCCTGATAGTGCGGAGTCGACCCATCGGCCGGCGGCGAAAACAGCTTGAGCACATCCAGGCTGCGCCAAAGCATCCGCTTGCTCAGCGTGGTGCGCCGCCGCAGCACATACAGGTCGAGCAGGTCCTCAGTGTCGTGCCGATTCTGGAAGAGTGCCGCCTCCACCTCGTCGAGCCCCTCCTCGATATGCTGCAGGGGCGGGTCGAACGTTGCCAGTCCGCGATCCATGATGTCGAGGATCAACCTGTGTGTCGGCCGTTCCAAGCCGGCGTCCGCCACTTCGACCTTGCGCCACTGCTCCTGCAGGGCGGTGAGGAATGGCAACGGCTTCCGGTGTATTGACACGACGAAGTCGGGTCCACTGAACACCGCCACTTTTCGCGTCATCTCATGCACGGTGGCGCATTCGGGCGCCGATTCGGTGTCGAAGACGCGGATGATGATGAAGTTGCGGTCGGGGAACCTCTCGAACTTGGGCAGGTGCTCTGGATCGAGGCAGTCGCGCACGGACGTGGGATGCAGTCCGTACAGGTGGGCCACCTCCGACAACTCCGGCGCGGTCGGCTCGACCACATCGACCCAGGTGAGGCCCTGGGTCCCGTCAATGACGGTCTGGATCATCCGGGCGCGCGCCGGGCGCCGATCACGCCACCTGCTCGAGCGGCTGGAGATAGGTCACGAAGATCGCTTCCGCCTCCGCGATGGACTCCACCTGAAAAAGCCGCTGCCGGAGCTCGCTCGCACCGTGAAGCCCCCGCGTGTACCAGCCAAGATGCTTCCGGAACTCCATGACGGTCTTCCGCGTGTCACCCTGCAGCCGCAACGCCAGCCGGGCGTGTTGCAGTGCCATCTGGAACCGCTCGGCGGCCTCCGGCGCCGCTGGATGCGCCTCACCAGCGAGCAGCGCCTGTGCATCGCGAAAGATCCATGGATTGCCGAAGGCGCCCCGCCCGACCATCACGCCCGCGCACCCGGTGTGTGCCTTCATCCGGACCACGTCGCCGGCCGACTGCAGGTCGCCATTCCCGATGACCGGAATGTCGAGCGCCTCGACAACGCGGGCAATCTCATCCCAGCTCGCGCGGCCACTGAACATCTGCGTCCGGGTACGCGCATGCAGGGTGAACGCGCGCGCACCGGCGTCCTGCATCCGGAGCGCAATCCCCACCGGATCACGAGCCTCTTCGTTCCAGCCGCTGCGCGTCTTCACCGTCACGGGGAGGTGGGTGGCGCCGATGACCGCGCGAATGATCTTCGACACGAGGGCCGGCTCCCGCAGGCAGCCGGAACCGCCATTGCGCTTCACCACTTTCTTGACCGGACACCCGAAATTGATGTCGATGAAGTCGGGGGTGTAGTGCGCCGTGACCAGCGCAGCCGCCTCCGCCATCGCATCGGGATCGGCGCCGTAGATCTGGATGCCGATAGGCCGTTCACGCTCCTCGAACTCCGCGCCCTCGAGGGTCGCACGGATGCGCCGCCGGATGGCCTCCGAGGACAGGAATTCGGAGATGACCACATCGGCCCCCGCCGCCCGGCAGATCTGCCGGAATGGCGCCTCGGAGACGCCAGCCATGGGCGCCAGGATCAGGGCGAACTCATGCTCGGATGGGTAGGGCAAACGCATGAGCACAAAATACTTGGCGACGCTCGTTGGCCGCCAGTCCGCGCGGCGGATGGACTTACGGCGAGCCGCCCTTTCGGATTATCTTGGCGGCCCATGCGCCTCCGTGATTTCATCAGCGACGATGCCGTCCGACTCAACCTCACGGGGACGTCCAAGGACGACGTGCTGGCGGAGATGGCGCAACTGCTGCATGCCGACGATCGCGCCACGGCCACCCTGCTCCGCATCCTTCGTCGTCGCGAGCACCTGGGGTCGACGGGCGTGGGCCGCGGGATTGCCATTCCGCACTGCCGAACGCTCGTCTCCAGTCGCCTCCGGGTGGCCTTTGCCCGTCACGCGGCGGGCGTCGAGTGGGACGCGATCGATCACCGGCCGGTGCACTACCTCTTCCTCATCGTGGCGCCGCCGCTTGAAGTGTCGAACCAGTACCTCCCGGTGCTGGGTCGCATTGCACAGTTCGCCAAGGACGCGGACATTCCCGATCATCTGGCGGCGATTTCGACTCCTGCGGAATTCTTCAAGCTGCTGGATTCCCGCGGCGCCTGAGACGGGAGCCGCACCGGCAACCTAGGACTCCGGCGCCATCCCTTTCCGGGCGAGCAGTAACCCCGCGACGACACTGACCAGGTACAGCAGGATCCCCACCCCATGCACCGCGCGACCGATCGCGAGGTCGCGATGCAGCAGGTCCAGTTCATCCAGGATCCAGAGCCAGTCGTGTTCCCCGCCGCCGACGAGCGGGAGGTCCTGCGCGCGCGCATCGCTGATGTAGCGCGCGATGTTCCAGCAGTTCTGTCCCACCCACCAGAGCGGTACCGTCGCTGAATGCCACTCCCGCCTCAGGAGGAAGTAGCCGGCAAAGGTGATCGGAACGATGAGCTGGAAGAGGGTGCCACCCAGGACGCCCATGAACTCGCCGAACGGGGCAAACACCAGGTGGCCAGTCTCGTGAATGGCGAGATCGATATTGTCGATGAAACCGAAATAGCCGGGATGCGTGGCGAGGAACCACCCGTAGACCCCCAGCAGCAGGGTGAGTGCAAGGCGAGGATAATCCCAGCGACGATCTGCCACCGCTAGTGGCCCATCACCCTCAGCGGACCGAGGAGCAGTTGTTGCTCAGCCGGCACCGGGTTCGTACCGCCCCCGAAGATCGGGTTCAGGCTCAGCGAATTGAGGCTGGGCGTCTGGCCACGGTCGAACAGGAGGGCGTCATTCCAGGACCCGGCCTGCCGGCCGTCGATGTAGATCCGGATGCGTCCGTTCTTGACGCCCGGCGTGTTCGGCTCCTGCAACACCTCGAGCAGGTGCCAGCGCCCATCGTTGACGTTGTTGGCGCGAACCGCCGGCACGCGATAGAGCCCGAAGGGGTGCTGCGGTTCGTAGGCCGGGTAGAAGCCGGGAGCCCCATCGGCGAGGCGGAGATTGAGCGGGATGTGATTCAGCCCCTTGTTGCCCGGCGCGTTCGAGTTGGCATAGACAAGCTTCTGACCCACGTTGCCGTTGAGCGAAAAGCCGGCGGAGAACTTGAAGTGCAGCCCGATGTACAGGTAGCCGGTGTTATCCCCGGCCGGCCAGGAAAGCCCCTCGCCGTCGTACCTCGGGTGGCGAAAGATGCGCGCCGGCGCCGCACCACCACCAAATCCCTTCGGAAAACGAATCGCCAGCGCCTTGCCCCCGCCCGGCACGCCGTCATCGGCCAGCAGGCTCGAGAGCTGTGCCGGCCAGGGTCGCGGCTTCCCCTTGGGCGAATCACTCCCGTAGTCGACAACGTGGCTGCCGTTGTCCAGGTCGTAGGTGGGCTCCCGCCAGAAGGGGATCTTGTCGTAGGAGCCGTCCCCGCCCGGGCGCACACCCCAGCGATAGTCCGCGTAAGCATGCCAATCGGGGCCGACCGGCGCGTTGGGAAACAGTTCAGTCGACACCTGCCCCGCGGCAGCAGGGATCTCGGGTACGTCCCCTGATTGGCGCGCGACGGTGACGACCGCCACGACGGCAGCGACGGCGATCGCGAGTGGCCGGATCACTCCCACTCGATCGTGGCCGGCGGCTTGGATGAGACGTCGTACGTGACGCGGTTGATGCCTCGCACCTCGTTGATGATCCGGGAGGAAACCTTCTTCAGCAGGCTGTAGGGCAGCGGCGCCCAGTCGGCGGTCATGAAGTCGCTGGTTTGTACCGCGCGGAGCGCCACCACGAATTCGTAGGTTCGCCCATCACCCATCACGCCCACGCTCCGGACGGGAAGGAAGACGGCGAACGCCTGGCTCGTGAGGTCGTACCAGCTGAGGCCGGTTGCCTCATCCCTGGCTTCCCGCAGCTCGTCGATGAAGATCGCGTCCGCCCGGCGGAGCAGGTCGGCGTACTCCCGCCTCACCTCACCCAGGATGCGCACGCCGAGTCCAGGACCCGGGAATGGATGGCGATACACCATGTCGTGCGGAAGGCCCAGCGCCACACCCAGTTCCCGCACCTCATCCTTGAACAGTTCCCTGAGTGGCTCCAGCAGCTTCAGTCCAAGCGTAGCGGGAAGGCCGCCGACATTGTGATGGCTCTTGATCGTGGTGGCCTTCTTGCTGGCGCCGCCTGACTCGATCACGTCGGGATAGATGGTGCCCTGGGCCAGCCAGCGCACATTGGCAAGCTTCTTCGCCTCCGCCTGGAATACCTCCACGAACTCGCGCCCTATGATCTTGCGCTTCTGTTCCGGGTCGGTCACCCCGGCAAGGTGCCCGAGAAACTGGTCACTGGCGTCCACATGCACCACGCGAGCATGGAGACGCCCGGCAAACATCTCCATGACCATCTGCGCTTCCCGCAACCGGAGCAGCCCATGGTCCACGAACACGCAGGTCAGCTGGTCGCCGATGGCCCGGTGAATGAGCGCCGCGGCGACACTCGAGTCCACCCCGCCGCTCAGCCCGAGGAGCACCTCCTCCGCACCGACCTGCTCACGGATGCGTGTCACGGCCTCCTCGATGTAGTTCCCCATGACCCAGTCGGGCCGCGCCCCGGCGATATCCAGCACGAACCGGTTGAGCAGGGCCCTGCCCTGCACCGTATGCGTCACCTCGGGGTGGAACTGCACGCCGTAGTATCCCCGGGCCTCGTCGGCCATCCCGGCGATAGGACAGCTTGGCGTTGACGCCATCAGGCTGAAGCCCGCCGGCAGCGCGGTGACCTTGTCGCCATGACTCATCCACACCTTCAGCATGCCGTGGCCGTTGCCGGTGCTGAAATCCTGGATGCCATCGAGCAGCCGGGTGTGTCCATGGGCGCGGACTTCCGCGTAGCCGAATTCGCGCTCCGTGCTGGGCTCGACCTCGCCACCCTGCTGGACCGCCATCGTGAACATGCCGTAGCAGATGCCGAGCACCGGTACGCCGGCGTCCCAGACCGCCTGCGGCGCCCGGAGATCACGATCTTCGTATGTGCTGGCGTGGCTGCCGGACAGGATGATGCCGCGGGGCTTGAAGTCCCGGACAAACTGGTCGCTCACGTCGTTGGGATGGATCTCGCAGTAGACGTGCGCTTCGCGCACGCGTCGCGCTATCAGCTGGGTGACCTGGGAACCGAAATCGAGGATCAGGATCCTGTCGTGCTGGTTGCTCACCGCACCTCGCTCGTGACCCGCTCACTGCTGAAGAGCTCCGTCACGGTCTGTCGCGGGCGCGACAGCCAGGCCCTTCCCTCCTCGATGATAACCTCGGGGGGAAGTGGCCTCGTGTTGTAGTTCGAGGCCATGACGAAGCCATAGGCCCCCGTGCAGAGGATGGCGGCCAGGTCGCCCGGTTGCATCGGGGTCACCGTGCGATCCAGGGCAAAGAAATCGCCTGTCTCGCAGACAGGCCCCACGACGTCGGCCACCAGGTCCGCGCCGGCACGCTCCTCGACTGCCACAATGGAGTGGTAGGCCTGATAGCGGCTCGGACGCTCCAGGTCGTTCATGCCCGCATCGACGATCACGAACTCCTTGCCACCGGAGTGCTTCCGGAACAGCACCCGGGTGAGCAGCACACCCGCCGCCCCGACGAGGAATCGCCCCGGCTCGAGGTACAGCGTCAGGCCGGTGGGCTTTACAAGCGGAACGATCGCTGCCGCGAAATCGCGCGGAGCCATCGGGACTTCCTCGTGGTAGCGGATACCCAGGCCGCCCCCGACGTCGAGTTCCTGCAGCGTCGTAGTACCGTCCGCGCGAACGGCCTCCACCAGTTCCACCAGGTGCGCGGCCCCCTCGGCAAACGGGGTGGCATCGGTGAGCTGGCTGCCGATGTGCATCGCGAGCGCCACCAGCTCGAGCCCTGAATGCTCCCGGATCATCGTCGCCGCCGGGCGTGCCTGGTCCAGCGGGATCCCGAACTTGATGCCCCTCTTGCCGGTCGAGATGTACGGATGGGTCTCGGCGGTGACGTCCGGGTTGACGCGAATCCCGACCCGGACTGGTGTGGCGGCGCTCGCTGCGAGGCTGGCCAGAAGCTCGAGCTCCGCCATCGATTCCACGTTGACGTGCCCGATACCCGCCGCGACCGCGGAGCGGAGCTCGTCCTCCCGCTTGCCCACGCCGCTGAATACGATGCGCTCCGGCAGGAAACCGGCGGCGAGCGCACGTGACATTTCCCCGGCCGACACGATGTCGGCGCCGGCTCCGAGATCGCGAAGTACCCGCAACACGGCGAGGTTGCTGTTCGCCTTGACCGCGAAGCAGATGCGGTGCGGGATGTCGGACAGGGCATCGTCGAGCGCCTGGAACTGCCGACGGATGACGCCAGCATTGTACACGTACACCGGCGTGCCGAACTCCGCCGCCACATCGGTGAGTGACACCCCACCGTCCATCAGCGACGTGCCGCGCCGCTCCAGCCCGGCGTCGTCGAAGATCAGCAGCGGGTCAGCCACCTAGTACGCCTTGGCCCACACCACCTCGGCCACCGCCGGGCGACCGGTCCAGATGCACTTGGTCGGTGCCTCCGACGAGCGGAACTCGGCGTCGGGGATGACGCGGATGGTCGCCTTGGTCTGCTCCTTGATCTCGGCCTCCACGGCCGGGTCGCCGCACCACCCGGCGTACACGAACCCGCCACCGGCCTCGAGGTAGTCGATAAAGGCCTGCTTGCTCTCGGGATGCCGGAAGCTGTTGTGCTCGCGCCGGAGGGTGGCCGCATTGAGCAGGTCATGCTGCATGCGCTCGACCTCCTGGAGCATGCGCGGGCCGATACCCTCGAGCGGCACTGCCTCCTTGCCGCCACCGGTGCGACGCGCCAGCATGGCGGTGCCCGCTGCCACGTCGCGCGGCCCCAGCTCGAAACGGAACGGCGCGCCCCGAGTTTCCCACTCGTAGTATTTCGCCCCCGGCTTGATGCCCTCTCGCCCATCGACGTGCACCCGAATTCCCGCCTTCTGGAGCTCCGCCTTCACCTGGTCGGCGGCTCCCATCATGGCGGCACGCTCGGCGTCGGCCTTGTAGATCGGCACGATGACCACCTGGTACTGTGCCAGCCTGGGGGGACAGACAAGCCCGGTGTCATCACCGTGTGTCATGATCAGGCCGCCCACCAGGCGGGTCGAGACGCCCCATGAGGTGTTCCAGACGTACTCTTCCTTCCCTTCCTGGCTCTGGTACCGCACTTCGAAGGCGCGGGCGAAGTTCTGGCCAAGGTTGTGGCTGGTGCCCGCCTGCAGGGCCTTGTTGTCCTGCATCAGGGCTTCACAACTGTAGGTGCGCAATGCCCCGGCGAACCGTTCGCTGTCCGTCTTCCGCCCGGTCAGCACCGGCATTGCCATCCACTGCTCCATGAAGGTGCGGTAGAGCCCGAGGATCATCAGCGTCTCCGCCTCCGCCTCTGCCTCGGTCGCATGCGCCGTATGGCCCTCCTGCCAGAGGAACTCGGTGGTGCGGAGGAAGAGCCGCGTGCGCAGTTCCCAGCGCACCACGTTGGCCCACTGGTTGATCAGGACCGGCAGGTCGCGATAGCTCTGGATCCACTTCGCATACATGGCGTAGATGATCGTCTCGGAGGTGGGCCGTACCACCAGCGGCTCGTCGAGCAGCTTCCCGCCGCCGTGGGTCACCACCGCCGTCTCCGGCGCAAACCCTTCCACGTGCTCCGCCTCGCGCGACAGGAAGCTCTGCGGAATGAACAGCGGGAAGTAGGCGTTCTGGTGCCCCGTGTCCTTGAACATCCGGTCGAGCGCCGCCTGCATCTGCTCCCAGATGGCATAGCCGTTGGGGCGGATGACCATGCACCCGCGTACCGGGCTGTAGTCAGCGAGCTGCGCCTTCATGATCAGTTCGTTGTACCACGCGCTGAAGTCGGTCGCGCGTGGGGTCAGTGCCTTGTTGTCAGCCATCCGTACTCCAGAGAGAAAATGCCGGGTTCACCCGGCCAGCAGCGCGGTCACCGCACTCACCGCGTCCGATCGTTTCGCCGCCAGTTGCCTGTGTCCGGCCAGGTCCTTGAGCTGGATCTCGTCTCGTGCGCGATCGTCGGGACCGATGACCACCGCACAGCGAGCGCCGCGCGCACCTGCCTGCTTGAGCTGCTTGCCCAGCGCCTGCGGCGCCAGCGCGTACTCCGTGCTGATGCCGGCATCGCGCAGCTCGCGCACCAGTCCCAGGGCATCCGCGCGGTCATCGTCCGTCACCGTCGCCACGAAAACATCCAGCGTTCGCTCAGTGGAGGGGAGCAGGCCGCGCTCCTTCAGCAACTCACCGAGGACCACGTCGCCCATGCCGAAACCGACGCAGGGCAGGTCAACGCCGCCAATGGCGCCCACCAGCGAATCGTATCGCCCACCCCCACAGATGGCCCGCAGCTCGCCGCGCACATCGAAGAGCTCGAACACGGTGCCGGTGTAGTAGGCCAGGCCACGCACAATCGTGAAGTCGGGCTCGATGAAATCCCCGAAACCCATGGCATCGAGCACCCGTGTTACCTCCAGCAGCGGCTCGCTTGCTGTCGCGAGGGCCGGCGCGGACAACAAGCTCCAGTCCTTCGCCCGGGCGAGACCGATGACTGCCTCAGCGTCGGCATCGGCGATGCCCGCATCGCGCAGCTTCTGCCTCGACACCGCCTCCGGAGTGCGCCCGAACTTGTCCAGCACCTGGTGCCATACGGCCACCTGTGCCTCGCTCTGCTTCCGATGGAGCAGCAATGCGTCGAGGACACGCCGGTCCGACAGCCGTACCTTGAAGTCGTCGGCGGTGAGGCCAAGGGCGCGCATCACGTCGATGGCCAGGGCAATCACCTCGGCGTCCGCTCCTGGGCCGGCCTCACCGATGAGGTCGCAGTTGAGCTGGAAGTGCTCTCTCAGGCGACCGCGCTGCTGCCGCTCGTAGCGGAAGAGCTGCGGGATGGAGAACCACTTGATCGGCTTCCTGAGACCGTTGGCACGAGCCGCCACCATGCGCGCCAGCGTCGGCGTCATTTCCGGGCGCAGGGACACCTGGCGCGCGCCCTTGTCCTCGAAATTGTAGAGTTGGCCGACGATCTCGTCGCCGCTCTTCCCGGTATAGAGCTCGAGCGGCTCGAGCGGCGGCCCGTCATACTCCTCGAAGCCATAGCGCGTCGCTACCGCCCGCCACGCGGCAAAGAGGTGCGAGCGAATCGTGTGGTCAGCCGGGAAAAAATCCCGAAATCCCGGCAGGGCTTGGAGTTGCATGGGCGACAAGATACCAGCGTGCGGGGTCAGGAGTGAGGGGTCAAGCCCGGGGATGCGGTATTGCCGGTCAGGGATCAAGCCCCAGGAGGTGCATCACGTCTCCGACTGTGTGGAAGGAGCCGGTAACCAGCACCGTCCCGGCCCCCTCCTTCGCCAGCTCCACGGCTCGCCCCAGGTCGGGTTCAATTTTCCATTCCACCATGCCCTCGCCCGGCGCCCTTTCCTGGAGCCAGTGTGCAAGATCCTCGAGGCTCCATCCACGACCAGCGGCCGTCGGGGCGATCGTCAGCAGCCCGCGCGCCACCGTGCCGTCCAGCGAGCGAAGCATCTCCGGCCACTCCTTGTCCCCGAGGATCGCCACCACTGCGTGAATGGGGCCGGGGGGGCGGATCGCGTCGAGCGCCGCTACCAACGTGCGCACCCCATCTGGATTGTGCGCCACGTCGAACAGGTACCTGCCCCGCCGATCCACCCGGCCGGCAATGAAAGCCTCCGCAAAACCGCGCGTCACCGCCTCCTGGTCGGGGCGCCAGGTATCCGGCAGCGCATTGAGCGCCGCAAGGGCGACGGCAGCGTTGCGCCTCTGGTGGGGGCCCTCGAGTCGCAGCGGGCCGGTCCACTGCGCGTCGGGGGCAACCGGCCGCGCATCAAGCACGGCCCCGGGCTCCAGCGCCGAGACATACTGCTGCCCCTCGTGGCAGAGCACTGAAACGATCTCCGGGCGGGTCTCGCCGATCACGAATGGCGCGCCGGGCTTGGCGATGCCAGCCTTCTCGGTCGCGATGAGCGCCAGCGTGTCACCGAGATAGCGCATGTGGTCCATCTCGATCTTGGTCACCACGCTCACGAGCGGTCGAAGCACGTTGGTGCTGTCGAGCCGGCCGCCCAGGCCAACCTCCACCACGGCGATTTCCACCCCCCGCGACGCGAAGTCCGCAAACGCCATCGCGGTCGTTGCCTCAAAGAAGGTGCCGCCAAGTTCCTCGATCAGCGGCCTGAGCCGGCCGGTCCACATCGCCACCGCATCCTCCGAAATGGGGACCCCGGCCACCCGCATCCGCTCGCGGAACGACACCACGTGCGGTGAGGTGTAGAGACCGACCTTCCACCCCGATTCGGCCAGGGCCGACGCGATCAGGCTCGCAACGCTTCCCTTCCCGTTGGTCCCTCCGATATGAATGGCAGGGATCATGAGGTGCGGATCGCCCACCGCGGCAAGCAGGGTGCGCGTGGTGTCGAGGCCAAACTTGATCGTGGTGACGCGCGGGAACAGGAAGTCGAGCGCGTCGGTGTACGCTGTGGTGATAGCCATGAATTCCTGGCGGGGGTACCGTGGACCCGGGACCGATAGTGCGAGCGCCCCGCCCGGCAAGCAGGCGGGGCGCGTGGCGCCACCCGTGACTTCGGTGCGGAACCCTAGTGGACTTCGCTCTCCGGATGCGGTCGCTGACCCTGCATATGACGCAGCAGCCGGGCCGTGGTCTCCTTGAGCGATCCACGCGGCACCACATCGTCGATCTGGCCATGTTCGAGCAGGAACTCGGCCGTCTGGAAGCCCTCGGGGAGATCCTGCCCGATGGTCTGCTTGATCACGCGCTGGCCGGCAAAGCCGATCACGGCGCCTGGCTCCGCCAGGATCACGTCTCCCTGCATTGCATAGGACGCCGACACGCCGCCGGTGGTCGGGTCGGTGAGGATGCTGATATAGGGGAGCCCAGCGTCGCGCATCCGTGCGATGGCCGCCGACGACTTGGCCATCTGCATCAGGGAAAGGACGCCCTCCTGCATCCGCGCCCCACCCGACGTGCTGACCAGCACGAGCGGCACCTTCTTGTCGGTGGAGCGACGCGCGAGGCGGGCAATCTTCTCGCCCACGACCGATCCCATCGACCCGCCCATGAAGGCGAAGTTCATGACCCCAAGGTGGAACGGCAGCCCATCGATCTTGCCCCAGCCAGAGTACAGCGCATCCGCATCGCCCGCCTTGCGGTGCGCCGCAACGAGGCGGTCGGCGTAGTGCTCAAACTGGAGGGGGTCGGTGGAGCGAAGGTTGGCGTACAGCTCTTTCCAGCTGCCTTCATCGGTAAGGATCTCGATGTACTCCTCAGCCGAGATTCGCCGATGACGGCCGCATTCGGGACAGACGTTGAACGCCCGCTCGAATTTCTCGCGGAGGTCAAGGTGGCCGCAGTTCTCACACTTCTCCCACGCGTCCGCCGGAATCTCCAGGCGTTCACGCTTTGAAGTGCGGGCCTTTCGTTCCTTCTTGAACCAAGCCATTACAGCCATAGGGAAGTAGTGTGTTTGGGGTCGCGCAACGCGATTCGCAGGCGCATGGGAATATGTGAAATGTTGCACCCCGACCCAATCCGCGCCAGACCCTTCACGCTAAGCTGTTGTCAGAACTCATGATACGCGGATCGATCCGACTCCGCTGCGACCCGGAACGCGATGCCGATACAGGCGCAGCAGATGAGGAAGAATGATCCGCCGTAGGAAAAGAAGGGCAGCGGAATTCCAGTAATCGGCATCACGTTCACCGTCATGCCGACGTTCTCGAAGACATGCGTGAAGAGCAGCCCGAGTATGCCGAAGACAGTGAGGCTCGAGAACGGATCCGACGCGCGGCGGGCAATGCGCACCAGCGAAAGCAGCAGGACCAGGAACAGGATGAGCGCCGCCATGACGCCAACAAAGCCGAGTTCTTCTCCCACCACGGAAAAGACGAAATCGGTATGCTGCTCCGGAAGGAAGGCCAGCCGTTTCTGCGGGCCTTCGGTATACCCGGTGCCAAACCAGCTGCCCGAACCGATCGCCACCTTCGACTGAATGGCGTGATAGCCGGCCTTCTGCGGATCAACCTCGGGATTGAGGAAGGTCAGCAGGCGATTCTGCTGGTACGGGTGGAGGCGGCTCCAGATCGGGATGGCGATCGCACCCATGACGACGTTGGCGAGGTAGACCAGCACCGAATCGAGGATGTACGGCCGGTAGAACGCCAGGATCCCGAACAGGGCGATCATCCAGAGCGTCCAGCTCAGGGTGTTGAATCCCAGCAGGAGGCTGAAGCCCGGCGACGCGATGAGGAACAGCAGCAGCGGCCGGGCGCCCGCCCAGAACAGCATGGCGAAGAGGATGCCGATGAACACCAGGGCGCTGCCCAGGTCGGGCTGCTTGAGCACCAGAAGGAACGGTACGCCGACAATGAGTCCGGGCACGATAAGGTCGCGCAGCGAGCGGGGTGGCTCCCGGAGCCCCGACAGGTGCCGTGCAAGCATGAGGACCGTGGCGATCTTCGCGAACTCCGACGGTTGGCCGATTCGCTGGCCCCCGATGGAAAGCCAGCTGTGGCTCGACTCCGCCGTTCCGGCGCCGGTACCGACGGCGAGCACAATCACCAGCAGCAGGATGCCAAACCCGTACAGTGCCGGGGCAATCCACTCGAGAATCCGTGGCGAGATCTGGTATACCACCATCGCCGCGATGAAGCCGACCCCGCTCCAGAAGAGCTGTCGCGACCACACCCCTGCCGCGCGCGTCGGCACGTCCGTCTGGCCCGCTGAGTAGAGAATGATCAGGCCGAAACCGATCAGCAGCACCGTTGCGGTCGCGAGCGTCCGGTCGAACGAGGCGACTGATTTCATCGCACGATCCCCACCGACCGGAGCGCGACCGGCGCCGGGACGCCAGTATCGGCTGCCGGCACATCACGCGGTGCGCTGTCCACCGGGAGCTCCAGCTCGCCCGGGCCGGGTGGTGGTGCCCCCGGACCAAGCACATAGCGGCTCAGGGCCTTGATGACGTAGGGCGCCACCACGGTACCGTGCTCCGCGGCTTCCATGATCCCGCCAATGACGATGGTCGGGTTGTCGGCCGGCGCGAACCCGATAAACCACCCATGGTCCTTCCCGTGGGAGTTCTGCGCCGTTCCCGTCTTGCCGGCCACGGCCAGGTCGAGTGGCCGGCTGCCCCGGGCGGTTCCGCGCTCGACCACGGCCACCAGGGCAGTCCGCAATCCCGCCAGTTGCTCCGGCGAAAGCCCCAGGTCGTGCGTGGGGTTCGCCGCTGGGCGCACGACATACGGCTGGCGCACCTTCCCGTCGCCCGCGAGCGCCGCATAGAACTTGACCATGTTGATGAGCGTCTGCGTGTTCTCGCCCTGCCCGATCGAGAAGTTGAGCACCGTTGCGGGCGCGCTCCAGTTTCGTGCGCCGTAGCGCTTGTCGAAATACGACTGGTCTGCCGGAAAAATGGGATCCTGCTCGCTGGGCAGGTCGACGCCGCTGCGGTCACGGAAGCCCATGAGCACCCCGTCTGCAATGATCGCGTCGAGGCCGAGTCGCTGCCCCAGCTGGTAGAAGTACACGTCGCAGCTCTTCGCCACCGCGCCAATCAGGTCAAGCGACCCGTGGCCCTCCTTCTTCCAGCACTTGAAGACGCGATTGCCCAGCCGATACCCGCCGTTGCATGCCACCGGCATGTGCGTGTCGAGGCCGACCAGGCCACGGCGCAGCGCCATCGCGGCGATGGCGAGCTTGAAGGGCGATGCCGGTGGATACCGCCCATTGATGGCGCGATTGATCAGCGGGTTGGCTTCGTCGGTGACGAGCGCCCGGTAGTCGGTCCTGGAGATCCCGCCGGCGAAGAGATTGGGATCGTAGGACGGCGCCGAGTACAGCGCCCGGATCTCGCCCTGCGGGGTCATGGCGACCATGGCGCCGCGCACCCCGGCCGGCCAGATGCTGTCGATGTATCGCTGGAGGTCGAGGTCGATCGTGGTATGGAGCACCCGCCCGGGCACCGGCGCCAGCGATGCGGCGCTCGCCTCGTTGCGCACCAGCCCGCCGCGGGCATTGACCTCGATGTAGCGGACGCCCTCTCGCCCGCGGAGCGTGTCGTCATACTCCCGCTCGATGCCCGAGCGGCCCACGATCGACCCGGACTGCGCGCCCGAAAACCGATCCGCCTCGAGCTCGGCGTCCGTGACTTCGGAGACGTACCCGACCACGTGCGCCACTGCCTTCCCCGCGGGGTAGAGCCGGCGCGGCTCCGACTGCAGCACGAGGCCGGGCAGCAGGGCCCGGTGCTCTTCCAGGCGGCTGGCCGTCTCAAACGACGCTTCGCCAAAGACGACCGCCGGCTGGTAGCGCGCCCCCCGCCAGCGTCGCACGATGTCGGTGATGGTCGCACTGTCCAGCGGAACCACCGTCGCGAGCCGGCGGAGCACGGCGCGGAGGGAGTCGGGCTTGTCGGCAATCAGCTTGACGGTATAGCCCGGGAGGTTCTCGGCAATGATCTCGCCCTTCCAGTCGAGAATCGCACCGCGCGGCGGCGGAAGCGGTACCGGGCGAAGACGGTTGGACTCGGCCCGCAGCTGATACTTCTCATGCTGAAGGATTTGCGCGCGGAAGAAGGCGCCCGCCAGCACCGTGAAGGCCAGCACGAGGATCCAGCGCGCGCCGCTCGCGCGCCGCTGCAGCTCGGTGGGATCGAGGTGGTTCACTGCTGGTCCAGGCGGATGCGGAACCACCCGCCAAACAGTACCAGGAGAATGGTACCGGCCAGCGCTGTGGTGAGCGCCTGAAGCGGCGCGTCGATGAGGAGGGAGGCCGCAAGCCCCTGCTCGGCTGATCCGCTGGCCACCAGCACGATGAGGTCGCGCAGCCACACCGCACCAAACAGAAACCCGGCATTGACCAGCAGGTTGTCTGCGAAGAAGAATGCCCGCGTCTGGGCCGCCAGGTATCCCACCATGGTGTTTGCCAGGGCAGCGGCGCCGAACCGGGCCGGCGTCAGTGCGTCGCTCGCCAACCCAACCAGGAAGCCTGCCAGGGCGCCCACGCCAGGACCGCTGCGCAAGGCCAGGAGCACCAGGCCGATCATCATGAAATCGGGGGCGTATCGGCCGTCGAACAGGCGAGGGCGCACGTAGAACTGCAGGAAAAGCAGGACCCCCATTGCCGCGGTCAGCTGGAGCCGGTTGGCCGCCTTGGCGCTCGTCATGGGGCAACCCTGGCGGTATCTGCCACGGGTGGCGGGGGCAGCGGGGACGGCGGGGACGGCGTTCCAGCGGCATCGGCCGAATCCGCCGCCGCGCGCAAAGGCAGCCGGGATACGCAGGGGTATGGCACCGTGCAGGATGAGCACGTGTCCTGCGGCACCCGGCTGGGCCGCAGGACGCAGCCGGTAGATCCGCTCCCACCCCAGCTGCTCGCGTTCGACCCCCAGCACGGTCCCCACCGGAATGCCCCGGGGATAGACGCCCCCAAGCCCGGACGCGGTCACCAGCGCCCCGTCGGGCAGGGTGTCCCGATAGGTGATGGCCCTGAACTCGAGGCTCGTGCGCCCGGCCTCCCCGGTGGACGTGGGGCCCACGATGCCCGCCACCTGCCCATTGGCCGATACCACACTCACCCTGAACTCCGGATGCGCCCAGGTCATGGCGATGCTCGTATGCTCATCCACGTCACGAATGGCGCCGATGAGGCCTTCCGGCGTCACGACGGCGTCCAAGGGCGCCACGCCATCCGCCCGTCCGGCGTCGAGCAGCAGGGTCCGACCATCAGTCGGCAGGGTCTGGTGGAGCACTTCGGCGGGAATGAACCCCGGCCCGGTCCGGACCGACAGGTTGAGGATGCTGCGCAACTGCGCATTTTCGTCGAGCAGCCCGGTGAGGGCCCGGCTCAGTTCCGCCAGCGAATCACGCTCGGCCGCCACCGCCCGGAAGCGTGTCCGACTGGTGCGTCCTTCGGCGGCACGCTCCTGCAGCCAGACGAACGGTGCGAGGGCGGTGGTGCGCAGCGTGGTCGCCACCGCCACGCCCCATCTCGGCGGCATGAGCAGCGCCATCGCGGACAGCAGCATGCATCCGGCGAACGTCCACGTGTCGCGGCGGGACTCCCAGCGGTCGGTGACCCGCGCCATGGATCAGGCGGAGAGGACGCTGCGGAATTTCTCGAAGTCGTCGAGAATACGGCCGGTACCACGCACGACGCAGGTCAACGGATCCTCGTCCACATGGATCGGCAGGCCGGTCTCCTGCTGCAGCAGCACGTCGAGCCCGCGAATGAGCGCACCGCCACCGGTCATGACGATCCCGCGATCGACGATATCACTCGCGAGTTCCGGCGGCGTGATCTCCAGGGCACGCCGCACCGCATCGACGATCTGCTGGATCGGCTCCTGGACCGCCTCGCGGATTTCGCTGGAGTGCACGCGCACCGTCTTGGGGATGCCCGACACCAGGTCGCGCCCCTTCACTTCCATCTCGCGCTCCTCGCCCACCGGTGCCGCCGAGCCGATCTTGATCTTGATCATCTCCGCCGTCGGCTCGCCAACGAGGAGGTTGTAGTTCTTCCGCATGAACTGCACAATGGCCTGGTCGAGTTCGTCACCCCCGGTGCGGATCGAGGTGTCCGAGACGATGCCCGACAAGGCGATGACGGCAATTTCCGTGGTGCCACCGCCGATGTCGATCACCATGTTTCCCGTTGGCGTCTCCACCGGCAGGCCCACGCCGATGGCCGCCGCCATTGGTTCGGCCACCATCAGCACCTGCTTGGCACCAGCCGTCTCGGCCGAGTCGCGCACGGCGCGACGCTCCACCTCGGTGATGCCCGACGGCACGCAGACGATGACCTTCGGCTTCACCCGGAAGATGTGCTTGTCGATGATCGTCTTGAGGAAGTACCGCAGCATCTTCTCGGTGACATCGAAGTCGGCAATCACGCCGTCCTTGAGGGGCCGAACCGCCAGGATGCCATCGGGCGTGCGCCCGAGCATTCGCTTCGCCTCCAGGCCGATGCCCTTGATCTTGCCGGTCGCCTTTTCGATGGCCACCACCGAAGGTTCGTTGAGCACGATTCCTTCACCCTTCACATAAATGAGGGTGTTGGCGGTGCCAAGATCCACCGCAATTTCGTTTGCAGGGAGGAATGAGCCGAGATTGAACCGTGACATTTTCACCGCCCGGGGAGCGCGCTAGATCAAGTGAGGTCGAAACTTACGGTAGGGGGTGTTGCCAATCAACACACCAAGCAAAACTCGTCAGCGCCCGGTGCTGCCGAACCCCCCTGCCCCGCGGCTGGTGGCGCCCAGCTGGGCCGCATGCCGGAAGGCCACCGCCTCCACCCGGGCAAAGACCAGCTGGGCAATGCGCATGCCGCGCGTAACCTGGAACGGCTCGGCCCCCAGGTTGATGAGCGCCACCTTCAGCTCTCCCCGGTAGTCGCTGTCGATCGTGGCCGGAGTGTTGGGCAATGTCACGCCGTGCTTGAGGGCCAGGCCCGACCGGGGCCGGATCTGGCACTCGTAGCCGGCCGGGATGGCGATGGCGAACCCCGTGCTCACCAGGTGCCGCGATCCCGGGGCGAGCTCGACGTCGTCGGCGCTCGCAATGTCGTACCCCGCTGCCCCTGGGGTCGCCGCAGCGGGGTCAGGCAGGCCCTCAGCATGGGGGAGCCGGACGATCTCGACCTCGAGCATGCTAGGCCAGCACCGATGCCACGTCCACCAGGGGAAGCCCGAAGGCCTCCGCCACCCCGGGGTATACCACCTGGCCCTGCACCACGTTGAGACCCAGCCGAAGCGCGCCGTCGGCCCTGCAGGCCTCCTTCCATCCCAGCCGTGCCAGCTTCATTCCGTAGGGCAAGGTGGCGTTCGTGAGGGCCAGCGTGGACGTCCTGGGCACGCCGCCCGGCATGTTGGCGACCCCGTAGTGGAGGATGCCATCCACGAAGTAGGTCGGGTTCTCATGCGTCGTGGCCTTGATCGTCTCCACGCAGCCACCCTGGTCCACCGCCACGTCCACGATCACGGCACCGGGTCGCATCAGCTTGAGGTCCTGCCGCTTGACCAGGTTTGGTGCCTTGGCCCCCGGGAGCAGCACCGCCCCAATGACGAGATCGGCGCGCTTGATCGCCTCAAGAATATTGAAGCGGTTGGAATACAGGGTATCGACATTGGCCGGCAGGACATCGTCCAGGTACCGGAGCCGGTCGAGGGAGATATCGAGGATCGTGACGTGTGCCCCCAGGCCGGCAGCCATCTTGGCCGAATTGATCCCGACCACTCCACCGCCGATAATCACCACTCCACCTGGCGCCACGCCTGGCACCCCGCCAAGGAGCACGCCGGTACCGCCGAACACCTTCTCCAGGTACTTGGCTCCCTGCTGGACCGCCATGCGCCCAGCCACCTCGGACATCGGGGTCAGCAGCGGCAGTTCTCCGGACGGCAGCTGTACCGTTTCGTACGCCACGGCGATCGCGCCGGACTTGATCACCGCCCGGGTCAGGCCCTCGGCGGCGGCAAAATGGAAATAGGTATAGATGAGCTGCCCCGCTCGCATACGGGGCCATTCGACTTCGATCGGCTCCTTCACCTTCATGATCATCTCGGCCCGCTTCCAGACCTCGTCGGCGGTGGCGAGGACCTGGGCACCAGCGGCGACATAGATCTCATCGGGGAAACCGCTCCCGATCCCGGCGCCCTGTTCGATGAAGACGGTATGGCCCTGCCCCACCAGCGCCTCGGCACCCGCAGGCGCCAGCGCAACCCGGTTCTCGTTTGTCTTGATTTCCTTCGGTACGCCGATGAGCATGGCCGTGTCCAGTGATTGGTGGTTGTGCTGCCCTATGCCTTTTCCGGTCCCAGGATCTGCACCGTCTGCCGCGAGGGATCCAGGAATTCCGCGGCGACTGCCGCCACCTGGTCCACGGGTACCGCCTCGATCTCCTGTATCACTTCATCCAGCGTACGATACCGCTCACGGTGCAAGGTAAAGCTCGCGAGCCGGCTCATCCGCGCACCCGGGCTCTCCAGTGCGAGCATGACCTGGCCCTGCAGCTGCCGCTTGCCAGCGGCCAGTTCGGCCGCGTCGAGCCCGTCCGCCGCCATGCGCCGCAGCTCCTGCTGGATGGTCTCCAGCGCCGCGCTGGCCGTTTCCGGCCGGGTGCCGACATAGATGCTGAACTGTCCGGTGCCCTGATGAAACTGGTTGTACGCGTAGACCGCATACGCGAGACCCAGCTCCTCCCGGACGCGCTGGAACAATCGGCTGGACATGCCGCCCCCCAGCGCATTCACCAGGATCGACATCGCGAAGCGACGCGGGTCGCCGATGCTGAAGGTGTCGGTGCCGAGCACCAGGTGCGCCTGGGTGGTGTCACGCTCGGCGCTGCGGACCACGCCACGCTGGGCCGGTGACGCAGGGACGGGCATGCGAGACTCCCGTGCGTCGCCGGCAAACCAGCCCTCATGGTCGAGGGCCGCCAACAGCGCGTCGTGCTGCACATTGCCGGCGGCAGCAATGACACAATTGGCCGGGAAGTACGCATCATCGTGGAGGCGGCGCAGGTCGGCGGCCGTGAGGGAGGAGACGGTCTCTCGCGTACCCAGGATCGAATACCCATACGGGTGGTCGGGCCAGAGGGCCCGGGCGTGCAGTTCGAAGACGAGGTCGTCGGGCGTATCATCGACCCCGGAAATCTCCTCGAGGATCACGTTCCGCTCGAGGTCCAGGTCGCTCTGGCGCAGCACCGGCCGCCGGACCAGGTCGGTCAGTACGTCGACGGCAAGTGCCAGGTCGCGATCGAGCACATGCGCCTGGAAGCTGGTGGTGTCGCGTCCGGTGAACGCGTCGAGGCTGCCCCCACGCTCCTCCAGCGCCAGGGCGAGCTCGCGCGCGCCCCGGCGCTCGGTGCCCTTGAATACCATGTGTTCCAGCAGGTGGGATATGCCCATTTCGCCTGCGACCTCGTGGGCACTGGCGGTGCGCACCCAAAGCCCGACGGCCGCAGAGCGGACGCCGGGCAGGGTTTCCGACAGGACGACGAGCCCGTTCGACGCCGTAGAGCGATAGAGCCCAGCGTCGAGTTGCTCGGTGCGCACGGGACTACTCCTTCGGGATCAAGGCCTTCCGGGAGAGCTTCATGCGGCCCCGGTCGTCGACTTCGAGCAGCTTGACCTTGACCACGTCGCCCTTCTTCACCACGTCCTCGGTCTTCTCCACGCGACCATGCTGCAGCTCGCTGATGTGGAGCAGGCCCTCGACACCAGGGATGATCTCCACGAAGGCGCCGAACGGCGTGGTGCTCTTCACCGGACCCTCGTAGATCTTGCCGACCTCGGGCTCTGCGGTGATGGCCATGACCATCTCCTTGGCCCGGTCGCCCGCCTCACCGCCAACGGCGGCGATCGTGACGATGCCGGTATCCTCGACCGAGATCTTGGCGCCGGTGGCCTCCTGAATGCCGCGGATCGTCTTGCCCTTTGGCCCGATCAGGTCGCCGATCTTGTCGGGCTTGATCTGCAGCGTGAAGATGCGCGGCGCATAGACCGACAACTCGGCGCGCGCCGATGGCAGCACCTTCGCCATCTCCTTCAGGATGTGCAGGCGTCCCTTGCGGGCCCGCTCCAGCGCGTCCGTCAGGATCTCGATGGTGAGGCCCTCGATCTTGATATCCATCTGGATGGCGGTGATGCCCTGCTCCGTGCCCGCCACCTTGAAGTCCATGTCGCCCAGCGCATCCTCGGAACCGAGGATGTCGGTGAGCACGGCGATCTTGTCGCCTTCCTTGATCAGTCCCATGGCCACACCGGCGCAGGGCGCCTTCATCGGCACGCCGGCATCCATCAGTGCCAGGGAGCCACCGCACACCGACGCCATCGACGACGACCCGTTCGACTCGAGGATCTCGGAGACGACGCGGAGCGTGTAGGGGAAGTCGGTGTGATCCGGCAGCAGCGCCTGCAGGGCGCGCTCGGCCAGCATGCCATGGCCGATTTCGCGGCGGCTGGTGCCGCGCATCATCTTCACTTCGCCGGTGGAGAACGGCGGGAAGTTGTAGTGCAGCATGAACGACTTCTTGGTCTCGACATTCGAGTCGATGCTGTCGATGCGCTGCTCATCGTCGGAGGTGCCAAGCGTCACCGCCACCAGCGCCTGCGTCTCGCCCCGCTGGAACAGTGCCGAACCGTGCACGCGCGGCAACAGGCCCGCCTCGATGCTGATCGGACGGATCGTGTCGGTATCCCGGCCGTCCACCCGCTCGCCCTTGGTGAGCACCTGGTTGCGCATGGTCCGGTATTCGATTTCCTCGAGTTCCGACCCGATGTCCTTGGCCTTGTCCGGGAACTCGGCGGCCAGCTGCTCGGCCACACTGCGCCGCAGCTCCTTCACCGCGGCCGAACGACCCGCCTTGTCCTTGGCGTTGATCATCTTCGCCATCGGTGCTTCAGCCAGCGCACGGACGCGCGCCACGACCCCGGCATCGGGCTCGGGCTTGGTCCAGCTCATCTTCGGCTGCGCCGCCTTGTCGAGGACCTTTTTCTGCAGCGCGACGAGGTCGCGGATGCCCTTCTGGGCCACCTTGAGGGCGTCCAGCAGTTCCTGCTCCGAGATCTCCAGCGCCCCGCCCTCGACCATGAAGATCGCGTCAGCCGATCCGCTCACCACGAGGTCGATGGTGGAGAATTCGAGCTGGGGGAACGTCGGATTGAGGATCCACTGCCCTTCCACCCGGCCGACACGAACGGCGGCGAGCGGACCGTTCCACGGCACCTTCGACAGCGAGAGCGCCGTCGACGTCGCCAGCGCCGCCAGCACGTCGGCGTCATTCTCCTGGTCGGCCGACAGAACGGTGACGAATACCTGCACTTCGTTCTTGAAGCCCTCAGGGAAGAGCGGACGGATGCTGCGATCGATCAGGCGGCAGGCCAGGATCTCCTTATCCGACGGCCGGCCCTCTCGCTTCAGGAACCCGCCCGGAATCTTGCCGGCAGCATAGGTCTTTTCGCGGTATTCGACGGTCAGCGGGAAGAACGGCAGCGATGAGATGTTGGGGGAGACGGTCACGGCCGCCAGCACTACGGTGTCGCCAAATCGCACAAGGGCCGAGCCTGCAGCCTGCTTCGCGAGTCGCCCGGTTTCCAGCGTCAGGGCGCGTCCTGCAAATTCCGTTTCCATCCGGTGAACAGTCACTCTCTCTGCCTTCTCTCGTCTTTGGTGGGTTTCTTGTCTACGCAATGTGCCATCGGGTCTCTAAAGCGAACGGGCGTCCCGAGCAACTGCACGGGACGCCCGCGTATCGATCTGCATCCTAGTGACGGAGCCCCAGCTCCTCGATCAGCGCACGGTAATTCACGACATCGGTGCGCTTGAGGTACGTCAGGAGACGCCGACGGTTGCCGACCATCTTGAGCAGGCCGCGGCGACTGTGATGGTCCTTCGCGTGGGTCTTGAAGTGCTCGGTGAGCGAGTTGATCCGCTCAGTCAGGAGCGCAACCTGCACCCGGGTGGAACCGGTGTCGGTCTCGTGAGTGCGATGCTGGGTGACCACCGTCTGCTTGTCGAACGTCATTGCCTGCTTTTTCCTTCGCCCCAAGGGGCGCAAACGCTTGAGTGTGTGAACTTTAGCAGCTAGGCAATTTAGCCCTCCACGAGCCGTGCCGCAAGCCCGGGGGCGGTCAGCCGGCGATCTGCTTGACCAGGCGCGTCAGGTCGTTCCACAGGGCAAAAACCATCAGGGCGCCCACAATGGCGAGGCCGGCCACGGTCAGACGCTCCCGAAGCTTGAGCGGCAGCGGCTTCCGCCGCACCGCCTCGCCCAGCAGGAAGACGAACTGCCCCCCGTCGAGCACTGGAATCGGGAGCAGGTTCAGCACGGCCAGGTTCATGGAGATGATAGCCATGAATACCAGGAAGGGCTCCACCCCCATCCTGGCGCTCTGTCCGGCCATCTGGCCAATGGCGATGGGCCCGCCCAGGGAACTGCGCTTCACGTTTCCGCTCACCAGGCCCTTGAGCATCCGGACGACCAGCGTGGAAGCGTTGACGGTCTCGGTTACCCCGGCGCCCATGGCACCGAACAACGACAGGGGCTCCCGCCGGTACCCGGTGTTCACCTCCACGCCGATCTTCCCCACCACCCGTGCCCCGGCCGAGTCGCTGACTGAGGTTGATTCGGGCGTCACCAGCACCTCGGTGCGACCGGTGGCCCGCCCGAGCCCGACGTGGAGTTCCTGGCCCGGGGACTTCTCGATCACGGTAAGGAGGTCGGCCCACTGGGCGATCGGCGCTCCGTCCACCGATACGACGGTGTCACCCTTCACGATCCCGGCCTTGTCGGCGACACGGCCGGGGATGATCCGGCCCGTCACCGCCGGCGTAAACGGTCCGATCGACGACGCGAGCGCCATCCGTCGTTCCACCGCATCGGCCGGCACGTCCGCCGTCACGGTGCGGCCGTCGGCAAGGCTTACCGATACGGGGTTGGCCGACCCGTGCTGCAGGGCCTCGAAGATGCCGTTCCAGGAGTCAACCGGCCGGCCGTTGACGGCGGTGATCCGGTCGCCCCGCCGGAGCGTGCGAAAGGATTCCGCGCCCGCCGGAAGGGCGGCCGAATCGACGGCACCGATGACGGTGACCGGATTGACGGCGGCGCCGTTCTTGAACGCGAGACCGCTGAAGATCACCCAGGCGAAGAGCGTATTCATGGTGACGCCGGCCAGGATCACGATCATGCGCTTCCACACCGGCTGCGCCTCGAACATGCGGTCGGGTGGCACGGGCACCTCGGGGGTGCCCCCTTCGAGGGCGGCGCTGGACGCCTCCTCCTCCTCGCTCGCCATCTTCACGTACCCACCCAGCGGCAGCCAGGAGAGCGAATACTCGGTTTCGCCGCGCTTGAACGTGAGGCCCGGGATCGGTGAACCGATGCCGATGGAGAAACGATGGACCCAGATGCCCGCCCATTTCGCGGCGGCGAAATGGCCGAACTCGTGAACGAAGATCAGTACGCCGAGCGTGACGGCGAACGCAAGCAGGGTGACTAGCATGGCTGTCCTACCAGTGAGCGCGCCTGGTCCCGGGCGCGACGATCCGCGGCGCGAACAGACTCGACATCGCGCACCGGTTCCGACGCGTGCTGGTCGAGGACCGCCGCGATGACGTCGCTGATGCGACCGAAGGGGAGCGCACCGGCGAGAAACGCCGCAACGGCTTCCTCGTTGGCGGCATTGAACACCGCGGGAGACGTCCCGCCGGCGCGTCCGGCGGCAACGCCCAGCGGGAAGGCACGAAAGACGTCCGACCGCACTGGCTCGAATGTCAGGCGGCCGGCCGCGACCGGGTCGAACCGGCGGGTGCCGGTGTCTGGGAGTCGGTCGGGATGCGTGAGGGCATACAGGATCGGCAGCTCCATGGTCGGAAACCCGACCTGTGCCATGACGCTTCCGTCACAGAACTCCGCGAACGCATGCACAATGCTCTGGGGGTGCACCACGACGTCCACCTGGTCGTACGAGAGACCGAACAGGAAGTGCGCCTCGATCACCTCCAGCGCCTTGTTGGCCAGGGTGGCGCTATCCACCGAGATCTTGTTGCCCATGCTCCAGGTGGGGTGATTGAGCGCCTGCTCCACCGTGGCCTGCGCCACCTGGGCCGCCTCCCAGACGCGGAACGGTCCTCCGGACGCCGTGAGGATCAAGCGGGCCAGCGCTCCGGAGTGACCGGTAAGACACTGGAGCACGGCACTGTGTTCCGAATCCACCGGGACGACTTCACCCCCGCCCGCTCGCGCCGCCTCGGCCACGAGCTCGCCCGCCATCACCAGCGACTCCTTGTTGGCCAGCGCGACGCGCTTGCCGGCGCGCAGGGCGGCCAGCGTAGCGTCGAGCCCCGCTGCACCCACGAGCGCATTGAGCACGATATCCACGTCGGGATGCAGTGCCGCCTCAAGCAACACCTCGGCACCCGCGGCGAGGCCGTCGCCGCTTGCGCCGTCGACGATCCCGGCGAACTGCGGCTGCCAGGCCGCCGCCTGCGCCAGCAACTTTTCCCGCTGGCGACCGGCGGTCAGTGCGACGACGCGGAAGTGATCCCGCTGGCGATCGAGCACGCGCAGCGCGCTCTCGCCAATCGAGCCGGTGGACCCCAGCACGGCCACCCCCCGCGTACGCCCGTCCCCGCTGCGGCGAGTCACGGAATGCCGAAGAGGGCGTAGCTGAACGCGGCGATGGGCAGCGCGAAATAGAGCGAGTCGAACCGGTCGAGCACACCGCCGTGCCCGGGGATCAGATGGCTCGAGTCCTTCACCCCGACCTCCCGCTTGAACAGCGACTCGGCCAGGTCGCCCACCTGACCCAGCACCGAGATGACTGCCGCAATGACCAGCAGCGCCACGATGCTCGCACTGACCCCCACTCGCGGGAAGACGAGGAACGCAAAGACAGGCGCCACCAGCAGCCCGCCCACCACGCCCGCCAGCGAGCCTGACCGGGTCTTTCCGGGGCTGATGGTTGGCGCCAGCTTCGCCCCGCCGATCGCGCGACCACCCGACATGGCTGCGCTGTCACACACCCAGATCACCACCATGGGGAAGAACACGAGCCAGGTACCGGCCCATGAGCGCTCACCGAATGCCCCGTGCCGGATCCCGATGAGGAACGCCGGCATCGCACCGGCGTACAGGACCCCGAAGACCGTCACGGCCACCGCCTCGAGTGGCTTCATGGCGGGGCCCCGGCGGAGGAGCGCCCACGCCAGCACGCCGAGCACCCACAGCGCCCCCAGGTAGGGCCACCACGAGAGCAGCACCGCGATGGACGACACGCCGGCCTGCGGTCCGCGGGGACTGGAGAGGAGGGCCAGGGGCCCCAGCAGGGCCGCCGTGCCGATACCCAGCTGGCGGGCTGCATCGATTCCCTGCCGTGCCGCCAGGTCGTAGAACTCGCGGGTCCCGAGGGCGCTGACGGCCGCCACGACCAACGCCAGTGGCCACCCCCCGAACCAGACCACGGCGAGGGCGAGGGGAATGGCGACCGCGGCAAACGCCACGCGCCGCGTCATGTTGGAATCCATCAGGCCGGAACGCGACCGAAGCGGCGATCGCGACCCTGGAAGTCCAGGATCGCCTCGAAGAGGTGCTGGCGGGTAAAGTCAGGCCAGAGGATGGGTGACACATGGAACTCGGCGTAGGCCAGCTGCCACAGCAGGAAGTTCGAGATGCGTTGCTCACCCGAGGTGCGGATGAGCAGGTCGGGATCCGGCCATTCAGCGGTATACAGGCGGTGCGCGAGGGCGTCCTCATCCACCTGGTTCACCATGATTCGGCCGGCAACAGCGTCCTCGACCAGCAGGCGGGCCGCGCGGGTGATCTCGGCACGCGACCCGTAGGACACGCAGATGTTCAGCGCAAGTGCATCCCCGCCAGCGGTGCTCGCCACGATCCGGTCGACCGCCGCGCGCGCGGTGGGAACGAGCCGGTCGAGTTCACCCAGGAATCGCACGGCCACGCGACGCTCGCGCAGGTCGGTCATTTCCTTCTCGATGTATTCCTCGAGCAGGTTCATGAGCGCGGCAATCTCGTCGGCCGGCCGCTGCCAGTTTTCCTGGCTGAACGCAAAGAGTGTGAGCACCGCGACGCCCGTGGCAAGGCAGCCCTCGACCGCCTCACGCACCGCCCCCATGCCGGCGGCGTGGCCCAGCGGACGCGGCAGTGAGCGACCGCGAGCCCAGCGGCCGTTGCCATCCATGATGACGGCTATGTGGGTCGGGATCGCCCCATTGAGACGGATGCGCTCGAGGAGCGCGTCGTCACTCACGTCACACTTCCATGATCTCCGCTTCCTTCGACTTGATCAGTTCGTCGATCTGGCGGATATGCTCGTCGGTGAGCTTCTGGACGTCCTTCTCGGCACGCGTCTTGTCGTCTTCCGACGTGTGCTCGAGCTTCTTGATCTTCGTGAGCGTGTCAGTGCGACCGTGACGCACGGCAACGCGTCCCTCCTCGGCCAGCTTGTGCACGACCTTCACGAGGTCGCGCCGGCGCTCCTCCGAGAGCGGCGGGAGCGGGATGCGGATCAGGTTGCCTTGCGTGGAGGGGTTGAGGCCCAGGTCACCCTCCCGGATTGCCTTGTCGATGGCCTGGGCCAGCCCCTTGTCGAAGGGCTGCACCGTCAGCAGGCGCGGCTCGGGCGCTGCCACCATCGCGACCTGGTTCAGCGGAACATGCGAGCCATACGCCTCGACCCGGACCAGGTCGAGCAGGCTCGTGGTCGCCTTGCCGCTGCGGATGGTGCTGAGTTCCCGGCGGGTCGCCTCGACCGCCTTCTGCATCAGTTCCTTGCCGTGCTTGGCGATCTCCGGAATAGTCTTCATTGCACGATGGTTCCCTCGGTGTCGCCGCGCATGACGCGGGCCAGGGCGCCAGGCCGGTTGATATTGAACACGATAATGGGAAGCTGGTTCGCCTTGCAGAGGCCGAACGCATTCGCGTCCATCACCGCGTAGTTCTTCACGATGGCCTCCTGGAACGACAGATGCGGCAGGAACTCGGCCTTCGCGTCCTTCTTTGGATCCGCCGTGTAGACACCGTCGACGTTGGTGCCCTTGAGCACCACTTCCGCTTCCATCTCCAGGGCACGCAGCACGCCGGCGGTGTCGGTGGAGAAGAACGGATTGCCGGTGCCGGCGGCGAAGATGACGACGCGACCCTTCTCCAGGTGCCGCATGGCCCGGCGGCGAATGTATGGCTCCGCCACCGACTCCATGCGGATGGCGGTCATGACGCGTGTCTGCATCCCAAACTGCTCCAGGACCCCCTGCAGCGCCAGCGCGTTGATGACGGTGCCCAGCATCCCCATGTGGTCGGCCGACACCCGGTCAAGCCCGTCGCGGCTCGCCGTCGCCCCGCGAATGATATTGCCGCCACCAATGACGAGGGACAGCCGGGCGCCTAGTTCGTGCACCTGGCGGATCTCGGCGGCGAGACTCTCCAGCACCTGCGTATCGAGCCCGAAACCACGCTCCCCGGCGAGTGCCTCGCCGGAGAGCTTGAGCAATGCGCTGGAATACTTCAGCGCCATCAGGCTTCGCCGACCTTGAACCGCGCGAACCGGACCACCCGGGCCCCGGACACCGCCGCCACCAGCTGGCCGACGTTCTTGGTGTCGTCCTTGATGAACAGCTGCTCCAGCAGTGCGCGCTCGCTCGCAAACTTCTTGAGCTTGCCTTCCACGATCTTGGCCCGGATGTTCTCCGGCTTTCCCTCGGCCGCCACCTGCTCCTCGGCAATGCGCCGCTCGCGCTCGATGAGCTCCGCGTCGATGTCGGCTGCCGCGACGGCCAGCGGGTCGGCGGACGCTACATGCAGCGCCAGGTCCTTCGCGAGCGCCAGGGCCGCTTCACCCGTGGCGCCCTCGATCTCGACCAGCGTGCCCACCTGCTCATTGTGGTGCAGGTAGTGGCCGACGACACCCTGGGCCGGCGCGAAGCGTGCGATCCGCCGCAGCTGCACCGCCTCGCCCGTCTTGGCGCTGGTGGCCTTCACGGCCTCATCTACCGTGGACCCGGCATACGCTGTCTTGAGGAACGCGCCCTCGGCACCCACCTCCGTGACACCCACCGGCGCCGAGGTGGCCACGAACGATGTCATGGCGCTGAGCACCGCATGATACTCCTCGGTGCGGGCAACAAAGTCGGTCTCGCAGTCGAGTTCGATCATGCCCCCGGACGTGCCGCCGCCCAGGATCTCGATGCCGATGAGTCCCTGGGAAGCGCTCCGGCCCGCACGCTTCTCCGCCTTGGCGATTCCCTTGGCACGCAGCAGTTCCCCTGCCTTGGCCATGTCACCACCGGCCTCCTCGAGGGCCTTCTTGCAATCACCAATACCAGCCCCGGTGCGTGCACGGAGCTCGCTGATGTCCTTCGTTGAGATCGTCGTTCCCGTCATTTTCCCCGTTCCCTGTGGTGTATGCGAAAGCCGCCGTTCCGCGCCCGCACGGGCCCGAAGCGGCGGCTCAAGTTTCGGAGCGACTGGCCCCGCTTACGCGCCTGTCTCGCCCGCGACGGCCTCGGCCGCTTCGGGGGCCTCGGGCGTGCCATCGGTCTTGAGCCGTGCCGCGATCGCCTCCGGCTTCGGGCGGCGCTTGCGGCGCGGCCGGCGACGACGACGTTCGGCGTCGCTGTCCCCGTCCCCACCGGTGTCGCTGCTGTACGTCTCCGCCTCGACGTCCTCGCCCGCCTCACGCGTCGGTGCGCTGGCCCGGGCCTCGCGGATCTCATCGCACAGTGCCTGCGTGATCAGGCCGACCGAGCGGATGGCGTCGTCGTTGCCGGGCACCGGCACCGTGATGACGTCGGGATCAGCGTTGGTGTCCACGATCGCCACCACCGGGATCCCCAGCTTGTTGGCTTCACTGACCGCGATCCGCTCCTTCTTCGCGTCGACCACGAACAGGGCGCCCGGGAGCCGGCTCATGTGCTTGATGCCCTCGAGGTTGCGCGACAGCTTCACGCGCTCACGCTCAAAGAGCAGCTTTTCCTTCTTCGTGTAGTTCTCGAAATCACCATCCGACGCGCCCTGTTCCAGGTCGCGCAGGCGGCGAATCTGCTTCTTGATGGTCGAGAAGTTGGTGAGCGTGCCGCCGAGCCACCGCTCGGTAACATAGAACGCGCCACAATTGGCGGCATCCATCTGGAGGACGCCCTTCAATTGCTTCTTCGTGCAGACGAAGAGCACATTCTCGCCCTTCTGCACCACGCCCCGGAGGAGCTCCTGCGCCTTGGCGATCTGGCGGAGGGTCTTCTGGAGGTCGATGATGTAGATACCGGAACGTTCGGCGAAGATGAACCGGCGCATCTTCGGGTTCCAACGGCGGGTCTGGTGCCCGAAATGGACACCGGCTTCGAGCAGGTCCTGAAGCTGAGGCTGCGACATGCGGTGTGGTGCGTCCTTCCTTCTTGGGGTTGATCGTCCATCGCGTTCATCGGCGGCTGGATCCCTCGCCCTGGCGACCTCGCGGGCCGCGCTCTCGAGCTCAGGACACCCCGGCCTGCCTCCGGCGATGTGCGTGATGGCGGAACATTCGTTCCGCCGTACTGCCGTGGGAAGCCTACCGCTTCGAGAACTGGAACCGCTTCCGGGCGCCGGCGCGGCCGGGCTTCTTGCGCTCGACGGCGCGCGGATCGCGCGTCATGAGGCCCGCCGCGCGAAGCTTGGCCCGATGCTGGCCGTCGGCTTCCACCAGGGCGCGCGCAATGGCATGGCGCAGCGCGCCCGCCTGACCGGTCTGCCCACCCCCGTTCACGATGGCGCGGACATCGAACGCCCCCAGCGTGTCGGTGGTGGTAAACGACTGCTGGATGTGCTGGACCAGCGAGGGACGCGGGAAGTAATCGCCCAGCGTGCGGCCATTCACGTCCCACTTGCCGGTGCCTGGCGTGAGGTACACCCGGGCGACGCTGGTCTTGCGTCGGCCAACAGCCTGCCAGCGGAACTGATCGAGCGTGGCGCTCATGCGGTCACCTTCTTGGGCATCGTCACGGTATAGGGCTTCGGCATCTGCGCCGCGTGCGGATGTTCGGCTCCGGCGTAAACCTTGAGCTTGCCCCGCAGGTGCTGCTTCGCGAGGGAATTCTTCGGCAGCATGCCGTACACGGCCTTCTCGATGACACGATCCGGATGCGTGTTCATCAGGTCGCGCGCCACCGTGTGGCTCTCGTGACCCATGTAGCCGGTGTGCTTGAAGTACGTCTTCTGGGTCAGCTTGCGACCGGTGAACTTCACCTTCGATGCATTGAGCACAATGACGAAGTCGCCACCGTCCATGTGCGGCGTGAAGGTCGGCTTGTGCTTGCCGCGAATCAGCTGCGCCACGGCACTGGCCAGTCGGCCGAGGGGAATCCCCGCGGCGTCAACAACGTGCCAGTCGTGCGAGATGTCATTCGGCGTGGCGGAAAAGGTCTTCATATCCACTAACTCTCGAGAGTCCGTTAATCGAGCCAAATCAAGACAGACACATAAGATACCTTGCCAATTCGCGTTGGGTCAAGGCCCCGGCACCGGACCAAGCTGGAGCAGTACCTGGCCCTTCTCCACCGCCTGCCCCGCCTGCACCGGGATGGCCGTAATCACCCCGGCCAGCGGGGCCTTGATCTCATTCTCCATTTTCATCGCCTCCAGCACCAGCACCCCCTGCCCCGCCGACACGACATCGCCGACCGCGAGGGGGATCCGGAGGACCAGCCCCGGCATGGGGGCACGGACGACGCCCCCCTGGGACTGGGGCTCGGCTTGTCGCACCAGGCCCTGAATGTGACGGGCGCGCTCGTCCAGGACGCCGGCCTCGCGGCGCTCGCCCCAGGCCGTGACCGACCAGTGCCCCGACCCCAGTCGTTCCAGCGGCAGCACCATCGGGCGCCCGTCGATCATCACCTGATGCAATGGCGTCCCGGGAATGGTCGTGTGATCCACCACCACTTCCCGGCCATCGACGGTGACCCGGGCGCCATCGATGACCACCTGCATCTCACGATCACCCAGGGTGACATGGTATTTCATGTAGGGCGCTCCAGGACAGCGACGGTCTCCACGTGCGCCGTCTGGGGAAAAAGGTCGAAGGCCCGCAGCGGACCCAATCGCCACGCCTCACCCAGACGGCGAAGGTCCCGGGCCAGCGTCGCTGGATCGCATGAGACGTACACGAGCCTCGTTGCCCGGGAGGCGCTGATCGCATCCACCGCCCGCGGGTGCATGCCGGTCCGCGGCGGGTTCGTCATGACAAAATCGGGTGGCGCCAACGTGGGTGCGAGGTCCTCGACCAGCCCCGCATGCGCCACCAGGTTCCCGGCCTGCTGCGATGAGCGGGAGAGCTGCACCGCACGCAGGTCAGCCTCGACGCTTTCAATCCGCGCGCCACGGTCCACCAGCATGCGGCTCGTTTCGCCCACCCCGGCATACAGGTCCCAGCCAGCCCTGCCCTGCACCTGGCCCAGTGCATCCACCGCCCATGCACGGACCCTGTCACCCATCACGGGATTCACTTGTTCGAACACCGTGGCCGGAAATGCCACGCTCTCGCCCACCACCCGCGCGGCGCCGCCCGGGGGCTGCCACCACACCGTCACGTCCGCGAGCCGCGCACGGATCGCGTCGACCAACTGCCGGGCATCGGGCCAGGCCGGCTCGGTACCGCGCACGAGGACGTGGCGCGCCCCCCCACGCTCGCGGCGCAGCATCAGCGAGTCGAGGCGCCGGGGCAGCAGCCGGCGGAGCAGCCGCACGACGCTCCACAGCTCCTGCACCGCTGGATCGGCAAGCAGGCAGGTGTCGAGGTCGAAGACCTGACCCGCCTGACCGGCGCGATGAAAACCGAGACGCCGCCCATCGGCGCCGGGATGCAGGGTGATTCGCGTGCGGTACGCCCACTCGAGGGCCGCCGGTTCCAGCACCGGATCCTCGACATTCTGCCGCGCGAGCCGCCGCAGCGCATCGCCAGCGATGGCTTGGCGCGCGGCGCGCTGGGCGGCGGGCGCGAGGTGCTGCAGCTGACAGCCGCCGCAGCGGTCCACGGTGTAGTGGGGACACTCGGGCGTTGTACGATCCGGCCCCGGCTCAAGGAGTTGCCCGACCTCGGCGCGGGCAAACGAGCGCTGCCGCGATACATGCGCGAGTTCGATCAGGTCACCGGGGGCGCTCCTCGGCACGAACACCGCACGCCCATCGCCCAGGTGTCCGACGCCGTCACCGCCTGCCGCGATCCGCTCGATGCGCACGACCTCGGGGGCATCGGGCGCGGGGTCGCCGGTCAGCGCAGCTGGTCGCGTCGTGCGGCGCCGAGCCATGCACTGCCCTCTCCCACGCCGTCCGCAGGGGGCGGAGCGCGGCGCTCACGCGCCTCATTCTCGGCCACCGCAACCGCCACCGCGAGGTCGGCGGCCAGCGCGCTGTCAGCCGTGTCCGAGAGGAGCTCCGGTCGTCGCTCCAGCATCTGGATATCGAACTGGCCTTCGCGGAAAGCTTCATCGGCCATGAGCCGGCGGTGGAACGACTGGTTTGTGGCTACGCCGGCAATGAGCAGCTCGTCGAGGGCGCGGCCCATGCGCGCGATGGCGTCGGCCCGATTGGGTGCCCACACGATCAGCTTGGCGAGGAGGGAGTCGTAGAAGAGGGTCACTTCGTTCCCCACCTCGACACCGCAGTCCCATCGCACGCCGGGCCCGGCCGGGGCGCGCAGCGCGGTGATGCGCCCGGTCGATGGCAGGAAACCCGCCGCCGGGTCCTCACTGGTGATGCGGCACTCGATCGACCACCCACGCGGATGCAGGTAGGAACTCGGCACTCCCATCGGGAGCCCCTGTGCCACGCGCAGCTGCTCGCGCACCAGGTCGACGCCGAAGACCAGTTCGGTGACGGGATGCTCGACCTGAATGCGCGTGTTCATTTCGAGGAAATAGAACGATCCCCCCGGCGCCAAGAGGAATTCGCACGTCCCCGCCCCCCGGTATCCCACCGCCTCGGCGGCGGCGATGGCGGCCTGTCCCATCCACTCGCGCAGTTCGGCGGTAACTGCCACCGACGGGGCCTCCTCGACCAATTTCTGGTGCCGACGCTGGATCGAACACTCACGCTCCCCCAGATGGATGGTGCGGGTGTCGTCCGCCAGGACCTGGATCTCGATGTGTCGCGGCCGCTCAATGAATTTCTCGAGATATACGCGCGCATCACCGAAGGCCTTCTCCGCCTCGGACGCCGCCGTTTCGAGCGCCGTTCGCAATTCACCGGGCGCGCGCACCACACGCATGCCGCGTCCACCCCCGCCGGCCGATGCCTTCACCATGAGCGGGAAGCCAATCTCCTCAGCGACAACCCTGGCGCTCTTGAGATCGGCCACTGCCGTCACGGCCCCAGGCACCACCGGCACGTTGGCGGCCTGCATCCGCCGGCGGGCCTCGGTCTTGTCGCCCATGGCGCGAATGGCAGCCGGTGGCGGACCAATCCACGTGAGGCCCGCCTCGATCACGGCGTCGGCGAAGGCCGCGCGCTCTGCCAGGAAGCCGTAGCCAGGATGAATGGCATCGGCGCCGGCGGTGGCTGCCGCGTCGAGCAGGCGGGGGATATTGAGGTAACTCTCGGCGGCGGGGGCGGGGCCGATGTGCACCGCGCGATCGGCCGCCTGGACATGAGGGCTGGTCCGGTCGGCATCGGAATAGACCGCGACGGCTTCAATGCCATCCTCGTGACATGCCCGCACGATCCGCAGGGCGATCTCCCCGCGGTTTGCGATCAACACTCGCTTCACGATGGACCGGGTATCGTCAGGGGCGGCAGGCCGCAGGCGGCGTGTTGCCAAACACAGGCTGGAGCACCGGGCAGAGTTGCGCGTTGTAGCGTGACGCACCGTCGTAAATGGCACGGACGTCGGCCACCCAGGCGGATGCCTCGCCCTTGCTGGCCTCGAGGAGTGACGTGAACGCCATCACCCCGGAGGGTGGCGCAACGCTGCGGCTCACCCGCAGGAGCCGGATCGCATGCCACTGCATGTCGGGGATCGCCGCGGCATCCGTGGCCGGCGCCACACAAATCGGGCGGCGGCTGGCCGCGTCCGTCAGCGCATTTCGAAGCGACGCCGACGGGTCAACCTGCAAGATGTCGGCAGCCCTGGCGCGATAGATGGCATCGGATACGTACAGGTCGGGCCGCAACGGGATCACGTCTCCGCGATCCCGGGACGACAGCGCCGCCTGCCACACGGCAAGTGCCTCCATGTCGCCGCCGGTGACCAGCACTCCGCCGGAGGGGCACGAGAGCAGCAGGTTCTGGCCCAGCTCCGCCAGTTCGGGGGGGAGTGGCGCCCGTGAGCCCTTCTGCCAGCGGGCACGCGCCGCCGCCCAGCCCATCGCCTCGAAGATCACCAGCGCGCGACCGACTTCCACCTCGTTGTGCAGCACCGAACTCGAGTCGGGCACAAGCCTCGCGGCCTGATCAAACGCTGCTTGCGCGAAGTCGAGCAGGAGGGCGCCATCGGGTTCGCCCTGATGGCGGGCATGCCACTCGCGAATCTCGATGAGGTAGAGGCGGCCGAGTTGCAGCCAGGCATGACCATCGTCAGGCGCTATGGCGAGGTAGCGCCCCAGCATGTCGGTGGCCACGCTGCGCTCGCCCTGGCGCACGAGTTCGGCCGCGCGGACTGGCATCCGCGGATCGATGGCGCCCTGCGCGAAGAGCAGCGAAGGAGCACCCGACAGGCAGCAACCGAGCAGGAGTCGGGCCGACACAAGTCGAGGCATTGCTTGAAGATGGCGTGCGGGGCTCCGGGGGGCAAGGCGGAACCCACGCCCACCCCCGGTCCACCAGGCCCGGGCCCCTACAGGGGGATATTTCCATGCTTCCGGGGAGGGTTCCGGTCGCGCTTCGTGCGCAGGGCGCGGAGAGCCTCGATCAGGCGCGCGCGGGTTTCCCGGGGATCGATGACGTCGTCGACGTAGCCCCTGGCGGCCGCAGCATAGGGATGCGCAAACCGGGCGCGGTATTCCTCGGTAAAACGGGCCAGGGCCGCGACCGGGTCGTCCGCCTTGGCGATCTCCTCGCGGAACAGGATCTCGACGGCGCCCTTGGCACCCATCACGGCGATCTCGGCGGTTGGCCACGCGAGGTTCATGTCGCCCCGGATGTGCTTCGAACTCATCACGTCGTACGCCCCGCCGTAGGCCTTCCGGGTGATCACCGTCAGCTTGGGTACCGTCGCTTCACAGTATGCGTACAGCAGTTTCGCGCCGTGCCGGATGATCCCGCCATGCTCCTGGGCCACCCCGGGCAGGAAGCCGGGCACGTCCACGAAAGTCACGATCGGGATGTTGAAGCAATCGCAGAACCGGATGAAGCGCGCCGCCTTGCCGCTGGCGTTGATATCCAGGACGCCCGCCAGCACCGCCGGCTGGTTCGCCACGATGCCCACCGGACTACCACCCAGGCGCGCGAACCCGATCACGATGTTGTCGGCAAAGCCCTGGTGCACCTCGAGGAACTTCCCGTCATCAACCACCCGGTGCACCACGTCAAGAATGTCGTAGGGTTTCGTCGCGCTCTCCGGGATCATGTCGAGGAGCGCCTCCTCCGCTCGATCGACGGGATCATCGGTCGGACGCACCGGTGGGTCATCCACGTTGTTCAATGGGAGAAAGCCGACCAGGTCGCGCACGGCGCTCAGGCACGCCGGTTCGGAATCGAAGGTGAAATGCGACACACCGGATACCGTGCCGTGGATGTCGGCACCGCCCAGGTCGTTGAAGCTCACGTCCTCGTGCGTCACCGTCTTCACCACGTTCGGTCCGGTGACGAACATGTAGCTGACGTCGCGCACCATGAAGACGAAATCCGTAATGGCGGGACTGTACACCGCCCCGCCCGCACAGGGACCGAGGATCACGGAGATCTGTGGGACAACCCCGGACGCCAGGGTGTTCCGGAGAAAGATCTCGGCATAGCCGCCGAGGGACGCAACGCCTTCCTGGATGCGGGCACCGCCTGAATCGTTGAGCCCGATGATCGGCGCCCCGGTGCGTATCGCGAGGTCCATCACCTTGCAGATCTTCTCGGCGTGGGCCTCGGAGAGCGACCCCCCGAAGACCGTGAAATCCTGCGAGAAGACATACACCAGCCTGCCATCAATGCGTCCCGAGCCGGTGACGACACCGTCGCCAGGGTACACCTGCTCGGCGAGACCGAAATCGGTGGCCCGGTGCGTCACGAAGCGATCAAGTTCGGTGAAGGTGCCGGGGTCGAGGAGGAGGTCCAGCCGCTCCCGGGCGGAGAGCTTGCCCTTCTCGTGCTGCCTGGCGACGCGTGCCGCCCCCCCACCTTCCTCGGCGGCCGCACGTCGATGCTGCAGGTCAGCAAGAAGATCGCGAGATGAGGGCATGGACTCGGGGGGTGAACAGTGAACGAACAACGATGGACGGGAACGGAAGTTACCCCCGGAAAATGAAAGCGGGAGGCTCAGGGAGCCTCCCGTTCACTGTGCGCCCCTCACCGCGCCTACATCTCGTCTGGCGGGATCTCGAGCTTCGGCACCGTGATCCACTCGCCCTCGGGGAACCCGACGGCCGCCAGCACGATGCGGTGATGAATGGGATCCACCTCGAGCACCTTGAGGTCGACCGGCTGGCCTTCCTTCACGGCATCGCCCGGGTTCTCGAGGTCGGGCACGCCGAGCTGCGAAATCGGCACGAAGCCCTCGATGTCGTTGCCCCACTCGACGACCACGCCCTTGTCCATCAGCCGGACGACGTGGCCCTTGAGCTCCATGCCGATCGGGTACGTCTCGCCGATCTTCAGCCAGGGATCCTCTTCCGCCTGCTTGAGTCCGAGCGAGATGCGCTTGTTGTCGGCGTCGATGTTCAGGATCACGACGTCGACCGCGTCGCCCTTCTTGACCACCTCGGACGGGTGCTGGACGCGCTTGGTCCAGGACATGTCTGAGATGTGGATCAGGCCGTCGATGCCCGGCTCGATCTCGACGAAGGCGCCGAAGCTGGTGAGGTTGCGCACCTTGCCGGCGATGCGCGTGCCCACCGGGTACTTGAGCGGCAGCACCATCCACGGATCCTGCTCCGTCTGCTTCATGCCGAGCGAGATCTTCTCTTCTGTCTCGTCGACCTTCAGCACCACCGCCTCGATCGTCTCGCCGATGCTGACGATCTTGGACGGATGGCGGACGTTGCGCGTCCAGCTCATTTCGGAGATATGCACCAGGCCCTCGATGCCCGGCTCGAGTTCCACGAACGCGCCATAGTTAGTGATCGAGACCACCTTGCCCTGGACCCGTGTGCCGACCGGGTACTTCGCGGCCACGTTCTGCCACGGGTAGTTCTGCAGTTGCTTCATGCCGAGCGAGATGCGCTCACGCTGCCAGTCGATGTCGAGCACCTTGACCTCGACCTCGTGACCGATCTGCACCATCTCGGTGGGATGGGACACCCGGCCGTACGACATGTCGGTGATGTGAAGCAGGCCGTCCACGCCGCCGAGATCGATGAACGCACCGAAATCGGTGATGTTCTTGACGACGCCCTTCCGCACCTGCGCCACCGCCAGCTCCTTCATCAGGAACTCGCGCTTGTGTGCCCGCTCGTTCTCGAGGATGACGCGGCGGCTGACGACGATGTTCCGGCGGCGCTTGTTGAGCTTGATGATCTTGAACTCGAACGACTGCCCGAGCAGGTCGTCGATGTTCGGCACGCGACGCAGTGCGATCTGGCTGCCGGGGAGGAAGGCGTCGACGCCCATGAGGTCGACGACCACGCCGCCCTTGATCTTCTTCTTGAGCGAACCCTGCACCGGCTGGTCGCTCTCGTAGGCCACGCGGATCTTCTCCCACACGCGCATGAAGTCGGCCTTCTTCTTGGAGAGCACAACGGCGCCCTCCTGGTCCTCGAGATGCTCGAGGAACACCTCGACTTCATCGCCTTCCTTCAGGTCCTGCGGATTGTTGAACTCGTCCAGCGGCACCGAGCCTTCCGACTTGAAGCCGACATCGAGGATGACGGCATTGTCCGTGACCCTGAGAACCTTTGACTTGACGATCTCGCCCTCGACGATGGATGCCATGGTGCCCTCGTAGAGGGACAGCATGGTCTCATACTCGGAGTCGGAGTACTCCTCGTCATAGAGGTCCTGGCGAACGCGGAGGCCGGTCGGGGTGGCGTACTGCTTGGTGTCGCTGGAGGTGTCCTGGTCAATCATCTGTGCCATACGTCCTTGGGGGTGCCGCACGGTCCCTTGCGCGGGGTAGGGTTGCCCCCGCCGCGCCGGATTGCGCAGGAAGGGAATACTAAGAATAACTCGGGGCTTGACCGACTTGCAAGTGCATGCCCGGACCGGGGATGCGCCGACTGACTACATGAGCATCCGACGGCCAACCGTCAGCACGTCGGCAAACGAGACGTTGCGGAGCAGGATGGGGAGGAACGGAAGGACGGTGCCGATGAGCAGTGGCACGAAGTCCTTGAGCTCGACGGGGATCGGCCGCATGTCGCGGACGTTGGCGACGATGCCGTAGAGATCGGTCGTTGCCGAAAAGTCGGGGACCTCGAGCGCCTTGGGGCCAAGTTCCGGCGCCAGCGGCAGCCACCGTTCCTCGAACCGGCCGCCGAGCGACGTGGCGAACGCGCCGTAACTCAGCTCGGCATCGTCCTGCGCCTCGCGCAGCGGTTGGACGAAGGCCAGCAGGGGTCCAGCGCAAAGCACCAGGATGAACAGCACGGTTGCCACGACCACGGGCGTAAGCGAGGTGGACGCGCGCGCATCGTGCATGACCAGGTTCGCGAGGGTACCGGCGATCGCCGTGCCCATCGCCAGCGCGAGAACAGGAAACCCGCGCAGGGACTGGCCCAGGAAGCCGAGGCCCCCTGCCCTGTCGGGATGCGAGGCGACGATGCGCAGCTTCATGTGCGCAATGACCCACATGCATCGCAGCCAGAGCAGGAGGCGCCAGAGCCACGTAAGCACGAGGGACAGGAACAGCGGCTGGCTGACCAGCAGTCGCCACCACCCTGCATAGGACACCACCCGGGGCTCCCCTGCATGGCTCAGCAGGGTCCAGTTGGCCGCCCCGAAGGCCACCCATTCGCGGGCTGATGCCAGCGTCAGCGCATAGGCAAGCACCACGATCACCACGAGCGCCAGCCGTGAAGAGAGCAGGCGGCGCGTGGAGGTGAGCAGCTCACCGAAACGACCGGCGTCTTCCGGCCCGATCAGCTGTGCCTCGGTGAAGTGGTTGAGCGTGCGGCGCAGCCAGCGGCGGGCCGGTGCCTCCGCGATCACCATGAGGGGCACCGCGGCCAGGAACCGGCCATAGGCTGCGAAGTCCTGAAGCAGGGACGCAGCTCCGTTCCCTATGGCAAGACCCTGTACCTGGGCCAGCACGACCAGCGGTACCCAGACCACCAGCACCGACAGAATGGCGCGCCGCCACTCGGCGCCCTCATCCCCAGCGGGCAGGCGCAACGCATGCAGCAACGACTGAAAGGGACCGGTGCCGAACGGGTCGACAGTGCCGGTGGCCGGCACCGCTACTTCTTGCCCTCCGGCTTGCGCGCCGACGGATAGAGCAGCGCGATGACGATGCGCACCTGGTCGGACGGACCGGTGTCAGGGTGCACCACGTTGTGAAAGTACTGGAGGCCGACGTTCATGGGCCGACGGTTGAACACCGTCGTCTTGGTGATGCCAAGGCCAAGGGGAACGGTCCACTGCTGGCCGGAGGGGGCGTTCCAGTTCGCCGTGATCAGCGGCGCGGTCGAGATGGCCCAGCCTACCCCGAAGTTGTAGTTGATGAAGGGCTGGAAGACGAACTGGTTCACGTCGGGATCTCCGCCGTTGTCGGCGAAGGTCCAGAGCTGGTTGAGCAGGCCGCCGATGACCCAGTGCCCCGGCATCGTCAACAGGACCGCAGCGGGTCCGACGGCCCAGGAGCCGGTCCGGATCAGGGGATTGGTTGCCGCGGGAACGGAGAAGAGCGGGCCAAAGCCCCAGATCAGCTTGCCGGCGTGCGCCGGGGTGAGGTACGTCTGGAACTGGATATCACCAATGCCCCCCTGCTGTCCGCCGCTCGGGTCGGGGGTGCTGACGAACGGGATGATCGTGCGCGCGATGAGCTTCCAGTTCGCGTTCAGCGTGATGGGGATGACCGGCTGAATGTTCAGGTTGAACAGCGTGCCGTCATTCAGGCCCCCACCGGAATTGAAGTTGAACTGAAACGGGATCGATACCAGGTCGGCGACCGGGTTCTGGGTCTGCTTGGCGAGCGCAGACGCATCCGTCTTTTCCTCCTGGGCCCTCGCGACGGACGACAACAGCAACAGGCCACCGACGACGCCGGCCACCGGACGAATAACGCGATACATGAAAATCTCCTTGCCTGGTAACGGCGTTCCGCCGTGGAAGCAGCGCCCGGAACGAGCGCCCCACATCTTGATGAGCAACTATGTACGGCCAGCGCGCTTGTCGCTAGTCAGCGAGGGCCCGACGTGACGCGGCCGTGATACGCTCCACCTGATCGCGAAACGAGAGCTGAGTCGTATCCACCTCAACCGCGTCGGGTGCCCGGCGCAATGGTGCCACCGCCCTGGACGCATCGGCCCGATCCCGCAACTCGAGACGCTCCGCCTCACTTGTCACCTCGCCGGGATCGACCTGCGCTCCACGCTGTTCCAGGCGGCGACGCGCCCGCGCCTCAGGAGTCGCCGTGAGGAATACCTTGAGGTCGGCGTCCGGAAACACGACGGTCCCGATGTCACGCCCGTCAACCACGACGCCAACCCCAGCGCGCGCCAGCTCGCGCAGCTTCCCGTTCACCCATTCGCGCACGACCGGCACCGCGGACACTGCCGACACGTGCGACGTCACGGCCGCAGTCCGAAGGTCCGCATCGGCCGGCGCCCCGTCGAGGTAGCAGGCGAAGCCCGCGCCGTCCGGCTGGAGCATGAGTCCTCGGTCCTCCGCGTTCCGGAGCACCGCGTCGAGCGGCAGGGCCATCGGGTTGTCCACCCCTGCACGTCGAGCCTCATCCAGGGCAACGTGCGTGATCGCACGATAGAGCGCCCCAGAATCGAGGTGCCCGAACCCGAGCGCTTCGGCCACTGCCCGGGCCGTGCTCGACTTGCCCGACGCCGCCGGCCCATCGATCGCAATGATGCCCCGGCGCATCAGCGCCTTGACGCCCGGATGCCGGCGAGCGTTTCCGGGAATCGCGGAAAGCTCACGTCGGCACAGCGCATATCGTCCACCACTACCCGCGCACCAGGCAGGGTGCCAAGCACCGCAAACGCCATCGCCAGACGATGGTCACCCTCGGTTCGCACCCGGCCGGCGGGGGCACGATCCGACCCACGCACGTGCAGGTCATCACCCTGGACTTCTGCCTGCACACCCACAGCGCGCAGGTTCGCCGCCACGAGGCCGAGGCGGTCACTCTCCTTGACCCGCAACTCACCGACATCGCGAAAGACGGTGGTCCCCTCGGCTCTGGACGCGACCACGGCAAGCAGGGGAATCTCATCGATCAGGCCCGGAATCTCCGACGCGCGCACTTCGGTGGCGCGGAGCGATGCCGGTGACACGAGAATGTCCCCGACCGGCTCCTCGAACTCCGTGGTGGGCCCCTCCACCGGAAGCCTGGCGCCCATGCGGGTGAGCACCTCCATGAAGCCGACCCTTGTGGGGTTGATGCCCACGCCGGAAATACGAAGGTCTCCGGCCTCCGCCAGGAGCGCGGCACCCACCAGGAACGCCGCTGACGATGGATCACCGGGCACCTGCAAGGCGAACGGCTCGACCCGTCCGGTAGGCGACATCTCGATCCAGCCGTCGTCCGCGTCGTCCACGCGGTAGCCGAATGCCCGGAGCAGGCGCTCGGTGTGATCGCGCGAGCGACCAGTGGGTTCGCGAATCGCCACATCGACCTGGCCAGTCACACCCGCGAGCAGGAGACAGCTCTTGATCTGGGCACTTGATACCGGCTGCTCGTAGCGCAGTGGCCGCAGCGCTCCGCCCTTGATCGTCAGTGGCAGGCCATCACCTGCCATATCAGCAAAGCGGGCTCCCATCGTGGCGAGGGGGACGGTAACACGGCGCATCGGGCGGCGGCGCAGGGATTGGTCACCGGTGAGGCGTGCACCGAAGCGATGCCCCGCGAGCATGCCGAGCAGAAGGCGCGTGGTCGTGCCCGAATTGCCGCAGTTCAGGACCTCCTCGGGGCGACGCAAGCGGCCGCGCCCCACGATCTCGATGACCGCGTGCGGCCGCAACGACGAGATCTCCGCCCCGAGCTGTCGGAGGACACGAGCGCTCGAGCGCGCATCCAGGGATGTGAGGGCCCCGCCGATGTGACTCCGTCCCCGCGCAAGCGCCGCGAACAGCAGCGCGCGATGCGTGATACTCTTGTCACCCGGAACCCGTACGATACCCTGGACCTTCATCGATCGAGTCCCTTCCGGAATGCCGCGCCCCGCGCCAGGAATGCCCGCAGCCCGGCGGCGTCCCGCCGCTCCAGCAGGGTGCGCAACTGCTGCAGTGCTTCACTGGTGCCGTCCAGCGCATCCCTCACCGGGTCGGCGTTGGCCAGGAAGATCTCGGCCCAGAGGTCGGGGTCGCTAGCCGCGAGCCGGGTTGTATCGCGGCCGCCGCTTCCAATGGAAACGCCGCCGAGGTGGTTGGCATCGAGCGCCACGGCGAGCGCGGAGGCAATCGCCTGCGGCAGGTGACTGGTCCACGCGAGTTGCGAATCGTGCGCAGCGGCATCTATGAAGACGGGTTGCGCCTCGCAGACGCGTTCCCAGAAACTCGCCACCGACCTGGCCGCCTGGTCGCCCTCCGGCCCTGTCGAGCAGATGTACACGACGGCACCGCGAAAGAGATCGGGACGGGCTGCCATGAATCCGCTCCCATGCGTCCCCGCCAGCGGGTGCGCGCCAGCGAACCGGGCATCGAGCCCCGCCGCATGCGCCCGCGCCATGACCGGGGCCTTGATGCTCGTGACATCCGACAGGAGGGCGCCCGCAGCCAGCCAGGAGGGAGCGCGTGCCATGAGATCCAGTGTCGCCGTTGGCGGTGCGGCCACCACGACGAGGGCCGCGCCACGCGCCGCGCCTTCCGGTGAGTCTGCCGCAGCCGTGATTGCGCCGCGCTTCAGCGCCTCCACCATGTCGGCGGTGGCCCGTGAGTAGCCGACCACCCGCTTGACGCCCGCGTGCATCGCGCGCCATGCGAGCGAACCGCCGATGGCGCCGAGCCCGACGATACCGATCGATTCCGGAAGGATGGCGAAAATCCCGATCTGCACGGGTGATGAGGTGACGGCCAGCCCAGTTGCGGGCCAGTTGCCGAAGGGCTGGAAGCATTGTACCTATCGGCAGTTGCGGGCACAACGCGCACTTGGCAAAAGGGCAATTTCATCCCCGCGTTGGCGGGGCCCGAGCCTTGCTCCGATACTCCGGGTTCGAGCCCGGACCGGGCAAGCTTCCCATCGCCACCAGCGAGACCGCATGACTGGAACAGCCGGCCGCCCGCAGACCCCGCGCAGCGCACTCGCGGAGGCGTACGAGAAGGCCGTCAAGTCGGAGGAGGAGAAGCGGGCCCGGAATCTCGAGGTTCGGAAGAAGCGGGATCGGACCCGGATCGTGGTGCTGAGCATCGCGTGGTTCTTCATCCTGGGATGTGGCACCATGGTCGCGCTCCATCCGGAATGGTTCAATCTCGGCGAGGTCGTGGAGACCTCGTCGGAGCGGGATGCCAACCTGCGGCTGACCCTCTACGTTGCCGGACAGCAGTTGGCGGCATATCGGAAGCAGCGCGGGGTATTCCCCGATCGGCTGGAGGAAGCGGGTACCTTCGCCCCGGGACTGGTCTACCTGAAGACCCCGGATGGTGGCTACACCCTCAAGCTGTCCCGCGGCGCCGAGCGGGTCACCCTCACCTCCAATGATTCCCTGGACGCCTTTCTCAGCCCCAGTCTTGCGCGCTTGATGCAGCGCAGGGGGAAATAGCCATGGCCCTGCGCGACGAACGGGGATTCACACTGATTGAACTGATCACGGTTGTCGTCGTGATCGGACTGCTGGCGGCACTCGGCACCATGCGCTACTTCTCGCTCGAGAATGACGGGCTGGCCGCGAAGGTGGGCTCGGAGATGCAGGAGATCCGGCTCGCGAGCATCAACTACTATTCCGAGAGTGAGATCTGGCCGGCGCCGGCGTCGGAAGGCGTCATCCCGCCCGAGCTCGCGCCGCTGCTGTCGGGGGCGACACAATTCACCACGCCGCACTACACGCTCGAGTGGGTCAACCAGGGTGGAGACCTCATCGGCGTCATCGTGCGCGGCGATCGCCCGGGCCTGACCCAAAAGCTCATGTCGCGCCTGGTCTACGGCAATCCGTACGTCGCGTACGGGAGCGACGTCATGTACATCATCAAGGCACCCGGGATCTCGATGTAGCGCGGTCCTCGAGCAGGACCAGCGAGTGATGCGCCACCTCCACTGCCCCGGCGACCGGTTCCTCCCCGGCGTCGGGGCGTGATGTATCCAGGACCAGGCGCCACTCGCCGCTCGGTACGTGCTGTGTGGTCGCGGTCGGACCGTTGTTGACGGCAAGCAGGACACGCCCCTCACCCACCATCCCGCCGTCCTCTCCTTCATCGTCCATTGCGCTCCACGCCACCATCGCAAGCACATGGCGCCCGCCATCCAGCCAGTCGGCCTCGGTCATGGCCATGCCGGAGGCCGCGAGCCACTGCACCATGGCCGTGTCACCATCATGGGCGGGGAGAAACTCCGCCCGGCGGAAGACGGCATACGTGCGGCGCAGCGCGAGCACACGACGGGTGAAGGAAAACATTCGTGCCGCGTTCGGCGCGTCAATCCAGGGAAGCCAGTTCGGCGCCGAGTCCTGGCACCACGGGTTGTTGTTGCCTTGCTGGGTGTGGGCCAGTTCATCCCCCTGCTTCAGCATCGGGATACCAAGCGAGAAAGCCGTGGTCGCGATCATGCCGCGCATGGCGCGCTCCCGGAGATCGAGCACCGTCGGGTCGGCGCTCGGGCCCTCCACTCCCCAGTTGCGACTCTCGTTCCAGTCGGCGCCGTCGTGGTTTCGTTCCCCGTTCGCCAGGTTGTGCTTCCGATCGTAGGACACGAGGTCCTGCAGGGTGAAGCCGTCGTGGCACGTGACAAAGTTGATGCTCGACTGCGGCCCTCGGCCCGCGCCAAAGAGGTCGCTCGAACCGCTGAGCCGGGTTGCGAGGTCGTTCACGCCGCTGGTGCCGCGCCAGAAGCGCCTCACGGTGTCCCGGAAGCGACCATTCCATTCTGCAAACCCGGCTGGAAAGGCGCCCTGCTGGTATCCGCCAAGTCCAAGGTCCCAGGGTTCGGCAATGAGCTTGACCGACCGGAAGTCCGGATCGCTCACGAGGCTGGAGAGCAACGATGCGTGCGCATCAAACGCCGAGGGGTCCCGGCCCAGCACCGGCGCCAGGTCGAATCGAAAGCCGTCAACCCCCATTTCCCTTACCCAGAACCGGAGGCTGTCGAGCACGAGCCGGCGCACCATCGGATGCCGCACGTCGAGAGTGTTGCCACAGCCCGTCATGTCCTCGTACGTGCCATCCCGGTTCAGGCGATAGTAGCTGGCGTTGTCGAGACCGCGGAAGGCCACGGTCGGCCCGTCGATGTCTCCCTCGCCGGTGTGATTGTATACCACGTCGATCAGCACCTCGATGCCGGCGCGGTGAAGCTGGCGCACCATTTCGCGGAACTCTGCTCGTTCCTCACCCGGTCGGCTGGCGAAGCGCCGATCGGGCGCAAAGAACCCTATGGTGGCGTACCCCCAATAGTTGCTGAGCCCGTTCCGAACCAGCAGTGCACTGTCGGCGGCTGGCTGGACCGGCAGCAGTTCCACTGCGGTGATTCCAAGCGTGTGGAGGTGTTCGATCACTGGAGCGCTCGCAAGGCCAAGCCAGGTGCCGCGCTGTTCCGGCGCAACCCGGGGGTGCAGGGCCGTCATTCCCTTCACGTGACATTCGTAGATAACGGTGCGCGACCACGGTACGGCCGGACGGGGGTCATCCTCCGCTCCCGCGTCGCCGGCGACAACCACGCAACGCGGCACGTGCGTGGCCGAATCGCCGGGGTCGGGCCGCCACGACGTGCCTGAACGCGCAGCGCACACGGTCCGCAGGGCCTCGTGCCAGCGTACCGATCCATCGATAGCGCGCGCATAGGGATCGAGTAGCAGCTTGGCCGGGTTGAACAGGTGGCCTGCTTCGGGATTCCAGGGACCATGCACACGAAACCCGTAGCGACTGCCTGGACGTGCGAGGCCGGTGCGGAGCTGCCAGATGCCGCCGGCATGCCGCTCCATCGCCATCGGCGGCGAACCGTCGAGCACCAAGGCCACAGCCGTGGCATTGGCCGAGAAAACCCTGAAGGTGGTGGCACTGCCGTCCCACGACGCGCCGAGTGGCAGCTGCGCGTCGGGCGCTTCCTCGAGGAGACTCATGGCGGAACGATAACGGCCCGGACGCATGCAGTGTGACTTCATCGAAATTGTCAGTTGATGCGACAGCGTGCAGTCAACTGCGCGTTGGGCGGGATCGAAGCGAAGAGGAAGCGATACTGTCGCTGGCCCGACACAGACCCTTCAAGGGTGGCCTGCATATGGGTCGAACGCCCCACGTGCAGCCGGCTGCAGTGCGTTCGCTATGCTGTTGCGGGAGAGGGACTTGGGGAGGGATGGTCACGCCGAGAACCGATGGCACGACTCCGGTGTTAGTAAGGGTAACCTCAACAGAAGGTCGCGATATGACGTTGCTCGAGTATGTGACGCCGCGCAGTCTTGAGAACTCGGCGACCTACACAAGTTCCAGCGCGCTGCTCGTCAAGGAACGTCGCACCTGGCTCACCACCGGGGCGCGGGTGATTGAAGGACGTGTGTGGCGTCATGCTGAAGTGGTGATCGAGGCCAAGCACTCGGAGTGGGATCGCGAGAACTGCCGCCAGCGCGTCGCCTAGCCGCTTGCAGTGCTCGTGAGCAATGAGTCGATGCGCGCCGCGAGCAGGCGCAGCGCGTCGCTGAACGCACGCTGCTGCTGGGTCGGCGTGCCACCCACCTTCGCGGGGTCCGCCATGCCCCAGTGCGCCATCACCGGGGCGCCACGGAAGATGGGACAGGCATCCCTGGCATCGTCACACACGGTGATGACGATGTCCCAGTGCTGCTCCTCCAATCCATCAAGTCCCCGCGGCCGGTGTCCCCTCCACTCAATACCGGCCTCCTTCAGTGCCAGAACCGCGAGGGGATTGACCCGCTCCGCCGGGTGCGACCCCGCGCTCTCCGCATGGAACCGCCCACCTCCCTTGAAATTCAGGAGTGCCTCCGCCATCTGGCTGCGCGCGGAGTTGGCCGTGCAAAGAAAGAGCACGCGCAGCGGCTTGCCGTTCACGAACGCACCGACCGGGACATCGCGATGGCCGACTCCGGGCACGCCCTGGTAAACTCGACCGAGGAGCGCAGAGCGGGCGGCACATCCGCCCGCCTCACGACCTCGAAGCCGCGCTGTTCGAAGTACTCTCGCGCCGTTTCTGTCAGCAGGTAGAGATGGTGCAACCCCAGCTCGCGCGCAGCCCCCACTATCCGGTCTGACAGCTGCCCCCCGAGCCCGGTGCCGCGATGCCAGGGGGCCACCGCCAGCGAGCGCAGCAGCCCGTCCTCGCCGTGCACCTCCAGGCCGACGACCCCCAGCAGCGCCCCATCCTGCTCAGCGACGTGGAACTGGTCGAGCGTGACCGGAACGCCATCCAGCGGCAACCCGGAGGCCTCGAGCAGTCCACAGATCGCCGGGTAGTCGTGTGAGGCCGCATCCCTGAGCACGCGACTCACGATCGGGCGGCCGGCTTCCGTGCGCGTACGAACGCCCCCATGACGCGGCCACCTACCTCACGGGCCAGCACCTCCGAATCGAGGCCGGCACCACCAAGAAAGGCCGCAGCATCCTCGAACTCATAGACCCGCGTCGCTTCGATCGAGACGTCGGTGAACCCCTGCTCCTCCAGGAGGGCGACGAATTCCGCCTCCTCAAGCGCCCCGGCCACGCACCCAACCCACAGCTCCATGCTCTGGCGAACCGCGGGAGGAACGTGGCCCCTGACCACCACATCGGAGACTGCCAGCCTCCCGCCGGGCCGGAGCACACGGAACGCCTCCGCGAACACCTGGCGCTTGTCGACGGAAAGGTTGATCACGCAATTGGAGATGATGACGTCTACCGATGCGTCAGGCAGCGGGATCTCCTCGATGGTGCCCTTCAGGAATGCCACGTTGGTCGCCTGCGCCTTCTCCCGGTTCGCTTCGGCCAGGGCCAGCATTTCATCGGTCATGTCGAGCCCGTATGCCTTGCCGGTGGGCCCCACTCGCTGCGCCGAGAGGAGTACGTCAATGCCACCGCCGCTGCCGAGATCGAGAACGACCTCGCCCGGATTCAGTTCCGCAAGCGCCGTCGGGTTCCCGCATCCCAGCGATGCCAGCACCGCGGTCTCCGGCAGGGTGGCGGCCTGGTCCGCGCTGTAGAGGTCGGTGGTGATCGGATCCGTGGTGCCGGTGCCGCACGACCCACCGCAACAGCTATTCGCCTGTCCCTGGGTCACCCGCAGGGCGGCACCGGCGTAGGCCTGGCGCACCACTTCCCTGGTGTCTGACGTCTTCATTGTAGTACCCCATCAAGAATGGTTGATATATTGGAGCGAACAAAATCAGCCGCAGCAGCGCGCGGCTTTTCTCCAGCCACTCGGCGAGGAGCTGGTGAGGAAGGTCGCCACCTCCTCCACGGCCTCATCGACGAGCGTGTAGTAGACCCACCGGCCATCGCGCCGATCAGTCACCAGCCCGACCTCCTTGAGCACCCGGAGATGGAAGGACAGGCGCGACTGCGCAGCCTCCAGCGCACTGGTAAGCTCACAGACACACTGCTCTCCCTGACGAAGCAGCGCCAGGATCTCCAACCGGGTCGGGTCGGACAGGGCCCGGAGCCGCCCGACGGTCATGCTGAGGTCAATGGTGGTTTGAGCCATGGGTGATAATACATCAACGATTGTTGATTAGTCAAGACCCAGCGTGTGCTGCATGTCGCATCAGTGCCCGGAGCAGGACTCGAACCTGCACGAGGATTGCTCCTCAACGGATTTTAAGTCCGCGACGTCTACCAGTTTCGCCACCCGGGCCGCGCTGTAACCTACACCACCCGCTCATCGCTCGAGTTGCACTCCCGTGCTCGCCCTGCTCGTCCACAGTTGCGGCGTCCTGCCGTACAGCTTCCCGAATCCCGCCTGGATCCTCGCCACGACGGCATCGGCCCCGCGCTCGGGCGCGAGGACGATCACCACGCCACCCCACCCTGCCCCGGTCAGCCGCGCTCCCGTCGCGCCTGCCTTCCGCGCCAGGGCAACGATTGCATCGGCCTCGTCGCAGGACGACTCGAAATCTCGACGAAGGGACTCATGGCCAGCATAGAGCAGGCCACCAAAGCGCCCGCGCCAGCCCCGGCGGAGCAGGCCGAGGGCTGCCCGCACCCGCGCCGTCTCGGTGACCACGTGCCGAACACGGCGTGCGAGCGTGCGCGGCAACGATCTACCGATGCGCGGCAATGCCTGCGGTGGTACGTCGGCAAGCGCCACCAGCGACGGCAACAGTTCGCGGCAGCGTCGCAACGCCTCCTCGCACTCGATCCGCCGATGCTCATACTCGCTGGCAACCAGGGCATGGCGAAGCCCGCTATCGAGCATGCGAACGGACCCCGCAAACGGAAGGGTAGTACGCCGCCCGCTCGCCGCCTCGAGCATGACTGCCTTGCCGGCTCGTCCAAAGACAGCAATGCTCTGGTCCATGCGCCCACACCGAACGCCGACGTACCCTGTCTCGGCCCGCCATGCGACGTCCACGATTTGTTCCGGGCGTAGTTGGCAGCCGGCGAGCCTCGCCAGGGCGGCAGTGGCGCTGACAGTAAGGGCGGCCGACGACGAGAGGCCGGCGCCGGCCGGGATGGCGCTCTCCACCCCGACCTCGGCCCCGCTGAGATTGCACCCCAGGGCCTGGAGTTCGCGTATCACGCCCACCAGGTAGTCCGACCAATGGCCGCGCGGACCCTCGTCGACCCGCCGCTCGACCAGGCCGGGCTCCAGTGATGTCGCGAACCTGAAGTGGCTGGCCCGGCGAACATGCACCACGGTTCGACGATCGAGGGCCATCGGCAGGACGGGCCCTCCGTTATAATCGGTGTGCTCTCCGAGCAGGTTGACGCGTCCGGGCGCCGAGGCACCGAACGTTGGCTCGGAGCCGAAGGCCAGGCGGAACCGTGCCTTTCCTGCGTGTCGCTGAGGCTGCTCCACCATTCTGATGCCCGTCTGGAGGAAGACCGTTGCGGCTTGCCTGGTGCGCGCTGCTCCCAACCCTGCTGCTGCCTGCGATTGGCCGTGCCCAGCTCGCACCGGTCGGGATCACGCGCGGTCAGTTCCGGTTCGAGGTGGACGGCTCCTTTGCGTATGCCAACCAGCGCTTCAACGACGGCACAAGCGAAAGCCTCGGCGCCAACTTCACCTCTCCTGCATTTGGTTCCAGCCAGCTGCCGACGCTCTCGGCCGCGGACCAACGAATCGCGGTCCTGCTGGACCAACCGGACTATAAATTGAACCTGGGCGCGTCGGTCGGCACGGCCCAGGTGTCGAGCGGGACAGGGGCGTTCAGCCTGGGTATCGGCCTCACCAAGCGGCTCTCCATTTTCGGACGGCTGCCCTTCGTGAGCACCTGGTGGCGACAGGCTGTCTCCCTTGATACTGCCACGTCCAATGCCGGGGTCAACCTCGCCGACCCCTCGCTCGGCAATACAACCGGCGCCGCCCAGGCGGAGTCATTCTTCACCCAGTTCAATGCATCGCTGGTCGGCCTGCAGGACCGCATTGCGTCAGGGGCCTACGATGGCGACCCGGCGACCAAGGCCCTGGCGATCCAGACGCTGTCCTCGGGTCAATCGCTGTCGGACAGTCTCCGGGCCCTCATCGCGGACCCCGGCACCGCGTCACCATTTCTTCCCCTCGCCGCGAGCAGCGCCGGGCAGACCCTGAGTGGCCAGGTTTCCACGGTACAGCAGGCGCTCGACGGACTGGGGGTTGCAGGCTTCTCGGATGCGCTGCCCCTTCCCGCGACGCCCGCCGTTGGCAGTGACCTCGAGGGCTATGCCACCACGGCAAGTAGCTATGCCAGCCTCAGCAACAGCAAGCGTACCGGCATTGGTGATGTCCAGGTGGGGGTCGTCTACACCGCAATCGATCACTGGAACGCAGATGCTGCGAAGGGGATGCGCCTGGCCGCCACTGCGACCGTCCGCCTCCCGACAGGCGACGTTGCCCTGCCCACTGATCCTTTCGGGGTGTCGCTTGGCGCCGGTACGACCGGGCTCGACATGGGTGTCGTGTTCGACCTCGGCGGTGGCACCTTCGGGGCACGATTGAGCGCCAGCTACCTGCTGCAGTTCCCTGGAGACTTTACCCGTCGCGTCGGGAGCCCGCTTGACGCGCTCGTACCCATCGGCGCCACTGCTGATGTGCGGGTCAACCCTGGCGACCAGTTGCGGCTTGGCGTTGCGCCGTACGTCCGCATGGCCAGGGCTCTTGGTCTTGTGGGCTCGGTGGCCTGGGTCAACCAGGGCAGCGATGACGTGGAGTATGCCACGGCGGCGGACTCGGTGCCTGGTGTGCCCGCTTCCGTCCTTAGCGAAGGCACCGACGCCTCGAGGCTCCTGCTGTCGATCGGGCTGACCTATTCGTCGTCGGGGCAGCGCGCCGATGGAACGGGCGGTGTCCCCATTGACGCCGGATGGCGCTGGGAGACGACGGTGGCCTCCTCGGGGGGCATCGCAACGAAGTGGTCGGCCATCGTGTTTTTTGCGCGGATCTACGCGAAGATCTGGTAGCCCGGCCGTTCAGCCGTTTCCGTCTCTCAGGCGATCGATTGCACGCCGGTCCCGCTTGGTCGGGCGACCACCCTCATAGAACACCGGTGGCGGCGCACTTCGCAGCCGCTCGGCGACGCGCTCCCGCGCGGCAATGCTGTCAGCCGCCTCCTCGTAGAGTTCCCTGGCCTGGGCCGCCGGTCCCCGGTGCGACGACAGCAACCGCACGACCAGGTGATGCTCGTACGGCCCCATGCGAAGCCGGATGTGGTCGCCGAGGTGAACCGCCCTGCCGCGCTTGGGGCGATCGTCGTTGACCTCCACCTTGCCACTCTCAATGGCCTCAGCGGCCAATGCCCTGGTCTTGAAGAAGCGCGCCGCCCACAGCCACTTATCAAGCCGTGTCTTGCCATCCGGGTCCGTCATTGGACGTGAGGGCGCGAGGAAAGCAGTTCGCGAGCGTGACGCCGCGCGGTGTCACTCTCGGTGCCGCCCAGCATCCGCGCCACCTCGAGCACGCGATCTTCTCCGTGAATGATCGCGACATCGCTCGTCGCGACACCCTGCTTCGCCGCCTTTGACACGACAAGGTGGTGATCGGCCCGTGCCGCGATCTGGGGCAGGTGAGTGATCACCAGTACCTGGTGCCGTTCCGCCACCTCCCCCAAGGCGTTTCCAACCTGCACGCCAATTTCGCCCCCAATGCCCTGATCCACTTCATCGAACACCAGGGTCGGCACCTTGTCCTGCCGAGCCAGGACCACTTTGAGCGCAAGCATGAGGCGGGACAGCTCGCCACCCGACGCAACCTTGGCCAGGGGCCGCTCATCGAGCCCAGCATTCAGCTGGACGAGGAACGTCGCCGTCTCCTGGCCAAAGGCATGGGGCGCATCGAGCCGATCGAGTGCCACGCGGAACCTGCCACCCGGCAGGCCAAGGCGGGGGAGCAACTTGTTCACCGCACGGGCAAGGCGCTCGACCGCGGCGCCACGGCGGGCGGACAACTGATCCACGGCCTGGCCCAGCGCCGTCTCGGATGCCGCGCGCCTGGTGCTGAGCACGCGGAGGTCGAGGTCGGCGGTATCGAGCAGGTCCAGCTCCGACGCCGCCAGGGTGCGCGCTTCGAGTACCGCCGCCGTGTTGGCGCCATGCTTCTGGAAGAGCCCATACAGTTGATCGCGTCGCCGCTCGAGTTCCGCGAGACGCGCGGGATCGTCCTGCAGGTCACCGGCATAGTCCTCAGCGAGCCGGGCCAGTTCGTCCAGGTTGGCGAATGCAGCATCCAGCAGCTCGCGCCATGGCGCAACGGCAGGATCCACCCGCTCGAGCGCCGTGAGCGCGCGGTCGGCCCGCGCAAGCGATGCGAGCGCACCGTCGTCCGCTCCCCCCGCCGCGGCAGCGATGACTGACGCGTGCCCGCTCAGAGTACCCGCCTGCGACAGCCGGTTCACCTCCCGATCGAGCGCCTCCTCCTCACCAGGCTGGAGTTTGGCCCGGTCAATCTCGGTGACGACGTGGCGCAGGTAGTCGGCCCGGCGCCGCACCTCGTCACGCCGTGCGAGGAGTTGCGTCTCGTCTGCCCTGAGCGACTCAGCCACCGAATACGCCTCCACCACGGCAACGCGCTCCCGTTCGGCTCCCGCAAAACCGTCGAGCATGTCGCGCTGTGCGTCCGGGCGCAGCAGCGACTCCGTTTCGTGCTGCCCGTGCAGGTCGAGCAGCAGGGCGCCCAGTTCGCCGAGTACGGTTGCCGTGGTCGGACTGCCGTTCACCCATGCCCGCGAGCGTCCCTCCGCCGAGACCTCCCGGCGCACCACGACCCTCCCGTCATCGAGGTCGAGCCCGAGGGCCTCCACGCGCTTCCGCAGGCCGGCGGCCACGTCGAACGCGCCCTCCACCACGGCGCGTGAGGCGCCGGTACGAACCAGGCCGCTGTCGGCACGGCCACCAAGCAGAAGGGCGAGGGCATCGACAAGCATCGACTTCCCCGCCCCGGTCTCGCCGCTCAGGACATTGAGCCCGGGCGCGAGGTGCAGCGTTACGTCAGCGATGGTGGCCAGGTCGCGCACCCTGAGTTCGGCGATCATCGTTCGATCTCGCGCTCGGACAGGTCACCCCAGTGCAGCTTCTCACGCAGCAGGGCGAAGTAACCCAGCCGCTCGAGCCGGACGAGGCACACCGCCGCATCGCCGCGCTGGATCTCGACCCGGGAACCTTCGGCAAGCGTGATGCCCGTCTGGCCGTCGAACGACACCAGCATGTCGCTCGCCCACCCCTGCATCGGTTCGACGGCGATGACGCTTGCCGCGGACGCCACGAGCGGCCGCACCGTCATGGTATGGGCGCAGATCGGCGTGATGCAGATGGCTTCCAGCCCGGGCAGGAGGATGGGACCCCCGGCACTGAGCGAGTAGGCAGTGGATCCTGTGGGTGTCGCGATGATGATGCCGTCGGCGCTGAATGGCCCGACCTTCTCCCCGTCAACGGTTACGTGGACGCGCATCACACGCGCCACACCACCCTTGTGCACCACCACGTCGTTGAGTGCCCGCTGGGTGCAGACGAGGGTCCCATCGCTGAGCGAAACGGAGGCCGTGAGCGTCAGCCGCCGCTCAAGGTGATACTTGCCGCGGACGAGGGCCTCGACCGCGCGCCCCAGGTCGGGACGCTGCACGCCGGTGAGAAACCCGACACGCCCGAGATTGACGCCGAGAATGGGAACTTCCTGGCCCTTGAGAAGGCGGGCGCCGCGCAACAGCGTACCGTCACCACCAAAGGTGACGAGTGCATCGAGGGGCGCGCTCTCGAGGGAGGGTACGGGGCGATCCCAGAAGGGCTCAAGGCGGGGCTCGCTGAACAGCCGCACGCCGAGCGCGGGCGCCAAGCCAGCCAGCTCACGCAGGACCGCCGCCAGGTCCGCGTACCGCGGGTTCCCGACGACGCCGAGGTTCATCGCGTTTCCAGGCTCTCCTCACGCACGAGCGCGGAGATGCGACGAGCGATCCCGTCGGCCGTCAAGCCAAACTCCTCGAGCTGGTCCGCGCGAGGAGCCTGCTCCACCAGGCGGTCGGGCACCCCGAGGGCCACGGTACGCGTCTCGGGCCGGATCGTCTGCAGCATCTCGGCGATGTACGCACCAAACCCGTTCACCACCGTACCCTCCTCCACCGTGACAATCGTACGATGCTGCCCTGCGATCGCCTCCAGCATGGTGGAATCCAGCGGCTTCAGGAAACGGCAGTTGACCACCGCCACGTCAATACCGGTGGCGGCGAGGCGCTCGGCCGCCTGCAAGGCGGGCTGCACCATCGTGCCCACCGCGAGGATGGCCAGGTCACGGCCCTCCCGGAGCGACTCCCACGTGCCGTAGGGAACGGCGGGGATTTCTCCGACGGGACGCGGCACAGCCGGTACCTTGTCGCGCGGATATCGCGTGCAGAACGGACCGTCGGTATGCGCCAGCGCCGTGCGCAGGAGGCCGACCAGCTCATCGCCGTCCTTCGGCGCCGTCACCGTCATGCCCGGAACGGACAGCATGTACGCAATGTCGTAGAGGCCCATGTGCGTCTGGCCATCCTCCCCCACCAGCCCAGCCCGGTCCATGCAGAAGATCACCGGCAGGTGCTGGACCGCGATGTCATGGATGACGTTATCGTACGCGCGCTGGAGGAACGTGCTGTAGATCGCGCACACGGGCTTGATCCCTTGCGTGGCCAGCCCGCCGGCAAAGGTGACCGCGTGGCCTTCCGCAATGCCCACGTCGAAAAAGCGCTCGGGCCACTTCTTCTGGAAGATGGCCGTCCCGGTGCCTGACGGCATCGCGGCGGTGATCGCCACAAGATCGGGGTGCTCGCCGGCGAGCGCCGTGAGCGCCTCGCCAAACACCTGCGTCCAGGTGGGTGGGCCGCTGGCCTTCTTCCGCGGCTCGCCCGTGACGGGATCGTAGGCAGCGAGTCCGTGCCACTTCTCTCGGTTGGACTCGGCGAAGCTGAAGCCCTTGCCCTTCTCGGTGAGGACGTGGACGACGCGCGGTCCGGACATGGAGCGCACCATCGACAGGGTATCGCACAGCTTGTCCAGGTCGTGGCCGTCAATGGGCCCGAAGTACCGGAAGCCCAGTTCCTCGAAGAGCATGCCTGGTGACCAGAGGTTCTTGACACTCTCCTCGACATTCTTGGCGAAGTCCACCACTCCCTTGCCGAACACACCACCCAGCGCGAAGGTCATGTGCTTCACCTTCTCGCGGAGCCGGTTGGTCCGCGGATCGGCCACGATTGCGCCCAGTGTCTTGTTGATCGCCCCGACATTGGGCGAAATGGACATCCCATTGTCGTTGACGATCAGCATGATGTCGCGATCGGAGTGCCCGGCGTTGTTCATGCCCTCATACGACAGCCCGCATGTGAGTGCACCGTCGCCGACTACCGCGACAACCTTGTTCCGCTCCCCCTTGAGGTCGCGGGCCGTGGCCATGCCGAGGGCCGCCGACATGGCAGTACCCGCATGCCCGGCACCGAACTGGTCATGCTCACTTTCGGCCCGCTTGAGGAAACCGGAGATGCCGTCCGTCTGCCGCAGAGTCGGGAAGCCGTCGTTGCGGCCGGTCAGGAGCTTCCAGGCGTAGGCCTGATGCCCCACGTCCCAGAGCACCTTGTCCGTTGGGGAATCGAATTCGTAGAGCAGCGCGATCGTCAGCTCGACGACGCCGAGACTTGCCCCGATGTGGCCACCAGTCTGCGAGCACGCCTCAATGAGGCGCTCACGTATGTCCGCGGCCACCTGGGGAAGCTGGTCGCGCCGCAGGCGCTTGAGGTCGGCGGGTCCGTGTATGGTATCGAGTAATGACATGGTCAGGAGTTCCTCATCACAATATAGTGCGCCAGCGCCGAGAGGGCCGGTGATGCGAGGCCGGCGTGCGCCAGGTGATCGGTGGCCGAGCGCGCCAGGCGCTGGGCTTCGGCACGCGCGCCCTCGACTCCGAGAAGCTGCGCGTACGTGGACTTGCTGAGCGCCTGGTCCCGGCCTGCGGTCTTGCCCAGTTGGTCACTGGTGCCGGTGACATCGAGCACATCGTCGGCGATCTGGAATGCCAAGCCGATGTCCGCCCCATAGCGCTGCAATGCCAGGAGGCGATCGCCGCTGGCCCGTGCCGCCAGCCCCCCAAGCATGCATGAGGCCCGGATCACCGCCCCGGTCTTACCCCGGTGTACCGCCATGAGTTCGTGCAGGTCGAGCTGTCGCCCCTCAGCCTCGAGGTCGAGCCACTGACCGCCGACCATGCCCTCAATGCCGCCCGCCTCGAACAGCGTTGCGGCCATCGTGCCGAGCACGGATGCCTCGAGGCCAAGCTCGGTGGCCGCGTCCGCCAGGACACGGGCGGCCACGGGCACGAGGAGGAATCCCACGCGCGTCGCCGTCAGCACGTCGAACCGGCGATGCATCGTCGCGCGACCACGACGCAGGTCGTCGTCGTCCATGCAGGGGAGGTCATCGTGCACCAGTGAATACGTATGCACAATCTCCACCGCTGCCGCCACACCGGCGACCCCAGGCAGATGGCCACCGGCGGCGCGATAGGCGCCGAGCACGAGCGCCGGGCGCACCCGCTTTCCAGGGCTCTGGAGCGCATACGCAAACGCCTCGCCCACCGCGCCGGGTACGGAAGCGGTGAGCTCATCCGCCAGCTGGGCCAGCCGCAGGTCGGTGCTCTCCCGCGCCTCGATCAGCAGCGCCTCAGCGGACGCCGGTGGCGCGTCAGATATCGACACGGGTGCTCCGCAGCGCGCCGGCGGCATCCGCGAGGACCGACTGCACCACCTGCTCTGCCCCGGCGAGGGTTTCCCGGGCACGCCGAAGCCGCCCGATCCCCTCCTCAAAGAGCTTGAGCGCGGCATCCAGGTCCACATCCTCCTGCTCGAGCCGGCGCACGATATCCTCGAGCGCGCGTACTTCCTCGGCGAGCGATGGCGCGGCGTCCATTCAGGTCTCCTCCACCCGCGACGCCACGTCACCGTCGCGCACCCGCAGTCGGTAGTGCAGGCCCGGCGTAAACTCCGCGCGTCGGCGCAGTACCCGTCCCCCGGCGGACACCGGCACGCCGAAGCCGCGTTCAAGCACGCGCAGGGGGCTCAGGGCGTCCAGCTGCGCACCAATCCGGTCGAGCCGGTGCCGATGCAGTCGCACGGCACCCTCCATTCCGGATTCCAGCCGGTCGGCAGTACGCGTGAGGCGCTCGCCCAGCAGCCGGGTACGCCGTGAGAGCCCGCCGGCAAGCCGCAGCGCGAGGGCGTCCACGGCACCACGAACCTCCCGCGCATCGGCCACGGCGAGCTCGGCGGCGTTGGATGGTGTGGCCGCACGCACATCGGCAACGAGGTCGCACAGGCTCACGTCGCTTTCGTGCCCCACTGCCGAAATCGTGGGCATGCGGACGGCCGCGAGCGCCCGGCACACCCGCTCGTCATTGAACGCGCCGAGGTCCTCTCGTGCCCCTCCCCCGCGGCCAACGATGCACACGTCCGCGTCGAGCAGGTTGACCGTTCGCAGCGCACGGACGAGCTCCGGCACGGCGTCCGCACCTTGCACCCGGGCACCCACGATGAGGATCCGTACGGCGGGCCACCGGCTGCGGGCCACGGTCACGATATCATGCAGCGCCGCCCCCTCGAGACTCGTCACCACCGCGAGCACGGAGGGATAGCGCGGCAGCGGGCGCTTGCGGGAGGGATCCAGGAGGCCGTCGCGCGCCAATGCGTTCCGGGTGGCCTCGAGCTGCTGTTGCTGCTGACCCAGCTGGTCGCTGCGGAGCAATACTGTAGCGGTGAACCGGAATTCGCCCTTTTCCTCCCAGAGCCCGGGCGCGCCGAAGGCATGTACCTCCGCGCCTTCCTCCGGCCTGCTCTTGGCGCGTTGCGCCTGGGTCCGCCACATGACGCACCGAACCTGCGCGTTGCCATCCCGCAGGGTGAAGTACCAGTGACCGCTCGCGTAGGACTTGAAGCTGGTCACCTCGCCCCGAACCCAGACCGGCGGCATGTTCTGCTCGAGCAGCCCTCGCGCCGCCTGGTTGAGGTCGCTGACCGACCAGACTTCGGCAGGGTCGAGCCCTGCCGGCCCGAAGGGCAGCGGCAACGTCACGGTATCGCCTGACGCATGGCCTGGAGCGTGTTCTGCATCAGCATGGCAATGGTCATCGGGCCAACCCCACCAGGCACCGGCGTAATCGCCGAGGCAATTTCGGCGCACTCCGCGTACGCCACGTCGCCGGTGAGGCGGTAGCCGCGCGGCCGCGAGGCGTCCTCGACCCGGTTGATGCCCACGTCGATGATGACCGCGCCCGGCTTCACGAAATCGCGCGTGACGAACTCGGGCCGGCCGATCGCCGCCACCAGGATATCGGCGGTGCGGCACACCGCGGGGAGGTCCCGCGTCTTGGAATGACACACCGTCACGGTTGCATCGCCGCCGGGCCCGGACTGGATGAGCAGATTGGCCATCGGCTTGCCCACGATGGTGCTCCGGCCGATGATCACGGCATGCGCGCCCTTCGTCTCGATGCCCGAACGCATGAGCATCTGCTGCACGCCCCAGGGGGTGCACGGACGCAACGCCCTCGGATCCCCGATCACCAGCCGGCCCACGTTCACCGGGTGAAACCCGTCGACATCCTTCGCCGGGTTCACCCGGTTCAACACCTTCTCCGTGTCGATGTGCGTGGGCAGCGGCAGCTGGACGAGGATACCGTGCACCGCCGCGTCGGCGTTGAGCTGATCGACGATCGCCAGCACCTCGTCCTCGGATGTGGTTGCCGGCCGGGTGACCTTGACGGAATGCATGCCCGCTTCGAGGCACGCCTTCTCCTTGCTGCCCACATACGCCTTGCTGGCTGGATCCTCCCCGATGAGGACCACCGCCAGGCCGGGCTGGAGGCCACGGGCCGCCAGGGCGGCCGCCTCCGCCGTGACCTCGGCGCGGATCGTCCGGGCGAGTGCCACGCCGTCAATGATGCGCGCCGTCATCGGGCCACGCCCACGGCACGCGTCTCACGGATCACGACGACGCGAATCTGTCCCGGATACTGCAACTCCTCCTCGATGCGCTTGGCAATCTGCTCGCTGAGCGCCGCCGCGCCGACATCGTCGACCTGATCCGGAGTGACCACCACCCGCACCTCCCGTCCCGCCTGAATGACATTGCACTTCTCAACGCCCTTGAAGGCGTTGGCGATTTCCTCGAGCCTCGTCAGGCGCTTGACGTAGCTCTCGAACGCCTCGCGCCGCGCGCCGGGACGGGCGCCGCTGATGGCGTCGGCCGCCTGCACCAGCACCGACTCGGTCGACTCGTGCGGCACGTCATCATGGTGGGCGTGAATACAGTTGATGACTGCCGCGCTTTCGCCGTACTTGCGTGCCATCTCGACGCCCAGCTCGACATGGGTTCCCTCGCTCTCGTGCGTGAGCACCTTGCCGACGTCATGCAGCAGGCCGCCCCGCCTCGCCAGTTCGGGGTCGACATGCAGCTCGGCCGCCATGTTGCCGGCCAGCCAGGCCACCTCTTTCGAGTGCTCCAGGATGTTCTGGCCGTATGACGTGCGGTACTTCATGCGCCCGATGAGCTTGATCAGCTCCGGGTGCAGGCCGTGCACATTGGCGTCGTACGCCGCCTGCTCACCGGCTTCCACGAGTTGCTGGTCGAGTTCGCGCCGCACCTTGGCCACCACTTCCTCGATGCGGCCGGGATGGATCCGGCCATCGACAATCAGTGCTTCCAGCGACCGACGCGCCACTTCGCGCCTGATCGGGTCGAAGCAGGAAATGACGACGGTGTCGGGCGTATCGTCGATGATCACGTCCACCCCGGTCGCCGTCTCGAAGGCGCGGATGTTCCTGCCCTCACGCCCGATGATCCGTCCCTTCATCTCGTCGCTGGGCAGCGTCACGGCCGACACGGTGGTCTCGGCCGTATGCTCGGCCGCGATGCGCTGGGCCGCCATGGCCACCAGGCGACGCCCTTCACGCTCCGCGCCCTTCCGGGCCTGTTCCTTGATGTCCCTGGCCAGCGCCTGGGCCGCGCCACGCGCCTCATCTTCCACTCGCTGCAGCAATTGTTGCCGGGCGTCGGCCGTCGTCAGGCCGGCGATCTGCTCCAGCCGGGCCTGCTGTTCCGCGGCGAACCGCGCCGCCTCCTGCTCCCTGCCGGCGAGCTGCTTTTCCCGGGCGTCCATTTGCTGCACGCGCCGGCCGAGCTCGCGCTGCTGCGTGTCGAGCTCCGCCTGCCGCCCCTCGATCGCCTGGCTGCGCTCCTCGACGCGGCGCTCCAGGCGGCCCACTTCCTCGCGCCGGCGCAGGAGCTCCTGCTCGAGCGCCTCACGGACCTGCACCGCCTCCATCTTGCCGGCCAGCACGGCTTCCGCCTTGGCGTGCTCGACGCCGAGCGCCGCATCCTCGCGAATGCGTGCGGCATCGGCGCGTGCCGAGGCCAGGACGCCGCTGGCGGCCTTCCGTTGCGACCTGCTATAGACAAAAAGGAAACCGGCCACGACAATCAGGCCGGCGGTGATCCCTTCGAGGAAGGGAAGAAGCAGCGCCTGGCTCATGAACTATGGATCTCCAGGAGGTCGCCGGGGCGCCTCCGGTTAATCAGTCGGGCTGGCTATCCAGGGGTTGCACGACTGCCCCGCTTGGCGGGCGGCAGCAGCGGCGCAATCTCGTCGGCCAGCGCAGTGAGCCGCGCGGCGAACTCCCGGTCGCCGCGGCGGGACTGGAACAATTCATCGGTGATCGCCAGTGCCGCCAGGATCGCGGCCTTGTGTGGCTCCACCGCCGGAAGCGTTGCACGAACACGCGAGAGCGCCTCATCCAGGTACGCGGCGACCTCACGGGTGTACTCCGGGGGCAATTCTGACCGGACGGTGTAGACCTCACCACCGATAGTCACGGGCACGGCGTTCTTGCTCATGCCGTTTCCGTCATGCCGCGTTCGAGGAATGACAGGCGACTGGTCAGCGCCACCACCTTTTCGCGCACGGCACTCAGGCGCTGCTGCAACGCGACGTTCTCCTGCTCAAGCTCCGCCAATCGTGCGCGCGCCTGCACCGGGTCGGGCACCTTGCCACCCGGCGACCGGGCCCGCAACTCCTGCAGCTCCCCTTCGGCACGCAGGCACCGGCGGCGCCAGACGGTCAGCTCTTCGGTGGCGTGCCGCACCAGTGTTTCCACTTCGGCCAGGGCGCGGCTCTCCGGACGCTCATATGCGTTGCTCACTGTGCGCTCCTCACGCGCCGCGGCGCTCAAGCCCGAGCTCTTGCTGCAGCACCCCGAGCACCTTCTGCTCTATGGGGTCCACATCGGCATCTCTCAAGGTGCGATCCGGGGCGCGGAATGTCAGGCGGAATGTCACGCTGCGCCGCCCCTTGCCCACCGAGGCGCCGCGGTACTCCGCGATGATACGTACGCCCTCGAGCAGGTCGCCAGCGGCGTCCCGGATCAGGTGCCCTGCGGCCGTCGCGGGCTCCCCGTCCGGCATAAGGAGTGATACGTCGCGCTCAATCGCCGGCGTGGTCGGCAGCGGAGTCACCCGCACCGGGACCCGAGCCGTATCAGTGATGTCAATCTCGATGCCGAACAGGGCCCCCGCCCAGGGCGGGGCGTCGGCCTGGAGACGACCGGCCCAGCCCACGGTGCTACCGTCCTTCAGACGTGCCATTAGGTGATCACCCTCAACGTGCCATGTTGCACCGGGATGCGCTAGAGCACCCGCCACCTCTGCGAGGCCCTTGAGGTCCCACGCATCGACGTCGGGACCCGAGGCTGTTGTCCAGTGCGCCGGCTCCCGGGCGCCCGTCACCACGAGCCCCACCCGCAGCTGCTCGCCGGGCCGCGCCCCAGGTGCACTGCGCTCAAATACGGTGCCGACCTCGAAGAGGCGAACATCGCGGACGTGGTTGTTCCAGTTGCGCTCCACGTGACGTGCCAGGGTCGGGAGGAGCCGGCGACGCAGGTGGGCGCCGGTATCCGCCAGGGGATTGAGCAGGGGGACGCTGGCCTCGCCCTCGGGCGTGGTGAAGGGCAGGCTCACCACCTCCAGGAGCCCCTCGGCCACCAGGCCGGCGCGCACTCGGGCTTTTGCCGCGACCATCAGCGCGTCGGGCAGGGACCCTACGCGGAAGGGTCGGAGCTCGGTCGGCACCCGGTCGTAGCCGTGCATCCGTGCGACCTCCTCCACCAGGTCAATCTCGGCAACCAGGTCGGGGCGCCATCCCGGCACGTCGACCGCGAGCCGGGCATCGTCTGGCTTCGCCACCACGGTGGCACCGATCGCCACAAGGCAGCGCTCCACTTCGTGCTGCCCGAGGTCGAGGCCGAGCACCTGCTCCACCCTGGCCAGCCGGAGGAAGATCCGGGGAGGGTTCGCGACCACGGGATGCAGGTCGACCGGGCTGCCCTCGACCGTGCCGCCGGCGGTGAGGAGAATGATCTCCAGGCAGCGGCGCATCGCTTCGGCAGCATTCCAGCGGTCTACGCCCCGCTCGAACCGGTAGCTCGCCTCGGTGCTCAGCCCGAGCGCGCGACGGGCGCGGCGTGTCCGCGCGGGGTCGAACCAGGCTGCTTCAAGGGCGAGGTCGGTCGTCGTGTCGCGCACCTCGGTATCGGCACCGCCCATGATGCCGCCGATACCAACCGCCCGAGAGGCATCGGCGATCACGGTGGTTCCCGCGTCCAGGGTGCGCTCGATCCCATCGAGGGTGGTGAGCTTCTCACCGTCCAGGGCACGCCGGGCGACCAGCGACGGCCCGGACAGTGTCGCGAGGTCGTATGCATGCATCGGCTGACCCAGCTCGAGCATCACGTAATTGGTGGCGTCGACAACGTTGTTGATCGAGCGGACACCCACCGCCTCCAGCGGCAGACGCAGCCAGGCCGGCGATGGTCCCACCTTTACGCCGCGGACGACGGCAGCGTGAAAGCGCGCACAGCCCTCGGGGTCCTCGATGGCGATGCGCAGCGGACCGGTGATGGCCTCGCGGACGCCGGTGGCGCGCAGGACCGGCGGCACGTCGGGAGCGAGCGACGCGGTACCCAGCTGCGGCAGGCGATACGGCAGGTTGAGCGAGGCGGCGAGCTCGCGTGCGATACCCTTGTGCCCGAGGAGGTCGGGCCGGTTCGGGGTCACGTCGACCACGAGCCGGTCGTCATCGAGGGGCATGGCTTCCAGCAGCGGCGTGCCCGGTGCGGCGTCGGTGTCGAGCTCCCAGAGGCCGTCGGCATCGGTGCCGACGCCAAGTTCTCGTGCAGAGCAGAGCATGCCCTCCGATCGCTCGCCCCGCAGTTTCGCCTTTTCGATGCGCATCGGTGCCCCACCCTTCCCCACCGGCACCGTCGCCCCCACGGCCGCAAACGGATACTTCCCTCCAGCGACCACGTTGGGCGCTCCGCAGACCACCTGCCGTCGCTCGGCGCTGCCATCGAAGACGGTGCACACCCGCAATCGATCGGCGTTCGGATGGGGCTTCACATCCTCGACGAGGGCCACCCGGATGTCACCCAGCCCGGCATGCAGCGGCTCGATGACATCCACCGCGGCACCCTGGGCCGCCAGGCGCGTACTGATGTCCTGTGCGTCGAGGGAGCGGCGCAGGAAACGCTCCAGCCAGCGCCGGGAGACGTTCACTTCACAGCTCCGCGGCTGCGGTGGGCGCGAACTGCGACAGGAAGCGCATGTCTCCCTCGTACAGGAGCCGGATATCGGGCACGCCATGTCGCAGCATGGTGATGCGGGCGGGTCCCATGCCGAAGGCGAACCCGGTATAGCGTTCCGGGTCGATGCCGCCCTGCTCCAGAACGCGCGGATGTACCATGCCGCAGCCCAGGATCTCCATCCAGCCGGTGCCCTTGCAGGCGCCGCACCCCGAGCCGTGACAGAGCTGGCACTCCACGTCCATCTCGGCCGACGGTTCCGTGAAGGGGAAGAACGAGGGCCGGAACCGGACCGCGGTCGATGGAGAGAAGAACCGCCGCGCGAAGTGCGTCAGGGTGGCCTTCAGATCCACGAAGGAAACGGCATCATCGATGGCAAGCCCCTCGATCTGCTCGAAAGCTGGCGCGTGCGACGGATCGAACGGATCGCTCCGGTACACCATGCCCGGCATGATCACACGGATCGGTGGCTCTGACTCGCGCATCACGCGGATCTGGACTGGCGAGGTATGCGTCCGGAGCAGGAGACGCCCGGCCCCCGGTTCTCCCGCTGCTGGCGGGAGGTCGAGGTAGAGCGTGTCGTGCAGGTCCATCGCCGGATGGTCCGCGGGAAAGTTGAGCGCCAGGAAGTTGAACCAGTCGGTCTCGATCTCGGGACCGAGGGCGATGGCGAAGCCCAGCCCGCGAAAGATCTCGGCGATCTCGTCGATCACCTCCGACACCGGATGCGCGGCACCAGTCCAGCGCCGCCGCGGGGGCATGGAGCGATCGACCGCCTTCCGTTCGGCGTCGGCGCGCGCCGACGCCAGCTCGGCGCGCCGGACCGCGATCGCGGCCTCCGCGCGCAGCTTCAGCGCATTGACGGCGGCCCCGAACGCCCGCCGGTCCTCTGGTGCGCGCGTGGCCAGCGTCTTGAGCGCGGCCGTAATCTCGCCGGCCTTCCGGCCCACGAGGGCGATTTCCTCGCCGTCGAGCGCCGCCTGGTCGAGACTCGCCAGGGCCGCCACGCGCGGCAACAGGGAGTCGAGTTCCGGATACCCGGTGGTGTCAGCCATTGATTGCGGGCCTGGCTGGATGAGTTGAGGGCCGTCCACCGAAGCGATGAACGGCCCGAAAACCCCGGAGGGTGCGTCCTACGCCTTCACAGCCTTCGACGCGAGCTCGGCAATCTTCGCAAAGGCTTCCGCGTCGTTCACGGCGAGATCGGCCAGCACCTTCCGGTTGATCTCGACCCCGGCGTCCTTGAGCCCGGCCATGAAGCGGCTGTAGCTCAGCCCATTGAGGCGCGCGGCCGCGTTGATGCGCGCGATCCAGAGCATGCGGAACTCGCCCTTCTTCTTGCGGCGGTCGCGGTAGGCGTAGCGCATGCCGCGCTCCACCGTTTCCTTCGCCGATTTGTACAGCTTGCTGCGCGAGCCGCGGGCACCCTTCGCGGCCTCCATGATCTTCTTCTTGCGCGCGTGATGCGCGACCCCGTTCTTGACGCGTGGCATGGTAGTCTCCTCAGGCCTGCAGCAGGCGGTTCACGCGCCGGAAGTCCGCGGAGCTCACGAGATCACTCTTCTTGAGCTTGTTCTTCCGCTTGCGGGTCTTCTTGGTCAGGATGTGACTGTGGTTCGCATGCCACCGCTTGAGCTTGCCCGTGCCGGTACGGGTGAAGCGCTTGGTTGCCGCGCGCCGATTCTTCATCTTAGGCATCGTTGTGCTTTCCAGTTCCCGGTTTGGACGTGAGGACGTGAAGACGTGGGGGCGTGAAGCACCAGCCCGGCCGACCTTCATTTCCACACGTCACGTCCTCAAGTCCTCACGCCTACTTCGGCGCCAGCACCATCGTCATGTTGCGCCCCTCGAGCTTCGCGTCCGACTCCACCTTGCCAATGTCGGCGACCGCTGCCGCGACCCGATCGAGGACCGCCTTGCCCAGTTCCAGGTGCGCGATCTGGCGTCCCCGGTACATGAGCGTGCACTTCACCTTGTTGCCCTCCGCCAGGAACTCGCGCGCGTGGCGGGTCTTGAACTCGAAATCGTGTTCCTCGATGCCCGGGCGGTACTTCACTTCCTTGAGCTGGATGACGTGCTGCTTCTTCTTCGCCGCCCGCGCCGCCTTGGCTTCCTCGAACTTGAACTTGCCGTAGTCCATGATCTTGACCACGGGGGGCCGCGCCGTCGGCGCGACTTCCACGAGATCCAGACCACGCTCCTGCGCGATGGACAGCGCCTCTTCGATAGCCAGCACACCCAGCTGGCCCCCGTCGTTGTCGATGACGCGCACCGGGCTGATGCGGATCATCCGGTTTACGCGGACCCGCCGCTCGCGATCACTGGTGGACAGTGGCAGTACCTCCGTAGTCAGAAAACAGAAACACCCGGTCGGCGACCGGGTGTCTCAATCGGTCGAAAAGCGCCGCTCCGGGTGGCGCTGCTCGACTGAATGGAGACCCATTTCGCCTGGGCGCCGTCCTGCAAGGGCGCGCCTGCTCGGGGTGGGGACCTATTGGCCCCGCTTGAGTTCGCGAAAACCTAATGGCGACCGGGGTTTAGGTCAACGAGAGACCCCGGACTCTCCGGGGGCGGTCACTGGACCAGGCAAGCGTCCCTCAGCACAGCGCCCTTCGCTCCGGGCTCGAGCCAGCCCCAGGCCACCTTCGCGTCATGCTCGAAGATAACGCGCCAACCGCCTGTCAATGCATCATTTAGGAACGAGCGCTTGCTCTCCAGCGTCCGCAGAGGTTCCACGTCGTATCCCATGATGTAGGCCAGGGGGAGGTGCGCCGTCGTTGCGAACAGGTCGCCCACAAACGCCGCCGTTTCCCCACCATCGGACACCAGCACCACTTGATGCCACGGCACGTGACCAGGGGTGACCCGGACAGAAATGCCCGGCACCACTTCCCCGTCGCCCTCCAGCAGCCGCCATCGACCGGCCTCGGTGATGGGCTCGAAGTTGGGCGGCAGATAGCTGGCCCGGGTGCGCTCGTTGGTACGCCGAGCGAATTCGAGTTCGCCTCGCTGGACAACGTAGGTGGCGCCAGGAAAGGACAGGCCGCCGGTGCTGGTATTCCCTCCGGCATGGTCAAAATGGAGATGGGTATTGATAACGAGCTTCACGTCGGCGGGCGCATACCCCGCTTCCCGCAGGGCGTCCTCGAGCTGCGTGGGACCACTGACCCCGGTGTTCTCGATGCCATAGATGCTGCGGAACTTCGCATCGTCCTTGTTGCCGGCACCGGTGTCCACCAGCACAAGCCCCCCGGGATGCTCCACGAGCAGGCAGCGCATGGCGAGCGGGATGCGGTTCCGCTCGTCGGGCGCGATCTGCCGTTCCCAAAGGGGCTTCGGGACGACGCCGAACATCGCACCGCCATCGAGGCGCTGGAGTCCCGCTTCAAGCGTGTGGCACCGCAAGCCCCCCACGGTGAACGTTCGCGAAAGTGCCCCTGTCATCCCTGGCTCACGACTCGTCGCCGGCGACGCCGCAGCTGGATCTGCTCCAGGTCGGTCAGGGTCCGCGCGCCCTCGCCCCGCGCGAGGGTGAGCAGGCGGCCCAGCAGCTGGGCCGTAACTTCGGCATCGCCCGCGGCGCGATGCCGCGCGGCGTTCTCGAAGCCGAAGTGGAGCGTCAGGTTGTCGAGGCCGCAGGATCCCACGTCGCGCAGGAGGCGGCGGGCCAGGCGCACGGTGCAGAGTCGTGGCCCGGTCAGCGCCAGCCCGCGCGTTCGCCGGAAGGAGGCGTCCAGGAACCCCCAGTCAAACCGGGCATTGTGCGCCACAAAAATTCGTCCCGCCAGGATCCCCAGCAATTCATCCGCAATGGCCTCGAACGGCGGTGCGTGCGCCACCATGTCGTTCGTGATTCCGGTGACCATGCTGATCATGGAGGGAATATGGCGCCCGGGATTGACCAGGCTCTGGAACACCACTTCGCGACGCGCGCCGTGCAGCAGGACCACCGCCACCTCGGTGATCCGGTCGTCGCCCCGCGCACGCATACCGGTGGTCTCGAGATCGATGACCGCAAAGGGGCAATCTTCGATGACGGGCGAGCCCTGTGCCTCGGCCAGCATGGCCCAGCGGCCATCGGGCAGCTGGCGGACGCGCGGGTCGGCCCCCAGCACCGCGACCGCTACGCGCTCCGCCACCGCCCGCGGCGCTCCCATGAGCCCGAGGACCTCGGCGCAGAGTTCCGCGGCGGCGGCCGGTCCCCCGCGCAACCTCGCCAATGCGCGGTCCACCAGCGTCAGCTCCGACACCATTGCCAGGCCGGTCACAGGGGCGCTCTCCGAATGGGGAGCGTCATGCAGCGCGGCCCGCCGCCGCCGCGCGCCAGCTCGGTCCCGTCAATGGTAATCACCGTGCGATGCTTGGCCTCTGCCCAGTCGTCGAAGGCGAGAAAGTTGACTGATGGCACGGCACGAAACCCCGCGCGCGCGAGTTCATTCAGGGTCGCCTCATTGCGCACATAGCCGATGACGGTGCCGGGGCGTACCGCGACAAAGTTGCAGGCCGAACTCCACTGTTCCCGGTCCTGGGCCGTCCGCTGGTGACCGCCACAGAACACCGGTTCGAGCGGCATGCGCACCTCGCGCAGCGCCGTGAAGAAGTCCGGCATTTCGCGCACCCCGTCCACGCCCTTGCGTCGATGCAGCACCGCGAGCCGCTCCGGCCCCACGAAGTACGGGGGATAAATGGCGCACAGGTCGCGATCCAGCTGGGAAAAGAGCATGTCCAGGTGGATTGCCGTTGGCGTGCGTGGCATGACGACCACCAGCACGTCGGTGACGCTCCCCCGAGCAAACAAGGCGTCACAGAGAACGTCCAGCGCCGCGGTGGAGGTGCGCTCGCTGAACCCCACCACCAGCAGGTCCTCGCGCAGGACATGCACGTCCCCGCCCTCGAGCGTGTAGCGCGCGCGCCGCTCGTCCGTACCGTCGAACAGGAGTCCGGTGTTCGCCAGGGCGGGATGAAACTGGAACAGCGCGCGGATGAGCAGTTCCTCGGTCCATCGCACGTCGTAACGCATGGCACCGACGATGCCGTGCCGGCCGACGACCATGCCGATATCGCGAGGGAAAAAGAGATTCGGCAGCGGCGGGAGCGCGAAGGTCGAGTCGTTCAGGGCACGCGACAGCGGTCCGGCCTCGCCTTCCGTGCCCTCGATCATGCGCCGCGCCATCTCATCGGCGGGCAGCTCGGCGAGCTCCCGGGCGAGGGCATCGGACGGCACCATGTCGAGGGCACGGGTGATGAGGAAGTCGCGCGCCTCGTCGTGCTGGAGCACGTCGGTCAGCAGGTCGCGGACCTGGAAGACGTCCGCGAAGCGCCGCAGGACGCTGACAAACTGGCGATGCTCGCGCTGGGCGACGTCGAGCGCAATGATGTCATCGTAGAGAAAAGCCGCCCGGTTCTGGGGCGTCACGGCCTCGAGTTCGGGCCCTGGCGTGTGCACCAGCACCGCCTCGAGGGCGCCAATTTCGGAGCTGACGTGGACGGACATTGCGTGAAGAGTAAACGGTAGAGGGTGAAGGGTGAACAGGAACCGAAGGGTTCCTCCCATTCATGCATCACTCACCGTTCACGCATCACCGGTTGGTCAGGGCGTAACTCAGTGTTTCCAGCTCCAGTGCCAGGTTCACGTTCTTCACGACCACCTCATCGGGCACACTGAGCTGGATCGGCGCGAAATTGAGGATCGCCTTGACCCCAAGGGCCACCAGCCGCTCCGTCACCGACTGTGCCGCCTCGGCGGGGGTGACCAGCACGGCCATGTCCACTGGCTGGGCCACGAGGTCGCGCTCGAGCTCGTTGATCGGCCGAACCGTGAGGCCATTCCACTCCGTGCCGATCTTGGCCGGGTCGACGTCGAATATTGCCACGATATCGAAGCCCCGCTGCTGGAAGCCGCGGTACTGCACCAGCGCGCTGCCGATCTTCCCCGCCCCGATCATGGCCACGCGATAGCGGCGCCCGAGCCCGAGAATCTGGCGCAGCCGGTGAGCGAGCTCGGGAACGAAATAGCCCAGCCCGCGCTTCCCGAATGAGCCGAAGAAGGAGAGATCCTTCCGGACCTGGGCCGACGTCGTGCCACCCCGCTGCGCCAGCGCCTCGGAGCTGACCGTCTCGACACCTTGGCCCTCAAAATCGTCCAGAAAGCGGAGATAGAGTGACAGGCGGCGCACGGTGCTGTCGGCGACTTTACGCATTGGCTGCTTATGTGAAATGATTCACAAATTTGTCCCTGTGGGCCACCCGCCGTCAACGAGCGCCAGGGTCAGGCGATAGAACGCTGCCGGATCCAGCACCTCGGGCCTGAGCGCCGGCTCGATGCCGGCACGCTGCAGCACCGTGCTCGCAACCTCAGGGGTGCAGCCAGTCAGTTCGCGCAAGCCGCGCACCAGCTGCTTTCGCCGGAACCCAAACAGTCCTACCACGACCCTCCGAAAGGTCGGAATGAGGCTGTCGGGCACGAGCGGCTCGGCCAGTGGCGTCAGGCGCAGCACCGCCGAGTCCACCTTGGGGCGCGGCGTGAAGGCGCCGGCCGGAACGGTGAACAGGCGCTCCCCAGTCGCGACCGCCTGCACCCCCACCGAGAGCGCGCCATAGGCGGCGCTACCGGGCGCAGCGCTCACGCGATCCGCGACCTCCTTCTGCACCAGGAACACGATGCGGCGCGGTCGCGGCGGTACCAGCGCCTTGTCGAGCAGTGGCGTCGTGATGTTGTAGGGGATATTTCCCGCGATGAGGGCCCCGGGGCCACTCAGGGCATGCCAATCGGCCTCGAGCGCATCACCCTCCACCAGTTCGAGCGCCGGGTATTGCCGCCGAAGCCCGGCTGCCAGGTCGCGATCCTTCTCGACGGCCACAACGCGACCGGCCCGCTCCAGCAGCGCCGCCGTCAGGCCCCCTGGCCCGGGGCCAATCTCGAGCACGGTGTCTGCTCGCGTAGCGCCGACGGCATCAGCGATTCGCGCGAGGAGGCGGGGATCGGACAGGAAGTGCTGGCCAAATCGGCGCCGCGGGACCGGCACCGATCAGAGCCGCATGACCAGCAGCGTGCGGTCATCAGCGGCCGTGGTGGTCCACGCATCGGCCTCTGCGAGCGCCCCCGCCAGGATCTCTTCCACTGGGAGGTGCCGGCGCGTGGAGACCGCGCGCAGCAGCCGCGCGTCGCCATAGCGCTCCCCTGCATCGTTCGTGGCGTCGACCAGGCCGTCGGTCCAGAGGCAGAGGAGGTCGCCCTCCGTATCCCAGGGAATCTGGCGCCCCTCGCTCACGCCTTGCACGGCAAGCCCGACGGGCGGACTGGTGGCGAGGAGACGTTCGGCCTCGCCGAGCGCCGGCACCCGGAACGCATGCGGATGGCCGGCACTGGCGTAGCGCAGCGTGCCGGCGTGGCGGTCAAAGACACCGTAGAACACCGTGAAGTACATCTCCGCCGACCGCAGTTCATCGCCCACGCTATTGAGCAGTGCATCGAGTGTCGCTTCGGGGCTCCCGATGGTTTCGACGTGAATGCCCGCCGCCGACAGCACGAGCGCCATCACCAGCGCTGCGCCGAATCCATGCGATGACACGTCGCCCAGCATCACCGCCACCCTGCCCTGCCCCAGCCGGCTGAAGGTGTAGAAGTCTCCCCCGACAGACTCGACTGGCACGCATCGGGCCGCCACCTGCGCCTCTCCATGGAGCACCGATGGCGACGGCAGGAGGCGCAACTGGAGATCGTGCGCCAGCTCCAGTTCGCGATGCACGCGCTGCTGCTGTCGATCACGCTCGGCGAGGCGCACATTCTCGATTGCCGCCCCCACCTGGCTCGCGATGGCCGTGAGCAGCTTCCGGTCACCGGGCGTGAACCGGTCGCCGCCGGTGCGATCGGTGAGGTTGATGACGCCGATGCAGCGGAGCGGTCCCCCCTGCGACGCGTGGCAGATCGGGACACTGAGGTAGGCCTGGCCACGATAGGGTCGTTCGGTGGCGGCGGTTGGCGGCGACAGGACGGGATCGTGGGCCACGACGCGGCGTTCACGGAAAACACGGGCGGCGACGGAATCGGGATCGTCGACCTGGACGAAGAACTCGTCGTCGGCGGTGAATCCGCGCGCGGCCACCGTGCGCAGCCGGTCCCGGGTGGCGTCGTGCACCATGATCGATGCACGGCGTGCCCCTACGACCGCGGCGACTTCCCGGACAATGATCTGCGCCGCCTCGTCGAGCTGTACCGTGTTCCCGAGGATCTCGGTGATGGTGTAGAGGAGATCGATCTCTTCGTAGCGGCTGGCCAGTTCCTCGCCCACCTGGATGCGGTGCCAGTCGCTCTCGAGCAGCGCGGAGAGCGCCGGCAGGAGCTGCGCCGCGGCCCGCTCCAGTGTCCCGGGATCGGCCCCGCCCAGCTCGATCCAGTCATCGGCCACCCAGCGAGCCGGCGCTACCCATGCCGGACCATCGGGTGTGGAGCACACCCCGGCACCGGCCGGCACATCCAGCGTCCATGCGGCTGCAGGGCCAGCAAGAAACCGCAGGCACCGCCCGTCATGCCGCCAGAGACGCACCCGCAATCCGGAGAGGCGCGAGAGCCCCTCGAGGACTTCGTCGAGCCGCCTTACCGACGGCGCAGCGTCATGCAGATTGAGTTGCCCTGAGGATTGAAGTGGACATCGTCCACGAACTGCCGGATGAGGAAAAGCCCGCGCCCGTTGGGGAGGTCGGGCGATGCCGGGTCGAGGGCGTCCGCGACCGTGGCATGATCGAAGCCCTCACCCTCGTCCGTGACGTGGATGTTGACGGCATCCGGGTGCAGGTCGACCTGCACATACACCTGCTTCTCCAGGTCCTCACGGTTGCCCCGAACGATCGCGTTGGCGAGGGCGTCAGACAGGGCGACCTGGAGCCGGAACTGGACATTCGACGACGCCTCGGCACCGGAGAGACAGTGCCGGGTCAGCACCGCCACCGCCTCCTCGATGCAATCCACGTCGCTCGGGACGCGCAACGCAACCCGCTCCATGGCCTGCAGTGTTCCCGGCACGGGAGTGCGGCGGACACACAGCCGAAGCGCATAGGTGTGCGGCGCCGTCATGTCAGAATGTCGCGAGCGCCTGGTCAGGCGTTTCGCTGATGGCGAACAGTGTGTCGAGCTTGGTGAGCTCGAACAGCGAGCGCAGGTCCTCGTTGAGGCCCGACAGCCTGAGGTCCCCGCCCTCCTCCCTCACCTTCCGCGCCAGCGCGACCAGCGCGCCCAGGCCCGACGAGTCGATGTAGCCTGTTTGCGCGAAGTCGATGAGGAAGCGCCGCTCGCCCGATGCCAGGAGGCGCTGCAGGTGTTCCTTCAACTCGTTGCGGTTGCCCACGACGAGTTGCCCTTCCACCCGCACGATCATCACGCCGTTCGCGCTCTTGGTGTCCGACAGGCCCATGGTATCTCCGGGGAAGTCCCGCCACAGAGGCGGAAGGCTCAATATGAACGTGGAACAGGGGGAGCGGGAGGGTCAGCCGCCGGTCTCCGCCCCGGGCCGGGCGAATCGGCGCCGCAGCGCCTCCGCCACCGACGGATGTACCAGCCCACTCACATCGCCACCGTGACGGGCGACTTCGCGGACGAGGCTCGAGCTGAGATAGGTGATGTCCACCGACGGAACCAGGAAAACCGTCTCCAGCTCGGGGAACAGTTGGCGGTTCATGAGCGCCATCTGGAACTCGTACTCGAAGTCGCTCACGGCGCGCAGTCCGCGGACCACGAGATGCGCCCGGGTACGCCTCGCAAAATCGGCGAGCAAGCCGTCAAACCGCTCGAAGGTGATTCGCGGGTCGGTCCCGATTGCCGCCCGCAACATCTCCAGCCGCTCCTCAACGCCAAACAGCGGTTGCTTCGACGAGTTGGTGGCAACCGCCACGATGAGGCGGTCGCACAGGGTCAGGCTGCGCCGGGCCAGGTCCTCATGGCCGCGCGTAGGCGGGTCGAACGAGCCGGGGTAGATCGCGAGGCGCGTCATGGGGGATAGCAAAAGGTAATCGTCGTGTCGCCGTACCGCCGAGCCTGATCGCCCGCGGGATCCGAGCTGGACGCGTGCTCGACCGTCAGGACGCCGGCAAACGGCGCCTGCCGGTAGGACCGCACCAGATCCACCGCGGCCGTCTCGATCGTGTACGGCGGGTCCGCAAATGCGACGTCATATGTCAACGGAGCGAGCCGCGCCGCGAAGCGGAGCGCGTCGGCACGATGCACCCGGGTCACCTCGCCCACGCCGAGGGAGGCAATGTTGTCCTTGAGGGCAGCGATCGACCGCGGAGCGAGGTCAACGAAGTCGACCGATGCCGCCCCGCGCGAAAGCGCCTCCAATCCCAGCGCCCCGCTGCCGGCGAAGAGGTCGAGCACCCGCGCGCCCGGGAGCACGTCGGCGAGGATGCTCATCCACGCCTCGCGGACCCGATCAGCCGTTGGGCGCACGCGCGGATCGGCTGGCGCACTCAATCGGCGACCGCCGAAGCGGCCGGCAATGATCCTCAGGCGCGCGACTCCGACGGGGTGACCGCCACGAGCTTGCCCTGCAGGGAAGGCGTTCCGTTCCAGTCGTCGCTCTCGAGACGGAAGGCGACATCGACCGGGGCATCGGTCAACCAGGGTACCCGATCAGCCCAGCTGAACCCGATGCAGGAGAGCCGTGCGGCACCCTCTTCCAGCACCCCCTTCAGGTGACCGTTGCCCACCCGGCGCTTCTGACCGAAACGCACGCCGCGCACCCCGAACACCGGACCGGGATTCCCGGCGCCCGTGGGTTCCAGGTGACGGGCGAGGTGCTCCAACTCCGCCGTGACGTCGCCCAGGGGCAGCTCGAGGTCCACGCGCTGCTCCGGACCGAGTTCCTCGGGCGACAACTGGTTCGCAACGAGGGAATTGAATCGCTCCCGGAACGCCTCGAGGCGGTCGCGCCGGATCGTGAGCCCGGCGGCCATCGGGTGGCCGCCAAACCTCTCCAGCAGATCGCTGCACTGCTCCAGGGCCGCATGGAGGTCGAACCTCGAAATGCTGCGCCCGCTCGCCCGGCCCGTGTCACCATCGAAGGCTACCAGGAACGTGGGGCGGCCAAAGCGCTCGACGACTCGAGAGGCGACGATCCCTACCACGCCCGGATGCCAGGCGTCGCCGGCGAGCACGAGACCCGAGGCCTGCGTCGAGCCCTGTTCCTCAACCTGCGTGAGGGCCTCGTCGAGCATGCGCTGGTCGAGGCCCTGCCGCTCCGTGTTGAGCACCTCAAGGCGTGCGGCGATCGCCGCCGCCTCCCGCGCATCGTCGGTCAGCAACAACCGGAGGCCATCCATCGGCTCCCCGACACGACCCGCGGCATTCAGGCGCGGCCCGACGATGAACCCCATCTGGCCTGCACGCAGGTCCTTGCCGGTCAGCTTGGTGGTGTCGAGGAGCGCGCGGAGGCCCGGCCACCTCGTCCGACTCATGAGCCGAAGCCCGTGCCGCACGATCACGCGGTTCTCACCGACGAGCGGTACAACGTCGGCCACCGTCGCCAGGGCCACCAGGTCGAGCAAGTGCAGGGGCAGGTGCTCCGGCAGGCCCAACCGCGGCACCAGCGCGCGCACCATCATCCACGCGATGCCGGCGCCGCAGAGCATCCCGAGACCCGAGTCATCATCGGAGCGCTGGGGATTCACGATCGCGGTCGCCGCCGGAAGTACTGCGCCGGGCATGTGGTGATCCGTGACGACGACCCGGATGCCCCGCGTTTCCGCCAGTCGCACCGTATCCAGAGCGTTGATGCCACTGTCGCAGGTGATGATCAACCCGGCGCCCGCGGCTTCGGCAGCCGCAAGACCCGCGGGACCGAAATCGTACCCATCGCGGAGCCGGTGCGGAATGAATGGCGCCACCCTGGCTCCCGCGACCTGGAGCGCCCGGACGAGGATGGCGGTGGAGCACTGTCCGTCAACGTCATAGTCGCCGTTGATCGCGATGACCGTGCCGCTCTTCACCGCCGCGGCGACGGCGTCCACCGCGCGCTCCATGTCCCGGAGGCGCAACGGGTCGCTCAGCTGGTCCAGCGATGGCCGGAGGAATGTTCGCGCGGCATCCGCGGTCGTGAAGCCGCGTTGCACCAGGAGCGCCGCGAGGGGCCGCGGCAGGTTCGTGGCCCGGGCCAGGGCGGACACTGCATCGGCGGACGGGGCGGGTGCCACCAGCCAGCGCGGAGCGAGCTGCGGTGTCATGAGTGCGGAGCCGGCGCCGGCAGCAGTCACGCGGTGCCTTCCACCGGCTCCAGCTGATAGAGAATTGCCCCGCAAACCTCGCAGCCCTCGATCAGGAGGCGTTCACGAATATGGGCGCGACGACTGATCGGCACGGCGGTGAAACAGATGCTGCAGGAAAAGCCGGTGAGCGGGGCGAGGGCGTTCGATGACTTCGAGTTGTGCAGCCGGTCGTACCGCGTCCGCAGCGCGCGGTCGAGTTTCGACGCCGACTCGCCGCGGGCTGCGAAGGCGGCACCACGATCCGCCTCCAACGCGGCGCGACGTTCGCTCAGTGTGGTCCGCTCACCGGCCTGGGCGGCGCGCGCTTCTGCCAGCGCCTGATCCGCTGCCGCCTTTTTCGCGTCGTGGCGCCCGAGCTCCTCCGCGGCCTGCAACCACTCCCCTTCCTCGCGCGCCAGCGCCTGACGGCCAAGGTCGATCTCTGCCGTGACGGCGTTGGCCTCCTTCACGTTTTTCACCTGGTCGAGCCGCTGCTGGCGACGCTGCTGCTGGAGCTTGAATTCCTCGACGCGCTTCATCAGCTCGTCGCGCCGCGCGGTGGTTTGCGCAACCGATCGCGCCGCCGCTTCCGCATCGCGCTCGGCCCGCGCCAACCGCTCATCGAGCGCCGCTTCGGCGGCCGTGACCTCGGCAAGTGATTCATCTACCGCCTTGAGGGCGCGGTCCTTGGACTGGAGGTCCAGGAGTTTTTCCAGGTCAGGGTGCATTCGATCTCCTTGGCGGCCGCGGGCCGAGCCTGCCCGTCGACCTGGTACGCATGATGTACTGCTTCCACTGCCTGGGATACCGCGCCGAGAGTTCCTGCTTGAGCACCAGGCGCCGCGACTCGAGCTCCTCGGCGCCGGCGGCATCGGCGGCACGCGAACCACGAAGTGCATGATACGCTGCCAGCAGCGGCCGCGCCTCGAGATCAAGGAGCGTTTCGGCATACGTCGCGTCGGCATCGAGTCCGGCCGTATCCTCGGCATTGAGCAGCTCCTGCGTCAGGCCCCCGGCGTCGGGAGACAGATGCTGGAACAATTCGGAGACGGGTGTACCCGCCGTGAGGGCGCCGAACACCTCAATCACCAGCGGATCGCGCAACCATTCGAGCTGTACCTCGCCTCGCGCCCGCGCAACCAGGTCGGGATGCGCCAGCAGCAGCCGCAACATGGTGCGTTCACCCGTGTTGCCACGCTTTCTCAGCCGAGGCGTGGCTGGGGCCGGCGCGTTGGGCGGAGGTGCGGGACTGGCGTAGGCCGGTCCGGCGGCCAGCTCGCGTTCCAGCACGTCCCGGCTCACCCCCGAGCGCTCCGCCACAAGCCCCAGGTAGAGCTCGCGCGTAATCGGATCGGTGGCGGCTCGCACCGAGGGCAACAGCTTGTCGAGCGCCTCGCGCCGGTGCTCCACATCGCGGAACCATCCCCGGCGTTCCAGCTCGAGGATCTTCCGCTCGAGCACATCCACGGCGTCCCTGAGGATATGCGCCAAGGCCGGTGCACCGCCCTTCTGCACGATGCTATCGGGGTCCTCGCCCGGCGGGAGCGTAGCCACGCGGACCCGGGCGCCATGACGCAGGAGCTCGTCGCCGGCCCGAAAGGTGGCCCGGAGCCCCGCCGAGTCGCTGTCATAGAGCAGGATCACGGCGGGCGCGATGCGCTTGAGGAGCGCCGCCTGCTCCGGCGTCAACGCCGTGCCGAGCGGTGCCACGACGTGATCGATTCCAGCCAGCACCAGGCGCAGCACATCGAAGTAGCCCTCGACAATAATGGCTGCCTGCTCCTGCCGGATGGACTGCTTGGCGTGGTGCAGGTTGTACAGCTGCCGCCCCTTGTGGAAAATGGGCGTCTCAGGCGAGTTGAGGTACTTCGGCTCGCCTGGTCCGAGCAGCCGCCCGCCGAATCCCACAGGTCGCCCGCGGATGTCGTGGATCGGGAAGAGCAGCCGATCGCGAAAGCGCGCATGCACGCGCCCGTCATCGCGCTGCACCGCCAGGCCCGATTCCACCAGTACCTGGTCCTTGATCCCGAGGCCGCGCATTGCCTCGAGGAACGCACCGCCGGCGGGAGCATAGCCCAGCCCGTGGGGAGCCGCGACCTCGAGGGCAATATCCCTTGCTTCCAGGTAGGCCCGCGCGCCGCCGGCATCCCCCGACTCGAGCAGCCGGTGCGCAAACCATTCCGCCGCGCTTGCCACAGCGCCATACAACGGCTCGTTCGGGTCGGGGCCTGCACGCTGCTGCTTGTCCGGCACCACGATGCCCGCCTTGCGTGCCAGCTCCCGCACGGCCGTCGGATAGTCCATGCCGAAGCGCTTGATCATGTACGAGAAGACGTCGCCCGCCTCGTGACAGACATAGCAGTAGAACATCCCCTTCCGGGGGATCACGGCGAAGTTGCGGTGGGTCCCGCCATGGAACGGGCAGCAGCCGCGCCAGTCACTGCCAGTGCGCTTCAGTTCGACCGACTCCCCCACGAGGGCCAGGATGTCGGTCGCATCCTTCACCTGCTCGATCACTTCGTCCGGGATGAGGCTCATGGATTGAACTCAGCGATGGTGACGCCTGTACCGCCCTGCTGCCTCGGGGCAAACTCGAAGCGCGCCACCCGGCGGTCGCGCTGCAGCACCCGGCGTACCCGCTCCCGAACGACACCGGTGCCCATGCCATGAATGATGCGGAGATAGGGCTGCTCCGCCAGCACCGCCGAATCCACCGCGGCGAGCGTGGCACCCTCGGCTTCCTCTCCCGTCATCCCTCGAAGGTCCACCTCCACCACGGGATCGCTCGCAGCTGACTCGGCCGCCTGCTGGCCTGCCCGGTCACGCCGCTCTTCGCGCCGACCCAGCACCTGCACGCCCTCGGGATCCGCCACCACACGCATGGCGCCGGCCACCACCACCAACTTGCCATCTGACCTGACCTCGAGGAGATCGCCGGCCAGACCGGTGGCGAGGCGCACGCGCTGCCCGGCGGCCAGCGCGGCCGCAGTGGCGCCGACAGGCACCGGCGCCGCGTCCTCGGGCTGCTGCAACGCTGCCGCGGCCTCTTCCAGGGAGCGCCGCGCGGCACGCGCGGACTCGTCGTCGGCAGAGGCGCGGGCCGCAGCAATGGCCGACTCGACCTCCTTTCGCGCATCAAGCAGGTAGCGCTTCGCCTCGGTGCGCGCCCGCCGGTCGGCGTCCTTTTCGCGGGCGGTCAGCTCCTTCTCGCGAGTTGCCTGAACTTCCGCCTGCATGGTCAGCCTCGCCTGCAGCGCCTCGACCACCGATTCAACTTCCGCCATGGCGGCAGCGCGGCGCTCGAGATCACCCTCACGCAGTTCGGCCGCGGCCAGAAGGCTGTCCAGTCGGCGGACTTCATCGGAAACGCGCCCTTCCGCTTCTGCGAGTACGGCCGCGTCCAGCCCGAGTCGGCGCGCGATGGACAGCCCATACGAGCGCCCGGGCACGCCTTTTCGAAACCGGTACGTCGGGCTCAGGGTCTCGGTGTCGAACTGCAGCGAGCCATTGACGATCCCGGGGGCCTCGGCAGCCAGAGACTTGAGGGCGCCCAGATGAGTTGTGGCGAGCGTGAGCGTCCCACGCCGGCTGAGTTCGAGCAACACCGCGGCGGCAAGCGCAGACCCTTCCGCCGGGTCAGTACCACTGCCCACCTCATCGAGCACCACGAGCGTCGCCGAGTCGGCGCTCAGCAGCAGGGTACGAAGGGTGGCCAGGTGGCCGCTGAAGGTTGAAAGGCTCTCGGCCAGCGACTGGTGGTCACCGATATCGGTGAACACCTGGGTAAACACCGGCAGCGCCGAACCGCGACCCACGGGCGGGATGAGACCACTCTGCGCCATCAGGGCCGACAAGGCAGTGGTCTTGAGCATGACCGTCTTGCCACCGGTATTCGGACCACTGATGAGCAGCGTACGTTCCGGGCCGTGCAATTCCAGTGAAAATGGGACCACGGCGACGCCACGCGCCAGCAGGAGCGGGTGGCGCGCATCCAGGAGCTGCAACGGGCCGCCGGCCTCGGTCACCTCCGGCACCTCGCCGAGGGTGGCCGCGGCATGGCGCGCACGCGCAACGAGATCATCGACCTCGATGCACATTTCCAGCGCACTCGCCAGCACCTCACGCGCGGGTCGCAACATGCCGGTCAGTTCGCGCAGCACGCGCAGCACCTCCCGCTCCTCCTCAGCCTGAGCCTCGCGCAAGGCATTTCCCAGTTCGACGGCCTCAGAGGGCTCTACGAACAGCGTTCCGGCGCTGGCAGACTCGTCGTGGATGATTCCGCCAGGCCGGGTGCGCGAATCGCGGCGCAACGGAATGACGTAGCGGCCATTGCGCACGGTAACGCCGGCATCCTTGATCGTGGCCTGGGCATCGAGCCCGCGAATGATGCCCTCCAGGCGTCGCACCAGGCGTTGCCGCGCTGCCTGAATCTCGCGCCGCGCGGCCGCCAGGGCCGGGCTGGCAGTATCAAGGAGTTCGCCGTCATCGCCCACCGACAAATCCAGTCGCCGGTCGATCGCCTTGTCCGGAAGCGGCACTGCGAGTGCGGCTGCTCTCGGCGCCTGATCGGCCACCCGCCGCAGCTCCGCGTCCACCAGGCGCGCCGCGCCCAGCACCGCCCGGACATCGCGAAGCTCGGCGAGCTCCAGCACCGACCCATCGATCCGCAGGCGACTCAGCGCCCGGGACAGATCCGGCACCGGTTCGGCCACCAGCTTGTCTCCCCGGCGGAAGACCGCGAGCACCTCTCCCACCAGCGCGAGTTCATTCCTGATCCAGTGGAGGTCGGATGACGGTCGGCGACCGACCACGCGGTCCGCCCCCAGCGGACCCGCAGCGTGCGACGCGACCACTGCCAGCACGTCGGTGAACTCGAGGTCGACGAGCGCGGCGCCGATTCCTGCTTCAGCCAAGCGTGACGGGGTGCCCGCCGCTGTGCGGCTGGGCACCCCGTCCGTGGCCACCTGCACCTCCGTGTGAGTCACGCGCGCTGCAGCTCCTCGCGCACGATCTGATTGACCACCTTCCCATCAGCTCGTCCGCGGAATGCCGGCATGACCTTCCCCATCACCTTTCCAATGTCCGTTGCCCCACCGAGGATCGCCGCCCTCACGGCGACCCGGATCTCTTCCGGGTCGACATCGGCGGGAAGAAACTCCTCGATGACCTTGATCTGCGCCAGCTCCACCGCCGACAAATCGGTGCGCCCCGCCTTCTCATACTGCTCCACCGATTCCCGCCGCGTCTTCACTCCCCGGCGCAGCACCTCGACCGCGTCCTCGTCGGTGAGGGACCGCCCCAGCTCGATCTCGCGGTTTTTCAGTCCCGAGAGGAGCGTGCCGAGCACGAGCGTGCGATCGGGCGTGCGGGCCTTCCGCGATGCGGTGAGCGCCGACTGGACCTGCTCAAGAAGGCTACTCATGGGCGGCGCACGACCCCGCCGTCATCGCGATCAGCGACGATGCTCGGCACGGTGACTTTCCACCACTTGCAGGCCTCACGAGGGCAATTCTGGTAGCAATATTCGGGAGTCTACCTGAGGACGGAACCGGAGACAAGCGAGTGCTGCTATCCCGGGGGCCAGCGCAATTGCCGCCCCCCGAGAAGGTGCAAATGGAGGTGATGCACACTCTGCCCACCGTGCTCACCGGTGTTCGTGACGATGCGGTAGCCACCCGCATCGAGGCCAAGCCCGGTGGCCACCCGCGCTGCGAAGGCCATCATGCGCCCCAGGAGCGCCTCTCCCTCAGCACCGGTCGCATCTCGAACCGATTCGAGGTGCTTCACCGGAATGATGAGCACGTGCGTTGGCGCCTGGGGCTGGATGTCCCGGAAGGCCACCATCTCGCTGTTCTTCTCGACGATGCTCGCCGGTATGGCACCGCTGGCGACGCGGCAGAAAATACAATCGGACATGTCGGCTCCCAGAGGGCGGTCAGGCCGTACGCGGTACTGCCGCTCGGGCACGCGCAGCCTGCACAAGTACCGCGGCGCTGAGTGCGGCGGTTTCAAACCGGAGTATATGAGGTCCGGCCGAGACGGGCGCAAAACCGTGGCGCGCCGCGATAGAGCGCTCCGCGTCGCTCAGGCCGCCCTCTGGCCCGATCAAGGCAACCACGGCGCTGCTGGGATCGAGCCGCGGCGGCGCGTCGCCCTCGGCATCGAGTATCCAGCGTACGCCGGGGATGGCATCGGATACAAAGGCATCGAATGATCGGGGATCGCGCAACTCCGGCGCCCACGCGCTGCCGCACTGCTTCAACGCCTCCCGCACACGACGACGCAGCTTGACGACCTGCTCCGGGCGCAAGCCGGTCGCAACACCGCGTGTGCGTTCCGTGTCCAGTGGAACGATCTCCGTGACGCCGAGTTCCGTCGCCTTTTCCACGAGCCAGGCGAAGCGTTCGCGATCCCCCGCGCCCACCGCAAGCACCAGGGGTACCGCCGCGGGAACAAGCTCGAGCGTCCTGATGCCGAGGGCGAGCGCGCGGCCCTGCGGCACGAGCTCGCCGGTACCGCGAACGCCGGCCCCGTCGGTGAAGGAGACGCCGGCACCCGCGGAGACCCGTCGCACCTTCAGGTGATGCTGCTCGTCGTTATCCAGGGCCACGGTAGCACCGGCCGCGGCCGTGCCCGGCGCAACCAGGACGCACGTCACTCAGCGACGGGCCGCCACCGCCCACCAGCCGGCATCGCGCGCTTCATCGACGACCGTGAGCCCGGCGCCACGAAGTTCGGGCGTGAAGAGCGCCTCTTCCTGCTCCTCCATGCCTGAGAAGATGGCAAGGCCGCCGGGCCGCAGGGCCGACATGATCTCGGGCAGGAGTGCCACGTTGACGACGCGCAGGATATTTGACAGCACGAGATCGACAGGCGTGAAGAGCGGCGCCACGTCAGCGGCATCGCCGTGGATGAACTGGACCTGGTCGGCCACGCCATTGTACTCCGCGTTTCGCTCGGCCACCGGCACCGACTCCTCGTCCACCTCGACCCCAACCGCCCAGGCCGCCCCGAGCTTCACCGCGCCGATGCTCAGGATGCCACTGCCGCTCCCAAGATCGAGCACCCGATCCTTCGGATGCACGTGGCGCTCGAGCAGTGTCAACGCCGCCCGAGTCGACCCATGTTCACCGCTGCCGAACGCCGTCTCGGGATCGAGAACGACGCGCGGACCGGGGCCAGCCGATGCCTCCAACCAGGTCGGTGACAGGGTGAGCCGCCCGAACTGACGCACGATGATGCCATCCCGCCACGTCGTGCTCCAGTCCACTTCGGGCAGCATCCGATGCACCACGGTCAGCGGTGACTCGGCGAACCCGCGCAAGGCGCGATCGAGCATGCCCGCCGCCTCGGTGGTCCCGGCGAATGCCACCAAGGTGCCATCGTCGCGCTCCTCGATGGCGTGGCCGGTCTGTTCCACCAGCCACGCCCCAAGGCGGTCGCGAGACTCGGGCGTCGTGTTCACCTCAAGTGCCACCCAGTTCATGCGCCCAGTACCTCCTTGATCCGCGACCACAGCCCGGAAGAGCGCCCCGGTGGTTCCCCCTCATGCCCGGCGAGTTCGCGGAAGAGGCGGGCCTGTTCGTCAGTGAGGCTGTCGGGTGTCCACACATGGACCCGAACGTGGAGATCACCCGTGCCGTTCTGTCCCAGCCTCGGCAGGCCGCGCCCCTTTAGACGCAACACCGTCCCTGACTGCGTGCCGGCAGCAACCGACACCACTGCCTCGTCGACCGCGGTCGGCACCCGGAACTCGGCGCCGAGCGCCGCCTGCGAGAAGGACACCGGCAAGTCCACGACCAGGTCGTCGCCCTGGCGCTCGAAGCGGTCGTCGTCCTTCACCTCGAGCATCACGATCAGGTCGCCCGCCGGCCCGCCTCGTACGCCGGCCGGTCCCTGACCGCGTAGCGTGAGGTAGTTGTTCGACGAGACTCCAGGCGGAATCTCCACGGTGATGGTGCGCTCGGCGCGCACCCGTCCATCCCCGCGGCAGACCTCGCAGCCTTCCTTGATGACTTCGCCCTCACCGCCGCACGTGGGACAGGCGCTCACCGACACGAACTGGCCGAACACGCTCCGGGCCTCCCGCCGGACCTCGCCCGCACCAGCACATGTGGGACAGCGCTGCGGCTTGCTGCCCTTTCGTGCACCGGAGCCATTGCAGTTGCTACACCGCTCGAGGGTCTTGAGCTTCACGGCGCGCTTGGCGCCCTTCGCCACTTCCTCGAGCGTCAGCCGCACGTTCACCCGCATGTCCTGGCCCCGCCGCCCATCGCCCGGCGCACGCCGCTCGCCGCCACCAAACATTGACTCAAACCCGCCCATGCCGCCGAAGTCGCGCATGAAGATGCTGAGCGCCTCGGCAAGATCGACGTGGTGGAAGCCCTGCCCGCCCCGGCCACCGTTCAGTCCGGCCTTGCCGTACCGGTCGTAGGCGGCGCGCTTCTGCGGGTCGCGCAACACCTCGTACGCCTCGGTGAATTCCTTGAAGTGCGCCTCGGCATCAGGCGATGGATTCCGGTCGGGGTGGTATTCCATCGCCAGCTTGCGATACGCCTTCTTGATATCCGCGTCGGAGGCGTCGCGGGCCACGCCCAGCAGCTCGTAGAACTCGCTCACCCGAGGAGTCCCTCCACCAGCTGGCTCGTGTGCTCGACCAGGCCGACAATCTTGTCGTAGGGCATGCGCGTTGGTCCCATGACACCGATGACCCCGCTGAGGTCGCCGGCGCGATATGAAGACGTGACCAGCGTGAAACCCGCCAGTCGCGGATCGGCATTCTCGCCACCGATCGTGATGGTGAGGCCACGCCGGCGGCGCGCCTCGAGTGCAGCGCCCAGCGTGTTGCGCTCCTCCGTGAGCTCCATCAGGTCGCGGATGCGGCCGTTGTTGCCCGCAAACTCCGGCTGGTCGGCGAGGAGGCGCGCGCTTCCCAGCACCACTGATCCCGAATCATCCCGCAGGTCAAAAAGCTCATCACCCTGCGATACAAAGATGTTCAGGAGGTCTCTTTCCCCGTCGTGATCCTCGGCGTCCCGCAGGCGCATTGGCAGCGTCGTGCGGATCTCGCGCAGTGTCAGGCCGGCGAGGCGCTCGTTGAGGATCTGGCTGACGCGCTGCACCGCACCCGGCTGCAGGTCGCTCGGCACCTGCACGAAAATGGTTCGGACCACGCCACTGCGCAGGTTGAACACGAGCAGCACCCGATCCGATGCCACCGACACGAGTTCGAGCCGCTCCAGCAACACGGCGTCGAGCGCCGGGGCAACCGCGACGCCCAGTTCCTGGGTGAGGATCCCGAGTACCTGTGCCGCCCGCCGCAGGATCTCGCCGACAGCGTTTGTGGCGGGGGGCGGCTGCAATCCCTGCCGCAACGTTGCCCGCTCCTGGTCCGACGGCGGGCCTACCCGAGCCAGGCCATCCACGTAGGTGCGGTAGCCGCGATCGGTCGGAATGCGCCCAGCCGATGTATGCGGGTGGTACAGGTAGCCCTTCTCCTCCAGTTCACTCATCGTGCTGCGAATGGTGGCCGGTGAAACCCCCAGACCAGATCGGCGGGCAATAGCCTGGCTCCCGGCTGGTTCGGCAGTATCGATATACGCCTGAACCACCGCCTCAAGTACCCTCAGTTCGCGCTCGTTGAGCCCTTCAGGTCCATTCATGACAGCAATTTACGGGGTTGGAGGGGGCAGGTGAAGCGCCGACAGTCAGCCTGACATGAGGTCGGCCGATTCGACAGGGTGGTCCGCAAACAGCCCCAACATTGCAAGTGACATGCTCAGGCGATGTCGCGCACGAGCGCGTCGAGGCGCAGCCAGCCCTCAGCCGTGAGCCTTGCCCTCCCGTTTGACAGCTCCGCCCAGCCACTCGCGACCCAGTTCTCGAGGCTATCGCGTGGGACCAAGGCCGACTCCAGACCCTCAGAAGTCCGCAAACCCAGATAGAGCTGCTCAAGGCGGATCTGCACCTCGTCCAGCGCCTCCTCTTCCCGGATGCTCTCACCGGAGCCCATGAGTCGCTCGTAGCTGGCCCACTGCGGCGTGTTCCAGCCACGTCGGCCGCCGAACGCAGAGTGGGCCGACGGCCCAAGCCCGACAAATGGCGCGCGGCGCCAGTATGCGCTGTTGTGGCGCGATCGAAAGCCGGGTCGGGCGGCATTCGATACTTCGTAGTGCTCGAAGCCAGCCGATCGAAGCGCTTGATGCGCATGCAGGTACTCCGAGGCATACCGATCGTCGGGTGCCGGCGTGCTCTCGCCTCGCGCAGTCCACTTCCCGAGCGGCGTCCCGGATTCAACTGTGAGCCCATACAGCGACAGGTGCTGGGGCTGCTGCGCGAGGGCCAGGTCGAGGTCGCGCCGCCAGTCGCGCCGCAGCATCTGAGGGAGCGCAAAGATGAGGTCGAGGGAGACGTTGCTGAAGCCGGCCGCGCGAAGTGTCTCCACCGCAACCGGTATTGCCGCCGCATCGTGTGTTCGATGCATCCACGTCAGTACGGCGTCATCAAACGACTGCGCGCCGAGGGAGATCCGGTTGATGCCGGCCGCGATCCAGGCAGCGGCTCGCTCCTGCGTCACATCTTCCGGATTTGCCTCCAAGGTGATCTCGGCTTGGGCGTCGATCGGCCGATGCCGCCTGATCTCGTCGAGGAGGCGAGCCAGCTCCGCCGCGTCGAGATGTGACGGCGTTCCCCCCCCGAAGTACACCGTGGCGAGGGACGCCGAGCCGGTCCAGATGGGTTCCGCCTGCCAGCCGCGCCATTCTTGGAGAACGGCATCGACAAAGCGCCGGGACGGTACCTCCCGGCGCACAGCGATCGAAAAATCGCAGTAGCTGCACCGTCGGGCGCAAAAGGGAACATGAACATAGAGATGCACCTGCAGAACATAGCGCCCCTCTACCCGCCTACCCGCCTGCCCTCAACCGGTATCGCCGCCCCGGCACCGATTCCACCACCGCCCGCAGCTCCAATGACAGCAGCTCGACCAGGACGGCGCCCGTCCCGATTCCGGCGTCCTGTGCGATGACATCCACGTCCTGCTCTCCCCTCAGCAGTACACTCGCAATGCGGCGCTCCACCTCCGAGAGTCCCGGAGGGAGACTCGGTGAATTGACGACAGGAGACACAACGGAGCGGATTGAGGCGCCCGGCAGCTTTGACCAGAGATCCTCGGCAATCAGGAAGGGTGTTGCACCGTCCCTGATCAGAGCATTGGTCCCCTCTGACGTTGCCACGCCAATTGGTCCGGGCACCGCCATCACATCCCTCCCGGCATCGAGGGCCGCCGTCGCGGTGATCAGCGAGCCGGAGGTATGTGCCCCCTCGATCACGACAGTGACGGCGGCCAGTCCGGCGATGAGACGGTTCCGATGCGGGAATGTGTAGACCCGGGGCCGTTCCCCAGGAGGCAGTTCCGTCAGCAGCAGGCCATCGCGCGCCACGCGTTCGTACAGCGCCCGGTTGGCGGCCGGATAGATGTGCCCTATGCCATTACCGAGGATGCCGACGGTGTCGCCACCATCGTCGAGGGCCCGGGTATGTGCGTGCGCGTCAATACCACGCGCCATGCCGCTCACGACCACAGCACCGGCTGCCACCGCGGCGTCCACAACAGTGCGGCATGCGTGCAGGCCATAGTCGGTGTGGCTCCGGCTGCCCACCACGGCGACGGCGCGCCGGTCTGCGAGTTCCACATTGCCCAACCCGAAGAGCAAGCGTGGCGGGTCGGGGATTTCGGCGAGACGGGCCGGAAAGGTCGCGTCACCGGGAAAGAGTGTCGTGATTCCCATTGATGCGGCACGCCGGAGCACTTGCTCACCGGTGGCCACCGACGCGCCACGGATCGCGGCTACAGCCGCGCTCGAGAATCCAGCGGCACCCAAAAACGCGGACGGCGCCAAGATGGCGCCGAGCGGGGAGGAACATGCTTCGAGGATATCGGAAAGTCTCGATCCGAGACCGGGAGTGAGGGCGAGCGCTACGTAGGCTGCCCGCTCCCTCGGGTCGTCAGGTATCGTCGTCGGTGCCGTCATCGATTGGATCCTGGTCGAACATGTCTGCGTGCTCCACGCCGGTGGACGCACTGTACTCACGATCACTCTCAGCGGCTTCCCGGCGCGCCGACTCGACAAATCGCCAGAGGAACTCTTTCAGCTCGTCCAGGCCAGAGCCAGCGACGCTCGAGATGACAAACGAGCCCGCCGCGTCCGGGGCATCCAGCGTGGGCACCGGGGCCCCTGGCGGGAGCAGGTCTGCCTTGGTCAGGACCACCACATGGGGCTTGAGCGCAAGCTCCTCACTGTACAGGGCGATCTCCTGCCGAAGCTGCGCGTACGCCTTGTCCGGGTGCTCGATATCGAGCGGCAGGAGGTACGCCAGCACCCGGGTGCGCTCAACGTGACGAAGGAAGCGCAGTCCGAGCCCCTTGCCGGTGTGGGCCCCCTCGATGATTCCGGGAATGTCAGCCACGACATAGGTGCGGCTGCCGGAGAGGCCCACCACACCGAGATTCGGCTCCAGCGTCGTGAAGGGGTAGTCCGCGATCTTGGGGCGCGCGGCAGAAATGACGGACAGCAGCGTGCTCTTCCCGGCATTTGGCTCACCGACCAACCCGACATCGGCGATGAGCTTGAGCACCAGCTCGATCTCGCGCTCCTGTCCCTCAGCGCCCGGCTCCCATTCGCGTGGCGCCTGGTGTGTGGATGTCGCAAAGCGGGAGTTGCCTCGCCCGCCCCGCCCGCCACGAGCCACGAGCAGTCGATCGCCCACCATCACTTCGCCGAGCACCTCGCCGGTGGCATGGTCGCGCACCACGGTGCCTGGCGGTACCGGAAGCTCGATGTCATCGGTGGACGCACCCGTCTTGTTCTTGCCCATGCCATGCTGCGCGCGTTCGGCCTTCCACACCGTGCGATACCGATAGTCGAGCAGTGTGCTCAGGTTCTGGTCGCCCACCACGAACACGCTCCCACCGCGCCCGCCGTCGCCGCCGTCGGGTCCCGCCTTCGGCATGTACTTGAAGCGGGCGAACGAGGACGCCCCGCTTCCGCCGGTACCGGCCACGACCCGTACCACGGCCTGGTCAACGAACATGAGTTCTAGGTCTCCGGGGTCCAGCCATCACGCACGCTACGCCACAGTTCCTTGACCTTGCGCCACGCGTCGAACGAGATCATTGGATTGACCACCGAGAGCACGGCGTCCACCTGCAAGGGGTCGGCACCCGCATTCAGTGCGCCACGGAGATGCGAGTGCAGCTGCCGCTCCGTTTCCAGGATGGCTGTCTGCGCCACGGTACACAGCTCGCGCCGCATCAGGTCGAGGCCTGGACGGGACAGCGTCCGCCCGTAGCCCTCTGCGATCATCCATTCGTCCACCGCCGGGTGCAGCGTGCGCACATTGTCCCGCAGCTTCCGGTAGTTGTCGCCATAGACGATGGCACAGGTGGCCTCCCCGCGCTTCGTCCAGTCGGAGTGACCCTCGTACGAGGCTTCGGCATCGAGCGGCGGCGCCTTGACGCCACTGAACTTGCGCCACACCGCCATGGCGACAAGCGCGCGTGGATAGCCACACATGAGGATGGACTGGAGCAGCAGCTCCTCGACCCAGACGGTCGGAACTTGCGCGAGGCGCACCGCGCGCACCCGTTCGCGCAGGTCGGGCTCGTCGCCCTGGGCGATGGCCGCGGCGAACCGCACCAACTCGCGCGTCTGCAGATCAAGGCTGTCCTGTTTCGCCATATGCTACCTCATCACCGTTCGTCGATTGTTACCGTTCATACGCCGATCGGCGTCTCGTACCGCAAGCCACCGACTATCTGCAGGTACCCCGTCACCTGGCCCCGCGTGCTATGAATCGCGAGCCGGGCGTGCCGCTCGACCGATGGTCCCTCCAGCGCGACGGTCAGGTCAGGCTCGGCCCGCCGGGCAAGGTCACGGAGGATGGCAACCAGTGCCGCAGGCGACGCGCGCATGTCACCGTCTTCCACCTTCAGGGCGATCCCCAGTCCCGACCGCAGGAGCACCGCACTGTAAATGCCATCAGCGCCCAGCTTCACAGCGAGCCGACCGGGCAGCGCCGCCATCAGGTCGGTGCACGACCGGCCCGTTCCCGCCACCAGCCAGGGATGCGCCATCATCGCGTTCCGGATGCGCACCACCGCGGGCTCGCTCGAAGTGCCGAAACGCGCGTAGGCCCGCGCCATCGCCGCCAAGGGCAGGGCGAAGCTCACCGCGGTGCACCCATCAACCGCAAGACCGATTGAATCCGCCGGCTCGCCACTCCAGCGCGACACCTCTGCCAGGATCCGCTGCTGCAGCGGATGCTCCAGTCGTTCATACCCCTGCAGCGACCAACCGTGGTGCATCGCGGTGGCGAGCATCCCGGCGTGCTTGCCGGAGCAGTTGCTCCAGGCCGGGCTCATCTGGATACCCTCTCGCGCCACGGTGGCCGCAATGACCGGCGACAAGGGGAGGTGCGGGCCGCACGCCAGGTCGGCTTCGGTCCGGCCCAGTCGACGGAGCATGCCCTCCGCGAGGGCCACATGTGCCGGCTCACTCGAATGCGAGGCGCAGGCCAGCGCCACCTCCGTGTCGCTGAACCCGAACCGATCGGCGGCACCATCGGCGGCGAATGGCAGTGCCTGAAACGGCTTCGCGGCAGAGCGCCAGAACGTCCGCAGTCCAGGGTCCCCCGACCGGGCGATCAGCTGGCCGGACGGATCCACCACGGCCACCGAGATCCGGTGCACCGACTCAGGTACCCCGCCCCGGGTGGCTTCCGCCCGAAGTTCAAGCATCGGCGCAAGATAGCAGGTGACGCGTTGTGACGCGGCCCTCCGTCAGGGCGTGCAAGGCCGTTAGACTTACCGTCCATGATTGCCGCCCGGTCTCGCCTGATACTAGTCCTCCTGGCCGTGCTGGCGGGACCACTCCGTGCACAGGGATCGCCCAATGTTCCATTGGACGACCCACGCCTGCCACTGATCGAGTTCCTGATTACCCGAGGCTCGATCCAGGACCCGTCGCCGATGCACCGGCCATTCCGCCGCGCCGACCTGGTCGTGTCGCTGGAACGCGCCGACTCGATACCGGGGACGGACAGCACCCTCGTCCGAACCTTGCTCGCGGAGTACCGCGATCTGGATGCGCCCTACCGGTACGCGGTAGGCGTTCGTGGCGGCTTCCAGGCCGCCACCAGCGACCGGCGCGACCTGATGCACCCCGTCGGCAGCGGCGGGATTTACCCCTACCTGGATGTCCTGCTCGAGGGTGTCTTCGGGCCGGTGGTCGCGGTGAGCCGCCCCGCCATCGAGCCGCGGATCACTGATGATCCGGATTGGCCCGGCAGGACCGATCTCACGGTCGCGGGCCGCATGGTGGAGGCCTACCTCGGATTCCAGTTCAAGACCTGGGGGCGCTTCTGGTTTGGGCAGTTCGACCAGAACTGGGGGCCCATCAACTACTACGCGGTACCGCTCAGCAACTACGCCTATCCGCGCAACTATTTCGGCCTCGATGTCGGGTCGCGCGACGTCCGGCTGATTGCCCAAGTCGCCAAGCTGCACGATGTGACCGATTCACTCGGGGAGACGATTTCCCGGTATCACTTCATGCACCGGCTGGGCGTACAGTTTTCGCCGAAGTGGTACGCGGCGCTCTGGGAGACGACGGTGTGGTCGGGCTCGGGCCGGGGTCTCGACGGCACCTTCATCAACCCCGTCGGGTTGCTGCTGCTCTCGAACCAGTACGGCGAGGGCGACAAGGGCAATATCGTCGTGGGCGCGGACGTGAGCTGGCGGTTGGCAAAACGCGCGACGATCCAGCTGCAACTCGCGCTGGATGACCTGCAGATCCAGAGCATCAACGACTCCACCACGTATCCCAACCGCTGGTCGTTCACGGTCACCGGGTTCGGGGCCCTGGGCAAGCACATGTCCTGGCAGGCCCTGTACACGCAGACGTCCAATCTGGCACTCCGGACGCTCAACCCCGATGACAACTTCGAGGATGCCGGCGTCGGCCTTGGACGGGGCTATCCGGACATGGACTACCTGAGCCTGAGTGTGTCGATCCCGATCATGAACCACTGGATGATCTCGCCCGATGCGGTGTTCCAGCGCCAGGGGCCGTCGCGCATTACCGATCCCGCGCCCACTGATCCCGCCGATATCCGCGACACGCCTGCGTTCCTCAGCAAGCCGATCGAGTATGGCTACCGCCTGGGCATTACGTTCAGCGGGCGCCAGGGACCATTCGATATCCAGGGCTCGGGCGGACTGTACCATGTCACCAACGAGGGCAACGTCGTGGGCGTGAGCGACACCCGGTTCGAGGGCAAGATCCAGGCGCTCCTGCGCCTCGGCAGGCGGGGTGTGCTCAAGTGATGCGCGACGCGAGCCCGCTCGCCCGGACACGGGCCGCCGAACTCGTCGGCCGGTTCCCTTCCCTCCGCGTTGCAGTCGTCGGCGACCTCATGCTCGACCGCTATCTCGTGGGCGATATCGAGCGCATCTCACCGGAGGCCCCGGTGCCGGTGGTGCACGTGTCTGAGCGCCGCGATGCGCCTGGTGGCGCGGCAAACGTGGCGGCGAACGTGCGGGCGGCTGGAGCGCACTGCCACCTGGTGGGCGTGGTGGGCGACGACGCAGCCGGGGACGCCCTGCGCGGCACCCTTCGCGCCGGTAGTGTCATCGATGCGCGCGTGCATACGATGCCAGGCAGGCCCACCACCACGAAGACCCGTATCATCGCGCGGGGCCAGCAAGTCTGCCGGGTTGATGAGGAAACCGACTGGCCGGTTGCCGGCGAAGACCTGACCCAGCTCACCGCGCTGGCGCTCGCGGCGCTCGAGGACAGCGACATCCTGCTGCTCGAGGACTACGACAAGGGGGGGCTGCCTACGGGGCTGGTTACCCCACTCATCGTGGCGGCTCGAGAACGGGGTGTTCCGGTGGTTGTCGACCCGAAGTACGTGCATTTCTTCGCCTACGCCGGCGCCACCGTGCTCAAGCCCAACCGCCGCGAACTCGTGGCGGCACTCGGCGCGGCCATCGATGCGGCGGCGCCCGACGCCTTTCGCTCGGCCTACCGGCGGCTCGGGGCGGAACATCTTCTGGTGACACTTGGCGCCGACGGAATGGCATTGGTGAGCCGGGAGGAGACCGTCCGCATTGCCGGGTTGCCGCGACAAGTGTTCGACGTGTCGGGAGCCGGAGATACCGTAACGGCCTGGCTGGGCCTGGGCCTGGCCGCCGGCGCGAGCATCGAGGAGGCAGCGATGCTGGCCAACGTCGCCGCTGCTCTCGAGGTTGGAAAGCCGGGCGTGGCTACGATTTCGCCGAGGGAGTTGCTCGCGGCGTACGACGCCGGTTAGACTTTCCGCCCCGAAGGGCGATTAGCTCAGCTGGTTAGAGCGCTGGTCTCACATACCAGAGGTCGGGGGTTCGATCCCCTCATCGCCCATCAAGGACGTGAGGACGTGAACGCGTGAGGGCGTGAGGTGGCTTCGGTCACCCTTGCGCCCTTGTCGCGTTGTGGCCCCGTCGCCTCCCCTTGCGCCGCACTCCATCCGGGGTAGTGTAGATCCGGGAGACCCGACCAGGCGATCCCGCTCGACCGGCCCTCCCGACGCGTTGCCATGCCGCACCGGGGGACCGTGATATGCCTCGAATCAAGAACCACCACCACCGCCGTACCCTGCTCCTCCTCTCCCTCTCCGCCGTTGCGGGGATCCTCTCCATCACCGCCTGCAGCAGCGAGGAGAACCCGGCTGTCGGGTCAGTCTCGGTGGCCGTCGTACCAACCAGCATCAATGTGGCGCCGGGAGGAACGGGCAACGCTGCCGCGACTGTCACGCGTGGCGGCTCGTTCACCGGCGCGGTAACCCTTAGCTCGACTGGGGCGCCAACGGGCATCACGGTGACCTTCTCGCCCGCCTCAGTACCCGGTGCGTCGACGGCGAGCACCGTCAATGTGGCCGTGGGCGCTGCCGTGGCGGCGGGCTCACATGCGATCACGATCAGCGCCGCGGGCAGTGGCGTCACCACCGCTACCACGACCCTCACGGTTGTTGTCGTCGCTGGCGACGCTGGATCAATCGCTCTCGCGGCGACCCCCACCACGCTCAACGTTGCTGCCGGCGCCGCCGCCGTCACGTCGGACATCGCCATCACCCGCACCGCGCCATTCGCCGGCGCCGTCGGCTTCACGGTAAGTGGCGCACCGGCCGGCGTCACCGCCAGCATGAATCCCGTCAGCGCGCCAGGTGCGGCATCGACCCTCAGCGTGTCGGCCACCGCGAGCGCGGTGAACGGGACCTACCCGCTCGTGGTCCGTGGCTCGGGCACCGGCATCGCCGACGCCACCGTCACCGTGAACGCCACTGTCACGGGCGGGGCGGCGGCCGGCGCGTCATTCACGTTCAGCCCGACGCCGCTCCCGGTAACGGCAGGTGGCGCCGCCAACACGTCATCCGTGACGATCGCACGGCAGGGCACCTTTGCCCCGAACGGGGCACTCAACCTTGTGCTCTCCGGCGCACCGGCAGGACTCACGGCGAGTGTCGCACCCAGCACCAACGTCACCGGGGCCACGGCGACGGTGACGGCGCAGGCAAGCGCCGCCGTGCCAGCCGGCACGTACAACCTGACCCTCACGGGTACGGGCACCGGCATTCCCAACGCGACGGCCACCCTGCCCGTTCTGGTGTCGGGTGTCGGCGGCGGCAGCGTGTCCGTCACCTTCTGCGCCGAGGACGCCCCGATCTGGGTCGCAAGCCAGGATGGCTCCGGAGCATGGACCCGGGTGAACCCAACCAGCGGCACGACCTACCAGTTCAACTTCGGGTCTGGGAAGGGGGGCGTTGCCACCGTTGATACCGTCGGAGCCGGCACCGACCTGAGCGTCATCTATGCCACGGTCGCGGAGTTCACGACCGGGGCGAGCACGACCAACAACGGCGGATGCGAGACGAACAAGTCGGTCAACGGATCAGTGTCCGGCGTCGGGGCGACGGAACTTGCCAGCGTCTCGCTTGGCAGCAGCGCGGCCGTTGTGATTCCTGCGGTGAGCACATCGTTCGAGCTGAATGATGTTCCCGCCGGGTTGCAGGACCTCGTGGCGACCCGGACCGACGGTACCACATCCACCGTGAACTGGGTCATCCTGCGGCGTGCGCTCAATCCAGCGAATGGCAGCACCCTTCCGGTACTCGCCTTTGGCACGGAAGGGTTTGCACCGGCCTCGGCGAACGTGACCGTGACCGGCCTCGGCTCCGACGCCGCCGCGGTCGCGTCGTTGTTCACCGGGGTGCGCGGCTCGAGCTTCGCGTTCCTCAGCAGCATCACGGACATTGTTGCAGCCACTCCGCCACAGCCCTTCGCGGCGATCCCGGCGGGAAACCTTCAGGCAAACGAACTGCAGGAGCTGATCGCGTTTGCCGAGGAGCAGGGCAATTCGAACAGTGACCGGAGCGCGGGGCTGTACTTCACGACGGTTTCGAACCGGACCGTTGCGCTCGGGCCCAAGCTCAGCACCCCGACTGTCACCAAGATCGTCACGGCGCCCAACGCCCGTCCAAACGTGCTGCTGGTGAGTCAGTCACAGTACAATCGGCTGTTCAGTGCCGAGTACGAGCAGAGCTCGCTCAATCGGACGGCCAACGTTGTCGCGACGACGGGCTACTATGGGAGTCTGCCCGGGACCTGGAACGTCACGCTGCCCGATCTCGCGGGCGCAGCCGGGTGGGACACGAACTGGGGTTTGGCCGATGGCACGCCGATCGACTGGACTGTCTCGGCGCAGGGCGGCGCGATCCAGTTCCTCGATGTCAACATTGCCGATGGAAGTGCCACCCAGAGCGCAAGCATCCAGAGCGCGACTCCACTAGCCCTGCGTGGCCTCCACTCAAGCGACGATGCCTTCGCCATGCAGCGGAGGCTGCTCGAGGTGCTGGGAGGGCGGAACCGGAGTCCGTTGCACTGAGGCCCTGATGGCATGAGTCCGCGAATGGCTTGAACGGCGTGAGGGCGTGAAGTGGCATCGGCCACCTCACGCCCTCACGTCTTCACGATCTCACGCCCAACATGGGCCCTGTTGGATTCGAACCAACGACCTACGGATTATGAGTCCGCTGCTCTAACCGACTGAGCTAAGGGCCCGGATCCGCTTCTACTGCTCGTATCCCATATCCAGCGCTTCGACAACGACCGCGGTACCGTAGCACAGCACCTCCGTCACACCCTTCCCGATCTCAGTGGCATCGTAGCGCACCCCCACAATGGCATTCGCCCCTCGCCGTTCGGCATGCGCCATCATGATCTCGTATGCCTCCTCCCGTGCCTTCTCGCACAGCTCCGTGTACAGCGTGATATTGCCGCCCACAATCGTCTGCAGGCTCGCCCCGATCTGGCCGAGCACCGACCGCGACCGCACCGTGATGCCGCGTACGACGCCAAGGGTATGGATCACGCGATGATTCTCGAGGGTGAAGGTCGTCGTGGTCATGTCAGTGTGCATCAGTGTCTCCCCTCGGCGCGTACGCGCTCATAGAGCGCGATATAGCGCTCGGCCATGATTCCCCGGGTGAACTGCTCCTTGACCCGCTGCCGCCCCGCGGCGCCCATGCGCTCCCGGAGCCCCGGATCACGACCGAGCGTCTCCAGCGCACGCGACATCGCCTCGACATCGCGGATGGGCACCTCCAGGCCGGTGACCCCCGGCACGCTCAGTTCGCGTACGCCGGTCGGCAGGGCCGTGGTGATGACGGCCCGTCCAGCGGCCATCGCCTCGAGCACCGAGATACCGAACATCTCGTCCGACGTGACCGACGGCAGGACGAGGAAATCGGCGTCCGCCATGCGACGCGGCAGGTCCTCGTCGGGGTACTCGCCAAACCAGCGCACCCGGTCGGCTACCGCCAGTGCGCGGGCGAGGGTCTTGAGCCGGTGGGCATCGGGACCCTTTCCGATCACGTCGAGCCGGATGTCCGGTGTTTGTTCCAGGGCACGGAGCAGGATATCGAGCCCCTTCCAGCTGGCGAGGCGCCCGATGAAGATCGCCCGGGGCGGTGTGCCCGGCGGGGGTGGGGGCACGACATCCCAGCGCGACTCATCGATGCCGAACGGAATGACCTCCGTCTTTGCCTCATACCCACGCAAGTCGGCCGACAGCGCGAGGTGTGCCCGACTCGGTACGACGATGGCCTTGGCCCGTCGCAGCACCAGGCGCACCGCAGGACGGTACAGCCCATGCCGGGCGTCCCCGTGGTGCGTGACCACCACTGGCGCCCGGCCAGCCCGCAGCAATACTGCCACGTCGGCCAGCACATGGGGGTGGTGTACATGAATGATGTCGGCGCGCTTCCATGCGGCGGCCAGGTAGCCCGGTGCAATCTCCTGTGAACCGAAGGAGCCGAGCGAGTAGGTACGGGTAATTGTACTGCGCGTGCGGCCTGACTGCCCCGTACCGAACACCGACTCCACGGCCACCACCTGCACGTCGTGCCCCAGCGCAGCTGCGCCCTCCACGAGTCCTTGCACGACACGCTCCATCCCGCCGGAGCGAGGCCAGTAGTACTTGGCGAGGTGCAAGATTCGCATGCATACCCGGTCGCGAAAGTGAGGCGCGTGTGCCCGAATGGCCGAAGGGCCGGGGCATGGCGGCGGGAAGTTGTCCAACTTGCTGATCCCGGTCAACCGCGCACTTGGAGTCGCGTGACGCGTCAGTAGATTACCTCACGCCAGACATGCGTGGCTTTGTCCTTCGCAGACTTCAGCATCAGGTATTCGTGCGCGCTCTCGTCATCTCAACAGACGCGACCGACCCGTCCCAGCGCGGCAAGCTCCGCGCGCTCGAGGGCATGGGCTGTGGCATCTCCCTGGCTGTGCCGGCCAACTGGCCCGCGGGATCGCCGCCCATCGAGTGGGGACAGGATGGCGGAATCAAGCTGGCGCCGATCGAGGTCCGCGGCGGGCCCGAGCCGGCGAGCCTGCGTTGGCGCGGCACGGCGCTGGTGCGCCTGCTCACCGAGCTCCGACCCGACATTGTCCAGGTAGAGGGCGAGGCCTGGTGGCCGCTGGCAACCCGTGCGCTGCGCATCGCGGACAAGCTCAAGATCCCTGCCGTCCTGGTGTCGAGCAGGAGCGTGCCGGCGACGCTGTCGTTCGCCGAGCGACTCCGCCGGGGCCGGTCGCTCCGGCGCGCCCGCGGGTTCATCGGCATCAATCGGCTCGCCCTGGACCTGGTGCGCAGCGAGCATCCCTCGGTGCCGCACGCAGTCATACCGCTCCATGGCGTAAGCGTTCCGATCCAGGGTCGCCCGCGCGGCGTGCGCCCTGGTTTCGACATCGGATTCATCGGGCGGCTGGTGCCTGAGCGCGGCCTGGACCTGCTCATCAGGGCGGCCGCCAGGCTCCGGGGAGACTGGAGCCTCACGGTGGTCGGCACCGGGCCCGCGCAGCAGGAACTCGAGCTGCTGGCAGAAAAGGTTGGCATCGGCTCCCGCGTTCGCTGGCTCGGCGGCATGCCACGAAACTGGCTCGACTCCGTGTGGCCGACGCTCGACTGTGTTGTCCTTCCGGCTCGTAGCACGCAGCGATGGGTCGAGCCGGTCGGCCAGGCGCTGCTCGATGCCATGGCGCAGGGCCTGCCAGTGGTAGGCACTGAGTCGGGCGTGCTGCCCGAAATCATTGGAGACGCTGGAATTGTGGTGGCCCAGGACGACCCCGACGTGCTCGGCCTCGCCTTGGAGCGGCTGCAGACGATGCCGGACGAGCAGGCCCGTCTTGGCGCCGCTGGCCGACGTCGGGTCATGGAGGAGTACGTGGACGACGCGATTGCCCGGAAGACCCTCCTCTTCTGGCGACAGGTGGCTGGCGCCGGATCGTCTGACGGCAAGTCCCCAACCAGCCCGAATACCTTGACTTAGCTGGACTTGCGACGAAACTTCGGCCCCATGATGTCCACCCGCCTGTCCCGCGCGGCGCTTCAGGTGCTGCCCGCGGTCCTGCTCGCCCTGCTCCTGTCGATCTCCCACGCCGTGGTGCTCCACGCTCAAGACCCGATCCCGGGGCTCCCAGGCGGCGTTCCAAACCCGGCCACCCTGCCACCGGAGCAGGCCCGGGCGCTGCTGGCGTCGCGACCCGACCTGGCGCAGCAAGTGAGGGACCGTATCGCCGCGTCGGGGATGTCCCCCGAGCAAATTCGCGAGCGACTGAGTGCCGCGGGGTACCCCGAGGACCTGCTCGACCCCTACATGAGCGGCGGTTCGCCCGAGGCCGCGCTGCCCACTGCGGCGCCCACCGTCAGTACGGTCGATGCACTGCGTTCACTTGGTGTCGTGAGCGCGAAGGGGGCTGACAGCCTGCTTGCGAAGGACTCCACTGCGGCAATCAATAAGGAGATTCTCCAGGACTCGCTGGGCAAGTCAAAGGGCCTCGAGGTCTTCGGCCTCGAGGTGTTTCGTCGGCGTACCCGCGAGTTTGCCCCTGCCCTCGCCGGACCGATCGATGCGAACTACGTCCTGGGACCGGGGGACCTGCTGGTACTCGTGCTGACGGGAGACGTCGAACGTTCTCAATCATTCGAGGTGAACCGTGAAGGCTTCATCTTGATTCCCCAGGTTGGTCAGCTGCAGGTGGCCAACCTCACCCTGGGGCAGGCGACGGCGCTTCTGCAGACCAAGCTCAAGCGCGTCTATTCCGGTATCGGCCAGGGCCCCGAGGCGAGGACCCGGTTCCAGCTCTCGGTCGGGAAGATTCGCGCAGTGCAGATCTACGTGTCCGGCGACGTGGAGAAGCCGGGCCTCTATCAGGTGGCCGGCGCAGGCTCCGTCCTCAGCGCGCTGTACTCGGCTGGTGGGCCGACGGTGCGCGGCAGCTTCCGCAAGATCGAGGTGCGACGCGGCAGTGAACTGCTCGGCACCGTCGACCTCTATGACTATCTCCTGCGCGGCATCAACGCCACGAACCTGCGACTCACTTCTGGCGATGTCGTCTTCGTGCCACCGCATGGTCCCCAGGTCAAGGCGACCGGCGAGATCCTGCGGCCGGCGATCTACGAGCTGGTGCCCAATGAGACGCTGCGCGACCTCATCGCCACCGCAGGCGGCTTCACTGAGCAGGCCCTGACCACCCGCGTGCAGATCACCCGGATCCTGCCCCCGGCCGCCCGGGGTACAGGCGGCCGCGACCGCGTGGTCGTCGATGTCTCCGGGGAACAGCTCGCCCAGGGGATCGTGCCGCCGTATCCGATGGAGCCTGGCGATTCGGTGTTCGTGTTCCCGGTGGCACGGCGCCTCCGCGCCGTCGTGAACGTCCAGGGCAATGTCTGGCATCCCGGACCCATTGGGTACACCCCGGGGATGACCCTGAGCGACGCGATCCGCCTCGCGGGTGGGCCCAGGGCAGACGTCTTCCTGGGCGATGTGCTCGTCTCGCGCCTGCTGCCCGATTCAACGCGCATGCAGCTGCGGAGCGCGCTCGCCGACTCGACCGGTCAGCCGGTGAACAACTTCGCCCTCGCCGAGGATGATGACATCACCGTCTTCTCCCGGAGCGACTTCCGGAGCGACCGGTACATCGTGATCACCGGGGCAGTGAGGAAACAGGGGCGACTGCCCTACACGGAAGGCATGACCCTCAGGGATGCCGCGCTGCTGGCCGATGGGTTGCGGGAGGACGCATTTCTCGAATACGCCGAGGTCGCGCGGCTGCCCGCCAATCGCTCCGGCGGCACCGTGGCGACTTCCATTCGTGTGCCGCTCGATTCCACCTACATCTTCGACCGTGGCGTCAACGGCAAGTATCTCGGCCCGCCCGGACTGCCGGCACCCGCTACTGGCGCCCAGACCTTCGTCCTGGAGCCGTTCGACAACGTGTTGATCTTTGAGCAGCCGGGATGGGAGTTGCAGCGGGTCGTCGCCCTGACCGGGCAGGTGAAGTTCCCGGGGCGCTACGCGCTGCTGACCCGGAATGAGCGGCTGAGTGACCTGATTGCCCAGGCCGGCGGCCTGACCAACGAGGCCTATGCCGCGGGTATCGAGTTCTACCGCCACAAGGACAAGGAAGGGCGGATCGGGATTGACCTGCCGCTGGTGCTGGCGGACAGCGGGTACTACGACAACCTGATTCTTGCGGGCGGGGACTCCATACATATCCCGGAGTACAATCCCGTCGTGCGTGTGTCCGGGGCGGTCAACGCGCCGTTGGCGGTGACTTGGGCCGAGGGCAAGAACATGGACTTCTATGTCGCGTCAGCCGGCGGGTACAGCCGCGATGCCGACGCGGGACGTGCCTACGTTACCCAGCCGAGCGGCAAGGTGGAAAGCGTACATCGCCGGTTCCTGCTGCCTGACGGGAAGCCGGTGCCTGCTGCGGGCGCCACGATCTTTGTTCCGGAGAAAGACAAGACGAAACCGGCCGGCAATACCCTGCAGATCCTCGCCACCGCTGCCACGATCCTCGCGAGCCTCGCAACGATCATCATCGTAGCCCGGCAGTAGTCTAGGCCGACCGCTTCTGCAGGAGCGCCCCAAGACCGCGCGCGGGGGTGGCGCGCGGCCCGGCTGCGCTCGCCGGGGTGTAGTCGGGCACCAGCCGCAGCAACAGCAGGCGCAGTTCCTCGGCGCCCCCGCCGTTCTGGCACTCGCTCAGCAGGCAATCAACCGCTGCATCCACGCCGACGGGAAGTACGCCGTTCTTCGCGCGCAGCACCTTCGGATGGCTGGTCGGGAGCGCGTTCTCCGAGTTGAAGAAGAGTTCCTCGTACAGTTTTTCCCCCGGGCGCGTCCCACTGAACCTGATCTCGATGTCGCCAACCTCCAGGCCGGACAGGCGAATGAGGTCGTTGGCCAGGTCGACGATCTTCAGGGGCTCACCCATATCCAGGACGAAGACTTCCCCGCCCTGGCCGAGCGCGCCGGCCTGCAGGACCAGTTGCACCGCCTCGGGAATGGTCATGAAGTAGCGCCGCATCTCGGGATGCGTGATCGTGATGGGCCCGCCCTCGCGGATCTGGCGGAGGAAGGTGGGCACCACGCTCCCCCGGCTCCCCAGCACGTTGCCGAACCGCACCGCGACGAAGTTCTTCCCCTGCTCCTCGGCGATCCGCTGCACGATCTGTTCGGCCACCCGCTTGGTGGCTCCCATCACGTTGGTGGGACGCACCGCCTTGTCCGTCGAGATCAGCACGAAGTGCTTCGCGCCAAATTCGGCCGACAGCTCCGCCACATTGCGCGTGCCCTGCACGTTGTTGGTCACCGCTTCCGCGCTGTTTGACTCCATGAGCGGGACGTGCTTGTGTGCCGCCGCATGGAACACCGCGTATGGCGTGAAGGTCTCGAATACGTTCTGCATCCGGCGCCGGTCGCGCACATCGGCAATCACCGGCACAAAGGTCACGTTCGGCGCGAGCCGGATCAGTTCGTGGTAGGTATCGAAGATGGAGTTTTCGCCGTGGCCCAGCAGGATGATCCGGGCCGGCTCGAGGCGTGCAAGCTGGCGGCAAAGCTCGCTGCCGATGGACCCGCCAGCCCCGGTGACGAGGACGGTTTCTCCCGTTGCCAGTTCGCGGACCTGGGCCAGGTCGGTGATAATCGGCTCTCGCCGAAGCAGGTCCTCGATCTGCACCTCACGAAGTGCCGTGACCGACACCCGGCCTGACAGGATGTCGAACATCCCTGGCACGGTTCGGGCACGCGCACCGGCGGCATGCGCGGCGTCCACCACCTCGCGCACCACCTTCCCGGGCGCGCGCGGCATGGCAATGATCACTTCCTGGGCGGCCAGGTCGTCGATGAGGTGCGTGAGGTCCTTCAGTGCACCGAGCACCGGCAGGTCGAGCATGCGGTGCCCGTGCTTGCGCGGGTCGTCATCGACGAACCCCACCGGCTGCAGACCGATCTGCGGATGGCCGAGCAGTTCCTTGCCGATGAGTTCACCAGCGGCACCCGCCCCGACGATAATGACCCGGTCACTATGCGCCTGGGAGCGGCGCTGCCGGCGACGCGTAAGGAGCCGTACGCCGAGCCGGGGTAGCGTCACAAATACGGCGGACATCAGGATGTCGAGGAACAGTACCGAGAAGGGGACCCGCGCTGGTGTGAGACCCAGCCAAGGGAGGATCAGGGCGCCGGCGAGGAGGCAGGCCACCCCGAAGGCGCTGACGGCTGTGATAAGTCGTTCAACCTCAACGACGCTAGCGTGCCTCCAGAGCCGTTTGTAGATCCCCGCCTGGTTGCACACGAGCAGCCGCACCGGCACCGACACGAGCAAATACACCAGCGCCGTCTGCCGATAAGCAACCGGCCATTCGAATCCTTCAAAACGAAGCGCGAATGCAAGTGCCGTCGAGACACTGAACAGCAACGTGTCCGAGAGGACAAAATAGCGATTTCGTACGGTTGGTCCGAACGAACGCGGGTTGGTCATTGGGCGAAAGGATGTCTTGGAACTGGTGCTATGTCAAGGACTTGGAGTCCCGGCCGGCACCGCCTTTCCGATCGCATTCGCCAATCGTCGCTCCATTGCTACACCAACGCCGAGCGTTACGATAAGGTACGTGGCGGCAATGATCGTCCGCACATTTCCAGGCGGCACTGCCGAGCATGCCGCACCCGCCAGCGAGCCCATCCCAAACAGCAGGGTCACCCGCGCGTGGCCCCAGCCTCCGTTCGCCAGCCGCTGGTACAGGTGCGACCGATGCGGCTCGGTGAGCGCTTCCCCCCGGCGCCAGCGCCGGATGAGGGTGGCCGAGGCGTCAAGTACGATCGGCCAAAGCGGCAGGAATGTCAGGATGATGCCGCGTCCTGTCTCGTGCATGAGCAGAATCCCCACGATCACGAACACGAAGCCGATCGCACTGGATCCAACGTCGCCCAGGAAGATCCGCGCGGGGCGCCAGTTCCAGAGCAAGAACCCCGCTGCTGCCCCAGCCAGCGCCAAGCCGCACGCCCACGCCGCGCCCCCAGGGGCCCCGGCCGCTGCCGCGAAGCCCCCGTAAATGAGAGCGGTGAGCCCGATAAGCCCATCGATCCCATCGATGAAGTTCACGACGTTCGCGGCCGCGATGGCGCAGAAGATCCACCATGCGACTACCACAGGTACAGGCCACGTCGGGACAGGATGCGGCAGCAGGACTAGTGGTAGCAGCGTGCAGGCAGCGACGCCGTGGGCCACGAGGCGGAGCCGCACGGCCAGGCCGCCATGGTCGTCGATCCATCCGGTTACGGCGACAGCAACGACCCCCGTAAAGGACAGGAGCAAGGGCCAGCTGCCGCGCCATCCCGGTGCAAGTAAGGGCACCAGCACGAGCAGCCACGCCATGAGGAGGCCTGCCCCGCCCCCACGAGGCGTTGGTGTGGAATGCGAACTTCGTTCCCCTGGATGATCAAATACAGCGCGGCGGATTGCGTACTGCCGCACCAGTCCAACCAGCGCCACGCTCGCGGCCATCGCGCCGACGAACATCACGGCCAGAATCGCGAATGGCATCATGGCCGCTGCACCGCTCGCCACCACTGCGACGTGATCCCGAGGGCATCATGAAGGTTCACCGGCGGCGTCCAGCCGAGAGTCGAGTGGATAAGGCTGCTGTCCACGCGGAGGGTACCGAGAAGCCGCTCAATGTCGGGGGTCCGAGAGAACAGCACTCCCGCCCAGCGCATCAGCTTCATCGGGGCGTGAAACAGGCGAGCCCGGCCACCGAGCCCCAGCGCAAGCTGGCGTACCAATTCGCTGACACTGATATCATGCTGGTCACTGACGAGAAACGTTTGGTTACTGGCCATGGGGTGCGCGATAGCGGTTGAGATTGCCGCCGCCAGGTTCTCCACGAAGATCATGCTACGCAGGTTCTCGATGCCACCAAGGGGGAGTGGCCAACGCGAGGCCAGCCCCGCCAGCCACAGCAGCCGCCTGAAGTTTCCACCCACCCCAGGGCCGTACACCAGGGGCGGCCGCAGCACTGTCCACTTCATGCCCCCGTCCTCGAGCTGGACCAGTCTTTCGGCCTCGAGTTTGGACTGACCGTACAGATCCACCGGGCGCGGCACATCCACTTCTGAGTAGGGCGCGTCCCGGCTCTCGCCGTTCACCTTGATGGTGCTCACGTACAGGAAGCGCTTCACACCTGCCTCCCGCGCCGCGGTCAGCACGGAACGCGTCCCATCAACATTCACCCGGCGAAATTCAGCCAGGGCGTCGGCAGATGTCTCCCGCATCACGTGAACCCGCGCTGCCAGATGCACCACCACATCGGCCCCCTGAAAAGCCGCCCGCGCGCCCGCCGCATCGTCGAGGCCGGTGATCCGGCCCAGCACCGCGCCCTCTGGCGCCTTCGTACCGCGGGTCACCCCAACCACAAGGTGGCCGTCAGTAGCCAACCGCAGGCAGAGCGCAGTACCCACGAAACCCCCAGCGCCAGTAACGGCAACTCTCACTGCGGATTGCCGGTCCGGGCCGCGGCTTCGACAGCATCACAGAACCTGCCGCAGAGCCTCGACCGAGTGTATGCCTCGTCTAGGATTCCTCGCGCACGCACCCCGCGAGCGCGCAGGTGCTCCCGTGGCATCTCGAGCAGTTGCCGCAGCAGTGCGCGCGTGCCGTCAACGTCGCCATGCTCCAGCCGCCACGAGGCGCCGACGCCTTCAAGCAGGTCGGTCACGTGACACTCGGCGGGGCCGAACAGGAGTACGGGGCGTGCCACCGCCATGGCGCCATACACCTTGCTCGGGTGCACAATGCCGACCATACCCTCACCGAGGGTCACCACATGCACATCGGCCGCGGAGAGCGATTGAGCGAGGGTCGCGAGCGGCTGATAGGGAAGCGATAGCACATGCGATGACGTGACGGCATCGACCTCGTGCTTTCTCGCACCCCCGCCAATGAAAACGAACTTGAGCCGGGGCTCATCGGCAAATGACTGGGCGGCGCTGAGCAGAGTGGTGAGTGGGCTCGTGATTCCATGATTGCCGGAATACATCACGACCAGCTCGTCGCCGATCCCGAGTCGCTGTCGAAAGGGATTCACTTCGTGCGCCACGGGCGCCTCGGGTTCCGTGTGTGACCAGGGAGGGACAATGATGACCTTGTCCGCCACTGGCGCCTTCCGCAGGATACGCTCACGCATGAAGCGATCGAGAACGAGCACGCGCCCCGCCCGACGCAGCGCCGCCCGGGTGAGGGCGTTCAGCAGCCGCACGATGATTGAGGTAGGGCGAACGATGCCGAGTGCCACGAGCTGGTCGGGATTGAGGTCCATGACCGAGTACGTGATCGCGCTCCCGCGCATCCAGCTGAGTAACAGCGCAGCGAGCGAGCCCATGATGGGCACGGTCGTCACCACGATGACGTCATCGCGCCGACGAAACAGCCCGCGCAGCAGCGCCTGGCCCGTGAAGCTGAGCCCACCCAGCAGCCGGGTGGCGAACGATCGCTTCCCGAACGAGCACCAGGGCAAGCGGCGGATGGCAACGCCGCGCCAATCCTCTGCGCGCGCGAACCGCGCGGTGGGGTCATCGTAGCCGTGACTGGAGGTGAACACCGTGACCTTGTGCCCGCGGCGTGCCAATTCCTCGGCCACATCGGCGAGTTGCTGGCCGACCGCGGCTGGATCCGGGGGGAAAACCTGGGAGAGGACTAGAATACGAAGCGCCGAATACGTGCTCACGCCTCGGGGCACCTTGCTGCGACCTGCGCGTGCTGGCCATGCATCAGCGCCGGGAACCGAACACCCGTCGCACGGCAGTGGTCGCGCGACGCACATCCTCCTCGAGCTCCTGGCGGGAACGTGCGAGTTCCTCCATCGCTGTTGGGTCCGCGAACCGCGCACGGGCCCAACTCTCACGGAGTAGCGAGACCACCACGCCTACGAGGGCACCCATCATCGCCGCAAGGAGCACCTTCGCCAGCAGGTTGCGTCGGTCCGGTCGGACCGGGATGAGCGGCGGCTCCACGACCGTGATGACCGGCGTGTCCCGGACTTCGTCGAGCTTTGCCTGCTCGTACGCCTGCACGAGCGCAGCGTACTGCTGCTGCTGCTGGTTCACCAGTCGCGCCAGTCGCTCATGCTGGAAGTTGAGGAGCGGTGAGTTACGGTAGTCACGGTTTTGCTGGAGGAACGACTGGAGCTGGTCCTCGGCATCGCGCAGGGATTGCTGCGTTTCCTTCACCCGCTGCCCGGAGAACCGTCGCTCCTCCTTGGCCTGTGACTGGCGCGAGTGCAGGTTGAACTCATTGAGCAGCTCAAGGAATCGCAGGTTCACGGCCTGGGCCAGCTCCGGGCGCTTGAGGCGCACGGAGAGCTTCAGGAGGGCCACCTTCGACTCCGTCTCCACCGAGCTCAAGTCGGCCAGCTTGTCGATGGCCTCCTCACGGCGAACGGCGTAGGGGCGCCCTCGCGCCGGCCGGAGAATATCGACGAGCACCGCGCCGGTATCGCCGCCTCCGCCTGTTCCGAAGCGAGAGTCTACCACGGCCCCGAGTAATTGCCGGGATTGCAACAGGCTCACGTACAACTGCGGGCTCTCGCCCTCCGACAGGCCCGGCACGGCAATGCCAAGCTGCGAGGCAATGCCCGAAAGGTTCGATTGGTTCTTTCGCCCTTGAGGCATGAACGCGGAGCTTGACGTAAAGGTGCGCGGCAATGCCAGCGTCCATGCGGCCGCAATCGAGGCCGCGGCCAATGTTGCGTAAAGGAGGGTACGCCGATGCCGCAACAGCGCGCCGGCGAGCCGAGCGAGCGTCACCGGATCCTGTCCGGAATCTTTCCAGCCGTCCGTTGCTCTTGTCACGCGATACCGTCGCAGTCCTGGCGGAGGGTGGCGTTGCAGTCTAGCGATGCGCGATCATGGGAATCAAGCGACGACGTGCACATCGATCCGGCTCGCTGCACTGACTGCCGCAGCAAGGAAGGCATAGTAAGGTGCACTCCCCACCAGCGAGCCGCTGGTCGAAGCGGCAATGAATGCCTGAAGGAACAACAACGCAATCCAGCCGTTGTCCGGATCTCGCCGAAGGAGGCGAAAGGACGCCCACAAGCCGGCTAGGGTGAGGGCGAGGAACGCCGCTCCGCCCAGGACGCCGGTGGCCATGAAGGCCTCCAGGTTGACGTTGTGCGGGTACCCCCTGCTGTTCCGCTCCTCGAGCGCACTCCCGAGTACCGGGTGCTCCATGAACTGGCCCCAGGCATCGCGCATGTACGTGAGGCGGAGGTTCGAGGCCTGGTCGGATCGCGCCTGCGAGAGGGCCGCCACGCGGCTCACGAGTGGGATACCAAACTGATCCTGTACTCGCACGGCGGCCCCAACGGCGAAAAGCACAATGGTCGCAGTGAAGCCCACCATCAGGACGCGTGCCCGGCCGCGCAACGGCATCACCCAGGCGGCGGCGAGCGCCACGACGGCCGCCAGCATCGGCCCCCTCGACGCGGACACCGCGATCGTGACCAGCCCGAGTATCAGTGCGCCGACCAAGTACGCCCGCTGTGACCCCTTGATTGATGCTTGCCAGACGAGTCGATAGGACGCCAGGATGGCGATCGACGCCCCAAGGTGACCGAGCGAGATCGGGTTCAGTGTCTCGGTACCGAAACGCCCCGACCAGAGTGCCAGGAGATCACCGGCACGGAACTGTCGGATCGCGACCGCCAGCACCAGGATTGCTGCAAGAACCGCCACGCCCAGAGTTAGGCGCAGGGCCAGGTCGCTGGCTCGTCGCTCCAGGGCGAGGAAGAACGGCAACATCGGCACCAGCGTCACCCCCAGCCCGAACGTCACGAACTCTGCCGGGGGCATCCCGAGCGCGATCGGGTCGAGCACGATATCGAGATACAGCCGGTACAGGTAGAGGACAATGAAGAGCGCGAGTGGAGCCCATAGCACGCCGCGGTAGAAGCGGGGCGAGCGCATGACGGCAGGGATCAGCACGACGAGACTGAGACCCAGCACCAGTGCTCGATAGGGTACCGACGTCCAGCGGCTCGGCATCCCGAACACCACCGGGATGATCGACACCAAGGGGTAGCCGGCGACCGACAGTGCGTACAGTGCGACCAGTCCACGCTGGGTCGGTGGAATGACCCCGGCGTTCCTCATGCGGGGGCCTGCACTCCAAAGTCCCGCATCCAGTGAATGAGGTTCACCACCCGCCACAGGCTGGGAGACAGGTACCGACGTGTCGTCAATTGCTCCGCCAGGAGTCGGCGCACCCCATCACCATGCAGGAACGGTAACGTTTGCGCCGCGTCACTGCGCAGCGTCGATTCCAACCAAGGTGTCAGCTGGCGAAGCCAGAGCTGCTCGGGCGTCGCAAAGCCCACCTTCGGCCGGTCCAGCACGGATTGCGGGACCACGCCCCGCATGGCACTCCGGAAAACCGCCTTCTGCGTACCGTCTCGCTGCACCAGGTACTCCGGCGGGAGCGCCAGGGCAAATTCGGCCAGAGACGGCACGCAAAATGGCACCCGGCTCTCAATGGAGAAGTGCATCGAGTTGCGGTCCTCGTACCGGAGCAATTGCGGAAGGGTCAAGGACTCAACGCTCGCGGCCAGTTCCTCCCGCAGGCTGTCGCGGCCCCGTCCCTGGCGTCGGGGCGCCGCGCGCACCCCTTGCCCCTCGAACCACTCACGTTTGAGCCAGGGCGGGAACAACTCCTCCCCAACGGCGTGCATGGCGCGGACCGCAAGGGCGGGGGGAAGCAACCGACCGAGTGCAGCCAAAGCCACGCGGCGGCGCGCGCCAGCCGCGATCATGGGAGCATGTCGCAGGAGCATCAGCGCGTCGCCAAAGCGGCCCGCTACGAGCCACCCGGCCAACTGCGCGGAGACGGCCATCAGGTACCCGCCGAAGATCTCGTCGGCGCCTTGGCCATCGAGCATGACCGTGACACCGGCCTCACTCGCCGCCTGAAAGACTCGGAACTGCGCGTAGATGCTCGTACTGCCGAACGGCTCGGCCTGACTGCGGATGAGCTGCTCCAGGTCGCGTACCAGATCGTCCGAACTTGGCGTCACCGTCACGCTCCTGGTGCGGGCCGCCAGGCTTACCTGCTCCACGAACGGCCCCTCCGAAATCAAGGGCTCATCTGCAACGAAGCTGAACGTCCGCAAGTCCGCGCCCGGACCCAGGATATCGCGCATCGTCATGACGATGGCACTCGAATCCAGCCCGCCCGAAAGGCAGGAACCTAGCGTGACATCACTCCGCAGGTGCAGTTGTACGCTCTCCCGGAAGAGCGCCCCGACCTGCGCCACTGCCGCCTCGAACGGCATGTCCGTTCGCCGCCGCAACTCCAAGCCCCAGTAGCGGGAGAGCGTCAGCGGGCCGCCCTGCGTGAGATCGTATTCAAGCCAATGGGCCGCGGGCAGCTGGCGAACGCCGGCGAACATTGTGCCGTCGGTGGCATCCGTGAACCCGAAGCGCAGGTACGAATACAACGCGACAGGGTCCGCCACGGGGGCGCTACCCGAAAGCTCCAGCAGCGCCGGGATCTCCGAGGCGAAGGAAAGTCCGTGTCCATTGTGCACGTAGTAGAGCGGCTTGATCCCGAAGGGATCCCGGGCCAATATCAGCCGCCGTGTCTCCAGGTCGACAAGGGCAAAAGCAAACATGCCCACCAGGCGCGGCAGTGCGTCGACGTCCCACTCGGCGAACGCGGCCAGCAGGACTTCGGTGTCGGTACCTGTCCGGAAGCGATGTCCGAGGGACGCCAGCGTCTGGCGCAGTTCGATGAAGTTGTAGATCTCACCATTGAAGGTGATCCAATAGCGGCCTCCTGCCCCTGACATCGGCTGGTGTCCGGCCTCCGACAGGTCGAGAATGGAGAGGCGCCGGTGCGCGAGAGCAACGCCGCTCGTCGGGACCGATCCCGCACTGGAGAGGGGAGCCAGAGCCAGCCGGGAATCTGAATCGACCCCGCCAAACACCCGGACGTTGCCGGCTGCCGTGTCCACCAGCGCGTAGCCCTCATCATCTGGGCCCCGATGGCGCAGGCGGGTCGCCGCATGCTCCAGCCGGGCCAGCGACGGCCCCGCGGCGAGGTCCCGGCCCGCAATACCTGCGATGCCGCACATTAGCCGGCCACGCGCCCACCGCGGATCACGGGGGGACGGCCCGCGAGCGACCGCTCGTAGTCGGCCATCCGCTGCTGCGCGTGCGCTTGCAGGCTGAAGCTCGTCGCCATCTTGGTCGCACCGCGGGCGCCGAGCTGCCGCCGTCGTTCAATGGGAACAAGGGATCGCAGCGCCTCCACCAGCGCGGCCAGATGCCCGTCGCGAAAAACCAGGCCGTTGCCATCGACGTGGTCTCGATAGACCACCCGGTCACTGATGATGAGAGGCAGCCCGCTGGCCGCAGCGTCCAGCATCGAGGTGCTCTCCGTCGTGGGCCAAACGCCGACATCTGCAGCACGATAGTAGTCCGGCAGCTCGAGGTACGGCATGAAGTCCAGCGCGACGCTGTGCGGGCACGTGGCAATGACAGCACGCTGCGGCCCCTCCCCGATGAACAGCCCACGGAATGGGAGGCCCGCGCTCCGTAGTCGCTCGATCGCCTCTGCCAGGATGAGCGCGTTCTTTTCCTCGGTCAGCTTGCCCGTATAAATCGCGAGAATGTCGTCGGCGCCGATCCCAAGCTGGTCCCGGAGTTCCTTCCGACGTGCCAAACTGGCCGCACTGGCCGCCGGGTAGAACAGGTCCGTTTCCACGCCCAGGTGCATGATCTCCACTTTCCCACGCTGGACCCCGAAGAACCGCCAGGCGATCTCTGCACAGTCAACCGTTGGCGCATAGCACTTTTCCGTTGCCAGGCTGATGGCTCGGCCCGGAACCGTCCGCGTAGCGAAACATCGGAGCCTGGCGCTGTCCCAGAAGTGACCCGGGTCGCGAGCAAGCGCGAAGGTGCTGGCCGTAGTGTGACTCCCAGTGAAGAGGCGGAAATTCAGCGCCAGGCGCGTCCGGAGCGCATCGAGCGGGATCCAGCCAATGGCGGCGCCGGTTTGTACGATGTTGGGCTCAAGCGCACGCAGCTTGTCCTGCATTCCCACCATGCGCACATATCCCAATACGCGGCGATGAGGCAGCACGTGCAGTGTCACACCGTCCGGGCCCGTCTCCACCAGCCCCGGCGCGAGGGATTGTGACGTCAGGAAAGAGCCGAGCGTTGCGTCAAATTCAGGAAGGTAGTGATATGGGGGGAGTCCCATGGTGACCACATGCACCTCGGCACCGAGCGAACTCATGACGCGCGGGAGTGTGCTCCCGAGGTAGCCCATCTGCGGTGAGCATGTTTCCGTCAGGAAAACGACCCGCATGGTCAGGTGCGCCCACCGGTCCGGGCGAGCACAGCGCTTGGAACGCGTATCGGGATCACCGCGAGCGTGGGTGACTGAACGGGAGCAGGACCCGCCTGGCCCGGGGGCCCGGACTCCAGGCAGGGGCACCTGCGCCTGCGGCAGCAGGGCTTTCCGGGACAGAAACTAGCACGCGCTCGTGGAGGTGGCCACTACACTCGGCGGAACGGAAGCGCGAGCACGGTCGTGATATCTCGGGCCCTCGCCGCTCCACCGGGCATCAGCGCCCCGGCACCGAAGCTGGCAAGAAACGACAGGATCGCCACGGAAACATACGAGCCGGCCACCGGGAGGAACCCGCGGGCGGATGGCGCAAGGTACAGCCAGGCGAAGCCCACCCCGAGGCCCAGCACAACAGGGAGGTGAAATGAGACGAACAGGTCTCGGCCCCGCAGCGCCGGGCCGAGTACCTGCGGCAGCATGTGGAACGCCAGCAACCCCTGCTGCACCAGCATCGCTGCAATCGCAGCGACACCCGCTCCGGCAACACCGAGGATGGGTATTGCCAGGGCGGCCACGCCGACCGTTACGGTGCCCGTGGCCAGCGCGAGTCCCGCCGTCCAGCGAGTATTGCCCATTCCCAGCAGCATGAAGAAGCTGGCGTTGGTGGCGCATCCGAGGACACCAGCGATGGCCAGCAGTCGCAGGATCGTCGCCCCTTCGGTGGCCACGGTCCCGCCGATCCACACCTGCAGAACGGGCGCGGCCAGCGGTACGAGTGGCACGAGCACGGCCACCGAGAGCGTGGTCAGCAGCCAGCTGGTGCGCAGCAGGACTTCCGCCTGTCGCTCGCGACTGTCACGCGTCATCGTGCTGAACAGCGGAAAAAGCACTTCGGACATCTTGAAGACCGAGCTATAGATGCGCTGGGCCAGTACCTGGGCGATCTGGTAGAGGCCGGCCGCTGCGGGACCCACGAGGAACCCGAGGAGCAGCTTCTCGGATTGTGCGGAGACCATGCCCCCCAGCTGCGCGAGTGCCTGCCAGCTCCCAAACCCGATGGAATCCCGCCACGCCGCGCGATCGATGCCCGGGGCGAGGTGTTCCCCGGGCAGGAGGTACCGCGCAATCCCGAACCAGATGAGTGCAGCAATCAGGCTCCCGATTGCCGTCCCCGCTGCATAGCCGACAAGTCCATACCCCGCGGCGACCAGCCCGATGGTAGCTGACGCGCCCAGGGTGAAGGAAAGCGCCTGGCCCATCGCAACCAGGCGATATCGCTGCATTGCCGGTCCCACCGCAAGGAAGACCGCCCCGGTCTGGTTGCCCAGCCACGCGAGGGCAAGCCAGCGCAAAACGGTAGCTGCACCAGCACGGCCTTCAGGCGGCACGTGAAAGAGCCACACCGCAAGGGGAGGGCCCGCGAGCACGAGGAGCAGGGCACCAACGACCCCCACGGCAAGATTCAGCGCGAGTGTCGTGCGTACATACCGGGCAGCGCCGACGAAGTCCCCGTGGTGCGTATGTTCCGCCACATACTTGACCGTCGCCTCACCGAAGCCGAGGTTCGCCAGTGTCAGGGGGGTCAGCAGCGTCGAGAACAACCCGAACAACCCGAAATCGGCGACGCCGATGCGACGTACAACAAACGCCACCACCACGAGGTTGAGAAGGAAGCCCAACCCGAAGGGCAGGAGGTTCAGGACAGCGTTCCCCGCCGTTCGGCGACCGAGTCCCGGGACGATCACCGTCACGTGGGCCGCGTCAGGACCTGCGCGTACGCCGCAGCCGCCACCGATGCCGCGGTGGCCCAGTTAAAGACGTCGCGCACGCGGCGACGTCCCCCGTCTCCCAGCGTCCGCCGCCTCACCGGATCGGCCGAGAGCGTATCCATGGCGACCGCCAGCATGTCGGCATCGTCCACCGGGACAAGCACGCCGGTCTCGGCGGAAACTTGATACGGGATACCACCAACCGCAGTGGCCACAACCGGCAACCCATTCGCCATGGCATCCAGGATCGCGAGCGGAAGGGTGTCTGCGCGCGACGGAAAGACGAATGCATCGACGGTGGCGTACAGCGCCTGGAGATCATCATCCTGAAGAAAGTCGGTGAAGATCACCCGGTCGCCGAGCTGGTCCACTCGATGGGCCCGGCGGAGGGCGGCGTGCGCCTCGGGCGAGCGGATTCCCCCGGCCACCACCACCTGCGCCGGCACCGTCAACCGGTGCGCCGCCTCGAGAAGCACGTCGATGCCCTTGTTCGCCGTGTGGTTGCCCACAAAGAGCCAGAGCGGCACCTCCGGACGGAGACCCAGCTGATTCCGGAGGCGTGTGCGCACCTCATTCGGCAGCACGGCGGGGATCGTTGCGCCGTTCGTCACAACCTCACGCCGATTAGCCGGCACCCCGAGGGCGTCCAGCAGCGGGGCCTCGAGCGGAGACAGCATGAAGATTCGCTCCGCGCCGGCCACTGCACTGCGGAACGGTCGGTTGATGAGGCGGGGAACAGCGAGCGACGCGATCGGGGACATGCGGAAGGCCCGGGCGAAGTCCATCATCTCTACGAAGCCGTGCGAACTGATCACGTAGGGAATGCCGAGCCGGAGGCACGTTTCCGCCACCTCCCAGAGGGCGGCAGGCGGAACCGGATTGTGCAGGTGGACAAGGTCCGGGCGCGTGGCCGAGATGTACGCCGGGATTGCCGCGTGCCACTGCGTGGTGCCGAGTGCCCGTGGCAGCAATCTTCGAAAGGGACCCAGACGGTTGTGGCAGCGAAATCCGCGCACGTGCAACCCCCGATCGTCCTTCTCGAATCCGGTTTCCGCCATGATGGCGGCCTCGACATCGAGCCCCTCAATGCGCGCAATATGCCTGGTCAGTTCCAGTCCCGCCGCAACGCCGCCGCTCGCGCGATACGAGGGAGGGGTGATCACGGCGGCCAGGACCCGTGTCATCCCGTCCCGGTCTCCCGCGGCTGGACGTGCTCGGCCCAGATGCGGGAAGCCGTTTCCTCGAGCGGAGTGGAGGGGCTCCAACCGAGTACACGTCGCAGTCGCTTCGTCGAGGCCTGCAGTACCGGCCGGTCGACCGCCCGCACCCGGGCTGGATCTGTTTCCAAAGTGAACTGCCGGCCGCTCACTTTCCCCAGACAATCCAGAATCTCCCGCACTGACCGCGCCGTGCCCGTACCGAGATTCACCGTGGCTCCCGGCTCCGGCCCGAGCGCGCCCTCGGGTGCGCCGGCAAGGCGCAGCAGACCTTCAGCGGCATCGCCAACGTCGATGAAGTCCCGCTTCGGGTCGATGTTCCCCACAGCCAGCACGTCGGCTCCTGCACGAAGCTGCTGTACCATCTCCGGCACCAGGTGCGGGTTCGTCTCCCCGGGCCCGATCACGTTGAAGAGCCGCACGGACCATCCCTCAAACCGGTGACGCACCGCGAAATACCGCGTCCAATCCTCGCCCTGCGCCTTGGTCCACCCGTATACGTCCATTGGCTGTACCGCAGTGGTCTCCTCATCGAGGGGCGTCTCCTCCGGTGCATAAACCGCGGCTGAAGACACCGCGATGACCCGCGATCCGTGCGGAGCAACGCTCAGGACATTGACGGTTCCGAGGACATTCGTGGTCACCGCAAGGTCGGGCTGCGCCTCGCACTCGGGGATGAAGTGCACGGCCGCAAGGTGCGCAATCACATCCGGCCTGACAGATGTGACGACACGCTGCAGCGCCTCGCGATCCCGGATGTCGACCGCATGCAGCTGGAACTTGCTCGTCGGCATGTCGACGAGGCGGTGCCGGCCCGACCGGAGGTTGTCGACCACATGCACGTCGAAGTGTGGCACGGCACGACGCGTCAGTTCACGGCCGACAAAGCCGCAGCCGCCGGTGATCAGCAGGCGGGACATGTCACCACCATGTGCTGCCCCGTCACGGGCGGCGGGCAACCACGCTGAGGAGGCGTCCTGGACGCTGGTCGAGCATCGACATGACGCGGCACGCAGCGTGAAAGATGACCGGTGCTTCAAGCGCTGCGGCCAGAAGCCTCCCCGCCGGCACTCGCCGTGCAAGTCCGGCACGGAGGCTGGCCGGCGTGTGGGGTGCATAGTTGATCACGCTGTCGAAGCTCCCCAGCACAGTGGTAATTGTGAGCCCGGCCTTCCGGATCGCGCGAAGGTATTCGCGGCGCGAGTAGGCATGCTCTCCCCCGTAGTACCGATGAAGCGGGTGCGCCTGCAAGAAGGCCTGCAGTTGCTGATCCGAGGACACGACGTGATCCCGCAGGGAAAGAAAGACCCCGCCCGGCCGAAGGACCCGGGCAACCTCTCGGCACAGCTGCCCCAGATCCCGCGCATGATGTAGCACCTGGCGTGCGAGCACGAGGTCGACAGTTCCGTCTGGAATCGGCATGGACTCGCCGAGTCCATCACGGACATCGATGTCGAGGCCTTCCGAGGCCGCAAGATCCCGGATCGCCCCGGCGCCGACCGTAGCACTGGGATCGGGCTCAAGGGCGATCACCGACCAGCCCGCCCGGGCCAGCGCGTAGCTCGCCACGCCGTTCCCGGCGCCGAGGTCGATCGCCGTCCCTGGAGGCACCGGCAGGTAGCGGCGCAGTGCCTTCCACTCCTCACTCGTGGCGTACCGCAGCGCCGCGGTGCGCACCGGCCGGTCGAGGTACGCCGCCCGCACCAACTCCTCCTGGCCCGGTTCGGCCACGAGTCGCGCCACGGCTTCCTCCCACGAACCCATGATTACCCGGTGATCATCCAATGGACGCCACGTCTACGAGCCGCGTGCCCACATAGACCGCATCGGCCGGTACGTCCTTCGTGACGATGCTGCCGGCACCGATGATGGCGCGCGGCCCGATCGTAACCCCCTTGAGCACGATGGAATTGAACCCGATCCACGCGTCATCCCCGATATCCACCGGGGCCGAGACAATCCCGGGCACCTGCCTAGGGTGACCGTGTCGCGAAATCGCCATCGCATGCGCGTGCCGGGCAGCCGGATCGATCGGGTGGCTGTTCGTATCGTGGATATTGACGTTGTGTGCGATCAGCACCCGATTTCCAATGCGCACCCGCGCCGCCGACCAGATGCGGGAACCGGCACCCACATAGCACCATTCGCCGAGCTCGATATCGCCGCCGTGGGCGAACACGAACAGCTCGCCACGCACCGTGGTGTGAGCACCCAGGCGAATGGCATCGCGGTCGCCCCGTGGATTGAGGACGCTCGCCCAGGGAGCGAAGGATGCCGAGGGGTGCGCGCGCGAGCGGCGGTAACAGCCATAAAGGAGCACGCGCATTGCCAGGGACCGCAGGGACCGACGCATGGTCCCGGCGCCATCGGAAAGCGGCATGTCCCTCCCAAGGCCGGTGTTGCTCACGTTAAGTTGCGTTCCGGCGAGCCGTGATCACATCCCGAAGCAGTGGGCGAAGATAGTAAGGCGCCGCAGACGTGGGCAATCCGCCACCAGGGCAACGAACCAATGGCACAGATGTACGCCGACGGCGAATACGTGGCCAAGAATCCGACCTACCATGTCGAGGACTCCGCCTGGAAGGCGGAGCAGGTCGTGAGGATGCTTGACCAGCACAGGCTGGCCGTCCAGACCATCGCCGAGGTCGGGTGCGGCGCCGGCGCGATTCTCGCCGAGTTGCAGCAGCGACTGCCGTCCGGCACCCGGTTCACTGGCTACGAAATTTCGCCCCAGGCGCTCGAGCTCGCCCGCTCGCACCAGGCGCCGGGCCTCGAATTTGTGGCGGCCGATATTCTGGAGCTGCGTCCGCCGCCGGTCGACCTCCTGCTCTGCATCGACGTGGTGGAGCATGTAGAGGACTGCATCGGCTTCCTCCGGAAGCTACGGCCACTTGGCACCTACAAGATGCTCCATATTCCCCTGGAAATGAGCGTGCTGGCTGTCTTGCGCGCGGCGCCACTTGCGCGAGCGCGGGAGCTGGTCGGGCACCTGCACTTCTTCTCCAAGGAAACGGCCCTTCGCACCCTCGAGGATGCCGGGTATGAGGTCATCGATCACGCTTACACGCGCATTGGCATTGAGCGCCCCGGGACCGGCTTGGCCCGCGCGGCCGCAGCACCGCGGGCACTCGCCGCCGCGCTGAACACCGACCTCGCCGCCCGTGTTCTGGGTGGCTTTTCGCTGCTCGTCCTTGCGCGCTGAGCTGTTTGCCCGATTGGGCTGGCAATCTTGCGCGCAGTCGTCTATCTTGTGAAAGATTTCACAAGCTCGCCGATGGGCCCGGATGCCCCTCGGAGAGCGTATCTTGTCTATTGCCTCAACCGGAGTGCCCTGTGACGGCCACCGTGAATCCCAAGTCTCCCGCCGCCGGCAAGGTCAACTTCCCTTCCGACGAGATCGGGAAGCTCCTCGCCCCCCCCGAAACCGAGAATCCCGCCGCCAAGCTGCGCCGCCTCCTCCACGAGGCCCGCGACACGGGCAGCTTCCTGCACTCAGCCGGGGCGTACGACGCCTATACCGCCGCGCTGATGACCAAGCTCGGCTTCAAGGCACTCTACGGCAGCGGCTGGCAGCTGGCGGCCACCTGGAACATGTATCCCGATATCGGCGTCTACAATTCGCACCAGATGGCCGAGTTGACCCTCATGCTGCGGAAGGGCATCGAGGGAGCGCGCCACACCACCTGGTTCGACACCGACGGTGCCGAACTGCTGGAGATGCCGCCGGTATTCGTGGACATGGAAGCAGGCTTCGGCGGGCCCGGCCAGACGTTCACCCTGGCCTCCGAGCTGATTCGCGTCGGGGCAGCCGGCGTGCACCTTGAGAACCAGGACCCGTCCGACCGAACCTGCGGCCATATCGTCAATGTCGGCAAGGCCAAGCGCGACAAGGTGCTCGTGCCGCGCAAGGCATGGATCGCCAAGCTGAAGGCGATCAAGGCTGCGGGCGAGGCGGCCAATCATCCATTGGTGAGCATTGCGCGTACCGACTCGGTCGACGGCGCCATTCCCGGCCAGCCGCAGGGTGGCGTCAAGATGGCCATCGAGGATGCGTGGGAAGCGGCCGAGCTGGGCTGCGACGTGATCTGGGCGGAGTTCAACAACACGGAACTGGACCAGCCGCGTGAGTTCGCCGAGGGAGTGCGGAAGTACTACCCGAACCAGATGCTCGGCTTCAACCTTTCGCCGTCATTGTACTGGGGCAAGGCGAAGAAGGCCGGCACGCTCATCACCAACCAGCAGCTGGCCGACCTGGGCTACACGCTCCAGTTCTCCACCCTCTTCAATTTCCGGACGGTGGGCCTGGCCCTCGACAAGGGGCTCCGGAAGTTCAAGGACTCCGGCTTGAACGCGCTGGCGGAGTTGCAGATCCAGGAAGACGAGGCGGCGGGCGGCGCACCGATCACCAAGATGCACCAGAAGTTTGCCGGGATGAACCGGTGGCTGATGCTGGAGCAGGTGCTGAGCGAGAAGTAGTAGCTCAGCTGAGGCGGTAGAACTCCTTGTACCACGCCACGAACCGGCGGATACCCTCCTCGATGGGCGTCGCCGGCTTGAACCCGACATCACGGGTCAGGTCGTCGACGTCCGCCCAGGTTGCCGGCACATCGCCGGGCTGCAGCGGCAGCATGCGCTTCTCGGCGGTGCGCCCGAGCGTCTTCTCCAGCACCGCAATCATGTCCATCAATTCGACGGGGTTGTCGTTGCCGATGTTGTAGACCCGGTACGGCGCTGAGCTCGTGCCCGGATCGGGCGCGTCGCTCGCGTAGTCCGGGTTCGGCGCCGCCACGCGATCCGCCGTGCGGACGATCCCCTCGACGATGTCATCGATGTAGGTAAAATCACGGCGCATCTTGCCGTGATTGAACACGTCGATCGGCTTGCCCTCGAGGATCGCCTTCGTGAAGAGGAACATGGCCATGTCAGGCCGGCCCCACGGTCCGTATACCGTGAAGAACCGGAGCCCGGTCGTCGGCAGGTTGTACAGGTGGCTGTAGGTGTGCGCCATGAGCTCATTGGCCTTCTTGCTGGCGGCGTACAGGCTCACCGGGTGATCGATGTTGTCGTGGATGCTGAACGGCTGGCGGGTGTTTCCGCCATACACGCTGCTCGATGACGCATACACCAGGTGGCGGACATCCTGATGGCGGCAGCCTTCCAGGATGTTCATGAACCCGGCGAGATTGCTCTGGACGTACGCGTGCGGGTTGGTCAGGGAGTAGCGCACCCCGGCCTGTGCGGCCAGGTGAATGACGACCTCGGGCTTTCGTTCGGCAAAGGCCCCTGTCATCCCCTCCCGGTCGGACACATCCAGCTTGAGGAAGTCGTATCCGGGCTTGCCGTCGAGCCGTGCCATGCGGGCCTGCTTCAGCCGCACGTCATAGTAGTCGTTCACGTTGTCGAGGCCGGTGACCTCGTCGCCGCGCGCCAGCAGGCGTTCCGCCACATGGTAGCCAATAAATCCCGCCGTTCCCGTTACCAGGTAGCGCACCCTGCCTCCTGAGCTTTGATCGGTCCCTAGCCTGTGGCGCGCGAGCGTGGACTGTCGTCCGCGCGCCGCACCTCGACCCCCTCGCGCTCCAGCCGTTCCGCCTGCCAATCTTCAAGCCGGATCGTGAGTTCCTCGGTCCCGTCCGTAGATGTGCGACCCAGGACCTCGCCAACCCGGTACATCTCGGCAAGCCTTGCGCCATCGGCAGTTGGCAGGCGGACCGTGACGGTCGGCCGCTCCCTCCGGGCCAGCGTGCGGAGTGACTTCTTGAGCGCCGCCAGGCCATCGGTTCGCATGGTCGTGGTCAGCACGGCGTCCGGGTCTTCACGCTGGGCGCGCGCCGCCACGCCAACGGCGTCAACCAGCAGGTCGATCTTGTTGAAGACGGGAATCACCGGCTTCTCGGACAGGTCGAGCTCTTCGAGCACCTCTTCCACCACACGCGCCTGGTCTTCCCATTCGGGATGACTGGCATCGATGACATGGAGAAGCACATCGGCCTCGCGCGCCTCCTCGAGCGTTGCGCGGAAGCTGGCGACCAGCTGATGGGGGAGCTTGCGGATGAAGCCGACGGTGTCGGTGACCCGCGCGCGATAGCCCTCGCCGATATCCACCACACGTGTCAGTGTGTCGAGCGTGGCGAACAGCCGGTCCTCGACCACGATGTCGTGCTCGCCACTCAGCGCCCGCAGGAGGCTGGACTTTCCGGCATTGGTATATCCCACCAGCGCCACGTCCAGCATCGACTCGCGACCCTCACGCACGGTGGCACGGTGCCGCCCCACGCCCCGCAATTTTTCACGCAGGAGCTGGATCTTCTTCCGGATCATTCGGCGGTCGGTTTCGAGCTGCGTTTCGCCCGGACCGCGAAGTCCGATGCCGCCCCGGATGCGCGAGAGATGGGTCCACATCCGGGTCAGCCGCGGGAGCAGGTACTCCAGCTGCGCCAGCTCGACTTGCAGCTTGGCTTCATGACTGCGGGCCCGGGTGGAGAAGATGTCGAGGATGACCTCGGCGCGGTCCATGACGCGCACCTTGAGGTCGCGCTCCAGGTTCGCGCCCTGCGTCGGGGTCAGCTCCTCGTCGAAGATGACGAGCGTGGCGTTCCGTTCGACGCAGGCCTGGCGCACCTCCTCGACCTTGCCCTCGCCGATCAGGAATCCGGGTGTGGGGGACTGGATCTGCTGGGTAACGCGACCAACGACCTCGGCGCCGGCAGTGTCCACCAGGCGCGCAAGTTCGTCGAGGTGCTCGTCCATCAGGGCTACATCCCGCGTGCCCTTGCGTGGCGCTGCAATCAGGAGCGCACGCTCCACCGGGTCGCGGACGTCAATCAATGGGCGGATGTTCTGGGATCCTCGGTTCGGGTGACGCCCGAAATATAGACGGTACCGGCGACAGGGGCGGTAACAGCCGCCCCCAGCTCACGCTCCTTCATTCGGCCCCTGCCCTTCCGGTGCCGCTGTGTTGCCAGCCTTCTCCGTTCGCTCGGCCCACCATGCCATCCGCTCCGCGATGCGCTTCTCGAACCCGAGGGAACCCGGCTCGTAGAAGCGGCTGCCCCGGAGCTCCTCCGGGAGGTACTCCTGGGCCACAAAATGGCTGGGGTCATCGTGCGCGTAGCGGTAGGCCCGGCCGTATCCGAGGTCCTTCATGAGGGCGGTGGGCGCATTTCGGAGGTGCATCGGTACCGCAGCCGCCGGGGTACGGCGAGCCGCATCGAGCGCGGCATCGAGCGCCGCCTTCACGCTGTTCGACTTGGGCGCGGTAGCGAGGTACACCGTCATCTCGGCGAGTGGCAGAAGGCCCTCCGGCACGCCGAGCATGTGCACTGCATCACGAGCCGCCGTCGCGATCATGAGCGCCTGCGGATCGGCCAGCCCGATATCCTCCGCTGCCATGGCAATAGCACGACGACAGAGCACCAGCGGATCCTCCCCCGCCTCCATCATTCGCGCCATCCAGTACAGGGCGCCCTGGGGATCGCTGCCACGCAGTGACTTGTGATACGCCGACAGGATGTTGAAGTGACTCTCACCGGCCTTGTCGTGTCGCGGGAGGCGGCGCTGGAAGGCGTCCTGCAGCACGTCGAGGGTGATGCGGCCGCGAACACCCACCTGGGCCGCCGCCGCCTCGAGCACCGTGAGCGCGCGGCGGGCATCGCCATCCGATTCCTGCGCCAGTCGGGCAAGGACCGCTTCGTCAATAGCGAGTTCCATGGCGCCAAGACCCAGCTCACGGTCGTCGCGGGCACGGGCGAGCAGAAGCTCGATGTCCGCCGGCGAGAGCGAATCGAGCACGATGACGCGGGCTCGCGACAACAGCGCGGCGTTGAGCTCGAAGCTCGGGTTCTCGGTGGTGGCGCCGATGAGGGCGACGGTGCCGTCCTCCACCGCGGGGAGAAGGCTGTCCTGCTGCGCCTTGTTCAGGCGATGGATCTCATCCACGAACAGGATCGTTCCGGCCCCACCCGATGCGAGCCGGCCACGGGCGAGGTCGAAGATCTCCCGCAGCCGTGGCACGCCCTCGCTCACGGCGCTGAACGGCTCGAACGCGCGACCGGCGGCCCCGGCGATCAGGTGCCCGAGGGTCGTCTTCCCGGTGCCGGGCGGCCCCCACAGGATGAGCGACCCGGTCTCGCCACGCTCGATGGCTGTGCGGAGCGGCGCAGACGGCGCCGTGACGTGCGGCTGCCCCACATACTCGTCGAGGGTGCGCGGCCGCATGCGCGCGGCGAGCGGGCGAGGGTCGCGTGCCGAGAGGAAGAGGTTCTCGGACGCTTCGGGTGCTCGGCGCGGTGCCATGTCAGCCGACCACGTACCGGGCGAGGAGCCAGCTCGACCCCAGGAAGGCGGCAACACCACCGAAAAACGCCAGCGGTGGAGCCCAGCCCCGCTTGGCCTGGAATTCCGGGATCAGGTTGCTCCCGGCCACGTAGAGCGTCACCCCGGCCGATATCGCGAGCCCGTGCCGCTGCAGGCCGCCCGAACCCGTCGTCACAAGGGCGCCAACCGCAGTCGCCGCGGCCGGCACCAGCGCCAGCCCCAGCGCCCGCGCCCTGGAGTGGCCTGACGCCAGTACCAGGCTCGCCACCGTGAGCCCTTCCGGGAGCTTGTGCAGGAAGACGGCGACAAACAGCAGGGCGCCAAGCCGGGGTGATACCAGCAGGCCACTGGCAATCGCGACGCCGTCGAAGAATGTATGCAGCGAGAGCCCCACGACGGCCGACGCCGCCGCCCCCGGCGACACATGGTGGGTCTCCTCGCCGAAGTGGAAGTGCGGTGTCAGGACATGCTGGGCGAGGTGCACCGCCAGGAACCCGCCAAGGACCCAGGGTGCTGCACCGGCGCCGGCGGCGAACGCTTCCGGCAGCATGCGGAGCATCACCACCGACACCATGAAGCCGGCACCGAAGGCGATCGCGCTCTCGATGGTGCGCGTGCCGCGGGCACTGCCCCGCACCACGACGAGGGCACCCGCCAGGTTCGCGGCGCCTGCCGCCACCGCCAGGAGCAGCGGCGTCATGCGTCCCTCGCGAGCGCGAACAATTGCTCGCGCGTATTGATGGCGGGATCCTGGAGCACGCGTTCCAGCAGCAGGTCGAGGACCTGGCCCATCCGCGGCCCCGGTTCGATCCCGATGGCGCGGAGATCCCCTCCACCAATGGCCAGGGCATCCCGCGTGAGCGGATCACCGCGCTGGCGAATACGCTGGGCCGTCAAGGCCCAGGGTGGCAGTTCACCTGTCCGCCAGCGCACCAGCGTGCTGTAGTCAGCCGCCGCCGCGCCGGCGCGCGACAGCCAGCGCCGCACCGCGACGTCGTCGCTGCGCTCTGGCAAGGGCAGCGCGTCCCGCATGGCCACGGCGCGGCCGATCTCCTGGTTCGAGGCCTTGAGCCTTCGCAATACCGACGTGGCGTCGCTGGTAAGCAGGCAGGTCAGCAGCACCGGATCCCGTTCGGACAGGTCGACGAACGGCACCGGATCAGGCGGCGGGTCGAGCTCCGGCATCCAGGCCGCGGCGACACCGGAATCGCGCCACAGGCGCACCAGCTCTCCCAGGTCGCGGGCCGTTCGCAGGCTCTTGAACCACTCATCGCGCACACGCTCGGCGGACAATTGCGGTAGCCCGCCAGACGCGGCGCGCGCCGCCTCCCAGGTCGCCGGGTCGATGGCAAAGCCGAGCCGCGCCGAGAAGCGGAGGCCACGAAGGATACGGAGGTAATCTTCGCGAAAGCGCTGCGCCGGGTCGCCCACGGCGCGCACCAGCCGAAGCGAAAGGTCACGCGTTCCGTTGAACGGGTCCCGCCACTCCTCGCGGAGGGGGTGATAGGCGAGCGCGTTGATGGTAAAGTCGCGCCTTGCCAGGTCGTCTTCCAGGGAAACGCCATACTGCACGACCGCGTGACGGCCATCGGTCTCGATGTCACGGCGAAAGGTGGTTACCTCATGCAGCTGACGATGCCGGTCGAGGACACCGACGGTACCGAACCTGAGGCCCACCGGGACGGTGCGCGGGAACAACCGCAGCACCTCTTCCGGTCGCGCGGAGGTGGCGATGTCATAGTCCATCTGGGGATCGCCGAGCAGGGCGTCCCGCAGCGCACCGCCAACGCACCATGCCTCGAAACCCGCGCGCTCCAGTACCCGCGCGATGTCGAGCACCTCCTCTGGAATGGCGATCACCGGCATCATTCAGCCAGGCCGGCCGCATAGGGCACACCGGCGGAGAGCGCGATCACGAGCTCCCACCGGGCCTGCGACGGCGTTCGCGGTCCAGCCGGCACCACACCCATGGCCACCGTATTCGCGCCACCGCCATCGAAGGCATAGTCGGGGGACACCTGGCCGGATGCGCAGCGACTGGAGAGCACCACCGGCTTGCCCTCGCGCAGCCATCGGCCGATGGCAGGCACGGCGCCCGGGGGCAGGTTGCCGCTGCCAAAGGCCTCGATCACGACGCCGGCATTGCCGGCCCGGGCGGCATCCAGCAACTGACCGCCATCGCCGACCACCATCGGCACGAGGGCGACCTGGGCGTCCAGGTTCGGCGGCTGGACCACTGCGCGGTGCGGCACCGGGCGACCATACCGAACCTGTGGCGACGCGCTGCCGACGGGTTCGCCGAAGGGGGCGCCGAATGCGTTGAGGGCCATCGTATCCACCTTCACCGCCTGGCATCCCTGCCACACCTGGCCGCCGAACACCACGTGCGCGCCTCGCCCGCGGCTTGCCGACGACGCCGCGACCCGAATCGCGTCGCCGAGGTTGCGCCCGCCGTCCCACTCGGCGTGATCGCTGGTGCGCATCGCCCCCGTGACCACCACAGGGACCTCGCCATCGAGGGTCCGGTCGAGGAGATACGCCGTCTCCTCGAGTGTGTCGGTACCGTGGGTAACAACGACGCCCGCCACCTCAGGGTCGCGTGTCAGGTCCCGAACCCGGTTGCGCAGCCGCCAGTGATCGGCCTGGGTGAAGTGACACGCCGGCAGCCGGGCCCAGTTCTCGACCCGGCATGGCGAGAGGCGCGCCGCGTCGGGCACCAACTGCAGCAGTGCCTCCCCCGCATGCGCCGGGAGGTTTCCCCCGGCGGCGGCATCGTACTGCATCGAGATGGTGCCACCGGTGAACAGGAGGTGAATCACGGAATCAGCCGCACAGCACGCTGCCGCCATTCACGTTGAGGACTTCCCCGGTGATGTGCCGGGCCAGCGGGCTTGCCAGGAACAGGATCGGCCAGGCCACGTCGTCCGCCGTGGCGATACGTGCGAGCGGGATGGTGGACACCACCCGGGCGCGATACTCGGACGTGAGCACGCCCGCCGCCATGTCGGTGTCGATCCAGCCCGGCGCGCAACAGTTGACCGTGATGTCGGGAGCGCACTCGATGGCCAGTGACTTCGTGAGGGCGATGAGCCCTCCCTTCGTCACTGCGTAGTCGGCGTGAAATGCCTCGCCCCGTTGACCCGCCGTACTCGACACCAGCACCACCGAGCCGCCTGGCCGAAGTAACTGCAGCGCGCCCCTGGTGGTCAGGTACACCCCGTCGAGGTTGACACGAAGTGTTTCCGCCCAGCGCGATGGCGGCATCTCGGCCAGCGGGACGTCGCGCTCCGGCCAGATCCCGGCATTGGCCACGAAGACATCGAGGCCGCCCAGCCCATCGGCGATCGCAGCGAACATGGCCCCAACCGACGCCTCGTCAGCATGATCGCCGCCCACGACCACGGCCCGTCGTCCGAGCGCACGCACCTCGGCGGCGACCGCCTCCGCCATGTCGCGTCGCGTATGGTAGCTGAGCGCAACGTCGGCCCCGGCCCTGGCAAAGAGCAGCGCGGCCGCACGGCCAACGCCCCGGCTGCCGCCAGTGATGAACACGGACTTGTTGCTGAAATCGATCATCGCCTACGACATCACGCGAAGCGTGGGCGGTTCCGCGAGTCGCGACTCGACGATCCCCACGATGACGTGCTGTACCGCCATGTGCACCACCTGGATGCGCCCGGTATCGTCGTGGTCCACCACCAGCGCAATGTCCGCCAGCGCGCGCAGCGGTCCGCCGTCGCGACCGAGCAGGGCGACGACGGTGGCGCCCTGCGATCGTGCCGTGCTCGCCGCCAGAAGCAGGTTGGGACTGCGGCCACTGGTACTGTGCAGCACGAGGACGTCGCCCTCGCCGACCAGGGCCTCGACCTGCCGCGCGAACGCATGCTCGAACCCCAGGTCGTTACCCGCTGCCGTGAGCATGGCGACATCGGTGCCGAGGGCGACCGCCGCAAAGGCCCGGCGGGATGGGAGCGCATGGGAATACCGCACCACGTACTCGGCCGCGCAGTGCTGCGCATCTGCAGCGCTGCCGCCGTTGCCGGCGAAGTACAGGGTGCCGCCGCTGCGGAGCGTGTCTGCAAATCGTGTCGCAATGGTCTCGATCGTGTCCGCATGCTCGCCGGCACTCCGGTCGAGCAGTGCGGCGAGCGCGGCAAAGGCCTCCCGTGCCGATTCCGCCATGCTAGTCCTCGCTCACGAGCAGCCGCCGTAGCCTGTTGGCGATCGACAGCTTGAGGGTGAACCGGGGCACGTCGCTCAGCCGCTTGCCCTGCAGGATGTTGCCGGGGTTGACCCGGGTGAGGATGTCTGCGGCATCGCCGGCGCCCTCGGCCACGAGCGCGTCGCGCAGGGACGCGATGGAGCGGTCGTCCCCGTGGTTGTCTCCCGCCACGACGTCGCCCATACCGTAAGCGAGCAGCTGCCGCGCGCGGTCGCCGCGGCGGGTCGGTTGCAGCAATGTCGTAGCGTCGAGCTGCATGAGGGCGCCCAATTCCCTCCATCGCGCCACTGCCGTGGGTGAACAACAGCTGTACCGCTCGGGGTGAGCAAGGAGCGGTACCACTCCCTGATCGACGACGCTGCGCAGGGCGCTGCCGACCGCATCGAGGGCCACCAGGCGGGGAAACTCGACGAGCATCACGGGACCACCACCCAGCCGGAACCCGAGGTTGGTGGCCCCGGCCGCGCTCAGTGGACGGTCAAGCATGACCTCCGCGCCACGATGCAGCCGGGGCGACCCCGGTGCCGCCTTCTTGAGCGCGGCAAAGGCGGCGTCATGGGCTGGGGGGACGCCCGCCTCCAGCGCCGAGGCGGTGAGGTGCGGCGTAAGGCAGATATCCGCCACCCCACGCTTCGCCTGTTCCCGCAGAACGAAGACCGAATGGTCCACGCTGCGGGACCCGTCGTCCACCCCGGGAAGGAGGTGTGAGTGAAGGTCGATCATGTGCGCCGGAGTTCCGCCTGCAGGAGCTGGGTGGCGAAGTCACGAAGGGAGGCCGGTTCGACCTCCGCCTGGCACAGCAGTGCGAGTGTGACCAGCGCGTCCGCGGCCAGCAGGCCGAGGGCGGCAGCCCTCCCCTCGGGCTGGCAGGTCGTCTCGTTCAGGGCCGCCGTCGCGGCCGCCGCCAGCGCCTGGGGGAACGGCAATGAAGGCACTGCCTCGACATACGCGCGTGCACGCTCACGCAGAACTGGCGGAGCATTGGCGGTATGCCGGTCGAACCACTCGATCAGCTGTGTCAGTTTGCCCCCTGCAGCCAGGCAGCCACCACGCCCGCCGTCGCCTCACGCGCCGCGGGCAGTCGCTCGACGTCGCCTGCACCTGCTGATGCAAAATGTGGGCGACCCCCACCCTTCCCCCCGCTCACGGCGGCGAGCCGATTCACCAGGTCGCCCGCCTTGCGCCCGGAACGCACCAGGTCATCGGTGACGGCCACATGGATGGCGCCCTTGCCTGCCGTGCCGAAGAGCACCAGCACCGCGCGCTCACGCCCGCCACGAAAGGTATCAGCGACCGCCGCGATCTCGTCGCGATCCTCCGCCGCAGTGTCGGTCACCGTCACCGCCACGCCGTTGATATCGAGCGACGCTCCCTGCACCTCGGCCCCACCGCCCTTGAGCAGCTCCGTCACACGGGCGGCGAGCTTGTCTCGCTCCTCAAGCAGCTGCTCGAGCTTGCGCAGCAGGTGCTCGGGCTGCGCCTTGACCGTGTGGGCTGCCTGGGCCAGTCGCGCCTGCTGCGCCTCGATCTGTGCGTACGCCTCGGGACCGGTGACGGCCTCGATCCGGCGCACGCCCGCCGCCACTCCTCCCTGCGAGACGAACTGGAACACGCCCACCTGGCCGGTCGAGCGCACGTGCGTACCGCCACACAGTTCGATGGATGATTCGCCCATGAACACCACACGTACCTGGTCACCATACTTTTCGGAGAACAGCGCCATGGCACCGAGCTGCAGCGCATCGGGATAGTGCATCTGCCGGGTCTCCACCGGGACGTTCTGCCAGACGTGTGCATTCACCTCGCGCTCGATCGCCTGCAGCACCCCCGGTTCGATCGGGCCATGATGCGAGAAGTCGAAGCGCAGGTGATGGTCGTCGACCAGGGATCCCTGCTGCCTGACATGCGTGCCGAGATGCTTGCGGAGCGCCGCATGCACCAGGTGGGTGGCGCTGTGGTTCCGCTCGATGTTGCGCCGCCGCGATGCATCCACTGCCGCCGTCAGCGAGGTGGGTTCGAAGCGCTCGCGGAAGGCGCCGGCCACCACGGTGCCACGGCCAGCGTCCTTGTACACCCGGTCGATCGGCAGCACCCACCCATCGCCATGGAGATTGCCGGTGTCACTGACCTGGCCGCCCGACTCGACATAGAACGGGTTCTCCCGGAGGAGGAGCTCGACGCGGTCGCCATCCTGACGAAACGCCAGCGGTTCCGTGTCCGCCGTGTCGTGCTGATAGCCGACGAACTCCTGGGCCCCGTCGCGAAGGTCGCGCCAGTCGCCCGTCGACAAGTGCAGCGCCGCGGTGACACTACCCGTGCCTTGCATATTGGCTGCAAGCCGCGAGTCCCGCGACCGTTTCCGTTGCGCCGCCAGCGCCGCCTCGAACCCGGCCAGGTCCACTGATACCCCGTTCTCTTCGGCGATGATCGTCGTCAGGTCAATCGGAAAGCCGTACGTGTCGTACAGCTTGAACGCCTCGTCGCCGGGGATGATCGTGGCGCCGGCGGCGAGCAGTTCGCTCATGCGGCCCAGCCCACCCTCGATGGTGGCGAGGAAACTCCGCTCCTCCGCCTCGACGTAGTCGTGGATCGTCTTGGCGTGCTTCACCAGCGCAGGGTACACGTCGCCCATCTGCGCGATGACCGTACGGGTGAGCGGTGTCAGGGTGGGTTCACGGCGTCCGAGGAGCCACGCGTGGCGCACGGCGCGGCGCAGGATACGCCGCACCACGTATCCGCGACCTTCATTGCTGGGGAAGCAGCCGTCAGCCAGCAGGAAGCTCACGGCCCGCGCATGGTCGGCGAGAACGCGATACGACGCACCGGCGGGGCCCCGGTCGTACGGCCTGCCAACCAGTTCCGCCACCTGCTCCAGCAGCGGCAGGAACAGGTCGGTATGGAAGTTGGAGTCCTCACCCTGCATGATGGCCGCGATGCGCTCGAGGCCGGCACCGGTGTCAACCGAGGGCTTCGGCAGCGGCGTGAGTGTCCCGTCGGCCGAACGGTCGAACTGCATGAAGACCAGGTTCCAGATCTCCAGGAAGCGCCCCGACTCGGCGAGACGCTCGAACTCGTCGCGGCCGATCTCCGCTGCCTTCTGTCCGGGCCGCCACTCGAGATCAACGTAGATCTCGCTGCATGGGCCACAGGGACCGGTGTCGCCCATCTGCCAGAAGTTGTCCTTGTCGCCGAGGCCGTAGATCCGGTCCTCAGGCAACCCCGACACCTCCCGCCACAATGCGCGCGCTTCATCATCCGAGTGATGTACCGAAATCCGGAGCCGCTCGGGATCGATACCCAGCCACTTGCTGCCGGTCACGAACTCCCAGGCGAACTCGATCGCGTCGCGCTTGAAATAGTCCCCGAACGAAAAGTTCCCCAGCATCTCGAAGAACGTGTGATGCCGGGTGGTGTGACCAACCTGCTCGAGGTCATTGTGCTTGCCACCGGCTCGCACGCACTTCTGGCAGGTGGTCGCCCGCACATACTCGCGTCGTTCCTGTCCCTGGAAAATGCGCTTGAACTGCACCATGCCGGAGTTGGCAAACAGCAGCGTGGGATCGTCGGAGGGAACGAGCGAGGCACTCGGCACTTCGCGGTGACCACGCTCGGTGAAATAGTCGAGGAAGCGACGGCGGATGACGGCAGCTTTCATCCCGTAAAGATAAGGCGGACAGCGGGTTCGCGACTACCTCACCGCGTGGTGGTGGGGGGCCGGGCACCGCGACGGTCAGACCAGCTGGCTCACCGCCTTGTGGGCGTCGTCGCCGGTGTAGCCGCGTCGGGCCAGAAAGGCCAGCAGCCGACGCCGTTGTGCTACCCGGGGAAGCTTGGCCAGGCGCCCGGCGCGGGTGCGGGCGAGTTCCAGTGCCCGCTCCCCATTGTCCACCTCCGGCGGCCAGGTGACCGCGACCGCACGGTCGATCACGTCGCGCTCCAGCCCCATGCCGGCCAGGTCACGCCGCACCCGCGCCGGGCCACGCCCACGGCGGCTGCGCACCTCGGCGTAGTTGAGGGCAAACGCCGCATCGTCCAGCAATCCCCTGGCCGCGAGGCGTTCGAGCGCCACCTCGACCGCCACACCGGGGTGCCCCTTCCGTACCAGGCGCCGTCCAAGGTCAACGCGGGCGAAGCCGCGGCGCTCCAGGGCGCGGAGCGCCGTCCGAAAGGCACCCTCCGCATCGGCCGCCGCGTCGATCAGCTCCCGAAGCCGCTCGTCGACCACCACCTGCGGCGCGAGCGCCAGGGCCACCGCATCTTCGCGGGCGACCACACAGAGCATCGCGCCATCGACCTCGACCCGGACGGCGCCGGCACGGCGGACATCCGGGCCAAGGGCCGTGATCCTACTCGTCATCGTCCTCACTCACGGCTACCGCACCCCCGACCTTGATCCCGAGAAAGTCGCGGACCTTGCCCTCCACCTCGGTCATGAGCGCCTGGTTGTCCCGCAGGAAAAGCTTCGCGTTTTCGCGGCCCTGCCCGATGCGCTGGTCGCCATAGGAATACCAGGCGCCCGACTTCTGGATGATGTTGGCCTCGCTGGCGATATCCACCACCAGCGACGTGTGGCTGATGCCCTCGTCGAACATGACGTCGAATTCGGCCTGCCGGAACGGCGGCGCCACCTTGTTCTTCACGACCTTGACCCGCACCCGGTTACCAATGACGACCTCGCGCTCCTTCACCGGTCCGATCCGGCGGATATCGAGCCGCAGCGACGCATAGAACTTGAGCGCCTTGCCACCGGTGGTGGTCTCGGGATTGCCGAACATGACGCCGATCTTTTCGCGCAGCTGGTTGATGAATACCACCGCGCACTTGGAGCGGTTGATGGCGCCGGCAAGCTTTCGAAGCGCCTGGCTCATGAGGCGTGCCTGCAACCCCATGTGACTGTCGCCCATTTCGCCCTCGATTTCTGCCTTGGGCACGAGTGCTGCCACCGAGTCGATCACGATGATATCGACCGCACCCGACCGGACGAGGATCTCCACGATTTCAAGTGCCTGCTCCCCCGTATCTGGCTGGGAGACGAGCAGGTTTTCCACGTCCACCCCCAGCTTGCGCGCATACTCGACATCGAGGGCATGCTCAGCATCCACATACGCTGCCACGCCGCCGGCCTTCTGCACATTGGCGACGAGGTGAAGACAGAGCGTGGTCTTGCCGGACGACTCGGGACCATAGATCTCGGTGATCCGGCCACGCGGGATCCCGCCCACCCCGATGGCCGCATCGAGGTTGATGGCCCCGGTGGGAATGACGGCAATCCGCTCGCGCGGCGAGTCGGCGCCCATTCGCATGATGGACCCCTTGCCGAGCTGCTTTTCAATCTGGGAGATGGCAAGGGTCAGTGCCTTGCGCCGGTCGGCTTCAAGCCGGGTCTCATCAGCGGCCATGGTGTCCTCTATCAATGTGGAGTGTTTTGAGTCACTTTGTAGCTACAGCCAATCTAAAGCCGAATAGCAGCCGAAGCAATAGTCAAAATATGACTTATTTTGAGTCACCTGACTACCACTTGTCCATCCGCCAGGCATCCGGGATGTGATGCACCTCAGGCGCGCGCCCGGCCCGGTCCAGCACCTCGACAACGTCGAACCGGAACGTGTCTCCCCAACGGCCGTTTCGGAGCGCCCAGATGCCTGCCACGCGTGCGATCGTGCGCCGCTTCCTCCACCCCACCGCCTCCCGCGGTGCGCCGTACCGGACGGAACGGCGAGTCTTTACCTCGACGAACGCCACCACGTCATGGCGGCGAATGATGAGATCGAGGTCGTGCCGCCCCAGCTTGAACCGGTGAGCCTCGATGACCCAGCCACGCGAGACCAGGTAGGCGAGGGCGACGAGCTCACCCCGAAGGCCGCGGACATGTCGCGGATCGGTCCATTCCGTGGGCGGGGTACGGGTGGCACGGGCAGTCATGGAAAACAGAATGCCGCGGGACGTCGGATCCCGCGGCACCGTTTCCACGCGCCGAGTGCGAGGAAAGCGTGCGCGCTACTCGACCAGGGCCCGGCGGACATCCGGCGCAAACTCCTGCATGAGCCGCCTGAGGGTGATCGTCAGCGGCACCGCCAGTACGATACCGACCGGGCCAAGCACGTAGTTCCAGAAGACCAGCGCGAAGAAGATCGCGACGATGCCGATCTCGAACCCCTTCTGCATGATCCGGGGCTTGATGATGTCACCCAGGAAGCTGTTGAACAGGATGAACACCACCGTGAAGATGATGGTCCGCTGAATTCCCTGCTCCAGCAGCAGTAGCAGCAGCACCGGCGCCACCGCCAGCGGGCCACCGATGGTGGGCACGAAGCTCAGGACGAAGAAGAGAACCACCCAGGTGGCGACGTAGGGCAGTCCCATCACCTTGAGGAGCACCAGGTATGCGGCTGCCCCGATGAGGCCCATTACGGCACTGATACCGACATACTTCTGGACGTCGGCGCCGAGCTCGCGGAAGCGCACCAGCGAGGTGCGATCGCCGGGGGCGACGCCCTGGTTGCTTCCCGAAAAGAGCGAGGTGAACTCGATGAGCAGGAAGGTGGTGATCAACAGGATGAAGAGCATGTGGCCAAGGTCGGCGAGTATCAACCGGAGCACCGACGCGGCCGGCTTGATCAGCTTGCTCGGCTCGAGCAGGTCGACGTTGAGTAGCTTCGATGTGTCCAGCCCGTAGCCCTGCAGGTAGCCGAAGGCCTGCTCCCGCAGTGCCAGGTACCGCTGGTTGTACTCCGGCAGGTTCCCCGACAGCTCCGACACGGAGCCGATCACCAGGTAGACCACCAGCGCCGCGCCAATGAACACCCCGAGCATCGTGATGAGGATCGCGAGCGCCTTGGGCACCCGCCAGCGCACCAGCTTGCGCGCGACAGGCGTGAGCACCAGCGCGAGGAGCATGGCGGAGAGAAACCCGCTGAGGATCGGCGCCACCACCTTGAGCCCCGCGATGATGATCACAAGGCAGGCACCGGCGAGCAGGATGCGCAGTGGCCACGGGAGGGTCCAGCGCTGCTGGATCCCGTCGAGGTCATTCATTCCGTTCGTCATGCGTCTCCCAGGGGGCTAGCGGCAGTACTCGTCCAGCTGGTCGAACCCGATCAGTACCTCACGGGGCTTGCTCCCGTCCGGCGGGCCCAGGATACCGGCCATGTGCAACTGGTCGATGACCCGCGCGGCCCGCCCGTACCCGATGCTCATGCGCCGCTGCAGCAGTGACGTCGAACCGCCCTGGTTCTGTATGCAGACCTCCGCCGCCTCCCGAAAGAGCGCATCGCGCTTTTCGTCGCTCGCCTCCCTGGGGCCACCCTCACCCTCGGCCTCCTGCGCACGGATGACAGCCAGGATATCGTCTTCCGGGCGCTCCGACTGATCTGCCAGCCTGGCCCGGCGCGCCTCGCGGCGCGCCGCGTACCACTCCATGACGCGCTCGCTCTCCTCGGTCGCAATGAATGCACCCTGGATGCGCATCGGCTCGCTGCTCCCGGGGGGCAGGAAGAGCATGTCGCCGTTGCCGAGCAGCGCTTCGGCACCATTGCCGTCGAGGATCGTCCGACTGTCCACCTTGGACGCGACGCGGAACGCGACCCGGCTCGGGAAGTTGGCCTTGATGAGGCCGGTGATGACGTTCACCGAGGGTCGCTGGGTCGCGAGAATCAGGTGGATGCCGATGGCGCGCGCCTTCTGCGCCAGCATGGCGAGGGGCGTCTCGACCTCTCCCTGCACCGTCATCATGAGGTCGGCAAGCTCATCGATGATGAGCACGATCATCGGGAGCACGCCTTCATTGTAGGTGTCCGGCTCCGGGGCCTCGGGAGGCGTATCCGGGGCCTCGGCGGCCACCGTGGTGATCGTTGGCCTCGCCTTGAGCGGATACCTGAGCGTCTTCCCGTCCACGACCTTCCGGTTGAAGTCGGCCAGGTTGCGGGCGCCGTTGGCCTGGAGCAGCTCGTACCGGCGGTTCATCTCGAACACCGCCCACTTGAGCACCGCCGCCGCGTCATGGCTGTGGGTCACCACCTTGTGCCGGAGGTGGGGCAGCGTGTTGTACATCGACAGCTCGACCATCTTGGGGTCGACCATCAATAGCCGCAGCTCACGGGGTGTGTAGCGATAGACCAGGCTGGTGATGAGGCTGTTGATCGCGACGGACTTGCCGGTGCCGGTGGCGCCAGCGATCAGCAGGTGCGGCATCTTCGCCAGGTCGGCAATGATGGGCTTGCCCTCGAGGTCGCGACCGAGCGCCAATGGAAGCATGCCGCGGGATCCGTCCCACTCGCGCGACTCGAGGAGCTCGCGCAGCGTGACCATCCGCGCCTTCGGGTTGGGCACCTCGACCCCAACGGCGCCCTTTCCCGGGATCGGCGCGACCCGGATTGATGGTGCGCGCATGGCCATCGCGAGGTCGTCGGCAAGTGCCACAATGCGCTGGGCCTTCACCCCCGGTGCGGGTACGACCTCGAACTGCGTGACCACCGGTCCGGTGGTGCGACCCGCGATGGTGCTCTCTACCTTGAACGTCCGGAGGGTCTCGAGGAGCGATGCGCCCAGCCGGTCGAGCTGCGCCTCGCCCAGGTCCGTGTCCGGTGGCGACGCAGGCGTCAGCAGCTCGAGCGGCGGAAGCTCGTCCTCGTCCGCGATGCTGGCCGCAGCATCCTTCGAAACCGGCTTGGCCTTCTTCTCCTTCCTGGAGCGACTGGCGGAAGGGGCTACGGTCGCTATCACGTCGTCAGCTTCATCCGCCTCGGGGCTGATCACCGCTGCGGCAGCGCGCGCCAGCCGCTCGGCCACCTTCGGCTTTCCCTGCGCCTTCTCCTTCGGCAGAGGCGGCATTTCGGGTGGGCCTGCCGCCGGTCCCTTCTCCAGGCGCTGGAGGGGATGCCACGCGAGCGTGACGAGCGTAATGGCCGACAAGGCAAGAAACCCGATGATCACCGCCCCGGCGACCCCCACATAGTTCGGCATGTACACGGCGAAGAACCCGGGAAGCCATCCCACGAGGTGCCCGAGCGTACTCGAGGAATCGCTCAGGTCGGCTGCGGTAAGCTGGCCGAGCGTTCCCACCAGGTACGGCACGAGCAGGCCAAGCCCGGAGATGAGCAGGGCGGCCCGCTTCATGTCGAGCGAGCCCAGGCGGTCGAAGCCGGCGAGGGCAAGGGCGATTCCGAGCAGTGGCAGCGCCAGCGCGCCGACACCGAGCGCGTGCCACAGCCCCGCGCGCAGGAAGTCGCCCACCTGGCCCGTCAGCGGAAACGGGATGAGCGTGAGGCCGAGAAAAAGACCGAGGCCGAGCGCAGCGAGGGCGCCCAGTCGGCGGCGGTGGGTGCTCTCGGTCACCGGTCCGCTCGTGGCGGTCACCTGGCGAGTCTCGCGCATCGTATGCCTTCAGGGATCATGACGAAAGATACAAGACAGGGCGGTCAACCGGCGGCCACGACGCGACCATCCCGCAGCGTTGCGACCACCGGAAACGCATCCTGTCGTGCCGAGCGCCGGATGTCCTCCCCGAAACCGAGCCCGATCAACTGGTGGCCAGCGGCGCTCTGCCGGAGCAGTCGCTCCCAGCGGTTGCCGTGGTGGCGCGCCAGCTGCACCGTCGCCAGCGCGGCATCGCTCAGATGCCGACCACGCACCGGGCCGGCCAGCACGGCACGGAGAAAACGGCCGGCGGCATAGGCGTCGTCGAGTCCGAAGCTTCCATCGCGGCCGGCACACACGACCACCAGGTCGCCGGTGCGCTCCAGGGCGATGCGGGCGCGTGCCACGGTGACCGAAAAGTTCACCGCCGCCAGCAGGAACACCTCGGCCCCATTCGCCACGGCAAGGATCGCACGGGTACCGTTCGTGGTCTGGAGAACCACGATGCGCCCGCCAACCGTGCGTGGTCGCATCTCGCCCGGGCTGTTTCCCAGGTCAAAGCCTGGAATCGGCATGCCGGCGTGCTCCCCGGCGAGCAGCGCCACGGGGCCGAGATCGCGCGCCACCCGGAGCGCGGCGTCCACCGAGGCACAGGGCACGACGGCGGCGGCGCCATGATACAGGGCGGCACTGATGGTGGTGGTTGCGCGGAGGATGTCGATGACGAACACCGTGCGCCCGGCCACCTCCTGGCGCGCCAGGTCGGCGGGGCACAGTACCACGTCGATCGGCACTATTCCGGCTTGAGGAGGTGCGACTCGCGTTCGAGGAAGCGGGTGTCCACCTCGCCCGCCACAAAACCCGGGGACCGAATGACGCGGGCAAGGAAGGAGATGGTCGTGGCAGGGCCCTCGAGGATGAAGCTGTCGAGCGCCTGGCCCATGCGCTGCAGCGCCTCCTGCCGGTCATTGCCGTGTACGATGACCTTGGCCAGCAGGGAGTCGTAGTACGGCGGCACGGTGTACCCGGCGTACACATGGGTATCCACGCGCACGCCGGGGCCGCCCGGCGGATGGTAGGCCGTGATCAGGCCCGGGCTCGGCTGGAAGTTGCGGTACGGGTCCTCCGCGTTGATCCGGCACTCGATGGCGTGGCCCCGCAGGTGCTCCCCACTCCCCTTGAAGGAGAGGTGTTCCCCCGCCGCGATGCGGATCTGGTCCTTCACGAGGTCGAAGCTGGTCACCATCTCCGTGACCGGATGCTCCACCTGGATCCGCGTGTTCATTTCCATGAAGTAGAACGACCCGTCCGCGTCCAGCAGGAACTCCACGGTGCCCGCTCCCACGTAGCCGATGTTGGCCGCCAGGCGCACGGCCGCCTCGCCCATGGCCCGCCGCAACTCGACGGTGAGCGCGGGGCTCGGGCTCTCCTCGATGAGCTTCTGGTGGCGACGCTGCACCGAACAGTCGCGCTCTCCCAGGTGCACCACCTTCCCGTGCGAGTCGCCAAGCACCTGGATCTCCACGTGCCGAGGATGCTCGAGGTACTTCTCGACGTACACGGACCCGTTGCCGAACGCCGCCAGCGCCTCGTTCTGGGCCAGCGAGAAAAGCTGGGCAAACTGTTCGGCGTCCCAGGCGATGCGCATGCCCTTCCCGCCCCCGCCCGCCGTTGCCTTGATGATGACCGGGAACCCGATGCCCACCGCCACCTCCAGCGCGTCATCCGGGTCCTCGATGGTGCCCTCGGATCCCGGCACCGTCGGTACGCCGGCCTCCTTCGCGAGGCGGCGCGCGGTGGCCTTGTCACCCATCTGGCGGATCTGGTCGGGCGTGGGTCCGATGAACACGATGTTCGAGGCCCCGCAGGTCTCCGCGAACACCGCGTTCTCAGCCATGAAGCCATAGCCGGGGTGGATGGCATCGGCACCGGTTATTTCGGCTGCCGCGATGATGTTCGGTATGCGCAGGTAGGAGGAGCGGCTCGGCGGCGGGCCGATGCACACGTCATCATCGGCAAACCGGACGTGGAGCGACTCCCGGTCGGCCTCGCTGTACACGGCCACCGTCTGGATGCCCAGCTCGCGACAGGCACGGATCACCCGCAGGGCGATCTCCCCGCGGTTTGCGATGAGGACTTTCCGGAACATCAGTGGATCAGGCGCCGGCGCCGGCGGCCTTGCCGGCACCAGTGATGTCGCTGAAGGTGCGGTCGGAGGACCCCTCGATACCGGAGACCCGGAGCGCAAACTCGCTCGGGTTGCTCGAGTAGAAGACCGCACTCTCGTAGGACACCACGCCGTCCTTGTACCACTGCATCAGGGACTGGTCGAACGACTGCATGCCGTACGCCACCGAGCCCTCCGAGATGAGGTCGGGAATGCTCAGCTGCTTCTCGATGTCGCGGATGTTGTCGGCCACCGCCGCGGTATTGATGAGCACCTCGCACGCCGGGGCGCGGCCGCGGCCGTCCTTGCGCGGCACGAGGCGCAGCGACACCACGGCCTGCAGCGCCGTCGACAGCAGCGACCGGATTTCCTGGTGCTGGTGCGGCGGATAGAACGAGATGACGCGATTGATCGTCTGCGTGGCGTCGGTGGTATGCAACGTACTGAACACGAGGTGGCCGGTGTCCGCCGCCTTGAGCGCCGTATCCAGCGTCTCCATGTCACGGATCTCGCCGATGAGGATCACGTCGGGATCCTGTCGCAGCACGTGGCGCAGCGCCGACGCAAAGCTGAGCGTGTCGCTGCCCACCTCGCGCTGGGAAATATTGGCGTTGACGTCGCGATGCAGGAACTCGATCGGGTCCTCGATGGTGATGACGTTGACCCGGCGATTCTGGTTCACGTGGTTGATCATGGCCGCGAGGCAGGTGGACTTGCCCGAGCCGGTGACGCCCGTGACCAGCACCAGGCCCCGGGCGCGCATGGAGATTTCCTCCAGGACCGGCGGGAGCGCCAGTTCGCGCACCGTCTTCACCTCGTAGGGGATGGCCCGGAAGGCAAAGGCCAGCGTGCCGCGCTGCTGGTAGATGTTGGTACGGAACCGGCCAACGCCCGGCACGCCGATGGCGAAGTCCGCTTCCTTTTTTTCGGCGAACTCCTTGACCTGCCGCGGGGTCATGATCTGTTCCGCGAGCAGCTTCAGGTCCTCCGGCTTGAGCGGCTGCATCTCCAGCGCCGTCAGCTCGCCGTTCAGCCGCACGGTCGGGTGCCGACCCACCTTCAGCAGCAAGTCCGAGCCGTTGCGCTGGACCATCTGCGAGATGGCCTGCTTGAAGTTGAAGAGGGGCGCGTTCGCGCCCGCCGCGGTGGCATCAGCCATTCGGATCGACCCGGTACAGGACCTGGCCGTACTCCACTGGCGTGGCATCGTCGACGCACACTTCGCGAATGACGCCAGAGACCTCGGCCTCGATCTCGTTCATGATCTTCATCGCCTCGATGATGCAGACGGTCTGGCCCGACGTGACCCGCGAGCCGAGTTGCACGTAGGCATCGGCGCCCGGCTCGGGTGCCCGGTAGTACGTGCCCACCATCGGTGACCGGATTTCCTTGAGTGCCGCGCCGGAGGCCGCAGTCTCGGCGGGCGTGTGCACGGGCGCCGCCTGTTGCGCCGCCGCGTGATGCCCAGGGGCATGGTGCACCGGCGCGGGCACGTGGAACACCGGCGCGGGCGGTGGGGGCGCCGCCGCTGCGCTGCGCGTGATGACCACCCTGGTGCCGAAGAACCCCTGCACTTCAATGGACCCGATCTCAGGCGACTCGCGCAGGAGGTCGGCCAGGCGCTTCACATCCTTGAGCTCGATGGACTTGATGCCCGGCATGGACTTGAGCAGTGTCGCGAGTTGCTTCATCTCCTCGGGCGTCAACGGCGACCTCCGTGCGATGGTACGGATTCAGTGGAGTTCAAGCAGTTCGGTGCGACCATCAGAGAGTAGTTCCGGGCCCGACGGGCCGAGGTAGACATCGTCCTCGAGCCGCACACCGCCCCATCCCGGAAGATAGATCCCCGGCTCGATGGTCACCACCGCGTGCAGCGGCAGGGCCATCTCGTTGGTCTGCGACAGCCGTGGCGCCTCATGGACTTCCAGTCCCAGCCCGTGCCCCAGCGAATGACCGAAGGCATCGCCGAAGCCACGGGCGGCAATCACGTCCCGTGCCAGCGAATCGGCATCGCGCCCCGTCATCTGGGCCCGGACCTGGGTGCGGGCCCGGACCTGCGCCTCCTGCACCAGGCCGTGAATCGTGCGCTGGCGGTCGTCGGCGCGGCCCACCACCATCGTCCGCGTAAGGTCGGAGCAATACCCACCAACCTGGGCACCGAAGTCAATCAGCAACAGATCATTCACCTGGATCTCGCGTGGGCTCGTGCGCGCGTGCGGGAGCGCGGCCCGCGGGCCCGAGGCCACGATCGTGGGGAATGGGTGCCATTCCGAGCCCCGTTGCCGGAGCGCTGACTCCAGGCGAGCCGCCACATCCAGTTCCCGATCGCCAGGGCGAACGCTCGGCAGCACCTCGGCAAGCGCTTCCTGGGCCAGCGCCGCCGCGGCGCGTATGGCGGCGACCTCCTCGGAGTCCTTGGCGACCCGCCGCTGCTCCACCAGGTCGACGGTGGGTACGACCTGCGCCCGCGTGAGGTGGCTCAGCCGCTCCGCATCCCGCGTGGTCAGCACGTGCGACTCGACACCGAGGCGCTCCAGGGGTCGCTGGCCCAGAGCGCGCCCCAGGCGGTCCCAGATGGAGACGGGGTCGATCTGCACCTCGATGCCGGGCGCCTCGAGCGGTGCCTGCACGGCATACCGGAAGTCGGTAATCAGCATGGGCCCAGCCGATCGCACCAGCAGGAGCCCCGCCGAGCCCGAGAACCCGGTGAGGTAACGAATGTTCGGCAGGTGCGTCACCAGGAGCGCGTCGATCCCCGCCGCCTCCAGCCCGCCGACGAGGGCATCGATGCGCCGTGCAGCCACGCTCCCGGTCACGGCAGGCGACCCGACAGCGCCCGCAATGCCATGCGGTAGCCGTCGGCACCAAAACCGCAAATGAAGCCGACGGCCAGGTCGGCGATATGCGAGTGGCGGCGCGCTGCCTCGCGGGCAAAGAGGTTGCTGAGATGCACCTCAACAAACGGTACGCGCACCGCGAGCAGGGCGTCACGCAGCCCGAGACTGGTGTGGGTGAGGGCGCCGGCGTTGATGATGGCGCCCTCTGACCTGCCAACCAGTGCCTGCACGGCGTCGATCAGTTCCCCTTCGTGGTTCGTCTGCAGCCAGCTGAGCTCCACCCCAAGCGCCGCAGCGTCGGCACGCAGCATGGCCTCGATCTCGGGGAGCGTGACATGACCGTAGATCTCAGGCTCGCGCTGTCCCAGGAGGTTCAGGTTGGGACCATTGAGGACCGCGAGGCGCATGGTCAGCGCTTGAGGTTCTGGAGCCAGTCGTGAAACTGGTCGAGATCGTCCTCGCCACCTGCACCATGGGATGCGCCGGCCGGTCGCGTTGTCGTGCCGGACTGGGCCGGACCACCGCCATAGAACTCATCGAACGAGACCCCACCCCGTCCGGCCGTCGGCCCGCTCGCCGCACGCGGCTTACGGGACATTGGTGGCATCGGCGCGGCGTCCTCGCCGAAGATCGCACTCAACGTGAGGTGATCGCCCGCGGGGCGGGTTGGCGTACCAGGGGCTCCGGTCGCGTTCGCAGGCACGGTGGGAGGCGCCGATGCAAGGCCATTTGGACGCGACCCAAGGACGGTGCGCATCAGCTCGCGCACCGACGTGCCGCCCGACGCGCTGGCGGCGTACGGCGGCAGCACCTCGTCGGCCGGTGCGGAAGCAACAAGGGAGGCCACCAGGTCCGTCAAGCGCGTGTCGTCGGGGCGCCGTGACAGCAATTCCTGATAAATCCTCAGTGCATCGGCCGGATGCCCCTGCTTGAGGAAGAGCTCCGCCATGCTCTCGGTAACCACGAGGTCCGGCTCGGCTACATCAGCCGGCTCTACTACGGCGATTGTCTCGGTGATCTCAGCTTCGACGAACCCTGCCGCGAGGACCTCCGGCTCACCCACCGCCGGAGCGGCCATTTCAGGCTCGGCAATTTCGGAGGCTGGGCCTGCGGCCGCCTCGGGCGGCTCAGGATCGCCGACCAGCGAGACGATCTCCATGACCTCGGTGATGGCGAGGCTTCCGGACACTTCCTCCGCTTCCACCTCCTGCTCGAACGGGGCCGCACCAGCGTCGAGCGCGGCATCGCTCCAGGTGACCCATTCTCCGGGCTCCACGTCCTCATCGCTGTCCGCGTCGAACACTGCGGCCACCGCGGGCGGCAGGCTCTCGGCGGGCTCGGACGCCCTCGCCTCTTCGACCGGGTCGGCCGACAGGGAGGGACTCAGCAGCTCGGCCGAGGCGTCGGCCGACTGGTATTCATTGGACGCCACCGACGGGTCGCCCATGCTGAGGGCGCTGCCGCCAAAGTCACTGGAGGCATCCGGCAACTGGAACTCGGACGCACCACTCGCGATGTCCGCCTCCGGAACCAGCTCCTCGGATGCCGATGGAAGCTGGTACTCAGACCCGCCAGTGGCCGCACCAGCGGACGGCACCCCGCCCATGTCTTCCGATGCGGACGGAAGCTGATACTCCGACGCCTCGGACCGGCTGGGATCGGGCACCGCATCGGCACTGAACGCCTCCGACGCGGAGGGCAGCTGGAACTCGGTATGCTCCGCCGCGCTGAGGACGATCTCCTCCGAGGTACCGAGTTGCATGACACCAAGGTCGTCCTCGAGCACAACCGCACTCGGGTCCGCAACGGGATCGGAATAGGGCGGCGGTTCGGGCGCCGCTGCGGCCGTTGGCTCGAACGCCTCCACCGTCGGAAGCTCGACGGCGGCGGCACCACTCGTCTCGCGCTCGACGGTCTCCAGGGGGGGGAGTGTCTCGCCGAACTCGTCGTCCTCGACCGCACCTTCCCCGACCGCGGTTTGCTCCAGGCCGTCGAGCGGCGCAACCTCGCCCGCATCCCCAGCGTCGGCCGAGCCTGGCGCCGCGGCGCCTTCGTCTGCCACCGCCTGCTGCGATTGGCTGGCACGCACGCGTTCCAGCTGTTCGCGCGCCTCCTCATTGCTCCGATCGACCTCGAGCAACTGCTCGAGCCAGCGCGATGCGTCGCCGAAGCGGGCTCCGCGCTCGGTAATATCCGCAAGGGCCTTGAGGGCGATCACGTTCTCGGAGTCGAGCTCGAGTACGTGCGCAAACGCGGCCTCGGCGGCGGCGTCATCCTTGAGGTCAAGTTGACACCGGCCAAGTACGATACTGGCCGGTATGTAGTCGGGGTGAAGCTCGAGTCCGGGGGTCAGGACGTCAATCGCCCGTTGCGAATCGCCCGACTTCCGGTAGGCTTCCGCCAGTGGAGCGAAGGTCAGGCCCTGAGGATTCTCCTGATATCGCCGTTCGAGCTTCTCGATCTCGCTAAGCGCCATCCCGGATCCGTGACGTAAGTTGTTGGGGGATAATACGCTATAGTAAAACGCCGTGTCGCAGGTGTCAACAGCTTCAGCAAAACCTGCGCTTGAGCTTTCGCGTTGCCAGTCTTACTCTTAAGGCCCTTTTTCCCCTTCTGGATCTGATCGGGGTGTACGCCAAATGATGAAGTCGGTTCGCAACGTCACCACCAAGGTGGCCGCCGTAATCTTCGGGTTCCTCATGCTGCTTTTCGTGTTGCAGCTGAGCGGGATCTTTGACCAGGGCGGGAGCAGTGCGTTCAGTGCCACGTCGGTTGGCAAGATCAACGGCCAGGCCGTTGATGCGCGCTCATACCAGGCCGCCGTCCAGCAGACCATCGACAACCAGCAAAGGCAAACCCCAGGCCGCCTGGGTCTCGAGGCCACTGAACAGATCCGGGACCAGGTCTGGGATCAGTTTGTCGACCGCGCCGTACTCGAGTCGCAGTACAAGAAGTATGGCATCTCGGTCAGCCAGGAGGAGATCGTCAGTGCCATGCGCAACCAGCCGATGCAGGAGCTGGTGCGCTCGGAAGAATTCCAGACCGACGGGCAGTTCGACCTGGCGAAGTACCAGCGCTGGCTCGCGTCCCCGGGCGCAGCTCCCTACCTCGACGTGCTCGCCGCGCAGTACCAGGACGAGATCCGCCGGGCCAAGCTGCTGCAGTCGGTAACCGCCGATGTGTACATCTCCGACGCCGCCCTCTGGCAGCAGTACCAGGACGCAAACGAGAAGGCCACCATCAGCCTGACCGCGATCCTTCCCCGCAATGCGGTGCCCGACTCGATGGTGACGGTCACCCCGGCGGAGGTAGCCGAGTACTACGCGAAGCATCAGGCAGCGTTCGAACGCCCGAAGACGGCGTACCTGAGCTACATCGCGCTGCCCAGCTTCCCCGATGCCTCGGATACCGCGGCAGCATTTGCCCGGGCCGAGCAGATCCGCACTGAGATCGCAGGTGGGGCGCCCTTCGGCGAGGTGGCGCAGCGCGAGTCGTCCGACAGTGTTTCGGCGAAAAATGGCGGCGACCTCGGTGAGTTCAAGAAGGGCGACATGGACCCCGCCTTCGACAGCGCCACCTTCTCGCTGCCGATCAATACGCTTTCCCAGCCCGTGCTGTCCCAGTTCGGGTACCACATCATCCAGGTCACCAGTCGGTCAGGAAACAAGGCCAAGGCGCGCCACATCCTGGTGCCGATCGAGATCACTGGCACCCACCGGGATCATCTCGAGGCGCGGGCCGATTCACTCGATCGCCGTTCCGATGAGAAAATCAGCGCCGCCGCCTTCGCCGAACTGGCCAAGGCCATGGGACTGACAGAAATGACCACGTCGGTCCAGCAGGGCACGCAGGTTCTCGATGGGAACATCGTGGTTCCCGACGCCGGGATCTGGGCGTTCCAGGGCGTGGAAGGCACCGCCGGCCCGGTCATTGAAACGGGGCTCGCGTACTACCTCTTCCGTCTCGACAGCCTGGTCAAGGGTGGCGTGCCGGCCCTCGCCGACATCCGCGGCTCGGTCGAGTCGGCTGTTCGCGACGACAAGAAGCTGGTGAGGGCCCGCGAACTTGCGCAGGCCTACGTTGCCCGGCTCGACAAGGGCGAGTCACTGCCGGATGCCGCGAAGGCAATGGGCTTCCCCAACCGCGAGTTTGGACCGTTCCTGCGGGTGCAGCCGCCGATCCAGAGTGGCCAGGTGGTAGGGACGGCGTTTGCGCTCAAGCCCGGCGATCACTCCGGCGCCATCGAGACGCCACAGGGCATCTACGTGATCGAGACGCTCTCGCTCGTTCCCGCCGACTCGGCCGCGTTCGTGAAGGACCTGGAGAAGCTGCGCACCGATGCCATTCGCCGGGCGCGCCAGAACCGTGTGCGGAACTACCTGCAGGCGCTCAAGGATGCCGCCACGATCGTCGACAAGCGCGCGGAGCTGTACCAGCGCAACCAGGCGCAGCAGCAGGCGGCAACCTAGGACCTGCGCTCCGTCAGGACACGACACGAAGAGGGGCGACCGACGTGGTCGCCCCTCTTTTTTGTGCGTGCCGCTGACGGCGGATGACTACTGGGACAACCGCTTCGGCTCACCGCTCGACTTCGGCTGGGTCTCCGCAGAGTCCATCTGGCGGCTCGGGAAGCTCTGCGGCGAATCCTGCCGCATGACTTCCTCCTGTGTGTCCGTCAGGCTCTTCTTGAACTCGCGAATCCCCTTCCCAATCGAGGCCCCCACCTCTGGCAGGCGCTTGGCTCCGAAGACGAGCAGCACCACCAGCAGGATGATCATGATCTCGGAGAAACCGAGGTTCCCCATGGCGACCTCCTAAAAGAGCGACCGCGCGATCAGGTAGGCAAGCACCACCCCGATCAGGCCCAGGAGCGAGACGTGCAACCCCACCGGACCCAGGGTGAAAGTTAGCACCAGAAGGTCGGCCGAGACAGGCCCGACCGTGGGCGTCCAGGTACTGGTGAAGAAGCTCTTGGCGGCGCTCTCGGGCATCCATCGCTGCAGCAATGCATTGAGGAAACCGCCCACAATGAACCCGGACACCAGCACTCCGAGGTAGAACCCGGGCCGCCTCGGTCCGGTGCGCATCATCGCCTCCGATCCGCCACGTAGGCAATTGACGCACGCAGCGCCTCCCGGGCCGGCGATGCCGGCAGCACATCGAGTTCGCCTTCCGCCTGCTGGGCAAATCGGAGGGCTCGCTCCCGGGCGTAGTCGAGTCCGCCGGCTCGCGACACTGCCTCGACCACCTCGGCGACCTGGTCGGTACTTGGTTCCGGTGTCTGCAGGAGCCGGGTAACGGCCAGTCGCTCCGCCGCAGTGAAGTGCGGCAGCGCCGCGATGAGGGGCAAGGTGACCTTGTGCTCCTTCAGATCGAGCCCGGACGGCTTGCCGGTCACGCTCTGGTCCTCGGTGTAGTCGAGGAGGTCGTCGACCATCTGGAAGGCCATGCCAAGCGCCTGGCCGAAGCGGCCGAGTGCGGCACGAATCGCCGGCGTCGCGCGCAGCGCACCCACCTCACAGGCACCGGAAATGAGCGAGGCGGTCTTGGCCCGGATGAGGAGGTCGTACTGTTCCTCGGTGAACTGGAGCCGATCATGCGCCAGGAGCTGCCGCATCTCGCCGACAGTCATCTCATTGGTGACCCGGCTCAGCACCCGCAGCGCATCGAGGTCGCTCAAGTTGACCAGTTCGATCACGGCGCGCGAGTACAGGTAGTCGCCCATGATCACCGAAATCTGGTGACTGAACAGGCTGTTGATCGTCGGCATGCCCCGGCGCAGCACGGAGTGATCGACCGAATCGTCGTGCACCAGCGTGGCCAGGTGGATCAGCTCGACGGTGGCCGCGAGTGCCACGGCCCGCGGATCCGGTCCGCCGGTGGCCTCGTCGGTCAGCAGGGTGAGCGTGGGACGGAACATCTTGCCCTGCATCTGGAACAGGTGCGCATTGACGTCGGCGATCAGGTTGAAGTCGGCCTCGACAATGCGACGCAACTCCGCCTGTACCTCAGGCAGGCGGTGCCTGATGGGGCCCTGCACCATGGCCAGGGTAACGGACTCGACCTGGGAGCTCATTGCGGCTGACCGGTACCGAGCTGGCTCACGCGCTCGCGCAGGTCCATGAACTGGATGTCGACCGCCATCGCTCGCTCATAGCTCTGCCGAGCCTCCGGGAGGCGCCCCTGCGCCTCGCAGGAACGACCGAGCCAGTAGACCAGGCCGATCTTCTGGTCGTCGCCGCCGGCGAGCGTGTCCACCGCACGCCGCAGCACCGCCTCCGCCACCGCCATCTGCCCCTTCTCGAAGAAGGCCACGCCCAGGGCCTCCGAGGTACGCAGCCGTCCGTTCGGGTCGCGGAGCGCCTTCTGGAATTCCGCGATCGCCTCGTCCAGCAGCCCCATTTCCTTGAAGGCGATGCCGAGGTCGTAGTGCGCCTCGTAGTCGTCATGACCGACGTTCTCGTCGATTCCCTTCTTGAACTGCGCCAGCATGTCGTCAAAATCCCGCTGCTCGTCGCCGGTCGTCTCGAGCTGCTCGCCCTTCATGCGCGTGTCGCGCGGACCGTCCTCGTCGATGATGAGGGAGCCCAGGTCGACAAACCCCAGGGGATCGCCGACCGGTACGGGACTGGGGCGCGGTGCGGCAGGGGGCACGGCGGGCGGAACTTGTACGGACGCCGGCCTGACCATAATCGGCGCCGGCGCCGGTGCCGCAGGCTCGGGAAGCGTCGCCTCGGGTACTGCCGGCTCGGGCGCCGCCGGTTCAGGTTCCGCCTGTTCCGCTTCAAGCGTTGCCGCGAGGGCCTCGTCGAGGGCGCGTTCAGCCGCTTCCTCCTCGGACATGCCACTGCCGGCGTCTTCGCCCGGGACAGTCGCCTCGGCCTCGGCACCGTCGACGGCGTCATCGACCTTCTCCGCTGCGCTGTACCCCTCCGCCACGTCGGGGTCGTCGACAAATTCCGCGGGAGCCAGTGCCTCCTGCTCCAGCAATCCCAGCTGTTCGAGACCGTAGCGCGCTCGCGGACTGTCCGGGTCGTGCTCCAGTACGCGACCGTATACCGCAGCAGCCTTGTCGTCGGCCTGCATCCGCAGCAGGGCGTCACCCAGGTCGAGGTAGGCCTCCAGCAAGCGGTGCCGGTCGCCAGTGCGATAGGAATACTCGACTCGCTTCTGGTAGTAGCGCACGCTGTCCGGATGCAGCGTGATCAACAGGTCAACCAGTGCCTCGGCCTGTTCCCGATGCTCGAGCAGCTCGTACCCGGAAAGGGCCAGCTCGAATTCGTCGCTTGCACGGGGTGTCTCGCCCTGGAGCAGCAGCGCCTCACCCAGCCGCCGGTGCAGGTCGGGATTCTCGGGATCCTCGAGGACCAGGCCCTCGAGCTCATCGACCGTGGCCATGCCGGCGTCCGGCGGCGGCGAGGTGAACTCATCAACCAGGTCCGGCTCCAGGCCCTCGTCCGGACCGGAATCCACCGCCACGAACTCCAGGCTGGACTCCTCATTCTCGGCGACGAAGAACTCGTCACCGGCGGACTCCGCCTCCGCCCCTTCGTCCTGATTGCCGGACAACAGCTCCTCGGCGCTGGGCGGCTCTTCCGCGACGAAACCCTCGGGCACATCGACATCGTCCGGCGGCGTCATCACCTCGAGGCCCTCGAGCGGAGCGTCCTCAGCGTTGAGATCCTCATCGGCCGACTCGAATGCCGGCTCGAGCATGATGTCGATATCGCCCGACGCGATATCCGCCGGTGACGCTGTCGCCTCCTCGATCAAGTCATCGAGACGCGCCACGTCGGTATCACCCTCGGCTTCGACCGCGATGTGTTCAACGATGGGCAGGTCCTCGATGACCTCGTCGAGAAGTTCTGCCGCCGCCGCCTCCTCCACCGGCTCGAACGACTCCGGGGTTGGCGGCATCGCCTCCGGCATCTCCGCCGGTGTCGCGGTGCGGGGCGCCACAATAGGGGAACGGGGCGTCGTTGCCCGCGGGGCCGCAGGCGTAAAGCCGGTATCGAGGAACACGAGGCCTGCCGGACCTGCTGGCGCTGCCGGGCGCCCCTCATCGACCTCCGCCGCCGCTTCCTCCAGTTGCTCGCGCGTGCGCTGCGCGCCAACCGCGTCACCCCGTGATTCGAGTTCCTGGGCGACCACTTCCACCTGCTTGCGCGCCTCATCCTCGCGGGATGCGGCGCGGAGCAGCTCGATCAGCATGAAGCGGATTTCCTGGTTCGCCGGGAAATGGTCTGCGAAGACCTTGACGGCATCAAACGCCGCGTCGAGCTCTCCGGCGTGATTCATCCGCTCGAGATACTCGATGAGGTTTCGCTTCGCCTCGAGGAGCATGTTCTTGCGCGCGTGGATCTGGGCGAGCTTGTAGTACGTCTGCACCCGCCCCGGGTTGACCCGGAGGATCTTGCCGCAGAGCGCGATGGCGTTGTTGAGGAAACCCTGCTCTGTATAGAGGTCGGCCGCGCGCTCGTAGGAGCGCACTGCCGCCGCCGGGTCGTTCACCTTCATGTACAGGTCACCGACCCGATTGTACAGCGAGAGATCGGGGTGAGGTTCCTTTCCCGACTCGAATTCCTGGATGGCCTTGAGGTAGACGTCGATGGCCCGCCGCCAATCCTCCTTCTGCTCATACTTTCGCGCCGTATCCTTGAGCTTTTCAAGATTCATTCGGCTCGGCCCGGCGATTGGGGAAACTCAGGAGCGGCTTGCACTTAGGGAAGATAGGAAGGCGTAAGCTCCCCCGCCAGCACCTGGGCGGCCAGTCGCTCCAGGTCGGGGGCGGGTGGCCGGTCGGCGCCCAGCGGCGGTATGCCCCCCTCGGCGGCCCTCACCTTCCCATAGATTTCGGCTACGCCCTTGCCGGGGCGCAATGGCTTGAGAAACTCCAGTCCCTGGGCGCCGCAGAGCAACTCCGACCCGATAACCACCGCAGCGTTCCGAAGGATTCGCGATGTCTTGAAGGCCGCCGCCATCCCCATCGGCACGAAATCCTCCTGATTCGCGTCGGTCGGGATGGAGCCAATGCTCGCTGGCATGGCGAGGGTTCGCGATTCGGCCACCAGGGACGCGGCGGTGATCTGCACCATCATGTACCCGGACGACAGGCCCGGGTTGTCGGTCAGGAATGCCGGCAGGCCCTGGGAGAGGTCGGGATTGACGAGGCGCTCGACGCGCCGCTCGGCGATGGCCTGAAGCGTGGTCAGGCCGATCGCCAGGAAATCGAGCGCCTGCGCCACCGGCTGCCCATGGAAGTTACCACCCGACAACACTTCACCGGACTCAAACACCAGGGGATTGTCCGTGGAGGCATTCAACTCGATCCGGGCGACACCCTCGACGAATCGGATGACATCGAGGACGGCACCGAGCACCTGGGGCGAGCAGCGGAGACTATAGGCATCCTGTACGCGGTCGTCGTGCTCGCGGTGTGACTCGCGGATCTCGCTGTCCAGGAGCAGGTGCCGCATCAGGGCCGCCGTCGCGATCTGTCCGGGATGCGGTCGGTTCTCGTGGATCCGGGGGTCGAGCGGCACCGGTGTGCCCCTCAGCGCCTCGAGTGACATCGCGGCCGCTCCGACGGCCGTGCGCCAGACCAGTTCGGCATCGTGCACCAGGAGCGCCAGCATTGCGGTCTGCGCCTGGGTGCCGTTGATGAAGGAGATTCCCTCCTTCGGCCCGAAGGTGAAGGGCCGAAGGCCGGCGGCCTCGAGGGCCACCCGAGCCGCCCGGCCGTCAGCGAGCCTGCCCTCGCCCATCAGCACCAGCGCGATATGGCTGAGCGGGGCGAGGTCGCCGCTCGCCCCGACGCTTCCCTGCTCCGGCACCGCCGGCACGAGCCCGCTGTTGATCAATGCCACCAGCGCATCGACCAGCTCCGGGGTCACGCCACTGGTGGGCCGGATGAGGACGTTCGCCCGCAACACCATGATCGCGCGCACGACGTCCGCGGGCATCAGTGATCCGACGCCCGCCGAGTGGCTCCGGATCAGGTTGACCTGGAGCTGCTCCAGCTGGTCGTGGGGGATGCGGACGTTGGCAAGCTTGCCGAAGCCGGTGTTGATCCCGTAGATCGTGGCACCGGTAGCCACCGCCGCGGTTACACGTGCGCGGCTTGCAGCGAGGCCCGCTCGAGCGACCGGGTCAACGGTGATCCGTGCGGCCTGATCTCGCGCCACACGGACCACGTCCGGGATGGTGAGGGAGGAGCCGTTGAGTATGAGGTCCGGAGGCATGGGCCAAAATAACAGGGCGGCCCTGTCGCTTCTATCTCCCCCGAATCAGCTGCGGATTCCCCGGATCCGTCTGGTACGACCAGTCCACGATGGCGAAGTCGCGGCCGACATGGCTGGCCCGAAGTGCCCCATAGCGCAAGTAGCCGTCGGCAGACCCGCTGATCTGCACGACGTAACCGTATCCGGGCTGCAGTTGCACGGGGCTATGGCTATAGCCGCCTTCCGGCGCAATGTCGATCGACGACAGGTCGGCCACCGGGCCGCCGCCGTACACCGCCACCGTCGCCGCCGCACGCACTGGTGTCAGCCACAACTGCCCAGCGCCGTCACGCTCGATGGAGAAGTCGGCATCGGGCGACGCACCGGCCAGCGCCAGCCCCAGCTCGGCATCCTGTGCGAGACCATCGGCGTTCTGGTCACGCCAGAACCGGAACCCGCTCTGGGCCGCGTCGAACTGCGTCGCCGTGATGGCAACATTGTGGGCGTCGGGACGTGGCGTGTCATCAACGATTGGTGACCACAGGCTCTCGAACCCCTCGATGCTCACAGCCGACACACCAAAGCATCGCGGGACACCATTCGCCAGGGCGCCGGCAATGAACTCCGGTGAGACCGTGGTGCCCTCAAGTGCCCAGCCGGTGTCCAGGCAGAGGCCGGTATCGAGGTTGTACAGGGTGCTGAACACCCGATAGTTGCGGAAGCCGGCCGGATCACTCTCGAACGGATTGTCACTCCACGCGAGCGCCACGGCGCCATTCAGGCTGGTGGAGAAGAGCTGCGCCACGGGAGGAAGCGCGAGCCGCTCGTCGATGGTAACGACGTTGCTGCCTAGCGACTCGAAGCCGTCGTAGTCCACCGCCGTGACATAGTACTGCAGTTCGGGAACACCCTGGTCGTGGAAGCTGTTCGAGGTCGTGGTGCCCCGCAGGAAGAACGACTGCGCGGTACTGCTGCGCGAGTAGACATTCCACGTATTGACGCTTCCGTCATTGACCTGGTCCCATTCGAGCAGGGTCGCCACTGGTATGGTGCCGGGTCCGCCTGACGTCACCTCGTAGAACAGGTTTGACGGCGGCGGCAACGGGCCAACCGGCGCGACGTTGTCGTAGGTAGTGCAGGCGCCGACAAGCAGCAGCGCAGAGAGGGACCAGCGAGGCATGGCGGCGCGTCTCCAATTGGTGATAAGTGGTCTTTTAAGCAGGGAGCATGCCAGTGAATACGTGAGGGCGTGAGGGCGTGAGGACGCGCGGGCTATCCCGTGTGCTGCCAAGCATTTCCCCTCTTCGTGATTTCATGTCCTCACGTCCTCACGCCTTCCCGCCCAGCGTCTCATCGTATCCCGGAGGGGACAACTACTCAAACGACGTCTGCTGGTAGTCATACCGCAGGTCGGGCAGGTCGGTCAGGAACACCGAGAAGAAGAAGGCGAAGTTGCCATTGGCATTCCGGACAAAACGGAACGAGGCATGCCACTCGTGCAGTTCGCGCTCGAGGGTCACCGTCTGGGACTCGAACCGATGCTGGGTGAAGTTGTACTGTGCCTGCCACGAGGCCGACCAGAACTGCGTTGGGGAGAACTGCAGCGAGTAGTTCAGGGAGACCTGGTCCTCCGGCTTGATGAGCGGGGACGGGTAGCTGCTTGGTCGATAGCGAAGCACCGTGAACGCGATACTCGACCTGAACCCCTTTTCCACTCCCGCGCCGGTGGCGGTGTAGCTGTTGGCGGGACGGATGGCCCGGCTCCCCTGCCCCTGCAGGTAGTTGTCGCGGTTCGGGTCGTTCAGCACGCTCTGCAGGTTGCCGGCCGGTTGCCCGCCTGCCCCATGCTGGCTGCCGCCAAAGAGGGAGCGGAACGTGGCGCTCGAGAGGCCAAAGTTCATGTTCAGCGTGTTCAGGAAGGGCGCAAAGCGGGAGGTATCCTGTCCTGCAAAGCCCTGCCAGAGGTCGAAGCCGAACGACAGGTTGAATCCCGGCAGCAGGTCGCTCAGGACCGAGTTGGTCACCTGCTGTGTGGTCCAGCCAGTCCGGCCCGGCTCACCGGCCTGCTGGAAGTTGTAGCTGATCGGGCTCGTCTGGATACTCAGGAGGCGATACTTCCGCGCCTGCGTGCCCAGGGTGTCCTCTGCCGCCGGCTTTGCCTTGACCTCGAAGTTCTGGTTGAGGGCAAGTGACAGCAGGTTCTCCGGCTGACTCCGCAACTGCACCTGCTGGCCCGGAAGGGCGATGGCCGCAGCATACGCCTCCGGCACGGATGCCGCCGGCGCAAACGACCAGGTGAGCAATGGATTGATGCTGTGCCGCATGCGGCTCAGGCCGGGAATGAATCCCACATTGAAGAAGGCGAAGAACGTCGGGGTCATCGACAGGCTGAATCGTGCGCGCTTCCCCTGGACCACCCAGTCGCCGTCGGTATTCCGGTTCCGGATGGCGAACGGGCCCGACGTCACGTTTTGCACGCCGATGGTGGGCTGGATCTTCCAGGTGCCACGCAACAGGAACGGCAGGTTGATGCCGGTGTCCCAGTCGAAGTCGCTGCGATAGCTGCCGGCGTAGTAGCGGACCACCACCACCGAGTCATTCGGATTGACCGTACTGGTGTCCGGCAGCACCGTGAAGGTCGAGTCGCGCCCGCTGATCGTGGCGTCGGTATACCGGACGGCGTTCTGCCAGTTGAAGCTGCCGAAACGAAAGGGCGTGGACAGCCGGGCCGCGGAGGTGCGTGAGTCGAGGGTGAGCTGCACCGAATCGATGCCCCCGCTCGGGGTCACGAACTTGAGCGACCCGCGCGGCTGGTTGCTCACCTGGTCCTGGCTGAAGCTGAAGGTGGGCGACCAGGTGGAACTGGCGCCAAGGCCGATCGGCTTTGGGGAGATGTCCAGCGAGGGGAGCGTCTGCGTGACGCTCCCGTTCGAGATGTCCTGCCGGCGATTGCCGCCGATGTTGATCGCGCCCCAGCGGTACTGCTTGGTGAGCCGCAGCTGGCTGCTGATCTGCTGGGTATTGATCAGCGGGTCGACGGCGTTGTTGTTGATGACCTGCGTGTTGCTCGCGTACCCGATCGAGAGCGCGATGTTGGTGGACAGGTTGAATTTCTGGGTATGGTCCCAGCGCAGCTGCGTACTCGACCCGCCTCCCGTCTCCCATTGCCGGTTGATCGCGAAGACACCGCTCAGGAAGCGGTTGAGCCATCGGTAGTCGGTCTGCAGTCCCAGCGACACATAGCGACCCGAGAACCAGTTGATGCGCCCGGTGAGGTCCATGTAGTCGTTGGTGGCCCAGTAGTACCCCACGTTCTCGATTTGCCGCGAGTAGCTGGGCGACGGACGGATGATGTCGGAAAAGCCGAACTGCGGGATCAGCAGGCCGGAATGGCGCCCTGGCCTCAGGTCCTGGAAGATGAACGGGAGCCAGAGAACCGGCACGTCCTGGATGTACAGCACCACGGGGCGCGCCACCAGCACGGTATTGGACACCCACTTGATCTCTCGCGCACTGAAGTGGTAGTGCGGCACCGGCAGGTCGCAGCTGGTGATGTCGCCGTGGCCGGCGAAGATCCGGTTGTTAAGGGAGTCCTTCGCCACGTCGCCACGAAGGAACCAGGTGGTGCTCCCCTGCTTGAAGTTGGTGAGCGCATCCGATACGACACCGCGCCGGCGGCAGGTGTTGTACTTGAGCTCCTCGCCCACCAGCACCTGCCCCTCGTTGTAGAACTTCGGGTCGCCGGAGGCGTCCAGCATGCAGTCACCCTGGTCGTAAATGATCTCCTCCGCCTCCATTGTCGTGCCCTCGCGCTCCGTCATGGCATGGCCCATGAGCATGAGCTGCTTCTGCTCCGCCAGGATGGCGGCGGAGTCGGCGCGATACTTGGTGACGGTGTAGCCGGGGAGCCCGAGCAGGGCGCGGTAGGCGGAATCCTCAGGGGCGAAGGACTGCGATGGGGCGGTGGGAAGGCCGAGCCGTTCGGCCTGCGCCGAATCGAGGATCTGCTGCCCCGGTCCCCGCGCCGGTGGGGCACGCGTCGTGTCCTGTCCGGCCGCCTGCCTCGGCGTGGGAACGCCCTGCGCGTTGGCCGGGGTTGTCATGCCGCCGGCCAGCAGCGCAAAGAGGAGGATCGGGAGCATGATCCTGCCCTCGTCCCTGAGGCGGCGGCGCGCGATCATCGCCGCCCCCGCCACGCCGATCTCGTACAGCAACAGGAGCGGTGCCGTCATCATCAGCATCGAGAACACGTCGGCGCCCGGTGACAGCACGGCACCGGCCACGAAGGACAGCACGATGGCATACCGCCGGAAGCGATGGAGGTCCGCCGGCGACACGACGCCCAGGGCAGCGAGGATGATGATGACAAGGGGCAGCTCGAACGAAAGCCCCAGTGCGAGGACGATCTGCAGCACGAAGCCGAACCAGTTGTCGTACGTGATCATCGGCTGCAGCGACTCGGCCTGAAAGCTGAAGAACACGCGCAGCGCCTGCGGCACGATGAAGATGTACCCCAGGCTGGCCCCGACCCCGAACAACCCGAGCCCCACCACCAGCGAGGGCATGATCACCTTGCGTTCGCGCTCGTAGAGTGCCGGCGACAGAAACGCCCAGATCTGGTAGATGAGGACGGGAGACGCCAGCAGGAGCCCCACCACGAAGCCCAGCTTGAACACGATCATCAGTGGTTCAGTGGGGCTCGTGAACACGAGCTTGCCATCGGGCAGGTAGGCGGCGATCGGCGCCTTGAGCAGGGCCACGAGCTGGAACCGCTGCACCAGCCAGAGCCCGGCCGCAAACCCGACGACGACCGCCCCGAGGGCCCGCAGCAACCGCATGCGGAGCTCCTCGAGGTGGTCGAGGAAGGGCATTTCGCCGCCAGGTACCGTCATGCAGGTCCGGCCAGGCTCAGCGCCCGATGGCCTTCAACCGGTCGCGGGCCAGCGCCGCCTCGTCGGACTTGGGATAGCTCTTGAGGAGCTGGTTGTAGGCATCGCGCGCGCCGGCCTTGTCCCCGTGGCGCTCAGCGAGCAGCCCGAGCCCATACAAAGCGGCCGGCGCGCGTGACGATGCAGGATAATCCTTCACTACCAGGCGGTAGTATGCCGAGGCCGAGTCAGGATTCTCCGATGAAAAGCTCTGGCCCACGAAATACAGCGCGTCCGGCACCAGCTCACTCTTCGGGTACGCCGCCAGCATTTCCCGGAGGCCGGCCCGCCCGGTGGACGCACTACCGCGCCGCAGCTGGGCCAGCGAGGCATCATACATCTGCTGTGCCGATGCGGTGGCCCCAGGTGGCGGCGTGCCGGAATCGACCGCACCTCCCGGCCCCACCGGCATCGCGGCCGCACCGACCGTCTCGCCCCGGGCCTCGATCTGCGACCGCAACTCGGTCAGCCGCCGCTGGCTCTGGCCGGTGAGCTCCTGCAGCTGCAGGAGCTGCTGCTGCACCGCCAGCATGTCATTGGACATCCCGCCTTCCATCTGCGCCAGCGAACGCCGCATGACCGCCATTGAGTCCAGGAGCTCCTGCTGCAGCACCAGGACCTGGCGCAACTGGGCCGCGCTCGCCGAGTCGGAGCGACGGGTATCGGCGCGCAGCACGCCGACCTGCGTCTCGACCTGGTGCACCTGCGCCGGTGTCGCACATGCTGCGACACCGGCAAGGAACGCCGCGGCGACTGCTCGTCTCATTGAGGCGAGACGAGGTTCGAGCCGCCCGCCGTCAGCGAAAACTGGTCGTTCCGGTTCTGCGCCCAGGCCGCCTCTGACTGGCCCATGGCAACAGGGCGCTCTGACCCGTACGACACCGTCGTGATGCGGCTCCCGTCCACACCCTTGCCGACCAGGTATTGCTTCGCCGCGAGCGCACGCCGGTTCCCCAGCGCCAGGTTGTACTCGGTCGAGCCGCGCTCGTCGCAGTTGCCGGCGATCTGGAGCCGGGCGGACGGGTTCGCGGCGAGGATCGCCGCCTTGCGATCGAGGTTGGCCCGGTCTCCCGCCATGATGTCCGACCGGTCATAGTCGAAATGGATCATCTCGGTCAGGTCCGCGGTCAGCGCCCGGGTCCGCTCGGCCGCCATCCGTGCCGCGTTGGCCGCGTCATCATTCACCGGCGCGGGCGTGGGTGCCGGTGGTGTCGGAGCAGGAGCCTCCACAGGCGTGGGATCGGGCGCCGGCGCCTCGGGGGGCTTCTTGCCGCCGCACGCGGCGACGAACGCGAAGGCACCGATGGCGATCAGCGATGAACGTGTCATGAGGACTCTCCTGGGTGGTGGTGAAAATCTCACGGAAGCCGGCGCGACCATGCGGGAAGCCGGGCGATTCCGCCAGTGGTGATCGCGCGCACGCGACCGGTTTCGATATCGATGACCCATATTTGTCGCTGCCCGGTCCGATCGGAGACAAACGCGATATGGCGACCATCGGGTGCCCATGTCGGGTCTTCATTGCGACCCGACGACGACAACTGCTTGAGCCTTCGCCCTGCGACGTCCAGGACAAAGATCTGCGGACCGCCGGACACCTCGCGGTGGAACGCGAGGGAGACGCCATCCGGCGACCATTCTGGCGCATTGGAGCTGCCGGTGACCCCGTAATCAAACGGCACGAGCAGTTCCGTGTTGGTGCCGTTTTGTTCCATGACATAGATCTGCGGTGGACCGGCGCGCGTGGACACAAAGGCCATGCGCTGGCCATCGGGCGAATAGGTCGGTGAAAGGTTGTCCGCGAACCGACCCGTGGTCAACCGCTGGACGCAGCACATGTCCCGGACGTTGGCCACCTGGATGTTCGTGCCCTGCTCATTGACCTGCGCATACGCGAGGAACTGGCCGTCGGGCGAGAACATCGGCGTGATGTTCAGCGCCGACTCGGTGCCCGGAACCGTCTGCGGCGCGCCCCCGGACAGGCGCTGGATGAGCACCGGCCCCTGCCCCTCCCCCAGCCGGGTGTACGCGATGCGATCAGAGGTCGGTGACCAGGCCGGCGAGAGGGCGCTTTGTCCCGCCGGCGTGAGCGCCGTGATGGCCGCGCCATCGAAATCCATGAGCATGATGCGACCGTTGCTCACATACGCGATGCGCGTGGCCGCCACGCCCGGCGTGCCGGTCACCCAGCGGACGACCTCGTCGCTGGCGCGATGCACCTGCATGCGGAGCGCCGGGTCGGCATCCGGGGCAAAGCGGGTCTCCATCGTATTGATCACGCGCCCGCCGTTGACGTCGTGCAATCGCATGACCGTCTGCGAGCCGGCCTGCGCAAGTTCGAGGGCGAACGCCGCACCAAAGTTGCGGTAGAGCGCATAGTTGAGCGGACCTGCCGGCATGGCCGCGGACACGGAGTCGCCACCGGGCATGATGATCGTCTCGAAGCGATCGCTGAAGTCGAGATCGCGCTTCATGATCGCCCGCACCGAGTCCATTCCCGGCCCCGGCACGATGACCAGCGATGGCCGGTTGCCCGGGTCGTAACGCAGGGTGAGGCGCACACCACCTGGCCGGGGCACCGAGTCCTGCGCCTGCAACGGAGCCGCGAGGCTCGCGAGGCTCGCGATGACGACCAGCGCGCGACGAAGGCGCCAGCCCGAATAGCGTCGGGCGCGCATCACTGGCGAGGCTCGAACACGAACGTGACCGGCAGCACGTTGGCGTCCCACCCGTCGGGGAGGGGGCCAAACGCCTTGCCGTTCCCGGCAGCCTCGATGGCCCCCTGTGCCTCGAGGTCGAAACTGAAGTTGCCAGACCGCTGCAGGAAGCGAATATCGCGCACCGAACCGTCCTTGAGGATGAGAAACGCCACTTCCGCCCGGAGCCGGTTGTTGGGGGCGTTCCAGCGCCGCAGCACTTCGTTCATGATGTTCCGCAGGTATTCGGGATAGGGAAACTCAATCCCGGGAATCTTGATGTTGGCCACATCGGTGCCGGTCCCCGGGGTTTCGCCCGGCAGCGGCTGCGCCTCGCTCTTCGTGGTGGGGGCCTTCTCCACCGGCTTCTCCGGGGCCTGCACCGCCTTGGTGGGCGCCGGTGCAGGCTCGGTCTTCGCCTTGGGCTGCACCGCCTCGGCCTTGGTGGGCTTCGCTGGTGCGGGCGCGGGCGCCTCCGATGGAGGCGCCGGTTCCGGGGGCCGAGTGACAGCCTCCGGGGCCGCCCGGCGCGCCGTGGTGGGCAGCGGCGCGGCCACCAACTCCACGGCGTACACTGGCGGACCAAGGGTGGTCCGGGGCACGGCGATGAAGAACAGCAGCACCACCCCCACATGCACGATGAGCGACCCGGTCATCCCGATCGTGGCCGACGGACCATCGACGGCGAGGGCACTGCGTCCCCTCACTTCGATTCCTCATCCTCGGCGACCAGGCCGAGGTTGCGCACACCAGAGTTGCGGATGATCGCAACGACACGGACCACGTCCCCATAGGATGCGCGATTGTCGGCGCGCAGGTACACGGCGTCGGGCTTGCGGGTCGCGACGATGGACCGGAATGTCGCGCGGAAATCCCGGTAGCTCACCGGGGTCTCGTCCAGGAAGATCTTGCCCTGTCGGTCGAGCGACACCACGATGCCCTGTTTTGCGTTGAGGGGCTTCGCCGCGGCCCGCGGCAGGTCCACATCCACGCCGCCCTGCATGATGGGCGCCGCAATCATGAAGATGATGAGCAGTACGAACGCCACGTCCACCAGGGAGGTGACATTGACGTCGGCATTGAGCGCCAGGTCGTCGTCGCCGCGAAACCCGCTCAAGGCGCCCACGTCAGACCATCCCCTCGCGCGCCATCGTACCGATCAGTTCCGCCGCGAATCCCTCGAGCTCGCCTGCCAGCATCCGAACCTTGTTGACGTACAGGTTGTACGCGATCACCGCCGGGATCGCAGCCGCTAGACCCGCGACCGTGGCGATGAGCGCCTCGGCCACGCCGGGTGCCACGGCGCTGATGTTGCCCGAGCCCTTGGAGGAGATCCCGATGAATGCGTCCATGACGCCCAGCACCGTGCCCATCAGCCCCATGAGCGGGCCCACCGCCCCGACCGTGGCCAGCCACGGGACATAGCGACTGAGCATGTCCTTTTCCGCTGAGACTTCCTTCATCAGCACGAGCTTGAGCGACTCAAGCTGCGTGGAGGTGAGCGGTGTCCGGACAACTTCCTCCTTGAGGGCGCCCGGCCGCAGCTCCGAGTAGAAGTTGATCGCCTCCCGGAACAACCGGTTGTATGGGGATGGCGGCTGCTTCATGGCCGCATGGTACCCCTCCTGCAGTCGCGTTGTGCGCTCGAGCTCGGCAAAGAACTTTCCGCCCTGCCGGTGCAGTCGGCGGAACTGCCACCACTTCAGCACAATGATGAACCAGGCGATCACGGAGAACACCAGCAGGATGGCGAGCACCACCTTTGTCTCGACGCTCGAGATGAGCAGGAGCTCGAGCGGAGTGGTTGGCAGCGCGCCGCCGACCTGAAGCATCATGCGTTCTCCTTTTTGAACCAGTCGATGAGCTGGGGAAGCCCGGTCTCGAAGCTGAACTCGGGTGACCAGCCCAGTTGCGCCCCGGCCTTCCGCACGTCGAGGGCGCTTCGCTGCAATTCACCGGGGCGTGACGGTGCAAGCTCGAGCACCGGAGACACACCCATGACCCGCCCAACGGTGTCCGCAAGGTCGAGGACCGACGTCTCGATCGAGGTGGCGATGTTGAAGGCCCGCGCCTCATGCACATCGACGGGGGCGAGTGGGCAGGTGCCCGCGAGCAGGTTGGCCCTGGCGACGTCACGGACGAAGACATAGTCCCGGGTCTGCGTGCCGTCGCCGAAAATGGTCAGCGGGCGCTTCTCGAGAAGCCGGGAAACGAAGATCGACACGACGCCGGCCTCGGACTTGGGATCCTGCCGCGGGCCGAACACATTCGCGTACCGGAGCGAGACCGCGTCAAAGCCGCGCAGCGCTCCCAGCATGCGCGCATAGTGCTCGCCGGCAAGCTTGCTGGCTCCGTACGGCGAAATGGGGCAATTCGGTGCCGTTTCGGGCGTGGGGATCTCCAGCGGGTCGCCGTACACCGTACCGCCACTCGACGCGAACACCACGCGCTCCACGCCACCATCGCCCGCGCCCTCGAGCAGGTTGACGAAGCCTACAATGTTGATCGATGCGTCCAGGGCCGGCTGGTCGACGGAGACTCGCACATCGATCTGCGCCGCATGATGGCAGAGCACGGTGAACCGGCCATCGACCAGCAGGGCGCGCGCTTCGGGCGACCTGATGTCCGCCTGGACGAGCGTTGCCTTTCCGGGAACGTTGCGCGCGTGCCCGCGCGAGAGGTCGTCGAGCACCACGACTTCCCATCCCGCCCCCAGATAGGTCTCCGCGATATGAGACCCGATGAAGCCTGCCCCGCCCGTCACCAATACCCGTCCGCTCATGTCAGGACTCTACTCCACGTTGAAAGGGCATGCTTCCCGACCATCCGGACAGGCCGTAACCCGTGATCGCCCCGCAATATAGACGATCGAACCGTGAGCGGGAGCGCGATGGGTGTGACCCTGGTCGCAAAAACAGGAGCGGCGCCCGCATTGGGGCGCCGCTCCTGCCAAGCCAAGGTGCCGTCGGGAGGGCGTTACTGCGGCAGCTTGGCCACCTGCACCATCGGGGTACCGACACCAAACATGGCGAACTTCACATTGGTGATGAGGCCAGTGGCGCTGTGGTCGCGCACGTTGACGATCTGGACGTGCGCCATGTTCTCGCTCGTCAGGACGGTGCCATTGCCGGAAATGCCTCCAGAGGCCCGCCGAACTTCCCAGAGGTCGCCCAGCGCCACGCCGTCCTGGCTTCCCTTGTCGAGGTACACGTACCCCTGGGGAAGCTTGATGTACTCGACCCGCGGCCAGCCCAGCACCTTGGCCGTGATGCCGTCGGTGATCGGCACGGCGCGAGCCTTCGCCTGGGTCGGGAACTTCTCCAGCGGCAGGAGCCACTGACCCGGGTAAATGCTCCAGTAGATTTGCGTGACCGTGAGGATCGGTCGGCCATCATCGATGCGCTTGACGACACCGACGCCGGTCGGGAGGATCATGAACCCGTAGTGGCTGACCTCCGGCCCCTTTTCCAGGATCATGAGCGTGTCGCCGATTTCGTAGGAAGCGCCCTTGGGCGGAGACACCGCGAGATCGGTGTAGAGCTTCGCCACGCCAAAGTTGCTGATCGACTTGATCATTGGTGATGCGGTACGCCCCACGATCCGGCCGTACGGCAGATTCTGGCCTTCCGTCAGGAAGCCGCCCGAATAGAACTCGTCGCGCCGAATGGCCCGGTAGTTCTTCTCGGAATAGGCCTTCACCGTGGCGCGCGCCGCCTGCGACATCTCGCCCATCTGCGGGAAGATCGGCGCATCAGGATCGTAGTCGTCGGCCGTCTCTTCGATTGTTTCCTTGAAATTCGGGTCCTCGACGGCATCCACCGTCGCGCCTGGCTCCGCCTGCGCCACCGCGGACGGCGGCGGGGGTGTATCCTCGGCGGGCACGGATCTCACGCCGTCACCGGCGGCCAGGCGAAGCGTCTCGCCCGGGTAGATCCAGTGCGGATCTTCCACGACGTCGGTATTGAGGCGATAGATCTCGGGCCACAGGAGCGGATCGCCGAGATACGACTGCGCAAGCGACCACAGCGTGTCGCCAGGCCGCACTAAATGCGTCTGGGGCGTGGCCGGTGCCTGTGCTAGGGCGGCAGACGGCAGCGCCAAGAGCACGCCGATGGCGACGTGCCAGCGGCGCGATGACATGCGGTCAGTCCGCGACGCAACAGGTTCGAGGTGCGGCATCGGATCTCTCCCAACGGCGTTCGAGAACAGGAGTGGGTGAAGTCGAGTCTGCGAGGCGTAATACGGCCTCAACTCTCGCCGAACCGAAAAGCAAGATCAGCGCCACGGATTGCAGCCGACAGCCGACGACATAACGCTATGCCAATAAACAACCTGGACCGAGATGCCTGCGCCGACTCTCACCCTGGATGGGCGGCCGGCGCAGAGTCGTGCATGGCGTCTGGGCGTCCTGCCTCAGAAGGGGAGGTCGTCGTCGGCGCCGTCGAGGGCGTCCGGGAAGTCGTCAAACGACTCCTCCTTGCCCTTGCCAGCTCCGGCTGGTGCCCCTGCCGCGGCCTTGGCTGACGCAAAGCTTTCGGCCCCCTGACCCCCACGCCCGCCAAGCAGGATCAGTTCGTTTCCGCGGACCTCGGTGGTGTACCGCGTCTGGCCTTCCTTGTCCTGCCAGGTGCGATACTCGATGCTGCCCTCGACGTAGATCTTCTCGCCCTTGCGGCAATACTTCTCGGCGATGTCGGCGAGCTTCGAGTAGTTGGAGTTCCAGAAAATGACGCGATGCCACTCGGTCTTTTCCTGCATCTGGCCGTCCTGGCCCTTCCACTGGCGACTGGTGGCAACCGACAGGGTCGCAACGCGACCGCCGTTCTGGGTGCTGCGAACTTCGGGGTCTGCCCCGAGGTTGCCGATCAGGGTGACCTTGTTGAGACTGCGGCTCACGGGTGCCTCCACGGTACAAGAGTTCGAGCAACACGGTGGACGTCGCCCATGGTACTGCCTGGGCGCGTCCCGGAATTCATCAAATAGCCGCCGGGGATACCGAAGCTACGCCAGGCCGGTAAAGCCCAGGCGCAGCACCAGCGCATCCTCCCGTGGGTTCCGATAGTAGTCGGATCGCACACCCACCGGGCGAAACCCCGAGGCGCGGTACAACTCGATCGCCGGCGCGTTCGAGGCGCGCACCTCGAGAAAGACTTCCTCCGCGCCCCGCTCGCCCAGGGTGCGAAGGCCCTCCCGCAGGAGCGTGCTGGCTATGCCCGCGCGCCGCTCGCCGGGATCGACGGCGAGGTTCAGGATTTCGCCCGACCCGGCCACATCCCTGCCGATAAGATAGCCCGCGATCCTTCCCGCGGCGTCCGCCACCAGGCCGAAGGTCCAGGGCGTGTCCAGCGCCTCACGGAACGACGACTCCGCCCAGGGATCGTTGAAGCAGGCACGCTCCAGCGTCACGAGGGCCGCAGCATCAGCGACCACCGCGCGACGGATGCGGTAGGGCCCGCCCGTGACGGGCTTCCCAGAGGGCTTGGGCTTCTGCGGGACGGCCATAATCCGGTTCCCATGCGAGCGGATCAGCCACACGGCGCGCGCCGCCCGGACGATCGATGAGATCGAGCAGCAGGCGCGCATCCACCTGGTGCGCCAGATCCTGGTATGGCGCCCAGTTCGCGAGGAGCGCCGCGGTTGCCTCAGGCAATTCGCCCACCACGGCATCGGGTCGAGGCAGCGCCACCCGCAGGCTCGCCGGGGTGCGCGCCTCGGGTGGAAGGATGGTCTCGATGCCGTCGGGCAGCCAGAGCCACGCACCGGCATAGCATTGCCCCCGCAGCGCGTCGGACACGCCTACCGTGACGCGACCGGGCCCCGAACGTACCATGGCGCGCCCCAGAAGGGAGGACACCGTCCACAACTCCGCACCGCCCGCCACCACAAGCGCCTTGCCCACCGCCGCGCCAACGCGCAGCCCGGTGAAGCTGCCAGGGCCATCGGCAATGATGACCGAGACAATCTGGTCCCGCGACAGGCCCACGCGCTCGAGCAACCGGTCGATGGCAGGGAGCAGCGCGGCGGCATGCTTCCGGGCACCCTCCACCTCTTCATGGACAGCATTGGTCGAGGTCCGTCCGAGCGCCACGGACAGGCGGCTCGATGCCGTATCAATCGCCAGATGCATCAGCCGACTTCCAGCCCCCGCACCGACGGATCAGCGAGATGCGACAGGCGGACGCGCAGGGTGGCGGCGGGGACCCACCCTGCCGCGCGCTCCGGCCACTCGATCAGCAGCGCATCACCCTCGGCGGCCAGCCCCTCCCAATCGACGTCGGCTGACTCCTCTGGTCGGCGCAAGCGGTAGCAGTCGAGGTGGAACACCGGGCCGCGCGCGCCGGCGTACCGGTGCACCAGCGCGTACGTCGGGCTCGATGCGGCCTCGGTGACCCCGAGCCCCCGCGCAATGGCGCGCACGGCCGTGGTCTTCCCGGCGCCGACGTCGCCCTGAAGGTGCACCACCGAACCGGGCACCAGCATCCGGCCGATTCGCTCACCCTCGGCCACCAGCTCGCCTTCGGTGCATACGCGCATCAGCGGCGGCCGCGACGCTGCCGGACCGCGGTCCCGCCCCCACCGCGACGCACGTTGGGCGCCCCCATTGCCCGGAGCTCATTCAGCTGGTCGCGCAGCAGCGCCGCCTCCTCGAACTCGAGATTGGCCGACGCCTCTCGCATGCGTCGCTCCAGTTGCTCCATGAACTTCTCGCGCTGCTTCGGGTCGTGCGGGTCCACGTACATCTCCGTGCGCCCGGGCTCGGGCTTCACCCGCTCCGTGCGCGCATCGGCCACGTGGGTGGACAATCGCACTTCCTCCAGCGACTTCACGATCGACTGCGGCGTGATGCCGTGCTCGATGTTGTATGCCCGCTGAATGGTGCGGCGACGGTCCATCTCCGCCAGCGCCCGCTGCATCGACCCGGTGATGCGGTCCGCGTAGAGGATGCCAAGGCCATGCACGTTGCGCGCGGCACGCCCGATCGTCTGCACCAGCGACCGGTCGGAGCGGAGAAAGCCCTCCTGGTCGGCGTCGAGGATGGCGACCAGCGACACCTCGGGCAGGTCGAGTCCCTCGCGCAGCAGGTTGATCCCGACCAGCACGTCGAAATCGCCGAGCCGCAGCCCGCGCAGGATCTCCATCCGCTCGATGGCGTCGATGTCGGAGTGCAGGTACCGCACCCGGACCCCGGCCTGCTGCAGGTAGTCGGTGAGATCCTCGGACATGCGCTTCGTCAGCGTGGTGACGAGGACGCGCTCCTGCGCACGGACGCGAGCCCGGATCTCATGCAGCAGGTCGTCCACCTGGCCCTTCACCGGCCGGATTTCCACCTCGGGGTCGATCAGGCCCGTGGGCCGGATGATCTGCTCCACGATGACGCCGCCGGACAGGCGGAGTTCCTGGTCGCCCGGCGTGGCCGAGACGTTGACCATCTGCGGCGCCAGCCCCATGAACTCCTCGAACTGGAGGGGGCGGTTGTCCAGCGCCGACGGCAACCGGAACCCGTACTCCACCAGCGTCGTCTTCCGGGCACGGTCGCCATTGAACATGCCGCCGATCTGGGGCAGCGAGACGTGCGACTCGTCCACCACCACGAGGTAGTCCTCGGGGAAGTAGTCGAGCAGGCACGCCGGCCGTTCGCCAGGCTGGCGTCCGGTGAGGTGCCGCGAGTAGTTCTCGATGCCGGCGCAGGTGCCGACCTCGAGCAGCATCTCGATGTCGAACCCGGTGCGCGACTCGAGCCGCTGCGCCTCCAGCAGCTTGCCCGCCGTCTTGAGTTCCAGCAGCCGGTCGGCAAGCTCCAGGCGGATCGCCTTCACCGCGCGCTCGACGGTGGCGCGCTGGGTCACGAAGTGCTTGGCCGGGTAGATGGCGCACTGGTCGAGCACGGCAATGGTGTTGCCGGTCAGGGGATCAATGCGGCTGATGCGCTCCACCGTGTCCCCCCACAGCTCGATGCGGTAGGCCTGCTCCATGTAGGCAGGGTGAATTTCGATGGAATCCCCGCGCACCCGGAACGTGCCCTGCTCGAACGCCGCGTCGTTCCGGCCGTACTGGATGCGCACCAGGTCGGCGAGGATGGCATCACGTCCACGATCTTCGCCGGTCTTCACCGTCACCATCAGGCGACGGTACTCCACCGGATCGCCAAGGCCGTAGATCGCGCTCACGGTGGCGACAATGACCACGTCCTCCCGCTCCATCAGGCTCGACGTGGCCCGGAGCCGAAGTGACTCGATGTCCTGGTTGATCGACGCATCCTTCTCGATGTATACGTCGGTTGCCGGGACGTAGGCCTCGGGCTGGTAGTAGTCGTAATAGGAAACGAAGTACTCCACCGCATTGGCCGGAAGGAACTGGCGCAGTTCACCGTACAACTGGGCGGCGAGCGTCTTGTTGTGCGAAAGAACCAGCGTGGGCTTGCCGTAGTTGGCCAGGACGTGCGCCAGGGTCAGCGTCTTGCCGGACCCCGTTACGCCCAGGAGGGTCTGGTACTTGTCACCACGGACCAGCCCGGCCGTCAGTTCGGTGATGGCCTTGGGCTGGTCTCCTGCTGGCTCGAATGGGGCTACAACCTGGAAAGCGGTACGAGGCATGGACGGAAGATAACGCGATTCGGCCTTTCTTCGGTAGGCCGTCAGGCACCCATCTTGAGCAGCTGCGCCCAGAGCGGCGCGGGCACGGGCACCACCGAAAGCCTGCCCTGCCGCACCAGGGCCAGGTCGGCAAAGGCCGGATCGGCCTTGATCGCCTTCAGGGTCACCGGCGAGGCGAGTGGCTTCCCCGCCTTGAGGTCCACCACCACCATCCTGGGGTCGTTCCCTTTCGGGTCGGGGTAGGCCGCCCTGACCACATGCGCATGGCCGACCACGGCCTTCACATCGCCGGTGTGATAGATGAGGACCTCATCACCGACGGCCATCTCGCGAATGTTGCGGAGCGCCACGGGATTCGCGACGCCATCCCACACCGTCGTGCCCGCCTTCACCAGGTCGGCAAAGGCATACGTGGACGGCTCGGTCTTGAGGATCCAGTGCGCCATGTCAGCCGGTCGACTTGGACGCGCTCGACTGTCCCTCCTCGTGCCGGTCGACCTGATGGACACCCTTCACGCGCCGCATCGCCTTCATGACCTTCTCCAGGTGGGGGAGGTTGTCCACTTCGATGAAGACATTCCCGAACACCGCACCGTCCCGCGTATTGATGTCGGCGGCCCGGATATTGGTGCCCGACGCGCTCACCGCCTGCATCAGGTCGGCGTAGAGGCCGCGCCGGTCGTTGCCGTTGACGTCGAGCCGGACCACGAACGACTCGCCCGTGGTCTCGTGCCAGTCAATTTCCACGCGACGGTCGTCGGCCGAGAGCGTGAGGAGGTTGGGGCAATCGGAGCGGTGAATGGAGATGCCGCGGCCCTGGGTGACGTAGCCGACCACCTTGTCGCCCGGTACCGGCTGGCAGCACTGGGCGTAGCGCACCATGAGCCCGTCCACACCCTGGATCTTGATCCCGCGCCCGAGCCGGATACGATCGATGACGCGACCAAAGACCGTCGGCTTCGGCTCCTGCAGTTCTTCCATGGGAACATCAGGGAAGAGGGCCCGCACCACCTGGCCAATGGCGACATCGCCGCGGCCGATGGCGATGGTCAGGCCGCGGGCGTCGGCGAGGGACAGCGTCGCCGCCGCGCGCTCCATCCGCGCGTCGTCGGCACTGCTCAGTCGCCGCTTCTTCAGCTCGCGCTCGAGGATCTCCTGGCCAAGCTGGAGGCTGACCGTCTCCTCCTCGTGCTTGATCCACTGCTTGATCTTGTGCCGGGCGCGCGCCGTGCGGACGTGATTGAGCCAGTCGCGGCTGGGCTTCGCCGATGGCCCCGTGAGGATCTCGACGGTGTCGCCGTTCTTGAGTTCGCGGTGCAGCGGCGCGATGCGTCCGTTGATCTTCGCGCCCTGGCACCTCTCGCCCACCTTGGTGTGCACATGGTAGGCGAAATCGATCGGGGTGGCCCCCTTCGGCAGCTGCTTGACGTCGCCCTGCGGCGTAAAGACGAAAATTTCGTCCTGGTACAGGTCGACCTTGAGGAACTCGAGGAACTCCTCGGGGCTGTGCGTGTCCTGCTGCAACTCAAGCAGCTGGCGGAACCACCCCAGGTGCTCGGCCACCTCATCGGTGCTCCCATCGGTCTTGTAGATCCAGTGTGCCGCAATGCCGTACTCGGCGGTGCGGTGCATTTCCTGGGTGCGAATCTGCACCTCGAAAAGCTGCCCACCCGGCCCGAAGATGGTGGTATGCAGCGACTGGTACCCGTTGGACTTGGGGCTGGCGATGTAGTCCTTGATCCGCTCCTGCAGTGGCGTCCAGTTGTGATGGATGATGCCGAGCGCGTGATAGCACTCGGGCACCGTCTTGACGATGACCCGCAGCGCCATCAGGTCGTAGATCTCGTCGAACCCCTTGTTGCGGCGCTTCATTTTCTGGAAGATCGACCAGAGGTGCTTCGGGCGGCCGGTAATGTCGAAGCTCTCGATCGCGGCGCGCCGCAGTTCGTACTCAAGCGGCGTGCGCAGCTTGATGATCATCTGCTCGCGGGCCGCCTTCTTGGACGACACTTGTACCACCAAGGCACGGAAATCCTCGGACTCAAGGAACTTGAAGGCCAGGTCCTCGAGTTCGGCCTTGATGCGGGCCATGCCGAAGCGGTGTGCCAGTGGGGCGTAGATCTCACGCGTCTCCAGCGCGATGCGCTGGCGCTTCTCCGCGTTCAGGGATTCGAGCGTGCGCATGTTGTGCAGGCGGTCGCACAACTTGATGATGATGACCCGCGCGTCCTTCGCGATCGAGAGGAGCAACTTCCGGTAGTTCTCCACCTGCTCTTCGGCCGTCGACCGGAACGTCAGGTGCGAGATCTTTGTGAGCCCATCCACGATGCTGGCGATCTCGCTGCCGAACTCGCGGGCGATGTCCTCCACCCGGACATCCGAGTCTTCCACGACGTCGTGCAGCAGGGCGGCCGCGATCGAGGTGGTATCGAGGAGCTGCTCGGCGAGGATCTGGGCCACGGCAATACTGTGGGAAATGAAGTCCTCGCCCGACACCCGCTTCTGGCCGCGGTGCGCCGTTGCGCTGAAGCGGAGCGCACGGTCGAGCAGCTCGAGGTCGAGCCGTTCGCGGTGCGGCTCCAGCAGCCGCCGGAGTTCCGGCGACGCTTCGGCGAGTTCGGGGCGGACTACGGTCATGGTGCCGGGCTCCAGGGTGTACACTCCCAGCATGTAGGATGCTGCATGGGGAGGGCCGGGGCAAGGAGCGCATGGGGCTACCCGGGACCTACAGGAGTCCGGCCTGCGAGAAGCTCACCCACCGATCGCCGGCCACGATAACGTGGTCGTAGACCGGAAGATCCAGCAGCTGTCCCGCCGCCACCAGCTGACGGGTGACTGCACGATCCTCGGCGGAGGGCGTCGGATCGCCGCTTGGATGGTTGTGCACGATGATGATGCCGGCCGCCGCCTCGGCGATTGCCGGTCGGAACACCTCACGAGGATGCACCAGCGAACTGTTCAGGATGCCACGGGTCACCAGCACTTCGCGGAGCACCTGCGACTGCGTATCCAGCGCCAGGAGATGAAACTCCTCCACACTCAGGTCCCTGAGCCGTGGCGCGAAGATGCGAACGACGTCTTCCGGTTCCCGGATGCGGAGCACCGGCGGTCGCTCCTCCTGGGCCAGCCGGAGCCCGAGCTCGAAGGCCGCAAGCAGACGTGCCGCCTTGGTGGGACCGATGCCCCCGTGCCGTTGCCATTCCGCCGCCGGGCGGGTAACGAGCCGCCTGAGCGAGCCTCCCGTACTGGCGAGCAGGGACTGCGCGGTGACCAGCACATCGCCAAGGCGCGTGCCCGTGCCGAGCAGGATTGCCAGGAGCTCGGGCGTGGCGAGCGCAGACGCGCCCAGGGCCCAGAGGCGCTCACGGGGACGGTCGGTGGTGCGAAGCGATTCAAGGACGGCCGGCATGGGCCACGCTAGGCCCCGCGGGCGCCAGCGGTGCTACCGGGATTACGCCGAACGGTGCAAACCGGTCATTCGTGTAGTTTTACCGAATCCGGACCATGTGCTCCACGAACGCCTCTCGCCGGGAACCTCATGACCGCGCGCCGCATCATCATTGCCCTGATCGTGCTTTGGCTCGTTACTGCCTACTTCGCGCTGCCACGGATCTGGAGGCGGAAGGAAAAGGTGGCCGCCGCGTCGGCACCGACGTCCGGAGAGAAGCTGCCGCGGCACTCGGAGACCGCGAACGGCATTCCCGGTGACCCGATCAACATGGTCTTCGTCGGCACGCGCGAGCAGGTGGTCGGGGCGCTGCTTGCCGCCGGCTGGCACCCCGCCGACCCGATCACACTCAAGAGCAGCCTGGAGATCGCGGCCGGGACGGTCTTTCACCGGGCCTACGACGACGCCCCGGTCAGTCCGCTGATGCTCTGGGGCAAGAAGCAGGACCTGACGTTCGAGTTTCCCTTCGGCCCGGACCCCAGCCAGCGGCACCACATCCGCCTCTGGCTCGCTCCGGAAAAGGACGCCCTCGACCGGCCGCTCTGGGCAGCAGGGGCCACCTTTGATCGCTCGGTTGGCTTGAGCCACACGACCGGCCAGATCACGCACCATATCGCGCCGGGCACGGATGCCGAGCGCGACAATGTGCTGGAGGACATGAGGCGGGCCGGAGTGGTATCGGAGGAGACGTGGCTGGACGGCTTCCAGACGGAACGGACGGGAAAGAACGGGGGCGGCGACCCCTACTTCACGGATGGCCGATTGGTGATCGTTGCGGTCGGGGCACCGGCGCCTGCCTCAGGGTCGAACACGTCGCCCTGAGGCACGGCCCAACTATTTGCCTACCCCATGACACTTCTTGTACTTCTTGCCCGAACCGCAGGGGCATGGATCATTGCGCCCCACCTCGGGCAGCACGCCGCCCTGGGGCCGAAGAGGCCCTGCCGACGTGCGTACCGGCGGCGCGGGTCCGACCGGCGGACGTGGCGCGCTCCCCCCGGTGAAGAGGTCGTCGGCCGAGGGTGGACGCGGCGGCGGGGCAGGACGGGGCGGCGGCGGGGCCTGAGTTGGCTCGGCTGATACCTGGATCTTGAGGAAGCGCTCGGTAAAGGTGACCTGCATGTCCTGCATCAGGTCCTCGAACATGTCGAACGCTTCCTTCTTGTACTCGACGAGCGGGTCCTTCTGCCCCCAGCCGCGATAGTGGATGGCGTTCCGCAACTGGTCCAGGTCATACAGGTGGTCCTTCCACTTCTCGTCCAGCACTGACAGCATGACCTGGCTCAGGACCTGCCCGCCCACCTCCTCGACCCCGATGCTCTTCCCGAAGTCGGCGAGATATTCCAGTTTCCGCTGGAATGCCGCCCCACCCTCAGCCTGCACCGCGCTGACGATGTCGCCCAGGTCGGGCGTTACCGTGGCATCCACCACGTCGTCGGCCACCACCAGGTACTGCATCAGCAGCGCCTCACGAAGCGCCCCACGGTCGTACTCCTCCGGTGACTCGGCGGTCGCGAGGAACTGCCGCACGGTGCGGTCCAGTGCCCCGTCGATCATCCGGCGGGCCTCCGACTTGAGCTGTTCACCCTTCTCCAAGGCGAAGAGCCGCAACGAGTACACCACCTCGCGCTGCTGGTTCATCACATCGTCATACTCAAGCAGCCGCTTCCGGGCCTGGAAATTCTGCAGTTCGACCCGGCGCTGGGCATTCTCGATGGCGCGGGTGATGAGTGCGCCGGTGATGACCTCACCCTCCTCCGCCCCGCTCTTGTCCATCCAGGCCGCAATGCGGTCCGACCCGAAGAGTCGCATCAGGTCGTCCTCGAGGGACAGGAAGAAGATCGACTGGCCCGGGTCACCCTGACGGCCGGAACGCCCGCGCAGCTGCCGGTCGATCCGGCGCGACTCGTGGCGCTCCGTGCCGATGATCTGGAGTCCCGCCTCCTCCTGGGTCAGGTCGAGCGCCTTGTCGAGCTTGATGTCGGTGCCGCGGCCGGCCATGTTCGTCGCGATCGTGACGGAACCCTTCTGCCCTGCCTGTGCCACGATCTCCGCCTCACGCTGGTGGTACTTCGCGTTCAGCACCTCATGCTTCACGCCCCGGCGCTTGAGCGTCTTGCTCAACGTCTCCGAGACATCGACGCTCACAGTACCGATGAGGATCGGGAGCCCCATCGCATGCAGGCGCTCCACCTCGGCGCCGATCGCATCGTACTTCTCCCGGCGGCTCTTGTAGATCCGATCGGGGAGGTCGCGCCGGGTGATGGGCCGGTGCGTGGGGATGACGCTGACCTCGAGCCCGTAGATCTGGAAGAACTCCTGCTCTTCCGTCTCGGCGGTGCCGGTCATGCCCGCGAGCTTCTCGTACATCCGGAAGTAGTTCTGGATGGTGATGGTGGCGAAGGTCTGTGTCTCGCCCTTGACGTGGACGCCTTCCTTGGCCTCGACCGCCTGGTGCAGGCCGTCGGACCAGCGGCGCCCGGGCATGATGCGCCCGGTGAACTCGTCGACGATGAGGACCTGGCCCTCCTGAATGATGTAGTCGACATCACTCTCGTAGAGCACGTGCGCCTGCAGCAGCTTGTGGATGACGTGCAGTGTCTCGCTCTTGGTGGCGTAGGCCGCCTCGACCTCGCGCCGGCGCACCACCCGTTCGGCCGGGCTCAGGGATGCATCCCGCTCGATGGCATGCACCTCTTCCGAGATGTCGGGCACGAGGAACAGCCCGGGGTCGTTCGGCGACATCGTGGCCGCACCCTGGTCGGTCAGGTGCACCGAGTGCCCCTTCTCATCGAGCACGAAGTACAGCACTTCCTCGAGGTTCCGCATCTGCTGCTTCCTGGCCGGCAGCTTGCGGTCGGCAATGGCATCGAGCTCCACCCGCTGCACCATCTGCTTCACGCCAGGCTCGTTGAGGAGCTTCATGAGGCGCTTGCTCTTGGGCATGCCCAGCTGCGCCTGGTACAGCATCATCCCGGCCTCGGCCCGCCGCTTGTCGTCGGCGAGCAGCTTCTCGCTCTCGGCCAGCATGGCGTTCACCACGTCGGCCTGCTTCCGCACCAGCTCGAACACCTGGCGGTTGAACCGGGCATAGGAATCGTCGCCCTCGTGCGGCACCGGCCCCGAGATGATCAGCGGGGTGCGGGCCTCGTCGACGAGGATGGAGTCCACTTCATCGATGATCGCGAAGATGTATTCGCGCTGGACCCGCTGCTCCAGGCCGAACACCATGTTGTCGCGCAGGTAGTCGAACCCGAACTCGTTGTTCGTGCCGTACGTGATGTCGGACAGGTAGGCCGCACGGCGCTCGGGCGTCGACGGCTCGGTGTCGTCGAGGCAGGCCACCGTGAGGCCCAGCCAGCGGAACACGTGACCCATCCACTGCGAGTCGCGCCGCGCGAGGTAGTTGTTGACCGTGATGAGGTGGGCGCCGCGACCGGTCAGGCCGTTGAGGTACAGCGGGAGGGTGGCGACGAGGGTCTTGCCCTCACCCGTGGCCATTTCGGCGATGCGGCCCTGATGCAGCACGATGCCGCCGATGAGCTGCACATCGTACGGCACCATGTCCCAGGTGAGGTCGTGCCCGGTGACCGAGACCGTCGTGCCAACCAGACGGCGGCACGCCTCGCGCACCGTGGCAAACGCTTCCGGCAGGAGCTCGTCCAGGACCGACGCGATGGCCTTCCGGTGCTGCGCATCGAGCTGCTGGTACCGGTCCTCGAGTACATCGCGCTCGGCGGTATCCGACGCACCGTGCCGCGCGGCGCGCACCTGTTCGAGCTCCTGCGCCAGCGCCTCGGTGCGCTCCGCAATGATGCCGCGGAACCGTGGAGTCTGCGCCTGCAGGTCGGCGTCGCTCAGGTCCTTGAGGCGCTCTTCCTCCGCATGGATCGCGTTGACGAGCGGTTGCAGGCGACGCACCTCACGCTCGTGGCGCGTGCCGAACACCGATGAAATCAGCTGCTTGATCATCCTGCTCCGTCCCGGTACAGCCCGCGCGCCGCGATGTAGTCGGCGACCGCGTCGGGCACCCAATAGCGAATGGATTGACCCTGGCGCACTCGCGCCCGAATGGTCGTGGAACTGATCTCGACCGCCGGCACCGCGATGCCCTCGACACCCGGCGGCAACTCCAACTGGTCCATGCCGGCGCGCGCAAACACCACGATGCGCGCCAGCCGCCCGAGCTCGGGCGCCTCGTGCCACCGCGGCAGGCCCGATGCCGCGTCACTGCCGACAAGAAGCACGAACTGTGTGCCCGGCTCGCGTGCCTTGAGCGCGCGAAGGGTGTCGACCGTGTACGAGGGGCCGGACCGATCCAGTTCCGCGCGCTCGACGCGAAGGCGGCTGGCTCCCGCTATGGCCCGCTCAACCATCGCGGCGCGATCCTCGGCACCAGCCCCGTGCCCCGCCACCTTGAAGGGCTGTTCCCGCGCCGGTACGAAGCGCAACTCGCTCAGGCCGAGCCCCTCGACAACGGCCTGGGCTGCAAGCAGGTGGCCATGGTGGATCGGATCGAAGGAGCCGCCGAACACGCCCACCACCGCGTTCACGACTTGCCCGAGCTATCCGCTGCGATTGGGCACACCTTGTTGAGGTCGTGCGTGCGCGAGTGGAACCGCCAAATATAACCGCACGTCTCCTTCACGTCCTCCTCATAGTCCAGCGCCTGGTATGCCTTCACGAGCTGCACCAGGGCGGACGGCGCGATGGTGGCGCGCGGATAGGTTGCAACGACGTCGCGCAGGTAGAGAATGGACGAATCGTAGGCCTTGATCCGGTAGTAGTAGAGGCCGGTGCGATAGCCCTTGTAGGCGAAATCGTCCTGCAGCTCGTTGACCCGGACCTGTCCCTGCAGTGCCGCCGGCGTGCCGGGATAGCGGCTCAGGAGCTCCTGGAAGGTGGAGAGCGCCGTCTGTCCATACGTGGGGTCGAGCTGCGGCTTGCGCCACAGCTTGGCGTAGGCATCGCCGGCCCGCAGCAACGCCTGCGGTGCGAGCGGATCGGTGGGCGACTCGTCGGACACCCGGCGGAACTCACGCACCGCCTGCAGTTCGCTCCCCTGCACCGCCAGCACCTCGCCCAGCATGAAGTGCTCGCGAGGTGAGCGGGGGTCGCCCGGCTTCATCTCGAGGTTGAGGCGCTCGAGGTTGGTCTGCGCCTCGCGCCACCATCCACGGCGAAAGGCCAGCTCGGCCTTGGCCCAGAGTGAATCGATCGACTGGGCCGACACCGCTGGGGCACCCTGCGGCAGCGCAGCGACGTCCGGCTGCTTCTTGGCGCACGCGGACACCGTCACCACCAGCGCCATGACGAGGATCGTCCTCATGGTCGCGCGGCTCCCGAATCGGGTAGCGCCGCTTTGTACCGGTCTGCCACTGCCTGCACCAGAGTCCCTCCCACTGTGTCGCCGAGCGCCGTGAGTGCCCGGGCCATTGCCGCAAGCGCCGTCACCCCATCGCGCGACGACGAATCTGCCGTGATTGCGTCCTCGAGCCATACCAGCGCATCCGCCGGCGCCCCAGCCTGCAGCCGGGCCTGCCCAACGCGCAGGGCACACCCCTGCGCGTCCGCTTGCGCGGCCGCCGCGCGATCGCGCCGCATCGATCGCATCGCCACCGACCGGTAGAGTCGCGATGCGCGTTCGCAGTCGTTGGCTGCCCTGAGCAGCCCAGCGTACTGGAGCAGCAGCGAGTCGGCGGTATCGCCATCGGGAGCGGCCGCGATTGCCGCCGGCGTCAGGTCGAGACGCTGCCCGGTTCCCAGGGCGCCGCGCGCCTCGAGCGCCAGCACATAGCGGCCAACAGGGCGGCCCGGCGCCAGCTCGCGCATGCCGTCGATGGCGAGACGCAAGGCCGTGGTGTCGGCCGTGCGTTCCGCCGCGCGGGCGACCAGCTCGAGGCCGTCAGCGGCCTCATCGCGCCGCGAGGGATCCTCCCGGCCAAGCCGATCAAATGCGGCCACTGCCTCGCCGAGCTTCCCGACCCTGAGGGCCGCCGCGCCCAGCTTGGCGTCGACACGGCCATCCGGCTGGCGCTCGGCGGCAACGCGATAGTCTGCAAACGCCTCATTCCACCGCCCTGCGCCGACGGCCGTGTCTGCGCGTCGCTCGAGGCTGGTGGAACCGCGGCACGCCAACGTAACCGCCCCCGCGAGGAAAACCACCCGCCTCATGCGCTGGCGCGCTCGACCATCGCCAGGTAGGCCTCGATGCGGGCGTTGGCTGGTCGGCGGGCCAGGCATTCCCGCCACACGCGCTGAGCCTCGGACGCATCTCCGCTCAGGTAACAGGAGAGCCCGAGCGCCGCCTGGGCATCCACGAAATGCGGGTGCGCCGCCACCACCGTGCCAAACACATCGCGTGCCTCGAGCACCTGCCCGGACTCGAGCAGCAGCCGTCCCAGCCGATAGCGGAGGTCGTGAAACGCGGGCCCCAGCTCGAGGGCCCGGCGATACTCGCCGATCGCGCGGTCGCGCGCCCCGGCTTCGGCGTAGGCCTGCCCCAGCTCGGCGTGCCGGTTGGCAAGTTGCGCCGCCACCGCGGCCGGGAAGCCCGCCACCGGCGGCGGCGTGATCTCAGCCGCGCGCCGGAGGGTCGGCGTCACTTCATCCACCCGTCCCAGTGCGGCAAGCGCCAGCGCCCGATGGATGGTGGCCTCGAGATAGCGGGGGTTCAGTGCGAGCGCGGCGTCGAAGGCCGCGAGCGCGCGCTCCTGCTGTCCCAGCAGTGCGTACGCCACGCCCATCAGGTGGTGCACATCCGGAAAGGCGTGCCCGGCATCGAGCACCCGGGCGCAGAGATGCACCGCCCCATAGTAGTCCTGCAGCGCGAACCGCTCGCGCGCCTGGGCCAGCTGCCGGTCAAGGGATTCCGGGGCGTCGATCATGTGGCGGGGTGCGCGCGGAAAAAGTCGATCGTACGTCGCAGGCCCTCGTCCAGCTGCACCTGCGGTTCCCATCCCAACCGCTCACGCGCGCGCGTGATATCGGGCTTCCGCACCTTGGGATCGTCCTCGGGGAGCGGCCGGGACACGATCTCCGATGATGATCCCGTCAGCTGGATCACCCGCTCCGCGAGCTGCCGCACCGTGAACTCGCCCGGGTTGCCGATGTTCACCGGATCGCTCCGGTCACTCTGGAAGAGCCGGTAGATGCCGTCGATGAGGTCGGATACATAACAGAACGATCGCGTCTGCGAACCGTCTCCATAGATCGTGATCGGGTCGCCCCGCAGGGCCTGCACAATGAAGTTGGACACCACGCGGCCGTCATTGGGGCGCATGCGCGGTCCGTACGTATTGAAGATGCGCACGATGCGGGTCTCCACGCCATGGAAGCGGTGATAGGCCATCGTCATCGCCTCCGCAAACCGCTTCGCCTCGTCGTAGACCCCCCGCGGCCCGATGGGATTGACGTGCCCCCAGTAGCTCTCCGGCTGGGGATGCACCTGCGGATCGCCATACACCTCGGACGTCGAGGCAATGAGAAAACGCGCACCCTTTGCCTTGGCCAGTCCCAGTGTCTTGTGCGTGCCGAGCGATCCCACCTTCAGCGTCTGGATCGGCTTCTCCAGGTAGTCAATGGGACTCGCCGGCGAGGCAAAATGCAGCACGCCGTCCAGGGCTCCCTCGACGTACACGTAGTTGGTCACGTCGTGCTGGATGAACTGGAAGCGCGTGTTCCCCATCAGGTGGGCAATATTGTCGGGATGCCCCGTAAGGAAGTTGTCCATCCCCACCACGGAATGCCCTTCCGCCAGCAGGCGATCACTGAGGTGCGACCCGAGGAAGCCCGCCGCCCCGGTCACGAGGATGCGCATCAGGTCCGCCTTCCGATGGCATCGTACCGGAATCCGAGCGCCTGCAGACGCGAGGGCTCGAACAGGTTCCTCGCGTCAACCAGCACCGGCTGCTTCATGCCGCGCTTGACGCGCTCGAAATCGGGATTCCGGTACATCAACCACTCCGTCATGATGACGAGCGCATCCGCGCCCTCCGCGGCGGCGTAATTATCTGCAAAATAGCGGATCCGGTCACCGAAAATCTCCCGGGTTGTGTCCAGGGCCTTCGGATCGTGCACATGCACTGTGGCCCCGCCCTCCAGCAGGGCCTCGATCAGCACGATGGATGGCGCCTCGCGCATGTCATCGGTTTCCGCCTTGAACGACAGCCCCCACACCGCCACCGTGTGCCCGGCAACCGTACCCCCGAGTGCGCGTCGCACCTTGGCAAAGGGGACCTTTTTCTGGCGCCGGTTCACCGCCTCCACCGCCTCGAGCAAGTCGGGCTCCAGCCCAAACTGCCGCGCGGAATGGATGAGCGCCTGCACATCCTTGGGGAAGCAGGAACCGCCGTAGCCAGGGCCCGGGAAGAGGAACGCGCTCCCGATCCGGCGATCCGACCCGATGCCGCGGCGCACCTCGCTGACGTCCGCGCCCGCCCGCTCGCAGAACTCAGCCACCTGGTTCATGAACGAGATGCGGGCCGCGAGCATCGCGTTAGCCGCGTACTTGGTCACCTCGGCGGAGGCGATATCCATGAACAGGATGGGATTGCCGGTACGCACGAACGGGGCGTAGAGCTCGCGCATGACGTCGCGGGCATGGTCGTTGTCCACGCCGACGACCACCCGATCGGGCTTCATGAAGTCGTCGATCGCCGCTCCCTCCTTGAGGAACTCGGGATTGGAGCAGACGTGCACTTCGTGGGGGGAGTGACGGGCAATCGCCGCCCGCACCAGGCCGGCGGTGCCGACCGGTACCGTGCTCTTGGTGACGACGATGCGGGGCCCGTCCATCGCGCGGCCAATGCCCTCGGCCACCGCGATGACATGCTGCAGGTCGGCCGATCCATCCTCACCGGGCGGCGTACCCACGGCAATGAAGATCACCTGGGACTCGCGCACCGATCCCGCCAGGTCCGTGGTGAACCGCAAGCGCCCCGCGGCCTGGTTGGTCGCGACCATGGGCTGGAGGCCGGGTTCGTAGATCGGGATCATGTTGTGCCGCAGGCGCTCGATCTTTCCCGCATCCACGTCCACACACCGCACCGTGTTTCCCGTCTCCGCCAGGCATGCCCCGGCGACCAACCCGACGTACCCGGAGCCCACCACCGTTACGTCCACGCGATCACGCCTTCCTGGACTTGAGCGCGTTGCGGGTGTCCGTCATTGTCCTTGCCTCGCGCCGGATCAGGTCGTAGTCCAGGCTGCTGTGATCCGTGACGATCATGGCCGCGTCCGCCGCGCGCAGGGTCTCGGCGGTGAGGGGCACCGAGCGGCGCGTATGGCCTTCCTCGGTGAATTCCTTCACGTACGGATCGTGATAGCTGACGTCGGCACCCCGCTCTTCCAGCAGGCGCAGGATGTCCAGCGCCGGGCTCTCGCGCAGGTCATCAATGTCCTTCTTGTACGCCACGCCGATGACCAGCACCTTCGATCCCTTCACCGACTTCCCGTTGTCATTGAGCGCGTCGGCGAGCTTGCGGACCCAGAAGAGCGGCATCTCGGAGTTGAGCTCGCCGGCCAGGTCGATGAACCGGGTCTTGTAGTTGAGCGCGCGCATCTTCCACGCGAGATAGTGCGGGTCGATCGGGATGCAGTGACCGCCAAGGCCGGGGCCGGGCGTAAACTTCATGAAGCCGAAGGGCTTGGTGGCGGCCGCGTCAATTACTTCCCAGACGTTGACCCCGAGCTTGTCGCAGACAATGGCCATCTCATTCACGAGGCCGATGTTCACGCTCCGGAAGGTGTTCTCCAGCAGCTTGACCAGCTCGGCCGCCTCCGTCGTGGACACCGGCACCAGGGTATCGATGGCGGGCTGGTAGAGCGCAACCGCGACCTCGAGGCAGGCCGGCGTGATGCCGCCGACGACCTTCGGCGTGTTGCGCGTCTGGTACACGGGATTGCCGGGGTCAACACGCTCGGGACTGAACGCGAGGAAGAAGTCCTCGCCCACCGTGAGCCCGGTCGACTGCAGCGCCGGCAACATGATCTCCCGCGTGGTACCGGGATAGGTCGTGCTCTCCAGGATGATCGCCTGGCCGCGGCGGAGCGCCGACTTCACCGCCTCGGTGGCGGCTACGATGAAGCTGACATCGGGGTCCTTGAACTTGGAGAGCGGCGTCGGCACGCAGATGGAGATCGCGTCCGGCTCGGCGAGGCGGGCGGGATCGGTGGTCGCGGAGAACCGGCCAGCCTTGACCTGCTCGCCCAGCTCCGCGTCACTCACATCCTTGATGTGCGAGCGCCCGGCGTTCAGGCCATCAACGACGCGCTGGTTGACGTCGTATCCCAGCACCGTAAAGCCCGCCTTCGCCAGCTCGACGGCGAGCGGCAAGCCGACATACCCCAGGCCGATGATGCCGAAAAGCGCCTCGCGGCGCTCAGCCTTCCCGATCAGATCCTTCGCAATGCTCATGTGGGTCAGTACTCCAGGGGAAGCGCGACGCGCCGTCCATCACGCGCCGAAAGGTAGGTGGCCACCAGGATCTCCAGCGAATGCAGGCCCTCACGTCCATCAGTCTCCGGGGCCGCCTGGCCACGCAGAGACCGGATGACATTCTCGTAGTACGGCTTGTGCCCGTGACCATAGACCGACGTCGTCTGGTAGCTTGCGTCCTGCACGTGCGCGTCGTCGGGATCCGGCTCGGCAAACTCCCAATGGTCGATCCGGTTGACGGCCACGCCGCCGATCCGCACGGTACCCTTCTCGCCGAGGATAGTGATCGACCCCTCGAAGTTCTTGGGATAGGTCAGCATCGTGACGCTCATGGTGCCGAGCGCACCAGTGCGCCAGCGTACGGCCACCACGCCGGTGTCCTCGACCTGGATGTTCCGCGCGAGGGTGGCGGTATATGCCTGCACGCTCTCCACCGGCCCGATGAGCCAGTCCAGCAGGTCGACGTAGTGGCTGGCCTGGTTCATGAAGGCGCCGCCATCGAACTCCCAGGTGCCACGCCAGGCGGCGCTGTCGTAGTACGCCTGCGGGCGTGACCAGAACACGTTCACGTTCACCATGTAGATGTGGCCGAAGCGTCCACTCGACACGGCGCGCTTGAGCAGCTGCAGCGTAGGATTCCGCCGGTTCTGCTTCACCACAAACAGGTGCACACCGGCGGCGTCACAGGCCGCCACCATGCGCTTGCCGTCCTGCCAGTGGGTGGCCATCGGCTTCTCGGTCATCACGTGCCGTCCAGCCGCCGCCACGCGGATCGCCTGCTCCGCATGCATGCCGCTCGGGGTCGACAGGATGACGCAGTCCGCGTCGGTACCGGCCAGCATCGCGTCGAGTGACGGAAAGCCCGGTGCGCCGGTGTTCTGCTGGGCGGCAGCCAGCGCACCTTGATCCACGTCGCACACGCCAACGAGCTCGCACTCCGTGGGATGCGCCGCGATCGCCGCGAAATGGTTGGCGGAAATTCGGCCGCACCCCACGAGGGCGAACCGGATCTTCCGGTTGGCGACCACCGGCTTGGTGACGAACATCGGGCTGCCAGGCGTGCCTGATCCCTTCATGCGTAGAACCTCCGGATCGCGTCCACGACGAGACCCTGCTGGGCCTCGGTGAGTTCGGGATAAATCGGGAGCGACAGCACCTCCCCCATCGCGCGCTCGGTCTCGGGAAGGCTGCCACGGCCGTACCCCAGGCCTGCAAAGCAGGGCTGCAGGTGCAATGCAATCGGGTAGTACACGGCACAGCCAATACCCTGCGCCTTGAGGTGCGCGAGGAGTTCGTCACGCCGCGCTGCCCGGATCGTGTACTGATGGAAAATGTGCTCGTTGAACGGGTCGGTCCGTGGCGGCGTCACCGCCGGCGTGCTCGCCAGGGCACCGGCATACCACGCCGCTCGCGCGCGCCGCGCCTCATTCCACGCCTGCAGGTGTTTCAGCTTGACCAGCAGCACGGCGGCCTGCAGCGAATCGAGCCTGCTGTTATAACCCACCTCTTCGTGATGGTACTGCCGCGCGCCACCGTGGAGGCGCAACCTGGCCAGGCGCGACGCCAGCGCGTCGTCCTGCGCGAGCATCATCCCGCCGTCGCCCCAGGCGCCGAGGTTCTTGCTCGGAAAGAACGACAGGGTGCCCACGGTGCCGAGTTCGCCGGCCACGCGCCAGGTGTCATCGATGCGACGGCGCGCGCCGATCGCCTGCGCCCCGTCCTCGATGATCGCGAGGTTGTGCTTGCGGGCAATGGGAAGGATTCGCTCCATCGCGACCATCTGCCCGAAGAGGTGCACGACCACGATGGCCCGCGTCCGCGGCGTGATCGCGGCCTCAATCGCCTCCGGCGACACATTGAAGGTGTCCGGTTCGATATCGACAAAGACCGGCGTGCCCCCGGCATTGTGGATCGCGCCGGCCGTGGCGAAGAAGGTGAAGGCCGGCGCGATCACCTCATCACCGGGCTTCAGGTCAAGGGCGCGGATGGGCAGCAGCAGGGCATCGGTGCCGCTCGCGCAGGCAATTGCATGCTTCGTATGCGAGAGCCCGGCAACCTGCTGCTCCAGCGCGGCGATCTCGGGACCCATGATGAACGCCTGCCGCTCGATGACCGAGCGCAGTGCCGGCTCGATCTCATCGCGGATCGTTTGATACTGGGCCACCAGGTCGAGTAGAGGTACGCTCATCGGCATGGCTCGCGCGTATTGGCAAGGACTGAGCCGATGCCTCGCGTGCTGTGGCGAGGACTCGACCGGAGGTGTGTAAGTTTTGACAAGTCTTGAAGTTAGCTGGTGCCGGCGGGGCGGTCAATTGGGATCAGAATACCGGCGGCCTCGGTGTACTCCGCCCCGCACGCACCACACACGGCGCGTCCCCCCTCCACCTTGAGCCGCACCCCGCACTGGCACATCCAGCCGATGCGGCGCGCCGGCACCCCCACCATCAGCCCGTAGGCGGGAACATCGCTGGTGATGACCGCCCCGGCCCCGATGAAGGCAAATTCGCCCAGGGTCACCCCGCAGACGACCGTCGCATTGGCCCCAATCGTCGCGCCCCGGCGCACCAGGGTGGGCTTGTACTCGGCCTTCCGGGAGACATGGCTTCGCGGGTTGATCACGTTGGTGAACACACAACTGGGTCCGCAGAACACCCCGTCCTCGAGCGTGACGCCCTCATAGATCGACACGTTGTTCTGCACCTTCACGTCGTTCCCCAGTCGCGTCCGGGGCATCACCACCACGTTCTGCCCCAGGTTGCACCGGTCGCCGATCACCGCCCCGGGCATGATGTGCGAGAAGTGCCAGATGCTCGTGCCGACACCGATCACCGCGCCGTCGTCCACGTAGCTCGACTCGTGCACGAAGTAGTCAGCCATGCAGGTATTCCCCCCGGGTTCCAATGAGCTTCACTTCCGTCTCCAGGTCCACCCCGAACTGCTCCCGCACCCGCGACTGCGCCAGGCTGATCAGCGCCCGGATATCAGCCGATGTAGCGCCGCCGGCGTTGATGAAGTAGTTGGCGTGCATCGGCGACACTTCCGCGCCGCCAAGGCGGGTGCCCTTCAAGCCAGCCGCCTCCACAAGCTGGCCGGCGGTTCGGGGGCCGTCGGTGCGCTTCCATGCCGGGCCCCCAGGATTCTTGAACACGCTGCCGCAGCACGGCTGATTGAACGGGGTTCCGTCCTGCCGCCACCGGAAGAGTTCCCCCAGTTCCTCGGCCAGCCGTTCCTTCCGTTCCGCGCGAAGGGTGACGTCCGCCTCGAGAACCACGAGGCCCTCGAGCCCACTCCGGCGGTACGAGAAGGGGATGTCGGCCCGCATCAGCCAGCGCTCCTGTCCGGCACCATCGACGACCAGGACACGCGTCACCACCTCGGCCCATTCGCCGCCGTGACACCCGGCGTTCATGTACACCCCGCCGCCCACCGTGCCGGGCACGCCGACGAACTTGTGCAGGCCCGCCCAGCCCGCCTCCGCGCTTCGACGCGCGGCGAGCGGCCCCGGCAACCCCGCACCCATCCGCCAACTCTCCCCCACCGCGTCGACACGATCGAGGCCCTTGCCCAGCCGGATGACCAGGGCATCGAGTCCGCTGTCAGGAAAGAGGAGGTTGGACCCCAGCCCGACGGCGAACCAGGGAACGCCGGCTTCCGTGGCCGCGCGAAGCGCAAGCCCGACATCCTCGGCATGGGCCGGCAGCAGCACGGTGGCGGGGCCACCGATGCGGTAGGTCGAATAACGCGCGAGGGGCTCGTGCTCCCGGACGTCGCCAGTGACGGCGGCGCGCAGGGCCGCCGCAAAACCCGGGTCGCGCGCGGTCACCCCGCCCATTCGGCGGTCATCTCGCGCGCCAGTTCATGCCACTCCTGCAGCGAGCGCACCTCGCCGGCGCGGCTGCGCAGCGCGATGATGGCATCGCACGCCGCGGAGGCCGCTGACATCGTGGTCGTGTATGCCACGCGATGCTGCAGGGCCGCGCGCCGCATCACGTAGTCGTCCTGCTGCGTCAGCTTGCCGAGCGGGGTGTTCACGAGCATCTGGATCTGCCCCGAGACCAGCAGGTCGACCGGGTTCGGGCGGCCCTCATGCACCTTGAGGACGCGCTCCGCCGGGATACCACGGCCGCGCAAGTGACGGGCCGTACCCTCCGTGGCGAAGATCTTGAAGCCAAGCGCGTGGAAGCGCCGAGCAATCGGTACCACCGTGTCCTTGTCGTTGTCGTTCACGGTGATGAAGATCGCGCCTTCGAGCGGCAGCGAGCCGTCAACCGCCGCCTGCGCCTTCGCAAAGGCCATCCCGAAGCCATCCGCGATGCCCATGACCTCGCCGGTGGAGCGCATCTCGGGACCAAGCAGGAGGTCCACCCCCGGCAGCTTGCTGAAGGGGAACACCGCTTCCTTCACGGACACATAGGGATGCAGTACCTCATCCTGCAGCCCGAGCTCGTCCAGCGTCTTCCCCACCATCACCGCCGCCGCCATGCTCGCAAGGGGCACGCCGGTGGTCTTGGACACGAACGGCACCGTGCGCGAACCGCGCGGGTTCACCTCCAGCACGTAGACCACGCCGTCCTTGATGGCATACTGGACGTTGATGAGGCCCACCACGCCAAGCGCCAGGGCGAACTGGCGGGTGTACGCCCGCATCTGCTCGACCTCGACTTCCTTGATCAGGTACGGCGGCATGACGCAGGCCGAATCGCCCGAGTGGATCCCGGCGTCCTCGATATGCTGCATGACACCACCGATGGTGCAGCGCACACCATCAGAGATCGCGTCCACGTCGGCCTCGAACGCATCCTCGAGGAAGCGGTCGATCAGGACCGGGTGTTCCGGCGCCACCCGGGCGGCGCGCTCGAAGTACCGCATCAGCGAATCGTCGTCGTAGACGATCTCCATCGCGCGACCACCGAGCACGTACGACGGCCGGACAAGCACCGGATAGCCGATGCGGGCCGCGACCGCGACGGCCTCCGGCACCGAGCGCGCGACGCCCGCTTCGGGCTGGCGCACGCCCAGCTGGCGTGCCAGCGCCTCGAACCGGCCGCGGTCCTCGGCGGTATCGATCGAATCGGGCGACGTGCCCAGGATCTTCACGCCCGCCTTCTCGAGGCCGCGTGCCAGGCGAAGCGGAGTCTGGCCACCGAGCTGCACGACCACCCCGAGTGGCTGCTCCAGGGCGACAATCTCAAGCACATCTTCCAGTGTCAGCGGCTCGAAATAGAGGGCATCCGAGATGTCGAAGTCGGTCGAGACCGTCTCGGGGTTCGAGTTGACCATGACGGTGCGATACCCCAGGCGCCGGAACTCGAGCACCGCGCGAACGCAGCAGTAGTCGAACTCGACGCCCTGCCCGATACGGTTGGGGCCACTGCCCAGGATGACGATCGTGCGGTTGCCGACCGGCGCGGACTCGTTCTCCTCATCATATGAGGAGTAGAGGTACGGCGTGCTCGAGGGAAACTCACCGGCACACGTATCGACCGTCTTGTAAACCGGCCGGAGACCCAATGCATGCCGCCGGTCACGAACCTGCTCCTCCGGGACGCCATCGAGCAGGGCCAGCTGCTTGTCGGAGTAGCCCTGTCGCTTCATGTCCCGGAGCGCCCTGCGTTCGCGCGCATCATCCTCCCGGCCCGTCCGTGCCGTCCAGTCGCGTTCGGCGTCGAGGAGCTGCTGCAGCTGGCCGATGAACCAGGGATCAATCCCGCTGCGTTCACTGACCTCGTCCACACTGATACCGCCTTCCAGCGCGCGGCGCACCTGAAAGAGCCGTTCGGGCGTCGGTCGGCCAAGTGCCGCCCGCACCGTTTCGATGTCACCGTCCTCCAGGCGATCGTCAATGGGATTGGGGGCCGTCATCCAGCCGATGCGATCGGTCTCGAGGCCGCGGAAGCCTTTCTGCAGGGCCTCCTTGAATGTGCGACCGATCGCCATGACCTCGCCGACGGACTTCATCTGGGTGGTGAGCGTTGGATCGGCCGCCGGAAACTTCTCGAACGCGAACCGGGGAATCTTCACCACCACGTAGTCCAGCACCGGCTCGAACGAGGCCGGCGTGGTCTTCGTGATGTCGTTGGGGAGCTCATCGAGACGATACCCGACGGCCACCTTCGTGCCGATGCGCGCGATCGGGAAGCCGGTGGCCTTGGAGGCGAGCGCCGAGCTGCGCGACACGCGGGGGTTCATCTCGATGACGAGTTGTTCCCCGGTGGTGGGGCTTACCGCAAACTGGATGTTGCACCCCCCGGCGGCGACCCCGACCTCCCGGATGATCCGGATGGATGCGTCCCGCATCTGCTGGTATTCCCGGTCGGACAGCGTCATCGCCGGCGCCACGGTGATGGAGTCCCCGGTGTGGACGCCCATCGGATCCAGGTTCTCGATCGTGCACACGATGACGACATTGTCTGCGCCATCGCGCATCACCTCGAGCTCGAACTCCTTCCACCCGATCACGCTCTTCTCCACCAGGACCGAGCCCACCGGCGAGAGCTCGAGCCCGCGGCGAATCAGGGCATCGAACTCCTCGCGGTTGTACGCGATCCCGCCACCGGAACCGCCCAGGGTGTATGACGGCCGGCAGATGGCGGGATACCCGGTGTGCGCGACCGCCTCCATCGCCTCCTGGACCGATCGGGCCACATGCCCTGGCGGCGTCGCGAGACCGATGCGCTTCATCGCGTCCGCAAACTCGGAGCGATCCTCCGCGATCCGGATGGCGCGTTCATTCGCCCCGATGAGCTCGACCCCGTACCGCTCCAGTGTTCCGTCACGATGAAGGGCCATCGCCACGTTCAACGCCGTCTGCCCGCCCATCGTCGGCAGGAGCGCGTCGGGGCGCTCCCGCTCGATGATCTTGGCGACCCACTCCGGCGTCACCGGCTCGATATAGGTCCGGTCGGCCAGCTCAGGATCCGTCATGATCGTGGCGGGATTCGAGTTGACCAGGATGACCCGGTACCCCTCTTCCTTCAGCGCACGCACGGCCTGGGTGCCGGAATAGTCGAACTCCGCGCCCTGACCAATGATGATCGGGCCGGAACCAATGAGCAGTATCGACTTGAGGTCGTTACGACGTGGCATTCATCCCCCGCTCAGCATGTTCGATGTACCACCGATATGTGGCCTTGAGCCCATCCTCGAGCGGCATGCGCGCGCGCCATCCCAGCGCCGCCAGCTTCGAGACATCCATCACTTTCCGCGGCGTGCCGTCGGGCTTCTGCTCGTCGTACACCAGCCGGCCCCGGTACCCCACCACGCCTGCCACCATCGCTGCCAGTTCACGGATGGAGACGTCCGTTCCGGACCCAACGTTCAGGAACCCAGGCTGACTCACCCGGTCCATGAGATAGCAGGCAGCGTCCGCCACGTCGTCGACGTGCAGGAACTCGCGCCGCGGTCGGCCGCTGCCCCACACCACAACCTCCCCCTCATCACCCAGGACCGCTTCATGACACTTGCGGATGAGTGCCGGCAGCACGTGCGATGTATGCAGGTCGAAGTTGTCATTCGGCCCGTAGAGGTTGCACGGCATCGCCGAGATGAAGTCGCACCCATACTGTGCCCGATACGCATCGCACAGCTTGATTGCCGCGATCTTCGCAATCGCATAGGGCTCATTCGTCGGCTCCAGCAACCCCGTCAGCAGTGACTCCTCCGTGAGCGGTTGCGGTGCCAGCCGGGGATAGATGCAGGAGCTGCCAAGATTGAGCAGCTTCCGCACCCCGTATCGATGCGCCGCGGCCAGCGTGTTGATCGCTATCCTGAGGTTGATGTCCAGGAAATCGACAGGCGACTCCATGTTCGCCAGGATCCCCCCGACCCGCGCCGCAGCCAGGAAAACATGCGTGGGCTGCGCCGCGCGGAAGAAGGCATCAACCGCACCGGCATCCGTCAGGTCGAGCTCATCGCGGGTGGCAAGGATGAGGTCCTGGTGGCCACGTGCCTGCAAGGCCCGCACGATGGCGCTCCCAACCATGCCGCGGTGGCCAGCCACAAAAATGCGGGCGTCAGGCTCCATCATCCCGCCGCGTCCCGCTCCGTGGCGACTTCGGCATCGACCATCATCGCGACCAGCTGGTCGAAGCCAACCTTGGGCGCCCACCCGAGTTCTGCCCGCGCCCGGGAGGCATCGCCGAGCAGCACCTCGACCTCGGTCGGCCGAAAGTAGCGGGGGTCGACGTGGACCAGCACCTCTCCGGTCTTCCGGTTGGATCCGGTTTCCGCAACCCCAGTGCCTTCCCAGGCCAGTTCGATACCCACACGCGCAAAGGCGCGCTCGGTGAACTCGCGCACCGAGTGGGTCTCGCCGGTGGCGATGACATAGTCGGCGGGTGTCGGCTGCTGGAGCATGAGCCACATCGCCTCGACATAGTCGCCGGCATAGCCCCAGTCGCGCTGGGCGTTCAGGTTGCCAAGGTACAGCGCCTGCTCACGTCCGGCGGCGATACGCGCTGCGGACCGGGCAATCTTCCGGGTCACGAAAGTCTCGCCGCGAGTGGGCGACTCATGATTGAACAGGATGCCGGAACACGCGAACAGGTCGTACGCTTCGCGATAGTTCACCGTGATCCAGTGGGCATACAGCTTGGCCACCCCGTACGGACTCCGGGGATAGAAGGGCGTGCGCTCGTTCTGGGGTGTTTCCTGGACGAGGCCGAACATTTCGCTGGTGGACGCCTGATAGAACCGCGTGCGGTCGCGCAGTCCGAGAATCCGGATGGCCTCCAGCAGGCGCAGCGTCCCGAGGGCGTCGGCATTGGCAGTGTACTCGGGCGTCTCGAAGGAGACATGCACGTGACTCTGCGCCGCCAGGTTGTAGATCTCGGTCGGCTGCGTTTCCTGGATGATGCGAATGAGGTTGGTGGAGTCGGTGAGGTCGCCAAAGTGGAGGGTGAAATTGTGCCCCCCGATATGCGGGTCGACGTAGAGGTGATCCACCCGCTGGGTGTTGAACAGCGATGAGCGACGCTTGACGCCGTGCACCGCATATCCCTTGCGCAGCAGGAACTCCGCGAGCAAGGCGCCGTCCTGCCCGGTCACGCCGGTAATCAACGCCACGCGATCTGTCATCGGCCCCCCTTCGCGGGCTGCTCGCCCCTGCTGTACGACGCCACCACGTCGGCCAGTGTCTGCTCGAGCGGAAATTGCGGTGCCCAGCCAAGCGCAGCCAGGCGACTGCCATCGCCCACCAGGTACTCCAGGTCGGCCGGGCGGAACAGGGCCGGATCCACCACCGAGTCTACCTCCCAGTCCACCGCCTCCGCGATGAGGCCCAGGAGTTCCTGAAGGGAAACACCCCGGCCGCTCGCGACGTTGTACACCGTCCCGGGCTCGCCGCGGTCCAGCAGCAGGGTGAGCGCGCGGGCAACATCGCGCACGTCAGTGAGCTCCCGGATCGGCGTAAGGTTGCCGGCAGCAATGGTCCGGACACCATCCGCCCTGGCCGCAAGCACCCGCTGCGCCAGCGCGGGAACCACGAAGGCGTCCCGCTGGCCGGGCCCCGTTTGCTGGAAGCAGCGTGCGACCACGCCGTTGAATCCGGAGCGGCGATGCGACTCCTGCAGGGCCAGCTCCGCCGCCAGCTTCGATGCCGCGTAGGGCGAGCACGGCTCAGTGCGGTCCTCTTCCCGGATGGGGTGCCGGTGGCCGCGCCCATACACCTCTCCCGTCGAGGCGAACACCATCCTCGTGCCCGGGCGCACCCGCTCGATTTCGTAGACGAGCGCGCACGTGCCCATGGCATTGGTGGCCCACGCGGTCAGCGGATCACGCCGGGCCTCGGCGCCTGACGCGAGAGCGGCGAGGTGCACGACCGCATCGGGCGCATGGTCAAGGGCGGCCTCGATCGAGACGGTCGATCCCAACTCGAACCCGATCCAGCGTACTCCAGCCAGGCTGTGGCGCAGGGACTCGTCCACCACTTCGGCGGTACGGAGCGCCCCCACCACTTCATGCCCCTGGGCGAGGAGCTCACGGCACAGGAATCGGCCCACGAAACCGCCCGCCCCGGTCACCAGTACGCGCATCAGTGTGCCTCTTGTCCGGCGACGGCGAAGATGATAAGTTTCAAGGCTTTCCGACTACTTGACCGACACGTTTTGAGAGGTATGCGATGGCTCGCGTCTGCAGTGTGTGCACCAAGGGTCCGGCGACCGGCAACAATGTCAGCCACGCCAACAACAAGACCAAGCGCCGGTGGTATCCGAACCTGCAGACCGTGCGGGTGATGGTCGAGGGTGCCCCACGCCGTGTGCGCGTCTGCACGCGCTGCCTCAAGAGTAATCGCGTCAAGAAGGCCTCGTAGGTCCGGGCGGCGCCAGCGCCGCCCGATCCGCCGTACCCGCGTCGCAGGCTGAAAAAAAGGGGACCCTGGGGTCCCCTTCGTCATTTCCGCCACTGCCATGCGCGCCGCCGTCACTCTGCGAGCAACTCGATCCGCGCCAGATCGGCGCCGTCGCCGGGGCGATGCCCGAGCTTCAGGATACGGGTGTAACCACCCGGGCGGCTGGCGAACCGTGGGCCGATTTCCGAAAACAGGCGCCCGAGCGATTCGCGATCGCGAAGCTTCTGCTCGGCCTGGCGGCGGGCATGCAGGTCGCCGCGACGCGCGAGCGTAATAAGCCGCTCGGCGTAGGGCCGCAATTCCTTGGCCTTGGCCTCCGTGGTCACGATCTGCTCGTGGGTGAACAGGCTCGTCGCCATGTTCCGCAGGAGCGCCTTGCGGTGCTCGGCGGTACGGGAGAGCTGGCGACCCTTTGCGCGATGCCGCATTTACGCCCCCTCGCTCGTGGGTGCCGCGACCACTTCGGACTTGCTCCGAACGCGCAACTCGCCCTCGACATCCTCGAACTGCAGGGAGAATGTCAGGCCTTCGCGCTCGAGCAGCTCGCGGATCTCGGTCAGGGCCTTCTCGCCCACGTTCTTGACCTTGAGCAACTCGTCTTCGCTGAACGCCACCAGGTCGCGCAGGGTCCGGATGTTCGAGTTCTTGAGCGAGTTGAGGGAGCGGACCGAAAGACCGAAGTCATCGATCAGCCGTCCCAGCAGGTTCTTCAGGCTCTGACTGGCCACCGAGCCTTCGGCGACCGGCTCACGCGCCGCCGGCACCTTGCCGAACTCGACGAAGTACCGGAAGTGCTCCTGCGCGAGGGCAGCCGAATACGCCAGCGCATCCTCGGGCGAGATCGTGCCGTTCGTCTCGACGGTGACCGTCAGGCGGTCGTAGTCGGTGCGCTGGCCAACGCGGGTCTCGGCAACCATGAAATTGGCGCGCCGAACCGGGTTGTAGATCGCGTCAATGCGCACCACGTCCACCGGCATCGACCGGTCAACGGGGTGCATCTCCGACTCGACGTAGCCACGGCCCTTGTTCACGTACAGCTCCGCATTCACGTCGCGGTCGTCCTGCAGCGTGAAGAGCAGCTGGTCAGGATTGATGACCTGGACCGAGCCATGGGGCTGGATGTCGCGGGCGTACACCGGGCCGGCCACATCACGCTTGATGTGCAGGACGGCCTCGTCGACCTCGGGATCGAGGACGAGCGTGAGCGCCTTCAGCCGCTGGATGATCTGATGAACGTCCTCGAGCACACCCTGCACCGTCTGGTGCTCGTGCACGACGCCATCGAGCCGGAACGCCCACACCGCGCTTCCGCGCAGGGAGCTCAGCAACAACCGGCGGAGCGAATTGCCGAGGGTGTACCCGAAGCCGCGCTCGAGCGGCTGCAGGCGGAACTCGGCCACGTTTGGATTGTCTTCGCGCTTCGTCATTTCGACGAGGTGCGGACGGACAAGACCTGTCAGATCAATGCTCATGGTCACTTGGAGTACAGCTCAACGATCAGCTGTTCCTGCGCGTTAATCGGGATCGCCTCGCGAGTCGGACGCTCGAGCAAGCGGCCCGAAGCCTTCTCGGTATCGATGTTGAGCCAGGAGACCGGCTGCCCACGTGACGCATACTCCTGCGCCATGTGAACCGACACGAGCTCACGACTCGACGGGGCGACGCGAACTTCCTGGCCTGGGACGACATGGAACGACGGGATGTCGACCCGCTTGCCATTCACTTCCACATGACCGTGGCCAATGAGCTGGCGCGCGGCCTTGCGGCTGGAGGCAAAGCCCAGGCGGTACACAATGTTATCGAGGCGCGTCTCGAGGGCGATGAGCAGGTTCGTGCCCTTCACGCCGGCCTCGCGGCTTACGCCATCGAACAGGTTGCGGAACTGGCTCTCCGAGAGCCCGTAGATCCGCTTGACCTTCTGCTTCTCGCGGAGCTGCTTGGCGTACTCGGAGGTCTTGCGGCCACGGCCCTGCGTCTGCTGGCCATGCTGGCCCGGCGGATACGCGCGCCGCTCCACCGGGCACTTCTCGGTGAGGCACTTCGGGCCCTTGAGGAACAGCTTGGTTCCCTCGCGACGGCACAGCTTGCAACTGGCACCAGTGTAACGTGACATGGCTCAGACCCGACGCTTCTTGGGAGGACGGCAGCCGTTGTGCGGAATCGGCGTGACGTCGCGGATGGACACAACGCGCAGGCCGACCGACGCGAGGGCCTGAATGGCCGACTCACGACCGCTGCCCGGTCCCTGCACGCGCACGTGCACGCGGCGCAGGCCCATGTTCATGGCCTCGCGCGCGCAATTCTCGGCGGCCACGGTGGCGGCAAATGGCGTGGACTTCTTGGAGCCCTTGAAGCCCGCCTTGCCGGCCGTGCCCCACGCCAGCGTGTTGCCCCGCATGTCGGTGAGCGTGATCAGCACGTTGTTGAAGGTCGCGGAAATGTGCGCGATGCCCTCGGATTCGACGGCCTTCTTGGAGCGCTTCGCCCCTGGCGCCTTGGGGGCGGCGGCTGGCGCGGCGGCTTCTGCTTCCGGCTCGGTCGGCTGCGTTGGTGTCGTCATTTACTTCTTGGTCGCCTTCTTCTTGCCCGCGATGGCAACGCGACGGCCCTTCTTGGTCCGTGCGTTGGTATGAGTGCGCTGCCCGCGCAAGGGGAGCCCACGGCGATGGCGCACGCCGCGATAGCTGCCGATGTCCATCAATCGCTTGATGTTCATGGCCGTTTCGGTGCGGAGTGCACCCTCGACCTTGACCGAGCGCTCGATCATCTGCCGGAGCCGCGCGACTTCCGCGTCGCTCAGGTCGCGGACACGAGTATCCGGGCTCACGCCGGTTTCGGCCAGGAGCTTGGTGCTCGTCGAGCGACCAATGCCGAAAATATACGTGAGGGCAATTTCAACGCGCTTCTCGCGCGGAAGATCGACGCCAGCTATGCGTGCCATAATCAGCCTTGCCGCTGCTTGTGCTTGGGATTGCGCTTGCAGATGATCCGCACCACGCCTTGCCGCTTGACGACCTTGCAAAACTCGCAGATCGGTTTGACACTCGAACGAACCTTCACGAATCAGTCTCCCAGAGGCCAGTTTAGACCGCAGCTTTTGAAAGTAGCACCCGTCGCATCCCGACGCAAGGGAACGGGTTAGCCTATCGCCGCTGCCGCCATGAACTCGCCCAGAACCCGTGCCGGATCGGGCGCCTGCAGGATGGGACGACCGACCACCAGGTGGGTGGCGCCGGAGCGGGCCGCCGCCTCTGGCCCAGCCGCACGCGCCTGGTCGCCGGCAGCGTCGCCCGGCCGGCGGATCCCGGGCACCACGATGGCCGAACCGGCACCGAGGATGCCGGCAACGGTCAGCACCTCATGGGGAGAACAGACCACGCCGTCCAGGCCCGCCGCGGACGCTGCCGCCGTGAGACGGGCCACCTCGACCTTGATCCCGACCGGATCACGACCGGTTGCCTGCCCGTACGAGGCGGCATCCTGGGAGGTGAGGACCGTGACCCCGACCAGCTGGATTGCCCCGTCGGCTGCCTCGGCGGCGGCCGCCATCATTTCGGCGCCCCCGAGCGTATGTACTGTCGCCATGGATACCTGGAGATGCCGGGCGGATCGCACCGCCCCAGCCACGGTGTTGGGAATGTCATGCCACTTGAGGTCGAGAAAGACCTGCAGCCCCCTGGCCCCACAATCAGCAACAAGCGCCGGCCCCGCCGCCGTGAACAAGACCGAGCCGACCTTGACCCAGCGCGCCTCCGGGACGCGGTCGAGGAACCTCAGGGCTTCGTCGGCGCTGGGAAGGTCGAGGGCAATGATGATCTCAGGCACGTTCCCGCTCCAGGTGAGTGATGACCCGCTCGGGCACCCGGGGGTGCGCCAGGGCCGCCGTCCCTATGGCCACCAGGGCTGCACCGGCGCGCAGGTACTGCCGGGCGTCGTCCGCGGTCGCCACGCCGCCCACCCCGATCACCGGAATGCCACCGGTACACTCGAGCACCCGGCCCACCGCACGCACACCGATCGCCAGCAGCGCGGGACCGCTGACGCCACCGGTACCGTGTCCCAGGCGCCGGCGGCCGTCGTCGTGCGTCAGGCTGCCGGGCACCGTATTGACGACCGTGATGCCGTCTGCACCGGCATCTCGTGCCACGACCGCCATGGCGCCGATATCGGGGAGTACCGGCGACAGCTTTGCTATGAGGGGACGGCGCGTACGCGCACGACAGTCGGCCAGGATCTGACGAACACACGACGGATCGGCACCGAACTCGACCCCGCCGGCGCTGGTGTTGGGACAGGAGAGATTCAACTCGTAGGCGGTGATCCCTGCGACGGCATCGAGCCCCGCAACCACCTCGGCGTATTCACCGAGCGTGAAGCCAACGACGTTGACCAGGATCCGCGCGGGTCCAGCATTGGCCACGAGCCACGGCAGGTGGCCGTCGCGGACCGCGCTCATCCCGGGGTTGGCGAGGCCCACCGAGTTGAGCATGCCTCCGCGATACTCTGCCACCCTGGGGGGAGCGTTTCCGGCGCGGGGCGCAAGTGACACCGCCTTTGTCACCAGACCACCGAGACGGTGCAGATCAATCACTCCAGCAAGCTCGCGCCCGTAACCGGCGGTACCGGCCGCCAGGAGGATGGGATTCTGGAATTGGACCCCGAACACCTCGCGTCCGGCCACCACTATTCCTTTGGCACCCCACCCGCCGCCGCGGCAGGGTTTCGGGAGGTGCTCGGCCGACGCGGGCGTGCCTGCCGCCGGCGTGCCCCCGGCGTGTCGGCATCGTCGGGGTTGACGGTGCCATCACTGCGCTTCGCCGCGCCAGCGCGATCGGGCCTGGGTTCCGATGCCGCTGCGAGCGCCCGGGAGAAATTGGCCAGCGAATCCTCGAGTTCGGCATAGGATGTCCCTTCCTCGCCGCGCAGTACCGCCATGTACGGGCTGGAGGCGAACTGGCTGGCGAGGTCTGCGGTGTCACCAGTCAACTGTCGCCCGGCAAGCCAGGCCTTGGCCGCATAGGGCGAGTCCGGCCATCCCTGAGGGATACTCTCGAAGAGTGACGCGGCGAGGGGCCGGGCACCGACGATGTCACGGGCATACTCCGCCGCGAGGAACGAGCGCATGTCGCCGCGCGGCTCGCCGGGCGACGTGGAATCCATCAGCAGTTGCAGATGCGCGACCCGGTTGCGGATCGGGGTCACTAATGCCGCCACCACCCCATTCTTCGTGGCGAGGGTGTCCATCGCCACCACGATGGCGGCCAGCTGGGCCATGCTGTCGGCCACCGGAATGCCCATGCGGAGCATGTCGAAGCGCGCGCGCAAGGCGAGTTCGCCGGGGCCGGCCATCTGGATGATGTCTTCGTACCGCTGGCGCTGCAGCGCCGTATCTACCGCAGCCAGCCGTGTTGCATCGGCAAAGGAGAGGGCACCGGCCTTCTCCAGGGAGAGGACCTTGCTGCCGGCGAGCGTGGTGGTGAACTGTGACGCCAGCTCCGGGTCCGCGCGTCCCGTGATCGTCAGTAGCGAGTCCCACGGAAGGGTCGAATCGCGAAGCGCCACGAGCGAGTCGAATGCGCTCGTCGCCGCCGGCGCATTGCCGACTCCCGCATAGGCGAGGGTACGCTGCACCAGCGCGGGCGTTCCGGGCAGTGCGGCCAGCGCCAGCAAGGCGGCCGAGTCGCGGCCCGCCTGCCGCTCGGCGGTGCCCAGCAGCAGTTGGGCGACCCGACGGCGGCCCGCATCACGGCTCTCGGTAACAGGTGTCACGGTGGTAGCGGCGAGGGCGGGTGCGCCAGACCGAAGCTCGCACGACGCCAGGGCCAACGTTGCCTGCTCGCGGCCCTCGACCTTCTTCAGCTGTTCGATGGCCGCGGGGAGGATGCGCGAGGCCTGGCCGCACTGGCCCACCGCCGCGTACGCCTCGCCCTTGATGGCCCAGGCACCGGCAGCGTACTTCCCCTCGGGGTGGTGGGCAAGCAACGAATCGGCCTTGACGGCAGCGCGCCCCCAGTACCCTCCGGCCTCGATGGTGCGGCCCTCACGGTCCAGCCGGCGGGCCTCGTCGGCGAACTTGTTCGCCTTGTAATTCGCGTTGAAGGACGCGCACCCGGACAGGAGTATCGCGCACGCGAGCAGGGGGCGCCTCATGAGCCGTCCCCCATCTTTCGCTCGTAGTCGGCCAGGTAACCCACGACCGCATCGGCGATGGCAGACGCCATCTGCTGCTGCGATGCCTTGTTGGTGAGGAGGCGCGCATCTGCCGGATTGGTGCTGTACCCCATCTCGACCAGCACCGCGGGCCGGCGTGCGGTGGTCAGCACCATGAATCCGGCCTGCTTCACACCGCGGTCACCACCGGGGTTTACCGTCCCGAGCCCCGTCTGGATCAGCTCAGCCAGTCGCGCCGACTCGCGCAAGTACTCGTTGGCTGCAAGGTCCTTCAAGATGAAGTTGAGGCCCTGCTGCTCGGCCACCGCCGCAGTCTCCGGCTCGAACCTGACCGCCTCATTCTCCATGTTGGCCACCCGCTCGGCGTCCTCGGTCTTGGCCTCGGCGAGGAAGAACGTTTCATACCCCCGCACATCGCTGTACCCGCGGCGCCGCGGCAGCGAGTTGACGTGCAGGCTGACGAAGAGGTCACACTCCTCGGTGCAGAACGCCCCGCGATCACCCAGCGCAATCAGGGTATCACGCGTCCGCGTCATCCGGACCGCGATGCCCCGCTCCCGCAACGCGTCGCGCAACAGCAGGCTCATCTGCAGGGTGACGTCCTTTTCCTTCATCCCGGCCGGGAAAAAGATCCCCGGGTTCCCCGGATCGACACCACCATGGCCGGCATCGACGGTCACCACGTGCTGTCGCCGCAGGGTGCCACCGGAGGGCGCCTTCGTCGCGCCGCGGCGTGCCGGGGCAACGACAGGCGCCGGGGCGGGATTGCCCTTCACCAGTTGCCACCCGGCATCCATGAGCCGGCCGGTGCCAACATCGTACCGGTAGCGTTCCGAGAAGAGGCGGGGCAGTACCTCGGAGACCAGCTGCAGGGGGAGATAGGCGGTGTCCCCCTGTACCATCGCCCCGGAGACGAGCGGCTGGGTCCTGCCATCAAATACGATGTATGGCGCGGCGAGCAGGAAGCGCAGTTGCTGCCGGGCCACAAAGACGTCGAGCCAGGCATCCTGCTGCTTGAAGGTGCCCCCGAGTGCCGCCAGGAGCGCACGTGCCTGCAGCATTGGCGCGCCATCAGCGCCCAGGGTAACGGGCACGCGCTGCTCGCCGCTCACGGACGCGATGGTCACCGCCGAGGGTGCGCCGGCGGCCAGGGCAAGAGCGAGCCAGAACCCGGTCACTCGCGGCTCCGGTTGGACAGCGCCCGCGCGACATCCCGCTCGGCCATGCGCTTCTTGACGTCCTCCCGCCGGTCATGATGCTTCTTGCCGCGACCCAGCCCAACCAGGAGCTTGATCCGGCCCCGGCGGAAGTACAGTTCGAGGGGGACGAGGGTGAGCCCCTTCTGTTCGGTGGCCCCGATCAACCGCTCGATCTCCTTGCGATGCAGAAGGAGCTTCCGCGTCCGCATGGGGTCGTGATTGTAGACCCCGCCCTGTGCGTAGGGCGTGATGTTGAGGCCATCGACAAAGACTTCCCCGTTGCGGACCCGGCCATAGGCTTCCTTGATGGACGCCTTCCCCGACCGGAGCGACTTGACCTCGGTACCGGTCAGGACCAGTCCGGCCTCCCAGGTATCGAGGATGTGATAGTCGTAGGACGCCCGGGGGTTCCGGGCCACGAAGAGCTTGTCGTCCGCGGGAGACTTCGGTGGTGTAACCATCGTTGCAAATGAAGGATAGGTGCGCACTTCGGGCCGGTCAACCAAACTGCTTGCCGCGTCTCACCCTGCACGATACCTTTCTCGCCCTTCGCCGAAGTGGTGGAACTGGTAGACGCGCTGCGTTCAGGGCGCAGTGGGCGCAAGCCCGTGGGGGTTCGAGTCCCCCCTTCGGCACTGTTGCATGAGGTACGCAATGTGAAACGGGCCCGGTCGCATGTCGCGACCGGGCCCGTTTTTGCACAACCACGACCCGTCGCGCCTCAGGAGCCGCTCGAGCTGAGGGTGACCAGCTCCTGTACCCGCACCTCATCGCGCAGGAGGTCGGCGAGGGTGATTCCCTCGAGGAAGCCGTCGATCCGGCTCTGCAGCGCAAACCAGATCGGACGGATGCTGCACGCCGCATCACCGCCGCAGCGCTCGCCATCGACCTGGTGCGTGTCGCAGTTGACCTCGAACGTCTGGTGTTCCGATGCCTGCATGACCTCGCGCACCGAAATCTCCGCCGGCGGACGCGCCAGCGTGTAGCCGCCACGCGCCCCCCTCACGCTCTCCACCAGCCCGCCGCGTCGGAGACGCAGCAGGATCTGCTCGACGTAGTCAGGGGGCAACCGCTCCGCATCGGCGAGTTCGCGGGCGGCGACCGGCGACGGGCTGGTGCGGCCTCGCTTGGCGAGGTGGAGGGAAATCAGCAGCGAGTACTCGGTCCAGGTGGTGACGCGCATGCTGCCAATATCACCGAAATCGGCAGTGCGGACAAGGATTGGACCCTATCCGCCACCGGGGAGCGACTTGCCGCCCGGAATGCCGATTTCCGTCATGGCGCGCAGGTCGAGCACCTCGTCCAGTTCGGCACCGGCCAACAGGCCCTTCTTCACCACCAGCTCCTTCACCGTGAGGCCGGTGGCAAGCGCCTCCTTTGCGAGCTTGGCGGCTTCCGCGTACCCGAGCTTGGGCGCGAGTGCCGTCACCAGCGCCGGGCTCCGCTCGAGCCAGTGGGCGCAGGCCTTCTCGTCCGCCTCGATGCCGTCGATACACCGCTCCGCGAAGATCCGGGAGGCGTTCCCGGTGATGACGAGCCCGAACACGATATTGTGGGTGATGACCGGCATCATCACGTTGAGCTCGAGCTGGCCTGCCTCGGATGCCATCGCCACCGTCGTGTCCAGCCCCAACGCCTGGTAGCACACCTGGTTCACCATTTCCGCGATCGACGGGTTCACCTTGCCGGGCATGATGCTGGAGCCGGGTTGCACCGCCGGCAGGATGATCTCGGCAAGCCCCGTGCGGGGACCGGAGGCGAGGAGCCGGATGTCGTTGGCGATCTTGTTCAGGTCGAGCACGTACGCCCGGACCACGCCGCTGAAGGTGGCGATGTCGCCCATCGACTGCATGAGCTGGATGCGGTCCTCCCCCAGTCGCAGGTCGAGCCCACTGACCTCCTCCAAATACTTCCACATCAGCTCGGGATACTGCGGCTCCGCGTTGAGCCCGGTGCCGACGGCCGTGCCGCCGATGTTGAGGTCGCGCAACCACTCGGCCGCGCGGGTGAGCTTCTCGCGGTGCCGCGCGATCGTGCCACCGTAGGCAGTGAACTCCTGCCCGAGGCGGATGGGTGTGGCGTCCTGCAGGTGCGTCCGCCCCGACTTGATGACGTGATCGAATTCCCTTCCCTTGCGAAACAGCGACTCCGCCAGCGCATCGAGGTCGGCCAGGAACGGGCGAAAGGTGGCCAGCGTCGCGAGCCGCATGGCGGTCGGGATCACGTCATTGGTGCTCTGCGCCATGTTGACATGATCGTTCGGGTGCACCGGCGTGTACTTGCCGCGCTCACCACCGAGGAGCTCGTTGGCACGGTTGGCCAGCACCTCGTTTACGTTCATGTTGTGACTGGTACCGGCACCCGCCTGGTACACATCCACGATGAACTGGTCGCGATGCTGGCCACCAAGCACTTCGTCCGCCGCCTGTACGATGGCGTCGGCCAGGCGCTCCTCGAGTCGCCCGGTTTCCCGGTGCGTCAGTGCCGCGCTGCGCTTGATCCAGACGACGGCGTCCACAAACTGGGGAAGCGGGCGCAGTCCGGACACGGGGAAGTTTTCAGCCGCCCGCAGCGTCTGGATGCCGTACAACGCCTCGGCCGGAACAGCCTTCTCGCCGAGCGGGTCATGTTCGATTCGCGTGGTCATGCCGGGCACAGCCGGTGCGAGTGACGCGTGGTGCCGGACGGACGTTCGTAAACCGGGAGCAGCAGCATGCCGAGTTATTTCTCCAAGATTGCCGAAGCGATCCACTTCGACGCGTTCAAGGCAACAAAAGCTGACCTGGCGCGTGGCGCAACACTGTTCGCCGGGCTGAATTGTTTCGAACCAGGACAGGCGCAACGCCTCCACGCCCATCACGGAGCGGACAAATTCTACCTTGTGCTCTCCGGAAAGGCGAGAATGACGGTGGGCGACGAAACGCTCACTGCGGAAGCGGGCACCCTGGTATGGGCCCCCGCCGGCGTCGTGCATGGCGTGGATGAGGCGTTGGAGCGCACGGTGCTACTGGTGTCGATGGGTCCCCCGCCCTGACGTCAGGCGCCTCGCCTGCCCACCATCCGCGCGACGCCCTCCCTGACGACGGGCCACCCGTAGTGCCGAATCGCGAGCCAGACACCGAGTACTGTGCCGATGCCGTTGGCATAGACGCGCCACGCCAGAAGCAGTCGTGAGCCATCGGCGCCGAGATCACCCGCCGCGCCCCCGAGAAAGCCGAATTCCACCGCCCCCGCGCCGCCCGGCGTGGGGAGGATGAGCTGGGCGTAGATCAGCGCGAAGGATCCCACGATGAGGACCGGCATCGCCGGGGGGTCAGGCAACGTCAGCGCCAGGACCGGCAAGAGCGCAATGCGCGTCACCACGTTCACGAAGGACAGGGGCAGGCTCGCTATCAGCGGCCACTTGGGCATCCGGCGCCAGTAGACGCGGATCCGCCCGAGCGGACGCTTCAGCTGGCGTGGAAGCGCGTGCGCCACACGCCGGCCGCCGATCCAGGCGGCAAGGCTCACCACGGCGATGAGCAGAGCCAGGGGCCACGCGGCCCTCAGCGATGCTGTCAGGCGCGGGCCGGCGCTGGCCCACCACTCAGGTGCGTAACCCAGGAAGATCCACGCGCCCACGGCCAGGAGCACCGGCCAGGCGGTAATGACCTCATAGGCAATCGCCACGAATGACGCCGTGGCCGGGACGCCGCAAGCAAGCATGCCGGCAAGCCGGGCCGGCTCGCCACCGACGCGCATCGGCGTGAGGGTCGAGCCCGCGTCGGCGAACGCGTTGATCCGGAGGCTCTCGGAGAAGGTGAGCCGCGACCCCACGCCGAGCGTGAGCCACTGCAACCGGTAGGTGCGGGCCACGAGATCGGCGACGACGAGGGCGAGGCAGATGGCATGCGCGGAGAAGACCGAGAGGTGCATCGTCAGGCCAGGAGCGACGCATAGGGACGCGCCGCGCGTTCGGCGGTCCAGCGATGTAGTTCACGCGCTACTGACCGGGCGACCGCCGGATGCGACAAGTCGCCGGGATGCAACGCAAGGCGCATCAATGGTGTCTGCCGTCGCCGGTGCCAGCGCGCGGACGCCACCAGGACTGATGCGTGAGCACGGAGCGCCGAACGGGCGCTCCAGCGAAGCGCCGGCGTCGCGACGCGGCGGCCGCCGCCGAGGTAGATCGCCGCCTCATCTTCCGTGAGGACGGCCCCTGCTGCGTGGATGCCCGGTCGTGCGTCGGCGCGCATGAGCCACGCGGGGGGTACAAAGCCCACCGGGTCAAAGCCGAGAGCCCGAAGCCTCGCGAGGCCACGAGCCACGAGCGCCTCGAGCCCGGCGGCGTCGAGCGTGAGGCACTCACCTTCCCGGGCGGTGCGCCCCGCCGCGCGAAGGGCGTCCAGCGGTGTCCTCGGCCGTCCCACCTCGTCATGGCGCTCGCCGTGCAGGAAGATTTCCGCACCGTCGTGCACTGCGCCGCGGAGCCAGTCGAGGAAGCCTGCATCCTGCTCGATCGGTGCCTGGCCATGCCAGTCGGGCACGACCAGAAGCGCCGGCACCACGCCGGCCCTGCGGCAGGACTGCCAGAGCTGTTGCACGGCCGGAAGGTTGGGAGGGGCCACGTCGTGCACGGAGACGAGCAGGGTCACCGGCCGAGAAGCCCCTCGTACACACCAAAGATGCGGTCGAACACGCTGTCCCAGCTGTGTTCGCGCTCGGCGTGCACACGGGCCAGCCGACCGAGCGTCGAACGATCCGCCGCGAGCATCGATTCGACCCCGCGCAGGACATCGCCGGGGTTGTCGGCAGAATAGAGAAAACCAGCACCCGACCGCACCACCTGCTCCGAGACACCGCCCTCATCGGCCGAGAGCACCGGGGTACCGCTGGCGAGAGCTTCGAGAGCCGCAAGGCCGAAGGTTTCCCCGGGGCACGGCGACACGTAGAAATCAGCACTCGCGTGCAGGTCAGCGATCGTCTCGCGGGCCCTCGTGTAGCCTTTCACGATGACACCCTGCCCCATGAGCGACTCCAGCTGCGGACGCAGGGAACCCTCTCCAACCATGACGAGAGTGACCCCGGTGCGCCGATGCACTTCACCCCAGGCGGCAGCCAGCCGACCGGCATGTTTCTCAGTCGCAAATCGTCCGACGTAGAGGGCAACCGTCCCCTCGGGGAGGCCCAGCCGGGCTCGGGCTGCAGGATCGACAACCCGGCGGCTGGGATGGAACAGGTCGAGGTCCACCCCGAGCGGAATATGCGCCACATTGGTGACGCCGATACGCTCCAGGTCGCGGCGCGCGAAATCGGACGCCACGATGGTGCAGTTCACCGCCGCCGCTATGCGCCGGGTGTACCAGCCGACGACCCGTGCCATCAGTCGCCGCAGCGCCGGCTCCCGCTCCTGCCGTGGTGCGACCAGCCGCGGAAGGTTGGCATGGTAGAACCATACGGCGGGCGCACGATACCGTCGGCGGGCACGGAAGATCAGCCACGGCGCGAAATACGCGCTGCCCACCTCGATCACGTCGGGCCGCTCGTGCGCGACGATACGACTCGTGGAATGCGTGGCCAGCATGAAACGATAGGCCGGATTGAATGGAATGGCCGGCCCGCGCAATCGGTAGCAGCGCACCCCTTCCGATTCCACGATCGCATCCGTGGCGCCCGGGATGAGGAGAACCTGGCGGAGGTGCGGGCGCCGTGACACATAGCGAGCCTTCTCCGCCAGATAGGTCCGGACTCCCCCGGTGAATTCACCGACGTACTCCGAGATATCGAGCACGCCGAGCGTGCTGGAAGGGCGAAGGGGCGGCGGGAGTGGGGATCCGGCAATGTCGATCGGCGTACTGGCCGCCGAGGAGAAGATATGCTGCTCGACCAGCACGCCGGACGTCATTCGCGTACCGGGCGGGTGGTCATCCGGCGCGCACTTCGCCGGTGATGAAGGGGTTCGTGGTGCGCTCCATCCCGATCGTGGAGTCGTCGCCGTGACCTGCGTGGAGCACGGTATCGTCGGGCAACGGCAGGAGATGAGTATGGATGCTGCGCATGAGCGTGAAGAAATCGCCCCCGGGCAGGTCGGTGCGGCCAATCGACCCGCTGAAGAGCACGTCACCAGCGATGGCCCGACCGGCCCCGACAAAGGTCACGCTCCCCGGCGAATGCCCGGGCGTGTGGCGCACAACAAATCGATGGGGTCCTACCGCCAGTTCCTGGCCCTCGAACAGCGCGCCATCCGGTGGCGGCAGTTCCGCCGCGTCGAACCCCATCCAGGCGGCCTGCTGCGCGACGTTGGCGTACAACGGAAGGTCGTCGGCATGCAACAACACCGGCGCCGACGTAAGGACCCGCGCCTGGGGCACACCCAGGACATGATCGACGTGCGCATGCGTGAGCCAGATGGCCTCCACCTGCCACCCACCATTGGACACCTCGGCCAGCAGCGGCCCCGGCTCCTCGCCGGGATCGATGAGCACCGCGGCGCGGGAGGCTTCATCCCCCAGCAAGTAGCTGTTCTGGACAAATCGGCCATTGATGAACTTCCGGACCACCAGGTCAGACACCGGCGTGTGCCCCGGAGGCGAGGCCTGCGCCAGACTGCCGGCGCTCGGTGAGGAACTTCTCAACGGCAATGGCCGCCGTGGTGGCGTCACCAACCGCCGTGGTCACCTGGCGGGTGAGCTGTACGCGCAGGTCGCCGGCCGCGAAGAGGCCCGGGATCGAGGTCATCATCCGGTCGTCGGTGATCATGTAGCCGCTCTCGTCGTGCGCAAAATGCTGCTGCACGATGCCCGAATTGGGACGGAACCCGATGAACACGAAACAGCCGGTGGCCTTGAGCTCCGAGAGCTGGCCCGTCTCGGTATCCTCGAGGGCAATTGTCTTGAGCCCGGACGGGTCGCCGAACAGCTCCAGCACCCGCCGGTTCCAGACGACCTCGATCTTCGGGTTCTGAAACAGCCGTTCCTGCAGGATCTTCGACGCCCGGAACTCCGCGCGCCGATGGATCACGTACACCTTTTCCGCATACCGGGTGAGGTAGTCCGCCTCCTCCACCGCCGCATCACCGCCGCCCACCACCGCGATGGTGTCTCCCTTGAAGAAGGCACCGTCGCACACCGCGCAATAGGACACGCCGCGGCCGGCATATTCCAGTTCGCCGGGCACACCCAGCTTGAGGGGCGTGCCGCCCGCAGTGATGATGACCGCCGGCGCCTCGAAGATGGTGCCCAGTGACGTGGTGACCTCAAAGATGCCGTCGGCGCGCCGCACAATGGACTCGGCGTTCTCCTGCCGGATCTCCGCCCCGAACTGCAGGGCGTGCTGTGTCATGAGGGCGGCCAGTTCACGCCCCTTCACCTTCGGGAACCCCGGATAGTCCTCGATCCACTCGGTGTTGAGCAGTTCACCACCCGGTACGCCGCGCTCGAGCAGCACGGTGCGCAGCATGCCACGGCCGCCGTAAAGCGCCGCGCACAGGCCTGCGGGGCCCCCGCCAACAATCACCAGCTCATACTGCTCTCGACCCGCCATGGAATACTCCCAAAAGGACACGACCCGAATATAGCGCTATCTCAAGACCCGCCCCCCGTCCACGACGAGAACGTCACCGGTGACGAAATCGCCATGCTCGAGCAAGTACAGCATCGCCTGGACCGCATCCTCCGGTCGTCCAAGCCGCCCCAGCGGGGTCGAGTCCGCAAGCCGGGCGCGCTCCGCCTCGTCGTACTCGTCGGGCACGAGCACCGTCCCGGGCGCGATCGCATTCACCGTCACCTCCGGCGCCAGGCTCCGTGCAAGAACGCGCGTCAGCATGATGACGCCGGCCTTGCTGAGGGAGTGCGCCGCATATCCAGGCCAGGGCTCGAGACCCCCGAGGTCGGCGAGGTTGATGATCTTGCCGTGCGCGCGCCGCAGGAACGGCGCCGCGCCCTGCGACACGAAGAAGAGGGAGCGAAGGTTGAGGTCGAGCACCTGGTCATACAGTTCCGCCGTGGTCTCCTCGAAAGCCACGTGGTGCATGACCGCCGCCGAGTTGACGAGCACGTCGAGCTGCCCGAATTCCCCCGCGACCTGCGCCGCCAGCCCGCGCGCAGCCCCGGCATCGGTGAGGTCGGCGGAGAAGCAGCTCGCCCGCCCTCCCGCCGTGACAATTTCCTGGCGGAGCGACTCGGCGCCGTCGCTGGAGGTGTTGTAGTGCAGGGCCATGGCCATGCCCCGGCCGGCCAGTGCACTGGCGAATGCCCGGCCGAGCCGGCGCCCCGCACCCGTCACCAGGGCGACGCGGCCGGCGAGATGCACGGCTAGACCGCGCTCCGGGAAATCGGCAGCACCAGTCCGTTGATGGCTTCGGCAGCCGCGCTGGCGAGGAACATGATGCCGTCGGTGATGTGCTTCATCTCGACGTAGGTGGCGTCACTCCCTGCGGCATCGACGTTCTCGGGCGTGCGGACCATCGCGGGCGCGATGGCGTTGACGCGGACGTTGCGCGGCAGCAATTCCGCGGCGAGGCTGCGGGTGAAGCCCGCCACGCCGGCTTTCGCGGCCGCGTACACGGCCATGCTGGGCGTGGGCTGGAAGTAGGCGATCGACGACACGTTCACGATCGAGCCGTGGGCCTTCGCCAGCTCCTCCACGGCAGCCTGGGACATCATGACGGTGGTCTTCAGGTTGATGCCGATTTCGCGGTCGAACGCCTTCACCGTGGCGTCCGCGATCGGGCCGAAGGTGGTCAGGCCTCCCGCAATGTTGACCAGCGCGTCCAGTCGCCCGTAGTAGCGAACCGCCGTCTCGACGGCGAGCCGCGCAATGTCGGGCTCGGTCAGGTCGCCCGCCGTGGGGCGCGCGTCGAGCCCCAGCGCCTGAAATTCCCTGGCTCGCTCCGCCACACCCGTGGCGTTCACATCGCACAGCACGAGCTGCGCGCCGGCCTGGGCAAAGGCGAGCGCGGTCGCATGGCCGATCTGGCCAGGACGACCCACACCGGTCACGATGATGACGCGACCACGAAAATCGAAGGTCACCATGCTTATCCCCCGGTCACGGCAGGGCGCAGCGTCTCGAGCTGGTCCAGCCATTCGAGGGGCACCTGCTGCGATCCCAGCGCCCCGTGATTCCATCCATCCGCCGCCTCGCCATGCCAGTCGCTTCCGCCGGTCCGACCGAGCGCAAGTGCAAGCACCAGATCGGTGAGACGGGCTCGCGTATCAGCATCATGACTCGGATGCCGCGTCTCCACGGCGTCGAGGCCTTCAGCCCGTAGTCGCACCAGCGTCGCCCGGTTGCCCCGATCCTTGAGGTGGGCCGCCGAGACCACCCCTCCAAGGCGATGCACCAGGGCGGCGACGGTGGCGAAGCTCGGCAGGGCCTTGTCCACGAAGGCCGGTCGGCCACGACCAAGATATTTGTCGAACGCTTCGTCGAGGGTGCGCACAACGCCTGCCTTGCGCAGCGCCCGGGCCACGTGAGGCCTCCCGAGCGCGCCGCCAGCCGATTCGGCCAGCACGGCGTCCTCGTCGATCGCTACGCCCAGTTGCCTGAGCAGGCGCACCATCTCCATGCCGCGCCGGTTCCGGTCGGCCCGGCAGGTTGCCAGGAACTCGTCAAGTTCGGACGAGCCTTCCGGAAGGAAATAGCCCAGTACGTGCATCTCCCCCCAGGGCGCGAGCACCGAGAATTCGCAGCCACCCACGACCCGGATGCCGAGTCGCGCGCCTGCCGCAACCGCCGCCGGCACCCCCGCCATCGTGTCATGGTCGGTGAGGGCGACCGCCGCGAGTCCTGCGAGGGCGGCGCGCTCGATCACTTGTTCGGGTGGCAGGGACCCGTCCGATGCGGTCGAGTGCATGTGCAGGTCGGCGAGGCGCCCGCTGGCACCCACTTCATCCGCGGCGTTCAGCGATGATATCCGGATTCCGGCGCCGTCCAGGCCGGCTGCGAGTGGGTCAGGAGGCGCGCCAGGTCAGCGTCGGCGAGCCCGGCGAACGAGCGCTCCCGCGCCTTGCTGCCCAGTGGGCTGTAGCGCGCGAAGCGCGTTTCAGGTGCACCACCGGCGATGCGAACGAACCGGAGGCCGAACTCGTCCTTGGTGAACTGGGTGCGCGTGCCATTCACGGCAACCGCCCATCGTTCGCCCCGTACGTCGATGATTCGCCGCGGCATGCTGTTCCCCGTGGATCAGGTGGTGAGGGCCGGCAACGGCACCTCGTGCCATAGCGCCGCCGCGGCCGCGTCACGCGCCGTGAGTTCGCGCAGCCGACCCTCCAGGACAGCCTCGCGCCCGTCCTGGACCGCCACGGCGCGATGCGCATCGACCGTGCTGCTTTCACTGCACTCCAGGAACAGCTCCGGGTCGGTACCGTTGCGAAAGGCCCAGAGATGCCGCCCCCGCGGGCGACCGAGCATGTCGAGCTCCGCCAGGATCGTGAGATACTCCGCCCGACGCGCGGCGGGCACGCGAACCTGCGCGACCGCCAGCACGCGCGCCACTATAGCGCACCTTCGGCAAACGTCTCGATCGCCTTCTTCACGTCGGCCATGAAGCGATCGGCATCCGAGCCATCCACGATGCGATGGTCGAACGAGAGCGACAGCATGCCCTTGGTGCGTATGCCCAGCGTGTCCATCCCGTCCACGCTCATGACGGCGGGCTGCTTGGTGATCGACCCCACGGCGAGGATGGCGACCTGGGGCTGGTTGATGATCGGAATGCCGATCGTCGACCCGAAGACGCCGGGATTCGTGATGGTGAACGTGCCGCGCTGCACCTCGTCCGGGCTGAGCTTCTTCGAGCGGGCGCGATCGGCAAGGTCACTGATGGATCGCGCCAGCCCGAGCATGGACAGTTCGTCGGCATGCTTGATGACCGGCACGATGAGGCCCCAGTCGAGGGCAACGGCGATGCCGAGATTGATGTCCCGCCGCAGGATGGTCGTTTCGTGGCCGACCGCCGCATTCACGACGGGATGCTTGCGGAGACTGTCGGCCACCGCCTTCGCGATGAACGCCAGAAAGGTGAGGTTGACGCCACGCTCGGCATACTCCGCCTTCTTCTTCGCGCGCAAAGCGGCGACACGGCTGTAGTCGATTTCAAAGAAGGTGGCGACGTGCGCCGAGGTCCGGCGCGACATGATCATGTGCTCCGCCGTCAGCTTGCGGATCCGTGACCAGGGCTCAGACCGGTCACCCTCCCATGGATCCGCCGCCGGATATCCCGGCACGCCCGCCGGGGCACCCGTGGGAACCGCGGCGACCGCCGGGACTGGAGCCGGGGCGGCAGGTGCGTCCGAAGGTGCCTCGGTAGGCGTCGCCTCGAGGTACGACAGCACATCATTCTTCGTGACCCGCCCCGCCATGCCGCTGCCGGCAATTGCTGAAATATCCAGGCCGTGCTCGGCCGCCATTTTGCGGACGAGTGGCGTCGACCGTCGACGCAGGCGCTCCTCGAGACTCTCGGCGCCGCCGTTGCTCGCACGAGGCGCTACCGCCGGCGCGGCGGGACGCGGGGGCGCAGCCGGAGCCGCTGCGACTGGTGCCGGGGCCGCCGGCGTCGGGGGCGCAGCAGCGGCCGGTGTGGGCGCAGCCGCCGCGGGCGTCGCCGCCACGGCACCGGCCTCCGTCTCGATGCGAGCGACAATCGCCTGGACCGCCACGGTCTCGCCTTCCTGCACCAGGATCTCCGCCAGCGTCCCTGCAATCGGCGCTGGAATCTCGGCATCCACCTTGTCGGTGGAAATCTCGAAAATCGGCTCGTCGCGCTTGATCGGGTCGCCCACCTTCTTCATCCAGCGCGAAATGGTCCCCTCGGCGATGGATTCGCCCATCTGGGGCATGATGACGTCGATGCGGGCCATGTGCTCAGATCCTCCCTAGTACGCCGAAATCCACCGTGCCGCGCGGACGATGTCGCTCGTCTGCGGCAATACGAAATCTTCCAGTTGTGGTGCATAGGGCAGCGGCACATCGTGCGCACCCACACGCCGCACCGGCGCGTCCAGCCATTCGAAACAGAGCTCGTTGATGCGGGCGGTGATCTCGCCGGCGATGCCGCCCGTGACTGTGTCCTCGTGTACCACCAGCACCCGGTTGGTCTTCTTCACCGTGGCCACGATCGCCTCGTCGTCCATCGGCAGCAGCGACCGGAGGTCGATCACCTCGACCGAGAGCCCGTCCTCCTGCTGGAGCTGCTCCGCCGCCTCGAGCGCCTTCCAGACCGTCGCCGCATAGGTAATGATCGAGAGATCGGTTCCCTCGCGCGCCACGCGCGCCTTCCCGATGGGCACCACGTGGTCGCCGGCCGGCATCGTGCCCTTGATGCGACGATAAAGGTACTTGTGCTCGAAGAAGAGCACACAATCATCGTCGCGGACCGCTGCCTTGATCAGGCCCTTCGCGTCTTGCGCGGTGGCGGGGTAGACGATCTTCAGCCCGGGCGTATGCAGGAACGCCGCTTCCGGGTTCTGGGAATGGAACGGTCCACCCCGCACGTACCCGCCGCTCGGCCCGCGCACCACCATCGGCGTGGGGAGGAAGGCGCGGTAGCGCGCCGTGGCCACGTAGTTGGTGAGCATGTCGTACGCGCAGGAGATGAAATCAATGAACTGCATCTCGCACACCGGGCGCATGCCCATGTGGGCGGCGCCGGCGGCGGCGCCCACGATGGCAGCCTCGGAGATCGGGGTATCGATGACCCTCCGCTCGCCGAACTTCTGTATCAGCCCATCGGTGACCTTGAACGCTCCTCCATAGGCGCCGATGTCCTCGCCAAGGCAGAAGACATTCTCGTCCCGTTCCATTTCCTCGGTGAGGCCCTCGCGTATCGCCTCGAGGTACGTGATCTCAGCCATTGAAGGTGCCCCAGCCCTGGGCCCGCTCGTTCTTCTCCACGGCGCGGTCGATGCCTTCACGATACCAGAGGGTCGGCATCACCGGGGGATCGGCATATACCCCGGTCAGCGCATCGCTCGCCTCGGGGAACGGCGACTGCTCGGCCAGGTCCGTCGCCGCATCGACTTCCTGCTGGACCTGTGCGTCGACCGCCTCAAGATCCGACGGTGCGAACCCATAGGTGCCCGTCAGGACCTTGATATAGCGATCAATCGGGTCGTTCGTGGCCGCCCAGTGCTCGATCTCTCCCGCCGGGACGTAGCTCTGGTTGTCGTGCTCGGCGTGGCCCTTCCGGCGATAGGTCATCAGTTCGATGAGCGTGACCCCTTCCCCGCCCCGCGCCCGCGCCACCGCTTCCCGGGTGACCCGGTAGGTCTCGAGGACATCGTTCCCGTCGGCCCGCACACCGGGAATACCGTAGCCGATCGCCTTGTCAGCAAAGCTCCGGGCCGCCGTCTGCTTCGCCGTGGGCGTCGAGTAGGCGTAGCCGTTGTTTTCGACGATCACCACGAGCGGACAGCGCTGTACCGCCGCGAAGTTGATGCCTTCGTGGAAGGCGCCGGTGGACGTGGCACCGTCGCCCACATACAGCAGGCCCACCCGCCGTTCGTTCCGCATCTTGAACGTCAGCGTGATACCCGCCATCACCGGCACCAGGTCGCCCAGGTGAGAGATCTGCCCCACGAATCCGCGCTCGAGATCGCCGATGTGGATGTTCAACTCACGCCCGCGCGTCATGCTGTCGCCCTTGGCCATGTATTGCCGCAGGACCTCGACGGGGGTCGCGCCCTTGACCAGCATCGAACCCAGGTTGCGAATGAGGGGGGAGAGAATATCGCGCTGTTCCAGGGCATAGGCCGAGCCGACCGCGCAGGCCTCTTGTCCCAGGGAACGAAAGAGCCCGCCGACAACCTTGGTCTGCCGGTAGAGGTTGACCAGGCGCTCCTCGAGCGACCGGGTCAGCCGCATCCATTTGTACAGCTCGAGCAGTTGCTCGCGGGTGAGGCCGTGCGGGGCGGCGGGCGTGCCGCTCGATGCCTTGGCGGTGGCAGTCATAGTCCTCAAAGATAATCAGGGCGAAGGCAGGCCCGCGCGTGTCGCGGCCGCCCTGAACCGGGGGTCGGCCCGATACGGATCCAGCACCGGGTCGACGTTCATGAAGGCGACGAACCAGGAGCGCTCGGCAATCGCCCGGTCGAGCCAGAAGAAGACCCGATCCGCATCGCCCAGCGCCGCATAGGCACGGTACAGCAGACCAGCACCGATCGCCGTCTCGCCCACCTGCCCCTCCAGCCGCGCGGTCAGATCCCGGGCGGCGGGCAGACTGTCCGCCTGGGCCAGGACGATCACCAGCAAGACGGTGAGGACCGGTGGCGCATTCTCGGCCGCGCGTCGAGCTTCGGCAATCGCCTCACTGTGCCTCCCCAGCGCGCTGAGTGCAAGCGAGTGGAACTGCAACCCGGGCGGAAAGTAGGGATCCAGCAACAGGGCACGCTGGCTGGTGGCGAGTGCCTCGTCGTAGCGACGGGCGTAGTAGGCCACGAGTGCACCGGCCCCGACCGCGCGAACATTGGTAGGCTCGAGTGACTGGGCGGTGCGCAGGAGGGCGGCGGCAGAATCGTAGTGTCCCTGCACCGATTCCAGGAACGCGGCCCGCGTGTACGCCAGCGTGCTACGCGGATCGAGGGCAAACGACTGGCGGAACTCCCGCTCCGCTGTCGCCCAGTCCAGGTCGAACCAGGTGAACGTGAGCCCGCGAATCGAGTGCGCCTGCCCGGAACGCGGATCCAGCACGAGGATCGTGTCCACCGCCTGTCGGAGGGGACCCAGTGCATCACGGGCGGTCATGCTGCCGTTGCCGGACGCCAGTGATAGATATGCATTGGCACGCGCGATCCAGGCATCTACAAAAGCGGGATCTCGTGCGATGGCACTGTCGCTGTAAGCGAGCGATTGCCTGAGGTCCGGTTCGGTAAATCGATTCCAGTGGTGCTGGGCCAGGAGATAGTAGTCGTAAGCCAGTGAATCCCTGGTGACCGGGCCGGCGCGCGCCGTCGCCACGCGTGCCGAGGGCACAATCGTCTTCGCCACCGCGATGGCAACGCTGTCCACCAGGACGGCCAGGGAGCGCACCGGCCCCACAAGCACCTCGCTCCACCGCTGTCTTCGGGCAGGGGCATCGATCAATTCCACGCTGATCCGCACGCTGTCGCCGTTCCGTGCCACTCCACCGGTGAGCAGGTAGGTCACGCCCAGCTGGCGCCCGATCTCCTCCGGGGCGGCCTGATTACCGCGAAAGCGGATGGTGGAGCTGCGAGGCGACACCTGCAGTTCGGGGATCGCCGACAGGCGCGCCGTGAGTTCATCCGACACGCCTTCGGCCAGGTACGCCTGCGCGCTATCAGCACTGCGATTCTCGAAGGGGAGCACGGCGATGCCGGGATCGTGGGGCGCTCGCCGCGGCAGGAAAATTCCAGCCACACCGGCCAGGGCGAGCGCGGCGGCGGCGACCAACCAGGTGCGACTTGCCCTCCGCGGCGCGAGGGGCGACGCCGCCGTGATGGCTGCTGGGGTGTGGCCACTGGGCAGCTGCAGGCGCTCGGCGAGTGCCGTGCCGCTGTCCGGCCGGAGCGCGGGATCGACCTCCAGTGTCTCACGAATGAGCAGGGCGATGGCGGGTGGGACCTCGGGATGGCGGACCGAGATGAGAGGAGGCCCCTCGGTGAGCCGTTTCGCCAGCATCGCGGCCGGGGCGGATTCGGCAAAGGGCCTTGAGCCCTCCAGCATCTCGTACAGCACGACGCCGAGCGCGTACACATCCGCCTGCGGCCGGACCGGCCGTTCGCCAAGTAGCTGTTCCGGGGCCATGTACGCCGGCGTTCCAAGGGCCAATCCCGTTTCCGTCAGCATGGCCTCTGAATCGAGCGCCTTGGCGATGCCGAAATCGGCCACCAGGGCCTGGCCCTGGCGCGACAGGAGGATGTTCTCCGGCTTGATGTCCCGATGGACCACGCCGGACTCGTGCGCATATGACAGCGCCGACGCGACCTCGCGCGCAAGCTGGATGGCGGTGCCGACCGGCAAGGGGCCGTCACGCGCCATCCGCGCGCGAAGCGTCTCCCCGTCGACAAACGGCATGACGTACCAGAGTTGGCCGGCAGTTTCGCCCGAATCGAACACGGGGAGGATGTGGGGATGCTGCAGGCGGGCGGTAACCTGGATCTCGCGCAGGAAGCGATCGCGCCCAAGCGCCGCCGCAAGTTCAGGTCGCAGGACCTTGAGCGCCACGAGGCGGTCGTGCCGCAGGTCCCGCGCGAGGTACACGATGGCCATGCCACCCTGGCCCAGCTCACGGTCGACGCGATACCGGTCCGCGAGAGCGTCTGCCCACGACAGGCCCTGCCTGTTCATCATTTTTTCCAGTAGGGACTATGCAACGTAGGGGTTCCGCCGGGCGCTTGGCTACTTCGTGAAGGCTGGCGCAGGTGGAGCAGCAGGTACACCGTCGCGGCCACGGCCGCACTGAGCGGGATGATCAGCACCCAAGCCCAGACGATCCGCCCCGCCACGCCCCAGCGGACGGCACCCATCCGGCGCGCCGCACCGATGCCAACAATGGCCCCGGTAATGGTGTGCGTCGTGCTGACGGGCACCCCAAGTACGGGGGCAAGAAGGATGGGCACGGCGCCACCGGTTTCCGCACCGAAGCCGCGGAACGGCGTTAACTTGGTGATCTTCGAGCCCATCGTCTTCGCGGTGCGCCATCCGCCCATGGCGGTGCCAATGTCGATTGCGCTGTGCGCCGACAGATCCACCCAGAGGGGCACGTGATCGGCGTTCTCGAGATACAGATGGTGCTACCAGCCGGTGGTGTCCCGGAACATGTGCTGCGCCGACACCAGCAACCTGGCGACGACACCCGTCGCCTTCTGGGCATCGTCGTTGGCACCGTGGCTGAGGGAATAGAGCCCTAGGGCCGACGATCCCCATCGGAAGCGAGCAACTCCCGGAGCTGCCGGGCCGCGTCGACTGCACGGTGTGCGACCTGGATGAAGAGCTCGAAGAACTGCTCGTCCCGGGGGAGCAGGCGCATCAGGCTGTCTTGGACTCGATGCGCATGCCGTAGAACGACCGGTAGACGAACACGACCGAGACCAGGAAACAAATGATGGCCATCGCGTGTGTCAGGCTGGCACCCTTCTCGGCGGTGAGGTACACGCCCAGCTCCACGGCCAGCAGGCCGAACAGCGTGGTGAACTTGATGACCGGATTGAGGGCCACCGAGCTCGTGTCCTTGAAGGGGTCTCCCACCGTGTCGCCGACGATCGACGCATCGTGGAGCGGCGTGCCCTTCATCTTGAGTTCGGTTTCCACGATCTTCTTCGCGTTGTCCCAGGCGCCGCCAGCGTTGGCCATGAAGATGGCCTGGTAGAGCCCGAAGAGCGCGATGGAGATGAGGTAGCCGATGAAGAAGAACGGCTCGATGAACGCGAAGGCGAGCGTCGAGAAGAAGACGCCCAGGAAAATGTTCAACATGCCCTTCTGGGCGTACTGGGTGCAGATCTCCACCACCTTCTTGCTGTCTTCCACCGAGGCCTTGGTGGCACCCTCGAGCTTGATGTTGGCCTTGATGAACTCGACGGCCCGGTAGGCCCCCGTGGTCACGGCCTGCATCGAGGCGCCGGTGAACCAGTAGATGGTGGCGCCACCGGTGATCAGGCCGAGCAGGAACGGTGGATGCATGATGGACAGGTTCTCCATGCCACCCGTCAGGCCATGGGTCAGCGCCATGATGATCGAGAAGATCATGGTGGTGGCCCCGACGACCGCCGTGCCGATCAGGACTGGCTTGGCCGTCGCCTTGAAGGTATTGCCTGCTCCGTCGTTTTCCTCGAGGAGTTCCTTGGCGACATTGAAGTCCACCGCGAAGCCGAAGTCGCGCTTGATATCGGCCTCGATGCCAGGCATCTGTTCGATGGTCGAGAGCTCGTACACCGACTGGGCGTTGTCGGTCACCGGACCGTAGCTGTCCACCGCGATGGTCACCGGTCCCATGCCGAGGAAGCCGAAGGCCACGAGGCCGAAGGCGAAGATCGCCGGCGCCAGCATGATGCCGGTGCTCGTCAGCGCCATGGTGCTCACGCCGTAGGCGGCGCCCATCAGGCCCATGATGGTCAGCCCGAGCCAGTACGCCGAAAAGTTGCCGGCCACGAGGCCCGAGAGGATGTTGAGCGACGCGCCACCTTCGCGGGAACTGGTCACCACTTCACGGACGTGCCGCGAGGACGTCGACGTGAAGACCTTCACGAGTTCGGGGATGATGGCGCCGGCCAGCGTGCCGCACGTGATCACGGTGGAGAGCTGCCACCAGAGCGAGGTGTTTCCGCCGAGCTCCGGAATGATGAAATAGGACAGCAGGTAGGTCAGGGCCACCGAGACGAGCGAGGTGAGCCACACGAGCTGGGTGAGGGGATGCTCGAAATCGAACTTGCCGGCGTTGGCGTACTTGGCGCGGGAGACCGCGTTGCTCACCAGGTACGACAGCCCCGAGGCGAGGACCATCATGACCCGCATCAGGAAGATCCAGACCAGCAGCTTGGCCTGCACGGCGGTGTCCGGCACGGCGAGCACGATGAAGGTGATCAGGGCGACGCCAGTGACGCCGTAGGTCTCAAATCCGTCGGCGGTGGGGCCGACCGAGTCACCCGCGTTGTCGCCGGTGCAGTCGGCGATGACACCAGGGTTCCGGGCGTCGTCTTCCTTGATCTTGAACACCACCTTCATCAGGTCGGCGCCGATGTCGGCGATCTTGGTGAAAATGCCACCGGCAATCCGGAGCGCCGCGGCGCCCAGCGACTCACCGATCGCAAAGCCGAGGAAACAGGCACCGGCCACGTCGGCGGGGATGAAGAGCAGGATCCCCAGCATGAACAGCAGCTCGACGGCAATGAGCATCATCCCGACGCTCATCCCGGCCCGGAGCGGAATATCCGAGACCGGCCACGCCTTGCCGCGCAGCGACGCGAAGGCGGTGCGCGAATTGGCCAGGGTGTTGATCCGGATGCCGAACCAGGCCACCCCGTAGCTCCCCGCCATCCCGATCAGCGAGAAGAGCAGGATGATGACGATCTTGGAAACCCCGAGGCCGGTCAGGACAAAGTAGACGACGATGACGGCGCTGACGAAGACCCAGAGCCCCATCAGGAACTTGCCCTGCTGCACCATGTAGGCCTTGCAGGTCTCGTAGATGATCGCCGACACGTCCGCCATGGACTTGTGGACCGGCAACTTCTTGACCGCCGAGTAGCTCCAGAGGCCGAAGAGCAGGCCGAGGGCGCACACGACCAGACCCGAGAGCAGGATCTGGTGCCCGGTAAATCCGAGGAAGTCGCCTTGGTTGAGGTCGGGCAGCAGCAGGTTCACCTCCCCGCCCGGACGATGCTGCTGCGCCGCGAGCAGCGGCACGAAGGCGGGAAGGAAAGTGCCCGCGACCAGTGCGAGCAGCGGAATGAGACGTCGACGCACGGCGTCCATTCGGGTCATCTGGGATGTCTCCTGGGTTGTCGGACTAGTAGGCGCCGCGGATGACGTGACCGGGATCGGCCGCCGCGTGCACCAGTGTAAGAAACCGCTTGGCCAAACGATCGGCCTCGCTCTCCCCGGGCTGGTCGGTTCCGACCGTCACCAGGGTGTAGTGCCCGCCCTCGGCGGCCGCCGTCACGCTCACATGCCCAAGCGCGCCACCGAACCGGCGGCGACTCGGCGACTCCTCGATGGGCGCAAATGATCCGCCGAAGAACTGCGCGGACTGCGCCAGCACCTCGGCCGGGGACCGGTGCGTCCGATGGAAATACTTCATGCCCGCACCGGCAGCATCAGGCGTCCTCGTAGTACTCGACGCCCAGGTGGGTGATCTGATCCTCACCCATCATCCACCGGAGCGTGTTCTTGAGCTTGGTCTGCTGAATGAAGAGATCGTGCTCGGGATACAGCCCCGGGGCCACCTGCGGACTCTTGAAGTAGAACGAGAGCCACTCCTGCACGCCCGACATCCCGGCGCGCTGGGCCAGGTCGGAGAACAGGGCCAGGTCGAGCACCAGCGGCGCCGCCAGGATGGAGTCACGGCACAGGAAATCGACCTTGATCTGCATCGGGTACCCGAGCCACCCGAAGATGTCGATGTTGTCCCAGCCCTCCTTGTTGTCGCCGCGCGGCGGGTAGTAGTTGATCCGCACCTTGTGAAAGATGTTGCCGTAGAGCTCGGGATACAGCTGCGGCTGCAGGATGTACTCCAGCACGCCGAGCTTCGACTCTTCCTTCGTCTTGAAGCTCTCGGGATCGTCGAGCACCTCGCCATCGCGGTTGCCGAGGATGTTGGTCGAGTACCAGCCGGCCACGCCGAGCATGCGCGCCTTGAACATCGGCGCCAGCACCGTCTTGAGCATGGTCTGGCCGGTCTTGAAGTCCTTGCCGCCGATGGGGACGCCCTTATCGCGGGCCAGGTGCTCGATGGCGGGGATGTCACAGCAGAGGTTCGGCGCGCCGTTCATGAAGGCCACGCCCTCCATCATGGCGGCCCAGGCATAGAGCATGGACGGCGCGATCGTCGCGTCGTTGGACTCCATGGCCTTCTCGAACGCGGCGAGTGTCTGGTGGGACGCGCCGGGCGCAATGAAGATCTCCGTCGAGGCGCACCATACGATGACGATCCGGGAACAGTTGTTCTTCGCCTTGAAGTCGCGGATGTCCTTCCGCAGCGCCTCAGCCTGTTCCCGCTTCGTCTTGCCGCCCTTGACGTTGGTGCCCTCCAGCCGCTTCACATAGCTGCGATCGAACACGGCCGGCATCGGCTTGATCCCCTTCAGGAATTCGCCGATCGGCTCCACATGCTCGTGCTTGTCGAGCACGCCGCACTTGAGGGCCGCCTCATAGGCGTTGTCCGGGATTGGGTCCCAGGCGCCGAACACGAGGTCGTCCAGGGAGGCGAGCGGCACAAAATCCTTGATGAGCGGGGCGCGCCCGTCGGTGCGCTTGCCCAGCCGGATCGTGGCGAGCTGGGTCAGCGACCCGTATGGCTTCGCGATGCCACGCCGCGCCAGTTCCACGCCAGCGATGAACGTCGAAGCGACCGCCCCGAGTCCTACCGTCAGCACTCCGAGCTTGCCCTCGGCCTTCGCAATCGGCCGTGCGCTGTTGTCTGCCACGCGTACTTCCTTTCCGCTGGTGTGACGGACCGGTCTACTCCCGGTCCTGCAGCCCTGCCAGATCCGCCGCGTTGGCCGCGCCGTGCACATGCACGATGCGCTGGACCACGGTGATCAGTGCCAGAACGGTCAGCAGGACAACGATGACTTGCAGATAGACGCTTCCCGGACCCGCCCCGAAGAGCAGCGGCGGAATGCCCAGGAGGAGAATGCGCTCGGCTCGCTGCGCGATGCCGACCTTGCAATCGAGGCCCAGTCCCTCGGCGCGCGCGCGCGCATACGATACCACCAGCGACGCGATGATCCCCACCATGCATACAATGACACTGGACTCACGGTAGGCGACGTCTGGGGCGAACATCAGGTAGGTGCCCACACCCGCGAAAGTGGCCCCATCCCCGATCCGGTCGAGCGTGGAATCGTAGAACGCCCCGAACCGGGTAACCATCGCACCATTTCGCGCCACCTGCCCGTCGATCGTATCAACGATGCCGCTGAGCAGGAGAAACAGCCCCCCAAGCCGCACAGAACCCGCCCCGAAGAACACCGCCGAGGCGAGCACGAGCGCTGTACCAACTGTGGTGATGGTATTCGGACGGACCCGGTGCGCAATAAGCCAATTGACCACAGGCCGGAACACAGCGAAAAAAGGCCGCTCAAGTGCTTTCAGCGGCTTCACTCTTCCCCCTGCGGGACAAGAGCGCCCGGCTCTGCGGCAATATTCACCTTCGGCACGGGGCCAAGGATAACGGCCGGAACGGGTTGGGGCAAATGCCCTGACCGGCTATTCGGGGTACAGGCGGACCGCCGCCGCCACCGGCTCAAACGCAGCCCGCTGCCCCTGCCAAACGGCCAGGATCGAGTCGACGGGGGCACCCTGGTTCAGTGCCTCTCGAAGCCCTGGCTGGCCTGCCAACCGGTCGAAATGCGCCTGGATCCAGGCGAACTCGCCAGGATGCACCGCCTGGATCGCCGCCAGCAGCCGGAGCGCGGTGGCCGGCGCATCGTATGTGGCGCGGTCGGTGACGCGGAGCCGGATGCCCTGTACCAAAGTGTCGGCATACTTCCCGTCCCCCGGTCGCCGGGGCGTAAAGCTGGTCGGGGAGAGGGTCACTCCCGGCTGCGGCCCGAGGCGCGCCAGCACCGCCTTCGCATCGAGCCACGGCGCACCGACCTGGGAGAAGGCGGCGTCGCTTCCCCGCCCGGTTGACAGGTTCGTGCCCTCGAAAAGGCACGTCCCCGGGTAGTGGATCAGGCTCTCGAGGCTTTGGAGGTTCGGGCTGGGAGGGACAAAGGGCAGCCCCGTGCTGTCGAGATACTGGGATCGCCTCCAGCCGGACACCGGCACGATGCGAAGCTCCGCCGCCAGTCCGCCCTCCCGCTTCGCCAGCAGGCCGAGCTCACCCGAGGTCAGCCCGTGCCGCATCGGTACGGCCAGGCTCCCGACAAAGGACTTGCTCGCGCCGTCCAGCACATTGCCCTGCACCGCGCTGCCGATGGGGTCTGGGCGATCGAGAATGATGACGGTGAGCCCGGCGCTCGCACCCGAGCGCAGGAGCGCGATCGTGGTCGAGATGTACGTGAAGTAGCGCGCGCCGGTATCCTGCAGGTCGACAAGCAGGACCTCGATGCCCGAGAGCATCTCCGGCCTTGGTGCAAAATCGCGTCCGTAGAGACTGTAGATTGGAAGGCCGGTCGCGCTGTCGCGCACCGTGGCGATCGTCGCGCCAGGGTCGGCGGTGCCCGTGAACCCGTGCTCCGGACTGAACAGCGCGACCACATTCACGCCGGCGGCCCGAAGGCGATCGAGATCGGGAACCCCATGTCGATCGATGCCGGTATGGTTGGTGAGGAGGCCGACCGCACGGCCGGCCACGAGGTGCAGGCTGTCCTCGACCAGGACGTCGATGCCCGGACGCACCACGGCGGTGGCCGTCGACTCCTGCGCCGTGGCACACGCACTCACCAGCACCCCAGCGAGCGAGACACAAACCGCATGACGCAGCAGATGCATCGATCGTTGACCCTTTCCGTCCTTGTCGTGGCCGTCGGCCTTGCACCCCTCAGTGCTCCGTGCCAGGCGCAATCGACTGGCGCCACAGGGACGGCCGCCGTGGAAGCGCTGCTGAAGCGCATGACGCCACGGGAGAAGATCGCGCAGCTGGTGGTGCCGTGGATCGCGGGAAGCTACACCGCCGATGATGATCCCTCGTTCAGGAAGATCCTGACCTGGGTCGACTCGCTCGGCGTCGGTGGCCTCATCGTGTCGATCGGGTCGCCGCTCGACATTGCCGCCCGGCTCAATATCCTGCAGCAGCATGCGCGCGTGCCCCTGCTGATCGCATCCGACCTCGAGGGCGGCACGGCCCTCCGCCTCACGGGCGGCACGGCCTTCCCCGGCAATATGGGAGTCGGCGCGACCGGGCGGGAGCAGGACGCCTATCAGATGGGGCGCATCACGGCGCTGGAGGGCCGGGCAGTCGGCATCCACCTGGCCCTGGCACCGGTGGCCGACCTCAACAGCAACCCCGCCAACCCGATCATCAATACCCGCTCGTTCGGGAGCGATCCGCATGCTGCGGCCGGGCTCGTCGCCGCGGAGATCAGGGGCCTGCAGGAGCACGGCATGCTCGCCACCGCGAAGCACTTTCCCGGGCACGGGGATGTCGAGGTCGATTCGCACCTGGCGTTGCCCGTGCTCGACGCCTCCTGGACCAGGCTCGACACCCTCGAGCTGGTGCCATTCCGGAGCGCCATCGCGTCCGGGGTCACCGCCGTGATGTCGGCACATATCGCCCTCCCTGCCCTCGGGCCGGGCGTACCGGCACCCGCGACACTGGTGCCGGCCATCCTGACGGGACTGCTCCGCGACTCCCTGCATTTTACCGGGGTCATCATCACTGATGCCCTCAACATGGGTGGGTTGGTCTCCGGCTACGGGGCCGGGGAGGCGGCGGTGCTCGCCTTCCTGGCCGGCGCCGACATCCTGCTCCAGCCAGCCGATCCCGCCGTCGTCATCGATGCGATGCGCGCCGCCCTGCAAGGGGGCCGCTACTCCGCGGCGCGGCTCGACCGATCAGTGCGCCGCGTGCTGCAACTCAAGGCGAGCGCCGGGCTCTTTCGGCGTCGCACGGTGCCGCTCGACAAGGTGATGGACATCGTGGGGAGTGCGGCCTTCCGCGACACCGCTCGCGCCATCGCGTCCCGATCCATCGTGCTGCTCAGCGATCGGGATGGCGTCCTGGACGACGCGCGGAAGTCGCGTGGGAGCCGGAGCATCATCATCTATGGCGATGAGCTGAATCCTGCCGCCGGCACCACCCTGGTGAGCGAGCTCCGGGCACGGGGCGACACAATCACCACCTTCCGGCTGTCACCCGCGAGCGGCCCCGCCAGCTATGACTCGGCGCGGGCGGTCATCGCAAGGTCCCCCGTGGCCATCTTCGGCGTGGCCGTGCGCGCCTCCGCCGGACGGGGCACCATCGGCATGCCCGACATGCTTGCCCAGCTTGCCGACAGCACGGCCCGGGCAGTTCCGACGATTTTCGTGTCGCTGGGTTCGCCTTATGTCGGCTCCCAGGTGCCGAGCCTGGGGACGTACCTGCTCGGCTGGGCATCCAATCCAACAACGGAATGGGCAGTGGCCGCCGCCCTGTCAGGCGCCGCCATTTCCGGCACCATGCCGGTGCCGGTTCCGCCCGGCGTCCCCCTCGGCGCGGGCCTTCGCCTGCCCGCCGTGCGACCCGGGCCGTGACCCCGACCCGCTCGTTGACTTGGCCCTCGGTGGCACATAGACTGCAGTCGTGCACAGGACCTAAGAATTTGCGGCGCCAAGGGTTCGGCGGCGCATCAGGAGGCAACAAATGAGCAGCACCAGCGAACAGACAGAAGCTCCAGGCGGGTTTCAGCTTGTCCTTACGCCGGCGGCCGTCACTGAGGTCAAGAAGTTCATCGCGGCGGAGCAGGTTCCGGTGGAGACGGCTGGCCTCCGGGTGAGCGTCCTGCCCGGCGGATGTTCCGGCTTCAAGTACAGCCTGAACATCGAGGAAGCGGCCCTCGAGGACGACATGGTGCAGGAAGTGAACGGCGTCCGCGTATTCGTCGACGGGTTCAGCGCGCAGTACCTGTCCGGCATCACGGTCGACTACGTCACGTCGATGCAAGGATCGGGATTCACGTTCACCAACCCGAACGCCACTGGCGGGTGCGGGTGCGGGAGCAGCTTTACCGTTTGAGTCGTGCGTCGTGAGTCGTCGGTCCTGAGAGGGCTCCCCTGGCAGGGGGGCCCTTTTTGATGCGACCCCTCGACCTCGCCGTCATCGCGGCCTACTTCGCGTTCGCCCTTGGCATGGGCTTCTGGATGTCGCGACGACAGTCGTCGGCGGGCGACTATTTCCTCGGGGCGCGGGACCTGCCGGCCTGGGCAGTGATGCTGTCCATCGTGGCCACCGAGACGTCGGCTCTCACGGTCATCTCGGTGCCGGGTATCGGCGCCCGCGGCAATCTCACCTTTCTCCAGCTCACGCTGGGATACTTCATCGGCCGGATCGGCGTCGCGGCCTGGCTCCTTCCGGGCTACTTCCGGGGCGAGCAGGACACCGCCTACGAGCGACTGGAACGCCGGTTTGGGGTGGAGGCGAGGCGGGTCACGTCGCTCGTATTCCTGGTCACCCGTTTCCTCGGCGACGGCGTGCGCATCTTCGCCGGCGCACTGCCGCTTGCGCTGGTCACCGGGTGGAGCATTCCGGCATCGATCGTCGTGATGGGCGGCGCCACCCTGCTCTACACATGGTTCGGCGGGCTGAAGGCTGTCGTGTGGACCGACGTAGTGCAGCTGTGTGTCTACGTTGCCGGCGGCTTCGCGGCCCTCGCGGTTGCTGTCTCGCTGGGGGGTGGCATCGGGCCGATCTTCGCTCGCGCCGCATCGGCCGGCAAGCTCGTGACCATCAACCCGGCCCTCTCCCTCACCATGCCGTATACCCTCCTGGGCGGCATCGTGGGTGGTGCCCTGCTCACTGCCGCCTCGCACGGCACCGACCAGCTCATCGTGCAGCGCCTGCTGGCAACGCGCTCGCTGCGCGACGCGCAGGTGGCCCTCGTCGGGTCGGGGGCCGTGGTCATGCTCCAGTTCGCCCTGTTTCTCCTTGTCGGCGTGGCCATCTGGGCCATTGGCCTCGCACCGGAGGACCTGCCCGGCGACCAGGTGTTCTCCCGCTTCATCGTGGGGTCACTCCCGGCGGGACTCGCGGGGCTGCTCATCGCCGGTATCCTCGCCGCCGCGATGAGTACGATCAGCTCGTCCATCAGCGCGCTCGCATCCGCCGTCACGTACGACCTCTACGCCTCCCTCACTGGCCGGCGGGACCCGGTGCACCTGCTCCGCGTCGGGCGCTTCTTCTCCTTGTTGTGGGGCATCGCGCTGGTGATCGCGGCGCTGGGCTTCCATCGGGCGACAACCGACTCGGACACCCCGGCCGTCGTCCTCGCTCTTTCCATCGCCTCCGTTACCTATGGTGCCCTGCTCGGTACCTACATCCTGGCGGGCCGCTGGCCACGCGCCCGAAGCCGGGACGTGATCGCGGCGGTTGCGGTCACGGTGTCAGTCATGCTCGGGGTCGTGTTCGCGGCGCGCCTCGGTGCCTTGCCGGGACTGGCCTGGCTCGGCCCCATCGGCAGGCTTGCCTGGCCATGGTATGTCCCACTCGGCACCTTGATCGCCGTCGGCACCGGTATTGTTTCGAGCATCATGGGCACAGGTGCACCAACCCGGCAGGAGGCCAGACCGTGATCATTGTTGGGGTCGATGCTGGCGGGTCGAAGACGCGCGCGGTGGCGTGGAAGGACGGTCAGGCGGTGGGCCAGGCGCTGGGCGGCGCTGGCGCCGTCCGCCCCGGCCGCGCGCTGGCCGCGGCGGGCGTCATCGCGGAGCAGGCACGCCGCGTCCTGGCCAATGCCGGCGTGCTCCGTGCGGACACGCTGGTCGTTGGTGCGGCAGGCGCCGGGCGTGAGGTCGAGCGTCGCGAACTTGCGCAGTCGCTGCGGGGGGAGTCGGTCGCCGAGCGCGTCATCGTCGTTACCGACGTGGAATTGGCGGAAGCCGCGGCGTTCGGGGATGGCCCGGGCATCGTATTGAGTGCGGGCACCGGCAGTATCGCCGTGGGACGCGACGCGACCGGTGCGTCGTTCCGGCAGGGCGGATATGGGTGGCAGATGAGCGATGAGGGAAGCGGGTACGCCATCGGCCGACTCGCGCTGGTCGCGGTGGGCCGTGCCCGCGACGGCCGGGGTGACGAAACGATACTGACGGCCGAGTTGCTGCAGGTGCAGCGCTGCCAGGGGATCGACGACCTGGTTCGCTGGAGCACGACCGCGGCGGTGGGCGAGGTGGCCGCACTCGCGTCGGTCGTCCTGGCAGCCGCCACCGCTGGTGACCCGGTGGCCGAGGGCATCACGGCCTATGCTGCCGGAGAGCTCACGTCGCTTGTCGCGCACCTCGCGGAGCAGATCGCCGATCCACGGCCCGTGCCCGTTGGCCTCGCCGGCAGCCTGCTCGGACCGGGTAGTCCGCTCCGGGACCGGGTGCTCGCGCTGCTGGGCGACCTGCCGACCGTGCGCGCCCAGCCGATGCCCATCGATCCCCTCGACGGCGCCCTCCACCTCGCGGCTCGCGGCGGAAGGATGTCCCGGCTTTCCTGACACTCCGTGCCGCGAGGCGGTGGCGCCAGCGCCATCCAGATCGGACGCGCGTCAGTTGCTACTGGAGGGTGGCTCCATCCCGGAGCCGGCTGTGCCGCTTGCCGTACCCGAAGTAGAGGAGCAGGCCGAGAACGAGCCAGATGCCGAAGCGCTCCCATGCGTGTACCGGCAGCCCCTTCATGATATAGACACAGGCGGCGGCACCGAGCAGGGCCACCGCGCCCACCATTGGCACCCGGAACGGGCGCGGCCGCTCCGGTTCACGGATGCGGAGCACCAGCACGCCCAGGCATACGATGGCGAAGGCCGCGAGGGTGCCGATGTTGGTGAGGTCGTAGATCTCGTTTTCGTCGGCGACCAGCGCGCCGAGCCCGACGATGCACCCCGTCACCAGCGTACTGGTGATCGGCGTGCGAAACTTCGGATGGATCTTTGCCGCCCACTGGGGCATCAGGCCATCGCGCGCCATGGCCATGAAGATGCGTGGCTGGCCGTACTGGAAGACCAGCAGTACGGCGGTCAGTGCCACCACGGCGCCCGCCGAGATGATCCAGCTCATCCGCGTCAGACCAGCCACCTGGAACGCGCGCGCCAGCGGGTCGGCCGCACGGAGCTCCTGGTACGGCACGAGGCCGGTGGCCACCCAGCCCACAATGACGTAGATCAACGTGCAGATGGCCAGGCCACCGATGATGCCGATCGGCATGTTGCGTTGGGGGTCCTTCGTTTCTTCCGCCGCGGTCGAGATCGCATCGAACCCGATATAGGCGAAGAACACGATAGCGGCGCCCTGATGAATGCCGGTCCAGCCATTCGGGGCGAAGGGGACGTAGTTGGCCGGGTCGATGTGCTGCACGCCCACCACCACGAAGAGCCCCAGCACCATCAACTTGATCAGCACCATGATGTTGTTCGCGCGAATGCTCTCCTTCACGCCAACGACCAGCAGGCACGTCACCACCGCCACGATGAGGAACGCCGGTACGTTGAGGAGCAGCGGCACCCCGAGGACGCGCGGGGCGCTTTCGAGCAGGCCGTGGATGGCGGGATCGGGACTCTTGAGGGCGGTGCGGTACCCGTGCGTGAGCCATCCGGGGAGGTGAATGCCGAATCCGGAGAGGAGCGAGTTGAAGTATCCGCTCCAGGCGATCGCCACGGCGACATTGCCGACCGCGTACTCGAGGATCAGGTCCCAGCCGATGATCCAGGCAATGAATTCGCCCAGGGTGGCGTAGGAGTAGGCGTAGGCACTGCCTGCCTGCGGGATCATGGCGGCCAGCTCGGCGTAGCAGAGCGCGCACAGACCGCACACCACCCCGAGCAGGACGAACGAGACGATCAAGGCAGGACCGGCGCCGTAGCGCACCACTTCGCCGGTCGACAGCACCTCGCCAGCAGCCGCGGTACCGATGGAAGAAAAAATGCCGGCACCGATCACGGCGCCAATGGAGAGGAGGATCAGGTCGCCGGCGCCGAGCGCTCGACGGAGTCCGTGCAGGTTGTCACTCTCGGGAACGAGCTCTGCGATCGGCTTGCGTCGGAACAGCTGGTTCACGCGTCGCTCCGGCCTTCGGGGGAGGTCACTTGTTGGGCAAAGTGAAGACGATCGTGACGGTTCCAGGCACCGCGTCGTTGGTCGGCGAGCGAGCCGGGTGGAACCGAAAGGTGCGCATCAGTACATCACTGAAGTAATCCCGGTACTTCCCATCCTCGATCGGCGGCTCGAAGCTGATCCGCTCGACCCGGCCGTCAACGGCCACCCAGAAGGTCACATCGATGTCGCGTCCGCGAAGCGCTTTCGGCGTCTCGCCGAGGGGGAGCGCACCAGCCTTCCAGACCGGCGGCAGGATCGTTCCTCCCTCGCCGCCACCAGTGCCGGGGCCAGCACCAGTCCCGGTACCCGTACCCTGGCCTCCTCCCGTTCCCCCACCGGCACCACCACCCGTACCGGGACCCTCGCCCGGTCCGCCCTGCCCCGCAGTGGCAACCACCGAATCGACTGGCACCGCCGGGCTCGGCCTCTCGGCATGCACCACCGGGACCGGTGGTGGTGGCGGCGGCGTAACAGCTGGTGGCGGCAGGACGGGAGGAACCGGCACCGGGACAGGGGCCTTCTCGGCCGGGGGCAAGATAAAGACAAGGGTCGACTGTGTGCCACCACCGCCGCCCCCACCACCCCCGCCGTGGGGCACCGAGGGCGCCCCGACCGATGGGGTGGGGGCCCAGAGCTCGGCGCCACGCCATAGCACCAGCCCGATCACGATCCCGTGCATCAGCACCGCCACCGCAAACGACGAGCGCGCCTTTCGGCGGCGCCCCGGTTCGTCGGGCAGGTCGATGTCGAAGTCGTGCGTGGGGGCGGGTTTCATGGTGATGTGAGGGATGACGAAACGTAAGGGGAGAGGAGCACAGACAGGGCGTGAGGGCGTGAGGACCTGATGACGTGGGGTGGCATGAAAGACGGGAGGGCGGAAACTGGCACCATTTCCGCCCTCCGTCACTTCACGTCACGTCTTCACGCCCTCACGTCCTTGCCATGAGCTCCCCTACCGGTACGCCTCCTTGGGGGTAAACCCGATGATCTGGATTCCGGCACCCTTGGCGACGTCCATCGCCTCGATGACGTCCTGATAGATGCGCCGCTGGCCCGGCTTGATGAACAGCAGCTTGGCTGGGCGCGCGTCATAGATGGCGTGCAGTTGGGTGTCGAGCTGGTCCTTCGGCACCGGCTGCTGGTTAATGGCGTAGGAACCGTCATCACCCATCTCCAGTACGATCTGCGTGTTGTCCTGCGACTTGACCTGCGTGTCCTCGACCGGCGGCGCCACCTGGACGCTGATCGTGGTGCGCGACAGGGGCTGCGTGATCATGAAGATGATCAGCAGCACCAGCAGGATGTCGATCATTGGCACGACGTTCGGCTCCGACGTGAGCGTCGAGGAACCGCCACCCACCGACATGCCCATGCTACTTGCCCTCCTTGTCTTTTTTCGCCTGCTCGGCGGCAAACAGCCCGCCGTCGCGATCGGTGACGGCGGCGATGACCCGCACGCCGGCGGTCCGCGCGATCTCGATCGCCTCCTGCACCGAGCCATACTGCAGCTGGTTGTCGGCCTTGAGGTACAGGATCTTGTCCTTCTCCCGGTTGGTGTACTTCGCCTTCAACTGGTCCTCGAGCGCGCCTTTCGCCACGGCGCGCCCGTCAATGTAGTAGTTCCCCGATTCGTCGACGCCAAGGATGATTTCGTTCTCCCCCTCAGGATCGGAGTCCAGGTTCGCGCCCTTGGGCATCGTCGCCTTGAAGCCGGCGGAGATGAGGGGGGTCACGATCATGAAGATGATCAGGAGCACGAGCATCACGTCGATCATCGGGACCACGTTGGGTTCCGACTTGACCTGCGACTGCCCTGCTGTTCCAACCGCCATGCCCATAGTGGCCTGCCTTTCCGTGCGTGTGAAGGACGATCAGCGCGATCAGCCGCTGATCTGTCCCGCGCCGGTGACCGCCTTCTGGGCCTGGAACTCCTTGGTGAAGATCGACCGGCCGAACTCGCTCCCGACGCTCTTGATGAGGTAGTCGATGAGTTCCTTCGACCCGTAGGTCATCTCGACCGTCAGGTTCTCGATCTTGGTCTGGAAGTAGTTGTAGGCCCACACCGCCGGGATCGCGACCATGAGGCCGAAGGCGGTAGTGATCAGCGCCTCGGCGATACCGGCCGAGATGCCGGCCAGGCCGCCCGATGCGCCCTGCTGCGCCATGCCGGTGAAGGCATTCACGATACCCATCGTCGTGCCCAGGAGTCCGACGAACGGTGCCGTTGCGCCGACCGTGGCCAGCACCGGGAGGCCCCGCTTGAACTCGGAGAGCGTGATCAGCATCTGGCGCTCGACGGCACGCTCGGCGGAGTTGATGTCGGCCGCCGTGATCGTGGCGCGGTCGCGAATGAGCGGCTTGACCTCGCCCAGGGCGCCGCCAACGACGCGGGACAGGTGGCCCGCCCGGTTCTTCTCGGACAACGCGATCGCCTGGTCGAGGTTCTCTTCCTGGATCGCGCGGGAGAACGTCGGTGCGAACTTCCGCGTGGCCGACTCGCTCTTCTTGATCTGGATCAACTTCGTAATCATGATCGTGAGCGAGAAGATGGACATCAGGGCCATGATGACGACGATGCCCTTCGCGAACATGCCCATCTGGGCCCACAGGTGAAGCAGATCTACGCCCATCGTATGACTCCTCGGTTCAGCGGTTGAAGACCTTCGCCGCGGTGCCCTGCGCGCGCGGCGTGAATGCCCAACGTGATCAATTCGGGTTCGTGAATGACACCCGCTGCTGCACCTGCTGCCGTACCGGCTCGCCCTTGTACCGCGCCGGACGGTACACACTCTTCTGGATCGCCTCCTTGGCCGGCTCCACGAACGCGTCGTGCGTCTTGGCCAGGACCTTGAGCGATCCCGGCTCGACATGCCCCGTCGTGTCGATGATGAACTGCAGGTCGACCGAGCCCGCGATGCCGGCGCTCGCCATCACGGGCGGGTAGCGCGGCGGCGGCCCCGAGATGCGCTGCGCCGGGTCATCCAGCTGCGACGTCAGGAACACCTGCCCGATTTCCACCGGTCCGGTGCCGCCCTCGATGCCCGCGGAAATACCGCCCTCGACGCCCTTGCCCGAGAAATCCTTCGGATCGAAGGGCTTCGTGTTCAGGTCGATCGGCGGGATGTCCTTCGGGATGATGTCCGGCGGCACCACGGTCTGGAACCCCTTGGGCGGCGGATTCGTCGACACCACCACATCCTGCGGTGGCGGCGGCGGCGTGGGCTTGGGCGGCTCAGGCGGCTTCAGGAAGACAAGCGTCGTGTCGATGATGCGCTGCTTGATCTCCTCGGCGGCACCCTTCGTGGCTGCGACCGCCGCGAAGATCACCACTCCGTGAATAATCAGCGACACGACCGTCTGCCCAAACGACTTCGAGCCCTTGTTGGATGACTCGATCAGGTTTTCGAACACTCCCGCCCTCCTCACACAAGGTTGGTCAACGAGTCTGCAAGAGGATACCGGCCCGAAATGGCTTCGACCTTCGCGGAAGATTACAAATTGGTGACGACCGCATTACATGTAGCCGTAGCGGCACCTATTTCAACTGTCGCTGTCATGACACCGCGTCAGATGGTGCGGATTGTGACTCGGCCAGCGGAAGAACCACCGTCAGCGTCGTACCCCGCCCGGGCCGGCTCGACGCTGAAATCGAGCCGCCATGCGCCTCGGCAATCCACTTCGTGATCGCGAGACCGAGCCCGCTGCCGGGACGCTCGCCGGTGCGCGAGCGGGCAAGGTCGGCGCGCCAGAAACGTTCGAAGATGTGTGGGAGGTCATTCGTCGCGATGCCGATGCCCGTGTCGCGGACGATGATGACAGCGCCGTCACTGCGCTCCAGCAGCGACAGCTCGACCTTCCCCTCCGTCGGCGTGTACTTGATGGCATTGGTCACGAGGTTGAGCAGCATCTCGCGCATGCGCCGGCGGTCCACCTGGACCCAGACAGGGGTGTCAGGCATGGAGGTCACCACCTTGAGGCGGCCCGACTCCGCCAGCATACCCGCCGTCTCGGAGGCCTCCGCCACGAGGTCGCGCAGGTCGGTGCGCTCCACCGGCAGTGGCGCCCGCCCCTCATCGGCACGCGCGAGCGTGAGCAGGCCCTCCACCAGTTCGGTCATCCGGTTGATCTCACCCAGCGTCTCGTCGAGCGACACCATGACTTCGGTGGGCGTCCGCGGATCGGTCAGCGAGCGCTCCACCCCGGCGCGCAGCACCATCAGCGGGGTCTTGAGTTCGTGACTCGCATCCGCGGTGAATCGCCGCAGGCTGGAAAAGCTCTGCTCGAGCCGGGCGAGCATGCCGTTGAGCGTCTGCGCCAGCCGCGAGACCTCGTCGCCCGAGAGGGGCACTTCCAGGCGCCGATGAAGGCTGCGCCCGTCAGTGATCGCCGCCAGTTCATCGATGATGCCCTGCACCGGCCGCAAGGCACTGGCTGACAGCCAGTAGCCGGCCGACACCGAGGCCAGCAGCACGAGCGGCGCGACCAGCAGCATCGAACGGAGGAACACCGTGGCATCGGGTGCGCCCCGGTCCACGGGGGCCGCCACCAGCAGCGCACTGATTGGGGGCCCTGCCGTGCCCAGCGGTGAGGCGAGTGCCCGCACCTCGCGTCCCGATCGCAGGCGCAGCGACGCCGACCGGCTCGCGACAGGTGCGGGAGTGAGGAGCGCGCCAAGGGCCTCCAGGTCGACGAAGGAAAGGGCGGCGAGAGAATCGGATGTGTAGAGAATGCTCCCCGCGGTATCGATCAGCAGGAGATAGTCGCGGTGACCCTGAAAGCCGGCCGCCACGCCGGGATCCAGGACCGGCGACACGCTCGGCTTGACGAGCGGGCCCAGCACGCGATGCGACTCGCTGAGGTACTGCACGGCCAGGTCACGCTCGCCGGCCAGCTCCCGGTCCAGCCCCGAGATGCTGGGCTTGCGGAGCTCGTAGTAGACAGCGGCGCAGAACCCGCCGAGCGTGAGCAGCAGGGTCACGGCATAGCCGGACGCCAGCCGTGACCGGATGCTGCTCATGTCAGCCCTTCACCGTATAGCCCACCCCGCGCACGGTGTGGATGAGCTTCCGGGCATGGCCGGAGTCGATCTTCTTGCGCAGCCGGTTGATCACGACGTCCACGATGTTGGTGCCCGGATCGAAGTGGTAGTCCCAGGCATACTCGGTAATGAGCGTGCGGGACATGACCCGGCCCGTGTGCCGCATGAGGTATTCGAGCACCGTGTACTCCTTCGGCGTGAGTTCGATCACCTCGGAACCACGGCGCGCCTCGTGCGTCGCGGTATCGAGCTCGAGATCGAGCACCCGCAGCACCGGGCTCCGCAGTTGTTGCGGTCGCCGGCCGAGGGCCTCCACGCGGGCCAGCAATTCCTCGAACGAAAACGGCTTGGTCACGTAGTCGTCGGCGCCGGTGCGAAGTGCCTGCACCTTGAAGTCCACCGTGTCCTGCGCCGTGAGCACCAGGATGGGGACGGTGAGCCCCCGGTCGCGCAGGTTGCGCAGCACCTCAAGGCCCGACATCTCCGGCAGGCGAAGATCCAGGATGATCAGGTCGTACTGGCCGCCCGACGCGAGACGAAGTCCTTCGAGGCCGTCGGCGGCGAGGTCCACGTGGAATCGCTGCTCCTCGAGACCGCGCTTGACGTACTGTCCGACCGTCCGGTCATCCTCGATCGCCAGGATCTTCATGCGCCACCCGCAGGCGGCATCGCGGGCAGAAAGACGCGGAACACGCTGCCGCCGCCCGACTGGCTGTCGACCTCGATCCGGCCACGATGCTCCTCCACAATGCCATAGCAGATGGACAGGCCAAGGCCGGTGCCCCGGCCGGTCGGCTTCGTGGTGAAGAACGGCTCGAAGATCCTGGGTCGCACCGAGGAGGGGATGCCCTGCCCGGTGTCCTCCACCTCCACGACCACCTCGTCGGACCGCCAGCGAGTCGGCGCGGTCCGCAGCGTCATTCGGCCACCGGGCTCCATGGCATCGAGCGCATTGAGCATGAGCGCCATCAGCATCTGGATCAGCTGCTCCGCATTCCCGTGCACCGCGGGCAGCCCCTCGGCCATCGAAATCTGCACCTCGTACTGCTTGTACCGTTCATGGTGCTTGAAGAGGAACAGCGCGTCTTCCAGCACGGTATTGATGGCCACCGACGTCTTCCGCTTGCCCTTGGGCCGGCTGAAGTCGAGCAGGCCGTCCACGATGCTGGTGCAGCGATGCACTTCCTTCTCGATGATCTCGAGGTACTCCTGCAGGGGAATCGCCTGCTGGGCCCCCAGCTCGGCGATGCGCCCGTCCATGGCGGCCACGCAGGCGCCGATCGTAGCGAGTGGATTGTTGACCTCGTGCATGATGCCGGCGGCCAGCTGCCCGATGGCAGCGAGCTTCTCGCTTTGCATGATCTGCACCTGGATGGCACGCCACTCCGTCACATCCTCGCCGATGGTGATGACGTGCGTGATCCCTTCGCCGTCGAGGCGCATCGGGATCTTGGTGGTGCGGAAGTGCCGGATCTCGCCGCCCTGCGGCACCTCGAGTTCCACCTGCTCGATGGCCCCGGTCTCGAACACCCGGTCGAACTCCGCCTTGAGCTCGGCCGGATGCTGGCGCGTCAGCACCTCGAACAGGCGCCGGCCCACCGTCTCCGTGCGAGGAAGGCCCTGGGTCCCGGTTTCGCGCTTCCGGTTCCAGACCTGGATGCGATAGTCGCGATCGACGACGTACAGGCCGACCGGCAGGCTGTCGATCACGAGCGACGTGAAGCGCCGCTGCTCCTCGATCTCGCGTGACTGCGAGGCCACCTCGAACGCGAGGTCTTCCGAGAGCTCCACCGCCGCCAGGAAGGGTGACAGCACATGCGCGATGACCCGCAGGACCCCACCCGCTTCGGGCGCGGCACCGTGCACCTCGAGGACACCAAGCGTCTCGCTGTCGTGCACCAGCGCCAGACGCTCCGCGCCTGCCTCCACCGCCGGCAACTGGTCGAGTCGGGGCACCCGGGCACCGCCACGCATGGTGCCGCCGCTGCCGATGCGCACAAAGGTTGTCGCGTTCGGCTCGTGGACCCAGAGCGCCACTGCGTCAGCCGGCAACTGGGTACGCAGCGTTTCGGCGACGGCCGCGACCGTCTCCTCCTGGGGCGCGCCGGAATTGAGGCGCTGGGCAACCGCGCCCACGATGGCCAGGCCGCGCCCCGCCAGCAGGTCCGTCCCTGGTCCGTTCATGGCGGCGCGCGTCGCCGGGTGGCGGCGGGCCGCACCGAGGCCACGCCGACGTTCACGACCCGCCACTCATCCCCCGTGCGGCGGAGGACGAAGTGCTCCAGCACCTCGCCGTCATCCGGCCCCGTGAGGCGTGCCGTGACCCACGCCGCCGCGAGATCGCCGGCCTGGCGCATGTCGATGCGCACCACGCGCATGTCGCCCGGACTCGGATCACCCGCGGGATCGACCGTCGCCGAACGGTGATAGGCGTAGATGAGGCTCTGGATTTCCGCCTGGTCGCGGCGGCTCCCCGTCGGCGTGCGATCCTCGATGGTGCAGGCCCCAAGCACCAGGAGGAGCGCGAGAAGCAATGCGGGCCCGGACCGGCCGGGCAGGGCGACAGCGGAGATGGAGTGTGCCATTGGTGGAGGGTTCGCGCAGGGCGCGGATCGTGTCAGGATAATACGGGCGGTGCACGCCCCTCAATAGTAGGCGATCAGTTCCTGCTCCCCGGAGAAGGTGAAGCGGACCGGCTCCCCTGCAGGGTGCCGCTGCCGGCCGACCAGGTGCGGCTCCAGCCCTCCGGGAGCGTGCTCATTGCTGATTCGCATGCGCAGCGGGGCCACGTCGTACGGACGTGGCCCCGCGTCGCGGTCGCTCATGCGGACGTTCAGCCCAGCTTCGCCAGCTGCTCGAAGATCTCGGCGTTGGAACGCCGGGAACCGGGTGTCGCTTCCATGAAGGCCCAGCGGATCGTGCCCTGCTTGTCGATAAGGACGTAGGCGCGGTTGGAGAAGAACCGGTCTTCGATCAGCGTGCCATACGCACGCGACACGACGCGCTTGAAATCGCTCAGAAGATCGACGCCGAGGCTCTCCTTGCGCTTGAACTCCGCCAGCGTCTCGACGGAATCCACGCTGATTGGAAGCACCACCGTGTCGGCGCTCACGAAGGTGTCGTAACCCTCCGTGATCTCGCACAACTCCGCGGTGCACGTGCTCGTGAACGCCAGCGGGAAGAACGCGAGGAGCACGTTCTTTCCACGGAGTGCCGACAGCGTCACTTCGGACCCCGAGGTGGACGCAAGTGTGAAATCGGGTGCCGGCGAACCTACTGGAGGAAGTGGCATGCCCGGCTACCGCTTCTCATGCCGCTTGGCGACCTCGGACCAGTTGACGACACTCCACCACGCGCCAACGTAGTCGGGCCGGCGATTCTGGTACTTGAGGTAGTAGGCGTGCTCCCAGACGTCGCACCCGAGGATTGCCTTCTTGCCGTCCATCAGGGGGTTGTCCTGGTTGGGCGTGCTTTCGATGCTGAGGTCGCCCTTCCCGTCGCTGACCAGCCAGCCCCAACCACTGCCGAACCGACCGGTGCATGCCTTCTGGAACTGCTCCTTGAAGGCCCCGAAGCTGCCGAAGGCCTTGTCAATTGCAGCGGCGAGCGCGCCCTCCGGTTCCTTGGCCCCGCCAGGGGTCATGACCTCCCAGAACAACGTGTGATTCCAATGGCCGCCGCCGTTGTTCCGCACTGCTCCACGGATCGCGTCCGGCACGGCGCCAAGATCGCCCAGGAGAGCGTCGAGGCTCTTTCCCTGGAGCGCCGGGTGTGATTCCAGGGCAGTGTTCAGGTTATTGACATATGCCGCATGATGCTTGTCGTGGTGAATCCGCATGGTCTGCTCGTCAATATGCGGTTCCAGTGCGGCGTAGTCGTACGGGAGAGGGGGAAGCGTAAAAGCCATCGTAAGCCTCGTAGAAAGGAGCTCCGACCTGCCAATCGAACCGGCCGGGCGGCCAAATATGGACACCGCGGAGGGAGCGGTCAACATTGGTGAATTGACGTAACGCTTACATCGCATACACTTCCGGCCGGCGCATGATTCGCCACCTGCTCCCCTACGACCCCTGAGCGCTCCCTCTGGAGGTGCAATGGCTCGCTACCAGGCCCGCCTCAAGCCTGAATTCCGCTTGAAGCATCCTGACCTCAAGATCGGGGTATGGTACGACGTCGTGCCACTCTTCCCTGGCCTGCGCGAGCGGCGCTTGAACTTCATGGGCGATCGCATGGCCCGCCTGCGCGTAGCCGGTGACTTCCGCGAGGTTCTGGCGGACCAGGTGGAGTTTCGCGAACAGCCCGACCCGGCGACAAAGGAAACATCATGAACGCCACCACCGCTCGTCGACTCACGTTCAGCCTCCTTGGCATCGCCACCGGGGTCGTGGCTACCGTGGCGGCCGCCCCTGTTGCCCGGACGGAAGTCGTGGTCTACAAATCCCCAACCTGCGGGTGCTGCAACGCGTGGGTCGACTACCTGCGCAAGCAGGGATTCACCGTTGCTGCACATGATACGAGTGGAATGGATGAGGTGAAGGCCGAACTGGGCGTGCCCAATGCGGTTTCGTCCTGTCATACCGCCATCGTCGGCGGCTATGTCATTGAAGGTCATGTTCCTGCTGCGGATATCCAGCGGTTGCTCAAGGAGCACCCCAAGGTGGTGGGACTGGCTGTGCCAGGCATGGTGACTGGTTCGCCCGGCATGGAGGGCGGCACGCCGGAGCACTACAAGGTTGTGGCCTTCGACGCGCGAGGGACAACGACCGTGTTCGCTTCACATTAGCCTCGCCCGGGGCGACGCCCTGAGGCTGCGCCAGGCGATCATCCCAGTGGCGGCACTCGTCGCCATCCTGCTGGGCCTCGCGTTCCGCATTGCCTCCGACCTTCCCGGCGCACACCGGGCCTGGATGGCCGGGCTCATCATCACTGGTCTTCCGGTCGTCTTCCGGACCTTTCGTGGGATGCTTCGCGGCCAGTTCGCCGCCGACCTCGTCGCCACACTCGCCATCATCGCCGCCGTAGTCCTGGCAACGCCGCTTCCGGGATTGATCGTCGTCCTCATGCAAACTGGTGGCGAGGCCCTCGAGCGCTACGCCGAGGGACGCGCATCCCAGGCGGTGCGCGCGCTCGAGGACGCCGCGCCGCGCCTGGCGCACCGTATCTCCGGCGGTGTGGAGGAAGAAGTAAAGGTGGCCTCGATCGTGGTGGGCGACCTCGTGATGGTCCGGCCGGGCGAGATCATTCCATGCGATGGCATCGTGACCACGGGTCAGTCGCACCTCGACACCGCCACGCTCACTGGCGAGCCATTGCCGCGGGTGGCGGAGGTCGGAACCGCCCTGATGAGCGGCATGGCGAACCTGGACGGGCCGCTGGTGTTCCGCGTGACGGCACCTGCGTCGGAAAGCCAGTACGCGCGCATCGTGGAACTCGTGCGGCACGCGCAGGCGAGCAAGGCGCCGATGCAGCGCCTGGCCGACCGCTATGCGGTCTGGTTCACGCCCTTCACCCTGGCGGTATGCGCGGTGACCTGGGCCCTGTCGGGCGACGCACAGCGCGTGCTCGCCGTCCTGGTGGTCGCAACCCCCTGCCCACTCATCCTCGCGGTCCCGGTCGCCGTGATCGGCGGCATCAATCGCGCCGCACGTCGTCAGGTCATCTTTCGATCCGGTGCCGCCCTCGAGGAACTGGGGGGTGTCACCGTGGCCGTCTTCGACAAGACCGGGACCCTGACCCTCGGGCGTCCCGAAATGACCGCGATCGAACCTGCGCCACCCTTTGCCCACTCCGACGTGCTGCGCCTCGCCGGCGCCGTCGAGGCCACCTCAGGCCACCGCCTTGCCCGGTCGGTGGCGACTGCGGCTCGCCTGGCCGGCGACGAGTTGCCGATCCCGATCGATGTGGTCGAAGTCTCCGGCAGGGGGATCGAGGGCACGGTGGACGGCCGTCGCGTGCTGGTGGGCGCTGCAAGCCTCCTGCGCGAACGCCATCCTGACCTGACCGCGAAGATCAATGCGCTCGAGGCGCAGCACGCCGACGCAATGGGTGGGGTCCGCGCCTATGTCTCCATCGATGGCGAGCTGGCTGGTGTCATTGTCTATGCCGATGCGCTGAGGCCCGGCATCCAGGACCTGTTGCGCGATCTCCGGGGCGCGGGCATCCAGCGGACCGTGCTCCTCTCGGGGGACAGCGAAGCCAACACGAATGCGGTGGGCACGCTGCTCGCGTTCGACGAGATACGGGGCAACCTGCTCCCAGAAGACAAGGTCACCGTGGTGGCGGAACTGGTGGCCGGTGGCAACCGCGTGGTGATGCTGGGCGACGGTACCAACGATGCACCGGCCTTGAGCACGGCGACGGTTGGTGTTGCGCTCGCCTCCGGGGAGAGCGGCATCACGGCGGAGGCGGCGGACGTCGTCATCCTTGCGGACGATCCGCGCCGCCTCAGCGAGGGGATCGATGTCAGCCGGCGGACTACGCACATCGCGAGGCAGAGCGTGATGGTGGGACTTGGTCTCAGCGGGATCGCCATGCTGTTCGCCGCCGCAGGCTTCATTGCGCCGACGGCCGGTGCGTTGCTACAGGAAGGGATCGACGTCGCCGTGATCCTGAATGCCCTCCGCGCCGCAGGAGCCGGACGCGCGTCGGCCCAGCACTAGCGTGAGGAGGCGACCAGCCACAGGGATGCGGCCTCGGTGGCCCGACCATCACGGTCGATCGTCACGACCCCAAGCCTGAGCCGACCATCGAGCGTCAGGTCCAGCCGCATGAAGCCCGACTTCCGCAGCGCCACCCGCGTCCCGTCCACCGGGCCAACGAAATCGACGTGACCGTAGTACCCTGAGCCACTGATGAGCTGGTATCGGCCGGGCGCCATCTCGATGACCTGCAACCCGTGCTCGTGCCCCGAGACGTACGCTGCCGGCGGCACAGCCTCGAAGGCTGCCTCGAGCGAGTCGATCATCGCGCGATAGTGACTGTTCGACATGTCCTGCCGGGAGATTCCCTGGTTGCGCGCCGCCGGGTACGCCACACCGATGATGGGCAACGGGAGCCAGAGCCACGACTTCGCTTCCGTCAGGGGAAAGAAATAGTCCTTCCACCCGAAATAGCCTGCGTGCTCGCCGCCACTCACCAGCGGATGATGACCGGCGACCAGCGTCGTGCGGCCGGCGCCGTTGGCAAGGAGTGCCCGAAGCGAGTCGAGGACCGCTGGTGTGTCGCTGGCGCATCCGTCAACCTCGCCCTCCGGACGCGGCCCGCCGTGAAGGAACCACTCCGTGTCGAGCAGCACGATGCGCATCGGTCCGAGATCCGCCACGGCTGGGCCGGGACACGCATCGACCGGCAGCTGGACGACCAGTCCCCTCCCTTCCTGCGCCACGATCTCCTGGGCCCGGAGCACCGCTTGCCACCCCCCGGCACCAGCCTGTTTCCAGTCATGGTTCCCGGGGATGAAGACGCCTCGCGCGCCGGAGGCGACGACGGCGCCGACCTGCGCCGCCAGACGCCGGCGCGCCTCGGCGTACCCGGGTGCGCTGCTGTCGGGAATTCCGGAGGGATACACATTGTCGCCAAGGAAGAGCGCCATGCTGCGCGCCGGCGCCAGGGCCAACGCGGCAGTCAGCGCCGCGAGGACCGGTTCTCCGGCGGGGTCGGGCTCACCCGCGTCACCAATCAGGAACAGCGTTGCGGCCAGGCTATCCGTCGCCGCAACCGGGCCAGCGGTGGTGGCCGGTACCACTCGCTGGCTGCATCCGGCCAGCGCCAGCGCGGCGAATGCATACGCCGCACACCAGCGCATGCCTAGCGTCCGAAGTGCGGGAGGTACTGCCCGTATCCCTCTGCCTCGAGTTGATCGACCGGGATGAACCGAAGGGCGGCGGAGTTCATGCAGAACCGCTGGCCGGTGGGCGCCGGGCCGTCGTTGAACACGTGCCCCAGGTGGCTGTCACCCTCGGCTGAACGAACTTCGGTGCGCGACGAGAAGAGCTTGTTGTCAACCCGGGTGCGTATGTTGTTGTCCTCAAGCGGCTGCGTGAAGCTGGGCCAGCCCGTCCCCGAGTCGTACTTGTGGAGCGAACTGAACAGGGGTTCACCCGACACGACGTCGACGTAGATGCCTGGTGCATGATTGTCCCAGTGCGCATTCCGGAACGGGGCTTCCGTGCCCTCCTGCTGAGTCACCTTGTACTGTTCTGGTGTGAGTTTTTGACGGAGCTCGTCGTCGGCTGGTTTCTTGAACGCCATGCGCCTCTCTCCATGGTGGAGCATCCTGCGGGCACCGCGCCCGCGCTATGATGAAGGGTAGCATTCTCGAGACAAATCGGGAGGGATGATGTCGAAGCTCATGGTATTCATCGGCGCAACGGCAGGCGGGTGGCTTGGCTGGTTTGCGGGAGCACCTTTCGGCATCATGACCGCGTTCATCGCCAGCATGGTGGGCACCGGCGTGGGGATCTACGTCGGGAGGCGCTGGGCCGACCGGTACCTGCCCTAGGGAGCCGGGCAGGAACCGGTCGACCGCGTCAGGCCACGTTGCTCACGCCGAGTGGCGCCGCACCCCTCCCGGTCACCGTGGCGATGTACTCGTTGAACGTCCCCTCGATCATCGCTGCGTTCTTCTTGGCCCGCCGAAACCACCACACACCCAGGAAGAACAACGGGATGCCCAGCGGGGCCATGACAATCAGCATCGTCATCAGCGCACCACATACCATGCCCCAGATCCCGAACCACTTGATCGGCCGGTAGTTGCTGGCGAACTCCTCCTTCGCGGCCAGGAGCACGTCAGGATCCTTCGACCCGGTGGACTTGAGGGCACCCATCACCTGCTCGCGGCTCAGCAGATTGAACTTCACCTGACTGGTAATCATCGTGACCTCCGTGAAGGCGGCGGAATACGTGGGGACGGGCCTACTTCGACTTGAACAGCTTGCCGACGGCCTTCACCGCGCCGGCGGTGACATCGGCGGTTGTGGCGGAGTTGCCGTCGGTGCCGCTCGACGGAGATGCGGTGCTTCCCATCGCCTTGCCTGGCGTCAGGTCCTGATAACTCACCGCAAAGTCCCGAACCGATCGCACCTGCCGGCTGGGCAGCACCTCGAGCTGTTCCAGCACGAGATCGGCTGTCCACGACGTTCCCACGACGGCGCGTCCTGGACGGTTGACATAATCGATGGAGAAGTCGCGCGACTGGCCCGGGTTGAGCACGAACTGCGGATCGGCGGCACTTGCGGTGACAATGCCGATGCCCTTCACGGTCTTGGCCGCATAGCGGTTGCCCGCGTCATCGATCGCGGTGCCGGAGCCGTTCTGGTAGCCGAGGATCATGGGCTGGGTCGTGACGTTGCGGACCTTCACGTTGATGTGCATGTAGACGTAGTACGACACCTTGCTGGTCGTCACCTGCGTCACCTCAGCCGCGAATGGGCCTGCGCTGTAGCAGCGTGACTTGCCGGCACAGGCATCGGGCGCATCCGCCGCAGCGGTCGCCACGCTCGCAGCCGTCGCCGCTTCCACCGTACCGGTTGGAGTCGCGGTGGCCTGCGCCGCCGGGGTCGGCGCGCCGGCAGTGAACCCGTCCAGCTTCAGCGCGTATTCCTTGCCTAGCTGGTACTGGTCACTGGGCAACGCCTCGATTTCGCGGACCGCGAGCTCGACGCCATACGTGGTGCCGAAGATCTGGCCGCGCTGCGGCGTCCACAGGAACTCGACCCGCGCATCGCTCGCCTCGCCCGGCTGCAGGGTGAACTTCGGGTCGAAGCGATTGTTGCTGATTTCGCCAATGCCCCGTACCGCCCCCTGGCCGGCAACCACATAGCGATTGCCCCGGTCGTCGGTCACGATGCCTGACCCCTGCACGTAGCCAAGGATGAGGGGGCCCGCCGTACGGTTCTGGAAGCGCATGTTGATCGTGACGACCCGGGTCTGGCCGGCGGTGCTGGTGCGGAAGTCTGTGACGGTGGCCGCGAACGGCTTCACCTCGGTGCAATGGGCAACGCCGGCGCAGAGCGATGGACCCGCCGCAGCCGGCTTGCCCGGCTTGTCGGCTGGCGCGCTATCACCCGAACCCCCGCTGCACTTCTTCAGCAGCACCTTGTTGAGCGGAAAGCGCTTCGCGAGGTTGAGCTGTGAGATGCGCGCATTGTACTTGGCAAGCTGCGCGTTTGACTGGCCCGGCTGCACCGGGGAAAACTCAACCTGTGCGACGCCCTTCTTCTCGCCCACGTTGAAGCTCATGGTGGCAGGTTGCTGGTCGTCGAACTCCGTAATGAGCACCGCCATGATTCCGTTGTAGTCGGGTCCCCAGTACGACGGACCAGCCATCTGCACGCCGCCGAGTGCCTGCTGATCCTTGCCGTTGATCAGGGTCAGCCGGTCGGCGGCAACCACAACGCGTGCGGGCGCCTCGCAGGTGCCCTTGCTGGGCACCCAGGTCCCCTGGAGTTCGGCCGGCACGGCGTCCTGGGCGTGCGCACGAGCTGCGCCGAGGGCCAGGGCACCAGTCGCAAGCACTGGAATCGCCCCGATGCGGGCAAAGGCGCGGCGAGTGAAGAACGTGGAATGGAACAGGCGCATGATGTCCTCCCTGACTGGGCCCTGGCATGATTCGCCACGGCGAGGACCCGCTCCCATTGCGCAGGATCGGGGGAAATACCGTCACTGGTCGGTGCGAGGTTGCGTGGATCGCCTCCGGCGCGATACTTGGATGCAATCCCCGTATCCAGCGGTCGTGGGCGGGGAGGTTCCTTCGTGCATTGCGCAGCCTTCGCGAGAATACCGTCATGCTCAGTCGAAACGGATCCAGGGACGCATCCGGTCCGGATGGGGGCAGCGCCCTGCCCGCTGATGGGACGGCCCTGGACCATCTCTTCAGCGTTACCTATGAAGAGCTGCGCCGGCTCGCCGCGAGCGTGGGCCGGGGCGACCCTGGTGCCACATTGACTCCTACCGCACTGGTGAACGAGGCATGGCTCAAGCTGGCCGGAAGTCCGCACCTGGCAGAGACCTCACCACTGCACTTCAAGCGCATCGCCGCACGGGCCATGCGCCAGGTGCTGATCGAGGCCGCACGCCGACGGCACGCGGAGAAGCGTGGCGCCGGCGCCGTGGTGGTCACCTTCGATGAGACGATCGCCAACGTGACCGGGAGCGAGGACCTCCTCGAGCTCGACGCGGCTCTCCAGGAGCTGGCCAGCCTCAGCCCGCGGCAGGCCCTGCTGGTCGAAAGCCGATTCTTTGGGGGTCTCGATGTGGCCGAGGCGGCCGAGCTTCTCGGGGTGTCGGAGGCGACAGCGCTGCGCGACTGGCGGGCCGCGAAAGCGTGGCTTGCGCGCGAGCTGCGCGCTCGGTAACGGGAGGGCCACATCGACGCCGTCAAGTGGGCACAGGTGCAGCAGCTCTTCCACGATGTGGCCGAACGGCCAGCGGCGGACCGGCGCGCATACCTGGAATCGGTGAGCGGCGATGATGCTGCACTCGTGGCCGAGGTCCTGAGCCTGCTGGAGGCGGACAGCGAGGGACACGCGCTCCTCGAACGCAGCCTGGGTGACGTCGCGCGCGACGTGCTCGACGGCGGCGTGCCCGCCGCACTGCGTGCGGCCCGCTTCGGCCCCTACCGCATCATCGATGTGCTGGGCGAGGGCGGCATGGGCGTGGTCTATCGGGCCGTCCGCGACGACCTCGCCAGCGTGGCCGCGCTCAAGATCCTCCGCGACGCCTGGCTCTCGCCTGCCCGGCGGGAGCGCTTTGCCAGTGAGCAGCGCACGCTGGCACAGCTCAATCATCCCTCTATTGCACACCTGTACGATGCCAACTCACTGCCCGACGGCACGCCCTGGTTTGTCATGGAGTACGTGGAAGGCGTGCCGCTCACCGAGTACTGCCAGGCGCATGGTTCCTCGATAGCGGAGCGGATTCGCCTCTTTCGCGCGGTATGCGAGGCGGTGCTGCACGCGCACACCCATGCGATCATCCATCGCGACCTCAAACCGTCGAATATCCTCGTCAAGGACGACGGTGCCGTAAAGCTGCTCGACTTCGGGATTGCCAAGCACCTCGAGACGCTCGACTCCTCCGCGGACCAGACCCGCACCGGGCTCCGTCTCATGACGCCGGCCTACGCGGCGCCGGAACAGATCCGCGGTGATCGGGTGGGGTTGCACACCGACGTCTATTCCCTCGGCATCATCCTGTACGAACTCCTGACGGGCCGGTTGCCGTTTGACCTGACCCACCGTACGCCCAGTGAGGCCGAGCAGGTGATCTCCGAGTACCAGGCGGTGAAGCCCTCAGCGGTCGCCCGGGCCACCGCTAGTCATGCTGGCGCGCCGGCCGAGTCCACCAGCCGGGTATCCTGGGCGGACCTGGACGTGCTCTGCCTCACGGCGATGCACAAGGACCCGGAGCGGCGCTATCGGACCGTCGAGGCGTTGATCCGCGACATTGATCACTACCTGGACGGCGAGCCGCTCGACGCCCGGCCGGACAGCATCCGGTACCGGATGGGAAAGTTCGTGCGACGGAACACGCGCGCCGTGGCCGCGACGCTGCTGGCGGTCGCCACCATCATTGGCATCGTGGCGTTCTATACCATCCGCGTGGCCACCGCCCGGAACGCTGCCGTCGCCGAGGCGGCACGCGCCCAGCGCATCCAGGGATTCATGCTCAACCTCTTTCAGGGAGGAGACCAGGAGGCCGGGCCGGCCGAAAGCCTTCGCGTCGTGACGCTGGTCGACCGGGGCGTGCAGGAAGCGGGCAGCCTGGTGGGCGAGCCCCGGGTGCAGGCCGAGCTCCTCGCCACCCTCGGTGGCATCGAACAGCAACTGGGCAACCTCGATCGCGCGGATTCGCTGCTGACGGCCGCGCGTGATCAGCGCATGGCCCTGCTCGGGCCGGCTCACCCCGAGGTCGCGGAGAGCGATGTCGCCCTGGGCCTGCTGCGGTCGGACCAGGCGCGCTTCAACGACGCAGAGCAGCTGGTGCGACAGGGCCTCGCCGCAAGCCGCACGGAACTCGCGCCGGAGCATCCGGTGGTGGCCCGGGCAACCGCGGCCCTTGGACACGTCCTGGTGGAACGAGGAGCCTATGACTCGGCGGTCCCCATCCTGGAGGAGGCGGTACGGATCTACTCGGCACCGGGCACGGTGACGCCGGCCCTGGCGAACAGCCTGTACGAGCTCGCCAATACCCACTTCTACCTGGGGCACTGGGCGATTGCCGACTCGCTGACCCGGCAGGTCCTCGCGATGAGCCGGGCCCTTCATGGCGACAAGCACCCCGCCGTCGCGGAGGACCTCATCAACCTCGGTGCCATCCAGTTCGAGGCCGGCCACTACGGCGAGGCCGAGCGCTATTTTCGCGAGGCGCTGGAGATCAACCGCGGCTGGTATGGGCAGGACAGCCATGTCACGGCATCCACGCTGACGATGCTGGGGCGCGCCCTGGTGCGCGAGGAACGGTATGACGAGGCCGTTACCACACTGGAACAATCACTCGCCATCCAGGAGCGGGTATTCGGCCCCGTCCACCCGCGCGTCGCATCAGCGGTGAACGAGATTGGAACGGTGGCGCTGGCGCGCAACCGATACGACGAGGCAGAGCGGGCCTTCCGGCGGATGGCGAGTATCTACCAGAAGGTCTATCCCAATGGACATTACCTCACCGGCATCGCCATCTCGAACCTTGGCAGCGTGTACATGGCGCGGAAGGAGCCGGCGAAAGCCGAACCGCTCTACCGCGAGGCCATCGCGATCTACTCGTCGGCCCAGTCGCCCGATCACCTGAATACCGGGATTGGCCGGATCAAGCTTGGCCGCTCACTGCTGCGCCAGGGGCGGTTCGCCGAAGCCGCGGAGGAGAGCCTGGCGGGCTATGAGATCGTTTCGAAGCAAACTGACCCGGCGGTCGGGTTTCTCACGAATGCCCGCAAGGACCTGGTGGCAGCCTACGACTCGCTGGGACAACCGGAGAAGGCGGCCAGGTTCCAGGCCGAGCTGGCCGACACGCTGCCCCGGGACACAGCGGCCACAGGCGGCAAATAGTGGCGCGCTGAGAACCGAATCCGCGCAGGAGACGTATCTTTCGGGACGACCACCAAAGGATGCCCGGCATGTCGGAGTCACCGTACCCCCGCGTGAGGCGCCACAATGGGCTGGTGCGCCTGACGCACTGGCTCAATGCGATCGTGCTTACCGGCATGATCGCGAGCGGGCTCCAGATCTACGGAGCCTACCGTCATTTCGGGACCATGGATCGCATGCTGCCGGTCCCAAATCCTTTCGACGGCTACACCTTTCCGGCATCGGTGCGTCTCGGCGGATGGCTCGCCGGCGGCCTCAACTGGCACTTCGCCCTCGCCTGGCCCCTCGTCATCACGGGCCTGACCTATCTCGGCTTCCTCGCCGTTTCAGGACAATGGCGAGAATTGCTGTTCCGGCCCCGCGACGTGCGCCCTGCAATCGAGATGCAACTCTACTACCTCCGGCTGCGGAAGGAGCACCCGCCCCAGGGCAAGCACAACGCCCTGCAGAAGGGTGCCTATACCTTCATCGTCGCCCTCGGCGCCGTTTCAGTGCTCACCGGGTTCGCGATCTACAAACCGGTGCAGTTCCACTGGCTCACCACGCTGTTCGGCGGGTACGAACTGGCACGCTACTGGCACTTCGTCGCGGTGTGGTTGTTCATCGCGTTCACCATCGTACATGTTGGCGCCGTCCTGTTTGCTGACTTCGCATCGCTCCCGTCCATGATCACCGGATGGTATCGCGGAAAGTACCCGAGCCATGACTAGCCTCGACCGGCGTGACTTCCTGCGGCTCGGCCTCGTCGCCGGGCCCGCCAGCCTCGTTGCCGGCTGCGGCTGGGATGGTGGCCCACTGCTGAAGTCGAAGCTCGCCACGATGTCACGAGTGAATGACTGGGTGGGTGAACATGTGCTGCAGTCAAACCGGCGGCTGGCACCGGTGTATCCCGAGAGTGCGCGCAGTGCCACGATGCCGGGCTACCACATCAGTCGCACGACACCGATGCTCGCGGCGGGAACGGCCTGGGCCCTCGACGTCGGCGGCGAGGTGAAGGCACCCGCCATGCTCACGCTCGAGATGCTGCAGCAGATGCCCCGCATCACCTACACGGTGAAGCATCATTGCGTGGAGGGCTGGACGGCGGTGGCAAGCTGGACCGGCGTACCGCTCTCGACGGTTGCTGAGCTGGTGCAGCCCACGGTGCGGGCGCGATACGTCCGGTTCGATTCGTTTGACAATGACTACTACAATGGCTGGGACCTCGCCTCCGCCATGCACCCGCAGACGATACTGGCCTACGCGTTCAACGATCGTCCGCTGATGCCGGATCACGGCGCCCCCCTGCGGCTCTACTCGCCGATCAAGCTGGGCTACAAGCTGACGAAGTACCTCACGAAGGTCACTTTCGCAAACACTCGCCCGGGCGGCTACTGGGAAGACCAGGGCTACCCCTGGCTCGGGGGCATCTGAGCGTGGACCGGCGGGGCTTTCTCGTGGCGGGACTTGCCGGCGTGACCTTCTGGGTGACGCGCCGCGCCGTCGCGGCACATCCCGCGCGGCTTCCGCTCACTGATGTCTCCATCGAGACCTTCAGCGCGGCGGGGAAGAGCACGGGCGTGGTTCGCGTTCCGATGGTCGTCAAGACCGATGCCGAGTGGCGGCGCATGCTGTCGGCGACGAGCTATCAGGTGACCCGCCACGACGGAACCGAACGCGCGTTCAGCGGTGAGTACTCGGACTATCACGGCGACGGACTGTACCGCTGCATCTGTTGCACCACCGCCCTCTACGACTCCAGGACAAAGTACGACTCCGGCACCGGCTGGCCCAGCTTCTGGGCGCCGATCTCCGCGCTGAACATCGTCAAGCTCACCGACCTGACGTACGGCATGCAGCGCGACGCGATTTCCTGCCGGCGGTGCGCCGCACATCTCGGGCATGTCTTCGATGACGGGCCCCAACCGACCGGCCTGCGCTACTGCATGAACTCGGTGGCGCTTCACTTCGTGGCGCGGGGCTGACGCCGCCGACAGATTCCGCACACATCCCGCACATCTCGCGCTTGCGGGCACGGTACGCCGGCCCGAGACTAGAGGCGTGACCAGAGCCCCCAGTGCCTCAGCATCCCGCAGCACCGCCAATGCCCCGCTGCTCCTGCTGGGGGCAAGCCTGGCACTGATCGCTGTTGCCGCCGGAATGGCGGTCGTCTCGGCGTGGCGGTCGCGCGCCAATACCCGCCAGCTTCTGGGCGACTACGCGGCGTTCGCTGGATGGAGCTATCGCCAGCACGTGGTGGAGGAGTTCGGCACGGCGCTCTGGAGCACGGTGGGGCCGATCGGTCATCGAGAGCCGCACCGGAACCGTGAGGTTCCGGGGGCAGGCAACCTTCCAGCGTATCGCGAGCGGAACCTGCGCGACTGTCGGTGTGGCCCGGGCCCGGTGCCCGCCACGTACTTCCGGTTCCGGCTGGGGAGCGACTCCCTCGACCTGGCTGGCGACTCACTGTCCCCCGAACTTGCCCTTCCCCTCGTGGCCGCAGTCACAAGGGCGGCACGCGCGGGGAGCGTCGCATCGCGCGAGGGCGCAATGGTGGAAGTGGGCGGCGCACTTCTGCTGGCGGGTTACGGCCCCATGGCGACCGAGTGGGGTGACACGCTCATCTATGGGTTCACGATCGACTCGGCGGCGGTTGCGGCGACATTCGAGCGGGTGCTGCAGGACGCACCCCTCCTCCCCGCGGCCGTGACCGGCGGCAGGGCCAACCACGGCCTGTTTGCCCTCGAGGTGCGCAACGCCGGGGGCAGGGTCTTCTATCGGTCGGCATCGTGGCCGGTCGATGAGCGTGAGTGGCCGTACATCGCCACGGACTCGCTACCCGCACGGGCGGCGAACCTCGTCGTGCGCGTGACGCTCATTCCAGCCACCGCTCCCACGCTGCTCGCCGGCGGGCTCCCGGGGGGATCCCTCCCGCTCCTGTTGCTGGTCGGGCTCCTGGGCGTGGTCGCCGCAGCCCTGGCGACGGCACAACTGCGACGGCAGGGCGAGCTGGCACGGCTCCGCAGCGATTTTGTCGCCGGCGTATCCCATGAGCTGCGCACACCGCTCGCCCAGCTCCGCCTCTTTCTCGACACGCTCCGCCTCAAGCGGTACGACACGGCGGAGCAACAGGAGTGGCTGATGGGTCACCTTGCGCGCGAGACGACCCGGCTGGAGCACCTGGTGGAGAATGTGCTGGGGGCCAGCCGCCTCGACCGCGGCATGCGGCCCGCGGTGCCGCTCGTTCCACTTGATCTCGGCGCCGAAGTGCAGGATGCCGTGAGTGCGTTCGAACCCCTCGCCGCGTCGCGTCGTGCCGCCCTCGACACCGACCTGCCGGTCGGCATCGAAGTGCTCGCCGACCAGGCCTCGCTCCGGCAGCTCGTGCTGAACCTGCTGGACAACGCGGTCAAGTTCGGCCCGCCGGACCAGCGCGTGCGCCTGCAGGTGACCCGGGCCAACGGCACCGCGCGCCTCACCGTGGCCGACCAGGGACCCGGCGTGCCGCAGCGCGAACGCCAGCGAATCTGGGAAGCGTACTACCGCGGTACCGACGAGGCCACGCGCGCCGTGGGTGGCAGCGGCATTGGCCTCGCACTGGTGCGCGAGATTGCGGGCAGCTTTGGCGGCAGCGCCAGCGTGGTGGACGCAGCGGGCGGCGGCGCAGAGTTCCAGGTGTCGCTTCCGATATCAGTGAGCCGGGACCCGACGTGAGCAGCGCGCGGATCCTGCTCGTCGAGGACAATGCCGACCTGGCCGACGGCCTCCGCTACAACCTGGAACGGGAGGCGTACGAGGTGCGCGTTGCCGGTGATGGCCGAGCGGGACTCGAGCAGGCCCAGCGCTGGCGCCCGGACCTCATTCTCCTCGACCTCATGCTACCGGGCATGACTGGGTTCGAGGTGCTGGACGCTATCCGCGCCGGTGGCGACCGGGTTCCGGTCATCGTGGTGAGTGCACGAGGCGAGGAAGCCGACAAAGTGCGCACCTTCCGACTCGACGCCGATCAGTACGTGACCAAGCCGGTGGGCCTGCTGGAGCTGCTGGAAAGGGTCCGGGCCCTCCTGCGGCGCGGGCAAGGTGCCGGCGGCGCCGAGTCTCGGCTCACCTTTGGCCGCGTCAGCGTCGAGACTGCCGCACGCATCGTCACCGTGGACGAGCGGCCGGTGGTGCTGACGCCGAAGGCCTACGAGCTGATGCTCGCACTGGTGCGCCGCCAGGGTGCCGTGGCGAGTCGCGTCGAACTGCTCCGTGAGGTGTGGGGCACCGCCGGGGACGTGCAGACACGTACCGTCGACTCACACATGGCCGAACTTCGCCGGAAGCTCGAGGTCAACCCGGCAGATCCCACGCACTTCCTCACCGTCTGGAAGGTCGGCTATCGCTTCGAACGCTGACCCGTCGTCCGCCCTCCTCCGCACCAGCTTCGCACACTTCCATCACCAAATGCCTCTCGCGCTCCCGTACTGTGTGGTAACCCCATGAACCTGGAGGCTGTCCATGCTGGCCCGCTACCCCGCCCTGCTGTTCGCCGCGGTCCTGTTCCTTCCCCGTCTCGCCGACGCGACGCCGCGCGACCGCATGCTGGTCTCGCCAGCGTGGCTGCAGCAGCACCTCGCCGATCCCGGCCTCGTGCTCCTGCAGGTAGGCGACCGGGCCGAGTATGATCGCGAACATATTGCTGGCGCGCGATACCTCGAGGTGCGGAGCATCTCGGGGCGCTCCGCGACGGGCCTTTCGCTCGAAATGCTTCCCATCGCCCAGCTCGACTCCGTGCTATCGACCCTCGGCATCTCGGCGGGATCACAGGTCGTTGTCTATTTCGGCTCCGACTGGGTGAGCCCCACGACCCGCGCGTGGCTGACCCTGCAATACGCCGGACTGGGCGACCGAGCGTCGATCCTCGACGGCGGGCTGCCGGCCTGGAAGGCGGCGGGTGGTCCCGTCAGCACCGACATCCCCGCGCCGGCGGGCAACACGCGCCTGGTCACCACCCCCAACCAGGCCCTGATCGTCGATGCCGACTGGATCCGCGCCCGGCTGGCAGCGCCGCAACTGCGCCTTGTCGATGCTCGCGACCCGCAGTTCTACCAGGGACTCGATGCCGGCTCCGGCACGAGGACCGGGCACCTGCCCGGCGCACGGAGCATTCCATTCACCAGCGTCACCGATTCGGTCGGCCGCTTCCTGCCCGACACCGCATTGCGACGCATCTTCCAGGAGGCCGGCGTGTCCCAGCGAGACGAGATCGTGGCCTACTGCCACATCGGCCAGCAGGCGACGGCGGTGGTGTTTGCCGCGCGCCTGCTCGGATACAACGCACGACTGTACGACGGCTCGTTCCAGGACTGGAGCCAGCGCGACGAGTTGGCCGTCGAAGGGGCGGCGCCCGTGACCAAGGGAGCGCTCATCTCGACGGACGAACTGGCGACGCGCATCGCGGCCAATGCCGTCACGGTTGTGGACCTGCGCAGCGACCTCAACGCCTACCTGGCGAATCACCTGCCGGGTGCCGTCTACCTGCACTACGAAAACCTGCGGATCTCAGCCAATGGTGTCCCTGCCGGGGTCCTGCCACCAGCGGCATACGCTGAGCTGTGGTCGCGCATCGGGATCCGGCGCGACCGACCCGTCGTCATCTATGCCAGTGGCGACGGACAAAACTTCAATGCGACGTTCATGGCCTGGTTACTGGAAGGCTTCCGTCAACCCGAGGTGTACGTGCTGGACGGCGGGTACGACAAGTGGGCCGCGGAAGGAAAGGCGCTGACCAGGCTCTATCCCGAGATCGCAACGGTGAAATACAGCACCGACCCGAACCTCCTCGAGGTGATCGAGGGAGAGCACGTTTCCCACATGCTGGGACAGCAACAGGTGGCGCTGGTGGACGTGCGGCCGGCGGACCAGTTCGCGGGAGCAGCGGGGCCGCAGATGCGACGCGGTCACATTCCCAATGCCATCAATCACTTCTGGCACGACGACCTGGTCACCACAGGCTCGACCACGGTGTGGAAGCCGGTCGAGGAGCTGCGTGCGTCATACGTCGCGCAGGGGATCACGCCCGACCGGTACGTCGTGGTGTACTGCAACACCGGAACGGAGGCGAGCCATGCCTGGTTCGCGCTCAAGCTCCTGCTTGGATATCCCAACGTGAGCGTCTATGTGCCGTCGTTCACCCAATGGGCCGGCAATGATGCCTGGCCAGTTGAAAGCGCCGGCGCGGCGGCGCGCTAGGCTGGCACTGAAGCCGACCTGCGGCTGATAGCGCCGCAGGCCGGATCCGGGCGGGGACTACCGCGTCGAGCTGGTGAGGTACTTCTCAGGAATCGGGTTGGTCGGCCGTTCCGCTTCCCAGAACACGGTGACGATCCACCACCGCTGCCCGTCATCAAACATCTGAATGCTGTTTATCCCGCGCGCAAATGGCGTGGCATCTGCGGCGGTTCGGCGGCTCTCGTAGGTACTGAAGTTGTGCACGACCCCGCCGTAGCGTTCCACCTGGCGCGCCACCTCCACCTCAAAAAAGCCGTTCTTCTCGAGGATGGGCCCCACCCGGGTGATGTAATCCTCCACGCTGAACTCGCGCAACGTCGGCACGCTGTCCGGACGGTACACTGCGGGGATGAGCCGCGCGCCGGGGACAAAGAGGTGCCGCATGCGATCCCAGTCTCGCTGCTGGCCGGCCGGGCCCGAGATGACGTCGTACAGCGCCGCCATGATGGCGTCCATCGACTTGACGTCAGCGGCGTAGGACGCTGGCGTCGGTGACTCCTGCGCCGCCAGAACGGACGGCATCGCCGCGAGACCAGCCAAGAGCATGAGCCTGCGCATACATCCTCGCCTGTGTAAGGTGAATGAGCATGAATGAGTGCATGACGGGCAGCGGGCTACCGCCCGGCGGTGTCCAGCAGCTCCCGGTCATACGCGGCCAGCACGTGCCCGCGGCTGAGCAGCCCAAGCAGCTTGCCATCGGGGCGCACCACCGGCAGCGCCGCGACACCGCGCTGTCCCATCCGCCGCATCGCGGCGATGAGCGAGTCTTCCGGAAGGATGGTTTCGGACGCGGTCGCCAGGTCGCCGGCCACAATGAGCTGCCGTACCGCCTGTTCATCACGCGCCAGCCGGGCCAGGTCGTGCACCGTGACCACGCCGATGAACTGGCCCTCCTCATCCACCACCGGAAAGATTTCCTGGTCGCCACTCACCAGGCGCTCCAGCAACTGCGGCAACGGCTCGCCCTCGGCGAAGCGCACGGCGCCCCGTTCGAAGGCGTCTGCCACGCACAGGCGCCCGAGCACGTCCTGGCTCGCACCGTGGGCGATGTGCTCGCCCCGCCGGCGCAGCCAGCCGCTGTACAGGGTGTCCCGGTCGATGCGCCGCGCCACGACGGCCGCAATGGCCACCGTGACCATCAGTGGCAGCATGATCGCGTAGTCACCGGTAATCTCGAACACCAGGAGAATTCCGGTGAGCGGCGCGCCCAGTGCCGATGCCACGAGTGCGCCCATGCCCACCAGCGCGTACGGCTCCACCTGCAGTCCGCGCGTCGGCAACAGCCACTGCAGCAGGGCGCCAAAGGACATCCCCACCGCGCCACCCACGAACAGGGTCGGCGCGAAGAGGCCACCGGACCCTCCCGACTGCAGGGTTAGCGAGGTGCTGAGCATCTTCGCGAAGGCGAGCGCCGCCAGCACGTACCAGCTCAGGCGCGTCAGCGCGCGCAGGTCGAACGCCAGGTGTCCCTGCCCAAGCAGCAGCCCACCCGACAGCACGACGAGCGTGCCCACGATCAGGCCACCGAGACCGGCCACGGCGGTCGGGTTGAGGCGCAGCCTGCTGATGGCGTCACCGACCTTGAAATGGAGCCGCACGAACGCCGCGCCGGCGAGGCCCGTCACCACCCCGAGCAAGGGGTAGAAGAACACGACTTCGCGCGCGAGGACATAGCCATACTCTTCCGGCATCGGGAAGGCCGGGTGATTGCCGAACACGGCGCGCGACGCCACCGCCGCAACCACGCTGGCCACGACGACCGGCGGGAAGGCGCCAGCGCCCAGCGTGCCGAGGATCTCCTCCAGCGCAAAGAAGGCGCCGGCCAGCGGGGCATTGAATGCCGCGGAGATGCCCGCCGCGACACCCGCCGCCACCAGCACCGTGGTGCGCGTCGCGGCAAAGCGAAAGAGTCCTGAGATGGCCGAACCGATCCCGGCACCGAGCACGGCGATCGGGCCCTCACTTCCCGCCGAACCGCCGCCGCCAATCGTCAGCGCGCTGGCGGCGGTGCGCACGAGCGTCGGCTTGAGCGGTACGTCACCACCCTGCCGCGCCACGCGCAGCTGCACGTCGGGCACCGTGAGTCCGGTTTCGCCGGGCGCAAAGCGCCGCATGACGGTATGCGCAAGGATCAGCGCCAGCCCCGTGAGCAGGGGCCGGTAGGCGATAAGGGAACTGAACGGGAGGGCTTCCTGGGTCCAGCGGTAGAGTGCGCGGTAGGCTACGTCGATGAGCTGGTAGAACAGGATCACGCCGCCTGCGCTCGCCAGGCCGATGATGACGGCGAAGATCAGGAGGATCGAGTTTTCGGATAGGCCGAAACGCTCGATGACCGCGTAGACGCGACTCGCCACCCGCTCCCCGCGGCGGAGCAGGCGCCGGCCGCCGTGGGTTGACGCGCGCGACAGGTCGGCTAGGTTGCGAAGCATGTTGGAGTCAAAGTAATGACTCGTCAGCGCGACGCACGAATGGCACTGCTCCGCATCGAAATCCGCTTCTCCCTCACCAACTGCCAAGGACACTGCGCATGAGTCGCGTTCTGATCGTGTCCGCAAGGCTGCCAGTTTCCCTGGCGCGGGACGAACATGGGTCGGTGGTGCTGCAACCGAGTGTTGGCGGCCTGGCCACTGGCCTCAAGCCACTGCACGAATCATCCGGATCGTGGTGGATCGGCTGGCCCGGGGTCACCCGGGAATCAACGCTGTGGGCCGAGGCCGAAGTGGCGCCGGTGCTGGAGGCGGCGCGGCTCATTCCGGTGGACCTGAGCGCCCCGGAAGAGGACGAGTTCTATGGCGACGTAGCGAATGGAGTACTGTGGCCGCTCTTTCACTACCTCACCGAGCAGATCCCGCTCACGGTCGGCGGGTGGGACGGCTATGAAGCGATCAACGCGCGCTTCGCGGATGCGGTGGCGGCGGCCTACCAGCCTGGCGATATCATCTGGGTGCACGACTACCAGTTGGCGCTCTTGCCCGCCATGCTGCGCCACCGCTGCCCCGGCGCACGCATTGGATTCTTCCTCCACATCCCCTTCCCTGCCCCCGACGTCTTTGGCATCCTGCCCCAAAGGGCGGCGTTGCTGGAGGGGATTTTTGGCGCCGATGTCATCGGGGTTCATACGCATGCGTACGTGCGCAACCTGCTGGAGGCCGCTCGACGCTTTCTTGGGCTGAAGCCGGCCCTCGAGCGCGTGAGGATCGGCGACCGCGAAGTCCATGTCGGGGTGTACCCGATGGGTGTGGACGCCGCCGGGTTGAGCGAGCGCGCGTCGCGCCCCGAGATTCGCGATGCCGCCGAAGAGATCCGCCCACCTGACGGCCCGGCGCTCCTCCTCGGCATTGACCGGCTGGACTACACCAAGGGCATCCCGCGACGCCTGCTGGCCTTCGAGCAGTTGCTTGCCAGGCACCCTGACCTCCGCGAGCACGTCCGGCTGGTCCAGGTTGCGGTGCCCTCCCGGACGCGAGTGCAGGCCTATCAGCGCTTCCGTGCCCAGGTGGACCGCCTCGTAGGCCGCATCAACGGCCGGTTCAGCACGCCGACGTGGACACCGGTGAGCTATCTCTATCGGTCCATTCCAGATGGGGAGCTGCTCGCCTTGTTCCGGGCCGCCGACGTCATGCTGGTGACACCGGTGCGCGACGGCATGAACCTCGTGGCGAAGGAGTTCGTTGCCGCGCGCAGCGACGGGGACGGCGTGCTTGTGCTGAGCGAGTTTACCGGTGCATCCGACGAACTGGCCGGCGCGCTGCGCATCAATCCGTACGACGTGCCGGGATCCGCCGAGGCCTATCACGCAGCGCTGTCGATGCCGGAGCAGGAACGTGCCCGGCGCATGCACCTGCTCCGCGCGCGCGTCCTCGCGCACAACAGTCGTCGCTGGGCCGATGAGTTTCTGGACGCGGTACGTGACGCACCGGTCACCGCCCCCGCCACCACGCCGCTGACCAGGGACGAGGTCGTCGCCCGGGCACGAACAAGCCCAAACCTGCGGCTGCTGCTCGATTACGACGGCACGCTGGTGTCGTTCACCAACCGCCCTGCTGACGCACGTCCCGACGCCGCGCTCCTGCAATTGCTTCGCCGCCTGGCGGCGCGACCGCACACCGAAGTCCATATCGTGAGCGGACGCGATCGTGCCGACCTGGACACCTGGCTCGGCTCACTGCCCGTCGGGCTCCACGCAGAGCACGGCCTCTGGTCACGGCGCGCACCCGCAGGCGAGTGGCGGCGCAACGCCAAGCCACAGCTGACCTGGCGCCCGGCGGTACTCGACGTGATGCGTCGCTTTACCGAACGCACGCCCGGCTCGACACTGGAGGAGAAAAGCGTCGGGATCGCCTGGCACTACCGCCAGGTGGAACCGGAACTGGCCAATTGGCAGGTGAACGAGCTGCACCTGCACCTCGCGCACATGCTCGCGGATCATCCAGCCGAGGTACTCGACGGGAATCAGGTGGTGGAGGTGCGCCCCCACGGCGTCCACAAGGGGATTTCGGCCCTCGCGGTGGCGTCAGCCTCACCACCCGACGCGCTGCTCGTGGCCATGGGCGACGATCGGACCGACGAACAGCTTTTCTCCGCTCTCCCGGAGGGCGGCATCGCCGTCGCGGTGGGGACACGCATTGCCGGCGGCGATCTTCGCCTGTCGGATCCCGCCGCGGCCCGTGCGTTCCTGGAGGATGTCGCGCGGACCTAGCTCACCCTCGGGGAACTGGAATTCGAGCACCATCGACCGACCAGGGGGAGGGGGCCCGACGCTGATTTGTTGTCCGGGTGCCGGTTGGATGCAATTGCGCTGGCCCAGGCGACCCTAGCCGTCTAGAATCGGGGCATGAACACTTTCGATTTCACCGCGACGGACCTTGCCGGAGCGGACCAGCCCCTGCAGCACTGGCACGGCCAGGTGCTCCTGATCGTCAATGTGGCGAGCAAGTGCGGTTTCACACCGCAGTATGCCGGCCTGGAGGAGCTCTACCGACAATACAAGGATCGCGGCTTTGCCGTGCTCGGTTTTCCCTGCAACCAGTTCGGGTATCAGGAACCGGGCGACGAAGCGGCGATCGGTTCGTTTTGCGAGGCCAACTACGGGGTGACCTTCCCGATGTTTTCGAAGGTCAACGTGAACGGCCCGGAGACGCATCCACTTTATGGTTACCTGAAGCAGGCGCAAAGAGGTGTGCTCGGTTCCACGGCGATCAAGTGGAACTTCACCAAGTTCCTGGTGGCGCGTACCGGGGAAGTCGTTGAGCGGTTCGCTCCGACGGTCACGCCGGCGCAGCTCGAGGGGCCGATCGCAGCCCTGCTGGGCAGCGGTTCACCGGTTGTCAGGGATCTTTCCGGGAGATAGGCCGGTTGCAGGGCCACCCATGGCGCCCACTCCGCCCATCATCTCTCCCATCATCCACCAGTGCTCCATGCTCATGACCTGGGTACCACCGTCCCGGAACTCAGCGAGCTGCCGGTAGATCTCGGCACGCTTGCCTTCCTGCGAGACGACATCACTCAGCAGGATGTCGGAAATGATGTCGTGCATCATGTGCAGGTTGTCGAAGATCACGGCCGCCCTGGGGTGGCGTCGTGAAAACTCCGGTGCGATAGCGGCGGTCATCGGCATCACCCGTGGCATGCTCGATGGCGGGCCCTCGAGCATCTGCCAGAAGCGCGCAACCGTCGCCAGCAGGCCAGCCTTTCTGGCTTCCGGCGTCTGGCCAACAACAAGCGGCTCGTACAGGCCAACCTGCAGCCAGTGATACGCCCAGATCAGGCCGTTGAATGTGGGATACGTTCGGCGGAAGACCTGGCTGAACGGCTGTCCGTCCATCAACTGCATCGACTTGGGCACGGCGGTGAACGCGTAGCTGGTGCGGCTCAGGTAGTAGTCCGTGACACGCTCGATCATGGAGTCTCTCGCTTCCATCGACATCCGCTCATCGGAATAGATGTCATAGATCTGGCGGTGCAGCATGTGCGCCCAGTCGAACATCTGCTTTGCCTGCCAGGCGAGCTTGGCATACTGCGGTTCGATCGCTTCCTCAGCGACGCCGAATCGCGGCGGGCGAACCAGCAGGTTGGTGGTCAGGTACTGGTACTGCCTGGCCAGCGCATTCGCCTGCCGCTCCCCCGTCCTGGTAAGCAGCTCTTCATACAGGACCGCATGTCCGTAGTCGAAGGCGTTGAAGAGCCGGGCTGCTTCGGGGTACTGCGCCAGGAACTGCCAGTTGAACGAGCCGGGATAGTAGAACTGCTCGCTGCGCCGGTCCTGTGCCGCAGCACTTGCCGCGAATGTCGCGAGCAGCCCGGTCGCCAGCAGGAGACGCTCAGTGATCCGGAGCATGTGACACCTCCGCTGGCGGTCCGCTTGGCATGAGGGCCCGGAATGCCAGCACGTGGGTGAAGCCGATGGTCATGGTGAAGTCAGGGCCGGTGGCTGTGAGCCGGGTGGAAACACCGGTATCCAGCACCAGTGTCGGCGTCCACTGCCAGCGCATGCCGAGGGCAGCGGTTGCCTGGGTGGCGGCACCGCTGGCGGCCTGAAAGACGGCCAGCTCACCCACCACCAGCAGGCTCTGGCGCCAGAATGTGCGGTCCACGGCAACCGTCGCGGCCCAGCGCGGTAACGCGTCCACGCCGAGATCGTCGTTGCTGCCGGCAGAGCCGAGCAGGTTGAGGTGCGCCCGCCAGATGCCCCAGCTTCGGGTTGCAATCGCCTTGAGCGTGAAGCGAAGTCCGTCCCCAGCCAGTGAGCCGACCGGGAAGCTGACGTCGCCTCGAAGGGCCAGCGCGGGGAGCACACGCGATTCAGTGTTGAAGTTGTACAGCGCGTAGGCTGTCAGCCCCCCGAGCCCGGCCTCTGATGTTCCGCCGATGGTGCTCACGGCGAGCGGCACCCGAACGCCGACCTGCGTGTTGGCAAGCATGCCGTATTCCACTTCGGGAGCGAGCAGGTACTGCTGCGCGCCGTCGTTGGTGGCGAACGCCAGCGGGGCCAGGACCTCGAAGGCATAGTGCTCGACGGGGTAGGCATCTTCGGTGGCTACCGGTCGCTCGTCATCGAGGTTCCGGTAGTCGAGTTGCGCCTCGAGTCTACTGGCGGCGAGGAACAGCCCGAACAGCGCCGCGACTGCGGCGCGCATGCGATGCATCACGTTGATCTCCTGAGTATGAACAGTTCGGCCCGCGAACCATTCGCGGGCGGCTCAGGCGATCAGTTGGGGAGGGTGTGTCGGGGGAGCCCGGTCGGTGGAGAGGAGAATCACTGGCACAATGTGGGTGCCCCGCTCTGCCGACCACTGCAATAGCGCGGGCGCTGGACAATCGATCAGTGCGGTGGTGGCTTGGGCGCAGCCCTGATGGCGTGCGCAGTCGGCCGGAGGACAATGTGCACAGTCGCCGGCGGGAGATGGAGCCTTGTGGCTCCCGCGTTCATGCTGGTGACCCACCCTGTGCTCGCTCGTTGCCGACGCCTGGAGATGGGAACGGCAGTGGCTCCCCACCATGCGGCCAGGGGCCATGACGCCGGGCTGGAGGAATGCGAGGGTGAGGAGGATAAGGCGCATTCGTGAAATCATAGCGGAGGCGAATTCAGCGCGCCAATCCGTGGCATCGTCGTTCGCTGGCCCCTGAGTTGGCGCAGGATGGCGATCACCGCTTCAGGGCCAGCAATATGGCGCCGCTCGCCACCAGGGTTATGCCGAGCCATTCGCGCGGTATCGGGCGTTCCCCGAGAAAGGCCACGGCGAACAAGGCGACAAGTACAACGCTCAGCTTGTCGACGGGTGCGACACGTGAGGCTTCACCTACCTTCAGGGCCCGAAAGTAGAAGACCCATGAGGCACCTGTGGCGAGGCCTGAGAGCACCAGGAAGGTCAATGACCTGCTCGACAGGGTCGCCGGATTCCGCCACTTGCCCGTGGCCCAGACAAAGGCTCCCAGGGTCACGACGATCACCACCGTGCGCACCAGCGTCGCGTAATCCGAGTCAACGCCCTTGAGCCCAAGCTTTGCGAAGATCGCGGTGAGCGCCGCGAACGTGGCTGACAGCAGCGCCCAGAGAACCCAGTTCGGTGCAGCAGGCATCCATTGCTCCGAGGTGACGATGAGTGAAGAAACGAGCCAGCCACTTTCCCGCTCACTCGCCACCTATCCCCAATAGATCGAGACGGCACTAGCTTGCGGGGCGGGCCAGAAAAATGTACCCGCCCGCCGGGAGATGGTCATATGCCTTCCTCGATGAGCGCACGCGCCGGGCGATGGATTCATCGCTCCGGCCTTGCCGTGTTGTACCTATCCCTCTCTTCCTGCGCCACGGACACCCCCACCGCACCGAACGCGTCACCGATGCCGCAGGGGCCCGTCACCCCTGCCCCAACAGCGACACCACCGGTCTCGCCGGGCGCCAGCACGCTCGCACTGTCGCAGCCCGATGTGGTGTTCAATGCAGCCACCGGTACGATCCTACGGGACAGCGCCTCCATCACTGTATCCGCATCGTCGGGCGAGCCGGTCACGGAGTTGCGGGCCCTCACGGGTTACGGTGCGGGACAGCCCGAGGGCTGGCTGACCGTCACCATCGACAACCACGCCGTTCCGGTGAAGGTCGCCCTGCGTGCCGCCTCGGCCCCACTCAGCCCGGGCGAGTACACCGCCACAGTACGGCTCACCGCACCCGGCGTTGCACCTGACAGCCTGGCGGTGACCACACGCGTCGTGAGTGGTACAAGCATCGGCCTCAATGCGACGAAGATCTGCTTCACCACTTCACTGTACGATGACGACGAACGACGCGACGATGTAACGATTACCAGTGTCGATGGAACCGCTATCGGCGGGTTGACCGCGGCGATCACGTACGCCGACCCCGACCGTGCGGGATGGCTTCAGGCTTCGTTCGACCGTACCAGCACCCCAGCTCGCCTATGGCTGACCGGCGGCCCCCGGTCGCTGCCGGTTGGGACCTACTTGGCCTCGGTACAGGTCTCGTCGGCTCAAGTGGGAACCAACCCACCCCCCATCCAAGTGACTCTCACTATCAACCCGTACGATCCCGCGAAGGCGAGTCAGCTCAACGTCCATATCCAGTGGGAGGGACCACAAAACGGGGGCCTGGCGACCATCTACGGCAACGGCGGCATCTTTTGCCAGAGTAGACTCGATGGTAATGGCCCGGGCCCGAACTGCACCGGCCTTCTGGAGTCCGGGACCGGGGACATTCGTCTCTCGCGCGACCAGGACTGGGGCGGCCAGTTCCTCCGCTGGACTGGCGCATGCACCACCGAGGGCCCGGTCGCTCCGTGCACTGTCCACTTCGCCACACCGGGAACGACGCAGGAGGTGACGGCGGTGTACGGCACCATGCCAAGCACGATCTCCGGCATCCTGTTGCAGGGCGCCGGTGCCAGCGGTACGGTCACATTCAGCGCGCCCGTGACAGCGTCAGGGTCGGGCGAACCACTCACCTGCCGCCTCGTCAACGGCGTGCCCGAGCCCGCCTGCAACGGAGTGGTCGAGGCTGGGGTTGGAACCTTCACAGTGACGGCGACTCCGGATCCTGGCAGCATCTTCGTCCGCTGGGCGATCGGGGGATTTCCTGGACTCCGCGAACGGCCCATTTCGTGTGCGGAAGCTGCGCCGTCGTGCACTTTTACGTTCACTCATGGCGGCGCCAACTTCGATGGCGTCGTCTGGTTCGCGTCGACAAGCAACTATGCGCTGCAGGTTGAGATCCAGGGTATGGGGAATGTCAGGTGGCCGTATTCCTCGGACCGGGTTGCGCTGGATTGTCCCACGAGTTGCGTGGAGTATTTCGAGCCGGGCAGTTCGGTGACGGTCACCGCCTATCCCGGACAGGGCTCCACCTTCCTGGGCTGGGAAGACTGTAGCATTCCCTCGGGAACCACGTGCACCATGACGATGACGGCGAATCGCCATCTGGTGGCCAAGTTCGGTCCCTGAGCGCTGACTGAGGAAGGCGACAGCCAACCGACATCAAGAAGTTCATTCTCACGGAAGCGCTCCCCCGCACCCGTGACTGGTCTGCCCGTTAAGCGTGACGACCACGGTCGCCTCGAAGGTATTTCCACTCATTGCATCGGTGCAGGGGGTCGGTTTAATCACCACGCGCAGATCGCTGGACTCCGTGATGGCGTGGTAGGTCCGGGCACCGCTCTCCGGATCGGTCTCCGGCGCGGGCACCGGCGTCACTACGTCGGCCTTGCCAACCTGCGCGAAACGGATCTCCCTGTCCTTGACGATCTCGAGTCGCCAGAAGGGTTCCTGTCCTGCCGCGCGGAAGGCACGGTCTCTCTCGAGTTCGAAGAAAACGCCATCCCAGGGGGACAGCGCGCGGTTCGCGTCGACCTCGATCACGCGTCCGCCCATGGCCGCCCAGAGCGCTCCGCCGCACGAGACTTCGAGCAAAGTGAGGCGCTCCAGCGAAGCCAGCGGTGTCAGGCTTCCCGGCAGGAGGTTGAAATCTGTGGCCAGAAAACTGTCCCTCGCAACCGTACGCGTGACATACGTCGGCGGGTCGCAGTGGCTCCCACCGGAGATCGCCTGAGTCTCGGTCAGGCGCACCGACCGCCCGTGCCACGTGGTTGCCTCGGCATCGCTCATGGCGCTCACGCCGGGGATGCGGTGTCCGACCACGGTCCAGATCCCGGTCAGGTCGGGGGATGACCCGACGGTCGAGGGTGCGTGTGTCGTCCCGGCGGCACGGTTGGAGGGAGGCGCCTCGTCGGCCCTCCGACAGCCCCCGCTCAACACCAACGTCGCGACCAGAAGGCAGGCCGTAAGCGGGGAGGATGAACACCCGGAGCGCATCCTGCTCCCCCTCATCTATTCGCTGGCGCGAACGAAGCGCAACGGCTGCGGCAGGCCTGCGGCGTAGATGTAGAGGAACGGCCCCGGCCCCTTGATCTCGAAGCGATCGGCCTCACCCAGCGCCGCGAGGTACTGCTTCTCCTGGTTCATGACTGCCTCGGCACACATCTTTCGCGTCGTTGCGAGGGGGCCGAACTTGATGTCACCACCGCTGATGGTCGCCGTACCGTGGAACTGATTGCACGAGCTATTGCCACTGGCCGTGCCTTCCCCAGGAAACTCCAGAGTGGCTTGCACCCGGTCCATCACGCCAGCGCCGGCGAGATTCTCGAGACGCCATTTCGTTCCCGTCAATGTCCTGACGCTCGCGTCTCCACCCGGACGGCTCCTGATCCGCAGCAGTTCGACAAGTGGCCCGACCATCCCGATCGACGCCATGTCATCGCGACGCAGCGCATCCGCCTCCACGGACATTCCATCGACCCTGAAGGCGTCGGGCAGGTTGACGGGATTGTACTGCGTGCCCGACGCGTCGCGGATCACGAACACGCCGCCCTCCAGATCCAGGTGATGCACAGTCCCGGTGATATGAATCGGCGCCCCCGCACCCGCAGGATCGGGCTTCAACTCGACCCAGCCATTCTCCTTACCGCCCCCGCACGACGCCAGGATCAGCGCGGTGACTGGAACGAGCACGACCCCCAAGGTGCAAACCCGTACCCTCATGCCTGCCTCCCGTCGCTGAAAGGGTCACCTCGCCGAAATGGTCCTCCCCTCGGCCGGCTTGAAACGGATGTCGACCGGCGTTCCGGGACCGTGAATCCGGATGCGGAATACGTCCTCCTTCAGTTCCAGAATATCGACCTCGTACTCCCGACCCTCCTCGGTGATCGTCAAGCGCCCGTCCCGGTAACGCCAGGTTCCGAGGGCGGGGGTGCCGTGTGGACTGGCCATGACATGCGTGCCCTCGGAGAGGAAAACACGCAACTCCCCCAGTGCCACCTGCTGCGACTCGGCCACAACCCATACCCGGTCGATGAACGACGCAGGGGCACGTGTGTGCACCTCCTCGGTGGTCGCCGTGGCCGACGCTTTCGGTGAGGCGTCCGGCGACGCGCAACCGGCAACGGCGAGCAGTCCACTGAGAACAGATCCGAAAGCGCGAAACCCCATCGGCCCAACTCCCGTGTGAGATCGAAGCGGGAACGACCATGAGAGGCCATGCGGCCCAAGGCCGGTGCAAATGTGCTGCGGTCGCGGTGCGCGGCACCAGCCTATCGGCCAGCCAGGTTCCGGGCAGAAGCGGCGCTGGCGCCTGAGACCTTCCGGGCCGGTCGCCCACGACCTCGCCAAAATGTAGCACAGCGCACAGTGGAGCCAGATCAAGCTTCGCGGTCCGCCAAACGGAGCGAGGAGCGAACCCATGAAGGAGTCCGGTTCCGTCGAGGAGCAGGTTGCCGACGCGATGGGGTCGACAGTCGGCGCGCACGCCGGGCCTGTCCCGGGTCCGCACCCTTGGTGAGCTGGCTGTGCCCCCCGGGAATCGCCTGGAGCGAACACCACTCACAACACTCTGCGCAGTGACGAAAAAGCCCCACCGTCGAAGTGACGATGAAGCTTGATGTTACCGAGTGGAGCGGACCGGGATCGAACCGGTGACCCCCTGCTTGCAAAGCAGGTGCTCTCCCAACTGAGCTACCGCCCCCTGAGCCTTCCAACGGTGCACAAGCTAATCAGCCCACCACCGTATGTGCCATGTCCGCCGCCGGGCCGGCCTTGCGCCGCCCCGAAGTCTCCGATGACTATCCTCCACTGCCCCAACAGACCTTCGAGGATACGGACATGGCAAAGTCGGACACGAGCCAGGGCGAGTCGGCATCGGAACTCATCTCCGGAAAAATTGCCGAGCTCGGTGACTGGCGCGGGAAAACCCTCAGCCGGATGCGCAAGCTCATCAAGGAAGCCGACCCCGGCGTGATCGAGGAGTGGAAGTGGATGGGCACCCCGATCTGGTCGCACGACGGCATCATCTGCACCGGCGAATCCTACAAGGACAAGGTGAAGCTCACTTTCGCCAAGGGCGCTTCCCTGAAGGACCCGGCCCGGCTCTTCAATGCGAGTCTCGACGGAAATGTGCGGCGGGCGATTGACATCCACGAAAGGGAAGTCGTGAGCGCCCCGGCCTTCAAGGCGCTTATCAAGCAGGCCGTCACGTTGAACAGCGCCGGCAAGTCAAAACCATCGAGAAAAACGAAGCGCTAGGGTATGGGCCAAACGGCCCATGTTGCGCGCTGTGGTACCGCTCATCACCCTCATGTGTCCCGGATCCGCTGTTGGCGCCCTCGCATGAGGAGGCTGCATGACCGGCCGCACCCCAATCCCGCCCGAACGCCTTGCGCACCTGATCCATCGGCGCGAGCGCCCCTACCTCACCCTCATCATCCTGGCGAGCGTCGGTATCTATCTCTGGCTCGGCGCGACGCTGATCGGCGTGGCCGCCCTCGGAAACCAGCTGGCCGAGGTCGCGAAGCAGGCACAGGACGCCACGTCCGCCGCCGGTGCGTCCGTTGTGCCCGCAACGCCAGCATTCTCGACCCTCACGCTCCTGACCTACGTTGGCGTGTTCCTGCTGGTCTACCTCATCGCCCACGGACACATGGTGGGGCACCTCCGGGGCAACGGGGTGCGCGTGACGGCGCAGCAGTTCCCGCTCATCAACCGGCTGGTCGAGCAGCACGCCACCACGCTGGGACTGAACCCGCCGCCACCAGTCTACGTGCTCCAGGCCGGAGGCGTGCTCAACGCATTTGCCACCCGCTTCTTCTCCCGTGAGTTCGTGGTGCTGTATTCTGATGTGGTTGCCCTGGCGCACGACCGGGGCGAGGACGCACTCGGTTTCGTGGTCGGCCACGAACTGGCGCATATCCGGCGCGGCCACCTGAAGCATCGCTGGCTGAAGCTGCCGGGCCACCTCGTGCCCTACCTCGGCAAGGCGTACTCCCGCGCATGCGAGTACACCTGTGATCGCTTCTCCGCCGAATGTGCCCCGGAGGGCGCCATCAGCGGCTTGCTCGTGCTGGCCGCTGGCAAGTCACTCTATCGCGACGTGGACGCGCGGAAATTCGCGGAGCAGGCCAACACGGAATCGGGGTTCTGGGTGCGCCGGGCTGAAATTGCATCCACCCATCCGCGCCTGCCGAAGCGCGTCGCCGCCCTCTTCGACGCCGGGATTCCCGCCCCGGTGAGGTATTGACCGATACCCTGGCGCCACTGGGCGGAAAGGCACCCTACTCCGCCCGGATCGCCACTGCGGGATCGATCCCGGCACTTCGCCGTGCCGGGATCCAGCTCGCCAGGAGTCCCACGATAGCAAGTATGACCACCGCCACTACGAACGTCACTGGATCACCCGGCTCCACTCCATAGAGTAGCGCGCGCATCAGTCGCGTGCCGGCGAGCGCCCCGATCCCGCCGATGACTACGCCGATCCCGATCACCAGCATCGCACCCCCCTGCACCATCCACTGCACCCGTGACGGCTCGGCGCCCAGTGCGATCCGAATGCCGATCTCGCGCCTGCGCTGCGCCACGGTGTACGACACCACGCCGTAGATGCCGATGCCGGCGAGGAGCAGTGCCACCACCGCGAATGCCGCCAGCACCACCATCGTGAAGCGTCGCTCGGCGATGGAGGTCGCCAGGCGCTCGTTCATGGTGCGGAATTCGAGCGGCACCTGGGGGTCGATCTCGTGGACCAGGTTTGCCACCGCCGGCGCGACGGAGGCAGGATTGCCGGAAGTGCGTACCACGAGGTTCATGGTACGGGTACGTGCCGGCAGTTGCGAATAGGGAGACCAGTACGCTTCGCGCCGCACACCGGTAATCGCCCCGTGCGGAATATCGGCCACGACACCCACAACGCTGGCATACGACGCAACAGGTCCACCATCCATGCCCACGACACGGAGTCGCTTGCCCAGCGGGTCCGCACCCGGCCACTCCCGATCCGCCAGAGACTTGCTGACCACAACCACCTGGGGCGCGTCGGCACGATCACGATCGGTCAGCATGCGCCCGGACAGGAGGTGCATCCCCATCGCATCGAAATATCCGGGGCTGGCCGTGCGATACACCGCGAACCCGGTGATGCCGCCCATGGGCAGCTCCGGCTTCCCCTCCACCTGAATGCCGCCGCTGGGATTGTTGCCCTCGAGCGGTAGCCGGTTGGTGACGCCGGCCGCGACAACACCAGGAATGCCTGGCAGGGCGGCGAGCAGCCGGTCGTGGAAGGCCACCGCCTGCTCGACGCTGGGATAGGATGACTCGGGAAGGTCGAGAAGTGCCGTGAGGACTCCATCCGCACGGAAGCCGGGATCGATGCTGGTGACCGCCGCGAAGGACCGCAGCAGCAACCCGGAGCCGCACAGCAACGTCACCGCGAGTGCCACCTCGACGGCCACCAGCGTGGACCAGAGGCGGCGGCTCTTCCTCGATCCAGTGTGCCTGGTGCCCTCACGCATGGCGTGGGATGGCCGCACCGACGACATGCGCATGGCCGGAAGCAACCCGAACAGCAGCGCCGTGAAGATGGTGAGCAGCACCGAGAACCCGAGCACCCGCCAGTCGAACGGGGGCGCATTTGCCGGCGCCATCCCCGGCGGGGCGAGCGCAAGCAGCACCTGGCGCAATAGGTAGGCGACGCCAAGTCCGGCGAGGCAACCGAGCCCGGCGATCAGGAGGGCCTCCGTGAAGACCTGCCGCACCAGTCGAGCACGGCCGGCGCCGATGGCGGCCCGAATAGCCAGTTCGTGCCCTCGCGCGGCGCCGCGTACCAGCATGCTGCTGGCGAGGTTGGTGCACGCGGCAAGCAGCAGGAGCGCGGACGCGCCGAGGAGGAGCATCAGCGGCTGCTTGAGGGGACCGGCCTGGGTCTCCTGCAGCGGGGCCACTGTGCCGCCCACGGCGTCGAAGTCGGGGAGATACTGTGCGCGCATCGGACCGGTGAGCGCATCCAGCTCGCGATCGGCGTCGGCTGCCGTGATCCCCGGCTTGAGGCGTGCCACGACCGACCAGTTGTGCGCCGTCCGGCTGCTGGCGTTCTCATGCAACTCGAGCGGGTACCAGAGGTCGCTTTCCTCCGGGAAGTCGAATCCCTGCGGCAGCACACCCACTACCTGGAAGTCGAAGTCGGCACGGAGGCGACGGTCGGCAAAGTCGCGCGCACCACCCAGCCGATCCTTCCAGAAGCGGTAGCTCACCACGGCGACCGGTGGCGCACCCCGGCGGAACTCGTCCGGTGCCGGCAGGCGTCCAATCGCCGGCTGCACTCGCATCACCTTGAAGAAATCCTGCGAAACCGAGGCGGACCGGATGCGAGATGGTGCGTCGGCGCCAAGCAGTGTTCCGACGCCGCTGCCGTAGGATGCCATGCCGTCGAAGGAATGCGACTGCGCCCGCCAGTCCTGGAAGTTGGCCCAGGGAACGTCGGCAGACCCCCCGTTGTCGGTGGCCTCCAGGATGTCCACCAGCAGTTCCGGCTGCTCATACGGCAGCGGCCGGATCAGCACTCCGTTGACGATCGAGAAGATGGCGGTGTTGGCACCTATGCCGAGCGCCAGGGTCAGGATGGCGCCGATGGCAAATGCCGGTGACCTGGCAAGGATTCGGAAGGCAAACTTCACGTCGTGCATGAGCGCGCCGAACCATTCATGACGGCGCTGGCTCCGGCGGGCGCGCACGGTGATCTCGCGGCACTCGTCGGTCACGCCTGCCACATCCCCAAATGCCCGAATGGCTTCCTCCCGCGCCGCCTCGGCGGTCCAGCCCTTCCCCACGAGCTCTTCGGTTCGAAGTTCGATGTGCTGCGCGATCTCGAGCCGCACGTCCTCATCCACCGGCTTCTGCCGCGACAGCGGCAGCGGATCATCTGGCCGCCCGCTCATCCGATGGCCCCCGACGGCTGCGCCTGCAGGGCCCGCGTCATCGCGGTGACATAGCGGCTCCAGGTCGTGACCTCGACCTTCAATTGACGCCGTCCAAGCGACGTGAGCGCGTACACCTTGGCCTCGCGACCGGTGGCGGTGGTCTTCCATGCCGACTCGAGAAAGCCCTTCTCTTCCAGTCTTCGAAGCGCCGGATAGAGCGCCCCTTCCTCAACATGCAGCGCGTCACCAGTGATCTCCTGGATCCACCGGGAGATGGCATACCCGTGGCTTGGCCCCCAGCCGAGGGTCTTCAGGATCAGGACGTCCAGCGTGCCCTTGAGCAGCATCATGGGTGGAGCGGTCATTGAGGATGCCGGCTTTGGTAAAGGATGAAAGTCTTATACCTAAGTCACTTATGGGTACCGGGCACAATTGTTACCCCGTCGTTGGCGCGCCGACTACTCGTGCCGCAGCGCCAGGACGGGAGAGAGCTGGGAGGCGCGAATCGCCGGAATGAGCCCGGCGGTAAACGCCACCAGCGACAGCACACCGGCCGAGAGCACCAGGACCGTCGGGTCGCTTCCCTGCATCTGGAAGAGGAGCGACTGGGCGACCTTGCCGATGACCAGTGCGGCAGCCAGCCCGATGCTTCCACCGACCAATGTCATCTTGCCCACCTGCCAGAGGACCATTGCGCGGAGACGCGCAGGGTCAGCGCCCAGCGCCATCCGTACCCCGAACTCCCGGGTGCGCTGCGCCACCGTGTACGCGAGCACGCCATAGAGGCCCACCGCAGCGAGCAGGGTCGCCAGGAGCGCAAATGTCGTGGAGAAGAGGGTCACGAAGCGATCGAGGAATACATTGTCCTTGATCTGCTCCGGCATGGTGCGCAACTCCTCGATCGGCAGGTTCTCGTCGAGCCCCTTGACCACGCGCGCCATGACCGGCAGCATGGCCGCAGGAGCCCCCTTGGTCTTCACGTAGAAATGGAGCGCCCCGACCCGATCGTCCTGCATGTACGGCGTAAAGAAGAGCGGCGGGATGTCCTTCTTGACCTCACTGTACTTGGCATCCTGGGCCAGGCCGACGATCTCGATGTCGAGGCTGTCGTTGCCCCGGTCCATGCGGCGCCCGACCGGATTGGCACCCAGCTTGAACTTCCGCGCGAAGGCCTGGTTGACCACGGCCACCTTGGGCGCTCCAAGCGCATCACTGCGGGTGAACTGCCGGCCGATCAGGACCGGAATACCGACGGTCGAAAAATACTCCGGCCCGACGAGATTGAAGCGCGCGTTGTTGTCCACGTCGGGACCCTTGGGGAACCCCTCCACACCCACATCGTTGCCCCAGTTGCTCCCGCCGATCAGCGGCACCGTGGCGGTCGCGACACTCGCGACTCCGGGCGTCTGCGCCAGTTCATCCGTCAGGCGCCGGAAGAACTCCTTCGAGCGCTCGGGCGTGTACCCGTTCAGTTCGGGTGACACGGCAAAGGTGATCACGCTGTCGACGCTGATGCCCAGGTCGAGCCGGGTGACATTGGCGAGGCTCTTGGTGAAGAGTCCCGCCGACGCGAGGAGCGCCAGTGCCAACCCGATCTGCGCCGTGGCGAGGGCGCTGCGCCAGCGCGCGGCTGATCGTCCACCCGACGGCTGGCCGCCTTGTTCGCGGATGGCCGCAATGAGGTCGGGACGGGTGCCATGCAATGCCGGAAAGAGGCCGAACAGCACCGACGTGAAGATGGCCAGCAGCGCGGTGAAGCTGATCACGGTGAGGTCGAGGCGTGGCGAGAACGTCGACGACGCCTGCTGCGGCATGAAACTGTTCATGCCCCGCAGGGTGAGCGCCGCCACCCCCAGGCCCACCAATGCGCCGAGCACACCAAGAAGCAGCGACTCCGTGAGCAGCTGCGTCACCAGCTGGCGCCGCGTACCGCCGATGGCCAGCCGCACCGCCATCTCACCCGATCGGGCGGCACCGCGCGCCAGCAGCAGGTTCGAGATGTTGGCACAGGCAATCAGGAGCACCAGCAAGGTGATGCCAAAGAGCATGCGGAGCGGTGTCGACGCCTCGCCGCGGACTGAGCTTTGGCCGAGTGCGCCCGGCACGAGGACCAGCTTCTTGGCCCGGAAGTCGGCCATGGTCTTGTCGCTCATGCCCTCCTGCAGCGGCGCCTCGATCGTCTGGATGAAGTTCGTGTACTGGGCGTTGATGGAGGCGGATGCCTGTTCGATCGACACACCGGGCTTCAGGCGACCAAAGAGGTAGGCCCAGTAGGCGCGCCGTCTATCAAAGCCCTTCCAGCCCGGCTGCATCGTCTCGCGCATGGTGATGGGCACATAGAGGCGTGGTACCAGGCCAAGCGTGGTGCCCTGGAACCCGCGCGGCGCCACACCAATGATGGTGAGCGATTGGCCGTTCACGATGATCGACTTGGAGAGCACATCCGGGTCGCTGCCGAGCGGCCCGCGCCAGTACTCGTAGCTGAGCACGGCCACCCGGCCATCGCCTGGTACCATGGCGTCATCGGGGCCGATGAGCCGACCCATCATTGGCGACAGGCCCAGCACCGGGAAGTAGGATCCCGACACCAGCAGCCCTTCCCCGCTCAGCGTCCGGCCCTGCGCCGAGATATTGGCGCCGAATCCGACATGGGCCACGATATCGGAGAAGACCGTTTGCTCTCGCTGCAGGTCCAGGAACATCGGGTAGGAAAAGACCTCGTCGCACTCCCCGATCTGGCTGCACGACTGTGATCCCGGGTTGGGACCTGGGGCCTTGAAATTCACCAGCCGTCCGGGCTCGACCACCGGAAGGGGACGGAGGAGCACCTGATCGACCAGGGAGAAGATCGCTGCGTTGGCACCAATGCCGAGGGCGAGGGACGCGATGGCCACCGCCGTGACAAAGGGGCTCTTCAGGAGGTGCCGGAAGGCGAGCCGGATGTTCCCCAGGATATTCCCCACAGATGTCCTTGGAATGATTCTCCGTAGTAGACGCACCGCAGGCCCGAATAGTTGCATGCAACCGACCTCCCGCATCATGGGCATCGAGCGCCTGCCAGGGCTGGTGGAAAAGCTCTTGGGGAGCACTCCCTAGCCCTCCCATGTATCTAGTTGTAGTTTAAGGGGTTACACATCTGCCGCCGACCGAAGCCGGTCTCCCTCGAACGGCTGGCGTACCTCACGACCGAGAGCGGTCAGACAGAGCTCTCCGTGCGTCCGGCAGACCTGTCTCGCGCCGAACGGTGGCAGGTGCCTCGGCCCACCGGTTCCAGCACGGGAGCGCACTCTTTTCCACACTGGTCGCGGGACAGCCGGGAGCTGGTCTACCGCTCGGGCGCCCAGATGGTTTCCGCCCGCATCGCCGCCGGTACTTCATTCGCCGTCACCGAGCAGCGGGCGCTCTTCTCCGCGACCGGCTATGCGCCTTCATTCGACCTCTTCCCGAACGGCGACCTCCTCATGGTCCCGAAGGGACCCGCCTCCGAGACGCCAATGCAGCTGATCATGATCGATCGGTGGGATAGCGGGTTGAAGGCGCGCGACTAGCCCGGGCAAGATCCGCTGTGAACTCAATGCAGTGTCAGGGTAGACTCCGCTATGCAGATCACCCCGCTGGTGCTCCTCACCCCGCCCGATCCCGCTGACTGGCTGGTGGTCAATGACAACGTCATGGGGGGTCGCTCGGTCGGCAGTCTCTCGGTCACCGACACGTCGGTGGTCTTTCTCGGTGCCCTCAACACCAACGGCGGCGGGTTCGCATCGATTCGTTCGCGTGAGCTGTGCTCGGCCCTGGCGTCGTTCACGGCGGTGCAGCTGCGGGTGGCGGGCGACGGTCGCGAGTGGGCGTGTGATTTCCGCGCCGCGGCGACCCCGCGCGGGTTTGGAGTCACCTGGAAGGCGAGGTTTCGCACGCAGCAGGACCGCACGACCGTCGTCCGGCTGCCATTCACCGCGTTCCGTCCCACCTGGCGCGGCCGACTGGTGCCGGCTGAGCGGATCCCACCCGACGAGGTGTTCCCGGTCGCGATGGAAAGCGTCGGGTTCACGATCGCCGACGGTCGCGACGGTCCGTTCCGGCTGGAGGTGCAGGCGGTCGAGGGAGAGATCCAGCCGTAGTCACCCGCCGGTGATCATCGGCTCAGGAAGAACGCCGCCACGGCCAGGAGAATGGCACCCGCAGCAAGCAACGGGACCCGCCACCGCCGCCAACCATGCTTCGGGACAGAGGTATAGGCCCCGCTTATCACGGCGGGATCATCGAGCATCCGGATGAGGTCGGCCGCAAACTTCGGGCGGTCCCGGGGCTCCTTCTTCAGCAACTGATCGATCACATCCGCAAAGGCCTGGGGGACGTCGTACCGGCGCGTCGCAATCGACGGCGGCGTCTTGGTCACGTGAGACGCCATGACCTGTTGCGGCGACATGCCATGAAACGGCGCCGTCCCGGTCAGCATTTCCCACGCGACGATGCCCAGCGCGTACAGGTCGGCGCGGTGATCGGTGCCAGGATCGCCGGCGGCCTGCTCCGGCGACATATAGGCCGGCGTCCCGATGGCGATGCCGGAAGCCGTCACTGCAGCCGCGTGCGCCCCACTCACGACACCCGGACGCCGTGATGACCGCGACGCGCTGAGCGCCTTGGCAACGCCGAAATCGGTTACCACCGCGGTGCCGCCAGTCAGCAGGATGTTGTCGGGCTTGATGTCACGGTGCACCACGTCATTGGTGTGCGCGTGTGACAGCGCGCGAGCCACGTCCTTCAACACGCCCACGCTTTCCCGCACTGACAGCGGCCCCCGCGCCAGTCGCGCGCGCAGCGACTCCCCGTCGATGAAGGGCATCACGAAGAACGGGAGCCCGTCCACCTCGCCGGCACTCAGAACTGGCACGATATGGGGATGCTGGAGCGCCGCCGAGACGAGGATCTCGCGCTTGAACCGCTCCACCGACACCGCGGCCGCCAGTTCCGGCGGTAGCACCTTGATGACCACCGTTCGCTGCAGGGAGTTGTCGCGCGCCCGGTAGACGGTAGACATGCCGCCGCCGGTCAGCTCATCCTCGAGCGTGAACCCTGAGCCGAGCACACCCTGGAGGGCCTCACGCTGAGTGCTCATCGGGACACCTCCACCGCGCGATAGCTTCCCGACCGGAACGCTCCGGCCGCCTCGCGGAACTCGGTGGAGCGCGGCACCCGCACGATAGCCCGGCACCCACGCGCATCCTCGCGGTTCTCCAGGAGCAGGGTGCCGCCGTGCGCCTCGGCGATGCGCCGTGACAGTGCCAGCCCGATGCCGGAGCCGCCCGGCTTCGTGGTGTAGAAGGGCACGAAGAGGTTCGCCGTCGCGGCCAGGCCGCCGCCTTCATCTTCAATGATCACTTCCACCTCGTCGTTGCGCAGTTCCCACCGCACCAGAACCTTGCCGCCCGTCTCCTCAACCGCATCCACCGCGTTGCGCACGAGGTTGATGAGCAGCTGGTCGAGCTGGTCGCGATCTCCCAGGATCTCGCCATCCCGTCCCGGCACCACGATCACCTCCCGGCGCGATTCCAGCGATACCGTGCGGCATACCCATTCGGCCACCGGCATCGGCTTCAGCACCGGCCGAGGCAGGCGGGCCAGGCGGGCGTAGGCGGCGATGAACCGCCCGAGCGACTCGGCTCGCTGCTCGATCACGGTAAGGCCCTCGCGGAGGTCGGCGTCCGAGTCGTCGCCGCGCGGCGACCGGGCGACGAGGGCGCGCAGCGAACCGGCAAAGCTGCGAATCGGGGCCAGCGAGTTGTTGATCTCGTGCGAGAGCACCCGAATGAGCCGCTGCCATGCCTCCCGCTCCTCGGCCTGCAGCGCGCGCCGCACATCCGTCAGGAGCACCAGCGTGTGCGCCCGCCCATCCTGACGGAAGGCATTGCGGCGAAGTTCCCACCGGTTCGCGTAGGCCCCGCGCTGGTCCAGCACCCGAGGCGTTTCCCCCTCGAGGCAGTCCGCCAGCCCCAGGTCCGTGGCGTGCCGCCCGACCAGCCGCTCGGCCGGCTCGTCGAGCAAGCGCTCCCCGCCACGGTTCACGAACACCAGGGCTCCGGACAGGTCATCGAACGTGAAGACGGCGGCGTCGATCTCGGCCATGACCGTCCGGAGCAGTGCCGTCGCCTCGATGGCGCCGAGCCGCTGCCCCCGGAGCATGTCCGCCAGGGCGTTGGCCTCGAGGTACAGCAGCCCGACATCGTCGCCCGGATCCATCGACCGCGCCCGCAGCGAAAAGTCGCCCTCGCGCATCGCCGCCAGCAAGTTCGCGATCGTCTGTAACGGGCGGATCATGCGCACGTGCAGCACGGCGAGACCGGCCGCCAGGCACAACAGCATGACCAGCGTCGCGGTCCACTGGAGCCTCGATGGATAGGCGCCCAGCCAGAGCAGGGCCAGCGCAATGACAACTGCCGGAAGCGCGGCGAGTGCCGCGATCACCACCATCCGCCATGACTGTGACACCATGGGCAGCCTACAGCCCGTAGCGTTCCAGGCGGCGGTACAGGGCGCTCCGGCTCAGGCCAAGCGCTTTCGCCGCCTCGGAGACATTGTTGCCCGTGCGGGCCACCGCCTTCTGGATCAGGACCTGCTCGACCTGCTCGAGGGTCATCGTGTCCAGCTGGGCACTCGCGCCGGTTGGGGTTGTGAGCGCAAGGTCGGCCACGCCGAGTTGGTGACCGTCGGCGAGCAGCACTGCTCGCTCGATGGCATGATCGAGTTCCCTGATGTTGCCGGGCCAGGCGTAGCCCAGGATGGCGGCCATTGCCTCCGGCGTGAACCCGTTGATCGCCTTCCGGTAGTGCGCCGCATGCTTCGCGAGGAAATGAGCGGCCAGGAGTGGAATGTCCTCCCGGCGCTCGCGCAGCGCCGGGATGCGGATCTCCACAGTATTGAGCCGGTACAGGAGGTCTTCGCGAAAGCGTCCCGCGGCCACCTCGGCACGGAGGTCGGCGTTTGTGGCGCTGAACACGCGCGTCGCCACCGTCCTGGTGCGCGAGGACCCGACTCGCTCGAACTCGCCGGTATTCAGCACCCGGAGAATCTTCGCCTGCTGTCCAGGCGTGATGTTGGCGATCTCATCGAGCAGGAGGGTACCACGGTCAGCCAGCTCAAACCGGCCGATGCGGTCGGTCTTGGCGTCGGTGAACGCCCCCTTCAGGTGTCCGAAGAGTTCACTCTCGAACACGCCCTCGGAGAGCCCGCCGACGTTCACGGTGATCATCGGCCTGCCGGCCCGGTTGCTCGCCGCATGCAGCCAGCGCGCTGCGATCTCCTTTCCGACCCCATGCTCGCCAAGGAGCAGCGCATTGGCATCGGATGGCGCCACGCGCGCCATGAGGCGGGCTGTGGCGCGCATGGCAGGCGACTCGGTGACGAGGTCCGGGATGCCATCACTCCGCAGGGCCTGGTTCTCGCCCTCGAGGCGCTGGCCCAGGCGCAGGGCACGACCCAGTTCCACCTGGGTGCGCAGCAAGGCAATCAGGCGGGTGTTGTCCCACGGCTTCTCGAGGTAGTCGCGTGCACCCTGTCGCATCGCCTCCACCGCACCCTCTACGCTGCCGAAGGCCGTCATCACGACAACGGGCAGTGACGCATCCAGTTGCCGGATCTGCGCCAGGACGTCGAGTCCCTCGCGCCCGGATGTGGTGTCGCGGGTGTAGTTGAGGTCCATCAGCAGCGCGTCGAAATCCTGGCGCTCCAGCGCGGCGAGCACGCCGGCCGGTGATGTGGCGGTGTCCACGGCAAAACCCTCGTGCCGAAGCAGCAGGCGGAGGGCCTGCAGGATGTCCGCCTGATCATCGGCGACGAGGATGCGGGGCAGAGGGGCAGGCATGTGCCGGGGAAATCTACTCCGTCACCTGCCATCCGTCCTTGAGCCGGACGATCCGATGGCCGTACGTGGCGTTGTCGGCGGAGTGGGTCACCTGGATGATCGTGGTCCCGGCGCGGTTGAGCGCCTGGAACAGTTCCATGATCTCCTGCCCCTGCTCCGAGTGCAGGTTGCCGGTGGGCTCGTCAGCGAGCAGCAGCGGCGGCTTGGCGATGACGGCGCGGGCCACCGCGACCAGCTGCTGTTGTCCGCCCGAGAGCTGCGACGGGAACAGGTCCTTCTTGCCGACCATATGGAAGCGGTCCAGGGTGTCGGCCACGATCGCCTGCCGCTCCTTGGCAGGCACGTTCCGATACCCGAGCGGCACATCGAGGTTCTCGGCCACGGTGAGGTCATCGAGCAAGTGGTACTGCTGGAACACAAACCCGACGGAGGCGCGCGCCAGTGCGTTCCGCGCCTTCGGATTCAGTGCGTGCACCGCCTGGTCCCTGAACCAGTACTCGCCGGTGTGATCACCATCGAACATGCCGAGTATGGCGAGCAGGGTGGACTTCCCCGCACCGGATGGACCCATGATCGTGATGAACTCTCCTGCCGCCACCGACAGGTTGAGCTGCCGAAGCAGGAAGGTCGGCGACGGGCGGGTGGGTACCGACTTTTCCAGGTTGACGACTCGGATCACGGCAGCTCTTTCAGTTCAGCGGATGATCGGAACGCACACGTCACTCGATACGCAGGGCAACCATCGGGTCGATGTGCGCGGCGCGGCGGGCCGGCAGCCATGCCGCCAGCAGTGCCGTCGCCAGCAGTGCCACGGCTGCCAGCGTCAGGATGAGGGGATCCGTGGCCTGAACCTCGTACAGTCGGCTCCGGATGAACCGCGACGCGGCGAGGAACGCCACAAGTCCCAGCACCGACCCTGCCACGGTGGCCCGCATGGCGCCACCCACGATCAACCGGACTACGGAGGGTGCGTGCGCCCCCAGCACCATCCTGATCCCGATTTCCCGACGCCGCCGAGCCACGCCCTGGGCCACAACACCGTAGATTCCGAGCGAGGCCAGGAGCAGGGCCGTGGCTCCGAACAATCCCAGCAGCAATGTAAAGAGTCGTGGCTGCGCCACCGACGCCGCAAGGCGCGACGATAAGGGGCCCAGGTCACTGATGGGCATCTCGGGATCAAGGTCGCGAACGACGTCGCGTACGGGCGCGATGTAGTCGAGCGGATTGCCCTTGACCCTGACAAAGCCGCTGAATGCCGAACGCTGAAAAATGGCGAGTGGCACATAGGCGGCTGGTGCCGCGGCCGTATTGAGACTCTCATGATGCACATCGGACGCTACACCGACGACTTCCCCTTCCCCACCACCAAACATGAAGCGCTGCCCGAGCGCCTCCTCACCAGGCCACACCTGCCTTGCCAGGGCAGCGCTCACCACGACTGGGATGTGGGCGTTGGATGTGTCTGCAACGGTAAACCCGCGCCCCCGCACCAGCGGGATGGACAATGCATCGAAATAGCCTGGGGTGACCATGAACGTTCCCGCCGATGGCGCGATCGTGTCGATAACCCCACCCCCGCGCACCACCCGGAAACTGTATGGCTCGCCACCACCCGTCAGGGGCGCCCGCTTGCTCCCGCCCACGGCTGCAACCCCAGGAATCTGTGCCAGTCGCGCCAGCAAGGTCTGCCGGAAGGTTTCCGGGTACCCCCGCGTCTCGAAGCGACCTCCTTGCAACACCAGCCGCAACGACACCACGTTCTCCGTTCGAAACCCGGGATCCACGTGCGTCAGCTTCCACAGGCTCACGAGCGTGAGTGCCGATCCACACAGCAACAACACGGCGAGCCCGCTCTCAGCCGCAAGCAGTCCTCCCGCGAGTCGGGCGGTGGCCGGCGTCTGTCCCCGGCCTTCGCGCAGCGACACGTCGGACGATGGCTCCGCACTCCGCAGCGCCGGCATGATGCCGACCACCAGGAACGTTGCGACACCGGCAAGCACCGCATATCCGGCCACCATGGGATCAATGGCAACCTCGGCGGCGCGCGGCAGTGTGTCGGCGGCAAGCGATGCGAGGAGGGGCACGCCGATCCAGGCCAGCATCAACCCCGCCGCCGCCCCCGTGGCCGCCAGGACCGCACTCTCCAGGAGCAACTGGCCCACCAGTCGCGCCCGCGTGGCACCGAGCGCAGCCCGAATCGACAACTCGCGGACCCTGCCCAGCCCCCGCGCGAGCATCAGGTGCGCCACGTTGACGGCAGCAATCAGCATCAGCAGCGCCACCGCGACCATCAGCGCGACCAGCGGCGCGCGCACGTCGCCCAGGAGCGACTCGGTCAGGGGTCGGATCGCCGGTGCGCTCCAGCCCTCATTGCTCGCAGGATAGTCCCGGGCGAGACGCGCCGTCACGTCGCCCAGCTGCGCCTGTGCGGAGGCCGGAGTAACACCCGGACCAAGCCGCCCGATGACATTGAGCCACCGCACCCCACGCACATGCGGTACCTCGGTGTCGGTTACGAGCGACAGCGGAAGCCAGATCTGCGCGTCCGAGCTGGGGAAGGCAAACGCACGGGGCATGACGCCGATGACGCGGTACGGCAGGCCGTCGAGCTGCACCACACGGCCGACCACGTGCGGGTCGGCCTCAAGCTGCCGCCGCCAGAAGGCGTCGCTGAGCACCACCACCTGGTTGGCACCCGCGACATCATCGGCCGCGCTGAAGGTGCGACCGACGACGGCTGACACACCCAGGGTGGAGAACAGCGCGCCATCGGCCATGACGGCCGAGACGTTCTGCGGCTCACCGAGGCCGGTCAGGTTGCGAGTGCCGAGGCCGGGTGTGTAGAAGTAGGAAGAGAGCGAACTGAAACGGTTCGCGCCTGCGCGCACATCCTCGAAGTCCTGGGGCGAGAATCCCCCATAGACGGCGCCACGCTCGGGTCGCTGGTGCCCCAGTTCAACCAGTTCTGCCGGACGGGCAAACGGCAGGTCCCGGAGCAGCACTGCACGCACCACCGTGAAGATCGCCGTACTGGCTCCGATGCCGAGCGCCAGCGTCGCCAGCGCCACGAAGGTGAAGCCAGGCGTCCGCACGAGTCCCCGGACGGCGAGCCGGAGGTCCTGCCAGGTCAGCGACATGTCAACTCCAGCCCGGCTTTGCCGGCGCAGGTAGGCGGGCTACTCGCCCCGGAGGGCCTCGACCGGATCCAGCCGCGTCGCGCGATGCGCCGGAACCCAGGTCGCAAGCGAGGCGACCGCGAGCAGCAACAGCGGGACACCGACAAAGGTGAGCGGATCGAATGGGGACACCCGGAAGAGCAGTCGGTCGGTGCTGCCGAGTGCGGCCTGCGAATCGAGCGCCTTGAGCAGGTTCGTCACCGCGATGGCAGCGACCAGGCCGAACCCGACGCCCACGATGGCAAGGCGCATCCCCTGCCCCATTACCATCCGCTGGACCTCACCGGGCGTGGCACCAAGGGCAAGGCGCACCCCGAGCTCTTTCGCCCGCTGGGTCACGGTGAAGGCCATCACGCCATACAGGCCGATGGCAGCGAGGGCGGCCGCCAGGATCGAGAAGACGGTGAGCAGCACCATGGAAAAGCGCCGCGGACCGGTGCTGTTGGACACCAGGTCGTCCATCGGGTTGATGCTGGAAATGGCCACGTCGGGATCGACGGCCTTGAGCGCGGCGCGCACCGCACCGACGGCTGCCAGCGGTTCCGCGCGCGTCCGCACCACGTAGGTCATGAACCCGCTGCCGGCCTGGGCCAGTGGGAAGTACACCTGGATCCGCTTCTCGGCGTCGAGCCCCTCGTGCATGGTATGTCCCACCACGCCCACCACCGTGATCCAGCTCACGACCGAGTCGGTGAGGTCATTGAACGTGATGCGCTTTCCTATCGGGTCCGCGTCGGGCCAGTACGTCTTGACCAGCTCCTCATCGACGATGGCCACTTCGGGCGAGGCGCTCACATCCTGCGCGGTGAAGAACCTTCCCTTCTTGAGCGGGGCGCCAAGGGCAGGGAGAAAGTCAGGGGTGACGACGCGGACGTCTCCCCACGGCATGCTCGCCTTGGGCGGTACGACATAGCCCTCCACGTTGAACGACGACGTGCTCCAGTTGCCGCCGAAGGGCAGCACCGAGGTGGCGCCCACCGCCGTCACGCCCGGCAGCGCGCGGATGGCGTCGGTGGCGCGGTCGAAGTAGGCCACCTTCACGGTGTCGTTCGGGTACTTGGCCGCTGGCAGGCCGACGTTGAACGTCAGGAGGTGATCCGGGCGAAAGCCCGGGTCGACTTGCAACAGGTGCGCGAAAGAACGGGTGAGGAGCCCGGCACCCACCAGCAGCGTGAGCGCCACCGCCACAGTGGCCACGACCAGGCCGCGCCGCAGGGCCAGGCCGCCGCGATCGCCCGCAGCGCCACGACCGCCCTCCTTGAGTGTGTCATGCAGCGACGTCTTCGATACCCGGAGCGCCGGCGCCAGCCCGAACACGAGCCCGGTCAGGAGCGACAGGACCAGGGTGAACCCGAGCACCTTCCCGTCGATACCGATGACGGTGGCCGGCGGCAGGTTGCTCTCGTTGAGCGACATCAGCGCTGGGACTCCCCACAGGGCGAAGACGACCCCGAGGGCCCCCCCGGCGAGCGCCAGCAGCACGCTCTCGGCGAGCAGTTGCCGGACGAGATCGCCCGGTGACGCGCCGAGCGCCACCCGAACGGCGATCTCGCGGGAGCGCGCGGCGGCCCGCGCGAGCTGGAGGTTGGCCACGTTGGCGCAGGCAATCAGCAGCACCAGCCCCACCGCGCCCAGGAGCACGAACATCGCGCGGCGCATGCCCGGTGACGTCACCTGGTCACTGAGCGGAGAAAGTGCCAGGTCCCAGTCGTCGGAAAACGCATCGGGCCGGTCTGCCTTGATCCGCTTCGCGAGCCCGTGCATCTCGGCCTGGGCCGCCTGGAAACTCACTCCATCCTTGAGCCTCGCCGTCACCCCGAGGAATTCATTCCCGAAGGATCCGTTGAGTTGCCGCGGCGTGAACGTCAACGGCGTCCAGAAGTCGGTGTTCCGGCCCAGCATCGCCGTGAACGAAGACGGCATGATGCCCACGACTTCATAACTCTCGCCGTTGAGCAGTATCCGTTGCCCGACGATCGCCGCATCCGCCCCATATGACGTCCGCCAGAAGGGGTCGCTGAGCACCACCACATGATCATTGCCGGCAACGGACTCGTCGGCGCGCAGCGCCCGGCCGAGGGCGGGCTGCACGCCGTAGGTGGCGAAGAATGCCCCGGCCACGCGCCGGCCCTGCAGGCGGGTGGCATCGCCATGCCCGGTAAGCGTGGGCGCCCATCCGGTGAACGCGCTCACCGCGCTGAATATCTGGCTCTGCTTCTCGTACTCGACAAACCCCGGGGCGGACACGCCCGCCAGGAGCTTGAGCGACGGGTAGTTGTGGTTGATCACCACCAGCCGTTCGGGCTCAGCATAGGGGAGCGGCCGGAGCACCACGGCATTGATGACCGAGAAGATGGCTGTGTTCGCGCCGATCCCCAGCCCCAGCGTCAGGATGGCGACCAGCGCGTATCCGGGGCTGCGGCGCAGTGTGCGCGCCGCATAGCGTAGCGTGCTCAGCATCGGGGTCATTGTGGCTTCCTTCCGGCCATCAGGCCGGGGCGAGTTCCAGCGCCTGGTCGCCGACAACCCGACCGTCGAAGAGATGAATCGCGCGGTCGGCGTGCTTCTCATAGCGCGCGTCGTGGGTCACCATGCAGATGGTCGCACCGCCACGATGCAGCTCCTGCAACAGCTGCATGACGGCCTCGCCATTGGTCGAGTCGAGGTTGCCCGTCGGCTCGTCGGCCAGCAGGATCAGCGGTTCGCCAGCCACGGCACGGGCCACTGCGACGCGCTGCTGCTGACCGCCGGAGAGCTGCGCCGGATAGTGGCGCACCCGGTGGCTCATCCCCACCCGCTCCAGCGCGGTCATCACGCGCTGCTTCCGCTCGGCGGGTGCCATCCCGCGATAGGTCAGCGGCAGCTCCACGTTCTCATAGACCGTCAGGTCACCGATCAGGTTGAAGGCCTGGAAGATGAACCCGATTTCCCGGTTCCGGATGCGAGCCCGATCGGCGGCTGAGAGCTGCGCGACCGGCTTGTCGTCCAGCCAGTACTCGCCGCCGGTGGGCGTATCGAGCAGGCCCAACAGCGACAGCAGCGTGGTCTTGCCGCAGCCCGACGGACCGGAGATCGCCACGTACTCGCCCCGCTTCACCTCGAGGTGCACTTCCGACAGCGCGTGCGTTTCGATCTCATCGGTGTAGAAGATCTTCTGGATGCCATCGAGGCGAATCATCGATTGGGATGCGGTCATTGCGTGTGCTCCAGGACTGGGCAAATGGTTGACGTGGCCGGACCGATCACGAGCGGTTATTTCACGCGCACCCGGTCGACGGCGTCGAACCGGGTCATGTCGGACAGGATCACCTCGTCACCCGCCTTGAGGCCGGTGACAATCTCGACAGCATTGGCAGACGTCCGGCCCAGCGTGACCTGGACGCGTTCGGCCTCCGATCCGTCAGGGGTCAGCCGGAAGAGACCGATCGTGCTGTTGGCCTGGCCGTAGGTTGGGCGACCCACATGCAGGACCTGACCGAGGCGTTCGATCTCGATGGTGCCATCGACGCTCAGGTCGGGTCGTGCTCCCTTCGGCAAGGAATCCGTCAGGGCGACATCGACGGAGACCATGCCGCCGGACGACGAGGGGTCGATCCGCGATACGTGCCCGCGCACGAGGCCGTTCCGCGTGTCGATCACGGCATTCTGGCCGATGGCGACGTCGCGCGCCTGATTCTCCTGGACGCGCAGCACGGCCTTGAGCTTGTCCGGCTGTACCACCTTGGCGATCGTGGTCCCGCTCGTCGCGAATTGTCCCACCTCGAGCGGCAGCTCCTGCAGCACGCCGTTGGCGCCGGCACGCACGATCATGGCGCCTGCCAGGGAACGCTGGAACTGCACCACCGCCTTGAGCCGCTCCACCTGCTCCCGCTGCACCGCCAGCTGGACCGGAATGTTGTCCGTCAGGAGCTTGAGTCGCTCCTCTTCCAGCGAGAGGCGAAGGGTCAGCTCTGCGGCGCGCTCCCTGGCCTTGGCGGCATCGAACACGGAAATCAGCTGCTGGTCCACCATCGACGCACTCGCCTTGGCGTTGCGGTCGGCTTCCAGGTAGTCGGACCTGGTCGTGGCCACGAGGCCCGCCTGCGTGAGACGGCGGGTCTCGAGGTCTACCTGCAGCGACACCAGTTGCGCTTGCGCGTCGGTGAGCTGGCGCTGCGCCTGCAGCAGCTGGATCTCCACATCGGGATTGCTCAACTCCATCAGGATCGTCTCGGCGGTGACCTTTTCGCCCGGCTGCACCAGCTTTTTCTCCACCCGCCCCGGCGCGACCGCCGAGATCCACCGGATCTGCTCGGGCACCAGCGACCCCGGCGCCCGTACCTCACGCACCATTGGCCCCGATACAACCGAGTCGATGGACAGCGTCTGCCGCTCGACAGTTGGAGCCGCCGGCCGCAACCGGCTGACGGCGGTTACCAGCACGATGGCCGCCAGCACCCCTGCCCCAATGAGCACGGAACGGCGATGGTTGGGTTTCTTGACGCGCGCAACGTCCACGTTCGATCCAGGTCAAGGGAAGATTGGCGCTCCCAAAGGGAAGAACTGTGCCGATTCACGACCGTGTCGCCGGCATTCCAACACGTTGCGCGACAATCACATGCGCGAGCCAACCAGCCCGGAGAAGGTGCCGCACTGTCCGGTTCCGGGATTGCGCGTCCCACCACCGGGCACGCTGAGGGCGCGCCATGGAAGGCACCGTTAGTCACCACGCAGTGCCTCCGTCGGGTCGACGCCCGATGCACGCCGCGCGGGCAGGTAGCTCGCCAGCATGCCCACAGCCAGCAGCAGCAGCGACATCGCTGCGAAAGTCGGCAGGTCGACCGAGGCGATACCGTACAACTGGCTCGCGAGGGCGCGCGTGATGGCAAACGCCGCGGCGATCCCGATCACCACGCCGATCAGCACCACACGCACACCCTGGGCAACGACCATGCGCCGCACCTCACTTGCCGCAGCGCCCAGCGCCATGCGAACGCCGATCTCGCGGGTGCGCTGGCCGACGATGTAGGACAGGACGCCGTAGAGGCCGACACTGCCGAGGATGAGTGCCAGCGCCGATGCGATGCCCAGCGTCAACAGCATGAACGACAGTTGCGACATCGAGTCGCGCGCCAACCCCGCCATCGTGTACACGCGGTACATCGGGGCTTCCGGTGCCACCTCCTTCACCAGCGCGCGGACCTCGGGCGCAATGAACTCCGCCCGACTGGTCTTGAGCACGTATGCCGGCGACGAGATGGCCCAGCTCGTGGGCGTCGGGCCGACCAGGGGCAGGTACACGAGCGCCTGCGGTGTATCCCGGAAGCCGTACTGCATCACGTCGTTCACGACGCCCACGACGGTGTACCAGGTGGTGCCATCCTCGGCCTGCAGTCGCCGGCCCAGCGGATCGGTGTCTGGCCAGAGCAGCCTGGCTGCCGACTGGCTGATCACGACATTGCCCAGGGCTGATGTATGGTCGTCATCCGTGAATTGCCGGCCGCTGAGCAACTTGATGCCCATGGTCTTGAAATAGTCGCCCGCAGTAAACGTGATGTTCAGCAGGGAGCCGGCGTCGGCATCGGCCTGCTCGGAATGGAAGCGCTGGGAGCGCGTTCCCTCATTCAGCGGGACGTTCTCCACGAGCCCGACGGACTGGACGCCCGGAAGCGCCCTGAGGCGCTCCATGAAGTCGAGGTCGAAGCGCGCCAGCGACGGTCCATCCGAGAGTGACTCGCGCTCCGGCGCAATCTGGAAGGTGAACACATCGCGGGTGTCATAGCCGGGATCCACCTGCGACAGTTTCCAGAAGCTCCGTAGCAGCAGGCCCGACGAGATGAGCAGCACGAGCGCCAGGGCGGTCTGCCCGACGACCAGCCCATCGCGCGCCCAGTTGCGCGTGCGCGTGGCACCACGGCCCCCGTCCCGCAGCCGCATCAAGTCGGGCTCGGAGCCGCGCACGGCCGGGACCAGCCCGCACGCCAGCGCCGATACCAGTGCCGCCAGCGCCGTGAACAGCAACGCCGCTGGTCCGAGGCCCACGTCACCGATGCGCGGAATGTCCTCCGGCGCGGCGCGAAGGAAGAGCGGAAAGGCCAGCCTGGCGAGTGCGATCGCCACCACGCCGGCAGCCATCGCCACCACGACGGCCTCCGCCATCTGCATGCGAATGAGCGGCCACCGTCCCGAACCGATGGCACGCCGGACGGCGAGTTCCCGATGGCGGCCGTCGGCACGGACCACGAAGAGGTTGGCCACGTTCGCGCACGCGATAAGCAGCACAATGCCCACCGCTCCGAAAAGAATCCAGAGCGGACGCGTCATGGACCCGTGCAGCTGTTCTCCGATCGGTCGTACCACCGCCTGGTGCTGCGCCATCACCTTGGCATAGCTGGCATTCCCGCCGAACCGCTCGGGCAGGCGGTGGGCCAGTGCCGTGAGTTCGCTGGCCAGCGCCTGCGGCGTCACGCCCGGCTTCATCCGCGCCACCATCGACGAGCCAAAGCGTCCGGGCCGGATCGAGTCCAGTGGCACGCTGATGGGATACCAGAGGAGGGTTCCATCGACCGGAAACCGGAAGTCAGGCCCCATGACCCCAATTACGGTGCGCGTCTCGCCAGACACCTGGTAGGAGCGGCCGATCACGGCGGAATCGCCGCCGAACCAAGATTGCCACAGCGCGTAGCTCAGAACGGCGACACGGGACTCGTCCTCCGCGAGCGGCAGGCGCCCGAGGATCGGCGTCGCCCCCAGGGTCGAGAACAGGGTATAGCTCGGTGCCGACATCCGTATCCGCTCCACCCGGTCACCGGTGCGGAGCGTCGACGTGAAGGAGTTGTAGAGCGCCACATCCTCGATCAGCCGGGATTGCTCGCCATACTGGACGTAGAACTCCCGCGAGACCCCGAATTCCTCCGGCATCTCCGATCCGGGCGCCGACGCGGCGATGTAGACCAGCCGATCAGCATTGGCGTATGGCAACGGATTGAGCAGCACGGCGTCGACGATGCTGAACATGCCCACGTTTGCGCCGATGGCGAGTCCGAGGGTGCCGATGGCCACCGATGCAAAACCCGGTGAATGCCTGAGGCTTCGGACGGCATGGCGCAGGTCCGCGACCCATTCGTCGATCATGAGAAGCATCTCCCTGGCGTCAGAAGGTGTCGGCGGTGTTCCCCGTGCCTTCGGGGCATGCCGACGAACGACCTACGGGCGGCGATTTCAATACGTTTCACTTTGAACGAGGTCAATACAACGTAGACAGTGCAACCGCGAGAAAGGTTGCATTGACCGGACACCCCGGCCCCTGTGTTATCCTCCTACCATGATTCTCGACGCGATCCGCAACATCCTGAGGCCCAACCCACCATCACACACGGCTCCGGCTGGACCCGTTCCCGACGAAGTGCGGGTGGCAGCGTGTGCCTTGCTGCTCGAGCTGGCGTATGCGGATGGGGAATTCAGCGAACAGGAACAACGGCACATCGAGGGGGCGTTGGCGCGGCATTTCGGGCTCGATGCCAAGACCACGGAGGCACTTCTCGCGCTGGCTGCGGAGAGGCAGGGCGAGTCGATCGACCACTTCTCGTTTACCCGGACCATCAACGAGCAGTTCGACCTCAGCCAGAAAATGGTGCTGGCGGAGGTCATGTGGGGCGTGATACTCGCCGACGGAAGGATCGAGGAGCATGAGGCCTACCTCATGCGCAAGCTGGGCAACCTCCTCAACCTGCAGCCCGCCTACCTCTCGCAGGCCCGCCGATCAGCGGTGGCGTCCGAGGACGGCTGAGTAAACGCCCAGCAGCTTCTGCAGCGAGGCCTCGATCCGGAAGACACCGGCTGCGCGCGCTGCCACTTCCCGGTCGGCGGTGAGGCGAGACGGGTCATCGACCAGGGCATCGAGCTTCGCTACCAGGTCGTCGCGGCTTCCAGACGCAAAAAGGTAGGCCGGCGCGAGGGCAAACTGGGGCGTGGCGCTGCGGTCCGAGTTGGCGATGAGGCAAGGCAGCCCGCATGCCTGCGCTTCGAGCACCGACATGCACTCGACCTCGACCTCTGACGCATGAACGCACAGGTCGCCTGCCCCGTACCAGTCAATCAGGTCTTCCTTGTTCAGGAACCGGAACACCGGCGGGTTGGGCAAGTCGCGCCCCTTCGCCTCCAGCTCGTCCCGCAGCGGGCCATCTCCGAGAATGGCGAGCTGGATCCGGTGCCGGTGACGCGAGTGCCGCACCGCATCGATGACGAGTTCGTGGCGCTTCTCCCGGGCCAGCCGCCCAACGGACAACAGCACGAACTTGTCGCCGAAATCGGGGCCGGCTCCACGCGGCAGCGGGCGAAACTCACTTGGCACTCCATTGGAGATGACACTGGCCGGGGCCTTCAAGCCGCGGCTCATGAGCTCGCGCGCTGCAAAGGCACTCGGGCAGATGACATGGTCCGAGCGATCGTAGACGGCCCGCAGGAAGAACCGGTACACCCGCTCCACCATCCCCTGGTTCCTGATCCCGATGTTGTACAACAGGTGCTCGGCCTGCACATGGAAGGTTGACACCACCGGCTTGCCGAGCCGCCTGGCGGTCGTAATGGCCTTGATGCCCAGATAGAACGGGAACTGGACATGGACGACGTCCTGCTCGGCCAGCGTCGCCTCCATGATGGCGGGCGTCGGCCACGCGAATGGCAGCCGCATCTTCCGCATGATGTTGCCGGCAAACGGGATGTAGAACGGGCGGAGCACCACCTTGCCGGGCGCCGGTGCGCCGGCGGCGAGAATGGTGACGGTGTGCCCCTGCTGGCGAAGGAGGTCGGTGAAGCGACGCGTCGAGATGACGGCACCGTTGGCAGCGTCGTCCCACGAATCGATGACCATGGCGATCCGAAGGGGGGCGGCGCTCACTTCCGTCGGGGCTCGGCTGCCTCGGCGGTCCGTCGTGCGGCTTGCTGCTGGGCGACGAGCACGTACGCGACGTAGTACTTGTAGATGTTCCGAACGTAGGTCACCGTTTCGCGCCCGATATCCCGCGCGGCCACCACCTCGACATTGCCGAACCACACATTCGGATCAAGGCCGAGCGTTTTCGCCTCCGCGCGAAGCTTGGCCACGCGCGCGGGACCGGCGTTGTAGGACGCGAACGCGAACAGGGTGCGGTTCAGCGAATCCATGGGTTCCGCCGCAAAATACCGGTCGGCGAGGAACCGCATGTACTTGCTGCCAGCATGGATGTTCGGCTCGAGCTGCTCGATGCCGCGCACGTTGACGTTTGGGTCCGCCGCCGTCTCGGGCGTCACCTGCATGACGCCGATGGCTCCCACCCGGCTACGGGCCGACTGATCCAGTCCCGACTCCTGGTACCCCTGTGCCGCCAGCAGCAGGTGATCGAAGCCGAACTTGTCACCGTACCTGTGAAAGATGTCGATCATCGCACGGAACTGGGCCAGGTTCTTCTCGCTTGCCGGGTTGGTGACGTACCCCGCGTCCTTCCAGTAGCGGTGGTCCACGATGTTGCCGAAGCTCGACCCCTTGGCATGCGTATCGGTAAACGCATCCACCGCCGCCCTGAGCTGCGGGCTGTCCTTGCGCATGGCCCACGCGAGCTTGTCACCCGTGGCGACGGCGATGGCCGGATGCACCACCAGGCTGTCGAACACCTGATCCCAGAAGCCGGCGACGTAGTTGTCGACGATGGTGGCGGGCATCACGCCGACGTTCACCATCTCGAGGATGTCCTCGTCTTCAAGGTGCTCATCGGCCAGCCGGACCTTGATGGGCTTGAGGCCGGCGTGCTTCAGGGAGTCGTTGACGCGCTGGAGCGACTCGAAGTAGCTGCTGGATTTCCGGACGTAGACCTCCCGCCCCCCCAGGTCGGCCAGGGTCCGTGGCGCACCGCCCGCCGGCCCCGACACGAGTACTTCGCTGACCCCCGTCCGCAGCGGGTCGCTGAAATCCACCACGGCGCTGCGTGCCGCCGTGATGCTCAGGTTGGCAGCGGCGATATCTCCCCGTCCCTCGACCAGTCCAGGCAACAGCTGGTCGCGCGCAACCGGGATATACACGATCGCAACGTGCTTGCCTTTCTGCTTCGCGAGTTTCTGGTTGAGTTCCTTCTCGAATTCGGCGAAGCGGTCGTGCGTCAGGCCTCGCACGGTGCCGCGGTCGATGAAGAAATCGGTGCGGCTGAGCGTCACGAGGACGCGAATCCTGCCACGCGCGATCATCCCATCCAGGTCGCCTTTCCACAGGACCGGCAGGTCGGATGCACCGGCTTCCGTTGACGCCGCGGAGTCCGCACCAGCGGCAACCGGCTTTTCTGCCGCATCACGGGAGCAGCCCAGGAGCAGCGCGAGCCCGCTGGCCATGCAGACACGCGCAAGACCGGTCATCACCGCCGCCGGGCCCCACCGGCGCCGGATGGGGCTGAACGCTGCTGCGGTGCCCGTCCGGCGCCATTGTTGTACGTCTGGGTTTTCGTCTGGCCCCGCTCGCGCGACTGGTAATCGCGGCTCACATCCGCTGGCACCGGCTGCTTCGTTGGTGGCGTGGGCCGGGCGGTCGGCGTCGTCGGCCGCGCCGTCGGCGTCGTCGGCCGCGTCGTCGGCGTCGTAGGCCGCGTCGTCGGCGTCGTGGGTCGCGTCGTCGGCGTAGTTGGTCGCTGTGCGGCGGCGCCGCCCGCACTCCCCGGCGTGCCGGCATTCTTCCACTGGTTGCCGTCGCGCGTCTGCCAGTTCTGCCCATCCTTCCGGTACACGTTGCCGTCTTTCCCGCTGACGACATTGTTCGGCCCTCTGTTCACCGGCCGACCAGTCGGGGGAGCACTGGTCACCGCGGCGGTGGGGGCGTTGCGCGCGCGGTTCTGCGGCTGCCCGTACAGGTTGGCCTGGCCGGCGTACGGCGTGGGTCGTGGTGCTCCCGGTGGCGGACGATAGCCTGGAGGGGGCGGACGATAGCCGGGCGGCGGCGGCCGGTAGCCAGGGTAGCCGCCATATGGTGGCCGATAGTAAGGCGGCGGGTAGGGCGGACGGCCGTACGGCCCGTACCATCCGCCATAGTGCGGACCACCGACGACAACGCCAACGTGCAGGAACGGCGTGCTGTATCCGAAACCGACCGTCCAGCCCGTCCACGGGTTGTACCGCACCGCCACGCCGTAGGTCACGGGCGGTGGGTAGTACACCGCCGGGGTAACGTACGCCGGGTAGACGTACCCGGTGCCGTAGACCACGGTACCGTAGTATGGGAACGCCCAGGTGTAGCCCGGAGTGTAGCCGACGTACACCACGGTGGGTGTCGCCTGGTACACCTGGACATACTTCACGTTGTAGACCGGCGAGGTGGGCGGGATCGTCTGGACTGCCTGCGGCACGGAATCACTGACCGCCCATGGCCCGTTCGGTGACTTGGCCACGAACCAGACCGCCTGGTCGCAAGCGTAATACAATGACCCGATCTTCAGCACTTTCGTATCAGTGTTTGTGGCATACGCCACGGTGGTTCCAGTGACCTGCTGGAATACCGGTGCACCGGCGTACGTCACCGACAGCTTGGCCGTACTGCGGTCGATGGCAGCCGTTTGCGGCAACTGCGCATCCATCAGCGCCTCATCGGCCTCGGTTGTTCCGGGCACTGAGGCAAGCACATCCGCCTTGGGCGACGCCGGCGGGATCTTGTGGAACGCATCGGGCAGCGCGTCGGGTCGCACGAACGTCCACGGCCCGGCATTGGTGGTCGCGCGGAACCATCGACCGGCCAGCAGTACGTACATGTGCGGGCTGTCGATCGTGCGGAAAATGTCGCGGTCAGTGTTGGTGACGTAGAGCAGGTCCGTGCCGGTCACGGGCGCCCACTTGGCGGCGCCTTCCGTGACGAGAAGCTCGGTGGGCACGGTGGCGACCACAATGCGAGGCGGACCATCCGGTGGCGGACTTCCCTGCTGAACGGAGTCGGGCACGAGGTCCGCAACGGCGGCAGGGATCTTCCCCTTCACATTGGTCCATGGTCCGAGTGCCGCGCGGGCCGAGTACCAGAGAGGCCCGCCGTTGAGGTAGAACGTGCCCGACGCCACGTCCAGAAGCACGAGCATCGGGGTGTTCACTGCCCGCTTCAGTGAACTCTTCGGGACGTCCTGCAGCACCGGCTCACCATTGTAGAGCAGCAGCGCCGCCGGCGTGGTGGAGAAAACAATGGCCGGGGGACTGGTGTTGAGGCTGTCGGCCGATCGCTGTTCCTCACCCGCCCTGGCCAGGCTCGCGGTGAGGCGATCAAGCGCGATAGTGAACTGCCACTGCTCCAGCTTGGGGTTGACGAGCGCGCGAATTCGCTGCATACGGGCCGGGTCAGCGTCCGGGAAGCGTACGTTCGTAACCGCGATCCGGTCGATGGCCACCGTCCGCGCATCCCGGTCGGTCTGGGCGCGCGCCGTGAACCAGACCACGCCGAAGACCGGCTCCTTCGTTCCCCTCGGCACGACCGAAACGGCGGCGCGTCCAGTGAGGGTAATGCCGTCCAGCTTGTCGGGTTGCGGCTGGTAGACAACCATCGTGCCCGAATCGGTGACGATCTCGCGCGGCCAACCGATGTCGCCCTCTTGCGCCTGTGCCCGCAGTGCCGACGGCGCGGAAGCCATGACCAGCGCCATGCACGCCCCGACGGTCCACCGGCGAGCGGTGTCCCAAGACCTCACCCTGAGCGACATCGGTTCCCCTTCAAGAGTTTGGCTGTCGCCTACTGGACCAGCGGGATGGCGTCCGCCAGCTCGTAATTCACTGCCGCCCGCAGCTTGTTCTCAATCTGATAGTAGCGGGCCACCTTGGTGGCGGGCAGCACCGCACCAAACTTCGGTACGTACGCCTGCATCAGGTTGACCCGGTCGCGCTCGATGGCGATGTAGTCGTTGGTCATACCGGTGGCAACGGCGTCAGTGACCGCATTGGCATTGTACGCGTCGGCGTAGGTCTTGATGACGGCACCGGTCCGGGTCACCAGCTTCGCCAGTTCTGCCTGATACGCATCGTAGACCGGCCAGAAGGTGGCATCCTGCTCGGTCGTCAGCGCAAGGTTGGCGGCCACAAGCTGCCGCTTGTCGGCCCGAATGGCAGCACGAACGCTGTCCATGCTCGGGGTGGCGGCAGGCGCGGCCTGGGAGTACGCGGGAGCGGCGGCCAGCAGGCCCAGGAAGACGAGCATCATCGGACGGTAGCGCATGGCAAGTGACTCGATTCAGGTTGGGGAAAGTCCCCGCCGATACGGAGCGATCAACGAGGGATGTTCGGGAACAAGATACTCAGGCCCGCGCGTGCCGCGAACGTGCCTCCTCGAAGCGGGGATGGACCCCGTCGAAGATGACATACAGCACCGGAACGACGACCAGGCTGAGGATGGTGGACGTGACGAGCCCACCGATGATGGCCACCGCCATCGGCGCCCTGAGCTCGGCCCCGGTCCCCAGGCCGAGCGCGATGGGCAGCATGCCAAGCACCGTGGCCGAGGTGGTCATCAAGATGGGGCGGAGGCGAACTGGCCCCGCGGCCAGGACGGCATCGCGCAAGGGCATGCCGCCCTGACGAAGCTGGTTGGCGTGGTCTACCAGCAGGATGGCGTTCTTGTTGACCAGCCCCAGCAGGAAAATCAGGCCAAGGAGCGACGCCATCCCGAAATCAGTGTGCGAAATGAACAGGCCGAGCATGGCCCCGACACCGGAAAGCGGGAGCGACAGGGCAATGACGAGCGGATCCTGCCAGCTGCGAAAGAGGAACCAGAGCACGAGCACCACGCAGAGCGTGGCGAGTCCCAGCGAAAACGCGAACTGACCGAAGACATCCGCCGCCTGTGCCGACTCGCCACCCAGTGCCAGGGTGACGCCCGGCGGCAGCAGGTCAGGCGCCGCCCGCTCCACCTCACGGGTCGCGGCGCCGATCGCGTACCCGCCGACGAGGTTGGCATTGAGATGGGCCGCGGGTCGACCTCCGAGGCGCTCCAGCCGCTCCTCGTCGGTACTGTCCGGCACGCCCGTCACTCGGACATTCGTTACACCCGGAAGGGTGCGCAAATGCTCCGCCGCCCGACGTGCGCCGGTGGCCAGGGCGGCGCGGTCCTCGCCCACCAGGGCGAGTTGCAGGGGCTTGCTGGCGATCACTGCGAGCAGGGGGACATCCTGCACACTGAGGTCGGTGCCCCGCTCCTCCGGGAGGCGGCGGCGGATACGCTCCCGCACCTCCCGGGTCGAGATATGGCGGCCGTGACGCACCTGCACATGGAGGACCGCCTGGTCGTGATCGCCGGCGGCGGTACCCGCCACGGCAAGCACACTCGCCACCCCAGGATCCCGGCGAATGAACTCCGCCGTTCGCCAGGTGATGGCATTGGTGGAATCCAGCGATGCACCGCGCGGTGCGGTGACAACCACGAGGAACTCGCTCCGGTCAAACCGCGGAATGAATCCCTTCGGAATCAGCGGAATGATGCCGGCACCCAGCGCCAGGGAGGCGAGCGCCAGGAGCATCACGACCGCGCGGTGATCGAGCGACCAGGACAGCACGGCACGGTAGCATGCGGCAAACCGGGGCCACCCCGCCGCTTCGGGCGCCGACTTCGGGGATCCCGCAGGGCGCAGCCACCAGGACGAAAGCAGCGGTGAGAGTGTGCGGGCCACCAGGAGCGAGGTGACGACCGCGACAGAGATGGTCAGGCCAAACGGCCGGAAGAAGATGCCGGTGACGCCTCCCATCAGTCCGACGGGCAGGAACACCGCGACGATCGTCAGAGTGGCAGCGGTAACGGTGAGGCCGATCTCGTCAGTGGCGGCCACGGCCGCGATGCGGGGTGGGGCGCCACGATCGATGTGCCGCTGAATATTTTCCACGTCCACGATCGCGTCGTCCACGATGATCCCGATCACCAGCGCGAGCGCGAGCAAGGTCAGGGTCTCCAGGCCAAACCCGGCAACCCGCATCACCACAAAGGTGCCCAGCAGGGAGATCGGGATGGCCAGTGCGGAGATCGCCGTTGCCTTCCAGCTGCGGAGAAACGGGAAGATCACGAGGATCGAGAGGGCCACTGCCAGCCAGAGTGCGTCAGTCGTGGCGTGGGTGCTGCCGCGGATGAAGTCGGCCTGGGTCACGGCCGGCACGGCATGCAGGTCCGGGTTGTCGGACTGCAGCGCCCGCACCACGGAGTCCACCTGGCGCACCACCTCAATGGTGTTGGCCCCTGCTTCCTTCACCACCTCGAGCGCGACGCCGCGCTGACCGTTCAGCCAGGCCACCGTGTGGGGAAGCGCCGTGTCCACCGCCGTATTGGCCAGCCGGGCCACCGCCTCCGGGTCGACGCCCAGCGGCACCACATGGAGCACACCGGGCACCTTGACTATCGCCGGAAGAAAGCTGCTTAGGGCCGTGCCCATCAGTTGCGCCGGGGTACGGTATTCTCCCAGCAGTACATAGGTGACGACCGGTGACTCATTGATGTCGATGGGCCGCGTGCTCGGCACCACGCCACCAGGAAGGACGATGCCGGCGAGGGCAGAGTCTACCCGCCTCCTCGCTTCTTCCAGCGCCACGCCGACCTCGAACTCCGCCGCGATCACCACCCTGCCCGATGCCGTGCTCGACTCCAGGCGCTTGAGGTCGCGCACCCCCTGCACCGCCCGCTCGAGGGGCAGCGTGTACTCCGTCTCCGTCTCGACAGGGGGCGCCTCAGGAGTGGCAGCGGTCACCACCACCAGGGGAAAGGTCACATCGGGGAAGAGTGCCAGGCGCAACTGGCGATAGGCCACCACGCCGAGCACGGCGACCACGGCCCAGCCGATCACCGTCAGGCGCGGATGGGCCAGCGCCAGTCGGGAGATGTTCAGGCGCTCGCGGAGGGTCGCCGAAGGCGGTTTCACGGCCCGCACTCTACCGACCGCGGCTCGCGGCGTCCAGTCGCGGAGCCGCGAAACCCCAGCCCATCCCCGTCCGTCCGACTCGGTAACCATTCACCGGAGGAATAATGCGCTCTCCCGTCACCTTGCTGCGGGTCGGTGTCGCCAGCCTGCTGTTTGTCCACGGCGTCTTTCGCGCCACCACGGGGGGGGTCGCCGGGTTCGGTGAGTGGTTGTCTGGTCTCGGGTTTCCAGGAGGCGTCGCCTTCGCGTGGGCGGTTACGCTGATCGAGATCGTCGGCACACCGCTGCTGGCGGCCGGGAAGTTCGTGATTCCCGTCGCCGCGTACCTCGCCTTCCAGCTGGCCCTCGGCATCGCCCTGGTGCACTTCCCTGATGGCTGGTTTGTGGTCGGGGGAGGCAGGAACGGGATGGAGTACAGCGTCCTGCTGATTCTCTGCCTCGTGGTGATCGTGCTGGATGAGCGGCGGCAAAACGCGTAGCGCGCCACTACATTGGGGAATCCTCAAACCCATCCCGGAGGCTTGCCATGGCGGACCCCACCGCCGAGCGAACGACATCTGTAACGGAACTGGTGGCGGAGCGACTGTACCGCGCCCGCACCATCATCCTTAGCGGTGAGATCAACCAGCGACTGGCGACGAACGTGAGCGCCCAGATGCTGGCCCTCGCCGCCGACTCGCCGGACCCGATCACGATCTACCTGAACTCACAGGGCGGGCATGTTGAATCGGGCGACATGATTCATGACATGATCCGGTTCCTGGCGCCACGCGTGCGCATCGTCGGCACCGGCTGGGTGGCGAGCGCCGGGGCCCTGATCTTCGTGTCGGTGCCCCGGGAGGATCGCTTCTGCCTGCCCAATACACGATTTCTGCTGCACCAGCCGGCCGGTGGTGCCGGCGGTACGGCAAGCGACATCCAGATCGAGGCCCGCGAGATCCTGCGGATGCGCGACCGGCTGAACCGCATTTTTGCGAAGCAGACGGGTCAGCCCCTCGAGCGCATCGAAGAGGATACCCACCGGGACTTCTGGCTCACCGCCGAGGAGGCACAGCGCTACGGGATCGTGGGAAAGATCATCGGCAAGGTCGACGAGCTTGTGTAGCACGGCGCGCCGATGACGCTCGCGTTGTTCCTCGTGGATGCCAGCAGCGAGGAGATGGGCGATATCATCCGGGCGGCGGTCGCGCCGGTGTTCCTGCTGTCCGGCATCGGCGCGTTCGTCCTGGTGATGACGCAGCGGCTCGCGCGCGTGATGGACCGCCTGCGCGCCGAGTCGCATGACGGTGCGCCGGCAGACGAAGGTCGCGCCCTGCTGCACCGGAGGGGCAAGTACATCGTCACCGGGTTGCGACTGCTGACGGTGTGTGCCCAACTGGTGTGCGGCGTGGTGGTGGCGCTCTTCCTCGACTACTTCACTGACCTGCCGCTCGACCCGGTGGTCGCCGTGCTGTTCATTGCGGCCATGATCCTGCTCTCCGTGGCGCTCTACTGCCTGCTGCGGGAGGTGAGCTTGATCAATGAGGGCAACCCGGACGACTCCTGACACTGCCGGCTGGAGGACCCATGCACCCGCGGCTGACGGAAATTGACGGCTTTCTGGACGAACGACGCGCCGAGGTCATTGACGCCGTTGCCAGCGTGAAGGACCCCGAGCGCGTGGGGGTTGTGCCGGGCGCGTGGTCGGTCGCAGCGATCGTCGACCATCTCCGACTCACCGAGACATCGGTGTCAAAGTTGCTGCATGTTACGGTGTCGCGCCTCCCGGCGGGCGGGCGCAAGGCCGAGCAGGAAACGAGTTCCATGCTGCACTCCATCGACCACGCCATCCTGGCAAACCGTGATCGGCGTGCCACGGCGCCGCCAATGGTGCAGCCACGCACGGACGCGACGCTCGCCGACGCACTCGCCGGGCTCGAGGCCTCCCGCGCTGCGCTCCGCGGGTCCATGCGTGAGGCCGACGGGCTCGCCCTCGCCGACCATTCCTATCCCCACCCGGCGTTCGGGACACTCAACCTCTACCAGTGGCTCGTCTTCATCGGCCTGCACGAGTCTCGTCATGCCTGGCAGATCCGTGAACTGGGTGACACCCGATTCGACCCGTGACCCCCGCCCCCCGCCTGTGCCATGGCCATTGACGTCCGGACTATTCTTCACAAGGTGACATGTGCAATGAAGCTTCGGCTCCCGACAATCCTCGCGTGCGCCGTGTTGGCGCTCGTGGCAGCAGCCCCGGCCACTGCACAGTCTCCGGTCGGGACGACGCTGCAACTGATCGGCGAATCGGGTGCGATCACCGAGATCTCCCTCGATTCCCTGCGGCGGATGCCCCAGGCGGAGGTCCGCGGCCGGATCCATGAGGGACCCGAGCTCGTTTTCAGGGGAGCGGGCCTCGATGCCGTGCTCGCAGCGGCAGGAGCACCGCAGGGCCACGACCTCCGCGGGGGGGCCCTGCGTCTCGTGGTGCTCGCGGAGGCGCGGGACGGGTACGCGGTGGTCTATTCCCTTGCGGAACTGAGCCCCGATCTTGGGGGGCGCGTGGGCATCGTGGCGCTGGAGCAGGACGGCCAGCCGCTCAACGAGAAGGACGGGCCCCTCCGCATCGTCCTCGAGGGCGAGAAGCGACCCGCGCGCTGGATCCGCCAGCTGGAGCGGCTCCGGCTGGTGCGCGTCGGCAACTAGGCAGTGGCAACATGAGTCGAAGGAGCACGACATGACGGCTGGCAACGCAAATGGGGCAACGACGGAGACCGCCATCCTTGGGGGTGGCTGCTTCTGGTGCCTCGAGGCAGTCCTCGAGCGACTGGAGGGCGTGAACGAGGTTGTGTCGGGGTATGCGGGAGGCCACGCTCCCGACCCGAGCTACGAGCAGGTATGCAGCGGCACGACAGGACATGCCGAGGTCGTACGCGTCACTTTCGACCCCGCGGTGATTTCCTACCGGGACCTGCTGCTGGTGTTCTTCGCCATGCACGACCCGACGACGCTGAACCGGCAGGGCGCGGATGTCGGCACCCAGTACCGATCGGTCGTCTACTACACCGATGAGGTGCAGCGTGCCACGGCCCAGGCGCTCATCGAGGAGCTGGATTCGCAGGGCATCTGGGGCGGCCCGATCGTCTCCCAGCTCGAACCGGCCCCGTCGTTCTATCCGGCGGAGGCCTACCACCGGCAGTACTACCAGCGAAACCCGAATGCGGGATACTGCCAGGTAGTGATCGCGCCCAAGGTGGCCAAGCTGCGCCAGCGGTTTGCCCATCGCCTTCGACCGGCGGGGGCCGGCGCGTGACCAACCCCAGCCTGCCCTCCGCGCCGGCGGGGGCCCGCCGGGCATTGGCACTCATCTTTGGCATGCCGTTCATTCTGGGGGCGCTCTATTACGGCTGGCTCAGTATCGCAGTGCTGCAGACCCGCTTTTCCTGGCGCGACATGGACTGGAACGGCGACGGCCGGACGACCATCGGCGAGTTCTTCGAAACGGCCGATGTGATCGAGCGGCCGATCAAGAAAGATGGCCAGCAGTGCGTGGAGCTGGTCTGGTCGCGCCGGGGCACGGTGCTGCGGGTAGAGTGTCCCTCAGCGGCCGTATCCTGAATCGCTACTTCGACTTCTTGCCGAGGAGCTTCTTCTTCGGCAGGATGTCCTTCTTCTCGATCTCCAGCCAGATCCGGCCAAGCCCCTTGGCATCCACGATGACGCCGCGCTGCTGTGCCCGCACGCTGAGGGCGTGGGCGTCACTGAGTTCGCCCCGCAGGTAGATCCCCTCGGCCAGGGGCCGGTTGATTTCCTTGTTCACGATCTGCACCACGTCGTCCAGCAACTCTTCCACCGGCAGCGTCGCCTCGTCGCGAACCTCACCCAGCAGCGGGCCATTCAGCAGCCAGCCAGCAGCATTCTCCAGGTATCCTTCCGATTTCACGTCGAATGCCAGATCAGGGACGGTGATGGTCTTCGCCGCGGAATCAAGCGTCGGCGTGCCGACGACATAGACGGTGCCGTTGGCGGCCCCTGACAGGGTGACCGCCAGCAGCATCTTGCCGTTCCCGGCCGGCCGCGCGACGACATTCTCGATCTTGACACGCCGCCAACCCTTCCCGATGGACTTGCCGATAATCTGCTTTTCCAGCACCCTGTTGGCGGCGGCGTAGTAGAGCGTTCCCTCCATGAAGACGTCTGCGGTATCAATGATGGCTCTTGTCCGGCCAAGCGGCGGCAGTGGCAGGGTACCATTCGGTGGCCGCTCGCCAGCGCGTATGCGGGGCTTTGCCTGCAAGTCGAGCCTGGCGGTGAGCGTCGAATCTGTCGCGGTGATCGGGCCCAGCGCCACATCCTGTGGGCGGATCCGGAACCAGAGCTGCCCCTTGGCGATCGAGATGGGTGTCTGCAGCTTGTCCCAGAGTTCGTCCACCGGCTTCTCGATGCTGATCTTGGCAATGGAGGAGTCGAGCTTGGCCAGTTCATGTTCGAGTGCGCCACGCACGGCATCCCCGATCTTTTCGGTGACGTCGAGGTGCAGGAACGTGATCTCGCACTGGTCCCGCTCCGTGGTCGTGGGGCGCTCGAGCTTGACCAGGCGCGTCTTGGTCTTGAGGTGCCAGTTGGCGGTGATGTCGTAGGTCGAGCTGACCGTGAGCCGGATCCGCGGCTTTTCCTTGCCCATACCGCACGACACCGGGATCACCACCAGGAACGGCTTCGCCCAGGCATTGGCGCGATACTCGAACATTGCCGACACCGTGACGGTGTTGCCCTTGAAGGTGAACTCGAGCGGCGACCGGGTCAGTTCCGGGGCAACCCAGACCTTGGGTTTCTGCACCACGAGCTTGCGCTTGGACTTCTCGACGCTGCCAATGACACGCGGGATTCGCGCCTCGATCTGGGCGATGAGCGGGCGGTAATCGAACACGATCGGTGCACTGACGTACGAGTTCGGCTGGTCCTCCACCGGGTCCGGCAGGTCGTCGACACTGACCTCGGCCTCCGGGATGTCCAGTTTCTGGTGCCGGCAGCCGGCAACCGCCAGCACCAGGCACATCGCGGACACGAACGCTCGTCTCACCGGCTTCTCCGTTGGATGCGGCCGGGAAGATAATGCCTACGGTGTCGCCGCTGTTGGCTTGCCCTTGGCGAAGTCGCCCGCCTTCACCGTCACGAACGTTGACGGTACCACGAACCGGCGGAAGGCCTGCTGCAGCTGGGCTGGCGTGAGACTCCTCACGCGGTCCTCAAGGGCCGCGTCCCATGCCAGCGTCCGGCCGAGATAGGCATCCTGGGCGAGAGCGGGGGCAAGTGACTTGTCCTGCGAGCGCGCGAGCTGTCGTGCCTGGAGGTAACCCTCCTTCGCCTGGGCCACTTCCTCCGCCGTGAAGCCATTCCGGATCACGCTGTCGATAACCTGGGAATAGGCCGCCTGCAGCTTGTCGGCGTTCTCCGGCGCATAGATGGCCACACCCAGGAACTGGCCATATTCATCGATCGGGCTCGCGTAGAACTGGGATCCCACGAAATAACTCAGCCCCTCCTTCTGGCGAACCTCCAGCATGAGCCGGGAGCTGAGGAAGCCGCCCCCGACGATGTAGTTGGCCAGCTCCATCGCGGCGTAGTCCGGATCGTCGTCGCGAAGCTTGAGTGAGTTCCCCGAGATAAAGAAGGCGTTCGCCTTGTCGGGGGTCTCGATCGTGATGCTCGTGCTTTTCACGTCGAACAGCTGCTGCGGTACCCGCACATAGGGCGACGGGCTCTTCCACCCGCCGAGGGACTCCACGAGCTGCGCATTGACCTCGGCGGGGTCAAAATCCCCAACGATGGCCAGCTCGCCGCTGCTGCCGCCAATGAACTGGGCGTAGAAGTCCTGCACCGCCGGTAGTGTCACTGCAGTGTAGGCGGCCACCGACTCATCGAAAGTCGGGGTGGACCGGGGATGCCCCTTCGGCCATGGGCTCGTGGTGCGAGTGTAGGCCTGCGACCCGAGCGCGATCGGGTCCGACCGCTGCTGTTCGAGTGCAGCGAGGTTCTCCTGGCGCAGGGTCTCGAGTTCGCCCGCATCGAACGATGGTTCCTTCAGCACCATCGTCAGGAGCTCGAGGACAGCCGGAAGGTTGCCGCGTGTCGTCTCGATCGATGCATTCAGCTGGGTCGGGCCGCCGCTGATGCTGAGCTGCGCCTTCAGGCTGTCGAGCCGGTCCTTGACCTGCTGCCTGGTCATTCCCCGGGAGCCGCGCATCAGCATGTCCACCGTCATGTCGGCGGTGGCCGCCTTGCCGGTCACCCCTTCCAGCGTCCCGTAGTGCAGCGTCAGGGTCGCGTTCACCGACTGGCCGCGTGTTTTCTTCGGGAGGTAGGTCGTCTTGAGCCCCGATGGGAGCGCACCCCGGATCACGCGACTCTCGACCGCCGCCGGCGCCGGGTCGAACGCTTCGCCGGCTGCCACCGTCGCCTCGCCGCGATAGTCCTTCACCATCGCGGGCACGTCCGGCTCCGGCGGCAGGGGGGCGCGATCCGGCTTCTCGGTCGGGATGAATCGGCCGATGGTTCGGTTGTCGGGCTTGAGGTAGGTGCGCGCCACCCGGGCCACGTCCTCCGGCGTCGCGGCCTTGATGCGATCACGATAGATGAACAGGAGCCGCCAGTCGCCACTCGAGGCCCAGTCCGACAGGGAGAGGCCGACGCGGTCGGACTGGTTGAGGAGCAGGTCGACATTTTTCAGGATTGTGCCTCGGGCGCGCTCGACCTCTTCCGCGGTGGGCGGGTTGATCGCGAGCGAGTCCAGCGTTGCCATGAGCACCCGCTCGGCGTCGGCGAGCGAACCCTCCTTCCGCACCTCCGCCCGCGCCACGAGGACGGTCGGCTCCCGGAAGGCGTAACTGCTGCTCGAGACGCTGGCGGCCAGGCCGGGCTTCACCAGCGCCGTGTAGAGACGGCCCGAGGGCGCCGATCGCAGGATCTCGGCAAGCAGGGCCACCGATGCATAGTCGGCATCCCCCGCCGGCGGCACCTTGTAGAGCGCCATCGCCACCTGCACATCGCCCACCCGGCGCAGCGTTACCGATCGCTCGCCGTCCTGCTCCGGATCGCGCGTGTAGGTGGGCCAGAGGACGTTGTCGCCGGTGCGCTTCGGCCGCGGGATGGCGCCGAACTTCTGCTCAATCAGCCTGATCGCCTTCGCCGGGTCGAAGCGGCCGGCCACGACCAGCAGGGCGTTGTCGGGCTGATAGTGCCGATGGTAGAACGCCTGCAATCGCTCGATCGGCACGTTCTCGATGTCCGATCGCGCGCCGATGGTTGCATTGCCGTAGTTATGCCAGAGAAAAGCGGTGCTGGTGACCCGCTCCTCGAGAATGCTACCCGGGTCATTTTCACCCAGTTCGAACTCGTTCCGCACCACCGTCATCTCGGAGGCGAGGTCCTTCTGCGCGACGTAGCTGTTGACCATCCGGTCGGCTTCCAGGTCGAGCGCCCAGGCCAGGTTTGCGTCGCTCGCCGGAAACGTTTCGTAATAGTTCGTCCGGTCAGCCCATGTGGTCCCGTTGGGGTCCGCGCCGTGCTGCGACAGTTCCTGGGGGATATTCGGATGGCGCGGCGTTCCCTTGAACAACAGATGCTCCAGCAGGTGGGCCATGCCGGTCTCGCCGTAGTTCTCATGCCGAGATCCCACGAAGTAGACGATGTTGACGGTTGTCGTGGCCTTCGACTCGTCGGGGAAGAGCAGGAAGGCGAACCCGTTGGGGAGGGTGTACTGCGTAATGCCCTCGACGGTGGGACCCTGCACCGCCTTGACCGGCGCGGCTTTTCGCGGAGCCTGCTGTGCCTGCAGCTGGCTGCCGACGAGGGTCACGATTGAGAGCAGCAGCGAGAGTGAGACCGGCGAACGGCGCAGCGACGTCATGAGGACCCGAGGAGGTGGAGTTGCCCTCTTATACGCGGCGGGAGGCCCTCAGGTTGCAGGATCTAGGGGCGGGAAAACCCGCCGCTGGGACGGGCCTTCGGACCCCTGGCCGTGCCGTCCCTGAGGCGCACCATCGCCTGTTGACGCGTCCGCACGTTCAGGCGGCTCAACACCTGCTCGGCGTGGTGACGGACGGTGTGGGTCGTGAGGTTGAGCATGCGCGCGATGTCCGCCGTGGTATGCCCCTGGGCCAGCAACAGGGCAACCTCGGCCTGCCGCGGACTCAGCCCGAATCGCTGCTGCACATTGTCCGACGTGAGGCGGCGGGCAGCCCGGCGCTCCACCACGAGGATGAACCACTCGGGCTCGGTCATGCCATCGAGCGTCACCGCCTGGAGCCGCACCCTGCGACTGCCTCGCACCCCACTTTCGCCGGCTCGCGGCACCCGCACCAGCTCGTCGTTTTCGTCCTTCACAAGATCGCCCAGGCGGGCCCAGGCATCGGTGATCAATTCGGCGGCGGCAGGCTCAGGGAAGGCTTCGGTGAAGGCAGTATTGCCGCACAGGACGGTGCGGTTGAGATGCACCACCGCGATCGGCATGGCGAGGGCGTCGAGCGCCTGTGCAAGGATGTCCAATTGCACCTGCCGCACGCCGGTCATCGCTGCGGCCCCCTCCGACCCATTTTCCGCGCTTTGAGCTGCCACGCTACCTCCAGGCTACCATGGGCCGATCGACCCATATGTGAGACCTCGAAAGCGCCAGAGGCCTGCTCTCGGCAGGCCCCCAAGCCGCGCCCGTGAACAACCCAAAGGTTGCCACACGGTGTGACATTACTCGACTGTGCACGAAGGCTACGGGGCCGTCCGGGCCCGCGCAACCACCAGCTACTGTGCGCGCATCAGGGGATGGTACTGAGGCCCACTGCCCTGCTCGGTCGGGAGGTCCTCTCGCCCTGCCCATTCGGTCCACGAGCCGCCATAGATCCGAACGCGAGGGTAATCCAACAGATAGGTCAGGGCGAAAAACACATGACTCGCTTCTGTCGCACTGTTGCAATACAGGATGATATCCCGGTCGGGCGTGATTCCCTCGGCGGCATAGCGCAGCCGCAGGCTGTCAACCGGACGAAACACGCGCCCGAATCCCGCCGTCTCCAGGTCGTCCTGCCAATAGTGATTGACCGCACCGGGGATGTGCCCCCGCCGCATCTGGGTACCAGCCTCCCCAACGTACTGGTCGCGTGGCCGGGCGTCGACGAAGAGCACCCCGGTCTGCATGCCGCGCTGCACATCCTGAAGTGTCGCGAGGCTGGGGCGGAATGCGCGTGAGTTCCACCATCGGCCGGCCGGCTCTATGTCCGGGTAGGCGCGGGCGACTTCCCTCCCCTCGAACGACCACTTGGAGAACCCACCATCGAGCAGGTACACGCGTGGATGCCCCATCGCCGCCAGGATCCAGACCGCGAAGGTCGCATCGATGTTGAGGGTCTCCCCCGCGCTGTACACGATCACGGGCACCGCTGGCTCGAGGCCCAGTCGCCTGAACAGCCGGCGATACCAGTGTGCATCCAGCAACTGCACCGGTACGCCGTTCCGGCTGGCGCGGAGCGTCTCGATGTTGAGGTACTGCGACTCGGGAAGGTGCCCCTTGAGGTAACTCCAGACGTCGAGCCGCACATCGACCAGGCGCAGGGGTACGCCTCGCCGCTGCCACGCAGCCAGCGAGTCGGTGGACAGCAACTGCGGCGCATGGGGCGCCTCTTGCGCCCCGGCCGACACGGGCGCGAGGGCGACGGCAACGAGCAGGGCGAGCCGGAATCGTGCCCCCATCACTTGCTCCCCCCAACCGAGTCCGGCGCCACTCCAAGACCCATGAACTCCCGCTCCATTTCCACGTACACCCTGTTGGCATTGCGCCGGAGGCGGCTGTGCAGTGACACCGGTCGGTCGACGTCAGCCGGCGCGAGGGACGCCAGGGCGCGCCGCATGGGAACCCCCGCCTCCACCGCTGCCAGCATGGCGGAGCGCAACTGCGTCACGTAACTGCGGGTGGAATCGATCAATGCCTGGGGATCGGCGGGAATGCGCCCATGGCCAGGGACGATGACCCTTGGGTGCAACCGCTCGATGCTGTCGAGCGCCGCCAGCATGGCCGTCGAGCTCCCGTCGATCATCATCGACACGGCATCCTCCACCAGGACGTCGCCGGCAAACAATATCCCGTCGTCGGGGAGCCAGAGCATGAGGTCCCCTGGCGAATGCGCATCCCCGGGATGAAACACGACCACGCGCCGCGCTCCCAGCACGAGCGTGTCGGCACTGGTCACCGGGCGATCGGGTACGTTGGCGAACTCGAAGCCAAGCATCTCCTGCAGTCCGACGACCTGGTCCCAATCGGCCACCATCTGGTCAGGGCCCCCCTCGGCGGCGAGCACGTTCGCATCGGGATGGGCGATGATCGATGCGCCGGCACGACGCAAGGCAATCGCGCCGAACTGCATATCGGGGTGATGCGCATAGAGCACCAGCCACAGGATCGGTCGCGACGATCGGGTCCGGATGGTCCGCACCACCGCCTCGCCCTGCACCGGGCTCGCAAGGCCACCGACCACGAGGATGCCATCTGCCGAGTCGATGAACCCGGCATTGGGCCGCCCCTCGACTCCCTTGCCGGTGTCGCCCGCCACGAGAAAGACACCCGGCGCGAGTTCGCGCACCGGGTATGTGGTCGTGGGCGTGGTGCGGGAGTAGGCGTTGTATCGGGGCTGGACCTGCGCCGCTACGGGCTGCGCGACCATTGCACAGGCCGCGAGTAGCAACGGCACGCGAAGGGTCAGGTGGTGCTGAACGTGATCTGCACCGTCTGTTCGAACACGGCGCCCTTGTTGTCGATCCAGCGCATGGTCAGCGGGCCTTCGTGGGAGGCGACGAGCGTATAGGTCACCACCGGATCGCGGCTGATGCCCGAAGTCCACATGAAGTGCGCGACCTGCTGGCCGGCGTAGACGACGGTCACGTCCTTGATGAAGTATGCCGGAATCGGCTGGCCGTCGGCCGAGCGGAAAAACCCCGTGTCCATCGGGTGTTCGACGATGGCGCTCACCCTGATGGTGTCACCCTGCTGGATGCGTGACGGAACACGGATGCGCGCATCGCCAATGGTGGGCATCAGCCGCACCCGTTCAGCGAGACACTGACCCGGGCGTAGTCGGCCCAGACCTCGCCGGTGTTCGTCTCGACGATCGCGCGCACCCAGGTGGTCCGCTTCATCTTGATCCGGAACTGCAGCGACAGCGTACCCATCGCCGGCGTCACGTCGAAGGCGGCCAGGTACGGATCGGGGTTGTGATCCACGATGAGGTGGACGGCCTGCACATAGCTGGAAGGGGTCATCGGGAGGTCGGGGGCCTCGATGATGACCGGCACCACCCGCCCGTCCTCCGCCACCACCGGCATGTCGAGGAGTACATGGCCCCGGCGGATAGGACGGTCGCCAAACAGGTCCTTGAGGATCTGGGCCACCTGCTCATTCGGCACTTCCGGATCGGGGCCGAGTTGCAGGGCACGAAGCTGTCGCGCCGGCAAGACCTGCCCGGCCGCCACGGCCAAGCCGATGGCCAGACCCTGCTTCAGGAACTCACGACGGGGCGACTCCACGGGCGCGCGAGACATGAATTGAACTTCGTCCCCACCGTTCGGGTAAGTCAAGCTACAGGAAGCTTGTTCGGGAGGGTGATCCAGCTTGTAGCCCCCTTGTCAACTCGTTAGTTTTCAAGGTCATACCGCCCAGTCAGCAGCCGGGCAACCATCCGCAGTCGCGAGGCGCCGTGGACGCAGAGATAGTGCATCAGGTGTCCCTCTTCGAGAAGTGCCGGCAATTCACCAAGGCACGCGAAATCCAGGCTGCGGGTCTCTACCCGTACTTCAAGCCGATCTCGGAATCTGAGGACACGGTGGTGATCATCGAGGGCCAGCGGCGCATCATGCTGGGCTCGAACAACTACCTTGGTCTCACGCACCATCCCAAGGTTCTGGAAGCGGCCGAAAAGGCCCTGCACCAGTACGGCTCCGGCTGCACCGGCAGCCGTTTCCTGAATGGTACGCTCGACCTGCACGAACAGCTGGAGAACGACCTTGCCCAGTTCCTGGGCAAGGAGGCATGCCTCATCTTTTCCACGGGCTACCAGGCCAATCTCGGGCTCATCTCCGGCCTCATCGGTCGGGGCGAGGTCGTGCTGCTGGACAAGCTGGACCATGCGTCGGCGGTCGATGGTGCCAAGATGTCCTATGGCGAGACCGAGCGCTTCAACCACGGCGACCTTGCGGGGCTGGAGCGCAAGCTCGAGCGCGAACGGGACAAGGCCGGCCGCGGCACGATGATCGTGGTGGACGGCGTCTACTCGATGGAAGGCGACATCGCCGACGTCCCGAACCTGGTGCGCATTGCGCACAAGCACGGCGCCGCCCTCGCCGTGGACGACGCCCACTCGCTGGGCGTCCTGGGCCCGAACGGCGAGGGCACCGCGGCACACTTCGGCCTGACCGACGAGGTCGACATCATCGCCGGCACGTTCTCCAAGTCGCTGGCGTCCATTGGTGGCTTCGTCGCGTCCACTGACAGCGTGATTCACTACCTGCGCCATCACTGCCGACCGCTGATCTTCACCGCGTCGCTTCCCCCGGCCAACACCGCCGGCGTGATCGCAGCGCTCCAGGTGCTCCGGACCGAGCCCGAGCGGCGCGAGAGCCTCTGGGCCAACACCAAGCGGCTGCACGCGGGGTTCCGGCAGCTCGGCTTTGACATTGGTCCATCTGAAACGCCGATCCTTCCGGTCCTGATCGGTCCGCTCGAGAAGACCTTCATCTTCTGGCGCAAGCTGTTCGATGCCGGCGTCTTCACCAATCCGGTGGCACCCCCGGCGGTGCCACCATCGCAGTGCCGGCTCCGCACCAGCGTCATGGCCACCCATACGTTCGACCAGATCGACTTCTGCCTGGAGCAGTTTTCGCGCATCGGCCGCGAGCTGGGCGTCATCTGACGCAGGTCACCGTCCGCCCGGTGCGCACGCGCCGGGACCTGAAGGCGTTCATCGACCTGCCCTACCAGTTGTTTGCCGGTGACCCGGTCTGGGTTCCTCCGCTCCGCATGGACATCGAGATGACCTTGTCGCGCACGAAGAATCCCTTCTTCGAGCACGCCGAGGCGGAGTACTTTCTCGCGGAGCGCAGTGGAACGGTGCTGGGGCGCATTGCCGCGATCGAGAACCGCCTCCACAACGAGACCCACGCCGACCGCGTGGGGTTCTACGGCTGGTTCGACTGCATCGATGATCAGGAGGTGGCGAACGACCTCTTCGCCGCCGCCGAGGCCTGGTTGCGGGCGCGCACGCTCGAGGTGATGCGCGGACCGGCGTCGTTTTCCACCAACGACCAGTGCGGCCTCCTGGTGGACGGCTTCGACACCCGGCCGACGCTGCTCATGCCGCACAACCCCCCGTACTATGTGCAGCTCACGGAGCGCGCCGGGTTCGCCAAGGCCAAGGACCTGCTCGTCTACCAGGGGGGCGGTGCGGAAGAGTACGTCCCGGTGCCCGAGCGCCTTGCCCGGGGAACAGAACTGATCCGCAAGCGGCAGGGCATTACGCTGCGCGGGTTGAATATGAAGGATTTCCCTGCTGAAGTTGAACGGATCAAGAAGATCTACAATGCAGCGTGGGAGAAGAACTGGGGATTCATCCCCATGACCGACCACGAAATTGACCATCTCGCCAAGTCGTTCAAGCCGGTGGTCATCCCCGAGCTCGTGCCGTTCGCCGAAAAGGATGGCGAGATCATCGCCTTCGGCCTCGTCCTTCCCGACCTCAACTCGGCGCTGGTGGGCAACCGGCGCGGGGGACTGCTGCGCTTCCTCGCGAAGACATTCTGGCTCCTCAAGACGCACCGCCTGCGCCGCTGCCGCATCATCCTGCTGGGCATCCTCCCGGAGTGGAGGGGACGCGGGGTGGACGCGATGCTGTACCACTGGATCTGGACCAAGGCCGGGGAGCAGAAGATCTACTGGGGTGAGGCCGGCTGGATCCTGGAGGACAACCCGGCAATGAATGCCGGCCTCGAGAAGATGAACTTCCGCGTCTACAAGACCTACCGGCTCTACGATCGTTCGCTATGAAGGTGATGGTCACGGGAGGAACCGGGTTCGTCGGCAGCCACCTCATCGATCGCCTGCTGGCGGCCGGTCATGAGGTCACGGCGCTCGTGCGCTCACCCGCCAAGGCGGCGGGCCTGGCGGCGCGCGGGGTCCGGCTCGTGACCGGCGACTTGCACAATGAGGCGGCCATTCGCGAGGCGGTGCGCGGCCAGGACGTGGTGTACCATGTGGCCGCCCTGGTCGCGGCGAAGGATGAACCGGAATTCTTTCGCGCCAATCGCGATGGCACGGCGAACATCGTGCGGGCGATGGAGCAGCTGGCCCCGTACGCACGCCTGGTCCACGTGAGTTCGCTGGCAGCGGCGGGTCCCGCCGAGCTGGGGGTGCCCCGAACCGTCGAGGACGCTGAAGCACCGGTCACGATGTACGGCCGCAGCAAGAACGCCGCGGAACAGGTGGTGCGCGCGAGCCACCTGCCCTGGGTGATTGCCCGGCCCCCGGCCGTCTACGGCCCCCGCGACAGCGACAACTTCCTCCAGGTGTTCAAGCTGGTGCGTTCCGGCTTTGCGCCGCTGTTCGGCGATGGCTCGCAGGAGCTGTCCATGGTGTACGCCCCCGACCTCGCCCGCGCGCTCGAGCTGGTCGGTACCACCCCGGGGATCGAGAGTCGGGCGTACTTCACCAACCATCCGGAAATTGTCACCACCAGGGACCTCGTGGGCCGCATCGGCCGGCTGATGGGCCGCGACGTACGCATCATTCCCATCCCGAAGCCTGCCGCCAAGGTGCTGCTCGGCGCAGCGGGCCAGGTGGCCGCGCTGCTGGGGAATCGGACCATCCTCCGAGCCGACAAGGCGCATGATTTCTTCTCGCCAGGGTGGACGGGAGACCCGACCGCCTTCATGGCGGAAACGGGCTGGACCCCGGACCACGATCTCGACCGTGGACTCGCCGCCACGAAGGCGTGGTACCAGGAGTCCGGTTGGCTTTCCCGGTAGCTCCACCGCCCCAAACCGGCCCTCCCCGATGGCGCGCCGCCGAAGTCTTTCTGGGTACCTATGCGGCGATCGTCGTGGTGGTCGCCCTGTCACGCGTCGACCTCGCGCGCGGCAACTGGCTCATCGCACTCGCCCATGCGCTGATCCTCGCCTGGCTCTGGCTGGTGACTCGGCCCGGCCTTGGCCCGACGGGTCGCGTCCTGCGCGAGGTCATGCCTCTCATCCTGGTGCTGGCAGGATATGCGGCGCTCGACGTCCTGAGCGGCGGCGGCAAGCTCCGGGCGCACGACCAGGTCCTGCTCGCCTGGGAACAGGCCACATTCGGCATGCAGCCGGCCCGCGACTGGTGGCGGGGGCACAGCAGCCCCTTCTGGTCGGCGTTGCTGCACGGCGTCTACGTCTCCTACTACCTCATCCTGGCGGTTCCCGCCCTCTTCTTCCTCCTGCGCGGCGACTGGCCCGCCTTTCGCCGGCTCACCCGCAACGTAGTGTGCGCCTTCTGCACCTGCTTCCTCGTGTTCGTGCTCTATCCCGTGGCCGGCCCGTACTACGTGTTCGACCGTCCGAGCGGGGCCTTCGTGGACAATGTCACGGCCCGCATGGTGTACGCCGCTCTCTCGTCCGGCAGTTCCTTCGGCGCTGCGTTTCCGTCGTCCCACGTGGCCGCCACGACCGCCACCTTGCTCGCGACATTCAGGGGCAACCGGGCGCTCGGCTGGCTGATCCTGGTCCCGACGATCCTGATGCCGATCGCCACGGTCTATACGCAGATGCACTACGCGTGGGACGCGATCGCGGGGATCCTCGTTGGACTGGCTGTTCCGTGGGTGGCGGAAGGGCTGGAACTGCGTAACCGGTGAGCGGTAAACGGTGAACGGTGAACAGGATTCCCGTTCACCGTTCACCGTTTGCCGTTCACCGTGTACCGTCGTTCAGTTGACCGTCAGCACACCCTTCATTCCCAGCGCCTGGTGTGGCGTGCAGTGAAAGTTGTAGGTGCCCGCGGGCAGCCCGGCGGTGGGGAAACTGAAGATGGCGTCGGTCTCCGTCTCCAGCGGCCCCATGAGGGGCGCCATCTTGTTCGGCCCGAGCGCCGCATCGACCGCGGCAGCGGAACCGGCGGGAATGGTTGCGGCGTCAAACGCCACGTTGTGGGGCCCGCCACTCTTGTTGTGGAACCGGATCACGTCGCCGGCCTTGGCCGTGATCGTGGCCGGATCGTACTTGTAGGTGCTCCCCACGAGTTCCATGTTCACGTCAATGGTCGCACCGGTCGCCGCAGGAGCCATCGCAGGTGCCGCGGCGTCGGCGGCAGGAGCCATGGCAGGCGCCGCCGCGTCGGCTGCGGGCGCTGCGGCCATCGCATCGGGTGCTGGAGCGGCAGCAGGTGCCTCCGCCTTCTTCTCACCGCCACAGGCGGCGAGGACCACCAGCATAGCCGGCACCAGGAAAGATCCACGCATCACTTTCAAGCCTCCACAGGGGTAGACATCATTCAGTCGCTACGAATCATACGGGCCGTAAAATAGGGTTCGTGAAACGCTTCACAAGCCCGGGGCAAACCGGGTAGCTTGGCGCAGTTACCCTCGCTTGCCCGATCGGAACCCATGAGCACTCCCCCAGCCTGCGAATCCCTCGGCCGCCAGTGCCAGGCGCTCGATGTGCTGCTACGTATCGGCTCCCTCGAGGAGGGCGCAACGTCGCTGGATCACGAAGCCACATGGCTCCTGGGCCACACCGAGCGCATTTCCTTCGGCGAGGTGTGGAGCGGCGAGGGCGAGCTGTACGTCGACGCCGTGCTTCATGTACCCTGTCGGCACCTGAAAGCTCCCGGTGCGGGTATGGTGCGATGCGCCGCCCACGGATTCGAGGGCAAGGCGCCCAGGGCACCCGGTCGGCCGCATCAGCCGCGGCAGCTTGGCGGGAACCGTTTCCGGGTGGTAGACCGGATGAAACTCGTCAACCGGCAACTCCCGGGGCCCGCCCGGTCGCTGCCGGTGCTGACCGCGCCATCGGATAACCCATGCGAGGGCGCGCCCTGCCAGACCTCGGACCATCGGCGGGGTGCCGCGTGTTGCCGGGACCTGCAGGTTGAGATCATGTGCACACGGAAGCAGATGCTCCTGGAAGCCCTCATTCGCCACCGCAAGTCCCCATATCTCTGCAAGGTCGAACGGGAAGGGGATTTCTCCATCGATGTCGAGATGATTTCTGCCTGCGGGTACATCGAGGAAGGCGGCGTAGCCTGTGTGCTGCACGGGCGGATCCGGGCGGACGGCAGGACGGCCAAGCCCGACCTCTGCTTCGAATGGCCTCCCAAGGACAGGGGGTTGCACCCCGGGTGCGTGTTCACGGGCCGGAAGCGGGCCCGCAAGGGTGGCTAGGGGGGGCGACGGCCCCGTTCAAGAGGGCTTCCCGGGCGAGGCGGAAGTGTGCAAGTTCAAGGCTGGCTGGCGTCTATGGTTTGATAGGCAGCATTCTGGTCGGCGACGCAGGGTCCCCCTGGAGGGCACCTGATGGCAGACGAACTCGAAGAACTCTACCAGACCACGTATACCGCTGTGGTACGGTACCTGTACCGCAAGGTCTGGGACGCCGACCGGGCCGAGGACCTGGCCCAGGAAGTTTTCATGCGCCTCCTGGCGCATCGGCCTGAAAAGCCACGTGCCTGGATCTTCGCGGTGGCGGCCAACCTGGCCCGCGACGAGGCCCGTGCTGCGATCCGGAGGCGGCGCCACCTGGTGCTCATGCAGTCGGAGCCGGGGGTCCTGCCGTCCCGGCCCCGGGGAGCTGAGGACCTGGTCGAGGACGACGAGCAGAGCGAGCAAGTGAAGGTGGCACTTGGGGCACTCTCATCGCGGGACCAGGAAGTGCTGCTGTTGTGGGATGCCGGGATGAGTTATCCCGAGATTGCCGAACAGTCGGGGTTGGCTGTTGGTGCCATTGGCACGACGCTCGCCCGGGCACGCCGCCGGTTGGTGGAAGCCCACGAGCGCCAGAACTACCATGAGGCCGATGTCGCACATTCCTGAGGAAGAACTCCACGCATATCTTGATCAGGCGCTGAGCCGGTCCCGTTGCGTCGTGATCGAGAGCCACCTGGCCAGTTGCAGTACATGCAGCAGCCAGCGGGACGCGATCGCCGCCCTGCGCGACCAGACCACCCTCCTGCTCGCCACCCTCGCCCCGGCTCGGCGCATCCCGGCGTCGCTCGAGGAGCTCAATCGACGCCAGATGGCCCGTGCACCGCGGCGGCAGCGTACCCGGCGGGCATTATGGGCGGCCAGCCTCGTCGGTGCCCTGGGGCTGGGCTATGGTCTCCGCTCGGTAGGATCGGCGTCGAGGGTCCCCGAACTGGCAGTGGTTCCCGTTGCCGGGCCCGTAGTGGTGCCGCAGGTAGCCAGTCTCAAGCCGGTGTCGGTCGCCGTGGCCAGTCCGACGGCATCGACGCCCACGCGCCACGCTGCCGCCCAGCGCGCCACGCCCAACCCGAGTCCGGTCATGGCAACTGCCAATCGCGACACCGGGCGCGATGGTTCACGACCAACTTCCGCTGAAACCTCCACTTCCGCTCTTCCTGCCGAGCTCGATCCTGGCCTTCAGGGCTACTGGCGTACGGTACCGTGGGAGCGGGCACAGGACATGACTGGGCAGAGCCCGGCGCGGGTGGAGGGCGTCCCCGTGGAGGAAGTGCAGGTTCAGCCCAGCCGCGCTGGGGGGTCGCCCATGATGGTGGTGGCTCAGCGGCTGTCATCGGGCGAAGTAATCCAGACGATTGAGGGGCCTGCCGCTGACGTGTCGCAACTGCTCTCGCGCCGCGGCGACGGCGGCCTGGATTCGGCTGGCCGCCCCGCTGAGGCCCTGCAGCGGGGCGACCGGATGCTGGTTGTCACGGGGGAACTGCCACCCGATTCCCTGCGGGCCATGGTGCGGCGCGTCAATGCAGCGATGAGGGTGAGATAGGCGGGTAGGCGGGTAGGCGGGTAGGCGGGTAGGCGATGATACGACCAAGGGCGGTGATCCGATGAGATCACCGCCCTTCTTTGTGCCCGCCCACCCGCCTGCCGCCTACTTCTCCAGATCGGCCTCGTGCACGAAATCCCGGTCCTGGTCCTCATGGTCGAACGTCTCGGACTCGAGATGGTGCACTTCGCGCCCCAGCGTGATCTCGGCCAGGCGCGGCGAGATCATCGGGTACGTGCGGGCCCAGAGCGCGTACGTCACCAGGAACAGGCCGAGGAAGAGCGCCGTGGGCGCGAGCTCCGGCATGCCGAACAGGGGACCATTCTCCTCGCTCACCGACGGCATGATCATCAGATACCGCTCGAGAAAGAGCGCGGAAAGGCTCAGCACCGCCACCGCCCCCATGATGAAGCGGTTCTTCTTCGGCGCCACCCCGAGGAGCACGGCGAACGGGATGAAGAACATCCCGAAGATCACGGCTCTGGCAACAGGGATCCACGGCCCCCAGAGGCGCGCGAAGACAAAGCCGGTTTCCTCGGGCAGGTTGGCGTACCAGATGATCTGGAACTGGGCCCACATGAGGTAGGCCCAGAAAACCGTGAACCCGAAGCAGAGCTTGCCCAAGTCGTGCCGCTGCTTGCCCGAGATCAGTTCGTCGACGCCAAGGTGACGGCCCGCATAGATCATGTTGAGCGCCAGCAGCATGTGCGCGCCGAGGAAGGCGCCCATGAAGTACCAGCCGCCAAGCAGGTTGGAGAACCAGTGCGGCTGCAGCGCCATGATGCCATCGAATGCCACCATCGTGAACACGAGGGCATACAGCACGACGTACACGGGCCCCAGTGTCTTCAGCCGACGTTCGACCTGCTCGAGGGCGCCCTCCGAGCCGTCGAACCCGGTGGTCCACCGCTCGAACATCGCGCGGCGCCCTCCCGTAGCCAGGCCCTTGGCCGCAAAGACATCGGGGATGAGGTCGGTGCGGATCAGACGCCAGCCGACCCAGTACAGCACGACGAGACCGATGAACACGCGGGCGAACATGACACCATGCGAGAGCCACACCTGCTTCCCATGTGACAGCGCCGGCAGCTGCTCCTGCATGTGCCCGTAGATATGCGGGTAGCCCACCGTGTAGACCAGCACGCAGCCGAGGAGCGACAGCGGGGCGAAGCTGACCACCGCTTCGGCGAGCCGGATCACCATTCCCGACCAGCGGGCGTTCACCACCTTGTGCACCGCCGCCAGGGCGATACTGCCGCCGGTGAGGCCGGTGAAGTAGACCCAGTTGACGTGGAACATCTGCCAGGCGCGGTCGGCGCCGGCGCCACGCAGGGCAATGGGGAACAGCACGAGGCCGAGGAGCGCCAGACCGAGACCGACACCGAGGTGCGTGTCATACCGGGCCGACAGCGACGCCTCGACCAGGCGCTGGCGGAGCTTGGGAGCCGCCATCAGTTCGTGCCTCCCGGTGCGGCGGCCGCCTGCAGGGCACGCACGTGGTTGACGATCGCCCAGCGCCCGGTCGGGTCCGGGATCTTGTCACCATACTTCGGCATGAGGCCCCGTCCATAGCGGATCATGCTGTACAGGTAGCCGTCGGTGTAGCCGCGCGCCTGAGCGGTGAGCAGCGACGGGATTCCCACCATCCGGGCCGAGACCGGGCCATTCCCTGCCCCGGTTTCCCCGTGGCAGGTGCCGCAGTAGGTCATGTACAGTGTGTCCCCCTGCGCGGCGAGCGTCTCGGGGATGATAGGAAGGTCGGGCCCCGGCTTCGCCCCGACCGCACCGGTGGTGGTCGGGTTCTGCACCGTGTTGGCGATGGTCGCGTCGAATGCGTAGGCACCCACGGACGCATCGCCGATGTCCCAATCGGCCTCGCCACCACCGATCGGCACCGTGCCCTTGACCGTGTAGCGCGGGATGTCGTTGCTGGAGTATGGCCGGATCGATCGCATGTAGATCATCTGGTCAAACCACGGGATGCGGTACCAGAGCTGGTCGGGCGACGGCACCGTGTTGTACCAGTAGTCGCACCCGGCGGTGGAGAGCGCGAGCAGGGTCGCCAGGACCCACCGCCCCGAGCGGAGCGAACGGCCTCGAGTCGGGCGCAACGGGCTAAGCCGCACGCTGTACCTCCACGGCCCCGGCGTCGGTCAGCATCTTTTCCAGTGCAGGCGCCTGGTCGGGGCCGGCGGGGACGAAGACACCGATCCGGTCATCGCTGAAGCGACCGTCGTAGATGACACCCTTGTGCCGCAGCATCGTGGAGAGAAAGAACACGCCAAAGAGCGTGCACAACGACCCGACGAGCACCGTGAGCTCAAACCCGATCACCACGAACGCGGGAATGGCCACGATCGGCTTGCCGCCAACCAGCAGGGGCCAGTTGCGGTTCATCCAGATCTGCATGGAGAAGGCCGCCGTGGTACCGGTGAGCCCGCCGATGAGGGTGAAGAGCCGCACCGGACTGACGGAATGCCCACAGGCATCCTCGAGTTCATGGCTCGGGTGCGAGTAGTACACCGTGATGTCCTTCCGGCCCTTGGCGCGGAGGGCACGGATGGTGTCGCAGGCGGCGTCGATGTGCTCGAACGAGGCCAGGACGCCCGGAGTCACCTTGCGCTTTGCCATCAGTGATGCCCTGCGGAAGCCGCGCGCTTGCGTGGCATGGGGATGAACTCCTTGATCTCCTGGATCGCCACGATCGGGAAGTTCTTCGCGAAGAGCAGGAACCACATGCCGAACCACCCGAACGACCCGGCCAGGATGCCCCAGTCGGCCCAGGTGGGCGTCGGGATGTCCCACGCATAGGGGATGTAGTCGTTGGACAATGAGGACACGATGATGACGTAGCGCTCGAACCACATCCCGATGTTGATGAAGATGGAGATGACGAACAGCGACGTCAGGTTCGTACGGATCTTCCGGAACCAGAGCAGCTGCGACACAAAGGCGTTGCAGATGATCATCGCCCAGCCGCCCCACCATTGCGGCCCGAACGCGCGACGCCAGAACGTCGTCTGCTCGAAGGTGTTGCCGCTGTACCAGGCCACGAAATATTCCATGCCGTACGCATAGAAAAGGATCGTGCCGGTGAAGAGCGTCAGCTTCGACATGTTGTCGAAGTGATAGTCGGTGATCATGTGATCGAGCTTCAGGTACTTCCGGAGCGGGATCAGCAGCGTGAACACCATGCCGATGCCGGAGTAGATCGCCCCGGCCACGAAGTACGGGGCGAAGATGGTGCCGTGCCAGCCGGGAATCAGCGAGCTCGCGAAGTCCCAGGACACCACCGAGTGCACCGAGAGCACCAGCGGGGCGGCCAGGGCGGCGAGATACAGGTAGGCGCGCGAGTAGTGGCGCCACTGGTTGTCGGTGCCCTGCCAGTTGAGCGACAGCGCGCCGTACACCTGCTTCCGCCAGCCCGTCACCTTGTCGCGCACCGCGGCGACATCGGGGATGAGCCCGAAGATGAGGAACAGCGTCGACACCGTGAGGTACGTACCGATGGCAAACACGTCCCAGACCAGTGGCGACTTGAAGTTGGGCCACAGGTACCGCTGGTTCGGGTACGGCAGGAGCCAGTAGAAGATCCACTGCCGGCCGATATGGATGATCGGGAACAGGCCCGCGGTCATGACGGCGAACACCGTCATCGCCTCAGTCGCGCGGTACACGGCCGTGCGCCAGGGCGACCGGAACAAGAACAGGATCGCCGAAATCAGCGTGCCGGCGTGGCCGATACCGACCCAGAAGACGAACGTGGTGATGAACACCGACCAGAACACCGGCGGCTGGTAGCCGGCGAGACCCAAGCCATCGCGCAGGATGAGGGTGAAGGTCACCGCACCGACCAGGAACAACCCGACCGCCCCGAAGAGCATCAGGTAGTAGCCGCGGGTGGCCGGCGACAGCGTCCCCACGACGTCCCGGGTGACGTCGGCGTGGGTCTGGGTCGGAGGTGGCTGCGCGATCACGGCCATCAGTGTTGCTCCTCCCCGCCACCGGCGGTGTGTGCCACGGGCTCGCGCCTGAGCACCTTGGCCAGGTACGTCACCGCGGGCCTCACGTTGATCTCCTCCAGGACATGGTAGCCTCGCGGGTCACGCTTCACCTGCAGCACCGCGCTGTCCGGGTCATGCATGTCGCCGAACGTGATGGCGCGGGACGGGCAGGCCTGCTGGCACGCCGTCACCACGTCGCCATCCTTCAGCGCCCGATCCTCGAGCCGCGCCACATGCTGCGCCCCGCGGATGCGCTGCACGCAGAACGTGCACTTCTCCATCACGCCGCGTGCCCGCACCGTCACGTCGGGGTTGAGCGCCAGGTTGAGCGGCTCCGGAAACGCCTTCTTGTTGTAGGCGAGCCAGTTGAAGTACCGCACCTTGTAGGGGCAGTTGTTCGCGCAATACCGGGTACCCACGCACCGGTTGTACACCTGGCCGTTGAGGCCGTCGGTGGTGTGGTACGCGGCGTACACCGGGCAGACCGGCTCGCACGGGGCGTTGTCACAGTGCTGGCACATCATCGGGATGAAGCGCGCCTCGACCGGCTCGCCATCCGAGCCGCCCTCCCAGTAGCGCTCGATGCGCATCCAGCTCATTTCCCGGCCGCGCATGACCTGCTCCTCCCCCACCCACGCGATGTTGTTCTCGGCATAGCAGGCCGTGACACAGGCGGAGCACCCGGTGCAGCGCGACAGGTCCACCGCCATGCCCCACATGGCGTGCTCGCCAACATAGTTACCGAGACGCCGACCCTCGCCATCCTTCCGACCCACCTGGCCGTCGCGCCATCCCTGCAGCGCCTCGAGCTCACGCGGGGTGTTGATCTCATGTTCGGGGTGGCCCACGGCCTTCGCGGACTGCTCGATGGTCATGCCCTTGGCTGCATAGGCCAGCGGTATCGCCTCGGCAATGCCCCGCCCGAGCTGGCGCGTGGTGCCCTCGGTCTTGGCCACCTTGCGATAGGCATGGGTGCGCTCCACCTGCACCTTCACCGATACGTACGGGATGAACGATCCCTGCACCGGGCCGAGCAGGTCCAGGTAGTTCACGCCCCGGCCCTTTGCGAATTCGCCGTATTCGGTGTGCCCGAGACCCATCGGGATGGCGATCGTGTCGTCGCGCAGGCCCGGATAGATGTAGGCCGCCGCCTCGATCGACCCGTGGGGCGACGTGACCTTCAGGATCTCGCCCTCGCGCACATTGACCCGCGCGGCGGCCGCGGGGCTCAGCTCCACCCACGACTGCCAGGTGATCTTGGTAACGGGGTCGGGATTCTCTGCGAGCCAGGGCCGGTTGGCCCCACGGCCATCGAAGTAGAGCGACGACGCGTATGGCAGGAGGGTGAACTCGCCGGTGCCCTCGAAGGTTGGCGCCGCCAGTGCCACGTCCGCGCTCGCCACCTTGACCGGCACCACCGGAGCATCCTGGTACATGCCGCCGCGCGCGAGCGACGCGCGCCACATCGCATCCCCGCCGGGGAAGCGCGCCTGCCAGCTGGACTTGAGGTGGGCCTCCCAACTCGCCGCCGCGAACTGTGCCAGCGGGCCGCCAGCCTTCTGTGCCGTCTTGAGCAGGATGTCGCCCGGCGCCATGGAGTTGAACACCGGGGTCAGCACCGGCTGCATCAGTCCCCACACACCAGTCCTGGGGTTGACGTCGTCCCACCGCTCGAGGGCATGATGATTCGGGAGCAGGAGATCGGAAGCCGCCGCCGTCTCATCGAAGTACTGCGCCATCGCAACCTTGAACGGTACCTTCGCCATGGCCTCGGCGAACTTGGAGGCCCGCGGCGCCGTGAACACGGGGTTGGCATCGTGCACCAGCAGCACCGCCACCTCGCCGGTCCCCAGTGATGCCGAGAGTGCCTCGACGGCGCCGAAGCCGTCGCCGTGATCGAGGTCGGCACCGAAGCGCACGGTCTGGCCAACATTCCCGGCGGCAACGTTGAGCAGGTTTACCGCCGCACAGAGCTCCGTGGCACCCGTGGTCTGGCTCCCGACACCACCCGCCACCGCCAGGCTTGGCGAGGCCGCCGCAAACTCCCTGGCCAGTCGGGTGATGGTGTCCGCGGAGAGGCCCGTGGCGGTGGCCGCATCAGCCACGCTGACCGCCGGCATGCCCGGCGCGCTGCCACCGCGCTCCTGCATGAGGACGCCGGCCATCGCGAGGGCGAGTGACGCTTCCGATCCCGGAGCCACCGCGTGCCACTCATCGGCGTTGAGCCCGGTGAGCGACGCACGCGGCGCGAAATACACATGCTTCGCCGGGTCGCGTCCCTGCGTAAACCCATGCGACTCGGCGTAGCCCAGCTGGTACTCCGTGCTCGAGCCAAAGGTCTCGAGGAAATCGGCACCGAAGGACACGATGTATTTCGCGGCGGCAAAGTCGTACGCCGGGATCTCATCGCGACCGAACACCCGTGCGTTCGCCGCGCGTACCGGCTCCAGATCGAACGGCTGGTAGCGAACGACTCGCCCCCCGGCGGCCGATGCCCAGTCGCCCAGAAACGTGGAGAACGTACCCCGCCCTGCTCCCGAGATCACCGCAAGCTTGCCGCTGGCCGCGCCCACCTTCTCCGCCAGCATCGCAATCGCATCATCCCAGCTGATTTCCTTCCAGGTGTTGCCCTGCTTCACCATCGGCGCCCTGACGCGGCCCGGGTTGTACAACCCCTGGAGCCCGGCCTGCCCGCGGGCACAGAGCGCCCCCTTGTTGATCGGGTTGTCGGGATTGCCCTCGAGCTTGACCGGACGGCCTTCGCGCACGCGGACATGCAGCCCGCAGCCCGCACTGCATTCAGTGCAGGTGCTCGCGTACCAGGTTGGGATCCCCGGCACCTGATCCTCGGACTGGACCAGGTATGGAATCAGCTTCTCGACCTTTTCCGTCGAGCAGCCCGACAGCACCGCCGCGCCGGCACTGGTGGTGCCGAGCACCGTCAGGAACCTGCGGCGGGAAACGTCGGGGGACGGCTCGCGTTCGTCGGACATTCAGGCTCCGAGCGGTCGTGATGAAATGGGGCGACGGTGACGTGAAGCAATCATCCTCACGCCCTCACGTCCTCACGCCCTAGTAGTGACATGCGGTACAATCGCGGGTGATGCCGCGCGCGAGATGGCAGTTGATGCACCATCCCATGTTGTTGATGTTGTTGACCTTGTAGACCTGGGGCATGCGGGCCACGTCGCCGTGACAGGTGGCACAGGCATTGGGGCCCATGCCCTTGATATGCTGCGAGTGCGGAAAGTGCACGTGCCGGGCAAGCGAATGCACCCGAACCCACTCGATAGGCTTCTTTTCGTTCCACGCCTTGCGCACCAAATCGATCTGCAACTGGTTGGCGCTGTCGCTGCCACCCACGATCAGGTGGCATCCCATGCAGGTCTGCATCGACGGAATCCCGGGCTCGGCGTCGATCGCGACCGAATAGTGGCAGTACTGGCAGGTGATCTGGTACTGGCCAGCATGGATGTCGTGACGAAAGAATACCGGCTGCCGAGGCCCCTTGAACGAGGACGAATCGGATGCCGCCAGCACGACGTTTGGCGGCGCGGCGGCTTGCTGCGCCCCCGACGGCCGCTCCATGATGGCGAGTGCCGCGATGACCGCCGCACCGATACCCACCGACAACCAAGCCGACTTCCGCATTATCGCTTCACCGCTCGGGGAAGAACCGACCGCACGAATGCCGCGGTGGACCGCCGCGGCAGGAACAAGATATCGACCTTGTGAAAAGAATCACAAGAGGGTGGCAACACCGTACCCCTCAAGGCCCGCTAAGGTACAGTCACCAATAGCGATAACACAACCCGCAACCGGCGCTGCGCCATCCACCGCCCTCCCCCGGGCGATGGAACACTACCGACCCGTGCCTCTGGTCGTCACCGGAGCCACCGGCGACCCGGGCGTGCCCACATCTGCGAGTGGTACACCCATGCGGCGCAAATAGTGGATCACCTCGATGCTCATGGCCCGGAACAGCTTTGCCTCGCGCTGGTCGAGGCCTGCCCGGAAGAGCGCTTCGCGGAGTGATCGAATGACGTTGTCGTACTCGCGGGTCTTGAAGAACTCGATCGCGTTGAGCGTGCGCTCCCAGTCATTGAAGAGCAGTTCGTGCTCGGCGAGGGTCGCTGGAGGAGCCGGCCGACGGGGTGCCTTGAACGGAATGGCATCTCCGCCGGCGGCCGTCCACAACTCGTAGGACATCACGGCAATCGCCTGGGCCAGGTTGAGTGACGTGTAGCCTGGATCGGTCGAGATGGTCACCAGCGTCTGGCAGCAGTCCAGCTCGTCGTTGGTCAGGCCATGATCCTCCCGTCCCGCGACCAGTGCCACCGGGCCAGTCGCGCCCCAGGAGAGCAGCTCTGGCGCCGCTTCCCGTGGACGGATCACGCGTCGCTTCGCCGCGCGCTCACGCCCGGTCAGGACCATGGCCTGCACGCAATCGGCCAGCGCCGGCTCCAGCTGGTCGTACACCTCGATGCGCGAAATGAACTCGGCGGTATTGTGGGCGACGCCCTCAATTCGGTAGGCATCGAGCTCGACCTCCGGCGCCACCACACGCATGCCCGCAATGCCGAAGTTGCGGCAGATCCGCACGGCACTCGCGACGTTGACGATGTCCTGCGGCGCAATCAGGACCAGGTAGACCGGGACGGGGAGCATCAGTGGGGCAGACGCCGGCGACGGTGATGCGAGACGCCCTTCATTCGCGGATCTCGACGCCCGACTGCCGTTCGATGACCTTGATGGCCTCGAGGTAGTCCGCGTCCTCACCGAGGACCGCCCGCGCGTCGCCGTACAAGCGCCAGGCGAGGTTGATCATCGGTCCGGAGACTCCGGTATCTCGCAGCAGCCCCTCCGCGATGCCGGCGTCCTTCTGCAGCAACCTCAAGCTGAAGGTCCTGGGAAAGGCCCCGGTGATCACGCGATCGGGAATGAGTGTCTCGCTCACGAAGGAGCGTCCGCTCGAGGCGTTCAATACCTCCAGGGCCGTTCCCGCCCCGACGCCTGCCTTCACCAGCGCGGCAAGCCCCTCGCCCACCGCGAGGATGTTCACGGCAAGCAGCGCATTGTTGACCGCCTTCATGGCATCGCCGGTTCCCACCGGGCCCATCCGGACGATGCGCGAACCGAAGGACGCAAGCACCGGTGCCGCACGATCCAGGAGATGCTGCTCGCCACCAACCATCACGGTCAGCGTGCCGGCCTCTGCCCCGTTGGTGCCTCCGCTCACGGGCGCGTCGAGAAACCCGAAGCCCAGCGCCTCCAGCCGGGCGGCAATGCGCCGACTGGACGCCGGATCACCAGAAGTGCAATCCACCAGCAGGGCGCCCGGGGCGAGTCCGGCCAGCAATCCATCAGGCCCGTCGAGCAATGCCTCCACCTCTTTGGAGGTGGGCAGGCAGGTGATCACGATTTCTGCCCCCGCGGCGGCGTCGCGCGGGCTTGAGGCGGCACGCGAGCTCCCGCCTCGGCGGCGAACGCCGTGGCGCGCGATGCCGTGCGGTTCCATACCGCCAGCGGAAATCGCGCGGCTACCCTGGCGGCCATCGGCCGGCCGATCGCACCGAGACCCAGGAAGGCGACAGCCGTCACCGCGACCGTCCCGGAGAATCACCCATGCTGACCATTGCTTCGTCCCTCCCTGTGGATGACACCGATCTGCTCCTTCGCTGGTCCGAGTGGCGAGGGACGGGCGTCCCGGCGTGACCGAATATAGGTTCCCCTCTCGTCGGCCGGCTGGAACCGGCCAGATCCTTCGATCATCCGGAGCCGCTCCTGACCCACCCCCGCGTCGCTGCGCCGCGTGTCGTGCTGGCACTCCTCGGCTCGGTGCTGATCCTGTTCATCGTGGGGCCCCTGCTTCGCCTGCTCTTCATGGCGTCGCCCTCCGGCCTGGCCAGCGCGCTCACCGACCCCGAGCTGCAGGCTTCCATTGCGCTGACTGTATTCTGCGCCACGGCGGCAACGGGCATCGCGGCGATCCTGGGAATCCCGCTCGGCTACCTGCTGGCGCGCGCCCACTTCCCCGGACGACGGCTGGTCCTCGGGATTGTCGATCTTCCGGTCGTCATCCCGCACCCTGTGGCCGGCATCGCACTGCTGCTCTTCCTTGGCCGCCATTCGCTGGTTGGCGGCTCCCTGGCGTCGCTCGGGCTCGAGTTCGTGAGCCATGTCCCGGGTATCGTGGCCGGCATGCTCTTCGTGTCCGCCCCACTTCTCGTGAGTGGCGCGCGCGAAGCGTTCGCGACGGTCGATCCCAAGCTCGAGCGCGTGGCGCGATCACTCGGCGACAGCGCCTGGGGCTCGTTTCGCCGGGTGACGTTGCCGCTCGCAGGTCGCGGCATTGTGGCCGGCGGCATCCTGGCGTGGGCGCGGAGCGTGAGCGAGTTCGGTTCCATCGTGATTCTGACCTACAACCCCAAGGTCGCCAGCATCCTCATCTTCGACCGGTTCACCGCCTATGGCCTGCCGGCCGCGGTGCCCGCGGCCGTGCTCCTGCTGATGGTGGCGCTGGTCGTCTTCGCGATCGTGCGCCTCGTCGAGCCGGGAGCGCGCCGGTGATCCGGCTTGAAGGCCTGCAAGTCCGTGTCGGGAGTTTCGACCTGACCGGCATCTCCCTCGACGTACCGACCGGTGGGTACGCGCTGATCATCGGGCCGACCGGCAGCGGGAAGACGACCTTGCTCGATGCGATCGCCGGGCATGCCCCGCTGCGGGCTGGCCGTGTCTGGGCACACGGCGAGGACGTCACCGGTCTTCCACCCGAGCGCCGACGGCTGGGTATCGTCTACCAGCAGTACCACCTGTTCCCGCACCTCTCGGTCGGCGGGAACATCGCGTACGGGCTCCGGTCGGGATCCGGCACGAGCAGCGAGGCGATCGCGACCCGGGTGCGGACGCTAGCGGCATTGCTGGGCATCACCGCACTCCTCGAGCGTGACGTCCATGGGCTCAGCGGGGGCGAACAACAGCGCGTCGCGATCGCGCGGGCGCTCGCGCCGCGACCCGCCGTCCTGCTGCTGGACGAGCCCTTCGCCGCGGTGGACCCGGCAACCCGGACGGTCCTGCGGCGCGAGTTGCGGGCGCTGCACGAGGCCGAGGGCATCACGACGCTGCAGGTCACGCACGACTTCGACGATGCGCTGCGCCTGGGTGACATGGTGGCCGTCATGGCGGACGGGCACATCGTACAGCAGGGTCGCCCGGAAGAGGTGTTCCGCTTCCCGAACTCGGCCTTTGTCGCGCGGTTCGTGGGCACCGGCAACGTGATCACCGGGCATGTGGAGCGCACCGGTGAACCGGATGCGGAAGGCCGGTTCGCGGCGCGCTTCATCAGCGGGTCGCTCGAACTGCACGTGATTGCCGACCGGGAGGGTGCGGCGCACGCGGTGATTCGCCCCGAGGACCTGCTGCTGAGTGCGGCCCCGTTGCCGACGTCCATCCGAAACCGGCTCGAGGCGGTCGTGGTGCGGGTCGAGCACCTCGGACCGGTGGTGCAAGTGCAACTGGCGGCGGGGCGTGATCTCGTGGCTGCCGTGACGAGCGCAACCGCCCATGAGCTTGGCCTTCGACCGGGCACGAAGGTGTGGTTAGGATTAAAGGCCACCGCCGTTCACCTGGTCTAGGAGTGCAGCCATGATGGCAGGCACGAAACGAGTCCTGTTCTTTCTTGCGGGCGCCGCGCTCGCTGCCCTGGCCGCGTACCTCCTGTTCGGGCTCGGTGCGCCCGCCGCGCCGGCGAGCGGCGCCAGCACGATCGCATCGCCCCAGCCGCGCGTTTTCGCGACCATCGGGGACAGCGCTTCGCGCATCGAGGGCATCGCGGCGCATGATGGCATGCTCTATGTGGCGGACTGGAAGGATGGCGGCGTGTACAGCGTGGACGCCGCCACCGGAGCGGTGGCACGCGTGGGCCAGTTGCCCACGAAACCGGGCGAGGTTCTCCTCGGCGTGGCGGCCGACGCCGCGGGCAACGTATACGTCGGCGCGCCGGCGTCGGGCATTATTTATCGCATCCGCGCGACGCGCCTCGGCGCCCCGGACTTCGATGCCGGTCGCGATGCCGACGCCTTCGCCTCCGGCGCCACAGGCGCCAACGGTCTCGCCTTCGATGGCAACGGTCACCTCTGGATCTCCGGCGGCGATGCCAACGCGGTGTACCATGTCGGCCCGACGGGCGGCCCGGTGCAGGTATTTGCCCAGGGCTACGCGACCGAATCGCCTGACACTACCATGCCGGTACGCCAGTACGTGACCAACGGGCTCGGTATTGATGCCGACGGCAACGTGTACACCGGCAATACCGGCACCGGCGAGATCACGCGCCTCGAGGTGAAGCCCGGGTACGTACCCGGCGCCATGACCCCCGTTGTGAGCGACCCACGCCTGATGGGTGTCGATGGCATCATACTCGACCCGGCAGGGGACCTCTGGGTGTCCGCCAACTTCAACAATACGCTCGCGCGCATTTCTCCCGCCGGCGCAGTCAGCATCGTGGTGCACGACTCCACCGCGTCGGTGCTGCATTTCCCGGCTGAGCTCAAGCGCATTGGCGACACGTTCTACCTGGCCAACCTCAACTTCCCCGTCGGGGCCAACAGCGCCACTACGTACAAGGGCGCGCAGATCGTGGCCATCGACGTCCCCTGACCTTCGATGGCACCGCGCCTGATGCACGTGGACCTCGACGCCTTCTTCGTCGAGGTGTGCCGGCAACGGAACCCCGAGCTGCGCGGTATCGACCTGCTTGTGGTTGGTGGCCGGCGCGAATCGCGCGGCGTCGTGCAGTCGGCGTCGTACGGCGCGAGGAAGTTCGGCGTCCGGGCGGGGATGCCCATTGGCCGGGCCGTGGCGCTCTGCCCCAACGCCACCTTTTTCAAGGGCGAGTTCGCCTGGTATCGCGACGCCTCGCGGCAGGTGCGCGCCGTTCTCGAGCGCTTCGCCCCGACCGTTGTCATGTCCGGCCTGGACGAGGGCTATCTCGACTTCACCGGTACCGAACGCCTGTACCCGGTGTCCCTGCTCCCGGTGGCCCAGGCGATCCGCGATACGATCCGCGGCGAGGCTGGGCTCGATGTCAGTATCGGCATCGGCGCCAACCGCATGGTCGCCAAGCTTGCGTCCGACGCCGCGAAGCCGCGGGGGATCACGGAGGTCCGCGCCGGATGGGAGGAAGGCTTCCTGGCCGGGCTGCCACTCCGGGCGATGCCCGGGATCGGGCCTGCGGCGGCGCGGCGCCTGTCCACCCTCGGCCTGGTCGATGTGTGGCAGGTGCAGCAGATGGGGGAGGCGCAACTTGCGCGCCTCGTCGGGGACGAGGCGCGCCCGCTCAAGCTGCGCGCCCACGGCTGGGGCGGCACCGTCCTGCGGGGAGGGCGGCCGGCGCGCTCAGTAAGCCGTGAGACGACGTTCAGCCGCGATGTACGCGATCCCGATGAGCTCGAAACCATGCTGCTGCTTTTCGTGACCCGGGTGTCGGCGCAGCTGCGGGATGAGCACCTGATGGCGCGCACCGTGACGCTCAAGCTCAGGCACGACGACTTCACCACCGTGACGCGCAGCGCCACGATGCGCGACGCCACGGACGTGGACCGGGACCTGTTTGAGGCCGTTCGCCCGCTATTCGCCGCGGCGTTCGCCACCGCCCGACAGCGGAACCGTGGCGTACGACTGATTGGCGTCAGCGCGACCAACCTGACACCGGCGTCGGCACCGGATCTCTTCGAGGCGCCTGAGCGCGCGAAGCTCCGCCAGTTGTCGCGCGCGGTGGACCAGGTGCGGGAGAAATTCGGGAATGACGCCGTGGGGCCGGCCGGAATCCTGGGTCTGAAGCGATCGTAAGGGGCTACCGCGGCCGTCCGTGCAAGGCGGTCGGGTCACGGAAGTCGCGCAGCTCGAAGCGCAGCCGCACCACGCCCGAGCTGCGATTGACCTGCGAACCCAGGCCCATGAACGTGGCCACGCGGCCATCGGGCAGGCTCGCTTGCACGCTGCTGTTGCGGAACAGCGGATAGTACCCGAGCGGCACGCGCACGCCGCCGGCCGCCACGGTGCACCGGCATGACGCTTCGGCCGCGGACCCGACGTTGACTCGCAGGGTGATCGGCAGGCCCGTCGCGTTGGTCACATAGGGCACGAAGACGGGGGGATCGCCGCTGTCCGCACGGGCCTCGATGCGCGCACCGTGTCGGCGCGTGTCCACCGCCTGCGTGTGGCGCAGGTCGCTGCCCGCCACCTGGCCCTTGCCGGAGCGCGGCCCGATCGCATACCAGCTCACTGAACCCGACGCGACGCGCGCAACATTGACGGCGCTCGAGTCGCCCGGTGCAATGCGGACCTCCTCCGCGGTACCCGCCACGACACCGATCGGCACCGACAGCCGGTTGACCACGAGCACTTCTGCGCGGCGGCTGGTCAGGTAGCCGAGGCCCGTCACCAGCACCAGGGCGGCACCCACCACCGCAAGCCCGACCCGGAGGAGGCTCCCCGCTTCCCCGGCAACGACGGGCGCCGACCCGTCGCGCAGCGCCACCGACATCTCCCCGGCCGACTGGAACCGCAGGTCGCGATCCTTCGCCATGGCACGCACGATGATGCTGCAGAGCCAGGCGGGGAGCCCTGGCCTTTTCGACTCGGGCGCGGGCACGGGTGCCGACAGGTGCTGCCGGACGACTTCCTGGCTGTCATGTCCCTCGTATGGGGGCATCCCGGTGACCATGTGGAACAGCACCGCGCCGAACGAATAGAGATCGGCTCGGCCATCGAGATCGGCGCGCCCGATCGCCTGCTCCGGACTCATGTAGGCGGGCGTGCCGATCACGAATCCCGCCTGGGTCGTGCCGGGGTCACCATGAAGCCGCTTCACGATGCCGAAATCCACCAGGGACGCCTTCCCGCTCCGACCGTCGATCATGATGTTGTCGGGCTTGATATCGCGATGCACGAATCCGGCTTCGTGGGCATGCTCGAGCGCCGACAGCACGCCCAGCGCAAGTGGCACGGCGCGCTCTACCGGCATCGCCCCCTCGCGCTTCAGCGCGTCAAGGAGCGGCTCACCGTCCACGAAGGGCATCGCGTAGTAGACGAGACCCTCGCCTTCACCGACAAAGTGGATGGGCAGGATGTTGGGATGGCTGATCGCCGCCATCGCCCGGGCTTCGTTCCGGAACCGCGCCAGCGTCCCCTCGGTCCAGGAAAGGTCGGGTCGGAGCACCTTCACCGCGAGGCGTCGGTCGAGCGACCGGTCGAGCACCTCGAAGACCTCGGCGAAGCCGCCCGTCCCGATCCGGCGGCGGACCTCGTACGCCGCGCCGAGCGCCGCACCGAGCCGCACCGGCAGGGTGCCATGCGCCAGCACAGGGATGGCCTCCGTTACAGTGGTCTGGTCGTCCGCCATCGCTATGTGCCAGGAATGGGGTTCCGGGCGTGCACCGCCCGGAGATGCTCAGCGCACCGGCAGGAAACTGCTGGCCGCGTTCGAGGTATGCGCCGACGGCTTCTTCTCCGGCGGAGGTGGCGGGGCTTCCTGCACGGGCACGGGTGCGGGCGCTACCGCAACCGGCTCGGGCTCGACCACGGCGATTGGCTCTTCCACCGGGGGCGCCGGCGGTGCCGGTGCCTTGGCGGCATAGGTATTGGATCGAGTCCGCGTGGCGCTGCGCTCGGGGGCGCGTGCAAGCGGCGGCAGGTCGCGCTTCTCGACCCGCAGCGCGATCAGGCCGGAGCCCGATTCGAGCCGTGCATCGAGTCCATCGAACACCGCCTCGCGACCGGAGGCGTCGCGGACCCGAACCGTGGTGCCCGGGATGAGGCGGTAGTAGCCGAGCCACGCGGGCGAGGCGCCGGCGGGGACATCGCAGTCGCACAACCGCTGTCCGGGCGTCGGCTCCACCGCCACGCGGAGCGAGACGCCGGCGGCGTTGGTGACCCGCGGAGCGAAATAGGCGCCACCACGTGCGGCGGAAACGTTGATCGCATGGCGCACGACGCCGGTGGGGTCAGCATCCTTGAATGCGCCGCTGAGTTCCTCGCCCATCGCCTTGCCGTTCGGCAGGACTGGTCGCACAATCGACCAGGTCGCCGAGAGTTCGCGCCCAGCCGGCCACGACACGCTGAGGCTGTCGCCCGGATCGACCAGCTGCTGATGGCCATCGGCGAAGGTCAGCCATACGGGGCTGAGCAACCGGTTGGCCACGATGACGGTCGCTGGTGCCGCCGGGCGCGACAGTGCGGCACCGGCCACCGCCGCCGTGAGCAGCGCTGCCGCGGCCAGCCAGCGGCGACCACGGAATGACCGCTTGATGATCGGCTCGAGCAGGGACACCGGGGATATGCCTGCCGCTGATGGCTTTCCCGTTGCCGGCACCGGCGCGGCAGGCATGGCGGACAGCCCGGCACGCAATGCCTCCATGACATGGCCGGCCGACGGATAGCGGTCGGCAGGATCCTTGGCCATGCAGCGGCGGATGACGGCGGTCATCCACGCGGGAACCCGGGGGTTCCGGACGCTCGCGTCCGGCACCGGCTCCGACAGGTGGCGCCCCACAATCTCCTGCGAGGTCTTCCCCTCATACGGCGGCGCGCCTGTCAGCAGCTGGAACACCATGGCGCCGAACGCGTAGATATCGGCCCGCGCGTCCACCGTATCGCGACCGAGTGCCTGTTCCGGACTCATGTAGAGGGGCGTGCCAACGACGAATCCCACCTGGGTATGCGTCGAGATGCCATCGAGGCACTTGGCAATGCCGAAGTCGAGCAGCAGCGGCCGGCCGGAGGGCTCCTCGATAAGCACGTTATCAGGCTTGATGTCGCGATGGATGATGCCATGGGCGTGCGCATGCTCGAGGGCCTCGAGCACCGGCAACACCATGGGCACCAGCACCTGCACATCGAGCGGGCCCTGCGCCAGGAGCAGGTCGGCAAGGGTAGGCCCCTGCACGAAGGACATCACGTAGAACACCAGGCCTTCACTGTCACCCACAAAATGGATCGGGACGGTGTGCTGGTGGTTCAGGCGCGCAATGGCGCGCGCCTCCTGCTTGAAGCGGGCGCGCATGCCATGGGTCCACGCCACGTCCGGCCGCAGCACCTTGACGGCGAGGCGGCGGTCGAGCTCGATATCACAGATCTCGAACACATCGGAGAAGCCGCCTTGCGCAAGGCGCCGGACCACCACGTACTGGGCCCCGAGTGCCTCGCTCAGCGCGTGAATGAGCTCCGCGTCGCCAGGCAGCGGGTCGTGGGGGGTACAGACACACGTCGTGCCCCGCTCCCCGCTGCAGCGCGGACAGGTGACGTGCGTCACCGAGTCGAGGTCGGAGGGGGCAGTCATCGTTGCATCGTGCACGGCAACATCCGGAGCGCCCTTCCGGGCCCCCTCGTGCCTGCCAGTCTCCACGTGCCGTTCAGGGTATCCAAGCGCTGATTCCACGCTAAGTTGGACTGCCGCTGCGAGTTCCGAGCGCGCACCCCGCAGGGGGCCCGCCCCGTGACGAAGGGGCACAAACGGTGCCAAAGGAAAGGACGCTTGATGGAGCATCACTCCGGTCCCGGCAAGAGCCTGCTGCGGTTCCTCACTGAACCGTCACACGTGAACTTCGGCGGGAAGGTGCACGGCGGCATGGTGATGAAGTGGATCGACCAGGCGGGATATTCCTGCGCGGCGCAGTGGAGCGGTACCTACTGTGTCACCGTCTACGTGGGTTCCCTGCACTTCCTCAAGCCGATCATGGTCGGCTCGGCGGTGGAGATGCGCAGCCAGGTGATTCACACCGGGCGATCGAGCATGCACATCTTCATCGACATCTTTGCCGGGGACCCGCGTGAACGCGCCACGCATCGATGTGCGTACTGCCTCGCCGTCTTCGTGGCTCTCGATCCGGACGCGAAACCGATGGCGGTGCCCGCGTGGGTACCCGGCACCGAACGAGAGCGGGCGCTCGAGCGTTACGCGCTCCGGCTTGTCGAACACCGGAAGCAAATGGACCGTGAGGCCGCCGAGATCCTTGGCGACCCGGGCTGAGAAGGGGAACCGGGACGGGCGCCGCCGAGGCGGCGCCTGCCCGCACCTGCTAGAACTGGTACGTCGCGCCCACGCCGATTGACGGCTGGGTGCTCTTCGGGTCGGTGATCTCGCCGTAATCGTCCAGACTCGAGAAGTCGATCCGGAACTCGGGCCGGATCGTCGCCTTGGGAAAGACGTGAATATTGAGCGTCGCGGTGACGCTGCCGAACTTGCGCGCGTCGGCGGTGCTGTAGCCCAGCACGCCCGAGGTGCGGACGCCGTTCTCGTCGTTCACGTAGTCGCCGCGCAGCGCCAGGTTGAGCGCCGACGACAGGTCCTGCACCAGCCAGAGGCCCCCTCCCCACCATTTCGCATTTTCGGTTGGATCCGGCAGCAGCCCCTGCTCCTCGCCATAGTCGAACTGTGCCACGAGTGTGGTCTTTGCGCCCAGCTTGAACGTGCCCAGCCCCTCGAATCCGTAGCGCATGTTGTCGGTGTTGTCGGGCTGCTCGGCACCGACGTACCCGACGATACCAATGGTCGTCGCGGCGTTGGGGGTAAACCCTATCCGGCCCATGAAGGACAGCGCAGTGTTGTTGTCCACGACGACATCCCACCCGTTGATGATCCGCAGCTGGGCATCGAACTTCGGCCCGAACTTGAAGTCCACGCCCAGGCCAGTGTTGGTGAAGTTCTCGAGGTAGACAAACTGGTTGCCGACATCGAGGTTGGGATCGAGTACATCGTCGATGACCTCGTACCCCATGACCGTCCACATCTTGCCGAGCTTGAACTGGATCCAGTGGTCCGCACCGCCCGTCGGAACGTTCAAGACCACGTAGGCCTCCGTCATGTCGCCGTCCGGCCCGAGCGAGAGCCCCTGTGACTGGGTCACCGCCGCATCCTGCCCGAAAAGCAGTTCGGCACGTGCACCGGCGTCCAGCTTGCCGGTGTCGACCGGCTTTGAGATCCCCAGCTCGAGTCCGTTGGCCATGAACTGCTTCTGGTACCGGTCGTAGAACCGGCCAACCAGGGCGTTCCCGGTGGCGGCAAAGGAGTAGGTAAATGTGGACGTGACGTAGCCCGTGAGGTACAACGGCAGGGCGCCGATCTGGAGGCCGATCGTCTCGTCAGCGGCTGCACCAGTGGAGTCCGTCGTCGCGGCGCTATCAGTCGAAGCGGCCTCCTGCGCCGCAGCGCGAGTGCCGAAGGGCCCAACCACTGCCAGCAACAGAATCGGTAGAAATCGTCGGGCCATGGCGTGTCTTCACTGCCTCCTCGCCTCGGGTGAACCGATGCGTGGAGCGGCGGGAGCTCGTGGCATCGGCTGGAGCAACGAAAAGCGCCCCCGCGAAACAACGCGGAGGCGCGAGGAACACCGAACAACCGGCTGGCTCAGTCGCTACGCGAGGGGGACAGGGGCGATCGCCGCGCCCGAGTTCCGGCGCGGCACTGCGTTTCGAAATGGGCCGGCATGGCCGGGGAGGAATGCTGAAGCTCTCATGGTGGATACAAGGTGCAGAACAACAGCCGTTTTGTCAACAGAATCCTGCATGATCTGCAATTTTGGGGGATCAAATATGCAAATTTGAACGGCCCCTATGTATTCTGACTGATGTTTTATGCATTTTTGGCACAAAACTGCTTGACAGGGTCATCCTGCAGATCCTACCTTGCGGGTGCCGTTGGCAGGTCCCCGGATTCCCCTCACCCGAAAGACGAGCCATGAGACGCCCGACGCTCCTCGCCATCCTCCTGTTGTGCGCCGTGCCGCTTGCGGTTGCCGCCCAGGACGCCCCCACCGTCGAATCGGTGAATGCGCGCGTGGCCAACGTCGAGGTCGCGCTCAATTTTGTCTGGGTCCTCGTCGCCGGCTTCCTGGTGATGCTGATGCAGCTCGGCTTCTGCATGGTCGAGAGCGGATTCACCCGTGCCAAGAACGCGGCGCACACCGCCGCCATGAACTTCATGGTTTATGGCGTGGCCATGATGGCGTACTGGGCGTTCGGATTTGCACTCCAGGCGGGCGGGGTAGGCACCCTGGGTGGGCTCGGAACGTTCGAGGGTGCGAAAGAGGCGATGTTGACCCTTGGTGGAAAGGACTGGGGCCTTATCGGCACGCAGGGCTTTTTCCTGACCGGGGTCGCCTACACCGCGCCGGTGTTCGCCTATTTCCTGTTCCAGATGGTGTTCATGGACACAACGGCCACGATCCCCACTGGTGCGCTGGCCGAGCGCTGGAAGTTCTCGTCGTTCCTGGTGTTCACGATATTCATTGGCGGCCTCATCTATCCGATCTATGCCAACTGGGTGTGGGGCGGCGGATGGTTGTCCCAGCTCGGGAGCAATGCCGGCCTCGGCCATGGGCACGTGGATTTCGCCGGATCGTCGGTGGTGCACATGACGGGCGGCGTCATGGCGCTCGTCACGGCGAAGCTGCTGGGAGCCCGCCGCGGGAAGTTCAACGCTGACGGATCGCCGAACGCCATTCCAGGCCACAACATTCCGATGGCCATCTTCGGCACCTTTGTGCTTTGCTTCGGGTGGTTCGGGTTCAATGCCGGCTCGACGCTGCTCGGCACCGATATCCGCATTGGCGTCATTGCCACGAACACGATGCTCGCCGGGGCGGCCGGAAGCATTGCGGCGATGTTCTATGTGTGGCGGCGCTATGGAAAGCCTGACCCGTCAATGCTCGCCAACGGCGTCCTCGCCGGCCTGGTTGCCATCACCGCACCCTGCGCCTTCGTCACGGCGCCGGCTGCGGTCCTGATCGGTGCCATTGCGGGTGTACTGGTCTGCTGGGCCGTGACGTTCATCGAGCGGACGCTCAGGATCGACGACCCGGTCGGCGCCATCTCGGTGCACGGCGTCTGCGGGCTCTGGGGAATCCTGGCGCTCGGGTTGTTCGCCGACGGCACCTATGGCGATGGCTGGAATGGCGTCGCCGGCAACGTGACCGGCCTCCTGTACGGCGACTCGGGGCAGTTGGTCGCGCAGGCCATTGGCGGCTTCACGAACATCGTAGTGGTGGGCGTCCTCTCATACCTTGCGTGGGTCCTGACCGGCGCTATCGTCCGCGGCAACCGCGTGAGCCCGGAAGTCGAGGAGCTTGGCCTCGACGTGCCCGAGGTTGGTGCCGTGGCCTACCCTGACACGTCCGACCTGGGGTCCGCCGTCGTCATTCGCGCGCCGACCGCCGCCTAGGAGACCAGACCATGAAACTCATCACCTGCATCATTCGCCCGGAGCGGCTGCCAGAGGTGAAAACCGCCCTCTTTCGCGCCGGTGTCACCGGTATCACCATTTCTCGCGTCAGTGGCCACGGTGGCGAGCGCGAGCTGGTCGAGACCTATCGCGCGTCGTCCGTCGTGCTCGAGTTTCGCGAAAAGGTCAAGCTCGAGATGGCCTGTTCCGAGCCGTTTGTCCAGCCGACCATCGATGCGATTCTCGGCGCGGCCCGGACGGGCGGGGTTGGCGACGGCAAGATCTTCGTGCAGTCCATCGACCAGGTGGTCCGCATCCGTACCGGCGAGCGCGACAATGCGGCGCTGACCCCGGTCACGGCCGACGAGGTGCAGCGTCGGGCCCTGGAGCACGCCGCGCCGTAGAGCGGTCAGAGCGGTTCCCGCACCACCGTCGCCCCGATGCCTTGCCGTTCAGGGCATCGGGGCGATCTTTCCGGGGAGGCTCCCGGTCCCCCTACCCCATCCGACCCACGTCATGTCACTCAACCAGCACAGCAGGGCGGTCACCGAAGGCGACCAGCGTGCACCCAATCGCGCCATGCTGCGCGCCGTCGGTTTCGGCGATGGCGATTTCACAAAGCCCATCATCGGGATCGCGAATGGGTACAGCACCATCACGCCCTGCAATGCCGGGCTTGACGTGCTCGCGCGCCGCGCCGACGTCGCCATCCGCGCCGGTGGAGGCATGCCACAGATGTTCGGCACCATCACGGTGAGCGACGGCATCTCCATGGGAACCGAGGGCATGAAGTATTCGCTCGTGTCTCGTGAGGTGATCGCGGATGCCATTGAAACCGCGTGTGGCGCACAAAGCATGGACGGCGTCATCGCGGTGGGCGGGTGTGACAAGAACATGCCGGGCGCCATGATCGCGATGGCGCGCATGGATCTTCCTGCGGTGTTCGTCTATGGCGGCACCATCAAGCCCGGGCACCATGCCGGCCACGACCTCACGGTGGTCAGCGTGTTCGAGGCCGTGGGGCAGCATGCCGCCGGGAAGCTCGCCCGGTCAGAGTTCGAGGCGGTCGAGCGGAAGGCGTGTCCCGGGGCCGGCAGCTGCGGGGGCATGTTCACCGCAAACACCATGTCCTCGGTGTTCGAGGCAATGGGCATGAGCTTGCCGGGTTCGTCCACCATGGCCGCCGAGGATGCGGAAAAGGCGGACAGTGCCGCGCTGTCCGCAGGCGCGTTGCTGGAGTGCCTCCGTCGTGGCATCACCGCACGCACGGTGCTGACCCGGGCTGCCTTCGAGAATGGCATCACGGTCTGCATGGCACTCGGCGGCTCCACGAACGCGGTGCTGCACCTCCTGGCCATCGCGCACGCGGCGGAGGTGCCGCTGGAGCTCGACGACTTCGAGCGCATCCGCGCACGCGTGCCGGTGCTTTGCGACCTCAAGCCCTCGGGTCGGTTCGTGGCCACGGACCTGCACCATGCGGGTGGTGTCCCGGTGGTGATGAAGGTGCTCCTGGAGCACGGGTTGCTGCACGGGGAATGCCTCACGATCACCGGACGGACCGTGGCTGAGAACCTTGCTGGCGTCGCTGATGCGCCGGCGGGCCAGCAGGTCATTCGTCCCTGGGACCGGCCGATGTACGCCGAAGGTCACCTGGCGGTGCTCCGGGGCAACTTGGCGCCCGAGGGCGCCGTGGCGAAGATCAGTGGCGTGAAGCGCCCGGTGATGCAGGGACCAGCGCGCGTGTTCGAGTCCGAGGAGGAATGTCTCGCGGCGATCCTGGGCGGACAGATCCGGGCGGGCGACATCCTCGTGATCCGTACTGAGGGCCCCATTGGTGGCCCCGGCATGCGAGAAATGCTCGCGCCCACGTCGGCCATCATCGGCGCCGGGCTTGGCGACAGCGTGGGGCTGATCACCGACGGGCGCTTCTCGGGCGGAACCTATGGCCTGGTTGTGGGACATGTGGCGCCCGAAGCCGCCGTCGGCGGCCCCATCGGCCTCGTCAAGGAAGGCGACCGGATCACCATCGATGCGCCGAAGCGCCTGCTGCAACTGGAAATCGAGGAGGAAGAACTGGAGCGGAGGCGGCGCGCATGGACGCCACCGGCACCCCGCTATGTGCGCGGCGTGCTGGCGAAGTATGCGCGATTGGTGTCGAGTGCGAGCAGGGGGGCTGTGACGGACTGACCCGCGCGATCGCCTACTTCGTGCGGGTGATCTTCAGCGTTACGTTGGCGGCGTTCTGCACGTCAGTCACGCGGATTTCGTAGACCCCGTCCGCATAGGCGAGAAGTTTGTAGATGGCACCGCCCCCGCCGAATCCACTCGAGGCACCCCCACTCAGGAACTCGGTAATGCGGGGCGACTGGACGCCTGGCAAGATCGAGCGCGCGCTGAGCTTCACCCCGCCACGATTGGTCTCTGCCTTATAGCTGGCGCCAGAACAGAGCAGGACACGACCGAAATCGGCGGTGCTGTTGAACATCTCGTTGAAGACGAGCCCCGTCTTCTGGCCGGCACACGCGGCCGCGGCACTGCCGGCCGAGTCGCCCTGCGCAGCAACGGAGACCGGAAGGGCCAGCAGGAGCGCGGATACCAGCAGGGATGTTTTCATGGTACTTGAATATACCCCCCGCCCGGTATTCGGCACCACCACGTCAGAGTTCAGCCAACGCGCCGCGCCCCAGCAGGACCAGTTCCGTGATCCGATCGCCCATTTCGGACGTGGAGAGCGGCCGCTCTCCGTGCCGCGCGATGTCCGCGGTGCGGTGGCCGTGTTCCGCCACCTGATCGACGGCGCGCTCCACCAACTCCGCTGCCTGCAACTGTTTCAGGCCGAAGCGCAGGAGCATCGCCACAGACAGGATGGCCCCGATCGGGTTGGCAACGCCCTTCCCGGCGATATCGGGGGCGGAACCATGGATGGGTTCAAAGAGGCCGGCGCCATCGCCCAGCGAGGCGGACGGCAGGAGGCCGAGCGAGCCGGCCAGCACCGCCGCCTCGTCGCTCAGGATGTCGCCGAAGGTGTTCTCGGTCAGCAGGACATCGAATTCCGAGGGTGTGGCAATGAGGCGCATCGCCGTCGTGTCGACCAGCTGATGCTCGAGGCGCACCGTGGGAAACTCCTTGCCGATCCTGGTGACCGTCTCGCGCCAGAGCTGGGACACTTCAAGCACATTGGCCTTGTCGACGGACGTGACCAGGCCGCCACGGGTCTTGGCCGCCTCAAATGCCACCCGCGCGACGCGTTCAATTTCACTCGCGTCGTACGTGAGCGTATTCACGGCACGGTTGCCGTAGCGCCCGCGGGGCTCGCCGTAGTAGAGCCCGCCAGTCAGTTCCCGCACGATGAGCACATCGACGCCGTGCAGGATCTCCGGTCGCAGCGGCGACGCCGTCGCCAGCGACGGCCGCACCCGCACCGGTCGCAGGTTGGCAAACACACCCAGCTGCTTCCGCAACGCCAGGAGGCCGGCCTCCGGCCTCACGTCGCGCGGCTCGGCATCCATGGACGGGTCGCCCACGGCGCCAACGAGCACCGCGTCACACTCGCGGGCGGCCGCAAGTGCGTCGCTGGGCAGCGCCGACCGTGTTGCCCGGTATGCGGCACCACCAATGAGGTGCGGGATCAGTTCAAGCTGCCAGCCGAAGCGATCCGCGACGGCGACCAGCACGCGTGTTGCCTGCGCGATCACCTCCGGGCCGATGCCATCTCCTGCAAGCACGACGATCCGGTACTGTGTCATCTCAGCCTCCCCAATGCCTCCACGCGCCCTTCGTGCGCGGCGATGTGCGCTTCGTGCTGCAGTGTCGCGCCGATCTCATCCATGCCCGTCAGCAGCATCTCGCGGCGATACGAATCGACCTCGAATGCCGCCTCAAAGCCGTCCGGGCCGGTGACCCGCGTGCGGTGCAGGTCGACGGTGAGCTCGAAGGGTATGCCCAGCGCCGCGCGCCCAAAGAGCGCCCGCACCGCCTCCTCATCGAGGCGCACCGGAAGGAGCCCGTTCTGGCAGCAGTTGCCCTGGAAGATGTCGGCAAACGACGGCGCAATCACCGCCCGGAAACCGAAATCCCCCAGTGCCCATGGTGCATGTTCCCGGGACGATCCGCAACCGAAGTTCGTCCCGGCCACCAGGATGCTGGCGCCCGCGGCGTGGGGCGCATTCAGCTCAAACCCCGGATTCGGGGTGCCGTCAGGATGGTAACGCCAGTCGTGGAAGAGGTGCTGGCCGAAGCCGGTGCGCTCGATGCGCTTCAGGAACTGCTTCGGGATGATCTGGTCCGTGTCCACGTTGACCCGGGGCAACGCCGCAACCACCCCGGTGTGCACGGTAAAGGGCTGCATGCTCACCGGTCTTCTCCGCCTGCCCAGGTACGCACATCCACGAGCTCGCCGGCAACGGCCGCGGCCGCCGCCATGACAGGACTCATGAGGTGCGTGCGCCCACCCTTTCCCTGCCGACCCTCGAAGTTACGGTTTGAGGTGGAGGCGCACCGTTCACCGCTTCCCAGGACATCATCGTTCATCCCCAGGCACATCGAACAGCCGCTGTTGCGCCACTCAAAGCCTGCTTTCATGAAGACGTCGTCGAGGCCCTCGGCCTCGGCCTCCCGCTTCACCCGCTGTGACCCGGGCACCACCATGGCCCGGACCCCCGGCGCCACGCGCTGCCCGCGCACCACTGACGCTGCCTCCCGAAGGTCCTCCAGCCTCGCATTGGTACAGGAGCCGAGGAACACGCGATCGACCTTGAGTCCCTCGAGCCGCTCGCCAGGTGTGAGGCCCATGTACTCGAGCGCCCGCCCAAAAGCGGCGCGCGCCTCCGGGGTCTCCCCTTCGCCCGGCACCGGAATGCATCCGGTGATATCACTGACCATCCCCGGATTCGTGCCCCAGGTGACCTGCGGTGCGAGCGTGGACACGTCGATCGTCAACGACCGGTCGAACACGGCACCCGGATCGCTTGCAAGATCCCGCCACCGCGCCACGGCGGCATCCCACTCCGCACCGGCGGGCGCACGGGCACGGCCGCGGAGGTAGGCGAACGTTGTCTCGTCGGGTGCGACCAGCCCGGCACGCGCCCCCGCCTCAATGGACATGTTGCAGATGGTCATGCGACCCTCCATCGACAGCTGCCGGATGGCCTCGCCGCGATACTCGATCACATGCCCGGACGCTCCATCCGTGCCGATGCGACCGATGAGGCTGAGGATCATGTCCTTCGCCGTGACCCCGCTCGGCAGCGTTCCCTCGAAGCGCACCTCCATGGTGAGGGGGCGCTGCTGCATCAGGCACTGTGTCGCCAGGACGTGCTCCACTTCACTTGTCCCGATGCCGAAGGCAAGTGCCCCGAAGGCGCCGTGGGTCGACGTGTGCGAATCGCCGCAGACAATGGTCATGCCGGGCTGCGTGGCGCCGAGTTCCGGGCCGATCACATGGACGATGCCCTGATCCGGCGAATCCAGGTTGTAGAACGGCAGCCCAAAGGCCCGCACATTGTGCTCCAGCGCCTGGACTTGCTGGGCAGCGACTGGATCCGCAATGGGAAGGCCCCGTGTGCCGGTCGGCACATTGTGGTCCACCGTGACGAGCGTACGGTCGGGGCGGCGCACCTGTCGGCCGGCAAGCCGAAGCCCCTCGAAGGCCTGGGGTGACGTGACTTCGTGCACCAGGTGGAGGTCGATGTACAGCAGCGCCGGTCCGCCCGGCGCCGAATGGACAACGTGCGCGTCCCAGATCTTCCGGAACAGTGTGCGCGGCGGGTTCATCCGACCGTCGCCGGCTCCTGCACCCTCGCGGCAGCCGCCTTCCCTTCCTCGCTCCACGGCATCATGAGCCGGAGGGCCCGGCCGGTCTTTTCCAGCAGGTGGTCGTGATCGGCGGCGCGCATGCGCTCGAAGTTCGGTCGGCCCGCCCGGTTCTCGGCGAGCCATTCCCTGGCAAAGGCGCCGCTGCGGATCTCGTCGAGGATTCGCTGCATCTCCCGCCGTGTCTCGTCGGTGATGATCCGGGGACCCCGTGTGTAGTCCCCATACTCGGCAGTATCACTGATCGAGTACCGCATGAAACCCAGGCCCCCGCGATACATCAGGTCTACAATGAGCTTCAGTTCGTGCAGGCACTCGAAATACGCCATCTCCGGTGCGTACCCGTTGCTCACGAGCGTCTCGAACCCTGCCTTTACCAGCGCCGTGGCGCCGCCGCAGAGCACCGCCTGCTCGCCGAAGAGATCCGTCTCGGTCTCCTCGCGGAACGATGTCTGGATGACGCCGGCGCGAGTGCACCCGATGCCGGCGGCGTAGGCAAGCGCATCGGCGAGCGCGTTGCCGCTGGCGTCCTGGTGGACCGCCACCAGCCCGGGCACGCCCCGCCCGGCCTCGAACTCGCTGCGGACCAGGTGTCCCGGCGACTTGGGGGCGATCATGGCAACATCCACGTCGGCGGGCGGCTTGATCTCACCAAAGTGAATGTTGAAGCCATGGGCGAACAGCAGGGTCTTTCCGGCCGTCAGCCCCTGGACCACGCCGGCCTCGTAGATCTCCCGCATGTCCTGGTCGGGCACGAGGAGCATGATCACCTGGGCGGCGCGCGCTGCATCCGCCACGCTCCGGACATCGAGCCCTGCCGCCTTGGCACGTCCCCAGGACGCACCGCCAGGACGCAGTCCCACAACGACCTCTTGCCCAGATTCACTCAGGTTGAGGGCGTGCGCATGCCCCTGGCTGCCGAATCCGATTACGGCAATGGTCCGGCCGAGCAGGCGATCGATGTTGGCGTCCTGGTCATAGAACACCTTGAGTGTCGAACTCATGGGGCAGCAACCTCCCTGGAAGTGGGCGCGCGCGGGCTCTCCGCTGGACGCGCAACCATCATTGCTCCGCTCCGCGCAACATCAATGATGCCAAATCGCTCGATCGCCCGAAGGCACGAGAGTACGAAAGCGTCGGGGCCGGTGAGTTCGATCACCAGGCCATCCGGTCCCTCCTCGAGCACGCGCGCGTGATACAGGCCAATGACATCGAGCAGTTCACCATATGACCCCGACTGCGCGCGGATGCGGACGAGTGCGAGTTCCCGGACAATCGACTGCTCTGCCGCCGCCGAGCGCGCCTCCTCGACCCCGATCAATTTCTCGAACAGCAGGGCCACGCGCCGGGCCGCATCCTCATCTGCCTCAATCATAGCGACGAGCCTCGAGCGTCCCTCGGCGATGTGCGGCCCAAGTGTGACGCTTCGTATGGGAAGGTTGCGACGCCGGAGAAGCCCGACCGCCGCGTTCAGGGTGACCAGCTTGTCGTCGAGGACGACGGTGATGCAGTGCACCTGACTCATGCGGACGCCGGTTCCGGCGCTGGCGCCGTTTCGATGACCTCGGACAGCGATGCACCGGGTGGGATCATCGGGTACACATTGGCCTCCTGCTCGATCACGAACTCGATCAATGCCGGGCCCGGGTCCCGCAGGGCCGCATCCACTGCATCGGCGATCTGGGAGGCATGGTCGACCCGATAGCCGGCAATGCCGTAGGCCTCGGCGAGCTTTACGTAGTCGGGACTCCAGATCGGGGTCGCCGAATAGCGGCGGCCGTGGAAGAACTGCTGCCACTGCCGGACCATCCCGAGGTATCCGTTGTTGAAGATGGCCAGCTTGATGGGCAGGCCCTCCTGCACCATCGTCGCCATCTCCTGCATGTTCATCTGGAAGCCACCATCGCCCGAGATGGCCCAGACCGGTTCGTCGGGGCGCGCGAGGTGGACGCCGATGGCCGCCGGCACCGCAAAGCCCATGGCCCCGAGGCCGCCGGAAGAAAAGTGCGTGTTCAGCCGCCGATAGGGGAACATCTTGGCGACCCACATCTGGTGCTGGCCCACATCGGCCACGATGCTGCACCGCCCGTCGCTCGCGGCGTGCAGTGCCCGCAGGATCGTGTCCGGCGCAATGTCACCTCGAAAATGCTCGTAGGGAGTCTGCCGCGAGGCGGCAATCTCCTCCCACCAGGCTGTGCAGGAGCGCGGGGCCAGGGAGCGCGTCAGCGCCGAGAGGATCGGCCCCGCGTCACCCACCAGCGGCACGTCGGCCGGCACGTTCTTGCCGATCTCGGACGGATCGAGCTCGATGTGTACGACCTTGGCCTTGCGGGCAAAACCGGAGGTGTTGCCCGTCACCCGGTCGTCGAAGCGCATCCCCACTGCGATCAGGAGATCGGCGTGCTGGATGGCACGGTTGACGTGCACCTCGCCATGCATCCCGGGCATGCCGAGATGCAGGGGGTGATCCTCCGGGAACGCGCTGATGCCCAGGAGCGTCGTGATGACGGGAATGCCGGTGTGCTCGGCGAAAATGCGGAGGTCCTCGCTCGCATTGCCGAGGATGATGCCATGTCCGGCCAGGATGAGCGGTCGCTCGGCATGCGCAATGAGCCGAACGGCGTGTCCGAGCGCGGCGGAGTCGACGGCGGGCGGGGCAACGCTTGCCGGGGTGGCAACCCGCGCCGTGTATTCGATGCGCTGGTTCTGCACATCCTTGGGGACGTCCACCAGCACCGGGCCAGGTCGGCCCTCCAGCGCCACCCGGAACGCCTTCCGCATGGTATCGGCGAGCGTGCTGATGTCCTCCACCAGCACGCTCCACTTGGTGATCGGGAGCGTCACGCCAATGATGTCGGTTTCCTGGAACGCATCGCGTCCCATCATTGGCCGTGCGACCTGCCCCGTGATGGCCACTACCGGCGAATTGTCCATGTACGCGCATGCGAGCCCGGTGACCAGGTTGGTCGCCCCGGGTCCCGACGTGGCCACGCACACCCCCGCGCGGCCCGAGGCACGAGCATATCCGTCGGCTGCGTGTGCGGCGGCCTGCTCGTGCCGCACGAGGATATGGCGCAGCCCGGGAAACTCGGGCAGCGCGTGGTAGAACGGCATGATCGCGCCGCCGGGGTAGCCGAACATGACGTCCACCCCCTCCTCCTGGAGGACGCGGCACATCAGCTGGGCGCCGGTGATGAGTTCGGTCACGCGGTCACACCCCCCAGTAGCTGGTACTGTCCATCGCCGCGGCCTCGAGCGACTCGGCATGCCGCGACTTGTTGAGGGCGTTGACCATGGCGCGCGCGCTGGCCTCCACGATGTCGGTGGAGGCACTGTGGGCGCTGAAGGTGCGGCCGTCGACGCGCACCTGCAGGAAGACCTGGCCGATGCTGTCCCGGCCGGGCGTGACGGATCGCAGGTTCAGGCTTTCGACCTCGACCGTCTTGCCCACGATTTCACTCACCGCCGCGAAGGCGGCCGCAATCGGTCCATCGCCACTCCCGGTGGCACTCCGCACGCCGGTGAATGGCCCCGCGAGCGTGACCTCCGCGCTGGCGGTGCCGCTGCCGCAGACCACGCGCAGGTTGCGCAACTGATACTCCTCCGGTGCGTCATGAAAGCTCTCATGCAGCAGTGCCAGCAGGTCCTCATCCAGGATGGTCCGCTTGTGCTCGGCCACCTTCACGAACGCGGCATAGATGCCGCCGAGCTGCTCATCCCCGATGTCGTATCCCAGTTCCTGGAAGCGGCGGGCCAGTGCGTGGCGCCCGGAGTGACGGCCCAGCACCAGCGAGGAGCGGGCGATGCCGACGGCGTCGGGCTCCATGATCTCATACGTCCGGCCGTTCTGGAGCACGCCGTGCTGGTGGATCCCGGCCTCGTGGGCGAAGGCGTTGCGCCCGACGATCGCCTTGTTCGCCTGGGGGAAGACACCGGTGAGATGGGAGAGCAACTGGCTGGTCCGGTAGAGCTCGCGCGACTCGATGCCGGTCTCGAAGGCGTACTGCGACAGCCGCACGCGGCCCGCCATGACGATCTCCTCGAGCGCCGCGTTGCCGGCGCGCTCCCCGATGCCGTTGATGGTGCACTCGACCTGTGACGCCCCGGCACTGATCGCGGCCAGCGAATTGGCCACCGCCAGGCCCAGGTCGTCATGGCAATGCGCGCTGAGCACGATCCCATCACTCGCAGGGACGCGGCGGCGTACCTCGCGGAACATGGCGCCGTACTCCTCGGGCGTCGCGTACCCGACGGTGTCGGGCAGGTTCACCGTGGTCGCCCCCTCGCTGATCGCCACGGCGACGCATTCGCAGAGAAACTCGAGATCGGTCCGGCTGGCGTCCTCGGCGCTCCACTCCACGTCGTCGGTGAAGCTGCGCGCCCGGCGAATGCTCTCGCGGATCCGCGCGATCGCCTCGGCCCGGGTCATCCGCAGCTTGGCCGTGAGGTGCAGGTCGGAGGTGGACAGAAAGACGTGGATGCGGCCCCGCGCGGCGCCCCGCAGTGCCTCACCGGCCAGGTCGACGTCGCGCTCGGTGCACCGGGCGAGCGCCGCGATCACGGGGCGCCGCACCTGGGTGGCAATCTCGTGGACGCTCCGGAAGTCGGTCTCGGACGACGCGGGGAACCCCGCTTCAATCACGTCCACCCCGAGCACCTCGACCTGCCGGGCCAGTCGCACCTTCTCGTCCACGGACAGGCTGTTGCCCGGCGCCTGCTCGCCATCACGGAGTGTCGTGTCAAAAACGATGATCCTGCGCGCCATGCCGTTTCTCCCTGGGTCTGAAAAAGGAAAGCGCCGCGAACCCTTGTCCGCGGCGCCTCTGCTGGTGTTTGTGAGCCCTCTATCGACTCATCTACTCGCTACCGGCACGCCGCGGAACCCGCCCCGTCCAATAAGAAGGACCGGAAGGACACCAAGGAGGACCAGAAGGACGCCGTAGAGACTCATCGTGCCTGTCATGTGACCGGTTCGGAGTTGCCGATGCGCACCTGATGCATAAAAATACCCCGGCATCGGATTTGGAGGTTACTTGATGACCGTGGGACCTGTCAAGTGGCCTCTGCCGCTCCGGGGCACGGTCCCGTGCCGGGAGGGATGTGGCACCCTCCCACCACTTGACCCATACATCCAACAGTATAAGTATGCATCATGTGCACTGATCGACTTCCGGTCGTCCTGGCCCGACTCGTCAATTCGCCGCGCTCACAGGGAGCGGCCGGGTAGTCTGACCGTGCGCCAGTGCACACCCGGCCCTGCTCCTGGCGAGCAGGGCTCTTGTTTTTCGGGCAGGCCGCCTTGGCCCGCCCACAGGCTGACCAGACAGGGAGGACGCATGGCAGCACGAGGGCGCAGGCGCACCATCTCAGTTCCCAGCGGTGGCCCGCATGCGCGCGTGGCAGACGCCGGGAGCCTCGATCCATACCGGGAGCACGACGCGTGCGGCGTCGGGTTCGTGGCGCAGTCGACCGGCACCCGGTCGCACGAGGTGGTGCAGATGGCCCTGGAAGCGGTGGCCCGAGTGGCTCACCGCGGTGCGGCTTCCACCGACAATTCGGGTGACGGAGCGGGACTCCTCACCCAGCTGCCGCGCCGCCTCTTCCATCGCGACGCCTATCGGCTGGGAATTCAGCTCGGGCCGGGGCGTCCATTTGCGGTCGGTGTGTTCTTCCTGCCGGTTGACCCTGAAGCCCTCGCGCAATCGGTGCTGCTGGTGGAGCAGGTGCTGGCGGAGGACGGCCTGCCACTGATTGGCTGGCGCGACGTGCCGGTAAACCCTTCCGCCCTGGGCGCGACCGCCCGGCGGAGCCAGCCGGTCATTCGGCAACTGCTGATCGGACGTCCCGACCGGATCACCGATGACGATGGATGGGAGCGCGCCCTGTTCCTGGCCCGGCGCGGCATGGAGCAGCGGGCGGACGTCCTGGGCGTCGCGGGCTTCTACGTGCCGTCGCTGTCCTGCCGCACCATCGTTTACAAGGGGCTCCTGCAGGGCGCCCAGCTGCCGGCGTTCTATCCTGATTTCAGGTTCCCCGAGTTCGAGAGCGCGGTGGCACTGTACCACCAGCGCTATTCCACCAACACGCTGCCGAGCTGGCCGCTGGCGCAGCCGTTCAGGCTGCTGGCCCACAACGGGGAGATCAACACCCTCTGGGGCAACCGGAACGCCATGACCATGCGGACCCCGATGCTCAAGTCGCCGCTCTGGGAGGGACGGGAGGACCGGCTGAAGGATGTCGTGTGGCCGCATGGCAGCGACTCCGCAAGCCTCGACAATGCCATGGAGCTCTTCGTGCGGTCCGGTCGCGACCCGGTACACACCACCATGATGATGATCCCGCAGGCATGGGAGAAGTATCCCGATGTCGACCCTGCGGTGCGCGCATTCTACGAATACCACCAGATCCTGCACGAACCATGGGACGGTCCCGCGGCGCTGGCGTACACCGATGGGCGCTTCGCAGGCGCGGCGGTGGACCGCAATGGGCTCCGCCCCTGCCGATACAAGCTCCGGAGGGATGGCCTGCTGGTGGTGGGCTCGGAGGTGGGGCTGGTCGACCTCGACCCGCGCGACATCATCGAGACGGGCAAGGTCGGGCCGGGCGAAGTCCTCGTGGCCGACCTTGAACGTGGCCATGTGATCCGCAACCTCGACGCAAAGCGCGAAGTGGCCGGGCGCCAACCATACGAAACCTGGGTGCGCCGCTACATGGCGGTGCTCGCCCCGGACCCGATTCGCACGCTGCCGGCCCCGGCCGGCGACGAACTGGTGGTGCGGCAACGCCTCTTTGGCTACGGCTCCGAAGATCTGCGCCTGGTCATCGAACCGATGGCGATGTCCGGCGCGGATGCGGTGTGGAGCATGGGTGATGACACGCCGATCCCCCCGCTCGCCAGCACACCGCAGAGCGCGTACGCCTACTTCCGCCAGCGCTTTGCCCAGGTCACCAATCCGCCGATCGATTCACTCCGTGAGGCGATGGTGATGTCGCTCCGCATGCACCTCGGCCGACGAGGTTCGCCCCTGGTGGAGCGCCCCAGCGCCGCCGGCATGCTTCGGGTGGAGCATCCCGTGCTCCTCCCGACGGAGATGGCGGGACTGCTGAACGTGCGCGGGTTCCCGGCCGAGATTATCGACGCGATCTGGGACCCGGCCACCGGACTCGAGGGCCTCCGCCCCGCCCTCGCGTCGCTGGCCGGTCAGGCGGTGCATGCGGTGCGGGCCGGCGCGAAGCTCCTCGTCGTGAGCGATCGGGCATCGGGCCCTACCCGCGCACCGATCCCCATGCTGCTCGCCATCGGCGCGATCCGGCAGGAGCTGGTGCGCACCGGGCTTCGCGCGCGGGTTGGCCTGGTGGCCGAAACCGGCGATGCGTTCGATATCCATCATTTCGCATGCCTCATCGGCTACGGCGCCGAGGCAGTGCACCCGTGGCTGGCGCTCGCCACGGTCGAATCGATGTTCAGCGAGGCGGAAGCGCCACGCCGGCCGCGCGATACGCCGCGCCCGGCGCCGGCCATCGCCGTGGAGCAGTTTCGAACCGCAGCGGAGAAGGGGCTGCTCAAGATCTTGTCCAAGATGGGCATCTCCACGCTGTCGTCGTACTGCGGTGCACAGACGTTCGAGGCGCTCGGCCTGGGCCGTGAAGTGATCGACGTGGCGTTCTCGGGAACTACGTCGCCCATTGGTGGTGTGGGCTTCCAGGAGATCGCCGAGGACGTCCTGCTGCGACACACCGCCGCGTATGAGGCGTCGGAGGACAATTCGGGGCTCCCCGACTACGGCCGCGTTCGCTTCCGCAAGGAGGGCGAGGATCATGGCTGGGCGCCACCGGTGGTCGTCGCACTGCAACAAGCAGTGAAGGGAGGCAGCCCAAACAGCGAGGCGTACGACGGATTCCTGGCGAGACAGCGCGGGCGGCGGCCAGCCGGACCGCGGGACCTGCTCGGCTTCCGCACCGCCCCGGCAGTACCGCTGGAGGAGGTGGAGCCGGTCGAGGCGATCCAGCGTCGGTTCGTCTCCTCGGCGATGTCGCTCGGGGCCCTTTCGCCCGAGGCGCACGCCGCGCTCACGATCGCGATGAACCGGATGAACGCCAAGTCGAATTCGGGCGAGGGTGGCGAGGACCCGGCGCTGTTCGGCGCACCGCTCGACGGCGACCGGACGGACAACCGTATCAAGCAAGTGGCGTCGGCACGGTTCGGTGTCACGACCGAATACCTGGTGCGCGCCGAGGAGCTGGAGATCAAGATCGTGCAGGGCGCCAAGCCGGGCGAAGGAGGCCAGCTGCCGGGCCACAAGGTGACGGAACTCATCGCACGCCTTCGGCATGCGGTACCGGGCATTCCGCTCATCTCGCCGCCGCCACATCACGATATCTACTCGATTGAGGACCTGGCCCAGCTCATTACGGACCTCAAGACGGTGAACCCGCGTGCGCGCGTTGGCGTCAAGCTCGTGGCCGAATCGGGTGTCGGCACCGTGGCGGCCGGCGTCTGCAAGGCGTACGCCGACTACGTGCTGATTGCCGGCCACAACGGGGGCACGGGCGCCTCGCCGCTCTCGTCCATCAAGCACGCGGGCTCACCCTGGGAGCTTGGCCTTGCCGAGACGCAGGCGGCGCTGGTACGCAACGGGCTGCGTCACCGCATCGAGCTGCGCACCGATGGCGGGCTCAAGACCGGGCGCGACGTGGTGATTGCTGCGCTGCTGGGCGCCGAATCGTATGGCTTCGGGACGGCGCCGCTCGTTGCGCTTGGCTGCGCCATGGCTCGCCAGTGCCACATCAACACCTGCCCCACCGGTATCGCGACACAGCGCGACGACCTGCGCGCCAAGTTCAAGGGCACGCCCGAACAGGTCATTGCCTACTTCCGGCTCGTGGCCGAGGAGGTGCGCTCGATCCTCGCCTCCCTTGGGGCGCGCACACTCGACGAAGTGATTGGCCGCAATGACCTCCTGATGCGCGTCGAGCATCCCGAGGTGCCGCGGGCGCAGCTTCTGGACCTCTCGATGCTCCTGGCGCCGCCGAAGGGCGTCCCGGCAGCCCCTCGGAAGCGCACCGAGGCCCGCAACAACCGGCCGGGACTCGTTTCGCTGGATCGCGAGATCATCGAGGAGCTGGCACCCTACCTGGCGAGCGAGCTGCCGTTCTCCAGCCACTACCCGATTCGCAACCATCACCTCGCGGTGGGTGCCGGTGTCTCGGGCGAGATCGTGCGCCAGCGTGGCGACGCTGGACTCCCCGATGGACGGGTCCATTTGCGGTTTAGCGGCAGCGCGGGGCAGAGCTTCGGCGCGTTCCTGGCGAGGGGCGTGCACCTCGAGCTCGAGGGCGAGGCGAACGACTACGTCGGCAAGGGCCTTTCCGGGGGTGAGATCACGATCCGCCCGTTCCGGACGGCCGCCTATGCCGGCCAGTCACACCAGCACCTGATCCTTGGCAACACGGCCCTCTACGGCGCGACGGGGGGACGGCTCTTCGCCGCGGGGCAGGCCGGCGACCGGTTCGCCGTGCGGAACTCTGGTGCCGTGGCCGTGATCGAGGGCGCGGGTAATCACTGCTGCGAATACATGACCGCGGGCATCGTGGTTCTCCTCGGCCGGGCCGGCCGGAATTTCGGCGCCGGCATGTCGAACGGGCTCGCCTACGTCCTCGACGAGGCGGGGACGTTTCATTCGCGCGTCAACGCCGACATGGTGGCGCTGGAAATGCTCGAGGACGAGGATGAGCACCTGCTCCATTTCCTGGTCCACGCGCATGAAGAGAAGACTGCCAGTCCGCGCGCGCGTGCGCTGCTGGCAGACTGGGAGCGGGTGCGCGGCTTCTTCCGCCGGGTTGCCCCGAAGAATGCTCCTGCACTCATCTCGGCCACGCGATCGGCGGCTCTTCGGCGCCTGCAAGCCGCTCCAGTCGAGGCTGGCGACATCCGTCGCAGCGCCTAGCAGGCCGTCCCGTGGCATGGCACGGCGCCTGCCCTGTGGTCCCGGCAGGAGTCGTTTCGAGCCCCCAGACATGCGAACCAGGTTCTCATTGTTGGGGGGATGCCACACGCTGCCAGGAGTGCCGGTACGGATCCGCAATTCGATATGCCAACGAACCTGATGCGACCCACACGCGATGTCGGCATTGCCGGCTACGGCGCCTACGTGCCGCGCTACCGCCTGCCCTCCGCAGAAGTAAGTCGTATGTGGGAGGGTGGCGAAGCCGCCCCGCCGATCCGCGAGAAGTCAGTTCCCGGGCTTGACGAGGATGTGGTGACGATGTCCATCGAGGCGGGACGGAATGCGGTCTCCCGCGCAGGCATCGACCCCTCGAGAATCGGTGCCGTATGGGTCGGCAGCGAGAGTCATCCATATGCCGTGAAGCCTACGGGTAGCATCGTGGCCGAGGCGCTGGGCGTCTCGGAGTACACGCTGGCGGCCGACTGGCAGTTCGCGTGCAAGGCGGGCACGGAGGCGCTGCAAGCCGCGATCGCACTGACCGGATCCGGCATGGCTGACTTTGCGCTCGCCATCGGCATGGACATCGCGCAGGCAAGGCCAGGCGATGCCCTTGAGTACACGGCCGGGGCCGGCGGCGCCGCGATCGTCGTGGGACCGGCGGAAGAGTCGATCGCAATCCTCGAGGGCTCCGTCTCCGTCGTGACGGACACGCCCGATTTCTGGCGTCGTCAACACGAGAGGTACCCGCAGCATGGCAGCCGGTTCACGGGCGAGCCGGGATACTTCCGGCACGTCGCCCAGGCGGCCACCGCAGTGTTCGACGCACTGGACACGACGGCAAGTGACTATGCCCACGTCGTCCTGCACCAGCCCAACCGGAAGTTTCCGTCACGCGCCGCAGCGGATCTCGGGTTTCGACCGGAGCAGGTGGCGCGCGGCCTCCTCAGCAACGATATCGGGAATACGTACGCCGGTGCCACGATGCTTGGACTCACGGCGATCCTGGACGAGGCGAAGCCCGGTGAGCGCATTCTCGCCGTGTCGTTCGGGAGCGGCGCCGGCAGTGATGCATTCAGCTTTCGGGTGACGGATCGGGTGCTCGAGCGGCGACACGCCGCGTCCTCAACGCGCCAATACATCGAGCGCCGCGTGCCCATCGATTACGGCACCTACACCCGCTATCGCCGGCAGCTCGCCGAATGACCCGACCGGACGTTGCCATCATCGGCGTGGGCCAGACGGCAGTCGGAGAGCACTGGGATCGCTCCCTGCGCGACCTGGCCGTCGAGGCATTGCTGCTGGCCATCACGGACGCCGGCTCGCCACGCGTCGCGAGCCTCTTCGTCGGCAACATGCTGGCTGGGGAGTTGACGGGCCAGGAACACCTCGGCGCGCTGGTGGCCGACTTCGCGGGCCTCCAGGGCATCGAAGCGGTGCGCGTCGAGGCGGCGTGCGGCTCGGGTGCGGCCGCACTGCGCGTGGGCTGCATGGCCGTCGCGAGCGGTGCGGCCGATGTGGTCGCCGTGGTGGGAGTGGAAAAGATGACGGACCGGTCAGGCGCCGACGTCACCGCGAGCCTGGCCATGGCGGCCGATGGGGACCACGAGGCGCGGCAGGGTCTCTCCTTCGTCGCGCTCAACGCCCTCCTGATGCGGCGCTACATGCACCAGTACGGGGTGACCCGGGAACAGTTCGCGCCCTTCTGCATCAACGCGCACCGCAATGCCGTTGGCAATGCGCACGCGATGTTCCCCTTCCCGATCACGGCCGATGACTTCAGCCGGGCGAAGATGATCGCCGACCCCGTGAGCCTGCTCGACAGCTCGCCGGTGTGCGACGGGGCCGCGGCAGTGATACTGACGAGCGCTGACCGCGCGCGCGCGATGGGTGCGCGCGCCGTGCGCGTGCGCGCATCTGTCATAGGCACGGACACCATCGCGCTCCACGATCGGCGTGACATCCTCGAGTTGCGGGGAGCGGCCACCAGCGCGGCTCGCGCCTATGCCGAGGCCGGAGTCGCGCCATCGGACATTGATTTCTTCGAGGTGCATGACGCATTCACCATCATGTCGGTCTTGTCGCTCGAGGCGTCGGGTTTCGCGGAGCGAGGGGAGGGCGTCCGGCTGGGCCTGGATGGCGAGATCGGCCTCAATGGACGAATCCCGATCACGACGATGGGGGGACTCAAGGCCCGCGGGCATCCGGTCGGCGCCACGGGGATGTACCAGCTCGCCGAGGCGTCCCTTCAGCTGCGGGGAGAGGGAGGCGTCAACCAGGTGCCGGGTGCGAGGCTCGGGATGACGCAGAACATCGGGGGCAGCGGTGCCACCGTCGTCACGACGATTCTGGAGGCCATGGGATGAGCGCGCCACACACCTGGCGCCAGCAGGCGCAGCGCTACCTGCTCGAGGGGGTGCAGTGCACGACGTGCGACCACCGCATGTTCCCTCCGCGTGCCGTGTGCACGGAATGCGGCGCCACCTCGGTCCGGCCGCATCGCTTCTGCGGTGGCGGCGAGGTCTACTCGTACTCGTTCGTGTACCACCCCCCGGCCGGGCACGAGGAGTTTGCGCCGTACCCGGTCGCGCTGGTGCGGCTGGATGAAGGCCCGCTCGTCGCAGCCCAATTGACTGACGTGGGTGCCGACGAGGTCGCGATCGGCCTGCGTGTGGAAATGGTCACGCGCCGGGTACGCGAGGACAGCGCCGACGGGGTCATCGTGTATGGCTACAAGTTCCGCCCCGCGATCCCTCCCGCGCGGCGCTAGTTCTCCCTCCTAGCGATGGTACTGCAGCATCCAGGTGTAGATGTCGTGGCCGGCGCTGCCGTCATAGGTGCGGGTCCATGAGTCATGACCCACGCCGGGATAGATCGTGAGCCGTGCCGCCACCGCCGGTGCCGGCGTGCACGCATTGATCGCGTTGACCATGTTTACCGAGCCTGACACGTTGACCGTTCCATCGGCGTCCCCATGGAAGGCCCACGTCGGCACGTTCTTCATCGTGCATGCCTGCCCGCTGCTCCCGCCGCCTGCAATTGGTACAACCGCCGCCAGCCGTCCGGGCTTCGAGACGGCGTAGGCCCACGTGCCATAGCCGCCCAGGCTGAGACCCGTGACATACATGCGCGTGGTATCCACGTGAAAGTCCGCGATGGCCTTGTTGATCAATTCATCCACGAGGCTCGCGGGCCACCCGCCCTGGCTGGACGGCAGTTGGGGTGAGATGACGATAAAGGGAAGATCCCGGCCGTTCTTGATGAGCTTGGGTGGACCGTGCACCAGCACGCGACTGAGTTCCGTGGTGCCATTTCCCTTCTCTCCCGAGCCATGCAGGAATACCAGCAGCGGAAACCGCTCGCCGGGACGCAGGAAGTGATCCTCCGGGAGGTAGGTGTAGTAGCCCACCGGACCACTGATGGCCGTGCTCTGGAGCGACGCTGACGGCTGACGGGCCGCGAGCGTGCCGTTGACGGCGCGAACGTCGTCGGCATCGGCGGGGGCCGGATCGGCGGTGGCGGGCGTCGCGGCGAGGTAGGCGAAGTAGGCCTGCCCCGGCGCAAGTCCCTGGAGCAGGACGACAACGGTGTCCTCTACCTGTGCGTTTGCGATCGACACGGTGCCCGTGCGCATCGGTGCGCGGCCACCCGTGCCAGCCCCGTCCTCGCGGACCTGCGCCGCGGTGATCGACGGTTGTGCGGTCGAATAGACGGAGTAGCTCACTTCGCCGGCGCGCGCGAGAAGCACGTGCAGCTCGATCGAGGAGCTGCCCGCGCTAGCCGATGGCGCAGCCGACGACCAGAGTTGCGGCGAGAGCGGATCGGTAGTCTCGCTCGAGCCGCAGGCGCTGATGAGAAGCGCACAGAGGGCCCAGCGCGCAAGTCTTGGCATAGCCTGGCTCCGATGAGGAAAGACCTCACCGGTGCAGGGATGATGCCGAGGGAAGGATGTTGTGGGGCTTGGAGTTATGCGAAGGGTGAATTACGACGGCATGGCAATTCACCCGTGTCATGGCGGACAGCGGTGTTCTTGAACCAGATGTTGGCGCCGGTTGTGCGCTGAGGCGGTTACGGTGGCAGATCACAGGCGAGGTGGTCCAGTTCGGATCTGGAAGTGGAGCTGAGCTCCGTCAGTACGATTGCAGCGACGCTCGGCATGTTGGCTGGAGGTTCGTAGCAAATGAGCTTGTCTAGATGAAGACCTTCGCCATCCGCTACCTGCGTTCATAGTCACAGTAATGCTCACCGTGGCGCCGTCCCGTCAGGCACGGCTGGCGCGCTCCACACTTCTTCGACAGAATACCTGCACCTCACCCGAGCTGTCCGCGTACAACTGGGTACGCGAATTGGTGTACGGTCGGGTGGCTGGAGGACGCGACGCCACCCGCCGCCGTGGCATCGTCACCACTGTCTCGCCAAGACCGATCACCATCATCGGTGAAGTGATTGCTGGTGCACAGGTAGACCGAACCTGCGACGGGTGCCCAGAAGCGAAGGGGTGGGGCCCACGTACAGTCCTGCCGGTTTGTGAACGCAGTTCCCGGACGCTGACCGCTTAGCGAGCCACCTTGCAAGCGTCGCAGTCACCTGAAGGCACCGAATCGGATAACCGGCAGTAAAGATCCCTGTGCCGAAATCGAGTTCTGGGAGTTTTGGCCTGCGGTCCCCGGTAGGTCGTCGCCCAATTGACTGCTACGGGCGCAGTGGCGCCATCGCTGAGTGACCAATCGCCACATACTGCACCGTGGCAGGATGGCTTCACCCGCGCCCCGTGCCGGTGCGACCTCGATCGACACCAGGTTCGGCGGCGGTGTCGCCACCGTCACATCAGCGTGACCGGCCAACGCGTTTCCCGTGGCCGTAGCGGTAACCTGATATGTCCCGTCGACCGCTCCGGCCGTGTAGAGTCCCGTCGCGCTGATCGTCCCGCCAGTCGCAGTCCAGGTGACAGTGACACTTCCGGTGCCGCCGCCGGTGTAGTGGCCCGTGGCCGTGAACTGCTGCGTCCCTGCCGGCGCGAGCGAAATGGTCGAGGGTGCCACGGTGACGCTCGTGAGCACGGGCGGCGCGGCGGTCAGCGTCACTCCCGCCGCCTTGCTGATCGACCCGCCCTGCTCCGTCGCCACCACCTGATAACTCCCGGCGACGGACCCGGCGGTGTAGAGCCCGGCACTCGAGACGGTGCCACCCGTTGCCGTCCAGTCCACGGCAACGCTCGCCGTGGTCCCATCGCTGTAGTGACCGGTTGCCGCAAAGGCCTGCGTGGTGCCCACCTGCAGGGTGGCCGACGCAGGCGAAAGATCGATCGAGGTGAGGGTTACGTCGGCGGGACCCGAGCTGCCGGAACAGCCGACGACGGCGAGTGTTGCAGGAATGAGCACAGCCCCCAGGGCGCGCCGCACCGAAAATGCACGCCTGCCCCCAGGGAGATTCCCTTCCGCTGCTGAACTACGATCTATGCGCAGTGGCCCGTTCCCATGACGCGGTGGTGGCAGCTGCCAACATTCCCATCCTGTTGCGTGGCAAGGTCTGAGGTACATCATACTACGTGCCGTCAGAATTGAAGAAGGCTACAGCCGCGGCGAGGTGGGCTGGCGGCTCAGGAAACGGGGTTCGACGGGACACGACATCCTATCGGCGCATTGCCTGACCACGGGTACCCATCCCGGCCCGACCAGCCCATCACACTTGCGGAAATCGAGGTCACTCCATAACTTGCTGATCAACAAGCAACCATTGGAGCCGCGGTGAAAGCCACCCTGCCCGATCGGCGACGCGACGCCACCCGGAGCCGCGAGGCCATTCTGGATGCGGCCGAGCAACTCTTCGCCATGCGGGGCTACGAGCGAACCAGCCTTCAAGAAGTGGGGTCCGCGGCGGGCGTGTCACGGGGCACCCCCTCCTACTTCTTCCGCAGCAAGGCCGAGCTCTACCGTGCGGTACTCGAGCGGTTGTTCGGCCAGGTACGTGACGCCGTGAAAAGCGGCCGCGAGCGAGCCCTCCGGAGCGGCGAACGGCCCGACGTCGTCCTCGCCGGGGTGGTTGGCGAGTATTTCGATTTCATCAGCAGTCACCCGCATTTCGTCCGTCTGCTCGAATGGGAGGCACTCCAGGGCAGCGGTCATCCCGACGAGCTCGGACCGCACCATGGTGCGATCCACGAGGCGGTGGCCGCCATCGCCGACGAGCTGGGATTCGGTGCTGACGATCAGGAGCAGGCAGAACAACTCGTACTGTCGATCCTGGCCCTGTGCTGGTTCCCGCTCATCCACTCTCGCACGCTGCTGGCCGGCATCGGGACCAATCCCGACGATCCGGCATTCTTGAGCAACCGCCGCCAGCACATCATCGATCTCGTACTGCACGGCATGCGCGGACGACTCACACCCGCCGCCGCCACCGTGTCCCACGCCGAGGCGTCATGACCAGCGTCATTCCGGAAGCCCCCGTCAAGCGTGCCGACCCTGCGCCACTGGCCACCGAGCAGGAGGCGCGCGAGGTCGCCGAGGCAGCACGCGAAAAGGACTGGGAGAAGCCAAGTTTTGTGCGGCAGCTGTTCGAGGGGAAGCTTCGGCTCGACCTCATTCATCCCTACCCGGTTCAGCCCGAGGCGGAACTTGCCAAGGCACGACCGTTCATGGACCGGCTCGAGCGGTTCCTTGCCGAGCGGGTCGACAGCGACAAGATCGACCGCGACGGCAAGATCCCGGCTGAAGTCATCCAGGGGCTGCGGGAACTCGGGGCGTTCGGCATCAAGATCCCGGAGGAGTATGGTGGCCTGGGGCTGAGCCAGACGAGCTACACCCACGCGATCGGCCTCGTCACAAGCGTGGACGGCAGCCTCACCGCACTGCTCTCCGCGGCCCAGTCGATCGGGGTGCCGCAGCCACTCAAGCTCTTCGGCACGCCGGAGCAGAAGAAGAAGTACCTGCCCCGACTGGCACAGGGTGCCATCTCGGCGTTCGCGCTCACCGAGTCGAATGTCGGGTCCGATCCTGCCGCGATGAGCACCACGGCGACCCTTTCCAACGATGGATCACACTGGGTCCTGAACGGCGAAAAGCTCTGGTGCACCAACGGCACCGTCGCGGAGCTGATGGTGGTGATGGCGCGTACCGGGCCCAAGAAGATCTCGGCCTTCATAGTGGAAGTGGACTGGGCCGGGGTGGAGGTGGTGCAGCGGCTCCATTTTATGGGACTCAAGGGCATCGAGAACGGCGTCATCAGGTTCACGAACGTGAAGGTGCCGGCGGAAAACCTCCTCTGGGGTGAGGGGCGCGGGCTGAAGCTCGCCCTCGTCACCCTCAATACCGGCCGACTGACCTTGCCGGCCTCGTCGGTGGCAGGGGCGAAGCGCGCCCTCCAGATCTGCCGCGAGTGGGCCTCGACACGGGTGCAGTGGGGACAGGCCGTCGGGAAGCACGACGCGATCGCGCAGAAGATCGGCCGCATGGCGGCGGAGACGTACGCCATGGAAGCGGTGAGCGACCTCGCGTCCCTCATGGCCGACGAAGGCAAGGTGGATATCCGGCTCGAGGCCGCGCTCGCCAAGATGTGGAATACCGAGATCGGGTGGCGGATCGTGGACGACACCCTGCAGATCAAGGGCGGGCGCGGCTACGAGACCGCCGACAGCCTCCGGTCGCGCGGGGAGAAGCCCGACCCAGTCGAGCGGATGATGCGCGACTTTCGGATCAACCTGATCTTTGAGGGATCGAGCGAGATCATGCGGCTGTTCATCGCGCGTGAAGCGGTGGACACGCACTTCAAGATCGCGGGCGCCCTCATCGACCCGAAGGCACCGATGACGGCCAAGGCGGATGCCCTCTTCAAGTCGGCGCTGTTCTATGGCCGCTGGTACCCTGGCCTCTGGCTGAGCCTGCGCGGCCGCTTCGGCTTTGGTGAGTTCGGGAAGCTCGCCAGGCACATGCGGTTCGTGGAGCGGCGCAGCCGCAAGCTGGGGCGGACCATCTTTCACTGCATGGTCCGCTTCGGGCCGAAGCTGGAGAAGCGGCAGGCGGTGCTCGGGCGCATCGTAGAGATCGGGGCGGAGCTGTTCGCGATGGCGGCGACATGTGCCCGGGCAGAGTCCACGAGGCGCCTGGGAGGCAAGACGGCAGGCGATGCCGTCGAGCTGGCCGATATCTTCTGCCAGCAGGCGGGGCGGCGGGTGGACGAGAAGTTCGCCGCCATCTGGCGGAATGACGACGTGGCAACCTACGCGGTCGCTCGAAAGGTCCTGGACGGCGGGTTCACCTGGCTGGAGGAGGGCATGGTGGGTACCAGGGGGCACTGACCCCGACAACTCGCGTCCCTGTCAGTATATTCCGGCGGTTTCCCTCCACCGGAAAATGCATCGATGGCTATCGCTGAAGGCAGGACCATACCATTCACCGGCCCCGAGGCGATCGACGTCGCCGTCCTCGAGACCTTCCCGTACGAGGGGCCGGACCAGGACATCGTCACCGAAACGCGCGAATTCAGCGCCGTGTGCCCCTACAGCGGGCTGCCGGACTTCGCGCTGCTGCGCATTACCTACGTTCCCTCGAGCCAGTGTGTCGAGCTCAAGAGCCTGAAGTACTACATCACCAGCTACCGGAGCGTCGGCATCTTCCAGGAGCACGCCACGGCACGGATGGCGGAAGACCTGTTCAGGTTGCTCGCGCCGAAGCGGCTGGTCGTCACCACGATCTACAACACACGGGGCGGGTTTGATACGACCTGTTCGGTCACCCTCCCCGCGTGAGCAACCTCCAGGAACAGCTGCAGGCAGCACTCGGCAGCACCTACCGCGTCGAGCGTGAGCTTGGCGGCGGTGGCATGAGCCGGGTCTTCGTGGCGACGGAGACGGCGCTGGGGCGTCGCGTGGTCATCAAGCTGCTCTCACCAGAGCTTGGCCTTGGCATCAGCGCCGACCGGTTCCGTCGCGAGATCCAGCTCGCGGCCCGGTTGCAGCACCCCCACATCGTCCCACTGCTGGCCGCCGGCGAAGTGAAGCTGGAGGGATCCAGCACCCCCCTGCTCTACTTCACCATGCCGTTCGTGGAGGGCGAGTCACTGCGGGCCCGGTTGTCAAAGGGTCCGCTCGCCTCCGCCGAAGGGATGCGTGTGCTGCGCGAGGTGGCCGACGCCCTCGATTATGCCCATCGCCAGAACGTGGTGCATCGTGACATCAAGCCCGACAACATCCTGCTATCGAACGGACACGCGGTAGTCACCGACTTCGGGGTGGCCAAGGCGTTGAGCACGGCGACGTCGGTAGATGTAAACACCACCGCCACCAGCATCGGCACAGTGATCGGGACGCCAGCGTACATGGCCCCGGAGCAGGGCGCAGGCGACCCGGACGTCGGCCCAGCCGCGGACATCTATGCGCTTGGCGTGACCGGGTTTGAGATGCTCACCGGGCAGACGCCGTTCAAGGGGACCACGCCGCGGGCCATCCTGGCGGCACAGCTCACGAGCGAGGCCCCGTCCCTCGACGCCCTGCGACAGGATCTCGCGCCGGCGCTTCCGCCGCTGGTACGACGGCTCCTGTCGAAGGACCCCTCGGCCCGGCCGTCGGCGGCCGAGCTCGTCGGGCTGCTGGAACAGGTGGGCACCCCCGCCCCCGGCACCCTGATCTCCCCCCCGATGCCGAACCCGGCGCAACGCAATTGGCTTCGCCTCGGGTTGATTGGCGCCGGCGTGCTTGCGGCAGTACTGCTCGGCCTGCGCGTCACTGGCCTGCTGCCGACACGCACGCTCCTGGCAGAGGGAAAATTCGGCTCCCGCGACAAGGTCGTGCTGGCAGACGTGGAGGTACCTGGCGACTCGGCACTCGGAAGCGCCCTGACGGAAGCTCTGCGGGTGGATCTGTCACAATCGGATGTGCTCCAGCTGCTTTCGGCCTCCCAGATCCGATCCACGCTCCGGCTCATGCAGCAGCCGGAGGATGGCGCGCTCGGCTTCACGCCGGCGCGGGAGGTGGCGGTGCGCAGCGGGGCCAAGGGCGTCATCGCGGGTCGGGTGGAGCGGGTCGGTGGCCAGATGATTGTGACGCTGCGGCTCGTGACTCCCGGAACGGGCGATGACCTCGCTGCCTTCCGGGAGACAGCGAAGGATTCGACCGAGCTGTTGACCGCGCTCGATGCCGTCACGAAGCAGATGCGCCGACGTATCGGCGAGTCCCTTGGCAAGGTGCGTGCGAGCCAGCCGATGGAAGCGGTGACCACCTCTTCGCTCGCCGCGCTGCAGAAGTACTCCCAGGCGGTTGCGGCCAGCGACCGGGGCGACTATCCACGGGCGCAGCGACTGCTGGAAGACGCCCTGACCATCGACACCGCCTTCGCCATGGCGTGGCGCAAGCTCGGCGTGGTGTATGGCAACCAGGGCGAGGAGTTCAAGTCACGCCAGCCGCTCACCCGCGCATTCCGTTTCCGGGACCGCCTGCCCGACCGCGAGCGCTACCTGGCGATGGGGAGCTACTACACCGCCGTCGCCTTCGACAACGACAAGGCAATCGCTGCATACCGATCGGCCCTGGAAATTGACTCCCTGGACGTGGTGGCCACAAACAACATGGCCACCATCCTGTCGGCCCAGGGGAATGACTCGGCGGCTGTCCGGTACTACCGCAAGGCACTAGCAGCGCGCGACTCGAGCCCCGTTTCGATAGCAAATCTCATATTTGCCTTGATCGACGCCGGTGAACTGGACAGCGCGGCCAGCCTGCAGCGCCACGGGGCACGGCGGGCGCCTGACAATTCCCAGCTCCAGGTCACAGCCGCATGGATCGCGTTCGCGCGGGGAGACCTGCGTCAGGTTGAGCAATTCGTCCAGGCCGCCGGCAATGACCCGACAGCGCCGCCTGCTCTTCGCTTTTCGGCCCTCAGTGGCGCCACTTTCATCCATGGCATGCAGGGTCAGGTACGCCAGGCGGATGCGGATGCACGGGCTCGTGCCGAGCTGGCCACACGCGTGGACCAGCCGGGCGAGTACTATGATGCTCTCACCATCATCGCGGCCTTCGACGCGGTATACCGAGGCAACCCGGGGCGGGCGCGGCGCCTCCTCGACTCGGTGCTCGCGGTCCGTCCCCTCGCGGCGGTTGCGCCCGACGAGCGGCCGTACCTGGACCTCGCATGGACGTACGCCATCGCCGGGGATGCTGCCCGCTCCAGGGCACTGCTCGCCGAGGGCGCCAGCGTGCGAGACACAGCGCAGTGGCGCGCGAGCGAGCCCTATCGGCGCGCCATTCTCGGCGTGCTCGCCATGCAGGCCGGCAAGCCGGATGAGGCGATCACCGAGTTTCGCGCGGGCCTGGGCAAGGAGTCCGGTTGCCGCCCATGTGCCATGTCCGACCTCGGGCGCGCCTTCGACGCCGCGGGCCAGCGAGATTCTGCCATTGTCTGGAGCGAGAAGTACCTCGCCACCACGGAGCGGGTACGGATCGGTGCTGACGCCTTTTTTCTAGCGCCGACATACCGCCGGCTCGGCGAGCTGTACGAGGAGAAGGGCGACCGGACCACGGCGGCGAGCTATTACCAGAAGTTCGTGGACCTGTGGCGTGACGCCGACCCCGACCTGCAACCGCAAGTAACCGCGGTCAAGAAGAAGCTCGCCAAGGTGGTGGGCGAGCAGTGATCGACCTTCAGCAGCAGTTGCAGGCGGCACTGGGCGAGACCTACCGCCTCGAACGGGAGCTTGGCGGTGGCGGGATGAGCCGCGTGTTCGTAGCCACCGAAACGGCACTCAACCGCAAGGTCGTGATCAAGTTCCTGTCGCCGGAACTCGCCGCCGGGGTGAGCGCCGACCGCTTCCGGCGCGAGATCCAGCTGGCCGCCCGGCTGCACCATCCGCATATCGTGCCACTGCTCGCTGCCGGCGAGGTGACGCTGCCCGGCAGCCAGGTATTGTTGTACTACACGATGCCACTCGTTGACGGCGAGTCGCTGCGTGCGCGGCTGGCGCGAGACGGCCAGCTTCGACCGGACGAGGCGATCCGCATCTTTCGCGAGGTCACGGACGCGCTGGCCTATGCACACGGCCAGGGCGTGGTCCATCGCGACATCAAGCCCGACAACATCCTGCTCTCCGGGGGCCACGCCGAGGTGGCCGACTTCGGGGTGGCCAAGGCGTTGAGCACGGCCACGTCGGGCGCCGATCCGGCGCTGACCGCAACGAGTGTGGGGATGGTGATCGGGACGCCGGCCTACATGTCACCGGAGCAAGTCACGGGTGACCCCAATGTGGGTCCGCTGGCCGACATCTACGCGCTTGGCGTCACCGCACACGAGATGCTCGGTGGCAAGGCGCCGTTCACTGGTCCCACGGCGCAGGCGGTCCTTGCCGCACACCTGACGCAGGACGCGCCGTCACTCGACACGCTGCGCAGCGACCTTCCGCCCGCGCTGGCGCCTCTCATTCGCCGTTGCCTGGCCAAGGATCCGGCCGGTCGGCCGGTCAGCGCGAGCGACCTGCTGCGCCAACTGGAGCAGGTCGTCACACCCACACCTCCACCGGGCACTCTTGCCAGCGGCGCCACGCCAGTGAAGCGGGGACGCAGGTGGGTGACCGCTGCCGCCGGGATGGCACTCCTGGCCTCGGTGCTGGGTGGGCTCTGGTTCAGCGGCGCACTGGGCCCGCGATCCCTGGTGGCGGAGGGGAAGTTCACCTCGCGCGATGCCGTGATGCTGGCCCGGGTAGACGTGGTGGGAGACTCGTCGATGAGTGGCGCCCTCACGGAAGCCCTGCGTATCGACCTCGGCCAGTCGGGGGTGCTGCAACTGGTGCCCACGTCACAGGTGAGGAACGCACTCACCATGATGCGCCGTCCGGTCGAGTCGGATCCCGCCGCCGACGTGGCTCGTGAGGTCGCCATCCGTACGGGCGCCAAGGCGGTGGTTGTTGGCCGGGCCGAACCCGTCGCGGGACAGTACGTGGTGACGCTGCGGCTCATCTCCGCCGGCAGCGGTGACGACCTGGCGGCATTCCGTGAAACGGCCGCGACGCAGAACGAGCTGCTGCCTGCGCTCGACCGCGCCTCGAAGGATCTCCGGCGCCGCATTGGCGAGTCGCTGCGAAACGTTCGCGCCAGCCTGCCCATGGAGCAGGTCACCACGGCGTCGCTGCCGGCGCTGCAGAAGTACTCCCAGGCCGAGGCCTCGTTCGAGCGTGAGGACTACGATCGCGCGGTGGTCCTGCTCAACGAGGCGGTGACGCTCGACACCGCCTTCGCCATGGCGTGGCGCAAGCTGGGTGTCGCCCTCAGCAACAGCGGGGACCGCGTCGGTGCGGTCGAGCCGCTCCGCCGTGCATTTGCCCACCGCGACCGGCTGACCGAGCTGGAGCGGTACCTCACGGAGGGCAGCTACTACACCTCTGCCGTGTTCGATACGCCGCGCGCGATCGCCGCCTATCGCTCGGTACTCGAGCTCGACTCGCTCGAGGTCACCGCCAACAACAACCTGGCGATCCTGCTGGAAGCGCAGGGCCAGTACCGTGACGCCGCGATGATGACGGGCAGGGTGGTGCACGACTCCAGCGCCGGGCTCGGCCCCGGTGGCTACCGGAACGCCGCGATCCAGTGGCTCGACGCCGGCGTGGTGGACTCCGCGCGTGCGATGGTTGCTGAGGGGCTGGCGCGGTACCCGGACGATGCGTCGCTCCGGAACGTCGATGCCATCGTGACGTACGCCGAGGGCAAGCGGGCCGAGGCGGGCCAGCTTGCGCTTTCCGTGGGGCAGGACGCACGCGTGCCTTCCATCACTCGTTCGCTCGCGCTCGGCAACGCGAGCCGCATGCCGGCCCTGGGGGGACACCTGCGGGAGGCGATCGAGCTGAGCCGCCAGAGCCTTGCCTTCGAGGCAACGCGGGGGCGCCCGCCGGAGTACTATCGGGCTGCGATGGTCCTGGGTGAGCTGAAGGCGATGGCAGCGGCAGACCCCGCAGTCGGCCGCGCGCTGCTGGACTCGGTTGTCAGTGCGGGACCATTCACGTCGGCGACTCCGGCGGAGCGGCCCTATGCCGTGCTCGCATTCAGCTATGCGCGGCTGGGCGACGCGGCACGCGCGAGAGGCCTGCTGGCGGAACAGGCCACGGCGCTCGACTCGATCCAGATACGCGGAGCCACGACGGGTCGCGCCTTCGCCCTGGGGGAGATTGCCCTGGCCGATGGAAAGCCGACCGAAGCCATCGCCCGGTACCGGGAAGGGTTCGCCAACGACGCCACCTGCCTTCCCTGCTTTGCCTCGGCACTGGCACGGGCCTTTGACGCGGCCGGCAATGCCGACTCGGCTTTCGCGTGGGGCGAGCGCTACCTCGCCAGTACAAATCGCGCGCGGATCGGTACTGACTGGAGCGAAATGCCGGCGTTGCTCATTCGGATGGGAGATATTTCGGCGGAGCGCGGCGATCGAGCGAAGGCGGCGGGCTACTACCAGCAGTACGTAGACCTGCGTCGGGATGCCGACCCGGTGCTGCAGCCGGAGGTAGCTGGAGTCAAGAAGAAGCTGGGAGCGGTGAGCGGCGAGAAGAGCAACTAGGGCGCGGAGGCGCACACCCTTGCGCCCTACGCGCCCTTTGCGCCTTTTGCGGCCTACTTCATTGCCACGCCAGGCGACGGCTTCATCGGCGCCGGCGCCGTCACGTCCTTCTTTTCCCCACGTGCGAGCAGCTCGTTCAGGTTGGCCAGCTCCAGCGCCGTGACGCCCATGACCGCCGAGGCCTGGATCAGGTCGCTGGGCACCGCGTGGTCGTAGGTGTCAACCTGCGAGTGATGCGTGTGGTTGTAGCCGCGGGATTCCTGGTCGAAGTTGAACCCGGGTACGCCGTACGGAATAAACGAGAGGTGATCGGTGCCGCCCTTGTTGGCGTCGCGCACCGTCTTCGCACCAAGTGAGGTCACCGGCGCCAGCAGGTCGATCCACAGCTGCTCGAATTCCTTCCGGCCCTGCAGGGCCTGCCCCGTGATCATGCCGGTACCGTTGTCCAGCACCAGCACCGCCTGGATCTTGTCGGCCTCGGCGGCATGCTGCGCCGCATAGGCGGTCGAGCCCAGCAGCCCCTCTTCTTCCCCACTGAAGAGAATGAAGCGGATGGTGCGCTTCGGCTTGACCCCCGACTGTGCAATCGCGCGCGCGGCCTCGAGCACCACCATGGAGCCGGTGCCGTTGTCGGTGACACCGGTGCCAAGGTCCCAGCTGTCCAGGTGCGCCCCGAGGATGACGACCTCATCGGGCTTCTCGCTGCCCTTGATCTCGCCAATGGTGTTGTACTGCTCTACCGGCTTGGTGCCCATCGTGTTGGTGACGGTGCCGGCGAGCACCGGCGGATTGCCGCGCTCAATGAGGCGGTCCAGCGTTGCGTAGTCCTCGTGCGAAATGACCAGGTTCGGAAGCGGGCTGACCGAGTTCGGTGATCCGCTCATTGTCATGAGGCCGAACTCCTTCGACCCTTCCGTGAGGATGCCAAGCGCGCCGGCCTTCTTGAGGCGGAATGCACGGTCATACGAGGCCTGACGGAACTCAGCCATTGCCTTCGGGTCGTCTCGCAGGCGCTGGTACGTGGACATCCGCTTTTCGCGGGCCTCATTCGCCGCCTGCGAGTCCGCGGCGGTCATCGGCGGGCCGTCCGGATTCCAGATGGACGCCAGATCGCTGAGCATGAGCCACTTGCCCTTCACCTTCGGCAGGTAGGCGTCGAGGCTGTCCCCAGGGGTACCGTTGATGCGAATCACCTCGCCAGTGAGCGTCTTGCCATCAGTTCCGGCGGTCCAGGCCCAGCTGTGCGCCGTAATTGTCCGCGTGAAGGGCTTCACGATCTTGAGGCTCGCGTCGCCGCGCTCCCACGACACGCCGAAGGTGTACGACTCGAGATGCGACGAGAGGCCGTAGGCCTTGAACTGTTCCATCGTCCAGTCGTTGGCCTTCTTCATCGCGGGCGACGTGGTGAGCCTGGGGCCGATCATGTCGGAGAGGTATGCCAGGTTCTGCATGACCTCGGAATGGTTGAGCGCCTGGTCGAGTACCGCGCCGACGCCGGCAGTGTCCACCGTGAAGGTCTGGGGAGTCTGGGCCCGCAGGGGAAGCACCAGTGCCAGAGGGAGGACGAGAGAGGCGAGCAGGGAGCGTGTCTTCATGATCCGTGGGGGTGAGGGTAGGCGTTCAATTTACCTCGGCGGCGGCGGCCACGCGCCCCTCCATCCACGTAGCAACCAGAGACGTCTGGCGCCCACCTGGGAGGCCCCCCGGTACATCGGTACCAGCGTTCCCCGCTCCACCGAGTCGAAAAACGGCGAGAGGCTCGGGAGGGCCGGGTCGGGTGCATCCTCAGGACGCTCGAACAGGACGAGGAGCAGGTCATCCCCGATCCGGGCCCGGTCGGGGAATCCGGGCCAGAGGAGATACTGGTTGCTTCGACGGGACAGGTTGAGGGAGAACACCTCCGGATGCCCGGGAAGCAGAAACGCCAGCTCGGCGGCGTCCTGATAGCGGTTCGCTGCCACCCAACGCCGAGCCTGACCTCCGCCCCCCTCTCGTACCACGGCGACCGCGAGGTCGGCATAGCCGTGATTGCGAGCGGTGGGATCGCGGTCGGCTCGCAGTGGCGCTATGGGCACCAGTGACTGGATGTACAGCACCGCCGAGAACAGGAGCGCCAGCGCAATGCCGGCGCGCCGCCACCACGCCCACCGCGCGCCTGCAGGCACAATCGCGATCAGGATCGTCAATGCGATCCAGGCCGGTGCAGGCCAGTTCGCCTCCACCCGGCTCCTCGTCGCTGCGAACGTGAAGAACGCCGCCACCACCAGCGCCACCGCCGCGAGCACCCGCGCGATTCGCCCCCCGGCCCGCACCGCCCACAGCAGTGCCCCACCCCCGAGGCCAAACAGGATCGGCGAGCCAAGGAGGACCTGGCCACCGAGCAGTTCCAGCTCCCGCCGCCATACCGCTCCGCCGGATCGTCCCAGACCGTGGGCGATCTGGGACCGGAAGGAAACCCAGTCGTGTGCGGCGTTCCACTGCAATACGGGGAGCAATACGACCGTTGCCACCACCACGGCTGACCAGGGACCGGGCGTCCTCAGCGTGTGGCGGAGCGACGGCAATGCCGCGACCGCCAGCACGATTGCAACCGGCACCAGCACCGCGGTGTACTTGGACGCCATGGCGAGACCGACCGCGAGTCCGCCGGCGATCCAGAATGCGAACGAAACGCGCGGCGCTGGTGCCGTCAGCGCGCGGGTGGTGAGGAAGATGGTGAGCGAGAGGAAGGCGAGGAGTGGTGCGTCCGGCGTTGCCAGGACAAAGGCTCCAGCCGCCACGGGCAGGGCCGTCAAGGTGAGGCCGGCGATGTCGGCCGACCGCTGATCGGCGACGGCACGCGCCGTCGCCATGACGGCCCAGGTGGCGATCGCGCCGCAGATTACCGTGGCGAAGCGAACGCCAAGGGGCGTATCGCCGAACACCGAGGTGCCGACGCGGATCAGGAGGGCCACCATTGGCGGGTGCTCGGAATACCCCGCGGCCAGGTGGCGCGACCATTCCCAGTAGAACGCCTCGTCGGGATGGAGCGGAATGACCGCAGCGACAACAAGGCGCACCGCTGCGGCGAGCAACAGCGCAAGAACACCGGGTCCCAGCCGCTTCACGCGCGCTGGTCGGGAGGCGTGATCCGCGCGAGTTGGTCCGACAAGCGCCGCACCGCGGGAACGTCGATCCCGCGCTCTCCGAGGGCCAGGCGCATGGCCTCGATGCCATCGCGCGCACCGAGCAAGGCAGCCCCGGCGGCTGCGGCCGATTCGACCCGGGCCGGCAGCGCTTCCAGCCATCCGAGTGCCGTGCCCGTGCGTGGTTCCGTATGAGCGGCCCAGAGCGCGGCACAGGCAGCCCCGATGGCCGGCGACTCCGATGCCGCCACGGCACCGATGCTCTCGCGCCGGAGCAACGGGAGCCGGCGCACGGTCTCCAGCAGGAGGGCCGGTGCTTCATTGTTGCGCAGCGCCTCGATCACATCGGGCACGAAGTCGCGATGACCCTGCAGCAACCGCGCAGCCGCAACGTTGATCGCTACGGCACCCCAGGTGGACTCCGGGTCGGGATGGGTCAGCGCGGCGAGGTGCCAGGTAAGGCTGGTGAGGTTCCGCGGATTTTCGTGGGCCAGGAGCGTCACCGGTGCCAGGTGCAGTGGCAGCGTGGGCGACTCTCCCGGATGGCGCGCGGCACGCGGCGCACCATGTACCCGGAGGTGGCTGAAGCCGGCGACCGAGCCGCTATCGAGCGACGTATCGTCGCTGGCCGCGTCAGCCCACCGGGTCGCCAGCACCGCAAGGTCCGGGTCGCGGACGAGCAGCTCCTCGCCGAGGATGCGCGCGAAGCCGATACGCGCCGACCCGCCAGCCGGGCCTGAGCCGGCGGCCGACACCTGGCCCAGCAGCAGGCCGGAGGCCCGCACTGCGAGTGAGAGTGACAAGGATATTATCTTAGCAGTATCACCCAGCTGTGAGGAGCGCGCGTGGCCAAGGACAGCCTTTCCGTCACCGACAACCGCACCGGCAAGACCTACGAGCTGCCGGTCAGCGAGGGCACGATCCGCGCCATGGATCTTCGGCAGATCAAGGTGGCCGAGGATGACTTCGGCCTGATGACCTACGACCCGGCGTTCATGAACACCGCGAGTTGCCGGAGCGAGATCACCTTCATCGACGGCGATCGCGGCATCCTGCGCTATCGCGGCTACCCGATCGAGCAGCTGGCCGAGAAGTGCTCATTTCTGGAGGTGGCCTACCTGCTGTGCGAAGGCGAGCTACCCACCCGGACCCAGCTCGACGAGTGGGAAGACAAGGTCCGCTATCACACGTATGTCCACACCAACATCACGAAATTCCTCGAGGGCTACCGGTACGACGCCCACCCGATGGGGATGCTGCTCGGCGCCGTCGGCGCCCTCTCCACCTTCTATCCCGACGCGAAGCACATCGAGGTCAAGGCCAACCGGTACCTGCAGCGGGTCCGGCTCCTCGCCAAGATGCCGACGATCGCCGCCTTTGCGTTCCGGCATTCGCGCGGCCTGCCCTTCGTGTTCCCGCGAAACGACTTGAGCTACATCGGCAACTTCGTGAACATGACGTTCGAGATCGGCGGCAAGCTTGAGCCCAATGCGGTGCTCCAGCGTGCCCTCGAGATCCTCTTCATCCTCCATGCCGACCACGAGCAGAACTGCTCCACCAGCGCCGTGCGCGCCGTGGGTTCCTCCGGGGTCGACCCCTTTTCGGCGGTATCCGCCGGTATTGCGGCGCTGTACGGCCCGCTGCACGGGGGCGCGAACGAGGCGGTGCTCCGCATGCTCGACGAGGTCGGCTCGAAGGCCGATGTGCCCGGCTTCATCGCGAAGGTGAAGTCAGGCGAAGGCGACCGGCTGATGGGTTTCGGGCACCGGGTGTACAAGTCGTACGATCCGCGCGCCCGGTTGATCAAGAAGGTGGCGTATGATGTGTTCGAGCAGACGGGGCTCAACCCCAAGCTGGAGATCGCGCTGGAACTGGAGCGGATCGCCCTCGAGGACGAGTACTTCATCAAGCGGAAGCTCTACCCGAACGTGGATTTCTACTCCGGGCTGATCTACCAGGCGATGGGGTACCCGACCGACTTCTTCACGGTGCTCTTTGCCCTCGGTCGGCTGCCGGGCTGGGTGGCGCAGTGGGAAGAGATGCTGCTCGACAAGGAGCAGAAGATCGCCCGGCCCCGGCAGATCTACGCCGGGGCGGCCGAGCGAGACTTCGTGCCGCTGGTCGCACGGTAAGCGGTCGCCGGGTTGTTGTGTGGCGCACCGCCGGATGTGCCCCTAGGCGGCGGGGGGCGTTCCGTTGCCCGGCACCGACATGTCTCCCTCGAGGTAGGTATAGCCCTCGAGTCCGGCGACATAGTCCGCGATGAAGGAGTTGGACTCCTGTCGCGTGAGGTCCTTCGCCGCGCCCACCTTGCGCCGGAAGGTGGCCAGCAGGTCGGACGCATGGAACTGCACGTAGTTCAGCACCTCAGTGACCGTATCCCCGTGCACCAGGTCGGTGATCTCATAGCCACCGTTCTTCAGCCGAACGTGCACGGCGTTGGTGTCGCCGAACAGGTTGTGGAGGTCGCCCAGGATCTCCTGGTACGCCCCGGTGAGGAAGATGCCGAGAATGTAGGTCTGTGATTCTTCCCAGCGGTGCAGCTCGAGGCTCGGCTTGCCCTTTCGCCCGCCGACAAAACGATCGATGACCCCGTCAGAATCGCAGGTGACATCCTGGATCGTGCCGCGCCGCGTGGGCTTCTCCAGCAGTCGGTGAATCGGCATGATGGGGAAGAGCTGGTCGATCGCCCAGTTGTCGGGGAGAGACTGGAACACCGAGAAATTGCAGAAGTAGCGATCCACCATCGCGCTTTCGAGATGGCTTGCGATCTCGGGGAAGGCCCCCGGGTCCTCCGCAATGACCTCCGCCAGGCGCACCAGAGTGGAGAGATACAGTCGCTCCGCGTGCGACCGGTCGCGCAGGGAGAAGATGCCGCTGGCGAAGTACTCCTGCGAGCGCTCCTTGGCGAACACGGCATCGTGGAACACCTCGGCAACGCGCTCCAGTGAGAGTGACTCGAGGCTCTCCTTCATGTCGACCAGCAGCTGGTGCGGGTCGTCGCCCAGCTCGGGCGCGGAGGTCTCGTTCAGCGTCTCGACGTCGATGACGTTGATCAGGAGGAGGGCGTGGTGCGCCGTGATGGCGCGGCCCGACTCGGAAATGACACTGGGCATGGGCACCTCCTCGGCACGACATGCCGTGCCGAGGGTGTAGATGACGTCGTTGGCGTACTCGCGCATGGTGTAGTTCATGCTGGCCGTGCGAGTGGACCGTGACCCGTCATAGTCGACCCCCAGGCCGCCGCCCACGTCCACGTAATCCACCTGGAACCCCATCCGGCGCAGCTCCACGTAGTAGCGGCATACCTCATCGAGACCCGCCTTGACGAAGCGGATATCGGTGACCTGGCTGCCCAGATGGAAGTGCACGAGCTTCAGGATGTCCGCGCGGCCCAGGGCCTTCAGTCGATCGAGGAGCTGCACCAGCTCCACCGGCGACAACCCGAACTTCGACTTTTCGCCGCCGCTCTTGGCCCATCGACCCGAGCCCTCGCTTGACAGCTTGATCCGTACCCCGACCGTGGGTGCGACCTGCATCTCATCGGCCACCTTCAGCAGCACATCGAGCTCATTCAGCTGCTCGATGACGATGATCACCGTGTGTCCCAGCTTCTGGCCCATCAGGGCCAGCCGCATGAACTCCTCGTCCTTGTACCCATTGCAGACGATGAGATGGTGACTCGCATCGCCGAGTCCGAGGATGGCCATGAGCTCCGGCTTGCTGCCGCACTCGAGCCCGACGCCGAACGCCTCGCCGAATTCCACCACCTCCTGCACCACATGTCGCTGCTGGTTGACCTTGATCGGGTAGACGGTGGTGTAGCGCCCCTCGTACCCGAACTCCTTGATCGCGTGCGCAAAGTGCCCCGCGAGCGTGGCGATACGGGACTTGAGGATGTCGGAGAAGCGCAGCAGCAGTGGAAGCCCCACCCCCTGCGCATCGAGGTCGGTGGCGAGCTGGTACAGGTCGAGCCCACGCTTCGGGTCACCGTCCGGGTGGACCGTGACATGCCCCTCGGCGTTGACGCGGAAGAAGCCAAGGCCCCAGCCGCTCATGTTGTAGAGCTTCTCGGCGTCCTTCGGGGTCCAGACCGGCGCGGCAACAGTTGTGGTGATGGTCGCCTCCTGAAGTGGCGTGGTCCTGCGGCCAGCGAAGCGCAAACTTACACGGTCGCCTCCGCCGCAGGAAACCGGTAGCACGCGAGCGGGGTATTCGGACCATGACCAACCGATTGATCGTGGAGCGCACCAGTCGCATCGAGTGCCCGGTGGATGAGGTGTGGCAGTGGCATGCGCGCCCCGGCGCGTTGGAGCGGCTCACGCCGCCCTGGGAGCACGTGCGGGTGCTCGAGCAGGCCGAGGGTATCCAGGACGGTGGTCGCGTGGTCCTCGAGGTCAAACTGGGACCGGTGCCGTTCCGCTGGGTTGCGGTGCACCGGGATGTCGTACCCGGTTCCCGGTTTGCCGACGTCCAGGAATCCGGGCCCTTCGCCCACTGGACGCACGTACATGAGATGATGCCGGATCTCGCCGGCGGCACCCTCCTCCGCGACACCATCACCTGCGTGCCCCCGCTGGGTGCGGCGGGTTCGGCCCTCGCCGGCCCAGCGCTGCAGGTGCGGCTGGATCGCCTGCTGCGCTACCGCCACGCCACGCTGGCGGCGGACCTGGCTGCGCACGCCGGCATTGCGCCAAAGCGGTTCGTGGTCGCCGGTGCCACGGGGATGATCGGATCCGCGCTGGTGCCATTCCTGACCACCGGTGGCCACCAGGTGACACGGCTGGTCCGCCGCCACCCGGCGCCGGGCGATGCACAGTGGGACCCTGATCAGGGCATGATCGACCAGTCGGTCCTGTCCGGCGTCGATGCCGTGATCAACCTCGCCGGTGCGAACGTCGCCGATGGACGGTGGACCACCGAGCGAAAGCAGGTCCTGATCGACAGCCGCGTTCGCTCGGCGGGCTTGCTGGCCAAGGCCATCATGCGCACCAACCTCCGACCTGACGCACTGGTGTCGGTATCTGCCACCGGCTTCTACGGTGACCGGGGCGACGAGCCCCTGGGAGACGAGGCGGCCCCTGGCGCCGGCTTCTTTCCGTCGCTGGTGCAGGCCTGGGAAGGCGCCGCGGACCACGCCGCAGGCGCCGGCGTGCGCGTGTCTCACCCGCGGTTCGGCGTCGTGCTGAGCCCCGCAGGGGGCGCGCTGGAAAAGCTCGTTCCTCCCTTCCTGGCCGGCGTCGGCGGTCCCGTGGGCAGCGGGCGCCAATGGCTGGGCTGGAACTCGATCGACGACGCGATCTCCATGCTCTACTTCGCCGCGACGAACCGCGAGGTGCAGGGTCCGTTCAACGCCGTGGCGCCCGTTCCCGTGCGGAACAGTGACCTGGCCCGCGTGCTGGGGCGGGTCCTCGGGCGCCCGGCGTTCCTGCAGCTGCCAGCCGGCGTGCTCAAGCTCATCTTCGGCGAGATGGCGGAGGCCACGCTGCTCGCAAGTACCCGGGTGTTGCCCGAATTCCTGCAGGGCCATGCCTACCGCTATCGCCATGCGAGCCTGGAAGCCGCACTGAGGCACGTACTCGGCCGCTAGCCCGTTAGAATTCGGGGATGACGTCCAGGCGCGCCGTTCTGCTGCTCTCGGGAGGGATGGACTCCGCTACCACCGGCGCGCTCGCGCAGCGTGCGGGGTTCGCGCTCTATGCCCTCAGCTTCCGCTACGGCCAGCGCCACGGCATCGAACTGGCCGCCGCAGGGCGGGTGGCGGCGGCGCTCGGGGTGGTGCAGCACACCGTTCTCGACATCGACCTGGCCGCATTCGGCGGGTCGGCGCTCACGACGAGCATCGACGTCCCGAAGGACCGGACCGTTGCCGCCATGCATGCGGAGATTCCGGTGACGTACGTCCCCGCCCGCAACACGATCTTCCTCTCATTCGCGCTGGCCTGGGCCGAAACACTGGACGCGACCGACATCTTCATCGGTGCCAACGCGATCGACTACAGCGGCTACCCGGACTGCCGCCCGGAATTCCTGCGCGCCTTCGAGGCGATGGCGCGGCTCGGAACGAAAATGGGCACGGAGGGACGCGGCCTCACCATTCATGCCCCGCTCCTCAGCATGACCAAGGGGGAGATCGTCAGGGCCGGCCTGGACATCGGGATCGATTTCTCGCTCACTCGCACCTGCTACGATCCCAACACACAGGGTGAGGCGTGCGGTCACTGCGATGCCTGCCTGCTGCGCCTCAAGGGATTCGCCGAGGCAGGGCTCCAGGACCCCGCACCCTATGCGCGAACCCCATGAGCTATGCGGTCAAGGAACTGTTCTACACGTTGCAGGGCGAGGGCGCGCAGACCGGCCGCGCGGCAGTGTTCTGCCGTTTCGCGGGATGCAACCTGTGGTCTGGACGGGAGGAGGACCGGGCGGGAGCCGTCTGTACCTTCTGCGACACCGAGTTCCTCGGCACCGATGGCCCGGGCGGAGGCCGGTTCGCCAGCGCCGGGGCGCTTGCTGATGCGGTGCGGGCGGCGTGGCCCCGCGACGCGGGCGGGACGCCCTATGTTGTGTGCACCGGCGGGGAGCCCCTGCTGCAGCTCGACGCCCAGCTGGTGGACGCCCTGCATGACCGAGGCATCGCCGTGGCGGTGGAGACCAACGGTACGCAGTTGGCACCGCCAGGCCTGGACTGGATCTGCGTGAGCCCGAAGGCCGGCGCGCCCGTCGTGCTCAGTTCGGGTAACGAATTGAAGCTGGTCTTTCCCCAGGCGCTCGCACCGCCCGAGCGCTTCGCGTCACTGGCGTTCGATCATTTCTACCTGCAGCCAATGGATGGGCCCCACCGCGAGGCGAATACCGCCGCCGCGCTGCGCTACTGCCTGGCCCATCCCCGCTGGAAGATGAGCCTCCAGACGCATAAGCTTCTGGGGATACCCTGACCATCACACGCCACCGACTGGACGGCTAGCCGCCCACATGCATGGTTACTCCGACCGCATTCATCATGCCTTCGCCTTTGCGGCCAAGCACTACGTGCCACGGGCTCCGGCCACCGGCAGCGCGGATTTCATCGCGCACCCGGGCAACCTGGCAGTCATCCTGAGTCGATACAACGCCGACCAGCCCACCGTGGTGGCCGGCGTGCTGCACCTGGTGCTCGAGGAGACCCTGCCGGAGCATCGCCAGGTACGGGAGCAGAGCATCGGCGTGAAATTCGGGTCAGTGGTGCTTGCCATCGCTCGCGACGCCGTGGAGACGCGGTTCGATGCGCGGGGCACCGAACTTCCATGGCGCGCCGTCAAGCACGACTACCTGGCGCACCTTGGCGTGGCCGAGCCCCGGGCGGTGGACATCTGCGTCGCCGACGAGATCCACAGCGCCGGCCTCACCCTGACGGCGCTGCGCCGCCTCGGCGCAGAGTATGTGCGGACGGTGTCGTCTGCTTCGTCAGAGCAGACAATCTGGTGGTATCGATCCCTCCTGGAGCTGCTCGAGGACCGGAACGACTGGCAGCGGCCGGACATGCTGGACGAGCTGCGTGCCCTCAGCACCGATGTCGTGCGTGCGCTTCGCACGCACGAAGACTGACTCTCTCGATCCCGGGGTCCCCGTTGCGAAACCTGGTTCTCGCCGCCACGGCGCTCGGCGCGCTGGCCTGCACCGGCCTGCCGAAGGCGCCCGCCCCCACCAACCCGGTGCGCTTCCTCTCCATCAACGATGACTACGTGGCGGACACGCTGGCGGATGGCAACGGCGGCCTCCCCAGACTCGCCACCCTGAAGAAGCGGATCGGGGCGGAAGGGCCGGTGCTCTTCGTGCTGGCCGGCGACTTTCTCGGGCCAAGCCTGCTCAGCCGCTTCTACAACGGCACCCAGATGGTGCAGGCCCTCAATGCCGCGGGCCTGGACTATGCCACCTTCGGCAACCACGAGTTCGACATCCCGCGTGATACCCTGCTGGCGCGCATCGGGGAGTCGAAGTTCACGTGGCTCTCCGCCAACTGTGTGCAGGCGGATGGTACGCGCTTCCCCGGCGTGCTGCCGTGGGACACCGTGAGCGTGTTCGGCAAGAAGGTGGGTATTTTCGGGCTCACACTCCAGGACCCGCAATACCCGGCATATGTGCAGTGTGGTTCGCCGGACAGTGCGGCCACCGTCGCGCTCGACTCCCTCGCGGCGATGGGCGCCGACCTGATCGTCGGGCTCACGCACCAGACGCTTGCTGCCGACGTGGCCCTGCTGAGCCGGGAAGGCCAGGTCGACGTGATCCTCGGCGGGCACGAGCACGAGGCGCATACCGTTGCCGTCGGTTCACGCTACGTGCTCAAGGCCGACGCCAATGCCGTGTCCACCCAGTTCATGACGATCTGGGGCACCAAGGGCGACTGGAAGGAGGCGCCGCGGCTGCTCGACGTGCGGCCCAGCCTCCCGGGGGATACGCTGGTGCAGGCGATCGTGGACCGATGGCAGGACAGCCTCGTATCGCGGCTGGGCCCCAACTACGTGGTGGGTACGGCGGTTCAGCCGATCAATGCCCGCGACGCCGCGCAGCGCCAGATGGAGACTGTGCTGGGCGACCTCGTGGCCGATGCCATCCGCATGGGCACGGCGACCGATGTCGGGGTGATCAACGGCGGGGCGATGCGGCTCGACGATATTATTCCGCCCGGTCCCCTCTGGAACTACACCATCGAGGCACTGTTCCCGTTCGCGGACGGGACCCATATCGTCTCATTTCCCGTCTCCGGCCAGCGCCTCCGGGCGATCCTGGAAACCGGTGTGTCCGAGCAGAACCTGGGGGCGGGCGGATTCCTGCAGGTATCGGGAATCCGATTCACGGTGGACCCGCTTCGGCCGTCCGGTTCGCGAATCGCGGGGCCCGTCACGACCTCGGTCGGCAACTCGATCTACCCCGACCAACTCTACCGGCTCGCCATGCCGGCGTACCTCGCCTGCCGGGGCGGCGATGGCTATGCCGTGCCCGAGGCGGCCGAATCGTGTGCCGCCGTGGGCAGTGCCCCCCGTGTCGCCAATCTGGTCGTGGTCCACTTTGGCGAGCGCCTTGGGGGCCGGATCGCCGCACCGCCCGGCGGACGGATTACCATCCGGTAAGCGGGCGCCCGGTAAGCAGTTGTGCCTTGGCGCCGCCCCGCCAGGGAGGGCCGGTTTCGCGATACCGCCAGCGGGGGTGCCGGTGTACCTTCCCTGTCCATGAGTGTCCCGCCATCTACGTCGCTGCTGTCGCACCTCCCATCTGCCTTTGCCGCTGCCTGCCGCAGTGCGCGAACCGACGGGGAGCTGTTTGAGCGCTGCCGTACCTTCCTGGTCCAGCGGTTCCTCTCCGAGAAGATCTGGTTCGTCATTACCGGCCCGGCGGCGCCCCTTCCCCGCGTGGGCCCCGCTGATGGGTACGACGTAGCTGTACAGGTGGCGAAGCTGTCGAGCGGCGCGACCGAGGTGTCCGTGCTCGCCGATCCCGCCATCGCCGGTGACCTGCGCGGCGTGGCCCTGCCGCTCGTGATGGCGCTCTCGGTGGTCATCGAGCTGCGCACGATCCTTGTCGAGCGGCAGGCGGCGCTGGACGACGCCGGGTTCCAGCTCAGGGCGCTGCGCCAGGTCGCCCGGCTCCTGAGCTCGGTGCACTCCACCGAGGAGACGGAGCAGCTGGTGCTCGACTTCATGGCGGAGGTGTTCTTTGCGTGGTGGGCCTGCCTCTACCGGCCCGACGGAGAGCACTACCACCCGAAAGTGTATCGCTCGCTCAACGACCGCCGCCGTCCTGCTCCCATCGAGCGGGCCATGCTCGACGGGAAGATCCCGGCCGGCAGCGCCGCCCTGAGCGCCCAGGAGGTCGGCATCGCCCAGCTGGTGGGCCCTGGCGCGGAGCTGGTGGTGCCGCTCGACGCCGGCTCCGAACGGATGGCGGTGCTCGTCCTCGGCCCGCGCATCAGCGACAAGCCGTACGCGCGGGCCGAACTGGAGCTCGCGGGCACGCTCTCGTTTGCCGCCGCCATCGCCCTCAAGAACAGCGAGCTGGTGGAGCAGCTGCAGAGCGCGGCATCCACCGACGAACTCACCGGCCTGTACAATCGCCGGGCGCTGGAGGAACGGCTCGCCGCCGAGATCTCCCGCAGCCTGCGTCATCAGCTGAATACCACCGCCCTCCTCCTCGACCTCGACTACTTCAAGAAGGTCAACGACGACATGGGGCACGCCGCTGGCGACCGCATGCTCATCGAGGTGGCCCAGGTGCTGCGGCGCGAGTGCCGCACGCTCGACGTGTGTGGCCGCCTTGGGGGCGATGAATTCCTGGTCATCCTCCCGATGACCAAGCCGGAGGAGGCGATGGTGTTTGTCTCGCGCGTACAGTCCGGGCTGGCCCGCCTGGAGGAGATGCATGCGGAGTTCGGGCGATGCACGGCGAGCTTCGGACTGGCGGAGTGCCCGCGACTCGGCACGACCGTCACCAGCGTGCTCGCCGCCGCCGATGCGGCGCTCTATCGTGCCAAGCGCAGCGGGCGGAACGCCGTCGCGATCGCCGAGGACTGACGGTGCAGGAGGAGCGCTTCATCCTCCTCGGCGACGCCGTGTGGCTCGACTTCGTCAACACGGCGCGAGGACGCGAGCCCAGCCCGCGCGACCGCCTCCCGGACATGGCCTCATGGCATGCCTGGCTCGACGCCCTCCAGCTCCCTCGCGGGACGGAGTCGCTCGACGAGGTGCGCGCCGTTCGTTCGCAGCTCGCGGTCCTCGCCGGCGCGCTCGCGACTGGCCAGCCATCCCCGTCGACAAGTATCCACACCATCAACGACCTGCTCGACGTCGTGCCTGGGGCACAGCGGCTGGTGCGACTGGCCGGCCAGTGGCAGCTGACATTCTCCCCCGCCCACCCGCCCGCCTCGCTCCCGACCCTTGCCCGGATGGCGGCGGAGACACTGGCACTCCCGACGCCGGTGATCCGCATCTGCTCCGGGCCCACCTGTTCGCTGTTCCTGCTTGATCGCTCGCCCACCCAGTCGCGGCAGTGGTGCAGCCCGGAGTTCTGCGGCCGTGGGATGCGGGTGGAACGACGCCGCGGCGGCCAGGGCTGACGTTGCCGTGACCGGCGCAGCCGACTACTTCGACATCGCGGAACGGGCGCTGGGCACGCGGTACCGGCTCGAGCGCGTCGTGGCCGCCAATGCCGAGCGCGTGCTCTTTGTCGGGATGGACCAGGTACTGAACCGGCGCGTGAGCCTCCGAATCAACATCTACACCGATGAGGCCACCCGCCTCTGGTTCCTGCGGGAGGCCGAGGCGCAGGCGCAACTCGACCACCCGGGGATCCGCCATGTGTACGACGTGGGCGTCGTCGGGGATGTCGCCTATCGCGTGGGCAACTGGATCGAGGGGGAGAGCCTGGAGCACGCGGCCCAGCGCGGTCCGCGGCTGATCCCGATGGTGCATACCCTGGCGCGCGATCTCCTCAGCGCGCTCGAACATGCGCATACGCAGGGCATCCTGGTCCGGCGCATTGTTCCCGCCGGCATCCTGCTGAGCCACGCCGGGCGCGGCACGATCACCGACCTGCGGTTCAGCAGCTGGACCTTGCCCGCCATTCCCGCCGATGTTCAGCCGACAGGCCTCTGCTTCATGGCGCCTGAAGTGCGCCATGGCGAACCGGGCGAGCCCGCGAGCGACGTCTACACCGCAGGTGCCGTGCTGTACTACGCCGCCACGGGCATGGAGCCCGCCCTGGATCCCGCAGCCATCCGCGCGCCGTCGGAGCTCCGACCGACCACGCCCCGCGCGCTCGAGCGCATCATCGTGCGTGCCCTGCGCACCGAGCCGGCACGGCGCTACCTGTCGGCCGGAGAGATGCTGGAGGACTTTGCGTCCGAGGCGGGTGCCGTGGAGACCGTTTCGGTGCGGCCGGCAGGTGCACAGCTCGACACCACCACGGAGCACGACAGCGACTGGGAGAAGCTGCTCCGACGCGCCCTCGGTGACGACTACGAACTGCTCGACACCGTCGGCACTGGCGGCTTTGGCCGAGTATACCGCGCGCGCGACCTGCACCTCGAGCGGGAAGTGGCCCTCAAGGTCCTGCACCCGGCACTGACACGTGACCTGCCTGGTGTCGAGCGTTTCCGCCGGGAGGCACAGCTGGCGGCAAAGCTGCAGCACCCGAATGTCGTCGACATCTTCGACATCCAGTCGCGCTCGGGGCTGCTGTGGTACACCATGGAGCTGGTGGCGGGGCCCAACCTCGCGCAGCTCGTGCAGCGCGAGGGGCCGCTGAGCGTGCCTCGCGTGATCCGGCTGCTGCGCGAGGCGCTCAGCGCCCTCGCGCAGGCGCATGCCCTTGGCCTGGTGCATCGGGACATCAAGCCGGAGAACATGCTGATCGCACCCGGCGGCGGCCTCAAGATCACGGACTTCGGCCTGGCGCTTGCCTTGCGCGGCGGACGCTTTGGCGGCGCCTCGAGCCGGAGCGGCACCCCCCAGTATGCGAGTCCGGAGCAGCTGCTGGGTGAGCATGTGGACCAGCGCAGCGACCTGTACAGCCTGGCCGCCGTGGCGTACTTCGCCCTCCTGGGGGAACCGCCCTTCGAGGGGACAACGCCGGAACAGGTGCTGGCGCGCCAGGCGACGGACCAGGCGCCGGACCTGCGTGCGAGGGTCCCCGATGTGGGGCCCGGCCTGGCGGGCGTGCTGCAGCGCGCGCTGCAGAGTGCTGTTGACCGACGCTATGCCACCGCGAATGACTTTCTCCAGGCGCTGAACCGGGTAACCCGGCGCAGCCGCCTGGAGCGCGCCCTCGACACGCTGCGGTGGAGGCTCGGGCCGATCTGGCCCTGATGCTCTTGACTAACCCCGCCCGCGAACGACATTAGATGGGTCAGGGTCGTCCGTCCGGCCCCTCGGCATTTTCCTGCAATTTCCCGGGGTAGTTCGCACCCCGATCAAGGCTTCATGACACGGGACTGGCCCGTGGATCATGTTGGCGCGAAGCGGCGGCCCTGCCGTCCCTTTGCGGTCACGTCACAACGAGGTCTGCTCCGATGGCTCGCGTTTCCGGCACAGTCAAGTGGTTCAACGATGCGAAGGGTTTCGGCTTCATCACCCCCGAGAACGGAGAGAAGGACTGTTTCGTTCATCACACCGCCATTGAATCGGATGGGTTCCGCAGTCTCGCCGAGGGTGAGCGGGTCGAATTCGAGATCGTGCAGGGCCAGAAGGGCCCGGCCGCCGAGAAGGTGACCAAGCTGGGAAAGTAGGCGAGTAGGCGGTAGACGAAAAAAAAGAGCGGAGGGCGGCGATGACGCCGGCCCTCCGTTTGTCTTTCTCCACCCGCTGACCCGCGGACCTACTTGTGCCGGTAGGTCACCCTGCCACGGGTCAGGTCATAGGGCGAGAGCACGACGCTCACCCGATCGCCCTCGAGCACGCGGATCTTGAACTTGCTCATCTTGCCGGCGGCGTAGGCCAGGATCTCGTGGCCGTTGTCGAGCAGGACGCGGTAGTTCCGGTCCGGCAGGACCTCGGTTACCACTCCCTCCATTTCGATCCCTTCTTCTTTCGCCATCCGGACTCCTTATAAGGACGTGAGGACCTCCCAGCGGCGCTCAATCTTGCCTCCATGGCCCCGGGGCGCAACTCCGGGGCCCGCAGCCCGTCAGGCGGCGGCAGGGATGTCGTCGCGCAGGCGCTGCACCTGGTCCTCCACCAGCTGGACGAGCTCCCCCATGCCGTCGGCGTCAAAAACGAGCCTGGCACCGGCCGCCGCGTAAATGTCCGGCAGGGACCGGGTGTTTCCCAGCGCCAGCGCATCCCGATAGCGCCGTACCGCGTCGGCGGGGTCCCGGAGGCTGTTCCGCCACACCTGGAGCGCACCGAGCTGGGCGACGCCGTACTCGATGTAGTAGAACGGATAGAGGAAGATGTGCAGTTGGCGATACCATCGCGCAATCCGCTCGTGGTCCAGCCCCGACCAGTCCACGCCCTGGTCGAAGCGGCTGCGGATCCGCAACCACGCTGCATCGCGCGCGGCCGCATCGGCCCCGTCTGGACTTGTGTAGATCCAGTGCTGGAACGCGTCGACCGAGGCCACATGGGCGAGCGTCACGATGACGTCCTCGAGATGCTCGAGCCGTGCCCGCCGCAGGTCGCTGGCGGCGAAGTAGCCCTCCGGACGCTCGAGATGCGGCGTGGCCAGGAGTTCCATGGACATTGATGCCAGCTCGCATGCCTCGGAACCGGGATGACGCTGCCAGAGGAGCGGCAGGCGCCCGGCCGCAAAGGCGTGGAAGGCGTGTCCCGCCTCGTGCAGGAGCGTCATGACGTCGTCCATCAGGCCAACGGCATTCATGAAGATGAAGGGCCGGCCGCTCCAATGGAGCGTGTCACAGTAGCCGCCCGGAGCCTTGCCGGTCCGGCTGTCGAGATCGAGCAATTTCTCGTCGATCATGACGCCAAACTGCGACCCGAGCGCCGGGTCCACCTGGGCGAACACCGCGCGGGCACGACCCGCGAGCTCGGCGCCGTCGCTGAACGGGCGCAGCGGCTTGGCGCCGTACAGGTCGATCGCCACGTCCCAGGGCCGGAGTACCTCGAGGCCGAGGCGCTCGCGCCGGTGCTTCATGAGACGGTTGTAGGCTGGCATGACATGCTGCTCGACGGCGTCGTGAAAGCGCTCGCAGTCGGCGGGGGCATAGTCGAATCGCAGCTTGGCCCGGAATACATAGTCGCGAAAGGAATCGAAACCGGCATTGCGTGCCACCTGCTGGCGCAGGGCGTACATCTGGTCGAACAGCGGGGCGAGATCCCCGCGAGCCCCGACATAGGGCGCCGTACTCGCCCGGAACGCCCGCTCCCGCACTGCGCGATCGGGTTCCTTGAGGAAGGGGGCAAGCTGCGGCAGGGGCAGCTCCTTCCCCTCCCACGGGGCCGTCATGCCACCGGTAATGCGCTGGTACGTGGCCGCGTGCTCCTCGAGTTCACTCATGATCGGCACGTTGGCATCACGGAAGATCTCAATGGAGGTGCGGAAGGCGCGCAGCGTGGTCTCGAGCGCCGGGGAGGTGTAGCCCGTCTCGACCAGGCGCTTCTGCAGCGCAACACTGCGCTCTTCCGCCTTCGGCAGGATCTCCATCGAGAACCGCAGGTGGTCTTCCTCGGCCTCCTTGTCCCTGGTATCAACCGTGTACCGGATCATGGCGCGACTCGCCGCTTCCGTGAGCATCGACTCCAGCCTGGACCAGTCGGCCAGCCATTGCTCGACATTGCCGTGGTCGAGCTCCCGGGCGGCGAGCGCATCGAAGTGCGGGCGGATGTCACTCCATGAGGCCTTCGCGAGCGCGGCGGGCGAGGCAGGCAGTGCCAGGGTCATGCGTTCTCCATCGTGGGACCGGACGGGCAGTGACGGCAGGGTACACGGTGGAAGGATAATGCCGCGTCACGCACGAGCTTTCCTCCTCGGCGGAACCACCGGCACCCGGAACGCCAGCAGCATTGCGACGGCGACGATCACCGCGCCCAAGACGAACGGATAGTTGACGTTGAAGCCGAACACTGCGGTCGCCATGAGCGGAGCCACGACACGCGCGATGCCGCCGAACGTCTGCGACACCCCCATCACCGTACCCGTTTCCTCCCGATCGGCGCCAGTCGTCATCAGTGCCGTGACCGACGGGAAGAGGAGCGCCGTGCCGATCGGGACCACCGGCATGATGGCCAGGAGGACGGGCATCGATGACGAAATCGTGTACAGGAGCAGGCCCACGATCAGCAGCATGGCGCCCGCTCGCATCGCCCATGTCTCGCCGATGCGGTCCACAATCGGGCCGAGAAAGATCGTCCGCATGACCACCGACAGCCCGCCGATATAGAGGAAAAAGGGGCCGATCGTCACCGCGTTGATATTGAACCGGGCCCCAAGGAAGAGGGCCAGCACCGACGTGAGGGATGCAAAGGCCAGCATGCCGACGCTGTAGATCCAGATCAACCGCGACACCGGCAGCGTCGGATGCCGGACCACCTGCCACGCCGACTCCCATACCGGGCGACGCGCCCTGGTTGTCTTCCCGCGATTGGTGTGCGATTCGGGCAGCAGCCTCCACGCAAAGGCAAAGTTCACGACGCACAGCGCAGCCGCGAAGAAGCCGGGCATGGCGCGGCCGAAGTGGGCTGCGAAGGACCCGATGACAGGGCCCAGCATGACGCCCGCCGATGTCGCGGCGGAGAGCCAGCCAAGCGCCCGCGCGCGATCGGCGGGTTCGACCGAGTCGGCGATGTAGGCGTTCGCCACGCCGGTGGTGCCGCCGCCCGCACCCTGGATCAGGCGCGACAGGAACAGGAGCCACAAGGAGTGGGCGAGCCCGAAGACGACATATGCCACTGCGGAGGCCATGAGGCCGATCAGGAGTGCGGGCCGTCGCCCGTACTTGTCGGAGACCCGTCCCCACAGCGGGGCCGAGAGGATCTGCGCCGCCGAGAAGGCGGCCGTGATGACGCCGATCTCGAAGACGGATGCCTTGAGGTCGAGGGCGTAGAACGGGAGGATCGGCAGCACCATCGCAAAGCCGATCATGTCCACGAAGCAGGTGGCAATGAGCACCGACAGGCGCCGCAACTGGTCACGGGCGCTGGCAGCGGCGAGCGGAGCCACGGCGTCGCTCATCCGGCTCGCTCTGGCTCCGCGGTCGCCAGGAAGACGACGGCACTCACACACATGAGGACGACGCCATACGCCGCCGCCACCCCCACATCGCTCGATCGCAGGCTGCCCAGGATCTCCATGGAGATGGGCCGTGTGTCGTAGGTGTACAGCAGGATGCTGGTGACGAAGTCACCGAGACCGGCCACGAAGGCCAGCGTCGCGCCCGCCACCAGCGAGGAGCGCAGCAGGGGAATGACCACGCGTCGGAGGGTGCGGCCGCCCCCAGCTCCGAGCGACGCCGCCGCTTCCTCATACGAGGGATCAAGGCGCCGGTAGCCTGCGAGCAGTGCCCGGCCGGCGAGCGGAAGGTTGCGCACCAGGTAGGCGAGCGGAAGAATGATGGGCGTGCCTACCAGGATGAACCGCAGTGCGGCCGGCGCATGCACGGAAAAGGCGGTTGCAAGTGCAATGGCGAAGACCGTGCCCGGCACCGCCCAGGGCAGTGCCACCAGCCACTCGAGGAGTCGGGCCGTCGGCACCCGGCGCCGCACCACAAGGGCGCCGACGGCGAGGCCGATGGCCACTGCACCGGTCGTCGCGGCGATTGCCATCCAGAGGCTGGTCAGCAGGGGACGCGCCCGCACCGGGTCGCTCACCAGGGTGAGATAGTTCCCCAGGGTATAGGCTGGAGGCAGCGCCTCGTTGGTCCATGTACCCAGTGGAACGAGCGACACCAGCAGCAGGGTGGCGTGCGGAAGGAGCAGGAAGCCCACGAGCAGCCATGCCGCGGCCGACAGCAGCTGACGCGTACGCCGCGACCCGATGGGGCGCGCGGCGGGCGGTGCCCCCTTCGAGCCACCGATCTGGCCCTCGGCGTCAACCCAGCGCACCAGCACCAGCCCCACCAGCGCGATCGCGGTGAGGGCCAGGGTCTCGACCATCGCGAGCCGATCGTCGCCGTTGAGCCGCGTGCTCACGATCTGCGTCGTCATGACCCGAAAGCCGCCACCGAACAGGTAGGGGGCGCTGAACGACGCCAGCGACGACAGGAACACCAGCAGCGCCGCGCCAGCGAGCGCCGGGCGGAGAAGCGGCAGGACCACCCGGCGGAAGATGCGCCAGCGTGTGGCGCCCAGGCTCTCGGCCGCCTCGTAGGCCGACGCGTCGATGCCCCGCAGGCCCGCCCGCACGAACAGGTAGAAGTAGACGTACATCGAGTACGCATGCACGAAGAGGATGGCCCCCGCGCCCTGCAGCCGCCACGGCGGGTCGATACTGCCGGTGACGGCCTGGACGAGTCGCGCCGCGAACCCCGATTCTCCCCAGAGGAAGAGAAACGACAGCACGCCGACGAGGGGCGGCAGCACGGCCGGCAGCGCGACGAGCTGGGCAAGCACGCGGCGGCCGGGAAACTCGAATCGCGTGAAGAAGACCGCGAGGGGAACGCCGATGCCGGCGGACAGCACCACCGTTGCCAGGGAAATCCAGATGCTGCCCCAGAGCGCCTGCCACTCGTTGCTGCGCGCCAGGAATGCACGGAACCCATCCAGGGTGAAGCCCTGGACTCCGCGGATGGCGTCGACCGCCACGATGCCGATTGGGTAGACGACAAGCCAGCTCAGCAGGAGCGTGAGAATCACTCCATACAGTACGGCCCTGCGCGCCTGGCGATTCAACGGGCTTCCGGCGGGAAGAGGTGCATTCCACCCTGTCCCCGTCGACTCGGCAGCACGCCAACGGACTCGCCGACCTGGGCTGAACCCAGGGGGGCCGCAACTTCCACCTCATTGCCCAGTGCGAGTTGCACGCCGAACAGCGATGAGGCCCCGGCAAACCGCTGCGACGTGATGACACCCGCGGCCGCGCCATCTACCCCGGTGGCGAACCGCAACGCCTCGGGCCGGGCGTACAGCGTCGCCGGACCGTCGACCTCCTGTCCTGTCTCCTGGTCCGCCGCCAACGTCCAGAGGCCGCCACCCGGAACGCGAAGACGCACCACCCCGGTGACCCCGCGCTCGACCAGGACCGGCACTGGACTCGCCCGCCCGATGAACGACGCCACAAAGGGGGTCGCGGGGCGGCCATAGAGTTGCGCCGGGGTACCCAGCTGCTCGAGACGGCCGGCGCGCAGCAGGGCCACGCGATCGCCCAGCTCGAAGGCCTCATCCTGCTCGTGGGTCACCAAAACGGTGGTGATGCCGATCCGCCGGATCACCTCGCGCAATTCGCGCCGTGTCCGTTCACGCAGGGCGGGATCGAGGTTGGAGAGCGGCTCGTCGAGCAGGAGGACGCGCGGCTCAGGCGCGAGTGCACGCGCGAGCGCCACGCGCTGCTGCTGACCGCCTGATAGCTCTCCGATCCGGCGGCGTTCGAGGCCGGCCAGGTCGACTTGTTCAAGCGCCTGGCGAACGCGTCGCTCGACATCGCGCGCCGGGGCGCCAATCGCCTCGAGCCCGAACGCAACATTCTCCCCGACGTCCAGGTGCGGGAACAGCGCGTAGTGCTGGAATACCATGCCGAACCGCCGTCGCGCGGCTGGCAACGCCGTCACATCCACATTCTCCACCAGCACACGGCCGGCATCGGGACGCTCAAACCCTGCCAGCAGCCGCAGCGCGGTGGTCTTGCCGCTCCCGCTCGGGCCGAGCAGCGCCAGGACCTCGCCGCGCTCGAGCGACAGCGAGAGCGACTCGACCGCAACATGGTCGCCGAAACGGCGGGTGAGGTGATCGAGCGTGACAAAGGCTCCCGAGTCCATCAGTGCCCGGCCCCCAGTCGCTTGCCCGTGCCCCGCACGTGCTGGTCCCAGTAGGCCATCCAGGCGCTGCCGTCGCGCGCGAGGAGCGCCCAGTCCACCGTGGCCACCTTCATGTCACGCATCACGGTGTCGAGCCACGCCGGCACCTCGTCACGCGGCAGGTCCGTGCGCGCGGGGATGCGAAAGACCTTGGTGGCGGCCAGGACCTGGGCTTCGGTGCTGCCGACGTAATCGATGAAGGCACGCGCCGCATCGGGATGCCGGCTCCCACGCACCAGCCCGATGGCGTCCTCGATGACGACGGTTCCACTCGACGGAAAGACATACCCGAAGGGCATTCCCTTGGACTGGCTGATCAGGATATCCGGCAGGTCCCACAGGGTGACGAGCCCCTCGCGCCGCGCCAGCTTGGCATCGAGGATCGCCGGATTCAGGGCGTAAGCGCGAGTCTGGGCATCCAGCCGCCGGAGCCACATCATCCCCTGCGCCGTGTCGCCCGTGGCATTGATGCTGCGCTCGATGATGAGCCCCCAGATGGCGCGCATGGTGCCGCTGGCCATGGGATCGCGAATGAGCACCTGGTCGCGCCAGCGCGGCTCGAGCACATCGTCCCAGTCGGTCGGTGCTTCCTCCGGCGTCACCACGTCACTGTTGAAGGCAATGATCGCGGGCGTCCGGTACACGCCGTGATAGAGGTCTCCCGGGCCCGTGCCCCGCGGGTCGATGAACTGCGCCCATTCCGGACGATAGGGCTGCAGCAGCGAGTCCCGCACTCCCCGATCGAAGACGGTCGTGGGACCGCCGAACCAGACGTCTGCCTGCGGATTGACGCGCTCAAAGCGCAGTCGATCCAGGATCTCCTGGCTGCCCAGGTCGAGCCACCGTATGTCGATATCCGGGCGCTCCCGCTCAAAGGCATGCTCGAGGAGCAGCAACTGGTCCCGGCCGTGTGGCGAATAGACGAGGACTGGCGTTCGCGAATCGGATCGGCACGCCATGACCCCAACCAGGCACAGCATGAACAGTCGTTCACCGTTCACGGTAAACCGTTCGCGGCGTTCAGGCTGAGCAGGTTTGCAAAGAGACGATACGCCCCGGGCACGCCCGCAGGGAGCTGCCGGAAAAAGCTCAGGCCGGTGTAGACCCACGTCCCCTTGCCCACGCGTGCCACCAGGAGGCCCCCCTCGAGCGCCGCCTCCCCGGGGTCGTGCATCTCGAGGACGGTGCGATACTCCGGCGCCCAGGCCCGCGCGAAATAGAGGCCTCGCTCCTGCACCCATCCGTCCCAGTCCGCGGAACCCAGCCGGTTCGGCACCCGCAGCACCCTCGCGCTGCTGTCCACCACGGTGACGGCGGCATGCTCATCGGTGACGCGGTCATGACCGCCAAGCAACGCCGGCACCGGAGCGCCGGTGGCAGGCTGCGCCGTCGTGACCGCGCGATCGTCGGCACCGGGAGGGCGGCTCGCCACGAAGAGCGGGTAGGGAGCAAAGTTGTCGTAGAAGAATCCGTACTGCTGGTACTGCACGAGCACGAGCCCACCGCCGCGCGCATAGTCGATCAGGGCGCCGCTCTCGTTCACAAGGGATGAGTCGGTTTCGTAGGCGCGCGGACCAACGACGATGGCATCGAAGCCTGTGAGCACACCGTGCCCCAGAAATGCACCATCGATGACCTCAACCGGAATGCCTGCCGCCATGAGTGCTTCCGGGACGCGGTCGGCCGCGCCCCGGATGTAGCCTATGCGCTGCGCCGTGGGCAGCGAGAGGTCGAGCACCGTGACACGCGCCGTGGCCGGCGCGAGGTAGCTGCGGGGCCTGATATAGGGATAGCTGATCGTGACCCGGCCCTGCTCGTACCGGTTGCCCCGGGCGTCCTCGGCCACTGCCGCCACCGCATACGTGCCGGCAGACAGCTGCGCGGGCGCACGCACCGTAAAACGGAACTCCCGATGCTGCCTGGGGCCCGCGAGCGTGAACCGCTGCGGCGGCACGGCAGGCCAGTCTGCAGGCAACTCCAGCCGCACCGTGCCAGTGGTGGTATCCTGCGCGCCGTGGAACAGGGTTACGGTCAGTACTCGCGGGGACGGATCACCCAGGCGCCAGGGCAATTCACCCGGCGACACCTTCACATCCACTCGCGGGACGATGTCGACCGGGTCCCGTATCTCACCGAGTGCCTGGTCATTCCAGCGCCATGTGCCCTCGCGCCAGAGCCACCCGCTCAAGGGATTCACCGACAGCCCTGCCACGACCTGTGCTCCCTCGAACGGAAGGCCACGGTCGGAAGGCGTCGCGTCCGACCAGTCGTACAGGCTGGTGGGCGGTGACGCGCGGAGGAAGTAGGGTTGGGTAAGCGGCCGGGAAGGTGCCACACGCCCTGCCAGCCGCCACTCGATGCCCTCCCGCCCACCGGCAGAGAATCGCCGCGGGGCCCCGAGCCTCGGCTGGGCGAGCGGCACAGACCGGAACTCCGGCCTGACCCGCCCCAGCTGTGTCCCAACCGCCTCGATCGTAAGCTCGACGGTGTCCCCCGGTGCGATACGCGCGCTGCTCGCGCGCACATCGAACAGTGTCCCCGTTGCCGCCTGCCATGCCTCGCCCAGGTGACGCAGCTGGTCCTGCAGTTCAGGAATGGCACGACCCGGCGACCAGGGCGTTCCCGCCCAAGTGGACAGCAGGCGGGCCGCGCGCAGCAGTCGCGCGGGAACGAGAGAGTCGCCCGGGTCCGTACGGGCACTGTCGACGAGCGCACGGTACTCCCGCATCCGGGTACCGCCGGTTGCGACCCGAACCGCCCCCAGCGACGTGTCGATGCCGGACCAGAGCCCGGATTGGCCCCGACCAGTCATGTCGCTGACCAGCGCCAGGCGTACGACGCTCGGTCCGATCGTCTGGAGCTGCCCCATGTCCTGCGAACGATGCAAACTCCGGCTCGCCATCGCGATCTGGTGGAACGTCTTGCCGACAGCGGTGTCGATCCCTGCGCCATCGAGTGTGAGGGTCGTGGCGGCGGTGTCGAAGCGCGTGCTGCGATAGAGCTTGAGCGGCACCCAGGCGGCGAGGCCCTCCTCCGTCAACAGCTCGGGAAAGGCGTCGGCATCACCCGCCACCTTGAACGCCTCTCCTGCAGCCCAGCCTGCGGCCTGGTGCTGGCCATGGCCGTCACGCGGCGTGCCGCTGAAGATCGACACGATGATCTGCGGCCGGAACCGTCGCACGATCCGGACGACATCCTTGAGGATGGTGTCGCGCGGCCAATGGGCCCAGGTATCGTCAAGATTCTTCGAGTAGCCAAAGTCGTAGGCCCGCGTGAAGTACTGCCCCGCTCCATCGAGCCGTCGTGCGGCCAGCAGTTCCTCGGTTCGCAGCAGCCCGAGCCCGACACCGAGCTCAGACCCCACGAGATTCTGGCCGCCCTCCCCGCGATTGAGCGAGAGATACGCCGCCTCGGCGCCCTCGCTCCGGGTCAGGAGCGTGAGCAGCTCGGTGTCCTCATCGTCAGGGTGCGCCCCGATGATCAGCACGCGCTGGTAGTGACCCAGGAAGCGAAGGGCCTGATCGAGCGCCACCACCCCACCAGTGGTGGGGGGCCCGAGCTGCGCCTCGAGCGCCACTGGGGCGGCGACGAGCAGCATGCATGACAGACAGCGGAAAAGGTGGCGCAAACGTCCTCGCATGGGGCGGAGCGCCGGGAAACTAACGCAGGGGAGCGGGGAGTGAGACCTCAGCGCACTGGCGCCGCCCCGAGCGGAGTGCGCCGCAGCGACTCGCGCAGGTCGGGATGATGGCGCCAGAGATAGAAGCCGATGGCGAGCGCGGCCAGGGTGTTGGCGATAAGGACGCTGGAGAAGGGAAACAGGGAGCGCGTCTCTTCGCTGAAGATGAGGAGCACCATGCAGAAGAAGAGCTCAAAGGCGAGAAACACCTGCAGCAGGGCGTATCGCACGAAGTGATTCTCTACTGACCAGCGAATGAGGCGGGCCAGCACGGCACCGAGCAGCAGGAAGACGAAGAGGTGCGCCGCGGTGTAAAGGATGATCCCGGTGAAGTCGAGCTGGTCAACATTAGGCGAGGACTTGCCCATGAGCAGCACCTGACCGAGCACGCTTGGCGTACGGAGCGGATGGCCCCCGACGACGTCCCGGACGAGGAACCACACTGCCACCACCCCAGCCCCGATCAGTCCGATCCAGGTTGCCTCTTCACCTACCGTGTCTTTCGGATTGACCACCACCGGTCCAGCCACTCCGACCTCCTCGCTGCAGCTTTCCTACAATACGGCACTCGGAAGTCGCGTCAAGAGAAGCGAGGTCGCGCCACCCTTTCTCCGCGCACCAGGCGCAGCGGGGGACGCTTCAGCTTGCTCCCCTGCAGGAAGGCCACGACGAAGGCACCAGTCGCGAGCCCCACCAGCGCGGCGCCAAGCCTCAGGGCGCTTCCATTCAATAACAGGATCATACCGAGTGACAGCAGGATGGTTCCAACGCCGCGCACGACCTCATCGCGGTTCCGCCACCCTGTTCGGCGGCCCCAGGCCCAGGCCCCGATCAGGCCAAGAGCGCCCACGAGCAGGATGACATACCACGCGAAGACCCAGAAGCGCAGCCCGAGGATCTGGGTCTGCCCAACAGCGGCCACGGAGGCGTCCATGGACCAGCTCCGGAAAATGATGTAGGGCTGTTACGGGGATGAGACAGGTCCATGTTAAGGGCGTGCAGGAAATTGCACCAGCCCCACCAGCGAGAGTGGACGACCCGGTTTACGCGCCCCCGCGAGCTGTGGAGCAGGCCTGGCAGGGGCAGGCCTTGAGCAGCATCGCGAAGGTATAGATGCCGGTCGAGTGACCATCACTCCACGTTATCTTGATGCCATAACTGCCTACTAGTGAAACAGATACCGGCCTGATATCCAGTGGCACATGAGCCGGCTGGAGCAGCGGGCGACCGCTCATTTCCTCCACGCATTCGGCGCAGGGGCACGCTAGCCGCAGGTGCCGCGCCGGATAGAGCGCCACGTGCCCGGACTGGTCCCATTCGAGTTGAAGACCGTCATCCTGGCGGCTGATGCGGTACGGCATGAACGGTTGCTTCACGACTTTCTCCCATCCCGAGGGGGTCATCCACCGGGTGTTATCTTCGGTAATTACAGCGACACACCACATCCAGCCCTGCGCAGGCGGTCTCAATGAGCACCTCCCAAAATCCCTTCGGTTCCCGCGGGTCCCTGTCCGCCGGTGGCACCGAGGCTGTCATCTACCGCCTTCCCGAACTTGAGCGACAGGGACTCGGGCGCCTCGACCGGCTGCCGTTTTCCATCCGGATCCTGCTGGAGAACGCCCTGCGGTTCGCCGGGCATGGAATCGTAACCGAACAGCATGTGCTCGACCTCCTGAACTGGAGGGCCACGGACCCGGCACGGAGCGAAATCCCGCTGATGCCGGCCCGCGTGGTACTGCAGGATTTCACCGGCGTGCCCTGTGTGGTCGACCTGGCTGCCATGCGCGACGCGGTCGTGCGAATGAATGGCAACCCCGACGTCATCAATCCGCTGGTGCCCTGCGACCTGGTGATCGATCACTCCGTGCAGGTGGATTACTTCGGCAGTGACCGGGCGCTGGCACTCAACGTCGCGCTCGAGTACGACCGCAATCGCGAGCGCTATCAGCTGCTCAAGTTCGCCCAGCGGGCATTCAAGAACTTTCGCGCCGTCCCGCCGGGAACCGGCATCGTGCACCAGGTGAACCTGGAATACCTGGCCCCGCTGGTGCAGGTCCGGGAGCAGCACGGTGAGATCACGGCGTATCCCGACAGCTGCGTCGGCACCGACTCTCATACCACCATGATCAACGGGCTCGGCGTGCTCGGCTGGGGCGTGGGTGGCATCGAGGCCGAGGCGGTGATGCTGGGGCAACCGTACTTCATGCTCATCCCCGACGTGATCGGGATGAAGCTCACCGGGGAGCTCCCGCTGGGCACGACGGCAACCGACCTGGTGCTGACGGCGACGCAGATGCTCCGCGAACGAGGGGTCGTGGACAAGTTCGTCGAGTACTACGGTCCCGGCCTGTCGAGCCTTGGCCTGGCCGATCGCGCGACACTTGCCAACATGGCGCCTGAATACGGCGCCACGATGGGCTACTTCCCGGTGGATGCCGAAACGATCCGCTACCTGGAACGCACCGGGCGCGACGCGGGCACGGTGAAGATGGCGGAGGCCTACTTCAAGGCGCAGGGGCTGTTCCGTACCGACGCCACGCCCGAACCGGAGTTCAGCGCAACGCTGCACCTCGACCTGTCCAGCGTCACGCCAAGCATGGCCGGACCCAGGCGCCCGCAGGACCTGGTGCCGCTGAGCACCCTGAAACGCAATTTCTACGTGAGCCTGCCGTCGCTGATGAGCCCGAAGACGCCGGTGGCCCGGCGCGAGATGGCCGAGGCGGCGTACTCGCGCTGGATGGGCGAGGGTGGTGGCAACGTCATGATCGGGCATCCGGAAACGGCCGTGGAGGACCTGCCACCGCAGGTCGAGTGCGAGCAGGATGGCGAGCGCTTTCACATGCGCGACGGGTCGGTGGTCATCGCCGCGATCACCAGCTGCACCAATACGTCGAACCCCTCGGTCATGATCGGTGCCGGCCTGCTCGCGCAGAAGGCGATTGCGCGCGGCCTGCGCACCCGACCATGGGTCAAGACCAGCCTCGCCCCCGGCTCCCGTGTGGTCACCGCCTACCTCGAGGGAAGCGGCCTCCAGCCGTCCCTCGACGCCCTGGGCTTCCAGACGGTGGGCTATGGCTGCACCACATGCATCGGGAACAGCGGTCCCCTGCCGGAGTCGATCGGCAAGGCCATCGAGGAGCATGGACTGGTCGCCGCTGCCGTGCTGAGCGGCAACCGGAACTTCGAGGCCCGGGTGCACCCGTCGGTGCGCGCGAACTACCTGGCCTCGCCGCTCCTGGTCGTGGCGTTCGCGCTGGCGGGCCGCATCGACCTCGATGTCGAGACCGAGCCGCTTGGCACCGGCAGCGACGGTTCGCCGGTATTCCTTCGCGACATCTGGCCGTCCGCGCGGGAGATCCAGGACGCGATGGCGGCGGCGCTCAAGCCCGAGCTGTTCACCAGCCGGTACGGCAAGGTGTTCGACGGCGATGAGGCCTGGCAGGCGCTGCCGGTGCCAACCGGGAACCGGTACGCATGGGACACCGCGTCCACGTACGTGCAGGAACCACCGTTTTTCCAGGACCTGAGCCCCGAGCCGCTACCGCTGGTCGACATCCAGGGTGCCCGGGTGCTGGCGGTGCTCGGCGATTCCGTGACCACCGATCACATTTCTCCTGCCGGTGCCATTCCGAAGAACGGTCCCGCTGCCAGGTACCTCCTGGAGCACGGCGTGCCGCAGGAAGACTGGAACACCTTCGGGTCGCGCCGGGGAAACCACGAAGTCATGATGCGCGGCACCTTCGGGAACGTCCGCATCAAGAACGGCCTCGTCCCCGACCGGGAAGGCAACTGGACCGTCCATTTCGGCAGCGGTGAGGTCATGTCCATCTACGATGCCGCCATGAAGTACATCTCCGGCAACACGCCGCTCGTCCTGCTGGTCGGCAAGGAATACGGCACCGGATCCAGCCGCGACTGGGCGGCGAAGGGCACCGCACTCCTGGGCGTACGGGCCGTGATCGCCGAAAGCTATGAGCGAATTCATCGCGGCAACCTGGTGGGCATGGGCGTGCTGCCGCTGGGCTACGAGCCTGGGGTCACCCGGGCATCCCTCGGGCTGACGGGACGCGAAACGATCGACATCACCGGCATTGCCTCGGGCCTGTCGGCCGGCGGCAGGGTCTCGGTGACCGCGCGAGACGAGTCGGGCAAGGAGACGCGCTTCCAGGCTGTGGTCCGGCTCAACTCGCCGGTGGAAGTCGACTACCTCCGTCATGGCGGCATCCTGCAGCGGGTGCTGCGGCAGTTCGCCGAGTAGGCGGGTAGGCGGGTAGGCGGGTAGGCGGGTAGGCGGGTAGGCGGGAGGCGAAAGCGAAGCGGGGCACCAAATCGGTGCCCCGCTTCTGCGCTGGTACTGTGCTTCGCCCTACGCGACCAGGTCCTTCAAACGGTCGCCGGTTTCGCCCTCGCGCAGCCGGAGCAGCGCACGATCGCGCAACTGCCGGATCCGCTCGCGGGTAACACCCATCATGCGGCCAATCTCTTCCAGGGTGCGGCTGTTCCCATCATCAAGACCGAAGTAGAGCCGCAACACCTTCGCGTCGCGCGGAGGCAGCGTGGCCAATGCCAGCTCGATGTCGTGCGTCTGGCTGTTCTGCATCGCCGCCGTATCGGTGCCTTCGGCGTCGGCCGACGCAAACCGCTCCATCCGCTCGTTGCCATCGCCATCGCGGGTGGGGTGGTCGAGCCGGACCGCCTCGGTGTTGAGGGCGGAGAGGCTGCGTACCGCTTCCACCGTGAGGCCGGTAGCCCGCGCCAGTTCCTCGGTGGTCGGCATGCGGCCGAGACGGTCCTTGAGGAGCGTCGTGGTACGGCCGAGACGGCTCAGGTCGGCGGTACGGTTCAGTGGCACCCGCACCGGGCGACCATGTCGAGCGATCGCGGCCTGGACGGCCTGACGGATCCACCACACCGCATACGAAATGAACTTCACGCCGCGATCCGGATCGAACTTGCGCGCGGCCGTCATCAGGCCGAGGTTGCCCTCGCCGATGAGGTCGACAAGCGGTACGCCGCGATTCTGGAACTTCTTGGCGACCGACACGACGAACCGGACGTTGTGGCGCGCCAGACGCTCCTGCGCCACGATGCTGCCCTTGAACGCCTTGCGCGCGAGCTCCATCTCTTCCTCGCGGTTGAGCAACGGAACGCGACTGATCTCGTCGAGGTACAAGTCGAGACTCTCGCGACCCTCATCGACCGCGCGCGCGATCTGCGCCGGACGAACGGCCCTGCGCTTCTTCTTTGGCGGCAGCTTTTCTTTCACTCTGACCAGCCTCCCTGGACTAGGGTGGTTCCTGCAGACCCCGACACTGCGTTCTTGCAGAACCGAAGCCGTTTCTCGGCAGCGGTCAAAATAACGGCTAAACTAAGAAAAATCAATACCTTAGCTAACTTGAAGCCGGACTGTCACTTGGACGGGTCACCCATTTCGGCGGTGCCGATACTGCCAATGGCCTGCCATCTCGGCAGGTCGCTGGCGGTCATCGGATATACTGCAGGTGTACCCCACTGCGGCCGATTCAGACCGTCTTCATTTCGTTGACGAGTTTGGCGAGGGTGCTCTTCGCATCGCCATACAGCATGCGCGTCTTGTCATCGAAGAACAGGGCGTTCTCGATGCCGGCGAAGCCCTTGCCCTTGCCGCGCTTGAGCACGAACACCGACCTGGCCTTGTCCACGTCCAGGATGGGCATGCCATAGATCGGGCTCGCCTTGTCGTTGCGCGCCGCCGGGTTCACCACGTCGTTGGCCCCGATGACCAGCGCCACGTCGGTGCCGGGGAACTCGTGGTTGATCTCCTCCATGTCCAGGAGCTTCTCGTAGGGAATGTTCGCCTCGGCGAGCAGGACATTCATGTGGCCAGGCATGCGGCCCGCCACCGGATGAATGGCGTACTTCACTTCCCCGCCCCGCCGCTCCACCTGCTCGGCCAGTTCGCGCACCACCTGCTGTGCCTGGGCCACCGCGAGCCCGTATCCGGGCACCACGATCACGCGCTGGGCATAGGCCAGCTGCATCGCAGCATCCTCCACGGAAATCTCCTTCATCTCGCCGGTGACGGCCTCGCCCGACGCCTCGGGTGCCGCCCCGAAGGCGCCGAAGATCACGTTGGCGAAGGAGCGATTCATGGCCTTGCTCATGATGATCGACAGGATAAAGCCCGAGGCGCCGTCGAGCGCACCGGCGATGATCAGCAGGCTGTTGTCGATGGCGAAGCCCGTCGCGGCCGCCGCCAGGCCGGCGTAGGAGTTGAGCAGTGAAATGACCACGGGCATGTCGCCGCCGCCGATCGGCAGCACCAGGCTGATGCCGATGACGAAGGCGATCGCAATCATGGCATAGAAGACCGCCTGCGCATCCGGGTGGATGATCAGGTAGCCGAACATGAGCAGCGTCAGGCAGAAGACGCCGATGTTCACCGCGTTCTGCCCCTTGTAGGTGATCGGCCGGCCGGGGAGGATCTCCTGCAGCTTCCCGAACGCCATGAAGCTGCCGGTCACGGTCAACGACCCGAACAGCACCTCGAACCCGAGCGCCGTCATGATCGGGCGGGAGATCTCGATGCCATCGCGCATGTGGGTGTAGTACTCGGCGATGCCCACGAGCGTGGCGGCCAGGGCGCCGAACATGTGGGAGATCGCGATGCGCTGCGGCATCGCCGTCATGGGGACCTGCGTGCCGAGGGGCCACCCGATGATGGTGCCGATGGCGAGGCCGGCGGCGATCCACCCATAGCTGACGATCTCCTGCTTCATCAGCGTGCCGACAATCGCGAACAGCATGCCCAGCGCAGCGTACTGCATGCCGCGTCGCGCCGTTTCGGCCTTGGTGAGTCCCTTGAGGCCGAGAATGAACAGCACCGACGCCGTGAGGTACGTGACGAGCGTCAGGGCCTCCCGGCCGAGACTGACCCCTTCGGTGGCGACGATCACTTCTTGCCTCCGTCACCCTTGAACATGCGCAACATGCGATCGGTGATGATGAAGCCGCCGACCACGTTGGTCATGGCGCAGATGACCGCGACGAACCCGAGAATGCTGGAGACCTGGTTGTGGTCCCGGCCGGCCGCCACAAGGGCACCGACGATGGAGATGGCCGAGATCGCGTTGGTCGCCGACATCAGGGGCGTATGCAGCAGCGGCGGCACCCGGGTGATCACCAGGAAGCCCACAAAACCGGCGAGCACGAAGACGAACAGCTTGAGGAACTGGTTCGCGAGCGCCAGGCGCTCCGGCGACAGCATCTCCGCCACAGGTTCCACCATCGTCACTCCTCCACTCAGGGCGTCCCGAAGCGCACGGCACCGCCGTGCGTCACGGCCATCGGTCCGGTGATCTCGTCGGCAAGGTCGATCTTCAGCTCGGCCGTCGGCGCGAGGTGCTGTATCAGCGTGAGCACATTGCGCCCGAACATCTGGCTCGCATGCAGTGGCACGCTGGCGGGCAGGTTGAGCGGGCCCATGACCGTGACGCCGTGCGCCACCACGGTCTCACCAGGCCGGGTCGCTTCGCAGTTGCCGCCCGTCTCGGCGGCGAGGTCGACCACCACCGCGCCGGGCTGCATGGTGGCCAGCATGGCATCGGTGATCAGCCGGGGAGCGGGGCGGCCGGGAATCTGTGCCGTGGTGATGACGAGGTCGATGGTGGGCAGGACCTGCCCAACAGCCTCGAGGACCTTCTGCTGTTGCTCCTCAGCCAGTTCCTTGGCATAGCCGCCGGCACCCTCAGCCGACGTGCTGACCGCCTCGGCCTCGACGAACTTGGCGCCAAGGCTCTGGACCTGCTCCCGCACCGCCGGCCGCACATCGAATGCGGATACGACAGCGCCAAGCCGGCGTGCAGTGGCAATGGCCTGCAGCCCGGCCACGCCGGCACCGAGTACGAAAACGCGGCTCGGCGCCAGGGTGCCGGCCGCCGTGGTCAGCATGGGGAGCAGCTTGGTGAGTTCCGCTGCGCCCATCAGCACGGCCTTGTAGCCCGCGACGGTGGCCTGTGACGAGAGCACGTCCATTGACTGGGCGCGAGTGATCCGCGGGACCAGTTCCATGGACAGCGCCGTGACCTTGCGCGCGGCCAGCGCGTCCAGGGTTGCACGCTGGGCGGCAGGCTGGAGCAACGCGATCAGGACCGAGCCTTCCGGGAGGAGCGCGATCTCGCCCGGCGAGGGGCGCTGCACCTTGGCGACAAGGTCGGCCCCTGACACGGTGGCGGCGAACCCGTCGGCGAGGGTGGCGCCGGCTTTCTCGTATGCCGCGTCGGAGGCCCCGGCCGCGGCACCGGCGCCCCGCTGCACGGTGACGACATGACCGGCCTTCACCAGCTTGGCGACGCCATCGGGCACCAGCCCGACCCGCCGCTCCTCCGAAGCGGTTTCCCCAGGAACTGCAATGCGCATGGTGCTGCTCCAGGCGGAAAGGGACTGCAGGACCTGACAGACTACTTGAGCGATGCGTCCGGCGCCAGACTGGGCGGGCGATCCGATGGACAATCCCCCGGACGGTCGCTATCGTCGCGGGCTATGACTGTACCCCGACGTTCCCCAACTGTTCACAAGTTTGGTGGCGCCTCGCTGGCCGACGCCGCGGCGATGCACCATGCCGTCGCCGTCATCCAGGACCTGCCTCCCGGGCCGGTGGTCATTGTCGTGTCGGCCATGGCGGGCGTGACGGACCGCCTGCTGGGGCTGGCCACGCGCGCCGCCGCGGGACAGCCGGTCGACATGGCGATGCTGGGGGCGCTGCGCCGGCAGCATGCGGGTGCGGCGCGCCAGATCGTGCGCACCGCGGCCACGCGGCGCGGCGTGCTCGCGGCCATCGAGGCATCGCTGACCGAGCTGCGAGCCCTGCTGGACGGGTTGCGCGTGGTGCGCGAACTCACGCCCCGCACCAGCGACTACATCGCGGCGCGGGGGGAACGGCTCAGTGCCATGCTCCTGGCGGCGGCCCTCGGCGACGGGCGCCGCCGGGTGCGCCTGGTGGACGCGGTGGAACTGATCGTGACGGATGGGCACTTCGGTGCAGCCGCGCCGGACTTTGCCGCCACGGATCGCCGGGTGCGGCAACTGGTGACGCCCCTGCTCCAGCGCGGGATCATTCCCGTCGTGCCAGGGTTCATTGGCGCCGGACCGGGAGGCGATCTCGTGACGCTGGGCCGGGGCGGTTCTGACCTCACGGCCACGTTGCTGGCGCGCGCGCTCCGGGCGTCGTCGGTGTCGCTCTGGAAGGATGTGCCCGGATTCCTGACCGGCGACCCGCGACTGGTGGCCGATGCCCGCGTCATTCCTGAACTCCACGTCCGGGAGGCCGCCGAGCTGGCATACTACGGCGCCAAGGTGCTGCACCCGCGGGCCCTGATCCCTCTCAGCCGTCGGCGGATCCCGGTGTATGTGCGGCCCTTCGCCAACCCGTCGTCGCTGGGCACCGAGGTGTCACAGCGCCGGCGACACACCCTGTCACCGGTTCGCGCGGTCTCGGGCATCGGCGCGCAGGCGCTGATCACGGTCACTGGAAACGGCATGCTGGGAGTTCCCGGTGTGGCGGCGCGCACATTCGACACGCTCCAGAAGGCGGGATTTCCGGTATCGCTCGTGACGCAGGGTTCGTCGGAGGCCTCGCTCACGTTCAGCGTGCCGGAGAGCCTGGCCAAGCACTCCGAACGCGCCCTGCTGCACGAGTTCAGGGAGGAGATCGCGCGGCAGGATATCGACGGTGTGGAGGTTCGTCACGGCATGGCGACCGTGGCGGTGGTGGGTCGCGGCATGGCGGGCGCCCGCGGGGTTGCCGCCCGCGTGTTCGGTGCGATGGCGCACGCGGGCATCAACATCGTGGCGATCGCGCAGGGCTCATCGGAGCTCAACATCTCCTTCGTCATCCTGGAGCGGGACGCCGCCGAAGCGCAGCGGCGCATCCACGATGCCTTCCAGCTCGCGAAGATCGGCGGGGGGACGGTCAACCCGCCGGAACGGGTCGCCGTGGTGCTCCTGGGCTTCGGGCAGGTGGGCCGCGCGCTGGCACGCCTGATTCCCCGCGCACGCCGCCCAGGCATCCAGCTCGAGATCGCGGCCGTCATCGATACCAGCGGATTCGTGTTCGACCCGTCGGGGCTCACTCCGCGCCGACTGGCAGAGTTGTCGCGCGACAAGGCCGACGGGCAGCCGCTGTCCCGGGCCCGGGGCGGTGTCGCGTCCAGCTCCACCGATGCCCTCGCGTTCATTGCGAAGCATGCCCTGCCCCGACCGGTCGTCGTGGACGTGACCGCCAACGATACCGCGGGCATCCTCCGTCACGTGCTGGAAACGGGCATGGATGCGGTGCTGGCCAACAAGCGGCCACTCACCGATCGGCGCGCGGATGCCGACGCGCTGGAGACCACGGCCCGAACCCATGGGCGCCGACTCCTGTTCGAGGCGACCGTCGGCGCCGGCCTGCCGGTCATCGACACCGTGTGGAAGCTGCTGGAATCGGGCGACCGGATCCGCCGCATCGACGGCTGCCTGTCGGGTACCCTGGGGTTCCTGCTGAGCGAAGTCGGCGATGGCCGCGCCTTCTCGGACACTGTGCGCGAGGCGATGCGCCTCGGCTACGCCGAACCCGATCCGCGTGAGGATCTCTCGGGCATGGACGTCGCGCGCAAGGCGCTCATCCTCGGCCGCCTCCTTGGCTTTTCCGGCGGGCTCGATGCGGTGTCGGTCGAGTCGCTCGTGCCGCCGCAGGCGAAGGGGATGCCGTTGCCCGGGTTCCTGAAGGCGCTCAGTCGATTCGATGCCGAGTGGGTGCGGCGCGTCGCCGCGGCGAAGGAACGTGGCCAGGTGCTGCGGTACGTCGCCGCGGTCACGCGCACGCGCATCCGGGTCGGCCTGGCCTCGGTCCCGTCCGACAGCGCCCTGGGTGCGCTCCGAGGCACCGACAACCAGGTGGTCTTCACGACCGACCGGTACCACACCAACCCGCTTGTGATCACCGGCCCTGGCGCCGGGCTGGACGTGACCGCAGCCGGCGTCATGAACGACATCCTGAAGCTGGCGCCGGCCTGATGCGCACGACCGTGTTCGCCCCTGGCTCGGTGGGCAATATCGGACCCGGGCTTGACGTGCTCGGGCTGGCCGTGGCCGGCGCTGGCGACTGGGTCACGGCGGAGCTTCTCGATGTGCGCGGTATCGAGCTTCGCGATCCCGGTCACCCGGAGTTGCCATCCGACCCCGCCCGGCACAGTGCCGCGCTCGCCGCACAGGCGGTGCTGCACCGGGCTGGCGGCAACAACGGCCTCGCCCTCTGGGTCCTCAAGGGGCTGCCCCTGTCTGGCGGACAGGGAGGAAGCGCCGCGTCCGCCGTGGCTGGCGCGGTGGCCGCCAACGAGTGCCTGGGCCGCCCGCTCGGCGCGCGGGCCCTGCTGGAGTCGTGCCTGGAGGCAGAGGCCGCGGTCGCGGGCCGTCATGCCGACAACCTGGCCCCGTCGCTGCTGGGCGGGATTGTGCTGGTGCGCTCCACCGATCCGCCCGACGTCGTGACCCTCCCCACCCCTGCCGGGCTCACGGTGGTACTCGTGCATCCTGCCCAGCGGATGCGCACGGCGGATGCGCGCCTGGCGCTCCCCGAGGCAGTGACGCGCGCTGTGGCGATCCACCAGATGGCACAGGTTGGCGCCATCGTCGCGGCCCTCTACTCGGGCGACTTGTCGCTCCTGGGTCGCGCCCTCGACGACCGGATTGCCGAACCGGCACGGGCGCCGCTCCTCCCCGGTTTCGTCGCGGCGAAGCGCGCTGCCCTCGAGGCTGGAGCGCTGGGCGCCTCCATTTCCGGGAGCGGCCCCACCGCGTTCGCGCTGTCGGACGGACACGCCGGCGGCGAACGCATCGGATTCGCCATGGCCGCGGCGTACGCTGCCGCGGGCATCGAGTGCGCCGTCCGGGTGGAGGGTGTCGACGCTGAAGGCGCCCGCGTGGTGAGCGAGCCGGGCGCCTTCGCATGAGCACCCCCGCCCGGACCACGTGGCAGCACTGCGGTGACTGTGGCCAGGACATCGATGAACTGGCGCGGGACACCCGCTGTCCGGCGTGCGGTGGGTTGCTCGAGGTGATCCACGCCGCGCCCGGGCTCAGCGCCGAGGAACTGAAGCAGCGATTCCTGCCCGCGCTCCCGGACGCACACGGCGCCGACGCCTCGGGCGTGTGGCGCTTCCGCGAGGTCGTCATGCCGACGGCCAGCGCCCCGGTATCGTGGCCAGAGGGCAATACGCCGATGCTCGAACGCGCGGCGGTGCAGCAGTGGGCGGGGTGCAGCGGCCTCGGGCTCAAGCACGAGGGGATGAACCCGACCGGCTCGTTCAAGGATCGGGGCATGACGGTGGGCGTGACGCAGGCGGTGCGCATCGGTGCCAGCGCGGTTGCCTGTGCGTCCACCGGAAACACCTCCGCCTCGCTGGCGGCGTATGCGGCGCAGGCCGGCCTGCCCGCCCTGGTGTTCGTGCCACGCGGGGGCATCGCGCTGGGCAAGCTGGCGCAGTCGCTCGCCTATGGGGCAACCACCTTGCTGGTACGGGGCGACTTCGACGCCTGCCTGCGACTGGCGGAGGAGGCGCAACGCGAGCTGGGCGTCTACCTGCTCAACTCGATCAACCCGTTCCGGCTCGAGGGGCAGAAGACGATCGTCCTCGAACTGCTGCAGCAACTCGACTGGCGCGCGCCCGACTGGATTGCCGTGCCCGCGGGGAACCTTGGCAACACGGCGGCGTTTGGAAAGGCGCTGCGCGAAGCCATGGCGCTCGGGCTGATCACCAGCATGCCGCGCATTGCAGCGGTGCAGGCCTCGGGCGCCGCGCCCTTTGCCACCGCCTTCAGCGAGGATTTCGCGACACGCCATCGCGTGCGCGCGGAAACGGTGGCGACTGCCATCAAGATTGGCGATCCCGCCTCATGGGACCGCGCGGTGCGAGCCATTCGCGCGACGAACGGCATCGTGCTCGCCGTGAGCGATGCCGAGATCCTCGAGGCAAAGGCAATGATCGATGCGAGCGGTGTGGGGTGCGAGCCGGCGAGTGCCGCGAGCGTGGCGGGAGTCCGTCGCCTCGTGCGCGATGGTACGATCCGGCCCGGTGACCAGGTTGTGGCGGTCCTCACCGGACATGTGCTCAAGGATCCCGGCATCCTGCTGCACTATCACCAGGACATGAAACCTCCACCGTCCGGGGCGAACCGGCCGGTGGAGATCGAAGCAGACCTGAGGCAGGTTGAGGCAGTACTGAAGCAGGCCGGGCGGTGACCGAACAGCCTATTTCTTCGCCGCCTGCATGCTCTGCGACACGGCGGCTCCCAGCGCCGTATAGGCAGTCGGGTCGACTTCCCGGAACGGTGACGCGACGTAACTGATCCGCCCGTCAGGGTCGATCACGAAGAGCGTACGGTTGTCGAGCCCGTACTTCGCGTTGAACGCCCCGTACAACTTTCCCACCGTGCCGCCAGCATCGCTCAGGAAGGTGAACGGGTACTTCTCATCCTTCGCCCACGACGCGAGCATCGTGTCGGGGTCGGTGCTGATGGCGAAGAGGGTGACATCCTTGCCACCATTGAAGAGCGTCGCGTACTGATCACGGTACGCGTCCATTTGCACCGTTCAGCCAGAGGTCCTGGCCTTGAAGAAGAAGGCCAGCACCACGGTACGCCCGCGGAGCTCGCTCAATCGGAGTTCCTTTCGCAGCACCCCATCGGACGTCGCCGCCGGCAACGCGAAGTCGGGCGCCATGGCACCCACGGCGAGCGGCACCTGTGCCATTACTGGTGTTCCGGCCACCAGCGCCGTCGCCACCAGTACTCCCCCGAATCTCATCATGTGGTTCCCTCCGCCTTGGACCCTCAACGCCTCACCTTCCGTCAGGGCCGCGCTCAGCGACGCACAACCTTCCAGATCGTTCCCTGATTGTCAGAAGAAATGTATACCGCCCCTTCGTTCGATACCGCCACCCCCGTGGGCCGGAGCCACGTGTCACTCGATGCCCCCATGGCGAACGTGACATAGTTGCCGGCCGGCTTTCCATCGACGAACGGCGCGAAGACAACGCGAAAGCCGGCCTGCGGCAGGGGAGCACGGTTCCACGACCCGTGAAAGGCGATGAAGACGCCGTCGGCATGCGCGCTCCCCGTGGCAGGGTCGGGTGCAAACGCGAGCGCCAGCGGTGCCCAGTGGGCGGGAAACACCATTGCCGGTTCCTTCTTGCTGGCGCATTGGCCAACGGTGGTGCCATCACCACCGTACTCCGGCGCCAGGACCAGTGATTGGACCACCGTGCTGTAGTAGCAATAGGGCCAGCCGAAATCGTCGCCCGATGCGATCGACAGGAATTCCTCGCCTGGGTTCTCCGCATTGTACTCGTCCGAAAACTTCCAGTTACCGCTGAGCTGATCGCGCCCGTTGGTGGCGCCGTAGAGCTGGTGCGTGCCCGGGCGCACGCCGAGGGCGGTCGTGTTGCGCAGGCCGGTGGCGAACCGCGTCCCTTCCGAGTGGCGCTGCCCCGCGCGGGAGGCAGAGAACTGCCAGATCCCGGCCCGGGTGGCGAGTTCGGGACAGGGATCGCGGCCGGCAGACCCCTTTTCACGATCGCGCTGCTGGCAGTTGTTCGAGGGCGCACCGACGTTGACGTACATCACGTCGCCGTCATCGAACGCGAGGCTCTTGGCCGCATGACTTCGATCGCTGGGCAGGCCACTCACGATCACCTCCGCCTCGCCCGGCGGTTCCAACACGCCGGGGACCAGTCGCCAGCGCACGACCCGATCGGGCAGTGCGAGGTAGAGGTATCCATCGTGGACCTTCACGTCATTCCCGCCCGCCGGGCCGAAGGTATGGTCCTCGTCCGCCCGGCCATCGCCATTGGTATCGCGCAGGGCCACTACACCGCCGCTCCCCTTTCGCAGGGCGCCGTAGACCGTCCCGTCGGGCCCCAGTGTGATTTGGCGCACAGGGCCAAGCTTGTCGGCCACGACGACCGCGCAGTATCCCGGCTCCAGCGTCAGTCCGCCGTTGTCCGCCGCGCAGGAGGCGCGGGACGCGCGGGGCGCACCCTGCGCCGCACCCGTCAGAGGGAAACCAATGAGTATCAGAGGGAAAAACAGCCTTCGCATCGCCTGGCTCCGTTGGGACGAGCGTCGCCGCCGTGGCGCCGCGCCGTGAGGGAAGCTACCCCGAAAGTGGTCCACCGGTACGGTTCACCGCCTGGCGCGCGGGGGCGGCACCGAGGGGAAAAAGGACGTTTTCAGAGGGAAATCCCTATTGCAACTCCGTAACAAGGTTGTACCTTGAAGCCCGAGTGTTTGTGCAGGGCGAGTACAAGTACCTCCACTTTCACAGGAGAAATGCGATGGCAGCCAAGAAGACGAAGAAGAAGGCCGCGAAGAAGCCCGTGAAGAAGGCGGTCGCGAAGCGGAAGGTGAAGAAGGCGACGAAGAAGGTCGCGAAGAAGCGGGCCGCGCGTAAGCCGAATGCGGCGTTCATGAAGGCCGTGAAGCCGAGCGCCGCGCTTGCTGTCGTCGTTGGCACGGCGTCGATCCCGCGCACGGAAGTCACCAAGAAGCTCTGGGCCTACATCAAGCGGAAGGGCCTGCAGGACTCGAAGAACCGGCGCAACATCAACGCCGACGCCGCGCTCCGGGCGATCTTCAAGAAGGACCAGGTCAACATGTTCGAGATGACCAAGCTGGTGAGCAAGCACCTCAGCTAGTTTCTCGACCGGCATTTGCACCGCAAGGGCGTCCCCGTCGGGACGCCCTTTGGCGTGGCGGTCCTTCCGCCTATCTTTGCCGCCCTATGGCCGGTGAATACATCTTTACGATGCGCGACCTCAGAAAGGTCGTGCCCCCCTCCCGCGAGATCCTCAAGGGCATCCACCTCGCCTTCTATCCCGGCGCCAAGATCGGCGTCATCGGATCGAATGGCGCGGGCAAGTCCACGCTGCTGCGCATCATGGCCGGCGTCGACACTGATTTCCTGGGCGATGCCCGCCCGCTGCCCGGCACCCGGATCGGTTACCTGCCGCAGGAACCGCAGCTCGACCCGGCCAAGGATGTGCGGGGCAACGTCGAGGATGGCGTGGCGCACCTGCGGAAGGTGCTCGACGACTACAACGACATTTCGATGAAGTTCGCCGAGCCGATGGAGGACGCGCTGATGGAGAAGCTCCTCGACCGGCAGGGGCGTCTCCAGGAGCAGATCGATCACCTGGGGCTCTGGGAGCTGGACCACAAGCTCGACATGGCGATGGACGCGCTGCAGGTGCCGCCGGGCGATGCCGACGTGACGAAGCTCTCCGGCGGCGAGCGGCGGCGGGTCGCGCTCTGCCGGCTGCTCCTGTCCGAGCCGGACATGCTCCTGCTCGACGAGCCCACCAACCACCTCGACGCCGAAAGCGTGGCGTGGCTGGAGCGATACCTGGAGCAGTTCAAGGGCACGGTCGTCGCGATCACCCACGACCGGTACTTTCTCGACAACGTCGCCAAGTGGATCCTCGAACTCGACCGTGGCGCCGGCTTTCCCTGGGAAGGGAACTACTCGAGCTGGCTGGAGCAGAAGCAAAAGCGCATGGCGGTGGAGGAGAAGCAGGCCTCTGCCCGCCAGCGGACCCTGCAGCACGAGCTCGAGTGGGTGCGGATGTCGCCCAAGGCGCGCCAGGCGAAGAGCAAGGCCCGCCTCACCCGGTACGAGGAGATGCGGGCGGAAGCGGAGCGCCAGAGCGAGGGCAGCGTCGAGATCCTGATTCCGGTGCCGGAACGCCTGGGCGAGGAAGTCGTCGTCGCCAGGGGCGTGTCCAAGGGGTATGGCGACCGGATCCTCTTCGAGAACCTCAATTTCTCGCTTCCACGCGGCGGCATCGTCGGCGTCATCGGCGCCAATGGCGCCGGCAAGACGACGCTCTTCCGCATGATTGCGGGGCAGGAGAAGCCCGACGCCGGCGAGCTCGTGGTGGGCCAGACGGTGAAGCTGGCGTACGTGGACCAGAGTCGCGATGCCCTCGACGGGAGCAAGACGACGTACGAGGAGATCTCGGGCGGGCAGGACGAGCTCATGTTCGGCGCGCGCAAGGTGAATGCGCGCGCCTACTGCGCCGGGTTCAACTTCCGCGGTTCCGACCAGCAGAAGAAGGTGAAGGACCTGTCCGGTGGTGAGCGGAATCGCGTGCACCTGGCCAAGCTCCTCAAGAGTGGGGGCAACCTCCTCCTGCTCGACGAGCCCACCAACGACCTCGACGTGGATACGCTCCGTGCCCTCGAGGAGGCGCTGGAAGGCTTTGCGGGGTGCGCCGTGGTGATCAGCCACGACCGCTGGTTCCTCGACCGTATCGCGACCCATATCCTGGCCTTCGAGGGCGACAGCCAGGCCTACTGGTTCGAGGGGGCGTTCAACGAGTACGCCGCCGACTACAAGCGTCGCACCGGCCAGAGTGTCGACGAGCCACACCGCCTCCGATTCAAGAAACTGGTGCACTGACTGATGAATGCCCTCGAGCAGCGTATTCCGTACCTCCCCACGCGCATTGAAGGACTGAGCCGGCTCGCCACCAACCTCTGGTGGAGCTGGAGTCCCGAGGCACGCACCCTGTTCGCCTCCATCGATCACCGGTTGTGGCACCACACGCGTCACAATCCGCTGCTCCTGCTGCAGCAGGTCGACCCGGCGCGCATCGCCGCCTGCGCCAGTGAGCCCGCCTTCCTGCAGCGCTACGACGAGGTGATGGCTGCCTTTCATCGTCACCTCACCACGGACGACACCTGGCTCGCACGGCAGTACCCGGAACTCGCCGGTCGGCCCATTGCCTACTTCTGCGCGGAATTCGGCCTGCACAACTCGGTGCCGATCTACTCGGGTGGCCTGGGCGTGCTGGCGGGTGACCACCTGAAGAGTGCCTCCGACCTGGGTGTGCCGATCGTGGGCGTGGGCCTGTTCTACACGCATGGCTACTTCGACCAGAAGGTCAACCTCGACGGCTGGCAGACCGACAGCGACGAGGTCTTCGACCCGGCGGGGACGCCGATCCAGCCGGTGGTCGGGCCGTCCGGCGAGGAATGGCTCGCGGTGGTGGAGACGTCGGGCCGCCCGGTGCATGTGCGGGCGTGGAAGATGATGGTGGGTCGCGTACCGGTGTACCTGCTGGACACGAACCTGGCGGTGAACGACCCGGCCGATCGCGCGCTCATGAACAAGCTGTACGCCGGTGGACCCCAGCTGCGCATCCGGCAGGAGTGGATCCTGGGCGTCGGTGGCGTGCGGGTCCTTCGGGCGGTGGGGATCGATCCCGCCGTGTGGCACGCCAACGAGGGCCACGCGGCGTTCATGTTTGTCGAGCGCCTGCGGGAAATGGTGCAGGATGGCGCCACCTTCGACGATGCGGTCTCGGCGGTGCGGGCCCGGAGCGTGTTCACGACGCATACGCCGGTGCCGGCCGGGCACGACTTCTTTGCCCTGGACGAGCTCGAGGTGGTTGCGGGCCCAGTCTGGAAGTCGCTCGGCGTCGACCAGAACCGGTTCCTTGCGCTCGGCGCCATGCCGGGCGACCGGCAGCACTTCCACATGACGGTGTGTGCGGTGCGGCTCGCGTCCCGGGTCAACGGGGTGTCGCGACCGCACGGCCAGGTGTCGCGGCATCTCTGGCGCAGCCTGTGGCCCGACCGTCCCTGGGAAGCGGTGCCCATCGGGCACGTCACCAACGGCGTGCACCTGCCGACCTGGATGGCCGGCACCATCCAGGCGCTGCTGGCGGAACACCTCGGCGCGGACTGGACCGAGCACATCGATGATCCGTCGATGTGGGATCGCGTGCTGTCCCTGGGACACGCCCGACTGTGGTATGCCCACCTGCACCTCAAGCATGCCCTTCGCGATTTCATCCGCGAGGATGCGCGGCGGCGCTTTGCCGGGCAGCTCAAGGAGGCGGCGGCGGTGGTGGGCGCCGGGACGCTGATCGATCCCGACGTTCTCACCATCGGGTTTGCGCGGCGCTTCGCCACGTACAAGCGCGCCAACCTCATCTTCAGCGACATCGACCGCCTGCGCCGCCTCTGCACCAACCCGGACCGCCCGGTGCAGGTCATTTTTGCCGGCAAGGCGCATCCGGCAGACACCCCGGGCAAGGAAGTCCTCCAGAGCGTGTATCGCTACACGCGCGACCCGAGCTTCGAGGGGCGGATCGCCTTCGTCGAGGACTATGACATGCATATCGCCCACCTGCTGGTGCAGGGTGTCGATGTCTGGCTCAACCTGCCGCGCGTGCCGCTCGAAGCATCGGGTACCAGCGGCATGAAGGCGGCGCTCAATGGCGTCCCCCAGTTGAGCACGCTCGACGGCTGGTGGCAGGAGGGCTACGACGGACTCGGCGGGTGGGCCATTCCAACCGGCGCCGATGGCCTGAGCAGCGATGCGCAGGACGCCGAGTCCTGCTATCGCCTGCTCGAGGAGCAGGTCGTGCCACTCTACTACTCGCGTGACAGCCGCGACATCCCGCTTGGATGGGTGGAGCGCATGCGGCATGCGTTGCGCCTCGGTGGACGGCGGTTCACCGCGCAGCGGATGCTGGCCGACTACGTGCGGGAGTATTATCTGCCAGCATCGCGCGCCGATCTCACCGGAGACGCGCCACCCACGGACTGAATCCGGGAGGCCTTGTGGCCACCGACAAGCCGGACCGCCCCTCGCTGCCAGCCGTCGTGCATCTGGCGGCCGAGTACTTCCCCTACGCGCGCACCGGTGGCCTCGCCGAGGCGGTGAGCGGTCTCGCGACCTTCCAGCAGCGGGCAGGACATCGGGTGGTGGCGATGCTGCCCCTGTACCGGTCGGTGCGCGAGCTGGCGGAGGGGTTGGTGCCCGCCGGGGATCCCTTTCCCGTGCCAGTGGGACCCACCGTCGAGGTGGCGCAGCTGTTCCGCGTGACGGGCGGCCCCCCCGGCCCCGAGGTCTACGCCATCGCGCATCCGCACTTCTTCGACCGCCCCGGCATCTACGGTGATGCCAATGGCGACTATCCCGACAGTGCCCGGCGTTTTGCCTTCTTTGTGCTGGCAGCCCTCGAGGCGCTTCCCCGCTTCGTATCGGGTCCCACCATTCTGCACGCGCACGACTGGCATGCCGCGCTGGCGCCGCTGTACCTGAAGACCACGCACGCGAACCGGCCGATGACCGCGCACCTGCGCACGGTGCTCGCCGTTCACAACCCGGGATACCAGGGCCACTTCCCTGCCTCGATGGTGCCCGAGGTGGGCTTGCCGTGGGAGGTGTACACCTACCACCACCTCGAGTGGTATGGGCGAGCCAACATGCTCAAAGGCGGGCTGACCACCGCCGACCTGGTGGTGACGGTAAGTGCCAAGCACGCCGAGGAGTTGCGCACTGCTGAGGGAGGATTCGGGCTGCAGGAGGTGTTCCAGGCGCTCGGGGCGCGGCTGGTGGGCATCACCAATGGCATCGACCAGGCCGCCTGGGATCCGTCCACCGACGCGCATATCACGGCGATGTACAGCGCCGCGCAGCTCGACGGCAAGACGCGATGCAAGGCCGCACTCCAGCGCGCCTTCAGCCTGCCCCAGCGCAAGCGGACGCCGATCTTCGGGTTTGCGGGTCGCCTGGCACAGCAAAAGGGGCTCGACCTGATCTTCGCCAGCCATCACCTGCTGGGATTCGATGCGCAGTTCGTGTTCCTCGGTGGCGGCGAGAAGCGCTACGCTGACTCACTGCTCGAACTCCGCCGGGCGCTCCCGGACAAGGTGGGGGTCGACCTCACCTTCTCCGACCGGATGGAGCATCGCCTGATGGCCGGTTCTGACATGTTCATGATGCCATCATTGTACGAACCGTGCGGCCTCACACAGATGCGATCCCAGCGCTACGGAACACTGCCGGTGGGCCGGCGGGTCGGCGGCATTGCGGATACGGTGGAGGACGGCGTCACCGGCTTCCTGTTCGACACGTACGATGCCGACGCCTTTCAGTATGCGGCGTTTCGAGCCATGGAGCAGATGGAGGACCGGGAGCGCTGGCACACAATGATGCGCACCGCCATGCATCGCGACTTCAGCTGGGACCAGGCCACGCGGCGCTATGCCGCGGCGTACCGCGCGGCGCTGAGCCACTCGTGAGCGCCGACTTCGTCCTGGCGCTGCATAGTCACCTGCCCTGGGTCCTGAACCACGGGCGGTGGCCGCACGGCTCCGACTGGCTCACCGAGGCGGTGCTGGACACCTACCTGCCGATCATCGAGTCGCTCCAGGCGCTGGAGCGTGACCGCGTGCCCGCGCCCATCACGCTGGGCGTCACGCCGGTGCTCGCGAACCAGCTGGTGCATCCGCGTTTCCGTGGAGAGGTGGAGGCCTTCTTCGACCAGCGGCTCGAGGCGTGCCGCGCCGCGCCCGAGTCGCTGCGGGAGACGAACGACGCCCGCCTCATTCCGCTCGCCGGCTTCTGGCGCGCCCGGTACGAGCGCCTGCGCGCCTTGTTCCAGGCGCTCGATGGCGACCTCATCGGCGCCCTGCGCAGTCTCGAGTCGCGCGGCCGACTTGAAATCATCGGCTCAGCCGCCACGCATGGGTTCCTGCCGCTGTTCGCGCGCGACGAGACTGTCCGGTTGCAGCTGGCGGTCGGGGTGCGTGAGCATCGCCGCCTGTTCGGGAGATCGCCGGCGGGATGCTGGCTGCCTGAATGTGCGTACCGCCCGCGCGAGCGCTGGGCACCCTGGCCCACTGCTCCCGCGGCCTCGATCCGCCGGGGCATTGACGAGCATGTCGCGGACGCAGGCTACCGCTACTTCTTTGTCGATGCGCACCTGGTCACCGGCGCCCGGCCGCTCAGCGTGGCGAGCGAGGGCACCCAGGGCCTGAGCATGGCAGAAGCGGCGACCTCACTGCTCTCGACGGAGCGATCACCCTACCGCGCGTGGCGCGTGTCGCCGCCCGGCAAGGGTTCCGGCGTTGCGGTGTTTGCCCGCGATCCGAAGGCCTCGTCGCAGGTGTGGAGCCGGCACGGTGGCTACCCAGGCGATGGCGCCTATCTCGATTTCCACAAGATCCGCTGGCCCGGCGGGCTCAAGTACTGGCGGGTGACGGACCCCGACATCGACCTGTCCGGCAAGGAGCCCTACGATCCGCCCAGCGCCGCCGCGCGGGCGAACGTGCATGCGGCCCATTTCGGCCGCCTCGTCGACGCCCTGGCCGGCGACGAACCGCGCAAGTCGGCAGCTGTGCTCGCAGCGCCATTCGACACCGAACTGTTCGGCCACTGGTGGTTCGAGGGCCCCCACTTCCTCGAGGAGATGTATCGCGCGCTGCCGGGCCATCCCGATGTACTCGCCACAACGGCCTCGGCACACCTGGAGCGGCACCGTCCTGCGGGCACGATTCGCCTGCCGGCGGGATCCTGGGGCGCCAACGGCAACTACGGCATGTGGCTGAATGACCAGACCTCGTGGACCTGGGAGCGCCTCTGGTCGCTGGAGGAGGCGTACTGGGAAGTCGCACCCCTTGCTCTCACGCAACCCGCGGCGCGCCCGGTGCTGGAGCAGGCGACACGGGAGTTCCTCCTGGCACAGTCATCCGACTGGCAGTTCATGATCTCCACCGGCGCCGTGACCGACTATGCGGTGCGCCGCTTCAGCGGCCACTGCGATGACGCCGAGCGCCTGGTGGCGGCGCTGCGTCCAGGCCGCGAGGCCGACCTGCCGGCGGCGCTCCGGCTCGCCGGCGAGTGCCGGGAGCGCAACGACCTCTTCCCCGATCTCCTGCCCGCCGTCGACGCGGCGTGCTCCGGCTCCCGCGCCCTTGCCCTCGACTGACCCGGTGTCCATGCCGCCACTCCGCTTCGTCATCGGGCTGCACCTGCACCAGCCCGTGGGCAACTTCGATCATGTGTTCAGCCAGCACCTGGACGATGTCTACCGGCCGCTGCTCGACCAGCTCGAGCGGTCGAACCTGTTCCCGGCCGTCCTGCACCTGTCCGGCCCGCTCCTGGAGTGGCTCGAGGCGCACGAGCCGGCCTACCTCGATCGCCTGGCCGGCCTGGCGCGCACCGGGAAGCTCGAGCTCCTCCTGTCGGGATTCTACGAGCCAATTCTCGCAGCCCTGCCTCGCATCGACAGGGTGGAGCAAGTACGCTGGATGCGTGAGGCCATCGTGCGCCGTTTCGGCGTCGAGGCCACCACGCTCTGGCTCACGGAGCGCGTGTGGGAACCTGAACTGGCCGCCGACCTCGCGGACGCTGGCGTGGAGGCCGTGCTCGTGGACGACCGACATTTCCTCGTGGCGGGCTTCGGCCGTGACCAGTTGCACACCTGGTACCTCACCGAGAGCGACGGCAGGCGCCTGGGTGTCTTCCCGATCGACGAGCGGCTGCGCTACCTGATCCCGTTCCGTCCCCCGGAGGAAACCGCCGGGTACCTGCGCGGGCTGCATCGCGCCGGCCACGCCATCGCCCTGCTGGCCGACGATGGCGAGAAGTTCGGCGGCTGGCCCGGCACCAGGGAGTGGGTATACGGGACCGGCTGGTTCGATCGCTTCGGGGAGATGATTCGGGGCCTCGTGGACGAGGGCATCATCGTGCTCAGCACGCTCGCCGAGCTCCGGCGTGAGGTTCCATGCGGCGGTCTCGCGTACCTGCCGACCGCGTCATACCGCGAGATGGAGGGGTGGGCCCTTCCCCCGGACCCCCAGATGCGGCTCGCGGCGCTGGAGAAGGAATTCGGCCCCGATCGGCTGGCGGGTCCGGACGGTGCGTTGCTGCGCGGCTCGCACTGGCGCCACTTTCTCGTCAAGTACCCGGAATCGAACCGGCTGCAAAAGATGATGGTGGCGCTCTCCGCGCTGTGTCGCGAGCGCGGCGATCCGCCGGCGGCGCGGCGTGCGGTAGCGCGGGCGCAGTGCAACGACGCCTACTGGCATGGGGTCTTTGGCGGGCTGTACCTGCCACACCTCCGGAATGCGCTCTGGAACGAACTGGTGAAGGCGGAAGCACAGCTACGGCAGGATGAGCCACTCACGTGGGAGGAGCTCGACCTCGATAGCGACGGGGCCGCCGAGATCTGGGTCCACGGGGCACACTGTTCCATCGTCGTGGCCCCTGCCCGGGGCGGGGCAATCGAAGTGCTCTCCCATTTTGCCGCGGGGGTGAATTACGCCGACGTCCTGACGCGCCGGCGGGAAGCGTACCACGACGAGGCGTTGCAGCGCGGCCAGGCGGATGCCGCACATGCAGCTGACGGTGCCGCCAGCATCCACGAAATCGAGCAGTCGCTCCGGCTGGACCTGCGCCCGGCGATCGACCCGCATGACCGGGCGGTCGGTATCGAGCGGCTGCTGCCGGCCGATACGACGCCGGAGTCGCTGGAGGCGGGTACGGTGGTGCCGCTCCGCAGCTGGGCGCGCGAGCGGATGGGCACCACGGTGCGGCTGGTCGAGAACGAGGTCCGGATCCTCCTTGCCTCGGAGGACAAGTCGCTAGTCAAGGAGCTGCGCATCACGCCCGATGGCGGCGTCACCATCAGCTGGCGGTGGATGCCTTCGTCAGCACGATGGTTCTCCAGTGAGCTTTCACTTGCGGCTCCGCTGCACGCCCTCACGGAGCCGGTCGCCGAGCTGGTGACCCATGCCATCGAGACCGTGGCCAAGTCGGAACGGGGCTTCGATCGCACCCGGCAGGGTGAGTCGCTGACATTCCTCTGGCCGGCATCCCAGGGTTCGGCGCAACTGATCCTCTCCCCCGCCAGCTAGCCGCGTCGCTTGCGCCGCCGGCGTCAGGGGGTGGCTGTCCCCGCCTTCGGTTCCAGCTTCAGGATCCACAGCCCCGAGTTGATGTCGGGCACATAGATGTAGCCATTCTTCACCACGGCGCCCCAGGCAAAGGTGGCGCGCGGACGATTGCCGGCTGCATCGGCGGTGAGGATCCAGCTGATCTCCCGCCCCTGCTTGAGCAGGTCACCCTTCAGCTCGCCCGAGATGTCCACGGCCCGGGCCCCGCCCTGATAGTTGCCCAGGTACAGCGTGTCCCCGGCGACCCAGATGTTGTGCACGCCGCCATCCGTGGGCTCGTACCAGGCAACAATCTTCGGCTGCTCGATGTTCGACACATCGAACACCGTCATGCGACCGAAGGTGAGGTTGTTGCCATCCTTCAGTCCGGTCGCAGCCTTGGAGGCGTACACCTCGTCGCCCACGAAGACGTAGTTCTTGTGGCGCCACGCCGTGTGCGTTCCCCGCGCCCCGAGGCCCCAGAGCTGCTCCACCCGGCTGTACAGCTCCTGCAGGTCGTACTTGGCCTGCGACACGAACACCGGCTTCTCGGGCGATCCGCCCTTCATCCCGTTGCCCACATCGACGATCACCAGCCCGTCATTCCAGTACGACAGGTACGCCAGCCCATCCACCACCATGATGTCATGGAGGTAGCGTCCCTCCTCGGTCTGTTCCATCTGGAAGCGGGCCACCTCATGCGGCTTGTAGGGGTCGCTGATGTCGATCACACGCATCGAGCCGGTGGCATCGTCCGTGAGGTAGACATGCTTCTGGTACACATACGAGGAGTGCACCCCACCCTGCACCGTCTCGGTGTACTCGGCGATCGGCTTCGGGTGACAGGGATCGCTCGCATCGAAGATGACGATGCCATTCTTCCGGTCGGAGGCACCCTCGCGCGAGAAGGCGCCGAACTTGCCGTCCTCCGTCGTCATCACGTCATTCACGATGCGCGCATTGGTCATCATCGAGTCCACGATGGTCGGCGTCGCCGGCGTGCTTACGTCAATGGCGTAGACCCTGTCCGCGATCGTACTGAGGTACACGCATGTGCCCGACGGATGGACCCAGGCCTCAGCCGTCGAGAAGTTGATCGGTACCCGGCCGACAACCTGGAAGCCACGGCCCACGCGGCGCTTCGCCACCTCGATCACGGCATCGCCGGAGGAGGAACCGGCGCTCGCCATCACCGTGTACTTGCCCGGCGTCTCGGCGACAAAGGCCCCGTCGGCATCCACGGAAGCCGAGGCTTCAGGTCCACCAGCCTCCAGCGTCCAGCGCACCGCCACATCGCCCAGCGACTTGCCGCCCGAACCCATGACACTCGCCTTCAGTCGCACCACGTCGCCGGTCAGTACCGAGATGCGCTCGGGCGTGAGGGTGACCTTCGACACCGGCCCGGCCACCACCTGCACGGGCACGGCCTGCGTGGCTCCCGCTGCCGTGGCTGTCACCGTGGCCGAGCCCGGTGCCACCGCGACGAGGCGCCCGTCCGGCATGGCCTGGACGATCTTCGGGTTGCTCGACGTAAACGTGACCTCGTCGTACCGTCGATCGTTCTCGTGGCTGTACGGCGTGCCGGTGATGGACAGGTGCGTGCCCACCACCATGCGCGTCACCGAAGGCTCAACCATGAGGCGCGCTGGCGGCGACGGGATCACCTTCACGTCCGCCTCGCCGAAAGCCGGCTTGCTGCCCGCCACTGACGCCGCCACGGTGACCCGTACCTTGCCGCGGTAGCCGGCCTTCACGAGTCCCGTTTCCGACACGCTGCCCTCATCACCCCCCGTGAACCACCGGAAGGAGGCGTCTGGCAGCACGTTGCCGTTGGCGTCGTACGCCTTGGCGGCAAGCTGCAGCGTCTGTCCAACGCCCACCTCGGCGGAGGACGGAATCACCTCGACGCGTTCAATGAGCCTGGGGGGAGCCGCCGGCTTGGCTGGGGGTGGCGGGGCGGTTGGTTGCTGAAGCAGGGCAAGCAGGGCGAGCAACATGGGATCGATGACTCCACGGGATTGGGACCAGGCCGCCGGGAGGGGCGGACCAGCAGAGTAACCATTCGAGCGTTGGAGTGGAACGGTAGCGGGTGCGGTCGGGAGCGACGCCGAGTATCTTTTCCCACCCATGGCATCCACCGAACGTATCGTCCAGATCGGCCTGGTTCAGCAGCGCGCTTCGGCGACTCCTGCGACCGGCCTGGCGCGCGCCATCGAGGGCGTCCGCGCCGCCGCTGCCCGCGGCGCCCAGATCGTCTGCCTCCAGGAACTCTTTCATGGGCCGTACTTCTGCCAGACTGAAGATCACCGGTTCTTCGAGCTGGCCGAGGCGATTCCGGGACCATCCACGGAGGCCCTTGGTGCCGTGGCGGCCGAGCTCGGGGTGGTAATCGTCGCCAGCCTGTTTGAAAAGCGCGCCGAGGGCCTCTACCACAATACGGCTGCGATCATTGATGCCGACGGCCGCTATCTCGGGAAGTACCGGAAGATGCACATCCCGGATGATCCGCAGTACCTGGAGAAGTTCTACTTCACGCCGGGCGACCTCGGGTTCCGGGCGTGGGACACCCGATTTGGCCGGATCGGCGTGCTCGTGTGCTGGGACCAGTGGTATCCCGAGGGAGCGCGCCTCACGGCGCTGCGCGGTGCGCAGATTCTCTTCTATCCGACCGCCATTGGCTGGCTGGTGCCCGAGAAGGCAGAATTTGGCGCGCAGCAGGCCGACGCATGGGAGACGATCCAGCGAAGTCACGCCATCGCGAACGGGGTGTTCGTCTGCGCCGTGAACCGGGTCGGCCTGGAAGACGGGCCCGCGGGGGGCATCGAATTCTGGGGACGAAGCTTCGTCGCGGACCCGGGTGGGCGGGTCCTCGCCCGCGCAGGCGAGGATGAGGAAGTGATGGTCGTGCCGTGCGACCTGGGGCGGGTGGACGTCCAGCGCACCCACTGGCCATTCCTGCGAGACCGCCGCATCGAGGCCTACGGGGACATCACCAAGCGCTTTATCGACGAGTGATGCCGCCCACCCCTGCACAGCTCGGCTACTCGATGCCCGCCGAGTGGGCCCCGCATCGTGGTACGTGGCTCAGCTGGCCGCACAGGGAAGCATCCTGGCCCGGCAAGTTCGCCCCCGTGCCCGGCATTTTTGCGCAAATGGTGCGCTTCCTGAGCGAGAGCGAGGAAGTGCACATCAACGTGACCGATGCAGACATGGAGGCGAAGGCCCGCGGCACGGTCGTGCCCGGCACGAATCGGGACAACGTTTTCTTCCATTACTTCCCCACCAACGATGCCTGGTGCCGCGATCACGGCCCCATCTTTGTGCAGCGTGACACCCCCGCCGGGCCGCAGGAAGCCATCATCGACTGGGGATACAACGCGTGGGGCGACAAGTATCCGCCCTTTGACCTGGACGACGTGATCCCGAGCCGGGTCGGCGCCGCCTTCAACATCCCGGTGTTTCATCCCGGCATCGTGATGGAGGGGGGCTCCATTGACGTGAACGGGGCCGGCACCCTGCTCACCACCGAGTCGTGCCTGCTCAACCCAAACCGCAACCCGTCGCTTTCGCGCGAGCAGATCGAGGGCTGCCTCAGGGACTACCTGGGGGTACGGCACATCCTCTGGCTGGGAGACGGCATCGAGGGGGATGATACCGACGGGCATGTGGACGACCTCACCCGGTTCGTGGACCCAGTTACCGTCGTCACCGTGGTGGAGGAGGATCCCTCCGACATGAACTACGAGCCGCTCCAGGAAAACCTGAAGCGGCTCGCATCGATGCACGACCAGGATGGGCGACCACTGCGAGTTGTGACGCTGCCGATGCCGCTCCGGCTGGAGCACGACGGCCAGCGACTGCCGGCGAGCTACGCCAACTTCTACATCGCGAACTCGGTTGTGCTGCTGCCCACGTTCGGCCAGCCACGTGACGGCATCGCGCTTTCAACCCTCCAGCGCCTCTTCCCCTCGAGACGCGTGATCGGTATCGACTGCACCGACCTCGTGTGGGGTCTCGGCGCATTCCATTGCGTCAGCCAGCAGTGGCCGGCCCTGGCTCAGGACTTGGTCCAGGTTCCCACCAGCGCCGCGTGACGTGCGCCGCATGGATCGGTATTGCCCCCGCCGATCGTGAGGGTGTTGCCGCTGACAGCGATGGCATACTTGGGTGCCGGATCGGCGCACGCTGACGGCCCGGAATCGCCGGTCATCGTCAGGCTGTCACCACTCACTGCAAATTTTGCCGTGACGTCGATCTCCGCTGGCCACCGGCCGTCCGGCAGTGCGAACGTGGCCGTGCCATTGTTCGCGACGTTCATGACGACGTCACCTTCACCCGTCATGGTTTTGGTCCACTTTCCCGCGATTGCACTCCCCCCGCCACCACAGCCCGCTACCGCGAGTACGACGAGCGTGACGCCGCCAGCAAGCCACCGGGATGCGCGTGTCATATCATCTCCTCATCTATAGGTAACCGAGCCACCACAGGTCGCGACGGCGCTCCTTGACGCCGGCGAACCAGCGACACGGGAAGTACAGCGCCAACACAACCAGGGTCCACACAACATATACCACTGGCAGGCCGAATCCCCACTCCTGAGGATAAAAGAAGAACGGCATGAACCAGGTCGCGGCGGGGTATCCCTGCACCGTCGCCACCAGGCTGGCGACGAGGTGGATGAGATATATGTGCGCCACATAGTAGAAGAACGGCACGCGGCCGATCGTGTCGAAGAATGTCGCAACCCATCCGTGCATCTTCTCGAACACCGCGAGCAGCATGATCGCCGGGCCCAGTGTCATCAGGAGGTACAGGAGTGACGGCGGGTACTTCTCGGTATTGAGGAATGACACCAGCGTCATGCCCGGGCGTGCCTCGACCGACCACGGATGCGGGTCGCCATACAGGTTGCTCGCGCGAAGGGCGACGAACGCGAGCGTGAGCGCACCTCCCAGTAGCAGCAGGGTACGCCGGCGTGGTGGCTCGGGCCGCAGCAGGAGCGGGGCAAAGGCGTACCCCGCAGCCATCACCCCGATCCATGGGATGAGCGGATACAGGATCGGCAGCCGAGGCACGTGCAGGATCGACCAGACCCAGTCCCGCAGGCTCGCGCCGATCAGGGTGGGACCGGTCGACACCAGCCCGATTCCGTCGAGCATGTTGTGGGTCGCAATCATGCCAATGGCGAATACCCCGATCACCCACCGGGGCAGGTAGATCAATCCCGCAAGAGCAACCATTGACCATCCGATCGCCCAGATGACCTGGACGAACACCACGGTCCCGTAGCTCAAGTTGAAGGTCCAGCCGAATCGGATCACCGTGAGCTCGGCGACGATGAGCCACAACCCGCGCGTCAGGAGGAACCGGGCGAGCGCGCCGCGTGGTTTACCACGCGCCGCTGAGAGCCCAGCGCCGACGCCTGCGAGGAAGACGAAGGAGGGGGCACAGAAGTGGGTGATCCAGCGCGTGAAGAAGAGCGGGAGCGATGTTTGCGTCACGTCTTCGGGCGCAAACTTCACGTTGGTGAAGTAATCGCGCACATGGTCGAGCGCCATGATCACCATCACGACACCGCGGAGGATATCGACGGAGGCGACGCGCCCCGCCACCCTGGGAACAGCAGTCGCTGGCTCGGCGACGTCGACAGCGGGGTGAAGCGCGGCGGTCAAATAGCCTCGGCGTTCAGGGGTCAGCCTCGAATGATGGAGGCACGTACCGCATCCCGCCAGAGCGAGTCCCGAATTGGAGCGTCAGCGTGCCGCGAAGCCTCGCAGCACGTGCCAGACCGTCAGCGCGGCGAGCCGACCCGTCTGCCCGTCGCGGTCATAGACCGGGTTGTATTCCACGACGTCCACCGAATGGACGCCGTGCCGGCGGCCACTGCCGTACGCAAACGCGAACCACTCTGCCGGCGTGAAGCCCCCGGTCGACGGCGCACTGACCCCGGGCGCAAAGGCCTGGTCGACGGCATCGATGTCGAACGACACAAAGGCAGGGTTACCGAGTTGTGCGTAGAGCTCACGCATGACGGTCGGCGTGACCTCGTCGCGGAACACCGCGCGTCCACGCTTTCGCACAAGGTCGAGGTGCGCGGCCGCGACCGCATGCGGCTGGAGGCCGGCCACCGAGTATCGCCGCACCGCACCCGACACATGCTCCAGCGCCTGGCGGAACGGGGAACCGGAGTGTGCCAGCCGGTCGCGGAGCGGACGGACGTCGGCGTGCGCACCCCAGTTCAGGATGTCCACCTGGAGCCGCGCGTTGACATAGCCGAGGAAATGACCGAACGCCGTTTCGTGGCCGCCGCCGAGAATGATCACAAATCGCCCGAGCCGCAGCTGGCCGCCGACCACCTCGCCGAGTGCCGCCTGGTCGGCGTCGAGGTTGCCGGTCAGGGCGATATCACCCAGGTCGGTGGTGTGCTCGAGCAGGGTGGTGAATCGCGCGGTGTGGCGCGCATCCGGGGCAAAACGCCCGAGCCAGCGGCGGATCTCCGCCGGGCCACGTGCCGCGCCGGGACGGCCGCCATTGCGGAGGATACCCTCGTCCGTGGGGAAGCCCAGCAGGACAGCATGCGGCGCCTCGCCAGCAGCCACCGCGCGCCCCATGATGTGCTCGACGCGGGGGTCGGTGCGGTCCCACGGCATCACGAGTGCCACACGGTCTCCCCACCGATGACGGTCCGTACGCAGGCGTTCGCCTGCAGGTGATACAGCCAGTGTGTCACGTCCGGCACGTCGAACACGGCAAAATCGGCCCGCTTCCCCGCCTCGAGTGAGCCGAGCTCCTTCTCACGTCCGACCGCGCGCGCCGCATGGATCGTGGCACCCTTCAGCGCTTCGGGCGGTGTCATGCGCTGCAGGGTACAGGCCAGGGTCATCGCAAAGGGGAGATGAAAGCTGGGCGCCGAGCCCGGGTTGAAGTCGGTGGCGACCGCCACCGCCACGCCCGCATCGATGAGTCGCCGCGCGGGCATCGGGGGCTGGTTGAGGTACATCGTGGCCAGTGGCAGGCTGACCGCCACAACTCCGGCCCGTGCCATCGCCTCGATGCCGGCATCCGAAATGTGCTCGAGGTGATCGGCCGACACTGCCCCGAGCTCAGCCGCCAGTTCGGCACCGCCCCCATCCGACAGCTGGTCCGCGTGCAGCTTGGGCCGCAGACCAAGGTCGGCGCCGGCCCGGAGTATGGCGCGTGCCTCATCGACAGTGAAGGCCGATCGCTCGACGAACACGTCACAACACTCGGCCAGGCGCTCGCGCGCAATGACAGGAAGCATCTCCTCAATGACCATGCGCACATAGTCGGACCGATGATCGCGATACTCGGGGGGAACGACGTGGGCACCGAGGTAGGTCGCCACGAGACGGGAAGGTTGCGTTTGAGCGAGCGCCCGGTAGACGCGGAGCAGTCGCAACTCCGTATCACGATCGAGGCCGTATCCACTCTTGCACTCGACCGTGGTGACGCCAAGTTCGCGCATCGACGCAAGCCATTCGCGTGCGCGCGCCTCCAGCGCCCCTTCGCTGGCCTGGCGAGTCTGCCTGACAGTAGCGGCGATTCCGCCGCCCGCCTCTGCGATTTCGAGATAGGTGGCCCCGAGGATCCGCTGCTCGAACTCCTCGGCACGCCATCCGCCGAACGCGAGATGCGTGTGACAATCCACCAGCCCCGGAAAGACGGCCCGGCCCCCGGCATCCTCCGCCGGCAACGCCCTCATTGCCTCCGGCAGGTCGCGCGCGGCACCCGCCCAGAGGATACGGTCGCCCTCCCACGCGAGCGTCGCATCACGAACCGCGTGGATATCAGCCTGCCCGCCATCGTCGCGGCAGGCCGCTAGGTACCCGATGTTCGTGAGAAGCGGCAGTGCCCTATTCCCCCCGGTTCAGCATGGGCAGGTCGATTCCGCGATCGGCGGCGGTGGTGATCGCCTCCTCATACCCGGCGTCGGCGTGACGCATGACACCGGTGCCAGGGTCTGCCGTCAGGACGCGCATGAGACGATCCCCGCCCTGCTCGGTACCATCGGCCACCACGACCATCCCCGAGTGGATCGAGTACCCGATGCCCACGCCACCGCCATGATGCAGCGACACCCAGCTCGCGCCGCATGCCGTATTCAACATCGCGTTGAGCAGCGGCCAGTCGGCGATGGCATCGGAGCCGTCCTTCATCGCCTCAGTCTCGCGATTGGGCGAGGCGACCGAGCCGGTGTCGAGGTGATCACGACCGATCACCAGCGGCGCCTGGACCTTGCCCTTCTTCACCAGCCAGTTGAACCGCTGTCCCATCTCGGCTCGCTCCCCATATTCGAGCCAGCAGATGCGGGCCGGAAGCCCCTGAAAGTGCACCAGTTCACGTGCCTTGGCTATCCAGCGCGCCAGGTCTGTCTTCTCCGGGAACGTTTCCAGCACCGCATCATCCGTGACAGCGATGTCGCGCGCGTCGCCCGAGAGCGCCGCCCACCGGAACGGTCCCGAGCCGCGACAGAAGAGCGGGCGGATGAATTCGGGCACGAACCCGGGGATGCGGAAGGCATCGCTCATGCCGCGGAGGTCGGCCACCTGCCCGCGCAGGTTGTTGCCATAGTCGAACGTGACGGCCCCCCGGGCCTGCAGCGCAAGCATCGCCTCGACATGAACGCACATGGAGTCGAGCACGGCAGATTCGTAGCCCTTCGGGTCGTGCTCCCGCTGCACCGCCGCCGCCGCCAGGGACACCCCCACCGGGATGTAGCCCAGCCGCAGGTCGTGCGCAGAGGTCTGGTCGGTCAGTACATCGGGCGTGATGCCGCGACGCACCAGCTCGGGCACCACGTCGGCCACATTCCCCACGAGGCCCACGGATAGCGCGACACCCCTGACCCTCGCGTCGAGCACCAGGTCGAGCGCCCGATCCAGGCTCGTCTCCAGTCGGTCGCAATAGCCGGACTCTACCCGCCGACGGATGCGCTCCGCATCGACGTCGACCCCGAGGAAGGCTGCCCCGTTCATGGTAGCGGCGAGTGGCTGCGCGCCACCCATGCCGCCAAGTCCACCCGTCACCACCAACCGGCCGGCGAGGCTCCCGCCAAAGTGCTGCCGGGCACACTCGGCAAAGGTCTCGTAGGTGCCCTGCAGGATTCCCTGCGACCCGATGTAGATCCAGCTGCCAGCAGTCATCTGGCCGTACATCGTGAGGCCCATCGCTTCCAGCCGCCGGAACTCATCCCAGGTGGCCCACCGTGGCACAAGATTGGAGTTGGCGATGAGCACTCGGGGCGCCTGGTCGTGCGTGCGAAAAACGCCAACCGGCTTGCCGCTCTGCACCAGCAACGTCTCGTCGTTGCCCAGGCGGCGCAGCGTCTCGACAATCTTGTCGAAGCAGGCCCAATTGCGCGCGGCCTTTCCGCTGCCGCCATACACCACCAGTTCCTCCGGACGCTCCGCCACCGCTGGATCGAGGTTGTTGTGCAGCATCCGGAGCGCCGCTTCCTGGTGCCACCCGCGGCAGGAAATGGTGGTGCCACGTGGGGCCGTGAGGAGTCGTGGCGGTGCCGCTGATGTCATGACGTACCCTCCCTTGACGTGGGCCCCGGCGGGCCCCAAAAAGCCTGCGCCGGCGCGCCGCTGGCCCCGGAAGGCCTCGACGCGCCGGCGCAAATATATCGCCGAGGGGTCAGGTCAGGGACCGGTCTTGCAGCACTGCGCCCCGCAGGTAACCCATGCATGCTCATCTTCCGCCGCCCAGATCCAGCGCGCGCTGCTGCGCGGATAGCGCCCCTTGTGTGGGGCATCCACGTAGATCGGGTGCGGAATGCGCGACAGGCTCCCCCGCGATGGATCACTCGAGATGAAGTAGCCCGTCCACTGCGCGCCGCCGGTATTGACGACCACGTAATACGTGGTGCTCCGGGGACCGATGTTCAGCTTGTCGTAGGATACGGTGTCCTCGTTGACGAAGCGCGCCACCACCCGTCCCGCCTTGAGCTCATCCTCGGACAGGAATGCCGCACCGACCTCCGGATGGATGGACACGAGCGGTCCGTACGTGCACCCCTCCGGACACCGCTTGCCGCCGGCCGTGTACACCGCAAGCGCCTGCGCATCACTGACCCCGTAGTCATCGTCGTACGACAGGGACGACGCGTAGGCCAGGATGCTATCGATCGGCGCCTGATCGAATGACGAGAACGGTGGTGCGGCGGCGGCGGGCGCCGCCGGGCTGGCCGTGCTCTCCGTCCTGGCGCCCGGGTTGTCGCGCATGCAACTCGTCACCGCGAGCGTCGCGACCAGGAGGAGCCCCCTCCAGGACCCCCTCGACACACCATGTCTCATCGGTCCCTCCGTGCAATTGGTGAGAACTGGCCGATGTCGTCCCTAGCGAGGGGGCGTCGAGCTCATCCCGGCGAGCGCTCGCATCCGGGCCACTGTCGGCTGCAGCACGTCATCGGCGTTCGCCCAGAGTGCGGTCGCCGCCCGTGCCCACCGGCGTGCCGTCTCCGTATCGCCGTCCCGTGCCGCCAGGTCGGCGCGCAAAACCATGGCCCGCCCCAGTATGGCCATTTGTGGCAGCGAGCCATCCACCTCGCCACTCAGCAGGTCGGGTCCATACCCGCCCAGGGAGCCGAGCGCCACGCTAAGCCGCCGAATCGCCCCGGCGGTATCACCGACGGCCAGCATCAGCTGCACCTCGAGGTACGATCCATCGAGGGCCACGTTGCTCGGGCGCCAGCCACCGCGACGATCGAGCAACGCAGCCAGGCTGTCACGCACCGACGTAAACTGACCGCGCGCGACTTCCGACTGCATCACGAGGATGTGGAAATGCGCATCCGGATTGCTGTGCGCTGGCCGCAGCCCCGCAGAGGGGAAGGCCAGTATGGCCGGAACCTGCATGGTGACCACGCGCGCCGCACCCAGTTGCTGGGGCCGGAGGTACCCGCTGAGGCGCTCGTCAAGCCGACGCTCGAGCGCGGTGATGCTGTCCACCGGCATCCCGAACGCCGAGTATACCAGCAACGCGAATGCGGCTTCGCTCACCGGCGTGGGCAGCATGAGCTTCTGCCCGTCGGGGGCGATCCGGAGAAAGTCGGGCGCCCCCGCCGCCGTGAGGGCGACGGCCCGTTCCACGTGACCCGTCAGGGCGGCCGCGCCGGCCAGCATCCGCGCCGTCGCCGTGTCGGGCGCCGTTGTCGTCATGACGATCGAGTCGGCAAGACGAGCGGCGCGAGCGTAGTCCTCCATCTTGAGCCGGAGGCGCACTTCGGTCACCGCCGCGTTTACCCGGACCTGCAGCGTTGTGGCGAGGGCGCGTGCCGTGGCCGCATGCTCGAGAGCCTCTCCCCAACCGCTCTCCTGGCCGCCCTCCCGCAGGGTCTCCAGCGCGATCGCGCGGGCAAGATGTCCCTCCGCGCTCTGCGGGAAGGCGCGAACCCAATCCGCCGTGATGTCAGCCATCAGGGAACGATTGCGCAGGACGGCGCGCATCATGGTGGGCGACTGCGTGCGGGGCTCGAACCTCATCGTGGCTGCAAATGGCCACGGCACGAAGACAATCGTGTCGGCGTCGAGGCCCGGCCAGGCGGCAAAGGCGATGGAGTCGTTCTGGCCGCGGAACCCGGGCCGGAACTGGTATTCGGCGGTGTAGAGCAGCGACGAGATCTGCTCATAGGCGCGGGCGCCAAAGGCCCGGTGTACGCCAGGCGAGAGCCCCAGCGCCCGGCGATAGCTCGCGATCGCCGCGTGGTAGCTCGAGCGGAAACGCCAGCCGGAGGCGCTATGGCGGTCGGGGACCACCTCCTGGTCATTGGCCAGGCAATCGCCCCGGCCGAACCACGCGGCGAAATCCATCGAGTCGGCAAGGACGAGCCGGTCGAACTCCTCGCATGCGCGGAGGCTGTGATTCTCGGCAAGGGCAAGGAGCCCGCGCGCCATTCCCGCGGACTTCGGCGTCAACCCGCCTTCGTACGCCAGGGCGGCGCGCAGGCCGTCCTCCCATTCGATGGCGGGCCGTCGCTGCAGCCAGCGCACCTCGGCACGCTGGAGGTTCGCGTCGGCAAACGCCGGGTCGAGCGCGATCGCCTCCTCGAACAGGGAATCGGCCTCGGCCAGCCGCCACGCGCCATAGGAGGCGATGCCGGCGGCATACGCCCTGAATGCTGGCGTCGAGGAGGTACCGGGACGCCGGTCGATTACGTGATTGTCGAACCCGGGACCCAGCAGCAACCGCCATGCGATGGCGCGAAGGTCCTCCTCGCACTCCTGACCCTCGACCGGGCAGGTCAGCGATTCGTACATCAGCTGCGTTCCCGGCCGCGTCGCGTCGTACAGCGCGACGCCAAAGACCAGCGAATCGCCCCGGACCTGCTGTTCCAGGCGCACCAGCCGCCCCGCCCTGGTTGCCCGGGCGAGCCCAAGCGCATCGTCCGCACTGTTGGGCGCACCATTCCGCTGCGCGAGATCGAGCACCTCGAGTTCACGCGCCACGCCGATGCCGCGCCAATGGATCAGTTCGTCCCGCAAGGCGGCCACGTAGCGCGAGTCCTGCCCCACGAGCGGAGTGCCCGTGCTCAGCACCACATAGCGCGACGGGTCGGGGGGCGGAACCGCCGAGGTCACCACACGCCACGTAATGGCCGCCAGCGCGATGGAAGCCGCGGCCAGGCCAGTCGCCCAGCGCTTGCGGTGCCCACGGGCCGCCGGGACTGCGTCCAGTTCCAGGGTGCGACGGGGCGACGGTCGGGAGACGACCGGCAAGCCATCGGTCAGTTGCTGCGCCGTGGCATACCGATCGGCGGGCACCTTCGCGAGCAATCGGCGGACGGTCTCGTCCACTTCGGGCGGAATGGCCCGACCCAGTGACGCCAGCGATGGCGGCGGGTCGAGCAGGTGCTGCGTGCGCACCGCCTCGGCGGTCGCGCCCCGGAAGGGCGGTACCCCCGCGAGCATCTCGTACAGCACGCATCCGAGGCTGTAGAGGTCACTGCGCCCGTCCAGTCGGGACGAGCCGTTGAGCTGCTCCGGACTCATGTAGAGAGGCGTGCCGAACACCTCACCCTGATGCTCCAGCCCTTCATCGGTTGCCGCACTGATGGCCCGGGCCACGCCGAAGTCGGCGACGATGGCATGCCCACCGATCAGCAGGATGTTGCCCGGCTTGATGTCACGGTGCACGATGCCATGACTGTGGGCATAGCCCAGGGCGCTCGCGACGTTGCGAGTGATCTCCATCGCGTCCTCGACCGGGAGCTGCAGCTCACGCGCGATCCGGTCGCGCAGTGATTCTCCCTGTACATACGGCATCACAAAATACGGGAGCCCACCAGCCTCGCCCGAGTCGAACAGGGGAAGGATGTGCGGGTGGGCCAGCCGAGCCACGGTTTCGATTTCGCGCAGGAACCGCCCCGCCCCGATCTCGGCGGCCACCTCGGGCCTCAGCACCTTGATGGCCACCGCGCGGTGGTGCTTCCTGTCCTCAGCCTGATAGACGACCGCAGCCGCCCCCCGACCGATTTCGCGGTCAATGGCATAGCGGTCCTGCAGGGCGAGACGAACGCGTTCGAGCAGCGCGGTCACGGGTCTCCCGGTCATCGCCGGTATCGGGTGTGGAGCTTATTCTGAGTCTAGCCCAGCCCCCTGCCCCGGGGCCACCCCGGCCATTTGACCCATGGCAGGCGTGCAACCCTTTGGGGGGATGGACGGTCCAACCCCCGTGAAATGCAGAGCCTGCAGCGTGGAGCCCGCACCCTGATCGAGCGCAGTCAGGAGCCCCGGAAGCGCGACGAGGACCTGGTCGAGGTTACCCTCGCCCAGAGCGGGGACAGCCACGCCTTTGAGCGGCTCTACCGGCAGCACGTCAACCGGGTGCACTCGCTGGTCCGGCGGATGGTCCCCGATGCCGACGCCGATGAAATGACCCAGGATGTCTTCGTCCGGGCGTGGCAGAAGCTGGGCGGCTTTCGTGGCGAATCGGCGTTCGGGACCTGGCTGCACCGTCTGGCGGTCAACCTGATGATGGAGCAACGCGCGGCCCTGGGACGCAGCCGGAAGCGCTGGAGCGGTGACGACGCGGCGATTGCCGACCATCCGGCGCGGCGTGACACCATCGACGAGGGTCTCGACCTGGACGATGCGGTCGGCCGGCTCCCGGATGGCATGCGGCAAGTCTTTGTGCTCTATGATGTCGAGGGCTACCAGCACGACGACATCGCGACGCTGCTGGGGATCTCCATCGGCACGTCGAAGTCCCAGTTGCACCGGGCCCGCATGGCCCTGCGACAGCACCTGTTGCGGTGAGGATGGCATGACACACGACACCTGGACCGACCGGCTTTCGGAATACGTGGATGGCGAGCTTGATGCCGCCACCCTGCGCGCCCTCGAACTGCACCTGAGCGGGTGCGCGGACTGCCGCGGCATCGCGGACCAGCTGCGACAGCTGGCGTCGCGCGCACGGGCACTGCCTGCACTGCCGCCGCGCGCCGACCTGTGGCCGGGGATCCAGACACGCATCCAGGAAGCGCGGGTCCTGCCCCTGCGGCAACCGGCGCGGACCCGGATGGCGCCGGCATGGCCACGCCTGGCGGCGGCGGGCCTCCTCATCAGCCTCGTATCGGGCGCTGCCGTCTATGCGATGACGCGGACCCCCACACCGGCGTCCAGCGTCGCAGCCACCGCGAACGTCGTCGCTCCCGCTGGCAGCACCACGGCGCAGTATGCGGGGGCCCAGGTAACGCAGTCGACCGCTGGGGCGGTTGCCGACCTCGAGATGATCCTGCAGTCCCGCGGTCTCGACAGCACCACCGTGCGCATCGTGACACTCAACCTGGCGCGGATCGACAGCGCCATCGCCGATGCAGAGCGGGCACTGGCAGCCGATCCATCCAATATCTACGTGAGCCGGCACCTGGCCAGCACCGCCAGGCGGAGGGTGGAACTGCTCCATCTCGTCGCCGGTCTCACCCAGTCTCGCAGTTGAGGAGTCGCTCGTGCTGATCACGTCATTGCTGCTGGCCGCCGCCACGCTCCAGTCGGGTACCGACACGACCCTCACCGTTCGCCGCGGCCAGCGCCTGGAGGCATCGGTCTATGCCGGCTCGATCACGGTGACGACCTGGAACCGCGATGCCGTTCGCATCCAGGCGGACACGCGGCGCAAGGACCACCTCGACATCGATGCGAGCGGCTCCACGGTGTCCATCCAGACCAGCGGCAAGTGGGGCCCCGCCGGCAGCGCGGACGTCGAGATCACGGTGCCGGCCTGGATGGCCGTCGAGATGTCGGGCGTGGAGACCGACCTCAAGATCGAGGGATGCAAGTGTGCCGTGCACGGTGAGACGGTGCGGGGCGATGTCACGGTGCGGGGCGGTGAGGGCAATGTGTCGGTGCAGTCAGTGGAGGGATCAGTCACCGTCAGCGACGTCAACGGCCGGGTCGAAGCGCGGTCGGTGAATGAATCGGTCACGGTGCGCCGGACATCCGGTGAGCTGACGGTCGAGACGGTCAACGGCGACGTCACGCTCGAAGGGATCAAGTCGGGGAGCGTCGAGGCGAGTACGGTGAATGGCGACATCACCTACGATGGCACGATCGAGAGCGGTGGCCGGTATGAACTCTCCACGCACCAGGGGGACATGACCGTCACCATGCCGGAAAGCGCCAGTGCGACGGTGAGCGTCAACACCTTCAACGGATCCTTCGAGTCGGACTATCCGGTGACGCTCAGCGGCAAGAGCCAGCGACGGAAGTTCACCTTCACGATCGGTGGCGGCAGCGCGCGGGTGGACCTGGAATCCTTTGGCGGCGACATCCGGCTGGCCCGGCCGGGATCGCACAAGATGAAGAACAAGGGCAATGGAGACGACGACTGACATGTCACGCCATGTGCACTACCTCGCCACGCTCGCCGCAGTGGTCATGCTGGCCGCACCCGAGGCCGCCGCCCAGCAGAAGAGCGACGATTCGTTCCATTGGGCCGGTGTGATTGGCGCCGGCAAGACACTCCGGATCCAGGACGTGAACGGGAGTGTCAAGGCGACCGGCACCTCTGGCGGCGAGGCCTCGGTCTCGGCGATGCGACATGCGAAAAAGAGCGATCCGCAGAGCGTGGAGATCCGGGTGGAGCAGGACGGAGACGTCACGACGATCTGCGCCGTGTGGCCCAACCAGCAGGACGCGAAGGGCTGCGACCGGAGCTCCAAGGGGAACAACAAGTGGGACCGCAATGACGTGACCGTGGAGTTCACCGTCAGCGTGCCGGCGGGCGTGCGCTTCGAGGGACAGACCGTGAACGGCTCCGTCGCGGCCAGCGACCTCACCGCCGACGCCGAGGTCATGGCCGTGAATGGCGACGTCTCCCTCACGACCCGCGGCACCGGCAGCGCCCAGACCGTCAACGGCGATGTCCTTCTGGTGCTTGGCTCCTCCACCTGGACAGGCGACCTCGAGGCCAAAACGGTGAACGGCTCCGTGATCGTCGAGATGCCGACGCCCGCCAACCTCGACCTGCGCGCCAGCACCCTGAACGGGGATATCAGCAGTGACTTTCCGGTGACGCTGCAGGGCAAGATGTCGCGCCGCAACATGCGGGGCACCATCGGCAACGGGGGCCCGCGGCTGGAGTTGTCAACCGTGAACGGCCCCATCGAGTTCCGCAAGGCGAACTAGGCCATCGCGCGTCGCAGCCCGTCCGCGACCCGCGCCAACCGTGCCTCGGCGTCGCGCACCACCTCGTGCAGCGCAGGGGACCGCTGCAGCGGTTCCGGACCCAGCATGCGGGCTGGCTGCGCCAGCCGGACCACACTTCGTCCCGGCGCTTCCTCCTCGACCGTCACGTTGCAGGGCAGCATCAGGCCAACCTCCGGTGATGCCGTAAGAGCCTTGTAGGCGAGCGGCGGATTGCACGCACCCAGGATCACGTAGGGGCGGAAGTCCGCGGCGAGCTTGTCCCGGAAGGCGGCCTGCATGTCGATTGTGGTCAGGATGCCAAACCCCTCCGACAGCAGGGCCGCGCGGGTGCGCTCGAGTGCCTCGGCAAACGGCAGCGCCAGCCGCACTTCCGCGCCGGATGTCGGAGTCGCGTTCGTCATGGTAGCGCTCTCGTTGTGCGGGACAGTTTCTGGTACCCCTGCATACGCCTGGCGTTGCCCACCTAGAAGCGGATTCCCACGCCGGCACTGAACGTGACCCCGCCCAGGTTGATTGTCGTGAGGCGTTCTCCGCCGGCCTCGATCGCGGGCTCGGATGTGTTCCAGCCGAGATCCAGGTTGAGCAGCACCGTGCGCGACACGTCGAGATCCGCGCCCAGCTGCAGGGCCAAGCCGAAGGTGGGCGCGATGTCGTCTGCGTCGAGGGTTCCGGTCTTCTCCCATACGGGCGTGAAGTTAAGGCCGGCACCGCCGTAGGGATGCACCGTCCCGCCCAGGGGCGGACGGACCTGAAGCAAGACGTTGACGGGGATCGACTCGATCGACCCCTGGCTCGCCTCGCCGCCGTCGGCCTGCTGGATCACCACTTCACGCGAGGTCACGGCCAGGTTGAATTCGGCGGCAAACCAGTTGGCAATTCGCCGGCGCAACCCCGTGCCAAGGCCGATGGCGCTGAGCGCCTGGTATCCCTCGGGCGAAACGTCCGAGCTTCCGGTGAGCAGGAAGCTCGTCCGGAGGGTCCATGGCGGCTCCGCCGACTGCTGCGCCGTCATCCAGCCCGGACAGGCGAGCACGGCGAGCAGCGCGACGGCCGGGTGCATGAATCGAGGGTTGCGGGAGGTCAGGCTGGCCTCGGCATAGGCATGCTTTCGGGTTGTTTCCCAGGTATCCAAACTGGAGAAAGAATCTGAACGGACCTTGAATCGCAACCGGCGCGCGTATATTGCCGCCCATGAAAGATGTCCCGGCGGCACGGCTCGACCTCCTGCATGATCCCGCCCTGAATAAGGGCACGGCCTTCACCGAAGACGAGCGCACCCTCTTCGGCCTTCACGGGTTCCTGCCTCCCCGCGTGACGACGCAAGAACAGCAGGTGGCCAGGATCCTCGAGAGCGTGCGAGGCGCCGGCAGCGACCTCGATCGCTACATCGCCCTGACGGCGCTGCAGGATCGCAACGAGCACCTGTTCTATCGCACGGTGATGGATCACACCGCCGAGATGCTGCCGATCCTCTACACACCCACCGTTGGAGAAGCCTGCCGGCGCTTTTCGCATATCTTCCGCCGCCCCCGCGGCATCTATGTAAGCCCCCGCGACCGTGGGCGTATCGGCACCATCCTTCGGAGCCGCCCCGGTGCCGGCGACGTGGCGATCATCGTGGTGACCGACGGCGAGCGGATCCTGGGCCTGGGCGACCTTGGCGCCAACGGGATGGGCATCCCGATCGGGAAGCTGGCCCTCTACACCGCCTGCGCCGGGGTCGACCCTGCCCGTACGCTGCCAGTGATGCTCGATGTGGGCACCGAGAACGTCGAGCTGCGCGAGGACCCCCTGTATGTCGGGATTCCCCGTCACCGGCTGCGCGGCGCGGAATACGACTCACTGATAGAGGAATTCGTCATGGCGGTGGCCGAGGTCTTCCCGGCTGCCGTGCTGCAGTTCGAGGACTTCGCCACCGACAACGCGATCAACCTGCTCGCGCGCTACCGCGACCGCACCTGCACCTTCAACGATGATATCCAGGGCACCGCTGCCGTGGCCCTGGCCGGTCTCTATGCGGCGGTGCGCATCACCGGCCGTCCCCTGCGGGAGCAGCGCCTCGTCTTCCTGGGCGCCGGGTCGGCGGCCACCGGCATTGCCGATCTTGTGGCCCGTGCGATGACAGAGGAGGGGCTCGACCTCGCCGCGGCGCGCGCCCGCATTGCGCTCGTTGACTCGCAGGGCCTGGTCACGCGGGATCGTGGCAGCCTCGCTCCGCACAAGCTCCCCTATGCCATTGATGCCGCGCCCGCGCCCGACCTGCTCGGTGCCGTCACCGCGCTGCGCCCCACCGCAATCGTAGGCGTGTCCGCGGTGCCGCACGCCTTCACCCAGGCGGTGCTCGAGACCATGGCCACTATCACCGAGCGCCCCATCGTGTTTGCTCTCTCAAATCCCACCAGCCGTGCCGAGTGTACGGCGGAAGAGGCGTATCGCTTCACCGGAGGCCAGGCCATTTTCGCGTCCGGGAGCCCCTTCGCGCCGGTAGAGCTTGATGGGCGCCGCTGGGTCCCGCGCCAGGGGAACAATGCCTACATCTTCCCCGGCTTGGGCCTCGGCGTCACGCTTGTGCGGGCAAGGCGCGTGACCGACTCCATGTTTGCCGCGGCGGCACGCCGCCTGGGCGAGCTCGTCACGGATGCCGACCTCGCGCGCGGATCGCTCTATCCATCGCTCGATGACATTATGGAGGTGTCGGCTGACATCGCCGCGACCGTCGCAGAGGTGGCGTACCGAGAGGGACTGGCCGGCGTGCCGCGACCAGACGACCTCGCCGCCTTCGTTCGTGCCAACCGCTACGACCCGGGGTATCCCATCTATACGTAGGGCTGCCTTCCATTCATCGTGGCTTCATGTGGCGTGGCTATCCTCCGCATCAACCAGGGAGGAGACGCATGCCCCGCAAGAAGCATCTGCCCGTCGACCAGGAGCGCCTGGCCCTGCTACGCTCAGCCCGCGTCGAGCCAGTGCCCGGCCGTTGCGTCCAATGTGGCCTCTGCTCCTACAACTGCCCCACCGGCGTCGACGTCCGCGGCTTCGCCCGCCGCGGCGTGCCGATTGATGATGCGCGATGCATCAAGTGCGGCACCTGTGTGGCCCGTTGTCCCCGCGCCGTGCTCCAGTTCGGTCCCGTACCACGGGCCATTGCTTGACCCACCACATCCTGGTGGGGTCCGGTATCGCAGCGCTCTCAGCCGCCGAGGCGATCCGGGGCGTCGACGCCGCCGCGCAAATTACCCTGGTGAGCGATGAAGCCGGCCCGTTCTACTCTCGGCCCGGCCTCGCCTACCTCCTGACCGGGGCCGTTCCCGAGCGGCAGCTGTTCATCCGATCGAAGGCTGAGGTGTCCGCGCTCGGTCTGAAGCGCGTCTGCGCTCGCGTCGAACAGCTGTGGCCCTCCCGGCATGAGGTACGCCTCTCCGACGGGTCGATCCTGGGTTATGATCGCCTGCTCATCGCGACCGGCGCCGCATCCATCGCACCGGCATTTCCCGGTGCCGACCTGGATGGCGTCGTATTGCTCGACGGTGTCGAGCAGGCCCGTGACTTCGTGAATCGGGCAAAGAAGGCGCAGAGCGCCGTGGTCATTGGCGGGGGCAGTACCGCGATCGAGCTGGCCGAGGGACTTCAGTCGCGCGGGGCGCAGACCCACTACTTCCTGCGGGGTGAGCGCTACTGGGCTCGTGTGCTCGATGCGGACGAGTCGGCGCTGGTCGAGGCGGGCCTCGCCCGGACCGGCGTCGCCGTGCATCGGCGCACTGAAGTCGTGCGCGCCCTTGGTCGCAACGGCAGGGTGGAGGCGGTGGAAACCAGTCACGGTGACACGCTCAAGTGCCAGGTCATTGCCGTCGCGATCGGTGTCCGGCCACGCGTGACGCTGGCGCGTGAGGCCGGCCTCGAGGTGGATCGTGGCATCGTCGTGAGCGAGCGCATGGAATCGAGCGCCACCGACGTCTTCGCCGCCGGCGACGTGGCCCAGGCCTTCGACCCCGCCCTCGGCCGCGCCGTGCTCGACACCCTGTGGTCGGCCGCCGCGGAGCAGGGCCGCGTCGCGGGCCTCAACATGGCGGGCGAGCCGACGGTATTCCACCGGCATGTGGCGCTCAACGTCACCCAGCTCGGCGACCTCGTCGCGACCGTCATCGGTGAGGTTGGCGGTACCGAGGACCCCGACCTCATCACCATCACCCGCGGGCAGAGCGAGGCCTGGTCCGGTGCCGCCAAGGGAACCAACCTGGTCCGCCACGATGCCACCGACCGGATCCGCATCCACGTGAGCGACCACGCCATCCTTGGTGCGGTGATCATGGGCGACCAGGCCCTGGCGCTCCCCCTGACCCGACTCATCGCCAATCGGGTCGACATCGCGCCCATCCGCGACACGCTGATCACGCGGCCCGAATTGCTCGCATCCACCCTGCTCGATTTCTGGCATTCGCTCACACCGTGGGACCATGCTCCCCCCTATGACCACCACGCGCGCCTGGCCGGCTGAACTCACCTGGGTCGCCCTGGCCATCGCCGTGGTGACGGGCCTGTATCTCGTCGTGGCGCGCGACGGCCTGCCCGCCTCCAGCGGCCTCATCGGCCACGGCATCGGCATCCTGGGGATCCTGCTCATGCTCGTGGCCGAGGTCGCGTACACCTGGCGGAAGCGGCCGGATCGCACCGGGCCCGGGCCCCTGCGACGCTGGATGCAGGCGCATGTGTTCGCGGGGATCGTCGGTCCGTACCTCGTGCTGCTGCACACCGCGTTCGAGTTCCGCGGTCTCGCCGGCGTGCTCACCCTCGCCATGCTCGTCGTGGTCGTGAGCGGCATCCTGGGCCGGTACGTCTATACGGCCGGCGCCGCGCGGCCCGGCGTGCCTGATGGCCCCCGCCCATTCGCCGTCTGGTACCTGCTGCATGTGCCCCTCAGCGCCGCCATGTTCGCCCTCGCGGCGATGCACGTCGCCGGCGTCCTTTACTACGGCCGGATGCTCCACTGATGGCGCTCCCCACCAACATCACCCGCCGGGGCCTCATCGCGGTGGGCATCGTCATCCTCGGCGTCGTGGTCACCTGGGTCGGTTGGGGTGGTGCCCTGTTCAGCCCTGGCGGCCTGAGCACGACGTCCGATTCAACCGAGGTGTATGGCGGCGTCACCTCGCATGCGAGCCTGGGCCGACGATGCACTGCCTGCCATGCGTCGTTTACCGGCGGGCGCCCGATGAGCATCCAGTGCCTGGACTGTCACACCGATACCCAGGCTGACCTGCGCGATAGCACCACGCTGCACGGTGGTCTCGACAATGCACGGGCCTGCCTCGCCTGCCACACGGAGCACGGTGGCGCGACGGCGAGCCTCGTCCGGTTCGGTGCCGGCGCCGGAGACCACGCCCGCTTCGGGTTTGCGCTGGACGCGCACCGGAAGAACGCGGCGGGCGCCGCCTTCCGCTGTGCCGATTGCCACGGCGGAGGGTCGTTCACCTTCGACGCGGCGCGCTGCGAGAGCTGTCACCGGGACTACCAGCCGAAGTTCCTCCAGGCGCATGTGAAGGCGTGGGGAAGCGACTGCCAGTCCTGTCACGACGGAACCGATCGGTTCTCTCCTGGCCGCTTCAGCCACGATACGACGGCTTTCACGCTGCAGGGCGCGCACCAGCCGGCCGCCTGTGCCGCGTGCCACGTCGATGTGCAAACGCTCGCCGCCTTCGGCACGGCATCAGGCGAGTGCGTGAGTTGCCACCGGAAGGACGACGAGCACCGCGGAGCGTTCGGCAAGGACTGCTCGGCCTGTCACGGCGTCGCGGCCTGGAAGCCGGCCACCCTCGATCACACGTTCCCCCTCAACCATGGAGAAGGCGGGCGGGTAGCGTGCAAGGTCTGCCATGAGCCGGGGCGCCCATACCGGGAGTACACCTGCTACGGGTGCCACGAACATTCGGTGCAGGGAATCCTTCGCAAGCACCAGGAAGAGGGCATCAGTGGCGCCCGACTCAAGGACTGTGTGCGCTGTCACGCGACCGGACGGGAGCATGAAGGCGGTGGTGGCGACGACTGAGGCAATGCACCCGATCGCCGTGAGCTCGCTTTGGGACGAGCTGACAAGCGGTCTCGTTGCCTCTGCAACCATGCGTCGGGCGGTGGCCATGACGATTGAGTGACAAGAATTGGGGGGCAATCCAAAGGCAAAAGGCCAACCGAGTGGTTGGCCTTCGCCTTCTATTCTCCTGATCCTGCACATCGGGACGGCGGGATTTGAACCCGCGACCCCTGCAACCCCATTGCAGTGCGCTACCGGACTGCGCTACGTCCCGTACAAGGTCACCAGTTTACCCGGTAGGCGCGCTTTTCGACAGTGCCCGGTGCTCCACCATCATGCACCGGTCCATCACCACCTCGAGGCCGGCGGCAGCGGCCCTGCGGGCGCCTGCACCCGCCTGGATGTGAAGCTGGAACCAGATCCGGGGTATCCCGGCCGCAATCGCCTGCTCGGCTACTGCCAGGCACTCCGGACCCGGCCGGAACACCAGCGCCAGGTCGACCGGCTGGGGCAGATGCAGCAGGTCAGGCCGGGAGCGTTCACCCAGCACCACGCACCCGTGAGGCGTAACGGGAGTTACCCGATAGCCCGCCTCCTGCAGGTACGCTGACACGTAGTGGCTTGGCTTCGCCGGGTCGCGCGACAATCCCACAACCGCGATTGATTTCACCGCCTCGAGCATGCGGCGTATCGTGCCCGCGTCCTGAAATTGCCGACGCTCCTCGGGTGACAAGACTGCATCCGGCGAGAACTCGCACGCGGCGTCGCCTGGTTCGGTAGGCATGCAGGAATCCATGCTGTATGGAAACACGAACCGGGTGACGGCGCACAGCCATCACCCGGATAGTTTGTTCTGGCGGTTACCCGCGGTGCCCCAGAGCCACTGGTCAGATTTGAACTGACGACCGCTCGATTACGAATCGAGAGCTCTACCCCTGAGCTACAGTGGCGACTACCGTGTTGCTGAGGGATGCCCTGGCGCGGACTCGAACCGCGATGCCTTTCGGCACTACCCCCTCAAGATAGCGTGTCTACCAGTTTCACCACCAGGGCGGCGAGGGACGAACATACCGACCCCTCTCGGGGCGGTCAACCCTGACGCAAGTCGTTCACCCGCCTTGCAATCCGATGCTCACGCTGAAGTTGATGATGCGCTCGGTATAGCCCGGGTAGTAGCCCCCGCCGTACCATTGCTGGTACCAGTCCACCCCGGGCGTCAGGAAGAACTTCGAGCTCAGCGGTATTTCCCAACCAATGCCCAGCAGGGTGCTGAAACCGTTGTCGCCGGTGGTGGGGCTGTAATAGTAGTTGTCACGCACAGCGCTCCACGCAAAACCTGCCCCGCCCCGGATATTGAGCCCGGCAGTCTTGATCGGATAGAGCTGCACGATCGGCATGGCACTCACCAGTGTCTCGGTGAACCCGTTCTGGTAGTTGGTCCACACGAAGACTTCCCCACCCACGCGGAGCACCTGCTTCACCGTGCCGCCCAGCCGGAAGTTGAAGGTTGGGCGCCAGAGCGCGTCACTGTAGCCGTAGAGATCGCCGTCCAGGTTCACGTTCTCCATCCCGCCGCCCAGGCCCATGCTGCCCCAGAAGCCGCCCCGGGTTGAGGGCTGCACTTCGGCGATGCCCTTCCGGGGCACCTGGGCATCGAGCGGTGAGGACAGCGCCAGCACGAAGGCGGCTACAGCGAGTCGGCGGAGCATGAGTGATCGCCTCACAAACAGGACCGGGAGATGGATGATCGCTGAAAGCGATGGCAAGGGTCGGACCACACAGGCCGTCGCTATCTTCCCGGTGCCCTGCGGCCTTCCTGCCCCGGATCGCCCGGATTGTCCTCTCACCCAGACAGCCATGTCACCTCGCGCGCGCATCCTGTTCGTCGCCCTGATGCTGGGGGTGGCCGCGGTATGCATTCGCCTGGGCTTCTGGCAGCGGTCGCGACTCATCGCCCGCCGGGCCGCCAATGCGACCGCGGAGGCGGCCCGGCGGCTCCCGGAACTCGACCTCGCGGTCGCCGGCGCCGATGCACTCGGCGACCGACACGTGGTCGCACGCGGCACCTATGACGAAACGCACGACATGCTGCTTCGGGGCCAGGTGCTGAGCGGCTCGCCCGGCGTGGTGGTGGTGACCCCGCTTCGGGGCGCGCGGGGCGATTCCGCCGTGCTCGTTGTGCGCGGATTCATTCCGTCGCCCGACGGGATCTCCGTCCCGCAGCTTGATTCACTGGGCGAACCGGGGCTGCAAACGGTCAGCGGCATCGCGCGGACGCTCCCGCTCCGGACAGGGCGCGGGCAGCCGCTCGCCCGCGATGGCAGGATGACCTGGAAGGAACTCGAGCTCGAGCCGGTGCGCGGGGAACTCCCCTACCCCGTCATGGGCATCCTGCTCTTCGCCGCCCCGGGCGCGGGGCCGGCCTGGCCCCGCCGGCTGGAGCCGCCGCCACTCGACGACGGTCCCCACTTCAGCTACATGCTGCAATGGTTCGGCTTCGCCGCCACCGCCGTGGTCATGGCATTGATTGCGCTGGTCCGCCGTCGAGCTGCTGAATGGTCCGAACCGACGGCCGCTGTGACTTCTGCAGGCGCGCCGCCACCTGCTCGTTGGCCTTGAGTACCCGCAGGATGTTGTAGCGCGCCAGTTTCTTCAGGTCGTCATCGCTCCAGCCGCGCCGGATCAACTCGGCGAACAGCGCCGGGAAGGTCGACACATCGTCCAGCCCAGTGGGCGTGGACCCGATGCCATCGAAGTCACTGCCAAGTCCGACATGATCGACCCCGGCAACCTGGCGCACATGCTCGATATGGTCGGCCACCTGGCTGATGGTCGCCTTGGGCGCCGGGTTGTTCTTCAGCCACTCCGCCTGCTGCGCCTTCACCGCCGCGGTGTCCGTATCCGACACCCCCGCCGGCTTCCAGGCGTTGACCTTCGCTTCCCACTGCATGACCTCCGTCGAGACAAAGGACGGCACGAACGTCACCATCACCACCCCGCCGTTTTTCGGCATGCGGGCCAGGATCGAGTCGGGCACGTTCCGCGGAAAGTCCACCAGGGCACGCGCTGAGGAGTGGGAGAAGATCACCGGCGATTGCGTCGCGTCGAGCGCGTCGCTCATGACGCCCGGCGACACATGCGAGAGGTCCACCATCATGCCCATGCGGTTCATCTCCCCCACCACCTCGCGGCCGAATGCGGTGAGGCCGCTGTGCACCGGTTCGTCGAGGGCGGCATCGGCCCAGTCGAGGGTGACGTTGTGGGTCAGGGTCATGTACCGCGCCCCGAGGTCGTAGTAGATCCGCAATGCGCCGAGCGAGTTCTCGATCGCGTGGCCGCCTTCCATGCCCAACAGGCTCGCAATCTTCCCCGCCTTGTTGGCGGCCTCGATGTCGGCGGCGGTGAGCGCCAGCGTGAGCTTGTCCGGATACTTGGCGATGAAACGCCGGGCGATGTCGAACTCCTCCAGCTGGATCTTCGCGAATCCGCTGTCCTTCACCTCGCCCGGAACGTAGATCGACCAGAACTGCCCGCCGACGCCGCCGGCGGCAAGTCGCTGGAGGTCGGTATGGCCCGGTGTTGTCTGCCGCAGGTCGTAGGCGTCGACGTCGAACGGCGCCGTCTTGCTGGTGCGGATCTCCCAGGCCAGGTCATTGTGCCCATCGATGATGGGTGCTGCCTTGATGACCGCCCTGGCGTGGGCGAGCGACTTGTCGGTTGCCTGCGCGGAAGCCATGTGCGGTACACAAAGTAGGAGCGTGAACAGTGAACGGTGAACGGTGAACCGGGGCCGGCACGTCATGGGGCGTGATCCTTATGTTGACTGTTCACTGTTTTCCTTTCACGCGGGCCCGTGAGAGCTGCACCAGCTCCGGCCGCGAAATGAACTCGGGGCAGATGGTCTGGTCGAACTCGTACGGTCCGCCCGTCTCCGCGTCGGTCCACGGGAAGCCGCGGCACACCGCGGGATAGTACGACTCTGCGTGGATGCTGCACCCGCCATCCTTCATGAGCACACAGCGGCCCTGCTTCACCCTCGTGCGCCACTCGCCCCAGCGGGTGCGATACACCTTGCCTTCGCCGTGGTCGCGTACGATCGCCTGCACCTCCTCCTCGCTGACCGTCGCGCCGTAGGCGCAACAGGCCGAGTCGTGCGGGCAGGGGTAGCAGGGGAGCGCGGGAACGTCGCTCATTGTTCTGGCACCTCCGGCGGGCAGGGCAGGTGCGGGCGAAGACAACACATGGGGCGGAAGCCTAACCGGGGCTGCCGCAAAGCGCAGCAGCCCCGGCTCGGCCTGTCGGAGGGGGCATGCTGCTACTGGGGAGTCACACGCTCCTGCCGGCTCCGGACACCATCGGAGTAGGTGATGTCCAGGTCGCGTCCCGCCACGGCGATCGTGGCATTGCCACGTCGGGCGAATGAGAGGATCTCTCCCGTGGCTGCATCGCGAACCAGCGCCATGGGGTAGGCGGCAGCGTTCCACTGCAACTGCACCAGGCCCGCGCCGGCCCGGCGCGCCTGACGGTCCGGGGATGGCTGTTGCTGCCGAAGCGCCGCGATGCCCTTGCCCCGCACCGCCATGGCGGTGGAGCTGGCGCGTTCCTCGATACGACTGCCCCCCCGCACCCGAAGGCGGGCCAGGCGGTCGCTCCGGGTGGCGTTGAGCGGGATCACGAAGGCAAACTGGCGCTGGTCGCCATCCTGGTCGGCCACACGCTCACCATCGAAGGCGTAGCTGAAAAGGATCGTACCGCCGTCGTCCAGCCCCTCCAGCGTGAAGCTGCCGCGCCCGGACGGCGGACTCGCTGGAGCCGAGACCTCAAAGGCAGGCTCGAGCGCCACGAACCCGTTGACGATCCGGCCCCACACCAGCAGGCCCGACTGGGCTCCGGCGACGATGGCGCCGGTGTTGTTCTGCCGGTAGTTGAGCGCCTTCTGGTAGTGGTAGTCGCTGATCCACTCGGGGGCATTGCAGTAGCCCATGAGGTCGGCGGCGGACGGCGCCTTGAGCACAAGCGAACCCACGTCGAGCCCGTAGACGCCGATCTTGCCTCCTGCATAGGGAAAGTTCGGGTCAGGGTTGCCGGCGGACCCGCACGGCGCATGACTGAGGCTCAGGTTGTGGCCGACCTCGTGCGCCAGTACCCCGTCGCCGCTCGGCAACTTGTCCCAGCCCACCGCCGCCCTGCCCGGCACGTAGCCGATGCCCGCCACACCCCCGCCGTAGCTCGGCTTCACCACCCCATAGAAGTACTTGCCGGTTCCCTCGACCTGTTGCAGTGCATACATCTCGCTCAGCACAGCCCCCCACGCACCGTTGGCGTTGTCGCTCTTGAGGGTATCGGCCGACGACGAGTACGGCGTGCCGCGCACGGTCGGCGTGACCGCTTCCAGCGGCATCACCTTCTTCAGAGTCGTCACGAACTGATTCGCGTTGCCCAGGGTGACGTTGCCGGTCAGGCCCTGCACTGTCACTGGTACAAAGTGGATGTTGAACGCCGCCACGGCGCGCACATCGAGCGCCTTCTGCAATCCAGACGCCGGATAGGTGTTGTCCGTCTCGTTGCTCTCCGGCACGCCATTGCCCGGGTCTACGTCAACGAGGATCCGCAACCCGGTGGTGACCTGACTCGCCGGGATGAGCTGGTTCCAGGAACTGTTGAGCGTTCCCTGGTCTATCGCCATTGGGACGGTTGCGGCCGGGGCCGGCAGCGTGTAGGTCGCGATGGGTGACGGGTTGGCGCCCTGGTAGAGGCGCACGCGTACCGCTGGTGTCACCGCATTGACCTGGTCGGCGCGGACGAACACGCGGAGATACGCATCGCGATTGGCCACGAGGGGGACGGTATCGTCGTATGACTGCACCGACTGGGTCATGGTGATGCCATCGATCACCAGGTTTACCGTACCCGGCACCGATACCGCGTACGCCACCGCGGCACTGGTCGACTGCCCAGTCGAAACCTGCACCTGCTGGCTGGCGGGACTCGGGGCATACGTGTCCGATCCCGACGTCACGCTGGACGCTGCGACGGTGTACAGGCCCGGAAGCAGGCCGGAGAGCGTCGTGGTGGCCGTGACCACCTGCGAGTATCCCGACGCATTCGTCACCAGAACATTGCCGTTGGTACCGCCGGGCAATCCGGACAGTGTGAGCACCATTTGGCTGTTCTGCTGGGCGTAAGCAACGGTTACCTGCACCCGCGACGGCGACGCAGGCACCTGGACGGTCTGCGCACCTGTGGCGGGCGCGTAGGCGTTGGCACCGGACGCCACGCTGGTCGCGGTGATGGTGTAGCTGCCGGGGACGAGTCCGTCCGCAGTACCCGAGGCGGTGAACGCCCTCGTGAAGCCCCCGGGTCCCGTCACCATGACGTCGGCGGCAACCCCGTTGGGCAATCCGCCAATGGTGACGGCCACGCCACCCGTGGTCGGTGGCGAAAGGGGATCTCCGCCGCTGCCACACGCAGTCATCACCACGAGGGAAACTGCGAGCGCAAGGCGTCGTCCAAAGCGATTGAGCGAGCGTATCATCTGGACTCTTACCCGATTGAAAGCCGAGGGCCGGGCGCGCCGTGACCGCCCGCGCCGATTCATGCGGCCTTGAAGTGCAACCCCGATGCCGCAATCCCATCGCCGAGCCTGGCTCTCAAGTGGCTATGCCGTAACGTCTTGCACGGCGTGCGCTGCATTGCACTGTGCCTTGTCGGGACGCGATGCGGCGACGTGCGAGGAAGCATGGCATCCAGATGCCACCCAGATCCGCTTGAGCAGGTGGTCTGGGGAGGCGATCTTCCGCGCGTGAAAATCCCCCAATTGGGCGCGCTCGCCCGCCCCGCCCTGCTGCTTATCGCTCTCACGTCACCGGTGCCGGCCCAGATTCGCATGCCGACGCCAATCGGCAGCAGCGCCGCCCCGGGCAGCACCCAGCACGTCGATTCCATCGTGGTGCCGCGCGCGCCAGTCGACCCGGGATCGCCCCGTCAGTCATTGACCAACTACTTCGATCTGGCGCGCAATGGACGGTGGAGCGAGGCCGCGAACTACCTGAGCATCGAGCCCAGGGACAGCGCGCGTGCCGCCGAGCTGGCGGAAAGACTGAAGGTGGTGCTCGATCGCCACCTGTGGGTGGAACTCGACCAGTTGTCACCACTCGCTGAAGGCGATACCGCTGACGGGCTGCGCGGGTCGGTGGACCAGGTCGGGATGATCCCGCGCGCCAATGGGCGATACGAGCCGGTGCGGATTGTTCGCGTCACGCACAATGGCAGTTCGTGGTGGGCCTTCGCCCCTTCGGTGGTACGGCAGGTAGACACCTGGTACGGCGAGCTGCAGGACAACTGGATCCGGGAACTCTTTCCCGAGCCATTTCGACGCACCGGCCCGCTGCGCCTGCAATGGTATCAATGGCTGACGCTGCTCGTGCTCGTTCCGCTCGTGGTGCTGTTCGGTACCGCGATCCAGCGGATCATCATTCTGACGCTGCATGCCATCGCCCGCCGCACCTCCGTCACCTGGGACGACGACCTCGTGCCGCAGCTGCGGGCGCCGCTGCTGCTCTTCTGCGTCGCCCTGCTCGTGGCGCCGGTCAGCACCTGGCTCGGATTGAATGCCCTTGCCCAGAGCTTTACCACGAGCCTCGTCAAGGCTGCGATCACCGCAGCGCTCTTCTGGGCGCTCATCGGCTTCCTGAATGTGGTGCAGGCGCGTGTCATCGCCTCGGCGTGGGCATCCCAGCGGGCCGACGTCCTGTCGCTGGCGCCACTGGGCGGTCGCCTGGCCAAGTTACTGGTGGCGTTCCTGGGGTTCGCCGCCGTGCTGGCGCAATTCAACATTCCGGTGGGAACACTGCTGGCCGGCCTCGGCATTGGCGGCCTGGCGCTTGCGCTGGGTGCGCAGAAGACGCTGGAAAACGTGATCGGCTCCATCGCCATCGTGGCCGACAAGCCGTTCGAGGTGGGCGACTGGATCAAGGTGGAGGACATCGAGGGTACGGTGGAGCAGGTCGGCATGCGCTCCACCCGTATTCGCACCTTCGACCGCACCATCGTGAGCTACCCGAACGGCAAGCTGGCCGACCTGCGGCTGGAATCACTGTCAGCGCGCGATCGGTTCAGGCTCAACACGATGCTCGGGCTGGTCTACGGCACCACGGCGAGCCAGATGCGCCAGGTCGTCGGCGAGATCGAGGCGGTCTTGCGCAACAACCCCAATGTGTGGCAGGACACGATTTCGGTGCGCCTCGACAACCTTGGCGACTACTCGCTCAACATCCGGATCCTCACCTGGTTCCTCGCGAAGGACGTGATGGCCTTCCGCGACCTGAAGCAGGAATTCCTGCTGCAGGTCCTGGAGATCGTCGAGCGGGCCGGGAGTTCCGTCGCCTTCCCGACCCAGACCCTGGTCATGCCCACAGCAAACCAACCTCGTGCACCTGAACGTCCGACGCCTTCGGCTTGATGGTGATGGTCTCCAGCGTTTCGGCCTGCGCATCAAACCCGTCCTTCAGCGAAGCGGCCTGCGCCTCGACCTGCTGATCCAGGTCGGCCAGCGCCGACCGGACGCTCTCGGCGCTCTCGTTGGCGCGCTCCACGTCGCCCGCTTGCTTCTGCATCCGGCCCACCCCCCGCACCGCCGTACCCATGCGTGATGCGGAACTCGCACTGACCGCCTTCCGCCCGAGCAGCGCGCCGAGCACTGCGCTCCCGAATGACACCGCCGTCTGGAATTTCTGGGCACTCGCTTCCTGCGACTCCCGCGCGACCCGCTGCTCAGCGCGCTGGAGCCGATCGACGAGCGCCGCGCGTTTCGCCGCAAACTTCTGTCGCAGCGCCTCCACTTTTGCATCGCGCTGCTCCCGGGACTCGCCCTGCAGCCGGATCCGGAAATCCCGCTCCGTTTCGCCCGGGGATGACGAGAGCTTGTACGTCGAACTGCGATAGAGGGTGAGGACCTGGCTGGCCTTGAGCCACTGCGCATAGGACCTGGTCCAGGCGGCGTAGTTCTTGTCCTTGAGCGCTGCGGACGGCACAGGCGCGAACATGCCCTCTGCGGGCGCCCCCTTCTCGATATTCGCAAGATCGGTATCGAGCACCGCCGCCTCGCCCCAGTCCACCGGCACCGGGCCATCGCCAAATGGGACGGTGTGCAGCACTCGACTGGTCTGATCGATCCCATACTTGGCGCTCGCGACTGTAATATCCGCCACGCCCACGAGCACGGGTCGATACGCGGCGTCTCCATCATGCAACAGGTGAAACTGCGGGATGCCCGCTGGCACCGGGGGAGGAGCGGTGGTGCGTTCAACCGCACCCGGCACGGCGAAGGGCGCCGCGACCCCGCCGCCAGCCGCCGGCTCCGCTGCGGGTGACGCCGGAGCCAGGCGACGGATCTGCTCACGCGTGAGGGGGCCGGCGAGATATGACATCGTCCAGCGGGTCTGGAAAATGGTCGGCGCCGGCTCGTGCACGTTGTGCAGCAGGAACACCCGCTTGCCCAGGCCGGCAATGAGCTGCTCCATGGCAGAGCGATCAAAGGTCACCCCAGCCGAGGCACCTTCGAGTCCTTCCATGACCCGCGCCTTGTCTCGCTCGGTCTGCAGGCGACCAATGCACCAGGTCCCTGCATTCGACAACGCCTTGTAGTCGAGATCCACCGGGTTCTGGGTGGCGAGCACCACGCCGAGACCGTAGGCACGCGCCTGCTTCAGCAGCGTCAGGAACAGCGTCTTTGCCGGCGGATTGGCGACAGGCGGCAGGTACCCGAAGATCTCATCCATGTAGAGGATGGCGCGCAGTGAACCGGTGCCGGGCTGCTGCCGCATCCAGCCAATCACCTCGTTGAGCAGCATGCAGACAAAGAACATTCGCTCTGCATCGCCCAGATGCGCGATCGACAATATCGATACGCGCGGCTTCCCCTTCTCGGTGTAGAAAAGACTGGAAGCATCGAGCGGCATCCCGGTCATCCACGCCTCGAAACCAGGCGCCGCGAGCAGGTTGTTGATCTTCATGGCGAGCCCGGTACGCTCACGCACCGGGAAGACCTGGTCCAGGTCCATCACGCCGATCTTCTCGAATGGGGGATTCTGTATCTGGCCGATGAGGCCGGCGAGATCGAGATCGTTTCCCGCGGACCACGTGCGTTGCAGGATGTTCGATACCAGTATGTGTTCGCGGCTCGTGATCGGGTCAGCATCGATACCGAGGAGTGCGAGCACGCTGGTCGCCGTCGTCTGCAGCCGTTCCCGAAAAAGGTCCTCGTCATCGCGGATCGCCTGCGGCGGTGCCGTGAAGGCACGAAGCACCGAGACCGGTGTTCCCGAGCTGCTGCCCGGTGTGTAGATGGCGAAATCGGCGGCATCCTTGAGCCGCTGGATCCGCGCCCCGTCCTGGCCCCAGTCCTTGAGCCCCTTTTCCCACAAGGCGGCCTGGGACTCGGCGAATGCCTCCCGGCTTTGCCCTTTCGCCTCGGCTTCCTGAAGGCTCACCCACGGCTCGAAATCAGCGGGCCGCAGTTCCGGGAAGGTGAGGAGCAAGTCGCCCAGGTCACCCTTCGGGTCCACTGCGATCACCGGGATGCGGTCTATCGCGGCTTCCTCGATGATGCCTATGCCGAGCCCGGTCTTTCCGCTGCCGGTCATTCCGATGATCACCGCGTGGGTGGTCAGGTCCCTGGAATCGTACAGGACCAATTCTTCGGTGCGCTGGCCGGCGTCGACGTCCTGCACTCGGCCGAGGTAGAAAGCGCCCAGCTTTTCGTAGTCGTCCATGCGCTCGGAAGGATTGGGTGGGGGAAGAGACAGCGCGACCGCTCAATACTGCGCCGTCGCCCGCGCCCGACAAGGGATGGGGTTCAGCAAGGGGAATCTGGCTCCAATACAGTAAACTAGCTATATTAGCTTAGAAGATACTGCTAATTATACTAGCGTCTATAGTCGAATTGATCAGTCTATTAAGGCCATTTTATGCGATATGAACCTATATCCAATGCCAAGAACAACTTATCATCCCTGTTGAGAGAAGTAATGCAGGGCACTTCGATAGTAATAACTGACAGAGGCAGGCCAGTGGCGCGCCTGGAGCCGATCCCGGCGTTGGACGACGCCGAGGACCGTGTCCGGGCATTGGTGGACGACGGGCTTGTTTCCCTGCCCCGCAAGACGCCCGACGCCAGTGTCCTGAACCTTCCGATGCCGTCGGTGACTGCCGGGCCAAGCGCGGTGGACTACCTGCTCGAGGAGCGGGAGGGCGGGCGATGAGGTTCTGGGATTCCTCGGCGCTCATTCCCTTGCTGGTACCGGAGCCCGAAACGCGTGCGCTGGGGGGCCTCCTGCGGTCCGATCCCGCTGTGGCGGCCTGGTGGGGCACCCGGAACGAGTGTGCGGCAGCGCTGGCCCGGCTCGAGCGTGAGCGGCGCATCACCGGCGCGGACATGGCCCAGGCGCGCTACCGGCTCGACCTGCTCGCCGACCAGTGGATCGAGATCGCGCCCACCGCGCAGGTACGGGAACAGGCGGAGCGCCTCCTGCGGGTTCATGCATTGCGATCGGCCGATGCGCACCAGCTCGCCGCGGCGCTGGTGGCCAGTGGGCATAGACCGGGCGGCCTCGAGTTCGTTACCATTGACCAGCGGCTTGCCGATGCGGCACGCCGCGAGGGTTTCCGGCTACTCCCGACCTAGTCCCCAGGCGACAGATGCGACGTGGCGCGCGATGGAAACGGGCAGTGCGAATCGCGCTTCCGAACTGCATCTGTGCGCTCCTTCTGACCACCATGGCGCACGCCCAGGCCGATACCTCCGCGCGTCCGGTCACCGGCCAGAACCCCACCCAGGTCGTCTCGCAGTTCCAGCCCTACATGATTGCCCAGACCTTGAGCGACGGCGTGACGGGCTACTCGATTGTTCCCGGCGGTACGCTGGCCCTGACATCACGGCTTCAGGTGCAGGCGCAATTACCGTATGTCATCCGTACGGCGGGCGACTCGGGCGGCACGGCGGTTTCGGGGCTCGGTGATCCGCAATGGGAGGTCATCTTCGCGACGCCCTTCCGCGGCTCGAAGGTGTTCCGCATCGAGTTGGCGCTGGGCGGATTCATCAAGCTGGCACCGGCTGATCGCGGCAACGGCGCCTGGATCATGCAGCCGACCATTGGCGGCTCGATCAACCTGAGCCCCCGTCTCCAGTTCATTACGGTGGCGACCTACCAGTACTCCTTTGACTCCGATCCGGGCGTGGCACCGATCAGCAGCTTGCTGGGGCAGGTGTTTGCGCTGTGGCAGCCGATCTCCCATTCGTACATCATCCTGCAGGTAAATCCCGGCTGGGATTTCATCGGCGACCAGTTTGTGCACAACACCCAGCTGCAGCTGGGTCGCTTCCTCAATCGCGAGCATACCATCGGGCCTTGGGTGCAGTTCGCGCTGAATACTGGAGCCAAGAACACCATCTATCCCTATGGGTTCCAGTTCCAGGCGGGGTTGTCGTGGCTGTTCCCGAAGGAGCACAGGTAAAACAGAAAAGCCCCCCGATCGGGAGGCCTGCAGTTGTGGTCAGACGTCAATGCGGCGCGTAGGAATCGAACCTACAACCTAGTGATTAAGAGTCACTTGCTCTGCCAATTGAGCTAGCGCCGCGCAATGCTCATAGCCCCAACGGGAATCGAACCCGTCTCTCGACCTTGAAAGGGTCGCGTCCTAACCGATAGACGATGGGGCCCAGAGTTCCCGCTCCAACAGTTGTCCATCAGTAGCGCTAACGGGATTCGAACCCGTGTACCAGCCTTGAGAGGGCTGTGTCCTAGGCCTCTAGACGATAGCGCCATGCCTTCCCGCCACGAGCGATTCGTGCCTCGCGATCCCTACTACAGGCCCGGCAGGAATCGAACCTGCAACCCCCGGTTTTGGAGACCGGTGCTCTACCAATTGAGCTACGGACCTCTGTGCCGGCGGCGCAACGCGCCGGGCTCCTCCCAGAGGGTGACTGACGGGAATTGAACCCGCAACCTCCGCAGCCACAGTGCGGCGCTCTAACCAATTGAGCTACAGCCACCATGCAGGGGGCTGCCGGACCCCTGTATCGAGCAGCCAAAACTAAGCGCCACCTTGGCTTGGTCAAGGCCAGAACTGCGCGGACAGCCCCTCCAGCAGGGGCGATTGAGGCACTTCTGCCCCGTCGAGCCGGGCGACCGGCACTACCCCGCGTACCGCGTTGGCGACAAACAACGCCCGGCCCTCAAGCTGCCGCCGGGTCACAGCCTGGGGCACGATTGGCCCGCGGAGCTCCTCGATGCGCATCCGCGCGACCCCCCGGAGCACGCCCAGGTCCATCGGCGGACCCGCCACCCGATCGCCCTCCCACCAGAACAGGCTCCAAATGGCACACTCGGCGACCACTCCGCTTGCCGTGAGCATCAAGGCCTCACCTGCCGCTCTGGCCTGCGCCTCCGCCTGCGCCGCGACAAAGGCCTCCCGGCGCGTGGTCTTGTGAGGATACGCCGGATGCACGGTCGTGACCGTTGCCAGGCTGACGTGTGCGGAAAGCTCCAGCGGACGCTCGGTCACCGCCATTCCTCGCGGGCCCACCTCCAGCCGGCGCACCCGGTCTGTACCTCCCGATGGCACGTCGAGCTTGAGGGGAAACGGCACGCCGAGTGTGCGGCTACTCTCGCTCAGCCGGCGCACATGCAGGTAGAACAGTGGCGCCGAGCCGTTCCGCAGCCGCATGGTCTCGATGAGGGTCGGGATGATCACGCCGCCTCCGCCCTGGCCTGGAGCGCCGCCTGCGTCGCGGTGGCCCCGATGATCAGTGCACCACCGAGCAGCGCCCAGGGTGTCGGCCGTTCACCGTGCACCAGCCACGCCCACACAGGATTGAGCACCGGTTCCACCATGAGGAGCAACGAGGCCTGAAGCGCTGGCACATTCCGGAGGCCGCGCGTCAGGCAGGCATATGCCAACCCGATCTGGACGGCCCCGAGATAGATGATGACGACCCAGTCCGTCGACGTGGCGGACAACACCGGCAACGCGAGTGGAAGTCCCCATGCAAAGGCGATCAGGTTGCCGATGGCGACCGTCGCGAGACCGCGGTCGTCGGCTCCGCGCGACATCCAGCGCAAGCCCGCGATGGTCACCGCAAAGCAGACGCCGCTCAGCAGCGCCAGCATATTGCCCCTCGCGGGGTCGGGCGCGGTCACCACCGGCGCCTCGTTGCCCACGAAGAACAGCATGAGGCCGACGAGCACTGCAGCCACGACCCCGATGTCGCGGCGGCGCACCGGCTCCTTCAGGAACAGGGGCCCGAGGATCAGGAGGTAGACCGGCGACGTGGCCTGCAGGAAGATGGTGTTCGCCGAGGTGGTGAGCTTGTTGGCCGTGACGAAGAGGATCAGCGTCGCGGCATAGGCGATCCCCACCAGGGCCGGCCGCCAGCCCCATCCCTTGCGCGTTGCCGGCACGAGCATGAGCAGCGTCAGCGCCGCCACGCCCGAACGGAAGCTCGCCACCTGCCACCCGGTGAGGGTCGTGGCCTTGATGGCCGCGCCGCCGGTGGAGAACAGGAGCGCGGCGAACACGAGTTGAAGGCGGGCACTGCCGCGGGATGGCATGGGGCGAGAAGATAGCGACTCGACCGTCACTCCTGGCTGGCGGTCGTCCCCCGATGGCGCAGAAAGGCCTTCCCGGCAATTGCACCCACCAGCATCACGCCCAACGTGATCCATGCTGTGCGGTGAACTCCCTCCCAGACCGGCTTGAGGCGTTCACCCCAGACGCTGCCGTAGTACCCAAGCGAACAGACCCAGCCCACCCAGGCCAACGCCCCCAGCCCGTTGCCGAGGAGATAGCGGCTCCATGGAAGGGTGGATGACCCGGCGAGCACCGCCGACACGGTGGAGACGCCGGGCACGAAGCGCACGATGAAAATGGCGCCGGCACCCCATCGGTCGAGCAAGTGATCGAGCCACGCGATTCGCTTCGGCGTGAGGAGCAGGCTGAACCGGCGGGCCAGCACTTCGCGACCGAGGTAGCGCCCGAACAGGAAGCCGAGATTGTCCCCGAGCACTGCCGACGCGACGCCAACGCCATAGACGTATGGCAACTGGAAATGCCCGGCCTGGGCCAGACCCGCAGCGGCGAGGAGCACCGACTCCGCCGGAACAGGGAGGCCGAAGTTGGAGAGCATCAGGCTCCCGGCCAGCACCGGATACCCGTGATGCTCGAGACTCTCGAGGACCCGGGTGCCCAGCGGTCCGATCAGGATCAGCACGGCGGAGCGCGTGATGCGCTAGTTCGCCCGCGCAGCGGCTACGCGGTCCGGCAGGCTGCGCAGCTTGAACGCCAGCAGGAGCATCAGCACCCCGAACCCCACCGCGTATCCGGCGATGAGAAAGATCACGGTCAGCGCCCCCGCCCCGGGGCGCGCGATCAGCATCGCGCCGAAGACGACCGACAGCACGCCGGCCAGCGCGAGCAGCCATTCACCGGTGAGTTCCTTCCGGAGATGAATGGCGAGATAGACGGCGAGCATGCCGGTGATGATCGCCCACACCGCAATGAAGTACAGGAGCACCAGCGCCGTCATCGCGGGATTCACGAAGGCGTACACGCCCGCCAGCAACCCCATGAGCCCGATGAAGGCGAGCGACCAGATTTTCCCCCGGAACCCCGCGACGAGCGCCACACCACCATCGATCAAGGCATACACACCCCAGATAAACACCAGCGTGGTCAGGCTCAGCGCCGGCCAGATGAAGGACAGGATGCCGAACACCAGTGCGCACACCCCGCGAAGCGCCAGCGAGGGCCAGTGCCCCGCAAGGGCACGGGCGATTGGGGCATCAGCCATGATGGTTCCCTCCAATATGGTTGCCTACTTCCATCGGCCCGCCACCCAGGCGTACCCGTCGGTCCTGCTTTGCCACTGACCCGGCACCCATGCCGTGGCCCCCGCCGGAATCGGCATCCACCGCCCGGCATCCCAGACGAATTCCGACCCGTTCCACACCCAGTATCCGGCTACCCAGGCCATCCCGCCACCGGGAAGCGAGCCCGGCGACTCCTCCCTTGGTGGCGGCGGTGCGATGGGAGCCAGCACCCCTGCGACCTGGACCGCGCCCACCGCGTACCCGGTGGTGACCAGCCCGTCCACGTACACGCAGCATGCGGATGGAGGGCGTGGGGCCGGTCGTGATGGACGCGGTGGGATGGCAATCGCCTGGGCCGCGAGCGGGGAGGCGGCGAACACCAGGACCAGCATCCCGAGCGGTGCCAGGTGCATTCTCAGCGCCGCGGCGGGACGGCCGCTTCATGCGTGTCCCCGTACGGCCGCACTGACTCGTGTCCTGCGGCAATGCCCCACTGGCCGTCGCGGCGGCGGAGCACGAGGGTGAGGGCGCCCTGCACCTGCCGCTGCCCGCCGGCGGAATCGCGCACCACACCCGACACGATGCCCGACCACACGACGCCGTCAGGGCCCACTGACGTCAGTTGCGCGTCGCTGGTGCCGAGCACGATGGCCGTACCCGCCGACCGCTGAGCTGCCAGCAGCGAGGTGAGGGAGTCGTGGTCCAGCAGCGCGCCACTTCTCGCCCACACGAACGCCGCCGTGTCGAATGGCGCCCGACGTCCGGGATCAGCAGGATGTGCCAGCGACGCGAGGAAGGAGTCCACGAATGCCGTGGCCGACGCGAGGTCGGGGCCTGCCGGCGCCGCCGGGACCGATGGCCGGGCGCACGCCAGCGTCAGGAACAGGACCAGCAGGAGGGGCGCTGAACGCATGCGCACAAGTAAGTGATCGGCGCCACCTTCCCGCAAGCCGAGATGGCGGTCGGCCCGTCTACGGGCGCTCGGCGATTGCCACGTCGGCGGGCTGCCCGAGCGCGATGACCAGGGCCGCACGGGAGGCGGCATACTTCGCTTCATAGGCCGCGAGCTTGAGTTCCTCGTCCAGGAGCAGGCGGTCGCGCTGGTTCACGAGGAAGAGCGTGCTTTCGCTGGCGTCGAAGCGGCGCTGCTCGCCATCGCGGAGGATGCGAGCCTGCCGCACTGCGCCCGCCTGCATCGTCAGGATCCGCTCATACGTGAGTACATCGTTCGCGGCGGCGAGCACCGTGAGTTGAATGTCACGCCGCACCAGTGCAGCCTCGAGTTCGGCGGACTCGGCCTTCGCCTTGCTGGCGTCCAGCATGCCCCTGCCCTTCATCAACAGCAGCGGCGTCGTTCCCACCAGGCCGAGTTTGTAGTTATCGCCCACCGCGGGCCAGCCGGAGAACAGGCCATTGCCGCCCGTCCGAAGGGCTGCGGCCTCCACCTCGATCTCGGGCAGCAGGTCCTGACCGTAGTACCGCCGGTTGGCCTGCTCCCGCTGCACCTTGCCAAGCGCCTTGAGCAGGTCCGGGTGGCGAAGCATGGCCTGGGCGAGCCATCCCGTCACCGCCGCCGAGTCCAGCGGCATGGGCTCGAGGCCCTGCACCGAGGGGACGACGCCGGGGCCCAGGTCGACCGGGGTCGCGTACGCATCCCAGATGTAGGCATTGATCGCCTGAGTCGCCACGTACCAGTCGTTGTCAGCCTCCATCTGCGCGACCAGCCGGCGCCGATACTCGAGTCCGGCCTCGACGGTGTCGATGGCAGCTGCGTCGCCGTCCTCGAAGCGGCGCGTCACCGCGTCCAGCCTGAGGCGGGCCAGCTCGACGCCGCCTTGGACGATCGCCTGGCGGCGCCATGCTTCATACCACACTGCGTAGTCCTTGGCCGCCGAATACAGCAGCTTGTTGACCGCCGCCTGGCGTTCCGCGCCAGCCACCGTGCCCAGGGCCTTGGCCTGTGCCAGCGCATTGCGACGGCGATCCGTGATCATGCCGCGCCCCACCGGGATCGAGACCCCCACCACGAGGAGCCCCGAGGACGGTGTCGTGCGATCGGGGTTGATGAAGGCTCCCGCTGCCTGCTCGTAGCCCAGCTTGAAGTCGATGCCGATCGGGGTGGGCACCTTGAGCGCGGCATCGAGGTAGTCGTAGTACTCCGTCGCGGAAAACACCTTCCGCGACCAGGCGGCCGACACCGTCGGATCGTAGACCCCTCCCTTCGCGGCCAGGATCTCGCCGCGCGCGCGCGCCTCCAGCAGGTAGGCCTGCCGTATCACTGGATGGTCGGCCAGCACCTCGGTGCGAAACGCCTCGAAGGTGAGGACGCTCGTCGAATCGGGCGCGACGTCCGACGACAACACACGCGCCGTCGCCGTATCCTGCATCGCCAGCGAGGCGGAAAGGGCCAGGAGCGCCAGCATCATTTTGTCCCCGCGCTGGGCGGGTACAGGCCCGGCGCCGCGTCTTCCTGCTTGATCGAGGGCGGGAACCCGTTCAACTGCCGCCAGATCTCGAACCAGATGGGCACGGTATCGAGCATCGCCCATCCATGGACCGCCGACCCCATTCGTACCTGCGCGGGCCACGGCTGCTCCGTCGTGTCGGGCGTCACCACGATACGGAATTTCCCCTGGTCGTTCTCGACCGCATCGATGACCCGGATCACGCCACCGAAGGTGCCGACGGAGACGCTCGGCCAGCCGCTGAACTGCAGCGCCGGCCATCCATCGAACAGGAGCCGTACCTTCCGCCCCTGCCGGAGCAGCGGCACATCCATCGCCTTCACGTACAGCACGACCGCCTGCTCCGGGCGCGCCGGCGCAATCGAGAGAAGCGCCTCGCCTTCCTTCACCGTCTCGCCGACGCCGGCCTTGAGCGCCCGCACGACGTAGCCATCCTGCGGCGCGTCCACCCGGTACATCCCGCTGCGAATGCGCATGCTGGCATGCTCGCTTCGCAGCTTGGCCACCTCCGCCTGTGCCTCGCCGATCTCCGACAGGGTCGCGTCGCGGTCGGCATGCGCCTTGGCGATCTTTTCGGCGTACTCGACCTCGACCGACTCGACTTCCAGCCGCCCGTTCTCGTATGCCTGGCGTTTCGCCACCAGCGCCGCGTTGGCCTGCTGCACCTTGAGCTGATTGGCCTCGAGCTCAGTGCGGGTGTTCAGCCCATCGGCAAAGAGACGTGCGCGGCGTGCGAGGCGCGCCTCTTCCACCGCGGAATCCACCACCGCAGCCGCGACCGCGGCCTCATACAGCTGGACGGCATTGCGTGCCTTGCCGACGCCGAGCACCTGGTTGCGCTCCAGTGCCGCGATGAGCGTATCGAGCGCCCTGACCTTCGCCGCCTTGCCGTCGAGTGCGGCCGACTTGCCGTCCACCTGCTGCCCCAGGCGCTCGACCAGCGCCGGGTCCAGGAACTTCTCCTTGACCTCGCTGATCTGCACCAGGGGCGTTCCCGCGGTGACGTACTGGCCCTCGCTGACGTTCCAGGCCTCGATGCGGCCGGCGATCAGCGACGGCACCACCTGGGGCCGGTCCTGCGGACGCAGCGCCGTCACTTCACCGTCTCCGCGCACATTCTGCTGCCACGGGAGGAACAACCCGAGGCCGAGCACCGCGATGATGCCGAGCACCCAGCGGACGAAGGCGCGGTGCGAGGTCCCGGTGTTGAGTATCCGCGCCGTATACAGGGCGCCGGGATCGAAGCCCACGTCCGACTTGTCGAGAGGCTGCATGTTGTCGGCCGTCATGCCGCACGGCTCACGGCCGGCACCAGCTCGCGCAGCAGCGGGTGATCGGCGATGTCGGCATATGGTCCCTCCAGCACCACTTCGCCACCGTCCAGCACCACGACCCGGTCGCACGCCGCAAGCAGGAGCGGGTCGGGCGTCACGATCAGCAGGGTCCAGGGCCGAGCGCGATCGCACAGCATCTCGATGACCCGAATGCGATCCTCGCCCTCCAAGTGCTGCACGATGTCCTCGAGCACCAGCAACCTCGGCGATCCCGCGAGTGCCTGCGCGAGCAGGAGCTTCTTCGCATTGGACACCGACAGGCTTCCCCCGCCGGCCGACACGGTGGTGCGCAGCCCCTGCGGCAGCCCCTGGACGTGGCGGTCGAGCCGCGCATCCTGCAGTGCCTGCCGCACCTGGGCGGTCGTGATACCTGGGCGTCCGACCGTCACGTTCTCCTCAATCGTGCCATCGAACAGGTCGTGCAGGGACAACATCTGACCGAGCTGGCCGCGGAGGATGCGCCGGTCGAGGTCCCTGAGGGTGATACCGTCAAAGGTCACCGTCCCCTCATAGTCCTCCAGCAGTCCGCTCAGCACCCGGAGCAGCGTGGACTGCCCCGAACCGTCGGGGCCAAGCAATGCCACGCGCTCGCCGGGCTGGATGTCGAGCGAGACGCCGCGCACCGCACGCGTGGTGGAGCCGGGGTACGCGTAGGAAAGACTGCGGAGTTCGACCGCGAACCCGGCGGGCGAGGGGGCGAGCACCAGCCCGCCCTCGGGCTCGAAGGGGAGGTCACTGACCGCACCCAGCTTGTCGACGGCAGTGAGGAGGTCGTACACCGTGCTCATGCTGACCATGAGCTTCTCCACCCCCGCCAGCACGGTGACGATGACCAGTTCCGATGCCACGAACTGGCCTAGCGTGATCTGCCGGTTCACCACCAGCGAGGTGCCGAGGATGAGGAGACCTGCGGTTACCACGGCCTTGAAGACAATGGTGGCCCACGCCTGCTGCAGGAGCACGCTGAAGTGCTTGCGCCGGTACCGCAGGTAGCCCGTCACCAGGTCGTCCATCCGGTTCACTGACATGGCACTCGTGCCGGAAAACTTGAAGGCGGTCACCGCTCGCGCGATCTCCTGCAGCCAATGCACCGCCCGGTACTTGTACTTCGACTCGATGATGCTCGTCTCGAGGCCTTTCGGTCCGGTGATGCGGAGGATGAGCGTCAGCCCCAGCAGCAGCAGCGCACCGAAGACGGTGAAGTACGGGTGGTAGAAGGTGAGCAGGATGAGCCCGAACACCACCTGCAACAGCGCGGTGGTGGCCTCGGTCAGCAGCTTGAGCAGGCTCTTCTGGATGACGATCACCTCGAAGAACCGGTTCATGGTCTCCGGGAGGGCATTATTGAGCGAACGCTCGAAGGGCACGCGTGGCACCTTGAAGCCGAGTTCGAGGGCCACCCGGGCAAAAACACGCTGCTGGAGCAATTCCACGAGGCGCATCTGTGCCACGCCCATGGCACCCGCTGCGAGCGTGCCCGCTGCCACAAAGGCAATCAGCAGCGCGACCGGCTGGAGGAACAGGCCACCCTGCACCAGCTGGACGATCATCTGGACCGCCAGCGGCAGCGAAAGGCTGAAGAGGCCAACCAGCGCCGCGTAGAGGTAGACCAGGCCGATGGAACTGCGCTCACGCTGCAGCAGTTTCAGCGTGCGCCGGAGCGGGCTCAGGTTCCGTTCCGGTGCCTCCGTGCCGACATAGGGTCCCACTTCCACCGGCAGGAGTGCCCGGATCACCCCTGCCTGGGCACGTTCGCGAAGGCCCTGAAGCTGGAGGTCGACGGCGTGGGTCCCGCCGTCGGCCTGGACCATCGTGGCGTGCACCACCGTCTCGCGCCGGCCGGTGAGGACGAGCACGTCGCTTGCCTCGCGCCCCGCGCCAAGCAACACCGCCGGAAACGCCGTCTCCGCGATGAGGCGAGCCATGTCGTCCGCCGAGAACTCCCGGTACAGGAAGGTGATCCGCAGGTGACCCGCGGCCTCCGCTATCGCCTCCGCGAGGGGCTGCGTCGCGTCCTCCGGGTTGCGCAGCGCCTCGCTTCGCGCCTCCGGCTCCACCTCCACGCCGAGGCGCTGCGCCACGATCTCCGCCACCGTCCAAGCCTGTGATTGCATGCTGTGCCCCCAATGTCGTGACTGCCCTGACAGGGCGCGCGCGAGATCCCGCCCCAGGTGGGGTGGCACCGCCGCGTGCCCTGCACGATTGTAATCGAGACTGGGCCCCGGAGAGCCGGGGCCAGTGGTCAGGCGAGGGGAGGTGGTGCCCGGGAGCCGTGCGAGCGCCGTACGCCACCCATGACGGCGACGCGAGCGGTGGGAATCGGTGCGGCGAGAGAGGACACGATGCGTACAACGGGGCGAGTCGGCGCCGACGCCGCCGGGGGGGACGCGTGGCGGTGATGACGGGTGGCCCGCGCGACCGACACCCCGAGAAGGGGCGTGTCCGGCATCCCGGCGTCCAGGGTCACGACGCGTCCTACCCGGCAGCGCACGCGCCTGGTGGACGCGGCGACGCGCGCGTCGGTCGAGCCCCCGACGGTGACCAGGAGGGCGAACGCGAGAACGAGTGGAACGCGGAGCCGGTTCATCCGCGCCAATATAGCAAGGGGCCTTTGCCGAGACACAAGCACATGGGGGGCCAACCCCGAAGCAGCCATAATTGTTCCCGCTAGGTGGCTATGGGCGCTCCCAGCACGGCATCGGGAATGCCGAAGGCATCCACCAACCCCTCGGCGACCGGCGCAATCGAGGCCGACAGCTGCAGCACGAGCGCCCGGATCGCCTTCGCCTTGTTCCCTTCAATCAGGCCGGCCGACAGGAACCAGGCCGCATCGCGCTCGAGGCAATGCAGGACATGGAGGTCGGCCAGGTCGGTGAGGATCGCTCGCAGGCCCGCGGGCGCCTCGGCGATTCCGCGGCGGAAGTCTGCCGCCATGACCCGCTCGACGTGGGCGTGCGCCAGGGCCAGGAGATGATCCTGGCACTCCGAAAATGCGTCGAACGGATCCTTTCCCTCCTCGAGCAGTCGCTTGAGGCGACGCGCCGCCGAACCCAGCAGGCGATCCTCCCGGTACCGCAGGAGAAAGGTGTGCGCCTCGGGATCACGGAGGTGCGCCTCGTCCGTCTTCCTCGCCACCACGGGGTTCGACGCCACGAGCCGACGCGATGCCTGCGACGCCAGGAAACGGAGCACACCACCGAGGCGCATGCTGCCGAACTGCTGCCGGTACTCGGTCAGCAGCCCCTTGGCGACGAGCTGCATCAGGACGGTATTGTCGCCCTCGAACGTGGCATACACATCGGTGTCGCTCTTGAGCGCGCCAATGCGATTGACCGCGAGGACACCCTGACCGCCACAACATTCCCGGCAAGCCTGCAGCGTCGCCGTGGTGTGCCAGGTGACGTACGCCTTGAGCCCGGCTGCCTCGACCTCGATCTCACGCTGGGCGCCAGGCCGGAATTCGACGTAGCGCCGGCTGAGCGCCTTGAGCGCGAAGTCGCAGGCGTAGGAGGTGGCGAGCGCCGGCATCAGCCGCCGCTGGTGCGCCTGATAGTCGACCAGCAGCCGCTCCTCGCCGCCCGCCGGCCCGAACTGTCGCCGGCGGGAGGCATAGCGGATCGCGATCGCCTGCCCGGTTCGTGCGGCGCTGAGGGCGAAGCGCGCCACACTGATGCGCCCGCCGACGAGCGTTCCCAGCATGGTGAAGAAGCGGGCATCGGGGCTTGCGATCGGGCTCGAATACCTGCCGTCGGCTGCCACGTCGCCGTGCCGGTTGAGCAGGTTCTCGCGCGGCACCCGCACATGGTCGAACCAGATGGTGCCGTTGTCCACGCCGTTGAGGCCCATCTTGTCGCCGCCGTCGGCGATGCGCACGCCCCGGACAGGGTGACCACTCGCGTCCCGGAGCGGCACGAGCAACGCATGCACGCCGTGGCAGGCCTCTCCCGTGTAGAGCTGGGCGAACACCGTTGCCATGCGTCCATGCAGGGCCGCGTTGCCGATCCATTCCTTGCGGGCGCCATCGTCAGGGGTGTGCACCACGAACTCGTCGGTGGCTGGATCGAACCGGGCCTCGGTGCGGAGGTCGCGCACGTTGGACCCGTGCTGCAGCTCGCTCATCGCGAAGCAACCGGGCAACGCCCCACTTGCGGCGTCGCGCACCCATCGATGGTGCCGTTCGGTGCCGAGCATGTGGATGCTCCCGGCGAAGAGGCCGAACTGCACCCCGAACTTCACGGTGAGGCTCTGGTCGTGCGTGCCAAGCGTCTCGAAGGCGGCGAGAAAGCCCGGCAAGTCGCCAGCCCCGCCCAGTTCCACCGGGAAGCCCTGGCTACCGAAACCCTCGCGTGCGAGCAGCTGCAGCCAGGTGAACACCTGTTCCCGATAGTCCTTCGTGGCCAGGCCATGCCGGTAGCTGAACTCGGGCCGCGACAGCATTGCCCGCATGCGCTCCCGTGCGGCACGCTCGGGACCGTCGAGGAAGAGTTGCATGGCCGCCGTATCGACGCGCAGGGCCGCGGCAGATGGCTCCTCGGGAGACATGCCACCGAAGAGCTCGCGCACCACGTCCTGGTAGGGCATGCCCAGGGCGCTCGCCACCTCATCGACACCGGTCCCGCTTCCCGGTCGCAAGTATGCCTCCCGATGGCGATGGATGCGGCCAAGAAGGTCTTCCAGCTCCACCGCCGTCAGTGGCAGCTCCGGGTCGAGCCAGCGATCGAGCGCGGCGCGCGAGGGGGCATCGAGGCCCGGTTGCCGCAGGATGGCCGCCCGGAAGGCACCCAGTTCCTCGGGGGTGAGCTCGCCGTCGGCCCACGCGACGTAGATGAGCGGAAGAAAGGGCACGATGCCCGGCAGGGTCTCGATGGAAGTCATGCAGGCAAGCTATTACCCGGCGCCGCGGGCCGCGATGCCCGGCCAACTGACGCAGATCTCGACGTTCAGGTCTCAGGCAGTATCTTCCCGCCCATGAAGACCATCATCGAGCCATTCAAGATCAAGTCGGTCGAGCCGATCCACCTCACGACGCCCGCCGAGCGGGCGGAGCGCCTGCGTGAGGCCGCCTACAACGTGTTCCTGCTCAAGGCGGAGGACGTGCTCATCGACCTCCTCACCGACAGCGGCACGGCGGCGATGAGCGGTGAACAGTGGGCGTCGATCATGCGCGGCGATGAATCGTATGCCGGCAGCCGCTCATGGTTCCGTTTCCTGGCAGCCGTCCAGGACATCTTCGGGTTCCGCCAGGTGCTGCCGACCCACCAGGGCCGGGCGGCGGAGAAGATCCTGTTTGCGACGCTGTGCAAGGCCGGCGACGTGGTGCCGAACAACACCCACTTCGACACTACTCGCGCCAACGTCGAGTTCACTGGCGCGAAGGCCGTGGATCTCGTCATCCCGGAAGGTCGGCAACCCCAGAGCCGGCACCCGTTCAAGGGCAACATGGATGTCGCGGCGCTCGAGGCGCTCATCGCCGAGGTGGGTCGCGAGCGTATTCCCTGCTGCATGCTCACGATCACGAACAACTCGGGCGGCGGCCAGCCGGTGTCGCTGGCCAATGTGCGGGCGGTGTCTGCGGTATGCCGCGCGCATCACATTCCGTTGTACATCGACGCGTGCCGCTTTGCAGAGAATGCCTGGTTCATCAAGATGCGTGAGGAGGGGCAGGCCGACCGGAGCCCGATTGCTATCGCGCGCGAGGTCTTCTCGCTCGCCGACGGATGTACCATGTCGGCCAAGAAGGACGGCATGGCCAACATCGGGGGATTCCTGGCCACCAACGACGCCCGCCTGGCGATGCACCAGCAGAACCTGCTGATCCTCACCGAGGGCTTCCCCACCTACGGTGGCCTGGCGGGGCGCGATCTCGATGCCATCGCAACGGGACTCTACGAGGCCCTCGATCCCGACTACCTGCTTTATCGCATCACCTCGACCACCTACCTCGGCGAGCACATCTCAGCCGCCGGCGTGCCCATCGTGCAGCCGCCCGGGGGCCATGCGATCTATATCGACGCCGCGGCGTTTCTTCCGCACCTCACGCCGCTCGACCTGCCGGGCCAGGCGCTGGTGGTGGAGTTGTATCGTGAGGCGGGGATCAGGGCAGTGGAGATTGGCACCCTGATGTTCGGCCGGCGCGATGCGGAGACGGGAGTGGAGCATGCGGCGCCGATGGAACTGGTGCGCCTGGCGGTTCCTCGGCGGGTCTACACCCAGAGTCATATCGACTATGTGGTGGAGGCGATCCTGGAGATCTGGGGCAAGCGGGATACGGTGCCTGGCTACCGGATCACGGAGCAGGCACCCTTCCTGAGGCACTTCACGGCGAAGCTGGAGCCGACGCGAGCCTAGCTGCCTACGGCGACACGCGCACCGACCACGGCTGGTCTTCCAGCGCCAGGGTGATTTCTCCCTGCCCGGCAAGGGGCAGTGGGATCAGCACCGAGTGCGTTACCGTGCTGTACATGCGCTCCAGCGCCTTGCGGTAGTGCGCCGGGCAGGTCCCCTCGACATCGATCCTGGTATCCCGCGCCGGTGACCAGCGCAGGGCCAGCGCCGGCGTACCGTCATCGCTCGTGACCGCGCCAGACACCTGCACATCACCCGATCCGGCAACCTTTACGGTGCAGTTCGCGGGACCGTGCACTCCGCATTCAGCGTAACTCGATTCGCGACGCAGCACGCCCACATAGGCCGACCCGGTCCATGACAGCCGACCGGAGACCGTCTCAGTTCCGTCGACGGGGCACACCTGAATGACCCCTGGGCGGTTCCAGTCGCTGCGGATGAGCACCGTGTAGCCCGAGGCCAGGCCGGCAGGCGGCGTGAAGACGCTCGCATGCGCGTTCACGGTCGGCCGCACGATGTTGTTCAGCGCCTGGGCGACGAGGAGATTTTCCAGTCCCGCCACACCGAAGTACGCGCCAACCATTACAACACCGCGAACCATCCTGCCGACCGACCACATGGGAGAGCCTCCTTGCCTGCTGGACCGGCTTGGGCCCCACGAGAATCGCGGAACACCACCGGCGTGCCCTCACCATATTTCATACCTGTATGCATGTCAAGCAATTTATGCCATTTTCGCACATGGTATACGTTTTCGTTACAGTTATGATTCAGTTATTTGCGAAGTGAGCATTGGGTTTTGCAAGTAATGCAATTACTCGTGACTGGAGTTACGGTTTTCGAGGCATCTCCACAACCTCGGTCCTGCTCACCGCAAATCCCGCCCTGAGGTAGTTGGGAAGGGCGGTCGGGTGGTCCAGGGTACAGGTGTGGAGCCAGACCCGACTTGGCGCCCTGCTCCAGGCATCCTGGACGGCCTGGTGAAGAAGCCAGCGACCCAGGCCGCGACCAATGGCGTGCGGCATCAGCCCGAAGTAACCGATCTCCACCGACTGGTCGGGGTGGGCCACCAGCTCGTAGTATCCTGCCGGCGCCCCGTTCAGGTGCAGCACCCTGACGAACACATCGGGCCGTTCCAGGTAGGCTCCCAGCTCGGCATCCGACCACCACAGCCGGTCAAACCAGCTCCACGCCCGTCCCACCTCGGCGTAGAGCTGTCGGTAGAGCTCCGGCGGACATGCGACCAGCTGCTCGAGGTGGACTCCCTCGGGTGCCGGTGCCGGCTCCTGCCCGGGCGCCCGAGTCATGTCGAGGTACGTCCGTACCACCACTTGCTCCATGTTCCGCCTCTCCCCGCTAGTTGCGGATCCCCCTCACGCTGTTGCGATGGCTCCGCACGCCGTCCTGGGCGGCGCCCGCAACAGGCTGCCAGAAGACAAAACGGGCGCCCGATTTCCGGCACGCCCGCTGCATTGCACCTTTGTGGCGACCCCCTACCACGTACTCACCGTTCCGAAAACCGGCCCCAGCGCCGGCGCCGGTTCCGTACGCTGGGCAGTGGGGTCGTGCCACATGCGACAGTCAGCTCGTCGGCGGATTGAACTCCGCGTGCTGATGATCAAGCCAGCTCTTGTGGTAGTCGGGATCCTCGATCGCCATCGCCGAGCGCGCCACCTTGAGCGGCTTGAAGCTGTCCATCATCACGGCCAGCTCGTTGGTGTACTTGGCGCCGATGCTGGCCTCGGTGCGGCCCGGGTGCGGGCCATGCGGCAGGCCATCGGGGTGGTGCGTGATCGAGCCGTACTCGATGCCCTTCCGACTCATGAACTCACTCGAGGCATAGAACAGTACCTCATCCGAGTCGACGTTGCTGTGGTTGTATGGAGCGGGCACCGCGTTCGGGTCGAAGTCGTAGGGACGCGGACAGAAGCTGCAGATCACGAAGCCATCGCCCTGAAAGGTCTGGTGCACCGGCGGTGGCTGGTGGATCCGCCCGACAATCGGCTCGAAGTCGTTGATGTTGAAGATCCAGGGGTAGTAGTAGCCGTCCCATCCCACCACGTCGAGCGGATGGTGGTCGAGCACCAGCTCGTTGACGGCATCGTACTGCTTCACCAGGATCGGGAAATCGCCCATCTCGTCGCGCGGACGCAGCTCGGTGGGCCGGCGGATGTCGCGCTCCGAGAACGGGGCACCTTCCAGCAGTTGCCCGAAGTTGTTCTTGTACCGGCTGGGGAAGCGGACATGCCCGCGGCTCTCGAAGATGAGCAGCTTGGGCGGCGTGGCGAGGTCGAAGCGCCACCGATGGGTGATGTTCCGGTGGATCACGACATAGTCACCCTGCCGGAACGGGAGGTCGCCGAAGACACTCTCGAGGACTCCGCTCCCCTCCGCCACGTACACGCACTCATCGGCCTGCGAATTCCGGTAGAAGTGCACGTCGTTCTCGTCCGGCTCTACGTACAGCATGCCGATATCGCTGTTGAAGAGCAGCGGCACGCGGTCGAGCGTGGGACTCCCGTGGGTCGTGATGCGCGCGGTGCGGAAATGCCGATGCCGGAGGGAGGTGTCGTCATCCTCCTCCCACTTGATCTCGCGCAGCCGGCGCGCCGACTTCACGGTGGTGGGCGGATGGATGTGATACAGGAGCGACGAGGTCCCCACGAATCCCTCGTGACCCATCAGTTCCTCGGCGTACAAACCGCCACCGGGCTTCCGGAAGACGGTGTGACGCTTGCGGGGAACCGTTCCCAGCTGCTGGTAGAATGGCATTACAGGTTGCCTCTCGCCGCCTGTTCTCGCTCGATAGCCTCGAACAGCGCCTTGAAATTGCCCTTGCCGAAGCTGCGCGCGCCCTTCCGCTGGATGATCTCGTAGAAGAGCGTCGGGCGGTCCTCGACCGGCTTGGTGAAGATCTGGAGCAGGTATCCCTCGTCGTCCCGGTCCACGAGGATGCCGAGCTCCTTGAGCGGTGCCACGTCCTCGTCGATGCGGCCCACGCGCTCGAGCAGGGTGTCGTAGTAGCTGGATGGCACCTGGAGGAACTCCACACCACGGTTCCGGAGCTGGGTGACGGTGCTGATGATGTCCTTCGTGAGAATGGCGACGTGCTGGACGCCCGGGCCGCCATAGAACTCGAGGTATTCGTCGATCTGCGACTTCTTCTTTCCCTCGGCGGGCTCGTTGATGGGGAACTTGATGCGCTCGTTGCCGCTCGCCACCACTTTGGACATGAGCGACGAGTACTCGGTGGAGATGTCCTTGTCGTCGAACGAGATGAGGTTCTTGAACCCCATCACGTCCTCGTAGAACTTGCACCACACGTCCATCTTGCCGAGCTCAACGTTGCCCACGCAGTGATCGACGACCTCGAGGCCCACCGATCCAGGGCGAAAGAGGCTCTCGATCGCACGGAACCCCGGCATGAACATGCCGCGGTAGTTGCGTCGCTCCACCAGTGAATGAATCGTGTCGCCATACGTGCGGATGGCGGCGATCACCACCTCGCCATGTTCATCCTTGAGCACTGTCGGCTCCTGCTCTGCCACGGCCCCGCGCTCCACCGCCAGCCTGAAGGCCTCGCGCGCATCATCGACCCACAACGCCAGGTCGCGGACGCCGTCGCCGTGCCGATGCACATGGTCGGCCATGGCATTCCCCGGTGCCATGGCCGTCGTGAAAATGAAGCGCACCTTGCCCTGCTGCACCAGGTAGCTCGCCCGGTCACGGACACCGGTTTCGGGCCCGCGGTATGCCACGAGGCTGAAGCCGAACGCCGAGCAGTAGTAGTGGGCCGCCTGCTTGGCGTTTCCCACGAGGAACTCGATGTAGTCGGTACCGTTGATCGGGAAGGTGTCGGTCACGGTCGACGGTGCTGGGGCGGGAATGGTGGTCATGGGCGCTCCTTGATGATCAGGCTCGGCTTAAATATAGACGTGAGGACGTGAAGACGTGAGGACGTGAGGTGACAGCGCCATGCCCCGCAAGGACTTACACGAGGAGGCCTCGCCTCCCGTCCCCTCAAGCCTCCCGTCCTCCCGTCCTCACGTCCTCACCTCCTCACCTCTTCGCGTCAGCGCGCAGCGTTTCCTGTGTACGTTTCCCCATTGGAGGCATCCCCCTTTTCCATGACCGACGTCGGCGCCCTTTTCGAGCAGTACTACGAGCCCCTTGTCCGCATGCTCTACCGGCGGACGGGGGACCGCGATCGTGCCGAGGACCTGGCGCAGGAGACATTTGCCCGGGCGGTCGAGGCACCGCCGTACAATCCCCGGCCCTGGCTCTTTGCGGTGGCACTCAACCTGGTCCGGGAGGAAGGACGTCGATCTGTGCGCAGGGGACGACATCTCGAGCTGCTTCGCGGTGAATCGCCGGTTGGCACTCCGGCGCCCGACGAGGAGTACGTGCGGGAGGAAGATCGCGCGAGGGTGCAGCGCGCCCTCGCGGAGCTGAGTGATCGTGATCGTGAGGCCCTGCTGCTGAGGGCTGAAGGTTTCAGCTACGACGAGATCGCCGCGACGCTGGGAATGGCGCGCGGCGCCATTGGAACGACGCTCGTGCGTGCGCGCCGCAAGCTGGTGGACGCGTACCGCGGGGAGGAGAATCGCCATGTCGCATCCTGACGATGGCCTGCTGCAGGAATTCCTTGACGGGGAGCTGCCCGCGGCCGACGCAGCCGTGGTTCGCGCCCACATTGCCGGGTGTGCCCCCTGCACTGCCGCGCTGGCGGACCTGCGGGTGGTTCAGTCGGAGGCCGACGCGATTGTCTCGCGGCTCGACCTGGACCCGCCGCTGCACCCCCCGGTGAAGGCTGCCAATGATGCCAGGCGCACCGGGACGCCCAGCTTGCGGCTTCTCGGGCTCGCGGCGAGCGCGGTGCTTGTCGCGGGAACGTCCTGGGTACTGTGGCGCTCGCCGGCGGTACAGCCCCTTGGTACAAGGGACGAATCGGCGCCTGCCCCCGTCCAGTCCGTGCCAGCGAGGGAACAGCAGGAGGTACCGGCCGTGGGCGCGCGCGCGGATGCCGATGCTGGCCAAGGCGCGAAGGCGACGGATGCGCCCGTGCAAAAGGACTTGGCGCCGCCGATCGCACCGCGGCAGGCGGAGAAGAAGGAAGCGGACGACGAATCACGCCGGGCAAACGCCAACCCGACCACTGCACCATCACCTGCAGCGCGCATGGCGGCCCCGCCTGCCGCACCCCCTCGGCTCTTGTCCGGTGCCGCGCAGGGGTCCGGCACCGTTACCACCGTCGCCGACGCGGAGACGCGGCTCGGTGTCCGGCTGCGCACCATTTCCGGCCTCACTCCGGTGGCGGTCGAGCTGTTGCCGCCTGCCGCCGATTCACTGCCGGCGGTACGGCAGCGCTACGTGGTAAGCGGTGTGCCGGTGACACTGGTCCAGCAGGTGGTTCCTGTCACCCCGCGTGATGAAGTGTCGACCAAGGCGCACGATTCCGCGCCATACGTGGATGGTGTCGCTGTCCAGCCGGGCAGTCGCGGGAACGGCTTCGTCACGGCGGAATCGGGCGGCGTGCAGCCGGTCACTCGTACCTGGGAGGCCTGGGGCAGTCTCTTCCAGATTCGAGGTGCATTGCCCGCCGACTCCATCGATGCCCTGGTGAGACGGGTGAGGTAGCCCCCTACCCGGCCAGGCTCGGTGCCGTGGGGAGCACCAACTGGCCTTCCAGCCGACGCATCATGGCGGCAAAGGCACGCGCAATACCGGCATCGAACATGGTGCCGGTGCCCTCCTCCACAAACTCGAGTGCGCGTTGCGGGGTCCAGGCTGGCCGGTACGCTCGCGGGGTGCGCAAGGCGTCGTAGACGTCGCACACCGCCACGATCTTGCTGGCATAGTGCATTTCCCGTGGGAAGCGCGTATGCGGAAATCCGGAGCCATCCGGCCGCATGTGATGCTCGTAGCAGACAATGGCCGCCAGGTCGAACACCGCGCTGCGGGCAAACAGCATGCGGGCGCCGATCTCGGGATGCGCCTCGATGACCTGCCGCTCCTCCGGTGACAGGGCCGGCTTCCCCAGCAGCTCCTGTGGCAACCCGGAGATTCCCACGTCGTGCAGCAGCGCCGCACTCCCGACCGCGTGCACGTCGTGCGACGCCATGCCGAGCGACTCGCCGAGCGTCATGGCCAGGAGTGACACATTGATGGCGTGCAGCGCGTTGGCGGCGTCCTGGCCGGGGAACTCCAGCATGGGCATCAGGAGCTGCCCTTCAGCATGCATCGCGACCGACAGCGAGGCGACGACCGTCTCCACCTCGTCGAGCGCGACGCCGCCCTGCGACCCGGCACGCTGGTAGATCTGCCGGACGATGTCCGATTCCTCATTCAGGCGATAGGCGACGTACTCGCGCCCGATGCGGTCGCGCTCGGCGTCCTCCTCGAGATCCTCCCCGGCCACCTCGACGCCCAGCAGTCCCCAGCGAATGCCCCGTCGTTCGCTCGGCACCTCGGCGTTGCCCGGACGTCCCGACAGGAGCCGATTGACGATGTCGTCGAGGAACTCACCGAAGGCGCCCCGGCTGACGGTGCCGTCGAACTCGAGGCGCTGCACCCCGATGTCGACAAAACGGGCCGACCAGGGCCAGCTGTGCAGCTCGTGCAGCGCCTTGTCGTTGGCGACCACCGCCTCGCCGAGGAACGAGAACCGGTACTCGCCGGTCTTCACCAGCTCCTTGAGCCGGGCGAACGATGCGTCGGCCACGGCCACACACGCGGGGTGGCGTGACGTGTAGAGCGTCATCGTCGACAGCGCCTGTGCCAGCGACTGGAGAAACTGGGCGGGTGTGGTGGCACTCATGGGCGGCTCAGATGATGACGCGGGGCGCCGTTGGCGCCTCCGGCTCCGACTGACGCGACGGCGGGGTCCCCGCGCGCCGGATCTCGGTGTCCTTGCTCTTCTGGGAGAGTGTCAGGACCTTCGCCGCCTCGGACTGATAGGGCCAGTGCGCAGCGAGTCCCTGCAGTGCCGCCAGGAGTTCGGGGCTCTTGGGCGCGAGCTTGCGGCCCAACCCCAGGGCGCCCTTTACCTGGGTCAGGCCCAGGAGGCACGCAATCACGTTGGGATTGTCCACCGACGACACGGCGCGTATCGCCACCGCGCGCAGCTGCGGATCGAGCCCGCCGGAGTGGATCCGCTGGAGCAGCATGGGCGCAATGTTCGATGGGCACCCCTCTGCCGCGGCCATGATACCCAGCCGTACGGTCGGTGGATCCGGCGCCTCGAGGGCGCGCTTGAGTGCCTCGGGACGGCGGACGCGATCGCGCAACATGATCCGGAGCGCTTCGTGCCGCACCCGTGGATCGTTGTGCTTGACGTGCGACGCGAGCGAGAAGCCCTCCGGGAGCTCGGGCAGCATCCCGAGGAGCCGGAGCAGGTTGCGCTGCACGAACCACGGCGCACCGGAGATGCGCTGCACAACCTCGGGGCCGATGGATGGCCCGAGGTGCGTAATGATATCCAGCAGCCGGGCGCGGACCTTCCGCTCCTTGGCGGTGGACAGCGAGTCGAGCAGGGTGGGCAGTGCCTCGAGGCCGACGCCCTTCACCAGCCGCGCCAGGGTATCGATGTCGATCGGCTCGATGGCGAGCACGCGGCTTACGGTGCTGCGGCTCAGCACCCAGCCGCGCAACTCGGAGACCGCCGGCTTGTCGGCCGGCACCCGCTCGAGCAGGTCGAGCAGCAGGCCGGTCTCGCCGTTCTCCACCATGCGATCGACAGCCCGCCGCGTTCCCGCCTGCACCACGCCGAGCTCGAGGCATGTCATGATCACGCGCTGCGGCTCCGGGCCGTACACGAGCACCGGCTCGAAATCGGCGGCGCCACCCGGCAGTGACTCCAGCATCCGGTCGTAGCCCGGGGACCCGTATGGCAGGTCGGCGAGGCTCCACCGGCTGATCATGGTGCGGATGCGCTTGCGCAGCGCCTGTTCGGCCCGCAGGCGCGTCTTGGGTGGACCCTGGTCCACGTGACTGGACAGCTTGCTGAGCAGTTGCAGCATCGCCGGCGACACGTTGCGCTGGGACGCGTGCGCCGCCGCCTCGACCAGCGAGACGATCACGTCCGCCGTCATGATCTTCGAGGCCTGGAAGAGCCATTTCCGGCGGCGGTCCTGATCCCCGCCCATGTGCATCAGGCGCTCGAGCGTCTCCGGCGTCAGCGACCCGATGAGGCGGGAGAGCTGGCGCTGCAGTGCGATGGACTCGGCGCGACCCCGTCCCTGGCAGGCCTCAGCGAGGTCGGTGAGTGCGGTGACCACCCGCTCGTCGCGCCGCGCCTCCTTCTGCTGGTCGTTGATCGCCTTGGCGATCTCCTCCGGATCCACCTTCGCCGCCACATCGTCGGAGAGGTGCTCACCCATCGAGGCCCGGGCCAGGCCAAGCCAGAGGCGCCCGGCCCAGCTCCCGCCGAGCGGGTCGAAGAGAGCCGTTTCCTCTTCGTCATCGTCGAGCAGCGCCAGCTTGTCATAGGCGAGCCCGAAGAGCCGGATATGCGGCCACTGTGCCGCCGGCTCATCGTGCGTCACCAGCTGCTGCGCGTCGTTGGCATCGGTGCCGATGACGCCGAGGAAGCTGGCCAGCTCGGTGCGGCTCACGCCCCTGAAGATCTTGATGCCGCCGGCGTTGCGGCGGTGCAGCTTGCCGGCCAGTTCCCGCAGCATGGTGTGCTCCGGGTCGGTCGGGACACCCGACACCACCAGCTGGGTGGGGGTCACGGCGATCGAGATGCTGGCCCGTTCGAGGAACAGGGTGTTGAGCCGACGCGTCAGCGAGTCGACGGCCGGGTCGAGCAGCGGGTGCCCGACGGGATACATCGAAAAGCGCTGCTGCGCCCCGAGGAAGTCCAGGAGGAATTCGGACAGTTCGCGGGAGAGGACCTGTCCGTCCGGGGATGCAGGCGAGATGCTCATGGGTTCTGGAAGATACCCCGGAGCAAGAGCAGTTCCAGAGACACCCGCCCGCTACCCCGGGGTGCTCAATTCGGGGCGTGCACCCCGCTCCCACCGTAGTAGCTGCCGTTGCCGATGACCGGCCCGTTCACGTCGACGCCCACCTCGTTCGAGGCCTTGGCGATCCACTGCTTCACCGAGCCGGGGAACGGGCTGGTCCGCCCGTTCCGCCCGAAGGGATCGGTGTACCACACCTCGGGACCGTCCGGGTTGTCGATCCGGTTGTTGTTGACGTCCACGATGCGCCTGGCGCCGTCAAAGGTCGATCGCGGATCGTCCCAGGTGACGCCGGCTGTCTGGCCATTCTGCGTGGACGTGTCGCAGTAGCTGCCGCTCGCACGATCGCCATTCGGACTCGGTTTCGTAGCAGATGTCCACCTGCCGCCCCACTGCCGGGGCGATCGCCGGATCGTAGTAGCGGCTCGCCTGCCGCACCTGGTAGTAGGGGTTGAAGAACACCATGGTGTGGCCGTCTTCCCGGCGAATGCTGTTCGACGTCTCCCAGGTCTCGTTCAGGGCGAAGTAGTTCGGGTTCTGGCCATTGGCCACCAGCACCTGCTGCTCCACGCAGAAACGGTCGGGAATCGCGCGAAAGCCGCCGCCGTCGGGCGAGTTGGCCGGTGTTGCGGTGCCGGCCTGGATCGCGACGCCATGATCACAGGAGCGCCGGAACTCGCCCGGCTTCCCGATCGCGCTCATGAGCACCACACGGAACTTGGTGCCATCGCCGCAGCTCAGGTGATAGACCAGCTCGTGAAGGTTGTTCGTGAATGCATCCTTCGAGTGCGTGCCCTGATGGAGCTTGGTCAGGACGTCGCAGCGGATCTTGAACTGTCCGCCTCCTGCGGTCAGCTCCACGTCGTTCTCCCATTCGATCTTGTGGCCGACGTGGTCCTCGTTCCGGGGGTTCGCCGGATCAAACGTGACCAGTTGCTCGTTGGCATAGCCAAAGGGGATGGGACCACTCTCGCCGTACAGGTCGGAGTTGCGCGGATCGCGCCCATGATCGTGGCCGAAGGAGCATCCGCTGGCGGGATCCACCGGGGGATGCCACGTGGGGTACAGCTTTCCGTCGGGACCCACCACCGAATACTGGTCGTGAATCTCCTTTGTGCAGCTGTCCAGCGGCCCCGGCATCCACGCATCCATCGCCACGCTGCGTGGCGCGCTGGCGGGGTCGATGCCGCTGGTCTCGCCATTGCTGCAGGCGCCAAGCACCATGGTCGAACTGGCGGCCCATGATGCGGCAATGAACCGGGCGGCCGGAAGCGCAGAAATGTGCATCCGCATCGGATACTCCAGAGGTAGCCGGGAACGTCAGGAAAGGACGGGAGAGGTGGGTGCCAGAGCGGGGCCGGAAACTCCCCATGTGCCTCCCATTGATTGCACGCTGCTAAGTGTCGGTGCGCCAACCGCGCCGCACCGCAGTGCGGTTCAGGTCACACCGGCGTGGCGGCACCGGTGCAGCACCCTGCATTGCAGGATCGGCGTGCGCTGGCAGAACACCCTACCGATAGAGCAGGCTCACCCCGAACTGGAGGAGGCTGAAATTGGGGTCGGTCGTGACGGTGTTCCCGTTGCCCTGGGTCACGTCGCCACCCGCCGAACCGACGAACGCGAAGAACGGCGAGATGAACAGGTGATGGGAAAGGCGGAAATCGTAGCCCACCCCCACTGACGCGCCGAAGGTCGTGGAACTGAACTGCTCGTTCTCGTTGTCGGGGTCGTCCGGGTTGTGCTGTGCGTAGTGCATCACGCCCATGCTGAGCTTCAGGTACAGGCGCTGTTTGGGCGTGGGGTAGAAGTAGGCCACCGGCCCGATCAGCCACATCGTCTGCTTGACCGGCGCTGCATTGTCCGGATCGCGTGAGTCGGTCCAGCCGGTCCCCTCGAGACCCATCAGCCACAGCTTGCCGAACGACGCGCCCACCCGCGCATTGCCGCTCCATCCCCAGTACCGGTCGCCGGTGCAGATCCCGGGGCAGGAGAAGCGGAACGACCCCTGACCGATACCGATGCCGGCAAAGAGCTTCGGCGCCTTCGCCGTGATCGGGGGTGCCTCCGCCGGGGCCTTGGCGGGAGCCTGGGCCCGGAGAGAGGATGGTGCAGCCAGCAGGGCGAACAGGGCAAAACCACCGTTAGACCAGTGCATCCGAACCTCCCGAATCAGCGCTGCGTGGCTCCGTTCTGGGGAGGGCTGACGGGCAATGGACAGGCCACCGCCGGGCGGTGCAACGCGCGTCAAATCGCAAGTCGATACCGGGCTCGCATCTACGACCGATTGTCACGAATAATGACGGGCCTAGCTCGCCGCGGCGGCAGGCCAGTCAGGAGAGGTCTATCGCGATGATTTTATGGAAGTTGCCATGCACCCGGACGGGGCATTTTCGATTCCTGCCAGCCGCATGGCGCAGCAGATTGCAGACACTGCATGCACGAACATGCACTTTTGGCACTTTCTGCGCAGCACCCGAATAGCTAAGTCATTGCCAGATATGACCGATGGCCGGTGGATACGGGCTGGCGCCTGTCTTGCCAACAGGAGTGCCAGAAGGCACGCGCTCGGCGTGCTATCCCGAGGAGGTTCGGATGTCTGGAATCAAGATGCTGTACAACCGGCGGGGCTTTGCGCTGGAGGCGACACTGTTCGTCCTCCTGTTGCTGGCCGTACTCTGCGTCTTCGCCGTCAGCGGTGTGACGACCGCCACGCGCACCGCCAACTACGACTACCGGAACACCCGCACCGCGTACGCGGCCGAGGCGGCTTCGGACGACATCATGCAGCAGCTCTCCGGCATGGTGGACGACGGGTTCATCTCGCAGACCGAGCTCGACTCGCTGACGCGACCGGTGGTTCCGGGCTTCTCGATCCCGACCATGCTGGTCGCGCCGAATGGCGGCGCGACTCAGGAAACGGTCAACACCGGCCCGTTCGCCGGGCTCTATGCCCTGGTGCGCAATTATGACATCACGACCCAGGCGGCGGACAGCCAAGGGAACACCAGCCGCGCGGTCGTGACGGTCAAGGCGGCGGCGATCCCGATCTTCCAGTTCGGCGTGTTCTACGAAAAAGACCTCGAGATTACCAACGGTGCCCGGCTCGACATGCAGGGCTGGGTGCATACGAACGGGAATATCTACGCGCGGTCGGGCGGCGGGCTGTACCTGCACAACATCGTGACCACGCCGAACAAGTTCTACTTCCGCCGGAAGGACGGCTCGAACCCCGGCGGCACCGACCAGGTGTACATCGACGACGCCGGCGCCACGGCGCGCCAGGTGAACAACGACTCGGATGGCCTGCCGCTCTGGGCCGCGTTCAAGACCTGGAGCGAGACCCGCTTCAGCGGCCGGCTCAAGACCAACGCATACAACGTGGACACCCTCCGGCTCCCGCTCCCGACTGGTGTGCCACCAGAGGAGCTGATCGCCGATCGCGATGTGGCGGATACGCCGGAAGAGCGCGAGGCCAAGTTTGCCTGGAAGGCGGACTTGTACATCTCCATCGACTACACCCGGTTGAACAATACGCTGTGCAACATCACCGGCGGGGCCACCGACATGCAGATCGTCCGCGCGAGCGGTCGCACGAGCCCGTCCGTCGCGGACTGCAACCTGATCTTTGCGGCCGACAGCAACAAGTGGTGGGAGAGCCGCGAGCAGACGTTCGTGGATGAGCTGAAGGTCGACTATGCACAACTCTTCACGTGGATGGCGGCCAACGGCACGAACCCGTCGTCCATCACATACATCACTGTCCGGAATATCCCAACGGTGAACGAGACGTATGTCAACAAGCGTGGCTGCCCAACCGGCGCCGGGTGCAGCTTCCGCCCCTTCCCGATCCTGAAGATCGTGAACGCAAGCGTGCTCGGCAGTCGATTCACCATGTCGACCAATCTGCCGATCTATGTGCAGGGCAACTACAACTCCACCGTCAACTGGCAACCGTCAGCCATCATCGGCGATGCGTTCACGTGGCTCTCCCCGGGCTTCTCCACCGCGGGCATCCTCAATCGTCCCGGCGGCGCCGGAACGACGACCGGCGGGCAAACGCGCTGGACGTACGGCGCCACCGCGGCCACCGCGAACACCACGATTTACGCGGCGATCCTCGCTGGACACGGCGCGACGCCCTTCGACTGGGTGGCGGGTGGCACCACTCCGTTTGGTTGCGTCTACACCGGCAGCGGATCACAGAACTTCTTCTATGGCGGGGGCCTGGAAAACTTTCCCCGCTTCCTCGAGAACTGGAGTGGCGTGACGGCGTTCTATCGCGGCTCGCTCGTCTCGATCGCGTATGCGCAGAAGGCGACGAATTTCTGCGGCTGGGCGGGAACCTACTACAACGCCCCCACCCGTAATTGGGCCTTCGACACCCGGTTCCAGGATCCCGCAAACCTGCCCCCCGGAACGCCGGTGGTCGGCAGCGTGGTGCAGACGGCGTATCGCCCGGTGTTCGAGTGACCGCCGTGCTGCGGGACCGGCTCGGCCGGCGCGGCATGACCATGATGGAATTGCTCATCGTCATCGTAATGATCGGCATCATGGCGGCGATGGTGGTTCCGCGCCTCCGCGCGTCGCCCCGGCGCATGGTGCAGGAATCGGCGAGGCAACTCAGCCGGGACATCGAGCTGGTGCGCTCGCAGGCACTCGCCTCAAAGCGTACGTCGCGCCTGGCACTCGTTGGCACAACGGCCTGGGTCGGGTATCGCGACGTCGAGGGTGACGGGGCGATCAGTGAGATCCAGGCCGAGGTCGACTCGATGCGCGGTTTCGGCCAGCGCACGCTGGACCCGCAGGTGATCCTGGGCCGCGGGTCGGCGACGGCACTCTCGGGCTGGCCCACCGGTGACCCGACGTCACTGACGGGCTCGCACCTGGACTTCAAGGGTGACGGGCTGACGCAGCCGTTCGGCACCCAGGGCGTGATCTACCTGCATCATCGCGACGACCCGACGGTGGTCGCCGCCGTCACGATCACCGGCGCCGGCTCGGTGCGGGTGTGGAACTATCAGGGGGGCACATGGCAATGAACCGGCGCGGTTTTACGCTGATCTCGGTGATGATCGCCGTGGTCATCCTGGCGATCGGGGTCCTTGCCCTGTCGCGGACCCTGACGGGGGCGATGGCGGCGAACACGAAGGCTGGCCTGCGCACAGTAGCCCTCGACATCGCGCGGCAGCGGATGGAATTCCTCCGCAGCCAGCGACCCGCCGACATGGGCGATTTTGCCGAGCCGAGCGGCGTGGACGTGAACGAGGAAGGGCGCCCCGTGACCGGCGGCAAGTATCGTCGCGTCGTCGTCGTCTCTGATGTGCGGACCAGCCTGGTGAGCGTCACGGTGCGCGTGACCTACCCCAACGGCTCCACGCCGGTCGAGCTGGTCACCTACGTGTACACTGGCGCGGTGACCTGACCATGCCTCATTCACGGCAGGACCGGCGCGGCATGACGCTGGTCGAGATCATGATCGCGATGGTGGTGGGTGTCATCGTGATGGGTGCGGCGATGTCGTTCACGATCACGACCTTCCGCGGGGTCGAGCACACCAACATGCGCGAGGACGTCTTCCGCACCGCGCGCTTCCTGGGCTCGTCGCTCGAGCGCGATGCGGCCCGTGCCGGCGTGTCGATCCGGAGCCAGTCGCGCTTCGGAACGCTGATGGCGAAGGGCGATACCCTTGTCATCATCAGCGTGCCGTATGACTCGCTGCAGTCGCCACCGTTTCCTGCGGGTGCGATGGCCGCGCCGGTCTACAGCATGCCGCCCGGCACCGCCACACCGGCCACGCCGGGCCTGGGCAGCTGCGGCACCTATTGCGTGGACCTGCAGGTCGACTCCTCGCGGGCCACCGACACCCTCCAGATCGGGGTCGGGAACGTGGTGCAGATGAACGTGGACAACGAGCGGCGTTTCCTGAATGTCACGGCAAAGCGGAACATGGGCGGTGGCCGGTTCCAGCTCACCTTCTCGGCTGCGGATACGCTGTTTCTTCACCCGGCCGGATGGACGCCTCCGATCGCGAGCGCACTCAACCTGCAGCTCCGGCCGGCCGAGACATCGTTCCAGAAGATCACCCCGGTGATGTACTACCGGGACGGACAGAATCGCATCATCCGCAGCACGCGCCTTACGGCTGGCGGTACACCGGTCGGCGATGTGGTAGCAGAAAACGTCGTGGCCTGGGACGTGTGGCTGTTCTTTGCGGACGGCGACTCGGTGGAATCGGCCGACCCGACCGACGCCGATGACACCAACGACCACGATGACCTGGCCAGCGTCAAGGTGGTCGCGACGCTGCGCAACGTGCGGGCAGACCGCAACATGGGCACCCCCATGCAGCGCACGTTCGAATGGCGTTACTCGCCGCGCAACCTCGCATACGAGCGGAACCGGTAAACGGCGGTGAACGGTGAACGGTGAAAGGGAGATGGTGGACGGGGCGGCCTGAAGAGGTCGCCCTTCCCTTTTGCGGACATCTTGATTTCTGCTATTATTATGATATCATATGGCTATCACCTCAGCTGGAGCATACGATGGTCCGTGAACGCGTCCTTCGCGCCGCCAATGGCTTCGTCGCCCTGATCGTCATCCTCGCCGTTGGAGCCCTGGCGCTGTCCCGGCTGCTGGTGTCAGTGCAGGACGCCGAGCTTGGGCGTGCGATCGCCTGGGTGGCGCTGCTGGCCATCGCGTTGATCTGCCTGCCCGGGCTGTTCGTGGTCAACCCGAATGACGCCCGGGTGCTGACCCTGTTCGGGAAGTACATCGGTACGGTCAAGGAGGCGGGGTTCTGGTTCGCCAATCCGTTCGCCGTGAAGCGGCGGATCTCGCTTCGCGTGCGGAACTTCGAGACGGCCAAGCTCAAGGTAAACGATGCGCATTCCAACCCGATCGAAATTGCCGCGATCGTGGTGTGGAAGGTCGTGGAGACCGCCGAGGCGATGTTCGAGGTGGACAACTACGAGGAATACGTGCGGATGCAGAGTGAGTCCGCGCTGCGAGCGCTGGCCTCGAACTATCCGTACGACGCGCACGAGGCGGACGCGATCGCCCTGAGTACGCACACCGCGGAGGTATCCAAGGGGCTGTTGGAGGCCCTGCATGACCGCCTGGCCAAGGCGGGCGTGGAATGCACCGAGTCGCGCATCAGCCACCTCGCCTATTCTCCCGAGATCGCCTCGGCCATGCTGCAGCGGCAGCAGGCCAGTGCCATCGTGGCGGCACGCTACAAGATCGTGGAAGGGGCGGTGGGCATGGTGGAGAACGCGCTGGAACTGCTCACGGCGAAGGGCGTGGTGCAACTGGACGAGGAGCGGAAGGCAGCGATGGTGAGCAACCTGCTGGTCGTCCTGTGCAGCGACCGCTCCGCCCAGCCGGTACTCAATACCGGCACGCTCTACAGCTAGCTGTGGCCGACCGAAAGCCCTTCCTCCTGCGCGTGGACCGCGACCTGCTGGACGCGGTCCAGCGCCTGGCGGACGACGAACTGCGAAGCCTCAACGGCCAGATCGAATTCCTGCTGCGCGAGGCCATCCGGCAGCGCGGCCGGGACAAGAAGTCCTAGACGAGGTTCCGCAGCCGCGCGAGGCCGTCCCGCAATTCCGCCACGATTGCCTTGGCCTTCTCCTCGAGAATATCTCCCGCCTCGCCACCGGTGCGATCGGCCTTCACCTTGTAGTCGGCTACCTTCTGCTCCAGCCTGGCCCACTCGTCCTTCGCATCCGCCTTGGCCAGGTGCAGCTTCACCTTCAGTTCATCGATCTCGGGTTGCAGGTCCTCGACAAGCTTCCTGACCCGTGCGCGCCATTCGGCGGACGTCGTCTCGTCATCCATGGGGTTCCCTTCATGGGGCGTGAGGGCGTGAGGGCGTAGCGCTCTCACGTCTAAAGATACGGCTGTCCCAGGCGGGCCAGGCCGCCCCGGAGCCGCTGGAAGAGGTTCTGACCCTGCCAGTCGGCCGCCGTGTACGGCCGCCCCGTCGCAATCTTTCGCTGGACCACCTCCGACAGCGCCTGCGCCAGCACCGTATCGTAGCACTCGATGTTGTACTCAAAATTGAGCCTCAGGCTGCGTGGGTCCCAGTTGGCTGACCCGAGCATCGACCAGGTACCATCGACCACCATGATCTTGGAATGGTCAAAGGGTGGCCTGGAGAGGAACACCCGCACGCCCCACCGCAGCACCTGCCACACCTGCGCCATCGCCGCCCAGGCCACCACCGTGAGATTGTTCTTCTCGGGGAGCACGAGATCGACCCTGACCCCGCGCATGGCCGCCACCCGCAGCGCGTCGATAATGGGGCCATCGGGAAGGAAATAGGGGGTCACGATCTGCACCGAGTGCTGCGCCACGGAGAGTGCACTCAGGATCGTATCCTGGAGGGTCTCGAAGTCTTCGTCCGGCCCGTCGGGAATCCCGCGGGCCACCACCGAGCCGGTGGGCTCGAGCACCGGAAACCATGCCGTGCCCTCGAGCACCTCCTTCGTACTGAAGTTCCAGTCGAAGGCAAACACCTCGGACAGCTGGCGCACGACGGGTCCGGTGACACGCGCATGGATATCCTGAGTAGGCTCCTTCGAGGGCACCGCGAGCAGGCACCCCTCGCGTACGTTCATCCCCCCCACGAAACCGATGCGCCCGTCGATGACCAGGATCTTGCGGTGGCTGCGCAGGTTGAAGTACGGGTTGGCGAGGGGAAAGATGTGCGGCAGGAACAGCGCATGGCGCACGCCGCGCGCCGACAGGACGCCGGTGATCGGCGGCTTGGTGTAGCGGACCCCTACCCCATCGATGAGCACGCGCACGGTTACGCCGCGCGCGACGGCCCGCTCCAACGCCTCGGCGAACATCATGCCGGCCCGGTCGTTGTCGAAGATGTAGCTGGTCATGCCGATGGTGGTGTTCGCGGCATCGATGGCCGCGAGCATCGCGGGATAGGCCTGGTCACCGTCGATGAGTGGCTCGACGGTGTTGCCCGGGATCAGGGCCTGTCCCGAGGTCGTGCCGATCGCCGTGGCCAAGGCGCCAAATCGGGTCGGCATGCCCGACGGCAGGAAGGTCGCTTCCTGCTGCTTCAGTGCGATTTCCTGGGTGTAGTCGTGTGCCAGCTCGGTGCCCCGGCGGAGGCGCCCGGCCCGCCGGCGGATCCGGTTGATGCCAAGCAGCCAGTAGAGCATCGCACCAATGAAGGGCGCGAGCCACACCAGCCCCGACCATCCGATTGCCGCGCGCACATCGCTCTTGAACAGAACAATGTGCGCCGTGGTACCGACCGCGACGAGCACGCCCAGTGTCGCGACGATGTGCGGCCACAGGTGGCCGATGGTGTGCAGCAGGGAATCAAATGTCATCCGTGACCTCAAGAATACGCTATTATCCAGCCCGAATCGACATCTCCACCAACCGGGAGCCAGGCATGGGTCGCATCCGCATCATTGGTGTTCCGCTCGATCTCGGGGCGAGCCGCCGGGGCGTCGACATGGGCCCGTCGGCGCTGCGCATTGCGCAACTGGAGGCGCGGCTCGAGGCCCTGGGGCATGTCGTGGAGGACACGGGCAACGTTCCAGTCCCCGAGCGTGAGGCGCTGCCCGGCATCCGGAGCGCCCTCGACCTGCTGCCGGCGATCACCGACGTGTGCCGGCAACTGAGCGAACGCACCGCCGCGGCGGTGCGCGAAGGGTACGCCCCCCTGGTGCTCGGGGGCGACCATTCACTCGGCGCCGGCTCGGTGGCGGGGGTGACCACCGCGTTCGCCGAACGGCAACAGCGCATCGGCCTCATCTGGCTCGATGCGCACGGCGACCTCAACACGCCGGAGTCGTCCGAGACCGGCAACGTGCACGGGATGCCAGTGGCGCACCTCGTCGGCCACGGCAATCCGGCGATGGTCAATCTTGCGCATCCGGTCCCTGCGGTGCTGCCGGAACACACCGTCCTGGTCGGGGTGCGCGACCTCGATCCCGCCGAGCGGGAGAACATCCGCCGGTTCGGGGTGCGCGTGTTCACCATGCGCGACGTGGATGAGCGGGGACTCAAGGATGTCATGCGCGAGGCCATCGAGATCGCGTCCAGCGGCACCGCGGGCTTTCACCTGTCGTGTGACGCCGACTGGGTCGATCCGGCGCAGGCGCCGGGCGTCGGTACCCCGGTTCGCGGCGGAGCGACCTATCGAGAGGCGCACCTTGCCATGGAAATGGTGGCCGACGCGGGAAAGCTGGTGTCGATGGACATCGTGGAGATCAACCCGGTGCTCGACTCCATGAATCGCACCGCGGACCTGTGTGTCGGCCTGGTGACGAGCGCCTTCGGCCTGCGGATCCTCTAGCGCTACAAGCCGTAGACTGCGGTCAGCCCGATCATCCGGGGGGCCCCGGGGTTCCGCTCCAGCACATTGGTGTAAAAGGTGTTGAACAGGTTCGCCACCTTCAGCTGCCACAGCACGCCCACCAGCCGATAGTTCAGCCGCACATCGAACACGAGGATATTCTGCCGCGGGTCGAGGGGATAGGCCAGCACCTGCTCGGCGGCGGTCCGGTAGTGCACGTCCACGGCGGCGTGACCCTGCAGGGTGGTGGCGGTGCCCGTCAGGTTGACCTGCGAACGGTATGGCAGCGGCAGTCCGGTATCGAGGTCGTTGCTGTCGAGAAAGAGGAACGTCGCCGCCAGGTCGAGCCAGCGCGCATTGATCGAGGCGTTGGCGCCGAGGTCGAGCCCGAGGACCCTGGCATTGGCAATGTTCTGGAACTGGAACGTGAGCGGGAACACGCCACTGATCGCCGAGGGCCCGATGAGGTTGTAGTACCGGCTCCCGAACACCGCGGCATCGACCTGGACCTTGTTGAACAGGATGGCGTTCGTCCCGACCTCCACCGACCACGAGCGCTCGCCCTGCAGCAGCGGGTTGGGCAGCACCTGGAAACCAAACTGGAAGGTGTTCACGAACTGCTCGATGGCGCTCGGCGCCCGGTACCCGGCCCCAAGCGAGCTCCGCATGGTCACGGCATTCGACAACCGAAGCGACGCACCGATCTTCGGGCTCACCACGAATTCGGACTGCGCAGTGGTGGCATCGTGGTAGTCGGCCCGGAACCCGGCCTCGCCCTTCAGGTTGGGGCCAAACCTCGCCTCATCCTGCATGAAGAGCGCTAGATCCACGATCCGCGGCGTCCCGATGAAATTGGAGCTCACCCAGGTGTAGGCGGCATCCCCGCCCATCGTGAGGGTGTTCTTCGTACTGAGGGACCGGGACAGCGTGGCGTTGAGGCCGGGCTTGATTGCCGAGTGGTAGTCCTGGTTCGCCGTGAAGTAGTTCCGCGACGAATTCGACGTAAGGAAGGGGCTTATTCGCAGCAGGGTCTTAGCGCTGGCGATCGCGTCCACGGTGGCGCCTGAGAGGAACACCTGATCGCGAGCATAGTCGCCCAGGAACTGGGGCGACACCTCGAACGGCAGGCTGTCGGCTCTCCAGGTCAGGAATTCCTGCGACTTTTCATTGGTATACAGGGCGAAGGCATCCCATTGCCGGCTGGCCGTGGGCTGCGCCTGGAGCTTGACCCGCGCCATCCAGATGTGATTCTGCCCGTTCTGCGTGTACCCGTCGGTGCCCTGGTATCCGATGAAGGCCCGGGCGCCGACGGGACCGAGGCGCCGCGAGTGCTGCAGCTCCAGGCCCTGCGAATTGAGCAGCCCGCCATTCCAGCGGTAGTCGGACGGCACGTCGTACGCATCGAAGTGCGCCCGCGCCGCGGTGGTGGGGCGATCGTCCACCGGCGTAGTGATCAGGTTCACCACCCCGCCCAGGGCATTGCTGCCGTAGAGTGCGGAGTAGGCGCCCTTCACCACTTCCGTGCGGGCCAGGTCGATCACCGGCAACGCGCGAAAATTGATCTCGCCGCCGTCGGCGCTCAGCGCCGGATGTCCGTCCAGCAGCATCAGGACACGGCTTCCCACCCCGCGCGCAAAGCCGGTGGATCCACGGATGTCCATCTGGTCGGGGCCGTTGAAGGTGACGCCCGGCACGAACTCGAGCGCCTTGTCGAGCGTGGTGACGTTCCGCGCCAGGATCTCGCTGAACGGCAGCACCGCCACGCTCGCGGGCGTTTCCGCCCGGCGCTCGCTGAAGCGGCTCGCCGTCACGATGATTTCCTGAAGGTCGAGCGGGGTGCGGTGCAGTGTCAGGGCGAGGGTGCGTGTCTCGCCTGACGCCACGGTGAATGCCGGCACACTGTCGGCAGCGTAGCCGATGGCAATGACCCGGATGGTATGGGGCGTCGGGGGGACACCGGGAATGATGAACTGCCCCTGGGCATTGGTGACGGTACTGAGCAGCGTACCGCGCACCTGCACCGACGCCCCTTCGACCGGGACGCCGGTTTCGGCGTCATTCACGGCGCCAATGATTGTCCCTGTGCCACTCGCCTGGGCACAAACCGTACTGGCCGGGAGCAGGACTGCGCTCACGGCCAGGACGAGTCGGGACACGCACGCGCGAAGGAACCGCGCTGAACATGCCATTCTCATGAACTGCGGTCGTGCGACAGGGTCACAGTGCTTCGAGCTGGACGACCGTGCGCTGGCCCTGGCAGGTAGTATCGAGGCTCAAAATGGCGTTTGTCTGCGTCCACGTGCCGGTGCACTGCACGCTTACGTCACCTGTGCCGCCGATGTTGATGGTGCCGTCCTGCGTGAAGCTGCCGTCCTGAAACGCCGTGTAGTCTCCGCTGCTGACGACAGCGAGCGGGGTATTGATCGTGATGTCGTACGTATCGAAGCTCATGGTAGCCGTCCCGGTGGCGGGCGTGACCACGGGCGTGTCGGTCGGTCCACCCGTCCAGAAGCCGACAACGTCGTAGTCGCCCGAGAGATCCGCCGTGGCCGTCTCGTCATCGCCGCACGCAGCGAGGGTGAACACCGAGGTGAGCGCGAACGCAGCGCCAAGCAATGCTGCCTTTCGGGTGAAGCGCATGGGAGCCTCTTGAATTGAGTTGAGCAGTCTGGCCCGTCCAGGCGCCGCAAGAGGCTCCAATATAGTGAGTTCGGGGCCGAAGTGGACCCCACGCATACCCGATTTGTGACCCCCGGCACAACGACCTGCGGCGTGATTACTATCACCCTCCATGCCCACCCTCCCCAACCTGCGCACACAGTTGCCGGCATTGCTGCTCCTCAGCGGGCTCGTGCTCCTCCCCCCGCAATCGCCGACCACTCGGTCTTGCGCCGGCGCACCCGACTGGGCCGCGCTGGTGCGTTCGCACCTCGTGCGCTACCCGGCGATGCAGCCGGCCGACGTCTACAAGCTCCTGCATCAAGCCACGCTCGGCAGCGAGCACGCTGTTCCGTCACGGGCAATGGCCCAGGCGTGGCTGGTCCGCGAGGTGACCCAGTTGCCACCGGGTCCAACGGAGCCCCTCGTTGACACACTGGGTACCGATGGGCGGTTTGCCCGCGTTCACCTCCGGCCGTTCCTTGCCGCCGGCGGCTCGCCTGATTCCCTGCTGGATGCATTCGTGCTGACGGCGGAGGTGGCCGTGCGGGATACGGCGCAGCTGACGTGCGCCCTCGACGTGGTGCGGCGGATGGTGGGAGACGGCACGATCGCCTGGGCGGCGGACAGCGTGGAACGGCTGTTCGGGGCGGCGGCGGCGGCGGGCTACCCGGCGATGCACCACAGCGAGGCCTTCGAGATGGCGTACCGGCCCGCCTACCGCGTGGTGCTGGTTCGCCTGGTGTCAGCTACGCTGCCCTGAGGTGCCACCGCCAGCCGGATCCTTGAGCGATGCCGCCTGCCGCTTGCGACGGGCCGCCGTATAGCCCTCCAGGCTGAGGGCCATGGCCGCGGCCCGGCGCGTCAGGTCCTCGACGCTCGCGAGAGCCGACGGCAGCGGGTGCGTACCAGGCTCGCCGCTGATATCGGTAAACGAGCGTCGCGCGGTGGTGAGGATCGCATCCATCATGGCACCGAAGCCGCGCGCCGTATCGGCGTCGGTTGGAGCGGTGCGCGTGCTCTTCCGATGCGCCTCGAGCAGGCTGTCCTGCACTCTCTGCTGCGCCGCTTCCGCCCGGTGGCGGGGTCGCTCATCCGACGCGAAGACGATGCACCCGAGCTCGGCGCCATCGTCGCCTGGCACCGGGTCCGCGCGTACCGCCAAGGGCACCCGCTCGCCATCCGGCGTCGTCAGGAACAGCTGGCCCGCCCAAGGACGCTGTTCCGCCCGCACCGCGGTGAGCATCGCATACACCTCACCCTCCCCGCCCAGGAGCCGCGACAGGTCCTCGGCCGAGGTCAGGTCAGTCGGCATCGGGCCCAGCAAGGCGTGGAATGCATCGTTCACCAGCACCACCTGGCCTGCCCGGTTCATGATGAGCGTCGGTTCGGATCCCGACTGCACCACCCGCATCATGCGCATGTACTGTTCCTGCGCGATGAGCACGCGCACGGCCTGAACCTGCTGCACCATGTCCACCAGCGACGTCCGGATTGCGCGCGCGGTGCCTTCCTCGGCCTCGGTCCATGGCCGGCAGCTGCCACGGGTCACCTCGGTCCACACCGCGAATGACCGCCGAGGCGAGAGCTGCTTCGGGTCATTGGGGTCGACGGGCTTCCGGGGATCGCCGGCCCAGCGAATGGTCTGCTGCTGCTCGGGCCGGAACCAGAGCAGGTAGTCGCGCGACCGTGCGGACAGCGCAATCGCCAGGACGCCCGCCGCTGACGCGGCGGCGTGGCGGAGCCCTGCTGCCGCGCGCCCCAGCGCGTCGATCCGCACGAGCTGTTCGCCGGCGTGGTGCTCCTCCAGCCACCGCACGATGGCGCGGATGTCGTCGGAGGAGGGCACCTCGCCGGCCGTAATCAGGGCGCCGTCGTGCACCAGCGCGGCGCCGGTCGCCTTCACCGTCTGCAAGAGCTGCCGGGGCGCCGCGAAGAGCGCGTTGCGCCAGTCGCCGGTGGTGGCAAGGGAATCGACCACCTGGTCTTCCAGCGTGCGGACGATGTGCTCCGTCTCCGTGGCCGCCAGGCTTTCCAGCGCGGCGAGCCGGGCGGCCACCATCTCGGAGAGGATCCCTGCCGCGGCGCGCACCTCATAGGGGAGCCAGCGCGGCGAGTAGTGGTGGCAGGCGATCAGGCCCCAGAGACGGTTGCCGATCGCGAGCGAGGTGACGAGGGTGGCGCGGACCCCCATGTTCGACAGGTACTGGAGGTGCAGCGGGGACATGCTCCGGAGCGTGGACATCGACATGTCCACCTCGGCACCAGTGATCGGTGAGAGCCGGGGGAAGAGCTGCGCCGGCGCATACCCTACATCGACGAGTACGCGCACCCGGTTCCGGAGGTAGAGTTCCCGGGCCTGCTGCGGAATGTCGCTCGACGGATAATGCAGGCCGAGGAAGGCCTCCAGGTCTTCGCGGCGCTCCTCCCCCACGATTTCCCCGTGTCCCTCCGCATCGAACTTGTATACCATGACCCGATCGTAACCGCACAGCGCGCGCATGACGCGCACCACCTCGCCGTACAGTGAGGCATGCGTCTGGGCGACGCTGATGGCGGCGATCCCGTCCGTGAGCAGCTGTGACACCTCGCGCGCCACCGCCGCGGCCGCCGACCGCCCGGATGCATCCGGAACCACCGGCTCCAGCTCGACGGCGATGCCCTCGCGCGGCAGGCGATGGATCATCGCCTCCAGCGTCCGTACCCCCTGCTCGTCCTCGAGGCGCGCCACCGCCGGCACGATGCCGTCCAGCTCGTCGCCGCGACGCAGTCGCCGAATCAGGAGCCCCAGTTCGGGGTCCAGTGAATCGATGGTCTTGCCCAGCGGCGAGGCGCCCCACGACCCCAGGATCTCCCCGGCGTTGGAGGAGGCCTGAAGCACCCGCAGGTGCTCGGGATGCAGGATCAGCAGCACACCATGCGGCTGAACCGAGCCGGGCAGCTGAATGAGTTCCCGATCGCAATTGGTTAGGTCGGCCGTGCCGAAGGCAGGACCCGATCTGTTACCGGTCATAGGCTCGTATGTAATGCTGCGTGGACACCGTCATGTCAAGCGACGGCGTACCGATCAGGTTGGAGCCAGCCAGTCCTGCGGTACGAGCATGGCACGAAGCGCCTGGGCCAGGGGTTCGGATTCGAGCGAGGCGTCGGTGTCCCACCTGGCGAGTGGGGGAAGACTCATCAGCACGCTTTCCGTCCGGGCACCGCTCTGGAGCCCAAAGGTCGTGCCCCGGTCATGCAACAGGTTGAACTCGACGTAGCGCCCACGACGAAAGAGCTGCAGGCGGCGCTCGGACTCGCCGAACGGCGCCCCGCGCCAGCGATCCACAATGGGGCCGTAGGCCCCGGGAAGGACCCGCCCGACGGTGTCGGCGAACGCCATGAGCGGCTCGAACCCGAGCTCCGCCACCCGGAGGTGGTCAAAGAAGATCCCACCCACCCCGCGCGCCTCGTTGTGCCGATGGGTGTTCCGGAAGTAGCGGTCACACCATGCCTTGAACTTCGGGTAATAGCCCGGGTCGTGGCGGTCGCACGACGTGGCCAGTACCCGGTGAAAATGCCGGGCGTCGTCGGGGGCGGGATAGGTTGGGGTGAGATCTGTTCCGCCACCGAACCAGGCATCAATGACGTCGCCCTCCCCGTTTACCAATTCGAAGTAGCGCACGTTCAGGTGCACCGTGGGAATCCGCGGGCTTCGCGGGTGCACGACGAGGCTCACGCCGGTGCCGAAGAACCGGCAGTCCGCCGCCTCGGGCGGCAGCGCCAGACGGACGGCAAGGTCACGATCAAGGGGCCCCTCGACCGCTGACCGATTTACCCCCGCCCGCTCGAAGGTGTTCCCTTCGTCGAGTCGGCGTGACACGCCGCCGCCCCCGCCGGGGCGTTCCCACGTCTCCTCAACGAATGCTCCGCCCTGATCGGCGTCGGTGAAGAATGCGGTGGCGGCATCGTGAATGGACGCGGCCCACGCGGTCGCCTGCTGCCGCATGCTGCTCTCGGAGAGAACCCCCGTCACCGGACGCGCCATTCCTTTACCGCGTCGATAAAGGCCCGGGCACTGGCCACCGGCGTGTCGGGCAGGATGCCGTGTCCAAGGTTGGCGATGAGGGGTCCCTTCCCGAAGGCGTCGAGCATGGCGTGGGTTCGCTGGCGAATTTCGGCCGGCGTGCCGTAGAGCCAGCAGGGATCGAAGTTGCCCTGGAGCACCTGCTGCGGCCCAAGTTGCCGGCGTGCCGTCCCGGGCGCCACGTGCCAGTCCACACCGACCACGTCGGCCTGGGTGGCTTCCCGGATCTCGGGGAGGGCCCAGGCGGCACCGGGCGAGAAGACGATCACCGGTGCGCCCGCGGTGCGCGCGATGGCGACCGCCTTGGCCAGGTACGGCAGCGCGAAGGTGCGGTAGTCCCCGGGCCCGAGCGCACCCGACCACGAGTCGAACACTTGCACTACCTGCGCGCCGGCTTCCACCTGCGCACAGAGAAAGCGCCCGACGGCATCGGCGAGACGCCCGAGCAGGTCGTGCGCCAACCCCGGCGACTGGACCAGCAGACGCTTGGCCGCGCTGAAGTTCTTGGTGCCCTGTCCCTCGATCATGTACGACGCGAGCGTCCAGGGGGCTCCCGCAAAGCCGATGAGGGGCACGCGGCCGTCCAGCTCGCGGCGCGCGAGCCGGATCGCATCGGTGACGTACTCGAGCTGCCCGTCGGCCAACGGGTCGGCCAGTTGCGCCAGCTCGCCGGGCGAGCGGATCGTGCTGCCGAAACGGGGACCGACGCCCTCATCCACCGTGAGCGGCAGTCCCATCGCCTCGGGGATGACCAGGATGTCACTGAAGATGATCGCCGCATCCACCCCGACGAGATCGACCGGCTGCAAGGTCACCTCGACCGCCAGTTCAGGGGTGCGCACCATGGTGAGGAAATCGGCACGCGCCCGCACGGCGCGATACTCCGGGAGATAGCGACCTGCCTGGCGCATCATCCACACCGGCGGGCGTTCCAGGGACTCGCCCGCGCATGCGCGCAGGAGCAGTTCGTTCTTTTCCACTGCGATCATGAAAAGCTCGGCAGCAAGGAGTGAATGGCCGAGGCCACGGCCGAAACCTCGGGAGACGCCGCGACCGCATCGGCCGGCCACCCGTGCAGCCGAGCCTCGTGCGCCGTGGTGGGCCCGATCGCCACGAGGGCGGGACGCTCCCGGTGCTCCACCGACGCCAGCAGCCGCGCCACGCTGGGACTGGTCACCACCACGATATCGGCGGCGGCCATTGCCGCCTGCGCCTGGGATGGCGGGGCCATGACCGTGCGGTAGGCCTCCACCACCTCCACTACGCGCCCTGCCGCGCGAAGGGCCGTCACCAGCTCCTCGCGGTGGAGGTCACCGCACGGCAGGAGCACCGGCGATCCTACGCCGTGGCGCAGCATCATCTCTGCCAGGGCAACGCCGAGGCTGCCGCCGCGATCACGCGGCGACACCTCGACATGCGGAAAGAGCGGGCGCAACGCCGTCTCGCATGCCGGGCTGGTCCAGACGGCCGGCGCCAGCGTCAGGTCGATGTCGTCTTGCTCCACGACCTGCGCCACCGCTGTTGCCGCCCGGGGCGACGTGATGGCGATCGCCGCGTACGCGGCCAGTCGGTGGAGGGCAGTCTCGAGCGGCGCGCTGTCGGTCGGCGGCGCAAAGGCGAGCAAGGGCCATTCAGTGAACTGCGCGCCTTCCGCCTCCACCACGGCATCGAGTCCCGCGAGGGCACCGGGCGCACCGGTGAAGAGCACCCGCGTGCGGCCGCCGTTCACGGGCGTCCCCGCCCGGCGGCGAGGCCGAGCCCGTCGAGAATGCGACCGGCACCCTTGCTCCTGAGGTCCACTGCGAGCTCGCGACCAAAGTCATCGGCGTCACCGGAACTCCGCACGGTCCGGACAGTGTCGGCCTCGGCCAGCTGGCGACCGTCGAGCGACGCCACGCGAGCGCGGCAGCGCATCGACCAGTCCTTGCCGTCGGTGAAGGCCGCCAGCGCCGCCACCGGCACTTCGCAGCCCCCCTCGAGTTCGTGCAGCATCGCCCGCTCCACCTGCACGCAGAGGGCGCTGCGCTCGTCATGCAGTGCCCGCCGGGCCGCCTCGATGGCGCCGGCGTCGTCGGCCCGCGCCGTGACCGCCATCGCGGCCTGGCCCGGCGCCGGCAGCATGATGTCCCAGGCGAGCCGTTCGGAAATGCGCGCCTCGAGACCCAGGCGAATGAGGCCGGCGGCGGCGAGCACGGTGGCGCTCCATTCGTTGTTTTGTTCCAGCTTGGCGAGCCGTGTGCCCACGTTGCCGCGGATCTCGGTGATGATGAGATCGGGGCGCGCGCGCAGCAACTGGGCGCGGCGGCGCAGGCTGCTCGTGGCAATGGTCCCGCCGGGCGGGATATCGGCCAGGCCACCCTGCTTCGTGACCAGGGCGTCGCGGGCATCGGCGCGCGCGCTGATGGCGGCGATGACGATGCCGTCCGGCAGCTGGGTCGGGAGATCCTTGAGGGAGTGCACGGCGAGATCGATGCGCGACCCCAGCATCGCCTCATCGAGCTGGCGGGTGAAGAGTGCCGGGTCCGCCAGCTGACCGATCGGCGCCTCGGCGTAGATATCGCCGGTGGTGCTGATCTCGACGATCTCCGTTTCGCGCTGGTCGCGCGCCAGGGCGTCGCACACCTGGTGCGTCTGCCAGAGCGCGAGGGCGCTCGCGCGCGTGCCGACACGCAGCGCGCTCATTCGGTCTCGGCGGAAATCGCCAGCCCGTGGGCGCCGAAGAGGTGGCGGAGCGTGAGGGTCGCGGTCTCGAGCGACTCACCCCGCTCGGTGGCGGTGCGCAATACCGTCATGGGGCGTGCCATGAGCTTCGCCACGATCCGCTCGGCCGCACGGTCCAGGTCGGCCCCACTCTTCGCCCCCACGTAACCCAGTTCGCGCCGGCAGACGGCCGTCAGCGCCTGGTGCAACGGCCGCAGGGCCTCGCGCGCCACTTCGGCACGGACCCAGGCATTGTAGGTCGCCAGTTCCTCCAGCACGACCGCCTCGGCACGCGGGACCGCGGCCTGCCGCAGCGCCTCGGCCTGTGCCATCGGCAGGTGCAGCGCGTCCAGGTCGAGCAGCGTGACCCCGGGCAACCCGCCGACCTCGGGCTCGACATTGCGCGGGAGGCTCAAGTCGATGAGCATGAGCGGATGGCCGGTGGTACCCGCGTCATCGCGGCAGAACCGGAGCGAGGCGGCGCGCACCGGCGGCTGTTCCGCGCTCGTGGCGATGATCGCCACATCGGCCCGGGCCAACTCGCGGTGCAGACGATCGAAGGCCGCCGCCCGGCCCCAGAGATCCTGGGCGAGTGCCTCGGCCTTCGGCAGGCTGCGGTTGATGAGCACCAGATCGGCCACCCCGAACTTCACCAGCTGGCGCGCGGCGCGCTCCCCGGTCTTGCCACACCCCACCACGATGCAGCGGCGCTTGGCCAGCGGCCCGTGCCGTCGCGCCGCCAGCGAGGCCGCCTCGGCACCGACGGAGTGACGACCGCCCACCAGCCCGGTTTCGTGCTTGACACGCTTGGCCGCGTGCAGCGCGGCGCCGAAGAGCCGATGCAGGGCGGTACCGACGACGCCCGCGCGCGACGCATCACGATAGGCCTGTCGCACCTGACCGAGAATCTGCGAGTCGCCGAGCACCTGCGATTCCAGGCCCGATGCCACGCGCAGCAGGTGTGACGCCACGGCGTCGCCGTGACGGCGCACCACCAGGGCCGCCAGACCCTCGCGCTCCTCGCCGTCGGGCCCCGCCCACCGATCGACGAGTTCGCACCACGCCGTTTCGAGTTCGGCCGCCGTCTGCGCCTCACTCCAGGCATAGATCTCGAGACGATTGCAGGTCGACAGGAGCGCCAGTTCACGCACCATCGGCGAGGCCGGCGCGTCGTACAGCGCGGCCACCCTGGCTTCGGAGAGGTAGTATCGCTCACGAACCGTGACCGGGGCTTGCCGGAAGTCGAGTGCGACAGAAATCAGCACGCAGTCACCTGGTAAAGGGACCGTTCAGCCGCACGACGGCGCGCGTCAATGCGGTGGCCAGCGTGACCCAGAGCAGGTACGGCGCCAGCAGCAAGAACCCCCACGCGCTCATCGAGCCCGCGACCACGAGCATGGCCAGGATCGAGAGCCAGAGGAAATACGACTCCACGTATGCCGCGTCGGGCCGGTGTCGACGAAAGAACAGCAGACTCCAGAGCGTGTTGAGCAATCCGTTCACGACGTAGGCGGTCACCAGCGTCCCCCGCGTCATGCTCCCGGTGCCGGCCGACCTCCAGGCGAGCACGAAGGCGATTCCCGCGCACAGGAAGATCGTGCTCCACACCGGCCCGAAGGCCCAGTCGGGCGGCTTCCAGGCCGGGAACCGGAGCTGCCGGTACCAGGCGTCGAGCCGCGTCAGCCATCCGCCGACCGCGCCCAGAATGACCGCCCATCCCAGCGCGAGGAGCACCGGGAACCACCAGGTGTCCTGCTGGCTCACTGCGCACGCTGCCCCGCCGCCGCAACGCCGGCAATGCGCCACGCGGCGGCGGCCAATGCCTCGGCGCTTCCGGGCCGGCTCCACTCGCCGCCACCGAGCGCTCGCTCGGCGCGCATCACCAGACGGGCACGGCGCGCGGCGGTCTGCTCGACGACGACCTCGCGACCATCCTCCTCGATATCGGCGACGTCATCGCGCAGCTGGTAGGCCCAGCCCAGGTGATGCCCGAAGCGGCCCAGGGCATCGAGCAGCCCGTCCGGTGCGCCGGCCACGAGCCCGCCCGCCCGCGCCGCGAAGGCGGCGAGCGCCGTCGTCTTGCGCCGGTAGAGCCGCCGGGCATCGCCGGTCAGCGACTCGCCCGCGCGATCACGGAGGTCCATCGCCTGACCGCCGGCCATGCCCGGCAAGCCCACCGCGGCACCCCATTCGGTGGAGAGCCGGGCCACGTTGCCGGGTGAGCGACCCAGCAGCTCGACCGCCCGGCCCAGGAGGCCCACGGCGATCAGGATCGCCGCCGCGGAGCCGACCTGGCAGTGCGTCGCCGGGCGACCGCGCCGGAGCGGAGCGTCATCCATGCACGGCAGGTCATCGAGCACCAGCGATGCAGTGTGCGTCAGTTCGATCGCCACGGCGGCGTGGAGCGCGTGATGCGGTGCGGTGCCGCACGCATCGGCCGCGGCCAGGACGAGGAGCGGCCGCCAGCGATGTGCCTCACCACCGTTGGGATCGACCGCATCGAGCACCGCGTGCTGCAGGCGCGGCGCAGGTTCCGCCAGTCCCAGCCCCTTCACGGCGTCGGCAAGCCCCTGCTCCACCGCTGGCAGGTGTGCCGTGGCAAAGGCCTTCAGGGCGGCATCCTGCACCAGCGCGCGCGTCGGCAGCGTGGCGGCGCCCATCAGACCGGCACCAGGCCGCTGAGGTGACCGATGTTCTTGAGGAAGATGCGGAGGTGGACCAGCGGCTCCGCGCGCACCAGGCGCTTGTGCATGTAGCCCTCGAAGGTGAGGCGCTGCACGTCGCGATCGCGGCAGATGGCCACGAACCGCTCCCGGCGCCCGTCAGTGCTGTACCAGTAGCGCTGCATGATGCTGAGGACGCGGAACACCTGCCCATGCTGCTTCATGAAGGTGCGCCGGGCGTTTGCCAGCTGCCGGGCATCCTTCTGCTCCAGCGCGGCACCGACGGCGTCGGCCGCCACTCGCCCGCCCGCCATCGCGTAGTAGATCCCCTCGCCCGATGCCGGGGCCACGACGCCCGACGCATCGCCGGCCAGCACCACGTTCTGGCCGTTGTCCCAGCGCTTGAGCGGCGCCAGCGGGATGGGTGCACCTTCCCGGCGCATGGTACTCACGCCGTTGAGCCCAGTGCGCTCCCGCAACCGCGCCACCGACCCGCGCATGTCGAAACCCTTGAGCATGCTGCCGGTGCCGATGCTGGTGGTCGGGCCGTGCGGAAAGACCCAGGAGTAGAAATCGGGAGAGAGGCCGCCGTCGTAGTACACATCGCAGCGGCGCTGCTCATCGGTGTTCCAGGATGCGGGCGACTCCACGATCTCATGGTAGGCGAAGACGAAGCGCGCGTCCTTCGCGCAGGGGATCGCCGTCCGCGCCACGGCGGAGAGCGCACCGTCGGCGCCCACGACCATGCGGGCCCGCACCTGCACGGTGCGGTTGGACCGCGAGCTGCCGTCACGGTAGGTCACCGTGGCGGAGCCGTCGGCGTTGGTCGCGAGCTCCGTGAAGATGCCGGTCCGCCGTTCGGCGCCCGCCTGCACCGCCCGCTGGCGGAGCCACTCGTCGAACACCTCGCGATCCACCATGCCCACGTAGCCGTTCTCGATCGGGATGTCGACGGCGCGACCCACCGGCGAGACCATCCGCGCGCAGTCCACCCGGTTCACCAGCAGCTCGCCCGGCACGTCGAACTCGGTCATCAGCTGCGGTGGCACCGCGCCGCCGCATGGCTTGACCCGTCCGTCGCGGTCGAGGAGGACCACCGAGTGCCCCCTGCGGGCGAGGTCCCATGCGGCCGTCGAGCCCGCCGGGCCACCTCCCACCACCAGGACATCCACCTGTTCGTGCGTCATGTATCGCTCCCGACCAGACCGTAGCGGGCCGCCGTGGCCCAGGCGAAATCGGGCACCATGCGGAGCACGCGCCGGGGGCGATGCTTCCGCAGTGCGACGATGCCTTCCAGTTGCTTCATTTCCACGCGGCTCCGGGCGAACTCGAGCCCGCGCGGGCCGAATTTCGGCATCGCCCAGGCGATGAGCCCGCGCGCCCAGCGGGGCGCCCGACGCAGCGGCAGGCCATTGGCACTGCGCTGCAGGTTCCCGAGGAATCCACGCACCGCCGCACGACGCTGGCCCGCCGACTCGAGGTCGGCGGTGACCAGTTCGTCTTCCAGCAGTGCCACCAGCTCACGACCCCGCTCGTTGCGCACGATCAGCCACTGGTCACCCGCCCCGGCCATATAGCCCACCGTCACGTCCGCCAGGGCGTTGGTGTAGTCGAAACACGCACGGCAGGTCAGCGGGAAGAAGTCGGGCGGCAGGTCGGCGATCGGGAGCTTGATGAAGGGAATCCGCTCCACCCGCCCATCATCGAACCGCAGCTCCACGTTGTAATCGGGCTGGAACTCGCAGTAGGTGACGCGCTCCGGGTTCGGTGTGAGCCGCCGGAGGAACGAGTGGAAGTTCTCCGTGGTGGTGTTGTCACTGCAGGGCGTGCCGATGAGGTAGAGCCTCTCGAGCCCGAGTTCCTGCTCGAGTGCGCGCAGGGCGTGCACCTGGCACGGAATGCCGATCACCGCGATACGCGTGAGGCCCAGGCGGGCGACCTCATCGAGCAGGGCGAGCACCGGCGAGTAGCCCATCTTCATGCCGCGGCACTCGGCCATGCCGGCGGCATCGCGCACCAGCACCGGGCGCGGCTTCCAGCGGTCGTCGGGATCCGCAGCGGTGGCGAGCACCGCCTGCACCGCACCGGTGGCCAGGAGGCGCTCGCCGATGCGCGTGGTGATGCCGCTCCACTGCGCCCCCGCCGGGCGCATCGCGAGTCGCGCGCGGCGCATCTCGAGATAGGTGCCGAAGAGCGCTTCATCCCCGCGCGACGCGTCCCGTGCGCGCCCGTGGGCCTGGAGTTCGAGCTCGGCATAGCGCGGGTTGATGAACTGGCAGGCGCGCCCGCAGCGCTCCGGCGCACTGGTGCGGGAGAGACCGCAGTCGGTGCAGAGGTCGCGGTGGCGGGGCTGCGGCAACGGGGCCGCGTCGAGCGTCGGCAGGCCGCGCAGCGGGACGAGGGCCGTCATGCGAGCGACGCCATGAGTGCCTCGCCACCATCACGCGAGTCGAGCAGGGCCTCGCGCTTCGTGGCGCCGGGGTCCCAGGCGAGCAGTGCGGCGACCACAAAGAGCACCGCTTCGGCCGCAAAGACGGCCATGAATCCGCGGGTGTCGGACCCGGACACGGCCCGACCGATGTCGCTGCCCACCGCCCCGATGAAGGAACCGATCGCGTAGGCCACCGCCTGCGATGCGCCGAAGACGCCCATCAGGAGCCCGGCCCGGGCACCGTGCGCTCGCACCATCATGGTGCCGATGGCCCCGATGGCGAACGTCCCGTTCGCAAGGCCAAGCGCCAGGACGCTGCCCCGGAGGGCGGCGATGGTTCCGACCAGCGGGGAGACAGCCAGGGCGACAAAGGCGAGTGCGGAGGCCGCGCACCCGAAGGCTGCCCAGCGCGGCAGGCTGCCGAGGCGAGCGGAGAGCAGCGCCGTAAGGATCATCCCGACCAGCATGCCGCCCTGGTGCAGGCTGGTGACATGGGTCGACTCACCCGGTGTCAGGTTGAACACCCGACCCGCAAATGGCTCGAGGATCAGGTCCTGCGCGCTGTAGGCCAGCATCGCGACGAATACAAAAATTGTGAAGCGGCGCGTGGCGCCGTCACGCCAGGCGTGCGCCACTGCCTCGCGGAACCGGCCGTCGGCACTCGGCACCACCAGCCGCGCCTCGGGTGTGCCCTCGACGCCGACCAATGCCAGCCATGCAACAGCAAAGGCTGTCACCGACAGGCCGGCCGCCACGAAGACGAGGCGTCCGAGCGAGAAGGGCTCGATCAGCCGGCCGACCACCAGCGTGGTGACGACGAACCCGGCGATCATCATGAGCCAGATGATGGCCACGGCGCGTCCACGCCGCTCGGCGGGCACCCGGTCGGCCAGCAGGGCGAGCAGGGGCGTTCCGGCGGCACTCACACCGACGCCGATGAGCACGAATGCCAGCGCCGCCACCGCGAGGCCGATGGCCCGGTGGGTGGGGACGAGCGCCACGGCGGCCACCGCGTCGGCCCCACCGAACGCCAGCAAGGCCATGCCCATGCGGATGACGGGTGTACGGCGCCCCCCCAGGTCCGACCAGTGCCCGAGACGCGGCCGGAACCACATCTGCACCAGGAAGTGCAGCGCCACGAGTGCCCCGGGGATCGCCGCGGCCAGCCCGAGTTCCACCACCATCACGCGGTTGAGCGTGGAGGTCATGAGCACGACGACCGCCCCGATCGAGGCCTGGACCAGGCCCAGGCGTACCACGTCGGTCCACGACAGCGTGCGCCCCGTCATCGGCCCGACCCGAGCGCCACGGCGGTGATCATCATGCCGGACACATAGAGCGAGATGCCGGTCTGGTTGTACCAGGGTGCCAGCTCGCGCGGCCGCTGGAGGAGGCGGCGCATCAGCGGCACCTGGGCCACCGCGACACCGGTGACGAGCAGTGCGGCGACCGGATGCGCACCCAGCGCCAGCATCGCGATGACGATCACCTGGGGCACGAGCATCACCACGCAGGCGACCCGGGCGGCGACCTCCGGCCCGAGTCGCGCCGGCAGGGAACCAATGTTCATCCGCAGGTCGCCCTCGATCGACTTGAAGTCATTGAGGGTCATGATCCCGTGCGCGCCGATGCTGTAGAGGGCCGCCGCCAGGAGGATTTCAGGACGCGGCACCGCCCCGCTGAGCATCAACCCGGCGCCCACTACCCACGCCAGCCCCTCGTAGGTGAACCCGACGGCGGCATTGCCCCACCAGCCGTTGTTCTTGAGCCGGAGCGGCGGCGCACTGTAGATCCACGCCATGATGAGCGCGAGGACGGTTGCCGCACAGGCCGCGAGGCCGAGCTGCAGCGCGACAATAAGCGAAATGAGTGTGCCACAGACGGCGAGCGTGAGGCCCCAGGTGCCGGGCATGCGCCCCGACGGAATGGGACGACCCGGCTCGTTGATGGCATCGACGTGGCGATCGAACCAGTCGTTGACGGCCTGGCTGGTGCCACAGACAAGGGGACCCGTGAGCACCACGCCGAGGAAGAGGAGGCTCCAGTGCTCGGCGAGCGAGACGCCAGAGGAGACCACGCCGCAGGCGAACGCCCACATCGGCGGAAACCAGGTGACGGGCTTGAAGAGCTCCAGCACGGTCCGGGCGGCTGGAGTCCTTTTGCTTTGCCTTGACTGTATGACGGTTATGACGTCCGCAACTGTCATGAAGGCTTTACGCTCTGGGATAAACGAATGCCCGCGGCCGGATGACCGCGGGCCTCAACCGTTCGACGCGCTCTTGCGGCCCTTGGCGCTCGTGCCATCCTGCGCTGACGCGTCCACGTCGGCGCCCAGGCCGTACCGCTTGAGCTTCATGTAGAGGCTCTGGCGGCTCACGCCCAGCACCTCGGCTGCCGAGGTGCGATTGTCGTCGGTGGTTTCGAGTGCCGCCTCGATGAAGTGCCGCTCGACCAGGTCGGTGGTGTCGCGCACCAGGTTCTTGAGCGACACGCGCCCGACAAGCGAGGTCAGTTGCTCCACCGCCTGGCTCAAGTCGCGCGCCCCGCGCGGACTCGGGACCAGCCGTCGGCCGACGTCGCGAATGAGGAACCCGACCTGGATATCGGCCGATTCGGAGAGCGCCACGCTGGAGATCTCCACCTCGCTGGATGAGCCGAGCTCCCCGCGCAGGGCCGTGCCGAAGAGGCGCACCACGCCATGCTCGCGCAGGGTGGAGAGCAGCCGGCCAAGGTCGGCACCCGGACGCCCAACCCACTGCCCGAGCAGCCGTCCGCGCGCCTGTTCCAGCGTGGGCAGCTCGACCATGTCGAGGAACGCGCGATTGGCCAGGAGGATGCGGCCTTCTGCATCGCCGATGACGAAGCCGTCCGGCAGGGACTCCAGCAGCTTGAAGGCGGCCCCTGCGGATGCGGGACCGGCGTCCGGCCCCGACTGGTCGATGACGGGCAGGAGCCGGACCAGGAAGAGCGTGGTGGTGTCCTGCCGCACGAGTGCGAGCGCGAGCGTGACACTGCGACCGCCGTTCGCGAGGCGCACGACGAGATCATCCGCCCGCCCGTGCGAGCGCACCGTCGCGAACTGCTCGGCGACGGCTGCCTCGTTCGATGCGTCAAGATCAAACGGGAAGGTGCGGCCAACGAGGCGCTTCACCGGCTGGTCGAAGAGTTGCGCCGCAGCGGGATTCGCCTCCACCACCTTCTGCGTGCCTGCATCGACCATGAGCACCGCTTCCGTCGACACCTGGAAGAGCAGGCGATAGCGCGTCTCGATGTGGCGCATGCGCCAGTAGTCGCGCTCGAGCGACTGCTGCGCCTCCACGAGGCGCTGCTGCAACGCCGACACCGCGCGCAGGTCGCGCCCGATGGCGACCACCCGCTCGGGCGTCTCATCCATGCGCACGGCGGTGTAGATGATCGGGATGTCCGCACCGCTCGGGGAGACGTGGTTCACCTGGCGGCGTCGCGAGACGCCCTGCGATGCGGCCTCAGCCAGCATATCGGTGACCTTCGCACGCGACTCGATCGTTACGGTGTCGATCCAGCCGTGCCCAAGCCACGCCTTCGATTCCTCGAGAGGCTGGTCGGACTGCCCGAGCGTGATGTCCCGGATTACTCCGGCACGATCAAGCACGAGGGCAATATCGGAAGCTGCGGTCAAGATCGACGACATGGCTTGACGCCGTACCTCATTCAAGGTGTCAGTCTGGACGGTGACGGGCTTACCTAACCTGCTCATATTAATAAACTTACACGCCCTGCACCAGCGAACGCGCCAACTCCACGGCGGCCTTCGCGTCCGGTGCCGATCCATCGGCGCCGACCCGTTCCATCATCCCATCATTTTCGAACACGAGGCGCCCGCCAACAATGGCCTTCACCTTGTGATTCCGTCCGCGGCGGCGGATGCCCGACAGCAACCGACGAAGCCCCTTTTCCGCCCGGTCGTGTGCCGCCGAGATGGCCACCACATCGAACCAGACGTTGGACAGCGGCGCCAGGAACGCGGCGTTGTCCCGCGATGAATCGGCAAGGACCACATCCCAGCCGTCGCGCTTGAGGAACTCGGCAACCATGCTGAGCCCGAATGTGTGCTGCTCCCCGGGAACCGCTCCCACCAGTGCCCTGCCCCGGCTGCCCGGCTCCGCGGTCAGGCTGAAGTGAGGCCCGAGACGGTGCGTGATATTCTGGAAGCGGGTGACAGCAAGCGTCACATCCACAAAGGTCGCCCGGTCGTCTGCCCACAGTGCCCCAAGCCGGCGCGCCGCCGATGTAAGTACCTGCAGGCAAACCTCTTCCGCCGTCATTCCCCGCTGCAACAACCGCCATACGCACTGCTCAGCTTCCTCGTCGGGCATACCGGCCCACCGGCGGACGTCCTCCGGGACGACCTCCGAGACATCCACGGGACCGGCGGGAACATCCGGCGGCCCGGCCGGTTCGGCCGAGGGCGCAACCACCCGCCTCGCCAGCGACTTGGCCGTGCGGGATATGCTGGCGGCCACCATCGCCGTCATCGAGGAATTGTCGCCGAAAAAAAGATCCGGCACGGGACGCCCTCCTGAAAAACCGGTGTGGGGCGAACTGTACTGCGTGGGCAGCGACTGATATGGGTTCGAAACGTCCCCTCGTCAAGCATTCGGCACATCCAACGTCGACAAGTTGGTGTCAGAAAGTATTTACGTCAAGAGCGCTTGACGCTTTTGGATCTGAGCCGTAGGTTGGGACCGTTCCTCGCTCGCGAGCCTTTTTGCCTGGATCTCCCCATGTCCGGACTGGCCGAGCCCGTCTATCAAGTAGCGAGTTCCGTCGACACCCCGGTCAGGGGTCCACGGCGGCTGTACACCCCTGAGGAGCGCTGGCGGCGCGATCATACGCGCTGGACGCTGGTCCAGGGCATCCTGGCGCCGGTGCAGTTCATCGTCTTCCTGGTAAGCCTTGGCCTGGTGCTCAACTACCTCCGCACTGGCGAGGGCTATCAGGCGGCGACCGTCTCGGTGGTGGTGAAGACGGTGACGCTCTACACCATCATGATCACCGGCTCGCTCTGGGAACACGCCGTGTTCGGCAAGTACCTGTTCGCGCCGTCGTTCTTCTGGGAAGACATGGTGAGCATGCTCGTCCTGGCGCTGCATACCGCCTACCTCGCGGCCCTCGCCGCAGGCACGCTGTCGCCGAACGCCCTGATGCTCCTCGCGCTCGCGGCCTATGCGAGCTACGCGATCAACGCTGCGCAATTCGTCTACAAGCTGCGCCGCGCCCGGCTCGAAGGACCCCTGGAGGTACCGGCATGACGGCTGTCCTCCCCACTCCTTGTTCGGCACCACCGACCCTCGTGGCCGGCGAGTTGCCCGTGCTGCGCGAGCGGGGCCAGCGCGAGGTTTTCTGCGGGCTCACCGGCATCGTGTGGCTGCACCGCAAGATGCCCGACGCCTTTTTCCTCGTGGTCGGGTCGCGCACCTGTGCGCACCTGATCCAGTCGGCGGCGGGCGTCATGATCTTCGCGGAGCCGCGGTTTGCCACGGCCATCATCGAGGAGAAGGACCTTGCCGGCCTCGCCGATGCGAACGAGGAGCTGGACCGGGTGGTGCGGACGCTGCTCGAGCGGCGCCCGGACATCCGCACCCTCTTCCTGGTGGGCTCCTGTCCTTCCGAAGTGATCAAGCTGGACCTGGGCCGCGCGGCCCAGCGTCTCTCGCGCACGTTTGCGCCCCACGTGCGCGTGCTCAACTTCTCCGGCAGTGGCATCGAGACGACGTTCACGCAGGGCGAGGATGCCTGCCTTGCCTCGCTCGTCCCGGAAATGCCGGCCTCCGGCGAGCACGCCGAGGAGGAGCTGCTCGTGGTGGGGACGCTGCCGGACATCGTGGAAGACCAGCTGGGCCGCCTGCTGCGCGATGCGGGTGTGGAGTCGTTCCGGTTCTTTCCGCCCCGAAACGTCTCGTCGTTGCCGCCGGTCGGGCCGTCCACCAGAGTGCTCCTGGCGCAGCCCTTCCTCGCCGATACGGCGAAGCGACTCACCGATCGGGGCGCCACGATCATCCCGGCGCTGTACCCGTTCGGCGCGATCGGCACCACGGCGTGGCTCACGGCCGCCACCGACAGCCTTGGCATCGCCTCAGAGCACATGCGCCGCGCCTCTATCGCGTCGTGGCGCCGCGCACGCACCGCCCTCGAGCGCCCGCGCGCCCTCCTCGCCGGCAAGCGGGTGATGTTCTTCCCCGATTCCCAGCTCGAGATCCCGCTCGCGCGGTTCCTCGCCAGCGAACTCGGCATGGACCTGGTGGAGGTCGGTACGCCCTACCTCCATCGCCAGCTGCTGCAGGAAGAACTGAAGGCGCTGCCGCCCGGTACGCAGCTGAGTGAGGGGCAGGATGTGGACCGGCAGCTCGACCGCTGCCATGCCGCCCGTCCGGACCTTGTGGTCTGCGGCCTCGGCCTCGCCAACCCGCTCGAGGCCATGGGCATCGCGACCAAGTGGTCGATCGAGCTGGTCTTTTCGCCGATCCATGGCTACGAGCAGGCCGGCGACCTCGCCGAGCTCTTCACCCGGCCGTTCGCGCGCCGGTCCATGCTGACGGTATAGCGATGCAGCTCAGTTTCTGGACCTACGAGGGACCGCCGCACGTCGGTGCGATGCGCATCGCCACCGCGCTGCGCGATGTGCACTACGTGCTGCACGCGCCGCAGGGTGATACCTACGCCGACCTGCTCTTCACCATGATCGAGCGGATGGATCGCCGGCCGCCGGTGACCTACACCACCTTCCAGGCCCGCGACCTGGGGGGCGACACTGCCGGACTCTTCAAGACCGCCGTGCTTGACGCGGTGGCGCGATTCGAGCCGGCGGCGCTGCTGGTGGGCGCCTCATGCACCGCCGAGCTGATCCAGGATGATCCCGGCGGGCTGGCCCGGTCGCTCGGGCTCACGATCCCGGTGATCCCGCTCGAGCTTCCCGCCTACCAGAAGCGGGAGAACTGGGGCGCGAGTGAAACACTGTACCACCTCGTCCGCGCGCTGGCGCGCGATGCGGCACCACAGACGACCGAGCCCCGGCGCCCGCGCTGCAATATCCTGGGACCCACGGCGCTCGGCTTCCGGCATCGCGACGATGTCACCGAGATCCAGAAGCTCCTCGACGCCATCGGTATCGACGTCGCCGTGATCGCGCCCCTGGGTGCGAAAGCCGAGGATCTCGCACGCCTTGGCGACGCGGACTTCAACGTGGTCCTCTATCCGGAGATCGCCCAGACCACCGCCACCTGGCTCAAGCGCCGCCATGGCCAGGCGTTCACCACCACGGTGCCAATCGGGCTGGGGGCCACCCGCGATTTCGTGCGGGAAGTGGCATCGCTGGCCGGCCTCGATCCCGAGGAGGCGTCGCGCGACATCGACGCCCGGGCCTCATGGTATTCCCGCTCGGTAGACTCGACGTACCTCACGGGCAAGCGGGTCTTCATCTTCGGCGACGCGACGCACGCGCTGGCCGCCGCGCGGATCGCCACCGAGGAACTGGGTTTCACCGTGGTCGGGCTCGGCACCTACACCCGTGAGCGCGCGCGCGACGTGCGTGCCGCTGCCGAGGCGCTCGGCCTTACCGCGCTGATCACCGACGACTACCTGCTGGTCGAGAAGGCGATCGCCGAGGCGGCGCCGGAGCTCGTGCTTGGCACCCAGATGGAGCGCCACGTCGCGAAGAAGCTCGGCGTGCCGAGCGCCGTCATATCGGCCCCGATTCACGTACAGGACTTTCCGGCGCGCTACTCGCCGCAGATGGGGCTCGAAGGGGCCAACGTCCTCTTCGACTCGTGGGTCCATCCGCTGATGATGGGCCTCGAGGAGCACCTGCTGCACATGTTCCGCGACGACTTCGAGTTCCACGATGGGGCGGCACCGAGCCACCTGCCGCCCGGCCATGGGGGCGCCGTGGACGTGATGGATGCCGCGGAAGCGGTTGCGGTTGCGGACGCCACCGCCGTTGCAACCGCTGTCGCCGGCGCGCCGGCCTGGTCGGAGGAGGCGCAGCGCGAACTGAAGAAGATCCCGTTCTTCGTGCGGGGGAAGGCGAAGCGGAATACCGAGAACTACGCCATCGAGCATGCGCTTCCGGAGATCTCCCTCGCCACGCTGTACGACGCCAAGGCGCACTATGGCCGGTAAGGCGCCGGCGACGATCCGGATGGTCCTGGTGACGCTCGATGCGCACCTGGCCGACGCCTTTGCGCGCGCCGGCACCGAGCTCGCGCGCGACCTGCCGGGACTGGACCTGCGCCTGCACATCGCCGCCGACTGGGCCACCGACCCCGCCGCCGCCGAGCGCTGCCGCGCCGACCTGCGGGTGGCCGACCTGGTGGCCGTGACGCAGATCTTCGTCGAGGAGATGGCGGCGGAGATCCTGCCGGTCCTGCGCGAGCATCAGGCGCGCTACAGCGCGATCCTCTGTGCCCTCTGCACGACGGACCTGGTGAAGCTGACCCGGCTGGGCAAGTTCTCCATGGCCGACGAGAGCAAGAGCCCCTGGTCGCCCATGACGATCCTGCGGAAGCTGCGGGGCGGTGGAAAGACGACGACCGGGGCGTCGAGCGGCGAGCGCCAGATGCAGGTGCTGCGCATGATGCCCAAGCTGCTCAAGTTCATCCCGGGTGGCGCGCAGGACCTGCGGGTGTACCTGCTGTCCCTGCAGTACTGGCTCGCCGGCACCGACACCAACATCGCCAACCTCGTTCGGCTGCACGTGAGCCGGTACGCGAGCGGGCTTGGCGCGAAGGCGCGTGAGCGACTGGTCGTATCGGAGCCCGAGGTGTACCCCGAGGTGGGGGTATATCATCCCGACCTGCCGAATCGCGGCATGGCGGAGTCGGTGGACGCGCTGCCGCGGCGCGGCACGGGTGGCACCGTCGGGGTGCTGCTGGGTCGCTCTTACCTCCTCGCGGGCAACACGGCCCACTACGACGCCGTGATCCGCGGGTTCGAGGCGCAGGGGCTGTCAGTGATCGCGGCGTTTGCCTCGGCGCTCGACGCACGTCCGGCCATCGACCGGTTCATGCGCGACGCCGGCGTGAGCCGCATCGATGCCCTCGTGTCGCTCACCGGCTTCTCCCTGGTCGGCGGCCCGGCGTACAACGACCGCGACGCGGCGCAGGCGGTGCTCACGGCGCTCGACGTGCCCTACCTGTCGCTGCAGACGCTCGAGTTCCAGACCATCGAGGAATGGGACGCCGATGCACGGGGCCTCAACCCGTTGCAGGCGACGCTGCAGGTGGCGCTGCCTGAACTGGACGGTGCCACCGGCTCGCTCGTGTTCGGTGGCAAGCGCCATGTGCCGGCGGGAGCGGTGAGCGCATCGCACCCGGTGGAGGACCGGGTGGACATGCTGGCACGGCGGGTGGCTCGGCTCGTCGCACTGCGTCGCAAGGCGCGGAGCGAGCGGAAACTGGCCATCGTGCTCTTCAACTTTCCGCCCAACGCCGGGAACACCGGGAGCGCGGCCTACCTCGCCGTCTTTCCGTCGCTCCAGCGCACCCTCGCCGCGCTCAAGGAGCATGGCTACACGGTGACGCTGCCGGACGGCGCCGACGACCTGCGCCGGATGATCACCGAGGGCAACGCCACCGAGTTCGGTGCGCCGGCGAATGTGCACACGCGCATCGGCGCCGACGACCATGTGCGCCGTGAGCCGTTCCTGGCCGATATCGAGCGCACCTGGGGCCCGGCACCCGGCCGCCAGCTCTCCGACGGCAGTTCCCTCTTCGTGCTCGGCGCAGCGTTCGGGAATGTGTTCGTGGGTGTCCAGCCTGCATTCGGCTGGGAGGGCGACCCGATGCGCCTCCTGTTCGAGGGCGGGTTTGCACCGACGCATGCCTTCTCCGCCTTCTACCGGTGGCTGCGCGAGGACTACGCCGCCGACGCGGTGCTCCACTTCGGCACGCATGGCGCGCTCGAGTTCATGCCAGGCAAGCAGGCTGGGCTGTCGGGGCGCTGCTGGCCGGAACGCTGCATCGGCGACTTGCCGAACGTCTACCTCTACGCGTCCAACAACTCGTCGGAAGGCACGCTGGCAAAGCGGCGCGGCGGGGCCACGCTCGTGTCGTACCTCACGCCCGCGGTGGCGAACGCCGGCCTGTATCGCTCCCTGGCCGACCTCAAGGCCACGCTCGACCGGTTCCGCACTACGGCGCCCACCGCCACCGGCGAACGGCAGGCGCTGGCGCTCATGATCCAGCGTGACGCCGCGGCCCTCGACCTCGGCGCCGAGGCACCGACGTGGCTGGACGCGGAGTTCGACAACCGGGTCCACGCGGTGCATACTCGCCTGCAGGAACTGGAGACGGCACTGATTCCGATCGGCCTGCATGTGGTGGGTGAGGCGATGACGGAGGACGACCGGCGGGTGACCCTCGGCGCGATGCGCGAGGCGGGTGCCTCGGCGGACGACGTGGCACGGGCCGCCCAGCTCCTGTCGGAGGACCATGAGCTGCCGGGCCTGCTGCGGGCGCTCGATGCGCGCTACACACCGCCGGCACCCGGTGGCGACCTGATGCGCACGCCGGCGGTGCTGCCCACCGGGCGCAACCTGTACGGCTTCGACCCCTACAAGGTGCCGAGCAGCTTCGCCCTGGTGGAGGGACGGGTGCGGGCGGCGCAACTGCTCGAGCGCCATTCAGCCGATGGACACGGGACGCCCGAGACTATCGCGATGGTCCTCTGGGGCACCGACAACATGAAGTCTGAAGGCGTGCCGCTTGCCACCGCGATGGCGCTGATGGGCGCGGTCCCCCGGTTCGACGGCGTGGGCCGGCTCTGCGGCGCGGCACTCGTACCGCTGGAGGAGATGGATCACCCGCGCATCGACGTCGTGCTCACGCTCTCCGGGATCTTCCGCGACCTCCTGCCGTTGCAGGTGTCGCTGCTCGCGGAGGCGGCACTGCTCGCGGCACAGGCCGACGAGCCCGCCGACCGGAACTTCATCCGGGCGCACAGCCTCGAGCATGCGGCGGCGTTCGGTTGCGACCTCGAGACGGCGGCGCTCCGGGTGTTCAGCAATGCCGATGGCGCCTACGGCTCGAACGTGAACCTGCTGATCGACAGCGGGCGCTGGGAGACCGAGGACGACCTCGCCGAGCAGTTCGTGCGGCGGAAGGGATTCGCCTACGGCGTGAAGGGACGACCGGTGGAGCAGGCGGCGCTGATGCAGCGCGCCCTCGCGTCGGCGACGCTGACCTTCCAGAACCTCGAGTCGGTCGAGCTGGGCACCACCGACATCGACCAGTATGTCGAGTCGCTGGGCGGGCTCAATCGCGCGATCACCCGCGCCCGTGGCGCCGCGCCGGCCACGTACATAGGAGATCACACCGGCCAGAAGGGCCGGATCCGCACGCTGGAGGAGCAGGTGGCGCTGGAGACGCGCACGCGGCTGCTCAACCCCAAGTGGTACGAGGCACAGTTGAAGTATGGGTATGAAGGCGTCCGAAACGTTGCGGGCCACGTCAGCACCACTTTCGGGTGGTCGGCGACCGGCAGCGCGGTTCCCCAGTGGGTCTACACCGAGGTCACCCAGACCTTCGTGCTCGATCCCGCCATGCGCGAGCGACTCAGCGCGCTGAATCCCACCGCGGCGGCAGGGATGGCCCAGCGGCTCCTGGAAGCACATGACCGGGGCTACTGGCAACCTGACGACGCAACGCTCGACGCGCTCACGCGCGCGAGTGCCGACCTCGAGGATCGCCTGGAAGGGATCGTCACGGAGTCCAACGGATGACCGCAATTTCCCCGCGCAAGACCTCGCTCCCCGTCGTAGGCTCACTGCCAGGCGACGGCGAGGGAAGCCTGCAGGTGCACCTCGACGACTCGCAGAAGATCGGCAATGCGCTGGTGCTGGCGGTGTATGGCAAGGGTGGCATCGGCAAGTCGACGACCTCCTCCAACCTGTCCGCTGCCTTTGCACACCTCGGGAAGCGGGTGATCCAGATCGGCTGCGACCCGAAGCACGACTCCACCTTCACGCTGACCCGGCGCATGGTGCCCACGGTCATCGACATACTCGAGGGCGTCGACTTCCATTCGGAAGAACTGCAGGCGAATGACTTCTGCTTCGAGGGATACAAGGGGGTCATGTGCGTCGAGGCCGGTGGCCCGCCGGCCGGTACCGGCTGTGGCGGCTACGTGGTGGGCCAGACGGTCAAGCTGCTGAAGGAGCACCACCTGCTGGAGGACAGCGACGTGGTGATCTTCGACGTGCTGGGCGACGTGGTGTGCGGCGGCTTCGCGGCCCCGCTGCAGCATGCCGACCGTGGCATCATCGTGGCCGCCAACGACTTCGACTCCATCTTCGCCATGAATCGCATCGTGCACGCAATCGGCGCCAAGGCGAAGAACTATGGTGTGCGACTTGGCGGCGTCGTGGCCAATCGCAGTGCTGCCACCGACCAGATCCAGCGGTACACTGACAAGGTAGGGCTGGACATCCTCGCCCATTTCCCCGACCTGGACGTGGTGCGCCGCAGCCGCCTCAAGAAGTGCACCCTGTTCGAGATGGAAGGCGGCCCGGAACTGGAGGCCATCCAGCAGGAGTACCTCCGCCTCGCCCAGCGCATGCTCGACGGCACGCCGCCGAGCGCGCCGGCTTCGCTCAAGGACCGGGAGATCTTCGACTTGCTCGGCTTCGATTGATGGCGGCACCGCGGACCTCGTCCTACATGGTGCGCCGGGCGTGGATCGAGGAGTACTTCGATCGCACCGCGGCGGAGACCTGGGCGCGCCTCACGTCCGAGGCGCCGGTAGGACGGATACGGTCCTCGGTGCGCGAGGGTCGCGACCGGATGCGGGCCACGCTGGCCGGCTGGCTCCCGGCGGACCTGACCGGACGGCGGGTCCTCGATGCCGGCTGCGGCACGGGGGCGCTCGCCGTCGACCTCGCGCTACGCGGGGCGCAGGTGGTGGGGGTGGACCTGTCGCCCAACCTGGTGCGGGTGGCCACGGAGCGACTGCCAGCGGCGTTGCGGCGGCTGGTAACATTCGAGTCGGGCGACATGCTGAGCGAGCAGCTTGGCGAGTTCGACCATGTGGTCGCCATGGACTCGCTCATCCATTACGATCCCGACGACCTGGTGGAGACGCTCGACCGGCTGTCGCGCCGTGCCCGGGAGTCGATGCTCTTCACGTTCGCGCCCCGGACGCCGCTCCTCGCCACGATGCACGCGGTCGGCACCCTCCTCCCGCGGGGCAACCGGGCACCGCGCATCGTGCCGGTGGCCGAGCCGGCGCTCCGCCGGTCGATGGCACAGCACCGGGCGCTGCAGCACTGGCGCGCCGGGCGGAGCGAGCGGGTCCAGAACGGTTTCTACACGTCGCAGGCGATGGAACTGACACGGTAAAGGAGTCTTGATGTGCTTGCCGGACTGATCTTCGCTGCTGTGCTGGTGGTCCTCGGGGTGTGGTTCGCATGGCTCCGCACCACGCGCGTGCCATGCGAACTGGACCTCGAGGCGACCCACGACCACTTCCACGCGCATGCGTGCCTGGAGGGGGTCGAGGTGAACGAGGGCGACCAGGTGCTGGTGCATGACGCCCCCGACCACATCGCCCTGGGCGAGCGCCGCCTGGTGCGGACGGAAGCCACGGTAACCCAGGTGAGCCTGCCGCGCCGCCTCCTGGTGCGGGTGCTCGGCACCACCGACATCACCGAACTCTACGACGTCGGCTTCGAGGGCTGATCATGTATCCTACCCAGACGAGTGCCCCGGTCAACGAATCAACGCGCGCTGCGCAGGCGGAGACGGCGCTCAGCCCCCGCTTCTATACGACGGATTTCGCCGAGATGGACCGGCTCGACATCAGTGCCCTGCGACGGGAGTGGGATGCGCTCATCGAGGAGTTCCGGCGGGACCCGAACCTGAACCACTTCAAGCGCACCGACGAGTTCAACCAGGACTTCAGTTCGATGTCGCCCACGCTGCGGGCGTCCTTCATCGATTTCCTGGTGAGTTCCGTGACGGCCGAGTTCTCGGGGTGCATCCTGTACGCCGAGATCAAGCGGCGGGTGAAGAACCCCGACGTGCGCGAGCTCTTCGGCTTCATGAGCCGCGACGAGGGTCGGCATGCCGGGTTCATCAACCACACCCTGGCCGACCTCGACGTGCGTGTGGACCTCTCGTTCCTGACCCGGGCCAAGAAGTACACCTTCTTCAAGCCCAAGTACATCTACTACGCCACCTACCTGTCGGAGAAGATCGGGTACGCGCGCTACATCACGATCTACCGCCAGCTGCAGCAGCACCCCGAGCACCGCTTCCATCCGATCTTCAAGTGGTTCGAGAACTGGTGCCACGACGAGTTCCGGCATGGCGAGGCGTTCGCGGTGCTGATGCGGTCGAACCCGCACCTGCTGACCGGGATCAACCGGCTGTGGATCCGGTTCTTCATGCTGGCGGTGTTCGCCACGATGTACGTGCGCGATCACCTGCGCGCCGGGTTCTTCGGGGAACTCGGTTTTGACGTGAACGATTTCGACCAGCGGGTGATCAAGCTCACGAATACGATCTGCGAACAGGTGTTCCCGCACACCATCGACACCGACAACCCCCGGTTCTGGGAGCTCCTCGAGCAGATGTACCAGCGCACCGTGGCCCTGGAGAAGAATCGCGGCGCCGGCGGGTCGAAGCTCCGGGCACTCTGGCTCCAGGCGGCCAACGGCTGGACCTTCCTGCGGTTGTTCCTGCTGCCGGTGCGGCGGCATGAGTTGCCGGCCAACGTCCGCCTCGACCCGGTGTGGTGACCTGGCAATGCCCTCGTCCCTGAACAACCTCGCCACCCGCGCCTGGACCCGGCTCGGCACCCGGTTCATGCCGTTTGCCGACGTGGCGACGCCCGAGGTGCCCCTGTCGCGCCTCTGGCGCCTGAGCCTGTTCCAGCTGACGGTGGGCATGGTGCAGACGCTGTTCGTGGGCACCCTCAACCGGGTGATGATCCTCGAGCTGAAGGTGCCTGCCACCGTGGTGGCGATCGGGCTCGCGATCCCGCTGCTGATCGCCCCGTTTCGCGCACTGATCGGGTTCCGCTCGGATACCTATCGCTGCGTGCTCGGGTGGCGCCGGGTGCCCTTTATCTGGTTCGGCGCACTGATGCAGTTCGGCGGGCTCGCGATCATGCCCTTCGCGCTGCTCACGCTGGCGCCGGACGCGGCCACCACGATGCGGTGGACCGGGTACGTCGGCACCGCGCTGGCGTTTTTCCTCGTGGGCGCGGGTGCACACACGACGCAGACGGCCGGCCTCGCCCTCGCGGGCGACATCGCCCCCGAGCGATCACGGCCACGGGTGGTGGCCATGATGTACCTGACACTGCTCATCGGCACGGTGGTCAGCGCCTTCGTGCTGGGTCGGCTGCTGCAGAACTATTCCCCGATCCGGCTCATCCAGGTCATCCAGGGCGCTGCGGTCGTGACCATTGCCCTCAATACCCTCTGCCTCTGGAAGCAGGAGGCGCGGCAGCGTGGCATCACCCCGTACCAGAAGCACGAGCGTCGCCCGCTCTTCCGTGATGCGTGGCAGCGGTTCACCCGGGGCGGGCGCGCCGTGCGGCTCCTGACCGCGGTGGGCCTCGGCTTCTTCGCGTTCAACCTGCAGGACGTGCTGCTCGAACCCTACGGCGGCGAGATCCTGCACCAGTCGGTGGGACAGACCACGGCGCTCACCGGCATCATGGCGCTGGGCGCCATCCTCGCCTTCTGGGTGGCGGCCAAGGCGCTGGAGCGGGGCTGGGATGCCGTGCGTCTCGCGGCTTATGGTGCCCTGCTGGGCGTGGTCGCGTTTGCCTGTGTCATCTTCGCGGCGCCGCTCGAGTCTCCCCAGTTGTTCCGGGGTGGCACCTTCCTGATCGGCATGGGTGAGGGACTTTTTGGTGTCGGCACGCTCTCGGCCATCATGGGGCTCAAGGACCACCAGGAGCACGGCATGGCCCTCGGGGCGTGGGGCGCGGTGTTCGCGACCGCCGAAGGCCTGGCCCTCGCGGCGAGCGGCATCATCAAGGACGGCGTGGCGCATCTCGCGGCCAGGGATGCGCTCGGTGCCGGCTTCAACCTGCCGTCGGTGCCCTACAGCGTCGTGTACCACCTCGAGATCGCGGCGCTGTTCGCCACGCTCATTGCCCTCGGCCCCCTGGTCGCACCTGCCCGACTCACGCCGCGGCCGGAGGGCGACGGCTTCGGCCTCGCCGACATTCCGGCGTAACCTGCACGGAGGAACCCGTCTCATGCGACATCTCGATGGTGCGCAAATCGTTCTCTACGCGTTCTGGCTCTTCTTCTTCGGCCTGATCTACTACCTGCGCCGTGAAGACAAGCGCGAGGGCTACCCGCTGGAGTCGGAGCGGGGCCCGGTTCAGGGCTTCCCGCTGGTGCCCGAGACGAAGACCTTCAACACTGCCCATCACCCCGGCCCGGAGTCGCATTCATGACCGCCCCGAAGCTCGTGCGAGCCGACCGCAACGTGGGCTCGCCGCACATCCCCACCGGCAACCCGCTGGTGGACGCCGTCGGACCCGCCGCCTATGCTGACCGGGCCGAGGTCCCCGACCTCACGGCACACGGCCAAGCCAAGATCGTGCCCATGCGCGTGGCGCCGGGCTTCTTCATCGCCGAGGGCGATCCGGACCCGCGCGGCCTCGGGGTCAAGGCGTGTGATGGTGTCATCGCCGGCCGGATCGTGGAGATCTGGGTCGACCGGTCCGAGCCCCAGGTGCGCTACTACGAGGTCCAGCTCATCAACGGCGGTCGCACGGTGCTGCTGCCGGCGCCCTTCGTGCAGTGGCCCAATTTCGGCCTGACGAAGACCGACCACGTGCTCGTCAAGTCGATCACCGCGGCGCAGTTCGCCGACGTGCCGGGCATCAGCAACCCGTCGCAGATCACCCTCCGCGAGGAGGACAGGATCTCGGCCTACTACGCCGGGGGTCACCTGTACGCGACACCAGCCCGTTCGCAGCCGCTCGTATGATGGAAGAGCGCACGTGGATCCGGGGTGTGTCGCAGCCCCTGCCCGCCGGGGAGACGCTCTTCTGGAGTGGGGCACCAGCGAGCGGGCCGCTGGCGCGTCATGCGCTCCACGTGCGCCTGGTGCTCGGCTACTTCGCCCTGCTCATCCTGGTGGGGCTGCTGGGTGCACTGCGGGACGGCCTGCCGGTGACGCAGATCCTGGCGGCCGCCGCCATGCAGTGCCTGCTCGCCGGGTTCGTGGTCGGTGGCCTCTATTGGTATGCGCGCCAGACGTCGAAGAGTACCGTCTACGCCATTACCGACCGTCGGGTGGTGCTCAAGGTGGGGCTGGTGCTGCCAACCACGATCAACATCCCCTTCCGCCTGATTGAGGCCGCCGAGTGCCGCCGCTTCGGCGATGGGACCGGCGAGATCGCGCTCCGCCTCACCCGCGAGGACCGGATCGGGTTCCTGCATCTCTGGCCGCATGTCCGACCATGGCGCCTCCGGTACCCGGAGCCGATGCTGCGCGGCCTGATCGAGACCGCGGCGGTGGCGGCCTACATACAGGCCGCAGCCGGCGATGACGTGCAGGCATCCCCTGTCGCGCCGGATGCCGATGGCCCTGCCGAGGCGCCGGCGCCACCGAACCACCTTCGTGCGATCGTGGGCGCCCATGGCTGAGATCTTTGTCGAGCCGGAACCCGGTACCGCTGCCGATCCCACCATCCATGTGCCCAGGGGACCGCTCATCGGCGCCGTCCTGCTCGTGGCGCTGGTGTTCGGTGTCGCCATCCAGGCCCGGGTGAGCGGCAAGACCGCCTCGGAGGAGCCGGTCACGGCCGTGGCGCAGCAGCGCCAGGTGCGGTTCGACCCTCAGGCGGATGGAACGCTCGCCGTCGTCGACGTCAATGGAAACCGTGAGATCGTGCGGCTCAGCTCGGAGAAGAACGGGTTCATCTTCGGGATGCTGCGCGGGATCAAGCAGAAGCGCGATGTGGCCCACACCGACCCGGCCGTCCCGTTTCGGATCACGCGCTGGCAGGACGGCCGCATGACGCTCGATGACCCATCCACCGGCATGCACGTGGCCGTGAGTTCGTTCGGTCCAACCCAGATCGCCTCGTTCCAGCAGCTGTTTCAGTAAGGTAGCGGCCGGGCGCATCGGTCAGTCGAAGGGCCCCGCGATCGATGGACGATCGCGGGGCCCTTCGCACATCCATCTGGTGGGTCGACGCTACGGGGCCGGCGCTGCCTTGCCGGTAGCGCCTTGACCACCCATTGCACCGGCACCTCCCGCACTGGTCGGGACCGGTGCCATGGTCGATGCTGCTGGTGCGGCGATCGACGGTGACGGCGTGCTCACCGGTTCCGGGGTTGCTCGCTGTCGGCGGCCGCCGGAACTGCCGCTACCGGTCGAGCCCGTGTCCGTGCCCGCTGGCGACGACGTGGGGATGGCCGGGAACGGCTGGCCATTCCATTCGGTACGACCCCAGAGTGCCGGGTAGTCCTTCGCCATCGGGTATCCGTAGAGCGGCTTGTACACGCCGTTGTGGCATGTGGCGCAGTACACCTTCGGTGCGTCGCCCATCGGACCCAGCCGACTGGTCGGCAGCACGCTATTGAGTGGCAGGAGGTACTGGTAGTTGGCGTGCCGCACCATCTCCACGCCCCGGAAGGCCTGCACCCGCTGCGGGGGCGCCTGCTCCCAGGAGTTGAACGCACGACTGTTGTGGCATTCGTTGCACGAGACGCCGAGCGCGCGCGACATCTTGATCATGACAGCATAGGTCCACTCCGTCTGCTTCACCGACGAGCGGTTATCGTTGCTCGCCTCGACGACGTGCGTCTGGACGCGCACCGCCGACCGGTCGAGGAAGTAGCGATCGACCTGGTTGGGCTTGCCATCATACACCCAGGTAGACTTTGGCACCGGCTTCCCGAGATGACAGGTGTAGCAGGTGACGCCGGTATTCTTGACGTGCGCCTCGTAGTTGCCATTCAGGTCGCGCACCATCAGGAGCATCCGGCGCGCCGTCAGCTTGGTATAGATGGGGGCGCCGCCGGCCATGGTGTCCGCCGCCATGTCCGCGAGATTGTGGCAATAGGCACAATTGCCGGTCCCGGCCACCCAGGTGCTCATGGCGAGCATGGTGCGGGTGAATTCCGCCGGGCTGACATCGGTCAGCACCTGGACGTTGCGCCAGGGCGACGGTCCCCCGGTGGGCGCGCCGGCCGGCGCGATGGGCTCCGGGATGCCCGCGGCCACGTGGGCAAAGTTCTTCTCGAGGTCCGACTTGTCGTACAGCAATTCCATCGCGGTGCCGCGATATCCCTTCTGGACCGTTTCCTTCTTTCCCGGTTCGCACCCCGCCACCGCGAGGAGGCAGGCGCCGGCGATCAACAGCTGCGCGGCGCCTGGATACATGCGCGTCATGGCTGGCTCCCGGTGACAAGCTCGACGCGGCGATTGTGCGCCCGGCCGGCCGGAGAATCATTCGATGCGATCGGTCGCGAGGCCCCATATCCCGCCGTCGACAACCGGCCGGGCAGGACCTGATAGTTCGTGATCAGGTAATCACGTACGGCGCTCGCCCGCTGCTCGGAGAGTGACTGGTTGGTGCCGGGGTCACCGGTGTTGTCGGTGTGTCCCTCGATGACGAACGTCAGCTCGGGATGTTCCGCCAGTACCTTGCCGATCTCGTCCAGCTGTGCCCTCGAGTCGGCCACGATGGTCGCCTGCGCCACGTCGAAGAGGATCGCCTGGGTCACCACGCGCCCAGTCTTCGTCACGCTCTCGTAGATCTGTTCCGACATGACCACGACCGGAATGGTGTCGTTGACGCCGGTTCCGGGGAAGCCCGACGGCTGTACGCCGGCGTACTGGCCCCGCAACTGCTCCAACTGGGAGGCGGCGGCCGGGTTCTGCGCCGGGTAGTCGGCCACGAGGCCATGCTTCTGGCCCCACAGGTACCAGTTGTCCACCACTGTCCCGGTCAACAGGATGCCGAGGCCGCCGGTGAACGTGGTGAGCACGGCGAACCACCAGGCCCAGCGATGGATCGACTCCATGGTGGCGTTGTAGCCCATCGTCCAGCGCCAGAAGAGTGCGGCCCGTTCCGACGCGGTGCCCCGGTCGGTGATCTGCTCGATTTCCCGCTCACCACCGACGCGGCTGACCGCCAGGATCGTGGCCCCATGCATCGCGAAGAGCACGGCTGATCCGTAGAGGAACGCGATGGAGAGGGCGTGGAACGGGTTGTAGTAAAGATTCCCGTACCGGATCGAGAATGCCGCCGTCCAGTCGAGGTGGGCGAAGATGCCGAATGGCACCATCTCGCTCCAGCTCCCGACCAGCAGGGGCTGGAAGAAGAAGGAGGAGTACAGGAAGATCGCCGACGCGAACGCCCAGGCGAGGTGTGTCCCCAGGCCGAGCGCGCGCGCGCGCAGGTAAGTACGGAGCCACCAGAGCAGGATGGCCGCCGAGAGGAACCCTCCGGCGAGCAGGTACCACCCTCCCTGCGCCAAGGGCGGGAAAAGGTGCGTGCCGAACTGCGGCGGCGGCGGCTCGAGCGCCAGCCACGGCAACTGCCGGATGAACTGGATCGGGTTCCAGTGCACCTGGGCCAGGAAGTTGAGCCCGATGATCTCGATCGCGAAGAACCCGAAGATGATCGAGGCGGTGCCGCTCCATCCGAGATAGATGGGGCCGATCTGGGCATCGCCGATCTTCCCGAGCCAGTAGTTGAACGTGCCCTTGCCGTAGCGGGCGCCGGTCGAGAGGTCGATCGGCAGCCCCGGGTCGGCCGCGGTGCGTACCTGGACCCGCGTGAAGATGTTCTGGTATTCAAGCATGGCCGGGCCGCCTCACTTCCAGATGGGCAGGTTGAGCCACCAGCTCCACCACTCGGGCCATCCCTTGGTCCAGAGCGGCCCGGAGATCACGATGCAGATCGCGCTCCAGATGGCGGCGCTCATGGCCAGGAAGGTGCCGAGGCGGTGGATGCCGATTGCCCCGATGGAGTAGCCGAGGAAATCGCGGAAGAAGACGTTCTCGTGCTCGCTCGTCTTGACCGGCTCGCCCTTCTTCGGGTTCGTCACCGAGAGGATCAGGGAGCCATGCATGGCGAGCGCCAGGCAGTTGGTGAAGAAGAACGTCACCGCGATCATGTGTGCCGGGTTGTAGTGGAAGTGCAGGTACTGGTAGCCCGTGTTCGACACCCAGTCGAGGTGACTGAAGATGCCGTAGGGGAAGCCGTTCCCCCACGCACCCAGCAGCAGCGGCCGGATGAAGACGAGCGTCACGTACGCCAGGATCGCGGCACTGAAGGCCCAGGAGATGTGCAGGCCCATGCCGAGCTTGCGGGCGATCTCGGCCTGGCGCAGGGCCCAGGAGGAGAAGGCACCGATGGCGCATACGGTGACCAGTTGCCAGAGCCCGCCCTTGGCCAGCGGCGCCATGCCGAGGCCGTAACTGAGGTCGGGCGGCGCAATATTGATGCGCCAGAGGTTCCAGGTCGGTCCCATCGCGGCGCCCCACACCAGCAGGAGCGTCCCCGTGAGGGCAAAGAAGATGGTCGTGACGCCGAAGAATCCGACGTAGAATGGCCCGATCCAGAAATCGAAGAGATCGCCGCCAATCAGGGTGCCACCTCGGACTCGATACTTTCGTTCGAACGTGAGCATCGCCATATGATTCATGTCTCCAGGCGCGGCGTCCTGCGGGCGCGCGAGTCGGACCGTTCAGACATCGGGGGGTGAAGTCGGGGCCGCGGCCGGACCACCTGGTCCGGACCGCTGCCGCCTGACCTCGAATCGTGCTACTACCGGTTGGCCGGCAGCGGGGCCATCTCGGCCACTGCGGCGGCGCTCCCGGAACCTACCGGCGCCTTATCCGCCGATAGCGTACCATTCTCGATCCATGCATACCGGCTGGAACTCAGCAGGATGAAGTGAATCGTGACAGCCAGCACCGTGAGGAACACCGCCAGTGCGACCATCACCCGTCGTGGGTCGAAAGCAAGCCAGATGCGATACATACGCTGGTCCTTGGAATGAGAGATCGGCGCAGGGTCGCAAGCTGGGCACCCGTTATGCCTGGTACCCGAGCCTGCGTACCTGCGTCAGGGCGCCTATTGCATCGCCGCCGGCGGGTTGTACTTCATCTTGGCACTCTTTGGATATCCGACCGCGCTGAACGCGAACAAGTGCAGCACGATCGAGAGTACGCCAAGGGAGAAGAACAATCCCGCCAGTACTGTCACTGGATCGGATCCGCGCCAGATCTTGTACATCAGTCAACCTCTGGGAATAGGGTTGTGATCAGAGCCACGGACGCCACTGCCACGCCAGGAAATGCGCGACGATGGCTACGCCAGTGAACGAAACAAATCCCAGCACGAAATACCGGTGAAATCCTCGTGCTTCTTCGTCGCTCAAGCCGTTGTCTATCATGCTCTCCTCCGGGGGTTACGATACGTGCCGCGTCGTCCCACGCGGCTGGGGCGGTCACCCGTCGACGGGCTTGCGACCGCGTAAACAGATGAACAGTGCTGCCTCTCCTCCACCGGACTGGGACCGACTGGCCCCGCGGTGGCCGAACTCTGCTGCCAGCCGCTTCGTGCATGCGGCGGGCGTCCACTGGCATGTCCAGGTGGCGGGCTCCGGTCCCGCCCTGCTGCTGCTGCATGGCACCGGTGCCGCGAGCTTCTCCTGGGGTGATGTGCTGCCGCTGCTGACCCCGCGCTTCACGGTCATCGTGCCTGACCTGCCCGGCCATGGCTTCACCACGGCGCCCGATCGCGATCACCTCACCCTGCCCGGCATGGCCCGCGCCTGTGGCGCGCTGCTTTCGGTGCTCGGTGCTTCCCCGGTGCTGGCGGCCGGCCACTCCGCCGGCGCCGCAATCGTCATCCGCATGGCGCTCGATGGTGCCGTTGCACCATCCCGGCTGGTGGGGGTGAACCCCGCCCTGCTGCCACCGCCGACGCTCTATCGCGAGCTCATTGCGCCGATCGTGCACCGCCTCGCCACCACCCGCCTCGTCGCGGCCCCGGCCGCTGCCCTGGCCCGTCGCGACGGCATCATCGCGTCACTGCTTCGCGCAACCCGGACCTCGGTGACACCCGGCAACCAGTGGCTCTATGAGCAGATGCTCGGCTCGGAGCAGCGGGTCCACGATGTCCTGACCATGATGGCCGGCTGGTCACTCCCCGACCTCGTGGCCGACATGCCACGCCTTGCCGTGCCTCTCCAGCTCATTGCCGGCACCCGGGATCCCTGGGTCGCCCTCGCGGACCTTCGCTCCCTCGCCCGCACGACACCCCGCTGCACCATCGACACCCTGCCCGGCGGCCACCTGCTGCATGAGGAACAGCCTGCCGCGATCGCGCGACTCCTCACCGAATCGGTCGAGCGCCTCTCCCCCTAGCGGTGCGCGAGGCGGGGGTCATCCACCCCCTCCATATGTGCCAGCGTGACCTCCACATCGCCCCGGCTTCGCGCCACGCGTTCGGCCTGTTCGCGCAGGCGCTTTGCCGCGGAGATGCGCACCAGCATCGGCTCCGCCTCCACCAGTGACTCGAGCCGTTCCTGCGCCGGTACATCCCACGGCAGTGCGGCCGTGAGTCGCGCTGGCGTCGACTCGACCTTGTCCATGTCCGTGGCGAGCGGGAGGATGTTGAACAGCGCGTCGAACAGCGCGTTGCAGACCTCCTGCACCAGGTACGTGGCGCCGGCATAGCCCATGAACGGCGTGCCGGTGTGCCGACGGATGATCGCCCCTGGAAACGACGCCGGGATGTACGACCCGCGTCCGCCGAGCTCCGCGAGGTACATCCGCTCGTTGTAGCTGCCGAACAGCACGAGCGGGGTGCGCTCCTTGAGTGACTGCCGCACCGCGGCATTGTCGGTCTTGGCGCCGGGAATGCGCGGCACCGCCAGCGTGCAGGGCAAGCCCATCTCGTCCTCGAGGAAGTGCCGGATGCCGCGCACGTAGGTCTCGTTCGCGACGATGCCGAAGCTCGCCGTGGCGAAGAAATCCTGGGTGACGCTGCGCCAGAGGTCCCAGATCGGCTTGATGGTGGTGTGCTTTTCCCGCTCGATGAACGGCTCGGGATCGAGCCCGAGCAACTCGCCAAGGCTGCGCAGGAACGCCGTGGTCGAGTGGAGCCCGATCGGCGCCTGCAGGTACGGCACCTCCAGCGCCTCGCAGAGCTGGCGGCCGAACTCGCGGTACATCACGACGTTCACGTCGGCATCCACCAGCCGGGGCACGTTGGCGAGGTGCGAGCCCAGCGGGAATACCATGTTGATCTCGGCCCCGATGCCCTCGACCAGCCGGCGGATCTCCGCCAGGTCGGACGGCATGTTGAAGGTCCCGTAGCAGGGGCCGATGATGTTGACCCGCGGCTTCGATCCCGCCGCGCGTGGCTTCGGGTCGGGACGCACGCCGCGCTTGAGGCCGTACTCGCCCCAGAGCCACGACATCGCGCGATTCGCCGTCTGCCACTGGTCCTCATCGATGGTGCGCGGCAGGAAGCGCTGGATGTTCGTGCCCTCGGGGGTCACGCCTCCGCCGATCATCTCGGCGATGCTGCCGGTCACCACCACCGACGGGAGCTCGGGATCGAGCGTCCGGTGCGCCCGCTTCATGCTGCCCTCGGTGCCCTTCTGCCCCAGCTCTTCCTCCGCGAGGCCGGTGACCACGATCGGCAGCTCGTGCGGCGGCAGCGCATCGGTGTAGTGCAGCACCGATGTCACCGGCAGGTTCTCGCAGCCCACCGGCCCGTCGATCACCACCTGCAGGCCCTTGACGGCGGTGAACACGTACACCGCCCCCCAGTAGCCTCCCGCGCGATCGTGGTCGAGGACGAGCATCAGACCATCTCCTCCGCCTTGCGCTGGCGGGCCACCTTGGCGAGATGACGACGATAGTGCTCGCGGAACTCGGGCACGTCGGTGGGCACGTCTTCCCACACCCCGGCACTCATGCCGGTGCCCACGCCGGTGAAGAAGTCGCGCATCTGGCCGAAGCGCGCGGTGTTGCCCATGGCGGCGTTGATCACCGTGGCGAGCGACCCGGCGCCCATCGGCCCGAAGAGTGGGCGGGCGGAGATGAGGTTGGTGAAGTAGAGTGCCGGCTTCGCCAGCTCCTTGGCCGCCTGCACCACCGGGGTGGTGCCGATGACGAGCTGCGGGTCGAACTCATGCATGGCCGCCAGGTCCTGCTCCAGCGACGCGCGATACTGCACCCGGACGCCGTGCGCCTCGAGCCAGTCCCGATCCCCGGCGCTCCAGTCGGTGCGCGGGCATGCCGTGCCGACGTACCGCAGGTCGGCGCCGCTCTCCACCAGGAGGCGCGCCACCAGCAGCTCGGAACCTTCATAGCCTGACATCGTGATGCGGCCACCGATGCGGTGCTGCTGCAGCTTGTCACGGATCGGGTCGAGCACCTTGCCCTTGGCCTGGTCAATGGCCCGCTGGCCCACGCCGGCGGCATCGCCGACTGCCTGGAGCCACGCGTCGGTGCCCTCGACACCCACCGGGCCGGACCCGACGATCGGACGGCCCGCCAGCTCGAACTCCCTGAACGAGGCGGTATAGAACGGGTGCACCGCGGCCACCACGGCGCAGTCGAGCGCCGCGTAGAGGTCGCGCCACTCGCGCGTGGGCACCGACGGACCGGCCGCGAGGCCGAGCGGCTCCAGCATCATCCCGACCCCGACCGGATCGGCGGGGAACATCTCACCCACCAGCGTCACGGTGGGGCGCTCCTGCCGTCCGCCGCGGGGCTGCTGCACCGGGCCCTGCTCCGCTTCCTGCCGCGCATAGCGCAGCATCGCGCCGGCCAGGACGTCCTTGGCCTCGGCATGGGTCGGTATACCGAAGCCCGGCACGTCGATCCCGATGATGCGGACGCCGTTGATTTCCTTCGGCAGGAGCTTGAGCGGCACGCCCGACGCCGTGGGCACGCAGAGATTGGTGATCACGATGGCGTCGTAGAGCGCCGGGTCGGCCGTGGCATAGACCGCGTCGCGGATATCCTCGAACAGCTTGCCCGTGACCAGGGTCTCCGAGTTGAACGGGACGTAGCCCACCGTGCGGCGCGCGCCGTAGAAATGGCTGGTGAAGGTGAGGCCATACACGCAGCAGGCGGAGCCGGAGAGGATCGTCGCGGTGCGCCGCATGCGCAGCCCGACGCGCAACGAGCCGAAGGCCGGGCACATCGACTGGGGCTGGTCGTGCGGACCCTTGGGGTAGTCGGCGGCGTACTGGTCGAGCACGTCGCTCTTGCCAGCGGCGCGGGCGGCGGCCCGCATGGTCTCCGCACCGCCGTGGCAGCCGGCGGCCACCGGCTGCGACGGCGACGCCGGCGCGTCGATCACGGGGAGCACCCGTTCAGACGGCGTCGTACACCACCTCCAGTGACGGCTTCGTGATCTCCGAGCGACCGCACATATCCTCGAGGGTGGCCGGCTGCAGCACCACGTTCCGGCCCACCGTGTCGCTGCTGAACAGGCCGAGGAGCTGGTCCTGCGTCAGTGGCTTGGGCCGCACCGGCAGCGACTCGGCGACGTTGGTGGCCAGTTGCTCGAACAGCGGGGCCCAGTCGCCGCCGGGCCGGCCGACGATCTCGTAGTTGGCGCTCTTGCGGCGGATGTCCTCGTGCGCCGGGATGGCCGCGAGGATCGGAATGCCAGCCCGCTCCGCAAACGCCGCCGCCTCACCGGTGCCGTCATCCTTGTTCACCACCATGCCCGCGACGCCGACGTTGCCGCCAAGCCGGCGGAAATACTCCACCGCCGAGCAGACGTTGTTGGCGACGTAGAGGGACTGGAGATCGTTGGAACCCACCACGATCACCTTCTGGCACATGTCCCGCGCGATGGGGAGGCCGAAACCGCCGCAGACCACATCGCCCAGGAAATCAAGCAGTACAAAATCGAAGCCCCACTCGTGGAAGCCCAGCTTTTCCAGGGTCTCGAAGCCGTGGATGATGCCCCGGCCACCACAGCCCCGGCCCACTTCCGGCCCGCCCAGTTCCATCGCGAAGACGCCGTCGCGCTTGAAGCAGACATCGCCGATCTTCACCTGCTCGCCGGCCAGCTTCTTCTTCGACGAGACCTCGATGATCGTCGGGCACGCCTTGCCGCCAAACAGCAGGCTGGTGGTATCGCTCTTCGGGTCGCACCCGATCAGCAGCACCTTCTTGCCGAGCTGCGCCATCATGTAGGAGAGGTTGGCGAGGGCGAAGCTCTTGCCGATGCCACCCTTGCCGTAAATGGCGATGATCTGGGTGCCGCTCGTGACCGCCGAGGGAGTCGGCGCATCCGGTTCGGCGGCAGCCTCATCGCGCAGGGCGCCGTGCATGAGCTGGATCGGTCCCGAGGTCGTGCCTGCTGGTGCAATCACGCTGCATCCCTCCAGTCGAGAACCATCTTGACACACTCCGGGTCGCTGAACGCGACCGGATATGCTTGGCACGCATCGGCCGCCTCGGACCGGTGCGTGATGATGCCGTCGAGGCGGAGCGTGCCGGCATTGCTGATGTCGACCACGCGCTGCAGGTCGTCCGGGCGCCACTCGGCGGCGACGCGCAGGCGCGCCTCGCGCAGGAAGGCGGGGACGAAATCGAAGGTCAGGGAATCGTAGAAGCCGGCGAGGACGACCTCGCCTCCAGGAGCGAGCCGCCCGATGAACGAATCCAGCAGCCCGGCGTTGCCACTCGCATCGTAAATGGCCCGGTAGTCGCGCCGGTCATCATCATCGGGGTGGATGACGCTGTACCCCACCGCCGCCGTCCGCCGGGCCGGGTTGACCTCCCACACGGTCGGGGGCGGCGCATCGGGAGACAGTGCCACCGCGAGCCGGGCAAGCAGCCGGCCCAGCGCACCATGACCCACGATGAGGTCCGGCGGCGTGGCACCCGGCTGCCATCCCGCGTGATGCGCCGTGGCGGCGAGCGCCAGCAGGGCGCCGTCCATGCCGACATGATCCGCCAGCGGGAAGGCCTTGGCCCCGGGAACGATCAGCCGCGCCGCGTTGCTGCCGAAGAGACTCTTCACCCCATCGAAGCAGCGTGCACCGGCAATGAACACCCGCTGGCCTACCGACCGTCCCGACCCGGAGCCGGCGGCGATCACGCGACCCACCGCCTCGTAGCCCGGCACCAGCGGATAGCCGAGACCAGGAAAGGGAGGCATGGCCCCGGAGTACAGCAGCCGCTCGGTACCGGTGCTGATGCCGCTCCACTCGACGGCAACAACAACGTCGGCATCCGCCGGCTCGACCAGCGAGACTCGGCGAAGGGCCAGACGCTTCGGCTCCTCAATGACCACGGCCGTTGTGTGCAATCGACTCCTCGGCACCCGGGGGGATAGATCGGTATATCGGTATATCTGTGTGGGGCGAGACGACTGTAAAGTGTGGCTTACAATCAGAGTTGTCAAGCATATGGTACACATTGTCCCGTAAACGTTCCTTCGACCGATTCCCATCCCTCTATTGGCGTTGAAATTGGGCCTAGCCGGACTGCGATCGGAGGAAGAAATCCCACAGGGCGAGCCGGGTCGACAGCCCCAGAAACAGGTGTTCCAGGGCTGCGAGCCCGGCCAGCACCCCAAAAACCATGGCGGACCGGCGGGAAAAGGCATCCCGCGCAACCCACCCGGCCCGCAGCAGGAACAGGGTGAGCATGGTCCAGAAGAGCACGCTCACGGGAAGAAACAGGGTGTTCTGGGCCGGCCCGAAGAAACGGGTCATGAACTGGAGGTGGTCGGGGAGGAGGCCGGGGCTGGCATTCGCGACGCCCAGGAAAACGTTGATCCGGGCCACCTGATGGGCGCCCCAGAGCAGGGCGACCGTGCCGAATGCCACCTTGTTCCTGGCGCCGATCGCCAGTGCGGCCGAGAGGAGCAGCACGCCCAGCGCCGCCGCCTCGCTCCACGACGTCTCACGCAGCGCCTCGATCGCCACGGCCCAGCGGTTGTCGGAAATGGGCGCGCCAGTGGACCCGGGGCCGACCAGCCACCCTCCATAGAGAGCCGCCTGCGCCCAGGCCCACAGGGTTCCTCCCGCCAGAAAGCCGAGCCAGGCGGCGCGGGGCGACCGGTCCTGCCGGATGAGGATGGCGAGCGCCAGTGCCGAGCCGCCGAGCAGCGATGCAACGATCGCGGCGGCACGACGCCCGTCCGAACTGTCGGGCAGGCCGAAGAGCAATCCCGTCGCGAGCCACCAGAAGAGCACGACCAGTCCCAGTGCCTGGAGGGCACTGACCCACCTGTCGCGGCTGCTCACCTCGGAGATCATGCGTCGCTGAGCCCCTCGCGGGCTGCCTGCACTGCCCCCTTCACGCGGAGGGCGTCGGCGGTCGGCAGGGCGATGTAGCGCCCGCCCATCATCGCGGCGAGCGACGCGGCAAAGGCGCCGGGGCGCGGCGCGGTGTCGATGAGGAGCGTAGGAATGCCCAGGGTCCTGAGCGTCCGCGCCGCGCTCTCGGCGTCGGCCTCCGCTCGCGGACGTCCGCCGGTGCCGTCGAGCGCCACGTTGGCGCGCGCATCGGTCAGCAGCACGAGCAGTACGGAGCCGCCATCGCGCTCGGCGGCCACCTGGGACGCGAGCTGGCCGGCGGCGACCAGGGCCGCGGCGAGCGGCGTCCCGCCACCGCCCGGCAGGGCTGCGAGGGCGCGCTTTGCCCGCGCGAGCGAGCGCGTCGGCGGCAGGAGGATCTCGGCCCGGATACCCCGGAAGCTGATCAGCGCGGCCCGATCACGCCGCACGTAGCTCTCCGCGAGGAGCAACTCGACGGCGCCCTTCGCCTCGCCCATCCGCTGCAACGCCGATGATCCGGACGCATCGACGCAGAAGATGATCGTGGTACCGTTCTTCGCCTTGCATCGCTGCACCCGGAAATCCTGGCGGCGCACCGCCACCTTGCCGGGCGTCGCTCCGCGCAGGCGCTGCCATGGCGCTGCCGCGCGCAGGGTGTCGACGAGATCCAGTCGGGCTCCCGTTCGTGGATCGCCGGCCCGCGACCCGATCCGGCGACCGTGGCGAGGTGTGACGGCGTGGGAGGGGCTCTTCCCTCGTGCCCGTCCCCCTCCCTGCTGCCGCAGGCCTTCCAGCATGTCGGGTGACAGCGCCGCACGAGCGGCCTCCAGGACCCGATCAGCCATTTCGCCGACGGTCTGCTCCTCCTGGCCGTCTTCCGGCGACGCCGAGCTCTCCTCCGGCGCGGGAGCGGGTGGCTCGGGCGGCAGTTCAGGGAGGCGCGTGGCGCGGGGGGCGAGCACGAGTGCGCACGCGACAGCGACGTCGGCCTCGCCCACTTCGGCGCGCCCTTCGAGTGCGGCGTGCGCCCGCGCGGCCCGCACCGCCAGCACGTCGGCGCGACTCGAACCCACCCCCAGTGCCACCGCCGTATGGCAGATGCTGCCCATCGCCTCCTCGCCCACGATGACACGCGGCAGGAGCGCGCGTGCGGCGGCGAGCTGCTCCGGCGTGGGCCACTCATCCACCGATTCCTGGGGCGCTGCATCCATTCGGAGCAGGAACGGCAGCCGCTCGCGCAATGCCGCCGCCACCGGCGCCTCGTCGGGCATGCTCTCATCAAGTGCGAGGAGGGTGGTCCCGCCGCTGTCGTCGAGCATTCCCAGGAGCGCCGCCACCACCGGCCCGGCGGCCCGCTCCGCCATCGGCAGGGTGAGGACGCCGCCCTCCGCCGCAGCGAGTAGCCCGCGTTCCTGCACCGGGCGACCGGCGGCGAGCGTCGCCGCCAGATCGAGTCCGCCGTGCAACCGTTCTGCCGCCATGCCGGGAGGGAGCCGCCGCCGCACCCGGCCCTCGCCGAAAAGCTCATTGAACATGGCGAGCATGGTGTCACGCCGGTCGTCGGCCCGACCCTGCAGGACCGCGCCACGCAGCCCCACAGGATCGACTGCCAGCAATGCGAGCGCGCGCACCATCAGGCAAGCACCTCCGCCACGGCGCGTTCCACCCGGGTGGTAGACGACGTGTCGTCGAGGGGATTGCGGCGCAGGCGATGGCGGAGGGCGAGCGGCGCCACCTCGCGCAGGTGGGCAAGCGTCACCTTCTTTGCGCCATCGAGTGCGGCGGTAGCGCGCGAGGCGCGCATGAGGGTGAGCTCGCCTCGCAGGCCGTCGGTGCCAAGTGCCACGCAGAGCGCAGTGGCCCGGCCGAGCATTGCATCGTCGATGACGACGGTGTCGATGCGCCGGCGCGCCAGCTGGATGCGGCGCAGCACCTTCGCATCCTCCGCCTGCCATGCCTCCATGAATGCCGCGGGATCGCGATCGAACGCCTCCCGACGGCGAATCACGTCGATCCGCTCCGCCACCACCGTTGGCGTACGGACATCGACCGACAGGCCGAAGCGGTCGAGCAGCTGCGGGCGCAGGTCGCCCTCCTCGGGGTTGCCGCTGCCCACCATGACGAAGCGCGCCGGGTGCCGCAGGCTCAGCCCCTCGCGCTCGACCACGTTGACACCACTGGCGGCCACATCGAGCAGCAGGTCCACCAGGTGGTCCTCGAGCAGGTTCACCTCATCCACGTAGAGAAACCCGCGGTTGGCCCGGGCCAGGAGTCCCGGCTCGAACCGCTTCTCACCGGACGTGAGCGCGCGCTCGAGATCGAGCGAGCCGACCACGCGATCCTCGGTGGCGCCGAGCGGGAGGTCGACCACCGGCACCGGCACCCGCTCTGCACGGAGCCGCTCCCCCCGCGCGCGCCGCTCCAGGCATTCCTCGCAGGGATCCTCGGGATCGCAGCCATACCGGCACCCCATCACCGCCTTCATGAGCGGAAGCACGCCGGGCATGGCGCGCACCGCGGTCGACTTGCCGGTGCCGCGATCGCCGAACACCATGACCCCGCGAATGCCGGGATCCACGGCGGCTACGAGCAATGCCAACTTCATTTCGTGCTGGCCCACGATGGCGGCAAACGGAAAACTCGGTGGCACGAAGGGCCTTTCCGGGGGTCAGGCGGTGGCGATGAGCGTCTGCACTCCGAGCGGAAGCCACCGCTGCATGAGGGTGACGGGCGAGGTGAGGAATCGATCGAGGAGAAACGGGATCATGCGCGGCTGCAGCGACCCCCGCCACGAGCGGCCCTTGATGTCCTGGCGGCCGAGCCAATGGATCACATGGGGATGGAGCGTGCCATACTGGTACTGCTCGGTCACCCGCCAGCCGTTGCGCTCCACCAGCCGGCGCAAGCTCACGGGTGTGTACGCGGCGGTGTGCCTCGGCGTGTGGAACCCGGCCCAGCGGTTGCCATGATGGCGGCGCGTCAAGCTGTCGTAGTCGGGCACTTCGATAATCAGCCGTGTCGTGGGCGTCACCATCGTGCGCAGCCGACGGAGGGCCGCGCCCGGGTCGTAGAGATGCTCGAGCGCGTGCCACATGGTGATGACATCGAACGGCGCAAGCGGCGCCACGACGTCGAGCTCCCCTTCATGCAGCGACAACCCCTTCCACTGCTCACTCGGTACCGTCCAGCCGTTGGCGTCGAAGTCCACGCCGACGGAGCGGGCACCGGTATCCCGGTACACCCGCGCGAGGAATGTCGGGCGGCCACAGCCCACATCGAGCAGTGACGACGAGCGGGTGAGCGGCCCGGTGCGTTGCACCGTGCGCAGGCGCGCGCGATCCAGCCGTACCTGGTCGTAGTCGGCGAGGAATGCCCACCGCCCCCACGCGGCCGACCCGCGGTGCGGGAGGTAATTCTGGTAGTACTCACCGATCTGCACAGCCGGCACCCGCGGATTCAGGTACACCTGGCCGCACTGCCCGCAGGTGGCCCAGGCGAACGACTCGGCCCGGCCGTCGAGCATCTGCACCGGTGACCGCAGCAGCGGCCGCGGATCATCCGCGCCGCATGCCACACAGGAGGTGGGCTCGACCGCCGGCGATACGGCGCGCAACGCGGGCCCGACGGAGGGGCCATCGACGAGGACAGCTGGAGTCATGCCGGGAATGTATGCTGCGCGGCAGGGAGCCGGCTGAACGAGGTCCGGAACGAGACCGCAACCGCCTCCCCCACGCGACCGAGCTTCTCGGAGCGCGGTACCACGAGCCGACCGTCGAGGGGATGGTGGCCGGTGGCACGGATGCGCCATCCGATGGACGCGTAGACGCGCTGGGCCACCGCAATGCCGACCCGCGCGCGCAATGGGATATAGCGAAACCCGGCCTCGCCACTGGCGTAGTAGCGGTCCGCCAGGTCGAGCAGCTCGAGGCACACGGCACGCACGCCCTCCCGCTCGCGACCATGCAGCACATCATCGGTGGAGAGGCCGTGCGCCGCGAGCCGGGTGCGCGGCAGGTAGACCCGACCCCGCATCGCATCCTCGCGCACGTCGCGGACGATATTGGTGAGCTGCATGGCCAGGCCCAGGTCGGCCGCATGCCCTTCGGCGGCGGGATCCTCCACACCAAGCAAGCGGCTCACCATCAGCCCCACGGTGGACGCCACGCGCCACGAGTAGGCGAGCAACTGGCCATCGTTCTCCATCAGCACATCGCCAAGATCCTGGCGCACGCCGACGAGGAGGGCCTGCGCGTGACCAAGCGACAGGCCGCGGCGGCGGGAAAGATCCTGCAGCGCCTGCACGAGGGGACACGCGGGCTCGTCGCCGGCAAGTTCGCGCTCCAGGCGCAGCAGGGCGCACTCGTCGCCCGCCTCATCGACGAGGTCGTCTGCGGTGCGACAGAAGGCATAGAGCACGGCAATGTCATCGTGCAGCCCCGCCGGCAGCATCGCGGTGGCGAGGCGGAAGGTGCGCGCCTTCTGGGCGAGCAACGCGTGACCGCCCCGGACCACGCCCGCCCACGTGGATGCATCGATCGTGGCGGCGACCGGCATGGTCGCCGTCATCCGGCCACCACCTCCGCGGGCCGCGCGGGCCCGAGCGTGGCACAGGTCTCCTGCGCGGCCAGGAGCCCCGACATCATCACGTCACTGATCGCCACACCATTCCGGTGGCTCCCGGCGAGCACGAAGCCGGGATTGGCGCGCTCGAGCGCGGCACCTGCCTCCTTGAGCCGACCGTACCCCACCCGGTACTGCGGGATCGCGCGGGCATACCGCTGGACCCGACGAAACACCGCCTTGCCGCGAACACCGACGAGGTCACGCAGGTCGGCATCGGTGGCGTCGACGAGCGACGCCTCGCTCCCGAGGGCCGCCTCGGGCTGGCGCTCTCCACCGAGAAAGGTCGTGAGCGTCACGAAGCCCTCGGGCGCCCGACCGGGGAAGAGCGTCGAGGAAAAGAGCGTCCCCAGGGTGCGACCCCGTTCCACCGCCGGAACCAGCACGCCGAAGCCGTCGAGGGGATGACTCACCTCCTGTCGGGCGAACCCGGAGACCACCACCGCGACCGAGGCGTAGTGCACGTCCGCAAGTGTTTCCCAGTGTTCCGCTGCCTCGCCCATGAACCCGACCGTCGAAAAGGCATGCGCGGGCGCCGCGCAGATGACGGCGTCGAAGTACTGTGTCGCCGCGCCCGACGGTGCCTCACTCGACACCGACCACCCTGATCCCGAGGCGGCAATGCGGGTGACGCGCGTGCGGAGCCGGATCGTCGAGCCGAGCTTGCGGGACAGGGCGCGGGGAATCGCCGCCATCCCCTCGCGGAAACTGAAGAGCCGGCCCTCGGGCTCACCCGACGAGCGGTTGCGCCCCTTCATCATCTGCAGTCCGCCCCCCACCAGGGATCCATAGCGGGCCTCGAGCGCACCGATGGATGGCATCGCGTGCGCCGCCGACAGGTGATCGGGATCGCCGGCGTACACACCTGCCGCCACCGGGTTGAGCAGGTAGTCCACCACCTCCTGGCCGAGCCGACGGCGCACCAGCTCGCTCAGGCTCTCCTCCGATGGTGGCGGCGGCACGCGGCGGAACGGCTCCGTCAAGAGACGCAGCTTGGCGCCCAGGGACAGCAGTGGCGTGGTGAGGAGCGACATCGGCGAACTGGGTACCGCACACGGCCGGCCGTTGCGCACCACATAGCGCTTGCGGGCCACCGGATTTGCATCGACCCGTTCTGCCATGAGGTTGAGGTCCGCAAACAGGCCCATGACGAGCGGTGGCGGCACCATCATCGAGTTGGGCCCGAGGTCGGCGAGGAAGCCTCCCTCGCGCACCGACCGGATCACACCGCCCGGCTCGCCGCTGGCCTCGAGGAGCTGCACCTCATGACCTTCCGCACGCACGGCGTGGGCAGCCGTGAGGCCTGCGAGCCCGCCACCGATCACCGCAACGGTAGCCACGCTAGATCCCGTGATCCTGCAGGCCGGCCACGGAGGCCTCCACCGCCGACGTCCACAACTCGAGCTCGGCCTCGCCATGTACGACGGAGGAAAACGCCGCTTCGAAGGCGGAAGGCGCGAGGTACACACCGTTGGCCAGCATGGCGTGGAAGAAACGCGCATACGTGTCGCGATCGGCGCGCCGCGCGGTGTCGAAGTCGGTGACCGGATCGGCCGTGAAGAACGGCGTGAACATGGTGCCGACCCGATTGACGACGAGCGGAATGCCCGCGGCCAGGCATTCGGCCTCCAGCGCCGCCGCCGCGCGCGCCGACCACCGCTCGGCGCGCTCCCATGCGCCCTCCTCGGCGAGCGCGTCGAGCATCGCCACGCCCGCCGCCATGGCGAGCGGATTCCCTGAGAGTGTGCCTGCCTGGTACACCGGACCTGACGGTGCCACCTGGCGCATGAATTCCGCGCGACCACCGTATGCTGCCGCCGGGAGCCCGCCGCCAAGCACCTTGCCCAGGCAGGTGAGGTCGGGCTCGACATCGTAGAGCACCTGTGCGCCCTGTCGATGTACCCGCCACCCCGTCATGACCTCGTCGAAGATCAGCAGTGCACCGTACTTCGACGTCAGGGCACGGAGCGCCTGCAAGTAGCCCGGTCGTGGCGGGACCACACCCATGTTGCCGGCGACGGGCTCCACGATCACCGCCGCGATGGTGTCGCCCCGCGCCCGAAACAGCTGCTCGGCCACCTCCACGTCGTTGTAGCGCAGCACCACGGTATCGGCAGCGGTGGCACCGGTGACGCCAGGCGAATCGGGAAGGCCCAGCGTGGCGACGCCCGATCCGGCAGCCACCAGCAGCGCATCGGCGTGTCCGTGATAGCAGCCGTCGAACTTCACGATCACGGAGCGACCGGTGGCGGCCCGCGCAAGGCGCAGGGCGCTCATGGTCGCTTCCGTACCCGAGTTGACGAAGCGCAGCATCTCGAGCGCCGGGAAGGTGGCGATAATGCGCTCGGCGAGTTCCAGTTCCACTTCACAGGGCGCGCCGTAGCTGGTGCCGCGCTGTACCGTGTCCGTGATCGCCGCGACGACGGCGGGGTGCGCATGCCCGAGGATGAGCGGCCCCCACGAGAGGACGAGATCGAGGTAGCGCGCGCCGTCCACGTCGTAGAGGTACGGGCCGGCGCCGCGCGCAATAAACCGCGGTGTGCCGCCCACGCCCTTGAAGGCGCGGACCGGACTGCTCACTCCACCGGGGAGAAGGACCTGTGCGCGCCGGAACAGCGCCTCGGACGCGGCCGTCGCGCTGTCCTGGCCGGACAGGGCGGCGGTCATGCGCGCGCGTCCGCGGCGATCCACTTCGCCGCCGATTCCGCGTGATAGGTGATGATGGCGTCGGCCCCGGCGCGGTGCATGCTCAGCAGCGTCTCGAGCACCACGCGCCGTTCGTCGATCCATCCGTTGATGCCGGCGGCACGGATCATCGCGTACTCGCCGCTCACACTGTAGGCCACCAGCGGCAGCGTGGTTTCGCGGCGCACCGTGGCGAGGACGTCGAGGTACGCCAGCGCCGGCTTGACCATGAGCATGTCGGCACCCTCCGCCTCGTCGAGCCGGGCCTCCTGGACCGCCTCGCGCACATTGGCGGGATCCATCTGGTACTGGCGGCGATCCCCGAAGGACGGTGTGCTGCCGGCGGCATCGCGGAACGGTCCGTAGTACCCACTGGCATACTTCACGGCATAACTGAGGATGCCGCACTCGGCCTGCCCCGCCCCGTCGAGCGCCGCGCGAATGGCCCGCACCATCCCGTCCATCATGCCGCTCGGCGCCACGATGTCGGCGCCGGCTTCGGCGTGCACGACCGCGGCACGACCCAGGATGTCGAGGGTTGCATCGTTGTCGACCTCATCGCCCCGCAGGACACCGCAATGACCGTGATCGGTGTATTCGCAGCAGCAGAGGTCGGTCATGAGGCAGAGAGACGGATGCCGTGCCCGCAGTCGGGCCAGTGCGCGGGGGATGATCCCGTCCGGGTCGAAGTTCTCGGAGCCAACCTCGTCCTTCGTGGCGGGGAGCCCAAAGAGGATAACCGATGGAATACCCGCCTCTACCAGCCCATCCACAGCCGGGTCGAGGGCATCCAGCGAGAGCTGAAAGACGCCGGGCATGGACGGCACCTCGTTCCGCACGCCGTGCCCATGGCAAACAAACAGCGGGGCAATGAGTTGCGAGGCGTGGAGCCGATGCTCGCGCACCAGTCCCCGGATGGCCTCCGTGCGCCGTCGGCGCCTGGGGCGAATGGCCGGTGGATTGGAAGATGCGATGTCGGTGTCGATGGGGGAAAAGGCCGTCACATGACCTCAAGTGTCAGGTTGACTTGACGGTTGAGATGGTATCATATAACTGACAGGCACGCAAGACGACTTTCGCCCCCGTCACCCCCATTCGAGGGTCAAATGGCGCACATCGATCGATGCATTCCCGGTACAACCGTTCGCCTCGTCAAGAGCGGCGTGCCGCGGGTGAGCGGCAAGACCGGCCGGATCGTGGAAGTGAGCCGGATTCAGCGGCACAGCACGGACCCGTTGAGCGACCAGATCACCGTCGAGGTGGAGGGTCACGGCGATGTGGTGGTGTCACCGGAAGATGTCGACATCGTCGACTGAGCTGGTGGCTACCGAGTACCCAGGGCGATGCCGACGCCGCTTGCCGCCGCGAGGGCGATGAGCCCGATCGCCGTCGGGCGCCTGAAGCCCCTGGCGCCGAGCACCAGGACGACCGCCAGCTTGAGGAACGTATTCGACAGGATGCCGATGGCGATTGCCTCGGCACCGAGGGCCACGGCATCGGGCGTGTCCGCGAGACGCGTCATCGAGTAGGTGAGGGCATCGACATCGGTCAGGCCCAGCAGCACCGACGATGCGAGGACGCCTGGCGCGCTCCAGATTTCACTCACCAGCGGAATGGCCAGCAGCACGGCCTGGAACCCGATCGCCATCTTGATGGCCGACCACAACCCAAGCGGGCTCGGCTCCTCATGCACGGTGGCCGCCTCGTTCACTTCGGGTGCCCGGAGCAGCACGAAGAGCACGAACCCGACACCCACGATGATCGGCGGCGCCAGGTATGGCAGTAGCGCCAACGCGACGGCGGGCTGGATGATGGCGCTGATCAGGAGGACTCGCGGCAGCAGCACCGTGCACGCACCCAGTACCCCGGACGCGAGCGCCGGCCCGAGGCCTTCCCGGTCGCGGCTCAGGCGCGAAAAGCTGAGCGTCACCGCGGTGGATGACAGGAGGCCGCCCAGCAGCCCGGTGATGCCGTAGCCCCGCCTTCCCCCAACCGCCCGGCGCGCTGCATACCCCACGAAATTGAGTGCCGAGAAAAGCAGGACGACGGTCCAGAGGGCGCGGGGGCGGATGCTGTCGAACGGTCCGTAGGGGCCCGCGGGCAGGAGGGGCAGGATCACGAGCGCCAGAACGGCAAACACGAGCGCGGCCGTGAGTTCCCGTTGCCCGATACGACCGATGAGGTCGTGGATCAGCCCCTTCTCGACCAGTACCAGCACGGTCACGGCCGTGGCCGCGCTGGTGAGCAGGGGAAATCCAAGGCCTGCCGCCGTACTGAGCCCCAGCACCACCAGCGCCGCAACTTCAGTTGTGCCATCGGGGTCGGCACCCTCACGACGCTGCGCCATCACGTAGGTGGCCACCGTAAGCGCGGCACCGGCGGCGAGAAGCACGATGCCCGGCGCAGTCTGCCCTCCACGAAACAGCCAGCCGGAAAGCCCGCCCAGGAGTCCGAGGAGCAGGAAGGTGCGGGCCCCGGCGAAACGGGCGTTCGGGCCCGACGCGTGTCCCGACCATTGCCGCTCGATGCCCACTGCGAGGCCGGCAATGACCGCCGTGCCCAGCTCACCCGCCACATCGAGTCCGAGCGCGAGGCTCACAGCGTCCCTTCCACCAGGTGCGCCGCCAGCGGTCCGGGGCTAGAAGGTGTAGCCCACGCCGATCTCGGGACCGAAGGTGGTCACATTGTACTTGAAGTAATCGCCGTCGCCGATCTCGCCGCTGACGTAGTCCATCCCGAGTGCCCAGTATGCCACGCCAAAGGCCCAGTGCTTCGACACGTGATACTCCACGGTCGGGCGCACCTGCCAGGCGAACTGCGATCCGACCCCGAAGCCGCCGACGTCGCCGCGCAGCATGAAGGTCCACTTCCCGGTGTTCGGGATGATGAACCGGGCGCCAATGAACGGATCGAACCAGGCCTTGTCCTTGTCCACCAGCGTCACCGACGCCGGTGAGGTGAAGCTGGCGCCCAGCAGGTTCAGTCGTCCTCCCGCCAGGACCTCGAAGAACGGGGTGAGGCGACGAAATCCCGTAAGCTCAAGGCCGGCCTGATAGGCGTCGTACCTGGTCGAGAGCTTCTCCCCGTCCTTGCCCAGGTCCATGTACAGGCCGTCGAACCCGATGGCCCACTGCCCATTGCCCGCTTCGGCGGCGAGCATCGCCCCGAACTGCAGGTTATCGAAGATGTCGCCCGGGCTGACGTCGATCTCCGTCTGGACTGGACCGATGCCAACCGTCCCGTCCATGTGCGGAAAGAGAAAGTACGGCGCAATCGTGAACTTCCATCCCTCCGACGCTTGCTGCGCCGCTGCCCTTTCGTGGGTGGCCAGGCACAGAAGCATTGCTGCGAAGACGCTGACGCGGGTGCGCATTGGGGCATGGCTCCAGAAAGGTGTCGAGCACGCAGGGCACATCGCCCGGACTGCGGGGGAAGATAAGTGCACGCAAGTGATGGCTGCACTGGAGGCGCAGGCGCGGCGAGGTGTCAGGCCTGGCCCGCCCTTTCGCCCCGGGCACGTTCTGCATACTGTGTGAGTGTGACGGGTACAGCCGTCACCTGAGTTGATCTGCTCGTCGTTTGCGCACCGCCCGGAGGTTGTCCCATGCGCCCGATCCTTCCCGCCACCGTCGCCGCCCTGCTCCTTGTTTCGTGCAGCAACGGTCACGATACCGTCACGCGCACTGATGCCGCTCCGGTTGAGGCACGCGACCTCAACCTGGCGACAGGGGCCGCTGCAGAGCCGCTGGTACTTTCCGCAGTGGAACGTCAGTCGATGGCGCTCCCGGCCAGCAACGGCCGCGGCAAGGTAAGACTGGTGTCGCGGGAGCGAACGGCGGTTCCCCGCCCTACCGGAGAAGAGTCGGTCGCCACGGCGACTGAACCGATGCCAGCACCGGCACCCGAAATAGCGGTGGAGGCCCCAACGCCGCCGGTCGAAACACCGGTGGCCTCGGGAGGGTTCGGGCACTCCCTGGCGCCAGGCCAGACGGTCGCGAGTATCCCAGCATCGTCCATGGGCAGCGGCAACGTGCCGGCCATCCAGACGATCGCCAGCGGTGGCAGCGGGATCATGGTTCGCCGGCCGGATGACAACTGCGCCCCGCACGGCGGTGCGATCGCCATCAACCGGGTCTACAACCCGAGCCAGGGCGGTTTCCGCCGGTTCTAGCCAGGTCGAGTATGCGTGAAACACAAAGCCCCCGGTCGCCGAGCGACCGGGGGCTTTGTCCACGTCCCCAATCAGTCGTGCATCCGCACCAGCTGCTCCTGTGACGGGCGCGCATCGGATGCACCCAGGTGCACCTCGCCGAGCGTGATGGTCACCTTGTCCAGCTTGCCGGTGAAAGCAAACGGCACCTTGTAGTCCTGTTCGGCCACCGACGTGCGGGTGTCGGACCCGACATCAAAGGTCTCGTCGATGGTCATGATGAACGGGATGGTGTGGGGCATCGACTTCGTTGCGACGGTCTGTCCATCCACCGAGAGCGTACCCGTGCCGCCCTTGGCGAACCCGGGCCCATCGTACTTGAAGTCGAACACGATGGTGTGCCTGCCCGGCGCCAGCGCCTTCGTACCCTGCCACTGGACCTGGTCCAGCGCCAGCAGGTTGTACGTGAACACCGGCTTGCCCTTCAGCAGGTACAGGCCGATTCCGCCGAAGCGCCCGCCCTCGGTGACAATGACGCCGTCGCCGCCACCCTTCGGGACCTCGACGTCGGCGGTGATGGTAAATGAACGATTGAGGAAGTCGGGGGCGCCCGACGGAGGCAGCCCGACCGACGGCCCGTTATACGTGAAAGTGGAACGGCCCGCACTGGCGCTCGGCCGGGGCGCGATCAACCGCGAGGCCACCGAGTTGTCCAGGGGAAGTACGTTGTACTTCGTCGCCTCGATCAGGAACAGCTCCTGCAGGTCGCGCAACTTGTCGGGCATCTTCGCCGCCAGGTCGTTGTTCTCCGAGTAGTCCTCGTCGATGTTGTACAGCTCCCAGGTATAGCCATTGATCATGTCGGTTGGCGGCTTGCCCACGAGGCCCAGCAGCCAGGGCGCCGCCCATGGCGTGGTGGCCGCGATCCAACCGTCGTGGTAGATGGCCCGGTCGCCGAACATCTCGAAATACTGCGTTTCGCGATGCGACGGCGCGTTGGCGTTGGCCTTGTCCCAGGTGTAGTCCATGCTCACGCCCTCGATGGGGCGCTGCGCAATGCCATTGACCTCGATCGGGGCTGGCACGCCGGTGGCCTGGAGAATCGTCGGAACGATATCGATGATGTGGTGGAACTGGCTGCGCACGCCGCCCGCATCCTTGATCCGGGCCGGCCACGCGATCGCCATGCCCTGGCGCGTGCCGCCGAAGTGCGACGCGATCTGCTTGGTCCACTTGAACGGCGTGTCGAAGGCCCAGGACCAGGCGACCGACATGTGCGGGGTGGTCAGGTGCGACCCCCAGACATCGTAGAACTTGAGCTGGTCGACCACCGGCATGTCGATGCCCTGGATCGCCGCCATGTCGAAGGCCGTCCCAATCGTGGAGCCCTCGGCGCTGGTGCCGTTGTCGCCCTCGATGTAGATGACCAGCGTGTTGTCGAGCTTGCCCATGTCATCGACGGCCTGGATCACGCGGCCGATCTCGTCGTCGGTGTAGGCCACGTATGCGGCGTACACCTCGGCCTGCCGGGCAAACATCTTCTTGTCGGCGGCCGACAGTGTCTCCCACTTCGGCAGGTCGTCGGGCCACGGGGTGAGCTGGGTGTTGGCCGGTATGACGCCGAGCCGCTTCTGGTTGGCAAAGATGGTGTCGCGCATGGCGTTCCAGCCCATGTCGAACTTGCCCTTGAACTTCGCGATCCACTCCGGCGTCGGGTGGTGCGGCGCGTGCGTGCCGCCGGGCACGTAGTACACGAAGAACGGCTTGTCGGGTTCCACCTGGTTCAACTGGTTCATGTACCGGATGGCGTCGTCGGCCATGTCGGTGATCAGGTTGTAGCCGGGGTGCCCGATCCAGGGATACACCTGGGAATGATCGCGGAACAGGTAGGGATACCACTGGTCCGTCTCACCACCCATGAAGCCGTAGAAGTACTGGAAGCCCATGCCACTGGGCCACTGATCGAACGGCCCCGCCTCACTGCTGTAGGCGTAACTCGGCGTGTTGTGGTTCTTGCCGAACCACGACGTGGCATACCCGTTGTCCCGGAGAATGGTACCGATCGTGGCGTTGTCGGCCCCGATCACGGCATCGTACCCGGGATAGCCGGTGGACTGCTCGGCGATCACGCCGAATCCCGACGAGTGGTGATTGCGCCCGGTGATCAGGGCCGCGCGGGTTGGCGAGCAGAGCGCCGTGGAGTGGAACTGGGTGTACCGCAGACCCGCCTTCGCGACCCGGTCCAGGGCGGGCGTGGGAATCACGCCACCGAACGTGCCCGCAACGCCATAGCCGGCGTCGTCGGTCATGATCAGCAGGATGTTGGGTGCACCCTTGGGCGGCACGTTGGCGGCCGGCCAGCACGGCTTCGACTCGGGGGCGGACATGTTGATCTTGCCGGCGAACGGCGTCGCCGGTGCCGGCAGGCGGCTGCCATCGATAGTTCGCGTGGCGTTGGGGGCACACTGGTTGGTGATCTGCTGGGCCATTGCCGACGCCGGCGCCATCAGCGCCGCGCCCCAGACCGCTCCCACAAGTATTGCGTGTGTGCGCTTCGACATGCCTGGCTCCCCTGGATTGTTGTCCGGACGATGTTGCGAAACCATGCTGACAATTGACGGGCGTGACCGGCCCCTGCGTCCTGACTCCGTTGCCTGAACGTGACGTGGAGCAGGATCGGGCGATGGCGGAAGAGACAGAGAATCGGCGTCGTTGGGAAGGGAACGTACCAGATGCGGCGGTCGCACCGCAACGGTGCGACCGCGTCCGGTAGTGGTGCTGCGGTCAGTCGTGTCGCATCGCCAGGGTGGGATCGATGCTCGATGCCCGCAGCGCCGGCACGAGGCCGGCTCCCAGCGCGACGAGGGCAAGCATCCCTGCTGCGCCGAGCAGCACGACGGGATCGCTTCCCTGCATGCGGAAAAGCAGGGACTGCGCCACCCGGCCGATGCCGATGGCCGCGGTGAGGCCGATGATCGCGCCTACACCCGTCATCTTTGCCACCTGCGCCAGGACCATCCCTCGAACAGACGCCGGGTCAGCCCCCAGCGCCATCCGCACGCCGAACTCGCGGGTGCGCTGGGCCACGGTATAGGCCATCACCCCGTAGAGACCAATGGCCGCGAGAAAGCTCGCGAGGACAGCGAACGCGACGGAGAAGAAGGAAACAAAGCGGTCAAGGAAGACATTCTCCCGTATCTGCTCCGGCATGGTGCGCAGGTCCTCCAACGGAAGATCCTGATCGAGGCCGTGAACAATCCTGGTGACGACCGGCAGCAGGGCCGCCGGGTCGCCCCCGGTGCGCCCGTAGAAAGACAGCGCGCCGACCCGCTCGTCCTGGGTGTACGGGACAAAGAACTGCGGCGGAATTTCCGCCTTCACCTCGCTGTACTTGGCATCCTGCACCATCCCGACGATCTCGATGTCCAGGCTGTCGTTGCCCTGGTCCATCCGTCGTCCAATCGGATTGGGGCCGAGGTTGAACTTGCGGGCGAAGGCCTGGTTGACCACGGCCACCTTGGGTGACCCGAGGGCGTCGCTCCGGGTGAATTCACGCCCCATAAGCACTGGAATCCCCACCGTGGAGAAGTAGCCGGGTCCCACCTCGTTGTACCGGGAGCTCTTGTCGACATCCGGACCCTTGGGATAGCCCTCCACGCCGACACTGTTGCCCCAGTTGCTCCCCGACAGCAGCGGCACCGCGGACGCGCTGACATTGGTCACGCCGGGCGTGCGGGCGAGCTCATCCTCCAGGCGCTGGAAGAACTGGAGCGAACGCTCCGCCGGGTAGCCGTTGAGTTCGGGGGAAACGCGAAACGTGACCACCTGGTCCACCTTCACGCCGAGATCGAGCCGCGCGATGTTGGCCAGGCTCTTGGCAAAGAGCCCGGCCGACGCGAGCAGGGCGAGCGCGAGGCCAATCTGCGCCGTGGCCAGCGCCGAGCGCCATCGGGACGCCGCACGTCCGCCGGCAGCCTGCCCACCCTGCTCCCGGATGGTCGAGATGAGATCGGGCCGTGTGCCGTGGAAGGCGGGAAAGAGACCAAAGAGCACCGCCGTCAGCAGGGCCAATCCCGCGGTAAACGCAATGACCGGAAGATCGAGGTGGGCCGCGAAGCTGGATGCCGTATCCTGGGGCAGGATGGCGCCGATACCCCGCAGGGTAAGGAATGCCACCGCCAGCCCGACGACCCCACCGATCGCGCCGAGGAGAACGGCCTCAGTGAGAAGCTGGCCCATGAGCTGCCGCCGGGTTCCCCCGATGGCCAGGCGCACCGCCATCTCGCCCGACCGCGCCGCACCACGGGCCAGCAGCAGGTTGGAAATGTTGGCGCAGGCGATGAGGAGTACCAACAGGGTGACGCCGAAAAGCATGCGCAAGGGCATGGTCACCTCGCCGCGGATCGAACTCTGCCCGCGCGCGCCCGGGCTCAGGACCACTTTCTTGTCGCGGAACTCTGCCATGGTCTTGTCGCTCATGCCCTGCTGCAGCGGCACTTCGGTATGTTCGAGCACCCCATGGTACAGGACGTTGAGCGAGCTGGATGCCTCGGCGAGCGACACGCCGGGCTTCAGGCGCGCGAAGAGGTACGCCCAGTAGCTCCTGCGGTTCTCGAACCCCTGCGCCCAGGGCTGCATTTCGCCGCGCATCGTGATCGGCACGAACACCCGGGGCTTCACGCCGAGCGCCGTACCATTGAACCCGCGCGGCGCGACCCCGATGATCTCGAGGGACTGGCCATTGACGATGAGCGTCCTGGACAGCACCCCGGCGTCCGCCCCCAGCTCGCCGCGCCAGTAGTCGTAGCTCAGGACGACGACGCGGCCATCCCCGGGCGCCGCCGCATCACCAGGACCGATCAGCCGGCCCAGCGCCGGCGCGAGGCCGAGCACGGGGAAATAGGACCCCGAAATGAGCAGCCCCTGGCCGCTCATGGTCCTGCCCTGCGCCGAGATGTTCGCACCGAAGTCGACATGCGCGGCGATGTCAGTGAACGCCGCCTGGTCGCGCTGCAGGTCCTGGAACATCGGGTAGGAGAACACCTCGTCGCATTCCCCGATATTGCTGCAGAAATTCGATCCCGGATGTGGACCTGGCGCCTTGAGGTTCACAAGCCGGGACGGGTCGACGACCGGAAGCGGCCGGAGGAGCATCTGGTCAACCAGCGAGAAGATGGCGGCGTTGGCCCCGATGCCGAGAGCCAGGGATGCCACCGCCACCCCGGTGATGAAGGGGCTCTTGCGCAGATGACGGATCGCGAGTCGGATGTTCCCCAAAGCAACTTGTCCTGGGCAGGTTGATGTATAGACGTCCGGCCCGGAGAATTGGTTGCGCGGCCCCGCCGATGCCCTCGACGCACGAAGCCCCACCGCGCACGTATCTCGCGGTGGGGCCTGGGTTGTATCCATGGGCCTGGGTAGAGTTGAACTACCGACCTCACGCTTATCAGGCGTGCGCTCTAACCACCTGAGCTACAGGCCCCTGCAGAACCGGACAGAATAAACCCTTCACCGCGCCGTTACAAGCCGAGCCACTGACTCCCCGGGACAGGGCACGCCGACGGCGGTATATTGCTGATTGATCCGCCGGACGCGCCGGCGGCCACTCCAAAGTTCACTGAGGTCGCCCGTATGTCACCTGTCGCGCTTCCACAGCGATTCCGCCTGCTGGCCACAGCATCCGGCATCGTCGCCCTCGCCGCCTGCGGCCCGTCCATCTCCTCCGACCGGGACAGCACGATCCCCATCCCGGCCGGGGCCACAGTGGAGTTCGAGGGTGGCACCGTCGATGGACCGCAGCAGGTTGATCCGGCGGTGCAGAACAGCATCGTGCACCGGCGCATCCAGCTCGCCATCGTCTCGGAGCTGCAGAAGAAGGGCTACACGCTGGTGGACAGTAACCAGACCGCCACGTTCCGTGTGCGGTACTTCGTCGGGATCAAGAAGAACACGGAGTATGTCACCACCACCACCGGCGTGGCATCGCCGTACTACGGCCCGTGGGGCTACGGATATGGCTACGGCTGGGGGGCTGGATGGGGCTATGGCGGCGGCATCACCACGACGCAGCCGGTGACCACTACCGATGCATCCTTCGTGGTGGACCTGCAGGAAGAGAAGTCGGGCAACACCGCGTGGCGTGGCATCTGGCAGGGATCGCCTGGTCCCAAGGCGCCAACGGAAGACCAGATCAACACCACCATGGCAAAGATCTTTGCGACGTTGCCAAAGGTGCCCTGAGCGCGACGGGCCACCGCGATACGGAAAGGGCCCGCGTCTTTTGACGCGGGCCCTTTTGCCTGCCGACACACCGGCTAGAACTGTCCACCGATGGCGAGAAACACGCTTACTCCCGTGCCCTTGGCCAGGGCCTTCGCCACGCCAATCGCCAGGGCCCCGCCGAAAAAGCCGACCCGCACGTCAACCGAGCTCTTCCACCCGCTGCTGGCCACCGAGGCTGGGACCGGCAGCCCGGTGGTCGAATCCACCGCCGTCTGCCCGGTCTTGGTGTCAAACTGGTAGCCCAATGCGGTGACGGCCGCCTGGGCACCGGGGTTGGAGATGCTCGTCCAGGCACCCTGATACCCCACGGAAATTGACGGCTGCGATGTGGGAACGGACAGCGCCTTGTTGAAGGCTCCGCCCAGGGTAAAGAGCGGGATGGGCAAGGTCAGTCGGACGCGACCAAGCACGCCCTTGTTGCCGGCAAACTGCTTGTAGTCATAGCCCGGCAGGCCCACGGCACCGCCCACCTCGAACAGCTGCTGCGGCGGGATGCTGTCTCCCAGCGTGGTGCCCGCCTGGATCAGTGCCACGAGGAAGGCGCGGGAGAAATCCTTGCGCACCACGGCACGCCCCTGCAACCGGGAATACTTCAGGTCGCCGAACCCACCATCGTAGAGCAGCTGGAACCCCCATCCCTGCCTGACGAACTGGGCGCTGATGTCCGGATGGATATCGAGCGTAGCCAGCGTCCGGAAATAGCTCCCGGTGTAGATGCCGCGATTGAAGCGCAGGTATCCCACCCACGGATCGGTGTCGAGTACGCGCACCAGCGAGTCATCCTGCGTCCAGCCGGCCTCGACCTGAAACCGGGACCCGCGGCCGACGCCGAAGCGCTGCACCAACCGAAGATTCAGCATGTATCGGTCGACATAGTCCCAGTTGTCCCTGGAAAAAAGGGCGCCCAGGGCATAGCTGTCGAACTGGCTCCGGAACTTGTTCGTCACCGACAGGTACCGTCCGCCCAGTACCTCCACTCGCGTTGTACCATTGTCCCAGCCGGCCGCGCCGTCGTACTTGATCGACCCGGTCCAGGTGGCCACGCCGGCGTTGGCGTGAAAAAAGGTGTTCCGCAGCTTGTTGCCGGGAACGTACGTGACCGGAATTCCGATGTAGATCCCCTCGACCCGATTGAAACGGACCACATCCTCCCGGTACGCAGGTTGCAAGAATGACACGCGACTGGGGCCGGTGAGCACGGGCCGGTACGGATCGAGACCGAAGAAGTCGGAGGTGCGAAACTTGACGGTTTCGTCGCCCAGCGGCTCCGACCACTGGTTGAATTTCTGCAGCGAGTCCCGGGGGGCGGAACTGAGCGCGAAGCTGGGGCGGTCGTCAAAGGTGGTCGGTGCTCCCGCCGCGAGCGCCGTGTATGCCCGGTCCCGGAAGCGGCTCGTGATCCGCAGTGCCGGCGCAGCGCCCTCGACGCCTTCGGCCTTCCCCTGCCACTCGAACCGCTGTGATGCCGGCAGCCACGTGCCGGTGGAATCGGGGGTGTTGACCAGCTCGATGAAATAGCTTGGCGGGATATGCAGCACGCCGAGCACGCCCCGTACGCGGTAGGGTTCGCCCGTTGACAGGAGTCGCGCCCGGATCGCCGTCGTCTGCAGCGTGGCGAGGTCGAGGTCGATATCCCCGTCGACCAGCAGGTGCCGGTCGGTCGGGATGCGAAGCGGCTTGACGCGCAGGCGAATGACCGGGCGCGTGACGCCATCGGGGAACGACACGTTGACGGTGTCGGCGCTGACGAAGCGGTAGAACCGCTCACGATCCGACGCCAGCGGATGCACGGCGTAGATCAGCTGCGGGTCCACGTCACTGGGCCCGGGAAGCGTCACATCCCCACCAGACTGCTTTCCGAAGACGGCGAAGCGGTCGCCATACGTGAGCGGCACGATCCAGCCGATGAGCAGGTAGCGCATGTTGGAGATCGGCACCTGACTGAACCGGCTGCGGGTCCCGATGGCCCGCTGGGAAAATGGGCCATTCCGTTCCCACCGCACCTCGGTCTCCACCTGTTGCACGGCGGTTGGTCCGTTGACGATCTCATCCTTGACGCTGATGACGGACGCCTCGATCTCCACCCGCGCGGCATAGGTCGCCAGGCGCCCGGGAGCCCGATTGGCTTCGGCTGCCCGTGCCACCAGGCGACACAACGCCGGCGTGGCACACACGGAGTCGGCGCCGGTGACCTGCAGGGCCAGCAGGAGATGCAGCACCATCATGAACGGCGCCGAATCACAGCGCCTTCCGGATGCGGTACCCGAACCGGCGCTGCCGCTCCGAATAGTCCGGGAAGTAGCTCTTGAATTCTTCCTGTGTCCTGATCCACGTCGTCATCCCGAAGAGGTTGAACATTTCCGTATACGCCTGCAGGGCCCAGGGACCCGCCACGACAAAGCTGATTTCGCCGTCGAGGAAAAGCCCGCGCGTGTCCTTGTTCTGGGAGCCGACGGTCAGGAACAATATGGCGCTGTCGCGCTGGGCCGGCGTGAGGTCGCCGAACGCCTGTCCCGGCCAGGCGGGTTCCATGCTGTCGCCCCGGGCCGGCAGAAACGGTGCGACGGCCCGCAAGGTGGCGACGGTCGCAAAGAGCTGGGTCTTGGCGTGCAACTTCGGCACCGTCGCCGTGACGGCCCCGGACGGCCGACGGGCCGCACCGCTCGAGGATGCGGTGGCCGCTTCACCGCGGCGCATGGTGCTGTCGCCGGGCAGGAAGAGCTGTTGCAGCCACGGATTGATCCTGAACGTGTTCGCGACTTCCGCCTGACGTGCCGCCGCGTCATTCACCGGCGATGTCCTGGTGTACAGCCCGATCCGGAGTCCCCCGCCATCACTGGCGAGCTCCGGGGTCAGGTGGTTCTGCACCTCGAGCAGCCGGGCGAAGATGTCCATGCTCCGGGTCATGATCTCCGCTGAGGAGGCTGGGGCGTTCGCGAAGGCTGGCGCGACGAGATAGACGTCGCACCCGCGCAGGGCTGCCACCACCAGGTGCGAGGCGTACGTCAGGCTGGTCCACAGCGAGTCGGGAATGAAGATAAGGCTACCCGGCGGCATGAGTGTGATCAGCATCATCTCCACCACGCTGGCTCGCTTCCAGCCAAACCCGACATCGTTGTGGACCTGCACCCCGCGCGCGGTATGTCCCTGGGCCTGCAGGGTCGCCACCCTGGCCGCATAGTCGGGCCCGAGTGCGCGCGGGCGGAGGGGGGCCGGAATTTCGTCGGCGGTGAAGCCGTTCCGCAGGAGGAGGCGCTCCGCATCCTCCTTGAGGGTCAGGATCGCGGGGCCGGCCACCACCAGCACCCGATCGTCCCAGGCCGGCGTGGTGTATCCCTCGGCCACCCCGACGCCGGTATAGGCGGCCCGGCCCACCGCGGGATCCTCCTCGTTCAGGTCGAAGAAGGTGACCTTGCGATGGTCGCGCATGAGGTTGTCGCCCACGAGCGGCAGCACCCCGATGATGCGCGTCGACCGGTAGCTCAGGTCGGATGGCTGGGTAATGCTGACGTTCACGCGCACCAGCTTCGTGACACCACTCCGCCCCTGCACGCTCGCCACGCCCTGCAGGCGCGTCGATCCGGCCACCGCGGCCCGAAGGCTGTCCTGCATCACGCGGAACTGCCGCTGCATGACGCTGTCCGGCGCCGGCAGCCTCAGCTCGTGGCCAAGTGGATCCTGCAACAGGGACATCCACAGGCGGCTCCTGCCGGTTTCGTAGTAATTCTGGTCGTAGAAGATGAAGTAGGATGGCATGCTGCCGAGCGAGTCATAGCGCTCCACACCGCGCAGCAGGGCGCGCAGGTAGTTGAGCGACTGGAACGCCCCGATACTGTCGGGCGTCTGGTCGGCGGCGACCCCGCGAAAATCGTGAACCCAGAGCACCTGGTAGTTCCGCGCCGAGGCGATCTGGTCGGCCAGCTCCTGCTGGAACTGCTGGCCCGGCAGGAGGGTGGTGGTGTTCCCATCGGCAAACGGCCGGTCCGCGACGCGCGCGATGAGGCGGTCGAGCTCCGCCTGGTCGTCATGTTCGTCCGCCTCGAGAGCGAACTGCAGCGGCATCCAGTTGAGCCGGGAATCGGTGCCATTGATACGATACAGCTGCTCCCGGCACCGCTCCAGGATGCCAAGAATCCCATCGAACACGGCGAGCACCTCCGTGCGCCGGTCCGGTGCCACGTCACTGACCGCGACCCAGGCCTCGAACGCCAGCCGTCCGCGACCGCCGAGTCCCATGATCTGATTGGGATCCTTGTACTGGCCGAAGCGCGCGTCGTAGGGAATGAGCACCGAGTCCAGCAGCGCGCGCCGCGCCGTACGGGCGATGTCGGCACCGCTGGCTGTTCCCGCCGCTGCCGCGAAAGCCGCCGCCATCTGCGCGTGCCAGATGGCGATCTCGTGCCGGGGATTCCAGCCCTGCGGGTGCAGCGGATCGCGGAGCGCCGCCTTCCGGATGTACGCGTCGAGCGTATCACGCTGGGTGGCCAGCCCATCCTCGTACGACTTGCCAAGGCCGGCGTAGAACACGTTCAGGAGGTTGATCGTCCAGAGCGCCTCGCGTTGCATCAGCGCGAGCGCACCAGCGGACGGATCGTTCGTCGTGGCCTCGTCCATCCGTTCGGCGCGCTCGAATTGCGCGTGGGAGGCCCGGGGCACCACGATGTCCTGAGCCTTGGGACGTGTCTTCCCGGCCCAGGGCTGCAGCACGGGCACCTGCACTCCCAGGTTGATCGTCTGGCCGCGACTTGGCAGCCAGTCGATCCGCGCGAGGCTCCCATGGCCGAGAATCCCCCCACGCCGGATCGGCACGGCGAAACTGAGGATGAACGCGAACGAGTTGTCGGTAATGCTGTAGTCCACCCCGCCCTGCAGGAACGCCACGGGGAAGGCCAGGTTCAGCCGGGCCCCGCCGCCATATTCCTCAGCGATGTAGCCGAGGTATGCCTCGCCCGCGATCCCGACCCCGATCAGGGGATTCATCAGGTCGTGATAGAGACCCGCGAGGCCGAACCCGCCCCAGTTGGTCGCCATGTCGGTGGTGGTGATGTTGTTGATACCCGCGAACGCCCCGGCATATGGCTTCCAGCGTGGCGGCTGCCCCATCACCGTGTACGCCTCCCGCCCGGCACTGTCCTGCGCCAGTGCGGCGGAGGTGACGGCGAGCAGCAGGATGAAGGGGAGGAGGTACGGGCTCACGCGTGCGGAACGGCGCATCAACCTGCCCGGACAAGGATGGATGGTGGCGCGATGGCCTGACACAGGGGATAATACCTTAGCCTCGACCCCGGTCACCATGGTTGCCGGCGGCCAGCCGTCCTTCCATCCCATCGGTATGCGGAGCGCGCGTGTCCCAGTTGGTACCCCGGCAGGTTCGCGAGCAGGTGAGCGGCATGTGGAATGCCGACCGGAGCCTGCGGCTGATGCTGCTCTTCCTGATCGTCACCCTCTTCGTGATCGCACCCCTTTCGGCTCATGGGCGAATCGCGGGACAGGCCGACCTGCTCGCTGCCGCCGGGTTTTCCCTGCTCGGGGTCAGTGGAGTGTTTGCCGTCACGCGCACCCGGGGGGCGCGCATCGCCGGGTTGCTGGCCATGACCGCTCCCATCGGCCTCGAGTGGTACAGTGCCATTGTCCCGGGCGTCGGCATCAGCGTGCTCCGCGCGAGCCTGGGGATCATCGCGCTGGTCTGGCTGTCGGTTCTTACCCTGACGCATGTGTTCCGGGACGGCGCCATCACGCGTGCCCGGATCGAGGGCGCGGTCGCCGTGTACCTGTTGCTGGCCGTAGTCTTTGCCGAGGCCTACTGGCTGGTCATGCAGTTCAGTCCCGACGCGTTCCGGTTTCCGCACCCAGCCATCAGCCACGGTGTCGAGCGGTCGAACCTGGTCTATTTCAGCCTGACGACGCTGACGACCCTGGGCTTCGGTGATATCCTGCCGGTGATCCCGGCGGCACGCTCACTCGCCACGATGGAGGGACTCGTGGGCCAGCTCTATCCGGCCGTCCTCATCGGCCGGCTTGTGTCCCTGCAACTGGCAAGCACGCAGGAGCGCGCCTAGCAGTGCCCTCCCTCATTCATTCACCTGGATCCCATGGCTGATATCGCAGCGGACCTCTCCCGGCCGTACCGGGTCATTGACGGCAGCAAGTTCCGGCTGGCGGACTTCGACACCGCTGATCGTGCCGGCATGAAGGACAAGGCCCGTGCCCAGGACCTCCTCCAGGGTGGCGTCGAGCGACTGGCCGAACTGCAGAACACGCTGTATGCGCAGGATCGCCACGCCATCCTGTTCATCTTCCAGGCGATGGATGCCGCGGGCAAGGACAGCGTGATCAAGCACGTGATGTCGGGCATCAATCCCCAAGGGTGCCAGGTCTTTTCCTTCAAGGCGCCGTCGGCAGAGGAGCTCGACCATGATTTTCTCTGGCGCAGCAACCGCTGCCTGCCTGAGCGGGGCCGCATCGGGATCTTCAACCGTTCGTACTATGAGGAGACGCTGGTGGTGCGGGTGCACCGCGAGCTGCTCGAGCGGCAGCGCCTCCCGCCCGCGCTGGTGACGAAGCACATCTGGGAGGAGCGCTTCGAGGACATCAACGCCTATGAGCGGTACCTGACCAGGAACGGCGTCGTCATCCGGAAGTTTTTCCTGCATGTGTCACGCAAGGAGCAGAAGAAGCGATTCCTGGCGCGGCTGGACCAGCCGGACAAGAACTGGAAGTTCTCGGTGGCAGACGTGGCGGAACGGGAGCACTGGGATGAGTACATGGAGGCTTACGAGGAGATGATCCGCCACACCGCCACGCCGGACGCCCCGTGGTACGTGGTGCCGGCGGACTACAAGTGGGTGTCCCGCCTTATTGTGGCTGCCGCCGCCGTGGACACGCTGCAGGGCCTCAAGCTGCGGTACCCCGAGCTGGATGCCGCCAAGCGAGCGGGACTGGAAGCAGCGCGGGCCGCCCTCGAGATGGAGAGCGGCCACGCTGACCCGGCTCCGGGAGAGCCGGTGGACAAGGGCGACCGGGAACGATTTGACGACTGACGCCCCCCGGCGTCAGCGATCGTCGTCTTCGTCGAAGTCGTCGAACTCCTCGACTTCCTCATCATCGAGGCTGTCGAGATCGTCCTCCTCGTCCTCTTCCTCGTCGTCATCCTTCTCATCGTCGTCATCGTCGTCAAACGTGAAGGTGTCTTCCTCGAACTCATCGTCGTCGAACTTCCGCCGCATCTGCAGGGTTCCGTACGACGTCTCGCTGGCCGGCATGATCGCCTCCGCCATCCGTAAAGAGGGTGAAAGTCGCTGGGTCACGACGCGTCCGCTACCCGGGCGGCGGCCCGGGCAGCCTTCTTCCGATCATTCACCTGCAGGACGCGCTTGCGCAGGCGGATCGTTTTCGGGGTGACCTCGATGAGCTCGTCCTCCTCGATGTATTCCATGGCGTACTCGAGGGTGATCTGGCGCGGCGGTTCCAGCAGGACGTTATCGTCCGAGCCCGACGCGCGCATGTTGGTGAGCTTCTTCTCCTTCGTCACGTTCACGTCGAGATCGGCAGGACGGGAGTTCTCGCCGGCGATCATCCCCTCGTAGACCAGGTCGCCCGGGGCCACGAACATCTGGGCCCGTTCCTGCAGGTTGCCCAGGGCGAAGGCCACCACTGAGCCCTCGCGGTCGGCCACCAGCACCCCGCGCTTCCGACCCGCGAGCGGGCCCGCCCACGGGCCGTACTCGAGGAAGCGGTGGTGAATGATCCCGTTGCCGCGCGTATCAGTCAGGAACTCGGAGCGGTAGCCGAACAGGCCGCGCGCCGGGATCGTGAAGGTGAGCCGTACCAGCCCGGTCCCGTTGTTCTTCATCTCCTTCATTTCAGCCCGCCGTGGCCCCAGGCGCTCCATGACGACGCCCATGTACTCCTCCGGGACGTCGATCATGAGCTCCTCATACGGCTCCTGGCGTTCGCCGTTGTCCCCGGTGCGCGTGATGACGCGCGGACGGGACACCTGGAACTCATAGCCCTCGCGCCGCATCGTTTCCATGAGGATGCCGAGGTGCAGCTCGCCACGGCCGGATACGCTGTGCGTATCGGGGGTGTCGGTCGGCTCGACCCGGAGCGCCACGTTCCGCTCGAGTTCCTTGTACAACCGGTCGCGCAGCTGACGACTGGTGACAAACTTGCCATCGCGCCCGGCGAAGGGCCCGTTGTTGACGATGAAGTCGACCGAGATCGTCGGTTCTTCCACGGCGATGCCGAGGAGCCGTTCGGGGTGGTCGATCGAGGTGAACGTCTTGCCGATCTCGATGGTCTCGAAGCCGGCGAGGCACACGATGTCCCCGGCGCTGGCCTCCTGGACGTCCACCCGCGCCAGCCCGTCGAATGTATAGAGCTTGGTGACGCGACCGTTTTCCATCGGCTCGTCGGCCACCATGCCTGGCTCGCCCATGGGCAGCAGCGACACCTGGTCGCCCACGCGCACCCGGCCGCGCTCGATGCGCCCGATGGCGATGCGCCCAAGGAAGGTGGAGAAGTCGAGGGTGGACACCAGCATCTGGAACGGGCCCTCGGGGTCGCCGGTAGGCGCCGCGATGTTGTCGATCACCGCCTGGAACAGCGGAGAGAGGTCGGTCCCGGGATGATCGAGCTCGGGCGTGGCGGTGCCGGCACGGCTCGACGTGTAGAGGAACGGCGCGTCGAGCTGCTCGTGCGTCGCCTCGAGGTCGATGAAGAGGCCCAGCACCTCGTCGTGCACCCGCAGCGGCTCGGCGTCGGCGCGGTCGATCTTGTTGATCGCCACGATCGGCTTGAGCCCCAGCGCCAGCGCCTTCCGGGTGACGAACCGCGTCTGCGGCATCGGGCCTTCGGCGGCGTCCACCAGGAGCACGAAGCCGTCCACCATGCGGAGGATGCGCTCGACCTCGCCACCGAAGTCGGCGTGTCCCGGCGTGTCCACGATGTTGATCTTGGTGCCGTGCCAGTTGACCGACGTGTTCTTCGCCAGGATCGTGATGCCCCGCTCCTTTTCGAGCGGATTCGAGTCCATGACGCGCTCTTCGACTTGCTGGTTCGCGCGAAATGCCCCCGCCTGACGGAGCATCTGGTCAACCATGGTGGTCTTGCCGTGGTCGACGTGCGCGATGATGGCAATGTTACGAATCACTGTGTGCCGCTTCCCCTGCGAATTCACCAACGTTGTGGCCCGAACGGGGCCTGAGCGGCGCATATATAGACTGCGAAGGTCTGCGCCGCAAGAGAGCCGCGACCGCATTTGGAAGTGGCTGTGCTGCAGCGAGTTCCAGCCTAGTGCGAATGCGGATGCCCATGGGCACCGATACTGCCCGGGCTGCCAGGAGTACGGGCGAGGGGCCCCTCGGCGTCGGGGACGCACTGGTCAAGGCACTCGACCTGGATGGTGACGTGGCCGATCCCGATCTCGCGCACCTCCCGCTGCACCGCCGTCAGCACCCGCGGATGCGACCCGAGGTCGGGGACGACCACATGCCCGCTCATCGCCACCACACCGCTCGTGAGCGTCCAGACGTGCAGGTCGTGCACCGCGATGACGCCCTCCACGCCGCGCATCCGGCGCTCGACATCCTGCAGCGGAATGTGCGCCGGGGCCGACTCGAGCAGGATCTCGACACTTTCCCGCAGCAGCCGCCAGCTCCCGGCAATGATCAGGAGTGAGATCAGTACCGACACGATCGGGTCGGCAAGCGTGAAGCCGGTGAAGATGACGATGACCGCGGCGAGCAGCGCGCCGACTGAACCGAGCAGGTCGCCCAGGACGTGGAGGTAGGCCGCGCGCGCGTTGAGGTTGCCGTGTGATTCATGCCGCAGCAGGCGGAGCGCGACCAGGTTCACCACGAGGCCGGCGAGCGCCACGCCGGCAAAGAGCGGCCCCTCGATGACGTGCGGGCTCCGGAACCGGCGAATGGCCTCGAAGATGATCCACGCCGAGATGGCGGCGAGAATGACCCCGTTGACGAGCGCCGCCAGGATCTCGAGGCGCAGGTATCCGTAGGTGCGGCGGTGGTCGGCGGGGCGACGAGCCATGCGCGCCGACATCAGCGCGAGAGCCAATGCCGCGACGTCGGTGAGCATGTGACCAGCGTCGGCCATGAGGGCGAGGGAGCCGCTGAGCCAGCCGCCGACGGCTTCCACCACCATGAATCCCGCCGTGAGCAGCAGGACCGTTCTCAGCCTGGTCTCGGCGGGGGCTGCCGACGCAGCAGGCGGCTGGGTCACTCGACCATGCCCATCGCCTGCCGCACCGCCTGGGCGTGGCCGGCCAGGTGCTCTGCTTCCGCCAGGGCAATGATGTGGGGGGCATCGTCCGCGAGACGGCTGGCGGCGTACTGGACGATGCTGGTGCGCTTGATGAAATCGTAGACGCCCAGGGGTGAGGCAAATCGCGCCGTGCCGCTGGTCGGCAGCACATGGCTCGGCCCAGCGATGTAGTCGCCCACGGGCTCGGGCGTGTGGGGGCCGAGGAAAATCGCACCGGCGTGGCGCACACCCCGGGCGACCGCACCTGGGTCGCGCATGAGGATCTCGAGATGCTCCGGCGCCCGGAGATTGGTCACGGTGATGGCGTCGTCCACGGTAGGCACTACTATCACTACCCCGTTCCGCGTCAGGGATTCGCGCGCGATGGCGGCGCGTGGTGCCTGAAGAAGGGCTGCCTCGAGGGCCACGGGGAGCGCGTCGGCCAGGGCGGCCGAAGTGGTGACACACCAGGCCGAGGCGTCCTCGTCGTGTTCCGCCTGCCCGATGAGATCGGTCGCTATCCGGGCAGCGCTGGCGGTCTCGTCGGCGAGCACCAGCAACTCGGTCGGACCGGCAATGGCCTCGATGCCAACCTTCCCAACCAGCTGGCGCTTGGCCTCCGCGACCCAGCGATTCCCCGGTCCCACAATCTTGTCGACGCGGGGAATGGTCGGCGTCCCGCAGGCCAGCGCCGCGATGGCCTGGGCCCCGCCAACCCGGAACAGCCGCGTGACCCCCGCCAGTTCGCAGGCGGCCAGGACAGTGTCGGTCAGGAAGCCCCCAGGCGGGGTGACGGCAATGATGTCGGGCACCCCGGCCACTACGGCGGGAACGGCATTCATGATGACCGACGATGGATATGACGCCTTCCCGCCGGGCACATAGAGTCCGACCCGGTCGAGCGGGGTCACCCGCATGCCGAGGACCGTTCCGTCAGGAGCGGTGATGCTGTACCCGGGGTCGACCTGCCGCTGGTGATATGCCGTCACTCTCTGGACCGCCAATTCCAGCGCCACCCGGAGCGGCCCCGGCAGCCTGTCGAGCGCCGCAACCCATTGTGACCGCGGCACTTCCCAGTCCCCGGGCGGGAGGTCCACACCGTCGATCTCGAGCGCGATTGACCGCACCGCAACGTCGCCCCCGTCGGCCACCCGCTGGAGAATGCGCGCAACGGTCTCCCTTGTCAGGGCGTCCGAGGCACCGGATTGCGGCAGGAAGGGCGTGAGCGCCTCGAACGGGGGGGCGACGATTCGCCGGAGCATCGACTCGCGGGCCTTTCGAAAGGTGGTTACAGTTGCCGGGATGGAATCCGACCAGCCGGTCGTGGCCGGGCTGTTCGCCGTCCTGATCCTCGTGCTCGCCAACGCGTTCTTCGTTGCTGCGGAGTTCGCCCTCGTGGGTGCCCGCCGCACGCGCCTGGACGAGATGAGCCGGGCGGGCGACGGCAAAGCTAGGCTTGCCCGACGCGCGGTTCAATCGCTCGATCGATACATCTCGGCCACCCAGCTCGGGATCACGCTGGCGTCGCTGGGCCTCGGCTGGGTGGGTGAACCGGCACTGGCCAGCGTCATCGAGGGCGCCTTCCGCTGGCTTCCCGCCGCCGCCGCCGCCGTGGCGACGCATACCCTCGCGGTGGCGGTCGCGTTCACGATCATCACCGTCCTGCACATCATCCTGGGCGAACTGGTGCCCAAGGCGCTCGCCCTGCTCTATCCCGAGGAAGTGAGCGGCTGGGTCGCCGCACCGCTCATGGCCTTCGCGTGGGTGATGGCGCTCCCCATCTGGATCCTGAACAGTACCGCCAACAGCATCCTGCGGCTGTTCCGGATCAAGCGAACGGGCGGCGAACACGATCGACTGCACTCCCCGGAAGAGATCCGGCTGCTGGTTGAACAGAGCGAGGAGTTCGGCTCCCTGCAGAAGCAGGATGCACGGCTGCTGGAGGGCGTCTTCGAGTTCACCGAGAAGACCGCCGAGGAAGTGATGACGCCCCGGACGGAAATGATCGCGCTGGATGCCGACCTTCCGGTGGGTGAGGCGGCCGATCGCGTCGCCGAGGCCCGGCGATCACGCTATCCGGTGTTCACCGAGAGCCTCGATGAGATCGTGGGCGTGGTCCACGCCAAGGAGGTCCTGTCCGCGCTGAGAAAGACACCCACAGCGACGGTCGGCATGATCATGCGCCCCCCGCTCTTCGTGCCCGGCACGCGCGAGGTGGAGGATGTCCTGGCGGACATGAAGAAGCTGAAGTTGCACCTGGCCGTGGTGCTCGACGAATACGGGGGCACGGCGGGCCTGGTCACGATGGAAGACCTCCTCGAGGAGATCGTGGGGCAGATCTACGACGAGTACGACCCCCCCGATCATGTGCCGCTTGACGAGGGGGGCACCGCAATCGATGGATCGATGACCATCAGCCAGTTCAACACCGAGTACGACACCAAGCTCGACGACACCAGCTACACCACGGTGGGCGGGCTCCTGTTCGGCCAGCTCGGTCGCCTGCCGAAGCCGGGCGACCTGGTGCAGGTTGGCGGCGTCGACTTCGAGATCGTGTCGATGGCGGGCCGCCGTGTGGATCGCGTGCGTGTCCTCGGCCGTCCGCCGGCGGCCGACGCCAAGACGGGCCAATGAGCGACGCTCCCCTGCACCGGGCGGCGATCGCGCTCGTGCCGCCTGGCGCGCTCGACCTCACCGGCGAAGCGGTCCGGCGTCGGCGCGCCCTCCAGCGCGCGATGCTCACCGTGCTCGAGGCTGGGGGATTCGAGGAGGTGAGCCCACCAACCTTTGAATACGAAGAAGTCTTCGTCCGGGCCGGCGGCCCGGCGGTGACCGAGCGGCTCATCCGCTTCCTTGACCTGGACGGGCGGGCACTCGCCCTCCGATACGACTTCACGGCGAGCGTGGCGCGCGTGGCCGCGACCGCCTTTGCCGACCATCCACTGCCGCTCCGTCTCTGCTATTCCGGCAAGGTCTATCGGCAGGAACCGGATCGCGGGGCCCGGCCGCGGGAGATCCTGCAGGCCGGCGCGGAGCTGCTGGGCGTGACCGGCATGGCTGCCGACCTGGAGCTCGTCCGACTCGCACTCAGGCTTGCCGAGGCGGTGGGATTGCGCGACTTCCAGCTGAACGTCGGCCACATCGGTGCCCTCGCCCCCGCGCTGTCGGCGGTGCCCGATGCCCTGCGAACCGACGTGCGCCGCTGGATCGATCGCAAGGACCGCGGCAGCCTCAGGCGCGCGCTCGAGCCGCTCGACGGTGATGCGCGTGCGCTCCTGTCCCTCCCGTTTGTGATGGGTCGTCGCGATGCGCTGGCCGCGGCGCGGACGGAGGCACCCCCAGCGGCCGTGCCGGCACTCGACCATCTGCTGGCGCTCGATGCGGCGCTCACCGACCAGGAGCGGACCCACGTGGTGTACGACCTCGGCGAAGTGCGTGGCCTCGACTACTACACCGGGCTGCAGTTCGAGCTGTTCGTGGCGGGAGCAGGCCGCGCCGCCGGCGCCGGCGGTCGATACGACGGCTTGATGGGACGCTTCGGACACCCGATGCCGGCCGTCGGCCTGTCATTCGATCTCGACGCTATCGCGGAGCTCGACCCGTGAGCAGTTCCCGGCTGCGCATCGCCCTCGCCAAGGGGCGGCTGTGGGATGAGGCGGTGGCGCGCCTCACGCGCGCCGGGCTGGCGCCTGCCACCGACAAGGGTCGTCGGCTCCTCGTGCCGTCGGTCGACCCCGGCATCGAGTACCTGGAGGTGAAGCCAGGCGACGTGCCGGTCTACGTGGAATCGGGCGCGGCGGACCTTGGCATTACCGGCACCGACGTGCTGCGCGAGGCCAACCCCGATGTGCTCGAGCCGCTGGAACTCGACTTCGGCCGCTGCCGGCTCGTGGTCGCCGCCCCGGCGGCAGCGGCGTACCCCGGCCTGCCCGGCGGCATCACGCCCCGTGTCGCCACCAAGTATCCCCGCCTGGCGCGGGCCTATTTCGCCGGCCTCGGTCGCGCCGTGGAAATCATCGCGGTCGGGGGATCAGTGGAAGTGGCACCGTTGCTCGGACTGTCGCACTGGATCGTGGACCTGGTGGACACCGGCAACACGCTTCGGGCCAACGGGCTGGTGGAACATGCGACGATCCTGCAGGTGAGTGCGGTCCTGATCGCGAACCGGGCGAGCCAGAAACTGAAGCTGGAACGGCATGTTGAGGTGATGGCGCGACTTGAGGACGGCGTCAACGGTAAGCGGTGAACGGTGAACGGGAACTGCGGCCTCGCGGCACATCTTGCGGCTTACGGCACATGCCTCCGGCGCTCTTATGCGTATCGTAGCGTGTGCGCGATCACACCTCCCTTCATGCGTGGCAGGAGTCACGCTCGGTATTGCTGAGCGTTGTTTCGTTGTGCAGGGACGCCTGGGCACCGTATGGATCGGCACTCTTCAGCCAACTGCAGCGCGCCGCGCTATCGGTTCAGTTGAACATCGCGGAAGGATATACCTTCACCGAATCGCCCAGCTTCACGAGGCACCTGGGCATCGCCTATGGGTCGGCGGTCGAGACTGGTGAGATCCTCAGCCTGCTGGTCGATGCCGGCATCGTGAGCCCGGAACGTTGCGCGCCAGTCATGACTGCAAATGCCCGATGCCAGCGGCTACTGCTCGGCATGCTGAAGAAGAGGCGCTCCATCATCACGGCGTAAGCCATCCCGTTTACTGCTCACCGTTTACCGCTCACGCTGTTCGCATAGCATCGCCGCCATCTCAATCGCGCGCCGCATCGACGACCAGTCCGCGACCCCCGTGCCCGCAATGTCGAATGCCGTCCCGTGATCGGGGCTTGTCCGTGGAAACGGCAGCCCGAGCGTCACGTTCACCGCCTCGCCGAAGCTGGCCACCTTGATGGCCGTCATGCCGACATCGTGATAGGGCGCCAGCACCGCATCGAACTCGCCGCGCATCGCGCGCACGAAGACGGTATCGGCGGGAAACGGCCCGGCGAGATGCGCCGCCTCGGCTGCCGGGCGGAGGACGCGGATCTCCTCGTCGCCGAACAGGCCGCCCTCGCCGGCGTGGGGGTTGAGGGCACAGAGCGCGAGCCGCGGCCCCGCGATCCCCCACCAGTTGCGCAGCGCGCGGTCGGTCGTGCGCGCCACGCCGGCCACCCGCTCCACGGTGAGCAATGCCGGCACGTCGCGCAGGGCCACGTGGGTGGTGACCAGCACCACCCGGAGGCGATCGGAGGCGAGCATCATGGCGACCGGCACGTCTCCGCAGAGGTGCGCCAGCCATTCGGTATGGCCCGGCCAGGGGAACCCGGCGAGGTGCAGCGCATGCTTGTGGGCCGGCGCGGTGACGATGCCGTCCACCTCCCCCGCCAGCGCCAGCCGTACCGCCGCCTCCACCGCATGGCCGGTGAGGCGCCCCGCGCGCAGGGTGCGCGCGTGATCGGCGCGGTCGCCGGTGCCCTGTCCCCAGGTACCGACGCCAACGCGATGTGCCGCGGGAATGCTGTCGAGAAGGTCGTCGGGGCCGACGACGGTGATCAGGGCGTCGAGGGGCGCCTGCAGTGCCGCGCGGGTGATCTCGGGACCGATACCGCGCGGATCACCGAGTGTCACCGCGAGGCGGCGCATCAGGACTCCCGCACCTCGACGTACGTCGCACGACGAAGCTGGGAGAGATACTTCTGGATCGCGAGGTCTTCCGACAGGATCTGGCGCACGCGGTCGCGCACGTCCTGATAGGTGACCTCGCCCTCGGCGCGGCGCTCGGTGACCATCACGACGGCGAATTTCTTCCCGCCCCCCGGCGCCTCGAGGGCAAACGGCGGAATGATGGTGGTGGTGCTGCTGTCCGTGGTGAGGATGCCGCGCTTGTAGACCTCGGGCAGCTTGTCCAGCGGCACCGACGCCGCCTCACGTTCCTCCGTCCCATCGTGAAACTGCCGCTGCAGGGAGTCGAACGACTCGCCGGCCAGCGCGGCCTTGTACACCTGTTGCGCCCGGGCCTCGGCGCTGTCGACGTCGGCGGCCGTCACCTCGGCGGCGAGCAGGATATGCCGCACCTGGATCTCGCCCGGCTGGGTCCGCATCACCTCGATGAGGTGATAGCCAAACGGCGTCTCCACGGGTTCGGAGATGACGCCGATCTTGAGCGCAAAGGCAACGCGATCGAACTCGGGCACGAAGAGTCCGCGGCGGGCCCATCCCAATTCGCCTCCCCGATCGCGCGATCCAGGGTCGGCCGAGAACCGCTTGGCGGCGACGGCAAAATCGGCCCCCTTCCTGAGCTCGATCAGGATGGAGTCGGCCAGTGCGAGCGCCCGCGCCTTGGCCTGCGCAGTGGGCTGGGGCGCGATCACCACCTGCCGGAACGAGACGGTGGCCGGCCGGTTGCCGAACTGCCCCTGCTGCTCGGCGAAGAACGCCTTCATTTCCGGTTCGCTCGGGGCGATCGGCTTGAGTTCGCCCTTGTCCTTCAGCTGCTGCTTCAGGCGTTCCTTCTGCATGTCGCGGCGCGACTGCTCCGCGAGAAACCGGCGATACTCGTCGAGGCTCGCAAAGCCGGCCTTGTGCAGCTCGGCCATGAACTCGGGCTCGGTGGTGTACCGGGACCGGATGTTCTTGACGGCCGCGGCCACCGCGTCGATGACCTCCTTGTCCGTCACCTTGATGGAGGTATCCCGCGCGGCGGCCTGGACGAGGAGTTCGTCGTCCACGAGGTCGGACAGCACCTGCTTGCGCAGCTTCGCGGAATCGGCGGCGGTCGCCGGGACCGCGGCCGGCGGCATGGTGCCGAGCAACTGGAAGAACTGCTCATCGAGTTGTGATTGCATGATGGCCTGCTTGCCCACCACGGCCACGATGTGGTCGACCGGCGTGGTCGAGGCCAGCGTCGTGTTTGCTTGCGCCACGGCGTGGCTCGCACCCGCGAGCCACGCCGCTACCGCCAGGGTTGTCTTCGCCATCCGCTGCATGCTGGTCACCTTGTGCCGGTCAGCTCCCCGGCGGTGCGGGCGACGGCACCGGCGCCGGGCCAGGCGCCGGCTGCATGCCGGTCGTGCCCGCCGTGCTGTCGCGTGAGGCGGTGGAGTCCTTGCCGGCCTGCCGGGCACGCCCGATCTCCAGGGCCTTGGCGACGCCGGCATCCGAAAGATCGACCTTGCCGCGCTCGCGCAGCACCATGGCCAGCGACGCCGGCAACGGAATGAAGCGCTTGCTGCCGGTCAGGATCTGGTCCATGTACGTGTCGACCTTCGCGTCGGCCACCTTCAGGCGCTCCCCCTGGCTCGCCGAGGAATCCACCGCCGGTCCGAGGTCCATGTGCGCCTTGACGGTATCCAGCTGCGCGATGTACTGCGACTGCATCTCGGCCCACTGTTCCGCCGACGGCTTCACGCCGGCGGAGTCGGCCTGGTTGATGAGCAGGATGTTGGTGGACAGGATCCGGGCAAAGCGCGTCAGCATGCTGTCGGGCGCGGTCTTGAGCTGACCAGTGACCTGCGGCGGCAGCACCCGCACCCAGCGAAGGAATTCCTGCACCGTCAGCTTCCCGCCGTCGTAGACGGCAAGTGCCTTGGTGGACTTGGCTTCCTTGTCGGGGCTGGTGATGGCCTGCTTCATCAGCGATGGGGCCGCCGGCTCGATTGTCAGGTGCCGCTGAATCGCCAGGCTGTCCATGTAGAGCGAATCGAGCGACGCCACCTCACTCTGGCGCAGGTACTGGTCGAGACGGTCCTGGACCTCCGAGAGGGGCGGACGGCGGATAACGTGGTAGCCGAACGGCGTCGCCACCACCCCGCTCATCTGGCCCGGGGCCAGGTTCCAGGCTACGCTGTCGAACTGGGGCACGAAACGACCCTTCGGACCCGGGGGCAGGAACCCACCGTCGCGGGCGCTGCCGGGATCCTGCGACATCTGCGTCGCCACCTGCGCGAACGACGTCCCGCCCTTCACCGCGGCGATGGCCTTGCGCGCCTGCGCCTGCGCTGCGCCCTTTTCCTCGGGCGTGCCCGTCTCGGACGACCGGATCAGGAGGTGTTGGAAGACACGCACGTCGCCGGCGTTGTATGCCTGCGCGACCGCATCAGGCCCAACGACGGTGCGCTTCGCCATCAGCGAGTCGTGCCACAGGGTGGCCTTGAGCTCGGTGATCTGCGGCCACATGGCGCCGGCCACCGTGGCCGAATCGGTCAGGACATCGCCGCGCGCCACGGCCTGCGCGAACAGGGTGTAGTCCACCCACACATTCGTGATGAAGTCGGCAGTCTCGCTGTTGAGCTGCGCCCCCTTGGCCTCGCCCAGGAAGTCGGCGAGGCGCTCAGGAGAGAGCTTCGTCGACCCCACCGTGGCGGCCGCCCCGACACCAGGCTTGAACAGGTCGCGGCTGCACCCCGCGAGTACCACCACCGACACCACCAGCAACAGTCGCCGCATGCCATCTCCGATGAATGTTCGAGTATCAGGGCGCGTCACACTACCGCCCTCAGTGCCCGCACCAGCGCGGGCATCAGTGCTTCCCCTCCCAGCCGCTCGAGGCGCAAGGCCAGTGGCACGGTGCGTCGCACCTCCGCCACCAGCTGCACATCGTCCAGCGCCGTACTGAGCTTCGCCATGCGGGGCGCCACACCGGCGCGAAACGTCACCCTGGCCTCGTCGCCCCGGATCAGGATGTGCTGGATCCCGAGCGTGGCCCCCAGCACCCTGAGGCGGGCCATGTCGAGCAGCGTTTCGGTCTCGGGCGGGAGCGGACCGAAGCGTTCCCGAAGTTCCGAGCGCAGCCCATCAATCTCATCAGGCGACTCCGCCCGCGCCAGTCTGCGATAGAGGTCGAGCTTGGTGTCATCGTCACCCACGAACGAGTCCGGCAGGTGGGCGGGGCGATCGAGCACCACTTCGGGCGGGGGCTGCGTTTCCCGGCCGCCCTGGCCGCGGAGCGCCTGGACCGTTTCCTCCAGCCAGCGCAGGTACAGGTCAAACCCCACGGCGTGCGCCTGCCCCGACTGCTCGGCGCCGAGCATGTTGCCGGCCCCACGCAGTTCGAGATCCTTGAGTGCCACCCGGTAGCCGGCACCGAGGTCGGTGTGATGCTCCAGCACCTTGAGCCGCTCCTCAGCGTCGGCGTCGATCGAGTCGGGGACGATGAGGTAGCAGTAGGCGCGACGATGGCTCCGGCCCACGCGGCCGCGCAGCTGGTACAGCTGGGCCAGGCCGAGCCGGTGCGCATCGTGCACGATCATGGTGTTCGCATTCGGCACGTCGAGGCCCGACTCGACGATCATCGTGCTCACCAGGATATCGAGCTCGCCGGTGACAAAGCGCTGCATCACATCCTCGAGCGGGGCAGAGGCCATCTGGCCGTGGGCCACCCCGACGCGGGCCCGCGGCGCGAGGGCGCGGACCCGCGCCGCGATGGTCTCGATCGTCTCCACCCGGTTGTGCACGAAAAACACCTGTCCGCCGCGATCCAGCTCGCGCGCGATGGCCTCCTCGAGCAGGCCATCGTCCCAGGGCTCGACGAACGTGAGGATCGGCGAGCGGTCGCGGGGCGGGGTCTCGATCAGGGTCAGGTCCCGGAGGCCAGCCAGTGACAGGTGCAGCGTGCGGGGGATGGGTGTCGCGGTGAGGGTCAGCACGTCCACCGCGAGCCGCAGCGCCTTGAGCCGCTCCTTGTGCTTCACCCCGAAGCGATGCTCCTCGTCCACCACCAGCAGGCCGAGGTCCTTGAAGGTGACGTCGGCGGAGAGCAGCCGGTGGGTGCCGATGATCACGTCGATTTCCCCGGCGGCCAGCCGCTGCAGTGCCGCCTTCTGTTCCTTCGCGGTGCGGAACCGGGACAGCACCTCGATGCGCACCGGATAGTCCGCCAGCCGCTCGGTGAAGGTGCGACCGTGCTGTTCGGCGAGAATGGTGGTCGGCACCAGCACCGCGACCTGCTTGCCCCCCTGCACCGCCTTGAACGCGGCGCGCACCGCGATTTCCGTCTTGCCATAGCCGACATCGCCGACGAGCAGGCGATCCATCGGGCGCGCCTGCTCGAGGTCGCGCTTGATGTCGTCCGTCGCCTTCCGCTGGTCGGGTGTGTCCTCGTAGAGGAAGCTCGACTCCAGCTCGCGCTGCCATCGGGTGTCCGGGGGAAAGGCGTAGCCGGTGGCGAGCTTGCGCCGGGCGTAGAGGTCGAGCAGTTCGCCGGCCATCTGGCGGATGCCATGCTGCGCCTTCTCCCGGACCTTCTTCCAGTGCGATCCGCCCAGGCTGTGAATGCGTGGCGGCGGCCGATCGCCATCATCCTCAGCGGACCGGTACCGCTCCAGCTGGTCGAGGCGATACAGCGGAACGTTGAGCCGGTCGCCCCCCTCGTACTCCACCACCGCCACTTCCAGCGTCGAGGCCCCGACGGTGATCGTCTCGATGCCGCGATAGATGCCGATGCCGTGGTCCAGGTGGACGACGTAATCGCCCTTGACCAGCGCACCGGTGGCGGCCGATGGCGCGGCCTGTCGATACCGCCGCGACCGCCGCAGGCGCCGGGCGCGACGGAAGATCTCGTGGTCGGTGAGCACCCGAAGGCCCGGCATCATGAAGCCGCCATCGAGGGCTCCCACCACGAGCGACGCATGCGCCGGCAGGTTGCCCCGTTCCTCCAGCAGCTCGTCGAGCCGCTCGATCTGTCCCTCATTGTCGCAGAGGATGATCGTCGTCGGTGGACGGGAGAGCAGGTCGCGCAGCCGGTTCACCTGCCGGTCGATCTTCTCGGGCGGGAGAAAGCCGAACTGCAGCTGCGCCCCCTCCGCCACGAGGCGAACGCGCGGCAGCGCAGTCATGCGTGCCCGCACCTGTGCCGGGGCCTCGAGGATCTCCTCGCGCTGCGGCACGTCCTCGCCGAGGCGCTTGGCGATCTCGAGGTGATGGGCGGCCTCGCGCCAGGAGCGCTCGACCTCATCGTCGATCGGTCCCGGCGTGTCGAGCAGGAGCAGGGAATCGGACGGGAGCAGGTCGAGCAGGGTGCGACGGGCCGTCGCGCCGGTCCCAGTGGCTTCGACGGTCCTGGCGGCGCGGATGGGCAGCACCGTCACCTCGTCGAGCTCCACACCGGAGCGCTGGGTCGTGAGGTCGAACGCCCGCAGCGACGACACCTCATCGTCCCACCACTCGAGCCGGGCGGCGGACGCCATGCCGAACCCGTATACATCCACGATGCCTCCGCGGGCGGAGAACTCCGCCACTTCGGTGACGGTGGTAACGCGCCGGAAGCCCATGGCCTCGAGATTGTCCACCAGGATCGCCGGCTTGAGCCGTGTCCCCTTCGCCACCCGGATCCGGCTCTTCTCCAAGGACGCGGGCACCAGGGTGCGCTCGGCGATGGCGCGCGCCGTGGTGACCACGATGCGCAACCGGCCCGCGAGGAGCGCCTCGATCGTCTCGACCCGCTCGCCGGCAATCTCGTAGTGGGGTTCGTCCTCACCCAGCGCCTCGCGCTGGGGATAGAGCGCCACCGGTTCATCCGAGAGGAACTGCAGGTCGCTCAGCCATCGCTCGGCATCAGCGGGTGTCGGCGCCACCACGGTCACCAGGCGCTGGGGCGACGAGCGCACCAGCGAGGCCACGAGCATTGCCCCACTCGATCCCGGAAGACCACCAAGGTCGAGTGCTGCGCCGCGCCCCGGCAGTCGCGCCATGAACTCGCGGCCGACGGCTGAACGCTCGAAGGCGTCGAGCAGTACCGGGAGGCTCACGCGCGACGCCCCCAGACACTCGCAAGCCCGACCTCGGCCAGGCCCAGCACCAGGGCAAGCCACAGGAGGGGACCACGCAGGTCGCCGCGCGCGCTGGCCGAGAATGCCGCGGGCGCCGCCGCCTCGAGCGGAATCACACTGGCGCCACGCCACAGCGCGCGCACCTGCCTGTCACTGGCCTGCTGCAACATCGACTCCCTGGGATCGGGGTTGGCGGCGAGCATGCCGACGGTGTCGGCGCCCTGCAAAAGGACATAGAGTCCGGTGTCCGGAGGGCTGAAGCGCCCGCCGCCCTCGAGCGGCCATCGCTCCGACCCCTTCATCGCCGCCGACACCAGGTCGGGCACCGTCGCCCCGTCTCCAGCAACCACGGAGAGGGACGCCACCTCACCCCGCGCGAGCCGATTGAGGAGCACATCGATGAAGGGCACGAAATCGGCCTGGAACGGCAGTGCGGTCCAGGCGGTATCCAGCCGGCTGCCGATGAGCAGCAGGGACCCACTCCGCACAAGCCAGGGTTCTCCGCCGGCCGTCACCAGCACGCCGGTGCGCCCACTTCCCGACGGCACGAGTCGGAGACGCTGGAAGAGGCGCACCGGGGCGAGCAGCGCCGTGCTGTCGGTGGTCGCTGCGGGCGCCGCATCGCCGAATCGCCACGGCATGCCGCGGCGCTCCAGTTCGCGATTCACGGCGCCGAGTGATGCGGGATCCGCTGGCGGCAGGATGACGGACGCCGCGCTGCCGTATCCGCCAAGGACCACGTCGTTGCCCGGCAGCAACCGACCGTTGGCGCGGAGCACGTCGCACGCCGCGGCGGCAAAGCGCCCGGCCCCGTCGCAGGCAGCGCGGGCCAATGGCGCCATGCGCAGGCCAAGGACACGATGATCGTCGAGCCGGAGCTCGTCGGGCTGCACCGAGGCGCGCACTGCGTACCAGCCGGCGGGTCCACCGGGAATGGCGACCTGCACGGCGCTTCCCACCGTGGCGAGGGCCTGCCGGGCCGGCCGGTCGCCCGCTGCGAGCGACAGCGGCACCTGGCCGCCGGAGTCGCCCGCCACCGTGACCAGCACCTGCCCGCCATCGGTAGACCACGGCTGGGGACCGGTCGCGAGTTCAGCCACGCCGATGTTGCGCGGCACCCTGCCGGACGGGCGCGCCACCGTCAGCGGTACCTGCGGATCGGCGGCGCTCAACGCCGATGCCTGCAAGTCGGTGACGACGATGATCTCCCCGGTCAGCGGCTGGGCTGCCAGGACCTCGCCCGCTGCCTGCACCGCGAGCCCCAGGTCGAGGCGCGTGGTCGAGGGCGCCAGGTCGCGCAGTGACGCTCGCAGCGTTCCGGGATCACCGCGTCGCGCGGTGCCGTCGGCCAGCACCAGCCACACGGCGTCGGCCGGCGTCGCGCGCGCCAGCACCGCGTCGGCGGTCCGCACCAGCTGTTCCAGCCTGGGGGTCCCGTCGACCACCGCGCCGCTGCTCAGGCTGTTGTCGAGCACGAGCACCAGGGCGCCGGGCGCGTGCCCCGTCACCCCTGTGCGACGTACCGTGGGTCCCGCCGCCGCCAGCACCAGTGCTGCGACCAGCAGGGTGCGGAGCAACAGCAGCAGCCAATGCCGGATGCGCAGGCGACGCTGGTGCTCACGGGTGGCATCGAGCAGGTAGCGGACCGCCGGGAACATGACGGTGGGCGGTTCGCGCCGCTGTACCAGGTGCAGCAGGATTGGCACGCCGGCCGCCAGCAGCCCGGCGAGCAGCCAGGGGTGAAGGAAGGTCATGCCGATGCGTTCGCCAGCACGACCCGCAGCGCATGACCGAACGGCGTATCGGTCACAATACGGTGGTACTTGATGCCGCTCCGCCGGCATTCGGCATTCCAGCCCGACACGGCGCCGCGCACGGTGCTGTCGTACGCCTCGGCCCAGTCGCGGGGCCGCAGCACCACCGAGGCCCCGGTCTCAGGATCCTCGAAACGCGCCTCCGCCGGCCCCGACAACGTTACCTCCGCGGGATCCATGAGGTGCACCACCACCACCTGGTGCCCGCGATGGCGCAGGAAGCGGAGTGCGGTGAGCGCCAGGTCGCGATCGAGAAGCAGGTCGGAGACGAACACCACCAGGCCGCGGCGCCGCAGGGAGTCCACGACCCGGTTGAGCGCGGGTGCGGCGGCCGTGCCCAGGCCCGGCTCGGTACTGCCAAGCTGGTGAAGCAACTGCCGCCAATGCGCCGCCCGCGCCCGCGGGGGCGTGACATGCCGCACCTCGTCGTCGAAGATGATCAGCCCGGTGGCATCGCGCTGGCGCAGGAGGATGAGCGACAGCGACGCAATGAGTCGCTGGGCGTAGGCAAACTTGGAGAGCACGGTGTCCGGTGCCCCCGACCAGGCCATGGACCGGCTCGCGTCGCACACGATCATGGCGCGGAGGTTCGTTTCCTCCTCGTACTGCTTCACGTAGAGGCGGTCGCTCCTGCCGAGCATCTTCCAGTCGACATAGCGCAACTCGTCGCCGGGCTGGTACATGCGGTGCTCGGCGAACTCGACCGAGAACCCACGCCGGGGCGAGCGATGGAGTCCGCTGAGGAAGCCCTCGACGATTCCCTCGCTGACGAGTTCCAGCCCGCCCAGGCGTGCGACATCCACCGGATCGAGGAGATCGAGCCGGGCTCGGGCAGCTGATGCTTCAGGACGCGACATGCGGGGCGCAACGTACGGGTGGACCCCGCCTATCGTCAACGCAGCGAGGTGACCACGGACCGGGACACTCCCGGAGGACAGTCTCGACCGGCGCCAGGTGTATGATGGTTGTCAGCAAAGACCTTGCATGCAGGATGATAGGTGGCACATTTGCTGCTCTCGTCTGTACTCCCGGATCGGGGTGGAGGTTTCATGAAGTTCCCGGCGTCTACAGCCATCATCAGCGTTGTGCTCCTTGCTACGGCTCCGGTCGCCTGCCGGAGTGGGGTGGCGTACGCCCAGTCGGACAAGACCCCGAAGGAGCAGCCCAAGCCCCAGTCGCCTGCCGGCGGACAGGCGGCACCCCAGTCGCCCCCGCCCAGCCGCCCTGAACCGCCCACGGCCAGCCGCCCGGCACCACCGCCCCGGAGCACCGGCGAGCCGGAGCTGAAACGGCGGAAGCCGTGACCGAGTCCCTGTCCGACTTCGATGGCTTCCGCGGCCGGATGAATGACGTCATCCTCAACGCGGGCAACCTCACCATCAATCGCTTTTTCGCCCTCGATCATCGGTGCTACGAACCGGGCGTGCTGGGCAGCAAGACCAAGGAGATGCTTGGCCTCGTGTCGAGCCTGGTGCTGCGCTGTGACGACTGCATCACCTATCACGTGGTGCGCTGTCACGAGGAGGGCACGACCCGGGAGGAGTTCCTGGAGGTCTTCTCCGTGGGGCTGGTGGTGGGCGGAAGCATCGTGATCCCGCACCTGCGCCGGGCGATGGCCCGGCTGGAAGAACTCGCCGCAAGCTGATCCACACGGGCGGGCGCCCTGTCGGTCCTACCGAACCCCCGCCGGTCGTCGTGACACCAGGACGCCAGCGATGATCATCGCCCCACCGGCGAGATGGAGCAATCCAGGCCGCTCACCCAGCACTGCAATCGCGGTCAGGGTCGCCACCAGGGGCGTGAGCGTCGTGAAGATCGCCGCCCGGCTCGGGCCAATCTGGCGCACGCCGCGATTCCACAGCAGGTAGGCCACCACCAGCGACAGCAGGGTGGCATACGCCAGCCCGCCCCAGCCGCGAGACGACACCGCATGCCAATCCATCCGGCGAACCGAGGGGATGCCCGCGATCACGAGCCCGGGGGTTCCGGTGATCAGGGTCCACGTGGTGAGCGCGAGCGTGCTGAGCCGCCCGGCGAGGGAGCGAAGGCCCAGGGTGTAGCCAGCCCAGCAGAACACCGCGGCGAGCATGAGCAGGTCGCCGACGAGGTCGCCGTCGAGGGAGTACCCGCGTGACGCCACCACCAGGAGGACCCCGAGCGTCGCAATGGCGAGGGCCCATTTCTGCCGCGGGGTGATGCGCTCGAACCCGAGCAGGCCGGCGCCCACCGTCACGACGGTGGGCATGCTGGCAAGGATGAGCGCGCTGTTCGTCGCGGTGGTACGGTAGAGCCCGGTCATGAAGCACAACTGGTAGATCGTGTTGCCGATCACACCCAGGAGGACGAGCGGCAGCCAGGTATCGCGGGGAGGAAGGCGCCAGCCCTCACGCCGGGCCAGCACCAGCCACATCAGGACGGAGCCAAAGGCGAACCGCACCGCCGTGAAGGCCAGGGGCGTGATATCGGCGAACGCCATCTTGGTGGCGGTGAAGTTGCCTCCCCAGATGAGCACGACAAGCAGGAGGCCGAGTGCGGGAGTTGTCAGCGGCATCTAGGGAAGCAGCAGCACCTTTCCCGTCGTGCTTCGACCCTCGAGCGCCCGGTGCGCCTCCGGCGCCTCGGCCAGGGGAAACTCCGCGCCGACGCGCACGGTAAGGGCGCCACTGGCTACCCAGCCGAGCACTTCGGCGGCGCGCGCCCTGAGCTCAGCGGGGCTCGCGATGTAGTGATTGAGCGACGGGCGCGTCAGGAAGAGCGAGCCTTTCTGCACCAGGAGCCGCGGATCCAGGGGATCCACCGTACCGCTCGACTGCCCGAAGAGGACCATCATGCCGCGTGGGGCCAGGCAATCCAGCCCGCGCAGGAAGGTGGTGCGCCCGACCGAATCGTATACCACCTGCACCCCGGCGGCGCCGGTGAAGCTCCTGGTGCGCTCGACGAAATCTTCCCTCGTGTAGATGATGACATCGGTGGCGCCGGCCTCGCGCGCCAGTGCGGCCTTTGCGTCGGTGGAGACCGTTCCAATGACGCGGGCACCGCGCATCCGCGCGATCTGGCACAGCAGGAGTCCGGTCCCGCCAGCCGCAGCATGGACCAGGCAGGTGTCGCCCGGCGACAGGGCATAAGTGGACGTGGCGAGATAGTGCGCCGTCATGCCCTGCAAGAGCACCGCGGCGGCCTGGCGGGTGGTGACGCCATCGGGCAGGCGAATTACCCGGTCGGCCGCCACGAGGCCGAATTCGGCGTATGCCCCGATGACGCTGGTCGACGCGATACGATCGCCGGGCTCGACTCCGCTCACGCCATCGCCCACCGCCACCACCACACCGGCGGCCTCGGTGCCGGGCGTGGCGGGCAGCGACACCGGGTAGAGCCCGGTGCGCTGGTAGACGTCGATGAAGTTGACGCCCACGGCCTCGACCTGCAGCAGGACCTCGCCCGGGCCGGGAACCGGCCGGGGCAGGTCGTCCAGCCCAAGCACTTCCGGGCCACCTGGTGCGCGTACGCGGATCGCTTTCATCGGTGCCGACTCATCCTGCGTGATCCGGGGTGGGGGTCCTCAACTATATTCACCGCAATATGTCCCAATCTACCATCCGGAACTTCTGCATCGTCGCCCACATCGACCATGGGAAGTCCACGCTCGCCGACCGGCTCATCGAGCAGACCGCCACCGTGGCGAAGCGGCTCATCCGCGAACAGATGATGGACACGATGGATCTCGAGCGTGAGCGCGGGATCACCATCAAGCTGAATGCCGTCCGGATGACGTACCACGCCCGGGATGGCGTGGGGTACGAACTCAACCTGATCGACACGCCCGGGCACGTGGACTTCACCTACGAGGTGTCGCGCTCCCTGAATGCGTGCGAGGGGGCGATCCTGGTGGTGGACGCGTCGCAGGGCATCCAGGCGCAGACCCTGAGCAACCTCTTCCTGGCCATGGATGCCGGGCTGGAGATCATCCCGGTCCTCAACAAGATCGACCTGCCCGGCGCGGAGCCGGAGAAGCGCGCCCAGGAGATCATGGAGCTGATCGGGGCGGGCCGCGACGAGATCCTCTCGGTGTCGGCGAAGGAAGGCACCGGCGTGCCGGAGCTGCTGGAAGCGATCGTCGCCCGGGTGCCGCCACCGCGCGGCAGCGCGGACGCGCCGCTGCGCGCCCTGGTGTTCGACAACTATTACGACCGGTATCGCGGCGCCATCCCCAGCATCCGGGTGGTGGACGGCGCGCTTCGGCCCGGGATGCAGGTGGCCTTCGGCTCCCATGCCGAGGACGTGTTCACGGTCGACGAAGTGGGCTACCTCCAGCTGGGGCAGCGGAAGGGCGAGGTGCTCGAGGCCGGCGAGGTGGGATACTTCCACGCCAACCTGCGTGGCGTTCGCGATTGCCGGGTGGGCGACACGGTGCTCGATGCCGACCACCCCGCCACAGCAGTTGCTGCCGGGCTACCGGGACGTGAAGTCGATGGTCTTTGCCGGGCTCTACCCCACCGACTCCGACCAGTATGAGGGGCTGCGCGATGCGCTGGAGAAGCTGCGCCTCAACGACGCCAGCCTCAACTATGAGCCGGAGACGTCGACGGCGCTCGGCTTCGGGTTTCGCTGCGGGTTCCTGGGGCTGCTTCACATGGAGATCGTGGGCGAGCGGCTGGAGCGCGAGTTCAACCTCGACCTCCTGACCACCGTGCCCACGGTGGAGTACCACGTGTACCTCACCGACGGCAGCGAACTGCTGATCGAAAACCCGACGCTGCTGCCCGACACGACGACGATCGACCGGATCGAGGAACCCTACGTCAAGACCCGCATCATGGCCCCTGCCGACTACATCGGCGGCATCATGAAGCTCGGCCAGGAGCGACGCGGCATCTACAATGGCATGCACTTCATCGACACGACCAGGGTCGAGTTTGACTTCGAGTTTCCCCTGGGCGAGATCGTGCTCGACTTCTATGACCGGCTCAAGAGCATCAGCCGGGGCTACGCGTCCCTCGACTACGAGATGTCGGGCTACCGGCCGTCGGACCTGGTGAAGCTCGACATGCTGATCAATGGCGACCAGATCGATGCGTTCAGCGTGATCATCCACAAGGACAAGTCGTACGAGTGGGGCCGCAAGGTGGCGGAGAAGCTGAAGGAATTGATCCCGCGGCAGCTCTTCGCGGTGGCGATCCAGGCGGCGATCGGCAACAAGATCATCGCGCGCGCCACCGTGTCGGCTTTCCGGAAGGACGTGCTGGCCAAGTGCTACGGCGGCGACATTACGCGGAAGCGGAAGCTCCTCGAGAAGCAGAAGGAGGGGAAAAAGCGGATGAAGCAGATCGGCGCGGTGGAGATTCCGCAGGAGGCGTTCCTGGCCGTCCTGCAGGTGGATGACTAGGGCGTGAGGACGTGATGTTCTGGCGCAAGCGCTCGGGTGCGGTGGTGATCCAGACCGCATACATGGGCGACGTAATCCTCACGACGCCGCTCCTCGCCACGCTGGCCGAGCTGCATGGCCCGGTGGATGTGGTCGCGACGCCGCAATCGGCGTCGTTGCTCACCACCCACCCGGCGGTGCGCGAGGTGATCCGCTACGACAAGCGGGGCGAGGATCGCGGCTGGCCAGGGCTGCGCCGCATCGCGTCCCAGCTGCGCCGGCGCTCGTATTCTGCCGCCTACCTGCCGCATCGGTCATGGCGCTCCGCCACGATGGTGCTGCTCGCCCGGATTCCCGAACGGATCGGGTTCGAGGACAGTCCCGCCGCGCCGCTCTATACCCGGCGCCTGCCGCGCCCGGTGCAGGCCCACGAGACGGCGCGGCTCTGGTCCCTGGCCGGCCTGCCCTTCGGGGCCCCGGTGCCCCCGGTGACCCTGGGCCTCACCGCCGAGGATGAAGCCGAGGCGGATCGATGGCTGGAGAGCCGCGGCATTGACGGCGATTTCGTGGCACTGGGCGCGGGCGGTCCCTGGGGGGCGAAGCGCTGGCCGTGGTTTCCGGCGTTCGCGGCGGAGCTGGATACGCCGTCGGTCGTCATCGGCGGTCACACCGACGCCGTCATCGGCAATGCCATCGAGGCGGCAGCGCCCGGCCGGGCGCACAGTGCGTGCGGGCAGGTCGGTCCCCGTACCTCGACCGCGATCATCGCGCGAGCCGCCGCGCTGGTCACGAACGACTCGTCGCCCCTGCACCTCGCCCTGGCCACCCGCACGCCCATGGTGGCGCTGTTCGGGCCGACGGTCCCCTCCTTCGGCTTCGGCCCGCTGGACCCCGATGCGATCTGTCTCGGGGAGGAGGAGCTGCTGTGCCGCCCGTGCGCCAGCTATGGCCCGGCGGCGTGTCCCCTCGAACACCACCGTTGCCTGCGGCAGGTGAGCGTGGAGCGGGTGGTGACGGCGCTCGCCACGGTGCGCCAGCGGGCGGGAGCGCGGCGCTGACGGGCCGCGGCGTCGCCGTCGGATTCGATGCGGCCCGTGCTTTCCGCAACCGCACCGGCCTCGGGAACCACAGTCGGCGCCTGATCACCGGGCTCACCACCGCGGCCCCCGAGCTGAAGATCGCACTCTACTCGCCGTCGCCACCTCGCGCCGAGTTTGCGCCGTGGCTCGCAAGCCTGCCACCGGGGGCCATCACCTGCCTGCCACCGACGGCGCTCGGGCCGGCACCGATGCGGCAGTACTGGCGCACCTTCCGGGTCGGTCGCGCGGCCCAGCGCGACGGGGTGGATCTCTACCACGGGCTGTCGCACGAGATCCCGCGCGACCTGCCCCGCACGGGCATTCCCGGCGTGGTAACGTTCCATGACCTGCTCTTCGAGCGTCACCCCGAGCTCTTTCCTGCGATCGACCGGATGAGCTACGGCTGGCGCTACCGATGGAGCGCCGCGCATGCGGCGGCCATCGTGGCGGTGAGCGCCCAGACGCGCGATGACCTCGTGCGCTGGTATGGCGTGGACCCCGATCGTGTGACGATCATTCCCCCACCCCGCGACCCGGCGTTCGCGCAGGCCGTTCCGGACGCCGCGGCATCGGCGATTCGCGCCCGGCTGGGGCTGGAGGGCCGGTACCTGCTGAGCGTGGGCACCCTCGAACGGCGGAAGAACCACCGGGTGCTGGTGGAAGCGCTGGCGCTGCTGGATCCCGGCGCCACCCCGGTGCTGGCACTGGTCGGACGCGATGGTGGCGAGGCCAGGGCGCTCAGGTGGCTGGCCGCCGCGCGCGGTGTGTCCGAGCGGGTGCAGATCCTCCACGGCGTGAGCGGCGGTGACCTGCCGGCGGTGTATCAGGGTGCCGAGCTGTTCCTCTATCCCAGCCTTTTCGAGGGTTTCGGCATGCCGATTGTCGAGGCGTTGAGCGCAGGGGTGCCGGTGATCGCCAGTGCAGGCGGCTGTTTCCCCGAGGCCGGGGGCCCGTCGACCCGCTACGTCACCTCCACCGACGCGGTGGGCCTGGCCGCCGCGATCCGGGACATCCTCGACGATCCTGACCTCGCCGGGCGAATGCGCGAGGCCGGCCGGCAATGGGCCGAGCGCTTCGACGCGACCCTGCTGGCGGCTCCGCTGCTGGCCTTGTATCACTCCCTGCTTCACTGAGACCGGACGCCATGCGCTATGTCGTGGGCATCGATATCGGCGGCACCAACCTGGTCGTCGGCTGCGTAGCCGAGGACGGGTCGTCGCTGCACGGCCTGCTGAGCGAGCCGACCCGGTCGGAGAGTGGGGCCGACGACGTGATGGAGCGCCTGCTGGCGCTGGCGCGCCGTTCCATTGCGGCGACGCGCGCGGCGCTGCCGGGGGTGGAGATCGCGGGTGTCGGCGTGGGCGCACCGGGCCCGCTGGATCGCGGACGCGGCGTCGTGCTGCTCACGCCCAACCTCGGCTGGACCAACATGCCACTGCGGGACCGGATCTCAGCGGGCCTCGACCTGCACGCGGCGCTCGACAACGATGCCAACTGCGCCGTCCTGGGCGAGTGGTGGATCGGCGCGGCGAAGGGTGCGCGACACGCGGTGGGGATCACCATCGGCACCGGCATCGGCGGCGGCCTGGTGGTCAATGGCGAGATGGTGCACGGGGCATCTGATTGCGCCGGCGAGATCGGCCACGTCACCATCGAGACCGAGGGCCGCCGCTGCAAGTGCGGCAACTATGGCTGCCTGGAGGCGTACGCATCGGGTCCCGCCATTGCCCGCCGCGCCGTGGAAGAGGTGGAGTCGGGAGGCGTGAGCCGCCTGGCCGAGTTCGCCGGTGGCAACCTGCTCGATGTCACCGCCCAGACGGTGTACGAGGCCGCGAATCATGGCGACGTGGTGGCCCTCCAGGTCGTGAGCGAAACGGCTCGGTACCTTGGCGCCGGCATTGCGAACCTGGTGAACGTGCTCAACCCGGAGGTGGTGGTGGTGTGCGGCGGCGTTACCCTGGCTGGCGACGGCCTGTTCATGCCGCTCCGCCGCGAGGTCGCCCGGCGTGCGTTCCGCCCGGCGGTGGCTGCCTGCCGCATCGTGCCGGGCCAGCTGACGGGTACGGCGGGTGTGTACGGTGCCGCACGGGCATTCCTGGTCGAAGAGGGCGCATGAAGGCGCCACGGGCGCAGAGGACGCGGACGGAATGACGAAGAAGCTGGGTGTCGTCGGTTCCCTGGTGTGGGACGTAATTCATGGTCGTGATCCGGCGTCCGCTCCGGTGGAGGAGTGGGGCGGGATCGCCTATGCGCTGTCGAGCCTCGATGCCCACCTGCCGGCCGACTGGGAGATCGTCCCGCTCATCAAGGTGGGCCGGGACCTCAGTGCCGAGGCCGCGCGCTTCATGGGCACGCTCACGCGGCTGGCGCCGGGCGCGCGGTGCATCGAGGTGCCGGTGCCGAACAACCGCGTCGTGCTCCGCTACCAGTCGAGCGAGCGGCGCTGCGAGCGCATGAGCGGCGGTGTGCCCTCGTGGAACTGGGGCGAGCTCGGCCCGATGGTGACCGACCTCGACGCGCTCTACGTCAACTTCATTTCCGGCTTCGAAATGTGCATGGGCACGGCGCAGGCGTTGCGGCAGGGGTTCCGCAAGTCCATCTACGCCGACCTGCACAGCCTGTTTCTTGGCATGCAGCGCGATGGCATCCGCACACTGCAGCCGTTGCCGGATGCCGAGTCCTGGTTCAGCTGCTTCGATGTGGTGCAGATGAACGAGGAGGAGATGCAGCAGATCGCGCGCGATCCGCTCACCGTCGCCGCGCAGGCGATGGCCCAGGGCGTGAAGCTGATGGCGGTCACACTGGGGCCGAGAGGGGTGGTGTACGTCACGGGGACGGAGACCCTCCGCACCGCGCTGGTTCCGGCGCCGTACGTGGAGAATGCCGACCCCACCGGTTGTGGCGACGTGTTCGGTGCCGCCCTCTGCGCCCACCTGCTGGCGGGCGACGGGACGGAAGCGGCCCTCCGGAGCGCGGTGGACGCGGCGTCGCGGAACGCCGCGTTCCGTGGCGCCCGGGGACTGGCGCAGCACCTCCGCGGCGAGCTGGTGACACCGTGAGCCGGATCGTTGACGTCCCGGCGCAGTTCGATGAGCAGGGGCTCGACCAGTTGGCGCAGAGCATTGGCGTCTGGCCGCCCTCCGACCGGCTCTTCTTCGATGCGCGCGGCGTGCAGTGGGCGGCCCCCTACGCGCTGATCGGGCTGCTGACTGCCGCGCAGGCAATCATCGAGGCGGGCGGGGAAAAGCCGCTGCTGGCCGTACCGGCGTCGGATGACGTGCGCAGCTACTGGGGACGGATCGCCTTCTTCCAGCATGCGGGCGAGCTGTTCGAGTTTCACGGCAAGCTCCCGAAGTCGCGCGGCGGGCAGCCGGCCGACACCCTGCTCGAGATCACCCCGGTTCGCGCCACGGAAGATGTGCACCAGGTGGTGGGCCGCATCCAGGAGGGCGCATCACGCATCCTGGCGGGCGAACTCGGCCTCGAGGCGAAGGCGACGATGGGCTTTGCCATGGCGCTTTCGGAGGCATGCCAGAATATTGTGGAGCACGCCGGCACCGGCGGGTGGGTGGCGGTCCAGGCGTACAATTACCGGAAGCGCCTCGGACGCCGGGTGGCGGTGATCGCCGTGAGCGATGCGGGCATCGGTTTCCGCCGTTCGCTGGAGCCCACGCAGGCCAAGCGCTATGGCGATCGGTGGCGCGACGGCACCGCGCTCGAGGCCGCGCTCATCCAGGGCGTGAGCCGGTTCCGCGACCCGGGCCGCGGGCAGGGGCTGGCCGGCATCAAGCGCTACCTGCAGCGATGGCACGGCAAGATCAGCGCGCGCAGTGGCACGGCACGGATCGCCATCGTTCCGCCGTGGGACGACGACGTCCCGCTCGTCGAAGACCTCTCCTTTTTTCCCGGAGCCCAGCTACAGGTGACCATTCCCGCCCAGGACGCCGGCACCACGTGATCGAGACGATTGCGGTGGCGCGCATGCTGCGCGAAGCCGTCACCACGCCGTACCTGAACCTCGTCACCCGTCCCACGGGCGTCGCCGTCCGCGGGCGCATCGAGTCGGTGCTTGCGACCTCCGAATGGGAAACGGCGCTGCTCGACTTTTCCGACGTGGTCCTGCTCGACCTGAGCTGCGCCGATGAAGTGGTGGCGAAGCTGGTCCGGCTGGCACAGGAGCGGCTGGGACGCATCGTGGCGCTGCGCGGCCTCGATGAGCACCTGTGGGAATCGATCCACGCGGTGCTCGAGCACCAGCAACTCGCCGTGGCCGTGATCGGTCGCGGGTCGATCACCCTCCTGGGATCGGTGCCCCCCGACGTGCAGGGACTCTTCGAGGCCCTCGAGCCGGCCACGCCGCTCGAGGCGACGACGCTGTCGGCGCGCCTCGGGTGGGGTGACGCCCGCACCGCCACCGCCCTCGAGGCCGCCGTCGCCCTCGGGGTGTGCCGATGTGCCGGTGGCGGATTCGTGAGGCTTCCGCTCGCATGACCCGCCGCCTGGGACTGTCCACCACCGCGATCCATGGTGTGCCCCATCGCCGGCCCGACTGGAGCCCGGTGGTGCCGCCGCTGCTGCAGAGCAGCACCTTCACCAACCCGATCGGCTCCTCCGACGAGGTGCTGTACACCAGGTACGGCAACAACCCGAACCAGGTGGACATTGCCCGGAAGTATGCCATGCTCGAGGGCGCCGAGGCGTCGCTGTTCCTCTCGAGCGGCATGGCGGCCACGGCGCTGGCGCACCTGGCGATGCTGCGCCCGGGCGACCACCTCGTGTCCAGTTCCTGGATCTATGGGGGCACCAAGACGCTGTTCGACGAGGAGTTCGGGCGCTTCGGCATCACGGTGACCTACGTGGCGCCCGACGAACCGCGGGCGTGGCGACAGGCGCTGCGTCCCAACACCCGCGCCATCTTCGTGGAGACGCCCACCAACCCGCTGATGCGCGTGCTCGACCTCGAGCCGATCGCACGCATCGCGCGCCAGGCGGGTGTGGGCCTGCTGGTGGACGCCACCTTCGCGAGCCCCATCAACTTCCGGCCGCTGGAGCACGGCGCCGACGTGGTGATCTCGAGTGCCACCAAGTACCTGAACGGGCACAGCGACGTCATCGCCGGCGCGGTCGCGGGCAGCAACTCCGTGATCGAGGAGGTGACCCGCCTGATGAAGCTGTGGGGCTCTTCGCTCGATCCCCACTCGGCATGGCTCATCGATCGGGGCCTGCGCACGCTTGCGGTGCGCATGGAGCGCCATAACCTGAACGGGATGACGGTGGCGACGTGGGCCAGCGGCCACCCGGCCGTGGCGCGCGTCCACTACCCCGGCCTCGCCTCACACGCCGACCATGCGCTGGCGACCCGACTGCTCGGTGGGTTCGGCGGCATGGTCGGCCTCGAACTGGCTGGCGGCGCGACTGCGACCGAGCAGATGCTGGCGCGCCTGCAACTCATCACCCATGCGCCGAGCCTTGCCGGCGTGGAAAGCCTCGTTTCCGAACCCCGACTCACGTCGCACCGAGCGCTCGGCGCAGAGGGCCGTGCTGCGATGGGCATTCCTGACGGGTTCCTCCGGCTCAGTTGCGGGCTGGAGGATGCCGACGACCTCATCGCCGACCTGGAGCAGGCGCTGGATGGCTAGGTGATCCGCTTCGCGCACGTCTTCAAGTCCTACCCGAATGGCTCGCTCGCCCTGAAGGATGTCTCCTTCGCGATCAACAAGGGCGAGTTCATCTTCCTCACGGGCCACTCGGGCGCGGGCAAGTCGACCATCCTCAAGATGCTGTTCGCGGAACAGCGGCCATCGAGCGGCGACGTGCGCGTGGCCAACTACGCCGTGCAGACGATGCGGGGCGATGACGTGCCCAAGCTGCGCCGCAAGCTGGGCATCGTCTTCCAGGACTTCCGCCTGCTCGAGGATCGCACGGCGTCCGAGAACGTCGCCTTCGCCCTGGAAGTGACGGGTGCGCGGCGCGACACCATTCCCGCCCGGGTGATGCGCGTGCTGACGCAGGTCGGCCTTGCCGCCAAGGCCCGGGCCTACCCCCGGGAGCTGTCGGGTGGCGAGCAGCAGCGCGTCGCGATTGCCCGGGCGCTGGTGAACGACCCGTCGATCCTCGTGGCCGACGAGCCCACCGGCAACCTGGACGAGCGCGCCACCCGTGGCGTGTTCCAGCTCCTGCGCGAGATCAACACCTCCGGCACCATCGTCGTCATGGCCACGCACGACCTCGACCTGGTGCGCCAGACCACCTATCGCACCATCGAGATGCGCGAGGGCGCCGTGGTGTACGACTCCGCCGCCGACGAGAAGGAGGATGAACTCTCGTGAACCTCCTGCTGCGCGAGGCCCTGCTCTCCTTCCGGCGCGCACCGCTGCTCTCGCTCCTGTCCATTACCGCCATCGCGTTCTCGCTCTTCACCGTCGGCCTCTTTGGCCTGGTGGCGCTCAACCTGCGCCAGGCGCTCCGGGGCGTGGAGGAACGCGTGGAGGTGGTGGCGTTCCTGCTCCGCGGCACCAGCCCCGAGGCGATCACGCTCGCCTCGGAGGACATCGCCAGCTTCCCGGAAGTCGCCGACGTGAAGTTCGTGTCGGAGGACCAGGCGCTGGCGCAGGCCCGCCGCGAGCTGGTGGAATTCAAGGATGCCTATCGCGACCTGCAGGTGAACCCGCTGCCGGCGTCGCTCGAGCTGCGCCTGAAGGATGGATATCGCGATGCGGCGCACGTCGCCGCGGTGGCCGACCGGGTCCGCGGGTTCCCCTTCGTGGAGGATGTCCGCTATGGCCGGGAATGGATCGCGCGCCTGGACCAGTTGCGGAACATGTCCGGCGTGGTGGGCCTCATCATCGGGGTGGCGTTCGGCCTCATTGCCGTCGTGATCATCGGTGTCACCATCCGGCTCACCATCCTGCAGCGCGCGCGCGAGATCGCCATCATGCGGGTGGTCGGAGCCACCAACTGGTTCGTGCGTGGACCGTTCCTCCTCGAGGGTGCCCTCAAGGGGATCCTTGGTGGCGTGCTGGCACTCGGGCTCGCGTTTGGGGCGTATACCCTGTTCCGCGGGGCCGGTCCGCTGTCGACGCTCGTGTTCTTCCGCCCGATCGACATGGTGGTGCTGCTGGTGTTCGGGGTCCTGCTGGGCCTGCTCGGCAGCCTGCTGAGCGTCGGGCGGCACTTGAAGGAAGTTTGACGTGAGGGCGTGAGGACGTGAGGACGTGAAGCGAGTGCCGGGCAGGCTCCTCTTGTGGATGGCGACCATGGTGTGTGGCGTGCCAGTGCTTCACGTCAGCACGCCCTCCTGTCTTCACGCCCAGAAGGACTCCATCCAGGCGTCCCGGCGCCGGCTCGAGGAAATCCGGGCCGAGCGCGACCGGCTCAAGATCCAGCAGCAGCGGCTCCAGGGGCAGGTGCACAACGTCCAGGACGAGCTGAGCAACCTCGAGCGCCAGCGCGAGAGCACCCACCGCATCGTCAACGAGATCGACCGGCAGATCGGCGGACTCTCCTCCCAGCTGGACCGCAACACCGCCGAACTGATCCTCGCCACCGACAACCTCGCCGAGCGGAACGCCGTGCTCCAGCGGCGGCTCATCGACATCTACAAGCGTGGCCGACTCTACGCGTACCAGGTGTTGCTCACGGTGGAATCCTTCGGTGAGCTCGTCAGCCGGTACAAGTATCTCTTCCTGACGAGCCAGCAGGACCGGCAGCTGGTGACCGAGGTGGAAGCCCTCCGGAACCGGATCGCGGCACAGCGCAACAACGTGCTCGAGGTGCGGACCCAGCTCGATCGCACCAAGGACGAGCGGGAGGCCGAACTCAAGCGCTACGGGACGCTCGTCGACGAACGGGCGAAGCGCATGAAGGCGCTCAAGCGGAGCGCGAAAAACACCGACGCGCAGCTCTCGGCGCTGGAGAAGGACGCGGCGCGGGTTACCTCGCTGCTGGCCACGGCCGACAAGCGGCGGAGCGACGAGACCGCCCGGGCTGCCGCGCGGGGCGTGGCGCCGTCGGCGGGGACACTCACCACCGCCGACCTGGGCAAGCTCGACTGGCCGGTCCAGGGAACCATCGTCTACCGTTTCGGGCGGGACACGCTGCCGAGCGGCGGGGTGATCCGCTGGAACGGCATTGGCATCGGCGCGCCCCCGGGCACGCCAGTCAAGGCGGTGGAGTCTGGACAGGTGGGACTGGTGGGCAACGTGGGAACGTACGGCCTCACGGTCGCGGTGGAGCACGGCAACGGCTACTGGTCGCTCTACATGCAGCTGCAGAGCTCAGCGGTGAAGCAGGGCGACAAGGTGGTGCGGGGACAAACGGTGGGCACCGTGGGCGGCGCCAATTCCGACTATGGGTCTCACCTGCACTTCGAGATCCGGGGCGAGAACCAGATTGCGCTGGATCCTGCAGCCTGGCTGAGGCGGCGCTAGCGCCCTGGGCATGAGGGCGTGAAGCTACAAGGTTCCGATGCGTTCGCCGCCCTGGGCCTTTGCGCGCAGTAGCGCCGCCTCGGCCAGGGCAAGGACATCATCGGGTCGATCACTGTCGGGCCAGGGAAGTGTGAGGACGCCCGCGGTGACAGTGGGGCGCATGTCGAGGCCGCGGGCAAAACCGGGATCGGTCATCCGATAGCGGAGGCGACGGATGGCGGTGCGCGCTCCCTCCAGGCCGGTCTCAGGAAGCAGCAGGGCGAATTCGTCACCGCCAACGCGGGCCACGAAATCGGGCACGCGCATGTCGCGAACGAGCAGTGCGCCGAATTCCTTGAGCAGGCGGTCGCCGGCGTCGGTGCCGTGCGTCGCGTTGACCGCCGAGAACCGGTCGAGGTCGAGCAGCACGAGGGCCACGCCCAGCGCATACCGCCGTGCCCGTTCCATTTCCACCCGAACGCGATGCTCCAGCGCCCTGCCCCGCTCCAGCCCGGTGAGCGGGTCGCGATGCCCGTCGGGCGCGAGGGCGCCCGGCTCCGCATCGAGCACCGGTCCCGCTCCGGCGGCGAGCTCCCGGGCAAAGGCGAGCTGGGCCGCCGACAAGGTGGGGCGCGCGGCCCGCGGCACGAGCAGGAACACCACCGCCAGCTGGCCCGTGCCCCGAACCGGGAGCGCAATCGTCGTTGGCGCCTCGAGGTCGCCGTCGGGCCGCACTGCGTGGGCCGGTGTGCGAATCACCGCGACCTCGCCGGAACGCGCGGCATCAGCCAGGGCCGGCCAGCTGGAGAGGTCCACCCGATGGTCCGCGAGATGCTCCGCCGGCACGATCGCGACGCGGCGCGCGTGGCGCTCGCCCGGGTGCACCAGCAGCGCATCACAGCGCGCCAGCTCGAGCGCCTGCGCCAGGCGCGTGGCCACGACGCCGAGCACCTCCTCGACCCCAAGTGGTCCACCGGCCCGCTGCAGCAGCGGACCCATCTGGCTGGCCATGCGGGCCGCCATGCCCTGCTCCCGCTCACGCAACCGCGCCGCCAGCCGAGCGGCCAGTTCGCCAAGGTGTACCGGGGGCTGGAGCACGTCGGCCGCACCGGCAGCGAGCGCATAGGCGGCGTGCTCCGGATCAGCGGCTCCGAGCAGGAGCACGAGCGGCACCGACGTGCCCACGCGTGCCTGTGCCTCCGCGAAGCGACTCTCCAGTCCGGTGCCATTGGGCAGGAGGGTCACCAAGGCGAGCGTCGCGGTGCGCTCCTCCTCGAGACCGACGGCATCGGCCGCCTCGAGCACCACGAATCCCGCCCGTGCGAGGGCGCGCTCCAGGCCCGCTGGACGAGCGGCGGCATCGCCCGACAGGAGGATCCGCGGGCGCGGTGCTTCGGGCAGTGCCATGGACTCCATCACGACGGGAACCGGGAATGACTGGAATGAACGAGCAACTTGGCGCTCACGTTAGCACACAGGGTGGCGTATCGACAGCACCGGAACGCGGTGTCGCCATCGGCGCCACCGCGATCCAGCTCTTCACCAAGACTCCGAACCAGTGGCGGGATCCTTCGATCGACCCCTCCATTGCCGACGGTTTTCGCAAGGCATTCTCGGACAGTGGGTTACGGGCGGTGATATCGCACGATTCGTACCTCATCAACCTGGCCTCACCCGACCCCGCGCTCAACCAGCGGTCAATTCAATCGTTTACGGCGGAACTGCAGCGCTGCACGGCACTTGGGATACCCTATGTCGTGTCTCATCCCGGCAACTACATGGATGATCCACAAGCCGGGCTTGCACGCAACAGTGCCGGCTATGCCAAGGCCCTCCGGAGCGTTCCCAGCGAGGTGATGGTCCTGATGGAAACGACTGCAGGAACTGGCACGGCCCTCGGCAGCCGATTCGAGGAGCTGGCCCAGCTCCGCGACGGTATCCCGGAGGACGTCCGGCACCGGGTGGCCTTCTGTGCCGACACCTGCCACCTGTACTCGGCCGGCTACGACCTGGTGGGCGACTTCGACGGGGTGTGGCGCGACTGGGATCGGCATCTGGGGCTTGGCGCACTCCGGGTGTTGCACCTGAACGACTCGAAGACGCCCTTCAACTCGCATCGCGACCGGCACGAGCTCATCAGCGAAGGCAGCCTTGGGGCGGAGCCGTTCCGGCAGCTGATGCGCGACAGCCGCTTTGGGCACGTGATCAAGATCCTCGAGACCCCCAAGGGAGACGACGAGGTGACCAATGACCGGAAGATGCTTCGCCGGCTGCGCACCTACGCCCGGAACGCCGCTCGTTGACCCTGCCCCTCCGGGTGGCCATTTTCCCGGGCCAATGATGCGCCCCTTCCCGGTCGCCTGTGCCGCCGTCCTGAGCCTCGGACTCCCCGGCATCGCGCTGGCCCAGCAGCCCGATCTCTACTTCCAGCTTGGCGCCGTATGGGCGGCGCCGCTCCTGCACGACAATATCGCGGGCCAGGAGATCACCACCCAGCAATCGATCGCACCGATGGTGCGTGTGGGGGCCGGCCTGCCGCTGGCGCCCACGGTGGGTGTGGGCCTCGAGGCGACGGTGGCGTGGGGCGGCTACAGCGCCGACTATGGCAGCACCTCCAGCGACCTCGGGAACATCATGACGCTCAGCTTCGTCGCGAACCTCGACGGACCGGTGGTGCAGCGCCTGCGCTGGCGGGTCGGCATCGGCATGATCGGCACGCTGCCCAGTGAGGACGCCGGCATCTTCCTGCAGGGTGGAAGCTGGAATGCCCTCTTCAGCGCCGGCCTGGACTACTACATCCCCTGGAAACCAACATTCGGCCTCATGGTCGGGGCGCGGGCGGACACGCACACGCTGACGCCGGGACAGACGAAGGTCGTCGGTTTCGGTGGTACGCAGTGGGTGCCGCAGGTATCGCTCGGCGTGGGACTCGCATTCGGGAAGGCGGCACGCCGATGAGCCGACGCGCGATCCCCTGGATCATTCTCGCGCTGGCCACGTCGTGTGGTGATGCGTCCGCCCCGCTCCGCGTGGACCGGTACGAGTGGCGGCTCTTCGAACCGGCCCCCGGTGGCGGCACCGACACCCTCGCCTTTGCCTGGCCGAATGCCTCGCAGCCGCTGACCATCTGGGCACAGGACACGCTCGGACTCCCCATGCGCACGACGGCGGCGATCCAGACATGGGAGGCCCAGTTTCTCTATGGCGAGTTCCGGGGCCAGATAGTCGGCGATTCCGGCAGCGCGGATATCATCGTGGTAGCGGGCCCGGCGCCAGCGGGCGGGCCGGTGATCCCCAGCATGGCGCGCGAGTGCCAGGGCGCGACGGATGTTTCCGTCGACCCGCTGACGTTCGTGCTGCAGCCGCCAATGCACATCTACATCGAGCTCCGTTTCGCCGAAGGCACGCCGGGCGTGGAGAGCTGCCTGGACCTCACCACCGCGCACGAACTCGGGCATGCGCTGGGCATCTTCCAGCATTCGCCCGACCCGGACGACCTGATGTACTCCGACCCGATCGTGACGGCGCCGTCCGTGCGCGACCGGAATACGGTACAGCGGGCCTATCACACACCGACGACCATCCAGCTCAGTCGCTGACCGGGAGTTCCTCATGACCACCACCACGGCCGCATCCGCCACCTCAACCGCCCGGGCCCCGAGCTGGGTGAAGCACGAGCGGCTCATCGCCTGGGTGGCCGAGATGGCGGAGCTCTGCCAGCCGGAGGCGATCCACTGGTGCGACGGCAGTGCCGCCGAATCGGAGCGACTGTGTGAACAGATGATCGCCGCCGGCACCCTCAAGCGCCTCAACCCCGCCCTCCGTCCCAACAGCTTCCTCGCCCTCTCCGACCCGAGCGACGTGGCCCGGGTGGAGGATCGCACCTTCATCTGCAGCCAGCGAAAGCAGGATGCCGGTCCCACCAACAACTGGGTGGACCCGAAGGAGATGCGGCAGACGATGCGGCGGGTGTTCGAGGGGTGCATGCGCGGCCGCACGATGTTCGTCATCCCGTTCTGCATGGGGCCGCTTGGCTCGCGGCTGGCGCAGTACGGGGTCGAGCTGAGCGATTCGCCCTATGTGGTGGTCAACATGCGGATCATGACGCGCATGGGCCGCCCCGCGCTCGACGCCCTCGGGGAGGGCGACTTCGTCCCCTGCGTGCACTCGGTGGGCAAGCCGCTCGCGAAGGGCGAACGCGACGTCCCGTGGCCGTGCAATCCCGAGAAGTACATCGTGCATTTCCCCGCCGAGCGGAGCATCTGGTCGTTCGGGTCGGGCTACGGCGGCAATGCGCTGCTGGGCAAGAAGTGCTTCGCGCTCCGCATTGCCTCGGTCATGGCGCGCGACGAGGGCTGGATGGCAGAGCACATGCTCATCCTGGGGGTACAGAACCCGGCGGGAATCAAGAAGTACTTCGCCGCCGGCTTCCCCAGTGCCTGCGGCAAGACCAACCTGGCCATGCTGGTGCCGCCGCCGGCCTACGCCGGCTGGAAGGTCACCACGGTTGGCGACGATATCGCGTGGATCCGGCCCGGTTCGGACGGTCGCCTCTATGCCATCAACCCGGAGGCGGGGTTCTTCGGCGTGGCGCCGGGGACGTCGGAGGAGTCGAACCCCAACGCGATGGCCACGATCCGCGCCAACACGATCTTCACGAACGTGGCGCTCACGCCGGACGGCGACGTCTGGTGGGAAGGCATGACGGAGGTGCCGCCGCCGGAACTCACGGACTGGCAGGGACAGCCGTGGACGCCCGACTGCGGCCGGAAGGCGGCCCACCCCAACGCGCGCTTCACGGCCCCGGCGTCCCAGTGCCCCGTCATCGACGAGAACTGGGAGAATCCGCACGGGGTGCAGGTCAGTGCGTTCCTCTTCGGCGGGCGCCGCGCGTCGGTCGTGCCGCTGGTGTACCAGTCGGCCAACTGGAACTTCGGTGTCTACCTCGCGGCCACGATCGGCTCGGAGACGACGGCCGCGGCGGCCGGTGCCGTGGGCCAGGTGCGGCGCGACCCGATGTCGATGCTGCCCTTCTGCGGCTACCACATGGGTGAGTACTTCAATCACTGGCTGCAGATGGGGCGCCAGATCATCGACCCGCCCCGCATCTTCTGCGTCAACTGGTTCCGCAAGGATGCCAGCGGCAACTACATCTGGCCCGGCTATTCGCAGAACATGCGGGTGCTCGAGTGGATCTTCCGCCGGGCGATCGGCCGCGCCGGCTCGACGGAAAGCCCGCTCGGGTGGATGCCGCGCTATGACGACCTCGAGTGGAAGGGCCTGGACGGCTTCACCGCCGAGACCTTCACCGAATTGATGGGTGTCGACAGCGAGGCGTGGAAGCAGGAGATCCTCGGGCACGAGATGCTCTTCGAGAAGCTGTACGACCGCCTGCCGAAGGAGTTCGTGCTGATGCGCGAGCTCATCCTCTCGAGCCTGTGGCGCTCGCCGGAACAGTGGCGCCTCGACGAAGAGAGCTGACTACGAGCGACTTCGAGGTTGTCCGCGACCCGCTCTGGGACAATATCCGCCTTGACCCGGCGGCACTTGCCGTGCTGGACACGGCACCGGTGCAGCGCCTGCGGTATGTGCGCCAGCTCGGCCACGCCTTTCTCGTCTATCCCGGCGCCACGCACACCCGCTTCGAGCATGCCCTCGGCGCCTATCACCTGACCCGCCTCGCCCTCGCGTCGCTGGAAGAGCGCGGTGAACTGGGCGAGGTCAGCGAGCGGGACCGCATGGCGCTCCGCCTGGCGGCGCTGCTGCACGACATCGGGCACTATCCCTTCTCGCATACGCTCGAGGAAGCGGGGTTCCCCTCGCATGAGCAGCTCGGCGTGATGCGCCTGGTGGAGGGTGAGCTGGGCGAGCACCTCGAGCGGATTGGCGGCCCCGGCTTCGCGCGCGATATCGGCGCCCTCATCGTGGGCGGCAGCACCAGCCCGGTGGTCGGCCTCATTTCCGGCTCCCTCGACCTCGACAAGATCGACTACCTGAGCCGGGACGCCCACATGTGCGGCGTCCCCTATGGCACCGTCGACGTCGACCGGCTGCTCGCGTCGCTCACCCTGGTGCGCACCCCCGCCAACCGGCTGGAGGTCGGGGTGCACGAGAAGGGCGTGAGCGCCCTCGAATCGCTGCTGTTCGCCAAGTACCAGATGTACCGCAACGTCTACTGGCACCATGCCGTGCGCTCCGCGACCTGCATGTTCAAGCGCGCCGTCCGGGACGCGGTCGCGGCGGGTACGCTCCGGCCGGAGGAAGTGAGCGATGCCACGGACGACGTGGTGATGGAACAGCTCACCCGTCATGGCAGTGAACTCGCGCGGGCGGTGCGGAGTCGCCGGCTGTACAAGCGGGCCCTGGAACTGCCGGCGAGCGACGTGCCGGCGGGCGCGCGCGAGTGGGTGTCGGACGAACCGGCGGTGCTGGAGATGGTGGAGGATGCCGTGGCGCGCGAGGTCGGACTGGCGCCGGGTGAGCTCCTCATCGACTATCCGTCACGTCACAACATGCTGAGCGTGGACCTGCCGCTCCGGATGCGGGACGGCCGGATCGAGCGACTCACCGACCAGGGCCGTGCCGGCCAGCTTGGCCTCCCCGCCATCGCCGGGCAGCTCTATCGCAGTGCGCGGCGCTTCCGCGTCTTCGTGGCGAAACCGATCACGGCCGACCTGCGTCGGTTGCTGGACGTGATCACGCGACCCGCCGCGGACGTGAAGCAATCGGTGAAGGCGGGCGACCAGCTCCTCTGACGGGGGACACCCATGCGCCTGCTTGCCCCGCTGTTGCTTGCCACAGCCCTCCTGGCTGGTACACGACCGCTCCGCGCCCAGGCGGTGCCCGGTGACGCCGAGGCACAGGTGCGCGCCGTGGTGCAGCGCTACCTCCACGGACTCAAGTTCAACGATGTCCGCGATTTCGAGGCGGCCTTCTGGCCGGACGCCCAGCTCTTCTTCGTGAAGAAGGATGGGTCGATCGGGCAGCTGACCCAGGCGGCATGGTACAAGATGTTCGCGACCAGTGCCGGCAAGGAGGAGGAAGGAACCCTCGAGATCCTCGCGGTGGACGTGACCGGCAACGCCGCCTCGGTCAAGGTGATCGAGACCTACCCGACGTCGATATACGTTGACTACCTCAACATGCTGCTCATCGACCGCGAATGGCGCATCGTGAACAAGATCTACACCAGCAGGCCACGGCACTGACCGCCGGGAGATCCGACACGATGTGCTTCACGTGAGGGCGCGACCGAGCCTGGCACTCGCCCTGGCCGTGATGGTGTGCTCCGGCAGCTCCGTGGCCGCCCAGACACGCCCCGCACCTGCGCAGGATCCCGAGGCCACGGCAACGAGCGGGCGCCCGCTGCCGGGACCGGTGTATGAGACGCGCGACTTCACGCTGGCGGTGGCACGCGGCACGCGCGACCGCAGCGGCCAGCCGGGCCCGGGGAACTGGACGCAGCATGCGCGCTACGACATCGACGCCCGTCTCGATCCCGGCAAGAAACGGCTCACCGGCAGCGAGACGGTGACCTACCAGAACCGCTCGCCCGACACACTGCAGGCCGTCGCGGTCTACCTGCGACAGAACCTCTTTGCGCCTGGCAGTCCACGGCGCGAGCCGGTCCCCATCACCGGCGGGTTGCTGCTCTCGCGCGTCGCGGCGCAAGGCCAGGTGCTGCGCGAAGCCGCGCGCGAGCGGGCGAATCCCTCAGCGGGCTACGACGTGAACGGCACCGTCATGTGGATCACACTGCCGCGACCGCTCGCCCCGGGGGACAGTGCCACCCTGGCGTTTGCGTGGTCGTTCACGCCACCGCCATCGCCCTCCGACGGTCGCCAGGGGCGTGAGGAGGACGTGTTCTTTCTCGGCTACTGGTACCCGCAGATGGCCGTCTACGACGACGTCAGCGGCTGGGTCACCGATCCGTACATCAACGGCGCCGAGTTCTACATGGACATGGCCGACTACGACGTGCGGCTGACGGTCCCTCGCGGGTGGGTGGTCGGGGCGACCGGAACGCTGCGCGATTCGGCTTCGGTCCTGACGCGCCGGACGATGGAGCGACTGGCGGCCGTCCGTGGTCGCCGCGACGTGACACACCTGATCGAGGCAGGCGACCTCGGCACCGCGAACGCGCTGGTGTCGCGCGGGTCTACCACCACCTGGCACTTCACGGCCAGCAACGTGCGCGACTTCGCGTGGGGCACGAGCAACCACTACCTGTGGGATGCGACCTCCGCGCTCGTGCCCAACCGGGAGCGCGGCACGGTCGACACGGTCGCCATTCACAGCTACTTCCGCCTCAGCCCGGCAGCCGCGGCATGGCCGCTGGGCGGCGCCCGCTTCACCCGCGATGCCATCGAGCAGCTCTCCGCGTGGCTCTGGCCCTATCCCTGGCCGCAGATGAGTTCGATGGAGGGTGTGCTGACGAGTGGCGGGATGGAGTATCCCATGATGACGCTGATGCAGCCGTGGTCCGACACGCTGTCCCTGGCCGGCGACCTGATGCACGAGACGGGGCACATGTGGTTCCCGATGCAGGTGGGGTCCAACGAAACGCGGCACGCCTGGATGGATGAGGGGCTCACGCAGTTCAACACCGCACAGGCGATGCGCGCACTGTACGGCGAGCCACGCAGCGGAGGCCGGGCCAACGACTCGGAGCAGGGGCAACGGGCCAACTACCTGCGTGCCGCCCGTGCCGGGCGCGACGCCCCCCTGATGCTGTGGAGCGACCTCTTTCCCCTCAACCTCTACTTCATCTCGAACTACAACAAGACGGCACAGGTGCTGGTGGCGCTCCGCGCGTTGGTGGGCGACTCCGCCTTCCATCGCGGGCTGATCGAGTATGGGCGCCGGTGGACAGGCCGGCACCCCGAGCCCGACGACTTCTTCAACACCTTCGAGAACGTGACCGGGCGCGATCTCGCCTGGTTCTGGGGCACCTGGTTCTACCAGGCCTGGGCACTCGACCAGGCCATCGGATCGGTAGTGAGCGAGGGCGATTCGGTGGTCATCACCATCGAGGATCGGGGGATGGCGCCCATGCCGGTCAACCTGTCGGTGACGCGCACCGATGGCAGTGTCCAGCACATCGCAGTTCCGGTGGAGGTCTGGCTCAAGGGCAGCCGGACAACCAGCGGACGCATCCCCGCCAAGCCGGCACCGGTCAAGGTCGAGATCGACGCCGAACAGGCGTTCCCCGACCTCAACCGCGGCAACCAGACCTGGATCAGGGGCGCGGCGGAGAAGTAGCGGCGCGGCGGCCCCACAGTCGTGGAATGAACCGGGGCACGCGGCGACGATACTCGTCGTACTCCGGATACTTGCTGCGGGAAATTCGCTCGGTGAACTGCGTACTGCCCTGGAAGAGCAGGATCAGGAGGACGGCACCGATCCCCGACCAGTTGAGCCACTGGCCCGTGGCGGCAACCCCGAACAGGTAGTAGGCGCACCAGATCGCCTGCTCGGCGGCGAAGTTCGGGTGCCGCACCAGCCCGAACAGCCCCGACGTGCAGAATCCCCGGGCCATATCGCCGTCCACCGGCTCACCAGCCCGGCGGCGGCGAAGTTTTTCGGAATGGAAGTCGTACTGCTGCTGGTCAGCGACCGTTTCCAGCACGAGCAAGCCAAGAAAAAGGATGGCGGCGGCGGCATCCAGCGTGTTGAGCGGGCGGATGCCGCCAGCCGCCATGATCGAGGGCCATGTCAGCATGAGCAGAAGGGCCAGCTGATACACCGAGACAAACCCCAGGTTGAACAGTCGCCAGCGCCACGGCGAGGCGAGTGCCGGCTTCGCCCGCAGGACGGCCCAGCGGTAATCCTCCCCACCGGTCCATGGCGGCCACGCATACCCACCGCGGCGCCAGAAGTTGAAGGTGAGCCTCCCCCCCACGCCGTGGCCAGGACTGCCATGAGGATCAGGCGCGGCTGCCAGCCCGATGCCGCCGCGAAGTACCAGGCGAATATCGGTGGCGCAATGCTCCACAGCTTGTCGACCTGGCTGTAGTTGCCGGTTGCTTCGCTGGCCACGAAGGCCAGCAGCGCAATGCCGGCGGCAATGGCCGCACCCCAGGTCAGCAGGTGCACCTGGAGTGGCGTGAGGGAGAGCACGCTGGCTGCGTATGTCACCTGAACAGGCCGGCGAGGTTGTCCATGAACCCGACCCAGCCGAAGGGGTAGTCGCTCATGTCCGCGGTGCGATCGAAGCCGGAATGCACGAACGTGACCTTTGTGCCCGATCCCTCCGGTTCGAGGTAGAACGTGATCTTCTGACCGGTGACAGACTGGTCGCCGCGCCAGTCGGGCCAGTCGAGCACCAGTTTTTCGTTCGGCACCATGTCAAGGATCCTCGTTGGCCCGCCCAGCACATCGCGACCATCCACCTGGTACTTCCATCCCAGCTCGTACCTGCCGCCTACCTCGGGTTCCACCACCGCCGACTCGGCACCAAACCACTTGTTGACGATGTCCGGCTCGATGAGCGCCCGGAACACCGCCTCGCGGGGAGCAGCGATGGAGATGACCAGCCTGACCTCGGGCGCCGGATCAGCATAGTCGGGCAGCACGACGCCCGCGCCGCCGGCGAGATGGGCGGCAAGGTTGCCGAAGGCCAGGCGCCAGTGATCGTCGATCAGTTCCCTCGCCCGTGGCACCGGCAGGACGCCCTCGACCTGATGATGAAGCGTGAGGCGCGTGGCGTCGCCCTCGGCCGCCAGCGCCATGGATACGGTGGTCGGCACGCCGTAGAGGCTCCAGGTGAAGCCCAGCGACCGATCAGGATCAAGCCGGTTGATGACCTGCGTCGCGCCGGCCCCATCGGGCACGCCCAGCGTGTACCTGCCCCAGAACCGATACCGCCCCTCGGGCACCAGACTGACATCGGCGTGTTCGGCAAACCAGCGCTCGAGTTCGTCCTTCCGGGTGAGCGCAGCAAAGACGCGCGCGGTGGACGCGTCCAGCTTCCAGGCGTGTTCATGCATCCAGGTCATGGGGTCCTCTTCGGTGATGCACGCCGTTCCTCCTGCTCGACGACGCGCTTGAGGTCGTGAAGGCGCGCGGCCCAGTACACCTTGTACTGGTCGAGCCAGCGCTCGACGTCACGAAGCGGAGCGGGATCGAGGGAGTAGAGGCGCGACTGTGCCACCCGGCGTTCGCGCACCAGCCCTGCGCCCCGGAGTACCCGCAGGTGCCTCGAGATGGCCGGGCGGCTCACCGGGAAGAGTGCAGCGATCTCGCCGGCCGAACGCTCCCCGCCCCGGATGGCGTCGAGGATGGCGCGCCTGATCGGGTCGGCAATGGCTGGAAACGCCGGATGCTCTGTAACCATACGGTTACATAATATCCGGCGCAGCCTCGTGCGCAAGGGTTATCCTCAAGGGACATGTTGGACGGAAGCAGGAGATAGCATCAAGACGGGAATTACACCAAGGGAGGCACCATCCATGAATCGTACCGCCACGGCGCACTGGGAAGGCGATCTTCGCTCCGGCACGGGGAGCATGCGCCTCGGGAGCGGCGCCTTCGAGGGGCCGTTCTCGTTCAGGACGCGCTTTGAGGATGCACCTGGCACCAATCCGGAGGAGCTCCTTGGCGCCGCCCACGCCGGATGCTTCTCGATGGCGCTCTCCCACGCCCTCGCGACGGCCGGCAAGCCGCCGAAACGCATCGACACCACCGCCGTCGTGCATCTGGAAGGCCTGGCGATCACGAAGATCGACCTCACCACCCGCGGCGACGTGCCGGGGCTGACGGCAGCGGAGTTCCAGGCCGCGGCCGAGGACGCGAAGACGAACTGCATCGTGTCGAAGGCGCTGGCGGTCCCGATCACCCTGAAGGCCACGCTCGAGGGGGCATAGGCAAGGAGGCGACATGCGTTTCACGACGACCACGCTCCATTTTTCCATGGCCTTCGCCGTGGTTCTCGCGACCCAGGGCTGCCGGAAGAAGGCAGACACCGCCTCAGTCGGCGACAGTTCCACCAGCATGGCTCCTGCCCTGCCTCCGGCACCAAGCGCGAGCATCGACTGCGCCGCCGCATCGGGCGACATCGCGATCCTGGTCTGTGGGGACACCGGCCTCCTGTCACTCGACCGGAAGCTCGCCACGGTCTACCTGGACGCCCAGGCACGGCAGGGCAACCCGCCGCCCGTGCTCTTCACCGCCGAGCAGCGTGGATGGATCAAGGAACGGGATGATTGCTGGAAGAGCACCAACCAGCGCGCGTGCGTCGATTCCGCCTACACCCTGCGCATCGCTGAACTCCAGGCGACCAACCTGCTGGTCCCCACGCGGGGACCGGTGATCTACGCGTGCCCGCGCCCCGATGGTGGGCGCGACGAGATCGTCGCGATGTTTGCCCAGACCAACCCCCGCTCGGTGGTGCTCCAGAAGGGGGACCGGAGCATCGTCGCGTATGGCACGGGCTCCGGCGGGGCGGTGATGTACCGGGGTGCCAACGTCGACTTCCGGGTCAAGGGTAGTGAGGCACAGGTGACATGGTTCGGCACCGCCACCACCTGTCACGAGCAGGCCGGCACCTCGTAGCGCACCTCCAGGACGGCGGTACCGGCAGAGACGCCGGTGCCGCACCCCGCCATAGGCCGGCCTCGGCCAACCATTCGACACGTGGCCTAAACGCTTCCCCTGCAGTCAGTTGCACCGGAGTCTCCGGCGGTATGTGACTTGCACTTCTGTCACAGCTGTTCCCTGCCCATCGCGCGCCATGATCGGGGCCACCACGGGATCAACCGGAGAATCTGCTTGCCGTGACCACACCGTCCCTGACCCGATCACTGCTCAAGAGCCGATTCGGACGGCGGCTGCTGATCCTGTTCCTCGTGTGCTCGCTCCTCCCCATGGCCGCGCTCGCCGTGCTGTCATTCGGCACCGTGACGCGACAACTGCGTGAGGGCAGCCTCGCGCGCCTCGAACACACTGATCGCGCGCTCGCGGCCGTCATTGGCCAGCGCCTGCACTACCTCAACGATGACATGGCGCAGGTCGTCGACGTGGCGCCCTGCCACACGCGCCTCGCCATCCATGCGGGGCCGGCCTGCGATGGTTCGCTGAACTATGCGCTCATCGCGCTGACGTATGTGCCCGATGCGGGCACTCCGGTTGCCCTGTTCGGTCCGCTGACTACGGTGCCGCCGCTCGATTCGGCGCAACGGGCGTCGGTGGAGGCGGGGAGAAGCGTGATCCGCGCGGGTGTGCTCGACAGCCTGCCCGCGGCCTACCTCTACCGGCGGGTCGCCAACGCACGTGGGGCGCGCGGCCTCCTGGTTGGTGTGGTGTACGCCGAGTACCTCTGGGGCACGCCGGAGGAAAACCCGCTCATCCCGACGATGCAGCTGCATATCGTCGACCGTGCGGGCGATGTGCTGTTCCAGTCCCTGGGCGGTGGTGCGGCATTGCCCGCGTCGGTGGTGCGGAGCCTCGACACCGAGCACACCGGGACCTTCGAGTGGGATATCGACGAGGTGTCCTACCTGGCCGCCTACTTCCCGATCGCGGCGCCCGAGGGCGTAGCGGACCCTGCCTGGATGCTGGTGCTGAGCGAAGGTCGCGCGGCGGCCGTGGCACCGATGGCGCAGTTTCGCCGGACCTTCCCCTGGGTGGCGCTGGCCTCACTGCTCGCGGCGCTGGTGCTCACGCTGGGGCTCCTTCGACGGTACCTGGCCCCGCTGCACGCGCTCCAGGAAGGGACGCGCCGCCTCGCCCGCCAGGAGTTTGACAAGCGGGTGGAGATCTCGAGCCGTGATGAGTTCGCCGACCTCGCCGAGTCGTTCAACGCCATGACCGAGAAGCTCGCCCGCCAGTTCCGGGCGCTCGCGGTCGCCGCCGAGACCGACCAGGCGGTGCTTTCCTCGGTGGACACGCCGCGCATCGTGGCGACGGTGCTCGATCGCATGAGGGACGTCTGCGCCTGCGACCTGGTGGGCGTCACGCTGCTCGACAGCTCGACCGGGGGACAGGCCACCACCTATGTATCGGATCCCGCCGACCCGACGGTGCCTCGTGCCCATGTGGTGCGGTTCCGGCATGACGACGTGACCAGGCTGGAGCGCCGGCCAAAGGGCTTCACGCTGCGGAACGAGGCCGTTCCGCCGTATCTCGCGCCGTTGTCGGGCGCGCTCGAGCGTGGCCTCAGGGTCCTGCCGCTCATCTATCAAGGCGAGCTGCTCGGCGCCATCGCGCTGGGTGAGTTCCGGTCCGTGGGCCAGGAGGAGGAGGAGCTCAGCAACGGCGACCGGGTGGCCGGCCAGGTTGTCCTTGCGCTCGCCAATGCGCGCATGGTCGACCAGATCCGTTCGCTGGCCTACTTCGACAGCCTCACCGGGCTCCCGAACCGCGTCTCCTTCAAGGCGCGCCTGGCGGAAGAGCTGGAGCGAAGCAGCGCGCGCCAGCAACGCCTGGCCGTCTGCTTCCTCGACCTCGACCACTTCAGCCGGATCAACGACACCCTGGGTCACAAGGTGGGCGACCGACTGATCCAGGAGGTGGCCCACCGGGTGCGGAGCTGCTGCAAGCAGCACGCACCGAAGGCCGAGGTGGCGCGACTCGGCGGCGACGAGTTCACCGTTGTGGTCCCTTCCCCGGGCGAGGACGAGGCCGTCAAGACCCTCGCGCGCCAGCTGCTCGCCGTGTTCAACACGCCATTCTCCCTCGATGGCCACGACGTGTTCATCTCCGCCAGCATCGGCATCGCCGTCTTTCCGACCGACGGCCTTGACCTCGAAAGCCTGCTGAAGAACGCGGACCTGGCGATGTACCAGGCCAAGCGAAAGGGCCGGAACACGTTCGAGTTGTTTGCCAGCTCGATGGGCACGTCGGCGAACCGGCGGCTCACGCTGGAGCGGGAACTCCGGCGCGCGATCGAGCTGGAGGAATTCGTTCTCTGGTACCAGCCGATCATCGACCTCCGGACCGGCCGCGTCGCGAGCGCCGAGGCCCTGGTGCGCTGGCATCACCCGACCGACGGCCTGGTGCTGCCATCAGAATTCATCCCGCTCTGCGAAGAGACGGGGTTGATCAACGTCCTGGGCGAGTGGATCCTCCGGGCGGCGTGCTGCCAGAACCGCGAATGGGAGCTCGCGGGACTGGCGACGATTCCGGTCGCGATCAACCTCTCGGGCCAGCAGCTCCGCGGGGGTGGCACCGCCGACCTCGTCAAGCAGGTGCTGGCCGATGCGGAGCTGGACCCTCGCCGCCTGGTCCTCGAGCTGACGGAAAGCACCCTCATGGAAGGTGTCGGGGACGCCCGGTCGGTCCTCCCGGAGTTGTCGGCACTGGGCGTGGCGCTTGCGATCGATGACTTCGGCACCGGCTATTCGTCGCTGAGCTACCTGAAGCACTTCCCGGTGGACGCGCTGAAGATCGACAAGTCGTTCGTCCGCGACGTGACCACCGACCCCAATGATGCCGCCATCACGTCGGCGATCGTGGCGATGGGGCATGCCCTCGACCTGCACGTCATCGCCGAGGGCGTGGAGACGGCGGCGCAAGTGGACCTGCTCCGCAAGCTCGGGTGCGACCAGATCCAGGGGCACTGGGCGAGCCATCCGCTGAGTCCCGACGATTTCATCGCGTACCTCCGGCAGCGAGGCGCGAGCCATCGCGTCCATGCCCGGGCACAGGCGGCGCTGGGCTAGGCCCGGTCGAAGGGCGGAAGGAGCAGGACGGCATGACGATGTTCTCGCGGGTGTGGGCGGTGCCATATGTCCTGGCCCGGCAGGAACTCGAGGTGATCCTGCGCGAGTACGGATTCACGCTGGCGGCCGAGGCCCTGCTGCCTGAGGCCGCGAACAGCGCCTGGGCGGAGTACCGCCGGCCGGGCGCCCGACTCCGGCTGGAGTGGAATGGCGCCAATCACTGGTTGCGACTGCAGGCGAGTACCGCCGGCGCCCAGCCGGCGACGCACCAGTGGGAGGATATCGAGGTCCTGCTCCGGCAGGTGCCACACGCCCAGATGCTGACCGACGCGTCGCTGGGCCATGCCCGGGTGAACGTGTTGCGCGTGGCGCTGCGGCGGCATCTCGAGCGGGCGTGATCACCGGCTGACGAGGCATCATGACCATCTTCCGGATCGTCGTCTCGGCGTTCGTTGTCGTTGCTACGTACTACCTCCTCTACTGGGGATCGTTCGCGCTCTTCCCGGGCTTTCCCTGGGGAATCGCCGCCGTCCTGTCGTATGCCGGCGCGATGGTGGCGGGCTGGTATGCCTGGACCCGGACGGCATCCGCCCATTCGGGCCTCGCGCGCAGCACCGGCTACTGGGCACTGGTGGTTGGCGCCGTCGGGTTCGTCGGAGGCTTCTTCGGTCCCATGATCTTCGCTCCCGGTGCCAACCAGGGGCCGCTCCTCGGGATCCTCATTACCGGACCACTGGGCCTGCTGATCGGCGCGATTGGCGGGCTCGTGTCGTGGCTGGTCCGGATGCGGGGTGAGCGGAAACGGGAGGGCCTCGGCGGGCCCTGACCGGCGCCACCGGCATCGGCTTCCCGGAGACCGGGGATGGAATTAGGCTTGCCGCATGCTGACCCCCGACATCACGACCGCGGATGGCCGCTCCAAGGCCACACTGGTCGAGCGGCTGCGCGCCGCCACCGACTTCCTCGACCTGGTCGCGGCAAACCGCGGCCTGCTCGCCGACGTGCCGGCCGAAGACCGGCGGCGATTCCTCGATGCCGCCGGCCAGGTCTACAGCCCCGACGCAAAGGCACGGCGGCAACTGGTGAAGGCGACGGTACGGCTGCGCAAGGCGGCGCGGGTGCAGCGGGATGAAGCGGAGCTCGCGGAAACGGGCATCCGGCAGCTACGGAAGCAGACGGTGTTCACGACGCCAAACGTCTTCGTGCCGGCGGGCTTCTCGCAGCAGGATGTGGACGACCCGGACTTCCGTGAGGCGGTCGAGCCGCAGTGCTGCTACACCTGCAAGCAGCACTACACCGCCATTCACTCCTTCTACGACCAGCTGTGCCCGACCTGCGCCGAGTTCAACTTCGCGAAACGCACCGAACTCGCCGACCTCAGCGGGCGCGTGGCGCTGCTCACAGGTGGTCGCGTCAAGATCGGCTACCAGGCCGGCCTCAAGCTGCTCCGGGCCGGTGCCCAGCTGCTCGTCACCACGCGCTTCCCCCGCGACTCCGCCATGCGATATGCCGCGGAGCCCGACTTCGGCGACTGGGCGCACCGGCTGGAGATCTTCGGCCTGGACCTGCGCCATACCCCGAGCGTGGAGGCATTCTGTCGCCAGCTGCTGCAGGAACGCGACCGCCTCGACTTCATCATCAACAACGCCTGCCAGACGGTACGCCGACCCCCGGAGTTCTATCGCCACATGATGGCGCGGGAAACAGGATCGCTGCGGGAGATTCCGGAGGCGGCGCAGCGGCTGCTGGGTGCCTATGAGGGATGGCGCGGGGTCAACCTGCTGCCGGAGGGCGACGCGTCGCGGGGCAGTCCCGACCGCCTCATCGCGAACGCCGTGGGGCTGAACCACGCCGCGGCCCTGTCCCAGGTGCCGCTGCTCCCGGAGGAGCATGGTCCGCAGGACCACCTGTTCCCGGAGGGGCGGCTCGACCAGGACCTGCAGCAGGTGGATCTTCGCGGCCGCAATTCGTGGCGGCTGTTGATGGCCGAGGTACCGTCGATCGAGCTGATGGAAGTGCAGCTGGTCAACGCGATCGCGCCGTTCATCATCAACGCGCGGCTCAAGCCGCTGATGATGCGCACGCCGGAACGCGACAAGCACATCGTGAACGTCTCGGCGGTGGAGGGACAGTTCTACCGTCGCATGAAGACGACGCGCCACCCGCACACCAACATGGCCAAGGCGGCGCTGAACATGATGACGCGGACCTCCGCGACGGACTACCACGGCGACGGCATCCACATGAACGCGGTCGATACCGGATGGGTGACCGACGAGGATCCCGCTGACCTGGCGGCCCGGAAGACCCTGGAGCACCGCTTTCATCCGCCACTCGACATCGTGGACGGTGCGGCGCGCATCGTGGACCCGATCATCGACGGTTTCAATACCGGGAAGCACGTCTGGGGGCAGTTCCTGAAGGACTACAGGGCGACGGACTGGTAGGGCGCTACTCCCCGCTGCTGTCGGCGGAGCGCGCGGCCATGCTGCGCGACGCACCGGCCGCGACCGACCGGGCCAGGAGCGCCGGGAAGTCGGGGTCGGACAGGTACCACTCGGCGTTCCGGCAACTCACCACCCGTGCTTCATTGTGGGTCGTCAGTTCGAGCGTCACGTGCGTGGCCACCTCGCTGCGGCGCACCTCGGGCCTGACGCGAACCACCCACGCCCGACCGTCCTCAGTGGTGAACTTCCGTTCCGTCATTGGCGCCGCCTGCTCCAGTTTCGCGTCTCGCTTGTGATACACTTTCGGGTCATGAATGCTCCCTGCACGATCGAGTCTAGCGCCCCCGGGGACAATGCCAAGAACTTCGACAGTGTCAGTTATTCACACTCCCCTGCCCTTGTGGTGAGCGCCTGATGGCCCTTCTGGGCATGCAGGACGTGACGATCGCCTTCGGCGGTCCGCCGGTCCTCGATGGAGCCAACCTCGTCATCGAGCGGGGTGAACGGGTGTGCCTGCTGGGCCGGAACGGCGCCGGCAAGAGCACGCTCATGAAGCTGCTGGACGGCACACTCACGCCGGACGGCGGGAGCATTGCGCGCCAGGCGGGGGTCAGCGTTGCGCGCCTCGAGCAGGAAGTGCCCGACGACGTCGGGGGCACCATCTTCGACGTCGTGGCTGCGGGGCTGGGTGACGCAGGGCAACTCCTCGCGCGCTACCACGAGGCCAGCCACCGGGTGCAGTCGGAAGCGAGCGAGGCCGCGCTCCGGGAACTCGACCGGCTGCACAGCGCCCTCGATGCTGCAGGTGCCTGGCATGTCAGCAACCAGGTCGAGTCGGTGATCCTTCACCTTGGCCTGGACGCCGACGCCCCCTTTGCCACGGCATCGGGAGGACGCAAGCGGCAGGCACTCCTCGCGCGAGCGTTTGTCAGCCAGCCCGACCTGCTGCTGCTCGACGAGCCCACCAACCACCTCGACATTGCCGCAGTGGAGTGGATGGAGGACTACCTCATCGGGTGCGGCATGACGCTGCTGTTCGTGACGCACGACCGGGCGTTCCTTCGCCGGGTGGCCACCCGCATCGTGGACCTCGACCGCGGACGGTTGACCGACTGGGGCGCCGGCTACGACGCGTACCTGGAGCGCAAGGATGCCGCGCTCGCCGTGGAGGAGCGCGAACGGGCGCTGTTCGACAAGAAGCTCGCAAAGGAGGAAACCTGGATCCGCACCGGCATCAAGGCGCGCCGCACCCGCAATGAAGGCCGGGTGCGTGCCCTCGAGGCCCTGCGTGTGGAGCGGGCGGCACGGCGCGAGCGCGTGGGCATGGTGCGGCTGCAGGCGCAGGAGGCCGAGCGATCGGGTCGCCTCGTGGTGGAGGCACGCAACGTCAGCTTCGCGCGTGGCGACCGCGTCATCGTGCACAACCTCACGACGACGATTTCCCGCGGCGATCGCGTGGGGCTGATCGGGCCGAACGGCTGCGGCAAGACCACCCTGCTCCGCCTGCTGCTGGGCGAACTGGCCCCCGATCGCGGCACGATCCGCCAGGGCACCAACCTGGAGGTCGCCTATTTCGACCAGCTGCGTGACCAGCTGGACCCGGAACAGACGGTGTTCGACAGCATTGCGGACGGCGCCGATTTCATCGAGATCGGTGGCGCGCGCAAGCATGTGCTGGGGTACCTGCGCGACTTCCTCTTTCCGCCGGAGCGGATGCGGACACCGGTTCGCGCCCTGTCGGGAGGTGAACGAAACCGGCTGCTGCTGGCCCGCCTCTTCACGCAGCAGTTCAACGTGCTGGTGCTGGATGAGCCGACCAACGACCTCGACATCGAGACGCTGGACCTGCTCGAGGAGCTGCTGCTCGACTTCTCCGGAACGCTGCTCGTGGTGAGCCACGATCGCGCGTTCCTCGACAACGTGGTCACGAGCACGCTGGTGTTCGAGGGCGATGGCCAGGTCACCGAGTATGCCGGCGGCTATACCGACTGGGTACGACAGCGGACTCTCGCACCAGTCGACCCAGGCCCGGTGCCCAAGCGCACGCCGGCGGCGCCAGCGGCGGGTACCAGCACGGAGCGGAAGCGGCGGCTCAGTTTCAAGGAAGTGAAGGAGCTGGAGGGATTGCCACAGGCCATCGACCTGCTGGAGCAGGAGCGTGACGGGCTGTACGCGTCGCTCGCCGATCCCGGGTTCCTGCGCGACGGGCCGGCGGTGGCCGACGCGAAAGCGCGCCTGGCCGCGGTCGTGACCACGATCGGGGACCTGACCGCGCGCTGGGAATCACTGGAGACGATTGCGAGTGGACCATGACCGAGCCTGAGGCGCCCGGTGTGCTGGCACCCCCGCCACTCATCTATGCCGCGGGATTCGGCGCAGCCCTGCTGGTCGAGCGATGGTTCCCGCACCCGATGCTGCCATTGTCGTGGACCCGTCCCCTCGCGCTCGTGCTGATCGCCCTGGGCCTGCTGTGCGGCGCTGCCGTCATCGCGTTCCGGCGGGCGGGAACAAGCCCAAGCCCATACCGGCCGGTACGCCACCTGGTGACGGGGGGCATCTATCGCGTGAGCCGCAACCCGATGTACGTCGGGTTCACCTTCTTCTACCTCGCGATGGCATGCCGGGTGAACAGTCTCTGGCCGTTCGTCTTCCTGCCCGTCGTACTGCTGGTCATGCTGTATGGCGTGATCCTGCGGGAAGAACGCTACCTGGAACGCCGGTTCGGGGACGCATACCGCCAGTACATGGTACGCGTGCGCCGCTGGCTGTAGGCCGGCCGCTTGTGAAGCGGGGAGTCGACGGCGTATGATCGTTGAACCCCGAGGAGCTCATCATGTCGTCCGGACCCATGTACATCCGCACCGCTGCGGCCATCGCGCTCGTGCTCACGATGACCGGGTGCGACCGCACGATGCCGGCCGCCCGGGATGACGGGCAGTGGACCATGCCGGGGCACGACTATTCCGCAACACGCTACACCGGCCTGGCAGAGATCACCGCCGCCAACGCAAAGGGCCTTCGTCCAACCTGGAGCTTCTCCACCGGCGTGCTCGGTGGGCACGAAGGCCAGCCGCTGGTGGTGGGCTCCACGATGTACGTGGTGACGCCCTACCCGAATGTGCTGTACGCCTTCGACCTCACCAAGGACGGCTACCCGCTGCGCTGGAAGTACCGGCCGAACGTCGATCCCGCGGCGATCGGCCAGGCCTGCTGCGATGTCGTCAACCGCGGGGCATTTCATGCCGACGGCAAGATCATCTTCAACCTGCTCGATGGCCATACGGTAGCGGTGGACACCGGCACCGGTCGCGAGATCTGGAAGACGAAGATCGCCGACCTGGACGCCGGCGAAACGACGCCGATGGCACCACTCGTGGCGAAGGACCGGGTCATCGTGGGCAATGCCGGCGGCGAGATGGGCGTTCGTGGCTGGGTGAAGGGACTCGACCTCGCCACCGGCGCCATCGTCTGGACCGGGTACAGCACCGGTCCGGACGCCGACGTGCTGGCGGCGCCCGGCACGTTCAAGCCGTTCTACGAGGCTGGCGAGCAGCTCGCGCGCGAGAGCTGGCCAGCGGACGGCTGGAAGCACGGCGGCGCCCCGGTCTGGGGATGGCTTTCCTACGACGCCGAGCTCGACCTTGTCTACTACGGCACGGGGAATCCCGCGCCGTGGAACACGGAGCAGCGTCCCGGCGACAACCGATGGGCCACGAGTGTCCTGGCCCGCCATCCAGGCGACGGGTCGCTGGCCTGGGCGTACCAGTTCACGCCGGCCGACAACTGGGATTATGACTCAACCCAGGAAATGATCCTGACGGAACTCACCATAGGCGGCCGGCTCCGCAAGGTGCTGGTGCACTTCGACAAGAATGGCTTCGTGTACACGCTCGATCGTGCCACCGGCGAATTGCTCTCGGCGGAGCCGTACGTTCCGGTAACCTGGGCTACCTCTGTCGACCTTGCGACCGGGCGCCCCGTGGTCGATTCGTCGAAAATGACCGGCGCCTCACGCGGCACGGTGAAGGACATCTGCCCGTCGCTGGAAGGGGGCAAGAACCAGCAGCCCGCGGCCTGGTCGCCCCAGACGCAGCTGTTCTACCTGTCCACCAGCAACATGTGCATGGACTACACCTCGTGGCGCGCATCGTACATGGCCGGCACGCCGTACCTCAGCGCAGGAGCGCCCTACACGGCCGGGCCCGGCGGGCATCTCGGCGCCTTCATTGCGTGGGATCCCGTGGCCTCCCGACGGGCATGGGAGATCACGGAGCCCTATCCGGTGTGGAGCGGCGTACTCGCTACGGCCGGTGGCGTGGTGTTCTACGGCACGCTCGATGGGTGGTTCAAGGCGGTCGACGCGCGAACGGGGGCGGTGCTGTGGAAGTTCAAGGTGGGATCGGGGGTCGTTGGCAACCCGATCAGCTTCCGCGGTCCCGATGGCAAGCAGTACGTCGCGGTGTATGCCGGATTCGGCGGCGACTGGTTCCTGTTGTCGGGTGACGTCCGCTCCGACGACCCCGCCGATGTGCGGCCGCCGGCCAGCTTCATGCCCGACATCGCGCGGCATACCAGCCAGGGAGGGATTGTATGGGTCTTTGGACTGGACTAATCCCCGCCAGCATCACTGCCCTGATACTGTGCGGGCCCGGCGCCGCGGAGGCGCAACAGACTGCCCCCCCGTCGATCCGGTATGACCAACATGTGCCGGTGGCCGGCAACCAGCCGCCGGCTGGCACGCTCCGGAATCCCTTCAGGGGCGACACGAGCGTGGCCACCCAGGGCGCGGTGACGTTTTCCGGATTCAACTGCGATGGATGCCATGCGGGTGGAGCGGTTGGCGCCGTGGGCCCGAGCCTGGCCGATGGCCGGTGGCGATATGGCGGGTCGGACGGTGCGATCTTCATGTCGATCTTCTACGGCCGCCCTCGCGGCATGCCTGCTTTCGGCGGTTCCCTCCCCGCCGAAAGCATCTGGCGGCTGGTGACCTACCTGCAGTCGTTCCAGCCACCAGACAGTACGGTTTCCACCACGCGGTGGTAGACCCGGTCAGTCCAGGTGCGGCTCGATGAGTGCCGCAAAACAGGCGCGCGCACGATGCAGGCGACTCTTCACCGCCCCAAGGTTGCACCCCACGATCTGCGCGATCTCGTCGTAGCTCCTGCCCTCGAACTCCCGCAGGACGAGCACCTGGCGATACTGCGGCGACATCCGCGCCAGCGTCGACTCGACGAGTTCCTTGAGGCAGCGGCCGGCGAACATGTCGTCGGGCCGGGTGCGCACATCCTCGTACTGCAGCGGGCTGTGATCCTCATCGCCTGGCGCGCGCGCCGACTGGTAGAACACCAGTGGACTGCGCCGATGGCTCCGCAGCTCGTTCTTCGCGAGGTTCGACGCGATGGTGTACACCCAGGTTGAGAACTTCTTGCTCGGGTCAAACCGGTGCAGGTGGCGGGAAACCCGGATGAATGCTTCCTGCACCAGGTCCTCGGCCCGCTCCCGGTCACCGATCATGCGATGGGTGAAGTTGAGCAGCCGGCCCTGATAACGCCCCACGAGTTCGCCGAAGGCGCGGGCATCCCCCGACAGGTGGCGTGCCACCAGGTCGTTGGTTTCCACAGCCTCGCTCGGCATTGCAATGGCGGTCATATATCACTCCCCTGGTCGATGCCGGTCAAACGACTTTCCGCCCCTGAATGACGCGCACGATCACCACAACCAGTGCCAGCACGAGCAGCACATGGATGAACCCCCCGAGCGCATATCCTCCGACCAAACCGAGCGCCCACAGGAGCACCAGGACCACTGCCACGGTTTCCAGCATGTCGGGCCTCCTCACGAAGTGACCAAAAACACAAAAGGCGCACAGGATCGGTGGAGCTGATCCGTGCGCCTTCGACTGACAAGCCTGCTTCACTTGCCCATCAAGGGTGGCTGCTTGCGCGGCCTATGTCGTCCTGCTCCATCGAACCTATTCTTCACGCGCGGAATAGCAAGGGTGCTATGGCATGAAGTGTGTGATGCGTGTCACGGGGTGGGTGCAGGTGCCTGCGGCGCCTCTCGATGTCGTGCAACCAGCGCTGCCGTGGCGTTTGCCGGTGCGGTGTTGCCCCAGTGGGTGCGAACGTAGTTCACCAGGTCGGCCACCTGCTGGTCGGAAAGCTGTGACGCAAAGGCCGGCATCGGTACGTAGCCATCCCGCGGCGGAATGCCCCGCAGCACCACGTTGATGACGTTGGCCGGATCAGGAGCCACGACGGCGCCGTTGCCTGTCAGCGGGGGAAAGACGCCCGGGATACCGCGTCCCTTCGCCTGGTGGCAACTGGCACAGCTGCCGACGTAGAGGCTGGCCGCCTGCGGCGGCACCGGCTGCCGCAATGTTGGCCGGGTGCGCGCCGCCCTTGGCGGAAGCGACTTGAGGTACTCGGCCATGGCGCGAAGGTCGGCGTCGGCAAGGTGGCTCAGGCTCCCGTGCACCACCATCGCCATGTCGCCCACCGCCGTGGACTTCCCCTTGGCGGCGCCTGTCTTGAGGTAGGCCACGACCTGTTCGATGGTCCACCCGCCCAGGCCTGTCGTGAGCTCGCCGGTCAGGTTGGGAGCAAACCACCCGTCTACCGATCCACCAGTGAAGGCCTCGCGCTTCTCATTGGCCCCCAGCAGGTTCATCGGCGAATGGCAGGCGTCGCAGTGCCCCAGGCCCCGCACCAGGTAGGCGCCGCGATTCCACGCCGCGCTCCGCGCCGGATCGGGGCGGAAGGTGCCCTCGGTGAAGAACAGCTCCCGCCACCCCATCATGCTCCAGCGCTGGTCGAACGGGAAGTGCAGCTGATTCACGTCCACATCACGGTGTACCGGCGGGATGGTGCGGAGATACGCATAGATCGAGTCACTGTCCTCGCGCGACACCAGGGTGTAGAAGGTGTAGGGCATGGCGGGATACATGTCCTGGCCGCGACGGTTCACGCCGTCATGCAATGCGCGATAGAACTCGTCGGATGTCCAGGCGCCGATGCCGGTGGCCGTGTCCGGCGTGATGTTGGAGGAGAGGAGATAGCCGAATGGCGTGTCCATGCGGAACCCACCGGCACCCGGAGCACCGCCGGGCGCGGTGTGGCATCCGATGCAATCACCTGCCAGGGTGAGGTACTCGCCGCCGCCGGGCTGTTGAGCCTGCACCGCCGTCGGGACGAGCGCGAGCCACAGCGCCATGGCAGACCGCGTCATTGGAGCGCGTACACCACGCCGAGCCGGAAGACCTGGAAGGTGTACTTGATGCTGCCGCTCAAGTTGAGCCAGTTGTCCTCATTCCCCGATGACGTGACCTTGATGCCGTTGATCGACCAGCCTGCCCCCAACGCCCAGTGGCTCGAGAGGTAGTATCGCGCATCGACCGAACCCAACCACGTGGTCGCCGTAATGTTGCTCACGGTGACCCCGATGGCGCCTGCGTTGAGGCCAAAATACCAGTGATCACTCGCGCGGAACGCACCATAGAGTCCCAGTGCGGCCGTGGGCCCGACCAGCTTCTTGTTGGCGCTGTAGCTCACGCTCACGGTGTCGGTGCCGCCTGGCGTCGCACCAGCCTGCGCCGTGATGCCGAGGTCGAAGAAGAGCGCACCAAGACCGAGCTGAAAGCCGAGCTGGGTCTTTTCCTTCGCGAGAAAGGCAAAGCGATAGGAGAGTGCTACGGTCGGCGCGGCAAATGTGGTCTTGACCCGTACACCAGCCGCGAACGAGGTATCGGCGAAGTAGATCGTGTCGGTGAGGGCCTTGTCGCCGCTGCGATCGATGTGCAGGTAGCTCACCTCGAGCTGGTGGCGCCGGCCGGGACGCCAGGCCGCGCCGACCGACGGGGCAAAGGCGCTCTTGGAGATCCCGAGGTCGGCGAGGTTGACGGTGGTGCCGGCCGTCCCGGTGGAATTGTTGATCTGGATATCGGTACCGAGGACGACGTCCGCCCCGGTAAGCCCGAACACGAACTTGTCATAGAGATGATTCACCGGGGCCTGCGCCTGTGCCGACGCCGACAGGCCGACCGTCATGCAGAGGGCAAGAGCCAGCACCGGCAGCGGAGCCGAAAAAAGGGTCGAACGCATCAGGATTCCTTGCGGTTGGATGCCGCTGTCCGGGAGTGGTGACGATCCTGTATTATAAGTACTTCTCCCATCAGAAGCTCCAATGCGACTTGCACTCCCGCTCGTCGGCCTGGGCGTCGCCCTGACTGCCCTGGGCGCCATGGCGACAGATGCGTCACGCGGTATCCTCAATGGCGAGGCGATGGCCGACCGATCGGCCAGCGCCCTGGGGGACCCGCGCGTCTCGGCCTTCGTGGCCGACCAACTGACCGACGCGGTGTTGAACGAGAAGCCCGACCTCGTGGCCTTCCGGCCCATCATCGCTGCCACGGCCGGGGGGCTGGTGCAAACGGCTCCCTTCCGGGCCATCGTGCGGTCGGCGGTGCGGACGGCGCACCGGTCGGCGGTATCGACAACCGGACAGCGGGTCCTGCTTTCGCTCCCTGACGTCGGGGTGCTGGTGCAGTCCGCCGTGCAGGGCATGAGCCCCGAGATGGCCGACAAGATTCCCCCACGCATCGAGTCGTTCGCGTCCGACCTGAACGCGCGTCCCCAGATGGGCCGGATCCGGCAGGCCCTGCGCATCCTGAACTTCCTGTCCCGCGCCGGCCTGGTATTCCTGGCGGTCGGTCCCGTGCTGATCCTGCTCGGCATTGGCCTGGCGCAGCAGCGACGCCGCGCCCTCCTCATGGCCGGGCTGGGCCTCATCGTCGCCGCGGTGCTCGTGGCCGGCATCATCCCCGCCGGGCGAGCCGTCGCGGCGCTCCTGTCAGCGGAGACGCTGGAACGCGGAGCCATTGCTGGCTTGTGGCGGGCCTACTTCGTTGGCCTCATGGCCTGGGGGATCACCCTGGGTGGCATCGGGCTCCTGGTCACCGCGGCGGCCACGTCACTGCTCGAGGCGGCCGACCCCATTCGCCGGGCGGAACAACTGCTCCGCCGCCTGGCCACACCTCCGAAAACACCGGGGCTCATCCTGCTCTGGTCGCTTGGCCTGACGCTCACTGGCGGCCTGGTGGTCGCGTATCCCGGTGATGCGGTATCCGTGCTCACGATCCTGGGCGGCCTGGGCGTGTGCTATGTCGGGCTCCGCGAGCTCTTTCGCCTCGTGCTCGGCGCCTTGCCGGAACCCGCCGACCCCGCCGAGGCTGAACAGCGCACCGGCGGATGGTTCAGTCGTCGCCTGGTCGTGGTGTCGCTCCTGGTCATCGTGCTGGGCGGGGCCGTGATCGCGCTGGTACGGCCCGGGCAGGCGGATGCCGCGGTCGGCGACATGCGGTGCAACGGATCGGCTGCCCTGTGTGATCGCCGAGTGGACGAGGTCGTGTTTGCCGCCACGCACAATTCGATGTCCAACGTGGACATGCGGAACTGGATGTTCCCGCAGCAGAACGGCAGCATCAAGCGCCAGCTTCAGGCCGGCATCCGTGGGCTCCTCATCGACGTGCACACCGGGGTGCCGGTGGAGGGGATCGTACGAACCGACCTCGAGGCCGAAGAACAATCGGCGCTCAAGATTGCCAAGGCAGTAGGCGACTCGGCCACCGCCGTCGCGGTGCGCATCCGGAACCGCCTCACCGGCGAGCCCAGCGGGCCACCCGCCCTGTATCTCTGCCACGGATTCTGCGAGGTGGGCAGTCGCGCACTCGTGCCGGAGCTCGAGGATGTGCGCGACTTCCTCCGGGGCAACCCGGAAGAGGTGCTGGTGATGGTGATCGAGGACTACGCGCCGCCCGACAGCATCGCCGCGGCCTTCGAGAAGGCCGGGCTCGCGCCGTATGCGTACCGCGGCCCGATGGCGGCGCCCCTGCCGACGCTGCGCGCGCTCATCGAGGGCGGCACGCCACTCATCGTCTTCCTCGAATCGGGAAATCCGGGGGTATCGTGGCTCTACCCGGCGTTTGACGGCGCGATCATGGAGACGCCGTACACCTTCCACAAGCCGGTCGAGTTTTCCTGCCGAGACAACCGGGGCGGGAACACGGCGCTGCTGTTCCAGATCAACCACTGGATCGAGTCAACCCCCGCTCCCAAGCCAAGCAACGCCGCGATCGTGAACGCATACGACTTCCTGCTCGACCGTGCCCGCGAGTGCCAGCGGGAGCGGAAGCACCTGCCCAACATCATCGCGGTCGATTTCTACAAGGTGGGTGACCTGCTGGGCGTGGTACGCGAGCTGAACGGACTGGTGCCACCACCATCCATCAGTGCCGCCGTGCCGTAACCATCGACGTCGTACTGGACCGCGATTCATGCGCGATGTTGCGGGCGCCCACTGGCCTAGGCGTTGCCTGCCGGGCGGCCGCTAGGGATACTTCACGTCGACCATGTCACCCTGGCGACGGACCGCTGCCCTTTCCGCGGACAACCTCGAAGGCCCCCGCGCGTTCGAGTCACTCCTGGTGGACACCTCGGCTTCATTGCTGGCCGCGCCGCCAGGAGAACTCGACTGGGCAATCGAGCGCGGGCTCCGTCAGGTGCGGGCGTTCTTCGAGGCGGACCGATGCGCCCTCCTGTCCGTCAGCGCCGACCACAGTTCCATCACGATCCGGCTCATGTCCCAGGCCGATGGCATCCCGGCCATCCCGCCCGACCTCAACCTGAAGCCACTCCTTCCGTGGTCCGCGCAGAAACTGCTGGTGGAGCGTGTGCCCATTCGGGTGTGGCGGATAGAAGACCTTCCGCCGGAGGCCGAGGCGGAACTTCCGACATGGCGCCAGCTGTCGATCCGGTCCACACTGACCCTGCCGATCACGACCGGCGCGATCGTGCATCACCTGATCCTTCTCCAGACCGTTCACCACGAACGTGACTGGCCCGACGTCTTTATTTCGCGGCTGGGCCTGCTCGGCGAGATGCTCATCGGTGCCCTCGAGCGAGAGGCCTTGCTCCTCGAGCATCAGCGGACTGAAACCCGCCTCGCGTCTGGAGCCGACCTGGCGGGGCTCGGTTTCTATGAGGTGGACTTCGTGAGGGGCTCGGCGTATACCGACGCTTGGTTCCGCGACCTCTGCGGCATACCACCCGACCACTGCGACGGCCTCCGGCCACTGGCCTTCTGGCTGGAGCACCTGCACCCGGGGGACCGCGACCGCGTCCTCGACTTGCGGGACCAGCTGCACGACGGGCGGCTGGGCCAGATCTCCGTCGAGTATCGCTTCCTGCACCCGGTTTGCGGAGAACGGTGGATTCATCACCTCGCGCGGGTGAGCGCGCGCGATGCGACCGATCGTGCGCTCCAGACTTTCGGGGTCGCCCGGGATATCACCGACCACAAGCGGGCCGAGGAGGGCCTGCGCGACCTGAGCCGCCGACTGATCAGTGCCCACGAGGAGCAGCGCGCCCTCCTTGCGCGGGAGCTGCACGACGACGTGACGCAGCGGCTTGCGGTGCTGGCAATCGACGCAGGCAGTGCCGAACTGGCGGCGGCGGGCACCGCGCAAGTCCACACGCTGCGGGCCGTGCGTGAGGGTCTCACGCGCCTGAGCGAGGACGTACACTCACTGGCCTATCAACTGCATCCTTCCGTGCTGGAGGAGCTGGGCCTGGGTGAAGCCCTCCGCACGGAATGCGAACGCGTGGCGCGCCAGGGCTCGGTCCAGATCTCCGCCGCGGTGGACCCGCTGCCGGGAACCGTCCCGAAGGACGAAGCACTCTGCCTGTTCCGCGTAGCGCAGGAGGCCCTCAGCAACGTGCTGCACCATTCCGGTGCGCGCGCGGCAGGGGTGTCGTTGCGCCGACAGAACGAGGGCCTGCAGCTGACCATTCAGGACGACGGCACAGGCTTTGACCCGGAGAGCCCCGCGAAAGGTCGACATCTTGGCCTGGCGAACATGCGCGAGCGCGTTCACCTCGCCCATGGCATGCTCAGCATCGAGAGCGCGCCCGGACACGGCACGACCATCACCGTCTGGGTTCCCGCCGGGGCGCCGGCCTAGTGGCTGGCGCACACCGACCACGCGTGCTCCTGGCTGACGACCACCTGCTCGTGGCGGAGGCCCTGCGGAGCCTGCTGACGCCCGCCTTCGACCTGGTGGGCGTGGTCGCCGATGGCCGCGCGATGGTCGAGGCAGCCGCGGCGTTGCACCCGGACGTCATCGTGGCCGACGTGACCATGCCCCACCTCAACGGTATTGACGCGATGGTCCTGTTGCGGCAGGCGGGCAACCAGGTGCCCGTCGTGTTCCTCACCATGCACCGGGATGTTGCCTTCGCCCGCCGAGCGCTCGAGGCCGGCGCGTCCGGCTTCGTGCTGAAGCACTCGGCCTCGCTGGAACTTGTCGCGGCAATTCACGCCGCCCTTGCGGGCCAGACCTACCTTACGCCGCAACTAGCGGCTGAGGTACTGCACGCGATGCAACCGGGTGCCGAGCGGGACAGTGACCCCATCGCATCGCTGACGCTACGACAGCGGGAGGTGCTTCACCTCCTCGTCGAGGGGCGGTCAGCAAAGGAAATCGCGTCGGTGCTTCACATCTCTGCGCGCACCGCGGAGTTTCACAAGTACCAGATGATGCACACGCTTGGCATTCGCACCAGCGCCGAGCTGGTGCACTTCGCCATCAAGCACGGCCTCGTCGAGCTCTGATCCACGCCCGCCCGCTGGTCCTGCCGTAGCCCGGCGCCTGCTTCACATGCTCCCCGTAATCTCCCACCACTCAGCCTCGTAATTCTCCGAGGCGACCGCTCCACGCCGTCGCGCTAGACTGGGGCACCCTGATGCTGCAGGGCACCCGCGCTCAGTGAGAGGCGCTCCAATGCCCGACAAACCACTGAATTGCGTTCTGCTCGCAGATCGGCACCACGGCCTGACCGAAAGCCTGCGTGGATTGCTCGAGACGGCCTTTGGAACGGTGGTGATGGTGGCGGATCAGGCCTCGCTGCTCGATGCCGCGTCCCGGTTGCAACCGGAAGTAGCCGTCGTCGATCTCTCGCTCTCGAGGCAGGGGAACCTGGACTGGCTGCGCGAAGTACGGCGACGCTGCCCCGACCTCAAGGTGGTCGCCCTCAGCGTGCATGACGAGCAGACGGTGCGACACGCCGCCATTGAGGCCGGTGCCGATGTCTTCCTGCTCAAGCGCGACATCGCGACGGACCTGCTCGACGCCATCGCGCTCATGCGCGGCACCTCGACCGGCACGCCCGAGGAGCAGGTGCCGGGGCTGGATCAGGACGAACGGTGAACGGAAGGCCGCACCGCGGGCATTGCGCGGGCCAGTGAGGCACGGTGACGTGCCGCGAAAGGAGGAAGGCATGCGATCGATGATTCGTGGAGTCGCGGGCTCGCTCACCCTCACGTTGGCGCTGGCCGCACCGATATGGGCACAGGCCCAGGACGCCGACAGTGCCCGCAAGGCCGGGCTCACGGTCTACGGCTTCGTCATGGCCGACGCCATCTACGATGGCACGGGCATCAATCCGCAATGGCTGGATGGCGCACGCCCGACCAGGCTGCCCGCGTTCGAGAACGAGTTCGGCCAGTCGGGCCAGTTCTTCTTCGGCGTACGCCAGACACGATTCGGCGTGAGCGCCCACGCCCCCAGCAAGCTGGGCGAGATCAAGGGGGTCTTCGACTTCGACATGTATCGGTGTCGGGGTCGATGCCGGACAGACGACCATCCGGCTCCGTCACGCGTACGGCCGAGCTCGGCCAGTTCCTCATGGGACAGACGGAGAGCCCGTTCATGGATCTCGACGTCTTCCCGAACTCGCTCGATTACTGGGGACCGAACGGCATGGTGTTCTTCCGGAACGTGCAGTTCCGGTGGACCCCGATCCAGGGCAAGAACGTGCTGCAGTTTGCTGTCGAACGGCCCGGGCGCCAGCGGCGACCAGGGATACTACGCCGATCGCGATCGAGCTCGCCGACGTCGCCGCGCGCTTCCCCGTGCCCGACTTCTCGGCCAGCTACAAGTCGGGCGGTCACGACTGGGGGTACCTCCAGCTCGCCGGCATCCTGCGGTACATCAAGTGGGACGACCTCGGCAACCAGCAGTTCGACCTCGCGGGCGACGCGGTGGGCTGGGGCCTCAACCTCAGCTCGAACATCAAGACCGACCCGAAGGGCGACGTGCTACGCCTTGCAGGTCATCTACGGACGAGGGCGTCGAGAACTACATGAACGACGCACCGGTCGACATCGGGATCCAGAACAACTTCAGCGACCCGCAGTCAGCCGATCGTCGGGAAGGCCGTGCCGGTGCTGGGGCTCGTGGCGTTCTACGACCGCACCTGGAACGAAAAGTGGTCGAGTACCATCGGCTGGTCGATGGTCAACATCGACAACACCGATGGCATGAGCGCCTCGACGCTACCAACAGGGGCAGTACGCGCTGGTCAACCTCCTCTTCTATCCAATTCCCAACCTGCTGTTCGGCCCTGAAGTGCAATACATCCATCGCAACAACTTCGACGATGGGTGGAGCACCGGGGGTTTCCGCCTGCAGGTGTCGTTCAAGTTCAACTTCGCGGCCACGATTGGAGGAAAGTGAGTATGCGATACAGCTCCCGGAACCCCGGCCCCATGCCGCACGCCCGCATTGCGGCGTTGCTGGCCGTCCTGCTCCTCCCGATCGGCGCCGCGCCCGCGACAGCCCAGACGGGCGCCCAGGTCATCGCCGCCGTCAACGCCGCCTACGCCAAGTACAAAGGGCTCAAGGAAGGTGCGAACGCCGACTACATCCCGGCGCTGGCCAAGGTCGATCCCAACCTGTTCGGCATCGCGGTGGTGACGGCCGACGGCAAGGTGTACACCGCCGGCGACCTGAAGACCGAAGTGTCCATCCAGTCGATCTCCAAAGTGTACACCATGTCGCTGGTCATGACCCAGCAGAGGCCCGATGCCATCCTCAACGGCATCGGCGCGGATGCGACCGGCATGCGCTTCAACTCGATCGTGTCGGTGGAGTGGTCCTACAAGGGCCTCGGCGGATCCAAACTGGAGAACGCCGCGGAAATGAACCCGCTCGTCAACCCCGGCGCCATCTCCGCCACCAGCATGGTGCCGGGGCACGACCGCCGAGGAGATCTGGGCCAGCATTTCCGGGTTCTACAATGCCGCTGCCGGCCGGCAGCTCACCGTGCTGCAAGACGTGTACGAGTCGGAGGCCGCCACCAACCAGCGGAACCAGGCCATCGGCATGCTGATGTATGCCTACGGCTACATCAAGGCGAACCCGCTCCAGGCCGTTGACATCTACACCAAGCAGTGCTCGGTGGGCGTCAATGCCCAAGGACCTGGCCACCATGGCGGCCACCCTGGCCTTCGGCGGCGTCAATCCCGTCACCAAGCAAGCAGGTGATGAAGGCCGCAGATGTGCCCGAGGTGCTGGCCGTCATGGCTACCGCCGGGCTGTACGACGATTCCGGCAAATGGCTCTTCCGCACCGGCCTGCCAGCCAAGAGCGGCGTGGGTGGCGGCATCATCGCCGTCTCACCCGGCAAGTTCGGCATCGCCGTGATCTCCCCGCCGCTCGACGACGCCGGCAACAGCGTCCGGGCGCAGAAGGCCATTGCCGACATCTCGAACGCCCTTGGCGGCAATCCGTACGCCGTGCACGCGGCCACGAAGTAGCGCATGCCACCGGTGATGCGGCGCCCGCCCGGTGCCGCATCCCTCACCCGGAGGGACCACGTGTCATCGCCTTGCATCCGTCTGGCCGTCGGCGTGCGCCCACTACTCGTGCTGGCCGCGCTCTGGCTCGTGCCGCAGCACGCGGCAGCGCAGGACGCCATTCCGGCAACGCCCCCGGAAGACTCTACGAGGACCGACAGCACAAAGTATGGCGGGCAAGCGAATATCGAGTTCGCCAACACAACCGCTGGAGAATTTACGCCGGGCAAGGGCTTGCAGCTCTTCCCGTCAAAGCGAAGCAGCCTCAACATCAGCGTCTATGGCCTGTTCCGCTGGCTCGACCAGATGCCGGGCGGTCAGGTCTACACGGACAACCTCGGACGCGAGCGCGTCGTCCCGGCCCTGAACGATCTCTACTGGCAGCGGTCGATGGTCTGGTTCACCGGCTTCTTCTGGGACCCGAGGCTCGCGTACAACATCACGGTCTGGTCGCTCGGCGCCACGCAGCAGACACTCGTCTTCGGCAACCTCCAGTTCAGGGCCGCCAAGGCGCTCACGATCGGCGTGGGCATGGCCCCCAACCTCACCGTGCGATCGATGCAGGGGTCCTGGCCGTTCTGGGCCGGCAGCGACAGACAGATGACGGAGGAGTTTTTCCGGGCCGGTTTCTCCTCGGGCGCATTCATTACCGGGCAGCCGCTCTCGCGCTTCTGGTATACTGCCAGCGTCAACACCAACCTCTCCCAGCTCGGCGTGACCGCATCGAACGATGCCCGCTCCATGGCGTGGAGCACGAGTGTCATGTGGATGCCCACGACCGGTGAGTTCGGCCCCCGCGGCGGCTTCGGCGACCTGGAGTACCACAAGCACGTCGCAACGCGATTCGGTTCATCGCTGGCGTACGCGCCGAGTGAGTACCGCGCAGCGCCGATTGACCAGAAGCCCAATGAGACCCAACTCCGTTTCTCCGACGGTGTGTACGCCTTCGAGGCCGGCGCCCTGACCCCCGGCGTCACCATCGACTACCTCGCCTACACCGAGCTCGCCATCGACGCCGGGCTCAAGTACCGGGGCTTCTCGTTCCAGACGGAATACTACCAGCGCAACCTGTCGAATTTCCGGGCCGATGGTCCGCTGCCGGTAGACCACGTCTTCGACCGTGGCATCCAGGCCCAGGCCGGCTACATGATCGTGCCAAGGTATGTCCTGCTGTATGTGTCGGGCGGATACCTGTGGGACCAGTACCGGCGGCATCCGTGGGAGGTCTCACCGGGCTTGAGCCTGTACCCGACGCGCACCCGGAGCTGGCGGATCAACCTGCACACGATCCGCGTCTACCAGAGCCCGACCGGATCCACGTTCGGCTACTACGCACCCGGCCAGACTGGCTGGACCGTATCGCTTGGCACGGACGTGCTCTTCTGATGCCCGCGCTGCGCGACTCGCCCGGCCTGCCGTCGGGGCGGCACAACTCACCTGGAGGCCTCATGACACGGCTTCAAGCTACGGCTGGCCTCGGGCTCGCCCTTCTCGGCGTGCCGCTTGGCGCGGCATCCGCCCAGGGGGGAGCCTGTCCCGCCGCGAAGTACAGCGACTCCCATTTTCACCTGACCAACTACATCCAGGAAGGCACGGACGTAGGAGACTACGTGCGGATGATGGGCAGCACGGTGTGCCGTTCAACCCTGTTCGGTATCCCGCTGCAGCAGGACTGGGACTATGGCAATTCTGGTGCTTTCGCGCCGACCTACTACCTGCAATCGGACGCGCCGCTCTACTACTACTCCTTCACCGACGCGTTCATCGCGATGGCATACCGGTCGCTGCCGGCCGACCAGCAAGCCCGGCTCGACCCTATGATCACCGGCTTCAACCCGGCGGACATGTATGCCGCGGACCATATTCGGCGGGTGCTGCTCACCTTCCCCGGCGTCTTTTCAGGGATCGGCGAATTCACGATTCACAAGGAGTTCGTGTCTCCCAAGATCGCCGGTGGTCCGGCAAGCCTCACGAACCCGGCGCTGGATCGCATCTTCGACTTTGCCGCCGACGCGGGCCTGCTGGTCCTCCTGCATAACGACATCAACGTGCCGTTCCCCAAGCCGGGCCAGGAGCCCTATGTCCTCGTCCAGCTGAAGTCCCTCTTCGAACGGCACCCGAACACCACGGTCATCTGGGCGCACATCGGGCTGGGTCGCGTCGTGCGCCCGGTGCAGGACCAGCTCGCCCTGCTTGACAAGGCCCTGGACAACCCGGCGCTTTCGCACGTCTATATCGACATTTCGTGGGATGAAACCGCCAAGTACATCACCTCCAGTCCAGAGGCGGTCGCTGCCACGGCAGCGGTGATTACCAGGCACCCGGATCGATTCCTGTTCGGCACGGATGTCGTCGCGCCAGCCAGCCTCGACGCTCCAATGGCAGTGTATGACGCCTACCAGCCGCTGTGGAACGCGCTTACCCCCGAGGTGAGCCGGAAGGTGCGGCTGGGCAACTACCAGCGGTTGTTTGACGCGGCGCGCGTGAAGGTGCGGGCGTGGGAGCGGGCGAACGTCGGGAAACCCAGACCCGTACCGCCTCCGACGCCATCATCGGGAGACGCCGCGGCACCCTGGCATCCGTCAGCGTTGCTACGCCGTGAGCGCGGCGCTCACAATGGCCTGCGCCTCGTTCACCACCTGGCGCAGGTGGGCCTCTCCACGGAAGCTCTCCGCGTAAACCTTGCAAATGTTCTCGGTGCCCGATGGCCTGGCCGCAAACCAGCAGTTCCTCGCCACGACCTTGAGCCCGCCAATCGGGGCGCCGTTGCCCGGCGCGCGCGTGAGTCGCGCGGTGACCGGCTCGCCCGCCAGCGTCGTGGCGGTGACGGCCTCCGGTCCCAGCTTGGCGAGCGCGGCGCGCTCGGCTGCGGAGGCAGGGGTGTCGATACGGATGTAGGCTGGCGACCCGAACTTTCCGGTCAGCTGCTGGAGCTGTTCACCGGGATCCTTGCCCGTCCGCGCCGTGATCTCGGCGGCGAGCAACGCCATCACCAGGCCATCCTTGTCGGTGGTCCACACGGTGCCATCGCGCCGCAGGAAACTCGCGCCGGCGCTCTCCTCTCCCCCGAAGCAGCAGGTGCCGTCGAACAGTCCGGGTGAGAACCACTTGAAGCCGACCGGTACTTCCAGCAGTGCGCGTCCCGCCGCCTCCACCACGCGATCAATGATGCTGCTGCTGACAACGGTCTTCCCAACCACTGCACCCTGGGGCCAGCCCGATCGGTGCGCCAACAGGTACTCGATGGCCACCGCGAGGTAGTGATTGGGATTCATCAGGCCGGCCGACGGCGTCACGATCCCATGACGATCAGCGTCCGGGTCGGTGGCAAAGGCCACGCGATACCGATCCCTGAGTTTCACCAGTCCGGCCATGGCGTACGGACTGGAGCAGTCCATGCGGATCCGGCCGTCGTGGTCCAGCGTCATGAAGGCGAAGGTGGGATCGGGCGCTGCATTGATGACGCTGATGTCGAGGCCGTAGATCGCGCTGACCGGATCCCAGTAGGGTGCCGCCGCCCCACCCAGGGCATCGGCCCCGAGTCGAAGTCCCGCGGCGCGAATGACATCCATGTCCAGCACGTTGCGCAGGTCGTTGACGTACGGAAGCACCAGGTCCTGCGCATGTGTCGTGGGCGCGCGTAGTGCCGCGGCGAGCGATACGCGCGCCACGCCGACGTTCTCCGCCCGCAAGAGATCGTTGGCCCGGTCCTGGATCCAGCGCGTGACATCGGTATCGGCTGGGCCACCATTGGTGGCGTTGTACTTGAATCCGCCGTCCTCCGGCGGGTTGTGCGACGGCGTGATGACGATGCCATCCGCCAGGTGGTCGCGGCGGCCCCGATTGTACACGAGGATCGCGTGCGAGATCACGGGCGTGGGCGTGACACCATCATCGCGCTGGAGGATGACCTCGACCCCGTTGGCCGCGAGCACCTCCAGTGCCGTCCGCTGGGCCGGACCCGACAACGCGTGGGTGTCCTTCCCGATGTAGAGCGGTCCGTCGATGCCCCGCTCTCGCCGGTATTCACAGATGGCCTGGGCGATCGCCAGGATGTGGGCTTCGGTGAAGGTGCCGTTGAGCGAGGAGCCGCGGTGCCCACTGGTGCCGAAGCTCACGCGCTGGGCCGGGTCGGCGGGGTCGGGCTGCGTGGCGTAGTAGTCCTGCTCGAGGCGCTGCAGGTCGACGAGGAGTCCGGGAGGCGCGATGCGGCCGGCCAGCGGGGAGATCATCGTGTCACTGCCCGAGATGGCTCAGTGCCAGGCGCATCGGCTCGCTCGAAATGCTCATCAGGCCGCCATAGGGCAGGTCGAGTTCGAGGATGAGGAAGATGGCGCCCGACACGGAGATGGCTGACAGCATCAGGGCCATGATCACCGTTGCATTGGGCGGGGCGAAGAGGCCGATGCTGAGGAAGAGCGTCGCCAGCCAGAGCACCACGATCAGCAGCATGGCGGTGGACACCGACGTCTCGGTCTGCTCGTAGAGCAGCCAGCGCATCTGGACCAGATCGTCCACGACCTTCGCCGCCTGCGTCTTCAGCACCCGCTGCACGTCGTCCTTCGGGGTAAGCGCGTAGACATTCCTGGGCAGCGCCTCACTCCATGTGCGGTTCGGCTCGAGCTTGACCTGCTCGGCGCGCTCCGTCGGCCAGAGGTGGCGAATCATGCTCTCCGTCGCCTGCTTGAGCTCGTTGCGACTCTCCGCCGTTTCCGGCCCATACATCGCAAGGACCCGGTCGAGATAGATGATACGGGACGCCATCTGCGTGGTCTCGTTGCGCTCGGCGTCATAGGTGCCCTTGGTCGACGCCACGAGCAGGCCGAGGACGAGTGCCGCCATGGTCGCGACGGTGCCCATCGCCACCCGCACCGAATCCTTCGCCTCGGCGCTGAGATGGTGCCCTGGAAGCCAGGCGCGGACGCGCATGCCGAGGAGGGCAGCCCCGAACAGGCTGCCAAAGACCATCAGGCCGACGACATGTGGCGTCATGACTGCGCTACCACGTCTGGAAGTTGCCGAAGGTCCACCCCAGGCCGGAACTGAAGCCGTAGTCGCTCCCGGACAGCCCCGCAGGGGGCTTCGTATCCAGGTTTCCGTAGAACGACAGGTTGAATGTGAGGTTGCTCCAGAGCTTCAGGTAGTAGGTGGCGTTGGTGCTGAAGAAGAAGCGGCCCGGCTCCGACAGCGCCGGCAGCGCCGTGGCGCTGATCGTAAGATTCGTCTTGCTGAACGTCTGCACGCTCAGGTTGCCTGCGACCAGCGCCGCAAACACGTCTTCCGTACCGCTCGAATCAGCCTCGCTGTACTGGGTGTTCTGCCAGGCGAACCCACCCAGCACCGAAAACGTCACCCGGTTCGTATGGCTGAAGTATTTTCCAATACCGCCACCCAGGTTGGCCTGCAAGCCGATGCCCGTCTCCGTACTCTGCAGCAGGGTGCCCGCCCCCCCCCAGAAGTAGTTCCGCCACGGCAGCAGGTGGAAGCCACTCAGGCTTCCCTGATTGCGCGTCGAAGCGGTTGTTCCCGAGCTCGAGGACAGCGACGAGTTGAAGCTCGCGCGCACCCCCCACCTCTCGCGGGGATACTGTACCGACGAGCTGACATTGTACTGCGTCGTCTGGTTGCCCTTGGAGTAGATGATGCCGGAAGAAATGTCGACATTGAAGCGGCGCCAGAAGTGATCCGATGTCTGGCCGATGTTCACGATTTCCCGGTGGGGAACCTGGACGGTGTCCTTTTCCAGGCTGGTGATATCCACCGGGGCCACGGAATCCGCGTCGGCGGCCCCGACGGAGATGGTCCCGGAGTAGGCGGCACCATTCTCCACGCGCACGATGAAGAGATTGGTGCTCTGGAGGCGCGCCACCTTCGACCATTGCACGGCGATCGTGCCGTCGACGTAGTCGAGACTGACGTAGAGCGCACCGGCATCCATCGACTTGATCTCGCACGTCAGCCGGTCGCCGTTCTTCATGTACAGGATGTCAGTCTTGTCGCCGGCGTGCAGGGGTGTTGCGAGGAGGAGTGCAGCGGCGAGGCCGGTGGCCCCTCCGGCCATGCGGGCCCAGGTCTTCAGGCTCATGCCAAGTATCCCCGATGGTGGGCGGAACAGGTGCTGCCGGACAGCGAGATGGCTGGCTACCGAGCGTCAGGCCGACGTCGGTAGCGGCGCCGGTTCCCGGTGACTACGTGTCGTGCCGGGCGCTTCACCGAACATGCGGCGAGAGTCCTGCGAGAGCCAGCCCGCATCGGAGAAGGCCCATTGCATGGCATGGCGTCGAGGTACGAAAGTCGACTTCGGGGTGCGTGGGGATGAACGCGAGGCAAACAGCCTGGGCACGCGCCCTACTCGGCGCGCGTTGCCTTGCCCGACGACTTCGTGCCGAACACGATGTCCCACAGCGGGTTACTGACGCCGAAGTCGCGCTCGGAGTTGCCGTAGTGATGACGGAAGTGGCGCTTCTTCCAGATGCGGGCCAGGGCCGAACTGGCGCTCGCGTGATGGGTCCCGTGGTGGATCGTGTCGTACGCCAGGTAGCCGACGATGAGTCCGGCGAACGCCGCCGGCGAGGCGGCACCGAAGGCAGCCCGGAACGCATACCAGAACACGAAGGCCAGCGGGATGCTCACCGATGGCGGCATGACGAGGCGGGTCGAGTCGTTGGGATAGTCGTGGTGCACCCCGTGCACCATGAAGTAGAACTTGTGCCGGAGGGTCGGCATGGCGGGCATGACCGGGTCAGTGACCTTGAGCCCACTGCAGATACGCCGAGTGTCGTCCTCGATCCACTGGGGGGGATGGAACAGCCAGCGGTGAATGACGTACTCCAGGATGGTCCACACGAGGAGTCCGACCGCGAACCAGCCGGCGACCTGAAGCGGGGCCAGGGCGCGGAACGACAACCAGAGCGTCACAATGATCACCGGCACGTAGAGCACGTGCGGCACCCACGGCCGCACATGGCTCAACGCCTCCATCCAGTCCGCCTTGAACATGCGGCAGGACTGGTCGGCATTGTTGACGAAGCGGCGCTCGGGCGCCGCCTTGGCATCCGCCGTATCCTGCGTCGCGCCGGCGGCCTCGCCCGTCGTGTCCATTGTCGCGGTCGGCATGGTCATGCTGCTGCTATCCCCTCGCTCTGAATAGGCGTACGCCCAGTTCCCCTGCCCTGGCACCCGGGTACCGGAAAAGATACACCGGGCCCCGGCCGGCCCGGAATCCGGGGGCCGGAGGCCGGTTCGGGCACCACCGAGCTCAATGCCAGACCAGGCCCAGCGAAAACGCGATGATGTTGTTGGTGCCGGGCGTGCTGCCGAAGACACCGCTGTCCGCCGAGCCGACCGCTTGCAGGTACCAGTCCACCGCCGGCACGAGATAGATGTTGCGCCCCAGCCTCACGTCAAACCCCACGCCCGCGGTGGCACCGAAGCCGCCCTTGGTCTGCGACACGCTGGTGCTGTAGTAGATGCCATTCACGGTGTAGGACTCGTTGATGGCGGTAACGACATAGCCAAAACCCACGCCGCCCTTCAGGTACAGGCCGCCGCGCGGGCTGGGATAGAACAGCAAGATGCCGGAAAGGTTGCCGCGAGAAAAATCGACGCCGTTGCTCGATCCATACCAGCCGGACGACTCCGCACCCAGCAGGACACGCTGGTTGAGGGTGCCGCCGATCCGCCCATAGCCGGAGACCCCCCAGAGGCTGCCCTCATCGAACGTTTGGGTGAGGTTGACCCCGCCACCGAGACCGAAACCGCCCCACAGTCCACGATGCTGCTGTACCGGCTTGTCCTGCGCCGCCGCCTGGGGCGCGAAGGCCAGCGATCCGAGCAGCAACCCAATTGCGAGCTTCATGGCATCTCCATTCAGGGAATGGAGAAAGCTACACCGGACCAGCTCACTCTTCCGTCGGGGGTGGCGGTGGGGCCCCGGGCGGGCCCTCGGGTGCGCCACCGGGCGGGCCGAAGCGATGGAACCTGGCGCGCTGATCGGGCGTGAGCACGGAATCGATCTGGGCCCGGCTCCGCTCCAGGAACGCTCGCATGCGCGGCCGCATTTCCTTCTCCAGAACGGCGAACTCCGCCTCGTTTGCCGCCATGATCGAGTCGATCGCGTGTTGCTGCGTGGCGCTCAGGTCGAGTTCGCGAGTGAGGCGCTGCACCATGCCATGACGCAGCTGGGTGGCGCGCTCAGGCGTCATGGGCCCGGGGAATCCGCCAGCCATCATCCGGGACGGGCCGTCCGGTCCGCGGCGCGCCCCGCGCCCCTCGGCCAAGCCGCGCGGGGGCCTGCCGCCCCAATGTCGCGTGAGCCACAGACGGTCTGCGGCCATGCCGATCAAGAGGCCCGCAAGCAGGACCAGCGCCAGCACAAGCGCCGCCTGCCGCTTCACCGCAGGCGTAGATGGGCTCCCCTTCCCGACTGATTCGTCTGTCATTGTGTACTCCCGACCAGGCCAGTAACCCAGTCATCCCGATAGTTGGTCACCGCAACGGTGACGAGGTAGTTCTCGGCATCAGTACGCCGAAGCACGTCGAGCAGTTGGGTGCTGTCCTGCACCGACGCCGTCACCGTGGCAACCGGAACCCCGATGCTGCCCACGACGACGGCCGCGGCAATGCCCGCCGCCGCCGCCAGCGGCACAAGCAGGCGGGACCACCGGGCTGTCTCGGTACGCCAGGTACGCCGCGGCTGACCGGGCCAGGCCTGGTGCACCGCGTGGGACACACGGCGAGCCAGCCGTTCGATCGCTGCGGGATCGGGTGCCTCGCTGCGCGCGAGCCACTCTGCGAGCTCGGGGTCGCGTCCTGGTTCTTCAGTCGTCATCGGTCCCTCCCCTCGTGCATCAATGGCGCGAGCGCCGTCCGCAGCACCTTGCGTGCGGCGTGAATATGCCAGCGCACCGTGCCATCACTCAGGCCAGTGAGCCGGGCAATCTCCGGGCTCGAGAGCCCCTCCACCTCGAAGAGCTGAATCATGAGCCGCTGCTGTTCGGTGAGTTGCTCGAGTGCGGATTTGAACCGGTCGGTGATCTCGCTGCGCTCCGTCACCTGCAGTGGTGACGGGCCCGACGACGCGAGATCGACTGGCAGGGCCTCGTCGGTACGTCGCGCACGCGCGCGACGGAAGGTGATGCCCTGGTTCACGACAATTCGAGCGATCCAGGGTCCGAACGGGCGGGTCACGTCGAATGTGCCAATGGCCCGCATCGCGGAGAGAAAGGCATCCTGCACCACGTCCTCGGCATCCTCATGCGTCGGCACCAGTCGGCGCGCAATCCGGAGCGCCCGGCCGATGTGCAGCCGCACCAACGCATCAAAAGCCGAGACGTCCCCGGCCTGCGCGCGGCGCACCAGCGACGGCTCGTCGGGGGCTGCCACCGGCGCGGCGGACAGCCCGAACCCGGGGGTCAAGGCGTGGACGGCGGACATGCGATGGGCGAAGGCATTACCGCTACCTACGCCCCGCAGGCCAGAATCGTTGGTCCCATCTGCGGCGGCAACCCTGCCCCAACGCGCCACTGCCGTCCGGCGTACCTCTCAGCAACCGATTCACAGGATGCCAGATGTTCGCCTCACGACATGTCCGCTGGTGCATGGCTTCCCTCCTCCTCATCCTCGTTGCAACGCCCGCCACAGCCCAGGGCCCCGGGAAAGGTCCCGGTGGCCCACCCTCGGGCGGACCTCCAGGCGGCCCGCCGCCCGGAGGCCGCCCTGGACCCCAGTTTGACATTCTGGCACTCGAGGGTCCGCCGACACCACAGGACTTCGTGAAGGTGACCGGCGCCACACCCGACCAGGAATCCGGGTATGTCGCGCTGTATGACGCCTACCAGAAGGACACCCGGGCGACCCGCGACAGCGCCCAGCTGGCGCAACAGAACATCACGGCCGCGATCGATCACGGGCGGCGCGAGGCAGTGCCACCCCTGTTCGCCATGCTCAATGCGACGGGGAAGACATTGGACGAACAACTGCAGGCATTCGACCAGCAGGTCAAGAAGTTGCTTCCGAAGGACCAGTGGAAGCGGTATGAAAAAGGCGAGAAGGAACGGCGGAAGGCGATGAAGGCGGAAATGGAAGCGATGCTGCCGAAGGGCGGACCCGGTGGACCGGGCGGCAGGGGCGGCCAGCGACCGCCCTGATCAGGTCAGAGCTGCCGCGGCATCCCGTCGCCGCTGCTGCTGCTGACGTGATACTCGCCGGTCGGGCCGTCGATGGTCTCGATCTTGACCGCGATGGCGGTGATGTTGTCGAGCCCACCGCGTCGATTGGCCTCGGTGATCATCCGGTCAACCCAGCGCTCGGGGCCACTGTCCACCCGAAGGATGCGCTCGAGCTGTTCATCTTCCAGCATGCCGGTGAGGCCGTCCGACGCCAGGAGCACCACGTCGCCCGGCTGCAAGTGACCGAAGTAGATATCCGGCACGACGTCGACACTCGCGCCGACGCAGCGGGTGATCACGTTGGCGTAGGGATGCACGCGCGCCTGTTCGGGGGTGAGCAGCCCGGCGTCCACCTGTTCCTGGACGTAACTGTGATCCTTGGTGAGCTGCCGCAGCGTGCCGCCGCGCAGCAGGTAGGCCCGGCTGTCGCCCACCTGCCCGAGGAGGTAGCGACCGGGGAGCAGCACCATGACGGTGGCCGTCGTCCCCATGCCCCGCTTGTCGTGCTCGGCGAGTGTGCGGGAGAAGATTGCATCATTGGCCGTCCGGATCGCCTGGGAGAGGCGACTGGACGCCCCGCCGTTGTCGAGTCCCTTGAGGCTTCCCACTTCGCGCGCGATGAGCCGGACCGCCATCTCACTGGCCACCTCACCGGCGGCATGGCCACCCATGCCATCGGCGACGATGAACAGACCCCGGTCCGACAGCATGAGGTAGTTGTCCTCATTGCCTGACCGGACGATGCCGACGTCGGTGCGGGCCGCACAGGTAAATCGCACCGACGCTACCTGAGGAAGACCAGCGCGGCCGCCGCCGCGGCGAGGACCACGAACAGCACGAGCGCCCAGGTCGAGACCGATGACTTCTTGGCTGGTGCGCTCACGACGGTTCGTCGCGGAGATGCGGGACGGGGCTGACGGGCCGCGGTGGCATCGGCGGCGACGGGCGGCATTACCGCCGCCGGAGCCGGCACCGGGTCAGGCGCATCGATGCGCGGCATCACCCGGGTGCCCGAGGCGCTCTCCACGGCGGACGCATCCATCGGCTCGAAGAGCACCGCCACTTCGCCGAACCGGATGGTGGCGCCGGGTGACAGCGGGAACTCCCCCTTCACCGGCTCGCCATCGACCGTCGTGCCATTGGTGGACTCGAGGTCGGAGATGACCCACACCCCCTCGCGTCGCTGGAGCTTGGCGTGTGCCGTGCTGACGCTGGGCTCGGGCAGGACGATGTCGTTGTAGTCAGCGCGACCGATATTCACCACGGGGGCGCGCACCGGCAGCCGCTTTCCCTTGAGCGCGCCCCCGCGAATGAGCAGCGAGGCGAGCGGCGCAACGGCCGGTGGCACCGGAGGCGTGGTGGACGGAATTGGTGCCGGGAAGGGCGGAACCCCATGCAGCGTGTCAGTGAGCGCCGGCACCGAGGGGAGTACGGCTGGCGTTGTCGGGAGGCCGTGGAAGGTGTCGTTGAGCCGCTGCGAGGCACCGATTGCCGGCCCGGCGACGATCTGGGGGGCGGCGGGCGCCGCAGGCTGGGCGTAGAAGCGGAACTCCTCACCCCCGATCCTGATCACATCCCCACGAGCGAGCACCTTGGAGCCGGGGATCCGAACCCCGTTGACGATGGTGCCATTGGCGCTCGAATCGGTGATGACGTAGCCGTTGGCGCCTGGGCGGATCTCGGCGTGTCGCCGGGATACCTCGGTGCTGACGATGACCACCTCGCACCCGGCATCGCGACCGAAAACCACGCCGGCGCCAGCAATGGGGTACTCGCGTCCATCGGTGAGGCTGACCAGGCGTCCTCCCCCGGTGGGACCGGTGGCATCGGCGACAGGCTCGCCTGACGGCTCGGGGAAGGCGAACGCCGCCATCATCTGGGTGCTGCCGGAGCGCGCCTCATCGACCACCCGGAGCTCGTTCCCGGCCAGGGTGATCTTGTCCCCATGCAGCAACGGGGTCGGCTCGGCCCCGAGACGAACCCCGTTTACCCGCACCTCCGCGGACGGCGACGCGACCCGAATGGCCGCCTCGCCGGTTGGGAGCAACTCCACAATCGCATGACGTGACAGGACATCCGTGCCCTCGAGGACGATCCCCGCACCGGGGTCCGAGCCGAGCACGAACTCGCCCGCGGTGACGGCGTGACGGCGGCCGCCTACCTCAATCTGGATCATGCCGGGAGCCAATATGTCATTTGCGTCCGACAATTGTATCCAACGTGCCATAGGCGAGCAAGCAAGTTGGGGTTAAGCACGGGGCGCCGACAGAGGTCACGCCGAGCGCCGAACCGGTTCCGGGCCGAACTGCAAGCGATGCAATCGTGCGTACAGGCCATCGGCTTCCAGCAGGGCACGGTGCGTGCCGCGCTCGCGGATTTCGCCATGGTGCAACACCAGGATCTGGTCGGCGTGGAGGATCGTGCTCAGGCGGTGGGCCACCACGAGGCTGGTGCGTCCCGCCATCAATTCGGCGACGGCCTGCTGGATCTGTGCCTCTGCCTCGGCGTCGACCGAACTGGTGGCCTCGTCGAGGATCAGGATCCTGGGGTCGAGGGCCAAGGCCCGCGCAAAGCTCAGGAGCTGGCGCTCACCCACGCTCAGGGACCGGCCACGTTCGCCGAGGACGTGGTGATAGCCATCCGGCAGCCGCTGTACAAAGCGATCGGCACCGACGCGACGCGCTGCGTCGCGAATCTCTTCCTCGCTGCGGGGGGCATCCAGCGCCACGTTGTGGAGGATGTCTCCGGTGAACAGGAAGAGATCCTGCTGCACATAGCCCAGGAGGCCGCGCAGCTGGTGGAACGACAGTTGACGGATGTCCACGCCGTCGATCGTGATGCGCCCCCGGGTTGGCTCGTAGAACCGCAGCAGCAGGCTGATGATGGTGGTCTTCCCCGCCCCGGTGTGTCCCACGAGGGCGACTGTTTCGCCGGGGCGCGCGACGAACGACACATCGGACAGTACCCATGGGCCGTCGTCGGCATACCGGAACCAGACCGACTCGAAACGCACCTCCCCGCGTACCGGGTCGGCCAGCTCGCCCGGCCGCTCGGTCTCCTCAATCGACACCGGCTCGTTCAGGAGCCGGAAGATCCGCTCGGATGAGGCCATGGCGCTCTGCAGCAGGTTGAACTTCTCGGAGAGGTCCTGCAGCGGCTGGAAAAACCGGCGCGTCAGCTGGATGAACGCGGCGAGCACGCCGATGGTCAGGGTCCCGCCCAGTGCCCGCACCCCGCCATACCAGAGCACCAGCGCCAGGGCAATGGCCGTCAGGATCTCGATCGCGGGAAAGAACACGGCGTAGATGGTGACCGACCGCAGGTGCGCCTGGAGGTGCTCCTCGTTGATGCCACCGAACTCCCGGGCCGAGGCCGGTTCGCGCGCAAAGAGCTGTACCACGCGCATGCCGGAGAGATGCTCCTGCAGGTAACTGTTGAGCCGCGCCAGCAACACACGGATGTCCCGGAACGCGTCGCGCACGCGGCGGCGGAAGATGCGGGCCAGCAGGTAGACGAAAGGGATCACGGAGAAGGCCACCAGCGCCAGTCGCCAGTCCGCGACGAGCATCAGCGTCATGATGGCGGCGAGCGTGAACAGGTCGCCGAAGACGGTGACGACACCAGAGGAGAAGAGCTCGTTCAGCGTCTCGACGTCGGAGGTGACCCGCGTCATCAGTCGTCCGACGGGGTTCCGGTCGAAGTAGGGAATGCTGAGGCGCTGCAGGTGCGCAAAGATCTCGAGGCGCAGGTCGCGCATGACGCGCTGCCCGATATACGTCGTCAGCAGGGCCTGGGCATACTCGAGCATGAAATCGAGCACGAGCGCGCCGAGGGCGACCAGCGCCAGCGTGCGCAGCATGCCGAAGTCGCGCAGGGGCACCGCCACGTCGAGCGCGCGCTGGGTGAGCAGCGGGTTGACCAGCGCCAGGCCTGCTGACGCCATGAGGCCGACCAGGGCACACGCCGCCTGCCAGCGATAGGGCCGGAGATAGTGGAGCAGGCGCCGCAGCAGCGCGGCGTCGTACCCGACGGGGGCGTGGTCGTCGGAGAGTTCAGGCATTCACTTCGCTTCCAGGTATCTCCTCCCCCTCACCCTCCCCCCCCTCCACCGAGATCCCCTTCAGTCCCTTCCGCACCCAGGTGGTGAATACCAGGAAGCCGAAGGCGATGGTGAAGTAGCTCAGGATCAAGCGCCATATGAGGATGTAGAGGGGCGTCAGCTCCTTCGGCACGTAGGAGGCCATGATGAGCGCCGACAGGACCTCCGCAATGCCGGATGCGCCGGGGGTTGGCGCAAAATAGAGCAGGAAAGTGATCAGCGTCTGGAGCAGGAGGATATCCACGAAGTTCGCGTGGATGCCCAGGGTCCGCATGGCGACATACCCGGCAAGAAGCTTGTTCGCGTGCGACGGGGCCGACAGCAGCGTGGCCCAGAGCAGCGCGAGCCAGCCCCGCGGCGTATTGAACTCCAGCACCGAATGGTGCGCCTGGTCGATGCCCTTCTGGAGTCCCTCGAGGCGAGCGGCGATCCGGCTGCTGCGGCGGCCGGCCCAGTTGGCCAGCCGGTGGACCAGCGCACTCATGTGCTTCGGGAAGATGATGACGGCCAGGAGCACGATGCCGAGCACGACGAACACGCTCAGCGTGCCGAGGTACAAGTCGTAGAGGGAGAGTCCGAGGACGGCATCCTTGGTGATGAGCGAGCGCCCGCCGCCGAAAAAGATGGCCAGGGGACCGGCGATGCCGAAGAAGAGGATGGTGGCGATGAACGTCATCAGGGTCGAGGTCAGCGCCACCGGCACCGGGATCCCGAAACGCCGCATCGTGTAGATCATCATTGGTGCCGCGCCCGACTGGAGTGGCGTCAGGTAGGCGGCCCAGGCGCTCATGCCGCCGGCCAGCATCATCCCGCCGATCGGCGGCCTGGGGTGTACCACCCGCGCCACCACCCAGAGCCGGAGCCCGCCGCCGATCCAGTCCATCGACGCGAGCACGAGACCGAGGAGCAGCCACTCCCAGTGCAGGTGCAGCGCCTTGTCGAGCACCGCCTGCGGGTTCTTGCCGTAGATGAACGTGAAAATGAAGCCGGCCAGCGAGATCAGGAGGAAGATCTCGAGCCCGCGGCGGATCAGCTGGGGTGTGAAGAGTTTTGCGGCCATGCGGCGACCAAACCTAGCGGGACCCGCCCACCGGTGAACAGGTGCCGGGGCCCGAAGCTATCCCGAAGACATGAGGCCCGCTATTCTTCCCCCCGCCATGCCGGACGTCATTCGCATCGTCAACGCGCGCCAGCACAACCTGCAGGGCGTGACCGTGGACCTCCCCCACCGGGCCCTGATCGTGATCACCGGACCCTCGGGTTCGGGGAAGTCGAGCCTCGCCTTCGACACGCTCTATGCCGAGGGGCAGCGACGCTACATCGAGTCACTCTCCACCTACGCCAAGCAGTTCCTCGAGCGGATGCCGAAACCGCTGGTCGATCGGCTGGAGGGCCTGGCACCCGCCGTCGCGATCGAGCAGCGGAACCCGACGGTGTCCAGTCGTTCCACGGTCGGTACCGCCACCGAGGTCTACGACTACCTGCGGCTTCTCTGGGCGCGCATCGGGACGCCGTACTGCCGGACATGCGGCGCCCCGGTACGGCGCGACACGGTACAGTCGGCCACCGATGCGGTCGCGGCGGCGGTGACGGGTCGGCTGCAGGTGGCCTTCCCCCTCCCGGCATCGGCGCGGGCCAGCCACGACCTGATCGTGGACAACCTGCGGGCGCTCGGGTTCCTGCGCATACTCGCGGACGGCGATTCCCTCCACCTCGATGAGTTGCCTGCGAAGCGCCGACTCGACAAGGCACGCGAGCTCCTGGTCGTCACGGATCGCCTTGTCAACGGACCCGACGGGCCGCCGGCCCGCCTGGGCGAGGCGCTGGGCACGGCGTTCGCGGAGGGTGACGGCGTGGCGCTGGTGCTCCACGATGGCGGTCGGATGCGGTTCACGGTGTTCCCGACCTGCAGCGCGTGTGATACGCCCTCGGTGCCGCTCACCCCGAACCTCTTCTCGTTCAACAACCCCCGGGGTGCCTGCGAGGCGTGCAACGGATTCGGCGCCGTGCTGGAATACGCCGAGTCCCTGATCGTGCCGGATCCCTCACTGGCGATCTCGGACGGCGCGATCGACCCGTGGACCAAGCCTCGCTACGAATCGCGGCGCCGCGCGCTCGACAAGCGGGCGCGCGAGCTCGGCGCCGACGTGAACGCACCATGGAAGAAGCTGAAGGCCGCCGTGAAGCGTGAGCTGCTGCACGGCAAGAGCGGCCGCTATCTCGGCATCTTCCCGTTCCTGAAGGGCCTGGAGGAAAAGCGCTACAAGCAGTACATCCGCGTCTTCCTGCGACAGTACCAGCTGGCGGAAACCTGTCCGTCGTGTCTCGGCACGCGGCTCAATGCCCATGCGCGCGCCGTCCTCGTTGGCGAGCAGCGGATTTCGGATGTCTCGGCGCTCAGCATCGACGACCTGCATGCCTGGCTCGAGACGCTGGCGGTCACGCCCCACCAGCGCGAGATCGGCCAGTCGGTACTGGATGAGCTGGCGCCCCGCGTTGCCTACCTGCGCGACGTGGGCGTGGGCTACCTCACCCTCGACCGCCAGACCCGGACGCTGTCGGGCGGGGAGGCCCAGCGCATCGCCCTCTCGAACGCCCTCGGCTCGCGCCTGGTGGACACGCTCTACGTGCTCGACGAACCGTCCATCGGGCTGCATCCCCGGGACACCGACCGGCTGCTCGGCTTGCTGCATCGCCTGCGTGACGGTGGCAACACCGTGGTGGTGGTGGAGCATGACATCGCGGCCATCCGCCAGGCGGACTTCATGCTCGAGCTCGGGCCGGGCGCCGGTGAACACGGCGGGAGGGTGGTGCACGCCGGCCCGGTGACCGGCCCGCTCCATTCGCTCACCGGACAGTACCTCACGGGCGAGAAGCGCATCGGCGTGCCGAGCGTCCGTCGGGTGGCGGGGCCGCGCTGGCTCCGGCTCCGCGGCGCCACGCTGCACAACCTGCGGGGCGTGGACTGCGACATTCCGCTTGGCACACTGACCGCAGTGACCGGCGTGTCGGGGTCGGGCAAGAGCACCCTCATTCACGACGTGCTGTACCGGCAACTCGAGGCGCGACTGCACGGCGGCCACTCGGCCAAGTCGCACCTGGGTGAGGCGGTCGGCGAGGGCGTTGTCACCGGCGCCGAGTGGCTGCAGGATGTGTTGCTGGTGGACCAGTCGCCGATCGGGCGCAGCCCGCGCTCCAATCCCGTCACGTACATCAAGGCGTTTGACGAGATCCGGGAGCTCTTCGCGGCGCAGCCGCTGTCGAAGCAGCGGAAGTACACGCCGGCCACATTCTCGTTCAACCTGCCGGGCGGACGGTGCGAGACCTGCGATGGCGCCGGGCATGTGCAGGTGGAGATGGTGTTTCTCGCCGACGTGTTCGTGCCATGCGAGGCGTGCGGGGGATCGCGCTTCAAGCGGGAGGTGCTCGACGTCAAGATCCGAGGGCAATCGATCCATGACGTCTTGCAGTGGACGGTGGAGGAAGCGGTCTCGCGCTTCCGGCACCAGCCGAAGCTCGGGCTCGCCCTCTGGCACCTGCAGCAGGTGGGGTTGGGATACCTGCGACTGGGGCAACCCGCCACGACGCTCTCAGGCGGCGAGGCGCAGCGGCTCAAGATTGCGCGGGAGCTGGCGCAGGCCGGCAAGAAGGCCGGCCGGAAACTCTACATCCTGGATGAACCCACCACCGGGCTGCACCTCGACGATGTGCGCGTCCTGATCAGTGTACTCGACCGGCTGGTGGATGCGGGGCACACGGTACTGGTGATCGAGCATCACATGGACGTGATCAAGCGGGCGGACTGGGTGATCGACATGGGGCCGGAGGCGGGAGGCGGCGGGGGCGAGGTGGTGGCGCAGGGCACGCCGGAGGCGGTGGCCGAGGTGGAAGGGTCGCATACTGGGCGGTACCTCAAGGAGGTGCTCGAGGAACCGGCGTTTGCGGGAATTGCGTGAACAAAAGGCGGTGAACGGTGAACGCGTTACCTGGTTGTGTTCTTGTAGATCTTTCCGTCCTTCATGATCACCAGAAAATTCTGTTCCGGGTCCGCGACCAGGTCGATGTTCTCCACCGGATTGCCATTGACCAGGATCAGGTCGGCGAGGGCGCCTTCTTCCACCACACCGAGCTTGCCGGGATAGGGATTGCGCGGGCCCGACAGCGCCAGCAATTCGGCATTGGTGCTGGTGGCCATGACGAGAATCTCCGCCGGTGTGTACCAACGGGTCATCGAGGCAAGCGTCTGACCCTGCCGCGCGGCGGAGGCGCTGTCGAAGAGCACGTCGGTGCCCCAGGCAGTCTTGATGCGGTACTTCTTCGCGAGCGCGTAGGCGCTGTCGGTGCCCGCGAACATCTGCAACTGCTTCGCCCGGTTGGGTGAGCCTTCCGGGTAGCGGCTCTCGCCCATGAAAGGCTGCAGGCTCAGCCAGATGCCCTTTTCGGCCAGGAGCTTCGCCGTGGCCTCGTCCATGAGCTGGCCATGCTCGATGCACTTCACCCCGGCCGCCACGGCGACCTGGATGGCGCGCGCGGTATACGCGTGCACCATGACGTAGGTGCCCCAGTTCTCCGCCGCGTCCACGGCCGCCCGGAACTCCGCTGCGGTGTACTGGCTCACATCGAGCGGATCGTAGCTCGAGGAGACGCCGCCACCTGCCATCAGCTTGAGCTGGGTGGCGCCGAGCATGAGCTGCTCCCGCGAACGGAGGAGCACCTGGTCGGCGCCGTCGGCGATGACGCCACCGTTCATTGCCTCCACGTGGGAGAGCGGGCCGCCGATCTGCTTGGGCACCTCGTACCGTTGCCGGAAGTCACCGTGCCCGCCGGTCTGGGAGATCATGGCCCCCGACGGGTAGATGCGCGGCCCCGGCACGATGCCCTGGTTGATGGCCTGGTAGAGTCCGAAGACGGGGCCACCAGCATCGCGTACCGTGGTGAAGCCCCGCATCAGCGTCGCCTCCGCTTCCCGCGACGCCACCAGGTTCAGGTAGCCCACATCCCCGGTCAGGACGACCGCGAGGCTCGGGCGCGCCATCATCATGTGATAGTGCGCGTCGATGAGGCCGGGCATGAGCACCCGGCCATTCCCCGCGATGATGGTCGTGTTCATCGACTTGTCGGTCGGGATGGCCGAGGTCGTAACGCGCGCGATGGTGTTGCCCCGGACCAGCACGTTGGTCGGCCCCGACACCGTTCCGCTCTTGCCGTCGAAGACTCGAACGTCGGTGAAGAGTATGGCGCGGACTGTGGGCGCCGGCTGCTGGGCAGCGGCGATCATCGGGATCGCCACGGCGGCGACAAGCAGCGTAATGCGACCTTGCAGGTTCATTGATGGCTCCACGGGCGAAAAACCCGGATTGATGTGTGGTCAGGCAGTGGCGGCCACGAGCGCCCAGGCCTCCTGCACATGCCGCCACTCCGTCGCACGGGCCCCGATGGCCATGCGAATGGTGTAGCGGCCGTCGAGCGCCGTATGTGAGAGATACACCTGCCTCGTAGCATTTACCCGGGCAAGCAGGTCACGGTTCCGCTCGTTGGTTGCAGTCAGGTCCTCGCCGTCCCGGGGACGCAGGCGGAAGCAGACCAGCGCCAGCGGCACCGGCGCCACCAGTTCGAATCGGCTGTCCGCCTTGACCCACTCCGCCACGGCCGTCGCCCACTCGCAGTTCCGGCGGATGATCGCCTGCAGCCCCTCCACCCCATAGCTCTTGATGACCCACCAGAGCTTGAGGGCGCGGAACCGGCGTCCCAGCTGGATCCCCCAGTCGCGGAAGTTGGCAACCTCGGCGTCGTGCACGGTGCGGAGGTACTCGGGGCTCGCCGAGAAGGTGCGCAGGAGTGCATCGACGTCCTTCACGAAGTAGGCCGAGCAATCGAAGTTGACCAGCATCCACTTGTGGGGATTGAAAACGAAGCTGTCCGCGTACTCGACCCCATCGAGGATCCAGCGCTTTTCGGGCAGGATGGCCGCGGTGCCGGCGTAGGAGGCGTCGATGTGCAGCCACGCGCCGTATCGCTCGCAGATCTCGCCGATCGGGCGCAGGGGATCAATGGCGGTCGTACCGGTCGTGCCGGTGGTAGCCACCACGGCGGCGGGCACGCAGCCGTGGGCACGGTCGGCGGCGATGGCCTGCTCGAGCGCGTCGGGGCGCATCGCGAAATGGTCGTCGAGGTCAATGAGCCGCAGCGATTCGATGCCATACCCCGCGAGGCGCACCGCCTTGTCGACCGACGAGTGCCGCTCGCGCGACGCGTACACCGTAAGCCTGCCCTGCACCTCCTGCAGGCCATGAATGGCCGCGGCAAATTCAGTCGCGCGTTCCCGCGCGGTGAGGAGCGCCACGAGCGTCGCGGTGGAGGAGGTGTCCTGGATGACGCCGGTGAGCCCCTCGGGCAGGCCGAGCATCTGCCGCAGCCACTCCATCGTGACCTGCTCCAGCTCGGTGGCTGCGGGCGATGTCTGCCACGACATGCACTGCGCACCGATGGTGGCGGTGAGCATTTCGGCGAGCATCGACGGCGGGCTGGCGTTGGACGGGAAATAGGCGAAGAAGCCGGGGTGTCCCCAGTGGGTCATGCCCGGCAGGATGAGCTTCCCGAAATCGTTCATGAGCTGGTCGGCCGGTTCACCGACCTGCGGTGGCGACGGCGGCAGGGAGCGCCGGATATCGCCGGGCTGCACCTCCGGTGTCACCGGCAGGCGCTCGACGTCCGCCAGGTAGTCGGCCATCCAGTCCACCAGCTCGTGCGCCACGCGGCGGTACTCACTGATCTCCATCATGTCCTCCCGTCAATGCCGGACCGGTGAGCCGCGCGGTCGCTGCGAGGACCGCCTCCCTGGTGCCGCTCAGCGCGAGCACGTCGCCCGCCTCGAGCTGGACCGCGCCCGAGGGATAGATGAGGGGCCGATCGCCCCGGTTCACGGCCACCACGGTGGCGCCGGTGAGGCCGCGCAGGTTTAGCGCGGCAAGGGTACGCTTGTCGGCCGGCCCGCCTTTTTCCACCGTGAAGGCCGAGAGGCTGCCAATGCCGGGCAGGAGCTGCTCGACCTGCGCGAGCGCCACGTCGGTGGGTGCCATCCGCCGGTGTTCTGCGGTGAGCATGTGCGCCGCCACCTCGGCGGTGGCGCGCACGTGTCCCTGCAGGTCCTTGGCGGCGCGCCAGAACGCGATGCCGAGGGAAAGCATCACCAACGCGATCAGCGCCGGTGCACTGAGGCGCGGCAGGAACGGCTGGGTGGTGGCGACGATGAGCAGGCCCACGGCGAGCAGTGCGCCCACCTGCAGTGCCAGCACCAGGGTGCGCCGCGGTGCGCGCCCCTGGTCCACTCCGCGCACCGGCGGCGGAAGCGCCCGCGCGGCGAGCTTCTCCGCGATCTGGCGCCCGGCGCGGACCATGCCGACGGCAAACGGCAGCGTGAGCAGCGCGGTGCCCAGGATGATCAGTGCCGAGGCGCCCGCCGGTCCGAACCCAAAGCGCCGGGTGAGGAACACCTCCTGGGTCGCCAGGTTCACCGCCGACGCGATGATGATCGCGGCGAGCGCCACGGCGTAGAGCAGGAGCAGCGCCAGTCCCCGGCGAACGAGCGACCACGCCGACACGGCGCGGGGTTGCCGCAGCAGCTCCAGCCACGAGCCGTAGAGCGACACGAAGGTCTGCAGCGGCCGAGGCAGGCGGGCATCGACGGTGAGGGCGATCCGCTCCGAGCGACCCATGAGGAGCGGCGTGGTGAACGACGTCAGCATCGCCACGGCCACGGCCACGCTGAAGAGGCGCTCGGAGCCGCTGCTCAACCCGGCCCCGACCGTGGCGATCACGAACGAGAACTCGCCGATCTGGGTAAGGCTCATGCCCGACTGCACGGCAGTCCGCACCGTCTGTCCCGACAGGAACGATCCCACCGTCACACCGACCGACTTCCCCACGACCACGGCGAGCGCCAGCGCCAGTACCAGGAATCCGTCGTGCACCGCCGCTGCGGGATCGAAGAGCATGCCGATCGACACGAAGAAGATGCCGGTGAACATGTCCTTCAGCGGTTCCACGAGCGGCTCCACATGGCGCGCCACGCCGGCCTCGGAGATGAGCGCACCGGCCAGGAAGGCCCCGAGCGCCACCGACAGCCCCTGCGACTGCGCGAGCAGCGCCAGCGCAAAGCAGAACCCCACGCTGGTCACCAGCAGGGTCTCCTTGCGATGGAGCCCCACGATTGAGCGAAACAGGCGTGGGACCACCAGCAGGCCAACGCCGAGGAGCGCCGTCACGACCAGGACCAGGCGGCCGGCGCTCTTGAGGAGGATGTTCCCGGTATTGCCGCTCCCGGCGGAGAGGGCCGAGAAGGTGGCCAGCATCAGGATCGCCACGAGGTCCTCGGCGATGAGGATGCCGAAGACGAACTCGCGGGTGCGCTTCTCGAACTGGAGGTCCTGGAAGGCGTGCGAGACGATCATGGTCGACGAGATGGACACCAGTGCGCCGGCGAGCAGGCTCGCCCCGGTGTCGAGGCCCGCCAGCGACGCGACCTGAAATCCCAGGGCGAAGGTGAGTCCCACCTCGATCAGTGCCACCACACCGGCGGTGGGAATGATGCGGGCCAGCGCGCGGAGGTTGAACTCGAGGCCGAGCGAGAACATCAGCAGGATGACGCCGAGCTCGGCGAGCGTGCGGACGGTCTCTTCGTGGGCAAAAAACGGGATGGGCGTGTGCGGGCCCACGATGATGCCGGCCAGGAGGTAGCCGAGCACGACCGGCAACCGGAGGCGCTGGCAGGCAATGGTGGTAACGGCGGCGGCGCACAGCACCAGTGCCAGGTCCTGCAGGAACTGGTGGGGACTCACGGTGTCTGGAGCAGCTTCATGTAAGTTCCCCCGCCATGTCCGGATCCCGCGCCACCCCAGACCCCAGCGGCCATCACCTGGCCGGCCTCGGGTGGATGCTGCTCGCGCAAGTGTGCTTCGCGGTGATGAACGTAAGCGCCCGTCTCGCCGGGGGCGATCTTCCGTGGCCCGAGGTGGCCGCGGCGCGCTTTCTCGTGGGCGCCCTGCTGGCGATTGTCGTGGCGCGCGCACGGGGCGTGTCCCTCAGGATCACCGACCGCCGCACGTCCTGGCAGCGGGCGGTGTTCGGCACACTCTCGGCCCTCTGCACATTCTACGCACTCACCTCGCCCCGCATCCACCTGGCCGACGCCGTGACCCTGGGTGCCACCGCCCCGATCTTCGTTGCCCTGCTGGCCCCGAGTGTCCTCGGCGAAGCGCGATCGCGCGCAGTGGGCGCGGCGGTGGCGCTCGCCTTTGCCGGCGTGGCGCTCGTGCTCCAGCCGCGCTTCCAGAGCGCCGTGGGGGTCGCCGCCATTGCGACGCTCGGCGCGGCCCTCTATGCCGTGGCGATGCTGCTCCTCCGGCGCCTGGGCAAGGGGGAGAGCAGCGAGGCGGTCGTCCTCCATTTCTCCCTGGTCGCACTGGCGACCACCGTGGCGCTGTCGGTCCCCGTGTGGCGCACGCCGTCGCCCCGCGCCGCCCTCTTCCTGCTTGGCACCGGCGTGGCCGGCGGCGCGGCGCAGCTCGCCATGACGCGCGCCTATGCGCTGGACAGCGCAGCTCGGGTGTCGGCGCTCGCGTATCTCGGCATCCTGTTCACGGTGCTGCTTGCGGTCCCGGTGTTCGGTGAGACGCCAGGCCTGTCACAGGCGGTCGGGGCGCTCGCCGTGGTCGGCGCCGGGCTGCTCCTTGCGCGCTCCGCCCAGCCGGCGGGTCGCGCCAATTAGCTTTCGCTCGACATCGAACGGAGGGTGACATGGCAGGCCAGGGATCATCGGGAAACGTCATTGCGGCGCTGGCGAGCTTCTTCATTCCCGGGCTGGGGCAGCTGCTGCAGGGCCGCCCGCTCAAGGGCGCGATCATGTTCGTGATGGCCGGTGTGCTGTGGATCGTCTGGATGGGCTGGATCATCCATCTCTGGTCGATCCTCGACGCCGCGATGTTCAAGGCGGAGGACTAGCCACCATGAGCGTGAGTGAGACGTTTCACGCGTTCGTGCTGGACCAGCTGGGTCGCGGCCTTAGCGTCACGACCAGGAAGATGTTCGGCGGCGTGGGCATCTACGCCGATGAGTTCTTTTTCGCCCTGATCGACAATGACACCCTGTACCTCAAGGTGGACGACTCGAACCGGGCGGCGTTCGTCTCCCGCGGCCTGGGCCCCTTCGCGCCATTTGGCGAGGGTGGCGGGTCGATGCAGTACTACCCGGTACCAGGGGAGGTGCTGGACTCGCCCGAGCTGCTCCAGGTGTGGGCGTCCGATGCGGTGAATGTCGCGCGCAATGCGAAGGCCCGGAAGCGAAAGCCGTCCAGCCGAAGGTCGAAGGCGTGAGCGCTGACGCATTGCCGTATGACTGGGACGCCGCGGTGGCGCACCTGAGCGAACGGGACAAGCGTCTGGCCCGGCTCATCGAGCGGCTGCCGTCGGCGCGGCTCGAGCTGGCCCATACCAAGAGCCTGTTCCATGCACTGGCCCAGTCGATCGTGTACCAGCAGCTCTCGGGCAAGGCGGCGGGAACGATCTTCGGCCGGATGCGCGCCATCTACGCCCCGAAAAAATTTCCCACGCCGGCCGAGCTCGCTGCCACGCCGCCGCAGCGGCTCCGCGCCGCGGGACTCTCCAATGCGAAGGCCGCGGCGGTGATCGACCTCGCCCGGCGCACCGCCAGCGGCGAACTGCCGACGCTGGTACAGATCAGGAAGCTGGACGATGATGACATCGTCGAGCGGCTAACCGTGGTGCGCGGGATCGGGCCGTGGACGGTGCAGATGCTCATGATGTTCCGTCTGGGGCGCCCCGACGTACTCCCCGTCACGGATCTGGGTGTCCGGAAGGGATTTGCGATCACCTACCGGAAGAAGGAGCTGCCGACGCCGGAGGAACTCACGCGGCATGCCGAGCGCTGGCGGCCGTACCGGTCGCTGGCGAGCTGGTACATGTGGCGGGCGTTGGAGGAGACGTGAGGCTGCAGCCTACAGACCGTTTCTGAAATAGATGTTGAGGCTCAGGCCGAGCGCGTTGATGTTCTCTGGCGCCGAGGAGGAATGCTGGTACAGGTAGTAGGTCTCCAGCATGAGAATCCTGCGATACGGCCACTGCACGCCTGCTGAGTAGTGCTGCTCATCCCAACTGCCCTTTGCGAAGTCGTAAAAGAACTCCGCCGATGCATAGGGGGTGAACCGGAAGGCGCCCACGAGGAAATCCCGCTCCAGCTGGATCCGGTTGCGATACCGCGTCGAGTAAACCCCGTCGACCCAGCGGAACTCAAACCGATTGCGATCCTGCAGCAGCCAGCGCCGGTAGGGGCGCCAGCGTGGGGTCACGGCCATTACTGCCCGGTTCTCATAGGTGGGACTCGCGCCTTCCTGCCGGGTCCACAGATACTCGTACGCACCCTCCACCACCATGCGACTCTCGTTGTCGCTGTTGATGTTGATCAGGTGACCCAGCCCGTGCACGCGCTTCCACTGGTAGCCGATCCCGATACCGCCGGCCCACTGGGTATAGTCGTAGTTGGTGCCGTCCTTCAGCTGCGCGCCGGCCGTCATCCGCAGGTGGGACGGCAACCGGACCTGGAGGGCGGTGCGGGCCCAGACCTGGTCGCCGGTGGACGGCAGCTGCGCCTGGGCAGACGGTGCCGCACACGGGCTAATCGCAACCGCTGCGAGGACGACCACACCACGCGCCGTCAGATCTTCCCTGCCCGGCTCTCGACGTCCACGTCCAGTTTCAGCGGGGGGGTCATCGGCTCGGCATCGGCATCCAGGCCGATCAGCTGGGATGCGTTGGCCTGCCACCACGCCTCGCCCTCCTCATCGGTCCAGCGACCCAGGATCGGCTCGATGACCTCCTCCAGCAGTTCCTCAACCGCGTGCGCGGTGGGTGGACGGCTCCCCGGATCCTTGGCCAGCAGCTTGAGGATCAGCTCCTCGAACTCCGGCGTGAGCGCCTGGCCCAGCTTCTCGGACGGAGCCCTGGGTCGCTCCTCCATGTGCCGGCGCATCACTTCCTTCGCGTTGACGCCGAAGAACGGCTGCACCCCGGCGACGAGGAAGTACGCCACGACCCCGAGGGAATAAAGATCGGCGCGGGCATCGATCTCCAGCGAGGCCGACGCCGCCTCGGGCGCCATGTAGAGGGGGGTGCCGACCGCTGCCCCGTCACGAGTGAGGTCGGCGTCGGGCGCCTCACTCTCCTTCACCAGGCCAAAGTCGAGCACCTTCACCAGGTCGGGCACGCCCCCGCGATGGCAGAGCATCAGGTTCTGGGGCTTCACGTCGCGATGAATCAGCCCCGCGGCATGCGCCTCGGCGAGTGACCCGCACACCTGCCGCATGATATGGGCGACCCGTCGCTCCGGCAGCGCCCCGAAACGCTGCACCACCACATCGAGGGTGAGCCCGCGCAGGTACTCCATCGCGTAGTAGAAGGTGCCGCCGGGCGTGCGGCCGTAGTCGAAGATCGTGATCGTGTTGGGGTGCACCAGCTGACTCGTGGCCTGCACCTCCTTCTCGAACCGCCGCAGGGCCTGCGGGGTGCTCCGTTCCGAGCGCAACAGCTTGACCGCCGTCGGGCGTCGGAGGAAGGCGTGCCGTGCGCGATACACGGTACCCATGGCGCCTTCGCCAATGACGCGCTCCAGCGTGTACTGGCCCAGCTGCTCGGCCCGGCGGGCACGACGGCGCGCTCGTTCGAGCATGGCGACCACGAACCAGATCAGCCCGGTGCCGACGACGATGATGGTGAAGAGCGTCGCGAATGCCTTCCAGAGGATCCGCATGCCCGCATAGCTCTCGTCGTAGCCCTGCTCCACCGCGATGCCCACATTGGCCTTGGGAAACCAGCGCCAGGTGCCCACCACGTTCCGCCCCAGATAGTTGCGGTAGCCGTCGATGTAGGTGCTGTCGTGGCCGGCAATGGCGCGCTGGGCAAGCCGCGTGAGCGGCCACTCGGACGGGGGAGTTCCGGGATCGAAACCTCGCAGCAGGTCCCCGCCAGGGTCTCCAATGCGCACATTCAAGGGCGATCCGACAACCGTATCGCGCGGCAGCAACCCGACCCTTCGCAACTCGGGATCGAACCGGCTGTTCGAGAGGAGGATGCCCCCGCCGCTGAAGAAGTAGGTCTCGCCGGTCTTGTCGGGCCGACCGGCCGTGATGATCGGGTTGAAGTGGGTGGCGGGATCGGCGCGCACATCGAACCAGCCGAGCAGTTCTCCAGCTCCAGATGGATCAGTGAACACCGGGGACGCCGTCAGCAGCACCGGACGGACGTGCCCAAGGACGAGGCCCGTGCTATCGATGACGTTCAGGCCGAACGGGACGGTGACCGTTTCGCCGCGACGCAGGCGGGCGATCAGTTCCGCGGGATAGGCCCGGGTAATGGTCCCCACGAGCGTGCTATCGCTCGAGGCGAGAATCCGTCCGTCGGGCGCCACGAAAGCGAAGTTCTCGAACCCATGACTCCCCAAGACCGGTCGGAGACGTTCGGTGAGCCGGGCCCGGGCCGGAAGCCGGCGCAGCCCCTCGGCGTCCAGCCGCGGCGCGCGGGCCGCGATATCCAGCAGGTCGGCGCGCATCACCGGTTCGGAGGCAATCCACCGCACCAGGGCGTGCTCACCCACGAGCCACGCATTCAGCCCCTCGTACATCGCATTCATGACAAGCTGGAGCCGGTCCTCGGTGCGTTCACGCACGATGCGGCGCACGACCCCATGCGTCCACCAGCCCACCGCCGCCAGGCCGACGAGCGTGAGGACAAAGAGGGCCACGGAACGGGTTTGGTCGCGGAGACGCATGGCCAGATGATATACCCTTTATCTTGACGACGCAGTGCCCGGTGAATCTTTCGCCCCTGTTGACGGAGCAGCAAGTTCAATGACGAATGAACGTGGCGTACTCGGCGCGCCCGCCTTCTGGGGCGCCGTCGTCCTGTCGGCCGGCATCGTGGCGGCAGCCCTGATCAGCAGTGCGGCGGTGGAGCGGCTCCGACGCGCAGGCGACGAGATCACGGTCACGGGATCGTCACGGAAACCGATCACGAGCGACCTGGCCACGTGGCGCGGAACAGTGTCGGTGCAGCGTGCCACCCTGCCCGAGGCATCCGAGGAGCTCCAGCGGATCACCGCGCGGGTGCAGGCGTTCGTCGCGCAGCATGGATTCCCCGACTCCGCCGTCGAGATTTCCTCGATCAACAGCAATGCGGTGCGCCAGCGCGTGAATGGCGAGGAGACGAACCAGGTCCTGGGCTACCGGCTCTTCCAGGCGATCGCGGTCACGTCGCCGGACGTGGCGGCCATCACCGGGCTGAGCAAGGACGTCGGCACGCTGCTCGCTGCCGGGGTGCCGCTCAGCCCGCAGTCACCGCAGTACCTGTTCACCGGCCTGAGCGAGATGCGCATCGAGATGCTGGGCGACGCCACCGAGGACGCCCGGGTCCGGGCGCAGCAGATTGCGGAACGCACCGGCGGCAAGATCGGCCGGATCCGGAGTGTTCGGCAGGGCGTGTTCCAGATCACGCCGCGCAACAGTACGGAGATCTCGGACTACGGCATGAACGATGTGTCGTCGGTGGACAAGGACATCACCGCCGTCATGCGCGTCACCTTTGCCCTGGAGGATTGACCTCGAGATGAACTCTCCCGTCCGCATGCTTGCCGCCCTGACGCTCCTCGCATGCCCGCTGCCGGCCCTGGCGCAGAAGTCGAAGCCGCAGGCCGCACCCGCAGGGGTGCCTCCCGGCCTCGACCGGTATGTCGACTCGGTGATGAAAGCGTTCGGGGTTCCCGGCCTTTCCCTCACCATCGTGAAGGATGGCAAGGTCGTGCTGGCACGGGGATATGGCGTGCGGCGCCTGGGTGAGCCAGCGCCGGTTGATGCGGAGACCCTTTTCGGGATCGCATCCAATACGAAGGTGTTCACCGCCGTGGCGCTTGGGCTGCTGGTGGAACAGGGGAAGATCGACTGGGATACCCCGGTGGTGACCTATCTCCCGTGGTTCCAGATGTACGACTCCTGGGTGACGCGGCAGATCACCGTACGCGACCTGCTGGTCCATCGCAGCGGCCTTGGCCTGGGCGCCGGCGACCTCCTCTGGTGGCCGGAGTCGAACTACACCCGGCGGCAGATCGCGGAGCGACTCAAGTTCATCAAGCCGGCGACGAGCTTCCGGTACGACTACGCCTACGACAACGTGCTCTACGTCGTGGCCAGCGAGTTGATCGAGGCGATGTCAGGCCAGAGCTGGGAAGATTTCATCACCAGCAACATCCTGGTGCCGGCCGGCATGACCACGAGCCTGGCGAACTATCCGGCGCCGGGACAGCGGGGCAACGTCGCCGCCACCCACGCGCCGGTGGACGGCACGCTCCAAACGGTGCCTCCCGATACCAGCGTAGCGAAGAACCCGGCGGGCGGGATCATGACCAACGCGCAGGATGAGGCCAAGTGGCTGATGATCATGGCCGATTCCGGTCGCCTGTCCGACGGCAAGGCGCTCTACAGCATCCGCACGGCGCGCGCGCTCTGGACCCCGGTGACGATCCTGCCCAACAACCCGCCGCCCCCGGCGCTGGCACCGCTTCGCTCCAACTTCCGGGGCTATGCCCTGGGACTGGGCATGAGCGACTATCGCGGCTACAAGATCGCGCAGCACACCGGTGGCCTGCCGGGCTACGTCTCCGAGGTCACCACGGTGCCCGACCTGAAGCTGGGCGTCGCCGTCCTGACGAACGCCGAGTCCGGGCCGGCTTTCCGCGCCATTACGCTGCATGTGCTGGACTTCTACATGGGCGCCCGTTTCGACTGGCTCGGCGCCTGGAAGTGGGCCCAGGCACGGCGGGACTCGCTCAACGCCGCCGCGAACCAGGAATCGTCGAGCACGCGCAATGCCGACTCGAAGCCCTCCCTTCCCCTGACGAAGTACGCCGGCACCTACCGCGACGAGTGGTACGGGGACGTCGTCATCACCGAGTCCAACGGGCAGCTCGGCATTCGGTTCGCCCATAGCCCATCGCTCACCGGTCCGCTGGAACACTGGCAGTACGACACCTTCGTTGCCCGCTGGAGCGACCGCAGCCTGCGAGCGGACGCCTACGTGACCTTTACCCTCGACCCGGACGGCAAGGTGGCCAGCGTGAAGATGCTGCCGGCATCGCCGGAGGTGGACTTCAGTTTCGACTTCCAGGACCTGGACTTGAAGCCGGTGACTGGGAACTGAAACGGCGGGAGGAAGAACTGAGACAGCGGTGAGGGGTGAGGGGTGAGGGGTGAGGGGTGAGGGGTGAGGGGTGAGGGGTGAGGGGTGCGAAGATACACGAAGGCCCCGGGAGCGAATCCCGGGGCCCCTGTGTGCCCCTCACCACTGTGTCCGGCGACAGGTCAAGCCTTCTTGGTGAGCGCTCCTGCCAGCTTCGCCGAGGCCAGCCCGAAAAAGGCCCCAAGCACCATGGAGATTGCGACGACCAGGATCGGGTTCCCGGTGATATCGATCGCGACCAGCTTGCCAATGACCATCGCTTCCGCGGTCTGGAGGAGATAGGCGAAGGTCGCTGCATACCCGTATACCGCGGCGGGAATGGTGGCGAATGGCTTCAGGTGCGCACCGAGCACCATGATGGCCACGGTCACGCCAACGACGATCGCCGGACCCGCCGCACCGAGGCTGGTGTTGAGCAGGACGAAGGCGGCGACGGCAGCGCAGAAGATGCCCCACAGGTTACCGAGTATCGTCTTCTTGAGGGCTTCGGTGTCGCCCCCGCAGTGGAAGAAGCAAGCCCAGGCGATGAACCCTGCCCAGATGGCCAGCCCCACCTTCATGAAGAGGGCGGTGGCAATGCCACCGAGGGCCCCAATGCTCAACGCCAGTGCGACCAGTGGAGTCATGTGTCAGATCCTCTTTCGAGGCTCGACCAGAAGGATCGCGGACGCGACCATCCGGCGAGCGGTTTCGGCACAGTGGATCACATGCGGGGGGCACCACCCATATACAGCCCCGTACCGGATCTGTCCAATGTTATTTGGGATAGAATTAGTCGGTTTACAACTCATTGTGACAACAAGACTTGACGGTTACTCGTGACTATTGACAACGGGCTTTTCAGGGCTCCGGATGGTGTCGCCAGATGTGCATGGTGTGCCGCCACCCCCGAGTACGTGCACTACCATGACCGCGAATGGGGCTACCCGGTGCGCGATGACCGGCGGCTGTTCGAGAAGCTCTCGCTGGAGGGATTCCAATCGGGGCTGAGCTGGCTCACCATTCTCCGGAAACGCGAGGCGTTCCGGCGCGCCTTCGCGAACTTCGAGGCGGACAAGGTCGCGCGGTTCACGCCGAAGAAGGTGGAGCAGTTGCTGCAGGACCCCGGGATCGTCCGGCACCGGGGCAAGATCCTGGCAACGATCAACAACGCCGGGCGGGTGGCGGACCTGGCGAGTGAGTTCGGGTCGCTCGCGGATTATGTCTGGCGCTATCGAGCCGCCGGCGGCGGCACGGCCCCGGCGCATGACGCTGGCGGTCCTGCGCACGCTGGGCCAGACTGAGGCCTCGCAGGCGCTATCGAAGGACCTGAAGAAGCGGGGCTGGAGCTTCGTCGGGCCCACCACGGTGTATGCGTTCATGCAGGCGATGGGATTGGTGAACGATCATCTCGAGGGTTGCGTCACGAGAGGCATCGTTGAGGAACAGCGTGAACGGTGAGTGGTGAACGGTGAACGGTGAACGATCACACGAGGGGATGACATGAATATCAGCCGGTCGGAGGCGTTCATCACGCTCGAGGGGGCCAAGCGCCTTGCGGCGGCGGCGGAAGCGGAGGCGCTCAGGCGTGGATGGACGGTGGCAATCGCCGTGGTGGACCCGACCGGCGGCATGGTGCTGCTTCATGTACTGGACGGTACCCAGCCGGCGAGCCAGGACATTGCAGTCGAGAAGGCGCGGACCGCAGCGCGCTTCAAGCGGCCGACCAAGGCGATGGAGGACGCCGTGGCGGGCGGCCGCATGAGCCTCCTGTCCGTGAGCCGGCACGCGCTGATGCTCGAAGGCGGCGTCCCGGTCGTCCGTGATGGCACGATCATCGGGGCCATCGGCATCAGTGGCATGGCCTCGGCCCAGGACGGTGAAATCGCCGCGACCGCCCTGGCCGCGTTCGAGTGACGGCACCGGCTCGACTCACGCTCCGCACTGCGGGCGCCGGGGACGAGACGGCGATGAACGAGCTGACCCACGAATCGGTGCGTGGCCTGAGCGGCGATTACTACACCGACGCGCAGATCGAGAGCGGCATCCGCTACGTGTTCGGTGTGGACACGACGCTGGTGCGCGACGGGACCTACTTCTGCGTGGAGGCGGATGGGGTCCTCGTTGGTTGCGGCGGATGGAGCATGCGACGCACCCACTACGGCGGAGACCATGCGAAGCACGAGGCCGACCCGCTCATCGACCCCGCCGAGGAGCCGGCGCGCATCCGGGCGTTCTTCGTGCACCCGGCCTGGGCGCGCCGCGGCATCGGGCGCATGCTGCTCGATGCCTGCATGAACGCCGCACGTGCAGCCGGCTTCAGCCGCCTCGTGCTGACGGCGACCCTGCCGGGCGAGCCGCTGTACCGGGCATGCGGCTTCGAGTCACTCGAAGCTCTTGACGTCAGCCTGCCCGACGGCGTCGTCGTGCCATGCGTGCGGATGGGCCGGGCGATATGAGCGTGCCTGCGGCGACGACGATACGACGGGGAGTGCCGGAGGACGAGCCGGCCGTGCTCGCGCTGGCCGACCAGCTCGCCGCGTTCCCCGTGCCTGCGTGGCGCACCGCGCGCGAGATCCAGCGGGCCGATGACGGGATCATCCACACCGCGCTGGCGGGCGAGGCACCGGGAACGGTCGCCTTCATCGCGACGGGCGGAAGCGGCATCGAGGGGGCCGTCTGTGTGACGACACAGGTGGACTACTTCACCCGGGAGTTGCACGCACACGTCGAGGTGCTGGCGGTCGATCCGGCGGCACGGGGGCGCGGTGTTGCCCGCGCATTGATGGACGCCGCCGAGTCGTGGGCGCGGGCAGCGGGGATGGGGCGGATCACGTTGAATGTGTGGGTCCAGAACGACCGGGCCCGCGGCCTGTATGAGCACCTGGGCTATGGGCCGGAGACCATGCACTACCTGAAGCGACTGTGAGGGGTCTGCCTTGAACATGCGTTTCGTCACCCCCAGCAGCACCCTGCCAGCCGGACCCACCGGGACCCCCTTCGGGCCATAGCCCCTAAGTAGTTGTTTCCCATCGCCTTGCGAGCGCTGCCACAGGGGCCCGCCGAGGCGCGCAGGTTGCATCCTGAAGGGGCATGACTCAACCGCAGGACATCACTCGACTGCTCATCGCGGCCCGCATAGGGGACCGGACCGCGGCCGACGGCCTTTTCAGGCAGTTGTACGACGCGTTGCGCGGGATGGCTCACCAGCGACTGGCTCAGCCGGGAGCCTGGAGATCATCGGGCAATGCCGGGCCGGTGAACGCGACGTGGCTGGGGCTCATCGACCAGAGCCGTGTGGGCCCGGAGGATCGCCCCTGGTTCCTCGCGCTGGCCTCCCGCGCCATGCGCCACGTCCTGGTGGACTACGCGGAGGCGCGCACGGCCAGCCGTCGCGGCCGCCCGCCCCGCCTGCCGCTCGAGGCGATGCAGGTGGCCGGAGATGAACGCGCCACTGACTTTGCCGACATCGCCGCGTCGCTGGAACAGCTCGCCGGCGTGGATTCGCACCTCAGCGACATCGTCAACCTCCGCTTCTTCGGTGGCCTCAGCTTCGACGACATCGCCGCGATTACCGGGCGGCCGGTTCCCACCGTCAAGCGGGACTGGTGGCGTGCCCGTGCCTGGCTCTACCGGTCGCTGCAACAGGCCGCGGACGCGCGCGCATGAATCGCGCGCGCTGGAAGGAGATCGACGATCACTTCGCCCGGGCCCTCGCGCTTGGCGGCGCGGAGCAGCTGCGATTTGTGCGCGAAGTCCTGGTGCGCGATCCCGAGCTGGGATGTGCCGTCAAGGACCTGCTCGAGAGCGCGCGGGAAGCGGAGGCCGTGCTGGGTGAGAGTGCCCTGGTATATGCCGACCCGCTGCTCTCAGCGCTCGACAGCGCCGAGTGGGACGCACTGCACCCGGGCGCCAGCGTGGGTGGCTACCGCCTCCTCAGGGAAATTGGCCGGGGAGACCGGTCGACCATCTACCTCGGCGAGGCGGCCAAGGGCCGGTTCGGCAAGCGGGTGGCGATCAAGGTCGTGGCGCGCGGCACGGACACCAGCGAGATCGTGGCCAGGATCCAGCACGAGTACGGGCGTCTCCTGGCCCTGGAGCACCCGGGGATCGCTCGATTCTATTCGGGTGGCGTGACCGCCGGGGGCCTCCCCTACCTCGCGACACAACTCGTCGAGGGTCGGCCGCTCCTGCCCTGGTGCGACGAACAGCGCCTGGACATTCGCGACCGACTCAACCTCTTCCTGCAAGTCTGCGCGGCGGTGCAGTACGGACACCGCCACCTGGTCGCGCATGGCGATCTCACGTCTTCGCGCATCCTGGTGTCGGGCGACGGCACCGCCACGGTGCTCTCGTTCGGCTTTGCCAGGCTGCTTCAGGCGGAGATCGACGCGGGTCCAGGGCCGCATTTCGAGCCCGTCACCACGGCCAGCGACGTCTGGTCGCTTGGCGCCGTGCTGCACCAGCTCCTGGCCGGCCGGAAACCATACGCCCCCGACGAGCACGAACGACCGATGGCGGAGCGGCGCACCGGCACCAAAGGGCCCATGCGGCTCAGCGACGCCGCATGGATGGGTGGTGCAGCGGTGAGCCGCGTACGCGCCACAACGCCGGAGCGGCTGGCCCGTCGGCTGCGGGGCGAACTGGACGCCATCGTTGCACGAGCCCTGGAGCAGGACCCGGCGCAGCGCTATCAGTCAGCGGGCGAGCTCGCGGACGATATCGGGCGTCACCTCGACGGCAAGCCGGTGCACGCCCATCCCGGCTCCGTTGGGCACCGCGTCATCCGCTTTGCGCGGGGACACCGTGCCGGACTCGGCGTGGCGGCCCTCGTTGGTGTTGCGCTGGTGGTGCTGGCGAGCACCGTCGGCTCGCGAGCCGCCAGTGGAAGCGACATCGCTCCAGTAGCGGTGCAACCACCCCAGGACACGGCGAGTTTCGCCTCCCCGGAGCCGGTGTCGCCGGCACCATCTCCACCGGCACCAGCGGCGCCTGCGGAGCGGAACGCCGAGGTGCCGACACCACCTCGGAGCACCCCGGCCACGCCTGTCGTCATCCCGGCCGCGCCTGTGGTGCGCCACAGCGTTGCGCCGCCCGGGGTCGCGCAGGTCCAGGCGGATGCCGACGGACGCCGGACGCCCGACGATTCGGCTCAAGTGCTCGAGCGGGTCGCATCCGAATTGAGGAAAGCGGGAAAGTTCGGGGAGGCAGAAGCGATGTTGCGCGAGGCGCTGACGCTCAGCATCAGCACACATGGGCGCGAGAACCTGCAGGTGGCCGAGCGCCAGTGGGAGCTTGGCGACCTGCTGCGCGTGACGGGTCGATATGCGGAAGCGGAAGCGGAGCTGCGAAGCAGCCTGCGCACCAGGAATCGACTGGCCGACAGCGCGGGTGCGGAGGTGGGACAGAGCCTGGCCGGCCTGGCGTTGTTGCAGTGCGAGCAGGGCCGAACGGCCGAATTCGATTCCCTGTTTGCGCGAGCGGTGAGCATCTACCGGCGGCTGCCGGCGGACAACGGCGGATTGCGCATGCCGGAAACCAGTCGAGCGCAGTGCCGCTAGGGCTGGCACACCACCCTTCGTGGTAGCGCGTTCATGAGTCGATTCGGGGCCGCGCAGGTATAACCGGCAGAGTCACGAAACATCCATCAGCCCAGGGAGTGCCCATGTCAGTTCGCGTAGGCGTGTCTGTCCTGCTCATCTCGCTCGCGTGCCTCACCGGTGCCTCTCGCGCGGCAGCGCAGATGGCGGCACCCGACACGGCCCTCGTCGACATGACCCTGCCGGCGACACCACAAGCTCCGGAGGCGCCAGTCGCTGGTCCGACGATGGCCAGCGCCACGCTGGGCTACACCAGCGATGTGTCTACCGAAATGACGTGGGACAATCAGCGCCGTGGGAAAGGCGGCACTGGCCCGGTGCTCGCCATCGTCGGCGGTGCGGCCCTCATTGGCGGCTTGCTCATTGGCGATGATGCCGGAACAGCGATCGCGGTGGGGGGACTGATCATGGGACTGATCGGCCTCTACCTGTGGCTCAAGTAGGGCTGACCGGCATCGCATGACAAAAGGGCCCGCCAATGGCGGGCCCTTTGTGTTACGACTCCCGAGGCAGGACTCGAACCTGCGACCCGCTGATTAACAGTCAGCTGCTCTACCAACTGAGCTACTCGGGAAAGCGGAGCCAATCCTAAGTAGCAAAGAAGAGGGTGGCAAGACCGCGATGATGAACTGTCGCGACAGTTTTTGTCCCAAGCACCACGATTCCACGCCCCAACGATGCCCCTGGCTGGAGATGAGCACCTGCTCGCGTAACAACTGCGTTCACCCCTGTCCGGTCATCCCTGGCAGTTCCCTCCCGGGTCATTTTGACCGCCCTTGCAAATGATGCTCCGACAAGCGCTTTCATCGCCATCTCAGCGGCCTTTTTGGCATGTGTAGTGATGTGAGCACTCACAATTGCAACATGTACCTTTGTACCGTGCGAATTGCGGTTGGTGTCGAGTGATTTTGCCACTGTAACATGTTGAGGAGCATCAACTTACGCGATTTCTCGCCCCTTCCATTCTGGCCCGGAATAAGCGATATTCGGGGATGGCTCAGGCACCACTAGTTGGTCATACAGCGGTCCGGAAACGGATCGCTGATGCTGTGCGGAAGGGGCGGATGCCCCAGGTCCTGCTCTTTGAAGGAGCAGAGGGTATCGGCAGGCAGCGGCTGGCTCTCTGGCTGGCGCAGCTGCTGTTCTGCGAGAAGAAGGAAGTGGAGCCGTGTGGGAGTTGCCGGCCGTGTCGCCTGGTCCTGGAACTGGGTCATGCCGACCTGCACTGGATCGTGCCGATCCTTCGGCCCAAGGCGACGGACGCTGACAAACAGGTGGACGAGGCGGCGGAGTTGATCAGCGACATCATCGCTGAGCGGCGGAAGCATCCGCTCTACGGTGCGCTCGACGGGATGGCGAGCCATCCGGTGGCGACGGTTCGGTTGATCCAGCGGCGTGCCGCGCTCAAGTCGGTGGAAGGCGGGCCGACGGTGTTCATCATCGGCCACGCCGAGCGGCTGGTGCCGCAGGAGTCGAGTCAGGAGGCGGCGAACGCGTTGCTGAAGCTGCTGGAAGAGCCGCCCGCCAACACCTGGTTCGTGCTTACCGCCACGGATGCGGGTCGGTTGCTCCCCACCATCCGATCCCGGGTGGTACCGGTGCGGCTGGGGCGACTGACGGACCCGGAAGTACGGGGATTCCTGGCGGCCGAGGTGAAGCCGCCGCTGTCGGCCGCCACGCTCGAGGAGCGCGTGCGGTTGGCGGAGGGATCGATCGGTGTGGCGCTCAGCGCCAGTGAGGCAGGCGCGAAGGCCCATGGCGCCGCCGTCGACCTCATGGAGGCGTCACTGCAGGGCTCGGTGCCGCTGGCGGAGCGGGTACTGAAGCAGGGTCCCTGGGCGGCGCGGGGCGATTTCAGCGCGATGCTCGATGCCCTGGAGCAGCTGCTCAGCGACGCCGCTCGATCAGCGAGTGGCCTGGCACCGCGCAGGTCGCTGCCCAGCGCGCTGAGGGCGCCGCGCCCGGTGTCACGGTTGCTGGAGGCCCAGGAGTACGTGGCGGTCGCCCGGGAGGCGGCCCAGGGGAATGTGAATCCACAGCTCCTGGTGGCGGTACTAACTGAAGACCTGGCGAGGACGCTGGGATACGGCGTGAACGGTAAACAGTGAACGGTGAACGGGTTACGCAAGGCGGGCTGAGTCACCTGGACGCGGAGGGGCGGGCCCGGATGGTGGATGTGGGAGACAAGCCCGCAAGCCGCCGAACCGCCGTGGCCGAGGGTGCTGTACGGATGTCGGAGGGCGCATTCCGGCTCGTGGCGGAGCGAGCGGTGGAGAAGGGTGATGTACTTGCCGTGGCCGAACTGGCCGGGGTGATGGCGGCGAAAAAGACGGGGGAACTGATCCCCCTCTGCCATCCCCTGGTGCTGGATGTGGTCACGGTGGAGGCGCGGCTGGATGAGTCACTGCCGGGGGTGCGTCTCATCGCCTCCGCCAGCCTCACCGGCCGCACCGGTGTCGAGATGGAGGCGCTCACGGCAGTCTCGGTGGCGTGCCTTACCGTCTATGACATGATCAAGTCGGTCGACCGCACGACGGTCATCGACGAGGTCCGGCTGGTCAGCAAGACCGGGGGAACCCGGGGCGATTGGCACCGCGAGGGGCCATGACCAGTCCGCTGCCGTTCAACGACAGCAAGGAGGTACACATGAAGTCCCCGACCAGTCTGCCGCGCCCGAATTGGCGTCAAGGACCGCTTGCGCGCGCAGGTGCGCTGCTGGCCGGTGCACTCCTCATCAGCGCCCTCGGTGGTTGGTCACGCCGATCGCAGAGTGAGGTGGCGCCGCCGTCCCTCGTAGCCGAGTCGACGACGACCATCGTTCCTGTAGTGGCTACCGATCCGTCCTTCGACGGTGCGGCGGCCCTGCTCACGCTCAAGCTCGATCGCGCGGAGGCCATCCTGGGCTATTCCGCTCGCTACCAGATCCCGGCCGACCTGGCCACGGCGATCTACGATATCGCGCTGCAGGAAGGCATCGACCCGCAACTCGCCTTCCGGCTGGTCAAGGTCGAAAGCAACTTCAAGCTGGCCGCGCGAAGCAACATGAACGCGATCGGTTTCACCCAGGTGCAGCTGGCCACCGCAAAGTTCTACGACGCCTCGCTCGACGAGAAGGCGTTGTACCAGCGCGACGTCAACCTGCGCATCGGGTTCCGGTTCCTGAACGACCTGCTGAAGCAGTACCGGCACGACTACGAGCTGGCGCTGCTCGCCTACAATCGTGGGCCAAGCCGCGTCAACCAGATCGTGGCCGAGGGCGGTGACCCGTCGAACGGATACGAGAATGCCGTGCTGCGGGGGTACCTGCCGAAGCGCGTCTCGAAGGAGATGCAGGCGCGAGCGAGGGAGCTGGGGACATAGGCGGGTAGGCGGGTAGGCGGGTAGGCGGGTAGGCGGGTAGGCGGGTAGGCGGGTAGGCGGGTAGGATAATATTGAAGCGGCGGCCGGGTTCTCCCAGCCGCCGCTTCTTTATTCTACCCGGCCACCCGCCTACCCGCCCAGCGCGCTACGCCTTCCGCGGGATCCTGATGGTCGTACCCGCCTTGAGTCCGCCGCCCAGGTTGTTGATCTCCTTGATCGACGAGACGGTGACGCCGTACCGCTTGGCGATGCCGGAGAGGGTATCGCCGCTCCGCACCTTGTACTTCACGGTTGAACCGCCGCTGCTGCTGCCGCCACCGCCCTTGGCGTGATCGCGCGAGGCGATCTGGGTGGTGGAGGACCGGCTGGCGCTGCCCGAGACGCGGAGTTTCTGGCCGATGCGAATGGTGTTGCTGTGGAGCCCATTCATCGACTTCAGCTGGGATGTGCTCATGTGGTATCGCCGGGCGATGCCGCCGAGCGTCTCACCCTTCCGGACGGTATGGTATCCGCCGCGGCTGCCGGACGCCGGGTCGCGCGCGATGGTGACCTGCCGTGCCACGACAATGCTCTCACTGCCACCGGTTGGAACCACGACCTGCCGCCCCGCCTTGATGGCGCCGCCTGACCGCATCCAGGAATTCGCCTCGTAGAGTACGCCGACGGCCACGCCGTAGTGCTGTGCCACCTTGGCGGGCGTATCGCCCTTCTTCGCCGTGTAGTACGCGAAGGTGACGCGCTCGGCGGCCGGCAGGACGTCGTACGCCGCCTGCGTGGCTCCCTGACGCCCGGCGGGCAACCGCACGACCGAGTTGGTGCCCGGCGGCGTCACCAGGCGCAGATAGCTCGGGTTGAGTTCACGGATGTAGGCCAGCGACGTATCGGACAACCCGGCCACCACGTCGAGCCCGGTCATCCCGCTCACCACCAGCGAATCGAGGGGATACGGCGCAATCTCGGGCGACGCCGGGAGGAACCCGTAGCGCTGCGGTTCCTTCGCGATGCGGGCCGCGGCGATCAGCTTGGGGACGTAGTCCTTTGTCTCGCGCCGAATGTGCTTCGTATCGTAGAGCTTGAAGAAGTCGGCGTCGGAGAATCCCTCCTCGTCATCCTCAGTCAGCGCCTCCTCGCCGTCCACGGGGGCGGGCGTCGTGGAGGCCAGGGTCACGGTCGGGGTAGCGCCAATGCGCTTCAGCCCGCGCGAGATCTTGCCCCCGCCGGCGTTGTAGGCAGCCGCCGCGAGATAGTAGGAGCCGAACCGCTGATAGAGATCAGAGAGGAACTCGAGGGCGGCGGCGGTGGCCTTCACCGGGTCGCGTCGCTCATCCACCCAGCTGTCGATGCGAAGGCCATACTCCTTGCCGGTGCGCGGCATGAACTGCCACATGCCGACGGCGCGGGTCCGGCTGATCGCCGAATTGGAGAAGCCGCTTTCGATGAGGGCCAGGTACACCAGGTCGGTCGGCATGTTGGCCGCCTGGAGCTTCTGGCGGATCATCGGCTCGTACACCGGCATCCGCTCGATCCAGATCTGGAAGCGGGGGTGCGCCTGCTGCTCGAAGAAATTCAGGTAGAACTGGACACGCTCGTGATCGCCCCAGGTGGTGACGTCAATGTCCCATGACACCGGGAACAGCGGGAAGCTCGTCGTCGGACGCGCCATCGGGGTGTGCCACGGCCAGCTGGTCGAGCACTGCGGCGTCGGCGGCGGAGTCCGCAGAGAGGACTTCGCTGGCGATTTCGGAGAGCTGGACGGAATCGAGGGGAGCAGGTGGCAGGGGTGTGGAGGAGGGCGTCGCGGCGGCCTCCTGGGGCGACGGCTGCAGCGTGGGCTGCACCGAGGCCTTCGAGGAACAGCCTACCGCTCCCGCCAGCAGCAGGATCAGGGATTCGCGACGCATAAATCTCCCCTCGTTCGCGCGCCGGCATGGCGAACCCGCCGCGCCGCGACCGTGAGCCGCACCGCCTGAAACTCCGGCGGCGCCAGGACCTTCGCGTAATGACCTGAGCCAATCTAGCGACAACTGTGCCAGTGAGACAAACATGCGCCTTAACCGTATGGGATCAATTGGTTTGGACCCGCCGCCCGAAATGGGGTGCAAACGGGAGCGTGGTGAGGACCAGCAACAGCGGGAGCTCGGGGATGACCGGTTCCCGGTATCGCAAAGAGCCAGAGTTCAACGCATGAAGAACTTGTTGCCGAGGACGCGGTTGGTGGCGTTGAGGACGGCGAGCGCGGCACCGCGCGCCGCATCGGTGTCGGACAGGAAGCTCCCCACCACCCGCTGGCCCCGGCCCTCGCCCCGCAAGCCGAGGGAGACGATGACGACGTTGGCGTCGAAAGCCCGGACGGCCTTTACGCCGAGGAGCTCGAACCCCATCCCGTCCTGCACCGCCTGGGTCAGCGCGTTGACACAGGCCTGAGCGGCGCAGCGCAGTTCCCCGGCCTGGGATGCCAGTCCCTCGGATTCGCCGGTGAATCGCTCGGCCTCGAGCCATGTGAGCAGCACCCGGGAGCGGCAGCGCCCATTGGGCAGCCGCTCGAGTGAGAACTCGGCAAAGCGAAGGCGGTCGTTGGGAGCTGGTGGCGACATTGGTTCGGCGTCGGTCCTCGGCATCAAGCGGTCTCGAAACGGACTTCAAGCTGGGCGGACGTCTCGCCCGGCGCACGGATCACATCGACCTCGAGGCGTGGGCGGCCGTCGGCATCTGGATCAATGCGCAGGACCGCGAGGCTCCCATCAGTGAACTCCAGTCGCAGCTGCCGGAGATCGCCCCGCATCACCGCGCTCCCGATGGTCGCACCCCTCAACGCCTGCAGCGCATCGGATACCAGCCTGAGGTCGTGAAGCGAAATCGATGCCATATCGGGATCACCGGAGTTGGGAGGCGAGCAGTTCGACGAGCTTGGCGTCCGGAATTCGCTCTGCCTGCTGCAGGAGCGCGGAGCGCGAGGTGGAGGCCATCGGGTACTCAGTCCAGAGAAGGCGCTTGTCGCCGTCGCGGGCGCGGAAGGCGAGCACAAGGCTCCAGCGCTGCGAGTTGGCCCTGCGCTCGGCCGCGATCGAGACATTCCACTGCCGTTCCGCTACGTCCACAACACGCCACGCCATGCTGCCCCCGGTGGTTCGCTGACAAGAGCGGGGAAAGTGCGTTCGCGGTCGAGATCAGGTCAAGAGTCCGGCGGCACGCAGGTCCGATTCGTCCCGCAATTCGACGAGCCGGGGCAGCTCGGCCCATCCAGCACCCTGCTCCCGGAGCCGGGTGCGGATGGTCACAGCGAGTTCCGGCTCGCCCCAGGGGAGCTCCCGCGCAAAATCGCCATACGACGCCGGGCCGCCGAGGAGGTACACGTCGTCGGTGGTGGTGGCGCCAAAGGCGAGTCCTCCCTGGGAGACTGCCTGCTCAGCGCGCTCGAGAATATCGACGGTGATGCCTGCCCCCGCGGGCCGTATCGCCAGCCAGGAGCCCTCAGCGGCCGCCTGCTGGGCGACCAGGCCGATGGTCGCCCCGAGTGACTCGGTGGGACGCGGGTACAGCGCCACGGTGTCGCCCAGCCAGCGGCGCATCTCGGCGAGGGCATCGGCCGGCGCAAACCACACGACCGGTTCCCATCCCAGCGCCTCGATGCTCTCGATAGTGCGCCGCGCGATCACCCGGAGCAATCGGACGGCGTATTTCTCGCCCACCGCTGCGACAAGTCCTCGCGGCACGGATTCCGGCCGCGGTGCCTCAAGAAGCACCGCGACCGTGCGAGATGCGCCGGGCCTGTCAGCCGCGGGTGGCGACCCTGAAGCGAGCGGCAATATCGTGGGTGACGGGGCCGGGCTTGCCGGCGCCGATACGGCGCCCGTCCACTTCCCGGATGCCAACCACCTCGGCGGCGGTGCCGGTGAAGAAGACCTCGTCGGCCGTGTACACATCGTAGCGATTGAGCGGTTCCTCGCTCACCGCGTAACCCGCCTCGCGGGCGAGGTCGATGACCACGTCGCGTGTCACGCCACGGAGGATGCCGGCATAGGCTGGGGGGGTCCGGATCTCGCGACCCTTGACCACGAAGATGTTGCAGCCCGACGCCTCCGCCACAAAGCCGGTGCTGTCGAGCATGAGGACATCGTCCATGCCGGCCACCTTGCCCTCACTCTTGGCCATGATGTGCGGCAGGTAGTTGAGCGACTTGACCCTGGGCGACAACGCCTCGCGATGCGGGATCGGCGTGCCGGCAGTGATGATCCGCAGGCCCGTCTCGTAGGTGGCGGCGGGCCAGAGCGCGATGGTATCGACGATGATGATGACGGTGGCGCGCTTGCACCGGTCGGGGTCGAGACCGAGGTCACCCACACCCCGGGTCACGATGTGGCGGATGTAGGCGTCGCTGATGCCGGACCGCTGGACGGCCTCGACCGTGACCGCGATCATCTCGGACTTCGCGAACGGAATGGTGAGCCAGATGGCCTGCGCCGAGTCGTAAAGGCGGTCGACGTGCTCCTCGAGGCGGAAGATCCTGCCGCCGTACGACCGTACTCCCTCGAAGACTCCATCGCCATACAGGAGGCCGTGATCGAAGACGGAGACCGTTGCGGTTTCGCGGGTATGCCACTCACCGTTGAGCCATATGGTCGTCTGGCCCGCGCGCGGGGAGGCCTTGGTCGCACCCGGCCCGGCTGCCGTCGAGGAAGTCGCCATTGAACAGATCCGTGTGGAAGAAGAGTGCTGGTACGCACTTCCAAGGTACTACGGCGGGGGGGTGAGGGGTGAGGGGACGGGTACGACGGGGCAATGCGGCGAAGGCTGCGGTGTCAGCTCTTTCCCTTGCCTGCCGGCGCCTGTGGCGCCTCGCCAAAGCGCAGCTTGCTGCCGCCCTTCACATCCTTGCGGGGCGCCAGATCCTTGAGGAGAACCACTTCCTTGCGGGCCTTTTCATCGGGCTTCCGGCGCTTGTGCTGGGCCATACTCCACGGGTGGTGAACGGTGTACATGAAAGGGCTCGGTGATGCAGCCGGCCCGCGACTCACCCCTGACGACGAGCGAATCGCGGATCCGGATTCAACTGCTACTTCAGGGTCTTCCGACCATCCTTTGCTACTTGTTGACCTGGCGCCGACCACCCTTCACATTCGACGCCTTCTTGGACGAGACGTTCTTGCGCGGAAGATCCTTCACCTTCGAGCTCTTCTTGGCGGCCATGATGCTTCTCCTGTGGTGGTGAACGAGGCGGCAGTGACATCCTGCCTGCCCAATGGAAAAGCAATCGCCATGCCCGATTTCACGCGCGGCAGAAACGCTTGCGTGGCAACACCTTCGCGAATCGAGGCGCTGAGTGGGCCGGAGGGATGGTTCGATTGTGGGGCCCGCGGTTGGTCCGGCAATGGGACCATGGTACCAGAATGACGCTCAGGCGTCGGCGAGCTTCCGGTCGAGCGTGGAGCGGGAGAGGCCGAGCGCCCTGGCACTGCGCCGCTTGTTGCCGCGGAAGTGGTCGAGGACGGTGCGGATGTGCCGTGCCTCGGCAGCGCGCAGGGAGAGGTCGTCACCGGAGTCGAGCGCACCGCGGACTGCGGCATCCGCCGACGGGGCCGCGTCCTCGGCGCTGACCTCCTCGACCGACGTTTCCAGCAGGATCGCCCCCGGCTCGATGATCTCTCCCTCAGTGATGGCGACCGCGGTATGAATGACGCGCTGGAGCTGACGGAGGTTGCCGGGCCAGGGGTACTGGAGCAGCTGGTCGGCGGCCGCGCGGCTCAGGCCGACGATGGACTTGCCCTGCGCGCGGCTCGCCGCCGCAATCGCGGCCGCCATGATGCTGCGCAGATCGCGGGGTCGCTCGCTCAGGGGCGGGAGCCGCAAGGTGATGCCGCTGATCCGGTAGAAGAGATCCTTGCGGAAGTGATCAGTGGCGAGGTAGCGGGCCATCGGGAGATGGGTGGCACTGATGAGCCGCACGTCCGCTTCCTGCAGCGACTCCCCACCGAGGCGCTCGAACTCACCGTATTCCACGGCGCGCAGGATCTTGGCCTGCCCGGCGGCGCTCATGTCCGCGATCTCGTCGAGAAAGAGCGTGCCCTCGTGGGCCTGCTCGAACTTTCCCTTGACGCGCCTGATGGCGCCGGTGAAGGCCCCCTTCTCGTGCCCGAAGAGCTGGCTGTCGAGGAGGGTATCACTCAAGGCGGACGAGTTGAACGCGATGAACGGCGAGGTGGCGCGGCGTGACGAGTTGTGGATGGCGCGCGCGAGCATGGTCTTGCCGGTGCCGGTCTCGCCCAGGATGAGGATGGGGAGGTCGGTGCGCGCCGCGACACGGGCCAACCCGAGACAGGTGGCCATCGAGTCGTCGTCACTCTTGAAATCATCCAGGGTGTAGCGCCAGTCGGGATGACCGGTGCCGTTGAACCAGGGCTCGCTCATCGGGTGGTGTCCGCCGGGGCGTTCACGAAGCTCTCCTTCAGGGCGCGGAGCGGCTCGAAGGCGTAGCTCACGAGGGAACGTCGGCCAACCACGATGTCGGCCTGCCCGCCCATGCCGGGCAGCAATGGCCGCATCCTGCCGCGCACGGCGATGCTGTTCTCCGACAGGTCGACGATGGCGCGAAACGCACCGCTGTCCTGTGCGCCCAGGCCGGACGGCCCGAGCCAGCGCACCGTGCCGAAACGCACACCGTAGCGCTGGTAGGGGAAGGCATCGAACCTAAGCTTGACCCCCTGTCCCTTCTGGACCAGCGGCACTCCGGCCTGGGGCAGCATCAACTCGCCCTGCAGCGGGGCACCGAGGCACGCCACTTCGCCCAGGGTATCACCATCCCGCACCACCGCACCCGGTGCGTTGACGCGCAGGCGCAGCAGGGTACCGGCGCACGGCGCGGAGAGCACCAGGCCGCTGTCACTGCTGCTTACCGGATCGCGGCTCATGGAGGCGGCGCGGATGTCATCGCGCTCCATCGACTCCTCGATCGCCGCGCGCGCCTGTCGGTACTCGAGCTGGCGGGTAAGCACCGACTGGCCGAGCCGTGCGATGTCCGCCCTGGTCTCCGCGAGATCGTTGTTCGCGGTCTCGACCTCTTCCGCGAGCGATCGCGCATCGAGCTCGAGACGCTGGACCTCCACGGTGCCGAGGGCGCCGCGTTCGGCACCCGCCACGGAACTGTCGGCGATCTCCTGCATCACGGCCAGGCGGCGGGTCTTGGACTTGATCAGGCGCTCGAGGTAGGTCGCCCGGCTCTGGAGGCGGCGCGCCTCGGCGGAGTCGGCCCGGCGGGAGCCGCGGTACTGCTGGTCGATGAGAAGGAGGCGCGAGGCGTTCGCGCGGCTCTGTGACTCGAGCGTCCGCCGGTCAGCGGCGCGGTCGTTGGCGGAACTGGACCGGACGAGGAAGAGCGTCTGGCCTGCGATCACGGAATCGCCCTCGTGGGCCCGCACGCTGGCCACGATGCCGTCGCGCGACGTGCGCACGGGGTCGGTCCCGCTGACCGGCACCAGCGTGAACCGCCCGCTGACCGTCTCGGGAACGTGCACGAGGGCGGCGGCCAGCAGCATCAGGGCGAAGAGCACGATGATGAGGGTGGAGAGGGTACGCGCCACCCAGTGGGGTGGCTCGGACTCGAGGAAGGCGTTCTCGTCGGCGGGCATGCTAGAGCCCCAGCTGCTGGCTGACGAGGAAATAGTACAGGCCCTGGCGCTTCATCAGATCGTCGTGCCGACCCTCCTCGACCAGGCGCCCCTTCTCCAGCACCAGGATGAGGTCGGCATCGCGCACGGTGCTCAGGCGGTGGGCTATGACGAAGGAGGTCCGTCCCTCGAGCAGCAGGTCGATGTTTTCCTTGACGGCGCGCTCCGACTCGGTGTCCAGCGCACTGGTGGCCTCATCGAACACCAGCACCGGTGGTCGGTTGTAGATCGCGCGTGCGATCGCGATGCGCTGCCGCTGGCCACCGGAGAGCGCCAGCCCCGACTCGCCGATGCGGGTGTCGTAGCCGAAGGGCAGCTGCTCGATGAACTCGCGGGCATTGGCGACCTGTGCCGCCCACATCACCGCGTCGATATCGGGCTCCTCCTCGCCGAAGGCGATATTGCGCGCAATGGTGTCATCGAAGAGGTGATTCTCCTGCAGCACAAAGCCGATCTTGCGCCGCAGGTCGCGATAGTTGAGCGACTTGAGGTCGATGCCGTCATAGAGAATGGCCCCCTCGGTGGGCTCGAGCAGGCCGGCGAGGCACTTGATGAGGGTGGTCTTGCCGGATCCGCTCCGCCCCACGATGGCGACCATGGTATTGGGCGCAATATCGATGGAGATGTCCTCAAGGATGGCGGGCGACTCCGGCCCCCCATAGCGAAAGCCCATGCGGCGGAAATTGATCCGTCCCTCGAGCGACTTGACCGGGATGAGCCGGGACCGGTCGCTGCCCTGCTCCGGCTCGGTCTGGAAGATGTCGTCGAGGCGGTTGAGGTAGACGGTGGCCTGCTGGAGGTTGTCCCACAGCGTCATCAGCGCCACGATCGGCGCGTTGGCCAGCGCCACGAGGGCGTTGAATGCCACCAGGGCACCGATGGACATCTTGCCCTGCATCACCTGGTGAGCCCCCACCAGCAGGAAGAGCATCACCGAGAGCAGGGTGATGCTGTAGATGGTGCCGGTGTAGCTCATGGTGGTGAAGTCGGCCTGGAACCGCTTCCGCACGACCCCATGGAACTGCCGCAGCATCAGGTCGCGGAAGGAATGTTCCGCGCCGAGCGCCTTGACCGTCTCGATGCCCTTGATGGCGTCGATCTGGAAGGACTGGTAGCGCCCGTGCACCTCCTCGAGCTCAGCATAGAGCGGGAAGAGGCGGGACGAGGCGTAGCGCATGAGGAGGACGAACAGCGGTACCGTGGACAGGAACACCAGCGTCAGCATCGGGCTGTACACCGCCATCAGCGCAATCGAGGCGAGCAGCTGGGCCACCGCGGTGAGCGCAGCGACGCCATGCTCCACGATGAACTCGCGCACCTGCCAGATGCCGGCGAGGCGTCGCTGAATGTCGCCGGTGCGGCGGGTGTTGAAGTAGCTCATCGGCAGGCTGAGGAGCCGCCGGGTGAGGAAGTCGAGGGTGGCGGCGTCCACCCGCACTGCCGTGAACGACAGCAGGTATCGCTGCACCACGGTGGCGGCGAGGGTGAAGACGATGACCACGCCCATGCCGAGGACGAGGACGTTGAGCAGGTTGACGTCGCGCTCGACGAGCACCCGGTCGACGATCACCTGGGTGAAGACGGGGATGACCATCTGCAGCAGGCTCACGATCAGTGCGAGGGCCGCGGCCTGCAGCAGGAGGCTCGAGTAGGGCCGGAAAAAGGGGAAGAGCCAGCTGATCCCGGGACGCGCCTCGGGGTTGGTGGCGAACCGGTCGGTGTAGTCGAAGAGGGCCGCGTAGCCACTCCACCTGGCCTCGAAGTCGGCGCGCTTCATCCGGCGCTTGCCGACGGCGGGATCGGAAATCTTGACGTGGCGGTCGTCCACGTCGTACAGGACCACCCAATGGTTGCCGTCCCAGTGGACGATCGCCGGGAGGGGCAGCTGGCCCAGTCCCGCGGGCGACGCCTTCACGGCACGTGCGGCGAGCCCCAGTTCGTTGGCACCCTCACAGATGGCCTTGAGGCTGGCGCCGTCGACCCCGGTATGCACGAGCTGCCGGATGCGGGCCAGACTGATGGCCTTGCCGTAGTAGCGGCAGACAATGGCGAGGCTCGAGGCGCCGCAGTCCATCTCGTCGATCTGGTAGAGATGGGGAAAGCGACGGATCCGGCGGCGGCGCTTGCCGGTCGGGGCGGTGTCGCCGTCCGGCGACGCCGCCGAGGCGGGTGGGCGGGTGGGCGGGTGGGCGCGTGCCTGTCCATCGCCCCCGGCGCGGTCCTCGGCGGGCGGGATGGTCCAGGTCTGGGTGAGGTCCTGATCGATCTGGCTGTCGCCCACCACCTCGCTGGCGCTGGCATCGGCCGGCAGGAGCTCGCGGAAGAGGTCGATGGGGATCTGCGCGGTGTGCTGGAAGTCGTACTGCTCCACCCGGGCCTCGATGACCTCCTGGAACTCCGGGTGTTTCTCGATGAGCGACTCGTAGCCCTCGCGGGTCAGGCGGAGCAGGCGGCAGGCGGTGACGGCCTCGACCGAGGACTCCCGGACCTCACCCTTGAATACCGATCGCTCGCCGCAGAACTCGCCCCGGCGGAGGAAGGCGACGTTGCGGCGGCGCGCTCCAACGCCGATATGCACGCGACAGCGACCCTCCTCGATGATGTACATCGGGCCGGGAGGGTCGCCCTCGGCGAACAGCACTGCACCCTTCTCCACTTCCAGAGGCTCGAGCTCGCGCAGGAGGGCACCGAGCGCCTCCGGGGGCAACGTTGACAGGTCGGTGAACTGCCGGAAGAAATGCTGCAGGTGCCGATGGCGGGCCTGCAGGTCGAAGAACTCGCGGACCTCAGGGCGACGCTGCAGCAGGGCATCGAATACCGACCGATCGAGCCGGAGCACCTCCACTTCACCGCTGGCGCGAACGGTGGCGGGATGCACACCGCGATCGACGAACCCGCCCTCGCCGAAGGTGTCGCTCGGGCGGAGGGTCCCGAGGGACACCTCGTCACCGTTCTCGCTGCGCTTGACCATGCGGGCGCGCCCGGACACGATGACATACAGCGCGTCGGCGGTATCACCCTCACGCACCATCACCTGGCCGAAGGCGAAGGTGGCCGGGATGAAGCTCCCGACGACGAGATCGCGGATATCCGCGGGGAGGTAGGACAGCACGGGGATGCCCTGCAGAACCAGGTCGGCGGCCTCGGGACCCCTAGACGTCCGCATGCCAGCGCACCCTCCGGTTGACCTCGGCCGCCAGCGCCCTGGCCAGCACGCCGGCCTCCGCGCGGCGCAGCACCTCTGGATCGCCCACGGTCGGCAGCACCTTGGCCACCACCCGGTAGACGGCAAAGGCATCGCCCTCGGGCACGGGGCCGATCACATCGTCCACGGCGGCGCCCAGGAAGCGGGAGTGCTGCCCCGGCTCAAGCTCGTCGAGATACAGCGCCACCTGCTGGATGGGAACGTCGGCCTCGCCGGCGACATCGTTGATGTCGAGCCCGTCTTCGCGAAGACAGAGCGCGGCCTCACGGGCCGGTCCTTCCTCGGCAAAGGCTATGGCCTGGCAATCCACCCGGATCCACTCCATCTGGTTGGATGACACTTCGCGCGCGATGGTGTCGGGCGCCACCGCCCCCAGTCGAAAGTGCCCTGCGCGCTCGCGTACGGCGGCCAGCCGGTCGTCCCCGGTCTCCGGCCAGCCCTGCGGCGCGCCGGCGGCCGCCGCCGCGGCGGCCTCGACGGCGAGCTCCTCGGCCAGGAGACGGTGGGCACCAGAGCAGATCAGGTCGATGCGGCGGGCGTCCTCGAGCGCTTCCGCCGTCACCGGGTATTCGCCCACGATCTCGTCGAGTTCGGCGGCCCAGTGCTGTCGCAGGACACTGCGGCGGATGAAGCTCATCCACTCCTCCGGACTCAGGCCCCGGTCCGTGAGCCAGGACTCCATCTCCTCGGCGGTGATGAGCTCCCGCTCATAGCGAAACTCAGCGGCGGCCTCGTCGATGGCGTCTTCCAGGCCGTCCTCCTCCACGACCTCGAAATGCGCCTCGCACGCGAGGCCCTGCCGCGCCTCCGTCTCGAGCCCTGCCCAGCGGCCGCTGGCCTGGGCATGCCGCATGACGTGGTCCCACAGGAAGACCTCGCCGTCGACGGAAAAGACGGGATGGCTGGGCATGAAATGCATGGACAGGAGAACCCCGGAGGCGTTGGGCCTGCGGAGAGTATGCGGTCCAGAGTGGAACTTCGGAAGAACCGGCGGGGAACCAGATGAGGGCGGTGGGACTCGAACCCACAACCTAGAGATTAAAAGTCTCGTGCTCTACCAATTGAGCTACGCCCCCGGGGCGTCAACCGTGCCCCCTGCCCCAAGTAAGTTCAACGGCTGCCCCATCCGGGGGAAGGGGGTAACATGCAGGGGCCGTCATCCTGGAGACCTCACATGCGCATCGTCGTCCTGCTTGGACTCCTGGCCTGCCTGGCCGCGCCGGTGCCTGCGGCAGCCCAGGGCAAGGTCGACCGGTGGCAGCTGACGCTGCAGAATGACTCCTTGCTCTGGGACGTCCGGCTCGTGAGCCTGGACGGGGACTCGCTGACCTACCGGCAGGCGGACAGCACCGGGGTGGTAGCGGTCGGGGAGATCAGGGAACTGCGCCTCTTCCAGCCGTCCGAGCTGCAGCTGGGCACCGCCGGCGCCGCGTTCGGGGCGCTGAGCGGCAGCGACGACCTCGTGTTCGACATGACGCTGCTGGACTTTGCCGATCGGCTGAGGACAGTGCAGCAGGTGTTCCTGAAGTATCCGCCGCACTAGGAGCGGCAACAGCGTGGGGCGGAGCCGCGACTGCGTGAGGGGGAACTGGGACGGCGGGATGAGGAACCTCGACAGCGGACCGGGCGTCAGCCGCGATGCGGCTCTACCGTCCGGTGCGCACTTCCAGTAGTCTCCCCAATGACCTTCCCCGGAGTTGACGTGAACCACTGGAATACGCTCGCCGAGCACGTGCTCGACGGGACCCCGATCACGGCGGACGACGCACGTGCCATCGTGCGGTCGAGTGACGACGACCTGCTGCCATTGCTCGCTGCGGCCTTCCGGGTGCGGCAGGCGTATCACGGGCGAGACGTACGGTTACACGTGCTGCAGAACGCCAAGAGCGGCCGGTGCCCGGAAGACTGCGCGTTCTGCAGCCAGTCGTCGCGGTACGACACCGGCGTGGACCAGTACAGGATGCAGTCGGTCGAGGAACTGGTGGAGGGCGCGCGGCGGGCGCACGCCATGGGCGCGGTGAAGTACTGCATGGTCACCGCCACGCGGGGACCATCGGCCCGTGACCTGGACACGATCTGCGAGGCGGTGCGGCAGATCAAGTCGGAGATGACCATCAACGTCTGCACGTCACTGGGGCTGCTCAAGGATGGGCAGGCGGAGCAGCTCGCCCAGGCCGGGGTAACCCGCTTCAACCACAACCTCGAGTCGTCGCAGCGATTCTACCCGGAGCTCTGCGGCACGCACACCTGGGACGATCGCGTGGCCACGGTGAAGCGCGCGCGCGCGGCGGGCCTCGAGGCGTGCTGCGGCGGGATCATGGGCATGGGCGAGACGGAGGACGACCGGATCGCGCTGGCGTTCGAGCTGCAGGCGCTGGAGGTGGAGTCGATCCCGGTGAACTTCCTCGACCCGCGGCCGGGCACGCCGATGGGAGGAGCGGAGCGTCTCACGCCGATGGACTGCCTGCGACTGCTGGCGATGTTCCGCTTCGTGAACCCGACACGGGACATCCGCGTGGCCGGCGGCCGGGAAGCCAACCTGCGGCACCTGCAGGCGCTGGCGCTCTGGCCGGCCAATTCGATCTTCGTGAACGGCTACCTCACCACGCCGGGCGCCGGGTACGAGGCGGACGTGAAGATGATTGCGGACGCGGGGTTCAGGGTTGCGGAGCTGGTGACTGACGGCGTGAGGACGTGAGGACGTGAGGAGGTGAGGACACATGATGACTCGGGATGAACTGAAGGCGATTGATCGCGCGCATGTGTGGCATCCATTCACGCCGCACAGCGCGTATCCCGACGACGATCCGCTCATGATCGTGGCCGGTGAGGGACATTACCTCATCGACGCGGATGGGCGACGCTATCTCGACGGGGTGGGCTCGCTCTGGTGCAACCTGTTCGGTCACCGGCGGCCGGAGATCGACCGGGCCATCCGGGAGCAGCTGGAGCGCATTGCGCACGCGACGTTCCTGGGCAACGCCACCGCTCCGGCCGTCACCCTGGCGAAGCGCCTGGTCGACCAGGCGCCGGCGGGGCTCACGCGCGTGTTCTATTCGGACAATGGGTCGACCGCAGTCGAGGTGGCCCTCAAGATGGCGTTGCAGTTCTGGCAGCAGGCGGACGGTGGTGCGCAGAAGCAGCGGACGGCGTTCCTGGCCTTCGGGGACGCCTACCACGGGGACACCATCGGCTCAGTATCGCTGGGTGGGATCGACCTCTTTCACGAGCGCTACCGGCCCCTGCTCTTCCAGACCATCAGGGCGCCGTCGCCGGGGCATCCGGAGTGCGAGGCGGTCCTCGAGGCGCTCGTGGCTGCGCACGGCGACACCCTTGCCGCCATCGTGCTCGAGCCAGGCATGCAGGGCGCGGCGGGAATGGTGACGCAGCCATCCGGTTTCACGCGACGGGTGCGCGAGCTCGCCGACCGGGCGGGCACGCTGCTGGTGCTGGATGAAGTCGCCATGGGGTTCGGCCGGTCGGGACGGTTGTTCGCGTCGGAAACTGAGGGTGTTGCGCCTGATTTTCTCTGCCTCGCGAAGGGCCTGACGGGAGGATACCTGCCGATGGCGGCCACCCTCACGACGGAGCGCATTTTCCAGGCATTCCTCGGCGATCCGTCCGAGGGGCGGACGTTCTTCCATGGCCACACCTACACGGGCAACCCCCTCGCGGCGGCCGCGGCGCATGCGACGCTCGACATCTTCGAGCAGACCGACCTGCTGGCTCGCCTCCCGGGGAAGGTGGCACTGCTGGGCACGCTGCTGGACGATGTGCGCGCGCTCTCCACTGTCGGCGACGTGCGGCAGTACGGCCTGGCGGCCGGCATCGCCCTGGTGGCCGAGCGCGACCCTGCCACGCCATATCCGGCGGCGGAGCGCCGGGGCATGCAGGTCTGCGCCGCCGCTCGTCGCCGCGGCGTCTTCCTCCGCCCGCTGGGTGACGTGGTGGTGTTGATGCCGCCCCTCACGCTGACGGACGACGAGCTTGCACTCCTTGTACGCGTGATGCGCGAGTCGATTGTCGAGGCGTGCGGCGCCGTCCTCCCGGTCCCGGCATGAGGGAGCGGTGATGACGCCACGTATCGTCTTCGTGACCGGCACCGACAGCGGTGTCGGCAAGACCTGGGTGGGTTGCGCACTGGCGCGCGCGCTCGTGCAGGCGGGCCATGGCGTGGTGGCGATCAAGGTGGTGGAGACCGGCACGGAGCTGAACCCGTCCGCACACGAGGATGGCGTCCTGCTCGCCGCGGCCACCGGACAGCAGGCCCCCCGGCATGCCCTCTACCGCTTCCGCACCCCGGTGGCCCCGGCCGTCGCGGTGGAACTGGAGGAGGGCGAGAAGCTCGACTTCGACACGGTGGTGAGCGAGGTGGAGCGGGTGGCGCGCGGCACGGAGATCACGCTGGTGGAAACGGCGGGCGGCCTGCTGGCCCCGCTCGCCTGGGACTGGAACGTGGTCGACCTTGCCGAGGCCCTTGGCGCGTCGGTGCTGGTGGCTGCAGCCAACCGGCTCGGCACGATCAACCACACGCTGCTCACGCTGAGCGCACTCGAACTTGGCGGCATCCTCGCCGCGGGCGTGATCCTGTCCGCCCCGGAAGTACCGGACGTCTCGATGGCGACCAATCGTGAGGCGATCGTTCGCATGTCCGGGCTCGACCGTGTCCTGGAAGTACCCCGCCTGTCCGACCAGAGCGCCGCGGCCGCGGCGCTCGCCCCGGCGATTCCGTGGATCAAGGACGGCGCGCGGCGTTAGTGGCCGCGCGGTCCGCAAGGAGAACGATGTCATCGACGGGAGACGAACTCCAGCGATTGCTGAGTCGCTCGCTGCCGGGGGGCGACCCCGGCTGGCTGGGTGCCTTGCTGCGCTGGCTCATGGAGGCGGCCCCTGCGGGCGGCGATGGCCCGCCGCCACGCACGCTGCGCCTGCGCGCCCTCGCGCAGGCGATCGCGGAGCATCCGCAGAATGAGGAACTCCGGCAGCAGATCTCCCGCGCCTTCGCCGATCCGTCGATGGTCCAGCTGCTGTCGGATGCCGGGACGCCGGTGGAGACCACCATGGGCCAGGAGGTGGTGCGGCGACTGAGCCGCCGGATCCTTCCCCGCCGCTCCCGGGAAACAGATATCCCGGAGCAACTGGCGCGACTGAACCTGACCCAGGCCGACGCGCGCTGGCTGGAGGGCCTCGACGCCGCCGACATTGCGTGGTGCGAGCCGCTCATTGCCCCGTCGCCGGCCAAACTGCTCGAGGCCTCGCATGTCGTGGCGGTGCGTGCAGCGGCCGCCGGCATTTCGCCCTCGCTCTTCGAACTCGCCGGCCGACCACCGATCGGCGAATCCCCCTACCTGCAGATCGGTCCCGCAGTGGCGGCGGCGCGGCAGACCCCACCGGCGCCAGCGAATCCCGACTGGGCGGAGGCGTTGCGGCGCTGTCGGGCGGCGCTGGACGAGATCCAGGCGCGCCTCGACCGGGTGGGCGTGTCGACGGAGGCGGTGTTTCGCATCGAGCAGCTCTCGACGATGCTGGCGCGGCTGGGGAGCCTCATGATGCTGGCCACGCGCCCCGGCAAGGGTGACGGCCGGCGCTTCGCCGCAGGCGTGGTGCGCGCACTGGCCCAGCAGGGCAGCCTCAGGGACGTGGTCGGCACGGCGGCGGGACGGCTCAGCCGGAAGATCGTGGAGCACACCGGCGATTCGGGCGAGGACTACGTGGCGCGGGACAAGCAGGAGTGGCGCACCCATTTCCGCCTCGCGGCGTGGGGCGGCGCGGTGGTGGTGATCACGGCGCTGCTGAAGTTCGGGATCCTGGCCCTCCCCTTTGCCCCGTTGTGGCTGGGCGTGGCGCTGTCGCTCAACTACGCCTTCAACTTCGTGTTCATGCAGCTCAATCACTACATCCTGGCGTCGCGCCAGCCCTCGATGACCGCCGCGGCACTGGCCAAGGCGCTGGAGCGACCGGCCGACTACGAGGCGGAGATCGAGCTGGTGGCCGGCATCACCCGCTCGCAGGTGGCGGCGGTGCTGGGCAACATCCTCGTGATCGTGCCGCTGGCCCTCGGCATGGACTACGTCATGCTGCGGCTCACCGGCAGCACGATCATCAGCGCGCTGACGGCCGAGTATGTGTTCGTGAACCACCAGCCGTTCCGCAGCTTCGTGCTGCCCTATGCCTGCGTCACCGGCCTCTTCCTCTGGCTGTCCAGCCTGGCGGCAGGATGGGCCATCAACTGGAGCGCCTACCGTCACCTGCCGGAGGCGATGCGCCAGGATCCCCGCGTGTCGCGGCTCGTGGGGAAGAAGGGCGCACGACGGCTGTCGCACATTGTGGAGCACAACATCGGCGGGATCGCGGGCTACGTGACCCTGGGCTTCCTGCTCGGCCTCGTGCCGGTCGTGTTCAGCAAGTTCCTGGGGATCGCGCTCGACGTCCCCCACGTCTCGCTCTCGACAGCGTTCCTCTCCTTCAGCGTGCTGCCGCGCTGGCTGGCCGGGGAGTTCGTGTGGCCGGATGTGGTGCGGATGGTGATCGCGGTCGTGTTCATCGGGGCGATCAACATCGGCGTGTCCTTCGCCCTGGCCCTGCGCACCGCGATGCGTGCGCGGGGACTCGGCCGGGGGCAGCGGCAGGGCATCTTCCGGGCGCTGCGCGGCGCGTTCGCGGCCCACCCGGCCCGATTCTTCTGGTCTGCACCGAAGCAGAAGAGCCGGTGGCACTGGGGGGAGTAGAGAGTGACGGGGAACGGGGAACGGGGAACGGTGAACGGTGAATGGGGAACGGTGAACGGTGAACGGGGAACGGGGAACGGGGAACGGTGAACGGTGAACGGTGAACGGTGAACGGGACAGCATAGGAACGTGAGGAAGAACTGCAACTGTGAGGCGGGGCACCAGGGGGTCACGCTACCAGAGTGACATCTGGGCGACGGGGGAAAAACTGCGGCGGTGGTGACGGCAGGGTCCGTGGTCCCTCAAGCCCTGCTGATGTTCCTCCGTACCGTATCCCATATTGGTTTCCCACCGGTACACGGGATGTCGGAGGGCGAGCCGTCGCATGAGTTCGTCGCGCACCTGCTTCGCCACCACGCCCGCCGCCGCGATGGAGGCGCAATGGGCGTCGCCGTCCACCAGGGCCTGGTGGGGGTAGCCGAGTTCGGGAAACGGGAGGCCGTCCACCAGGATCTGCCAGGCGTCGAGGTCCACCAGGGCGCGCGTCACGGCGCGACGCATCGCCATGGCGGTGGCTACGCGGATGTTGAAGCGGTCGATCTCACGCACGGAGGCAGCGGCGACGGCAATACGGAGCGCCCGTTCGCGGATGCGGGGGATGAGCCGCGCGCGCTGCGCGGCGCTCAGCAGCTTCGAGTCCCGCAATCCGACGATCCGCTTCACGTTGGGTGGAAAGACCACGGCGGCAGCGACCACCGGCCCGGCGAGCGGACCGCGGCCGACTTCATCGACGCCCACCAGCAGCAGCCCGGCGGCCCAGCGGGTCTTTTCCTGACGGAGCGAGGGTCTCGGTGTTGCGGTGCGGGGCATGAGGAAGGATAAGGCGTGGGAGCGTGATGCGGTGAGGGCCGGCCAGGTTGCCGGGGTATCCATATTTACATCGACGCATAGGTGGTCACTCGCCGAGGCGGTGGCCGGCACATCCAGGAAGGGGTCATCATGGGCAAGGTTACGACCAGCGACGGCACAAAGATCTTCTACAAGGACTGGGGCACTGGCCAGCCGGTGGTGTTCAGTCATGGGTGGCCACTGAATGCCGATGCCTGGGACGACCAGGCGATGCTGGTGGCGAGCAACGGGTTTCGTGCCGTGGCCCACGACCGGCGCGGGCATGGGCGCTCGGGGCAACCGTGGGATGGCAACGACCTCGACACCTATGCCGACGACCTGGCGGAAGTGATCGAGAAGCTGAAGCTCAGGAAGGTGATCCTGGTGGGACACTCCACGGGCGGTGGTGAAGTGACACGGTACATCGGTCGTCACGGCACCAAGCGCGTGGCGAAGGTGGTCCTGGTGGGCGCCATTCCACCGATCATGGTGCAGTCGACGAGCAACCCGGATGGTGTGCCGATGTCGGCGTTCGACGCGATCCGGGCGGGGGTGAGCGGGGACCGGTCCCAGTTCTACAAGGACCTCAGCATGGCGTTCTACGGGTACAACCGCCCGGGCGCGACGATCTCGCAGGGTGTGCGTGACGCGTTCTGGCTCTGGTCAATGCAGGTTGGCCTCAAGGGCGCCATGGATTGCATCACGGCGTTCTCGGAGACCGACCTGACCGAGGACCTGAAGCAGATCGACGTCCCGACGTTGTTCATTCATGGCGACGACGACCAGATCGTGCCGATCGACAATGCAGCGCGGAAGGCGGTGAAGCTGGTGGAGGACGCCGAGCTCAAGGTCTATCCGGGCGCGGCGCACGGCCTGTTCGTCACCGAGAAGGCGAAGTTCAACGCCGACCTGCTCGAGTTCCTGCTGTCCTAGCTGGGGCACACGCGGTCGGGGCGCGGGTCGGCTATCGCCGCCCGCGCCCCTTTGCCTTGATGTCATCCTGCACGATGCGATCGGTAAGCGCATGCACCTGCTCGGCGGGAATCATCCCGCGCTTTTCGTAGCGGTGCAGCTTCCCGAGCTGAAGCACCGCCTCCCAGCGCGCGCCGAGGTGGCGCCGCGCCGGCTCGACAAGCCAGCCGAGCAGGCCATCGAAGAGCCGATGCAGCACGATCCCGCTGCCCATGCCAAGACTCAGCACCGCCTCGGCGCTCCAGCCGTCGGGGACGAGCCGGGGAGCGAACCACAGGACGACGCCGGCGGCGACGACGCCGATGGCGCCACCAAAGGGCAGGTTCTTCAGGGTACTGGCGCCGGCCTGCGTCACCCAGTTGAAGGTGGCCTTGATGGTACGCCCCACGGGGGCGGTGTTCTTCAGCGCCATACCGGCCTCCGGCGAAGGAACTCGAGGACAATGCCGGCGACGATGATGGTGCCGAGACCGATGCGGATGGGAACGCTGGGATCAGGCGGGGCGGCGCGGACGGCAAGGGCGGCGGCGGCCGTACTGCGAGCAGGGACGACAGGAGCCGTCGCGACCACGAGGAGTGCCGCACCGTAGACAGCGAGGCGGGCAACGAGCGCAGCACGGACCGGCATGCGAGCCTCCAGGGCGAAGTGGGGGCTCGCAAGGCATGTCGTGTGCCGAACGGTACACCGGTGCGCGCGTCGCGATACGCGACCGGGACTGGTGGACGTGCTCCGTGTGTCATCGGGCGGCGACGGATAGCGTCACCGCCGCCGGACAGGATTCTATTGCTTGGGCGCGGTTCCCTGCCCTGCCGCCCCGCCCGCACCCATTCCGCCCATTCCACCCATCCGGGCCTGCATCGCCTCGACGTTCTTGTCGAGCACCGCCTGCTGGTCGGTGGTCAGGAGCGCCCGATAGGATGCGATGCTCTGCTGGCGCATCGTGCGCATCTGCTCCATCTGGGCGGGGTCCGGCCGCTCGCCCGACTGCATCTGGGCCCGCATCTTGTCGCGCATGGGCGCGTGGGCGGTCCAGACCGAGTCAACCTTCTTCTGCTGCGCGGGCGTGAGCGTGATACCGGCGAAGAGGCCGGTGTTCGATTGCGGCGGGCCAGCGGCCCCCCGCTGCTGTGCCGTGACCGGCAGGGCCACAAGTACCAGCGCCACTGCTGCAAGGTTGAGCGAGCGCATCCTGACTCCTCCATGGAAGATCCCGGCTCCGGGGCCTGCCGGCCCTCAGCGGGGGGACACCGGCGTGCGCCGGGTCCCATGCCGGTTCAGGAGGATAAGCAGCGCGAGCACTGCCAGAAAGATGACCGAGATCCCAGCGGCGTTGACCAAGGCACGTTCGAGACCCAGGACGGTGGCATCGATGAAGGGGTACGGGTAGCGCCCGATCAGGGAGCCCCGGGCAAAGACATAGACCAGGTACGCCGCCGGATACACCATGGCGCTCCCCAGGGCGGCCCACTGGAGCGCTCGCCCCGGCACTGCGCGCCACCAGAAGGCGACCATGAGCGGCGGCATGACGTAGTGCAGTGCCAGGTCCGCAAGCCGCTGGAGGCCCTCCGGGCGCCAGAGCGGCCGGAGCAGGATGAAATAGATGACGCCCACGACGACCATGGATGCGGCCGCGCTCGTGATCACCCAGGGCCGCCGGAAGAGGTTGCCAGCGGACAATCCATCGCGGCCCGCCGCTGCGCTGAAGATGAGCGCCACGAAGATGTTGGTCGTGATGGTGAAGAAGCCGAAGAACTGTACGAGCCCGTGGACCAGTCCGTGTCCACCCGTCACGCTGCCGCGCAGCGTGAGCAGCAACTGCACCACGATGGCTGTCCATCCGAGGACGGCGCCAACCATCGCGAACCGGCGGGAGTGGCCCGGAAAGGCGGGATCGTGGCGCAGGAGGCGATCGTCGGGATTCACGGGGCGAAAGTTACACGCGTGGGATGTCCCTGCCGGCCGGCGCCGCCCACCAGCGCCGCAGGGCGCGGGGGTTGACATTTGTACGTTTTGTACATATTGTACATGTGTACACGGCGTCACTGACCGGCGCCGGTGCTCTCGACATTACTGGTCGCGAGCGGCGCACCCGGAGACGTCGTCCGAGCCGTGCCCCCGACCGTCCCTGTTTCACGAGGAGTCAGCATGACTACTGCAACCAAGAATGCGCCAATCACGAACACCAACAAGGACAACCATACGAACGCCACCCGCGAGCCCACCATCGTCGCGGCTCGTGATCTTTCGAACTACAAGCCATCCTCAACCTGGCCGGATGTGCGCGGCTGGGAAGTCGTGAACCAGTCCGGGGAGCTGTTCGGGCATGTTGACCGCCTGATGGTGGACCCGACGGCGCACCAGTTGCGCTATCTCTCGGTGGAGAAGAAGGCCGAGTCGGGCAAGAACGCGACGCGCGCCCTGTTGCCGGTCGGCACCGCCAAGGTAGAGACGGGCAAGAAGCGGATCCAGTTGTCCAGCAAGGTCGTGGCCGCGTGGGACAAGCTCTGCCAGATTTCGAGCGAGGTCATCACCCGGGACACCGAGATCGCGATCCTGCAGGCCCTTGGGGTCACGATGACACCGGCCGAGTCGCGGAATATCCCGTACACGACACCAATGTTCGACGCGAAGCTGCTGTTTGAGCCCGCCGCCGGCTCCACGAAGGTCTAAGCCGGTCCCTGGGCGCGCCGCTCCCTCCCCGGGAGCGGCGGCCCCGCGGGGTCGCCCTCCACCCTCCGCCCGATGACACCATGCCTTCCAGGAAAAACGTGGTTCGCGCCGCCACCTCGGAAGTCCGCGAGCACCTTGCGGACCTCGTCACCGATGTGGCGTTTCGTGGTGCGCGGGTCATCCTGCAGCGCCACGGCAAGGATATCGCCGCCCTGATTTCGCTGGAGGATCTCGAGCGCCTGCAACGCGCCGAGTCGGGCCAGGCTCCGGATCGGGGTGGGCGCCGAGCGAAGCCGGCCTAGCTTCGGGCCGGGGCGAGGCGCGAGGTGTCCTCGGTGTGGCGTTCGTGGGGTCGGCGCGCCGGGGCACTGCGGATGGACACCACATAGAGCGGGACCTGCGTGGCATGCAGCACGTGATCGGTGACGCTGCCGAGCTCGTAGCTCCCGGCGCGAGCGCCCCGTCCGCGGGTGGCCATGATGATGAGGTCGGCTGCCTCGCTGGCGGCGGTGTCGATGATCGCCTTGGCCGGGCTCGCCCCAGCCACAATGCTCCGGCACCGGCGGCCATCCTTCCGCAGCGCGGTGGCGACCAGGTCAAGGTAGCGCTCCAGCGACTCGCGCTCCGCCTCATTCTCGGCGACGCTGAGCAGGACGATCTCGCTGTCGAAGCGCCGGGCGAGGGCCCGCGCATGGCGCAACACCTCCTCGGCGCCCTGCGATCCGTCGAGGCTGACGAGCAATCGCTGGAACTGCGAGGCGCGGCTCCGCCACTCGTCGGTGGGGCGCACCAGCAGCACCGGCGTGTCGGTGATGCGGACCAGGCGGTGTGCCATGCTGCCCAGCATGACGCGCTCCACCCCCGAGCGGCCGTGGGTGCTCATGACGATGAGGTCGGCCCGCAGGTCGTCGGCGAGGCGGTCGATTTCCGCGGCGACGGCGCCGCGGCGCACCGCGACACTCGCACGCAGGCCGGCGCGCTCGAGGTCCTTCGCAGCGACGCCGAGGAACTCACCCACCTCGCCCGCATCGAGGCGCGTGGTACCACGGGCATCGGTGGCGGCCGCCTTGTCGCCGCTCACGACGGACACGAGCGTGACCTGGGCATCAAAGGCGGATGCCAGGGTCTCGGCCACGCTCAGGGCGTGGCTGGCAAAGGTGGAGCCGTCGAGCGGCACGATGATCCGGTCGAACGTCGTGTCGTCGCGGGCGCGCGCCTCGCGCTGGTACGGCAGCAGGTACTGCCCGGTGAAATAGCGCCCCAGGAAGTCGTCCAGCTCCATCGGGGGGCCCAGGCGCGTGCGGTACCACGAGAAGACCGCATAGAGCACGGGCAGGAAGAGCAAGTAGGTCCATGCCCCCTCGCGGAAGCGCTCCTCAAAGATGAGCGCGGTGGCCACCGTGGTGAGCGCTGCCGCCACGATCACGCCCGCGAGCGTGAGGATGCGCCCGGCGCTGGGCTGCTCCCTGAGCTGGCGCGCGAGCCGGCGGGTGGCGGCCCAGCCCGTCATGCTCAAGAGGACGAACACCCCGGCGGCGTAGATGGCGAGGTAGACCTCCTCACTGGTCCCGAACACCGCAAAGCACAGGGTGGCGATGGCGACCTGGATCCACACCGGCATGTCGGCGACGTCGAACTGGTTGCGCTGCCCGAGGCGGGCCGGGATGTAGTGCCGGTAGCGCAGGCCCAGGGCGAGGTTCTGCAGGCCCTGCGAGCTCGCCGCGGCGGCGGACGCCAGCACCAGGATGCCGACGATGGTGCCGAGCCACGGCAGGGGCGCGGGGAGGAGACGATCCATTGCCTGGGTAAAGACGGAGACACGGGGATCGGTGGGATCCGCCAGCTCATGGATGGCCGGCCCCACGATCAGCATGGTGAGGCAGGTGGTCCCCATGACGATCAGGAGGCTGCCGAAGGCCTTCCGGCTCCGCTCGGCGTCGGGGCCGCGATACGCCGCCACGAGGTTGGCAAAGACCTCGATGCCGGTCATGAGCGCGAGGATCCGGACGTACCCGCCGAAGGTGTAGTGCAGGTAGGGCGCCGTGAAGGCGTCGAGGTCGAGACGGGGCAGCCGGAGCCCATGGCGCCAGATGGTGGCGCCGATCATGACCCAGAGCAGCACCAGCACGCCGAGTGTGGCCGGCCCGAAGGTGCGCGCGGCCACGCGCGGCCCGCGATTCACCAGCCATCCGGTGAACACACTCAGCGCAATCGCCACGAGGGTGCGGTACTGCACCCCCGCGACGGCGTCATTGAGCGCGGGATAGCGGTCGGCGATGAAGGTGACCAGCGCCGCCATGCTCACCAGGAAGGTGAGCGTGTACTCGACGAAGGTGATGCCGGCATTGACCTTCGCGGCCCATCCGCCGAACTCCTCCTCGGCGAGCCCGCTGCCGCCGCTGCCATCGACCACCCAGCGCATGACCAGGCGGTACATCGCCGAGACCATGACGACGGTGAACACCGCCATCCAGATGCTGGCGCCGAAGGTGACCCCGGCCACCCCAGCCACCACAATGAGACGCAGGAATGGCCCGAAGACGTAGAGCGGCGAGCTGGCGGGATCACCACCCCCGGCGAGCGCGCCCTCGAAGGCGTTGCTGAGCTTGTGCGAGACGTGCGCCATCGGCGTGGGCCCTGGACAATGTGAATCGCATCGCGATGCCGATGCGGCAACTCGAATTGCTGCACCTGCGCCGGTGCGATAGGTTCACGGGACCCGCTCCGGCCCGCCGGACCGCTCCCGACAACACGAGATCATCATGAACCCGAAGCGATGGTACAACTCCGGCAGGACGGCGTCGTGACCAGGGCCCGGGTGACGGTGCGGGAAGTCATCGCGTCCAGCGACCCGGCGATCGCGGCCGGCCACCGCCTGCTGCGCCGTGCCTTCCACGAGGACGAACTCGTCACGGCGAGCGAGTGGCGCAACTCGCTCCGGGAACGGGAGGCCGGCCTGTGGTGGGACAGTTGCTGGCACCTGGTGGTAGCCGAACTTCGCGGTGCCGTCATCGGCGTGGCGAGCGGGACCTATCTCGGCAACACCAACATGGGTGTCGTCGGCTACCTGGCGGTGTCACCCGCGGCCCGCGGATTCGGCGTCGGCCCCCGCCTCCGGGGCCGGCTGCGGACGCTGTTTCAGCGCGACGCGCAGCGGATCAACGGCGAACCGCTGGAGGCGGTGATCGGCGAGGTGCACCGGGACAATCCATGGCTGGCGCGATTGATCCGTCGCGACAGCGTGCTCGCCCTGGACTTCGACTATGTCCAGCCCAGCCTGCACGGCACCGATCGCCCGGTGCCGCTGGTGCTGTACTACGAGTCGCTGCTCCGCGCGCCGAAGCGCCTGCCGGCCGCGAAGATCCGGCGGCTGCTCTTCACCACCTGGCGGCGCATCTACCGGATTCCGCGCCCGATGTCGAGACCGGAATTCCGCCGGATGCTCCGGTCACTGCATGGGCGCACCTATGTCGGCCAGCTGCAGCTGAAGGACCTCCCTGCCCTGCGCCGATCGGTGGCACCGTCCGGTGCGGCGGCGGCCCGGCCGCGCCGCCCAGCGGTCAGGTAGCGGGCGCGGTGGTGACCGGTGGCGCGGCCGGTGGCAGCGGCAGCTTGAAGAGGGTGCGGGCGTTCTCGTACATGATGGCATGCCGATCGGCATCGCTGAGCTTCAGCTGGCTCACGAACTCGAGGTACGACTTCATCGAGCAGATGGGCCAGTCGGTGCCGTAGAGGATCTTGCTGGCGTCGCCGGCATACAGCAGGACCTCCGCGATCTGCTCCTCCATGTAGTCCTCGAACGCCTCGGTGAACTCGCCCAGCACCAGCCCGGAAAAGTCAGCGTAGACATTGCTGTTCTTGTACACCACCTCCATGCAGTCCACGAGCCACGGATTGCCGAGGTGACAGATGACGAACTTCACGTTGGGATGATCGACGGCGACCTCGTCCACCTCCAGCGGGTGGGAGTACTTGACCTTGCCGCCCGGGCTGAAGGTGTCGCCGGAGTGGATCATCACCGGCACGTCGAACTCCTCCGCCAGCTCGTACACCACCTTGAGCCGGTGGTCGTGGGGATAGAACGGCTCGTAGCCGGGGTAGAGCTTGAGTCCCTTGACCAGTCCCTCGCCAAGGAAGTCGGCGAGCTCGCGCAGGTCGCGCTGCTTGTAGTTGAGGTAGCTGATGCCCGCGACCACGCCGACGTTCGGGAGCTTCTCGACGGCCCGGACGACCTGGGACGTACTGGGGCGATTGGGATTGACGAGGTAACTGGTGAGGACGAGGGAATAGGTCACGTTGTTGGCGACCATCTCGGCCTGGAGTTTCTCGAGGCTGTCGTCGAGCGAGACCGCCACCTCTTTGTGATAGTTGTTCAGGTGGACGTGGCAGTCGATGATCATGGAGTCATTATCGCCGGGTTGGGGCGCAGCGCGCCAGTGGGCGGCGGCGCGGGGCACGCCGCATCAAAACGTCACCTGCAGGCCGGTGGTGTACAGGTTGTCGGTGGTGCCGAAGCCCGGCTGCGGCGCACTCTGGTACTGGAGCACGTATGACGCCTTGAGTGCCAGATGGTTCATGATCGGCGCTACCACCGCGAGCTCGTTGTTAATGCGGTAGTCGCCGGTCTCCTCGAGGTTCGGCAGGTATATGAGGATATCCTGCACGTATGCCTTGGGCGTGATGGCAAACTTGTAGGTGCCCTGCGCGCGCCCCGTGGGGAAGGAGCTCGACGTTCCGCTGGTGAACTCCTGCTGGAAGAACGATACGCCAGCCTCGAGGGTCAGGAAGTGCCGGGGCCCGAGCAGCGCGGAAAACGATGCGCCAACGCCCTCCTGGAACCGCTGCACAATGCCGATGAATGGATTGCGGTCCCAGCTGCCGAGCGCGTAGGCCTTCCAGCGCCTGGCGAGGCGATACTCGGGCTGCACGAAGACCGCGTACTCATTGACGGTCTCGATGCCATCGGACTTGCCGTTCACCATCCTCGCACCCTGCTGCACCCTCCACTTGCCGGCGAGGACGTCGAGCTTCTCGGCGAAGGTGAAGGTGGTCAGGTTGGTGTTCCCCGAGGCTGCGACGAGACCGAGGTCGAAGTTGAGCTTGAACCGGTCGGTGGTGTCAGCGGGGGCGGACCGGGCAGCCGGGATGGACTGGGCGGCCGCAGAAGCGGCCATCGTGAGCAATGCAAGCGTGGCGGCGAAGTAAATGGGGGCGTGGCGTGCCGGTATCATCAACCTGCCTTGCAAGGGGAATCACGAGGGCGACGATAGCATGTCATACCGCCGGGGCGCGACCGGGTTCCGGCCGAACCGGTGCGCATCGCGAGGTACGGAAGGGAATTTATCGGGATGGAGCGGCACGGCCAACGCCAGCGCGGTGACCCTCCACGATGGCGATCTCCTTCAGGCCCCCGGATTTGCCGCCGGCTGCGCCTTTCCGATCGTCGCCATGTGGTGCACGAGTCGCCAGTAGAACAGCAGCTGCACCAGCGCCGTGAATCCAACCACAATTTTCACCACATTGGCCGGCGCGGGGACGGCATCGACAGTTGAACGAGCCGACCAGCCGAAAAAGGCGAGGAGGAACACGATACCCGCCACGCCCAGGAAAACCATCAGTCGCATGCTGACTATCCACATCAACGCGAGCAGCCGGGCCGCGAAGTCGGGCCCTTCCCTGCCACCGTTCGCGCGGTACGCCAGATAGAGGCCGATGGCGTTGGCGGCGCCCAGCGCCCAGCTCAGCGGCGTGAGCGACGGAAGGTCCGCTTGTGCCGGCATGTTCGTCGGCGCCAGCGTCACTGACCACAAGGCGACGAACGCGAGGATGTACGCGAGCACCTGATGCGCGGGCAGGGGCGCATCCCGGAGTTCAGCCTTGAGGCGATCAACCTTCCAGAAGTACACGGGTCACCGAATCCGGGGAATACTACGGCCTGGCGAAGGTCGCGGTGACGGAGTAGCTGCCACCGGGTAGAGGAGCCAGTTCACACGTGGTCCCGCCAACTGCCGTACAGCCGCTGGTCCAGCCGACGAAGACGCTTCCCTCCGCAGCACGCGCAGAGAGGCTGGTCGAGCGAGCTCCATACCATTGGTGGGCTCCACACTGACCAGATTGAACTCCGGCTGCCAGTTGACAGTTGATCCCGCCAGGCAGGTCGGAACCGTCGGGGGCCTCCACCACGCCATCTGCACCGGCTCCAACCACCGTGACGGAGATGTCGTAACCATACAGGGCGAAGTACACCCAGATGGTGAGGTCGCCGGAAAGGGTGACATTGTACTGAGGGTCCATCGACCCAGGACAATCCGGCGTCGGCGTCGCCCAACAGAGGAAAAAGTTGTTCGGATCGGGCGTCGCCGTCAGCGTCAGCTCCGTGCCGATGGGAAGGCGCTGAGAGCAGTGCGATCCGGAAGTGAAATCACAATCGAAGCCATTCCCCGTCACGATGCCGGTGCCGGGCGAAAGGTCGAAAATCGTGAAGCCGCCGAGCTCGAGCGTGACAAGTGCGTCCGCCACAGGCGGCTTCACGGTGAAGTGCACGCGAATCACGCGCGGCGTGCCGCCCCCCGGCGCGCTGACCGTGACATCGGCCCACCAGTCACCTTCAGGCACACTGCCGGTAGTGACGGTGAGCCAGAGCCGGGCGGGCGTGGACGGCTGGTCGAATGCGGTGGAGAGCCAGCCTGTGGGCTGACCCGGCCCATATGCAATGGTTGCTACAAGTCCGGAGATCTCGGCGCCGGTGAGCGACGTGATGCGCACGTCGTCGGGCCTGGGGTTGGCGCCGCCGAGTGGTGCCTGCATGCAAATGGAGTCTGCCGAGATGCCGAGATTGGCCCCTGGTATCGTAACGACGGGACCAGGATCCTGGGCAACCGGCTCAGGCGTGACGGGAGAATCCGACCCGCACGCGGCAAGGAGACAGAGCAGCGCGAACCGAGCATGACGCGGCGTCATACCACAAGCTCGGCCCAAACACTTGCACTGGCAAGGAGTGGCCCCCACCCTGGGTCGATCGTCCCAGGGTTTCGGTGCGAACCCCCGGCCTAGTTCTGCATCTCCTGCGTCCAGCTTCCGCCCAGCGCCTTGTACAGCTGCACCGCCGACGTGAGGCGGAGGCGACGCGTCTGTGCCTGTACGAGTTGCGCCTCGTAGAGCGCGCGCTGGGCGTCGAGCAGGTCGAGATAGCTCGACAAGCCCGCCTCATACCTCATGGTGGCGAGCGCCTGGGCCCGCTCGAGTGCTGCCACCTGCAGGTCGAGGGCGGCGGCCTGGTCGCGGCTGGTGCGCACACCCACGAGTGCATCCCCCATTTCACTGAGCGCCACCAGGACCGTCTGCTCGTACGCCGAGCGTGACTGGTCGGCGCGGGCCTCGGCGGCGCGCTGTTCGTTCAGGAGCCGCCCACCGGTGAAGAGCGGAATGGAGATGCCACCCTGCAGGAGATACGTCTCGGTGGAGCTCTTGAACAACTGCGAGGTGCCAGTGGCCTGGGTCCCGTAGGAACCGGTGACGAGGAACTGGGGCAGGCGGTTGGCCACGGCGACCCCGATGCGGGCGCTGGACGCGGCGGCCTCGCGATCGGCGCGCTTCACGTCGGGGCGCTGGGCCACGAGGGTTGAGGGCAGCGAGTCGGGGACATTGAGCCCGCGCACCACATCGACCAGCGGCAGCCCCCGCGGTATCGGGCCGGGACCATCGCCCAGCAGTACCCGCAGCTGGTTTTCCTTCTGCGCGACCGCACGGGTATAGGCGGCCACGGCGGCTGCCGGCGCCGCCACCTGGGCCTCGAACTGGCGGACATCGAGCTCGGAGATGAGGCCCTGCTCGTAGCGGCGCTGGGCAATGCGCAGCGTTTCCCGGCGACTCTCGAGGGTGCTGAGGGAGATGGCGAGGTCGTCGTCGAACTCGCGCAACTCCACGTACGCGGTGGCGACATCCGCTACCAGCGTGAGGCGGACGGCGTTCTCGCCCTCCTCCCGCGCCGCGGCATCGAAATTCGCCGCCTGCACCGAGCGCCGAATACCACCCCAGAAATCGAGCTCCCACTGCAGGTTGGCCTGGGCGATCAGCGCGTCGTACTTCTGCGTGCCGAAGGTGCCGAACACGACCTGGTTCGCGCTGGCGGAGGCGTTCGCATAAAGCTGCGGGAAGAGTTGCCCCTTGGCGGCTCCGGCGAGGGCCCGGCCCTCACGCACCCGCGCCATGGCGAGCTGGATGTCGCGATTGTTGTCGATGGCGCGCCGCACCAGCTGCACCAGCACGGTGTCCTGCAGCAGGTTGAGCCAGGCCACATCGGCGCTGGTGCCGGTGACCAGGTCGACGGGCTGCCCCGCCTTCACCTGGCGCAGGCTGTCGCGCAGCGTCACGACGGTATCGAGCTTCGCCTGCACGCTGTCGGGGATGCGGATGCTCACCTGCCCCGACGCCGGCGCGACAACCGGCTGCCGGTAGGACGGGCCGACCGCGCACCCGGCGAGGAGCATGACGAGGAGCGGGGTCGACCTAGACATGCGCATCTCCGCCGTGGGCTGGGGCCAGGACCGGCTCCGAGGCACCGGCCCGGCGCGCGACGAGCTTCTGGATGGCCACGTAGAACACCGGGGTGAGGATGAGACCGAAGAAGGTGACGCCGAGCATGCCGGAGAACACGGCGACGCCCATGGCGTGCCGCATTTCCGCGCCGGCGCCACGGGAGATGACCAGCGGGACCACGCCCATGATGAAGGCGAACGAGGTCATGAGGATCGGGCGGAGCCGGAGGCGGCACGCCTCGAGCGCCGCCTCGACCGCGGTGGCACCCTTCATCTGCGCTTCTCGCGCGAACTCCACGATCAGGATGGCGTTCTTGCAGGCGAGGCCGACCAGCACGACCAGCCCGACCTGGGTGAAGACGTTCGTGTCGCCCCCGGTGAGCCACACGCCGATGAGCGCGCAGAGGATACACATGGGCACGATAAGGATCACGGCGAGCGGCATGCTCCAGCTCTCGTATTGCGCCGCCAGCACCAGGAAGGCGAGCAGTACGCAGAGCGGGAAGACGAACACGGCGGTGTTCCCGGCCAGGATTTCCTGATAGGTCAGCTCGGTCCACTCATAGCCGAAGCCATTCGGCAGCGTCTCCTTCAGGATGTTCTCCATGATGGTCCGTGCCTCGCCCGAACTCACCCCTGGCGCGGCCCCGCCGTTGATGTCGGCGGCGGGATAGGCATTGTACCGGAGCACACGGTCCGGACCATACGTCTGGCGCACCTGCACGATCGAGCCGAGCGGGACCATCTCCCCGGCCGCGTTGCGCACCTGGAGCAGCTTGATGCCCTCCGCGGTGGAGCGGAACGGGGCGTCGGCCTGGGCAATGACCTGATAGGTGCGGCCGAACTTGTTGAAGTCGTTGATGTAGAGCGACCCCAGGAAGATCTGCATGGTCTGGAAGACGTCCGTGAGCGCGATGCCCTGCTGCTTCACCTTGTCCCGGTCGACATCCACCAGGAGCTGGGGCACGTTGATCTGGAAGCCGCTGAACATCCCGGCCAGCTTCGGGTTCTGGTACGCCTTCCCGATCGCCGCCTGGGTGGCCCGGTACAGCTCCTCCTCGCCGAGCCCGGCCCGGTCCTCGATCTCCACCTTGAACCCGCCGAGCGAGCCGATGCCTTCCACCGGCGGCGGCGGGAAGACGGCCACGAAGGCGCCCTGGATGCTGCTGAACTTCGCGTTGAGGGCCCCGGCGAGCGCAACGCCCGACAGGTCCTTCTGCTTCCGCTCCTCGAACGGCTTGAGGGGGAAGAACACGATGCCGCCGTTCGAGGCATTCACGAACCCGTTGATGGAGAGGCCGGTGAAGGCGACGGCATCCTGCACACCCTCCTGCTCCAGGCCAATGCGTGACATCTCGCGGATCACCGCATCGGTGCGGTCGAGGGTCGCGGCATCGGGGAGCTGGGCAAACGCGATGAGGTACTGCTTGTCCTGGGTCGGCACGAAGCCGTCCGGCACGATGCGGAACATGAAGGCGGTGGCGACGAGGAGCACCGCGTACACGCCGAGCGCGAGCGGCGAGCGCGCAATGGCGCCCTTGACGCCGTTGCGGTAGCGCTCCGAGCCGCGCTTGAACACCCGGTTGAAGGGCCGGAAGATCCAGCCGAACAGGCGGTCGATGATGATGGTAAGGCGATCGGGCGGCGCGCCGTGGGGCTTGAGCAGGATGGCGGCCAGGGCCGGCGACAGCGTCAGCGAGTTGAACGCCGAGATGAGCGTGGAAAAGGCAATCGTCAGGGCGAACTGGCGGTAGAACTGGCCCGTCAGGCCACTGATGAATGCAATCGGGACGAATACCGCGCACAGGACGAGGGCGATCGCAATGATCGGGCCGCTCACCTCGTCCATGGCCTTGTGGGCGGCATCGAGCGGCGACAACCCCTCCTCGATGTTCCGCTCCACGTTCTCGACCACGACGATGGCGTCGTCCACCACGATGCCGATGGCGAGGACCAGGCCGAAGAGCGACAGCGTATTGATGGAGAACCCGAACATCTCCAGCACGGCAAAGGTGCCGACGATCGAGATCGGTACCGCCACCAGGGGGATGATCGATGCGCGCCACGTCTGGAGGAACAGCACCACGACGATGACCACGAGCAGCGTGGCCTCGAAGAGCGTCTTGATGACCTCGTTGATTGATTCACTGACGAACCGGGTGGGGTCGTAGACCACGCTGTAGTCCACACCCTGCGGCATGGTCACCTTGATCTCCGCCATCGTGGCCCGGACAGCACTGGAGAGCTGCAGGGCATTCGATCCCGGCGCCTGGAAGATGCCGATGCCGACGGCGGGCTTGTTGTTCAGGCTCGAGCGCAGCGAGTAGCTGCCGGCGGCCAGCTCGATGCGGGCCACGTCCTTGAGGCGGGTGAGCTCACCGTTCTTGCCGACCTTGATGATGATCTGCCCGAATTCCTCCTCGTTGGCGAGGCGTCCGCGCGCGTTGACGCTCAACTGATAGGCGATCTTGTCGGGCATGGGCGAGCCGCCCACGACCCCAGCCGCCACCTGGACGTTCTGCTCGCGGATGGCCCCGACCACATCGCCGGCGGTGAGGCCCCGGGCCGCGATCTGCTGCGGGTCGAGCCAGATGCGCATCGCGTAGTCGCCGCCGCCGAAGACCTGCACCTGCCCGACGCCGGGGATGCGGGAGAGCCGATCCTTGACCTGGAGCACGGCGTAGTTGCGCAGGTACAGCTCGTCGTAGCGCTCGTCGGGCGACACGATGTGCACCACCATCGTGAGGTTGGGCGCGCTCTTGACGGTGCTGACACCGATCTGCCGCACTTCCTCCGGAAGCCGAGGGAGCGCCTGGCTGACCCGGTTCTGCACCTGCACCTGCGCCAGGTCGACGTCGGTGCCGATCTTGAAGGTGACAGTGAGGTTGAGCAGGCCGTCCGCAGTGGCCTGGGACGACATGTACAGCATGTTGTCCACGCCGTTGACCACTTCCTCCAGGGGCGTGGCGACGGTGGCGGCGATGACGCGCGGGTTGGCGCCGGGGTACACTGCCGTGACCACCACCGACGGCGGGACGACGTCGGGATACTCCGAAATCGGGAGCACCTGGATCGACAGGATGCCCGCGATCAGGATGACGATGGAGAGCACGGCCGCGAAGATCGGCCGGTCGATGAAGAACCGGGAGAACTTCATTCGGGGCCTCGCTGCGCCGTCTGGCCGGAGTCGGACGGTTGCATGGTGGTGATGGTGGGCGTGACCTTCATGCCCGGCCGGATGCGCTGCAGGCCGTTGATCACGACGTCATCGCCGGGGGCAATGCCCTTCCGGATGATGCGCAGGCCCTCGACGATGCGGCCGAGTTCCACGCCGCGATATTCCACCGTGCTGTCCGGCTTGAGCACGTACACGAACTTGCGATCCTGGTCGGTGCCGACGGCACCGTCCTGCACCAGGACGGCGTCGAACTTCCCGCTGCCAAGCAGCTGGATGCGGGCAAAGAGCCCGGGGGTGAAGTAGCGGTCCTTGTTGCTGAACACGGCGCGGGCGCGGATGGTGCCGGTGTTCGGGTTGAGCTGGTTGTCCACGAAGTCGACGTAGCCGGTGTGCGGGTAGCCCTCCTCGTTGGCGAGGCCCAGGCGGACCGGGTTCTTCGCGTAGCGCGAGCTCTCGCGGGCGCCTTCGCGGGCCAGCTGGTTGTACCGCAGATACGCCTGCTCGTCGCCCTCGAAGTAGACGTAGACCGGATCGAGCGAGACAATGGTGGTGAGGAGGGTTGGCGTCGGTGCCCCGCCCTGGACGATGTTGCCCGCCGTGACCTCGGCGCGGCTGACCCGGCCGCTGATCGGCGCGCGCACGAGGGTCCAGTCGAGGTTGAGCTTCGCCGTGCGCACCGCCGCCTCGGCGGCCTGGATGCCCGCCTCGGCCCGGGCGCTGCCGCTGACGCGCGCGTCGTATTCCTCCCGTGAAATCGCGTTCTCGGCCACCAGCGGCCTGGCGCGGTCCGCCTCGCTCCGTGCCAGGCTGGCCTGGGTCTGCGCCTGGGTGAGGCTGGCCTGGGCGCGATCGAGTGCGTCCCGGTATTCGCGCTGGTCGATGACGAAGAGCACCTCGCCCTTCTTCACTTCCTTCCCCTCGGTGAACGCCACCTTCTCGATGAAGCCGGAGACGCGCGGGCGCACCTCGACGTAGCCCACCGCCTCGATGCGACCGGTGAACTCATCCCACTCATTCACGGTGCGCCCGATGGCCGGCGCCGCGGTGACCGCGGGCGGCGGGGGCACGGCGGGCGCCGGCGGCTTGCAGGCTGTCACCAGCGATACGAGAGCTACCGCGCAGGTTGCGCGTTCGATGACGCCCGACATGAACACCTCAGCTCGAATGGTTTGGGGGTAGCGTGAATGGCAGCACGGCGCGATCGACGACCTCGAGTATCGTGCGACGGAGCTGATCGCGGCTGATGGGCGCGCTGTCGTAGCAACTGAAGCGATGCTGGTTGGCCGCGATACCGAGCATGGCCGGGGCAATACTGCGGGTGACGCAGTCCACGTCCATGTCGCGGAACTCCCCCGCCTTGATCCCGGCCTCGAGAATGGCGGTGAGCACGCTGCGCGACCGGCAGCAGGTCTGCTGGAACTGGAGCCTTCCCGACTCGGGAAACTGCGGTGCCTCGACCTGGCTCACGAGCATGAAGTCGAGCTGGCCGGGCTCCCAGAGGTAATCCCAGAAGCGGCCCACAATCTTGTGCAGGAGCGCGAGGTAGGTGCCCTCGTGATCCACGAGGAGCGCCTCGATTTCCATCTGGAACCGGAGGAAGCGATCGGCGATGACGGCCTCGAAGAGGTCGTTCTTGGTGCCGAAGTGATGGCAGATCGTCCCGGCGCTGATGCCGATGGCGCCGGCCACGTCATTGAGGGTGGCGCGCTCATACCCGAGCTTTCCGAACACGAAAAAGGCGGCGTCGAGGATCTCGCGCCGACGGATGTCGCCGCGGGACCTGGTGGCGACTTCGTCCGGGATCGGGTGGGGCAGAGACGGCGAAGCTGAATCCATACTCAGAATGTCACGACCATGTAAATATTGGTATCTAGAGACTTAGAGGCCAATATTGAACGATCATTCAAGTCTGTCAAGTCCATCATTCCCTGATGCGAACGCGGTCGGGTAAGCCCTGCCCGCCTCCGGCAGCCGCCCGCGCACCCGAGGCTCATACCCCAAATACTGCACCCGCGCTCGGACGCTGCCTCGGCGAGCAGGGTGCGCGGCGGCTGATGGCGTTCAGCGAAGGGCCGGCGCATGTTCATGCTGCAGGCCGACTCTGACCGGGGGAACTGATGGAATACGTTGACGGATTCGTGATCGCGGTGCCGCGCCGGAAGCTCGAGGCGTATCGCAAGCTGGCGAAGCGCGCGGGCAAGGTGTGGAAGGAGTACGGCGCGCTGCAGTACCGGGAATGCGTGGGTGAGGACCTGAAGGCCAAGTTCGGCATCCCGTTCCCGAAGCTGATCAAGCAGAAGGCGGGCGAGGTGGTGGTGTTCTCGTGGATCACCTACAAGTCGAAGGCGCAGCGGGACCGGATCATGAAGAAGGTGATGGAGGACCCGCGGCTGGACGACATGATGGACCCGGCACAGATGCCGTTCGACATGAAGCGGATGGCGTACGGCGGGTTCAAGACCCTCGTGGCGTACTAGAGGTAGTAGTCGAAGTCCTTTTCTGTCCGGACCCGTCGCCGCAACCGGAAGATGTGCGCGGGCCGTGTCTCGGGGTCCAGCTCGACATAGTTGTGGGGACCCTGCCAGAGATAGCGGCCCTGGCCGAGTTCATCGTGCACCTGATAGGGATCGGTGTCATCGGCCCCGAGGAGGGCCAGGTCGAGCGTCACGAAGCCTGCCTGCACGTGGTGCGGGTCGAGATTGACCACCATGAGCACGACATCGGACAGGTCGTCGGTGGACTTGCTGTAGCAGAGCAGCATGGGATTGTCGGTGGCGTGGAACGCGAGTCCCCAGTCGCGCTGCAGCGCAGGGCTGTCGTGCCGGATCCGGTTGACCCGCGCGATCAGGTCGCGGAGGCTCCAGGGGTCGTCGAGGTCCCACTGCTTGATCTCGTACTTCTCCGAGTTGAGGTACTCCTCGCTGCCGGGTTCACGCGGCGTCCTCTCGCCCAGCTCGAAGGCGGGGCCATAGATGCCGTAGCTGGCGCCGAGTGTGGCGGCCAGCACGAGCCGGATCATGAAGGCGGGGCGCCCGCCGAACTGCAGGTACTCGGTGAGGATATCGGGTGTGTTGGGCCACAGGTTTGGCCGGAAGTACTCGCGCACCTCGGTGGTGGTCAGTTCGGTGAGGTACTCGGTCAGCTCCTCGCCGGTATTGCGCCAGGCGAAGTAGGTGTATGACTGGGTGAAGCCGAGCTTCGCCAGGCGATACATGATGCGGGGACGAGTGAAGGCTTCCGCGAGGAAGAGGACGTCGGGATAGGCGGTCCGCACCTGGGCGATGAGCCACTCCCAGAAGGGGAACGGCTTGGTGTGGGGGTTGTCCACCCGGAAGATCCGGACGCCATGGCCGGCCCAGAACAGCACGACATCTCGCAGTTCGTTCCAGAGCGCTTCCCAGTCCTCGCTCTCGAAGTCGATGGGATAGATGTCCTGGTACTTCTTGGGCGGATTCTCGGCGTACTGGATGGTCCCGTCGGGCCGGTGGCGGAACCACGCGGGATGGCTCTGCACCCAGGGATGATCCGGGGTGCACTGAAAGGCGAGATCGAGGGCGATCTCCATGCCGAGCTCGCCGGCGCGCAGTACCAGGCGACCAAAGTCATCGATGGTGCCGAGCGCAGGGTGAATGGCGGTATGGCCGCCGTCGCCCTCGCCGATGGCCCACGCACTCCCGGGATCGTCCGGCGTGGGCGTCAAGGTATTGTTCCGCCCCTTGCGGAAGCTGTGCCCGATGGGATGAATGGGCGGGAGGTAGACCACGTCGAAGCCCATAGCGGCCACATAGTCGAGCCGCTTCGCCGCATCGGCGAAGGTGCCGTGCCGGCCCGGTTCGCCTGCCGCGGAGCGGGGGAAGAACTCGTACCAGGAACTGAAGCGGGCCCGCTCGCGATCGACCCAGACCTCGAGCACCCGTTCGTAGCGCACCGCGAGCGACCGGTCGGGGTGGCGCTGGACGAGGGCGGCCAGTGACGGGTTGATGGCCAGGCCCTGTGCCGCCGGCGCCGCGGGCTGGCGGAGCTGGCGGGCCGCCTCCTCGAGGCGGGTGCGATCGTCGCCCTGCGCGCGCTTCGCCGCGGCCTGCACCAGATCGGCGCCGATGCGGAGCTCCAGGGCGACATCCTGGCCGGCCTCGATGCGCTTGAGCAGGTCGCGCCGCCAGGTGACGAACCGGTCCACCCATCCCTCGACGGTATACTGACACGCTCCCATCCTCGTCACCGGGAACGATGCGCGCCATCGATCGTTGCCCAGCGGTTCCATGGCGACCTCGGACCACGCACTGTTCGCGGTGGCGCGCCAGAGCAGCATCGCGACCACGGCATCATGGCCATCGGCGAAAACGTCGGCCTCCACCTGCACTGTCTCGCCCACGACCCGCTTGACCGGGAAGCGCCCGGCGTCGATCTCGGGGGTGACGTGCTCGATGACTACGCGCCGCTGTGTCACAGGTGCTGCACCGGCGGCGCGGCGCTCTCCGGGTCCTTCGCGGCCTGTCGCTCCCAGGTGCGACTGACGACGTCCTTCGAGCCAAGTCCCACGGCGAGTGCCATGGCGAGCACGATGCCGCCGAAGAGGATCCCGAAGGCGAGCGTGAGGATACTGCCCCCGATGCTCAGGTGGTTGAGTGCCATGGCGGCGGTGAGGACGAGCACGAGCCACTTCACGCCGAGGCTCATGAGGCGCGCCGAGTTGAGCTGCATGTTGACGGCGCTGATCAGCACGCTGCGCGAGAGCACGCGCGCGAGGATGCCCCCGGCCCCGAGCAGCAGTGCCGCCACGAAGACGTTGGGGAGATAGGTGAGGAGGCGCCCCGCCATGGTGGACATGAGGGTGGCATCGAGGGCGGCGAGACCGACGAGCATCCCGAACAGCAGCACGCCCCAGAACAGCAGGCGGCTGACCAGCAGCGCGGGGCTCCGGGACGGCGACCAGTCGGCGAGGGTGTCGCCCATGCGCTCCAGGCGCTGGTCGAAGTTGATCCAGTGGAGCACCCGTCCACAGAGGGCGGCGAGCACCCAGCCGATGATCGCGGCGACCAGCACCGACACGAGAAACGCCACCACGCCCGGGAGAAAGGCCGCGAGACTGGTGAGCACGCGACTGACGGACTGGCGCAGGGCGTCGTCAACCTGGTCCCACATTGGATCCTCCTTCCGCCGATGCCGGCCTCACGGATTGAACCGATCGGGCCAGCGCCAGCGTGAAATCAAGTAAGGCTTCTCCGCTTCGTACTTCAGGCACAGCTGCTCGATCCGCTCCTCGACGGCGGCCTCGGATGCGTCTTCCATTTCGCCCACGAAGGACGCCAGCCATCCGGAATACAGCGGGGCAAAGGCGGCGAGCAGGTGATCGCGGTTCATCAACCGCACGTGATACGCGAGCGCAAAATCGTAGACCACCCGTGCCCAGAGCGCGTCGGGCAGGCGAAAGGAGGCCTCCGGCAGTCGCGCCAGCTTCTGCAGGTCGAGGCGCGCAAGTGGCGGCAGCACCGGCGACCAGATCTCCTGCAAGTTGCGCTCGCCCAGCCGGAAGGCCTCGAGCGAGCGCTTCAGGTCGATGGGTGCCGCTTCCACCGCATCGGGGCGTCCGTTGCCCTGCACCGGTACCGGCTCGGAGCCGCGCACCTTCTGCCACACGGCGACGCTGCCCTCGGCCTCCAGGAACAGCGCACCGAGCACCCGCGAGAGCGTGGTGCTGAGGTCCAGCGCGTCACCCGGCGCCTGGGTCTTGACCCCCAGCCACGCCTGTTCCACACGGCACCCGCTGGCCAGCGCCCGCATGGTGAGCCTGGCGTCGATCCCCAGCCGGGAGTCCGCCTCCCAGATATCGGCGGCGAGATACTTCTTGCAGACCGGCGCTGCACACCCGAACTCCCCGCCCACGGGATAGCGGATGCGCTTGCCGTAGAGCGCGCGGACGAAGGGATAGATGACGCTGCTGGTCATGGCGCCGGCAAAGCGCGCACGGGCGTAGCATGGCGCCACGAAGCCGGCCCGACCTGCCTCGATCGGTGCCAGCAGGCGACCCACCCAGTCGGGCGTGATACTGGTGACGTCGGCATCGAGGACGGCGCAGCCGCGTGCCGTCAGCAGATCGGAGAGGGTGAAGATGAGGCGGAGGGCGCCGGCCCGATTGCCGAGCGCCGGCACACCGCGCGACCTGCGATCGGCGGGCACGGTGACCTGCACCATGCTGGCATCGGGGACGGCCGCGCGTGCGCGCTCGGCGGTCCCGTCGTGGGCGCCGCCGTCGGCGTGCAGGATGGCCACGCGCGCGCCGGGAAAGGCGCGCTGCAACCCTGCCCATGCGCCCTGCATCACGCCGGCGATCGTCTCGCCATCGTTCTGGCTGGCGACACCCACCACGAAATCGACGGGCCCGAGCTGCCGGACCTGTTGTGTCACTTCTTCCGGGAGCGTCACCGCTTCCAGCATCCAGCTCCTTTCAGCGCACGTCGGGAAATCAGTATACGTTAGGAAACAGGACTGCACCTGTCAGCGCAAGGCGCGAGCGAAAGGATCCGCAATGAAAATTCGCCCCGGACGCCCCTATCCACTGGGGGCGACCTGGGATGGTCTTGGCGTGAACTTCGCAATCTTCTCGGAGCATGCCACGAAGGTCGAGCTCTGCCTGTTCGACTCGGCCGATGCCACCCGTGAAGCGGTGCGCCTGGTGCTCCCGGAACAGACCGACCAGATCTGGCACGGCTTCCTGCCCGGTGTCCTGCCGGGCCAGCTGTACGGGTACCGGGTGCACGGACCGTACGACCCGGCGCAGGGCGCGCGCTTCAATCCGCACAAGGTGCTGCTCGATCCGTACGCGAAGGCGATCGGCCGCACCATCACGTGGGGCGACGACATGTACGGCTACCGGATCGGGCATCCGGGGGCCGACCTGTCGTTCGACGATCGCGACAATGCGGCGCACTGCGGGCTCGCGGCGGTGGTGGATCCCGCCTTCACCTGGGGCGACGACCGCCGGCCGGCGGTGCCGTGGCACGAGACGATCATCTACGAGATGCATGTCAAGGGATTCACGATGCAGCACCCGGCGGTGCCGCCGGCGCTGCGCGGCACGTATGCGGGGCTGGCGTCGGAGCCGGCGATCCGCCACCTGAAGCGGCTGGGTGTCACGGCGGTGGAGTTGATGCCGGTGCATCATCATGCGTACGACCGGACGCTGGTGGAGCGCGGCCTCACCAACTACTGGGGCTACAACACCAGTGCGTTCCTGGCGCCCAACGTGCGCTATGCTGCGGCCACCGCCCCCACCGACTCGGTGCGCGAGTTCAAGACGATGGTGCGGAACCTCCACGCGGCGGGGCTGGAGGTGATCCTCGACGTGGTGTACAACCACACCGCCGAGGGCAGCCATCTCGGGCCGACGCTGTCCCTGCGGGGTATCGACAACCAGGCCTACTATCGCCTCGCTGCGGACGACCAGCGCCACTATGTCGACTATACCGGGTGCGGCAACACGCTGAACATGCAGCATCCGCGGGTGCTGCAGCTGATCATGGACAGCCTGCGGTACTGGGTGCTCGAGATGCGGGTGGACGGCTTTCGCTTCGACCTCGCCAGCGCGCTGGCGCGCGAGCTTCACGCGGTGGACCGGCTGAGTGCCTTCTTCGACATCATCCACCAGGACCCCGTGCTGTCGCAGGTGAAGCTCATCGCCGAGCCGTGGGACCTGGGCGAAGGGGGCTACCAGGTGGGCAACTTTCCGGTCGGGTGGGCGGAGTGGAACGGGAAGTACCGCGATGCGGTGCGCAGTTTCTGGAAGGGCGACGGCGGGATGGTCTCGGAGCTGGCGACGCGGGTGGCGGGCAGCAGCGACCTCTACAGCGGGAGCGGGCGGCGACCGCACGCGAGCATCAACTTCGTGACGGCGCACGACGGCTTCACGCTGCGCGACCTGGTGAGCTACAACGAGAAGCACAACGAGGCCAATGGCGAGCACAACGCCGATGGCGAGAGCCACAACCTCAGCTGGAACTGCGGGGTGGAGGGTCCCACGGACGACGAGGCGGTGCTGGCGCTGCGGGAGGCCCAGCGCCGCAACCTGATGCTGACGATGCTCTTCTCGCAGGGTGTGCCGATGATCTGCGGCGGCGACGAACTGTCGCGGACCCAGCGGGGCAACAACAACGCCTACTGCCAGGACAACCCGATCAGCTGGCTGGACTGGCGGCTGGACCCGGCGCAGCAGGACTTCCTCGAGTTCGTGCGCCGGCTGATCCACCTGCGCAAGGCGCACCCGGTGCTGCGGCGGCGGCGGTTCTTCCAGGGGCGGGCGATCCGCGGGCGCGACGTGAAGGACATTTCCTGGTTCAAGCCGTCCGGTCGCGAGATGGATGACGCGGCGTGGAACGCGCACTTCATCCGGACATTCGGGGTGCGATTGAGCGGAACGGAACTGCAGGAAATGGATGACGACGGCGAACCCGTCACCGGCGATACGCTCTACATGGCCTTCAACGCCCATCACGAGCGTGTCCGCTTCGTCCTGCCGCGCCACGCGCCAACGGAGCGCTGGGAGCGGATCGTGGACACGGCACAGCGCGAATGGGGCCGCCCGTTCCGGCTCCGGGACCACACCTTCCGGGTGGCGGCGCGCTCGGTGGTGGTGTTCCGGCTGGTCGATATTGCAACGGGAGGGACATCATGACCGATACGCTGCTGCTGAGCGACTACGACCTGCACCTGCTGGCCGAGGGCACGCACTACCGCAACTACGAGAAACTGGGTGCGCACTGCGTGGAGGCCGATGGCGTGCCCGGGGTGCATTTTGCCGTCTGGGCACCGAACGCGTCCCAGGTCTCGGTGATCGGCGACTTCAACGGATGGAGCCCGGATGCCACCCCGATGGTGAACCGTCCCGAGGCGGGGGTGTGGGAGGCCTGGGTGGCGGGGGTGGGTGCCGGGGCGCGGTACAAGTACCGGGTCGACGGACCGGGCGGCGTCTTTCACGGCGACAAGGCCGACCCCTGCGGTTTTGCGGCGGAGATCCGGCCGGAGACGGCCTCGAAGGTGTGCCGGCTCGAGGGGTATGCATGGGGCGACGCGGCGTGGATGGCCTCGGCGGCAACGACACGCCTGCTGGACAGCCCGGTGTCGGTCTACGAGGTGCACCTCGGGTCGTGGCGGCGCGCGCCCGAGGAGGGCGACCGCTGGCTCACCTACCGGGAACTGGCGGAGCAGCTCGCCGACTACGTGCACCACATGGGCTTCACCCATGTCGAGCTGATGCCGGTGACGGAGCACCCGTTCGACGGCTCGTGGGGCTACCAGACGATCGGCTATTTCGCCCCGACGAGCCGCTTCGGGGAGCCGAAGGACTTCATGCACTTCGTGGACACGCTGCACCAGCGCGGCATCGGCGTGATCCTCGACTGGGTGCCGGCCCACTTTCCCCGTGACGGACACGGGCTCGGCTATTTCGATGGAACGCACCTCTACGAGCATGCCGATCCCCGACAGGGCCATCACCCCGACTGGGACACCTTCATCTTCAACTATGGCCGGCCGGAAGTGCGCAACTTCCTCATCAGCAATGCGCTGTTCTGGCTGGAGGAGTACCACATCGATGCCCTGCGGGTGGACGCGGTGTCCTCGATGCTGTATCTCGACTACGGCCGCGAGGCCGGCGGGTGGATCCCCAACCGGCATGGGGGCCGGGAAAACCTGGACGCGATCGACTTCCTGCGCCTGCTCAACGAGCGGGTGCATGGCGAGCGGCCGGGCGTGGCCGTGATGGCGGAAGAATCGACGTCGTGGCCGATGGTGTCCAAGCCCACCTACCTGGGGGGACTCGGGTTCTCCTTCAAGTGGAACATGGGCTGGATGCACGACATGCTCGACTACATGGCGAAGGACCCGGTGTATCGCAGCTACCACCACCAGCTGATCACGTTCAGCATGATGTACGCGTTCTCGGAAAACTTCATCCTGCCGTTTTCGCACGACGAGGTGGTCCACGGCAAGGGGTCGATGCTGCAGAAGATGCCGGGCGACGAATGGCAGCGTTTCGCGAACCTGCGGCTGCTGTACGGCTTCATGTTCGGGCACCCGGGCAAGAAGCTCCTCTTCATGGGCTGCGAGTTCGGCCAGTGGCGGGAATGGAACCATGACCGCAGCCTCGACTGGCACCTGCTGGAGCAGCCGCACCACCTGGGACTGCAGCGCTGGGTGCGCGACCTCAACACCTGCTACCGGGCGAGCCCGGCGATGTTCGAGACCGACTTCGACCCGTCCGGCTTCGCGTGGATCGATTGCAACGACAACCAGCGGAGCGTGGTCAGCTTCCTGCGGCGCGGCCGCGACCCGGAGGACGTGATGCTCTTCGGCTGCAACTTCACGCCGGTGCCCCAGCCCAACTACCGGGTGGGCGTGCCGGCGAGCGGTCGCTGGGAGGAGGTGCTGAACAGTGACGCGACGCTCTACGGCGGCAGCGGCCAGGGCAACATGGGCGGCGTGGAGAGCCGCGCCGCTGCCGATGCACGGCCGGCCGGCGTCGCTGAGCATCACCCTGCCGCCGCTGTCGGTGGTGGCCTTTCGCGGGCCGCGCGGGGGCGTCGCCCCGTGAGCCACGGCCGCGCGTCGCTGGGCGCGAACCACGACGGGGGGACCACCGCCTTCGAGATCTGGGCGCCGACCACCACCAATGCGGACGTGCTCATTGAATCGGGCACGCCGCGGACGGTGCGGATGGAGCGCACCGAGGATGGCTACTTCCGGGCCGTGGTGCCTGCTGCGCGGCCCGGCACACTGTACCGATTCCGCCTCGATGGCGCGGGGCCCTTCCCCGATCCGGCGTCGCGGTTCCAGCCGCAGGGTGTGCACGGCCCGTCGCAGGTGGTCGATCCGCGGGAGTTTGTGTGGAGCGATGGTGCCTGGCGGGGCGTAGGACCCAGCCAACTGGTGCTGTACGAGCTCCATGTCGGCACCTTCACGCCGGAAGGCACCTTCCGCGCCATTGTCGAGCGCCTTCCCTACCTGCAGGAGCTTGGCGTCACGGCGCTGCAGCTGATGCCGGTGGCCGACTTCCCCGGGGATCGCAACTGGGGCTATGACGGCGTGGCCCTGTTTGCCCCGGCGCGCTGCTACGGCACACCGGATGACCTGCGCGCGATGGTGGATGCCGCGCACCATGCCGGCCTTGCCGTGCACCTCGACGTGGTCTACAACCATTTCGGGCCCGACGGTGCCTACCAGGGCACGTTCAGCCCGCAGTACGTGTCCCGCACGCACAAGACGCCGTGGGGCGAGACGCTGAACTTCGACGGGCCGGGCAGCGCGCCGGTACGCGCGTACGTGGCGGAGAATGCCGTGCGCTGGGTCCGCGAGTATCATCTCGACGGCCTGCGGCTGGATGCGACGCACGCGATCGTCGACGGCAGCAGGCCCACAATCGTGGCGGAGATCAGCACGGCGGTGCACGAGGCGGTGCCCCCGTCGCAGCGCCAGGTGCAGGTGATCGCGGAAGATGCGCGCAACCTGCGCTGCATGGTCGAGCCGGTGGCCGACGGTGGCTGGGGCGCGGATGCGGTGTGGTCGGACGACTTCCACCACCAGATGCGCCGTGCGATGGCGGGCGACCGCGACGGCTACTTCGCCGACTTCGGGGGGACAACCGCCGAGATCGCCGCGACCGACGCGGCTGGGATGGTTCTATCGCGGGCAGCACGCGCCCTACTTCGGCGTGGCGCGCGGCACCGACCCGCGCGGCATCCCCTGCGAGAAGTTCGTCTTCTTCCTGCAGAACCACGACCAGGTGGGCAACCGCGCGCTGGGCGACCGGCTGCACCAGGCCATCGACCGGGGCGCCTGGCGCGCCGCCTCCACGCTGCTGCTGCTGCTGCCGGAGACGCCGCTCCTCTTCATGGGACAGGAATGGGGTGCGAGCACCCCCTTCCTCTTCTTCACCGACCACAACGCCGAGCTGGGCCAGCAGGTGACGGCGGGACGGCGACAGGAATTCAGCCGCTTCGATGCGTTTGCGAATGCGTCGGGGCAGGCCGCGATACCTGATCCGCAGGCACCGGCGACATTCGAGGCGAGCCGGCTGCGGTGGGATGAGCGGCTCGAGGAGCCGCACCTCTCGCATCTTCGCTACTATCGCCGGCTGCTGCAGTTGCGGCGCACCGAAGCGGCCCTCCAGTGGCGGGAACGATCGGGCGACCCGACCATCGTGGCGTGGGGTGACGACGTGATCATCCTGCGGCGCGAGGCGATGGGGGCGCGGCCGATCCTCGCGGTGATCCGGCTGCGGGGTGCCGGCGCGGTGGACCTCCGGGTGCATCCGCTGGCGCGGCTGGCGGGGGAGCGGGCCTGGACGAAGATCCTGACGACGGAGGATGCGGCGTTCGCGGCGGTGCCCTCCCCGCTGGACGTGGACGCCGCAGTGCCCTCGATGCGCTTTTCGCGGCCCGGCGCCGTGCTCCTGGCCGCCACCGGCGGGCCCGGCTAGCGATGCCGGCGCCGACTCCCCGCCGCGTACCGGTGAGCAGCTATCGCGTCCAGCTCAACCCCGACTTCACCCTGAGCGATGCCGCCGAGCTGATCCCGTACCTGGCGGCCCTCGGCGCCACGGAGTGCTACACCTCGCCGGTCCTGGCGGCGCGCCCCGGCAGCCGGCACGGCTACGACATCTGCGATCACAGCCGGCTCAATGCGGAGCTGGGCGGTGATGCCGGGTTTGCTGCCCTGGCGTCCGCTGCGCGTGCCCACGACCTCGGCATCGTGCTCGACTTCGTGCCGAACCACATGAGCACGCACCCCATGGCCAACGCCTGGTGGCGCAGTGTGCTCGAGAGCGGGCCCTCGTCGCCCTTCGCCTCCTTCTTTGACATCGACTGGGACCCGGTGAAGCCGGAGCTCAAGGGCAAGATCCTGCTCCCGGTCCTGGGCGACCAGTACGGGGCGACGCTCGATGCCGGCCAGCTCCAGCTGGAATACGCGAACGGCACGATCCGCCTGCGCTACTACGAGCTCGACCTGCCGCTCAACCCGCGCCAGCTCCGGCAGCTGCTGGAGCATCGCCTCGATGCACTGCGGGCGGCGCTCGCCCCAGACGACCCGGACCTGATCGAGCTCCTCAGCGTGCTCTTCCACCTGGAGCACCTGCCCGCCTTCACGGAGACGGATCCCTACCTGATGGAGGAGCGGCAGCGCGAGAAAGTGGTGGCGCTGGATCGCCTCGGCGCGCTGCTCGAGCGCGCGCCGGCGGTGCGGCGCCATGTGGAGGCGAACCTCCGGCTGTTCAATGGGACCCCGGGCGAGCCGTCGTCGTCCGACCTGCTGCACGAGCTGCTCGAGGCGCAGCCGTACCGGCTCGCCTCGTGGCGCACCGCGATGCACGAGATCAACTATCGCCGCTTCTTCGACGTGAACGAGCTGGCCGGCATCCGGATGGAGGACCCCGCGGTCTTCCGCGCGGCGCATGCGCTGACAGCCCGACTGGTGCGGGAGGGTGCGGTCACCGGCGTGCGGCTGGATCACGTGGACGGGCTGTTCGATCCCGCCCGCTACCTGGACGACCTGGCGACCTGCCTGGGCCCCGGTGCACCGGTGTGGACGACGGTGGAGAAGATCCTGTCGCCCGGCGAGCGCCTCAACGAGGGGTGGATGGTGCACGGCACCACTGGGTACGACTTCCTCAACAGCCTCAACCGCGTCTTCATCGATGGCCGGCGGGCCACCGCGTTCACGGCACTGTACACCGCCTTTGCCGGGGAGGGCCCGGCGTTCCAGGACGTGGTGTACGAGGCCAAGAAGCTCATCATCACCAGCTCCATGGCGAGCGAGCTCAACGTGCTGGCGCACGAGCTCAACCGCATCTCGGAGAGCGACCGGCGCTTCCGGGACTTCACGCTCGACAGCCTGCAGGAGGCACTGCGCGAGGTGGTGGCGTGCTTCCCGGTGTACCGCAGCTACTACCATGGCGTCGAGCCGACGGCCTTCGACCGCGCGTCGGTGGATCGCGCCATTTCGGCGGCGCTGCGCCGCAACCCGGCGCTGGAGCCGACGATCTTCGGCTTCATCCGGCAGATGCTGCTGCCAGCGCACACGCCGGGCGTGACCGACGCCGAGCACGAGCGGCGGCAGCGGTTCGCCATGAAGTTCCAGCAGTACACCGGACCGGTGCAGGCCAAGGGCGTGGAGGACACCGCCTTCTACCGCTATGGTCCGCTGGTGTCGCTCAACGAGGTCGGCGGCGACCCGGAACACTTCGGCCAGTCGGTCGCGAGCTTTCATGCCGACAACCAGGAGCGCCTGCAGCGCTGGCCACTGTCGATGCTGGCGACCACGACGCACGACACCAAGCGGGGCGAGGATGCGCGGGCGCGCCTCAACGTGCTGCCGGAGCTGCCGCGGCGATGGCGGGCGCTGCTGAGTCGCTGGTCCAGCGTCACGAGCCCGGCGCGCGGCACGGTGCACGACCGGCCGGTGCCGTCGGCGGCGGAGGAATACCTCCTGTACCAGGCGCTGCTGGGTGCCTGGCCGCCGGGCACCAGCGGACCGCCAGGGCCCGAGTTCATCGAGCGCATCCGGGGCTACATGCTGAAGGCGATGCGCGAGGCGAAGGTGCACACCAGCTGGATCAACCCGTCGCGCGAGCATGAGCAGGCGGTACTGGCATTCGTGCAGGCGGTGCTCGCCGGGCCGGCGTCGGCGCGCTTCTGCCGGTCGTTCAGCCCCTTTGCGGCGACGGTCAGCTGGTTCGGGATGCTGAACTCGCTTGCGCAGCTCGTGCTCAAGCTGGGCGCGCCGGGCGTACCCGACTTCTACCAGGGCACGGAGCTCTGGGACCTGAGCCTGGTTGATCCCGACAACAGGCGGCCAGTGGACTTTGCCTCGCGTCGCCAGCTGCTCGCGGGGCTGGCGCCGCTCGCCGCGGCTGCCGCCGGTGATGACGATGCCCCGCCAGCGCATGACGCTGTCGGTGCGCTGCTGTCGAGCTGGGGCGATGGCCAGATCAAGATGCACGTGACCCATGCCGGACTCATGCTGCGCCGCCGTCACCCGGCGTTGTTCCTGGAGGGTGCGTACCTGGCGGTCCCGGCGGAGGGCACCAAGGCGGACCATGTGGTGGCGTTTGCGCGGCGCCATCGCGGCATGGCGGTGCTGGTCGTGGCGCCACGACTCGTGGTCGGGCTCTGCGGCGACGAAGGGACCGTCCCCGTGGGGCCAGCGGTGTGGGGCGATACGGTGCTCCGCGCCCCGCCGGGCGCCAGGCCCGGCGACTACCGGAACGTGCTGACCGGCGAGCGCCTGCACCTGGGCGTTCCCACCGTGCTGGTGTCCGACCTTCTCGCCACGCTGCCGGTCGGCATGTGGGTGGGACCAGCCGGCCAGCGAGGATCATCCATGGAGCCGAGGGAGGGCAGATGAAGCGTCCAGGCAGTGCGTCCGACCCACTCTGGTACAAGGACGCCGTGATCTACGAGATCCACGTTCGCACCTTTCACGATGCGAACCAGGATGGCGTCGGGGACTTTGCCGGCCTCATGGAGAAGCTCGACTATCTCCATGATCTCGGCGTCACCTGTCTCTGGATCCTGCCCTTCTTTCCCTCGCCGCTCCGCGACGACGGGTACGACATCGCCGGCTTCACCGATGTGCATCCCAGCTACGGCACGCTGGACGACTTTCGTGCCTTTTTGGACGCCGCCCACGCCCGCGACATGCAGGTGCTGATCGAGCTGGTGGTGAACCACACCTCCGACCAGCATCCCTGGTTCCAGGCGGCGCGCTCGGCGCCGGCCGGGTCGCGGGAGCGTGATTTCTATGTGTGGAGCGACAGCGACGAGAAGTACTCCGGGACGCGGATCATCTTCACCGACACGGAAAAGTCGAACTGGACCTGGGACCCGGAGGCGAAGGCCTACTACTGGCATCGCTTCTTCTCGCACCAGCCCGACCTCAACTTCGACAACCCGGTGGTGCTCGAGGAGGTGATCCGGGTGATGCGGTTCTGGCTCGACATGGGGGTGGACGCCCTGCGGCTCGACGCCATTCCCTACCTGGTGGAGCGCGATGGCACGAACTGCGAGAACCTGCCCGAGACGCATGTGGTGATCAAGCAGATTCGCGCCGCGCTGGATGCGCAATACGAGAACCGCATGATCCTGGCGGAGGCCAACCAGTGGCCGAACGACGTGCGGGCCTACATGGGCGACGGCGATGAATGCCACATGGCGTTTCACTTTCCCCTCATGCCGCGACTGTTCATGGCACTGCGGCTGGAGGACCGTCACCCGGTCACCGACATCATGGCACAGACGCCGGCGATCCCCGCGAACTGCCAGTGGGGTCTCTTCCTCCGCAACCACGACGAGCTGACCCTGGAGATGGTGACGGACGACGAGCGGGCGTACATGTACATGGCGTACAGCGCGGACCCGCGGATGCGCATCAACGTGGGCATCCGGCGGCGGCTGGCGCCGCTGCTGGAGAACAATCGCCGGCGCATCGAGCTGCTCAACAGCATCCTCTTTTCCTTTCCCGGCACGCCGGTGCTCTACTACGGCGACGAGATCGGGATGGGCGACAACATCTACCTCGGCGACCGCAACTCGGTGCGCACGCCGATGCAATGGAGCGGCGACCGCAACGGCGGCTTCTCGCGCGCCAACCCGGCGCGGCTGTACAGCCCCGTCATCATGGACCCGGTGTACGGGTACGAAGCGGTCAACGTGGAGGCCCAGCAGGGCGAGCCGTCGAGCCTGCTCAACTGGACCAAGCACATGATCGCGCTCCGCAAGCTGTTCAAGGTGTTCGGCCGGGGCACCATCGAGTACCTCGACCCGGGCAACCGGAAGATCCTGGCCTACCTGCGGCGGCACGAGGGCGAGCAGGTCCTGTGCGTGGCCAACCTGTCACGCTTCGCCCAACCGTTCGAGCTGGACCTGTCGGCCATTGCGGGCATGACGCCCGTCGAAATGCTCGGCTATGTCGAATTTCCCAAGATTGCGCGCACCCCGTATCCCCTGACCCTCGGGCCGTACGGCTACCTCTGGTTCGAGCTGCATGGCACTCCCGACCCGGCCGAAACCACCACGGAGCCGGCCGAGCTGCGGCTGGCGGTGGACCTCGCCGCGGGCTGGCCCACCCTGGCAGAATCGAGCACGCGTGCCATCCTCGAGGCGACGGTGCTGCCGGAATACCTGCCGCGGCAACGCTGGTTCGGCGGCAAGGCGCGCGTGATCCGCAGCTGCCGGCTGGACGACTGGCTGCCGCTGACCGGTTCGGCGTGCATGGCGCTCTGCACGGTGCAGTACGGGGACGACGGTGCGGAGACCTACGTGGTGCCGCTTGCGCTCGCCGCCGGGCCGGAGGCGGAGCAGGTCCAGCAGTCGAGCCCGAATGCCGTCGTCTGCCCGGTGGCGTCGGGCGAGGAGACGGGGGTGCTGTATGATGCGCTCGCGAGCGATGCCGCCTGCCGGGCCCTGCTCGCCCTGGTGGGCAGCCGGGTTCCCCAGCCGGGTACCAGCGGGCAACTGGTCGGGACGCCAGGGCCCGGCTATTCGGCGGCCACGGCCCCTGAGGGCGGCTGGGTGGTGCGTCACCCGGGCGGCGAGCAGAGCAACACCTCGATCATCTTCGGCGACAGCTTCATCCTCAAGCTGTTCCGCCGAGTGGCGCACGGTCCGCAGCCCGACTGCGAGATGACCCGTTTCCTGAGCGAGGAGGCGGGATTCCCGAACGTACCCGCCTTCGCGGGATCGGTGGAGTACGTTGCCGCCGAGGGCCCATCGGCGACGATGGCGATGGTGCAGCAGCTGGTGCGCAACCAAGGCGATGGCTGGCACTGGTTCCAGGACGAACTCGGGCGGTTCCAGGAGCGCGCACTGACGCTGCCGGCGCCGGACGTCGCGGCGCCGGGAGGGCCGGGTGCGTGGATCGAGATCGGCGCGGCGGGGCTCCCGCCGCACCTCGACGAACTGCTGGGCATTTCCGACGACGCCGCGGCGATGCTGGGCCGGCGCACGGGCGAACTCCACCTCGCGCTGGCGCGACCCACGACCGATCCGGCATTTGGCTCGGCACCCTTCACCGCCGACGACTACGCCGAGGTGTCGGGCGCGGTGCGGCACAGCGCGGCCAGTGTCCTCGAGTTGCTGAAGGAGGTGTTTCCCCGGCTGCCGGACGACGTGGTGGAGCCGGCGAGCCGGGTGCTGAGCCGGCGCGGTCGCCTGACCACGCGACTGGAGCGGCTGGCGACGCTCGACCCGGTGTGCCTCAAGACCAGGGTGCATGGTGACTATCACCTGGGCCAGGTGCTGCGCACCGGTGGTGACTTCACCATCATCGACTTCGAGGGCGAGCCGGCCCGCTCGCTCGCGGACCGCCGCGCGCGCCAGGCACCGCTGCGGGACGTGGCCGGCATGCTCCGGTCGTTCGGCTACGCCTCGCAGGTGGCGTTGATGAGCCATGTGGCGCGACGCCCGGGCGACCTCGACCGACTGGTGCCGTGGGCAAAGGTGTGGGAGCGGTCGGTGTGCGGCGTGTACCTGCACGCGTACCTGCACACTGTGGAGGGGTCTGGCCTGGTACCCGGGGATCGCGGGGCGCTGGAGGGGCTGCTCGAGATGTTCCTGCTGGACAAGGTGCTCTACGAACTGCGCTACGAACTCAACAACCGGCCGACATGGGTGCGCGCGCCGCTTGCGGGCCTGCTGTCCCTGGGGCTGGAGGGCATGCTGCCCGCATCATGAACCCGGGCCGTCGTCCTCGTTGCCTTCGTCCGCCTCATCGGGCGTACCGATCCAGCCGCGGCGCCGGAAGTACACCAGCATGCCTGCGCCGGTCGCGATCATCACGCCCCAGAACACGAAGTAGGACCAGCGCCAGTCGAGTTCCGGGAGGTAGTGGAAGTTGGTGCCGTACACGCCGGCAATGAAGGTGAGCGGAATGAAGATGCTGGCCATGATGGTGAGCACCTTCATGACCTCATTGGTGCGCTGGCCGGTGCTCGACAGATAGATGTCCATGAGGCTCGAGGCGATCTCCCGGTAGCTCTCCACCACATCGGCCACCTGTGAAGCATGATCGAGTGAATCGCGCAGGTAGCGACGCACCGGCTCGCTCACCAGCGGGGTCTCCTCGCGGATCAGCGCACTGACCGCCTCGCGCTGCGGCCACACCGCCCGTCGCACGGCGAGCAGGTCCCGCCGCATGGCGTGAATGCGCTTCAGGCCGCGCGGCGACGGGCGCTCGAGGATGTCGTCCTCGAGGTTGTGCAGGCGCTCACCGATTTCCTCGATCAGCGGATAGAAGGCGTCGATGACGGTGTCGATCAGGGCATAGGCGAGATAATCGGGGCCCATGCGCCGGATCGGGCCCAGGCCCACCCGGATCCGCTTGCGCACCGGGTCGAACACGTCGCCGTAGCGCTCCTGAAACGTCAGCAGGTATCGCGGCCCGATGAAGAGGCTCAGTTGCTCGGCATCGATGCCCGACTCGGCGCCGATGCGCACCATGCGGGCAATGAAGAGGTGCTGCGCCTCGTAGGGCTCGGACTTGGGCCGCTGCGGCACGTTCACCGCATCCTCGAGTGCGAGCGGGTGCAAGTGGACGATGTCCGCGACCTGCCGCAGGACCTTTTCATCGCCCAGGCCCTGCACGTCGATCCAGACGACCCCATCGCACTCGATGAGGCGGCGCAGGTCGGCGGGGTCGGGGACGTCGCACTCATCGAGGAGGTCAGGCCCGTACCGCATCACGCGGATGACCGGCATGGGCGACTCGGGCTGCGTTACCAGGGTCCCGGGCATCGAGCCGACGGGTGGGTGGCGCTTGCGGAACATCAGCGAGCGTGCGGCGCGGGCCAGCTTGCGGGGTTGTATCAGGTCCACCGCTCGCTCCTCAGCTGGGGGAACGGCCCGACAGCGCGGCCGCCTTCGCCCACACCCGTTCCTCGACATTCTCGATGAAGAGCTGCAAGTGCGGGAAGGGGATCTCGATCCCGGCCTCATCGAGCGCCACCTTGCACGCCTCGATGACCCGCGCTTCCACCGGCCGCTCTTCCGACGCTTCGTCGATCCAGACGCGAATCTCGAGGTTGACGCTGGAGTCGCCCAACGACCTGGCGACCACATCAGGCGCGGGCTTGTCCATCACCCCTGGCAGTCCGGCGACGGCGCGGAGCAGGACCGGGCGCGCCTCGGCGATGCGCTCCTTGTAGGCAATGCCGAGCCTGACGACGACGCGGGTCTCACCGTACATGGAGTGATTCACGATCGTGTCGCCGATGATCTGCTTGTTCGGGATGACGACGTAAGTGTTGTCGAGGGTGCGAATGCGGGTGGTGCGCAGGGTGATCTCGCGGACCTCGCCATAGAGTTCCTGCGTGGTGATGTAGTCGCCGATCTTGAAGGGGCGGTCCCAGAAGATGAGGAAGCCCGAGATCATGTTGGCGACGGTTTCCTGGGCCGCGAAACCGAGTGCGATGCCGGCGACGCCGACGCCGGCGAGGAGCGCACTGACATTGATGCCCAGCTGGCTGGCGGCCATGACCAGGGCGAAGAGGAGGACGGTGCCGCGGAAGAGGCCGTCGACCAGGAGCTTGATCAATCCATCCACGAAGTGCGCGCGGCGGAGGGCGGCGCGCAGGGCGGGCTGCGTGATCCGGAGGACGATCCAGAACAGGAGGAGGACGATGAAGGCAGCCAGCGCGCGGGGCGCGAAGGCCAGCAGCACGGCCTTCAGGTGATCGGGTTCGACGTTGAAGGGGAGCTGAGGCATATCCTACAATAACCGAACGGGCGCCGGCGCGGCGTGGCTCTGGGGTATGCCTCTGGGGTATGCCTGTGGGGCATGCCTCTGGGGTATGGCGCGTCTCTGGGGTGGCTCCTTCGGCTCTCGTGCCGTCGCTTCAGTCATCAGCACGTGCAGTCAGCGTCGATCGCGAACGCGCCGGGCAACAGAGCCTGCGGAGCCATCCCCATTCGACGCGCCGGCCAATATTCCCCGCACGCCCTCACGCCCTCACGCCCTCACGTCCTCACGTCCTCAATGCATGTGCTTCTGCGCCGGGGCCCAGGGATCGTCCGTCATCACGTTGACATGGACCATCCAGCCGAGCGACTGGGCCCGGAAGCGGCCGCCAGCCTGGGCGCAGGCTTCTGCGGTTGCGATGGTGCCGTGGGGGCCGAACATCGCGTTCGGACCAACGAAGTTGGCGGTGTTTCGTGCCCCCTTGCCCTTCGGCATGCAGATGTTGGTATGCAGGTGCCACTGCGCGAGGCCGAACGGTACGCGGGCATCGAGTTCCTCAAGGGTGGCGGAGGCGGGCATGGTGTACATCACGCCGACAAGCTGGAGCCCGCCCCCGGGGGCACGCTCATAGAGCAGCGAGGTGGGGCGGGCCGGGTCGAAGGCGGAGCGCGCGTGGAAGCCGTTGGCCAGGCTGGTGTAGTGCAGCACCTTCGCCTGCTTCATGGCCTTGAGGCGCACCTTGTATCCGTCCTGTTCCGCCAGTTCGACCGACTCGTAGCGCGCGACGGCTTCCCGGGCCACGCGGACGAGGCTATCGCCCCACGCTGCATCGGCGGCGGTGGGCATGCGGGCGGGGGTAACCCGGAGATGGGGGGTCGCATCCCGGGGGCCGGCTGCTACCATGTCAGCGTGGGCATGCTGCTGGCCGGCGAGCGGTGCGGCACAGGCGGCGAACAGGACCAGCACGAATGGGGTACGTATCATGGGTTCTCCGGGTCGTATCGTGGCTACCACCCTGTTGACGCGCGGCATGCCGTCACGTTAAGCGGATTTGTGACACCGCCGTCATCGCCCGGTTTTCGCGGTAGATTTCGGGATGACCATCTTCCTCTTCGCCCTCGTGCTGGGGGCCCTGCTGCTGGGGCTGGTCGCGTTCGGGGTGGTGGACCACGACTTCACCGAAGGCGATGGCCTGCTGGCGCTCAACCTGCGGGGCATCGCCTACGGTGCGGTGGTGTTCGGCGGGGCGGGTGCCGGCCTCACGCTGATGGGTGTTGCCCCGATGCTGGTGTGGATCGCGAGTATCGCACTGGGCATCGTGACGATGCTTGCCGTCACCGCGCTGTTCAGCTGGCTGCGCCGGACCGACAGCGGCGACCTGGCCGGTGATGGCGCCTGGTTCGGCATCGACGGGACGCTGGTGGTCCCGTTCGACCGTGCCACGCGCATGGGCCGCGTCAGTGCGATCGTCGGCGGCCAGGAGCAGGAAATCACTGCCACCTGGACCGAGGCGGAGCCGCTGCCCGACCTTCCGCCCGGGTCACCGGTCTTCATCGAGCGAGTCGAGCGCGGCGTTGCCGTCCTGAGCCGCGGCATCTTCACCTGACGCAGTCCCACCCGATGTCCCTCGCGAGGTCCTGAATGCCCGAGCTTCCGGTTGGTTTCCTGACGCCGGTGGTCATGGCGATCGGTGTAGCGTTCCTGGTGCTGATCCTGATCCGGACGCTGCAGCGGCTGATCGTGATCGTGCCGCCCAACATGATCGCGGTCATCACCGGCCGGCGGCGCACGCTGCCTGACGGCACGGCGGTGGGTTACCGGCTGATCCGGGGCGGGCGCACGTTCCGGGTGCCCATCCTGGAGCAGGTCACCCAGATGTCGCTCAACACGATCCCGCTCACGGTGAAGGTGGCGAACGCCTTCGCCAAGGGTGGGATCCCGATCACGGTCGAGGCGGTGGCGAACGTGAAGATCGCCTCGACACCCGACGAGGTGTTCAACAATGCGGTGGAGCGCCTGCTCGGGCGGGAGCGGGAAATCCCCGACCTCGCGCGGGAGACGCTGGCGGCGAACCTGCGCGGCGTGCTGGCCACGCTGACCCCCGAGGAGGCGAACGAGGACCGGCTCAAGTTCGAGCAGGCGCTGGTGGCGGAGGCATCGCGCGACCTGCGGCAGCTGGGCCTGCAGCAGGACATGCTCAAGATCCAGAACATCTCGGATGACATGGGTTACCTGCGGGCCGTCGGGCGCATCCGGGCATCGGAAGTCCTGCGCGACGCGGAGATCGCCGAGGCGAAGAACAAGGCCGAGACGGAGCAGAAGCAGGCGGAGTCACGACGCAACGCGGAGGTGACCCAAGCGCAGGCACAGACGGCGATCGCGGAGGCACAGAACGCCCTGCGCGTGCGACAGGCGCAACTGATGCAGGCGGGCGAGACGGCGGAACGGGTCGCCCGCGCCGAGGCAGAGGCGGCGGAGGCGGCGGCACAGCAGGGCGTGCAGCAGGCGCGCATCGAGCTGGTGCGGCGGCAACTGCAGGCCGACCAGGTGGAGCCGGCGCGGGCGCAGCGCGACGCCGCGACCTTGCAGGCCGAGGCGAATGCGGCGCCGGTGCGGGCCCAGGGCGAGGCACAGGCGTTCGCCCTGGAGAAGATGGTGAAGGAACTGCGCGCGGCAGGAGACCAGGCGGCCACCTTCCTCTTCATGCAGCAGCTCCCTGCCCTGCTCGCCACGGCGGTCACCGCCACGAGGGATACGAAGATCGACCGCCTGGTGGTGCTGGACGGTGGCGGCGCGTCCGGCGGCGGTGTGGCGGTGGCGAACACGCAACGCCTCACCGCAGCGTTCAAGATGATCGAGGCGCTCTGTGGCCAGTATGGCATCGACCCGGAAAAGTTGCTGCGCGGTGCGGCGGAGAAGCTTGGGTCGGAGATGCCTGAGAAGACAACCTGACAGGGATCGCCAGTGGAACGACGTGACTTTCTCCAACTCAGCGGGCTGGCCGGCGCGACGCTGATCTCGCCGCACCAGCGGTTCTGGTCGGGCAGCCTCACGCCGATTCCCACTGGGGATCGCAAGGCGCTGGCGGACGTGGCGCTGAACGCTGCCCGGAGCCTGGGCGCGAGCTACGCCGACGTGCGGATCGGCCGGTACCTGACGCAGTCGATCAGCGGGCGGGAGGCAAAGATCGACGGTGTGGTGCTGGCTGAGTCGTACGGCGTCGGGATCCGGGTCATCGCCAACGGGACATGGGGTTTTGCCGCGACCGAGGACGTGACGCCTGACGGTATCGCCCGGGCGGCGGCGCAGGCGGTGGCCATCGCGAAAGCCGACTCGCGGCTCCAGACCGAGCCGGTGACGCTCGCGCCCCAGGCCGGCGTGGGGGAGGCGCGGTGGAGCACGCCCATCGAGACCAATGCCCTTGCGGTGCCACTCAGCGACAAGGCCGAATTGCTGACGACCGTTGGCGCCACCGCGCTTGCCGCCGGCGCCAGCTACATCTCCTCCAATCTTTCACTCGTCAACGAGCAGAAATACTTCGCCTCGACCGACGGGAGCTACATCGACCAGGACATCCACCGGATCTATCCTACCTTCAATGTCACGGTGGTCAACAAGGAGACTGGCCGCTTCGAGGTCCGGAGCTCACTGGGCGCGCCGATGGGAATGGGGTGGGAGTACCTCACCATGCGACCGGCCGACCGGAGGACGTCAGCGGCCGGCATCCCGGTCTATGGCAGCCGGTACGACATGGTCGAGGACGCGCGGCTCGCCCCGGACCAGGCTCGGGCCAAGGCGGCTGCCAAGTCGGTGACACCAGGCAACTGGGACCTGGTGCTCGATCCCTCGCATCTCTGGCTCACGATTCACGAGTCGGTGGGTCACCCGCTCGAACTCGACCGGGTGCTCGGGTACGAAGCGAACTACGCCGGCACCAGCTTCGCGACGCTCGACAAGTGGCGCACGGGGTCGTTCCAGTATGGCAGCCCGATGGTGAACTTCGTGGCCGACCGCACGCAGGCGCACTCGCTGGGGGCGGCGAAGTATGACGACGAGGGCGTCCCCACAGGGCAATGGGACCTCGTCCGGGGCGGCGTGCTGGTGAACTACCAGGCGACACGCGACCAGGTCCATGTGCTGGGCGAGACGGCATCCAACGGCTGCTGTTACGCCGACAGCTGGGATTCGGTGCAGTTCCAGCGCATGCCCAACGTGTCACTCCAGCCGGGCACGAAGCCGATGACGCCGGCGGAGATGATCGCCGGTGTGGACAAGGGGATCTACATCATCGGCAACGGCTCCTACTCGATCGACCAGCAGCGCTACAACTTCCAGTTCGGTGGCGTGCTGTTCTACGAGATCCAGGGCGGCAAGATCGTCGGGATGCTGCGGGACGCGGCATACCAGGCGAACACGGTCGAGTTCTGGCATGCGGTGACCGGCATCTGTGACCGCCGCGACTATCGCCTGGGCGGCACGTTTCGCGACGGCAAGGGACAGCCCTCGCAGGTGAGTGCCGTATCGCACGGCTGCTCAACGACCCGGGTGGACAGGGTCAATGTCCTCAACACCTCCCGCACCATCGCGAAGCCCAATGCGTCCACTTGACGAGGTGGAGGCGCGCGCGCTGTTGCAGCGGGCGCTCACGCTCTCGCGCGCACCGGCGTGCGAGATCTCGATTGTGGGGAGTAATCGTGGCAACCTCCGCTATGCCCGCAACACCGTGAGCACCGCAGGCGCGGTGCAAGACCTGCGGGTGTCGGTGCGGTCGATGTGGGGCAAGCGCAGCGGCGTTGCCGTGGCCAACCAGTTCGACGACGCCACCCTTGCGCGCACGATTCGTCTCTCGGAGGACCTGGCCCAGCTTGCCCCGGAGGACCCGGAGGCGATGCCGCCGCTGGGTCCGCAGGAGTACCTCTCGGTGCCGCAGGCCTACAGCGAGGCCACCGCCGCCATCTCCCCGGACTACCGTGCAGCGGTGGCGGAATCGAGCATTGCCCCGGCGAGAAAGAGTGATTGTGTCGCCGCCGGGTTCCTGGCCGACGGGAGCAGCTGGCAGGCGATGGCGAACAGCGCGGGGCTGTTCGCCTATCACCGCGCATCGGCGCTCAATTTCTCGGTAACGGTGCGGAGCGCCGACGGGACTGGCTCAGGCTACGCCGAGCGGGACGAGAACGATGTCGCACGATTCGACGGCGCCGCTGCGTCGGGCATCGCGCTGGAGAAGGCACTGGCGTCCCGGCAGTCCACGCCGCTCGAACCGGGCACGTACACCGTGATCCTGGAACCAACCGCTGCCGTGGAACTCCTGCAGCCGCTGGTGTTCGGATTGAACATGCGTCGGGCCGACGAGGGGCGGAGCCCCTTCTCCCGACCGGGCGGCGGCACCCTGGTGGGGGAGCGCCTGCTCGATCCGCTGGTGACGATCTGGTCCGACCCCGCCAGCGACCGGGTGCCGACGTTGCCCTGGGGCTTTGATGGACTGCCACGCGAACGGGTCCAGTGGATCGACCGGGGTGTGCTGCAGAACCTCAACTGTTCGCGGTACTGGGCCGAAAAGCAGGGCGTGGCCCCGCGCGCTTCTCCGGGCAACTTCATCATGAATGGTGGCAGTGCCACGCTGGAAGACCTGATCCGGGACACGCCGCGCGGGATCCTGGTGACGCGCTTCTGGTACATCCGCACGGTGGATCCACAAACGATGCTGCTGACGGGCCTCACCCGGGACGGCACCTTCCTGGTGGAGGACGGGCGCATTACGCACGCCATCAGCAATTTCCGCTTCAACGAGTCGCCGATCATCATGCTGGGCAAGGTGGAGGCGCTGGGCCAGCCGGTGCGGGCCCAGGGCAGCATGGTGCCACCGATGCGCATCCGGGACTTTACGTTCTCGAGCCTGTCGGAGGCGGTGTAGGACGTGAGGGCGTGATGACGTGAGGACGTGAGGAGCCGTAGCGCTGGGTCAGAAAGCCCACGATCAGCCCGACGAGCGAGCCGGGAAGGAGGATCTCCCAGAAGTATCGCTTGCCGGTGAGGGGATCGACGCCCAGCGCGAAGGGCAGTGCAAAGAGGGCACCGAGCGCCAGGCCCACGACGATCCCCGCCGCAAGGTTGTCCACCTTCCTGGCAAACCACCCGATGAGGATGCCGGCGACCAGCCCCTTCCCCATCGAGCCGAGAATGATCCCGGTGATCTGCGGGGCCACTTCGGGGGCGGAGACAAGCGCGGTCAATCCATCGACGATGCCCAGTGCACCGCCCGCGAGCAATCCGAGTACCGGCTTGTTCATGGGAACCTCCAGGTGAAGGTGCGCGCCGTGATTGGCGCGTCGTGGACTGGTTAGGTGCTGGGGGCCCCTGCCTTTAGACCCCGCGCCAGAGAAGGATCGTGACGCGCACGATGGCATAGGCCAGGAGCAGCAGGATGAGCACCTGGTTGCGGGTGTAGATCCGACCGGCTTTTTCCAGGATTGACTCTCGATGGGCCTCCACCTTCTCGCCGTCGAGCCAGCGCCTCAGGTCGTCGGCGAGACGATCTGCACCCGGGTACCGGGCGGCGGGATCGAGGGCAGTGGCGCGCGCAATGATGGCGGCCAGGGGGCGCGGCACCGGATCGGACGAGCGACGCAGGAGGTCGCGCAGGATGGCACCGAGGCCGAACACATCGGTGCGCGCGTCGAGTGACCCGGCCAGGCCGGCCACCTGTTCCGGGGCCATGAATCCCGGCGTTCCCGCCGCCAGGTCGCCGGCCGGCTCACTGAGCGCGCGCGCAATGCCCCAGTCGAGCACCAGCGCCTCACCGAACTCACCCACCATGATGTTGCCCGGCTTCAGGTCCCGGTGAATGATGCCGCGCGCGTGCGCGAAGGCGACCGCATCGCAGACCCGGAGGAAGAGGCGCAGCAACTCACCCCGCCCGGCGCGCTCGGCGAACAGGTCCAGCCGCACGCCGCGCACCAGCCGCATCACGTAGAAGGGGCGACCATCGCCCAGTGTTCCGCGATCGTGCACGGTGACGATGCCGGGATGCTCCAGCCGGGCCAGGAGCCGGGCCTCGCGGGCGAGGCGCTCGCCGTCGGTGGTCCCGTCGGCTTCGAAGGTGAGCACCTTGAGCGCCACGTCACGATCAAGCTCCCGATCGTGCGCGCGGTACACGGCGCCCATGCCGCCGCGACCGAGCAGCGAGCCCACGTCGTACCGGGGACCGGCATCGGGCTCCTCGAGGGTGGCGCGGAGGCGCCCGACGGCGGCATCGGAGAGTGTCATGCGATCTCGATGCCGAGCAGGGCCCGCGCCTCGGCGCGGAACTCCGCCTCCGACGCCGTGAGGTCGCGCAACGCCTGGAGCACGTGCGCGCGGAAGCGTGGCCGGGCCCACGCGAGGTAGTTCGTCACCTGTGTCACCGGGAGGGAGAACCGGTCGGCGAGTGCGGCATACGACGGCGGTTCATCGGCGCCCTCCACCTCGCGCGCATGAAACACATCCCACGTGGTCCGGCGACCGGCGGCATCACAGTCGGCCTGGAGCCGCTCGAGTGCGAGGCCGAGCACACTCCGCACCCACTCGCGATCGAACAGCGCGTCATCGCTGCCACCGGGCGTGTGCTCCAGCACGGCGGCGTCGAGTGACAGGTGTGGAATCCCTCCCCCGCGCTTGAGCCGGCCGGCCGATTCATGTGCCGTGCTCGCAAACGCCGCGAGGCAGCTGCGCAGGAACGTCCGGAAGCGCGCCCGCGCCGGATCGTATCGTTGCAGCCATTCCCGGGCGAGCGCCTGCGCCAGGAAGTCGTGGGCCAGGTCCTCGGCGTCGGCGGTGTCGAGGCCGAACCGATGACGCAGCACAGCGATGATCGGCCCGCGATAGGCGCGGACGACGAGGTCGGTTGCGCGTGCACGGGTGGCTTCGTCACCACTGGCCAGCGCCTGCACGACGGAGTGGCGCGTCTCGGGAAAGAGGGGCACGACGCATACGATGCCGCGTCATCGCCGGATGCGCTATGCCTGGTCGTAGGCCTGCCGCAACCAGGCGAGCAGCTCGCGGTCGACGTCCTTCGCCGTTTCGAGGCGCACCCGATGGGTCACCATGGCGTTCCAGGACCCGGCCGCCTCGAGGCGACCTTCGGGTGGGGTGCCCTTCAGCTTGAGGCCGACATCGAACCTCGCCTTCGTGCTCGGGTGCAGCGTGGCAAACTGGGTGGACCGCCGCAGGCTCATGTAGCCCTTCTTCGGCGCCTGCTCGACGTCCTTGCCAAACCTGAGGATGCCGGCGAGGAGGGCATCGTAGATCGGTCGGAGCGCCGCCTTGTCACCCGGGAACATCGCCGCGACGGGGTCGTTGCCGCCGGCGGGCGTGGAACCGGCATCGGGCTTGAGGGTGGTGTGGGCGACGAGGTTGGCATACCCGTGCGTCATGCCGTGCGTGGCCTTGAGCCAGGCGACGAGCGCGCCGTGCTTCCCCGTACCGCTCTTCCGTGCCAGGGTAACCCACTGCGCGAGCGACTTGCCGGTGTTGGCCTCGAGGTTTGCGATCATGGTGGCAAGCTGGGCGTCGGGGGAAGTTGCCATGAGCCGTGCTCCGGTTGCGGTTGTCTCCCATTAGGCGGCGCGCAGCGTCGTCATTAGCAATCGTCAGAGATACCGGGCCACCGCCATCGCGGCGGCGGCGAGCAGCAGCATGAGTGACAGGAACCGGGCGCCGGCGGCCCCCCGTCCCCGTGCCGCGGCAATTGCCGCGAGCATCGCCGCGCGGTCGCCTTCGGAGGTGATGGACGGCAGCTCCTGACTGAGCGTTGCTGCGCGGGTCATGCTCGGGCGGACCATGGCCATGCCGATGGCGTACCCGACGATGGCCGCGAGCCCGCCCACGCTCAGTGCAATCCCCATGTGCGACCCCATGAACGTGGGGCTGAACCCGTTCGACACGCGCCAGAAGAGCCAGATGCCGGTGAGCAGCGTGATCCCGGCAAACGCCCCTACCACCTGGGGCATTCCGCGGCGCTGGAGCGCGGCCATGACACCGGCCCCCCCGGCACCGGCGTCCTGCAGCGCGGGCGCGAGCATGAACGCCGTAAAGACAGCGAAGCCGATCCACAGTGCGCCGACGACGACATGAAGCAAGCGCAGGACAATGACGAGCAGATCCATCGGGCCTGTCTCCGGAAGCGGGTCAGCGTGCCTGTGCAGGGGAGATACGCGACTTGCCGAAGCGCTCCAGCGACCGCTGGCGCAGCCGTGCCGCCTCGACCTCGCGGTCGCGGGGCGGCGAGTTGGTGACGAGGGACTCCATCAGGCGTCGCGCGACGGCGGTGGTCTCGTCGACGGCGAGGTCGAAGGCCGCCTCGTTCGCCTTCGACGGCCTGGTAAAGCCGCTCAGCTTGCGGACGAACTGCAGCGCCGACGCGCGGAGTTCGTCATCGGTGACAGGGGGCTCGAAGTTGAAGAGGGTCTTGATGTTGCGGCACATGATTCAGCTCCGATCGGGGAAGAACGGGGGCTCGATTCCGAGGGCGCGCAGGTACACCGACGCCTGGGCGCGATGATGGATCTCGTTGTCCACGGCGTACAGGAGCAGGCTGTATCCGGTGCCGTCCCACTGGCCAAAGGCCTTCATGGTGGCCTGGAACCTCTCCGCCGGGATGAGGGGAAATAACCGATCCAGTTCTGCCGTGGTGTCATCCCACTGCGTCAGGAGCGCCTCGCGGGTGGCCGGCAGTGGTGATTTCTCGTAGTTCCAGGTATCCGACCGCACCCCCTCGACGGTCGGGATGGCCATCTTGAACATCTCGGTGGCGAGCTCCGCGAAGGGCCGCATGCCGCCAACGGCGAAGGAGAAGAGCTCCTTCTCAGGGAAGGCCAGGATGAAGCGGCGAGTGAGCCGGCGATGGCCCTGCCAGTGATCGAGAAACTGGGCGGGCGTCAGGAACGTCGATGTGTCGGGCATGGGTGACTCGGGGACAAGGGGCGCGAAACAGGGTACGATACTACAGTACTACGAGCTACCGGGCCAACCAGCAAGGCAAGGAGATGCGCCATGGAACGGCTTCGACCACATCCGGAAGACCGGCTCGCCGCGCCGGTACAGGTGGTGGACCTCGCCGGTGCGGCGGCGCACCTCAGGGCCGAACCGCATGCGGCGGTGTCGGGACATCGACAGATCACGGTAGTGCGCCACGGCCCGATGACGATCATCCTGCTGGTGTTCGACACCGGGGGGTTCCTGCAGGAGCATCGCGCCGAGGGGGTGGTGACGATCCAGGTGCGCACCGGGCGGCTCAAGGTTGTCGTGGACGAGGAGGCCCGCGAGGCTGGCGGCGGCGAACTGGTGGCGCTGGCGCCGGGTGTTCCCCTGTCGCTCCAGGCGCTCGCGCCGAGCGAGGTGCTGCTGACGGTGCACCAGATGCCGGCCGACGAGGACGACCGCTAGGTCCGGTGCAGCCGATCGCGGATGAGCTGAATGTGCTGCCGCAACGTATAGACCATCGGGACAAAGTTCGCGCCGGTCTGCAGGCGCCTTGCGCGCACATCGAGGGCGTCGAGCTCGGCAAGTACGGCACCGCGATCGGCCACCCTTCCCTCCGCCACTTCGTGCTCCAGCTTCTTCAGGTGACCATACAACCGGCTCACGCGATGGTGCATCAACGCGGCATAGAGGGCGGGCGCGCCCTGGATCACGGGATAGGCGATGCCCAGAATGGGAATGAGCAGGAGCGCCACCTGGGTCACGATCACCGCCACCCAGAAGGGGAGGTGGCGCTGCAGGAAGGGCGTGCCAGATTTGTGATAGGAGATGGCGGCCCGACTCATCGGCAGGTCGCCCGCTTCGGACGCCGGGAACTGGCCCGCCCGTTCGAAGACGCCGGGTCCGCCATGCACCTCGGTAAGCGCCTCGAGCATGAGGTGCTGCAGGGCCGGATGCAGGGTACGTCGCACGGCCATGCTCATCCTGGATGCCACGAGCGGCACGTCATGGCTGGGAATATTCTTCGCGAGGTCGACGATGCCTTCCGGCAGCGTGAGGCGTGACAGTTCCGGGTGCAGCGCGGCGCGCGCCTCGGCGCGCTCGAAGCCGGCGAGGTGCACGCTGTCGGAGCGCAACAGTCGCTGCACCGCGGGCGACTCCCATGGGGCAACGATCACCGCGATGTCGACGGCACCGTCAAGGAGCGAATCGTCTGCCGCCTCGCGATCGAGGAACTGGAGATTGCCGGGGTCCAGATCGGCGCCGGTCTCGGCCAGGAGCCTCCGCGTGAGGCTGGCGGGATTGTCGCCCTCCAGCCCCAGGGCAAGGCGCAGCGTGCGCGGCCATTGCGTGCCCGGCGCCGGCATGCTCCCACGGTAGAACACCCATACGGGCCGGTAGTACAACGTGCCCAGCGACACGAGGCCGGGTGATTTCTCGGCGGTGGTGGTGCCGCCATCAATCAGGGCCGCATCAAGGTTGCCGTTCGGGTCCTGCAGCCGGGCAAAATTGTCCAGCGGTCCACGCGTCTCCACGAGATCGAGCTGCACCCCCTCGCGCCCGAGTATCTCGCGGTAGCGCTCCGCGAACCGGTACTCCGCACTTTCGGGGGGACCGGCAGCGAGACGGATGTGGCGCTGGGGCGGATTGAAGAGCCACGCGGCAAGCGCCAGGGCGAGCGCCACGGCGAGCGCGCCAGCCACCCACAGGAAACGTGGTCCCTTCGCGGGTTCCGTCATGCGCCTCTCGCGATCATCAGGTCACCGGTGCGTGGTCCGGGCAGCAGCCGCCATCCCGGCTTGAGCTCAAGGGTCCAGCCTGTTCCGGTCGCGCCGGCTGCCCCGCCGCGCTGCATGCCCCGAGCAGATACCTGTACTTCGCGGTTACCGGGCCGAAGCAATGCGCCGCCCGACTCGACCTTCAGCACGCCCCAGTCGGCACTGAAGGTGCCGGTGGGATACACCGTGCCATCATCGCCCATTGCCACGAGGGTGTTGGGATTGAAGGACCGGAAGAGCTGCTCCGCCCGGAGAATCAGCACCGGTCCCTCCAGCAACCGCTTCCGATAATCGGCGAGTGCGACCTCGCGCGCGGTCGCTCTCGCGTCCTCGGCGGCAGCGAGTGCACTGCCATCGTAGCGGGCGGCTGCCGCGACCACCGCAGCGGCCATGTCGTCCGGCGGTGTCCAGCCAAGTGCCGCGCGGAGCTGCAGTGCGAAGCCCTTCGTCGCGACCTCCTGCCGCCAGGTGGGATGGTACTGATCGAGAAGCAGTCCCAGCAATGGACCGGTACCATAGCCGAGTGAGCGCACGTAGGTGGGCCGCTGTTCGAACTCGGCGGTTGCGGCCTGGATATGCGACGCCGGGTCATCAACTGTCTCGAGTGCGAGGCGCGCGCCGGTGTACTCCGGCAGGCCTTCCTGCAGCTCGAGCATCGCCTCGAGGGTGTCGGCACCAGGATAGAGCGCGTAGCGCTGGGCCCGGAACAGCACCGCATCGAGCGCCGCGGTGCGCATGCCGGCCCCCTGTCCCACAAGCGCCGCGCTGAGCGCCCGCAACTCCAGCCGCAGCAGGTAGCGGCCGTCCCGTTCGTCGAGATGGCCGTTGATCGCGTCGCGCGCGCTCAGGCCCAGCTGCGGCTGGATGCGATGAAAGGCCTCGTGCACCAGGAGCTTGTTGCGCAGGTAGGTGTCGGCGGGCAATGGAAGGCGCACGGTGGACCAGAGGTTTCCCTCCCATTCCATGGCGGTGTTGGCCACCTGCATCCCCTCGGGCACCTTCCCCACCCACCGTCCATCTTCCTCGGTGAACTGGCCGGCCGGGGGCCGGGCCGTGGCGACCGCCAATCCGGTGCTGCCATCCACGACGACCAGCGGTCCGCAGAGGGTGATCCCCCAGAGCGCGCCTCCATCGCTGCTGCACAATTCCTGGAAGGCCGCGACGCCGGCGATGGCAGCGGAGCGCTCGGCGCCCTGTCCGTGCACCGTGCCGGGGAGGACCGCGAGCGCGAGTGCCGGGAGCAATCGGGAACGGTACATGTCAGTCTCCACCGGCGAGAGGTTGGTCATCTGCCCAGCCTTCACGATGACCAACCCCGCCCCAGCGTCGCAGCCCCCCGATTCAGCGGGCGCTTCCGATCCGCTTCTGCAGGGCGTCGGTGAAGGGCTTCACCGATTCCGGCGTGTTCTTGGTGTCAGCCTGCGTCTTGAGCAGGGACGCCACCTCGGGTGACTTGTCGTCGGTCACCGGAACGGAGCCCTCCGGGTACGCGGTGCGATTGCCCTTGTCGTCCACCTTCACGCTGCTGCCGGCGAGGGAGACACCGGCAAAGAGGCCGGCGCCCTTGGTGGAGTACGAATAGATGGACGAGCCTTCCTTGAAGTCGGTGTTGGCGCCGATGGTGCTGCCAACGGGACCTGCCGCCACCGAGGCCTGGCCGCCGATCTCGAAGTTGGAACCGGCGATGAGCTTCGGCGCGTCATCGTGGGTGAAGATCAGTGCCACATCGGTGGCCGATCCGCCGATCTGGAAGCCGACCGACCCCGCCTTGAGTGAGATGTAGGTGGGGAGGCTCCAGCCCTTCCCGACACGGCACGATGCGAGGCCGTATCCCACCTGGCCGCCGACCACGAAGGCAGCCGACTTCACGCTGGGAATGATGGCAATGCAGACTGCGCTCCGCAGCAACTTGTTGGGCGGCGCATTCTTGGGATCGGAGACGAGGTTGGCGAGGACGTGTGCCGCGGACTTGGCGCGATCCTCGAGCTTTTCCTCCTTCTTGTCATCCTGGGCCGAGGCGGTGTTGACGATGGCGGCGAGGGCCAGGGCGCTGGCGGCGAGGGACAGGAAGCGGTGGGCACGCATGTGGTCGATCTCCAGTGCAGTTGACGGGGGGCCAGCGGGAGCAGACCATCCCGCGACCACGAGAATCTACCCAGCCAGTGATTCTCGCGTAGTGGTCCGCCTCACTGCCGCAGGAAGGTGATGACGGCCGCGAGCACGACGGAGGGCTGATCGGCGTGAGACATGTGGCCAGCGGAGTCGACCGCGACAAGGACTCCGAAGGGGAGGGCTGCCATGATGCCGGGGCTCTCACTGAACGGCGCCACGGGATCTTGGCGCCCCCAGACCACAAGCACCGGGCGCGGGCTCGTGCCCACCCGTGCCAGCTGCTCCACCTGGTCGGGCGCCACGGCGATGGCGGCGCGTGTCCGGCGCCAGGCCTCCCGTGTTCCCCGGAATTGCTGCTGCACGCGGTACCGCGCCACCCAATCGGGGTGCCGTCCGGGATAGAGAAAGTCGTAGAGCTGTCCCTCCGCCATTTCGTTCGACCCATCCCGCAGCACCATGTGATAGTCCCATGCGAGGCGGGAACGTTCTTCCCGCGCCAGGGGCCGGCGATTGTTGAAGACGGGGTCGATGTACAGCAGGGCGTGCACGCGACCGGGATAGCGGTCGGCGAAGCTGGTGATCATGGCGGCGCCGTAGGACACGCTTGCGAGTGTCACAGGCGCGGTGACGCGGAGCGAGTCGAGGAGGCCTGCCATCTGGCGGACGAAGAGGTCCTGGTCGTAGACGGTGTCGAGGCGGTCGGACCAGCCGCGGCCGTAGTAGTCGAAGCGGACGACGCGGAACCCGGAATCGGCGAGGGACTGGAAGAGCGGATCGGAAATGAACCCGGGAACGGAGAAGGCAGACGCAAAGAGGACAATGCGGCCGGTGTCAGGCCCGGCGGTCTCGTAGTGCGTGACGCCATCGGCGAGGTGGACGAACTGGCCTGGCGCCTCGGCGCGAGCCGCGTCGTCGAGGGTGCGTTTCTCGGGATCCCTGACGTAGTAGATCGCGAGCAGCGCGGCGAGGGCGAGGGCCAGGAAGAAGAGGGTCCAGCGGAAGAATCGCACGCATGGCTCCTGTGCTCTTGTCGGGCCGCTCGACTGACGGTCGGGGTTGAGCAGGGGCAGCGCGCGCCTCCCGGCAGCCGCTCGCGCTCCCGATACTTGCATCCCAAACACGGCGCTCGCGCTCGGACGCTGCCGTCGGCGCGCACTACCCCTGCTCAACGGCCGGAACCTCGCTGCCGTTCGCGCGCGCTGGCCCTAATGAACGACGGGAGTGCCGAGCAGTTCCCCTTGCTGCATGACGACTCGGCGCTCCTTGCCTTCGTGCACCACGACGAGAGTGTCGGTGCGTCCCGGCTGACGGAAGTGGCGGCGGAGCGAATCGAGACCGATGCTGGCGGCATCGCGCGAATTGAGGGAACGCACGACGTCACCGGGTGCGAGTCCGGTGGAATCAGCCGGCGATGCCGGCACGACCTGGGCGACGAGGACGTCCCCGCCGGGGACCTGGACAAGGAGCATGCCGGCCGACTCCCATGTTTCGCGTTCGGCGGCATTGCTGCGGGGCTCGAGGACGACGCGCTGGTGCGCGTAGTCGAAGGTGACGCGGAACCGGGCGAGTATGGGTGCCCCCAGCGTTCCGGCATCGCCGACGCGGGACAGGTCTTCCGACCAACCGGCCACCGGCTGGGAAATGACAACTCCACCGAACTCCATCGAATCCAGGCGTCCAATGAAGTTGCGGGTCGCACCCCCGACCGCGATGCCGCCCACCGGCCGACGGGGCCAGTCTTCCGGAAAGAGTTGATTCTGCGCCACGAATGAACCGTTCAAGCCGAGTCCGCTGAGCGAACCGGTGTCGAGCTTGAGCTTCGCAGGGACGGTGCGACCGTCGACCCAAAGGGTGCCCAGGGCAAACGGCTCCCCGTTCTCGATCCAGACCGTGAGTTCGGTAGCTCCCGGCGGTGCGTTCCAGGCCCCGGCGGGTGTGAGGCGCACAGTGCGCGCCGCGTAGTCGATGGTGATGGCATATCGCATGAAGAAGTCGTGACCCAGCAGGCCGGCGACGGGCTTGCCCACCAACGGTGACAGGCCGCTGAGCGGGAGCACGGCGACGCTGTCGGGACGGAAAGAATCCCCCGCGATGTCGAGCGACAGACCGCGCGCCCATCCCTGGGACACTGACCCACCGGGCTGGGCGGTCGACTCGGGTGCCGACGCGGTGACCTGTGCTGCGCTCGCGGTGGCCGAATCAACGAGGGAATACTCGTAGCCGGAGTCGAGCAGCCACCAGCCCCGGGTACCGTGGAGCTGTGCGTCCAGGAGGATGATCCCGTCCACAAATTCGGCACGGGCGGCCGTGCCGACCTCTGGCGGAGGCTTGGGCGACGGCGCGCAGCCGAGCGCGAAGAGGGCCAGTGCCGCGACAGTGTGGCGCATGCTACCGGATCCCCAGGCGATCCAGCCAAGCTGCGATTTCGGCCCTGATTGGCAGTGCCGCGTGTGTGCGCGCGTCGAAGAGGGCATGATCACCTGTCGGAAAGACGATCACCGTGAATCGCCCGCTGGAGCGAGCGTCGAGCTGGCGAAGGCGCGCAACGCTGAGCGCGGTGGGGACACTGCGGTCGATTGCCCCGAGCAGGTAGAGCCCACTGGCAGCGCCGTGCGCAAGGTCGGGCATCGGATCATAGCCCGTTGGGCCGCTGAAGCGCACCATGATGCTATCGACCTGATCGAGCGCGCGATCGGAGTGCTCGAAGAAGTCGGAGTAGTAGATCTCCTCGCCCACGGTCACCGCCGGACCGGAGAGGGCGACAAAGAAGCGGATGGGTGCGTTGTCCAGCGCCGCGGCGATGACCCATCCCGCCTGGCTGCCGCCAGCGAGACCGATCCGCGCCGGGTCTATTCGCGGGTTGGCGGCGAGGAGCCGCGCGGCCGCGGCGGCGTCCGCGCCCAGCAGGCTGATCATCGAGTCGCTGTTGCGGACGCCAACACCGCGATAGCTGCCACCCGAGGCGCCCGTTCCGCGCTTGTCATAGGCGAGGACGGCAAAGCCCAGGCTGTGGAAGAGTGCAACAAGGGACGCATTGCTGGTGCGGGTAACAGGACCCGATCCATGCACCAGGGCGACGGCGGGAAAGGGGCCGTCGCCATCGGGCCAGGTGATCTCGCCGGCGATCACGGCGCCGCGGCTGGGAAAGGCAACCACCTGGAGGGCGAGGCACAGCGCAAGGACCATGGAGTCGATACGGCGCCCCGGTCGAAAGCGTTTCGCTATCCGCCGGATTGCCGCTTGTAGTCGTCGGCGTCGAAATGCCCGAGCGACTCATCGATAAGCCAGTCGGCGTCGAACCACCATTGCTCGAAACCGCTGATGCGAACGCGCTTCCCCGAGCCGCCGGGACCGTTGTTGGTACCGACCAGCGTCCAGTAGTACACCGCGCGGTCGTCGCCCTGCACGACGACGCTGTCCATGTACAGCTTCAGATCAGGGAATGCCGTCATGAATCCCTGCGCCACATCCCTGATGGCATGGTGTCCGCGGGCGGGCGGGCCATGGTTGATGGCGAGGGAGCCAAAGGGACCGAAGAATCTGGCGACGAGCGTGGCATGGTGGCTGTTCCACGCCGCAGTATAGCGCCTGGCGATATCACGGATCCTGACAACGTTCTCCGGCGTGGGCGGCGGCACCACGGGATTGTCGGAGTTGTAGATGTCGCGGGACCGCTTCCAGGTGCTGTCGGCCTGCCTTCGCCAGATGACGACGTAACTGCCGGAGTCGGGGATGTCGATGCCGCTCGGGAGTGTCGCCCTGGAGGTGTAGCGCCCGTACTCGTACGCCATGTCGTCGCGGCCCACGATTTCCAGTGGCTGCACGGTGAACGCCGTCATTGGAGGGAGGAGCTTCGCGTAGCTTTGGAGGAGCTCCCTGCCCTCCAGCGGGGGCAGGTTCGGTACCATCAGCACCGCGTCGTCGGTGAAGAAGCGGGGCCATGTCACGTCTGCCGTCCCCATCGCGGTCGCATAGGCGGCGATCTCGGCGGTAATGGCAGTGGAATCGGCGATGGAGAGACCGGGCCCTACCGGCGGGCGGGCACATGCCGACAGGACGAAGACGAGGAGGGCAACGACCAGCAGTTGTGTGTACCGTCGAGATCTCATATTCCGCCGGAAGAAGGTGAGCGCTCCATCGAGCGTGAAGACAACCCAGACTGCGCCGTCCTTGTCAAATCCTGCAGTGTGCCGTCAACCAACGCCCGCCAGCACGCCGGCCAGCAAGTCAACCGCCACCCGGATGCGCCCGGGCGACCATCCGGCGAAGCCGAGCACCAGGCCACCGGGCTGCACCGGCTCGAGTGCAAAGTCAGAGAGGGCAAAGGCGGTGAGCCCGCGTGCTGCCGCCTGCCGAGCGATCGCGCGATCGCTGCCCCGATGCAGCGTCGCGGCCAGGTGGATGCCGGCGCCGGCGGGACCGGCAGTGAGGTGGCCTGCGCAGCGGCGCTCGAGGGCGTCGACCAATGCGTTGCGGCGCTCGCGATAGACGAGCCGCATGCGGCGGAGGTGCCGGGCCAGGTGCTCGCCCTTCATGAAGTCGGCCAGTACGAGCTGCTCCAGCAATGGCGGGGCGCCGGCGTCGGCCACGCGCGCCGCCACGAACGCCGGGACCAGCGCCGGGGGAAGGACCACGTATCCAAGGCGCAGCGCCGGAAAGAGGATCTTGCTGAAGGTGCCCATGTAGATGACCCGTCCGGATGCATCCATGCCCTGCAGCGCCTGCAGCGGGCGCTCCTCGTAGCGATACTCGCCGTCGTAGTCATCCTCCAGGATCCAGGCGTCGGTGTCGCTCGCCCATTGCAGCAGCCGGAGCCGCCGTTCGAGCGACATGGTGACACCGGTGGGGAACTGGTGTGACGGCGTGACGTAGGCGAGGCGCGCGTGCCGGTGGCGATCGATGCCGGCCTCGACATCGATGCCGGCGGCATCCACCGGTACCGGCACGAGGTGCGCGCCGGCGGCAAGCAATGCGCGGCGCGCGCCAAGGAAGCCGGGATCCTCGATCCAGGCGGCATCCCCGGGATCGAGGAGAAGGACGGCGAGGCGGGCCAGCGCCTGTTGTGTACCGGTGGTGATCACCACCTGCTCCGCCGTGCAGTGGACGCCGCGGGTCAGGCGAAGATGCTCCGCGACTGCGCTCCGGAGCGACGCGTGGCCGACGGGGTCGGGAGGGCGGAGGATATCGACCTGGCTGCGCGCGCGAAGCCGGCGCCACGCGAGCCTCCGCCAGATGGCGATGGGAAAGAGGTCGACGGCGGGATATCCCGGGAGGAAGGGACGCGCCACGTCGAGCTGGCCGGCCCCGGCGAATTCGCCCGCAAGGTTCGCGGCCCGCCGGGAGAGGTGCACCGGGGCCCGCACCTTCGCACCCTCTTGCGCAGACACCGGCGCCACGAGGCGTTCTTCCGGCAGGGTGGAGGTGATGCGGGTACCCGACCCCACGCGCGACTCGAGATATCCCTCGGACCAGAGCCGGTCATAGGCCTGAACCACGGTGGCCCGGGAAAGGCGCAGATCGGTGGCGAGGGCGCGGGACGACGGGAGCCGCGCCCCGGGACCGAGCCGACCGTCCAGCACGGCGCCGCGCACCTGCTCATAGAGCTGCAGGTAGAGGGGTACATCGTCGTGCTGGTCGAGATCGAGCCAGGGCGCCAGCCCGGCAGAGCTCCGCATGTCTCCCTCAAAGTGGACTGGTTGAAATATCACTAATTGGCACTTCACGCGCTACCACTTCCATTCCATTGTGAAGGCGAAGCGGGGCGCCCGGCTCGGGCGCCCGTCACCCGCACCTTGGAGAGACCATGAAGTCCGAGACCCTTCGATTCAGCCGCCACGCTGTTGCCGCCGCCGCGCTGGCTGGCGCCCTGGCGGCATGCGCCGACGCGCCGGCCGCACCGGACCAGCCGCCACCCAGCAGCGAAACGACGAGCGATGTGCTGCCCTTCGCGGCGTCGCGCGGGTTTTCCGGCGGTTCGTTCCGGCCCTGCCAGGCGGCGGCGTACCACGAGTTCGATTTCTGGCTGGGACAGTGGGACATCACTGAAGACGGTGGGCCCCAGGGGACCAACGTGGTCGAGCCCCTGCTGGGCGGATGTGCCATCAAGGAGAACTATCTCGACCCTGATGGCGGCTCGGTGGGCGTGAGCCTCAACAGCTACGACGCCGACACGAAACAGTGGCGCCAGACCTGGGTGGCCGACTATGGCGTGGACTACCGGATGGCGGGGGGGCTCGATGGGTCGGGCACAATGGTGCTGAAGGGGCAGCGGATCAATGCCGCGAATGGCCGGACCCTTTTCGACACCTGGACGTGGTCACCGGTGGACGGCAACACCTTGCTGCAGACCGGCCGCCTGACCGTACCGGCCACCGGCTACGACCAGCAGTTCTGGAACGGCGAGTATCACCGGGTGGGCGCGGTCAACCCGCCGCCGATGGTGTCATCGGGGCTGTGCGACGGCGCGCCGTACACCGACACCAACTTCCTCGCCGGGTCGTGGAACGTGAAGGGCCCGTTTGGAGTGAGCCTCGGGCGGAGCGGCATCAGCAAGACGGTGAGCGGATGCCTCGCGGAGGAGCACTTCACCGGTCGACTCGGCTACGAGGCGATCACGTTCACCTATCGTGACCCGGTGACGGGCCACTGGTACCGGTCGTCAGTGGACAACCTGGGTGAGCGGATCGAACTGGAAGGGGATTTCGCTGGCGCAGCGCTAGTGCTGACGGGCGTGGAAAAGGCGCCCGGCGGCGAGGTGACTTATCGGCTGACGCTGACGCCGGTGAACGGCAAGGTGGAGGCGAAGCACGAGATCTCGCGCAACGGGGGAGCGACCTGGACGAAGTTGCCGACCCTGACCTACGTGCCGGGCTGACGTGACCGCGTTGCGGGGGCTCGAGCCTGACGCCGGGCCCCTGCAGCACGGTATCCGGGTGCTATTCCAGCACGAAGGTGACGCGCATGGTGACGCGGTATTCCACCACCTTCCCCCCGTTTACCACCACCTTCTGCTCCGACACCCACGCGCCCTGCACGTTCTTGAGCGTCTTCGACGCGCGCTCGATGCCCTGGGTGACGGCGTCCTCGAAGCCTTTTGTGGACGACGCGATGATCTCACTGACCTTTGCGACTGACATTTTCGTGACCTCCCTGTTGTTCAATGACGTCGTGCAGGCGAGCGCGGGTCTCGTCGAGCCGGCGGACCGCGTCGCGAAGTGCTGGCGAGACACTGGATGCCAGCGGCGACCGCGGGGAACGCCAGCGGCGCCGATCGACGGCCGGCGTGTCTTTCTCCGCGGAACCTTCATGCGTGTCATCGGTCATTGGGCACCTCCTTCCCTCGCAAGATAGCGAGCACCATGGTGAATGCTGTATGTATAGCAGATCGCCAACGGAGGAGATGGTCACCATGCTGGCCCTGCTGCTGCTCGCGACCTTGCCGGCCCCCGAGGCCCCGCCTCGCCAGCCGACCGCGCCCACGACCGTGACGATTCTCTACGACGCCTTTGGCGGACATGCGGGCCTGCTGCAAGACTGGGGCTTCGCCGCGCTGATCGAGTACCAGGGCAAGCGTATCCTGTTCGACACGGGCAACAATGCGGCGATCTTCTCGGAAAACGTGCGGCGCCTGCATGTGGACCTCAGCCGCCTGGACTTCGTGGTGGTGTCGCACCGGCACAGCGACCATGCCGCCGGCCTGCAGGCGGTACTCACGGCGAATCCCGACGTGACGGTGTACGCCCCACGGGAGCCCTTCGGCATCTTCGGCAGCGACATTCCCGGCACGTTCTACCGGCCGGACCCGGCGCTGCCGGATAGCATGCGCTACCTCAATGGGGCGGTACCGGGCGTCATTCATGCCGGTACCCTCTGGCCCGGCGCGCACATGATCGTGGTGGACAGCTCACGGGTGATCGCCCCCGGCATTCGCCTCGTGTCGCTGGTGTCGGAGACGCCGGGCACGCTCGAGTTGCGGGAACTGTCGCTGGTGCTGACGACGCCCACCGGCAGTATCGTGGTGGTGGGCTGTTCGCATCCCGGGATTGAGCGCATCCTGGCGGCGGCCACGGCCGAGGGCGAGCCGGTGCGCGCCCTGGTGGGGGGACTGCACCTGGTGGCCACCCCCGACTCGGTGCTCCTGCCACTGGCGCATCGCCTCAGGAGTGAGTGGCAGATCACGACCATCGCACCGGGGCATTGCACCGGCGAGCCGGCATTTGCCGCGCTGCAGGCGGCATTCGGTCACGACTACGTCTATGCCGGGCTGGGAGAACGGATTGCGCTGCCCTGACGGTGGAGGGCACGGGGTTGCTGTCATCAACTGAAGAAGGTGCGGCGCACGTAGACCGCCGCCAGCCCGCCGGCCGCCACCGCCATCGCCGCGCCAAGAAGGATCGTCAGGAGCTTGACCGGCCAGGGTGACCGGGCCCAGGCGTCTTTGGCCCATGCCCATGCGTCCCGCAGTCGCAGTTCGATCCAGTCGAGGGCGCCGGCGGCCACTCGTGATTCGCGGGCGATCATCGCGCCTCCCAACCCGATGACGAGGAACCCGGGCCCGGGAGCGGGGAGCGCGATGATGCCAAGTGCGAGGAGCGCAGTGCCCGCCGCAATCCACACAGGGCGAACCCAGGCGGGGCGCCGGGACTTCTGGTGCGCCTCGTACTGGTCACAAAATCGTCTCCCCGGCTTGCCGCGCTTCAGTTGCCGCCAGGCCCGCTTGATCCCTTCGAGCATGTTGATGCCTCCCATGGAGATACACCACGCGGCGCCCCCTGATGCGGGCGGCGAGTGCGGGAGGGCTGACTCGGTTGTAAGGGGTGCGGGACTTGGGTTGGGAGGCGGAAAGGCCGATCGCCGCCCAGGCTGCGGGCGGCTGCTTCCTGTCCGATGCCTGACCGGACGACCCACCAAAAGGTTCGTTCAGCGGTGTCCCACCTTGCCGAAGGTGCTTTCGAGCATGCGCTTCATCTTCTCGGCGGCCCCGGCGACAGCCTGGTCGATGGTGGCGGCCTGGTCGCTCACCGCAGTTGGCTGCCGACCCGCGACACGGGCCTCCATGAGGCAGCGGATGTCGGCGGGCCCGGTCTTGTCGGCGCTGTTCTCGTCGGTGAGGTGGACCTCGACGCGGGTGATCTGCTCGCCAAACCGTTCCAGCGCATCGCGAACGGCGGATTCCACCGCCGCCGCCTGCTTTTCGTCGCCGGCAATGTTGTGGTCGGTGTTCACCTGGATCTGCATGCGTTACGCTCCGTTTCTGTGGTTGGCCCGCCACGTGGGCCCACTAGCACAATGGCCTGCCGGTGCCAGCGGGGCAACCGGGAGCTGCCGCCATGGTATCCTGAGGGATGCTTCGAGGCGCTGCTCCCCCCCATGAGGACCGATCGACATGATGGCACCGGCCGTGAATCCGCTCGGCGTCCAGGTGGCGTGGCTCTTCCTGCTTGCCCTGCCGATCGCGTGCATTGCGTGGACGGTGACGCACGAGGAAGTGTTCCGCGAGGTCCACGAGTACTGCGTTGGTCGCTCCCAGCGGGACCGGCGCTGGTATGTGCGGAAGTTCTTCTACCTGTTCACCTGCGAATACTGCTTCAGCCACTACGTGACCCTCGGGTTCCTGGTGCTGACGGGATACCAGCTGCTGCTGGAGGGCTGGCGGGGCTACGTGATCGCCGGCTTTGCGCTGGTGTGGATGGCCAATGTCTACATGAGCATCTATGCGCGGCTTCGGCTGGTGATCAAGGCCGAACGGGTGGAGATCGAGCTGAAGGAGGAGGAACTCGAGGAGGAACGCGGTACCCTTGGCAAGTGACGTCTCCGGCTTCATCATGGGAGGAGAATTCCTCAAGGGGGCACAGCCATGAAGCTGCGCACGCTGGACGGCGGCGAAACGGAGCTGGCGCAGGATGCCATCGACGGCCTGAAGGGCCGCCTGCGGGGCATGATGCTTTCGCCGGGCGACGACGGGTACGAGGAATCGCGAACGGTCTGGAATGCCATGATCGACCGGCGACCGGGGCTGGTGGTGCGGTGCCTCGGCGTGGCCGACGTGGTGGCGTGCGTGCAGTTCGCCCGGGCCAGCAACCTGCTCCTCTGCATCAAGGGCGGGGGGCACAACATCGCCGGGCTCGCCACGGTGGACGGGGCCCTGATGCTCGACATGTCGCTCATGCGCGGTGTCTGGGTGGACCCCAAGGCGCGCATCGCGCATGCCCAGGCGGGGTGCCTGCTCGGTGACGTGGACCGGGAAACCCAGCTGCATGGACTCGCCACGGTGCTTGGCTTCGTCTCGGCCACGGGTATCGCCGGCCTGACGCTGGGCGGCGGGTTCGGCTACCTCACGCGTCGGTGGGGCTGGGCGTCGGACAACGTGCTCGGCATGGACGTGGTGACCGCCGACGGGAAGCTGGTACGGGCGAGCGAGGAGGAGAACGCCGACCTTTTCTGGGGGCTCCGGGGCGGCGGCGGCAACTTCGGTGTGGTGACAGGCATCGACTACCAGCTGCACCCGGTGGGGCCCGAGATCGTCGGCGGCCTGGTGGCGTGGCCGGCGAGCGAGGCGGGTGCCGTGCTCGAGATGTACCGGACGATATCGGAGCAGTCGTCGCCGGAGCTGACGCTGGTGGCGCTGCTCCGGCTCGCGCCGCCGGCGCCGTGGCTTCCGAAGGAGATCCATGGCAAGCCGATAATCGGGATCCTCGCCTGCCACAGTGGCAAGCCGGAGGATGGCGAGAAGGCGGTTGCACCGATCAAAGGGTTCGGCAAGCCGGTGGGCGACATCCTGGTACGGCGGCCGTATGCACAGCTGCAAGCGTTGCTCGACGCAACCCAGCCGAAGGGACGGCGCTACTACTGGAAAGCGGAGTACCTGCCTCGGCTCGAGCCGGCCTTCCTCTCCAAGCTGATCGAGCATGGGCTGCGCATTCGTTCGCCGCACACGGCGGCGGCGCTGTTCCAGCTCGGGGGGAAACTGAACGAGATCGACGAAGCGCACTCGGCGGTCGGCAACCGGGATGCGAAGTATGTGCTCAACCTGACGGGGGCATGGGATCCCGCCAGCGAGGATGCCACCCATATTGCGTGGGCGCGCGACGCGTGGGGTGAACTGAAGGCATTCTCGACCGGGGGTACCTACCTCAACTTCCTGACGGAGGATGAGGGGCCGGAGCGCACGGCGGCGGCGCTCGGCCGGAACCTGAAGCGACTCGGCGCAATCAAGGCAAAGTGGGACCCGGGCAACATGTTCCGGACGAACAAGAACATCGCGCCGGCCTGAACCGTCGCCGGCGGCTTCATCGGTCGATGATGAAGGACGCCCACGCCCGCGGTTCAACCATGAACTGCAGCGCCCGGCCGTTGTCCTCGAGCGTTACGGGTCGACCATCCTGCTCATCGGCCCGAATGCGCATGGCGCGCGACCGGGGCACGCCGAACCGGAGCAGGCCCTGCACCGTGCGGGGTAGTACGTTGTAGCAGCGGATCACGACGCCGTCCGTTCCTTCCTCCGCCGGCTTGATGGTCGAGAGCACCAACCCTTCGCCTTCCAACTCGATGCTGTCGCCGGCGGCGCCGAGCCCGGCGGCATCACGGAGCCACGTGGGCTGCAGCGGCACGAAGGCATCCTCCCACAATTCCGGCAGTGCACTTCCGCTCGCAACCATGGCGTGGTCCAGCGGCGCGAGTGCAAACGCGACGCGCGACCGTCCGGGACACTGCGCCAGCGGTGTGGGTTCCGCCCAAGCCGCATGGCCCGACCGGGTGTCGAGATCGTTGCGAGAGAGCTGGCCCACCGCACGAAGCAACGTGACGAGAACGTCGCCGCCGAACCATTCGACCTCGAAGAATCCGGGAGCGAGGAAGGCGAGCCCGCGCCGGTCGCGCGTGGCGACGGCGAAACGATGCGCCGGGGCGGTACCGACCGCCGCTTCCAGGGGAGACCCCTGCCCTTCCAGGTCGAGTTCGTTGCGCTCCACGATACCGAACTGCGCACCGGTGACGAGGGGTGCCGCGCCGAGACCGGTGGGAAGGCGGAGGCGAAGGCGATGATCGGTGGCGTAATTGTCGATGGCCAGGGTGCAGCGTACCAGCGGACTCCCAGCGAAAAGCAGGATGTCAACCTTCAGGTTGACCGCGCCAGTGGCGGTGTGCACCGACCATGATGCCTCGAGCGCGCCAGCCAGCGGGCCATCCGCGACAACCCGGCGATGAACGGGGGTTGCGGGTTCGAGCACGCGCTCCGTGCCCACAGGACACCAGGTGTAGGTGTCGCCGCGGTCGACGTTGCCCACGAGCTCGAGCAATCCATCGAAGTGCTCGTCGCGCACCAGGTCGTGCAGGTCGAGGCGGCCGGTGGGCAGCAGGGTGACGCGGATGAGATTGTTCTCGATCGAGAAATCCTGGATGGTGACAGGCGCATAGGGCGCATAGGGCGCATAGGGCGCGGGGGGCGCGGAGGGCATCAGGCTGGTCCAGCTCATGCCGGGAAGCACCGGCGCGTTCAGCGCCACCGTGACCATCTCAACGTCGTCGAGGTCGGGATAGTGATGGTCGGCGTCGATGCGCTCGGTGGTGTGCTCCCGGTGGAGCAACTGCAGTGGCAACTCGACGCCATCGTGCACGAGCGCAGCGGGAACGACATCGGTGCCGACGCGCGGTGTACGGCTGCCGGGAGGACCGACCAGCACGTCGCGCCGGAACGCGGTGAGGCGCGCGAGTACCACCCCGCCCCTTGGGCGGACGGCTGGGTTCCAGAGCACCAGGCGAGGCTGAATGCGCTCCGGGTGCTCACGCGCTCGATCGGGATCGTGCCCGACGATGCGATTGAGCGCGCGACGGCTCACTTCCCTTCCTGCCGCCTCGACGTCGGCGAAGCGACCCTCCATGGTCCGCACGACCTCGTCGCTCACGGTGCCACAGATCGAGTCGTGAAAGTGGTTCCGGAGCAGCGTGGTCCAGGCAAAGGCGAGCGAGGCGCGGAGATCGTCGCCACCGGCGAGTGCGACGAGCGGCGCAGCGAGGCGCTCGAGCGCCACCTCGATCTCGCTGTTGCGGCGCTTGAGCGGCGCGCGGGCACTGTGCGTGCCCTGCAGGACCCAGGTAGCATCGCTTGGCTGGCGAAGCTCGCCGGTGCGATCGGGAATGTGGCGCGCGGCACCGGCGAGTGCCGCAACGGCAGCATCGGCGCGGGAGATGCGCACCTCGTTGCCGGGTTCCAGTTCGGCAATGAGGCTGCGCAACAGCGGCAGGTCGCGGTGCACCCAGTGATGATCGGCTCCGATGAAGACCGGCACCTGCGGTCCAGAGCTTCGGGCGAGGAGCTGCTCGCGAAGCTTCTTCCAGGCGGCAGGGAGCGTATCGCGATCGGCGGGAAGGTCGGCGCCGATCTCGTATCCCTGCGGTGGCAGGTGATAGACGAAAACCCTGCCGCCGGCGGGGCCCGCCCAGTAGAACCCGTCTCCCGCTGCATGCTGGTTCCCCACGCCGCGCCAGAGGATCGCATGCCGGAGGCCGAACTCGCGCGCGAGATCTGGAAGGACGCCGGGGTGGCCGAAGGCATCGGGCGAGTAGAGCACGCCGCTTCGGCGACCGAGGCGCTCGGCCATCCGCCCACCGACCAGGAGGTTCCGGATGAGCGACTCACCGGAGACGATCTGCTCGTCGGCGAGCACGTACCAGGGACCGACTTCGAGGCGTCCGCTCCGGATGAGGCCGGCGAGCACCGTCGCCTGGGTGGGGCGGACGCGGAGGTAGTCCTCGAGCAGGAGCGCCTGTCCGTCGAAGAGGAAATGGGTGAGCGAGGGATCGCGGACGAGGCGGTCGATGAGGTCGTCGAGCATGCCGACGAGGCGCACGCGCAGCGCCGCCTCGGGGAGGTACCACTCCCGGTCCCAGTGCACATGTGGAACGAGGTGAAAGACCAGCCGAGTCACGCCGGCTTCCGGGAGAGCGCCTCAGCGTTGCCACGATCGAGCGCCGCACGATCCGACGCCGACAGGTCGAGCAGGTCGAGCCGGGCGATGGGGGTCTCGGGAATACGAAGGGGCATGCCAGTGCCGAGCACGAAGCGCGCGACGCCGATGGTGTCGAGCAACAGCTCGAGGTGATCCTCCGGTGGGCCCCAGATCCAGCAGATATCCCACCAGATACGCGAAGACTCATCGGGCGTGAGCGACCAGTGCACTTCCTCGATGAAGCCGCGGTCGGCATGAGTCACGAGCACGCGCACGCGCGAGTCATTGCGGACCAGGGCACGCACGGCGGCAGGGGGTAGTGTCGCCGCGCGATCGTTGGGGTGCCGCTGACGGGCATCCTCAAAGCGCACGGCCAGCGACACCGGCAGCCCGGCCTCGCCGCATGCTCCTGCCAGGAGGCGCATCGCCGGCCCGACGGGATCGAGCCCATGGATGGTGGGGTCGACCCGGATCGCCGGGACGCGCCGGTCGGCTGCGGCAGCCAGCTCGCGGGTCCAGTTGGCGAGCGAGGGTTCGATGCAGGGCACGGGGCGGAGGCGTGGCTCACCAGTCGTGGCATGGTAGAGCCACTCGTTGCCCTCGGTGGGGTCGCGCCAGAAGATGGCGGGAAGATGCGATACCCAGGCTTCCGCGATGCCGGTGCGATCCATCGCCGAGAGGATCGCGGCGGGAGTGGTGCCAGGCACGCGGCGGAAGGGATAGCCACCGAGGAATGCGTTGACGTCGATCATACGGCACCCACGAATGCATCGGGGGGAAAGATTCGCGCGGCGTTGCGCCAGCGGACCTGCTCCATGTCACTGGACGGGAGGAGGTGTTCCAGGTAGCGCAACTTGGCCCACCCGGTACAGAGGGTGATGTCGGCGCCCCAGAGGAGGCGCTCGACTCCCACCCGCGCCAGGCAGAGCTCGAGCATGCCGCCATCCACGCCGCTGCCGGAGAGATCGACGAAGACGTTGGATACGTCGCGCACCGCGTGCAGCGAATGGAGCCAGTCGCCGCCGCCGCCGATGTGCGCCAGGATGAAGTTCGCCTGCGGGTGACGGAGGGCGAGTTCGCAGAGCTCGGTGGCATCGGACGCTTCCTGGCCGGGCCACTCGTGGCGGCGATTCTGCCAGATGTGGTGCAGCACCGGAAGGCCGAGTTCCGCGGCGACAACGCCGATGGGATCGAGCAGCGGGTCGTTGGCGCGGCGGCTGGCCGCCAGCTTGATGCCGATCATCCCGCCAGCCACACCAGTGCGGATCTCGGCGAGCGCATGCGCCGTGAAGTTGGGGTTGACGGCGACATAGCCGCGGATGCGGGTGGGATGCTCCTGCATCATGGCGCGAAGCGCGGCGTTGGCGTGGGTCAGGTCGTCGGGGGACGGAAAGTAGGTGGGGGAGCGAAGGCCCCAGCTCCCGAGGATGGATGCAACGTGGACATCGATGCCAATGCGTTCACCGGCGCGCAGGCGACTGGCATTGCGGAGCGCGGCGTCCTGTCGCGGCGACCGGTCGGAGTAGAAGTGGGCATGCACGTCGATCAGCATGCGGCGCTACCTGCGAAGCTCACCCAGCACCTCCGCCAGTGTGTCGAGCACCTGTTCAATGGTCGCTTCGTCGTGCGCCAGCGACACGAAGTTATATGCCGACCGCTTCCAGAGGAGTCCGCGCCGGGCGGCACCGACGGCAACGGCGCGCGATATCGCGTCGTCGGTGAACTCCAGGTGGCACATCTCGGGAATGCCGGCGGCACCGGCGATGAGCTCGGGATACTCCGTCGCCAGCCGCTGGAGCCCGGTGAAGAGCCGGCTGCCCGCTCGATGGAGGGCGGCGGGAACATGCTCGTGCTCCATGACGCCGAGACAGGCTTCTGCCGCGGCGAGGGAGAGAAACTCGGTGGCGAGGGTGGACGAGATCCAGGTATCGGCGGTGCGCTCCATCACTGCATGGCGACCCCCGACTGCCGCCAGCGGAAAGCCGTTGGCGAGGGCCTTGCCGAGCACGATAAGGTCGGGCTGGAGATTGTAGCGCTCGGTGGCGCCGCCGATCGCGATGCGGCAGTTGGTCTTCACTTCGTCGATGACCCAGAGCGCACCGACATGCGCGGTCTCGAAGCGGAGCAGCGCCAGCCATTCGGGTGTCGGCTCAGCACCGATGACGGGTTCCACGATGACGCAGGCGAGCCGGTGCCCGGCGGCACGGATCAGCCGGCTGGTGCCCTCCAGGTCGTTGAACGGCACGACGTCGTAGAGATGATTCACGGCGGAGGGAACGCCGGGACCGGAGGCGGCCCAGTCGAGCCAGCCGTGATAGCCACAGCCGAGCACCATGTCGCGCCCGGTGTAGGCGCGGGCGAGGCGGACGGCGGCGGCGCATCCCTCGGCGCCGGTCTTGAGGAAGCGCACCTGCTCCATGACCGGCACCAGCCGCCGCAGGTGCGCGGCCAGCTCCTCCTCGAGCACCGGTGCGAGGGGTCCCACCACGCCGGCATCGAGTGCCGCCGCCGCAGCACGATTCACGGCGGGATGCGCGTATCCCAGCGCCACCGCGCCCAGCGCCATGAGGCAATCGACGTATTCGCGGTCGTTCGCATCCCAAACGCGGCAGCCGCTGGCGCGGCGCATCCGCAGTGCCACTCCCGGATGGTCACCTTCTCCGTAGAGCAACTGGGGACGCTTGCTGCCGGTGGAAGTGAACCCGGCGACCGGCCAGTCATTCATGCGGAACCCAACTCGAGCTGACCCAGGCGGGCGGGATCGTGCCGGTCGCCACGGAGCCAGACCCAGCCGCCGTCGCCGCTCCACACCAGCTGTCCCGCGCGGCGCTCGCGCCCGGGGCGCATCTCGTTGACGAGCAGGTCGAAACCGATGATGTCACCGAAACCGACCTGCTCCCATCCGGGGAGGGTGAATGCGGCGTTGATCCGATATCCATCGTCGGTCGGCTCCCAGCTGCCGCTCACCATCAACGGCGTGCCCTCGGTTCCATCGGCGCCGTGCACCCGCAAGCTCGATGTGCCCTCGGGCACGATGAGGAATCCATAGGTCGGGCCATCGGCGAGCGGGCGCATGTAGAGCTGTACCCCATCGCTGTTGATGTCATCCGTTTCATTGTCGAGGAGAAGTGGTGCGGCGTCGGCGGGCCGGAACCAGACATCGGGCTTCGTGACCTCGATGGTGAGATGGAGACTGTCGTGGCTCCACGCGGCCCAGCAACGCGCCTGGAAGGATTCGTCGCCGGTCCATGGTTCCTCGCTCCGGCGATACTGGTCCTCGCGATCGAGCAGGATTGGCTCGGCGGCGGTGAGGGAGACGTCGTGGCAGGGATCGGGTGCGACGACGGCGATGGCGTGGGCCTCGAAGCCCGGGGGCTGCGTGCCGGGCAGGGTGTCGACGGGATCGCGGTGGCCGCGAAGGCGGATGGCGCCTTCGGGCGTGTCGATGCGCCAGCCCTCGAGATGGGGACTGTGTCGAGTGGAGATGCCGGAGCGGGTGACGGTGAGGAGGTCGCCCTCGAGGGTGAGGCTCCCCTTTGCTTCGCCCAGGATGACGGTCGCCATGCGGACGCTGCGTCCGGTGGCGCGGGCGATCAGGAAGGGAGCGCGCGGGCTGCCGGGAACGCCTGGGCCGGTGGCACGGAGCAGTTCATCCGCGCCGAGGAGCGTGAGGAACAGTCCAGCCTCCCCGGAGGTTGCGTGGACCTCGATAGCACCGGGTTGGTCCGGCATGAAGCGGCTCACGTCGGAAATGAACTCGTCGTCCAGCGTGGCGGGCTCCCATCGGCCTGGTGACACCACGTGCCATGTGCCCGCGAGGTGCCAGGGCAACTCGAGGGTGTGGGGCTCGATGGATGACATCTCCACGATGTCGAGCAGGTATTCGGGGCCGGCGACGACGGTTCGCTTCATGTCGCCGAATTCGCCGCGAACCCAGGACCAGCCGTCGGCGGCGTCGAAGTACTCGCAGCCGGCCTCGCCGGGCGGTTGCGATACGCCATCAACGCGTGGTGCGTTGTGCGCGAGGGTGCTGCGATACCAGAAGAGATCGCGCGACACATAGCTCCCCGTGCCGGGATCGGGCAGCCAGTACACTCCGTCCTGGTACAGCGTGAGATGGAGCCGGTCGGGGTGGCCGTGCCCGCCGCCCTGGACTCCGCATTCGAGGCTGGCATAGCGATGGCCGCTCCGGAGGATGGCGAGTCCCTGGCTTTCGAGGAGCGCGCTCGCGGGCTCGTCGCGCTCGACACCCGATGCGATTTCGGGAAGGGCCACCGCCAGCGTCCACCAGGAGAGGTCTTCCCTGCCCCGCGTGGCCGGCGCCGGCAATCCGGCCTCGTGCAGGTATGAATCGAAGGGCATGGCGCGGGGCGCCGGCACCTGGTAGAGCGACTCGAGCCAGCCGGCGAGATCGCCTTCGCCGCCAAGGAACCCGAAGCCGGCCTCCCAGTTCTCCAGGTACATCGGCTGTGCGAGCGACATTCCGAAGCGGGAATCCTTGCGCGCCGGGAAGGTGAGGTCGGGCAGCGCGGTGAGTGTGGGTGCGCCAAGCGCCCGCTCGACAAATTCCGCCACGGCGGGATCGGCGACGGAGTCGAGGTCGGCGGCACGGGCGAAGTGCAGCCCGACGAGCAGGCCGCGCAACGCGAAGAGATGATAGTTCTCCCCCTCGAACCACATGCCGTCGTCACCGAAGCCGTTCATCAGGTGTGCGAGGAGCCCGGTGTTCGACTCGACGGCGGAGAGGAGCAACGGCTCGTCCTCGAACCAGACGGCGAGCCCGGTGAGTGCCGCCGCGTGCCAGGTCTGCCGATTGGACATGCCCTCGTTGAAATCGCCAATCAGGTTGGCGGCTTCATTGGCGATCAGGTCAACGGCGTCGGTGGTTTCCTGGTCGAGCTGACCCGCGGCCCTCAGGAGGAGTGCTGCGGAGATGATGCTGGTGACCCAGATCGACTCGAGATAGGTAGAGAAGAAGAGCCGCGATGGCCCGAGCACGTTGTCCTGGTTGGGATAGTCGAGGTAGCGGGCGCCGTACTCGACGATGAGCCGGCATGCCGCCGCACGGGCCGGCTCATTGTTGCCAAAGGCAGCGAGTGCGGCGAGATGGGCAATGCGCTCGCCGAGCCAGAGATGCTGGAAGCGGGCCCACCAGCGATGATGCCGTTCGCCAGTGAACGTCTCGCCGCACCGGGGACACCGGTGGGCGTGGGGCGACCAGGGATCGAACTCCAGCGGCGACCCGTCGGTGGGGCAGACGCCGCCATCGACCGAGAGCAGTGCCTTGACGGCCGGCAGGAACGGTTCGCTGTCGAGCACCGGTGCGGCGCGCTTCTCGAGACGGACGGAGCAAGCGCCCGAGGTCGGCGGAGGCGGCGATGATGCTGCGCCGCTCGGCGAGTTGTCGCTGGTTCAGCACAAGCGCACTCCCTCACTGTCCCATTGCACCGGGAGGATCGTGGCGCCGTTCACCGTGGCTGCCGCATGCGCGGCGGCGACATCGGTGCCGGCGAGAAAGAACATGCATCCGCCGGCACCCGATCCGGCGGCCTTGCCGCCGATGGCACCGGCGTCGTGCATTGCGGTGTCGAGCCGGTTCATCCCGGCGGTGCACATGCCGGGATCGAGACGCTGCTGTGCTGCTCCAGTTCCGGGTAAGCAGCGCGCCGACACGCGCGAGGTCGGCTGCCTGCAGCGCCATCACCATCTCCAGTGCCACCTCCCGCAGCTCGAACAGCGCCGACGTCACATCCTGGTTGCCCGACTGGTACGCCGCCTGGACCCGTGCAATGGTGTTCCCGGAGAGACGAGACGCCCCGGTGTAGCAGAGCACGATACGCCGGGCCAGTTCCGCAGAGAAGGCGGGGTCGAGGCGCAGGGGCGTGGCGTGGACGTCGGGATCATTGAAGGTGATGGCATTGAACCCGCCGAGTGCGGCGGCGTACTGGTCCTGCTTGCCGCCCGGTACTCCCGCCTCCACCGCCTCGAGCCGCCATGCATCGTGGGCCACGTCGAGTCGATCGGGCGATTCGCCGTCGAGTGCTGCCAGGGCGGCGACGATGGCCACGTCGAGTGCGCCGGAGCTGCCGAGCCCGGATCCGGGAGGCACGTCGGACGATGTGCTGAGCACGAGCGGCGACGTGGGCGGACGAAGGCGCAGTGCGGCGGCGTGCAGGACCAGCCTCGGATCGCTCACCGCCATGTCGGGCCGGTCCAACTCCAGCTCGGCGCCGAGTTCACTGGCGCGGAGGAGATAGCCAGAGGCGCGGCGCGATGCTTCGGCGCGGGCATGGAGCGCGATGGATGCGGTGACGACCACCCCGCCCTCGCGGGTGGAGAAGGGTGGAACGTCGGTCCAGGCGCCGGCGAGGTCGAGGCGAACGGGTGCCATGGCGCGGACGATCCCGGTCATGGTGCGATGTGCCATTGACTGAGCGTGGCCAGTTCGCCGCGGGCGTCCATGCTGAACGCCGAGCACCCGCCGGTTCATGCCCTGCACGCCGCGCGCGTGGTAGAGGAACGCCACGGGCACGGAGTCGCGGAAGAGCTGCTGGGCCGCCGCCGAGTCGCGCGGTATGGTGAGGCCAGCGACGGCACCGAGCGGCCCGAGATAGCCGAGCGCCGGATCGCCGGGCACACCGAGCACGGCGGCGGTGAAGTCGTGGGTGGGGCCATAGACGCGATCGAGAAAGGCCGAGAGCTCGAGCTGGCGGATGGTGACGGTGAACCCGGCGTGACTGAGCTGGGCTTGCAGCATCTGCTCGAGGACATTGTCGCCGGTGCCGACGGTGAGGAGCTCGATGGTTGTGGGCGCTGGGGGCGTCGAGGCCGCGGAGGGCGCGTCGGTTGCGGGAGTACCGAAACCGTAGACGTAGCCGTCCACCAGTTCCTTCCGATCGATGGCGGCGGAGAAGCGCTGCCGGGCGGCGAGCTGGTCGAAGGGCGGCCTGCGGGTGTTGAGCACAACTACATAGGTGAAGAAGAGCGGATAGTCGATCACCGCGAGGTCGGGCTGCTTGCGCACGAATGGGGCATGGCCGGGCTGGATGCCGGCGAAGTCGAGCGTTCCATCCACGAGAGCGGCGAGCTTGGTCATTGGTTCATCGACAACGGCGATCACGAGGCGATCGATGCGGGGCGGTCCGCCGAGGTCGGCGGGAAAGCCGGGATTTCGCTCGAACACCCAGCGCCGGTTGGTTTCGTGGCGCACGAAGCGGAAGGGTCCGTTGCCGACGGGGTTCTCGTTCCATGCCGCCTGTCGCAGGCGGTCGTGGGGCACGGTGTCGAGGAGGTGACTGGGCAGGATCGCCAGATCAGTGAGGACGTCAGGGAAACGGTCCTGCGGCGTGGACCAGTCGAGGACCACGGTGCTGTCGTCGGGTGCCGTGATGCGTGCGAGGTCGGCGAGCTCGGACTGGCGCGGATAGCCAGTGACGGGATCGCGTGCGGCGTCGAGGGTCCACTGGACATCGCGCGCGGTGGTTGGGAGGCCGTCGTGCCAGGGGGCGTCTCCATTGAGCCTGAAGGTGAGATGCCGGCGATCGGGCGACCAGGACCAGTCGCGCGCCAGGTAGGGTGTGGGCGTGAAGGCGCTGTCGTAGCGGGCCAGGGTGGTGAGCAGGACGTAGCGCTGTACCTGGCGGGCGAGGGGATGCTGGGTGAGCAGCGGATTGATGCTCTGGAGATCGGCGCCGGAGGCAAAGATGACGACATCGCCGCGGCGATCGGGGGTGGAGCATGCGACCGCCCCGAGGAGCAGGGCTGTCATTGGGAGGGCTCGCGGCACCACGGATTCTAGCGTGAATTGCCCCGTTCCGGCCACCCGCTCACATTCTGCGGCATGACGCTGCTCCTGACGGTGCTCGCCCTGGTGGCGTTTGCGGCCAACTCGCTGCTGTGCCGGCTGGCACTCCGGGGCGGTGCCATCGACCCCGCCAGCTTCACGGGTCTCCGGCTCCTGTCGGGTGCTGCGATGCTGCTGGTGGTGTCGGGGATGCGCCCGAACCCGGGCGGCGCGGCGCCACGGCGCGCGTGGTATCCGGCCGCGATGCTGTTCCTCTACGCCGCCGCGTTCAGCCTGGCCTACGTGAGCCTGAGTGCCGGCACCGGGGCGCTGATCCTGTTCGGCGCTGTGCAGGTGACGATGCTGATGGCGGCGATGCGGCAGGGCGAGCGTCCCGGTGCGATGCAGTGGACGGGACTATTCGCGGCGGTGGCGGGCATCGTGTATCTCGTGCTTCCGGGGCTGGCGGCTCCGTCTCCGGTTGGCGCGCTGCTCATGGCGACGGCCGGCGTGGCGTGGGGTCTCTACTCCGTGTGGGGGCGCGGGTCGGCCGACCCGCTGGGGCAGACGCGGCGTAACTTCGTGCTGACCATCCCGATGGTTGCGGTGTTTGTGCTGGCGTGGCTGCCGAGATTGGAGGTCACGGGGCGGGGCGCCCTGCTCGCGGTGATCTCGGGTGCGGTGACGTCGGGGCTGGGCTACGTCATCTGGTATCGCGCGCTGCGCGGGCTCAGCGGGGTCACGGCGTCGCTGGTGCAGCTAGCGACACCGGTGCTGGCCGCGGTGGGAGGGATCGTGTTCCTCGCTGAGCCGCTGAGTACCCGGCTGGTGGTGGCGACCGCGCTGGTGCTGGGCGGGATCGGGCTCGCGGTGGTTGTCAGGGTGGAGCGCCGATGACTCCGCGGTACCTGCTGTCGCGGGCACTCATTGGTCTCGGCGTGATGTGGGGCGTCGTGTCGCTGGTGTTCGTGCTGCTGCACGTGGCGCCGGGCGACCCCGCGCGCCTGCTCCTCGGACCGACGGCGACTGCGGAACAGCTCGACGTGCAGCGGCACCGACTGGGGCTCGACCGCCCCGTGGTGGAACAGTACGGCGCCTGGCTGTCGCGGGTGGTGCGGGGCGATCTCGGCACCAGCATCGCCACGGGCCGGCCGGTGCGTGCGATGCTGGCGGAAGCGTGGCCAGCCACCGCCCTTCTCGTGTCACTCTCCCTGCTATTGAGCTACGTGCTCGGGATCACGCTCGCGCTGGTGCAGGCGAGCCGAAGCGGGAGCACGACCGACACGACGCTCTCGGTGGCCAGTGTCACCCTCTACGCAATGCCGAGCTACTGGCTGGCGGTAGTGCTGGTGCTGGTGTTCGCGTACTGGCTCCGGGTGTTCCCGGCGTTCGGGGCGACTGGCCTCGACGCCGAGTTCCTGTCGCCGGCGGGTCGCATGGTGGACCGGTTGCGGCACCTGGCCCTGCCGCTGTTGACGCTGACGCTGATCGGCATCGGTGGGATTGCGCGGTATGTGCGCGGATCGCTGGTGGACCTCGAGGGAAGCCAGTTTCTCACCGTGGCGCGCGCCAAGGGACTGTCGCGGGGGAGGGTTCTGGTGCGGCATGCGCTCCCCAATGCGCTGATACCCGCGCTGATCCTGCTCGGGCTGTCGCTGCCTGCGCTCTTTTCTGGCGCGGTGTTCGTGGAGGCGATCTTTGCCTGGCCTGGCGTGGGGCGACTGCTGGTATCGGCGGTGCAGGCACGGGATTATCCGGTGATCCTCGCAGCGACGACGATCAGTGCCGGGCTGGTGGTGGTGGGCAGCCTGATCGCGGACTGGATGGTGACGCTGGCGGACCCGCGGCTGCGCGAGGCGGCGCGTGGATAGGCGGGCGCGCTGGGGGATTGGCTGCCTGCTGGTGCTGGGGCTGGTTGCCGTGCTGGCGCCGTGGATCTCGAGCGGGGACCCTGCGCTGCAGCGCGACGTCGTGGCGACTCGGTTCCTTCCGCCGTGGTCGACCGACGTCCTGGGCACCTTCCACCTGCTAGGGACCGATCGCCTGGGGCGCGATGTGTGGACGCGCCTCGCGTTCGGGGCGAGGGTGTCGCTCGGCGTGGGGCTGCTGGCTGTTTCGCTGTCGGTGCTCATCGGCGTGCTGATCGGTGGCGTGGCCGGAGCGAGCCAGGGCGTGGTGTCGCGGGGACTGCTGGCCCTCACCGACTTTTCACTGGCGCTGCCGCGCGTGGTGCTGCTGCTGTTGCTGGCGACGTTGTGGGCACCGGGCGTGGTGCTCGTGGTGGTGGTGCTCGGGCTCACGGGATGGATGCCGGTGGCCCGGCTGGTCCATGGCGAGGTGCGCCGGCTGATGGCGCAGCCGTTCGTGGAGAGCGCCGTGGCGCTGGGTGCCAGCCGGCGGCGGGTGCTCGGGCGGCATGTGCTGCCGAACGCGCTGACACCGGTGATCGCTGCCGCTGCCCTGGGCGTCGGGAACGCGATCACGATGGAGGCCGGGCTCTCGTTCCTGGGTGTGGGGGTGCAGCCTCCGGCGCCATCGTGGGGGGGCATGATTGCGTCGGGGCGAGATGCGCTGATTATCGCGCCATGGGTGGCGCTAGCGCCGGGCGTGGCGCTGGTGCTGGTGGTGGTGGCGTGTACGCTGGTGGGAGATGCCCTGCTGGTGAGGCGCCGGTTGTGACCTGGTTGATCGGTCGGCTCATGTTGTTGCCGCATGAAGCGGCGCCTCTTTCCCAAGCTGTGGATCCGGTCCCAGCGGATGCGACTGAATGACCAGTCGCTACCGCTGGTTGTGGTGCCCCCTGGCGGATGGATCTACACGCTTCGTACTGCACATGGGATCGCGGGGCGCGAGGTCGCCGCACGGTTGGGGCTGAGCCGACAGGCGATGGCGGAAATCGAGCGGCGTGAGTTGCGGCAGACTGTCACGCTGGAGACGCTGCGGAAGGTGGCGATCGCGATGGACGCCCAGCTGGTCTACTTCCTCCGGCCCAACCATGTGATTCGGGAGCGGCGTGGGCCCCGTCTCCCTTCTCAGTGACCCTGTGGGATTGGTCAACCTATAGGTTGCCGAGAGACGGCGCCCAGGGAGACCAGTAGTCGTCAGGGCGAAAGGCGAGGTCGAATGTCACCATGGATTCCAATCTGAGGGGGGGGTGTGACAACGGGGGGCGAGGCCAGGTTTGCGCTGTCACAGGGACAGGCAATAATTGAGAGCGGGACGACGAACCATCACCTGACAAAGGAGGCCTGTTGGAAGAGCCACTCTATTCTGGACACGTCGCAGCGGCATTGGCCATGGCAGCCACACTGCATCGGCGCCAGCGGCGGAAGGGCACATCGATTCCGTATCTCGCTCACCTGCTGGGTGTCACGGCGATCGTGTGGGAACATGGTGGTGACGAGGAGCAGGCGATCGCGGCCGTGTTGCACGATGCCGTGGAAGACCAGGGCGGGGAGCCGACGCTCGAGATGATCCACGAGGGGTTCGGGGATCGAGTGGCTGGGATCGTTGACGCGTGCACCGACACCGACGTCACACCCAAGCCACCGTGGCGGGAGCGGAAGGAACGGTACGTCGCCCATCTTGCTGAGGTTCGCGAGGACGCACTGCTGGTATCGATGGCCGATAAGCTGCACAATGTCCGCGCCATTCTCACCGATTTCAGGGAACAGGGCGACGGAGTCTGGAGGAGGTTCAGCGCCGACAAGAGCGACATCCTCTGGTACTACCGCGCGCTGGAAGCCGGCTTTCGGAAGCGAACCAGCGGTCCCCTCCTCGAAAAACTGGATGCGGCGGTGACGGAACTCGAGTCGGCAGTGAGCGCATGACGCCTGCCCGCACCCCCCTATTGCGAAAGATCACCCAGAACACTGCGCCATCCGAGCTGCTGGGGCTCACGACCGCCGGCATCTGGGCCTGTGATTTCTACGTGACTGGTGCTGAGCGGGGAGCCGCGATTCCGGGTGGTTACCGAATGGGTCGTGTCAGCAACATCGACCATCATGCACCGACGGATCGGATGCCGCGCCGGGTGTGGAGCGATACGCTGGCGAGGCTGCAGGTGCTAGCGGAGGGCCTGCCAGCGACCGAAGACCTCATCGTGGTAAACCACACCGACTGTGATAGTGTGCTGAGCACGGGGATCATGCCAGGGCGCCTCGAGCCACTGGAGGAATGCAGCGATGCGATGCGGCTGAACCGCCTCGGTATCGAGTCCTTCGATGCCGCATACGGTGGGCGATGGAATGCCGGATCAAACAAGCGGGGAGATGGAACCACGACCTCCCCGGACGCGTACGCCCGCGCGCTTTGACAGAATTCGGCAGGCGCACGAAGATTCCTTCGCTGCCCACCCCGAGCAGTCGATTGCGCCACTCGGTGGCGGTGGCGCGATCGACCCGGGCCTCGTGTACCCCGGTATTTCTCACCGCGGTGAATGCCGCCAGGACCGGCGGCAACTGACCGGCAAACCATCCCCTGTCACTTCGCGCTGTCGTGAGCGCCGAGGCGAGCCGCTGTTCGGTGGTGAGGGCGTGCGCGACCTGGCCCAAGGTCAGGGTACGGTGCTGAAGCAGGTCGATCGTCTCCCCGTTCAGGTTCGCCATGCGCGCTTCGGAGGGTGCCTTCGCGAGGGCGCGTCGCAGCACGGCGCGGCACTGGACCTCGAGCGCCTTGGCGAAGGAACCGATGACGGGAGCAAAGTCGAAGGCGGGGTCGCCGCGATGCTCGCGGAACAGTTTTTCGCCGGTGGCGATGAAGCGCCGCGCCGTGGCCTCGAGCCCGCGCCAGGCCGGCTCGCCGAAGAGGTTGTCCCTCAGTTCGCGCTCCATGGCGGCGACACCACTGCCCTGCTACGCATTGGTAAGATAGAGCTGGACCTCTCCCGCATCTACTCCCTCGCGCGCTCGAGCAGCACCGCGAGGTGCTGTTCCATGGCATCCTCAGCGTACGATGGATTCCAGACGGTGACGAGGTCGCGAGCGGGAGGGATACTGGTCATGGGAGATCGGGTGGAGCGGCCCGGACAGCACCGGCAGCAATCGCCGGTGCCCTCCGGTTCGCGCGGCCTGCTACCGCCGCCTGGCCCGGCGCTTCACGGACTTTTTCGCCGCTCCGCGCTTTACGGCCTTCTTCGCCGCACCGCGCCTTACGGCCTTCTTCGCCGCACCGCGCTTTACGGCCTTCTTCGCCACGCGACGCTTGGCCCCCTTCCTCACCGCCTTCTTGGCCACCCGACGCTTCACGGCCTTCTTCGCCACGCGACGCTTGGCCGCCTTCCTCACCGCCTTCTTGGCCACGCGACGCTTCACGGCCTTCTTCGCCACACGGCGCTTTACGGCCTTCTTCGCGACCCGACGCTTGGCGGCCTTCTTCACCGCCCTCTTCGCCGCGCGACGCTTGGCGGCCTTCTTCACGACTCTCCGACGTGTCGCAGTTCCGAGCTCATCCTCACCAAACATGCTCATCATGTCAGCCATGGTTCCGCTCCTCTGTTTGAGTGTGCTGCTGGCTGGCGTGTTGCGACTGCGCCTTGAACCATAAGAACGGATGAGCGGATGTAAAGCGGCAGCGGCCGACTTTTTTCTGGTTCGTCAGCGACGCTGGCCGGTGAGACGGCCTTCCATGCGAACATCCTTCACGCTTTCGTCGACCAGCGTGGCGGCAAACTGTCCGTTGGCGAGTGAACCAGCGAGTGACGTGCCGTCGTCGTTCTGCAGCAGGAAATTCCCTGCGGTGATTGGCCCGGCAAAGGTGTAGATGCGCGCCTCCGACTCGGGACGTGAGACACTGATGCTGAACCAGATGCTGTCATTGCTCACCGCTGCCGCGGCCATACCGGTCCACACTGCACGCGAGGCCTTCTTCTTCAGCCGGACGTCGGACTTCCAGTTGACGGCGTACAAGCCGGAGGGCTCGTGCAGTGCTGGCGGAACGGGGCCGGCGGCAACGAGGGTGTCGTAGCGCTCCATGACGCCCGGCGCCGCCCCGGTTGGCCAGGGCTGGCGGGCAATCAGGGCGAGCCCACCGCTATCGGAGAACCAGCCGTTGTAGGACGCGTCGTTCCTCACTGTCACCGACACACGGCCGTCGGGCGTGGCGAACGCGGAGGTGACGAACTCGACCCCGTAGACCTGCTGCATCGGGTCGTGGAGGTTCTCGAAGACGTGAAAGAAGAGTCCGCTGTTCTCCGCGGCGATGAAGAGGAAGCCATGATGGGCGTACGTTTCGGGATCGCCCGACTTGAATGTCGCGTGGGTGCGGCCATTCACCGGATACGCATTGACGAGCCACGACGCCTTCGCGCTGGTGCCCGGCGCGGGGAGGCGAAGCTGGTCCTCGGCTGCGGCGGCGGTGGCGACCTGGGCCTCAGGGGTCCGGCGCGCACCGGTGAGGGCGGCGAGGGGCCTGGGCGTGGGCGCCGCCGCCAGGAGTCCCATGGCGTAGCGCACCGGCACGGCGAAGTTGAGTGCCTGGCCATCGGTGCGATAGGCGGTGGTTACGGCGACGACGGCCCCGGTCGCATCGAGCACCGGACCGCCGCTCGACCCGGGACTGATGGCAGCTGTGAGCTGCATCATCTCGATGCCGTCGCGGATGCGGACCCCGCTCACGATGCCCTCGCTCACCGTCTGGGACAGGTGCCTGGGGGCGCCGATGACGACGACCTTCTCACCAACAGCGGGCAACTCCGCCCTGGGGCGGAGCACCGCGAGCTTGAAGCCGCTGATCTTGATGACGGCCACGTCGCGGGCGGCGTCGATATCGAGCGCATCCACGTGGTCGAAGGTCTCACCGTTGGGAAGGGTGACCTTGGCCTGGCTGGCCGTTTCGATCACATGGGCGCTGGTGACGATGACGCCGTCGTCCCGAATGATGAAGCCCGAGCCGTAGCCGAGCGGCTCACCACGGTCGTCGAAAGTCTCGATCTCGACTGTGGCCTGCCCGGCCAACCGGACAATGGCGCTCGTGCTACGCACCTGGGCGGAAAGCTGGCCGACTGACAGGGCGGTGGCGATGCTGAGGAGCAGGAGTCGCTTCACTGCGAGCCTCCGAGGTCCGCGGGGCGGTCCTCTGCAGGTATCACTTCGCGATGGGGTGGTCGAGCTTCGAGCGTTGCAAACGACAGGCCAAGAACTGGAGGCCGGAACGGGCGAGTTCGGGCCCCAGCGAGCACATCTCCCCTCAAAGGGGTAATGTGGTGAGAGTACGCTTTTCGATGAATCGCCGAATGGAGGGCATGATGCCGCACCAGGACGAAGGTGAAGTTGAGCTGGACCGCGCCATGGAACGCACGCGTGAGCACCTCAGGTCGCTGTTCATCAGGCTGGACGGGAGCGAGACATCCGAGGAACTGGTGGCGATCGAGGAGGCGGTTGGCCGCTTCGAGGTCGCGGTGGAAGCAAAGGGTGGAGACCTGATGATGGACGAGGGGCCGAAGCGTGACGACATCCAGCCCGATGACCCCCACTTCGTCCTTCCGAAGCGGCAACTGGGTGAGTCAGTGGCAAGCTACCTCGACCAGATCGCCGCAGCAACGGACCGGGTGCGGCACCATCGGGCGCACTGAGGATCAGCGCATCTCGGCCAGGCGTGCCTTGATCAAACGCTTGACCAGGGTGACCGGGATGCGCTTCCCCACCGGGAACTGGATGGTTCCCTTCGCCGTCTTGTAACCCCTCAACTCGACAGCAGCGGCGCGGCGGATACGGTCAGTCATCGGGAAGAGACTGACGTGCGCCTTGAAGCCGGCATACCAGATGAGAAGCTTCCCATTCCATCGAAGCGCGGGGATGCGATAGCTGAACGCGTCTTCCGCGCCGGGCGCCGCGTTGCGGGCAATGGTGCGGAGCTGCTTGAGCATGCGGCGCTGCTCGGCCGGCTGGGCTGCGAAATAGGCGCGGAGGAGTGCCGCGGTATCTGCCGGCCTGGCGGAGGACGTTTTCATGCCCAACAACCTACGCCATCGTGGCCGCTGCGGGGTAGCCAGTAAGTGGGTCGTCGTGGCCCCGTCTGTTGGTTACACCGAGTCAGCGGCCGAAAAGGCCAGGGAGAGGATAGCCATGCGAGTTATTGCGAGAGTGCTGGTTGCCGGCGTCACCGTGGCAGGGTTGGCAGCCGCGACGGGCGCGGCTCTTGAGCCTGAGTGGAAGGCGGTGATCAAGGCGAATGCCGCATCGGGCATCACCGGCGAGGCCGAAGTGGAGGGGACGGACAGGGAGAAGAAGGCCAAGGCGAGCATCAGCATCAAGGGTGCTACCCCGGGCGCGGAACTGCCCTGGCACGTCCATGGGGGGAAGTGCGGCGACAGCGGCCCAGTGATCGGCCAGGGTTCAGCCTATCAGGTGCTCAAGGTGAAGGAGGACGGTACGGCGAAGGCGGAAGCGAAGCTCGACATCCAGCCGCCAACGTCGGGGCTGTACTACGTCAACGTGCACAAGTCAGCGGCCGACATGAAGACGATCGTCGCCTGTGGCGACTTTGTCATGAACCAGGGGAAGAACAAGGACGAGACCGCTGGTTACTGAACCGGTGGTCGCGCGCTCACCCCGTCGCCTCAGAGCTGCGAAGCGGGGTAGCTCTTCTTGAGCGAGGCGTGTATGGCCTTGGCGATCTTCTCACCGCCGGTGGCGGACGGCTCGATGTTGTTGACGAAGTCGGCAGTCCGGTTGCAGGCGAGGCGCAGGTCGATCATGGCGCAGCGGGTGGAGTTGGAAGCCCGGATGATGACGTCGTTGAACATGGAGACGGCGGAGGTGGCGAAGCGCTGGAAGGCGCGGTCGGGAAAGCTGCCGTTGTAGATGGTACAGACGGTGACTGGCTTGCCGAGCTTCATGACGGACGAGAGCGCGGCACGATAGGCCGGCTCGAACTGTTCCACCGCCGCCGCGAGGTGACCCACCGCCTCGCCCACCGTCGAGGCGGGGCGCTCATACAGGTCGATGTGACCCAGGGCGTCGTTGCCGCCCACGCTCAGGATGATGTGGGTGGCGTCACGCGGGAGCGCCATGATCTGGCGGTCGAGCGTCTTCATGACCGCCCCGTCGGTGGCGCACCGGGTCGCCCGCCAGGGCGAGGGCAGGAGCGCGCTGAGATGCGCGGTCACATCGGGGGCGCCGCTGGTATAGAGCGCGTTGTCGAGGGTCGAATCGCCGAGCAGGACGATGTGGGGGGTGTTCATCGATCGCGTGGAGTACGGGAGAGCATGGCTTCCTTCAGAGAAGGATCGTCGTGGGTGGTGCGGGTCCAGACCGGAACGTTCTTTTCGTAGCAGGGAATGCAGTAGGTGCGGCCGCGGTTGTTTCGCATGGCGCCAGCAGTAACTGTCGTTCCGCACTTGGAGCAGGTTGCCGCGGGCATATCCCTCTGGTGTCGTAAGCGCATCCGGCACAATGCCTTAGGGCGTCGGCAGTCGACAGCCTGGATGGGGCCGCAATCGGACACTTGTGCGAATTGGCAAAGGGTGGGCCAAGGGGCCTCGGGTCCCGGGCCAGGGCGCGTGCGACTATTGATCCCGTTCGGTCCGGGCGATCGCCATCCTGACGGCGCCAGCGGCGTTGACGATCCCGCCGGTCGCGGAGAGACTCGCGAATGGGACAGGCACCTTGGAACCCGGGCGGTTCACGATAATGTCGGGCCTGAAGCTCGATTCCAGCACGATAGCCTGCACCTGATCACTGGAGAGCGACGGGAAATAGGAGAGCAGCAGTGCCACCACCCCCGTCACGATGGGAGCGGAGTCGCTCGAGCCAGACCGAAAGTCGTAGCCGTTCCCCGGGACCGGGGCGAAGATATCACTGCCCGGCGCAAAGAGGTCGATGCTGGCGGGGCCATAGTCGGAGTTCGGGTGGGCCAACCGCTGGTCGAAGCGTGACCGACTCCAGCCCACATTGATGAAATTGGACGCCCTCCTGCCGGCGGCGTCGGTCGCCGTCGGGTAGTGGGGAATGGAATCGCTATCGGCACCGCTATTCCCGCCGGCGTGAACGATCAGGACGTGCCTCTGCTCCGCATACTTCACGGCGTCATCCACCAACTGTTTCTGCGGTGAGTAGAGCTTCGAGAAGCTCATGTTGATCACCTGCGCGCCGTTGTCCACCGCGTAGCGAATGGCGTTCGCGACGTCGTTGTCACGCTCGTCTCCCCCGGCTGTGGTGGCCAGGATGGGCATGATACGGACATTGTCCGCTATGCCATCGCTGCCAATCCCATTTCCCCGCTCCGCCGCAATTATCCCGGCGACATGGGTTCCATGGCTGAGGTTGGGGCTGAGCCTCCACACGGGGCTTCCATACGATCGCTGTCCCACGCTGGACGGATCGTCGCCCTCGATGCGCTGACTCGATACCGGGATGGGGTTGTAGAGCACCTTCAGATCGCTGGTATCGGCGTCGGCACCGGTGTGCTCCAGAAATTCCTGCCTGGCGCGCTGGTAGGCCCCCCACTGCCGCCGTTCAGCCGCATCAAGGCGATTTGTATCCGCTGTGTCGTACGCCGGCTTCCACGCGACGTACGCCTGGGTTGCAGCGGCCTGTTCGTCCTCAACGACGGTGCCGTCGGCCGTGCCCCGAAAGTTCCATCCATGGACGTCGTCGATGTAGCCGTTGTGATCGTCGTCGATTCCATTTCCGGGCACTTCTCGCGTGTTGGTCCAGATGACGCCGCGCAGGTCTTCGTGCTCGATGTCCACGCCATTGTCGATGACGGCCACGATGACGGGCGATGACTGCCTTCCTGCAAGCAGCTCATACGCCTGGTACAGGCTGATACCTGCAATTCCGTCAGGAGGGCCGGACGCATACCAGTCGCGCGCCGCAAGGTCCGCCGGCGCCACGAAATCAAACGCGCTTGAGGACGTGAGGCGCGCGACTCGGCTGGCGCATGGATCGCTACCTACGCGGAGCCGCATCCACTGACCGGAGTGGTCATACCATTCCTGGTACACCCCCAATGTGGCTTTGCAGGTCCCGGAGTTGTGAACGTCCTGGACGATGAGCGTGTCCGCCCGTTCCTGAAACAGATATCGGGCCACGTTATGGCCTGTGGAGGAATCGGTCACGACAAGGGAGTCGGTTGTGAACTCGAGGACAGTTGCAGCCCGCCACGTCGTTGCCTTGACTGAAAGTTGCGCTTGCAGCGCCGGTGCGTTCAGCAGCGCCAGCAGCAGAAGCATGCTTGCCGACAGGCGCTGGAGCGTGAGGATGACGGCGGCCCTCAGCCTGCGATCCCGAAACAGTAAAACAGTCCGTTCCCGCCGGTGGCGACCAGGTTCGGCTGACTGCACCCGCGGGAGTTGTGTGCCGAGTTCCACGACGTGGGGTTCTCGCCCCCGCCCTGCCGGTCGTGATGCCCGACGCGCGCGCTGCCCGCCCCGCTCCCGGTCCAGTTGTCACAGTTCGTGTAGCCCTCACCGACATAGGCAGTGCCGTCGAGCGTTCGACCCGGTGAGGATGTCGTGCATGTTCGGCGTATCGCCACGGCCATTCACCACTGCGCCCGTCTCGGTGAGCGAGTTCTCCTTGTTCAACTTGTTGCTGTCGCTGTGGAGGTCGGCCACGTTCTCGGCGACCTTCACTCCCTTCGCGTTGTACCACGGCCCAGTGCCGATCCGGTCACGGGCGTCGACACCGGGCTTTCCATTGGCGGGGAGGATGCTGAGATAAGCGCGCCACTGGACGTTCTTCGAGCCCGCGGCGTCGGCCAGCGCCTGGCAGATCTTGTCGGCACCTTCGAGCCCACCGAGATCGGCGCCGTTGCCGGAACCGGCGCTCGTGATGAAGAAGGTCAGTACGGGCGATTGCGGCTGGCTGGGCTGTGCCCCGAGCAGGAGCAGGGATCCCAGGATTATCCAGTTGCTCTTCATGATCCAGTCCTTCTGTGGGTAACATCCGCGGTGGCCGGTCGGCGCCTGGCAGCAAAGGACATGCGTTCCTCTTCAGGAAAAGTTGTCGTGGCCCGCGCGTGTCGCACGCGCCAGCGCGCGGAGCATGCCGGCGAAGACGAACTGGTGCAGCGGCCAGAGCGCATACCAGTAGAGCTGACCAAAGAGCCCGACGGGATCGAACATCGCGGTCTGGTGGATGACGCTCGTCTGCCCGTTCGGCTGTACCTCGAACTGCAGCCAGGCCCGACCTGGCACATGCATCTCCGCCGACAGCCGGAGCAGGTGATCCGGTTCCACCGCTTCCACACGCCAGAAGTCGAGCGTGTCGCCCGGCAACAAGTGGTCGGGATCGCGCCGGCCACGCCTCAGCCCCGGCCCGCCCATCAGTCGATCAAGAAACCCGCGGAGCTGCCACAGCGGGTTGGCATAGTACCAGCCGCGGTCACCACCGATCTGGCGAATGGGACGAAACGCCTGCCCCGGTGAACAGGCAACCTCGACCTGCCGGGCATCGACGAGGCGGGAGCCGAAGCGACGTCCCCCCCAGCCCGACCCCTGACCGGCAGACGAGAGGGCACCGGACCAGCGCGTGGCGGCGAAGGCGCGATCCTCGTTGGCCAGGGCCCGGGTCATCGCGTCGCGCATACCGACAGGCCGCACCTGGAACGCCGTGCGGGCGCGATCGTCGCGCACGATGGTTTCGTTGCGAAGGCTGTCCACCATGGCGCGCCCGACGCGCGCATGCACCGGCGTCACCAGACCAAGCCACAGACTCGAGAGCCTCGGCGTGAGCACCGGCACCGCGATGAATGCCCGGCGGAGGGCGCGCTGCCGAGCATACTCGCGCATCAAGTCGCCGTACGACACCTGGTCCGGCCCACCGATCTCATAGACCTGGCTTCCTGCCTCCGGAAGGTCGAGCGACTCGCGGAGATAGGCGACGACATCCTCGATGCCGATCGGCTGCGTGAGTGTGGCCACCCAGCGCGGCATGATCATGACCGGCAGCGTTTCCACCAGTGCGCGGATCATCTCGAACGACGTGCTTCCGGATCCGATGATGATGGACGCGCGCAGTTCGATGGTCGGCACGCCGGAATCGGCGAGAATCCGTCCCACTTCCTGCCTGCTGTCGAGATGGGAGGAGAGCTTGTCGTCTCCACCCAGTCCGCCGAGGTAGATGATGCGCTTGAGGCCGGCCGCGCTGGCGGCCTGGGCGAAGTTGCGTGCGCCGACGCGGTCCATCTCCGCGAACTCCCCGGTGGACTCCATGGAGTGGACCAGGTAGTAGGCGGTGTGCACGCCCTCGAGGGCGGTGGCGAGCGAGGCGGGATCGAGCACGTCGCCGGGCAGCACCACGGTGTCCGCCGCGACGCGTGGCCGCAGGTACTCGGGCCGGCGAGCCAGGCAGCGGACGCGACGACCCTGCTGCTCCAGGGCCTCGACGAGGCGTCCCCCCACATATCCGCTTGCGCCGGTGACGAGGACCAGTGGCGCACTCATGACGCGGTGGCCAGGCGAGCGAGTGCTGCGCGGAGGTCGGCCAGTTCGGTCATCACCTGGCCCCCGACCGCCTCGATCTCAGCCCGGTAGGCGGGCGCCGCCGCCCCGCCCATCAGCAGTGTCGTGCCGGGGAGCGCGCGCCGGATCGAGGCCAGCTGTGCGCCGAGCGCGGGATCATTGTCGGGGTGAATGACGCTGAGGGCAACGGCACGGGCCCCGGTGCGCATGGCGGCGGCGGCGATGTCCTCGCCCGGCAGGTTGGCGCCGAGACAGGTGACTCTCCATCCCTCAGCGGCGGCGGCGGCGGCGACCAGCAGTGCGCCGCCCTCGTGCATCTGGTTGGCCGGCGTCGCGACGATGAGCTGGGGAGCGGACGCGAGGGTATCCGCCGAGTCGCGCACCCAACCGAGCACCTCACGCACGACCACCGTGGCGAGATGCTCATGCGCGATGCCCAGGGTGCCTTCCCGCCAGCGCGCGCCCACGTCGTGCAGGAGCGGTGCGACGAGCTGATCGAAAAAGGTGGGCAACCCGAGGGCGAGTGCGGCGCGCCCGAGCTCGCTCCGGAGTGCGCCGGCGTCGAGGGCCTGGACGGCGACCATCGCCCTGGCGCGCCACAGTTCGGCGGCATCGTCGCGAGCGAGCTGCGGCGACTGGATGGGTTGGGACTGCGCCTGGCGTCGCAGCTCCTCGATGGGAAGCCGAGCCAACTGGCTGATGGCTCCTCCCCTGACCGTGAGACCCTGGAGAAGCGAGAGCCGTTCGATGTCGTTGTCGGAATAGAGCCGCTGGCCCCCCTCGGTGCGGACGGGTGCCACCACGCCGTAGCGCCGTTCCCATGCGCGGAGCACGTGACTGGAGAGACTGGTGCGCTGGGCTACGACTCGGACGGGGTGCCGTGGGAGATCACTATCGGGCCTGGAAGGCGAAATGGTCATGGATCACAATAGACTGTTGTATAAGTTGTGTCAAGATAAATACATAGACTTTAGCTTGACATTGATGAGATATGGGCATAGTTTGTTTGACGAAAGCTAGACAACATCATTTCCTGTGATAGGAGTTTGAGACATGAAGAAGCTTGACGTAGTCGCCGCCGTGCTGCTCGTGGTGGGCGGCCTCAACTGGGGAAGTATCGCGCTGGGGGGTCCTGACGTCGTCGCCGCGCTGTTTGGCGCGGGCAGCGGACTGAGCCGCCTCGTCTATGGCCTGGTTGGCTTGAGCGCCCTGTGGCAGGCAGCGCAGTGGCAGGCGATCCAGAAGCGGTGGCTGGCGCGTCCGGCAGCCGCGCTCGCAGCGGCATTGCTGGTGATGGTTTCGGTGGGAACGCTCCAGGCGCAGTCGACGGCGGCGGTGACTACCGTCGCGATGGCCGCGCGAGCCGGCGACGGTGGTAGAGGCTGCAGTGGCGGCGGGCGATTTCAAGACGCTGGTGACGGCGGTGAAGGCGGCCGACCTGGTGCCGACCCTGTCAGGCGAGGGCCCGTTCACGGTGTTCGCCCCGACTGATGCGGCGTTCGCGGCGCTCCCCGAGGGAACGATCCCGGCATTGCTCAAGGACAAGGCGAAGCTGACGTCGATCCTGACGTACCATGTGGTGGCCGGCCGTCTCACGGCTGCGGACCTCAAGGCGAAGGCGGACAAGAACGGGTACGTGACGCTCAAGACGGTGAATGGCGCCGACCTGAAGATTCACTTCGCGGGGTCGACGGTGCATGTGGGCGACAAGATGGCGGTGGTGACCGGCACCGACGTGCCGGCAAAGAACGGCATCATTCACGTGATCGACGCGGTGCTGCTGCCACCGACGATGTAGGACAGAAGATTTCGTAACGAATGGGGTACGCCCCCGGTACTACACGGTACCGGGGGCGTGCTGCTATACGGAGGCCAATGTGCCAGGGGAGGTTCAATGCTGATAGCGGGTGCCGTCGTCCTGGCCATCGTGGTCGTGCTCCTGGTCATCAACCTGACGACTGGCGCCAAGAAGGTGAAGCGGGAACTCGCCCATCTCTACAGTGTCGAGGATCCCCAGTTCATTCGCACCGTCGGTACGCTCCTGGGACCCGCCGTCCTTCCGGGCAACCGCGTGGACGCGCTCTACAACGGGGACATGATCTTTCCGGCCATGCTGAGCGCGATCCGGGCGGCGGAGCGGAGCGTGACCTTCGAGACCTACATCTACTGGTCGGGCGAGGTCGGGCGCGAATTCGCCGAGGCACTGGCTGAGCGGTCACGGGCGGGCGTCAAGGTGCACGTGCTGGTCGATGCCGTGGGTGCAGCGAGCATCGACGGGGACGCGGTGGACCTGATGACTGCCGCCGGCGTCGAGATCGAGTTCTTTCGCCCGGTGCGGTGGTACACCCTGGGCAAGCTGAACAATCGCACCCACCGCAAGCTGCTGGTTGTCGATGGGCGGGTCGGGTTCACCGGAGGCGTGGGGATCGCCGACCTCTGGCGGGGCAACGCCCAGGATCCCGAGCACTGGCGTGATTCGCACTTCCGGCTGGAGGGCCCGGCGGTGGGACAGATGCAGGGGGCCTTCGTGGACCACTGGATCACGGCGCGGTCGGTGGTACTTCACGGCGACGACTACTTCCCCCGCCTCGAGTCCGTGGGTGAACAGCAGGCGCAGACCTTTCGGAGCGGCGCCGACGACGGGGTGGAGAGTGTGCGCCTCATGTACCTCCTCTCGCTTACCGCCGCGACCCGCTCGATACGCATCGCGAACGCCTACTTCGTACCGGACGACCTCACCGTGGAAACGCTGGTTGCCGCCCGGGAGCGCGGCGTGAGTGTCGAGGTGCTCGTTCCGGGCCGGCACAGCGACTCGAAACTGGTGCGCAATGCCGCGCGGGCGCGCTGGGGACCGCTGCTGGAGGCAGGAGTGCAGATCTACGAGTATCTCCCGACGATGTACCACTGCAAGGTGATGATCGTGGATGACTGCTGGACGAGTGTCGGGTCCACGAACTTCGACAATCGATCGTTCCGGCTCAACGACGAGGCGAACCTGAACATCATGGATGGCGCGTTTGCGCGGGCGGAGAGTCGGCAGTTCGCCGCCGACGTGGCGCGGGCGCAGCCGATTACACTGGCGGCATGGCAGCGGCGACCGTGGCAGGAGAAGGTGATGGAACACCTGTCCGCTCTGCTGCGCAGCCAATTGTGAAAGGCGCCTGCCGGGTGCGGGCCACCTCTCGCTACGACCCCGCCGTCAACCCATCTTTGGTTCCATGGGCAAACATCAGGTAGACGAACGCGCAGATGAGGAACGGGTGCGGCGCTTCTCGCGCGCGCTCCTCGACGACCTGCGCACGCTGGAGAAGATGTGCGCCACGAACGTCTTCGAGCGCGGCGTGCGACGGATCGGCGCCGAGCAGGAGATGTTCCTGGTGGCCCGTTCGGGGCGTCCCGTGCCGATGGCGCTTTCCCTGCTCGAGGCGCTGGGGGACCCGGCGTTCACCACCGAGATCGGTCGCTACAACCTCGAGCTCAACCTCCCGCCCAGCGTGTTCGGGCCGGGCTGCCTGCATGGCATGGAAGCCCAGCTTGAGGATGGCCTGCGGTCGGGCGCGCGCGGCGGCGCAGGGGCTCGGCGGCGACATCCTGCTCGCGGGGATCCTGCCCAGCGTGGAGCTGAGCGACCTGGTGCTGGACAACCTGACCCCCCTCCCCCGCTACCAGGAACTCAACCGGCTCATCACCTCCCTCGCGGGCGGCACGCTGCGCACGCTGATCCAGGGCCGGGACAACCTGCAGGTTGCGCTCGACAACGTGGTGCTCGAGACCTGCAACGCGAGCTTCCAGGTGCACATGCAGGTGGATGCGGAGGAGTTTCCGCGGTTCTACAACATCGCGCAGCTCGTGGCGGCCCCGGTGCTGGCGGCCGCGGCGAACTCGCCGCTGCTGCTGCAGCACCGGCTCTGGCACGAGACCCGGATCGCGGCGTTCGAGCAGTCCATCGACATCCGGTCGGTGACGAACCGGATGCGCGACACCTGGCAGCGGGTGAGCTTCGGCGAGGGCTGGGTCAACGACTCTGTTGTGGAGCTGTTCCAGGACCAGGTGGCGCGGCACCGGGTGACGATGATGGGCGACACCGGCGAGTCGTCGCTGGCGCAGCTGGAACGGGGCGAGACGCCGGCGTTGCGCGCGCTCTGCATCCACAACGGCAGTGTGTACCAGTGGAATCGCCCCTGCTACGGGGTGACGGATGGGCGACCCCACCTGCGGATCGAGCATCGCCCGCTGCCGGCGGGTCCGACGATCCTGGACGAGGTCGCGAATGCGGCGCTGTTCCTTGGCCTCCTGCTCGGCATGGAGCGCACCTATGGCGACGTGCGCTCGCGGTTCTCCTTCAGTGATGTGCGCGGCAACTTCCTCGCCGGTGCGCGCTATGGCCTGAACGCGATGTTCCAGTGGGAGGGAGGGACCACGGTTCCGGCGCGCACGCTCATCGCGGACCACCTGGTGCCGCTGGCGCATGAGGGACTGGCGTCAGCAGGGGTGCCACAGGAGGAGCGCGATCGCTATCTCGGCGTGATCGAGGGCCGGGTGCGCGGGGGACGCAATGGCGCGCTCTGGACCCTGGAGGCGTTCGAGGCGCTGGGCGACATCCGGAGCCGAGGCGTCCGGTCGCAGGTGCTGTCGCAGGCCATCATGCAGCGGCAGTGGACGGGGCAGCCGGTGCACGAATGGTCACTGCCATCAACGGCCGAGAGCGGCAGCTGGACCGAGCGCTTCCAGCGGGTGGCGCAGGTGATGTCCACCGACCTGTTCACCGTCGGTCCGGACGACCTGGTGGACGTGGCGGCGAGCATGATGCAGTGGAAGCGGATCCGTCATGTGCCGGTGGAGGACGACCAGGGGCTGCTGGTGGGGTTCATCTCGTACCGGTCGCTGCTGCGCCTGGTGGCAGACGGACGAGCGGGACAGCCGGTACCGGTGCGCGAGATCATGGAGGCGGAGCCGGTGACGGTGGGCCCGGGCGAGAGTTGCCTCGGCGCGATGCGATTGATGCAGGAGGAGGGGGTGGCGTGCCTGCCGGTGGTGCACGAGGGGCGGCTGGTCGGGATCGTGAGTGAGCGCGACTTCCTGGGGATGGCGCGGGTGTTGTTCGAGGAGGCGCTGAAGCGGGAAGGCGGTGACGGCGCTCAGAAGGGATGAGCGGCATGGCCTGAGGAGCGCCGTCGCCTCCCTTCTATTCGCTCTTGAATGCAAGCTCGAAGACGAGGGGCACGGATGCTCGTCGGGACGCACGCACCATGGTGACCCTGCTCGGCGCGTCTCCGGAATTCACGTCAGCGCTCAGGATGCCAGCCGCACTATCGACCGCGGGCTGGGACATGTCGGGCACGATCAACTCTTCCGTCGGCGTAACACTTCCCCGGTCCTGGTCGCCCCAGGCACCAAGAAGACCCACATATACCGTATCTGTGTTCGCTACATTCCCATCGCGAGCCCCAACCAACCGGACAGGGCGTTCGAGTTCGAGTCGCCACGAGGCGTTCAGAGGGCCTCGTCCGAACCGGGCTGCAACCAGCACCGGCACGGCCCGAATGCGAGCGCCCGTCCGCGCAAAGCCAAATCCTGCCGCCAACTCAGGGGCGCGGAACTCGATTCCATTTGCTTTTCCCATCGGAATTCCTTGCGCCACAAATTCGTTGCCTGAGATGAGAGGCCGCACCAGCGAGCCTCGGCTGACGGACACGTCGGTCGCGATGGCCGAGACCCCAACCGCCAGCACACCTTGGGTCCCGTCACAGAGTGTCACGAGCCACCATCCGGCGAATGCGGAACGCACTGGCCGGATAAAGTCGGGGCTGATCGGTTCGTAGCTGCTTTCTGCATAGAAGCTGCGCCCGCAGGGCCGCAAGCGTTCGTAGCCAATGCGAGCTCCGTGCTGCGTATTCCACAGGCTTGCGTTCGAAGGGAAAAAGTCATGCACGAAGGCTGCAGCGATCGCTCTCGCCTCAGCGGACGTGAGTTCTCCCGCCTGTTGGTGTGCCAGTGTGACAAATCTCCCGGCGGCATCGAGCTGCGAGCTTGCCTCTGGCGTATAGGCCTCCCCCGACGGTACGCCCGCCTCCACAGGGTCTGAACCGGCTCCATTGCAGCCCGCCAACAGGGCGCCGCAAAGAGCGACGAAGCAGAGCCGGCGCGCCACTAACGCACCAATGTTGCGCTGACGCTGGTCGTGCCGCTCACGAACTCCCCGTGCAACTGATTCCCGTTCAACGTCCAGTCGGTGTCACGAATGAAGGTGTCGCCGGCATGATCGAAGGTGACTGTGCCCGTCGCCGCGTCGTAGTCGTAGGTGCCGGCGAGGTCGAAGGTCTCCTCGGTGCCGGACTCGGTGAACGCGCCCGGGACGACCAGCGTGCCGGTGGTGGTGCCGGCAGCCGTCAAGGTGACGGTCAGTTCGGCGCCGGCTGCGAGGAGGTCTGTCTCATCGCCGTCGATGGTCGCGGTCAGCTCCGTGGCCGTCCAGGTGCCTTCGGGGCTACCGGAGGGGCCGTTGTCGCTTGAGCACGCGAGGCATGCGAGCATCAGGACAGCAGAGATCCTGCGGCGGGCTGCGTTCATGCTATTCCTCCTCAACACGAGTGGCCGTCGTGGTTCCGCTGACGCATTCCGATTGGGCCTTGGGATGGACTGACAGCAACGGTACAAGAAGGTACAGGCGCCAGGGAGTGCATGGGACGATCGACCCATATGGGATGGCCCTGTGTTGCGCAGCCAGGTGGGATTGCCGCGGGACGCCTTGCTACGGCCGCCGCATCAACTCGACGCGCCCGGATCGATTTCGTGGCAGCACGAGGTCGCCTGGCTGCACATATCGCGTGACCCCGCCGTGCTGGCCGAGAATCCCGACAGGTTCGCTGGGCGGCAACTCATTCAGGACGAAGAGCGGTCCCGTCGCTGCGCGCAGAGCAGCGGCCAGGGAGTACGGATCACTCGCCGCATCGTTGACGACATAGCCCTCGTCGCGCAGCGAACCGGCGGTGATGGCGGACAATGGATTCACCGATCCGGATATGTATCCGGTCATCAGTTCATTGCTGAAGATCGACTCGCGCCAGTGCGCATCGCGCGTGCCGGCCTGGCCGTTGTTCTCGACCGGCACCGGCTGCAGCAATCCCGTCCAGGGCGTGGCTGAGGGACGCGCACCGAGGTAGGCCACACCCGCGCCGTTGCCGAGGAAGACTGGATTGGTCCCACCGGCGCCCTGCAACAGGCCGAAGCTGCCCCACATCCCGCCAATGCCGAGCACGTGCCCCATCTCATGCAGGATCACGTCGTTGAGGGTGCCACTCGTCTCGAGCTGCGCGAGATCGGCTTCGTCGAAGGTCATGCATCCGACTGCCGGGATGAGGGAGTTCCTGACGAGGCGGGGCCCGGCCTGGCCGAGAATGTTTCCCGGCCCGTCGATCGGGCCGACGCGGGCGTAGATGACCACGTCATCGATGGTTTCATTGAGCGCGGGGTAGCATCCGTCGCCGGCAGCCTCCGCGACGGCGAGCACATCGGGAACATCACCGACGACGACCTGGGACCAGCGCTGGGCTGCGGCGGTGAACGCTGCGACCTGTGCCGGCGTCGGCGTGGTGCCGGTGAAGCGGACGACTACCTGATACTGGCTGGCCGGAACGGCTGTGGCCGTCCCCTGCACCGTTGCCGTCGCGGGCCCGACCTGCGCCTGCAGCTGCTGGCTGCCCGCTGCAGTTCCGAGCCGCCATGCTGGCGCCACGACGAGACCGCTGGCGTCGGTGATGCCGCTGGTTCGCGCAACGGTACTGCCGCCGCCGGGGGAGAAGGTGACGGTGGCGCCGGCCAGGGGAGCGCCTTGCTGGGTGACCAGGAACAGCGGAGTGCAGTCGGGATAGTTGCCGGCGAACCCGCTGCTGACGCCGCCACAATTGATCTCGGCGATGAGCGGCGCGTCGATGATCGTGATGCTGAAGGTGGCGGAGGCAGTCTGGCCGGCACTCACGACCTGGACCGTGAACTGGGACGTGCCGGCGACCTGGGGAATGCCGGCAATGACTCCGGTGGCTGACTGCAGCTGCAGGCCGGCGGGCAGCGTACCGGCGGTCAGCGTCCAGGCGAAGGTGCCGTTGCCGCCGGTGGCGCGAAGGGTATCGGCGTATGTCACGCCCACGGCACCACCGCGGAGCGTCGTAGTGACAATGACCGGCGGTGGGGGTTCGATGACGAGCGTCAATGCGCGATCGGTGGAGCGCGTGCCACTCGACGCACGAACGGTGAAGCTCGAGGTCCCCGCCGCCGTGGGCGTGCCGCTCAGGAGACCGGAGGCGCTGAGCTGTATCCCGGGCGGCGTGGTGCCGGACACGAGGCTCCAGACGTACGTACCGGTGCCGCCGGTGGCGGTGAGCTGCCGGGAGTAGGGCTGGGCGACGCGGCCATTGGGCAGCGTTGCGGTGCTGATGACGACGGGTGGCGGTGCGATGGTGAGCGAGAACTGTCGCTCGGCGGTCTGGGCGCCGGCGGTAACCCTGATGGTGAACTGTGCGGCACCAGACGCGGTGGGTATGCCGGTGATGGTACCGGTGGCCGGGTCGAGTTGCAGCTGCGCTGGAAGAGTACCGGCCGACAACCGACCAGGCGTACGGCGGGGTGCCGCCGGTGGCCTCAAGCTGGGCGTTGTACGCCTGTCCCTGTTCAGCGTCGGGCAGCGTCGTGGTCGTGAGGGCGAGAGTGGCGGGGTCGACGGTGAGCGTGAAGGTCCGCTCAGCGGTTGCGGCGCCACTGGTAGCGCGCACGGTAAAGGTGAAGGTGCCGGGCGTGGTTGGCATGCCGACGATGGCACCTGTGGATGTGTTGAGGACCAGGCCGTCGGGCAACGTGCCGCTCACCAGGGTCCAGGTGAATGCGCCGATGCCGCCGCTCGCCCGCAGGACAGTGGGATAGGTGATCCCTGCCTGGGCATTGGGCAGGGTGGTGGTCTCGATGACGACTGGAATGAGCTCGAAGGCGACGCCGACCTGGGTGGCGGCGGCGATGGTCAGGGTGCAGGTGGGCGCCGTGCCGGCGCTGGCGCAGGCACCGGTCCAGTTCGCGAGCCTCGAACCCGCCGCTGGAGTGGCGGTGAGGGTGAGGGAGGTTCCTTCCTCGAGCTCGGCGCTGCAGGTGCCGGAGGTCACGGCCGCCGAGGCGGTGCAGTTGAGGCCGCCGGTGGTGGAGGAGATGGATCCGGCGCCCTGGCCGCTGGCAGACAAGGTCAGGGCGAGCATGACCGGCGCGGGTGGCTCGTTGCTACCGCCGCAGCCGGTCGCGGATACCAGCACTCCCAGAAGGACGATCCTGCGCATGCACCGGCCTTGGATGGAATGACGAAAAGCCTGAGTCTGGGAAGGATAGCGCTGGTCGCGGGAATCGACTCGAGGCGGCGTCGTGGATACGCGAGCGAAGAGTGCACCAGGACATCATCGGCCGCCTTTCCTTGGGATACGGAGGTCCACTTACGGGCCGGTCGGAAACGGCGGCAGTCTCCTCCAAGTGTTCGGGACGGTGGAGAGGCACGGGGCGGTATGGCGGTACCAGGGCAGCGGGCGCGCTAGCCGCTTCCCCAAAGCTCGGCGAACATCGCCGGCAGGTCGACAACGAGGGGAGGCAGGTCGGCCGCCGGCCGCCAGGTGATGTCGCCGTCGAGGACTTCGGGGCGCTCGTCGCCGGGGCGCCAGCGTTCGATGAGGCGAGCGTCGGGATCGACCACCCAGAACTCGGGCACGCCGGCGCGCTGGTAGTACCGGCGCTTGAAGGCGCGGTCGTAGCGAGCGGTTGATGGCGAGAGCACCTCGATGGCGAGTACCGGCAGTGGTGCCGCGTCCCATGTGCGAGGGAACGTGCGGCCCGGCAAGACGAAAATGTCGGGCTGGGCCACCTGATTTCCGCCGAGCTTGAGGTCGGCGGGCGAAGTCATGGCCCGGCCGACCCCATGGGCGTGGAGGTATGGACCGAGGCGGTCGAGCAGCAGCGTGATGACGCCCTGATGAGGCGCCGACGGCGACGGGGTCACGACAAGCGTGCCATCGAACAGCTCGTAGCGGTTCCCGTCGTCGGGGAGTTCGAGCACCTGTTCGCGGGTCCATCGTGCGGAATGAGGCATGGCCATAGCGTACGCTCGGCGGGGAAGGGATAGCAAGAGGGCATGCGGCAACGTGCGGAATGCCGATGCCCGAGGTGTTACCAGGATTGCGCGAGTGGTGCCGCAATGCGGCAGCCGGCGTCAGGGCCAGGGTGAAAGTGACCGGGTCCAGCCAGATCGACGCGGATGTGCCCGTTCATTCGCAGAACGATGTTGGCGAGGCCCCGGCCGGCCAAGCGAGGGTAAACTGGGACATTGACTGCGCCGTTGTGACACCGCTTATGTCACTTGACATGTCCTAATGAAATGGCATAATGTTTGACCGCAGGGCAAATCACGGACTGGGGGTTCCATGGGTTCGTCCTATCGTGCTGACGCAGCACGCAATCAGGTGCAGCGTGCGGTCGAGTGGGCGTCGGGCACACTCGAGCTTTCCGCGCAGGAGGTCGGCCATGCATTCGGTGCGTCACAGAGAACCGTGGTGCGCTGGAAGGATGACGCCAACTACCCGAGCAGCAAGCACGTTCAGGCAGCCGAGCGCATCCTGGTGCTCGCCTTTGCACTGCACGAGGTATTCGGGGATGACATGAAGCGGCTTCATGCCTGGCTGCACGAACCCCTGCCGGCCTTCAAGGGGCGCACGCCCCTTCGCATGATCCTCGACGGAGCAACCGAAGAGGTGATCACCGTCGTCGCCAATGTCGAGGGCGGCGTGTTCGCTTGAGTTCCTTTGCCGGGCTGGTGTGGCGACACGTGCCGGTCGGCGCTGTCCCGCTCCACATCGGCAAGCTTTTCAAGTACTCGGAAGGGCGCTGGAACCGGAGGGGTGAGTTCGCGTGCCTCTACACCGCCCTTACACGGGCTGGGGCGCTTGCCGAACTCGCAAAGCTTCGCAGAAGCGCAGGCAGTATCGTTGGAACCCGCGACCTCGTGTCCATCCAGATCAGACGGCTCGAGCCAGTCCTCGACCTCACCGATGCCTCGATCTACCGCGCGACCGCCCTGGCGGCGGGCGAGCAACCGGACGCCTCCCTCATGACAACGGATGGCGATGCGGCATATGAGCATTGCCGCCGCCTGTCCGAGGCGGCGAGGGATCGCGGGTGTACGGCGCTCATTGTGCCCTCAGCCGCACAGCCCGGGGAGCAGAACCTGGTGATCTATTTCGACGTGGTTGCGCCGAGGCAGGTTGATATCGATGACGGTCCGGACCGGGAGACCATCGCATTCAGCGCATGAAGACCGTTCAGGGCTCGCGGTCTCCCCAGAGCTCGGCGAACATCGCCGGCAGGTCGATGACGAGGGGAGGCACGCCAGCTGCCGGCCGCCAGGTGATGTCGCCGTCGAGCA